>NZ_OZ474906.1:0-3599132 GCF_984569085.1 Gilliamella sp. LMG 34359 | reverse complement strand
GGTTACTCCTTTAATTGGGATACTAACAATATTTAAATAATTATAATCTTTTTTGTGGATAATTTATAGCATTTAAGCAAGCTATTATTCAATTACTAACATAATTAATAAATGAAAAAACCCAGCCGAAGCTGGGTTTAACGATATAATTAATAACAAAAATTAATTTGTTTGATCAATTACTTGAACTTCTTGCACGTTACGTGCTTTAACTTCAATTTCAACACGACGGTCTGGTGCTAAACATTCTTTTAATTCACCATCACGTAGTGCATTACATTTATCACCGGTAACTGGTTGAGATTTACCCATACCGCGCGCACTGATGATACCTGCTGGTACACCTTTTTGAACTAAGTAGTTCACTACTGTGTGAGCACGACGTTCTGATAGTTTTTGGTTAAAGCTATCTGAACCAAGACGGTCAGTATGACCAATTACGATAATCGCACTTTGAGTTGGGTTAATTTTAACAAGAGTTGTTAACAAGTTATCAAGTGCTTGACGACCTTCTGCTTTTAAATCCGCTTTTGAATAAGAGAATAGTATATCTTCATTTAAAATATAGCGGTTTACTTCAGATTTGATTTCAACTGGTACAGCAACAGATGGTGAATTTAGACGGTAAGTCACACCTAAGGTTACAGCTCCTGCATTTGGAGATGCGTCAGTTTGAGTATGAATATGTTGAACATATTGATATTCTAAACGAGTTGAGAAATCTTCGTTAAGACGATAATCAAGACCTAAAGCGAAAACTGGCGATACATCAGTTTTTGTGCCGTGATCAAGTCTGTCATTTGTTTTAACATAACCACTATTTTTCCATTTAGAAATAGTAATCATACCACCAGCACGACCATAAATATCTAAATCATCAGAAATGAATGATAATGGATAGCTCAATTTACCGGTTAAAGAGACACCTTGTGCTGAAACTTTGCTATTACCGCCAATACCAGAAGTATCAGTAAGATTATTTCTTTTATATTTTGCTGAACCTAACCAGTCGTAACCTAATTCAAAAGCTAAGTAAGGATTAGCTTGGAAACCTAAGAAAGCACCGCCAGCAACATTACTTCTATTTGAAGTTTTAATTCCAGCTTCATCTTTATCATAACCGCGAACTTTGTTTGCATCTAAACGATAAAGTTCTGACCAACCTAATTTACCACCTATATAAAAAGTATTATCTTCATATGCTGCATTAGCGGCAGTAGCACTTAGACTTGCAACTGCGATTGCTAGAGCTAGAGTTGTTTTTTTCATTTTTTGCCTCAACTTGTTTGTTGTGATAGACGTTGTTTAATTTGCTTTTATTGTTAAATTTTACTTTTTAAAAAGTGTTAATTTTTTATTATAAATAATTATGCTTCACATAATTTACCATAAATTATAGCACAAATATTATTCGAAGCTAGGTGTAATGGTAAGTTTTTGTAAAAAATAACCAGTCCTTTTGAGGTTAAATAATTTTATTGATAGTAATATATAAATCATTTATTGAATTTGATAGCGTATTTGCCATAATATAGAAATCAGCTTCAAGGCGTTTATCAAATTCATCTGATCCAATATCTTCATTTTCATCCAAAATAACCGAATCAAATTTAATTCTTTTCAATGTTAAATCGGGGTGAATAATAAAATTGATACCACGTTCATCAATGATTTTAAGTTTAGTAACCCATTTCCCCAAATCTAAATGAACTAACATTTCATCACTGGTGATATCTTGATTTTTGCAACTAATAATCCCATTACCTTCAAGAGGATCCTTTAATTCCGCTTCATCACCTAATATAAAAGGAGGAAAACTGAGTTTCTCTTTAACCCAAGTCGTCATAATTTTCTCAAGCGGTTTCTCAATAGATAGCGGAGTTAATGCGAGCGCACCAAGTTCTTTACGTAAGATGGCTAGAATATCCTCAGCAAGTTTAAAACTGCTACAATCAACAATAATTCGTTTGTTTTGCGTGTCTACCCATAACCAATAGTAGTTGTATTTGCTAAATGCTCTAGGCATTAAATCGATCATCACTTCATCTTTTAAAGTGGCCTTTTCATTTTTACTTAGTTTACGGCTTAACGCTTTTTCTTGTTTGTCAATTTTATCATTTAGAGCTTGTTTTATGACTGGTGCAGGTAAAATTTTAGTCTCTTTTTTGATGCGTAATAATAAATGCCCTTGCATATCAATAATGAAATCATCCTGATTATTATCACTGTAAGGTGATACCCAGCCCATTTTAGTGGAATCTAAATTACCACAAGGAGAAAATGAAGCAGACTTAACCGCGTTTTCAATCGTCTGTTTATCAAGTAAATTGTCGTTATTAAGTTGATAAATAATTGCATTTTTAAACCAAAGCATAGTGTAATATTTCCAAAAAATAGTTTATGAAAATTAATTAATCATGACTGATTTCAATAAAATTTTCGTAGCAAATAAAGTATTGTTGTTTTATTAATAAAATTTAATAAAAAATTTAGAATTTATAAGATACACCCATATAGATAGAAGTGACGGTACTATCATCAACCATAGGGCTATCAGCGGCATCACCAGTCAATTTATCAATATGAACGCCACCAAAAGTAGCGATGTTATCTGTTACAAAGTATTGCGCATTAATTTCAAAGTAAGGGGTAAAAGAACTGTCGGCATTAAAATAATGTAAACCTGAACGTGAAGACTCTTTATGCGAAATACCATAATAATAGTCATTATGTTTACTATTAGCCCAGTTTATCCCAATAGTAGGTGCGACAATAAAGTTTCCTTGTATATAAGGCACAGTATAGTCGGTATTTACTAGGATTCCGTTACTTTTATCAAGCACATCAGCGCCAATACTGCCTGAAAAAATTCCCCAATTAGTATTGATTGCATAATCAATTTCGGCTAGCACGGTAGAATGACGACTATCAAGTTGTCTTAACTTATGGTTGTCTGAATCATGAGGTTTAAATTCATTAGCAAGATAACGAGCACCAAAAGATAAACTTTGACTATCATCATTAATCGCGTAAATACCAGCTGATAAGTCATCAATAAAAAATGAACCATTGTCATAATCAATATGAGGAACCGGATAGTAACTTGAACTGTAACTTTTGTATGGTGAATTAGACCAACCTAAACCGATACCTAATGATGTAGGATCTGCCGATGCAATTTGCGTATACCCTAATGGAAATATTGATAAAAGCGAAATTATGCAGCTTAAATTTTTCATTTTGATACCCACTTATAGCGATACGATTTAAGACAATCATTGTAGTAATTTCGTCACGCTGCGCTTATCGTCACAAAATCTATACATTAATTGTACATTGTTACAATCTGTTTTCTTTGATAATAATGCCACATTTTGTCATATTTGAATATGGATTAGTGAGATAAATTATGAGTAAACCAACTTTAGAAATGATTAATAGTCGTCCTGACGATGCAACATTATTAGCAGATGAAGCAAAATATTGCTCATTTGGTGATACCGTGCATTACGTTGAACCACCAAAGATTTTTGATGGCTGTGAAGGTAGTTACATGTATGATAAAGAAGGTAAAGCCTTCCTTGATTTACAAATGTGGTACTCTGCTTGTAACTTCGGTTATGCTAATGAGCGTTTAAATAATGTACTGAAAAAGCAAATCGATACGTTACCACAATGTGCTAGCCAGTATTTACATCCAACTAAAATTGAATTAGCAAAAACTATTGCTCAAGGTATGGAACAGCGATTCGGTTACCAAGGGCGTGTTCATTTTAATGTTGGTGGTTCTCAATGTATTGAAGACTCACTAAAAGTAGTGCGTAATGCTACCGGCGGTAAATCACTAATGTTTGCTTTCCAAGGTGGTTACCATGGTCGTACTTTGGGGGCATCTTCAATTACCTCAAGTTATCGTTATCGTCGCCGCTATGGTCACTTTGGTGATCGCGCAATGTTTGTTCCATTCCCATATCCGTTCCGTCGTCCTAAAGGAATGACCGCCGAAGAGTATGGTGAACATTTAGTTGCTGAGTTTGCACGTTTATTTGAAACTGAATATCACGGTGTTTGGGATCCAAAAGTCGGCCAAGCTGAATATGCAGCATTTTATGCAGAGCCATTACAAGCAACTGGTGGTTATATTGTTCCGCCTCGTAACTACTTTAAAGGTCTGAAAAAAGTTTTAGATCAATACGGTATTTTATTAGTTGTTGATGAGATCCAAATGGGCTTTTATCGTACAGGTAAGTTATGGTCAATTGAACATTTTGATGTTAAACCTGATGTGGTGGTATTTGCCAAAGCATTAACAAATGGTTTAAATCCATTAGGTGGCTTATGGGCTCGTGAAGAGTTAATCAATCCAGAAGTATTCCCTGTTGGTTCTACCCACTCAACGTTTGCGTCAAATCCTTTAGGCACTGCAGTTGGTCTAGAAGTATTAAAAATGACTTCAGAAACCGACTACGAAAAAATGGTAATGGATAGTGGTGCATATTTCCTTGAAGGATTAAAAACACTTGAGAAGAAACACAAAGAGATTGGTGAAGTTGATGGTCTAGGTTTAGCACTTCGTGCTGAAATTTGTACTGAAGACGGATTTACCGCTAACAAAGCATTAGTTGATAAAATGGTTGATATCGGTATGTCAGGTGATCTTGACTGGAAAGGTAATAAAATGGGCTTGGTGCTTGATATTGGTGGTTATTACAAAAATGTTATCACTTTTGCTCCTTCATTACATATTACTCGTCAAGAAATTGATCAAGGTATTGAATTACTCGATCAACTAATCACTCGAGCTAAAAAAGAACTTTAAGTCCTAAATTAAAATAATCCCGTTAATAGCAATTAACGGGATTATAGCTATACCCGATCAATTATAAAAGTTATGCGATATATCAATCAACTAGAACCAAATGAACTAATAAATAATTTCCTTTCTCACCCACCACAAGAGTTTACTAGCTGGATGAGTGAAGATGGTATACCGGCTTTTTCTGCTAAGTTTGATTTGCTCACAACTGCTGATGATGATTTTAAAAATAAAGTTCATAAATTGCCTTTTTATAAAAAATGGCGACATTGGTTACAACCAAAAACATGTTTTGTGGGGACAACCGTTTCAGAATATAGTTTATTGACAAATAAAGTCGATGCCCATCAATTAGCGGATAATGTTAAAGCAACTTATACCAAAAAATATCCTTTTGTCATTGTTAAAGATTTACCTTCTGATTCACCTTTACTTAGCAAGCAGGATAATCAATATTCAAAGGAGATTATTGATTGCTTAAAAGAACGTGGTTTTATTGAAGTTGAAGGGCAAGCTTTAGCTTGGGTTCCCATTGATTTTGAGTCGATAAATGATTTTTTGGCAAAATTGTCATATAGCCGTCGTAAGAATTTAAGAAGAAAACTAAAGTCTCGTGAAAAATTGGTGATTAACATCTTGCAAACAGGTGATGATTGTTTTTTTGATGACACCAATCTTGATTTATATTATCAGCTTTATCTCAATGTATATGAACAGAGTGAAGTACATTTTGATCTATTAACCAAACCATTTTTTGTCGAATTACTACAAAACAAAGCAGCAAATGGACGTATTTTCACTTATCATTATGATGGAAAATTAATTGGTTATAACATCTGTTTTGTGGTAAATAACGTTTTAATCGATAAATACATTGGTATGGTTTATCCACAAGCAAGAGAATTAAACCTCTATTTTGTTAGTTGGTTTGTTAATCTTGAATATGCGTTGCAACAAAATCTGAGTAGTTATGTAGCCGGTTGGACTGATCCAGAAGTTAAGGCTTCATTGGGAGCTAGTTTTACGTTAACTAAACACTTAGTCTATATTCGGAATCCTTTATTAAGAGCGATTTTACGTAAATTAATTGGTCATTTTGAAACAGATAAGGAGAAAGTAGCATGACATCGCCAGTTATCCTTAATTTTGATCAAAGCGTTGGTGAAATTACCGATGCCAGAACGTTTGATTTCACTCAGTGGCAAGATGTCATCCGCTTTGGCTGTAGTCAAAAAAAATTCCAAAAATTTAAAAAGGTATTGCAACAATCGTTACCAGAACATTATGGTACCGTGTTAATGGGCAGTGGTGATTACCATCATATTTCGTTATTATTGATTGAGCAGCTAGCAAAGTACTATAGTGCAGATAATCCAATTGAAGTGGTTATTTTTGATAACCACCCAGATAATATGCGTTATCTATTTGGTGTTCACTGTGGATCGTGGGTTAGTTATGTGGCTAGTTTACCTTTTGTTAGCCATGTCCATGTGTTAGGCATTACCTCGCATGATATTGGCTTATGGCATTTTTGGGAAAATAGATGGTCACCACTTTTTCATAAAAAACTGACCTATTGGAGCTTGGATGTCAATGTTTCGTGGACTAAGAAAATTGGTTTAAGCCATGCCTTTCGTTATTTTGATTCGCCTGATGATCTTATTACTCAATTTCTATCTGAACAATACCGCAATGCTAAACCGATATATTTATCGATAGATAAAGATGCGTTAAGTGAAGAGGTTATTCATACCAACTGGGACCAAGGCAAGCTACAGACGTACCATCTATTAGATACTATTTCTTCAGTTAAGTCGCGAATTATAGGCAGTGATATCACTGGTGAGTTATCAATATGGCAACCAAAAAGTTGGTTTAAGCGTTTACTAAGTTCACTTGATAAACAACCAGAAATATCGTTTGAAAAGTTAAATGATTGGCAACAAGAACAGCATCAACTCAATTTAACTTTATTAAAGGCGTTAAAAGCCTAGTATTCTTTAACGGATTGAATTATCTAGGCCTTTAAACTCACGGTTTGAAGTTATTAATCACTGTGATTATTCGCTTTTTTTGTAAGTTTACTTTCCGCCAGTGCCAAAAACAAAATCCCAGAAACAATCAATATGGTACCAATTAACTTAAATAATGTGATAGGCTCATGAAATAGCCAAATAGAAACAATCATTACCGTCACAACCTCTAAATGCGAAGCTGCGAAAGCCGGGCCTACTGGTGCTTTTTTTAATAAAGTCATCCAAGTAAAGAAGGTTAAAATGTAGCCTGCAATTGATACATATATCCAATGGCCGGAAAATACCCTGACTAACCATTCAATACTCATTGCCAGAGGTTGGGCATGTTCAGCTGCTAATTTGAAACTGCATTGTGCAATGGTATCAAACATTAATAATACTGTAAAACCAATTAGGTAGAATCTAGCCATATTAAGATAGCCCCACAAAGATTACACCAGCAGTAATTAATAACATGCCGATAATACGATAAAGTGTAAGTAATTCTTTAAATAGAACTCGGCCTACTAACATAATCGTAATTATATTAAATGAGGCGAGTAATACACCTTGGGAAAGCGGAACTAAAGTCAAAAAAGCTAACCATAGTAAAAATTCGGCAACGTATGATGATATTCCTATCCAAATCCAATGATTTTTGGCAAGATCTAACCAGTAGTACCATCCATCTCTGTTGGTAGGTGATGTTGCAGCATATTTAAAAGCAACTTGTCCTAAGGTATCAAAACAGATATTACTAATCCAAAGAAAAATAACTAAGGATGACATTATGCTTGAATTCCTTCTGCCAGATTATTAAAAAATGAAGCGCACTCTTTAATCACCTCTCGGCGTTGGCTATCAATAGTAATTAAATGATAACTATCATTTAATACAATTAATTGTTTAGGACCAGAGACCAATTTTTCTACTAATTTTGCATTAGTTTCAATATTGGCAATATCATCATTGCCTGAATGCATAATCAAACAAGGTGAGGTCACTTTAGGTAATTCTTGACGAACATGTTTTGCCAATAATTGCATTTCTGCTAATGCGGGAAATGGATTTCCAGCGAGGCCAGCCGATGCGGCGTCACCACTTAACATGCTTTCAGATACTACGGCTCGAATTCGTTCATCTTTAAGGCCATAAGGTGGTTTTTCTATAAAAGAGACTTTTTGAAAAATACCGAGTTTTTTAAAATAGACCAATAAAAAGAAGAATTTTTTTGCCCAAAATGGCATACTCCAACCATCATAATAAAATGTCGGTGCTAAAACGCCAACCCCCTTAACTTGCTTGGGGCGATCGGCAGCTAGTTTCAATGCCAGAAGGGCGCCCATTGATAAACCTGCAACAAAAAGATTATCTACCTGTTTGGCTAAATAATCAGCACCATCTTGCACGCTTTTATACCAATCTTGCCAAGTTGTTTTACACAGATCAGCTTCAGTACCACAATGGCCGGCTAACTGTATTGCATAAACTGTAAATCCTGCTTTATGTAAACCATTGGCCAAAATTCGCATTTCATTTGGGGTGCCAGTTAAACCATGAATTAACAATACCCCATTTTTATTACCTGGTAAAAAATAAGATAAATCTTCAATTGTACTCATTATTCTTCCTTTATTTTACCATCATGACTGGAATTAGTGATTGTTCTGTTTGTTTTAACGCCTTGGTAACATCCGCAAAGCTAGCAATAGCCGTGTGTTTAATATGGTTTTTCTCACAATAATTGACTAGTTTGTCTTTGGCAAAAACCAGATCGACATGATGAGATACACAAAAATCGGAAGTGCCATCACCAACATACAGTATTTGAGGAAAATGTTGCTGTTGTTTTACATGATTGCATTTGCAGTTACCACTTTGTTTAATACAATCTTTATTAGCATAAGGAAACTCAAGACGCCAACTTCGATGATTATCATGCAATAACTTATTGGCATAAATCGGTAGATGCTCAATGCCATGACGTTTTAAGACAAATTGGATAGCATAATCTAAACCATCACTAACTACATGAACCGGGATATGATTTTTTTCGGTGTAATCAATAAATGCTTTGAAATTAGAGTCAATTTCAATTTTTGCCAATGCAGAATTAAGCTCTTCTAAACTCGCGTCCATTAGGGCGATCTGTTTGCTCATACACTCTTGAGAACCAATTTTACCACTGACCCATAATTCTTCGAGTTCATCGCACCCATCTCGGCCGAACTGGCTAAGTAGAGTATCAGTTACATCTTTAATACTAATGGTGCCATCAAAATCACACAAAATAATAGGTTTATGATGATGAGTATAAGCTGGCTGAAAAAGATGATTAGTAATTGATGAAAAATTATTCATATTCAAAGTGAAAATTGTTTGGTTATAAATATTGTCGCCAATTTTCTCATAAAGCCATAATCATCTTTGTTGGCTCTTTGTATATATTTTGTAACGAAGCTGAATTTGCCTGTATAATGAAGCATCTCGAAGTCCACATTACGGTAAAGAGAGCCTGAAATGAGTGAACGTATATTAATTATCGAAGATGATGAAAGATTAGCCAATTTAATACAAGTTTACCTAATCCGTCAAGGATATATGGTGGATTGGCACAATAGCGGTGAAGGTGCAGAAGAGAAGATACAACAAATTAATCCTGATTTGGTTATCTTAGATGTAATGCTCCCTGAAAAATCAGGCTTTGATATCTGTCGAGACATACGTTCATGGTTTACCAACTATATTCTTATTATGACCGCTAGCGAAGACAATATTGATGAAATTGTCGGATTAGAGTTGGGTGCGGATGATTATTTAGCCAAACCTGTTGAGCCGCGATTATTACTTGCTCGGATTCGAGCATTGCTACGACGCAAACAGATCGAAAATGATAAAGAAGGCTTAAAAGAACCTTCCACCGTGTTTAACAATAATACTTTGACCTTTGAAAATTTAGTCATTGATGGTGAAAATCGCAAAGTGCTATTAGACGGACAAGAAATTGATTTAACGACTGCTGAATTTGATTTACTCTGGTTGTTGGCCAATAATACCGGTAAGATTCTATCTCGAGATGATATCTTTTCCCAAGTAAGAGGTATTGACTTTGACGGTAGTGATCGTTCAATTGATGCCCGAATTTCTCGATTACGACGCAAGCTATTTGATGATCCAGATAACCCATCACGAATTAAAACGGTTCGAGGAAAGGGGTATTTATTCATGCGAGAAGGGGAAAACCATTGAGACAATTATTAGCTAAACCGCTATTTTTCAATCGTCGCATCGTCTTTTATCTGGTCATTTTACTTTCATTACAATGTATTATTGCCTATGGCGCATTATTAGTATTTGATTCGTTACCTTCGTCATTAACTGATATGCCTGATGATCATATCGTTTTTCGTGAGTCTCAGCGAGGAACGGTTAACTTAATTCGTAAACACATTGATGAGAATAAACAGCGACCACTGCAAACAGTGATTGATGAATTACAGCCTTATTTCGGTTATCCCATAAAAATTTTACCAGCAAACACTACATTATCCCATTCGGTAAAAAAAGAGTTGGAAAAATTAAATTTTGCTTATGATGGTGATGATGAGGTGGTATATATCGACCTCAATGATGGGCATATATTGCAATTAGGTCCGATTCTAATGCGAGATATATTAGCTTCAAATACCATGTCGTTAAGTGTTTTTCTTATTATTTGGGCTTTATTTAGTGCCATAATCTTTTTTATTTTAATCTATTTTGCCTTCAGCGCCGTATGGAAAGATCTGGTCAACATACGTCAAACTGCCGAACAACTAGGACAAGGCAATTTAAAAGCACGTACCGAAAATGTGAAAGGTTGGCTATTCAAACCATTAGCCAACGTTTTAAATAATATGGGCACTCATATAGAGCATTTGGTGAGCACAAACCAAACGATTTCGCATGCAATGGCACATGAACTGCGCACTCCTCTTGCACGAATGCGATTTGAGTTGAGTATGCTTGAAGAATCTACTGACGAAGATGAAAGAGCCGCATTACAAAAAGGGATGAGTGATGATATCGATGAACTCGAAACATTGATTAACGCTAGTTTGAATTATTTCAAAATGCAGCAAAGCAATATTGAATTAAATCTCACTACAGTATCGTTAAAACAGTGGGGTGAAAAAGTTTGTCAGTCATTAGCGCTATTTAAACCTAAAGGTTTTGAGCTCGTTTGCCATAGCCAAGATGCCAACGCCAAAATTGATACAAATTTAGCAGAAACTATCGTCAAAAATCTGCTACTCAATGCTTTTAAGTATGCAGCGCATAAAGCGGTATTAAATATCACTAAACAGGATAATCGTGTTATTTTGGAAATTGATGATGATGGTACAGGGATTCCTTTTGATGCGCGTGAAAAGATCTTTATGCCATTTGCTCGTCTTGATACCAGTCGTACTCGATCAACGGGTGGTTATGGATTAGGATTAGCTTATGTAAAATTAATGGCAGAATTTCATGACGGTAAAGCGTTTGTGGTTACCAGCCCATTAGGGGGCGCACGATTTGTGGTTTCAATAAAATCAGGTGATTTTTAATCATGTTTTATCATTAATATTTATGATAAAAAATGATCATATTGGTTATTTATCGGTATTTCATTTTTTTACTGCTATTATAGGATAATATTTACTCTATTGCACAATGAGGTGAGTATTATGGAAAATGATTTAACACCTTATATTCCAACAGGTTATTGGCTTAAATTGGTGATAATTTTCTTTTTGGGATGGATAGTAATTTATGCTGGCAGATCGGTTTTAAGTCCTTTAGTTGGTGAATTACAAACTCAGTTTGGTTTAACTAAAGCTGCAACCGGTGGCATCATGAGTTTGTTTTTTCTTGCTTATACCTTATTTCAAATACCATCAGGTATTCTCGGTGATAAAATTGGCCGTAAGCGAGTTTTAGTCACTGGATTTTCTTTATATGCTATCTTCATCGCGGCAATCTATTTTGTGCCTTCCTTTACAATCTTCTTAATCCTTTGGATGTTAACGGGTGCTGCACAAGGATGTTATTATGGACCTCAATATGCGTTATCGTCTGAAGCCATTCCGAAAAAATGGATAACTTTAGGTAGTGCCATCATTGGTAGTGGTATGTCTTTTGGTATAGCAATGGGATATTATCTATCCAGTGTGATGATCTCGGTTTTCAATACTTCATGGAAAATACCTTTTGTGATGGTGGCGATGCCAATCGTAATAGTTACTATTTTGATGATTGTTTTTATTAAAGACAAATCCAAATTTTCAGTCGCATCCCAAACTTCAGAAAAAACCAATTTTTCTCAACTGTTTAAAAATCGCAATTTAGTTTTGGCATATATCACCATCTTTTGTTCTATTTATGGTTTTTTTGTTATTATCACTTGGTTACCTAATTATCTTGAAGTAGAACGCGGCATGAATAAAATTGAAGCGTCACAAATTGCCTCAATTGTACCTTGGATCTCAATTATTGGGACACTATTGTGTAGTTATGTTTCAGATAAATTAGGTCGCCGTAAACCGGTGGTCTTATTTATGATGCCGTTATCTTTAATAGCGATTTTTTCAATAGTCTATTGTGATTCTTATGCGGTACTTGTGGCAGTGCTGATACTATACGGTTTTATTGGTAAAATTAGTTTAAATCCGGTACTGATCGCTTTAGTTGCTGATAATGCGCCTAAAGCATCATTAAGTACTGCATTTGGACTATATAATTTTTTTGGTATGGCCGCCTCAATCTGTGCCCCTTACTTTACCGGCCTTATTGCCGATAAGACAGGAAGTTTAAATAGTGGATTTTACCTAGCAGCAGTTATAACATTGGTTGGCATAACGGCAATGTTATTTGTTAAAGAAGCAAAATCCGCTAAGCAAAGTTAATTCATAGTAATGGTTTTATCTATTTTTAATCATTATTATTAATCAATAATTTTGCTAAAATTATTGCGGAGTATTATCCGTTTGAGCTGAGATATTTTTCAAAAAATTTAAATCTCATGTTTTAACGTTTCGAAAAAACAAAAAATTTGCTATATTCGTCGGTCAAAATGATAAAAATGATAAATCTCATTTCTAAATTGGTCATGAGTAAATAAATATATAATCAGAGGTTTTTTATGAGCGGTGATTTACCGAACGAAACTCGTCCAACAAACTTTATTCGTCAAATTATTGATGCAGATCTTGCTGCCGGAAAATATAAAACAACGCATACCCGTTTTCCGCCAGAACCTAATGGCTATTTACATATTGGTCATGCAAAATCTATCTGTTTAAACTTCAGTATTGCCCAAGATTATCAGGGTAAATGTAATTTACGTTTTGATGATACCAATCCAGCTAAAGAAGATATTGAATATGTTGAATCAATTAAAGAAGATGTTCGTTGGTTAGGATTTGAATGGGATGGTGAGATTTGCTATTCATCTGACTATTTTGACCGTTTATATGAATATGCATTAGAGCTTATCAATAAAGGTCTTGCTTATGTCGATGAACTGTCTGCTGATGAAATTCGCGAATATCGTGGCACCTTAACACAACCCGGTAAAAATAGTCCTTATCGCGACCGCAGTATTGAAGAAAACTTAGCATTATTTATCCAAATGAAAGAGGGTAAATTTGCTGAAGGAAAAGCTTGCTTACGAGCGAAAATTGATATGGCATCACCTTTTATTGTTATGCGAGATCCTGTGTTATACCGGATTAAATTTGCTGAACATCACCAAACTGGTAATAAATGGTGTATCTATCCAATGTACGATTTTACTCACTGTATATCGGATGCCATTGAAAATATCACCCATTCACTTTGTACCCTTGAGTTCCAAGATAATCGTCGTTTATATGACTGGGTTTTAGATAATATTACTATCGAAGCCAGACCTCATCAATATGAGTTTTCAAGATTAAATCTTGAATATGCGATTACTTCTAAACGAAAATTAACCCAGTTAGTTGCTGAACAAATTGTTGATGGTTGGAATGATCCGCGTATGCCAACTGTTTCAGGTTTGCGTCGTCGTGGCTATACTCCATCTTCAATCCGTGAATTTTGTCGTCGAATCGGGGTAACTAAACAAGAAAATACCGTTGAAATGAGTACTCTTGAATTTTGTATTCGTGAAGATCTCAATGAAAATGCGCCGCGAGCGATGGCGGTACTTGATCCGGTTAAAGTGGTCATTGAAAACTTTTCGGCAACAATCGATGAAGTATTAAGCATGCCAAATCATCCTAATCGACCAGAACTCGGTCACCGAGAAGTCATGTTTACTCGCGAAATTTATATCGATCGCGCAGATTTTAGAGAAGAAGCTAATAAAAATTATAAGCGCCTTGTATTAGGTAAAGAAGTTCGTTTGCGTAACGCTTATGTGATACGTGCTGATCGCGTTGAAAAAGATGCAGAAGGTCATATCCAAACTATTTATTGTAGCTACGATCCTGCTACCTTAAATAAAAATCCTGAAGATGGACGTAAAGTGAAAGGTGTTATTCATTGGGTATCAGCCAAGTTTGCCAAACCAGCCGAAATTCGTCTTTATGATCGTTTATTTAATACCCCAAATCCAGGTAGTGCTGAAGACTTTTTATCAACCATTAATCCAAACTCTTTAATTATTAAACAAGGATTTGTTGAGCCTAGTTTACAAAAGGCTAAAGCTGAACAAGCCTATCAATTTGAACGTGAAGGTTATTTCTGTCTAGATAGTAAATATGCGACTGAAGATAATCTCGTGTTTAATCGTACGGTAGGCTTAAGAGATAGCTGGAACGAAGCATAATTATAATAAAAACGCCAATTTCGATTGGCGTTTTTATTTTCATCTCTATTTTTTATTTTCATCTCTATAATGAGGTTATTCGGCTTTTTTAACCTCTTTTAGTAATTTTAAAGCTAACAGCATTAAAAATAATGCACCAGCTATTAAAACTCCCCAAATTAGCCATTTAGATAAAGAAGATGAATTGCTCGAATTATCATCGGTTTGCAATAATACCTTTTGGTTACCTAATTTAACTTTATCACCTAAATAAGCTTCTGGTACATCTTTTGCAGATATGGTGTCAGATAGCAGTGCTTTTTCACTTAATGATGCCGGTTTAGCTTTTGCCGAACCCCAAGCAAGAATAAATGGTCCATTATTAGCGCTGTTAAAAATAATCCTCATCCGATATAAGTAAGCGGTAACAGAAGGTGGGGTATCTAAAGAGGCATTAATTGCTTTAATTTTTAACTGTTTAATATTTAAAGTCGAATTGTTAATGTTAATTGTTTGACTTTGATTGGTATCATTTATTCTGCGAAAAATATAATCATCAAGTTTATGCCATGTTTTATCATTGTCACTAGTTTTATAAAAAATAGTTGCCGGTAAAACAGTCCGCTCATTTTGTAGTTTAACAGTGAGCTGTTTAATCGGTAGTGAGGTAGATAATTGATAAATAGCTTCTTGCTCATCAGCTGAGATTAAGTTTAAATCGATTGGATACAGATCCCTTACTGGCGTTGCTTTTCTTGATGTGAATTTAACCGTTTTAATACTAGGTATTAGTTGTTTATCTGATTTTAACTGTAAAATCCAATAGATAGATTTGAAATTCATACCAGACGGTAAGTCAATTGTATTAACGTTTAATGATTGATTATTGTTATTATTTGTCAAAGACATTATCGGAACATTATCTATCGCAGTCTGCCATCTTTTCAAATCGTTACTATATAGGAGGTTAGCGCTTGCTTGCCAATTTGACATTTTCTCGAAATCGATAGATAAACGACTAAATGGTTGACCTAATTTAATCTCACTAGGAATTTGTAACAAATAGGTTGCCTGATATTCATTTAGTTTATTGGCGTTATCAAGGTTAATTTGTACATTCTTATTATTGATATTGATATTATATTGGCCAATTGCAGATTGTTTTTTCCCTTCTATCTCATCTTCTTGATTATTATTGTTATCGTTTTCTTGATGGTTATCTAAGCTATAAACGGTGACCGGAAAAGTCTGATTTTCATCATTTTGTTGATAAACATTAGCTAATGCAAAGGGAACGGGTTGGCCTTTTTGATTGAAAACTCGAACATCATCTAATGTGCTTGATAATGCTTGAGTATAAATATCACCGGTCAGCTCTATTCGGTTATACATACTTTCGCTGTCGCTAAGTTCAATCATAGCACCATAGGCATATTGATTAGTTTTATCTGCTGCCTGACTTAAACCACTTATTAGCAAAAGTGAGCTTAATAAGATTTTTTTCATAACTTTCTATCCATTAAATTAAATAATATTCAGGAAGTTGTATTGATCTCAATGGTGAATAATGCAATTTTGTTCTTCCTGAATTTGTGTGATATTGGTTTATCAATTTAAATTATATCTTTAATATTTTTATTCATTTTCGACCACACTTTCATCATTTTGTTTCGGTGGTAACGGTGCAAAATAACCGATCAGTAACATCAATAATGCTACACCAATAAAGGCAAATGCTCGTAGTAAACCATCAATTTCTCTGATATCAACAAATATCAATTTAATAATAACAATCATTTGCATTAATTGACCACAAAACCATATTTTTCGGAGTGAATAACGGTGTCCTATAGCAATTAAAATCACAGCGCTTAACATCCAAAGTAATGATAAGGTCATTTGTACAATATTGTTGTGCCATAAATTAAATGTACTCCAACTAATATCAAATGTTTGACTCAAACAACGCAGAACAATACTGTTAGCCCAAAGGAATGTTAATGTCAGTAACAATATCACAATCAAATTAGGTAATGGTATTTTAAAGTTAGCTAAATTGGTTGTTTTATTTTCAATTTGCCAATAATTCATCGCTAATTTTAACCAAACGCAAAACATGATTAAGCTAAAAATGGCACTTTCATCAAGTGGATTAATAATTGGGATATAAGGCCAATAGATAATTTGTCCACTCATACCAAGTCCTACAATCAAATAGAATGCCATATAACTAATAAGTGGCAGCAAACCGATTGACCAATAACTTTTTATCAATGTGAATGACGTAATATATTGGCGTTTAATAAGGATATAGAATAGCAAAGTAATGCCGCTGGCAATCGTTGCTAATAAACTCCATTTTATTACCTCATATCCCCATGGTAAGGTATCGAAAAGATGGAATATTTCCCGAGAAAACCATCCGAGTAACATCCAAAATAGACTAATATGTAATAAAATAAATCGGTTATTTATACCGGTATTACTATTTATTTTGCTATCCTGTATTTTATATAGATAGATATAACCACTTATGAAGGCTGCGATCCAAGCTAGATTGCAAGGCCAATAGCTAGAAAAATAGTAACAGGAAACAGCATGGCTTTTTAGCAAACTTATTGCCAGTACCGCCCAAAGTAATAGCATTCCATGACAGATGAAATTCCAATTAATCTTTTTACCAATGAAATACCATAACCAAAAGGAAGCAGTAAAACATAATAAAATTAATGGTATTTGCAAAATAATTTGCTGTAAAAATAGCGGGATGCTTAATAAAATCCACGATATCCAAACAACAACAGCTAGAGATAAGCAAAAAGATTTGATTAATTTTGTTACTTCGGTTTTTTGTCCATATTGGTGCCATAAACAAGTATTAACTAATAAAACAGTGCTACTAATTCCTAAAAGCGAAGCGTAAAGTATAGGCGTTAGTTGATTATTTTCTAACGATATTGCTGCAGATATAATCCCTAACGACATGATTAAGGTACCTGATAGCGCTGTACGGTAGTATTTTTGAGAGAGCATAATCCAGGTAATAGCGGTTCCCTCAAACATCCACAATGTAGCAGTCCAATTGGCACTAAGTGCAAGCGGAATAGCTAATGTGATGAATGAAACACCAATAGCCAACCAATATAACGATAGTGTTTTTGCTAATGATTTCCACAAATGGAAAATAATAAAGGCACCAACAAGATAGAATAATCCAAAGCCTAGTGATGAAAATGCTGGACCAAATTCCCATTGTTGGGTAATAGCATATTGTAATCCAAATCCGCATAAAGGGGCGCCAAACAGTAATAACAAATCAATAATATTCTGGTATTTCTCTTTATTATGGATACTTCGAATTGATAACAATACCGCTAACACACCGTAAATTACTAAATTAGCAAGTATAAAGATCTGACATTCTTTATAAAATTCTGGCGTAAAACTCTGTATTCCCCAAACTAGCGATACAATAAAAGTAAAAGTAAATCCTATTAGATTAAGAATTCGCCAAGATTGTGTGATACTGATTATCAAGATTGCGGTTGAAATCATTAAATAATAACTAAATAACGCCACATGATTACCAGAACCATCGGATAATAAAATTGGTGTTACATAGCCACCAACGCAGGCAATGATTGCCAAACTTATGGCTCTTTGCAAAATAGAAAATAAAATACTGGAAGAACATATCACAACTAAAATAGCAAAGGTGATTAATGCTGGGATTAACTCATATAACTTGAAGGCAGCAAAAATGGTCAGATATAAAATTGCTATTGCACCACCTTGTAATATGAGGGCATAAATTTGACGTTTGCGGCGTAATTTCCAACCAATAGCTAATAAACCAATTCCTAATATAAGTGCACCTAAAATTCTAACTTCAGGTGAAAGATAATGGCGCTGATGTTCAATGCCGTATTTAAATAGATAGGTCAGTCCCAAAAATAGAATTATGATAGCAATTTTAGTAATAATATTGACTTTAATTAACCAATTAAACAAGCTGTAAGAGATATTAGTTTCATTGCTACGAGAATGTTTATGATATGATTCAAACGGATCAGATGAATCTTGTTTAATCTCAGGTTGGTTATCCGGTTCGGTGATTTGTGCTGAGAATGCTTGCTCAATAATTGTTAGAGTTTCGACTTTTGCTTCATCATGTTCAACACTTAATGTGTTTTCAACTATTGATTCAGAATCAGATTGGCCAGTAGTATCAGGTAAAACTGGTTCATTTTGCTCATTAATTGCCAAGTTGGAAAATGTTTCTTGTTGATGGGATGGTTTTAATGGCTGTATTGTCTCTAATTCTACCGTTACTGATTCTGAATTGTTTTCTTCTATTTCATTAGAATGCATATTAACCGTTGATTGAGCCATTTCTTGCTCAATCTCAATAAAATTAGTTTCATTTTTAGAGATAGAAGGGCTATTGAGCACTGATTCTTCTTGCCTCGTACTGTTTTCTTCTTCTACATGGGTTTTATCTGATTGATAAAGCCGCTGTGTAAAGGATAAAAGATGTTGTTGCAGTTCGGTTAATTGGTTCTGTAAGGCTGTTATTTGTTGCTTCAAATTAGCAAAATTAGCAAATACTGCAATAAACAGAATGATAATGAGGAAATAAAAAAAGAATTCCACCCTACTTTCCTTATATTTCTAACAAAGATACTTATATTTTTTTAAAATTGTTAATGCACATATAGTTATTTTCAGATTCAGTAAATCAATATTTATTCAATAAATCAATTTATTTTTTTAATTTAATGATCTCCTTCCGTTAAAAATGCTGTTTAAAATGGTAATCAAAGTGCTACATGACAGTAAGATACCTCATTTAAGGTAAAAAAACGGTTACTCAAATTCTTTTTATTGAATCATATAATGATTTTTAAGATAGCCTCTTTAGTGACTTTCTTTTATAATACTGCTCTATTTTTTCCCTTTTTTAGCTTAAAAAGAGTACTTAGGATGAAAATTTTAGCTGGTTCTTCTGCTCTATCTACATTTCGTATTAATAAAATCTTAACTTCATGTCGTGAACAATCTATCCCTATCATCAATATTGAAGCGCAATATATTCACTTTGTTGATTTAACAGATGAATTGATTGGTGAACAACAATCAACTTTGGATAAGCTGTTGCAATATGGCCCTAAAAGCGCGCAGATAGCGGTAGAAAATTCAGCAAGTAAAATACTCTTTTTAGTTACCCCACGCGAAGGCACCATTTCACCATGGTCATCAAAGGCAACCGATATAGCCCATAATTGTGGACTATCACAAATTCATCGAATAGAGCGTGGAATTGCTTATTATGTGCAAGTTAGTTCACCTTTAACCGCTATACAACAAGATATCTTCCTTGGATTAATTCATGATCGAATGATGGAGACGGTATTAAGCAGCTTTGAGCAAGCTCAGCAGTTATTTAAAGCCGAACAACCTAAACCAGTAACCACTATTGACTTATTAGGGCAAGGTCGCCAAGCATTAGAAGCAGCTAACCTAAAATTAGGTTTGGCATTAGCGTCGGATGAAATTGACTATTTGGTTGAGAATTTTCAAAAATTAAACCGTAACCCGACCGATATTGAACTTTATATGTTTGGTCAAGCAAACTCTGAACACTGTCGACATAAAATATTTAATGCTGATTGGGTAATTGATGGTGTAAAACAACCAAAATCACTGTTTAAAATGATAAAAAACACCTTTGAACATACTCCTGATTATGTGTCCTCCGCTTATAAAGATAATGCCGCAGTAATGGACGGTTCTAAAGTTGGGCGATTTTTTGCTGATTATGAGAATCGAACTTACAATTATCATCAGGAGTATGCCGATATTCTAATGAAAGTTGAAACGCATAATCATCCAACAGCAATATCTCCTTGGCCAGGTGCGGCCACTGGCAGCGGTGGTGAAATTCGTGACGAAGGTGCGACAGGTAAAGGTGCTAAACCTAAAGCCGGATTAGTTGGCTTTTCAGTTTCAAATTTACGTATTCCTAATTTTGAGCAACCTTGGGAACAAGATTTTGGTAAACCCGATCGAATTGTTAGCGCCTTCGATATTATGATGGATGGCCCTTTAGGTGGTGCGGCATTTAATAATGAATTTGGTCGTCCGGCGTTATTAGGCTACTTCCGTACTTATGAAGAGAAAGTCAATAGCTTTAATGGCGAAGAGGTCAGAGGCTATCATAAACCAATTATGTTAGCCGGTGGTATGGGAAATATTCGTCGTGAACATATCCAAAAAGGTGAATTTCCTATCGGCTCCAAATTAATTGTATTAGGTGGGCCAGCCATGAATATCGGTTTAGGTGGTGGTGCAGCCTCATCTATGACATCAGGACAATCAGATGCTGATCTTGATTTTGCTTCAGTGCAACGTGATAACCCCGAAATGGAGCGTCGTTGCCAAGAGGTAATCGATCGTTGTTGGCAGCTTGGTGATAAAAATCCTATTTTATTTATCCATGATGTGGGCGCTGGTGGCTTGTCTAATGCTATGCCGGAATTGGTTAGCGATGGTGGCTGTGGTGGTCAGTTTGAATTACGTAAAATATTAAGCGATGAACCGGGTATGTCACCGTTAGAAATTTGGTGTAATGAATCACAAGAGCGTTATGTACTGGCTATTCACCCAGAAAGCTTGGAATTGTTTGATGAACTTTGTAAGCGTGAACGCACTCCTTATGCGGTGATTGGTGAAGCCACAATAAATAAAGCGGTCGTGTTACATGATAAACATTTCAACAATAATCCAATAGATTTACCGTTAGATGTGTTACTGGGCAAAACTCCTAAAATGTTACGAGATGTTAAATCTAGCCAAGCAGAAGGGGATCATTTTTCAACAGCGGATATCAATTTATATGATGCAGTAAAACGAGTTTTACATTTGCCTGTTGTGGCGGAAAAAACTTTCTTAATTACCATTGGTGATCGTTCGGTAACCGGTATGGTTGCTCGAGATCAGATGGTTGGACCTTGGCAAGTGCCGGTTGCCGATTGCGCGGTGACAACAGCCAGTTTAGACAGTTATTACGGTGAAGCAATGTCAATGGGGGAACGAGCTCCTGTTGCTCTGCTTAATTTTGCTGCATCAGCTAGATTAGCGGTTGGTGAAGCAATTACCAATATTGCTGCGACAAATATTGGCGACATTAAACGTATTAAGCTTTCAGCTAACTGGATGGCTGCCGCCGGTCATCCAGGTGAAGATGCTGGTCTTTATCAAGCGGTTAAAGCCATTGGTGAAGAGTTATGTCCTGCTTTAGGATTAGCTATTCCAGTTGGTAAAGACTCTATGTCAATGAAAACAACATGGCAACAAGATGGTGAACAAAAAACGGTAACTTCACCGTTATCATTGGTGATTTCCGCTTTTGCGCGTGTTGAAGATGTGCGTAAAACAGTTACCCCACAACTTTGTACAGATGAGGATAATCTATTACTATTTATTGATTTATCTAAAGGTCATCAAGCATTAGGGGCTACAGCATTAGCGCAGGTTTATCGTCACCTAGGGCAAAGAACCGCTGATGTCCGTGATGCCAAAGAGTTAGCGGATTTTTATCAAGCTATCCAAACGTTAATCGCTCAAAAAAGCTTACTGGCTTATCATGACCGTTCAGATGGTGGTTTATTGGTTACACTGGCTGAAATGGCATTTGCCGGGCATTGTGGTATTGATGTTGATATTCATTCACTCGGTAGTGATGTAATTACTTCACTGTTTAATGAAGAACTTGGTGCAGTTATTCAAATTCGTGGCAGTGAGCTAGACAAAGTGATGGCCTGCTTTAACCAGTTTAGGCTTTCGCATGCAGTTCACACACTAGGAAAAGCTAAAGCTGGACAGCAATTTATCGTACGCAATAATTCTGCTGTGGTGTATAGCGAATCGCGTCTAACGTTAAGAACATGGTGGGCTGAAACCACATGGCAGATGCAACGTTTACGTGATAATCCAGCATGTGCCGATCAAGAGCATCAACTCAAACAAAATGATGAAGATCCGGGCTTGAATGTGCAACTTACCTTCGATCCAGCGCAAGACATTGCTGCACCTTATATCGTCAAAGGTGTAAAACCGAAAGTGGCAATTCTACGCGAACAAGGCGTGAACTCACATGTTGAAATGGCAGCAGCATTTGCTCGCGCTGGTTTTGAATCAGTTGATGTCCATATGACAGATTTATTATCTGGCCAAGTGACCTTGAATCAGTTTAATACACTTGTTGCTTGTGGTGGTTTTTCATATGGTGATGTATTAGGGGCAGGCGAAGGCTGGGCTAAGTCGATTTTATTTAATGAACAAGTTCGCCATGAGTTTGAACAGTTTTTCCATCGTAATGATACTTTGTCATTAGGGGTCTGTAATGGTTGCCAGATGATGTCGAATCTAAAAGATCTGATACCTGGGGCAGAGTTATGGCCGCGTTTTGTACGTAACGTATCGGAACGTTTTGAGGCGCGTTTTAGTTTAGTTCAAATTCAATCTAGTCCGTCATTACTATTTACCGATATGGCAGGTTCGCATATGCCGATTGCGGTTTCACATGGTGAAGGTCAAGTCGAAACCCGTGATTTAGAACATTTGACTCGTTTAGAAGCTTCTGGCTTGGTTGCAGTTCGATATATTGACCATTTTGGTAAAGCGACAGAGCAGTACCCGGCAAACCCAAATGGTTCACCAAATGGTATTACCGCAGTAACCTCAAGTGATGGTCGAGCAACGATTATGATGCCGCACCCAGAGCGAGTATTTAGAACGGTAACCAATTCGTGGCATCCAGATAATTGGGGGGAAGATAGCCCTTGGATGCGTATTTTCCGTAATGCTCGTAAGCAACTTGGTTAGTAAAAAAATCGCCGACAATAGTCGGCGATTTATAAACATAATTTTAGCTTTAACCGTTTACTTTTTTCTACTCTTTAACGGCTGTGCTAAATCATTATTCATTCTTCGCAATAATTGCTCAGTTGTTTCAAAGTTAATGCAAGCGTCAGTAACTGATACCCCATATTTGAAATTTTCTTTTGGTTGTTCGGATGATTGATTGCCTTCAAATAAATTACTTTCTATCATGACACCAATAATTGAATTATTACCTTGCTTAATTTGCTCAATAATTGAGTCAGCAACAATTGGTTGATTACGGTAATCTTTGTTTGAGTTGGCGTGACTACAATCTATCATTAGGTTAGGTACTAATTTAGCCTTATCCATTTGCAGTTCGCATAATGCAACATTTTCAGCATCAAAATTAGGTGCTTTGCCACCTCTTAGAATGACATGACCATGTGGATTGCCCAAGGTTTGTAATACAGTAACTTGCCCTTGTTGATTAATACCCACAAATCGATGAGCCATGGAAGCTGATTTCATGGCATTAATCGCCACATCTAAACTGCCATCTGTGCCATTTTTAAAGCCAACAGGCATTGATAACCCTGACGCCATTTCGCGGTGGGTTTGTGATTCCGTGGTTCTTGCGCCAATAGCCGACCAGCTGATTAAATCACCAATGTATTGAGGTGTATTTGGGTCTAATGCTTCAGTGGCAATGGGTAAGCCGATTTTAGAGATATCAAGAAGTAATTTACGAGCTTTTTTCAGACCATGTTCAATATCAAACGAACTATCCATATGCGGGTCATTGATCATGCCTTTCCAACCAACGGTTGTTCTTGGTTTTTCAAAATAGACACGCATGACAATAAATAAGTTATCTTTAACTTCATCAGAAAGTTTTTTCAGTTTATGCGCATATTCAATTGCGGCTTGAGTATCGTGAATTGAGCAAGGACCGCAAACAATCAATAAACGGTGATCACGACGTTCTAAAATATTTACGATGGTTTGGCGTGAAGCGGCAATTTGGTTTTCTAATTCAGAAGATAATGGATAAAGATTTTTAATCTCTTCTGGGGTGATTAGCATCTGTTCATCTCTGATTCGAACATTATTTAGTGTGTCTTTTAACATTTTATTTTCCTTGTTAAAATCATTCATATTTTTTATATGTAAAATATTAAATACATAAACATGACATATGTAAACACAAAATTACATTGCAGTAAACTTAATTTTCGATATTTTACTTAATTAATTTAGTTGTGTAATAAAATGTTTACATATCACCTGTGAAACTGTGATTTGATAGTCGATTATTTTTTTGTTATAACTGACTTTAAGATTAATAAGTTGTGACCAGCATAATTTTTACTATTAGGAACTCATCAGCATGAAGAATGATAAGCGATTCCTCAATTTAATGGGGACCATAATTCAAATCTGGGTCGAACATGATCGTGCAAAAGATTTATTAGATATAGCTGAAAAAAAATTAATTGATTATGAAAGTCGTTTTAGCGCTAATTGTCGCAATTCAGATTTAATGCAAATCAATCTTAATGCCGGTATTAAGCCTGTAACAGTAAAACCCGATCTTTTTACCTTGATAAAAATAGGTAAAGCGCAAAGTTTAATTAATAATCGTTTTTTAAATATTGCAATTGGTCCGCTCATACAAGCATGGCGAGTCGGATTTCATGACGCTAGATACCCACCGGATTCAGAGATTCAGCAACTTTTAACTCTTATCGATCCAAATGATATTGTTTTGGATGAGGTAAATAAGTCGGTATTTTTAAAATATAAAGGAATGGCCATTGATCTGGGGGCGTTAGCTAAAGGGTATTTTGCCGATAACATACTGCAAATTTTTAAAAAACTGAACGCAAAATCGGCATTTATTGATTTAGGGGGCAATGTATTAACTTATGGTGAGTGTCCCTTTCATGATGATGGATTTTGGCGAGTAGGTATTCAAAACCCGTTTCAAAGTCGCGGCAATGTAATTAAGGTATTAAAGATTAAAAATCAATCGGTAGTCACATCTGGACTTTATGAAAGAACATTTAATTATAAAGGTAAAACTTATCATCATATTTTTAACAGTCAAACCGGATATCCTGTAGAAACAGAGATCGAAAGCCTTACCATTGTATCAACGCATTCAATAGATGGTGAAATTTTGACGACGCAACTCTATGGTTATAGTGCCGAGAATGCGATAAAAAAAATTAATCAATTAGCCAATATTGAAGGAATGGTTATTACCACCAATAAAGAATTTGCTTGTTCAAATGGGTTATTGACGTAATCTACAGCTAATTTGGTTATTTAAGATTAGTCATTAACCCGATAATTTATGGTATAGAAGAGATGAATAGGTCAATAAGTTCTTTTTCCACACTGCTAAGCATTTTATGAGAAGAGTAGGCAATAAAATAACTCAACGAGATGAGATCCAAAGGCAGTGGTATTAAATTATATGCTAGATCACCTGGTTTTTCATTGACACAGACGCTTTCAGGGATAAAAGTAATTCCTAACCCTTTTTTAGCTAACTCAACAAGTGTAAAAATGTTACTACTTTCGAGAATAATATTGGGTTGAATCCGATATTTTTGAATAAGATAATCAACTTGTTGACGAATTGCTGAACCATGTGCAGTCAAAATAAGCTTTTCTTGTAACAATGATTTCATGAATTTATGATTATATTCATTAGCGTTAACTTCTTTTCGATATAATTTTGAGGTTTCTGGTATTAAGGCGTAATATCGATGTTTACCACATTTATGACAAATTAAATTTTGGGATATTGTTTCTGGATTCTGTCCTATAAAAAAATCCAGGGTTTGATTTTCAATTTTTTCTTCACTATTTTTAGGAATATATTCATGTAATTCTATTTTAATATCAGGATATTTACTCATAAATTTAGGTAAAAATAGCGGTAGTAGATAAGTCCCTAAACTTGGTAATACACCAATTTGGATAACGGTATAATCACTGTCAGTATATTTTTTGATTTTTCTTTTGAATTGTTCTTGTTCGTTAACTAATGATGTTAAATACTGATAATAGATCTTTCCCGCTTCGGTTAATTGTAAGGGGGTACTTTGCCGATTGATAATATCAATCCCTAGTTCATTTTCTATTTTTTTTATTGTTTGGGTTAGATATGATTGAGAAATATACAAATTCTGCGCAGCTTTAGTGTAATTGCCATGCTTAAGTAAAACATCAATGTATTGCAACATACTGAGCGAATTAATTTTTGCCATTTGTTTAAATTCTTTTATTAAACCTCATTATAATAAATTACTTATAACCCCATAATTAATCAGCTATTTCACAAACCTTTTTTTCTGTTCTACACTAGCTTACATAATGATTTGCACAATAGTCAATAGGCCTAATATAACTAAAATTCAATCTACCTCTTTGTGCTGTCGACTAAAGAATTTGTATTACTAAAATTTTAATATTGATTTAATTGTACTGTAAGGTACTAAGTGAGGTTATAAAGTGAAATTCGTTGGTATAGTTGGAACTAATTCAGATAGTTCTACTAATAGAAAATTACTTCATTATATGAGAGAACATTTTGCTGATAAAGCAGAAATTGAAGTTTGTGAAATAAAATCGTTACCGGCATTTAATGAACCGAAGGATAAAACGCCTCCTCCAGCGGTTAAAGCGTTATCGGATAAAATTGAATCGGCTGACGGAATCATCATTGCCACGCCAGAATATGATCATTCAATAACAGCCGCGTTGAAAAGTGTTATTGAATGGCTGTCTTATACCACCAGACCGTTGATTAATAAATGTGTCATGATTGTTGGTGCATCGCACGGTATGTTAGGTTCTTCAAGAGCCCAAGCTCATTTAAGGCAAATCTTAGATGCTCCTGAATTGAAAGCCCGTATTATGCCTAGTTCTGAATTTTTATTAGGAAAATCTCTGCAAGCATTTGATGAAAAAGGTAATCTGGTTTATTTAGACAAAGTGAAAGAATTGGAAGAGTGTTTTGACGAATTTTTATTATTTGTAAAATTAACTAACCAATTACTGGCGACAGAAAAATTTAATACCGAGCAAAATAAAAAATTCAGTTGGTTAAAAACAGCAGAAGAAGGAGCATTGTCATGAAATTAATTGGAATTGTTGGAACTAATGCTCAAGAATCTTATAACCGAATGCTATTACAATTTATGCAAAAACATTTTAAGCATAAAGCAGAAATTGAAATATTAGAATTGACCGATGTCCCAATGTTTAATGAGTCAGATGATCAATCTAATAGTGATATTATTCAGCATTTTAATAATAAAATTATTGAGGCTGATGGCGTTATTATTGCAACACCAGAACATAATCATTCGATTCCTTCAGCTTTGAAAAGTATACTTGAATGGCTTTCATTTAATTTACATCCTTTTGATGGTAAACCGGTGATGATTGTTGGTGCATCTTATGATGTACAAGGTTCGTCACGTGCTCAATTACATTTACGCCAAATTCTTGATGCCCCAGGTGTTAATGCAACCGTTATGCCTGGCTACGAATTTTTGCTCGGTCAAGCACATCATGCTTTTGATGAACAGGGTAATATTAAATCAGAACGGACTATCGATTTTCTTGAAAGTTGCTTTTGGCGTTTTTTACGTTTCACTCAAGTTGCTAATTTACTTAATGTGCCGGAAGAGATTACCTATGAACCGGGCCAATATTGTGTAACTGCGCCTGGACATAATGGTGATTTACCTATGGTAGTTACGTTATCAATGGATCGTATTGAATCAATTGATATTGATACTGAAGGTGAATCAGAGGGAATTGCTGATGTCGTATTTAAACGTATTCCTTCACAAATTCTTGAAGGTCAGACCCTTAATGTTGATATTTTATCAGGAGCTTCAGTAACGAGTAATGGTGTTATCGACGGCGTGGCTAAAGCAATAAAAATGGCAGGAGCTAACCCGGATGTATTACGTAAAAGACCGAAAGCACCGAGTGCGGTCGATACTTCAGATGCACAGTATACTACTGATGTAGTGGTAGTTGGTGCTGGTGGGGCTGGATTATCCGCAGCTGCAAGTATTTTGCAGGAAGGTAAAAAGGTCATAGTCGTGGAAAAATTCCCAGCTATTGGCGGTAATACTGTACGGACCGGAGGTCCAATGAATGCGGCAAATCCGCAATGGCAAAACACTTTTGATGCTATCGCGGGTGAAAGTCATACTTTACAGGAAATTTCGGCTATTGATGAGTCAACGATTGATAGTGAATATCTTGATGATTTTAAAGAGTTAAAACAACAAATTACCAACTATTTAGCTGAAAATACCGGTAAAACAGGTTATTTGTTTGATTCAGCATTATTACATCGTATCCAAACTTATCTTGGTGGTAAACGTACAGACCAATTAGGTAATATTATTTATGGTCAATATGATTTGGTTAAAATTTTAACTGACGAGGCGTTAGAATCGGTCAAGTGGCTTGAAGATGTTGGTGTTGAGTTTGACAAACACGACGTGACAATGCCAGTTGGTGCTTTATGGCGTAGAGGTCATAAACCGTTAAAAAGTGAAGGTTATGCATATGTTTCTGCTTTACAGAAATATGTTGAAGATCATGGTGGCGTAATCATTACTGACACAGCGGTTAAAAAACTGATAGTTGAAGATGGACATGTATCTGGAGTTATTGGTACTGGTTTAAATGGTAAAAAAATTACTGTTAAAGCCAATGCTGTCATCTTGGCATCAGGCGGTTTTGGTGCAAATACTAAAATGTTAAAAGAGTATAATACTTATTGGACAGAAATTGACGATGATATTAAAACCTCTAACTCACCAGCTATTACAGGCGATGGTATTATTTTAGGGCAAAGTGTTGGCGCTGATTTGGTCGGTATGGGATTTTCTCAAATGATGCCGGTTTCCGATCCTGACACAGGTGCATTATTCAGTGGACTACAAGTACCACCGCAAAATTTCATTATGGTAAACAAGCAAGGTAAGCGATTTGTTAATGAATATGGTAGTCGAGATAAACTAACTCAGGCCGCTATTGATAATGGTGGGTTATTTTATTTAATTGCTGATGAACAAATTAAAAAAACGGCTTACAACACTTCGCAAGAAAAAATTGATAAGCAAATTGCTGCCGGAACGCTATTTTGCGCTAACACCCTAGAAGAGTTAGCTGAAAAACTAGCAATGGATTCGACAGTCTTTAAACAAACTATTGCTGATTATAATACTTATGTTGATGCTGGACACGATCCTGAATTTGGTAAAGATGTGTTTGATCTAAAAGTTGAAATTCCGCCATTCTATGCTACGCCAAGAAAACCGGCAGTACATCATACAATGGGTGGTTTAAGAATTGATACACAAACTCATGTATTAGATAGTAAGGGACAAAAAATTTCCGGTCTATATGCTGCAGGTGAAGTGGCAGGAGGTATCCATGCAGGAAATCGTTTGGGCGGTAACTCTCTAACTGATATTTTTACATTTGGTCGAATTGCAGGAAAAACGGCTTCGCATGACATAAATCTAAGGAAGGATAGCAATCATGGATCAAACAAATAAAACGATAAATCGATGGGTAGTACTAATTGCCTCAACTTCGATTTTACTTTGTACTGGGGCCATTTATGCTTTTAGTGTATTCGCCGAACCATTAAGCCTTGCAAAAAATTGGAGTAAAGCGGATGTCATGATTGCATTTTCAATTAATGCAGCAGTGGGTCCTATTCCGATGATACTAGGTGGTTTTTTAACCGATAAAGGGTTGGCAAAATGGTCTAGTGTTATTGGTGGGCTGTTATTTGGGCTTGGTTTTTTCCTATCAGGTTTTGTTACTAGTCCAATTATGTTGTATGTAACTTATGGATTATTAAGTGGTTTTGGCCAAGGGTTGGCCTATTCTGGCTGTTTAAGTAATACTATAAGGTTTTTCCCGGATAAAAAAGGTCTTGCCTCCGGAATTATCACCGCCGGGATGGGCGGTGCATCGATTATCGCTGCGCCGATAGGTCATCATTTAATTGAAAATTATGGGGTTTTGCATGCTTTTCAAACACTTGGATGTAGCTATTTAATCGTCGTTGTGGTTGCCAGTGTCTTTATTAAAGTTGCCCCCGTTAATTACCAACCAGAAGGTTGGACTCCGGCAAGTATTCAACAAGGTAAAGCTATTATTAATAAAAATTGGCTAGAGATGTTACAAACACCTTATTTTTACCTTATATTTTTTATGCTTGGAACAGGGGCTTTCTCGGGATTAATGATTGCCTCAAACGCCTCTGGAATTGGTCAACAAATGTTTGGATTAACTGCGGGTATTGCTTCATTTTATGTGAGTTTATATTCGTTAAGTAATTGTGCCGGACGTGTGGTTTGGGGGACAGTGTCAGATAAACTGGGACGAAATAAAACATTGAATATCATTTTTTTGGTAATCATCTTTGCTTTTATCGCATTTTTATATATACCATCGCAAATAGGTTTTGCAATAGGAATTATAGCGTTAGGTTTATGTTTTGGTGGTGTGATGGGCGTTTTCCCGCCAATGGTAATGGAAAATTATGGTCCAGTTAATCAAGGCGTAAACTATGGTGTCATTTTTATTGGCTATTCTTCAGCAGCCTTTTTTGCCCCCAAAGTAACCGCTGATATTTTAGCAAATAATGGTGGAAGTTATACCTATGCGTTTTATATCGCTATTTCAGTGGCATTCGTTGGTTTAATATTAAATATAATCTATAAATCACTAAAGAATAGACAATAATACTTAAGTTTATTGTCTATTATATTGGTAAAGGGAGCACACTGTTAGTGCTCCTTTATTTACATATACAATATCATTTAACATAGTTAAATAAATTTTATGAGTTGTTTATTGACTCAAGTACCACACTTTTCTCTATTCCATCCATTACTTCAACCTGACCAATTTTAGTTGGAATTACTAACCGAAGCTTACCAGAAATAACTTTTTTATCTCGTAACATATGGGGAATATAAGATTCGATTGTCATCTGTTCTGGTCTTTTAACTGGCAGTTTAGCTTTAATTAATAAATTTTTTATTCTTTCAATATCTTTATCTGCCAACAGACCTAGCAATTTAGCTGTTTGTGCCGCCATTAACATACCAACACTAACTGCTTCGCCATGTAACCAATTGCCATAGCCGAGCTCGGCTTCAATGGCATGCCCATAGGTATGACCAAGATTTAAAATAGCACGCATATCTTGTTCGGTTTCATCGGCGGCAACCACTTGAGCCTTTAATTCACAGCAGCGATAAATACAATGACTTAAGGCATCGACATCTAAATTAAGCAAATCATCAATATGAGTCTCTAACCAATTAAAAAAAGCAGAGTCCATAATAATGCCATATTTAATTACTTCAGCTAGACCGGCAGAGAGCTCTCTTTGTGGTAAGGTTTTTAAACAATTAATATCAATTACCACTGATTGAGGTTGATAAAATGCGCCAATCATATTTTTACCTAAAGGATGATTAATAGCCGTTTTACCGCCAACTGAAGAATCGACTTGAGATAATAAGGTTGTCGGAACCTGAATAAATTTAATTCCACGTTGGTAAGCAGAAGCCGCAAATCCTGCTACATCACCAATAACTCCCCCACCAAGCGCAACAAGTATACTGCTTCGAGTATGATTATTGGCGAGTAAAGCAGTTAAAATTTGGTTCCATGTTTCCATCGTTTTATATTGTTCACCATCAGGTACAATAACAGAGTCAGTTTTGACGCCATGAGCCTCAAGCATATCAAGCAAATGTTGTAAATAAATTGGAGCAATGGTGTCATTGGTGACAACAAGAACTCTCTGGCCACTATGCAGTTTAAAATGTTCAAATTGACTAAGTAAGTTTTCACCAATAGTAATTGGGTAACTGCGATTGTCTAACGCCACATTTAAGATCTTTTGCATAATTCTTTCCAGATAAGTTAATACCAATTTAATCTTGCATGTTAACGATAAAAAAGTAGCAGTGCAACTTAGAATCATTTAAACTTACCCGTAATTTTTATCTGTAATGTTGAATTTATATGTCTTTATCGTTGGTGTTAGCACAAAAAAATTGGTGTGTAGGTGATATTGAAGGTAATACTCAGCAAATCATTGAACTGATACGAAACCATTCATCGCATGATCTGATTATTTTCTCTGAACTTGCAATCTGTGGTTATCCTCCAGAGGATTTAATTTATCGTGATGATTTTAAAATTCGTTGCCAACATGCTTTATCAACTATTAAACAAGCCAGTAAACAATGTGGAGTGATTGTTGGACATCCTCATTGGCAAGGTGGGGTAGTTTATAATGCGTTATCACTGTTTTTTGAAGGACAGCTGTTAGCGTGTTATCACAAACAGCTGTTACCTAATTATGATGTATTTGATGAAAAACGTTATTTCACGGCCGGTGAACACACTTGCGTTGTCGATTTCAAAGACAAAAAAATTGGTTTATTAATCTGTGAAGATCTATGGCAATCTGAACCTATCGATCGAATTGATGCGAATTGTGCAGATTTGGTTATCTCTATCAATGCGTCACCTTATGCTTATGAAAAACAGCAATATCGCCAAGAACTGATTAAACAACATGCTCTAAGAACCGGTTTACCAATTATCTATGTTAATCAAATAGGTGGTCAAGATGAGCTTGTTTTTGATGGTGGATCATTTGTATGTAATGAAAAAGGCAATATTATTCATCAATTAAACTCTTTTGAAGAGCAAATTTCCGTTTTTCAAATGGGGGATAATCATCAACCTGTCTCTGTTTCTAAAAATGAACCACTAGCTGATGTTTATGACGCATTAGTTCTCGCGACTCGCGATTACATTACCAAAAATGGTTTCCAAGGAGCGGTATTGGGGTTATCTGGTGGAATTGATTCGGCTTTAACTTTGGCAATCGCTGTTGATGCTTTAGGTAAAGATAAAGTACAAGCAGTTATGATGCCATTTCGTTATACGGCGGATATTAGTATCACTGATGCTAAAGAAGAGGCGGAAATATTAGGTGTTGAGTTTGATATCATTTCAATCGAACCGATGTTTGATGCTTTTATGTCTTCTTTAACACCGATGTTTTTGGGGACACAAAAAGATACTACCGAAGAGAACCTACAAGCGCGTTGTCGTGGCGTCATTTTAATGGCACTTTCCAATAAACGTCGAAGGTTAGTATTAACGACTGGTAATAAAAGCGAAATGTCGGTCGGTTATGCTACACTGTATGGCGATATGGCTGGTGGTTTTGATGTGCTTAAAGATGTGCCTAAAACCATGGTATTTGCATTATCTAAATATCGAAATAGCCGATCGTATGTTATCCCAGAACGCGTTATTACTCGTCCTCCATCAGCTGAACTTGCGCCAGATCAAAAAGATGAAGACAGTCTACCTCCTTATGATATTTTAGATGGAATATTAAAAGGCTATGTTGAACAAGATTTTTCCGTTGAACAACTGATTACGCAAGGTTATGATGAAGCAACTGTAAGGCGAGTGGTTAAATTAGTTGATATCAACGAATATAAAAGACGGCAATCAGCAGTTGGGCCGAAAATAACTGCGCGTAACTTTGGTAAAGGCAGACGCTATCCAATAACTTCTGCTTTTGGTTTTAAGAATTGGTAATCTCGAATTAAGGGCAAAGAGATATGAAAAAAATTGAAGCAATTATTAAACCTTTTAAATTAGACGATATTCGAGAAGCACTTGCCGATCAAGGCATTACCGGCATGACAGTCACGGAAGTGAAAGGGTTTGGTCGTCAAAAAGGACATACTGAACTTTATCGGGGTGCAGAATATATGGTTGATTTTTTACCAAAGGTAAAAATAGAACTTGTTGTTGCTGATGATATTTTAGAAACCTGTATTGAAACTATCATGAAAACAGCGCAAACCGGCAAAATTGGTGATGGAAAAATATTTGTTTATAATGTTGAACAAGTAATACGTATTCGTACTGGCGAAATGGATGAGTCAGCTATTTAATTTGATCGATTTGAATATCAGGGCGTTCTTGCCGAAGTAAATTATTGGTGACAATGCCTTGAATAGAACAGATAAGAAGTTGCATATTATCCCCCTTTTCAAGTAATAATAATTTTTCAGTGGTATTGGGCGCTGGAATCGTTTTAACGCCAACAACAGTTCCGGTATTTTTATGCCAGACTTGAATATCATCACTAACACTTCGAATCATTGGATTGGCGATATACAGAAGATTATCCTCCATATTTTTCCACTCTAGAAAGTCTAAACTGTCACGTATCTCATTTATATCGTTATCAATAATAAAACCCCAAAAATAGTATTTACCCATTTTTTTTAAATCCATTGCACTATCATAATAACCAATAAGTTTCAGGTTTTTATATTGAATAGGAGATTTGAAATACACAAAGTTTTTGTTAGTATCTGAGCGATTTTCAACGGGAATATAAGCTTGATTCTGGTTAAAAACCTCAACATTAGTATGAGTTTTTAACTCTTCTCTATGTGCATAGATATGATTAAAAAAATCTGGATTACAGGCTGTCAATTCTTGAATCAGTGGTAATTTATCTGCTGATGCGAAAAATGAAAAAAAAATAAAAAGCGTTAATATAGCGTTTTTAAACATGTTGATTGAAATTGACAATAATGGATACCATTTAGTTAATACCGCTGATTGTATAATTATTACAACAGAATAACAATCTAAAGGCGTCTTTTCTTTTTTAAAGAAATATTAAGATATTTACAACTAGTTAATTGTTAAAAAGTTGCTAAAAATCTTTAGAACAAAAAAATATAATTAATCAAGTTTAAATCAAACAAATATTCATTTATGGAAGACAGATCCCATATTTATTAATTAATACTAAATAATTGTTTGAATATCAAAAAAATTACTATAGTTTAGCATAAACTCATTCTTTGGAGTTACATGTTGTAGTAAGTGAAAAAGGGAATTTTTATGCTTAAGACATTAGCAATAAATATTAAACATGAGTTTTCTTACCTTAAAGATGTTACTTTACGTTCATTTTTTGGCGGATTCAGTCTGAATAGCGAATCAATTATGTTTGCCTGGATAGATCAAAATAATATTTATTTAAGGGCCCATGATGAGTATCGGTCAATGTTTATTGAGTTAGGTATGCTGCCACTTGATTTAATTTTTGATGGATCGCATAAACTACTTGATTACTATAGAGTTGAAGATGAATTACGCCAAGATAGACAAAAATTGCATACTATTGTACAAATGGTTATTAAATATGCTAAGCAAGATCTTGATGAGAAATTAGCTAAAAGCCAAAGTCGTTTAAAATCATTACCCAATATGACAGTTTCTTTGGAAAAATTAATGGTAAGTGCTGGTATTATCAATATTAACATTTTCAGAGAGGTAGGTTATTTGGAAACTTATTATCGGATAAAAAGTAAAAACCCAAAGTTGTCGATTAATATTCTATTTGGATTATTTGGCGCATTACATGGCCGACATGTTGGAACATTATCATCCGAATCGAAACAAATAATTGAATTAGCTTATCAGAATTTTTTGAAGAAAAAATAGGTTTTAAATTAATTGGTAACTTAATAATTAAGAAGAATACCATCATTAAATGTATTTTTAATAATGGTATTGAGTTAATTTTTTAGATATTTATCAATTATCTTTTTACGATGGTTTTCTACGGTTGGTTCTTTTAAATGGTTTAGGTGTTGGCAAGCCAGATAATAACGCCTGAGGGTCATATTGGCTAACTGGAATTGGGTGGTCAATGGCTTTTTCAATAGCGGGTAAGTTTTGTGAATAACGTTCACAAGCTAGTGAAATTGAATAGCCTTCAGCGCCAGCACGTCCGGTACGACCAATTCGATGTCTATAATCATCACAATCATCAGGAAGATCGTAGTTAAAAACGTGAGTTACATTTGGAATATGTAAGCCACGAGCCGCGACGTCTGTTGCTACTAATATATCAAGTTCGCCTTGAGTAAATTTATCAAGGATGGATAAACGTTTTTTTTGTGCAATATCGCCGGTAAGTAATCCAACACGATGACCATCAGCAACTAAATGACGCCAGATTTTTTCACAAGCGACTTTGGTGTTAGCAAATACAATGCTTCGCTCGGGCCACTCTTCTTCTATAAGTGTTTGTAATAAAGCTAATTTATCTTCATTTGATGGGAAAAATAGCTCTTCTTTTATTCTATGACCAATTTTTTGTTCTGGTTCTACTTCAACATATTGTGGTTCATTCATGTATTCAAAAGCAAGTTCACGCACATTGTGGGTTAAGGTTGCTGAAAATAACATGGTAAGACGATTTTGTGGTGGGGTCATCTGTCTAAATATCCATCGGATATCACGGATGAAGCCTAAATCAAACATACGATCGGCTTCGTCCAAAACAGCAACTTGTATTGCCCCTAAATTGATATAATTTTGTTTTGCATAATCAATTAAGCGTCCTGTAGTTGCAATCAATATATCCACACCGGCAGAAAGCATTTTTAATTGCTTATCATAACCATCACCACCATAAGCTAATCCTAATTTAATACCTGTTTCTTCTGAAAGAGGTAGCGCATCATTATATATTTGTACAACCAATTCGCGTGTAGGCGCAATAATGATAGCTCTTGGTTGATTAGGTTTATGCTCGGATAATGGACCATTATTCAATAAATGATTAAATGTTGATGCCAAAAACGCAATCGTTTTACCTGTACCGGTTTGTCCTTGTCCTGCAATGTCAATTCCTTTGGTTGTTAATGGCAATGTTTGCTCTTGAATTGGGGTACAGTAAACGAAACCTTTTGTCTCCAATGCTTTGATGACTGAAGGGTGTAAGGGAAATTGATTGAAAGTTGTTTTTGTAAGGTATGATTGAATCATTATTGTTTAGAAGATAATTATCAGAGTGTCGCAATTGTAACACACTAAATACAACAACTTCACTAATAATTATGTCCTATTAGAATAATTACTAGCGGTAAATATGAAAATATCCTAATATATTTTTAGATAAATTCCTTAGGAGATAATTAAATGAGTCATAACATTGTTGCACTTACTGAAGCTACATTTGATAAGACGATAAATGAATCAACTAAACCGATTCTAGTCGATTTTTGGGCTCAATGGTGTAGACCTTGTAAACAAATTGCCCCTATTTTAGATGAACTCGCTGAAGAATACGGTGACAAAATTATTTTTACTAAATTAAATGTGGAACAAAATCCTAGTGTTGCCCCTAAATTTGGTATTCGTGGTATTCCAACGTTATTAATTTTTAAAAATGGTCAAGTTGTTGCTACTCATGTAGGCGAATCATTAAAAGCGCAACTTAGAGCTTTTATTGAACCATTCCTTTAATTAAAATCTAAATTTGTTCAGTAAATATAATAATAAGCGTTTAAAATAGCGCTTATTATTTTTTTATTCCAATAAAATATAATTAAAAATATAGACATCCCTATAAATTTAGTGTAAATTGCTAAACTCTTACATAGACCCCTTTCAGCAATCCATTGTTTTTCTTGATAAAGTGGTGAGAATTCAATATCCAAAGTATATAATTATCATCGAAAGCTAGGTAATAAATTAATTTTACATATTGCTAGAAAGAGAATTTTTTATAAGTAAATGAAAGAAATATACAAAAATAGCAGTAATTGCAAACATATCAATTTTATCCTCAAGAATTTATAAACTATGAATTTAACTGAATTAAAAAACACTTCTGTTTCCGAGCTTGTAGCGCTTGGTGAGAAAAAAATGGGGCTTGAAAATCTTGCCCGTCTTAGAAAACAAGATATTATTTTTGCAATTTTAAAACAGCACGCTAAAAGTGGCGAAGATATTTTCGGCGATGGTGTACTTGAAATTTTGCAAGATGGCTTTGGCTTTTTACGCTCTGCTGATAGTTCTTATTTAGCTGGTCCTGACGATATATATGTATCACCAAGTCAAATTAGACGATTTAATTTGAGAACGGGTGATACTATTGCCGGTAAAATTAGGCCGCCAAAAGAAGGTGAGCGATACTTTGCGTTATTAAAAGTAAATGAAGTTAATCACGATAAACCTGAAGACGCTCGCAATAAAATCCTTTTCGAAAACCTAACTCCTCTACATCCTAATTCTCGCTTACGTATGGAACGTGGTAATGGCTCTACTGAAGATATTACCGCCAGAGTTCTTGATTTAGCTTCGCCAATTGGTAAAGGTCAACGTGGTTTGATTGTAGCTCCACCAAAAGCAGGTAAAACCATGTTATTACAAAACATTGCTCAAAGCTTAGCGGTAAATCATCCAGAATGTGAATTAGTGGTATTGATGATTGATGAACGACCAGAAGAAGTTACCGAAATGCAACGTTTAGTCAAAGGGGAAGTTGTGGCTTCTACGTTTGACGAACCAGCGGCAAGACATGTTCAGGTTGCCGAAATGGTAATTGAACGAGCAAAACGTTTAGTCGAACATAAAAAAGATGTGATTATTTTATTAGATTCGATTACCCGTTTAGCTCGTGCATATAACACGGTTATTCCATCATCAGGTAAAGTATTAACAGGTGGTGTTGATGCTAATGCATTACATCGTCCTAAACGCTTTTTTGGTGCAGCACGTAATGTGGAAGAAGGTGGTAGCTTAACAATTATTGCGACTGCTCTAATTGATACCGGCTCTAAAATGGATGAAGTTATTTACGAAGAGTTTAAAGGTACCGGTAATATGGAAGTTCATTTATCGCGCAAAATTGCAGAACGACGTGTTTTCCCTGCGATTGATTTTAACCGTTCTGGTACGCGTAAAGAAGATTTAATGACTTCGCCTGATGAACTACAAAAAATGTGGATTTTACGTAAAATCCTCAATCCAATGGGTGAAATTGACGCAATGGAGTTCTTAATCGATAAACTTGCCATGACGAAAACCAATGACGAGTTTTTTGAAATGATGAAGCGTTCATGATTCGCTTAATTGCAAAACAGTTTAACTAAATAGTGAAAAACCGTATTATGTATTGATACGGTTTTTTTTATGGCAATATATCACTTAATGGTAATATTCCATCGAATTAATATACTAGTAGCAAAACCTTATTAAGGTTATAGAGATTAAATAAAGGAGCCAAATTATGTCAAAACAGCAAATCGGTGTCATTGGAATGGCCGTGATGGGGCGAAACCTAGCACTGAATATTGAAAGTCGAGGATTTTCAGTATCAATTTACAATCGCTCTAGAGACAAAACAGAAGAGGTTATAGCAGAACATTCTGATAAACAATTGGTTCCTTATTATACTATTGAAGAGTTTGTTAATTCTTTAGAAAAACCTCGCCGCATCCTAATTATGGTGCAAGCAGGTAAAGGTACCGATGCTGTCATTGATGAACTTAGACCCTTGTTAGATAAAGGTGATATTATTATAGATGGTGGAAATGCTTATTTTGAAGACACTATTCGTCGTAATAAAATGTTATCTAATGAAGGCTTTAATTTTATAGGGGCTGGTGTTTCTGGTGGTGAAGAAGGTGCACTAAAAGGCCCTTCAATTATGCCTGGCGGTCAAAAAGAAGCTTATGAACTGGTTGCCCCAATTTTAGAAAAAATTGCTGCAAAAGCGAATGGGGAACCTTGCGTAGCTTATATCGGCCCTGATGGAGCAGGACATTATGTGAAAATGGCTCACAACGGCATTGAATATGGTGATATGCAATTAATTGCCGAAACCTATAGTGTGTTAAAACATGTAGGAGGGTTAACTAATGATGAACTTTCTGATGTTTTTTCTGATTGGAATAAAGGCGAGTTAGATAGTTATTTAACTGAAATCACGGCTGATATCTTTAAGTATAAAGATGAAAATGGCGATTATCTGGTAGATAAGATCCTTGACGCGGCAGGCAATAAAGGTACTGGCAAATGGACAAGCCAAAGCGCATTAGATTTAGGTGAACCATTATCTTTAATTACTGAATCGGTATTTGCACGTTATATTTCAGCGATTAAAGATCAACGCGTTGCTGCATCAAAAGTACTAAGAGGACCTAGTAAAGAGGCATTTACAGGAGATAAGCAAGCACTAATTGAAAAAGTTCGTAAAGCACTTTATATGGGGAAAATTATCTCTTATGCCCAAGGATTTGCGCAATTGAAAGCCGCATCAGAACATTATAATTGGCAACTAAATTATGGTGAAATTGCCAAGATTTTTAGAGCGGGTTGTATTATTCGTGCACAATTTTTACAAAAAATTACTGATGCTTATAGTGAAAATAATAATATTGATAACTTACTTTTAGCACCATATTTTTCTAAAACCGTTGAAGCTTATCAACAATCATTGCGTGATGTTATCTGTTTAGCCGTTTCACAAGGGATCCCGGTTCCTACTTTATCGGCAGCAATTGCATATTATGATAGTTATCGCTCAGAAGTATTACCTGCTAATTTAATTCAGGCTCAACGAGACTATTTTGGTGCACATACTTATAGACGTATCGATAAAGATGGCGTATTTCATACTGAATGGTTAAATATTGAATCTTAATTCTAATTAAAATCTGTTCTAATATTAAATTAAGAGTGCAAAATCGGTTGCACTCTTACAAAATTTCTACACCTTTTATACTCTTTTTAGCCAAATTTATCGAAGTTAATTTTTCGGGAAAACTTGCGGTTATTGGTGTTGGCCTTGTCAAGTAAATTTATTTTTTAAAAAACTAGAAAAACACAATATATGGTGTATAATTCACGCATATTTACTACATATAGTGTTTTCATTGGCAATGTGAAAATCCGACTTTATATCGAAAAGCCCATATTTCAATAAAAAATCAATAGCTTTGAATAATACAAAAACTATTAAGGTTGATATAAAAATCATGCTGAGCGCTAACTATTAATGAATATCGAGGAGTATATATGCCCGTAGTAATCAAACGTGATGGCTGTCAAACTGCATTTAATGAGAATCGCATTAAAGATGCTATTATAAGAGCGGCTGTTGCGGCCAATGTTGAGGATCCAGATTATTGTGCTGCTGTTGCTCGCGTTGTTACCAATCAAATGAAGGATCGGGACAGTGTTGATATTAATGAAATTCAAGATATGGTGGAAAATCAGCTCATGTCAGGGCCTTATAAAAAATTGGCCAGAGCTTATATTGAATATCGACATGATCGTGATCGTGCCCGTGAAGAACGTAGCCGTTTGAACCAAGATATTCGCGGTTTAATCGAACAAAGTAACGTCGCCATTTTGAACGAGAATGCCAATAAAGATAGTAAAGTTATTCCAACTCAACGTGATCTACTAGCAGGTATTGTTGCTCGGCATTATGCTAAACAATATTTATTACCTAAAGATATTTCTCATGCTCATGATTGTGGTGAAATTCATTATCATGATCTTGATTATGCGCCATTTTTCCCAATGTTCAATTGTATGTTAATTGATTTAGATGGGATGTTAACCAATGGTTTTAAGATGGGTAATGCTGAAATTGAGCCGCCAAAATCTATTGCCACTGCAACCGCGGTAACCGCTCAAATTATTGCGCAAGTAGCCAGTCATATTTATGGCGGTACCACCATAAATCGAATTGATGAAATTTTAGCAAAATTTGTGACTATCAGTTATCAAAAACATAAAAAAGTTGCCGAAGAATGGGATATTCCAAATCCTGAAGCTTATGCAGAAAGCCGTACCCAAAAAGAGTGTTATGATGCATTTCAATCTCTAGAGTATGAAGTTAATACACTCCATACCGCGAATGGACAAACACCTTTTGTTACTTTTGGTTTTGGTTTAGGAACCTGTTGGGAATCACGATTAATTCAAGAATCGATTCTAAAAGTGCGTATAAAAGGGTTAGGTAAAAATCATAAAACTGCGGTATTCCCGAAATTGGTTTTTGCTATTAAAGATGGTATTAACCATAAGCAAGGAGATGCTAATTATGATATTAAACAATTGGCATTAGAGTGTGCGAGTAAACGTATGTATCCGGATATTTTAAACTACGATAGAGTTGTTGAAGTAACCGGATCATTCAAAACACCAATGGGATGTCGAAGCTTTTTAGGTGTTTATGAAGAAGATGGCCAACAAATTCATGATGGGCGTAACAATTTAGGGGTAATTAGCCTCAATTTACCTCGTATTGCAATTGAAGCTAAAGGTGATGAAGCCCGTTTCTGGGAAATTTTAGATAAACGTTTAAACCTTTGTAAAAAAGCATTAATGACGCGTATTGCTCGTCTTGATGGTGTAAAAGCACGTGTTGCGCCGATTTTATATATGGAAGGCGCATGTGGTGTTCGATTAAAAGAAGATGATAATGTTTCTGAAATCTTCAAAAATGGCCGTGCATCAATCTCTTTAGGTTATATTGGTCTGCATGAAACATTAAATGCACTTTATGGTAACCAAACTCACCCATTTGATAGCGAAACTTTACGTAAAAAAGGTGTGGCAATCGTTGAACACTTAGCCAAAGCTGTCGATCAATGGAAAAAAGAGACTGGCTATGGATTTAGCTTATATAGTACTCCAAGTGAAAATTTATGTGACCGATTCTGCCGTTTAGATACAGCCGAATTTGGTATTATTCCTGGAGTAACTGATAAAGGTTACTATACTAATAGTTTCCACCTTGATGTTGAGAAAAAGGTTAATCCATATGAAAAAATTGAATTTGAAAAACCTTACCCAGCAGTAGCGAGTGGTGGATTCATCTGTTATGGTGAGTATCCTAACATGATTAATAATGTTAAAGCATTAGAAGATGTATGGGATTATAGTTATGCCCGTGTACCTTATTATGGTACCAATACCCCGATTGACGAATGTTATGAATGTGGTTATACCGGTGAGTTCTCCTGTACTAGCAAGGGTTTTGTTTGCCCTAGTTGTGGTAATCATGATTCATCGAAAGTTTCTGTTACTCGCCGTGTTTGTGGATATTTAGGTAGTCCTGATGCTCGTCCATTTAATGCCGGTAAGCAAGAGGAAGTAAAACGTCGGGTTAAACATTTGGATAATGGTCAAATAGGTTAATCAATAATTTTGTCATTATGAATTATCATCGTTATTATCCTGTGGATGTCGTTAATGGCGAAGGGACTCGTTGTACACTTTTTGTAGCAGGCTGTGTACATCAATGCCCTGGCTGTTATAACAAAAGTACATGGGGAATAAACTCTGGTAAGCCATTTACACAATCACTTGAAGATCAAATTATTAAAGATTTACAAGATACCGAAATAAAGCGCCAAGGATTATCACTTTCTGGTGGTGATCCTTTACACCCTCAAAATGTCTCAGCTATTTTAAAACTGGTTAAACGAGTTAAAACTGAATGCATTAATAAAGATATTTGGTTATGGACAGGTTATAAACTTGATGAATTAACCGATGATCAGCAAGCGGTAATTCCTTATATTGATGTATTAATTGATGGAAAATTTGTCCAAGAACTGGCCGATCCTAAACTAGTATGGCGCGGAAGCAGTAATCAAATAATCCATCGTTTCAAATAAATTTACTGTAACTTGTGCAGATTTAACAGATAAGAAATCGCTTCACGATAGTTGATTTCAAGGTTTTCACGACTTGATGATGTAATGTGTAAATCGGTAATCTTGCCATTATCGATCCCATAAACCCAACCATGCAAATTGACTTTTTGACCGCGTTGCCATGCCGATTGAATGATTGTGGAATGTCCTAAGTTATAGATCTGCTCAATTACATTAAGTTCACATAAAATATCCATTCTAATATCAGCAGGGAATTTGCCAAGTAAAGAACTGTTACGAAACCATAAATCTCGAATATGAAGCAACCAATTATTAATCAAACCTAAATCGGGATTTTCAACCGCAGCACGAATGCCACCACAATCTAAATGACCACAGACAATAATATCTTCGATTTTAAGTACATCAACTGCATATTGAACAACCGAAAGGCAATTTAGATCCGTATGAATTACTTGGTTGCCAACATTTCGGTGAACAAACATTTCTCCAGGTTTTAATTTAATCAATTTTTCTGCAGGAACCCTGCTATCAGAACAACCAATCCATAAAAATTTAGGATTTTGTGCAATAGCTAATTGTTTAAAAAATTCAGGATCTTCCTGCTCAATTTTTTCTGACCATTCATGGTTAAAACGAATTAAATCACTTACATCAAACATATATCTATTCCTTATTATATTTAGTTGTGTTAATAATGTTTGTTAATTTTGTATAGCTAAATTGTTTTTACATGCTTAATCTTACTTTTCATTATTAACTTTCGCCATAATGGAGTAGTAAGAATTTTGGCTTTGATTATTTTACTATAGAGCTTTAAACGTAAAGGTATGGTTTTTTGGTAATAATGTTTGTTTGGTTTGGCTATGCCACTATTTAATATTTTGCTTAAAATCTCAGCACTATCAAGTGCATAACTGATTCCTTCTAACGAACTTGCACTAATGAAGCCAGCGGCTTCACCGATTAAAAAAATATTTTCATTGCCGGTATAAAAATCTCGGAAGCGATTTGGATAAATCACAAGACATTTTTCCGTTTTTAACGGTTCTCCAAAAATAAAACCTTGTTTAGTTAACTTTTCTTTTAGTAATTCAAAATTTTGATTGGCGGTTTTTTTCGGGAACGCACCGCCAAAAATGAAATATCCATCTTTAGAAATGCTCCATGCATAGCAATTAGTCGATTCATTATCAAAAATACAAGAATAAAAAGGACGTTGATGTTTTTCTGCAAACCATTGTTGAATGGCAACATATTGCCTGATGGAATGATGAGGATAGCGCATACGTCTAACAACGGAGTTAGCACCATCGGCACCAACTACATATTTAGCGGTTATTTTATACTCTACGTCATATTCATCAGTATAAGTGACTTGATATCCATCGATGACTCTTCTAATTTCTTTGCATAACGTGTTATGTAAAACGTTAACATTGTTTGGAATCAGTGACTTTAACCATAAATCGAATTTATGCCGATCAAAGCTGACATAACTGCGCTGATAATTACGAATTAGTTTAGTTTGAAGATCAATTGTTTTAACACTAAAAATTTGCGGTTCAGTTAATATATCGGCAGGTAAATTTAATTTTTGACGTACAAAAGCTTTTTGGGCGTCGTTAGCTAATAAACCACCACAAGGTTTATGAAAGCCTTCATTACCCGTTTGATGTTTTTTATCCAATGCAATAATTTTAAAAGAGGAATTAAGTAAACGTGCAAGTGTACTACCAGCAGGTCCAAGTCCAATGATTGCAATATCGTAGTCCATATTTTTGTATTGTATGTTTTAACAGGTTGAAAACCGCTCATTCTATCATATTTGATAAAAAGGCAGTTAATAGTAAAATTGATGATTTATCACATTTTATTAAAATGTTTGAGAAAAAAGAGAGCACCGCAGCTAACTAATTAACTGGCGGCAGTTTGCAAAAATGCCTTATTCAATTCCTCAAACGGTAATGTTCGGCTGATCACCACTAAGCGAGATATTTTTTCTGAAGCTTGTTGCCAAGGAGAACCATAATCAAAACCGACAATTTTATGGACACCTTGAACGATTAATCTTTGGTTATTGTCTTGAATTGCAAGAATGCCTTTATAGCGCAACATATCATTGCCATATTTTTCAACTAAATTTTCCATAAATGAACCTATTTTTTTTAAATCAAGTTCTCCTGCTTCAAAATAATAAGAACAGATATCATCATTCCAGGATAAGGTTTGATAGGGAATTGTTTTAAATTTAGTTTCTAATTGTTTTGTTGGATCAACGATAAAAAAACCTTTATTAAGAACTAACTCTTCATCTAAATCAAAAGCATGAATATCTAACCATTGTGATTTGGCAATTTTCCCATTAATCGCTTGATAGATAGCTGCTTTACTATTGATTTTTTGAAGGCGATTTATAATTTCAATTTGTTGTTGTTCAGTTATACAATCAGTTTTAGATAAAATAATTCGATCGGCAAAACCTATTTGAGAAACAGCAACTCGATGTTCATTTAAATGCTGCAAAATATGCTGACAATCAACAATAGTAATAATCGCATCAAGTCTAATGGCTTGTCTAATTAGCTCATCAATAAAAAAAGTTTGAATAATTGGTGCCGGGTCAGCGAGTCCAGTGGTTTCGATAATAAGCCGATCAAATTGCAATTTACCTGCTTGCCTTTCTGCATATAATTGATGAAGGGCCTTGGTCAATTCTCCTTGCACTGTACAACAAATGCAGCCATTAGTCATTTCAACCACTTGGATATTATGATTTGGTATAAGTAAGTTGCTATCGAGGTTTACCGAGCCAAATTCATTTTCAATAATCATTATTTTTTCATGGTGATTATTTTCGAGCAGGTAATTGATGAGAGTGGTTTTCCCTGAACCCAGAAATCCGGTTAATAAAGTGACAGGTAATAATGATGTAATATCTTGAGTCATACATTATCTCTTTATATTTAACAACATTTAAAGCCACCTTTGCCACTATAACGAGCATCCTGTCGTTCTTTAAAAAACTCTTCATAAGTCATAGGAGTCTGTTCAGGATGGGTCAGTTTCATATGTTGAACATAAGTATCGTAATCGGGAATCCCAACCATAAGCTTGGCAGCTTGGCCTAAATATTTTCCTGCTTTAGCGATTGAGTCAAACATACTTCTCTCTTTTATTAAATATTAAACAAATCAGTTAGGATGAATTTGATTTTTAACCAGATGATATTTTGAAAATATCCGTCTCACTATAAATGCCGATGTGAAACGAGTCAATCTTTGATTAACAATAATTTTAATCTAGTTTGTTAAATTAAAATTAAGATAAAAAAGAGCAATATTAAATAATTGCAATTGTTCTGGGTGATAGTAAAGATAATTCGATCATTATGTTTGAATAAAATTCATTTATCTATTAGTAAATAACTTCTATAATGTTGCCCATTTGAAATGAATAAGAGTTAATAATGGAAAAGTTTCATGTTACAGGCCCGACTTCGTTAAACGGAGAAGTTGTTATTTCTGGCGCTAAAAATGCGGCGCTACCCATTTTATTTGCTGCGATTTTGGCTGAAAAACCAGTCGAATTACAAAATGTTCCTAAATTAAAAGATATCGATACTACACTGGAACTGCTTGCGCAATTGGGCGTGAAATACCAACGTAATGGCTCTATTCATCTTGATGCAGGACAGATTAATAACTATTGTGCACCGTATGAACTAGTTAAAACTATGCGGGCTTCAATTTGGGCTTTAGGTCCGTTAGTTGCGCGATTTGGTCAAGGTCAGGTCTCATTGCCGGGAGGATGTGCTATAGGTGCAAGGCCAGTTGATTTGCATATTACTGGTTTACAACAGTTGGGCGCAACAATTACCTTAGATGAAGGTTATGTTAAAGCGTCAGTTGATGGTCGCTTAAAAGGTGCTCATATTGTAATGGATAAGGTTAGTGTTGGTGCAACAGTCACTATTATGTGTGCAGCAACGTTAGCTGAAGGTAAAACGATAATTGAAAATGCAGCGTGTGAGCCAGAAATTGTTGATACAGCAAAATTTTTAAATATGCTAGGTGCTAAAATTAGCGGTGCTGGTACTATGCGTATTGAAATTGAAGGCGTTACTAATCTTGGTGGTGGCGTACACGAAGTGGTTTCTGATCGCATTGAAACAGGAACCTTTTTGGTTGCTGCTGCTATTTCACGCGGTAAAATAACTTGCCGTAAAACAGATCCCAATTTACTTGATGCCGTATTATCAAAATTGAAAGAAGCCGGTGCTAATATTGAAATAGGTGAAGATTGGATTTGCTTAGATATGCAAAATAAACGCCCTAAAGCTGTCAATATTCACACCGCTCCTCATCCGGGGTTTCCAACTGATATGCAAGCCCAGTTTTCATTATTAAACATGGTGGCAGAAGGAACCGGAATTATTAAAGAAACGATTTTTGAAAATCGCTTTATGCATGTGCCTGAACTTATTCGTATGGGGGCTCATGGTGAAATTGAAGGTAATACCTTGATTACTCACGGAGTTGAAAAACTTAGCGGTACTCAAGTAATGGCAACAGATTTACGTGCTTCTGCAAGTTTAGTTCTAGCTGGATGCATAGCCGAAGGTTCAACAATTGTTGATCGTATTTACCATATTGATCGTGGTTATGATAATATTGAAGACAAATTGAGAAAATTAGGCGCAAATATCGAACGTGTAAAATAGTGCCGTGTTTAACGTTATTTAAATATAGTTAATAGCTAGAACGGAGTGTAATATGACAAAGCAAGCATTAGTTTTCTTATCAAATGGCTGTGAGGAAACCGAAGCGGTTATAACTATTGATCTATTAACACGAGCTGGAATTAAAGTTACCTACGCCAGTATCACTGAAGATAAAAAAGTTGAATGTTCTCGTGGTGTTACTATTTTAGCCGAAAAAACATTTTCAGAAGTTGACAATCTTGATTTTGATGTGATTATTTTACCTGGCGGATTAACTGGTGCTGAAAACTTTCGGGACTCGCAACAATTAATCAAAAAATTAAAACAAGCACATCAAGCTGGGGTTGTCATTGCTGCTATTTGTGCAACACCAGCAATGGTTTTGCAACATCACAATTTATTCCCAAATGCTTATATGACTGGTTATCCAACGACCAAAGATACAATTAAAAATTGGAAATCGGATAGAGCTTATTTTGATGCTCAATATAAACTTATCACCAGTCAAGGCCCTGGAACTTCTATTGATTTTGCCTTAAAAATAATTGAAGTTCTGTTAGATAAAAAGGCGGCGGCTGAAGTAGCTGCACAATTGGTGCTTCCACAAGGGATAGAATCCTACCAATAAATAGGTAACAAATGTCAAAATCGCATTTGTACGAAAAATTAATTAAAAGGGCAACATTATGTGCCGTTTTAATTTCTGTTTTCCTTATTATTATCAAATTACTTACCTGCTGGTTTACTGGCTCAATGAGTTTATTTGCCTCGCTTTTAGATTCGAGTATTGATTTGCTGGCATCTGGGCTTAACTTCTTCTTAGTCCGTTATGCATTGAAACCAGCTGATGATGATCATACTTTTGGTCACGGAAAAGCCGAATCGTTAGCCGCATTAGCGCAAAGTACCTTTATTATTGGTTCAGCGACCATTTTGTTACTTTCTAGTATCAAATCAATTATTCATCCTACTATGATAAAGTCACCTTTATTAGGTATTAGCGTATCTATCATTTCGGTTATTGTGACAGGTATATTAGTTTTATATCAAAAGCATGTTATAAAAGAGACAAGTAGCAAAGCGATAGAAGCAGATATGTTACATTACTCTTCAGATATGTTTATGAACATTGCGGTTATTATGGCGCTATTTTTAAGTTGGTATGGGATCACTTATGCTGACGCCTGCTTTGCATTTTTTATTGCGCTATATATTTTTTATAACGCTTGTAAAATAGCTTATGGTGCAATTCAAGACTTGTTAGATAAGGCTTTACCAGAAAGTGATAATCAGAAAATCAGTGATATTGTTTCCTCTTATGTAAATGTGCGTGGTTTCCATGATTTGAAGACTAGACAAGCCGGGCCAGTAAAATTTATACAATTACATCTTGAATTAGATGATGACATGCCTTTAATAAAAGCCCATGCAGTTGCAGATGCAATTGAAAAACATATCTCTCGAGAATTTGCCCCGGCAACAGTGATTATCCATCAAGATCCTGTTTCTGTTGTTCCCCTAGAAATGAAGCAGTAGAAAAACTATTCAAAATAGTCCCTAAACTTTATATTGTTAGTTAATAATTATGACTTTATAATAGCCAAAGGTTTATAAATTGGAGTTATTTTTTATGATAAAAAAAATAGGTATTTTAACCAGTGGTGGTGATGCCCCAGGGATGAATGCAGCTATTCGTGGCGTTGTGAGAACCGCGTTAACTGAAGGTCTAGAGGTTTTCGGTATCTATGATGGTTATTTGGGACTTTGTGAAGATCACATTGTTAAGTTAGATCGCGCTAGTGTTTCAGATATTATCACCCGCGGTGGGACATTTTTAGGATCAGCGAGGTTTCCTGAATTCAAAGATCAAGAAGTTAGAAAAAAAGGGATCGCGAATTTAAAGAAACATCAAATTGATGCCTTAGTGGTTATTGGTGGTGATGGTTCATATATGGGAGCTATGCGATTAACTGAAGAAGGTTTTCCATGCGTAGGTTTACCTGGCACCATTGATAATGACATTCGTGGAACTGACTATACTATTGGTTATTTCACTGCATTAAGCACAGTTGTTGAATCTATAGATAGATTAAGAGACACTTGTTCTTCACATCATCGAATTTCTGTGATTGAGATCATGGGCCGTGATTGCGGTGATTTGACATTAAGTGCATCAGTGGCTGGTGGTTGTGAATTTATGATCATCCCTGAAGTTTCTTATACTAAAGAAGACTTAATTGAAGAGATAAAATTAGGTTTTGAGAAAGGTAAAAAACATGCAATTGTGACTGTTACGGAGCATATGTGTGATGTAAATCAATTAGCGAAGGATATTGAAGCAGCTGTTCATCATGAAACTCGAGCAACAATTCTGGGGCATGTACAACGCGGTGGTTCACCTGTGCCTTATGACCGAATTTTAGGTTCGCGAATGGGTGCTTATGCTGTTGAATTACTTATTAATGGTCATGCTGGACGTTGTGTTGGTATCCAAAATGGTAAATTAGTGCATCATGATATTATTGATGCTATCAATAATATGAAAAGACCATTTGATATGGATCTTTACAATACTGCGAAACGTTTATTCTAAAAATTGTACTATTGATAATCTAATAAGATGTGAATAATTGGTAATACTATGGTTTGAACTTGGTATAACTATTGTTCACATTATTAATTTTATAAAAAACTTTAAAATCGAATAATTTCAAAAGTAATTTCTTCTTATTTTTAACGAATTTCGCTGAAAAATCATACCAATTATTGAGGGATTTTATGACATTACAGTATAAGCAAGATAACGATCGTTTCTATGTGTGTAATGATAATAATCAAGAAATAGCTGAAATGACGTTTACTCGAATTGGCCAAGATAAAGCAACCATCAATCATACTTATACTGATCCTAATTATCGTGGACAAGGAATTGCAGATAAGTTACTTGAGCTTGTGGTAAAAGTATTAGTGCAAGAAAAACGCGAAATTATACCTTTATGTTCTTTTGCTGCCAGTAAATTAGCTAATTAATTGAGTTTATATCGTATAAGTATTTGTAATTTATCTATAAATATGTCAAGCAATATTTTCAGTAATTTCTAAAATAATACTAGTTTTTATCTAATGATTTTATGCTAATGTATAACAAATTTTTTTGTTATATTTTGATAACTGAAATGACAACAGTAAGACCCCAAAAAATCCATTCTATTCATTTATTACGTGGCGTAGCCATTATCATGATTGTTTTTAGCCATTGTTTAGGTGTATTTAAAAATAGTCATTTAATAGCTAATAGTTATTTATTTTCTTTTTTAAATTTATTTGCTTTTAATTTTACAACCTTCTTCGTGTTAATTGCAGGTTTTTTATTTCAGCATTTAACGTATAAATATGATGTAAAAGGATATTATTTATCTAAATTTAAAACGGTAGTATGCCCTTATATTTCTGTATCAATATTTTGTTTTTTATATTTCCATTATCAATACTTGTCCAGATTACCTGTTTTCTCGCTAACCGAGCCTAGCTCTAGTATGTCAATTGTTAAAATGATGTTGACCGGAACCCAGCTTTTACCACTGTGGTTTATGCCGATGATTATCATTATTTTTGCAATTAGTCCTTTATTGTATAAATGGTCAAAAAAGAGTTTGATTGTCATTGGATTAGTCTCGATGTTTTGGGTGGTAATGTTCACTAAACCTGATTATAAACAACCTTTATTAAATTTATTGCATTATGGACCGGTATATTTAACCGGCATGATGATAAAACAGAATTATGAAAAAATTATGAAACTAGTTAAAGAAAATTTGGCTCTAGTTATATTTTTCTTTGGTTTATGTCTTTTTATTCCATTTGCTTATCGTTATGTTGATTATCTTGGTGTTGAAAGACTTTATTATGATACATTACAAAAAATTATTTTATTTATTTTAGCGCTTTATTTTTTAGATGGTTTGAACCATAAAAATAATGAAGGTGGAATATATAAATTTTTTTCATATCTGGCCAATGTCAGTTTTCCAATCTACTTTATTCACCAAATTATAGTATTATTTTTAGAACAGCAGTTAATTAACTCTCCTTTTGGTTACATTATTAAAACGGATAATGGTCAATTGGCGTCGGTTGGTGCCATAAGCTTTTTAATCTGTACGTTAACTATAAGTATTTTTATTGCTAATGCCATTAAATTTGTATTTAAAGATAAAGCAAAATATTTAATTGGTGGTAATCGTTAATTTCTCAATAGCCATAGTTGTACGTTTTTTAGATAAAACATTTAAGTTTTTTATGGTTGAAAGTATCAATAAATGTGACAGACATCAAAGTTTTATTTTTTTTTAATGTTTATAATAAGATATCTATCTTTATCACATATATATTAACGATGTTACTGAACAAATAAAAAACAAACGATATTTTAAGTGTTATTTTTCACTTGCCAAAAAAAATGAAGTGCCTATAATGCGCATCCACTGACACGGCGTCAGCGATAAGCAGACAAAACGAGTGTTAGTGAGCAAGGTCAAAAATTTTTAAAAAAGATCTTGACGAATGAAAAAGTGTAGCGTAGTATACGCAGCCCTTGAGGCAGCAAACTAAAACAAGAAATTGTGAAGTTAATTAATAAGCTGTCAGCTCTTTAAAAAGAAGAAACAGACAATCTGTGTGGGCACTTGCGAGACGAAAAATTAAAAGTCTACGGACTAAAAAAATTAAGTCTTGATAAGTGACACTGAAGATTCATTTGAATTATGTCAGAGACAGTTATTGAGCATCAAACTTTAAATTGAAGAGTTTGATCATGGCTCAGATTGAACGCTGGCGGCAGGCTTAACACATGCAAGTCGAACGGTAACATGAGTGCTTGCACTTGATGACGAGTGGCGGACGGGTGAGTAAAGTATGGGGATCTGCCGAATGGAGGGGGACAACAGTTGGAAACGACTGCTAATACCGCATAAAGTTGAGAGACCAAAGCATGGGACCTTCGGGCCATGCACCATTTGATGAACCCATATGGGATTAGCTAGTTGGTAGGGTAAAGGCTTACCAAGGCGACGATCTCTAGCTGGTCTGAGAGGATGACCAGCCACACTGGAACTGAGACACGGTCCAGACTCCTACGGGAGGCAGCAGTGGGGAATATTGCACAATGGGGGAAACCCTGATGCAGCCATGCCGCGTGTATGAAGAAGGCCTTCGGGTTGTAAAGTACTTTCGGTAATGAGGAAGGTGATGTATCGAATAGGTGCATCAATTGACGTTAATTACAGAAGAAGCACCGGCTAACTCCGTGCCAGCAGCCGCGGTAATACGGAGGGTGCGAGCGTTAATCGGAATGACTGGGCGTAAAGGGCATGTAGGCGGATAATTAAGTTAGGTGTGAAAGCCCTGGGCTCAACCTAGGAATTGCACTTAAAACTGGTTAACTAGAGTATTGTAGAGGAAGGTAGAATTCCACGTGTAGCGGTGAAATGCGTAGAGATGTGGAGGAATACCGGTGGCGAAGGCGGCCTTCTGGACAGATACTGACGCTGAGATGCGAAAGCGTGGGGAGCAAACAGGATTAGATACCCTGGTAGTCCACGCTGTAAACGATGTCGATTTGGAGTTTGTTGCCCTGAGTGATGGGCTCCGAAGCTAACGCGATAAATCGACCGCCTGGGGAGTACGGCCGCAAGGTTAAAACTCAAATGAATTGACGGGGGCCCGCACAAGCGGTGGAGCATGTGGTTTAATTCGATGCAACGCGAAGAACCTTACCTGGTCTTGACATCCACAGAATCTTGCAGAGATGCGAGAGTGCCTTCGGGAACTGTGAGACAGGTGCTGCATGGCTGTCGTCAGCTCGTGTTGTGAAATGTTGGGTTAAGTCCCGCAACGAGCGCAACCCTTATCCTTTGTTGCCAGCGGTTCGGCCGGGAACTCAAAGGAGACTGCCGTTGATAAAGCGGAGGAAGGTGGGGACGACGTCAAGTCATCATGGCCCTTACGACCAGGGCTACACACGTGCTACAATGGCGTATACAAAGGGAGGCGACCTCGCGAGAGCAAGCGGACCTCATAAAGTACGTCTAAGTCCGGATTGGAGTCTGCAACTCGACTCCATGAAGTCGGAATCGCTAGTAATCGTGAATCAGAATGTCACGGTGAATACGTTCCCGGGCCTTGTACACACCGCCCGTCACACCATGGGAGTGGGTTGCACCAGAAGTAGATAGCTTAACCGCAAGGAGGGCGTTTACCACGGTGTGGTCCATGACTGGGGTGAAGTCGTAACAAGGTAACCGTAGGGGAACCTGCGGTTGGATCACCTCCTTACGAAGAGCTCGTAAGTGTTCACACAGATTGTTTGTTTAGAAAGAGTCACTTTATTGGGTCTGTAGCTCAGGTGGTTAGAGCGCACCCCTGATAAGGGTGAGGTCGGTGGTTCAAGTCCACTCAGACCCACCAATTCGACTGCTTAAGCGGATAGCTTGATTAGTTGATGAAGTGAGACAATGGGGCTATAGCTCAGCTGGGAGAGCGCCTGCCTTGCACGCAGGAGGCCAGCGGTTCGATCCCGCTTAGCTCCACCATTAAAGAAGTCTCTTTTATTATATATAAATTATGTTTGTATTTATTTGATATTCGAATGAATAGAAAGATAAAGCTCTTTAACAATTAGGAACAAGCTGAAAGAAACGAGTTCTCGTTTTTATGGCAAATTGATGTATGAAAATATATTAGTTTGAGATAAGAAAGAGAAGAAAGCGTAATTAAAACCAAGACAACTGTGAGTTGTAAGGTTAAGAAATTAAGCGTACACGGTGGATGCCTAGGCAATCAGAGGCGATGAAGGACGTGTTAATCTGCGAAAAGCAACGGTAAGTCGATAAAAGGCGCTATAACCGTTGATGTCCGAATGGGGAAACCCAGTGCAGGCGACTGCACTATCATCTGATGAATACATAGTCAGATGAGGCGAACCGGGAGAACTGAAACATCTAAGTACCCCGAGGAAAAGAAATCAACCGAGATTCCCTAAGTAGCGGCGAGCGAAAGGGGAGGAGCCCAAGCGGGTAGCATATTGTGTTAGTGGAAGCGTCTGGAAAGTCGCACGATAGAGGGTGAAAGTCCCGTACACGAAGATGCATTATGTGGAAGCTTATAGAGTAGGGCGGGACACGTGATATCCTGTCTGAAGATGGGGGGACCATCCTCCAAGGCTAAATACTCCTGATTGACCGATAGTGAACCAGTACCGTGAGGGAAAGGCGAAAAGAACCCCGGGAGGGGAGTGAAATAGACCCTGAAACCGTGTACGTACAATCAGTGGGAGCTGTTACCATTAGGTAATAGTGACTGCGTACCTTTTGTATAATGGGTCAGCGACTTATATTCTGTAGCAAGGTTAACCGAATAGGGGAGCCGAAGGGAAACCGAGTATTAACTGTGCGTTAAGTTGCAGGGTATAGACCCGAAACCCGGTGATCTAGCCATGGGCAGGTTGAAGGTTGGTTAACACTAACTGGAGGACCGAACCGACTAATGTTGAAAAATTAGCGGATGACCTGTGGCTGGGGGTGAAAGGCCAATCAAACCGGGAGATAGCTGGTTCTCCCCGAAAGCTATTTAGGTAGCGCCTCATGAGTAACTGTTGGGGGTAGAGCACTGTTTCGGCTAGGGGGCCATCCCGGCTTACCAACCCGATGCAAACTCCGAATACTGACAAGTTTAATCATGGGAGACACACGGCGGGTGCTAACGTTCGTCGTGAAGAGGGAAACAACCCAGACCGCCAGCTAAGGTCCCAAAGTCATAGTTAAGTGGGAAACGAAGTGGGAAGGCTTAGACAGCTAGGATGTTGGCTTAGAAGCAGCCATCATTTAAAGAAAGCGTAATAGCTCACTAGTCGAGTCGGCCTGCGCGGAAGATGTAACGGGGCTAAAACTATGCACCGAAGCTGCGGCAGTGCACGAAAGTGTGTTGGGTAGGGGAGCGTTCTGTAAGCCGTTGAAGGTGTATTGTGAGGTATGCTGGAGGTATCAGAAGTGCGAATGCTGACATAAGTAACGATAAAGCGGGTGAAAAGCCCGCTCGCCGGAAGACCAAGGGTTCCTGTCCAACGTTAATCGGGGCAGGGTGAGTCGACCCCTAAGGAGAGGCCGAAGGGCGTATCTGATGGGAAACGGGTTAATATTCCCGTACTGGCTATAACTGCGATGGGGGGACGAAGAAGGCTAGGTTTACCACCTATTGGATGGTGGGTTAAACGTGTAGGGGTGTGATTAGGCAAATCCGGTCACTAAGACTCTGAGGCGTGACGACGAGGCACTAAGGTGCTGAAGTAATTGATGCCCTGCTTCCAGGAAAATCCTCTAAGCTTCAGGTTATAGTTAATCGTACCCGAAACCGACACAGGTGGTCAGGTAGAGAATACTAAGGCGCTTGAGAGAACTCGGGTGAAGGAACTAGGCAAAATGGTGCCGTAACTTCGGGAGAAGGCACGCTGATGGTAATTGAAGTCCCACGCGGATGGAGGTGAAATCAGTCGAAGATACCAGCTGGCTGCAACTGTTTAATAAAAACACAGCACTGTGCAAACACGAAAGTGGACGTATACGGTGTGACGCCTGCCCGGTGCTGGAAGGTTAATTGATGGGGTTATGCGTAAGCAGAAGCTCTTGATCGAAGCCCCAGTAAACGGCGGCCGTAACTATAACGGTCCTAAGGTAGCGAAATTCCTTGTCGGGTAAGTTCCGACCTGCACGAATGGCGTAATGATGGCCAGGCTGTCTCCACCCGAGACTCAGTGAAATTGAACTTGCCGTGAAGATGCGGTGTACCCGTGGCAAGACGGAAAGACCCCGTGAACCTTTACTATAGCTTGACAGTGAACATTGAGCCTTAATGTGTAGGATAGGTGGGAGACTAAGAAGTGTGTACGCCAGTATGCATGGAGTCAACCTTGAAATACCACCCTTTAATGTTTGATGTTCTAACCTATACTTCTGAATCGAGGTAAGGGACACTGTCTGGTGGGTAGTTTGACTGGGGCGGTCTCCTCCCAAAGAGTAACGGAGGAGCACGAAGGTTAGCTAATCCTGGTCGGACATCAGGAGGTTAGTGCAATGGCAAAAGCTAGCTTGACTGCGAGAGTGACGGCTCGAGCAGGTACGAAAGTAGGTCATAGTGATCCGGTGGTTCTGAATGGAAGGGCCATCGCTCAACGGATAAAAGGTACTCCGGGGATAACAGGCTGATACCGCCCAAGAGTTCATATCGACGGCGGTGTTTGGCACCTCGATGTCGGCTCATCACATCCTGGGGCTGAAGTAGGTCCCAAGGGTACGGCTGTTCGCCGTTTAAAGTGGTACGCGAGCTGGGTTTAGAACGTCGTGAGACAGTTCGGTCCCTATCTGCCATGGGCGTAGGAAAATTGAGAGGGTTTGCTTCTAGTACGAGAGGACCGAAGTGAACGCACCGCTGGTGTTCGGGTTGTGATGCCAATTGCATTGCCCGGTAGCTACGTGCGGAATAGATAAGTGCTGAAAGCATCTAAGTACGAAACTAGCCTCGAGATGAGTTTTCCCTGATGAGAATCAGTAAGGTCCGTTTGAGACTAAGACGTAGATAGGTCAGGTGTGTAAGTGTAGTGATACATTGAGCTAACTGATACTAATGAACCGAGAGTCTTAACCTTACAACTCGGAGTTGTTTTGGATACGCGAAGATAGATATTGATTATGAGATAATCAAACAGTTTGTTCCGGATTGAGCGATTGTTGTGGATATGAGATAATGCGCAGCAATTGGAAGAAGAGAAGACAGGATATGTCTGGCGGTAATAGCGCGGTGGTCCCACCTGACCCCATGCCGAACTCAGAAGTGAAACGCCGTAGTGCCGATGGTAGTGTGGGTATTACCCATGTGAGAGTAGGGTGCCGCCAGACTTTTAATTTATTATATACACACCAAATACGGTGGAGCGGTAGTTCAGTTGGTTAGAATACCTGCCTGTCACGCAGGGGGTCGCGGGTTCGAGCCCCGTCCGTTCCGCCACCTTATCTAGGGGCGTAGTTCAATTGGTAGAGCACCGGTCTCCAAAACCGGGTGTTGGGAGTTCGAGACTCTCCGCCCCTGCCAAAAAAATGATGTTTTTGCTTTAATTTTAGTCATTTGTTCAAATTTATCTATATAAATAAGAAAATTTTGTTTACAGATTAACTTTGTCAATTATAATTCCCGCCCAAGTACTTTTATAATCTAGAGGATATAACATGACTGAAAGTTTTGTAAGTCAACAACGTTTTTTTGATAACAAGAATTATCCAAGAGGATTTTCTCGTCACGGTGATTTTACTATCAAAGAGGCCCAGATCTTAGAAAAATATGGTTGTGCTTTTAGAGATCTTGATACAGAAACTAAAAAGCCAGCTACTCCAGAAGAAAAATCTTTTGTTGCAGTTTGTAAAGGGAAAAAGGAACCTACTACTGATTATGAAAAGGCATGGTTAAAGTACCTTTCTAAAATCAACAAACCAAAACGTTTCCACACATTATCGGGTGGAAAACCTCAAGTTGATGTGGGTGATGACTTTGTCGATACTGATGATTAATTTGTTAGCCAATATTTTTGTGCATTTGAATTAATAATCGATCCATAGAGCGATAACTTAGTGCTTCTGAAATATGTTTTCGTTCTATGTTTTTGGCACAATCTAAATCAGCAATAGTACGCGATACTTTTAATATTCGGTGCCAAGCTCGCGCAGAAAGCCCTAATTTAATTAAAGCTTGTTCCAAATAGTCGTTATCTTCATCAGTTAATAAGCAATAAATTTGAATTTCTTTTGGTGATAATTGACTGTTTAATTTTTTATTTCTTATCATTTGAATCTTTCTTGCATCTATAACCCTTTTTTTTACTTTATCCGTTGATTCGGTAATGGTAACTTTCTGACTTAATGTACCTTTAGGTAATAATGGTACTTCAATTGAGATATCAAAACGGTCTAAAAATGGACCAGAAAGTCGATTTAAGTAACGTATTATTTGTTGTGGTGTTGTTCTATTATGTGTTCCTTGATAATGACCAGTAGGGCTTGGGTTCATTGCTGCTATAAGTTGAAACTTGGCTGGAAATTTTATTTTGGCATTTGCCCGAGATATAACAATTTCGCCAGATTCAATAGGTTCTCTAAGGGCATCTAATACTTTACGGTTAAATTCTGGTAACTCATCTAAAAATAGAACGCCATTGTGAGCTAATGAAATTTCTCCGGGACGAGGAATAGAACCACCACCTACTAAAGCTGCGGTTGATGCACTATGATGTGGTGCTCTAAATGGCCTTATTCGCCAATTTTGAATCGAACCATTAGTACTAACTAGACTTGTGATTGCTGCACTTTCAAGCGCTTCGTCATCTGATAATGGCGGTAATAATGAAGTTAACCGCGTGGCTAGCATCGTTTTCCCAGTTCCAGGGGGGCCAATTAATAATAAATTATGTCCACCGGCAGCGGCAATTTCTAAAGCTCTTTTGGCGTGTTCTTGACCAATGATATCTTGTAGATTGACCAGTTGATTATCTTCATCGCCATCTTTATATTCTCTGTATTCAACAGACGGTAAGGTAATTTCATTGTATAGATATTGACACAATTCTAATAAATTATGCGTAATTAATGTATTATTATGGTGGATTAATGATATTTCTGATTGATTTTCAGAAGAGATAATTAAAGTACGATTATTTTTTTTAGATGACAAAGCAGCGGGAATTGCCCCTTTTACTGCCTTAATTTCACCAGACAACGCCAATTCACCTAAAAATTCATATTCAGCAAGATGATCATTAGGTATTTGTTCTGTAGCTGCCAGAATAGCAATTGCTATGGGTAAATCAAAACGGCTCCCTTCTTTGGGTAGATCTGCTGGAGATAAATTAACAGTTATTTTTTTAGCAGGAAATGTAAAACCACTATTAATAATGGCACTTCTAACCCTGTCCTTAGATTCTTTTACGGTTGCTTCTGGCAGACCAACCAGAACAAAACCTGGTAATCCATTACTGATATGCACCTCGACATTAATTTGAGGTGCTTGTATTCCTATAGAGGCTCTTGTATAAATAATTGCGAGGGACATAATTTTATCGTCATTAATTTGAGATTTTTAGCACTTTATTGATAACTCAAGTATTTGCATAGAACTATGACTAAAAATGCGTGTTCACTCGCAAAAAATTTTCTAATTTTGTTACTATTTCAATTTTTTGTTCTTATAAAGAATTTAGAAATAAATAATGATATGAAAAATAAGCAGGTATTACTTAAAACAACAGAAGGCCCTGTAGGTGTATCATAAATTAATGAAAACAAAATCCCGCCCAAAATTGATAGCATTCCAATTAATATTGCGATTATTGCCATTGATTCCGGATTTTTAGCATAGTATTTTGCAGTAGCAGCTGGAATGATTAACAGTGCAGTAATAATTAAAGCTCCAACAAATTTCATGGCTATTCCTATTGTTAACGCTAAAAGTATAGTTAACATAAATTTTGTTAGAGGTACATTAATACCATGACTAAATGCCAATTCCTCACTAACAGTGATAAATAAAAAGTGATTCCAACGCCATATTAGTAAGGAACCAATTATAATTACACAAACTGTTATCTGGTAAACATCAAACATGGTTATCGATAAAAGATCACCGAAGAGATAGGCCATTAAATCAATTCGTAAATTACTCATTAAGCTTATTACCACTAAACCAAGTGAAAGAGCACTATGAGCTAAAATACCTAATAATGTATCAACAGGTAGTTGTTTTTGCGATTCTAGCCATAACAGTCCGATGGCTAAAAACAAGGTCACAAAAATAATGGCATAAAATAAATTGATATTTAAAAGAAAGCCAAAAGCGACACCTAATAAGGCTGCATGGGATAGCGTATCGCCAAAATAGGACATTCTTCGCCAAACAACAAATGTTCCTAATGGCCCTGTTAGGCACGATAAGCATAAACCAGCAAGTAAGGAAGGTAAGAGTAACTCAATCATTGTTGTGTCCTCTTAATTCAGGTAAGATCATTTTTTGATGTTGATGATTATGCTGATGTTGACAAAAATCATGATTATGATTGTGATGATGTTTATAAAGAGCAATTTGTGATGCGCCGTGTTGTCCAAATAAGGAGATAAATTCAGGATCATTTGAAACACTAGCAGGCGTTCCAGAACAACAGATATGATGGTTTAAGCAAATTACTTCATCCGTTTTTGCCATAACTAAATGTAGATCATGTGAAACCATTACAACACCACAATTAAACTCGGTTTTCGCATCCATAATTAAATCATATAATAGAACCTGTCCATTAACATCAACACCTTGTGTAGGTTCGTCGAGAATTAGTAATTTTGGACGTTTTGCTAATGCTTGAGCTAGGAGTACGCGTTGTAGTTCTCCTCCTGATAATTGATGCATAGATCGATCAATAAGATATTCAGCTTTAACTAATGATAAAGTTTTAATGATGTCATCATAACTTAATTGTTTATTTAAATGCATAAACCGTTCGACGGTTATTGGTAAAGTTGGATTTAAATTTATTGATTGGGGTACATAGCCGATAGTTAAATCAGAAGCACGTTTAATGGTGCCAGTTGTTGGTGAAATTAATCCTAAGATAACTTTAACCAGTGTGGATTTTCCCGCACCATTGGGACCTAGTATTGTTATAATTTGGTTTAAGTTAATCGATAATGAAACATCATATAATATTTTTTGCTTATTTATTTCGATCGAAATATTATTTAGCGCCATTAACTGTTTCATGATAGTGATAGTCCTTGCTGACCAACATGTTATGTTATATTATAACAATAAACTGATTTTATTCTATCATATTTTATAATTATTGGATGATAAAGTGAAAAATTTAACTAAAAACACTATACAATTGCTACGTTTTCATTTGTTAGTTATTTTATCCTTTATAGGATTAGTTACCAATGCTAATGCCACAATAATTTCTTCTGTAAGACCTATAGGTTTTATTACTGAAGCAATTGCATCTGGTGTCACAAATACCGATATATTACTACCAGATGGCGCCTCTCCTCACACTTATTCATTAAAACCATCTGATTTGATTAAAATAAAGAACGCAGATTTAATCATTTGGGTTGGTGAGGATATGGAAGCTTTTATGCCAACTATTTTAAAAAACATCGATACACAAAAACAGATAGAATTAATGGATATAGCCGAAATTAAGACTTTGCTTCGAACTAATCATTACTCTGATGATAAACATGAGTCTCATGATGATAGTGATCACCATCATGGTGAATATGATCAACATATTTGGCTTTCTCCTAAAATTGCTAAAATTATTGCAAAGTCAATCCATGATAAGCTTGTTGAACTGTACCCTAACAAAGCACAATTACTTGATGCCAATCTGAACGAATTTATTACAAATCTATCAGAAACAGAACAAAATATTGCAAAAAAACTAATTAACGTCCAAAATAGAGGGTATTTTGTGTTTCATGATGCTTATGGCTATTTTGAATCACATTTTGGATTAAAAAATCTAGGAAGTTTTACCATAAATCCATCAGTACAGCCTGGCGTTCAAACAGTCTATGCAATTCAAAAAGAACTAGCGGAACACCAAGCAGTCTGTGTTTTTAGAGAGCCACAGTTTAGTCCTGCAGTTATTAAGAAGTTAGTGAATGGTACAGACGTTCAAATTGGTGAGTTAAATCCATTAGGAACCGGTATCGTGTTAGAAAAAGATGCTTATTCACACTTTTTATTAGCATTGACTCAGCAGCTGTTGGATTGTTTAGATAAAAATAGTATAAATAATTAGATAGTTAAGGTTAATTTTGGCACAGCTGATTAAATTCCCTAATATTGGAAAGAAAAATTTCAAAATTCCCTATTTTTCAATATTGGGCGTACTTGTTGTTGTTATTTTTGTAACTATATTGTGGCGACCTTTAAATTTGGATCGAACAATGTATGTTCCTTTGAATTCTCAAGCCCAAACTACAGTTACAGATACCCCCTCGTCTTCAGTTGTTGTCGATTATGGACGAATTGATATGCTTGGCGCTAAACCAAAAACTGATAAAGTTACTCAGTCGTCGGATGTGCCCGAAGATGATATAGCTAAAGATGAATTAGATGATCTCGCTGAAGAAAAAGATAACACAGTGCAATATACTATTTCACGGGGTGATACATTACACGATATTTTGAACCGTTATAATGTTAATAAAAATGATATCGCACAATTAACCGGTAAGTATAAACAGCTAGCAAATTTGAGAATTGGCCAACAAGTAAGTTGGACGACGGATGATAATCATAATTTACTCAGTTTTAATTGGACAATATCAAGTAATAATGTTCGACTTTTTGAAAAGTCTGGCAATAGCTTTATTGAAAGCACAGAAACAATGGAAGGGACATTGCAAAATGTTCGTATTACAGGTGAAATAAAATCTAGCTTTGTTGCAGATGCACGTAAAGCGGGTCTAACTAGTAATGAAATTGGTATTATTACTCGAGCATTACAATGGCGATTAGATTTTCGACGTTTAAAAGCTGGCGATAAATTTGCAGCCTATTTATCACGTGAAATGCATGGTAATCGTTTATCTAATAGTAAATTACTTGGTGTACGCCTTAAAAACGGTAATAAAGATTATTATGCTATGTTAGCTGATGATGGTAAATATTATGATATTAATGCTGATAGTCTATCGCAAAGTTTTTTCCGCTATCCTTTAGCTGCCAAGGCTCGTGTATCGTCAGGGTTTAATCCGCGACGTTTAAATCCAGTTACTGGAATTGTTACTCCTCATAATGGTGTTGATTTCGCAGTATCGAGAGGAACACCTGTTTTATCGGTAGGTAATGGTGAAGTTGTGATTGCTAAATACAGTGGTTCAGCTGGTAATTATATAGCCATACGCCATGGTAGACAGTATATGACAGCATATATGCATTTAGATAAAATTTTAGTGAAACCAGGGCAACAAGTTAAACAAGGCGATAAAATTGGTTTATCTGGTAACACTGGACGTTCGACTGGTCCTCATCTGCATTTTGAATTACATATCAATAATAAACCAGTTAATCCATTAACAGCCAGTTTGCCGATTAATGAGGGGCTAACCGGTAAGTCTAAAAAAGCATTTATAGAAAGAGTTAAAAGTATTCAATCTCAACTTAATTTTTAATTGTTTTTTATATTCTACCAGATTATTTAAGCTAAGAATTCTTATTCATAAGAAGCGCAATGCTTCATTAAAAAGTTGTGTTATTATAGGACAATTTTATTTAATCAGAATATTAGGTGCAATTTGAAAAAAACAAAAAAAAAGACATCGACTAAGAGAGCTTCAAAAAAGAACAAGAAATCTTTGTGGCGTCGACTCTGGCCGTTGTTATTTAAATTATTTCTTATATTCGCAACGGTTACAGCCGGTTATGGGATTTATCTAGATCAACAAATTAAAGAGCGTATTGATGGTAATGTCTGGGAACTACCTGCAGCTGTTTATGGACAGATAGTCGATCTTGAACCTGATAGTGATTATAGTCTAAGTGATGTCGTTACTTTGCTAAAAGGTGCGCAGTATCGCCAACAAGACAGTAAAGTCATGCGTCCGGGGGAATTTATTGTACAAAATGGTGCGGTTGAAATTTATCGTCGACCATTTACTTTTCCTGATGGTGAAGAAAAAGCATTCCGAGTCAAAATTACTTTTTATGAAAACAGAATCGACCGTATATCTAATTTAGATACCGGACGTGATTTTGGCCTACTTAAGATCGATCCTAAATTGATAACCATGTTGCACTCTCCAAATGGTGAACAACGACTTTTTGTACCTTTGAAAGAATTTTCTGATTCGTTAATAAAAACCTTAGTGGCAACCGAAGATAAACGTTTTTATGATCATCATGGTGTAAGCTTTTATTCCATCGCTCGTGCCGTTTTTGTTAATTTAACGACCGGACGAACCGAGGGTGGAAGCACATTAACGCAACAAACTGTTAAAAATATCTTTTTAACAAATGAAAGAAGTTTAATTCGTAAAATACGTGAAGCTTATATGGCTATCATTTTAGATGCCCGTTATAGTAAAGAACGTATTTTAGAGCTCTACTTAAATGAAGTTTATTTGGGGCAAGCTGGTAGTGAAGAAATTCATGGTTTCCCATTAGCGAGTCTTTACTATTTCGGTCGCCCAGTAAATGAATTAACATTAGATCAACAAGCAGTTTTAGTTGGTATGGTAAAAGGTGCTTCATACTATAATCCTTGGACACAACCACAACAAGTGATTGAGCGTCGTAATGTCGTGTTAAAACTTGCTGAGCAACAAGGGATTATCGATGGAGAGTTATTCAATATACTTAGCCAACGTCCACTTTCGGTTTTACCAAAAGGTGGAGTGATATCGCCACAACCAGCATTTATGCAAGTTGTACGAAGTGAACTTCGAAAACAGTTAGGTGACAAAGCTGACCATCTTTCCGGAATGAAAATCTTCACAACATTCGATCCGGTTGCTCAGGCCGCAGCAGAACAATCGGTTATGGATGAGATTGAAACATTACGTAAATCGACTAATAAAGAGTTACAGACAGCAATGGTTATTGTTAGTCGTGAAACCGGTGAAATTCGTTCAATTATTGGCAGTGCTGAACCCCGTTATGCTGGGTATAATCGGGCGTGGTTAACCAGACGTTCAATTGGTTCACTAGCTAAACCATCAACCTACTTAACAGCATTAGGTCAACCAGCAAGTTATCAACTTAATACTTGGTTAGATGATAGTCCATTATCCATCAAACTTGATAATGGTTCTTATTGGCAACCGAAGAATTTTGATCGCAAGTTTCGTGATAAAGTGATGCTCGTAGATGCGTTAGCGCTTTCACTTAACGTACCAACAGTTAATTTAGGCATGGCGTTAGGTTTAGAAGCAACCAAAAATACGTTACAAGCGTTGGGAGTGCCAGAAGATCGTATACCTAATTTACCGTCACGATTATTGGGTGCATTAGAGTTAACGCCATTAGAAACAGCTCAAATGTTTCAAACTATTTCCAATAATGGTCAACGAGCACCGCTTACTATTTTAAGATATGTATTAACCGATAAGGGTGAACTTGTCTATCAAAATTATCCACAACAAATTCAAGCGGTTTCTCAACAAGCTGCTTATTTGACGACTTATGCAATGCAGCAGGTTGTTGCGTCAGGAACATCGCGTTCATTAAAAGCGAAGTATGGTTCGTTCAACTTAGCAGCGAAAACCGGAACAAGTAATGATTCACGTGATAGTTGGTTTACAGGTATCGATGGTAAAAATGTCGCTGTAATTTGGATAGGACTTGATGACCATTCACCAATGAAATTAACTGGTGCTACCGGAGCATTAAAAATATATAGTGAATACTTACAAAATAATCCGCCAAAAAGGTTACAACTACCAATACCACAAAATATATATATGTTACCTATTAATAGTGAAGGACAATGGCTGTGCAATGGAGGCGGTGAGCGAACTTTACCTGCATGGACTAGCAACCCTCAAAGTTTATGTGCGGCAAGTCCTCAAGTGGAACCTGACCAACAAGCACCAAGTTGGCTGACTGACATGTTAAATAATTAAATGAGGTTATTCCATGCCTGAGTTGCCAGAAGTTGAAACGAGTCGAAGGGGTATTTTACCTTATTTAAAGGGCCAAACTATCAAGCATATTATTGTGCGACAATCAAAACTTCGTTGGCCTATTGACGAGGCAATCAGAGATGCTCAAGGTCAAGTAATTGTAGATATCAAAAGACGTGCTAAATATCTACTGTTACAATTGACACATGATTGGATTGTTATACATTTGGGGATGTCAGGTAGTTTACGCATATTAGAATCATACCAAGAACCAGCTAAACATGATCATGTTGATTTGGTATTAGTTAATGGAGTAATATTAAGATATACAGATCCAAGGCGTTTTGGGTCGTGGCTTTGGACTAATTCTATTGATAAATTAACTCAATTGAAATGTTTAGGTCCAGAGCCTTTAAGCAATGATTTTTCTGCTAATTATCTATTCGAAAAAGGCCATAATCGAAATATTCCAATTAAAAGTTGGATTATGAATAATCATATCGTAGTAGGTGTTGGTAATATTTATGCCTCAGAATCATTATTTATGGCCAAAATTAATCCACATCGAAAAGTTAATAGTCTAACATTAACCGAATTTGAAAGATTAGTAACAGCTATTAAGCAAGTACTAGCTAAATCTATAGAACAAGGTGGTACAACACTTAAAGATTTTGTTCAGTCAGATGGTAAACCAGGTTACTTTGTGCAAAAACTCCAAGTATATGGTAGAGAAGGCGAAAAATGTTTACTTTGCCAATCTGATATAAAGTCTGCTCGAATAGGACAGCGTAATACATTCTATTGTGAAGATTGCCAAACATAGTAACTAACCATTTTTTTACGATCATTCTCCATTACTTAGTACCTTTAGCCCAATTATCTTCAATTTATAGAAAAAATGTTGCCAGACTACTTTTAACTCTAGCAAAATCGGCATAATATAAGTAACCTAAAAATAGTATTTGTAAATATAACAATAATAATATAATGCAGTTAAAAAATCTTTTTTACTCAAACAACTATGGACTTGTTACGTAATATCGGCTATCTTTCTTCCGGTAAAATTTTCAATGTTTTGTAAAGAGCAATATCTGTTATTAAGTAATAGCATTAAGTTAATTGTTAAAGATTTAATCTTTTTTATTTATATACGGTGTTATATTTATTTTAACCTAATGTATTTCGCTTCGATTAAGGAATTTAAGATGATCAAATTTGCTTTCCGCTTTTTGATAGCTTGTTTTGTTTTATTATCTACAATGATAGCGACTGCTGAAGTTAGAATTGTAATCACTGATGGCGTCAGTTCAGCTAAACCAATTGCAGTCGTACCATTTAAATGGACTGGCAGTGGAGCACCTCCACAAGTTATAGATAACATAATTGCATCTGATTTACGCAATAGTGGTAAGTTTAATCCAATTGATGTGGCTGCAATGCCACAAAGACCAACTACTGCTTCTCAAGTCAATTCAGCTGCTTGGAGTAATATTGGTATTTCTGCCGTAGTGGTAGGAACCATCCAACCTGATGCCTCGGGAGAATATCTTATCAACTATCAGTTAGTCGATACCGTTGATCATCCCGGTACTGTCTTGGCTCAAAATCAATTTACCATTGGTGACCGTTGGTTACGTTATGCTGCTCATACAGCCAGTGATGAAATTTTTGAAAAATTAACGGGAATCAAAGGTGCATTTAGAACACGTATTGCCTACGTAGTAAAAAATAGTAAAGGCCTTTATACGCATGAATTACGTGTATCTGATTATGATGGATTTGATCAAATCACCATTCATCGTTCCAAAGAACCATTAATGTCACCAACATGGTCACCGGACGGTAAAAAAATAGCCTATGTAACTTTTGAAAGTGGTCGTTCAGCTTTAGTATTGAAAACTTTAGATAGTGGGGCTGTTCAAACTATTGCCTCTTTCCCACAACACAATGGCGCTCCAGCTTTTTCACCTGATGGTAGTAAATTAGCTTTTGCGTTATCAAAAAGTGGTAACTTAAATCTATATATGATGGATTTAAAATCTAAGAAAATTAAGCAAATTACATCTGGACACAGTAATGACACTGAACCTTCATGGATGCCAGATAACCAAACTATAGTTTATACTTCTGATCAAGCTGGGCGCCCGCAACTTTATTCAATTAATATAAATAGTGGTGAGGCCCAACGTGTAACATGGGATAATACCCAAAATCAAAATGCCCGTGTATCTCCAGACGGTAAATTTATCGCATTGATCTCTACTAATAATGGTGAGCAACATATTACTCGATATGATATAGAAACAAACACGTATCAAAGATTAACTGACACGTTCTTAGATGAAACTCCGAGTATTGCTCCAAATGGCACTATGATTATCTACAGTTCTTCTCAGGGTTTAAATACTATATTAAACCTTGTTTCAACTGATGGTAATTTTAAAGCAAGGTTACCGGCAACTGATGGACAAGTAAAATTCCCTTCTTGGTCACCTTATTTATAAAGAGTGACTAATTTTTAGGCAATAATGCTATTATTAAAATTGTGTAAAAGTTGAGGTCGTTATAATATATATATCTAATCTTTCGAGTTAGTAACAGGCGTTACTTTGGAGTTGGTTAGAAGTATAAAAACTTATAAATAATAATTTATTTAATCAAAAAGGAGTTAATTCAATGCAATTTTCTAAATTTCTTAAAGTAGCCGCGGTTACTTTACCATTAATAGCTGCAACTGCTTGTACAAACGGTAACAAAAATATTGTTAGTAACGTTTCTTTACCAGATGATATTCAAGCTCAAATTCAAAAATTAGAACAAATTAATACTGTATATTTTGATTATGACAGATACAATGTTAAATCAGAGTATTCAACATTATTAAATGCCCATGCAGTCTTTATTCGTGCAACTTCTTCAAAATTAAAAGTGATTATTGAAGGTCATGCCGATGAACGTGGTACTCCAGAATACAATATCGCGTTAGGTGAACGTCGTGCAGCTGCAGTTAAATCTTACCTACAAGCAAATGGTGCTTCTGGTGAACAACTTTCAATCATCTCATATGGTAAAGAAAAACCAGCAGTATTAGGTCACAACGAAGCAGCTTATGCGAAAAACCGTCGTGCAGTAATTACTTACGATCTATTCTAATCTCATCTTATGACGGCTGACTTATCAGCCGTTTTTTATTTTTAAGTTCACGTAGAGTTTATATTATATGTATAAAAAAATACTCACATTGTCCTTATTTCTTTTATTCGCTGGATACGGATGTGTTGCGGGCGGTTCTGATGTTGATAGAACAATACAAGCGCAAGGACAGATGATAATCCAGAATCAACAAAAAATTAGCGATCTACAATCAGATTTAGATATACTTCGTGGCCAATTAGAAGAGACTAAGTATCAACTTAATCAAACTATTGAACGCCAAAAAATGATTTTTCAACAACTGAATAATGGGGCTGGATTCTCAGTAACGCCAAGTGCAGCAACTCAAGAAGAGAGTTCAGATTCTACATCAAACACTGACGCTACACCATCTTCATCCTCTTCAAACTTATCTAATTGGTCAACATCAGGTGACGATAAGGCGGATTATAATTTTGTTTTGCAATATATTAATGATGATAAACAGACTGATGACGTAATTGCTGCCTTTAAAAATTATCTAAAAGCCTATCCAAAAACCAATTACCGTGCAAATGTTAACTATTGGCTTGGTCAACTTTGTTATAAAAAAGGCAATAAAGATGAAGCATCATCTTATTATGCAACCGTTGTTAAAAATTTTCCATCTTCGCCAAAAGCAGCAGATAGCCTTTACAAGGTAGGGCTAATATTACTGGATAAAGGTGATAAAAAAAATGCTAAAACAGTTTTTCAACAAGTCGTAAATAAATATCCGAAAGATAAAAAGACAGTTGAGCTAGCAAACAAAAAAATAGCATCATTATAATAAAGTGTATAAATAAACAGCTATTAAATAAAAAAAGCAATAAAAGGGTTGCACAGCCTTATAATTATGAGTATTATAGCAACCCGAAATTGCTTGAAGCATTAAGTTATAAAGCCAAAAGTAATCATATCAAAATGGGTTGTTAGCTCAGTCGGTAGAGCAGCGGACTTTTAATCCGTTTGTCGAGCGTTCGAATCGCTCACGACCCACCACTTTCTCTCACACTAAGCATTCACTCAAAAATACAACAAAATAAGTCGAAATAAACTTGTCGATTGATTAACTAATTGAAAAACTACAATAAAACAAACTGTTATTTATTAGCAGATTAATCTTTAAAAAATAAATTTAGCAAAATATCCTCATATCTTTTCTCTAATACTATTGCATAATAAATAAAATCCAAACTTTCAATAAGATATAATTTAATACACATATTAAACAGCTACTAGAATAGAAAAATGTTGTAATCGCAAATAATAATCATTATCATTATCATTATTCGTCGTTATTTTAAAATTAATCAAATAACACAAATAATAGGAAAAATAATGAAATTAGTTAATCAATTAGTCTTACCTTGTATATTAGGCTCATCAGCTTTTATAGCTTACGCCCAAGATAGAGTTAATGATAATAATGATATTGAAACTATGAAAGTTGTCGCAACTATTAAGGATAATAATGATCAGCGCATAAAAAAATCATCAACTGCAACTAAAACATCTTTCGATATTAAAGATATTCCGCAAACCATTAATTCGGTGAACCTTGAGCAACAGAAAATTTATGGACAAAACGACTTAAGCGTTATCGTCAATAAATTACCGGGAGTCGATACTACTTACGATATGCGCGATGAAGGTATAAAAATTCGAGGTTTTTCGGCAAGTTCAGGTGATATTTACCGCGACGGTGTGCGCGCAAGCGGCCAAGTCAGACAAAGTACCGCTAATATAGAAAGAATTGAAGTATTAAAAGGACCTGCTTCAGTACTCTATGGACGAGGTTCAGGTGGTGGAATCATCAATATGATCAGTAAACAGGCAAACTTTGATTCACCATCGACGTTTAGTTTGCGCGGTGGCTCTTGGGATAAATATGGTGGAATGATAGATATTAACCATGTTTTAAATGATAAGTTTGCTGTACGAATGACAGTTGACCATCAATCTGAAAAAAGTTTTCGTAAAGGTATTAAACAACGCGATACGATGGTATCACCAAGTGTATTGTATGATAATTTAGAAGGATTTAATTGGTTAGTACAATATACCAATGATAAATTATGGCGTAAGCCTGATAGAGCGCCAGCTTATTATGATTTACCAAAAGGTGTGTCAATAAAAACAGCTTATGCTCACCCCGATGATTATGTGAAAGATAACTTTAACTCATTACGTTCGGTAATGGGATATGAATTTAATCATGACTGGTCGATTAAATTAACCAATATGTACCGTAAAGCTAACCAAAATTTCGACCATCTCTATGCCGGTAATTATTGTAATTTGGATGGTAAATTAAGTAATGGTAATCTTTGTAACTATAAAGGTAAGTTGAAATTCCGTCGTGCCTGGCAAGAGACATCGAATAAAACCTTAAGCAATACTGTTGATTTAGCTGGCAAATTTAATACCGCAAATATTGCTCATGATATGTTAGTCGGCGTTGAATATAATATTGAAAAACGTGAACCACGATTAGCTTTAACTAGCCTATATCCGGAAGCTATTGACCCGTACCACCCTCATTGGAGCTCAAAAAAACCTCACTATAATAAATTGAGTACTAAGACTAATCATAAAGCTACCTCTAAAGGATTGTATTGGCAAGACCTAATCAGTTTAACTCAACAATGGAAATTACTTGCTGGATTACGTTATGATAATTATGAGTTCGCGTCAAATAATAAATTAAACCATCAAAGTCGTTCATATGATGGTCACACTTTAAGTCCTCGTGTCGGATTGATTTGGCAACCGATAGCATCCCAAAGTTTTTATGCATCATATAGTAAAAACTTTGCACCTTATGGTGGTCGAGGCCTGATAACCATTGCGACTGATTCTAAGACTGTTTATGATGACAAACCGCAATATTCACGCCAGTATGAAATTGGGGTTAAGAGTGATTGGTTTAATGATAAACTCTCTTCACAAATCGCACTCTATGATCTTGAGCTCTATAACGTTCGCTATCAACCTGACTCTGTTAATGATCCTTATAATTGGCAAGTGAGGGGAAGTGATCGTAGCCAAGGAGTTGAACTAAGCGTTATTGGACAACTAAGTAAAAATTGGTATATCAATAGTGGTATTGGTTATCAACAAGCTAAAGTTCATAAAGATAAAAAAACACCGGCGAACGAAGGTAAATATTTATCGAATACCGCCAAACACAGTGGCAATTTAGGGGTACGTTATCTACCACATGAAAATTGGTTCACGGAAGTCGAATTTAATTATAAGGGATCGATGTACAATGACGATAAAAATCTTGTTAAACGCCCTGGTTATGGGACGTGGAATGCTGCAATTGGGTATCAAACGCGATCGGTTGATGTAACCTTAGCATTAACCAATTTACTTGGTAAAGAGTATTGGCGTTCTAGTAGTATGCCTGGTACTCCTAGAGCTTTCTTGTTAACTGCAAGTTATAAATTATAAACTTGATCACTTCTTTCGGGGAAGTGCTAGTAAGTTTTCTTATTTATAGATTAAAAAGCAAATTAAAATGACACCTAGCGATAGTAAAGAGGGAATATTATTCCCTCTTTTTTTATTCCTCTTAAACTTTAGTCGCTAATTCAATAATTTTCATGGTGACTTCAAAAGATTTTAAGAATGATGATAATGGTAAAAACTCAAAGCAAGAATGGAAGTTATGGGCTCCAGTAAAATAATTTGGTGTGGTTAGGCCCCTTGCTGATAATGCTGAACCATCTGTTCCGCCACGCATGGCGATAGTATTGGGTTTAATTCCTAATAATTCAAATGATTGATAAATCAAATCAATACAACGACGGTCATCACCTAAATAGTTAGCTATATTGCTATAGGTATCAGTAATTTGACATGCAATTTTTGCTCTAGGATATTTACGGCTGATAAAACTAATCACCTCTTGAATGTAAGTCTTACGAGCTTCGTAGTGAGTTAGATCAAAGTCACGAATACTCATTTTTAATGTAGTCGTACTCTGGTTACCAATAATATCATTAAACCAGAAATATCCTTCTTTACCTTCTGTATGTTCAGGTGTTTCACAGCTATCAAAACAGTTAATAATATCATTTGCGATGCGGATAGGATTGATTAAGACATTTTTTGCTGACATAGGATGAGCTGATACCCCTTCAATCTCAATGGTAACCGCTCCGGCATTGAATGTCTCATAAACGACTTCACCCAATTCACAACAGTCGATAGTATAAGCAAAATCAGGTTTAAAACGTTGTAAATCAAGTTTTTTGGCGCCATTTAGACCAACTTCTTCATCTGGCACAAAAGCAACATAGATATCACCATGTGGACAATTTTGTTGTTGCAGTTGATCTAACATGCTCATGACAACGGCAATTGCAGCTTTGTTATCTGCACCAAGAACACTAGTACCATCAGTTACAATTAACTCTTCATTCAGATATTTTTTCAATTCTGGATGTTCAGCTACCTTAAACCAAATATCTTTTTCGCTGTTTAATAAGATATCTTCCCCCGTAAAAGTTACACGTTGTGGATTAATCTTATCAGATAGCGCAACATCAACGGTATCAAGGTGTGCAACAAAACCGATTTTCGGTGCAAGCGGTGTGTTACCGGCTAATTTCGCCGTCACAATGCTATGTTCATCAAGATAAACATCTTGCATATTCAATGCAATTAACTCTTGTTTGAGTTGTTTAGCTAACTCAGTTTGTCCTGGGGTAGAGGGGACAATTGCCGAGCCAGCTTTGCTCTGGCTAGGAATACTTACATAACGTAAAAATCGGTCAACTAATTGTTCGGTAATATTCATTATTTAAATCCTTATCTGCGATTAACTATTTACTGGTGGATAGACATAACCACTATCAAAACCGATAGGTAGGCCCAAGAACCAAAATAGTAATAAATTTATTGTCAAAGCAATTAAGAGTGCCGCCGTATATGGGATCATCATCGAACTTAAGGTACCTACGCCGGTGTTTTTACAATATTGCTGACAATAGGCAATAATCAAAGGATAGAAAGCAAACATAGGCGTGCTGACATTCACTGCTGAGCTGATTCGATAAGCCGCTTGGGTTAATTCTGGCGAGATTCCTACTGACATCAGCATCGGGACAAAAATTGGCGCTAAAATAGCCCATTTAGACGATGCAGAAGTAATTAACACATTGAGCAGACTGGTTAGAATGATTACACCAAAAATAGTCACTACCGATGGCAAATGTAAAGCTTTCAAAAACTCAGCACCGCCGATCGCAATTAAGGTGCCAATTTGTGAATTTGAAAACACATATAAAAATTGTGCACAAAAGAAAGCAAAAACAATAAATGGAATAAGTGATTTAGTGATATTTTCCATTGATTTGACGATATCGCGCGACGATTTGAATGCGCCTGTGATAAAGCCATGAATTAATCCAGGTATTGCAAAAAACACAAATAACAATGGCACAATAATCTGCATGATTGGCGCTTTATTGCTAGTCATACTACCATCAGGTGCACGCAATAGTGAATCTTCTGGTAGTAATAACAATACTAAACCAAGAGCAATAATTAAAAATACCGCTGAGGCAACTTTAAATGCTTTATTTTCAATAGGCGAAATCTCGGGAGAATCGGCAATATTATCTAATTGAATATCATTGTTTAAAGGCATTGTTGCATTTAATCGCGGTTCAACAATTTTGTCGGTAACAAACCAGCAGGCTATCAATACAAAAAACGTGCCGCCAAAACTTAAAAAGTAGTTACAAAGTACATTGACTTGATAGGTTGGATCGATAATTTGCGCTGCACTTTGGGTAAAACCTTGCATTATTGGATCAATGATTGATGGCGTATAACTTGAACTAAAGCCTCCCGCGAGACCGGCAAATGCCGCAGCTATCCCCGCTAATGGATGACGGCCTGTAGCATAAAACATCATTGCTGATACTGGCATTAAAATCACATAAGCAGAATCTGACGCAATATGACAAACCATGCTGACAAAAATCACTGATGGAGTGACTAATTTTTTCGGGGTAATTGCCAATAATTTTTTTAGCAGGACATGAATATAGCCACTGCTTTCAGCAATGCCAATTCCTAATGTAGCAACAATGGTAATTCCAAGTGGTGGGAAAGTTACAAAGTTTGACACCAGTTTAGTAAAAAAAGTCACTAATTGGTTTGGCGCTAACATGTTCACCACAGCCAACTGTTCTTGCGTGACCGGATTAATATAATTAAAACTGACAAAAGAAAGTAATAATGAAGCAACCAGACAAATGATTAGAGCATAAAAGAATAGCGTAGTAACATCAGGGATTTTGTTTCCAATTCGTTCTATTGTATTTAAAAAGCCACCGTTTTTTACTGGTGACGGATTTTTTGTTTGATTCATGAAAAAAATAAGTGTAAATATTATTCGGGAAACCAATTTAACATAGATTAATAATTTAAGTAAACAACGTGTTGGCAATGCTTTAATGCTTTAAAGAACACTGTTCCGCAACTTTTTTACATTATTTTTACTTATGGGATTTGCTAATTTTGAATTTTCTTTAATGTGCATAATATTTAATATTTCGCTAGTATAGAGTTTCTATTAATAATGGTATCTAAATTTGTTGTTTTTAATCAAAGTTAACAACAAGTATTACTACAAGATTGCATAAAACAAAAATAGTGTTATATTGTTTGAATATTTAATCATAAAATAAGAATAAATATTCAATTATCCCGATTGTGAGTAAGGCTCTAAAGGATATTATAATGTAAGCAATGGGAGCTTAATTATGGTTTTCGATATAGATTTAATAAAAAATATTTATCAACATTATCCACAAAAAATTGATCTTATCCGCCAGAAAATTGGAAAACCATTAACCTTGACGGAAAAAATCCTTTATGCCCATCTGGCAGAAGGAGAGGAACTTAAAGCTTATAAACGAGGGGAAGATTATGTAAATTTCTCCCCCGATCGTGTCGCGATGCAAGATGCAACCGCACAGATGGCACTATTGCAGTTAATGAACTCTGGCCGTAAACGAGTCGCGGTGCCTTCAACTGTTCATTGTGATCACCTTATCCAAGCTTATAAAAATGCCCATGACGATCTTATTGTAGCTGAAAGTAACAACCACGAAGTTTATCAATTCTTACGCGATGTTTCGAACAAATATGGCATCGGATTTTGGAAGCCTGATGCTGGTATCATTCACCAAGTAGTGCTGGAAAATTATGCCTTTCCTGGTGGCATGATGATTGGTACCGATTCACATACCCCTAATGCCGGTGGTTTATCCATGATTGCAATTGGTGTTGGTGGTGCTGATGCCGTTGATGTAATGGCTGGTATGCCATGGGAACTGAAAATGCCAAAAATTATTGGCGTAAAATTGATTGGCAAATTATCGGGTTGGGCATCACCAAAAGATGTCATTTTAAAATTAGCAGGTATCTTAACGGTTAAAGGTGGTACTAATTCCATTATTGAATATTTTGGCGAAGGTACTGAGTCATTATCCGCCACTGGTAAAGCAACAATTTGTAATATGGGGGCAGAAGTGGGAGCAACGACTTCAATCTTCCCTTATAGCAAAAAATCTGCTGATTATCTGAGTATGACAGGTCGTCAAGAAGTGGTTGATTTAGCCAATACGTTAAGTGATTGTTTCAATCCTGATAAAGCGGTATTAGAACAACCTGAAAATTATTATGACCAAGTTATCGAGATTAACTTATCGACGTTAGAACCTTATGTTAATGGTCCATTTACTCCTGACTTAGCTTATCCTATTTCCCAGCTTGCCTCTGCTGTTAAGGAACATGATTATCCTGATAATATGGAAGTTGGACTTATTGGATCATGCACTAACTCTTCTTACGAAGATATGATGCGTGCAGCTTCAGTGATTGATAATGCCAATAAGTTAGGTTTGAAAGTAAATGCCAAATTAATTATCAATCCTGGCTCAGAGCAAGTTAAATATACTTCAAAACGAGATGGTATTTTAAGTCGTTTTGAACAAGCTGGTGCAGCTATTATGGCTAATGCATGTGGACCTTGTATTGGACAATGGCGTCGAGATGATGTTGCCGATGAACACAAAAATTCGATTGTCACTTCGTTCAATCGTAATTTCGCTAAACGTAATGATGGTAGTCCAAACACTTATGCATTTGTTTGTTCGCCAGAAATTGTAGTAGCGCTATCAATTGCTGGTAAATTAAGTTTTAATCCATTAACCGATAATCTCATCAATGATAAAGGTGAAAAAGTGAAACTCCCTGAACCCATCGGCGATGAGTTGCCAAGACAAGGATTTGCTGTCGATGATGCCGGTTATATTGAGCCGATGGCTGATGGTAGTTTAGTTGAAGTTCGTATTGCACCTAATTCAGAACGATTACAACAGTTGTTACCTTTCTCACCTTGGGATGGTAAAGATATTATTTCGCAGCCATTATTGATTAAAGCAACTGGTAAATGTACCACTGACCATATTTCAATGGCCGGTAAATGGTTAAAATTTCGTGGTCATTTAGATAATATTTCCAATAATATGTTAATTGGTGCGGTTAATGCTTTTAACCAGAAAACCAACAGTGTGTTGGATGCACAAACTGGCGATTATGTTGAAGTCCCTGCGTTGGCTCGTAAATTAAAAGCACAAGGAGTCGGCTCAATAGTCGTTGCTGAAGAGAATTACGGTGAAGGTTCGTCAAGGGAACATGCCGCAATGGAGCCACGCTTTTTAAATGTTAAAGCAATTGTGGTTAAATCGTTTGCGCGTATTCATGAAACTAATCTGAAAAAACAAGGCATGCTTGCATTAACCTTTGTTAACAAAGATGACTATGACAAGATCCGGGAAGACGATCAAATTAGTATTACTGGACTAGGCGATTTTGCACCGGGTAAAAATTTGACATTAACCCTTCATCATCGTGATGGTAGTCAAGATTCTTTTTCAGTAGCGCATACTTATAATCAAGCACAAATTGAATGGTTCAAAGCGGGTAGCGCATTGAATAAGTTAAAAGAAGAATTTAAATAAGAAATAAGAGGAAGAGACAATATGAATCAGCAAGTTTCAATTGAAAATGGACAATTAGTCGTTCCAAATCATCCAACGATTCCTTTTATTGAAGGCGATGGCGTTGGTAAAGAGATTTGGCATGCTGCTCAAACCATTTTTGATAAAGCAGTTGAAAAAGCTTATCAAGGCCAACGTAGTGTTCAATGGAAAGAGGTACTTGCTGGTGAAAAGTCGTTTAATGCAAATGGATCATGGTTACCGCAAGAGACCATGGATGCCTTCAAACATTATCTTATCGGTATCAAAGGACCATTAATGACACCAGTTGGCGGTGGGATCCGCTCACTCAATGTTGCTTTGCGTCAAGAGTTAGATCTTTATGTCTGTTTGCGCCCGGTGCGTTGGTTTAAAGGTGTTGAATCACCGTTAAAGCACCCAGAAAAAGTCAGTATGACTATTTTTCGTGAAAATACTGAAGACATTTATGCCGGGATTGAATGGCAACAAGGTACAGCTGAAGCTGAAAAGTTTTATCATTTTTTAGCTGACCAGATGAAAGTGACCAAAGTCCGTTTTCCTAATACTTCAGCTTTCGGGGTTAAACCTGTCTCTATTGAGGGATCTGAACGTTTAATCCGAGCAGCAATTAACTATGCATTACAACATAAATTACCATCGGTTACATTAGTTCATAAAGGTAATATTATGAAATTCACAGAAGGTGGATTTAAGCAATGGGGTTATGAACTTGCGGAAAGAGAATTTACTGACGTAGTGTTCACCATGAATCAATATGCCAAAATTCAAAAAGCCGAAGGTAAGGCAGCAGCTGAACAAGCATTACAAGCTGCGAAATCAGCCGGTAAATTAATTATAAAAGATGTGATTTGTGATGCATTTTTACAAAATACCTTGTTAAAACCCGAGGATTATTCGGTTGTTGCGACATTAAACCTTAATGGTGATTATGTTTCCGATCAGCTTGCCGCCATGGTTGGTGGTATTGGTATTGCACCGGGCGCCAATATTAATTATTTAACCGGACATGCTATATTCGAAGCGACTCATGGTACCGCTCCTGATATTGCTGGCCAAAATCAGGCCAATCCATCATCTCTATTATTATCTGGCGTAATGATGTTTGAATATTTAGGATGGCATGAAGTTGGGCAACTAATTACTAATGCCATGGAAAGCTTATTTCAATCAGGCAAAGCAACTGCAGATTTAGCGCGCTTTATGCAAAATGGGCAATCATTATCAACAACCCAATTTACTCAAGCAGTTATCGATAATTTATAACTCAAAGGAGATGGTTAATGAAAGAAAAGTTCTTAGTTTATAAATTATCGGAAACCATTAAAAATACCAGTAAAATTGAATCCCAGTTATTCGAACAGTTTAATGTAAAACGTGGATTACGTAATGCTGATCATACCGGTGTGTTAGTTGGATTAACCAAAATTGGTGATGTATTAGGTTATGAACGCTTAGATGATGGCTCACTAAAACCAATTGCAGGTAAATTATTATATCGTGGTATTGATATTGAAGAGCTTGTACATAATGCCCAACAAGAGCGACGAACAGGTTTTGAAGAAACCATTTACCTCTTATTATCTGGTTATTTACCTGATAAAGAAGAATTGCGGGATTTTTCACGTTTACTTTGTGAATCCATGGCATTAGAAAAACAAACTAAGATTGCTATTATGGAACTTGAAGGTCATGATGTAATGAACATTTTGGCTAGAACTGTTCTTGAAATGTACACTTATGATCCTGAGCCTGACGATACCTCACGTGATAATTTAATGCGTCAATCTATTGATTTGATTGCTAAATTTCCGGCAATCATCGCTTATGCTTACAATATGTTAAGTCATAGTGCAAAAGGTAAATCCTTACATATCCGTCACCCACACGAAGATTTTTCGATTGCGGAAAATTTTCTCTATATGATGAAAGGATCAGGACGATATACAGAACTTGATGTAAGAGTGCTTGATTTAGCCATGATAATTCATGCCGAACATGGCGGTGGGAATAACTCAACTTTTACTGTTCGAGTAACGAGCTCAACGGGTACTGATACTTACTCATCGATTGCCGCAGGAATAGGATCATTGAAAGGTCCATTACATGGTGGGGCAAATTTGCAAGTAGGGAAAATGCTCAAACATCTTGCTCAAGAGATTAAAAATTGGACTGATGCCGATGAGATTGATGCCTATTTACAACGTATTTTAAATAAGGAAGTGTTCGATAAAAAAGGGTTAATTTATGGTATTGGCCATGCTGTTTATACTGTATCGGACCCGAGAGCCATGTTATTAAAAGAGATGGCTCATCAGCTGGCTCAAGAAAAAGGACGCGAGGAAGAATATAACTTCTTAAATTTACTTGAGCAACGAGCTATTCATGCGGTAGTGAATCGAAAAAATGCCAGAACGAAAAAACAAGTCTGTGCTAATGTCGATTTTTATTCTGGTTTTGTTTATGACATGATCGGCTTACCTAAAGAAGTATATACACCATTATTTGCTATGTCGCGAATTGTAGGTTGGTGTGCTCATCGTATTGAAGAACTTAATTTTGATGATCGTCGAATTATCCGTCCTGCTTATAAAAATATTGGCGAACTTAAGCCTTTTATCCCTTTAAAAGATCGTTAGCTTATTTGCCGTCAGTATCATTCTGACGGTTATATTAAAACAACTGTTTATTAAAAAATCGTGGTGATTTAGAACAATAGTTTGTAGACTATGTGGAATTAATCGTTTTTGGCTATGTAATAGGTACATAGATCGTATATGAATCTTTTAAAATCTTTAGCTACAGTTAGCTCGATGACAATGGTTTCACGCGTTTTAGGATTTGTTCGTGATGCTATTATTGCCCGCTTTTTTGGTGCGGGAATGGCAACGGATGCCTTTTTTGTTGCCTTTAAGTTGCCTAATTTACTTCGTCGTATTTTTGCTGAAGGTGCATTCTCTCAAGCTTTTGTCCCCATTCTGGCTGAATATAAAAATCAGCAGGGCATTGAGGCATCACGTACTTTTGTGGCCTATATTGCAGGTTTATTAACGTTGGTATTAGCTATTGTTACGTTAATTGGTATTGTGACAGCGCCATTTATCATAATGATAACTGCGCCAGGTTTTATGCAAGAATCAAGCGATAAATTTGAACTTGCAACGGTTATGTTGCGAATTACGTTTCCTTATATCTTTTTTATCTCACTTGCCTCATTAGTGGGAGCCATTCTTAATACCTGGAATCGTTTTTCAGTACCAGCATTTGTGCCAACATTTCTAAATATTAGCATGATTGCTTTTACTTTATTTTTAACCCCTTATTTTAATCCGCCTGTACTTGCGTTAGCGGTTTCAGTCGTTGTGGGCGGTGTTATACAGCTACTTTATCAATTACCTTATTTGAAAAAGATTGGCATGTTAGTTTTGCCTCGGATAAGTTTTAAAGATAGTGGTGTTTGGCGAGTGTTAAAACAGATGGGGCCGGCTATTTTAGGGGTGTCAGTTGGACAAATATCACTGATTATAAATACGATTTTTGCTTCATTCCTAATTTCAGGTTCTGTTTCATGGATGTATTATGCCGATAGACTAATGGAATTCCCAGCCGGGGTATTAGGTGTTGCATTGGGAACTATTTTATTACCATCGTTAGCCAAAAGTTTTGCCAAAGGTGACCAAAAACAATATTCAGAGCTATTAGATTGGGGGCTTCGTCTCTGTTTTTTATTAGCTTTGCCAAGTACCGTAGCATTGGGTGTTATTTCAAAGCCATTAATATCAACTCTTTTTGAGTATGGACAATTTACTTTGAATGATACTTTGATGACTCAACGTGCTTTAGTCGCTTACTCAATTGGTTTACTTGGACTTATTTTAATTAAAGTATTAGCTCCAGCATTTTATTCCCGACAAGATATTAAAACACCGGTGAAAATTGCATTAATAACCCTTATTTTAACACAATTGATGAATCTGGCTTTTATTGGTCCTTTACAACATGCAGGTCTTTCATTATCAATTGGGCTGGCAGCGTGTTTTAATGCTGGGCTGTTATTTTGGCAACTTCGTAAAAAGAAACTCTATCAACCACAGCCAGGTTGGTATCGATTTTTAATCAAGCTCATTACTGCAGTTTTATTGATGTCGGCAGTATTGTGGTTTGGGGCAGAGTTATTACCAGATTGGTCTACTGGCTCAATGTTAACTAGAATTAGCCGGCTATTTTTGTTGGTTATAATTGGTATTGGCATCTATTTTGGATCGCTGGCTTTAATGGGTTTTAAAATAAAACATTTTATTAAACGAATTGAATAAATATAGATAACAAGGAAGTAAGATGGAGAAAATGTCTTTTTTTAAATTGTCGATGATAGGTAGTACAATTTATTTGTTTCTGAGTCTTTTACTGATTATATTGTACCGCTCTTGTCAACCAGATATAGGTTTTTCACAAGAATTATTTTGGCATTATCTTAACTCCGTTAGCTTATTAGATTCGTTTTTTTTATATCAATTTTTCGAAGCGTTATGGCTTTTTGGTTTATTAACATTATTTCTTCATTTTAATAATATTTATCTTGTTAACAAACATAATGTCCTTTTATTATTGCTATTAATATTAGTGTATTCAGGCATCACTTTTTGTATATGGCGTTCTATTGACACTTATATTGATGAGTTATCTTCTTCATCACAGAGTGTATTATGTTATTCTGCATTCATTTTTCTTCATTATATTTTTTATTCTTTACTTTTATATTATTTGGTTGAATTATCGAAAAAATATTTTTTAAAAAATCGGCAAGCTTTTTGTTTAACGTCCGAAAATAGTAGTTTAATTCATGCGATACTTTTTTTAGCATTTATTTGTCCAATTTTGTATAGTGGATTTGAAATAATTGAAAATTTAATTATGGTTTTGGGCCATGGATCTGTTAATCGTGATTTAAAATTTACTTTTATCCTTTTTATACTATTTTGTATGCGTGTTAGTAAAAAAAATTTCATGATTTCTTTTGATGAAATTCAATACGCAAGGTTGTTTAAAAGTGTATTCGTATCTAGTGTCTTGTTGTTACTTAATGTTTTAATTTGTTTACTTCTTAGAGGAGAGTCTAGAAGTTTTTATTTTGATTATTCCTCGTTAATCTTAGATTATGTTAAACTGTTTTTTTTAGTCGTATTTTTTCTTTTATTAACTTATTTAATTTTCAATAAAGTGACTAAATATTATTTTTTAAAATTTGATAATAAAAAATAATTAATGAAATGGGATGCAATATACATATGGAAAAGAGTTTTTTTAAGCTACCGTTGATAGGTTGTTTAATCTATTTTATGTTAAGCATACTATTTAACGTATTTTTTTTATATTTGCACGCAGATGAATTTTTCCTAGGAAATTTTACTTGGTATGTATTTTTTGATGTGCCTTTTTCATTTTTATTAAGGCTTTTTTTTGAACACTATTTTACCGATACCTTATTGATTTTTGGCCTTTTAACTCTATTCTTTCATTCTGCCCATGTTTATATTGTTAATAAAGTTAATATTACTTTGTTGATCATTATAATGTCGGTTTATTCTATAGTTACCTATCTCATTAAAATTAATACAACTGTTTATTTAAAAACAGTATTTTCTTTGTTACCAATATTCCCTATAGCATTGGCTATTATTCATTATTTACTTAATGTGTTACTTTTATATTATTTGATTGTTTTTTGTAAAGGTTATTTTATTAAAAGTCAAAATGAATTTATTTTAACTAAAAAAAACTCCCCAAAAATTCATTTTATTCTTTTTTCTATGTTTAGTTGCTTTATATTGATTAAGTGTTTTATTTTTATGAAACGAGCCTTTTCAATAAATGTATTTAGTGGTTCCATTTATAATCATTTAACAGCTATTTATAACCATTTAATGGTTATTTATCTGGTTGCGATATTGTTTGGTCTGGTGTTTAGCAAACAATCTTTTCATGTTTTCTTTGATAAAATTCAATATGTAAAACTTTTTAAAAGTGTATTAATATCAAATGTTTTAATTTTATCCATTGCTTTAATTGCCTTTATTATCATTGATAATAATCCATCAAAATACTATTTTGACTCATTTATATCTATTTTTGACAATATTAATAAATTACTTTTAGTGATATTGCTTATTTCATTGATTTGTCTAACTCTTAATAAAATAACTAAATATTATTTTGGTAAGGCGGCATTTTGAAAGAGTCAAAATTAGTTAGATTTATTATCTAATTTGGTTTTCAAAAAATTACAGATTTCATTTTGTGATTTTAGTTGTCTGATTTCCGGTAATACTATTGATGCTTGAGGGTAATTTTGCCTTAAATAAGCCAACCACTGTTTTATTCTAGCTGAATGGTAAAGAGGTTTAGCATCTTCGATAGGTGTCATTGCGTAGCGTAGCAGTAATTGCATTACTTCTTGCCAATTTAATGGTGAATGATTAAAGCGAATTGTATTGGCTAAATTAGGAATATTAAGTATTCCTCGACCAAGCATAATGTCATTTGTTTGGCTTTGCGTTAAGCAATTTTGAGCATCTGCAATAGAAAATATTTCACCGTTAGCAATAACCGGAATGGTTAATTTTTGTTTAATTTTACCAATGGTTGGCCAATCAATTTTCTCGGCTTTATATCCATCTGCTTTAGTACGGCCGTGAATAACAATTTCATTAGCTCCAGCTTGTTCAATTGCTTCGGCTATTTGGTAACAGTGGGATTTATTATCCCAGCCTAATCGAATTTTAACCGATAAAGTTGGCATAGTACCAATTGCTGTCCTAACTTGAGTCACAATATTAAATATTTGATCGGGATATTGTAATAGATAAGCACCACCATGGCTGCCAACAACGGTTTTAGCTGGACAACCAAAATTGATATCTATGCCATAAGAACCAAGTTCAAGCGCTTTAATGGCATTTTCTGCCATCCATTCAGGCGATTGTCCTAATAACTGAATACGGACAGGCGTGCCTGATAAGGTTTTGCCGTCATTATACAGTTCAGGACATAGCCGATAAAAAGTACGGTTGGATAATTTATGCTGGGTTACTCTTACAAACTCAGTGACACAATAATCAAATTGATTGATTTCAGTTAATATTTGCCGGACATGATAATCAAGAACCCCTTCCATTGGAGCTAAAATAATGCGATTTAATTGCATTTTAGCTCCTGTTTAGTCTGTTGATTTCCACAAACAATACAATTAGCTTGTTTAGCAAATGTGAATTGGTTAAATTCCATCGTCATGCTATCAACCATTAGTACTCGACCAATTAAAGGTTTGCCATAATGGGTAAGTACTTTGATTGCCTCTAGAGCTTGCATTGAACCGAACATGCCAACTAATGGTGCCATTACCCCGGCTTCAATACAAGTAAGTTGGTTTTTCCCAAATAATTGACTTAAGCATTGATAGCATGGTTGATTATCCTGATAATTGAATACAGAGAGTAAGCCTTCCATGCGGATTGCCGCTCCAGAAACTAATGGTTTCTTTTCGATAAAACAACAGCGATTAATTTGTTCACGGCTGGTTAAATTATCGGTGCAATCAATAACGATATCATGTTGTTTAATTAAGGAAATTAGTTCATTATCACTCAGTTTCTGGTTAATAGCTTCAATAATCAAATTGGCATTAATATTACCCAATGCTTGTTTTGCGACTTCAACCTTATATTGCTTTATTGATTGTTGCGTATATAAAATTTGTCTATTTAAATTCGACTCTGATATGGTGTCAAAATCATTCAATGTCAGTTTACCGATGCCTGATGCTGCCAAATAGGCGGCAGCGGCACAGCCTAACCCGCCTAACCCGATAATTAAGGCTGTACTATTTTTTAAAACTTGCTGCTTGTCGATATCGAAACCTTGCAAAGTGATTTGCCTGTCATAACGAAATAATTCTTGGTCGGAAAGCGTTAACATATGAAGTAATAACAGTTGATAATGAAGTGCATAGTATAACAAAAACTAGGCACAAGATTGTGCCTAGTTTTTTACTTTATTTGTCAAAACCCGATAGGAATTTTAAATATTCTTCTTTTGTCATAAGTGGTTGGTAATTTGCCATTAGCGTTTCTGCCGATTTTGCATCATCATAAAGTAAATCAATAATGGTGCAAGCCATCATTTGAGCAGGGCGGATATAAGCCATCTCTTCATCAAATACAGTATAATCTTTGCCATGTAATACGCCTCTAACTGAACCAATCCAAGGATGACTCACCGGCATAATATGTGACAGATCCCCGGTATCGGTACTGCCTGTCATATGTGGTGCAATTGAAACGTTTTCTTCCCCAATTAAATTTTCAGCATTTTGCTTTAAAAGATCATTGAGTGTTGGGTTGTTATTTAGCGGTAGATAACCAGGAAGATCTTTAATTTCACAAGTGGCACCGACTGCCATTGCGCCAGCTTTTAGTGCTTGATTAATTCTTTCGTTAGCATCAATCATGGCAGGAACATTGCCCGCCCGCACATAACTTTCCATTCTTACATCGCTTGGTACCACATTTACTAAATCACCGCCTTGAGTAATAATTGGATGGAAACGAATATAATCTTTTTCTTGAAAGGTTTCACGAATAGCGTGCACACCCATCATTCCCATCATGGCGGCATTTAACGCATTTACACCAGCATGAGGAGCCGCCGCTGCATGGGAAGCTTCACCTTTATATTTAATTAATTTACCAATAAAGCCATTACTCGTGGTTGAAATCTCAATAAAACCATCTTGGCGTTCATTTGGTACACTGGTTAAATGAATTTGTAATGCCATATCAACATCATCAAAATCACCGCGTGCAATCAGCTCTGGTTTACCACCAATATATTTAATCTTACCTTCTTCTATTAATCGATTTCGATAAGTAATTTCAACATATTCTTCAGCTGGAACGGCAAATGGTACCACATCACCTGCTAAAAATTGCATGGCTCCTGAGTCAATAAGTCCCATAGTGACCGCCATCATGTTGGCGATTTGCGCATTATGTCCACAGCAGTGAGCAGCGCCGGATGTTTCATCAGCAGCAGGGTGGTCAGCACAGATGATCGCATCTAGCTCACCAATAACCGCTATACTATATTTGCTACCTTTACCGCCTTTAAGACGACCTTTTACCCCGGTTAAGGCTAATTTATTTTTAAAAGGAACACCTAATTTCTCAAAAGCATCTTCTACTTTTTTAGCGGTTTTATGCTCTTTATAACCGAGCTCTGGTTCGGACCAAATCGCTTCAGCAATCGATTTGATGTCTGCTTTTCGGTTTGCAATCGCGTCACAAACTTTTTTCTTTAGTTCTTCTTTAGTCATAAATTAAATCCCTATCTAAATTAGATAACGCCTTCCCAATGCAAAGTGACTTGAGCAATTATAGCTGCAAAAATAAATGTACCAGAAAAAACAGCTAAAGATACGGGAATAATGCGCCAAGAGATATTTTTAAATAACGCAAGATCTTTACCGATAGCTAATCCTGCATAAGCAAGTATAGGCGTACAAACTGCAAGTAATGTCACTTGATCAGTAATTGCAACAATTTCTTGATGGTATGGGAATATTGGTGATGACATGATAGCGGCAACCACAGATACCCATAAAATTACCGGTAATTTATTAAATCCGGGTAACTTACTTATTAACAGCCCTACAATAGAGATAATAACTAGCATCGCTACTGCTTCAAGCGATGAAATCAAATCAATTTTATATCCCACAGTGTTACCAGCTGCCATAATAATGGCGACTAAAATAAATACAAAAATCGTCTCGAAAATCTTCATTATGACATCCTTATTTCTTGCGTCGAAAACGGTCTAAAGTGTTATACATAAAAGAAGCGAAAGGCAAAGAAAATAGTGTGTAAATATACATGCCCACCATTCCCGACATTAAATTCGCGGTGGTAGCATAAGCATTAATGTTTTCTGATAATTCAGGATATAATGCACTTATCGGTGCAAGCGAGGCCGCCATCATGCTTCCACTACCCACGCCAGCTCCCATTGCTAGTGCATATGGGTGAAGAATGTTCAATTGTGCTATTAAGCTAGCAAGGATACTCATCCAAATTGCACCATAAAGGGTACCGCAAATATACATAGCCATAACGCCACGACCTTCAGGTGAATCAAGTCCATATTTATCTGCAACAATAGCAATATTAGGTTCGCGGGCAACAGAGTAAGTTGCGCCCACAGCTTCTCGTTTCATACCTAATAACATTGCTAACGGAAGCCCAAGTAAAATGGTTCCGGCAAAATGGCCTAATTCTTGAAAAATTAAGGCTAGCTTGGCATCTTTTAAAATCATATCAATTTTGGGACCTACAGCTAAACCAAGTTTTGCAACGAGTAGAATCAATGTAACCATCATCACTAGACTTGCATTTTGCATATTTTTGTTGGTTAGTATTTTTAGTTTAGGTAAGCTAATGATGCCACCAAAAATCATTGCATATAACATGGGAAAAACGGCAATAATCCATATAAATTGTTCGCCGATAAGCTCACAAATAATTACTACCAAAAAGGCAATTAAATGCAATTTATAGTCTTTTAAAACTTCCATTCTTGCTCCTTCTTATTTTTATCTTTTTTCTCTACATTTCTTACACTACACTTTTGATACTATACTTTTTATACTACAGTTGCCCCTAAGGTATTTTGAAAGTGTTTTAAAGCCCATTGATGACCAATAGGATCAAAGCTTGCAACTGCATTTTGATGAATAACTATTTTATAACCTAAGTTATAGGCATCTACGGCTGTATGTAAAATGCAAATATCCGTACAAACACCAATTAAATGGATTTGAGTAATATCTCTTTCGCGTAAGCGTAGATCGAGATCCGTACCACAAAATGCTGAATAGTGGCGTTTATTGATCCAATAAATATTATCTGAATTCTGATGTTTCTGATAAAGATGATGTAAATTACCAAATAATTGTTGGCCAACACTTCCAACAATATTGTGAGGGGGAAATAGCGAATTTTCCGGATGGTATTTATCTGAAGGGTTATGGGCATCAATAGCAAAAACGATAAACTGATTATTTTTAATAAATGATTGAGTTATATTTAGGATTTCTGATTCAATTTTTTGACCTACAGAGCCAGTTGTTAATGCACCATCATCAGCAATGAAATCATTGGTGTAATCAATTGAAATTAAAGCTTTCATATTCAATAAAATAGTAAAGAAATAATGTTAAAGCTTATTGATAAATAGCTGATATGACAAGTTATTAAATTAATCATTTTTAAAATTTATTTATAAAATAGATATTTCACTTAATTATCTTATTGAATTTAAAATGATTTATAAATAAACCTATAAAGTAAAGTTATTATCATAAACCGAGTATAAATAAAATAAATAGTGATTATTTTAAAACATAGTCTTTATACCCGGATAAATTGCTCTATAATAATTATCATTTTTGGTAATTGTACACAGGATATATTTAATGAGAACAATTTATTGCGGACAATTAAACGCAAGTTATATTAATCAAGAAGTCACACTATGTGGATGGGTCAATAAACGCCGAGATTTAGGTAAAATGATTTTTATTGATATGCGTGATCGTGAAGGAATTGTGCAAGTTTTTTTTGATCCTGATTATCAACAAGCATATCAATTAGCTGGCGAGTTACGTAATGAATTTTGTATTCAAATTAAAGGAAAAGTGAGAGCTAGACCTGAGGGCCAAATTAATAAAGATATGGCAACCGGTGAGGTTGAAGTACTAGCAACTGAACTGGTAATTTTTAATCGTAGTGATGTTTTACCATTGGATTTCAACCAAAACAATAGCGAAGAACAGCGTTTAAAATACCGTTATATAGATTTACGCCGCCCAGAAATGACCTCTATCTTTAAAACTCGCGCACAAATTACCGCATTTGTTCGTTCATTTATGAATGAGCATGGTTTTTTAGATATTGAAACACCAATGTTAACCAAAGCGACGCCAGAAGGTGCGCGTGATTATCTTGTTCCAAGTCGAATTCATAACGGTGAGTTTTATGCACTTCCTCAATCTCCGCAACTGTTTAAACAGTTATTGATGATGTCTGGCTTTGATCGTTATTATCAAATTGTTAAATGTTTTCGTGATGAAGATCTTCGTGCTGATCGCCAACCTGAATTTACTCAAATTGATGTTGAGACCTCTTTTATGAGAGCTGAACAAGTGCGTGAAATTATGGAGAAAATGATTCGCGAACTTTGGTTACATGTAAAAAATATCGATTTAGGCAAGTTCCCAATATTAACTTTTGCAGAAGCAATGAGACGTTTTGGTAGTGATAAACCTGATTTACGTAATCCTCTGGAAATTATTGATGTAGCGGATCTAGTTAAAGATATCGATTTTAAAGTTCTTTCAGAACCTGCGAATGATCCAAAAGGCCGAGTAGCCTTGCTTTGCGTGCCAAACGGTGCTCAACTAACTCGTAAACAACTAGATGATTATACGAAATTAACTTCAGTCTATGGCGCTAAAGGTATGGCATGGATTAAAGTTAATGAGCGTAGTAAAGGCCTTGAAGGTGTGCAAAGTACAATAGCTAAATTCTTTAATGAATCTCAAATGGAAGCATTACTCAATCGTGCTAATGCGAAAGATGGTGATATTTTATTATTTGGTGCTGATAGCTATAAAGTGGTTAGTGATGCATTAGGTGCATTACGTTTGAAAGTTGGCAAGGATTTAGGCCTCACAGATGAAAACAAATGGGCGGTACTTTGGGTCGTTGATTTCCCTATGTTTGAAGAAACCGATGAAGGTTTAAGTGCTATGCACCATCCGTTCACCTCACCAAAAGATTTCACGCCAGAGCAATTGATGAGCAATCCTGAAAATGCAGTCGCTAATGCTTATGATATGGTAATCAATGGTTATGAAGTTGGTGGTGGCTCTGTACGTATTCATCGTAGCGAAATGCAGCAAGCTGTCTTTTCAATTTTAGGCATAAATGAACATGATCAGCGTGAAAAATTTGGCTTCCTGCTTGATGCATTAAAATATGGTACGCCACCACATGCAGGTTTAGCATTTGGCTTAGATAGATTAACTATGTTATTAACAGGAACGGACAATATTCGTGATGTTATTGCCTTCCCGAAAACAACTGCTGCAACATGCTTGTTAACCGATGCACCAAGTCCTGCAAATCCAACCGCTTTAAAGGAACTTGGCATTGAAGTAACTAAAAATTAACGGTATTTATATGCAAAAATATAAGAACCCAGAGTCAGTATTAGTTGTTATTTATTGTAAACGGACTTTGCGTGTTCTTATGTTGCAACGTAAGGATGATCCTAATTTTTGGCAATCAGTCACGGGTAGTATGGAAGATAACGAATCGCCTACAGATACGGCAATTCGTGAAGTTTTTGAAGAAACCGGTATAGATATTAATGGAAAAAATCTTAAATTAATTGATGCAAAACATGTGATTGAGTTTGAAATTTTTCCTCAGTTTCGATATCGATATGCACCAGAAGTAAAGATAAATAAAGAACATTGGTTTTATTTACCTCTAAATGATGAAATAATACCTGTACTTAGTGAACATCTATCTTATCAATGGTTAACTATAAAAAATGCCGCCAATATTACTATATCGCCAAATAATTGTGAGGCTATAAGTAAAATTGATTCAATTGATGAATTTAGTTTGAGGAATCTAAAATGAAACTTAACCATTATTTTATTTTGTTATTTAGTCTATTTTTTTTCGTGTCAAGCAGTCATGCAGACATCGATATCAAAAAATGTAAAGCTAACGAAGGTGAATATGTCATTTTTGATGAATATGATTCACAAATAGCCGAAAAAATTATTGATCATCTATTACATAATCAACCAGAAAAGCGTGAAAGTAGCATCATCAAGATATTTGCTAATGAAAATAGTGATGATCGTAATTACTGGTTATCTTCATTCCAATTTGATGACCAGACACATCAATATCTTTTTTATCAGGTAGATACTGATAATTTTATTGAAATCGATCAAAATCAATTTGAAAATCTATTACCTAATATTGTTGAGTGTAATCAAAATAAACAAACACCTATTTATAGTGAAAATTTTGATGAAGACTAATTGCGTATCGTAGGAATAATTGTCTAGAGGATTATAAGTTACCTTTAGATTTATTTAAGAAAAGGTAAATAAGTAATAGAGAGTGATAATAAATGAACTTTTCAGATTTTCGTGGATTTTTAGATTATCTTGAACAGCATGGAGAATTAAAACGTATTACTTATCCAGTTAACCCTTATCTTGAAATGACCGAAATAGCTGATAGAGTCTTACGTTCACAAGGGCCAGCATTATTATTTGAAAATCCCATAGGTTATGACATTCCTGTGCTGTGTAATCTTTTCGGTACGGCTAAACGAGTCGCTATGGCTATGGGACGAGAAGAAACCACAGAATTGCGAGAAATTGGCGAATTACTCGCTTTTTTACGAGAGCCTGAACCACCTAAAGGTATTCGACAATTTTTTAATGTTTTGCCTAAATACAAACAAGTTCTCAATATGCCGGTAAAACGTCGGTCTTCAGCACCTTGTCAGGAATTAATTTTTAAAGATGATGAGGTCGATTTAAGACAATTACCTATTATGCATTGTTGGCCAGGAGATGTTGCTCCACTATTAACTTGGGGCTTAACTATCACTATGGGGCCATATAAAGATCGTCAGAATATTGGTGTTTACCGCTTACAACTATTAGGTAAAAATAAATTAATTATGCGGTGGTTGTCGCATCGCGGTGGGGCGCTTGATTTTGCTGAATGGCAACAAGCACATCCAAATGAAAAATTTCCAGTTAGTATCGCAATTGGCGCAGATCCTGCTACTATATTAAGTGCAGTTACGCCGATACCGGATACGTTATCAGAATACGCTTTTGCAGGATTGTTACGAAACAGTCGAACAGAAGTTGTAAAATCATTATCAAATGAATTAGAAGTGCCAGCGACAGCTGAAATTATTCTCGAAGGTTATATCGATCCCAACGAACTAGCTGCTGAAGGCCCTTATGGTGATCATACAGGTTACTATAATGAAGTTGAAAAATTTGCAGTGTTCACGGTGACTCATTTAACTAGACGCAAAGATGCAATTTATCATTCTACTTATACTGGTAGGCCACCAGATGAACCAGCAGTAATGGGATTAGCATTAAATGAAGTGTTTATTCCAATATTGCAAAAACAATTTCCTGAAATTGTTGATTTTTATCTACCACCAGAGGGATGTTCTTATCGTATTGCTATCGTCACAATTAAAAAACAATATCCCGGACATGCTAAAAGAGTAATGATGGGTGTTTGGTCTTATTTAAGACAATTTATGTATACTAAATTTATTATTGTCTGTGATGATGATATTAATGCTAGAGATTGGAAAGATATAATATGGGCTATCACAACAAGAATGGATCCGCAGCGAGATACAAGCTTTGTTGATAATACGCCTATTGATTATCTAGATTTTGCTTCACCAATTTCTGGTTTAGGATCTAAAATGGGATTGGATGCGACTAACAAATGGCCGGGTGAAACTAATCGTGAATGGGGTAAAATCATTACTAAAGATGCAAAAGTAGTTACCCATATTGATGAAATTTGGAATCAACTTGGTTTGTGACATAGTTAATTAAATGGCGATTTACTATTTACTACCATGGCTTAACTTAGCGGTTTAAATATATTGGCAATGTATAAAAAACATTAATTTTCATTTAAGTAATGAAAAAAAGTGAATTTTAAAAAACAAAACTATTCCCTTTTTAATCAATTATGTATAATTATTGTTAATATTATGGCATTTAAACAATTATGAAAAAACTTCAAATTATATTAGCGTTGATGTTATCTATCTCTTGTGGCGCAAGTGCAAGTGAAGCTAAAACACAACCCAATACCGAATTAAAAGTAAGTGATCCTAGTTCGTTAATCCCTTCTTTGCTACTTTCAGCGGAAAAGGGCGATATGCAGTCTCAATACACGTTAGCAACAATTTATAAACAGGGATTAGGTATTGAAGTTAATGATCATAGAGCTTTCTTTTGGTTCAGAAAAGCAGCCGAACAAGGATTAGATAAAGCTCAAAATAATTTAGCTTATATGTATCAAAATGGTTTAGGTACTAAAGCTGATTTATCGCAAGCATTCAAATTTTTCAAATTAGCCGCCGATCAAAATTATGCTTTAGCTAAATATAATTTAGCTTTGATGTATAAAAATGGTGAAGGTGTAAAAAAAAATACGCCAACTGCGATTAACTATTTTACCCAAGCTGGTGATCAAGGTATTTATGATGCTTATTTAAATCTTGGCATAATGTACTTTTTTGGGGATGGCGTAGAAAAAGATCGCATGGTAGCGGCTGATTGGTTTAGTAAAGCGGCGAGAGATAATAATCCCGAGGCGCAATATTATCTTGGATTGATGTCCCAAGAAGGTGATGGTTTAACACAAGATAGTGTTGCAGCTGTTTATTTTTACACTCAAGCTGCAGAACGTGGCTATGTGCTAGCAATGTATAATTTAGGCATTATGTATGCAACGGGTACAGGAACAAAACCAGATAATTCTCAAGCTGCCTATTGGTTTAATAAAGCAGCAGAAGGTGGTAATGCTGATGCTCAATATAACATAGCGGTTATGTATGATGTTGGTGGTGGTGTACCTAAAGATATAGCAAAAGCAATAGAATGGTATACCAAAGCTGCTAAACAAGGAAATGTTGATGCTCAATATAATCTCGCGGTTAAATATCTTGAAGGCGAAGGCGTTAAACAAAATAATAACCTAGCGACTTATTGGTTTATTCAAGCCAGCAAGCAAGGTGATGAGGATGCGCAGGCCTATTTAGAAGAACTTTCTCAACAAAATAAAAAGGGCAAATAAGCCCTTTTTTTATTATCCTGAATTTCGCATTCCTGCCGCAATACCAGAGATGGTTATCATTAACCCTTGTTCAACTATGGTATTTTCATCATCATCAGTATTTTGACGCGAACGACTTAATAATTCTGCTTGTAATAAATTTAGCGGTTCAATATAAGTATTTCGTAAAGCTACTGATTCAGCAATCCAAGGTAGGTCTGCCATTAAGCTAATATCATCAGTAATAGTTAGTACTGTATTGATATCATTAGTTAATAAGTTTCGTAATTCCTCACCTAATGGCCATAATGTTGGAGAAACCAATCTTTGTTCATAGTATTCATGAATATTGGGCGCCGCTTTAGCGTAAACCATTTCTAACATTCCTAAACGAGCATTAAAAAATGGCCAATTATGATACATATCCCTAAGTTGCTCTTTTTTTCCTTCATTGATAACTAGTCTAAGTGCACTTCCAGCCCCAAGCCATGATGGAACCATTAAGCGATTTTGTGTCCAAGCGAAAATCCATGGTATTGCTCGTAAACTCTCTATTCCGCCACCGGTTCGACGTTTTTGCGGTCGGGAGCCTAATGGAAGTCTGCCAAGCTCGGTTTCTGGGGTGACGGCGCGAAAATAATCAACAAATTCAGCCTTTTCTCTAATATAACTACGATAACATTGGCATGAATAATCAGACATCTCATCCATAATATCTCGCCAGACTTGCTTAGGCTCTGGAGGTGGAAGTAAATTTGCTTGTAAAATCGCTGATGCATAAAGCATTAAACTACTCAGTGCAACTTCTGGTAACCCGAGTTTGAATCGAATCATTTCACCTTGTTCTGTAACACGTAACCCCCCTTTTAATGATCCAGGTGGTTGTGATAGTAAAGCTGCGTGAGCTGGTGCGCCACCACGTCCAATTGAACCACCGCGACCATGGAATAACACCAAGTTAATATTATATTGTTCAAACAAATTAACTAATTCTTCTTGTGAACGATACTGTGCCCAAGATGCTGCAAGGGTTCCGGCGTCTTTTGCTGAATCCGAATAACCAATCATGACCATCTGTTTGCCATTAATTTTTTCTCGATACCAAGGAATATCTAAAAGTTTTTGCATAACAGATTTCGCATTATTTAAATCTTCTAAAGTTTCAAATAAAGGCGCGACCGGAATATTTTTTTGACAATCAACAATTTTTAGAAGTAAGTATACCGCTAAAATATCAGAAGGCGCTTTTGCCATCGAAATCACATAAGAAGCAATCGATTCCTCACCGGCTTTTTTGATTACGCGGCAGGTATCTAGGACCTCTTGAACCATTTCATCAGGTTGCCAATTGTAGGGTAGTAGTGGTCGATTAGATTGTAATTCAGTCAATAAAAACTGTTGTTTTTCTTCTTCTGACCAGGAAGCATAACTACCTAAATTAAGTTCCTTGGTTAAGGCATCTAATGCTTCAGTATGAACCGAACTATCTTGACGGATATCCAATCTAACTAACTGCAATCCGAAACTTTTAATACGTCTTAATGTATCTAATAACGGCCCATGAGCAATAGTTGACATTCCATTCTCAATTAACGATTCATAACAAGTATAGAGCGGCGTCCATAATTGTTCATTTTTTATTAAAAGATCGTTAGGCGCTAAAACTTGTTCATTATTCAACAGTGCCACTATATAGCTATGAGTTTTAGTCAAACGAGAGCGTAACTGTTTCATTACCGCTCGATAAGGCTCAGATGCGGCTTTATTTTGTTCATCTAATAAATCAATAACTGATTGACTACACTCTGTCATTGATAATTCGCGAACTAAGATTTGAATATCAGCTAAAAATAGCTCTATTGCTTTTAACCTAGCTTGCAACATCACTCTTGCGGTAACTTTTGCCGTTACATTGGGGTTACCATCGCGATCTCCACCCATCCATGAGGTAAATTTAACCGGAACATGTTCGACGGAGAGCTCTTCATTAAACGCATCGACTAATTGATCATTAAATTCGCGTAAGAATAATGGTACACCTTCCCATAAACTATCTTCAATTACCGAGAACCCCCACTTGGCTTCATCAAGAGGAGTAGGACGTTTTTTACGAATTTCATCGGTGTACCATGCCTGGCAAACAAGTTGTTTTAATCGACGCATAATTCGCTCTTTTTCATAATCAGCTAAATCATTATGGTCAAGTTGTGATAAACAACTATTAATTGCGGTGTAAGTATTAATCATCGTACGGCGATTAATTTCTGTTGGATGCGCAGTGAGCACTAACTCAATAGATAAATTATCAATCGCTTGTTTAATTGTTTGAGGCACGAAATTTAAACTTTTAAGGGATTTAAATAGTTCGGTCATCTTTTTCGGGCTACTAGATGCCTCGCCATGTGGAGAAATGCCATAATACTCGGCAGCAGTATTAACTAAATTTAAAAACTGATTAAACGCACGTGCAACATGAAGTAAATCTTGGTTATTAAGATTTTCAATTAACTTAAGTAATTCATTATGCGCTTGCTTATTTCCTTGTTGCGCGGATTTGGATAATTGACGGATTTTTTCGACTAAATCGAATGTTTCATTACCTGTTGCGCGTTTAATCGCATCGCCCAATAGGGTTCCTAACATATTGACGTTGCTTCGCATGGATGAGTATTGATTATTCATTCTATTCTCTACTTGTTAATATTTTGCCTAAGTGCCTTTAAGCTGCTTGCCTCAAAATGACAATTTAAAGAAGAAGGTATAAATATAGGTTAATTGCACAGGATATATACTTTATAACAATGTTGTATTGAATTTAAATAATAAAATTTTATAGTTTTTTTAATTTCTACTGTTTTTATTATATTGGCTAAAGATGCGACTCTGGTTACTATACAAAGTTAATAATTCATTTAGAGATAATTTTTTGTATTAACACAACGTTAGTAAACTGTATATTATCGGCGATTGGGTATATACTAGTAAAATATGAAATAAATATTGGATTATTTAATGATCGTTGTTTTTTATATTGCATCGATAATTGCTGTTGTTGCTAGTATAATAGTGATTTTTTGTAGACGAGTAGAAAAGGCAATTTTATATCTTGCTATTTCACTCTTTGCATCAGCATTGATATTTATTCTACTTAAAACTTATATTTCAGCTGTTTTGTATATCCTCTTTTTTATATGTGGTGTAATACTTCTTTTTTTAGCGGTCTCTATTTTGCTAAAAATTCATAAAGACAGTGTTGAAACCAATAAACATGGTATTAGTCCTAAAATTTGGTTGGGGCCACTAGTCTTAGCGTTTATATTATTAGTTATTCTTATTTATGGTGTAGTGGGTACTGACTATTCGCAATTTAAGCAATCACATGAATTAATGCACCAAATGTCGATATATGCTTATATTTTGATGATTGAGTTAGCGGCATTTTTATTATTAGGTGCTGCAGTTATAGCTTATTATTTTATACATCGAATGTTTTCGGAGAAATAACGTGATACCACTTATGTATGGACTAATTGTTGCTTCTATCTTGTTTGTTATCGGACTTCTAGGGGTAATGATTAGACGAAATCTCTATTTTTTATTGTTAAGTCTTGTCATCATGAATAACGGTGCAATAACGGCGCTTTTTGTCGCGAGTAGTTATTGGCAACAATCTGATGGAGAAGTCCTTGCTATCTTAGCGGTAACTACCGTTTTAGCTCATATAGTTGTTGGACTCACTTTACTTGTCAAATTAATTTATCGCCGTAAAAACTTTAATATTGATTCATTGAGTGAAATGAAAGGATGAATTTACTTTATTTAACTATCATTGTTCCATTGCTATCTTTTCTGATATTGGTTTGTTTTGGACGACAAATACGATCGATTAATGTTATGTTAATCGGAATTTGTACTATCTTTGTTATTGGTTTAATAACCATATTTTCTTGTGTTGATTTTATTACCAACACTGTTCCTGATATGACTCTGGTTTATACGAGAAATTTATGGACTTGGTTTTCTGTCGGGGATTTAGAAGTTCCGTTTTCCTTAACTTTGGACGGTTTATCATTAACATTTTTAGTGTTGATTTCTTTCTTTGGATTATTGATTTATTTTTTTGCTGCTTGTTATCTAAAATCAAAGGAAGATATTTATAATTTTTATGCCTATAGTAACTTACTGATAACCAGCATGTTAACTGTTGTGTTAGTTGATAATTTATTTGTGATGTTGCTTGGTTGGGAAGGTGTGAGTATAAGTACTTACTTACTTATTGGTATCTACTATAAACAAGCGCGTAATAGTTATGCTGCGGTTAAAGCATTTGTTATGATGCATTTAACCGATATTTTTCTAATCATTGGTATATTTTTACTTTATCAAACTTTAGAAACCTTAAAAATCAGCACTTTGTTAATCAAAGCGCAAAATGATTTGGCTATCGATTCAGATATTATCTTTTGGATCACCATTATGTTGTTCCTCGGTGCCATGAGTAAATCAGCGCTTTTTCCTATGCATACTTGGTTTACAGAAACAACATTAGCGCCAATGCCAGCTGTTGCACTATTACAATCTTCGACGGTTATTTTGGCTGGAGTTTATCTCGTTTTAAGACTAAGCAATCTGTTTATGATGTCTAGCGATACCCTCTATATCATGCTTTTATTCGCTTCATTAACTGTCATATTTGCTAGTAGTATTGCTTTAGTTCAAAATGATATAAAACGAATTGTAACTTATATCAATTTAACTCAAATTAGTTATCTATTTTATGCTTTTTCAACGCAAAACTGGAGTTTGTCATTAAACTGTTTGATAAATTATTCAGTAACCAGTACATTGTTGATCCTCGCTACGGCAATTTTAGTAAAACAATGTCGCGGCGAACGTGATATCAGCAAACTTGGTGGCTTATTAAAATCTAACCCGGTATTGTATATTATCTTTTTAATTATAATGCTTTCTCTGAGTGCTTTCCCTTTGATTTCTTCATCATTTTATATCAAAGGTGATATTATTCTTGGGTTAATGGCACAAGGTAATTTATTGGTAGGCACCATTAGTTTATTAGGTATCTTATTATCTAGCTTAAGCATTTTGCGTTTAATCTTTTCAGTTTTCCATCATAAGCCTAATAAGAACAATCAATTTGTTAAAATTAAAAAGTTAAATTATTTACCGATTTTTATCTTAGTGATTTTTACCACCGCATTTTTTATATATTACCCTGTGCCAACTCAAGGGATTCTGCCGATTGCAGCTCTTGATACCCAAGGGCAATTACCATTTCGACTACTGTTAGCTGCGGTGACTTTATTAAGTTTAGTTATTGCTTATATTTTTTATGCATATCCTAACAGTGAAGTCCATGAAATACTTAATACTCCGATGGTGAAAAGTTTAGTAAAACTCTGTAAAAGCAATTGGTGGTTTGATTTTATCTTAAATAATATTTTTGTAAAACCGTATATCTATTTAGCTAATTGGTTGAAAAAAGATCCATTTGCCATATGGGATAATTGGGTAATGTGGGGAATCAAGAAAATAAACTCATATATTGTTAGTCTAGAAAATGGACAAATAAGATGGTATCTGGTTTCGATGGTTATAGGTAGCATTATTATATTAATGTTATTAATTTTTATTTAATAAAGGTGTGAACTTTCATGTTGTTATGGCTTGTCTTCTTACCTGTAATTGGTGGATTCATTGGTTGGCTATGTAATGTATTCTTACAAAGAAATATAGCTGCAACTAATGGGCAATTGCGTTGGCAATGTTTACCAATGATGGTTGCTTTCACGACTATATTAATCACATTAATTTTAGCAATAATTTTATGGATAAATGCAATCAATATAGAACCAAATTCAAGTTGGAATAAAGAAGTCAATATTGACTGGATTCCATTACTTGGGATTCATTTTCATCTGGTTTTAGATGGCTTATCATTAGTCGTGATTACTGTAACACTATTTATTGTACTGTTAGTTATTGTTAATTCCAGTAAAGAAAACCTCAGTAATGTTGGATTATTTTATTTATGTATATCATTTATGACATCCGCCATTATGATGTTATTTGTCATTACTGATCTCTTTTTAATGTTTTTCTTTTGGGAAGCGGTAGCCATTCCAATTTATTTCTTAATCTCTTTGTGGGGAAGGCGAGATTTAAATTCTCAATTACGCTTTAATGGGGCTAATAAATTTTTAATATATACCCAAATAAGTAGCTTATTAATGCTTATATCTATTGTTTCATTGGCATTAATCAATTGGAATTTGACCGCGCAGTGGACTTTTGATTATCAAATTTTAACTAAAACACCAATTTCAACTAATACCGAATTTTTATTAATGTTAGGATTTTTAGCGGCTTTTATTATACGTATTCCGTTAGTTCCATTTCATAATTGGTTTATTGAGGCGCATATTGAATCCTCAACAAGTGGTTCTATAATGATAAGTGGTTTATTGCTCAATACTGCTACATTTGGTTTATTGCGTTTTGTAATACCACTTTTCCCGAACGCATCTTTAGCCATTATGCCGGTTATTTCAACAGTGGCGATGTTTACTGTTTTTTATGCTGCCCTACTCGCATTCAATCAAACTGATATTAAAAAATTAATAGCTTATATTCATATCGCTTTAATGGGATTTGTTACTGCAATTATCTATAGTGGAACAGTGATAGCGTTTCAAGGCGTTGTTATTCAAATGATAGCGATAACTTTAGCGATTGTAGGCATGTTCATGATAAGTGGACTATTGGTTGAATGTTACTTAACCCGAAATATCAACCAATTTATTGGATTAAAAGAAAAAGTAAGATATTTGTCTTCTTTTACTCTATTTTTTATGTTGGCTGTGTTAGGCATACCAGGTACAGCTAATTTTGTCGGTAATTATATGATGTTATTAGGTAGCTATACCTCATATCCTTATTATACAGTATTACTAGTAATCGGCTTGTTATTACTATCAATTTCTTTAATTATGCGCATGCAACCTATTTTTTATGGGGCGGTGGATAACGGTGAAGTGGCCAAACAGTTTATAAGTAAAAAAGATATTCTGTTATTATCAAGTGTATTGATTGTCCTTATCTTTATCGGATTATATCCTAAAGTGGTGTTAGATGTTTCTTATTCTACCGTCAACCAAACAATACAGTATATAACAGCAGAACGAGTGGGAGAGTAATAATTTATGATCGCTTTATTGCCAATATTCATATTGAGCTTTGCCATAATTGTTTTGCTCATAGCGCTGTTTGTTTATAAATTAGAAACAAAAAAATGTGCTATTTTAGCAACATCAGCTTTAATCTGTGCGTTAATTAGTTCTTCTATTTTAGGAATTTTAATTTCCTATAATACCCCAGCAATAACCGATATTAGCAGCGACAATATGCAAATATCAGTGGCTACGCCACAAGATACTTCATCGCAGGATACTTCATCACAAGGTACTACAACGCAAGAAACAACATCACAAGATTCAACTGATACTGATTTATCAACTGAACAGACCATAGCTGTTGATGCAGTACCAACGGAACAAGAAACGTCGTCTGCTCAAAATGAGCAAATTTCAGAGCCAATTGTTCAAGAAATTGATGATTTTGTTGGTCCTCCTCAAAATATTGATGATAACCCACAAGTTGATAATACGCAAAGCAAGTGGCGCGCTCATCAAATTACCGCACTATTTACTTGTGATGGCTATGGATTACTGTATACCAGCTTAATTTTAATTATTGCAATTGTGGTTGCATCGTTGGCTTATCAATGGTTTATTCAGGAAAAGGTTGAACATGGTTTATTTTATGTGATTTTACTGTTTATGGCATTAGGTGGTATAACCCTAGTTTATGCTAGCCATTTGATGTCATTCTGTCTTGGTGTTGAAATGCTTTCGATTCCATTTGTAGGATTGATCGGTTATCAGTATATGCAAACTCATGCATTAGAAGCGGCCATCAAATATATGATTTTATCAGCAATCGCTAGTTCGTTTTTATTAATGGGGATTGCTTTTTATTATGCAGCTACCGGTGAACTGACATTTAGTGGCTTAAGTTATCAACTATCAACAATGTCTTATCCAAGCATATTATTATTAATTGGAATTTGTTTAATATTAGTTGGAATTGGATTTAAACTTTCATTGGTACCTTTTCAACTTTGGCTACCTGATGTTTATCAAGGGGCGCCGACCGTTGTGGCGCTATTATTGTCAACAGTAGGGAAGGTGGCACTATTTTGTGCTATGGCAAGGTTGTTTTTACTTGCGCCGATTGTCAATAATGAAACAATTCGTATCATTCTGGTTAGTATGGCATTTTGTTCAATATTATGGGGAAATTTATCCGCTTTAATGCAGCGTAGCTTAAAACGGTTGTTAGCTTACTCTTCTATCGCTCATTTTGGATATTTATTGATTGCTTTAATTGCCGTGCAATATCAAGTACTTGCTTTAGAAACTATTGGTGTTTATCTAATTGGATACATTCTTGCCAACATCTGTATTTTGGGGGTTATTAGTTTAGAATCACATTCCAATGAGTTACAAGATCATGAAAATGAAATTGATCTTTCGGGCTTATTTTGGCGTCGGCCTGTTCTTGCATTAACCATGGGGATCGGTTTTCTCTCTTTAGCTGGCGTTCCACTTACCGCAGGATTTGTTGGGCGTTTCCTTTTAATCTTATTGGGGGTGACAGCTGAATTATGGTGGTTAATTGCGGCTGTGGTTATTGGTAGTACAATAGGACTCTATTTTTATGCAAGGCTTATTCTCAATCTGTATATCAGGCCAACTCATGATGAACAGTCAAATTATAATTCAAATAACCGATTAAAATGGCAAGATATAACAGTGAGTGAATCGCTGATTGTTCTTGCGGCAGTTTTAACTATTATATGTGGTGTTTATCCTAAATGGTTATTTAACTTAGTTAGTATGGCTCAATATTTAACGACTTAATTGTTTTTGGGCTTTATCGTGATTGATCTAAACGATATTGGCAAGAAATAGTTAATAATCGATTTATTTATTGTGCTATAATTTTACACTTTGATATTTTTATAAAAATTAAGAGGACCAATATGGACTTTTTTATTTCTAATGCATACGCAGCAGATGGCGCAGCAGCTGAAGCAAACCCTTATTTCTTACCTATAATGTTAGTTGTATTTGGGTTATTTTTCTATTTTATGATTATGCGCCCACAACAAAAACGCGCTAAAGCTCATCGAGAGTTAATGGCTGCTATTTCAAAAGGTGATGAAGTATTAACTAATGGCGGACTGATTGGTCGTGTAGCAAAAGTTAATGAAAATGGTTATATTGTGTTAGAGTTAAATGATACAACCGAAGTGGTTATCAAACGTGACTTTATCACATCAGTTTTACCAAAAGGAACAATGAAGTCTCTATAATAAATTTTTTATTATAGATCATTGTATTAATTATCTAATCCCACAAGAGAATATGTCGTGCTAAATCGCTATCCTTTGTGGAAGTACATTATGTTGGTCGTCGTGATCTGCGTCGGCCTACTTTATGCCCTTCCAAATATTTATGGTGAAGATCCCGCTATACAAATTTCAGGTTCAAACAGTACCGAAATTGATGTTGCTACGCAAGATAAAGTCAAACAGCTTTTGGTAAACAATCAAATTGAACCTAAATCGCTTGTTTATGAAAATAAATCTATTTTAATTCGATTAAGTGATAATGATACACAGCTTAAAGCTAAAGAGTTAATATCACAAGAATTAGGTGAAGATTATACTGTTGCACTAAATCTAGCACCGGCAACACCATCATGGTTAACTATGATTGGTGCCGAACCAATGAAATTGGGGCTCGATTTGCGCGGTGGTGTTCACTTCTTAATGGAAGTGGATATGACGACTGCATTAAGTAAATTAACAGAACAGTCGATTGAAAATTTAAAAGCAGAGTTTAATAAAAATAATCTTAATTACAAAACACTTAGCAAAAATGCAAATCAACAAATAACAATGCAATTTGATAATGTTGAAGATCGTAATAAAGCTATTACAAAAATCAATGGATTACAAGATTATGAATTGACATCTCAAAATGATAGCAGCATTGTCATTAGTGTTAGTCAACAGCGATTACAACAAACAAAAAGCGATGCAGTACAACAAAATACCACAATTTTACGTAATCGTGTTAATCAGCTAGGCGTCGCGGAACCTATTGTTCAACGCCAAGGTTCTGATCGAATTGTCGTTGAGTTACCGGGTATCCAAGATACCGCATTAGCTAAACGTATTTTAGGGGCAACAGCAACCCTCGAATTCAGACAAGTTAATGATGACAGTTCAATTAACTTAGCTGCAATTATAAATGGCAATATGCGTGTTCCGTATGGTTCTGAATTAAAGTATATGGAAAACGGCCGCCCAGTTTTACTTTATAAACGTGTAGTATTAACGGGTGATCATATTACCGACTCATCATTTAGAGTAAATGAATATAGCCAACCAGAAGTGTCGATTACACTTGATAGTGCTGGTGGTAAAACCATGCTTGATTTTACCCAGAAAAATCTGAAAAAAGCCATGGCAACACTTTTTGTTGAGTATAAAGATACCGGAAAACGTGATGAAAATGATAAACCTATTCTTGAAAAACAAGAGAGAGTAATTAACGTCGCAACCATCCAAGGTATTTTTAGTGATCGATTCCAAGTAACTGGTATAAGTAGTATTGATGAAGCTAGAAATTTATCTTTATTACTAAGAGCCGGTGCGTTGATTGCGCCAATTCAGATAATTGAAGAGCGTACAGTCGGCCCTTCAATGGGACAAGAAAATATCACTCAAGGTTTAGAATCTTGTGTATGGGGATTATTAATTTCTGTCATCTTTATGTTGGTGGTATATCGTCTATTTGGTGTATTTGCTAGTCTTGCATTAGTCGCAAACTTAATTTTAATTGTTGGTGCTATGTCATTATTGCCAGGTGCAACATTAAGTATGCCAGGTATTGCTGGTATAGTTCTAACCGTGGGTATGGCGGTAGATGCTAATGTACTGATTAATGAGCGGATAAAAGAAGAGCTAAGTAATGGGCGAGGTGTCCAACATGCAATTAACGAAGGTTATGCGGGTGCTTGGAGTAGTATTTTTGATGCCAACATTACCACATTAATCACTGCTGTAATTCTTTATGCAGTAGGTACAGGCTCAATTAAAGGTTTTGCTATTACCTTAGGTATCGGTATTGTAACATCGATGTTTACCTCGATCGTAGGAACTCGAGCATTGGCCAATCTTATTTATGGTGGTCGTCGCGTCAATAAGTTATCAATTTAGAGGTTTATTGTGATTGTTAATCAAAAAGAAAACCATGATGTTAGAGAATTAAATCATGGACGAAGAGTGCTCGACTTTTTAAAATTTGGCTTTATTGCTTTTGTCATCTCAATGTTATTAGTGGTTGCCTCATTTGTAATAATTCTTGTTAAAGGATTCAATCTTGGACAAGATTTTACTGGTGGGACAACGGTTGAATTAACTGTGACTAAACCGATAAATCTTGATGATTTACGCAATAGTTTACGTGATGAAGGCTATCATGAACCAATAGTTCAGTATTATGGAAGCAGTAAGGATATCATCATTCGATTACCAACTACCAACCAGAGCGAAGGTAGTGTATCGTCTGCGATCGATAATGCATTAGGGGTGAAAATTTCAAACTTAGTGCATAAAAATATTGATAGTAACGCTGAAATTAAACGAATTGAATTTGTTGGTCCAACTGTCGGTACTGAATTAGCTCAAGATGGTATATTAGCGATTTGTGCAGCATTAATTTGTATCCTAATTTATATCGCTTTTCGATTTGAGTGGCGATTTGGTACCGGTGCTGTTGTTGCTTTAGCGCATGATGTTGTAATAACCGCAGGATATTTATCCCTATTTAATCGTGAATTAGATTTGACGATTATTGCAGCAATGTTATCCATCATTGGTTATTCGCTTAATGATACCATCGTTGTGTTCGATAGAATTCGTGAGAATTTCAGAAAAATTCGACGGGCATCGCCATATGACGTTATCAACATCTCGTTAACTCAAACATTACATCGAACTTTAATGACATCCGGCACAACTTTAGCGGTAGTTATTATCTTATATATCTTCGGTGGTTCAATGTTAAAAGGTTTCTCTGAAACATTAGGTGTAGGAATTGTGTTAGGGACGATTTCATCAATCTATGTGGCTGCTTATATGTCACTTAAATTGGGTGTTAAACGTGAACACTTTATGCCACCAAAAGTTGAAGTTGAAGGTGCGGATCAAAACGCGATTTTACGTTAATTACTAAAGCTCTGTCATAGTTTGACAGAGCTTTGTTAGATTGTTTTTTAAGCAAATAATATTAAATTATTTGACACTTTCTAACTAGTTGCATATTATTAGCCACAGTTTTATTTCATCCCTTTAGGGGCCATAGCTCAGCTGGGAGAGCGCAACGCTGGCAGCGTTGAGGTCAGGGGTTCGATCCCCCTTGGCTCCACCAATTCAATAAACAATAATACTCTTCTAAATCCTTATATCGGCAATGGTGCAGGTTTAAAACAATCACTGGTGGTGATAAGTTCACAATTGACCTTAAACATAAACAACCCTATTCCGGCAAGATTCTAGCGATAGTGTTAGTAATCAACAACGAAGATATGCGATTTAATGAGCACAATAGTGACATATCATGGTGAAGAGTAATATTTCACTTTGGCAATCTTATACCTGAAAAAAGCGTTATTTACCTTTGGTCAGTAAAATAAAGCAAAACAAAACAAAACAAGAGTTCCTCCTCTATTGTTAGACTGCTACTAAATGAGTTCGCTAAGAATAATGATGGTAAACAATGATTACATAAACAGCAGTAATCAGCAGAAGCAACGACCGCTACTCAACTCACTGAAGCATCACTTTCCACACTATTTCAATCAGCAACTATGCGCTTATCTTAATTGCTACAAAGCATTTATCCGCAACCTTGAACTTAGTATCATATATGACCGCATTAGGCGCAATAAAAGCATTTCGATAGCAGGTGCCCGTAAAAATAAAGGCCTGTTGATTCCAACAGAATGTGTCGAGTTGGTAAAGATGGCAAACCTGAGATATTGATGCATGGTGGGGGACAATATTTAATACTTGGAGAGAATGGCAAGTATTAACTAACCATTAAATCACCTTAGGTAATGGCCGTATCCAATCTAGATCTGTTGTAGAAAACTACGCAAGCAATGTGGAAGTAAGTCAACTGTCTATTGAAGTCGAAAACAGCTCATCAGAATGTCAGTTAAACAGGCTGATCAAAACATATCAGAAATTATATGTAATTATTCCGGTGATGTATGAAAAGCCATGTGTAACTCAACAAATGTTCAGTCGAAATTGTAATTGATATTATTATCTATTTTTCATACTATTACCGAAATTTAATTATCAAGGAGATGGTATGAAAAAAATAATCCTTTTAAGTTTATTTGGCTTGGCTTTAACCGCTTGTAACACGGTGAAGTATAATTATGTAGCCGAAACAAAACAAATAAGCTATCCCGATTTGAATGTTGTTACCAAAACATTTATTGGCGATGATATGGTTAGACAAGGTACAGTAGCAGCGAGGGATGTTGTTTATTTTCCTCAAACTACAGTTGTTAGCGGAGTGGTGGATTTTACTATTCATGCTGGAGAATACCCTAAAGTAGGTGAAGATCAAAAGTATCTGTTTTTTGGTTTAAATGAGTTAAATTCTGGAGTAACAGTGGGAAAATCAGCTTTTGCTGATATACCTGTAGGGATTAGAACTAATAAACACGATAATGACCTATGTATTATTACTGTTAGCGGTAGTGCTTTATGTAAAGGCGATGCTTCATTTTCTTACCAAAAGAAAAATGTAACTTATCAAAACGCGTTCCAGCAGATACTAATATATAACGGTAAAGTAGGAAATAAAATTAATATCGGGTATAAAGAATTTAATAATGATTTTGCTCGCCCTGCATTTTCAAATAATGTTGAATATGACTTATCAGAATCAAAAGTTATAAGATATAAAGGTGCAGAATTAGAAATAATAAAAGCAACTAATCAATTTATTGAATATAAAGTATTTAGTAATTTCAATCTGAGATAAAAAAGCCCTTTAGAACTTTTATTTTGTCTATGATTTATGTAATGAATTCTAGATGGGTACTATTAATTTGTATCTGATAGATTATTGCCGTGTAAGTGGCCAAAAATTCACCATTAAAATTTACAAAAACCACCCAAGTGAAGTGACCCCATAAAGTTGGACACTTTTATTAAGTGGTTTTTTATTTACCCTAATGCAGTCAATAGTTGATGAAATAGACATTTTTATTAAATATGATAGAAATCCCCCAGACTGTAGCAACCGTTCTAAATTGGTAAGAATGGCGATAATTTAGAAGTAGAATAGAGATGAATAAATTTAAGTTAGTCTTAATTATATTAACTATTTTGTTATTTGGTATTAAGCAATGTGAAAATAGACAAAAACAACGAGCTGATGAATTAATAAAAAAAGTAAAACCATTATTGGATAATCCAGAGCTTTACATTAAGGACATTAAAACTAAAGCAACTGAAAATAGCAAATAAATTTCATGTAAATAAATAGAGGGCTATAATGTAGCTAACTGAATAATAAAGTGGGCTAATATTATGAATTATAATCCTATTCATTTGCCAAAAGAGTGCAATGGTATGAGTGATATTCGAGCTGAAATAGATCGAATTGATCACCTAGTGATTGAACTATTATCTACTCGATTTGAATATGTGAAAGAAGCAAGTAAATTTAAGAAAAACACAGTAGATGTGCAAGCTAAAGAACGTTTTAATAGTATGCTTGAACAACGAAAGCTTTGGGCTAATGAGTTAGGTCTTGATGGTAATGTCATTAAAGAGTTGTATGCTAACTTAGTTAGATATTTTATTGATGAAGAATTAAAGCATTTCCAAAACAGAGAAAAATAATTACGCTAAACATTTATTAAAAACTTTGATTTTAGCGTTTTGATTTCTCGGTTTAATGTTTATTCATTGTATCTAACTTTCCCAACATTATTTATCTAGATAACGTTGGGAATGTCATAAAACTTATTTAAATAAGCCAGCGCTTTCAATGAATTCAATAACTTTTTCTAATCCTTGTTTAGTCCGTAAATTAGTAAATGCCCATGGTTTATCAATGCGCATTTTATTAGTATCAGATTCCATCACGGCTAAAGAAGCACCGACATAGGGGGCCAGATCAATTTTATTAATGACTAAAAAGTCTGATTTAGTTATACCCGGTCCGCCTTTTCTGGGAATTTTCTCGCCTTCAGCAACATCAATAACGTAAATAGTCAGATCGGCCAATTCAGGACTAAACGTTGCACTAAGATTGTCACCACCACTTTCAATAAAAATAATATCTAAATCGGAAAATTTTTCCATTAACCCCTCAACGGCAGCTAAATTCATTGAAGCATCTTCGCGAATTGCCGTATGTGGGCAGCCACCAGTTTCAACACCAACAATTCGTTCTGGCTCTAAAGCTTTTGCATCGGTTAATATTCGCTGATCTTCTTTTGTATAAATATCGTTGGTGACAACGGCTAATTGATATTTATTGCGCATGGTTTTACAGAGCATTTCAAGCAGGGCTGTCTTACCTGACCCCACCGGTCCCCCAACTCCAATTCTTAGTGGTGTATGAGCAATGGTATTCATAATATCTTCTCTTATTCTATAATTTTAATAACTCGGTTAATTTATGTTCTAAATAGTCTAGAGTATTGGATTTCGTGGCAACTACTGGCAATAGCAACTAAAGGAGAACCCGCGCCAATATCATTATCTTCAATTGCATTCGCCTGGGTAATTATTGAAGGTAATAATGTTGATAACTGATAAATCAGTTGCTGTCCTGCTTGTTGTCCCAAAGGGACTAGTTTTATTGCTGCCATAATATTGCTTTCGAGCCAACTGTAACTCCAACTTATTTGTAGATCTTCTAATGAAATTTTACTGGTCGCTCCATACCAAGCAAATCCAGCAAGTTGTGATTGCATTAATAAATTTTGCCATGGATAAATAACCCCTAGTCCTTGTAGAAATCTAAAAAAAGCTTTGCCTCGTTGCTGTTCTTCAAGTCTTAATTCGCTTGTTTCTCGTTGACGTAGTAAATTTTTAATCCAATCACTAAAACCTTGTTCATCTTGATTGATAGTACATTGATATAGTCGAGCCAAAATAGGTAAGTCACAAAAGCGCAATGTGCTATACATTTGCTGTATTAACCAATCTTTAGTTTCGATTTGATTGGTTACCCATTTGGCTTCAACAGCCCATTCTAATCCTTGAGAATAGGTGAATCCGCCAACCGGTAAGTTGGCACTGGCTAATTGTAAGTTACGTAAATATTCAAGCATATTTTTTATCTTAATGGTGATGGTGACCGATAGCACTACTTTGATAGGCGCCTGCTTCAGGTTCAAATGGTGCCTGTTCAACAATAACCTTAATACCTAATTGTGTTAACATTTCATCAAGTACATGATCATGTTGATAACGAACAAAGTCTGCGGCAATTTGTAATGGAACATGTCGATTACCTAAATGGTAACATGCTCTGGCTAATAACAATTTATCATTGCAGTAGGCTGTCGATACGGTTTCGTTTGCCGCCAACACTTCAATAATCATTGAGTCATCTTCGGTTGCAAGATAATCACCACCGCGAATCAATAAACCTCTAGGTAATATAACACCTGCTTCCTGTCCACTTTTAAGCACAATTTTAATGCGACTTTTTATGCGGCTATCAATATTTAATATGGTACTATCATTGACTGATTGTAGTTGTCTTTCTGTTAATGGTTTAGTAATGATTTTTGTAAAAATTATCATGATGTTGAATTCCAATTCATTAAAATAAAAAGTATCTTTGCGCCATTGGTAATATAGAAGCAGCTTCACAACTTAGTAAGTGATTATCCGCTTTAACTTCATACGTTTGGGCATCAACTTCAATATTGGGTTGCCATGCATTATGTAGCATGTCTTGTTTTTTAATCTGTCGGCAATTTTTTGCCACACCAATCAAACTTTTTAATCCTAAATTTTGCGCTACATTTAAATCGGCAGCCGCTTGCGAAATAAATGTCATTCTGGATAAAGAGCCTGCTTTACCTAAGGTTGCAAACATTGGGCGATAGTGTACGGGTTGTGGTGTGGGAATTGAGGCATTAACATCACCCATTTCGGCGTAAGCTATCATTCCTGCTTTAAGAATTAAACTAGGTTTGACACCAAAAAAAGCGGGTTGCCAAATGACAAGATCGGCTAATTTTCCTACTTCTATAGATCCTACTTCATGACTGATTCCATGGGTAATAGCAGGATTTATCGTGTATTTAGCCAGATAGCGTTTAACCCTAAAATTATCATTTTGTTCATTATCTGGAGGTAATGCACCACGTTTTACTTTCATTTTATGAGCTGTTTGCCATGTTCTTATAATAACTTCGCCCACACGCCCCATAGCTTGTGAATCTGATGAGATCATCGAAAATGCACCTAAATCATGTAGTATATCTTCTGCGGCAATGGTTTCTCTGCGTATCCTTGATTCAGCAAAAGCGACATCTTCTGCAATTCCGGCATCGAGATGGTGACAAACCATCAACATATCTAAATGTTCATCTATGGTATTGATGGTATAAGGGCGGGTAGGATTAGTCGAGGAAGGTAAAATATTTGCATAACCACAGGCTTTAATGATATCCGGTGCATGACCACCTCCGGCTCCTTCTGTATGATAAGTATGAATGGTTCTATCGCCAATGGCCGCTAAGGTGTCTTCAACAAAACCTGACTCATTAAGGGTATCGGTATGAATAGCAACTTGTACATCCATTTTATCTGCTACATCAAGGCAATTACTAATTGCTTGTGGTGTTGATCCCCAGTCTTCATGTAATTTTAAACCAATAGCGCCAGCATTGACTTGTTCGATTAATGGTTCGATAACACTGCAATTACCTTTAGCTAACAATCCAATATTCACAGGCAAATTATCACAGGCTTGTAACATTTTTTCGATATGCCATTTGCCTGGGGTGCAAGTGGTTGCGTTGGTTCCCGTTGCCGGGCCGGTACCGCCACCGATAAATGTGGTTATTCCTGAGCAAATAGCTTCTTCGGCTTGTTGTGGGCATATGAAATGGATATGAGAGTCAATTCCGCCTGCTGTAACAATGCTATTTTCGCCAGCAATAATTTCAGTGCTAGCGCCAATAGCGATGGTTATATCTGGTTGTATATCTGGATTTCCCGCTTTACCAATAGCCAAAATACGTCCATTTTTAATGCCAATATCAGCTTTAACAATTCCCCAATGATCAATGATTAAAGCATTGGTTATTACAACATCCGCAACCAAATCTGCACATAATTGACTTTGTCCCATGCCATCACGGATCACTTTACCGCCACCAAATTTAACCTCTTCACCATAAGTAGTAAAATCTTGCTCAACTTGTATCCATAACTCGGTGTCGGCTAAGCGAACTTTATCTCCTATGGTTGGGCCAAACATTTCTGCATACGCTTGTCTAGAAATATTACTCATTTTCAATTCCTTTATTATCTAATGCACCCATTACTGCGCCTTGGAATCCATACACTTGCCTTTTACCAGCCAGTTCAACTAACACTACAGTACGACTTTGGCCTGGCTCAAACCGCACAGCTGTACCGGCTGCAATATCTAAGCGATATCCATAGCTTTTGGCTCGCTCAAATTTTAAGGCTTGATTAACCTCGAAAAAATGATAATGAGAACCTATTTGAATCGGTCTATCACTATGATTAGCAACTGTTATTTGAATGGTTTTACGATTTTTATTTAATTCAATATTACCCGGTTGTACAATCACTTGGCCTGGAATCATATAATTTACCTTTTAAATAATAGGATTATGAACAGTAACTAATTTAGTACCATCAGGAAATGTTGCTTCAACCTGAACATCTTGGATCATATCGGCAACTCCCTCCATTACGTCGTTACGCGTTAAGACCTTTCGTCCTAAATTCATTAATTCAGTAACGGTTAAACCATCTCTAGCACCTTCTAAAATTGCGGCACTAATTAGTGCTATTGATTCAGGATAATTTAATTTTACCCCTCGTACTTTTCGCCTTTCGGCTAGTAGTGCTGCTGTAAATAGTAATAATTTGTCTTTTTCTCTCGGTGTTAATTTCATTGTTTTTTTCTCTTCATATTTATAAAAAGTAATTTAGGTTGCCCAAATGCGAGGTGGGCATGCAGGTAGATTGATAATTAATGGCCGTAATAACGACCATAATCGCTGTAAATATTGCTGACAAATCTGATTGTCATTGGCCAACAAACGAACGATTAATAATTGTCCTAGAGCCGTTGCGCCTATTGGAATAATGCTATCTTCAAGCCGTTTTTGTACTAGTTGTAAAATGGTAGGATCAATAGGGTAGGCAAATAAAGTCGCACTATATGTGTAATTACCTATAGGAGCACAATTACCATTAATAATTTTTAAGTGTTCATCAAGACCTAATTCATCAGGTAAATTAATTGTCAAACGGCTTTTGATATTGCCTTGTTGAAATTTTTCATGCATAACTGGTCGACCAAAGCACAAATTTTCCCAACCTAGCAATCGACTTCCTAAAGCTAAATTAAATTCAGTTGTTAAATTAGCGTTGCTGCCATTAAAAAAAATATTTTCTTGAGGTAACCATTCAATAATACTATCTGATGCTAAAGTCACTTTTTGTTTTAACTGCGCAATATTATCGTGACTACGATAAAATTTACTGGCCCCGGGCATAGTCATTAATAGATGGCTATCGTGATCTAAAAAAATATCTAGCTCAAGTTTATCGCCCCCCACAATTCCCCCCGGAGGATGGAGTAAATATATATGGCAAGGTTTTCCTTCTGGATAGAATGGCCGTTGTATAGTTAAAGGCCCTTGTTGTTGACGATCAACTAACTCAGTTCGCTGTAGTTCACCATTTCCAAAACGGTTAGCAAAAGATAGTGATAGTTTACCTAACCAGCCATTAGCATTGTTTTTAGCTGTATTGTTTTGAATCATACTGTTAAATAATTTTTAATTAAATCTGGTGTTAATTGTGCTAAGCAACCATTGGCAATATTACGTCCACGATCAAGCAAATAAAAATCATCAGCAACCATTTGAATAAAAGGTAATTTTTGTTCGACCAATAGTACAGTTAAGCCTAGTTCATGATTAAGTCGATTAATGATCGAACCTATATCATGTACGATATTGGGTTGAATCCCTTCAGTCGGTTCATCTAAAATTAATAAAGAAGGTTCGATAACCAGTGCTCTACCAATGGCTAATTGCTGTTGCTGTCCTCCAGACAGATCGCCGCCACGACGGTTTCTCATCTCTTTTAATACTGGAAATAGTGAATAAACTAAATCAGGTATTTTTGCTGATCGTGATCTTTTAGCCGCAAGACCAACTCGCAAATTCTCTTCAACAGTTAATTGCGAAAAGATTTGTCTTCCTTGTGGCACATATCCTATCCCCATATAGGCACGAGTTTCGATAGATTTATGGGTGATATCGGTGTCTTTAAATTGTATATTGCCTTTTTTGATTTTTAAATTTCCCATAATAGACTGTACCAGCGTGGTTTTACCAACTCCATTACGTCCCATGAGACAAGTACATTTACCTTTAGCTAAAGAGAGATCGATATCCCATAAAATATGCGTCTGCCCATAGAATTGATTTATGTTAGATAATTTAAGCAACATTAACGTTCCTCCCTGTGGTAGATTGTCCTAAATAGACTTCAATCACTTTAGGATTATTCTGTACTTGCTCCATATTACCTTCGGCCAAGATTGAACCCTGATGTAATACCGAAACCGTTTTGGCAATTTGGCGAACGAAATCCATATCATGTTCAACCACAACTAATGTATGTTTGCCGGCTAACGAATTTAATAACTCTGCGGTTTTATCCATTTCTTGAGTCGTCATCCCAGCAACGGGCTCATCAACTAACAGCAGTTGAGGCTTTTGCATTAATAACATTCCCAATTCTAACCACTGTTTTTGTCCATGAGATAAAATAGCGGCAGATTCATTACGCATCTCCATTAAACCGATTAGTAAAAGTATCTCTTCTATCTGTTCTTGTTCTATCTGGTTAACTTGATGGCGAAGAGTATGCCAAACTGTTTTTTTTCCGGCATTGGCTATCATTAAATTATCATTCACAGTTAATGCTTCAAATACTGTCGGTTTTTGAAATTTACGCCCGATGCCAGCTTGGGCAATTTGTGGTTCATCCATGGTTAATAAGTTAAGTTTTTGACCAAACCAAGCGGTACCAGATTGTGGTTTGGTTTTACCTGTGATTACATCCATCATGGTGGTTTTACCGGCGCCATTAGGGCCAATAATGCAGCGTAATTCACCCTGTTTAATATAAAGATTCAATTCATTTATCGCTTTAAAACTATCAAAGCTAACGTTAATTCCTTCTAAATAAAGAATAATACCTTTAGTGGTATCTAAATCGGGTTGCGGTGGCGCTTCATAATCTTTAAGAAATGAGGAGGCCGATTTTAAATTTTGCTTTAGAGGATTTTTATTCATAAACTTGCCTCCTGTGGTTTTAGTTGCGGTTTTTTCGAATGAGTTAGCTTGAGTAAACCAACAATACCTTTTGGTAAAAATAGGGTAACTAATACAAACAGCAGACCTAAAGCAAATAACCATTCGTCAGGGAACCATACGGTGAAAAGTGATTTACAATAATTGACTAAAAATGCACCAACGATGGCGCCATATAAAGTCGCTCGACCACCAACAGCAACCCAAACGACAATTTCAATTGAATTAAGTGGTAAAAATTCAATGGGTGTGATGATTCCGACTTGTGGTACATATAAGGCACCAGCAATACCGGCTAATACTGCCGAGAAAGTAAAAACCGCCAATTTGACATTTTCAACGCGATAACCGACAAACCTAACGCGCGCTTCTGCATCGCGAATGGCAATAATCACTTTACCTAATTTGCTTTTGATTAATTGATAACAGATTAGATAACTAATAATTACCACAATTAACGTAATGAGTAATAACATTACTCGCATCCCATTACTGGTAATTGAAAAGCCTAATAAATATTTGAAGTTAGTTAGACCATTATCGCCACCAACCCCCATCTCATTGCGTTGAAATGCCAACATCAATGCAAAGGTAAGGGCTTGGGTGATGATTGACAGATAAACACCCGAAACGCGAGAACGAAATGTCATATAACCAAATATAAAAGCCAATAAGCCAGGTATTAGCATAACCAGTAGCAAAGTAGATAAGAAATTATTGGTTCCCATCCAGTACCAAGGTAAATTTTGCCAATTAATAAATGAGGCAAATTCAGGTAAAGTGGTTGAGCCATTTTCACCTTGTACAGATAAATACATTCCCATCATATAACCACCTAGGGCAAAAAAGGCACCGTGGCCTAAACTTAGAATACCTAAATAACCCCAAACTAAATCAACTGATAACGCAAGTAAGGCATAACATAAGTACTTACTGACTAAAATAATGGTCTGATTTCCGACATAAAACAGGCTATTGGTTGGGAAAAAAAGATTAGCTATCACTAAATAGATGACTAATAAAATTAGGCAAAATAGTACATAACGCCCATTATCTTGTTTAAAATATTTCGTTAACATATTTATCCCTCTACAGCTCGACCACGTTGTGGGAAAAGACCACGAGGTCGTTTTTGAATAAATAGTACTAAACTAATAAGTACCATAATCTTAGCTAGCATGGCTCCGGTAATTGGCTCTAAAAATTTATTGGCTAATCCTAAAGTTAAACCGGCTATTAACGTCCCCCATAAATTACCAACACCGCCAAATACCACCACCATAAATGAATCAATAATATAATTTTGCCCAAGATTAGGACCAACATTGGTGATTTGTGATAGCGCAACTCCCGCAAGCCCGGCAATGCCTGAACCTAGCCCAAAGGTTAATGCATTTACCCAGCTAGCTTTAACCCCTAAACATCTTGCCATTAGTGGATTCATCGAAATAGCTCGGACATTTAGTCCTAAAGATGTTTTTTTCATAATTAATAGCAGAACAATAAAAATAGTTAAGCTAAAACCAATAACATATAGTCGATTAATCGTGAGTGATAAAAAGTCATTGACCTGAATTGAACCTTGCATCCAACTTGGCGTGATTATCGCTTTATTTAATGGTGAAAATAGGGTTCTAAATAATTGTTGTAATAGTAGGCTAATACCAAAAGTGGCGAGTAGGGTTTCGAGTGGCCTACCATATAGATATTTAATGACACTGATTTCGATTAACATGCCAACCGCACCACATACTAAAAATGCAGCAGGGACAGATAGAATTAACGCTATACCAGGATAGTTAGGCAATAGTTGTTGCATTACATAGGTGGTATATGCACCAATCATAATTAATTCACCATGCGCCATATTAATCACGCCCATAACTCCAAACGTGATGGCTAAGCCAATTGCTGCAAGCACAAGTACTGCACCTAAACTAATGCCAAAATAGACTTGTTCAGTTTTTTCATAAATCGCTTTTTTTTGAGTTATTTTATTAAGTAGGCTTTGCGCTTTTTCTTTAACTATTGGCGAACCCTCTATTGATGTCAATTGTTGCAGTTTTTGTACAAATATAGGATTAGTGACATTACTAAGTTGGGTAAGTAGAACTAAACATTCGTTTTGCTGACAATTCTCAAGTTTTGCAAATGCTAATGCCTCAAGTAATCGTTGTTTAACTTCACTATCTTGCTCTAGTGCTAACCTTTCAACAATGATATTTATTTGTGACGGTGATTGAATATGTCCAAAAAGCGCTTTTGCTGCATTACGTCTTGTTGGAATGGTATTACTACTCAGTTTGATTTGGAGTTGGTATTGAGCAACTAACTGGCGAATGTTATTGTTTATAGTAATACGTTTAAACTGGTTTTTAGGTAGATCAATAACTTGTTTATTACGCCAATTAATAAATTGATTATCCTGTTTAATGGCAAGTGTACTATTGGTATCCAACCAATATAAGTTACCCTCAACTAATGCAGTGAAAAGTGGCTGTATTGATGCATCATTTTCCTTAATCATTTCACTGATTAATTGTTGTTTTTCAGTCAAGGAACCTTTGGCTAACCGCTGGGCAAATTGGTCAGGTAGCGCTGCTGTTGCTAGATTGGTGATCATCCATAACAGACATATCAATATCATTCTTCTCATTATTTATTCCTATGCTTCTGTTTGCTATATTGATTAACCGATTATGCATTGAGAACTTTATTACAGATAAATGGTGAGAGTGACTCACCATGCATAATATTTAGGATTCGAGATGATTAATCTTTTAGGCAAACTTTTTTACTCACATCATATTTACCGCATGCCAACGGTGTACGCCAATCGGCAATCATTGATTTTGAACTGGGTAAATAATCTGACCATTCATCACCGACAATCGTACCAGCTGACTTATCTACCACTTCAAATTGACCATCGTCTTGAATTTCGCCAATCATAATAGGTTTAGTGATGTGATGATTTGGCATCATCACGGCATAACTACCGGTTAAATTCGGTACTGTTACGCCAATTAATGCGTTTTGAACAGCAGTTGGATCATCTGTGCCCGCTTTTTCTACCGCTTTCACCCACATATTAAAGCCGATATAGGTGGCTTCCATTGGGTCGTTGGTTACTCGCTTATCACTTTTAGTAAAAGCGTGCCAGTTATTAATAAATTCACTATTTAAATCATTATCAATTGATTGAAAATAGTTCCAAGATGCTAAATGACCAACTAATGGAGCCGTATCAATACCAGACAACTCTTCCTCACCTACTGAAAAAGCAATTACCGGTAGTTGGTCTGCGCTAATACCTTGGTTAGATAATTCTTTATAAAAAGGAACATTAGCATCACCATTAATAGTTGAAATCACAGCGGTCTTTTTTCCCGCTAAACCAAATTTTTTAATATCAGCAATGATAGATTGCCAGTCAGAATGGCTAAATGGCGTGTAGTTAATCATTATGTCATTATCTTTTACGCCATAATGATCTTTGAGATAAGTTTCTAAAATTTTGTTGGTGGTTCTAGGATAAACATAATCAGTACCGACTAATACCCAACGTTCAATATTAAATTCTTTTTGCAAATAATCCACAGCAGGAATTGCTTGTTGATTTGGTGCTGCACCGGTATAAAAGATATTTTTGGATGATTCCTCACCTTCATATTGAACAGGATAAAATAAAATACCATTAAGTTCTTCAAAGATAGGTAATACCGATTTTCTTGATACAGAAGTCCAGCAACCAAATACCGCTGATACCTTATCTTTGGCGAGTAAATCACGTGATTTTTCTGCAAAAAGGCTCCAGTTTGATGCGGGATCAACTACCACGGCTTCTATTTGTTTACCTAACACACCACCTTTTTTGTTTTGTTCTTCTACCAGCATTAATAGGGTATCTTTTAAAGTACTTTCTGATATTGCCATTGAGCCAGAAAGTGAATGTAATACCCCGATTTTTATGGTATTTTCGGCGGCATAGATTAGATTAGCGGTAAATAATCCTGCGGCGAGAAACGTTAACTTAATGGTGGTATTTATTTTGCTCGTGATTGACATACTATTACCTCTTTATACATAAAAAATAGTGGTGATTTATTTATTATTATTAAAAGTAATGCAAAAGTTATGCCAAATAGTTAAAGACCAGGTTTTTTAAATTACTAGACCTAAACCTAAACTATTTTCTAGCAGGGATAAAAGTTTATTTTATAAGCTAGCAACCACGGTTTTGTAAACGTATAAACAGTATTAATAAAAATGAATAACGCACTTTATTTGCGCGCATGAGCTAAATTGGTGCAGGCATAATATGCTTTTTGACCCAAGCCTATAGTATTGTTATCATTTATAATTAATAAATGATAACAAATGAAGAGTCGTCAGATATGAATTACGAAAACAAACAACAACTATTGGATGAAATTAATAAAACCGCCAAGCTATTTATCGATGAATTCAGTGAACTATCTGAATCTGATAAAGATAAATTTATTGAAGGTGTCGACCGAACCCCAGCGCAGATGATTGCCTATCAATTAGGATGGTTAGATCTGGTCAAATCTTGGGATGATGATGAATTGGCCGGAAAAACGCCAGTTTTACCTGCTGAAGGGTATAAATGGAATCAGTTAGGCGAGCTATATCAACACTTTTATCATATTTATCAAGATTATTCGTTACAACAACTTATTGAATTATTCAAACAGAAACTGGCGATTTGGAATAGTTGGATAGTATCATTAGATGATAATACGCTTTTTACTAAAGATGCCCGCAATTGGACAAAACCTTACCCTTCAGCATGGCCTGTTGCACGTTTTATACACATCAATTCTGTTGCGCCATTTAAATCCTTTAGAACTAAAATTAGGAAATGGAAAAAGCTAAATTTAAATCAATAAAATCATAAAAAGTTTTGCAAAAGAGAGAGGAAAATTATGGCTTTTTCAGAATTAGAAAAAAAACAACTTTTAGAGCTGAAATACGTTGGCGATAAAATAGTAGAAAGATTACAACAGATGGAATTTGATTCCTTTGAAAAATTACGTAATACCAACTTAGATGAAATATTAAATAAAGGCGCTTTATTGACAGGATCATCATGTTGGAAAAATAGCCATCAAGCTAAAATCGCAATCCAAAATATTTTGGCTTTGGTTAATCAAAGTTAATCAATATTCGATTTTAACTAATTGTTATTATGTTTATCCCTATGTGTATAGGTGGAATGTCTACACTTTTTCATACAACAAAATTAAGGGGTAACTGTTTATTAAATGCCATCGTCGTCAAATAACCTAATGATGAATGCCGCCGATTGTTGTTTTACCAATATGCATAAGCAGAAAAACGTTGTCGTAGTTCATTAGTATTGGTGAATATCTCATTTTTGATAAATTCAGTTTTAATTGTCTTAAATGTCGCTTCAGCAACGGTATTATCCTAGAGGGTGACGTTTGATATCCTCAAACAGCTACATTTGCATTTATTGTTCAATATTCATGCGATGAATTAGCTTAAATTTTATCCGTTATTAAACCAATCATATAATTGCCTTATGCAGTTAAAGCACCTATAATCAAGTCAATAACATTATCGATTATCGGTGTTGATTAAGGGGTCAAGATGACTAAGCTTGCACTATCAGACTGGAGTCAAATAACAGCCACGGCAAAGATGCCGCTCTATGCGGTGTTATCGAATGTCAGTGATGCGCAGTCAGTGAAAAACTATTATGTGACTGATGGCTCGCAAACTCCTTATGGGCTTTATACCGGTACGCCCTATACTAATTGGCATAGTGTGATGCCAATGATTGTCCAACTTGATGAAACTAGTCCGTTTTTAAATTGGGTTAGCCAAACTGAATATCAGAATTGGGGGTGGTTGGCACGTTCACATTTGCCCTTTGAATCGATTTGTGCTCATCTGCGCAGTTTAACCCAAGTGATTATGCCGGATGGTGAAACGGTCTTTTTTCGCTACTGGGATGGTACCTATTTGGCTGAACAAATCCGTTTTATGGCCGATAGTTGGGCTGAGGTATTACCGGCGTTTGCCTTTTATTGGGTTAATGGTGAACCTTTTACTGTTTTTGTTCCACTACAGGCAGAGGCGCAAGTTTCCCCTTGGTGGCAAGTGCCGGCTGAACTTATCGATTATCTATCACAAAAAAATAAGACGCCTTTAATTGGTAATATTATTCAATGTTTGCAGGAAGAGTATCCAACTTACTATTTTCAATTTGATGAGGAGATTATACATAAAAAGCTAGCACATCTATTATCGCATCTGGTTATTGAAAAGGGTGAAAACGGCGTAAATAAAGCGGTTCAACAGCTAATTAAATACACATTATAAAAACTCAATACCTCACAGGGATGTAAAATATGGATAAAAAGAATCGAAAACAAGAAGTTTTACAGTCTGTCTTAGCGCGTTTCTCTCGTATTTTAGACGATATCGACCACTCTGTTCACGATAAATATAAAAAGAAATTACAAGAAAGTGGCGTGGCAAGTAGTATTCAGATATTAGCATTAAATGATAAGCTCAGTGAAACGCGAGGGGAAAAGGTTTCGAGAATTTTAAGTGAGATATATCAGTTTAGACATCATGGGCAAGAAAGTGGAATAACTGCACAGTGTCCTTTAAATAAACAGATTATTATTCAATATGGATTTGAACTCTCAACCTCTGTATTTTCCGATGCTCCAGTAGAGACAGCCCAACAGCCTGACGGTCAACGATTTATTAAAGTCGGTAACTTGAAAGGGCAACTTTTGCCGCAATTAGAAAAAGAAGTTGTCGATGAAAATGATTATCAGATTTATACCGAATATTCTCCCGATGAAGAAAATGCAATCCCATTTGAATTGGATGATAACGGCCGGGCAGTTATTGATGGCTGTCAACCCGGCAAGCGTTATTATGTTCGTATTGATCCCTTTACAAATCAACAACAAGTTGATGAGTGGCTAAATGGTTATAAACGTATTATTCAACATTTATCTGAATTTTTAGAATCCGAATGGGACAATGTCCATGAGCAACGGTGGCAAATCTTTGATAAAGCTATGGCTGAAGCCACTCAACGAATTTACGATAATCCCATATCAGAGGAAATCCCATTAGCAACGGCAGTCGGTGGTGATTTTTTTGAGGGGGTTGTGGATCGCGGGGTAGAAAAAACCGGTGAAGTTAAAAAGTCTGTCATCGATGGATGGGATTTCATGATTGACCACCGGTCAATATATGCTTCACTACTTATCCCAACAAATCCATTACTTGCGCAAGCTGCCGGTAAGAAATTATGGGCATCGTATCAGTCATTATTCCAAACTCAAGAACCATCAGAAACACCCAAAACAGAAAACGAAATAAAAGACGTCTATTTTTTTGTTCAAGATGAAGTATATCTGTATATTATAATGGCCGCCCTTGAATATTGGTATGAAATACAGTCGCCAAAAGATAAAGCTTATTTATTGGGTAAAGATTTTTTTGATTTTGCTGTTGATGTGGCGCAGTTTTTTGCCGAATGTTATGTAATAGGGAAAGCTATCCCTATTGCTAAGAGCGTTTTACGAACCTCTTCTTCAACAATCAGTCAAACCACCGCTAATTTACTGGAAAAAGGCAAGAGTTTTATATCAACCAAAACTTCAGTTGCAAAAGCAACTACTGCGGAAATAATTGGTTCGCTTCCTGAACGTTTTATTGAGTTTTTTAATAAAAAACAGCTAAAAACTTCAGTGACAAAGGTAGGCGGTATAACCGACGGTATTGAATTAAAAACGGTTACTAAAAATAAGCAACCAGTTAACGTAGTGACGAATGCTGGCAAAGATGAAAGCGGCGTAACATTAAACAGAAATAATAATATAAGTAACACCCACCAGGAAACGCCAAGTGAAAAACCAAGTGCGACAGGAAAAAAACAAAGAACAGACAACGATCCGGTATCAATGTTAACCGGTGAAGAGCTATTAACCTTAGTTGATGATACCCTATTTAGCCAGTTCCCTTTTGTTTGGCAGCGACTTTATCGAACCAGTGCGGTGGAGTTCAATTGTGGTCTGGGTTATGGCTGGAGTCACAGCCTTTGCCATACGTTAACCTTTACCGCGGATGACCGCGTTATTTGGCAAAATCACGAAAACAATCTTATTAGCTTCCCATTACCTACCGAGTCAGCGCCGGCGATTGTCAACTTATTATCCGAAGCGGCCCTCTATTTAGGTCGCAAACCGAATCACTATCTGGTTAGCAGTGAGTTTGGTATTTATCACTTTAAGCGAGACTCGGCTACCGCCAGCACAGCCAAACTGGTGGCTATCAGTGATAAATATGGCCATGAGCATACCGTGATTTACGATACAGAGGGTAAACTGATAGCCCTTGAGCTGGCTGGTGGCTTAAAGCGGATAGCACTGACTTACTCAGCGCAAACCCCTTCACTTATCACTGAGGTAAGTGAGTTTACTCGCCAGTCAGCAATACAGGAATGGCAACTGCTACGCCCGATTATGCATTATCAGTACAATGACCAGCAAGAGCTGATAGCGGCAAGTAATGCATTAAATCAAACCGAGCATTATCGTTATGGGGAAGGGCATCTTATTGTTCAGCGTCAACTGGCGGGGGGCGCGATATTTAGCTGGCAGTGGCAAGGTGAAGGGAAATCGGCGGTTTGTCATCGGCAAATCACCAACTTTAACGGTATTGAAAGTCGTTATGAATGGGATACCCAGCAGCGTAAATCGACCGTTTACCAGTCAGATGGCACGACCTTAATCTACATTCATAATCAACAAGGTAAACTCATTAGTGAAACCAATGCCAATGGTGACACGACCACCTACGAGTATAATGACAACGGTCAAATGACCGTAAAAACCGATGCGCTCGGCGGTCAGACCCATTATGTCTATAATGAATTTAATAATCTGGCTGAAGTTAACACCCCCGACGGGCAATCGACCTACTATTACTGGTGGGACGAGCAAATCAGTGAGATTATACAAGGCAACCGCAATTGGAAGTTTCGCTACAATGGTTATGGAGACCGCATAGAAGAAATTACGCCAGAAGGGAAAAAGACGCAATATCAGTACAATGAAGATGGACAGTGTATTGCGATTATCTACCCGGATGGTACTAAATTAACTCAAGCATGGGACGCCACCGGTCAACGAACACAAACCACCTATCCGGATGGCCGCATTGAGTATTATACCTATGATGCCCAAGGGCGAATAACGGCCATCAGTGATGGGCAAAACCAGACGATAAGCTACACCTATGACAGTTTGGGGCAAGTTACCCAACTGACCTACCCGAACAAAACCACGCGAGAATATCGCTATAATGCTTATGGCAAAGTGACTTGGTTTAAGGATGAATCGGGCAAGGTGACGGAATATGAGTATGCCTCACCCCTGCACTTAGTAACGGAAAAACGCTTACCTAATGGTGAGCGGCTCAAATTTCGCTATGACAATGTTCACATACAGATGAGTGAGATTGAGAACCAAAAAGGTGAAGTGTATCACTTAAACTATACCCCGACCGGGCAGCTAAGTGAAGAGATAGGCTTTGATGGCATTAGAACCACCTATCATTATGACAACGCCGGGCGTATTATCGAAAAAAGGGAATATGGTAACACACCGGATGCTGAGCCTTTGGTGACACAGTACCAGCGTGATATCACGGGTCGCTTGGTTCGGCGAATTTTTGCTGACGGCGTTATTGAGCAGTATGAATATGATGCATATGGTCAGTTGATTAAAGTTAAAGATGGTCAAAATATACTGGTTTGGGAATATAATCTTGATGGTCAGATGACGGCAGAACATCAAAACTGGGCAACGATTCGTCACCGTTATGATAAAACCAGTGGTTTGCTCGATGGCACCAAACTCCCCGATGGGCAGTGGTTGGAATACCATCACCGTAACGGTCAGCTACGAGGAATGACGCTAGAGGGGCAATCCTTAATTGGCATGTTTTATGACTCAGCCGGACGAGAGCGCGAGCGGCGTCAGGGTAATGGCTTAATTAACCGTTATCACTATGATGAACTCGGCCAGCTCGCGTCACACCAAATCTACCGTGGTTTTGATGTTGAACTCAATGATACCCCGCTGCCGGTCTGGCAACAGCAGTACCAATATGAGCCTGATGGTCAGCTTGCCCAAATCAACGGTAATCAAGCCCGCCATTACCGTTATGATAAGTTAGGTCAACTGCAAACGGTCAGCTATCCCCAAGCGAATCGCGAAGAGCATCATGCGGAAAAAGTAGAGCTGTTTAGTTATGATACCACCGGCAATAAAATCAGTGAGAAACAATCTTTAGCGCAGCTTGAAGCGAAAGTGAACCGTGGCAATCGGCTACTGTTTTTTAGTGATAAACATTTTGAGTATGACCGTTTTGGTAATTTAATTACCGAAAAGCGTGGTAAAAACCAAAGTCTGGTGACGCATTATGAGTATGATTGCCGACATCGTCTAATCAAGGTGATTAAACCCAGTGGTCAAACCATTACCTACAGCTATGACCCGTTTAACCGCCGTACCAGTAAAACGGTTAATGGCAAAACCACGGAATTTATCTGGCAAGGTCATAAACTGATTGCCGAAACCGACAATGACAAGCACTGGCAAAGTTACCTCTATGAGCAGGGCTCTTTCCGGCCACTGGCGTTAGTACAGGGCAATGCCCAACAAGGCAAAACCCAACTCTACTGGTACCAAAACGACCAACTCGGCACGCCGATAGGGTTAACGGATGGATTTGGTGAAACATTATATGAATGCCAGTATAATGGCTATGGGCAGATTATTGATGAAACCTACCATGAAGTTGGCAATCGTGCTATCCCTGATAACCCGCTGCGCTTTCAGGGACAATACTACGATGAAGAGACAGGTCTACACTACAACCTAAATCGTTACTACGACCCCTTTGTCGGGCGGTATATAACCCAAGACCCGATAAAGCTGATTGGTGGTCTCAATTTTTATCAATACTGCCCTAATCCGGTCAATTGGATAGATCCGATTGGGTTTAAAAATATACCGAAGAGTGGCACCGGTGAAGTTATAAATCCCAGTAATACGGCCAATGCCCGTGTACCTAAAAACGTTCCAATGACTCAGAAAAAGTTTGATGAAATTATTAATTTAGAAAGAGGTAACCGACCGAATAATGTCCTTGAATACTTGCCAAAAGAATATGTAGATGCACATCTGGCCTTATTTAAACAAGAAGGTGGCAGTTTTATTGTGATTGAAAGCAAGCTTTCTGAAAAATATACAACATATCCAGCACGAAAGTTTGTGGGTTTAAGATCCGATATGGAAAAAATCGTTGAAGAATACCGAGCAGCAGGTAACGATTGGCGGATATTAAACGAACGATTAGGATTGGGAAACGAAAGTCTTGCCAATACGCGAATATATATCGTTCATATTAAACCAAACGATATTCGTTTTAAGTTTGGAATGTCAACGGGTAATGAATTCGGGGCATATGAAGGACAATGGATCCCGGGGGGATTTACTAAAGGAGGGGTTCCAGAAGCTGTCTTAGAAGGGTCGGAAAAGATTAATACTAACAATCTGGAAACAATATTAAGCCAATTTGAAAACTTTGAGAGATTACAATAATGGGTAAATTTGAACGAGCAGTAAACAATAATGAAATTATTCCCTTTCTTAAAGGTGAAGGTGACTATTTTTCACCAGATGAATGGTGTCGAGGATATCATTGTTATATGATTAATTTTATGGGAATGATGGGAGGTCTTGAAGAGAAAGAGCATCCGTATCAATTGTTGATCAAATATTTTAGATTATACTTAAGTTCACTTGAGGAAAATGTTGAAGACGCTTGGAGTTTATTTGAAAATATAGAATGTTATTATCATCTCAGAAAAGATAATTCCTACTTTTTTTTAACTCAACATGAAGATTTAATTGATGAATTAACCGCGGAAGAGAGAAAGAAAATAGGAGTATTATATCGTTATTTAAGAGATAACTTTGATAAAGTCCCGGATGCAGAAAATATGAACCCTTTAGACATACAATTTAACTTTACTCGTAAAAATGGTTGCCCATATGATCTTTTTTCTTTTTAATGATTAAGGTGTGAGTTGTGATTTAACCGGAGAATAGTTTAAAAAAACAGAGTGTTACCACTTTGGCTATAATGTATTGAATCTAATTACAAATTCCAAACGGTAATGCTTATGTTTTATCCCCGAATGTGAACATCTAAAATAAACCTAGAACTTGCAAGCTGATAAGCATATTAAGGGATACTTTTTTGTCATAAAAATCCTCAGTACTATCACTTTACCAAGGAGGAGTTCCCATGAAAGGTGATTTTGAACAAGCAGTAAACAATAATGAAATTAGTGCCTTTTTTAAAGGTGAAGGTAGCTATTTCTCGCCAAATGAATGGAACCGAGGATATCATAGTCCTATGACTAATTGGATGGGAATGATGGCTAATCTTGAAAAGGGAGAAAATTCCTATCAACTTCTGGTCAAATATTTTAAATTATATTTAAGTTCATTAAAGGAAGATGTTCTAGATGCTTGGGGTTTATTTAATAATCTTGATTGTTTTTATATTCTTCAAAAAGATAATAGCTATTTTTTAACTCAACATGACGATTTAATTAGTGAATTAACAGAGGAAGAGAAAAAGAAAATCGGGGTATTATGTCGTTATTTAAGAGATAACTTTGATAAAGTCCCTGATTCAGCCAATATGAGACCATTTGATGAGCAGATAAAAATAGTAAAAGAAGATGGTTGTCCATATGATCTATTTTCTTTATGACTTTTGACTTTTTAATGGTTAAGTTGTGAGTTGCGATTTAACCGGAGAATAGTTTAAAAAAACAGAGTGTTACCACTTTGGCTATAAAGTATTGAATCTAATTACAAATTCCAAACGGTAATGGTTATGTTATATACCCGCAAGTGAACATCTAAAATATATCTAGAACTTGCAAGCTGATAAGCATATTAGAGATACTTTTTTGTCATAAAAATCCTCAGTACTATCACTTTACCAAGGAGAGGTGACCATAATGGGTAAATTTGAACAAGCAGTAAACAATAATGAAATTATTGCCTTTTTTAAAGGTGAAGGCAGCTATTTCTCGCCAAATGAATTTTGTTGGGGAAATCATAGTTATATGACTAATTGGATGGGAATGATGGCTAATCTTGAAAAGGGAGAAAATTCCTATCAACTTCTGGTCAAATATTTTAAATTATATTTAAGTTCACTAAAGGAAGATGTTCTAGATGCCTGGGGTTTATTTATTAATCTTGATTGTTTTTATTGTCTTCAAAAAGATAACAGCTATTTTTTAACTCAACATGACGATTTAATTAGTGAATTAACTGCGGAAGAGAAAAAGAAAATTGGGGTATTATGTCGTTATTTAAAAGATAACTTTGATAAAGTCCCTGATTCAGCCAATATGAGACCATTTGATGAGCAGATAAAAATAGTAAAAGCAAATGGTTTTCCATATGATCTTTTTTCTTTATGACTTTTAACTTTTTAATGGTTAAGTTGTGAGTTGCGATTTAACCTGAGAATAGTTTAAAAAAAAACATGGCGTTACCGCTTTAGCTATAATGTATTGAATCTAATTACAAATTCCAAACGGTAATGCTTATGTTATATACCCGCAAGTGAACATCTAAAATAAACCTAGAACTTGCAAGCTGATAAGCTGGAACACCCCATACTTTCAGGCATTCATGTGCTATGAATCGGTTTATCCCTATGTGTATAGGGAACACACCAAATCTATCAATAAAAATTTTCTTCAATTCGGTTTATCCCTATGTGTATAGGGAACACAAATTTACTAGCAAGATCATTAGTTTTATTTTCGGTTTATCCCTATGTGTATAGGGAACACGTTTAGTAATCTATACGCCAGACGAAGATTATCGGTTTATCCCTATGTGTATAGGGAACACTCACGAAACCAAAGCCGAAGTTGACGCAATCGCGGTTTATCCCTATGTGTATAGGGAACACGTTCTATAAATTGCCTTAGGTTTTCGTCATAATGGTTTATCCCTATGTGTATAGGGAACACGGGTCTTTTTCAGTACTATATTTGATGCGTTCCGGTTTATCCCTATGTGTATAGGGAACACTTATTACTATTCCGGAAAAAGATAAAACATCACGGTTTATCCCTATGTGTATAGGGAACACTGACAATTTTAATTATTTAATTGAATATCATTCGGTTTATCCCTATGTGTATAGGGAACACCAATATCAGCCCATTTTAATGCACACAGTTCGCGGTTTATCCCTATGTGTATAGGGAACACGGACTTACTAACACCCTCACCATTGTGATAATCGGTTTATCCCTATGTGTATAGGGAACACACGCCTGAGCTTTCGTCAAGTTCAAGTGCTCGCGGTTTATCCCTATGTGTATAGGGAACACATGTTTATAAGCCATGTCCGCATTGAGTATATCGGTTTATCCCTATGTGTATAGGGAACACTCTAATTATAAACATTTGTTTTATAATTGAAATATAAGGAAGCAATTTTTTACCAGTTTTTTCTGTATAAAATTTACTCAACTTATTGCCAGTTAAAATTATTAATATTTAACTTTGAATTAAATTAATTTAGATAAAAGCCTAGTTCCTTAGAATAAAAAGAAGGCTCTTTTTCTGTCTCAATTAACACAATAATGGCATTTGGTCTATGTATTTGTTGTCTCAATTTTTCTAGAGGCTGCTGGTCAAGTTGTGGGACGGCTTTTTTCACTCTAGCCCATTTAGATGCACTAATTGTAACATGGCTTTGTTCCCATGCGTATTCGTCACTACTACAGTAAGGAATAACTTTTCCATCTTGTTGATATGCTAAATAAAGATCAATATTATCTCTTGATAAACGGGTTGAAACTTCAATTTCCTTATCCCATTCTCCATTGAACTGTTCACGGCTATAGCATTTATTAAAATTCAATATAATACTTTTAGCTTGTGAACTTTGTCCTAGTTGTTCTCCTAATGCTTTATAAAAAGCCTCTTGTAAACCTTCTGGTGGTTCAAGATCATGGCGATAAACAGCTTCTATAAGTAGTCTCGCCTCTTCAGGCATTGTTATAACACCTCTTTCACGTAAAACCCGTTGGGTAAACCATAAATAGGCATGATTAGCGTAAACATATTTAGTATTGCGAAATTCTGGATTATCTAGCCAATCTTCGCTTGGATCATCCTGCCATGTTGGCGCAAATACGGTCAATATAGGTGGATTTCGCTCATCACGAGGTGGATTCTGGTGAGTGGCTGATTTGATATTTCCGTGTTTATCGCGCACATGTCGTTGTAAACGCCCAGCACGTTGAATCAATAGATCAATAGGTGCAATGTCACTAATCATTTCGTCAAAATCAAGATCTAATGATTGCTCAATGACTTGAGTCGCAATTATGATTTTTGCCGAGCGAATGGTGTTATTTGAAGTTTTTCCCGCCCATTCGATAGTTTTTTGCTCGATAGCCAAACGATCACAATAAGCAAAACGACTATGAAATAGCAAAATTTGCTTAGTATCAAGATGCAAATTTTGTTTTATTTGTTGATATAAACTAATGGCATCAGCCACACTATTTTTTATCCAACAAATAATTTTCCCTTGCTCAATTGCCTTCTTTATTTTTTCTATACCGGAATTGATATTATCAATCCAGTCAATCTTAACTTGTCGCTTTACTTCATCCCTTGTTTCTATTGCTTGTTCGACTAAGCTTTTTTGATTTAGTTGAGTAAATAAAGGAAAGGGTAAATCTGTATTAACTGTTAAAGATGATGGTGTTGATGTTAATCCACTATAGAAGGCGTTAAGCAATTTTTCGCGCAGAAAAAATGGTAAAGTCGCGGTAAGAATAATTGCACTGCCACCTTGCGATGCATGATAATGCAATAATGATTCTAATAGTTTTACCATATAACTATCATAAGCATGAACTTCATCTAAAATAAGTAATTTATGACGCAACCCTAATAATCGCAGCGATTGATGTTTAAACGGCATTACAGCCATCAATGCTTGATCCAACGTACCAACCCCAACTTCCGCCAGTAATGACTTTTTACGAGTATCGACAAACCATTCATTGCACTCGCTACTGGCTGAATTATCATTGTTAAGATATTTTTGCTGGCTAATATTATCTAAATTAATTATTGTTTGAGTAAAAGTCGGATTCATGTAACTTGCACCATGAGCCAAAACCAGTGATGGATGGCTATCGGCTTGATACAATTGGCCGTAGACCTTTGCCGTTCGTTGATAGATACCATTAGCGGTTGCTTGCGTAGGCATACCGATGTAAATACCTTGTGCTTTCCCCGCAGCCATTAATCGATGAGCCAAAATCATGGATGCTTCGGTTTTACCGGCACCGGTGACATCCTCCATAATAAATAATTCAGGTCCAATATTGGTTAATTGGCAGGATAGTGCTTGTTGTTGTAGTGGTGTCGGCTTTGCTATAAATGGAAACAGGTTTTTAATACCTTTAAAAGGAGTAATCGAGGACCTTTTAGGTAAAGTTGCTACGGCTTTTTCAGCATTGGCGAGTGCATAGTTTGCCCAATACTCTGATAACTCCATTGATTTTGAACAAAAAGGGAAAAATTGCTCATTGGATCCTAACCAATCGCTGATAACTGTTATGGCAGCTAATAACCAACTCAGTTTAGTAAGATTTTTACGAAAGGTTTTGTCAAAAAAGTTGGTCGGGTAACACGTTAATTTAGCATCGACAATAAATAGTTGATTAATCGCTTTAATATAGTCTAGTGATGCTTGTTTATCGTGTGCATTGAATGATGAATTACCATTTATATCATTTAGTAGTTCAGGAGGTTTTCCATGATGACCAGTCATAATTAATAACCAGATATCATATATATCTTTAATATTATTATTGTACTGATCTAATTGAATTTCAGGTTTTTCAATTAGATATTTTTTCCATAACCAGTGTCCAAGTGAGTCATGCCGGGTTAAATAACCTTTAGAGGGATCAGGAGCGACCAGTTTGGGATTATTATGTTGAAATAATTGCTGAAATCCATTGGCGAACTTACCAATATCATGCCAAGCTAAAAAATAGGCAAACCAAAGGGCAGCTTTTTCAATTTCATTGGATGAGAAACCAAGTTGTTCAAATAATTCAGCAGAATTGAAATAATTATTTTTAACAATAAAATAGCCACAAGCCGCGACATCTAAATTATGATAAGCCAGAAGATGATACTTCTCTGAAGTATCACTTTGTTGGCACTTTCCCCAATATTGATAAAATGATTGATTCATTAAAATGGATATCCTTATTTTTAACCGCTAATAGTCAGAAATATTAAGCCGAGCATCGCCATTGAAGGTAAAATAATAAAAGAATATCGACTGAATTGCTAAATTTTTATACAAAAAATCATCTCAATTTTTTTACAATTAATCCTCCCAATTCAAATTCATCACTATAAAATATTTGGTTATTTTTTAAAAAAATAAATCTTAGAATAAATATTGATAACTATTAATGTTATAATTCAGGATTCTTATTAAGTTTATTAATTAGGTTTTGCTCATTCGATTGAAGTTTGGCAAAATAGTTAACTCTCAATATGTTATTTTCAATATTTTAGATAATTTAATTTTTTCTAATAAATCAAGTAAAATCGCAGATTGATAGTTTAATGATAAAACAGGAACTAAACTAGGATGAACAGTCAAAGAAAAATAAATATGAAAAAGTTATTCATCTCAAGCTGCTTGGGTGGATTATTCATGACTTCAATGACTGTTTATGCCAAAAAACAACCGAATATTATGTTTCCTAGAGAAGCAACAGTAAAGTCTAGGTTAACCACTGACACCGTTCAACCGATTGAAAGCATTGAACCTAGTCAACCAGTCGAACATATTTACCATAAAACTATTTTTTCGTTGCTAGGTGATCCAAAATATCCTGAAAATTTTGACCATCTAGAATACGTTAATCCTAATGCTCCCAAAGGTGGAATTATCAAACTACATGAAATAGGTACTTTTGATAATTTTAACCGTTTTGCTAGTCGTGGCGCACCGGAACATTATTCGGATTCGTTATATGATTCACTTTTTACCTCAACCGCTGATGATATTTCCAGCTTTTATCCACTGATAGCAACTTCAATTACTTATTCAGATAGTTATCGTTGGGCTGAAGTTTTTATTAATCCAAATGCCCGTTTTCAAGATGGTAAGCCAATAACTGCCCATGATGTGGAATTTACTTTTCATAAATTTATGACTGAAGGTGTTTCACAATATCGAGTTTATAACAAAGGGGTAAATGTTAAAGCGATAGATGACTATCGGGTTAGAGTGGAATTGCCGGAAACCGATCGTGAAAAACTGCTCTCTTTTGTCGGTAGTATGCGGGTTATTCCTAAGCATTTTTGGCAAAATCATAATTTTTCTGAGCCATTAAGTACCCCGCCTGTTGGTAGTGGCCCTTATTATATTAGTGATTATAAAATGGGGCAGTATGTCGTTTATAAGCGTAATCCTGATTATTGGGCAAAGGATTTACCTGTTAATAAAGGCTTAGATAATTTTGATGAAAAACGTATTGATTATTATATGGATACGAGTATTGCTTTAGAGGCATTTAAAGCAGGGGAATACGATTTTCGCGGTGAAGGGCAACCGAAAAACTGGTTTACGCAATATCAAGGAAAATATTTTGACGCAAAAGATATTATAAAACAAGAAAAAAACGTGGAAACCGCGGTAAATACTAGATGGTTAGCGTTTAATTTGCAAAAAGATTTTTTTAAAGATGTTAGAGTTAGACAAGCAATAACCTTAGCGTTTGATTTTGAATGGTTAAATCACGCATTTTATTATGATAGTTATAAAAGACCAACTAGCTTTTTTGAAAATACTATTTATGCAGCAAAAGATAAACCGAGTGAGCAAGAGCTCAAATGGTTAATACCTTATAAAGATATTATTCCCGAGCAAGCGTTTGATGAAGCCTATACGGTTGCGAAAAATGATGGACAAGGGTTTAATCGCAATAACTTATTAACCGCCGCTAAATTATTGCAAGAAGCCGGTTGGATTATTAAAGACGGAAAACTGATTAATGCCCAAAACCAGCAACCTTTTGAATTTGAGCTATTAACTTATCTTGGTGAAGACATCAAATATGCGATACCTTTTCAACAAAATTTAGCGCGTTTAGGTATTACAATGAAAATAACTTCATTAGATTATGCGCAATTAACGCGCAGGATGCGTGAACGTGATTATGATATGATGCCTCGTAATTATAGTGCGGTAAATTATCCCTCTTCCGATTTAATGATTTTATGGGGGAGCGAATATTTAAATTCTTCATATAATGGTTCCGGTCTACATAATCAGGCGATTGATTCGATTATTGCTCAAATAGTGAAAAATGTTGGCAATCAAAGTGAATTAATACCACTTGGACGGGCACTCGATCGCATTTTGACCCAAGAATATCCGATGATTCCAATGTGGTATAACAGTAAAACCTATTATGCATATTGGAATAAATTTGGTCAGCCAGCCATACAGCCAAGTTATGCAATAGGTATTGATAGCTGGTGGTATGATGCAGATAAAGCGGCTAGCTTGTCAAAGAATAGAGAACACTAATATGCTCAATTATATTATTCGTCGATTATTGCTGATTATTCCAACCTTGCTAATCATTTTGACGATCAACTTTTTTATCGTGCAAATTGCACCCGGTGGGCCGGTTGACCAAGCTTTAGCCATGATAGAAAATGGACCAGAGGCTGGGCAGGTATTGTTACCAGGCAGTGAAAGTAGCCCAACAATATTGAAAGAACAAAAAAAAGAATCAAATTATCGTGGGGCGCGTGGTCTAGATCCAGAAATTGTGGCAATGATAGAGAAACAATATGGTTTTGATAAACCGATTTGGGAACGCTATATCAATACGTTGCGACAATATATTCAATTTGATTTTGGTAACAGTTTTTTTAAAAGTGAATCGGTATTAAGTCTAATTGCCAAAAGTTTACCAGTCTCTATTTCATTAGGGTTATGGAGTACATTAATTGTTTATTTAATCTCCATCCCATTAGGGATTCGTAAAGCGGTTAAAGACGGTTCAAGATTTGATTTTTGGTCAAGTACGTTAATTATTATCGGTTATGCAATACCGGCCTTTTTATTAGCCGTGTTATTAATTGTTCTGTTTGCTGGCGGTAGTTATTGGGATATTTTCCCACTTCGAGGGTTGATTTCCAATAATTTTGAACAGTTAGATTTTTGGGGAAAAGTGAAAGATTATGCTTGGCATATTTGCTTACCAACGATTGCCATGGTGGTGAGTGGTTTTGCCACATTAACTATGTTAACCAAAAACTCATTTTTAGATGAAATTCGTAAACAATATGTAGTTACAGCTAGAGCGAAAGGCTTAAGTGAAAGGCAAATTCTCTATAAACATGTTTTCCGTAATGCCACCTTGCTTATTGTATCGGGTTTTCCTGCTGCATTTGTTGGAATTTTATTTACTGGCTCGGTCCTGATTGAGGCCATTTTTTCACTTAAGGGATTAGGGCTTTTAGGTTATGAAGCGATTATTCAGCGTGATTATCCTATAATTTTTGGCACATTATATATATTTACCTTGATAGGACTTATCACCAAACTCTTATCAGATTTATCTTATATGATAATCGATCCACGCATTGACTTTGAGGCTCGCAATTGATGACTACGCACTACTCAATTAATCAGCTACGTTGGCAACGATTTAAACGCAATCGACGTGGATATTTTTCGTTATGGCTATTTTTAATATTATTTATAATCAGCCTGTTCTCTGATTTTATCTTTAATGATCGGCCAATATTGATTAAATATCAAAATAACTATTATTTACCAATCTTTAATTTCTATCCTGAAACCGAATTTGGCGGCGAGTTTCAAACGCAAACTAATTATTTAGATCCTGCCGTGCAGAACACGATTAAAGATGATGGTTGGATAGTTTGGCCACCATTCCATTATACCTATAATACTTTGATACATGATACATCTAGCACTTTTCCTACTCCGCCATCTAAAACCCATCTGTTAGGTACCACCGATGCTGGTTTTGATGTATTAGCCAATATTGCATACGGTTTTAGAATATCGATGTTTTTTGCTCTTTTTCTGACCTTCTTCACTTCAATTATTGGGGTGTTAATCGGTGCAATTCAAGGTTATTATGGTGGTAAAGTTGACTTGTTGGGGCAACGATTTATTGAGATTTGGAGTGGATTACCCGAGCTGTTTGTGATTATTCTCCTTGCCAGTATTTTACCACTTAATTTTTGGTGGTTATTGGCAATTACGGTGTTATTTGGTTGGATGGCGTTAGTTGGTGTTGTCCGAGCAGAGTTTTTACGCACCCGTAACTTTGATTATATTCGAGCGGCCAAAGCGATGGGGGTAAGCGATAGTAAAATTATACTTCGCCACATGCTACCCAATGCGATGATTGCGACATTAACATTTTTACCATTTATTCTTTGTGGTTCTATTTCAACGCTAACAGCGCTAGATTTTCTAGGATTCGGTTTACCAATTGATTCGCCATCCTTGGGTCGATTGTTACTACAAGGAAAAAATAATTTACAAGCACCTTGGTTAGGTATTAGTTCCTTCTTAGTTATTTCTATATTATTGTCACTGTTAATTTTTATTGGTGAAGCAATTAGAGATGCATTTGATCCAAACAAAGGAGTATATAAATGAGTTCTCCTTTACTATCTATTGTTGATTTAAATATAGCCTTTAAAACCGGTCAACACTTACACAGTCAAGTTGTGGAAAATATTAGTTTCGATATCAACGAACAAGAAACGGTTGCATTAGTTGGTGAATCTGGATCCGGTAAAAGTGTTACCGCGCTATCGATATTAAGGCTATTACCAAGAGAGCAGGTAATCTATCCATCTGGCGATATTATTTTTGAGGATAAATCGCTACTACATGCCTCGGAAAAAGAGTTACGTAAAATACGCGGTAACCAGATTAGTATGATATTCCAAGAGCCAATGGTATCACTTAATCCATTGCATACAGTTGAAAAACAACTGTATGAAGTATTATCACTACATCGAGGTATGCGACCCAATGTTGCTCGTAGCGAAATTTTACAATATCTTGATCGTGTTGGCATCAAAGATCCTAAAAGCAAACTCTCCGCTTACCCTCATCAGTTATCTGGTGGTGAAAGACAACGGGTAATGATTGCTATGGCCATTTTAACCCACCCTAAATTATTAATTGCAGATGAACCAACCACCGCTTTAGATGTTTCTGTCCAAGCTCAAATTATTGATCTACTCAAAGAACTCAAAAAAGAGCTGAATATGAGTATGTTATTTATCTCACATAATTTGGGGATTGTTAAAAAACTGGCGGATAAAGTGGCGGTTATGCAAAATGGCCAAATTGTTGAATTCAATAATAAACAGCGTATATTTTTGCGCCCGCAACAAGAATATACCCAAACATTGTTGAGTTCTCAACCTAGCGGTGAGCCGGTTCCTTTACCGGATATGCCAGGTATATTGCTTAGTGTTAATCATCTCAATGTCGAAGTTGTCGCACAAAAAAGATTGTTTAGAAGTAAAAAGAAAAAAATTATTGATAACATTAGCTTTACCGTTCATCAAGGTGAAACAGTTGGTATTGTTGGTGAATCCGGCTCAGGTAAAAGTACCACAGCACTTGCAATTTTACGTTTAATTAAATCACAAGGTGATATTTGCTTCGATAGTCATTCTATACAGAATTTATCCGCCAAAAAATTATTACCATTTCGTAGCCGAATTCAAGTTGTGTTTCAAGATCCATATTCATCACTTAACCCACGCTTTAATGTGGAACAAATTATCAGTGAAGGCCTAGAGACTCATAAAAAACTGACTAAAACCGAGCGAGAACAAGCGGTGATTGATATTATGCAAGAGGTCGGTTTAGATCCGCAAATGCGTTTTCGTTACCCGAATGAGTTTTCTGGCGGACAACGACAAAGAATCGCCATCGCAAGAGCCCTAATTCTACAACCAGAATTATTAATTTTAGATGAACCAACTTCGTCATTAGATCATACTATTCAAAAACAGATAATTAATCTGCTTAAATCATTACAAGAGAAACATCACCTTAGTTATCTGTTTATTAGTCATGATCTGGCGTTGGTTTACTCTTTCTGTCATAAAATTATTGTTATGAAAGAAGGTAAAGTTGTTGAGCAAGGTTTACGTGAAAAAATCTACTATACGCCTGAAACCGAATATACCAAAGATTTACTGTCGTTTTTAGATAAACCACCAAGAAAGTCAACTAAAACATTGATTCATGCTAATATTCTTGAAAAAACGCAAAAAACAGAATCTAAACAAAAAGAAGATCAAAAGATCAATTGGGAAGACGCATTATTAATGCGTAAAAAATAAAGGTATAAGGTTATGGCAGAAATATAAGCCATAATTAAAAAATTAATTTAGTAAACGATTTAACAGGTTAATTATGCAAAAGACAATATTCCGACTTTTAACCGCCTCATGTTTATCATTTATTTCAATAAATGTTATGGCGTTGACATGTTCTGACGATCCTGAGCAAAACAAGGTTGCCGCCAATAATTATATTTTCAAAATATTAGATTTTATTGATTCTCAAGCTAAAGGTATAAAACAAGAAGTTAGAACCTCGACAATTACATCGGATACCGGTGCTATTCGTTCAATTGCCAAACATAGTTTAAATTACGATCCCAATGGCTTAATTATTGAAAGCCATTACGACCTTTATTCTGATAAAAATGAAAAACTTTATTTTGAGCATCTGCAAAAAAATGAGTCTGGTTGGCAAAATGTGATTGAAGATATTGAAGATAAAACCAATGGTAAGATTCAATTCAAAATAGATGAACAAGGTCGAATTGTTGCCTCAGAACAGATAAAAAAGGCACCCGATTTTACCTTTATTGAGAACGACAGTTATCAGTTTGATAACAACAATTGTTTGGTTATTAAAGATGTTCAATGGCGGTTAAATGAGTTGAATGCTAATGGAGATGTGATCGGAACAGAGCAAAAAGGAGCTTCGATTTACGCATTTAGTTATCAGAACCATCAATTAGCGAAAGTATCAACCCAATACAGTAATAACACCAGAAATGAAAGTGATTTTTCTTACCAATTTGATACAAACAATCGCTTAAATGTAATTCAATCTACCTATTCAATGGTAGGTAAAGATACATCGAATTATATAACGCAATTTTTAACCTTTAATGAAAAAAATGATTGGCTTAGTGCAACACAAGCAAAACAAAATAGAAAAAACAAACAAACCAATATTATTCGACAAATTACCTATTATTAATCAATCTTAAAATGGCGTTATCACAAGTGAACTCGATAACGCCAATGAATTATCATCATTCTCGTTTTATCTTACAAATAAAATATAAATTGCATGGGCAGTCCATGCTAATGCTAAACCGTAAGTAAGTAGTTTTTCTCGCTTGGGGTGTATGTTGAATTGATGAAGCAAAGTTAGAATCTGTTGCAATCCATACCAAATCGGTAGTGAAATCATTAAACATAAAAATAGCTTACCTAATTGAGTATTAGCGAGTTTAAGAATGGAAGAACGGGTTATTGCGTCACCAAAAGGAATAATAAACGCAATAATGATTAACACTACTGGCGCAAAAATAGCTGCCCAAAGTCCACCTAAAGCAAATAATCCTTTTGCCACTTTTGAATTAGAGGGTATTGGTTGAGTTTTTTGGTTTTTCATTAATCAAACACCACTTATTTAATAATCGATAATAGTAAGCAATAGGAAAGTAAAAGCGTTACAACACAGAGGCCAATAATTAATAAGTATACCTGCCCCTTTTTATGCGTAGTTTGCTTAAAAACAACTTTAGCTATTAGCCTAAACCAATTAATCGAGTGAAACAAAGCCAGTAATAATGCAATAACATTGATGATAACAGCTAAAGGGCTTTGTAAAAAAAAGATAAAACGATAAAACTCATCTTGCCCCATGGCATTCGTGTACATGCAAATAACCCCATACATCAAAACCATACTGACCCAAATCATGGAAAAAGCGGTTAATTTATCAATGATTGATAAAAATAACCGCTGTTTTGCCGGTAAAGGTGTGAGTTCGGATTGATTTCCGTTTTTAATACTTAGATTATTATTTGCTGGATAATTATCATTATTTTTCTTAATCATAACTTTCTCAATGTGAGTAACACTACTTTGTAATTAACGTATTAGCGATTAATGTTTAATTTTGTATTATAAACCTTAAGTGATTTAAACCGTCAAATTAAAGTTCTGCATAATATCGGTTTTTAAGGTAATAACACTAGGCAGAAAGTGCGTTGGCTTAATAGCAATAACATTGCAATAGTGATGACTCAAATAAATAGAAAGACTAGATAAAAAACAAAAAAATTCAAAAAAGCAACTCAGTTCACATTTTTGAAGAGAGAACTTTGTTAAACTAATTGTAATTTTCTACCCATCCGACTTTGGAATAAAAATCCCCACGAGAAAGGGGAACTAAGTTTAATTATCACTTGCTATTGGTTTATCCCTATTAATATAAGGAATTGAAATGACAAATAGTACCATGATTACAAAATATAAAGATTATTATCAATATGTAATGCTCTACAAAATAAGTGCAATTACCATAAAATCGATAGACTATTGAATTAAGAAATGCAATAGATGATCAAGAAATTTGATCGTTTGTTTTTAACTTTGAAATCAATAAGTCAGTTTCATATAGACTTAAGTAATTTAAACTCAAACTGATAAGCGAAATAATCTCTATTTTACTTATTGCAAACTAAAAAAGGAGTATAAATTGTCTTCTTTATCACTGTTAGACCACGAATGGATTCCTGTGAAGCATTTTAATGGTCATATTAGTAAAATTAAACCCAGTCAGTTAGTTGACGAAACCATTGCTGACTTAGCCTATTTTAGACCCGATTTTCAAGGTGCGGCTTATCAATTCCTTATTGGTTTACTGCAAACCACCTTTTCCCCTGAAGATAAATATGAATGGTTAGACTATTGGGATGAGGGGATAAGCCAATCGCAGCTTGATAAGGCATTTGAACAAGTTAAACCGGCAATGCAATTTGGTGCAGCTAAACCGGCGTTTATGCAAGACTTTACGCCATTAAATGGTAATAAATTGTCGATTTCAGGTTTATTGGTTGAAGCTCCGGGTGAAAATGCATTAAAGAAAAATACCGACCATTTTATTAAGCGAGATTTTGTTAACGCTATCTGCCCACATTGTGCAGTTATGGCATTATTTACTTTACAAACTAATGCTCCATCAGGCGGAAAAGGGCATCGAGTTAGTTTACGAGGTGGCGGACCAATTACCACTTTAATAATGCCTGAGCTGAATAATCCAACACCATTATGGAAAAAGTTATGGTTAAATGTAGTGCCACTGGATGATGACGAAAAACCACAATGCTATGATGAAACCGTCTTCCCATGGTTAAACAAAACCATAACCAGTGAACCACCTAAAAATTTAAGTGTATTTCCTGAACAAGCCAATTTTTGCCAATCTTTTTGGGGTATGCCTCGTCGCATTGAGCTCGATTTTGAAAATACAACACAAGGCCATTGTGATCTTTGTGGCGAGGATTCGTCTGTGCTTATAAGCCATTACCAAACTAAAATACATGGCGTTCAATATAAAAATTGGCGCCATCCTTTATCTCCTTATCGAACGGACAGTAAAACGGGGACACCGATTGCTATCACAGGTCAACCCGGTGGGTTAATTTATCGCGATTGGTTAGGTCTGGTTACTACTAATGATAAGAACCAGCCAGCTCAGGTTGCCATCGTTCATAATTATCGTGGATTGAGAGCGTCCGAAAAATATCACCTTTGGTGTTTTGGTTATGATTTTGACAAAATGAAGGTTCGCTGCTGGTATGAACACAACTTTCCTGTCTATCCAATATTTGCTGACCCAGATAGCGATATTAAAGAGTTAATAGCACAAGCACTTGCGTTTAGTAAAGAAACTTTATCAATACTACGTAATGCTTTGGTTAATATTAATAAACAATCAAGCTCCGTAGATATTGCTTACTGGAAAGAAACAGAAATACCTTTTTATCAATTTGTTAAACAACTTATTAAACAAAAAGATAATCCAAATGGTCGTTCTCATTTGTTGTTAGATTGGAAAAATACCTTATTAAAATATATTACTCAAATCTACGATAAGGCTGCTTTTTCTGATTCCGGTCAATCATTTAAATTTATTAAAGATAAAGAAAATAATCAATGGATTTGTTGTCAAATTAAAGAGAGAGAAAATTTAATTAAAAGTTTTTATAAATTTAAGTTTTCTAAAAAATAAAGAACTGAAATATAAGGAGAACAATATGTTAGGTAATTGGGAGGAAAAACCGCTCATACTAAATGAGAAACATAAAATAATAATTGATGAATGGTTTTCAATGTTACAAAAAAATGAATATAACTTTAATGGTTTTACTTATAATGGATTAAAGCTTCGAGCAGATCTACGTCGTGAGTCTTTGCCTTATGGCGTTATGCTCCAGGAAGGTTATTGGATTTTGGCAGATAGATTATTTAATGAAAATAAATTTTTAATTGAAAACAAGAATTATCATCAGGCGCTTGCTCTTTTTGTTGCGGTGGCTGTATTTGCGAAAAACAATAATGACAATGCTTCTTTCGCTTCGCAATTAAGTGAAAAAAATCCTGTTGGAGAACGATCTATTATGTCTCCATTACGTTTTAATCAATTAATTGCATGTGACAATGATGAAGTATTTTGTCGTCGCTTAATTCGTGCGGTTAAATTACGCAATGACAATGGAGTCAATATTTTTTCACTTGCTGATGGAATCTTCCTATGGATTCAGGAAAGGCATGATTGTCAACTAGGTTTACCATCAAGTGATTTAGATCCATTTAAGCGTAATTCTATTCGATGGGCAATGGATTACTATTCAAATAAAAAAAATTTTAAGGAACAATGATTATGACTACATTTATTCAATTACATCTTTTAACTGCTTATGCGCCATCGAATTTAAATCGTGATGATTTGGGTAGACCTAAAACTGCAAAAATGGGTAATAGTGATCGTTTGCGGATATCCTCACAAAGTTTGAAACGAGCTTGGAGAACGTCAGATTTCTTTAACGGATCATTGAAAGGAAATATCGGTTTTCGGTCTCGTAAGTTTATAAATGAATGGGTTTATAATCCAATGCTTGAAAAAGGCATTTCAGAAGAAATGGCTAGATCTTGTGCAACAAAAATTGCCGATCTATATAGAAAAACTAAAAATGAAAAAGAAGAAAAAGATAAAAAAGATAAAAAAGGAAAAGATAAATCAAATAAATTAGAGAGTGAACAACTTATTCATATTAGTAATAATGAAAGAAAAGAAATAAATAAGTTAGTTGAACGTTTGATTTGTGAGAAAAGAGAACCTAACAAAGAAGAACTTAGTAAATTACTTAAAACTCGTAAAGAAAATGATAGTATTGATATAGCTCTATTTGGCAGGATGTTGGCAGCAAAAACAGAATTTAATATCGAAGCTGCCTGTCAAGTTTCTCATGCATTAGGCGTAAGTACGGTGACCATTGAGGATGATTTTTTTACTGCTGTTGATGATTTAAATGAAGATAATTTTGATGCTAGCTCAGCACATTTGGGTGAACGAGGATTTGCTTCGGCGCTGTTTTATACTTATGTATGTATCAGCCGAGATTTACTTCTCGAAAATTTAAATGGTGATGAAGCATTGGTTGAAAAAACCTTAAAAGCTTTAACTGAATCAGCTGCCAAAGTTGCACCAACAGGGATGCAAAATAGTTTCGCTTCACGAGCATATACTTCCTATATTTTAATAGAAAAAGGAAGTCAACAACCGCGCTCTTTAGCGGTAGCTTATTTTAATCCAATTCGTAGTCAAGATATGGTAAATGATGCTATTAGTCGTTTGGAAGATCAACGAGATAAATTTGATAAAGTTTATGGTCAATGTGCTGATAGTCGCTATGTTCTCAATAGTGAAACTGGAGAAGGAACCCTTAGTGCTGCATTAGATTTTGTTGCGCAAAAATAGGGGGGGCGGACAAGATGATCAACCATCTTATTTTTCAAATTTATGCCCCATTTACCTCTTGGGGCGAACCTGCTGTTGGCGAAGTTCGCCACAGCAATATTATTCCCTCTCGCTCTGCTTTATTGGGATTAGTTTCGGCTGCACTCGGCATTCGCCGTGATGATAATCAAATTGATCATTTTAATCAGCATTATTATTTTGCGATTCGTCCTTTTATGGCGAGCAGTAGTTGGTTTTGTGATTTTCACACAGTCGAATTTGTAAGTAATAAAAAGAATAATATTGAAGTTGATAAAAATATTTTGACTACTAAGCGTGAATATTATAATGACGTTTATTATCAAATAGTCATGACTGAGACTGAGAATGCACCTTATAGTTTAGAGCAAATTCAGCAAGCATTATTTAAACCTGTTTTTCCCTTATACGCAGGAAGAAAAAACTCACCTTTATCGTTACCGTTATCGCCTATCTTGTATCAAGGAACATTGCGTGAGGCTTTTAGTTTTGCCGATAAACACTATCAAGAGTGTCATCGTCAAGATCCGGTTATTGATAAACTATTAAAAGGTATTGCTGATGAATATTATTGGGAACAGGCCAATCAAGAAGATCACTTTGAGGTAATTAAAATTCAGCGTCGTCAAGATCAACCAATAAGCCGTCACCGTTGGCAATTTAATGATCGTCAGCAGTTTTCCGGCCATTTGAAAGGGAGTGAATAGATGTATTTTTCTCGAGTTACTTTAAAATTAAATCGACTTCCTTATGTTATGCAACAGAAAATGCAAAATTCAGGACCTTATGCTATTCATCAATTGTTATGGCAACTCTTTCCTAATCAAGAAAAACGTTGCTTTTTATTTCGTGAAGAGAGAATTGGCAAAGGCTATCAATACTATCTGTTATCGGAAATAGCACCGCTAACCAATCATGAGCTATTTTTAGTAGAAACTAAACCATACCAGCCAAAATTAACCGTTGGTATGAAATTGATTTTTTCCCTGCGAGCAAATCCAGTGGTGTTTAAAAATGGTAAGCGTAGTGATGTGATGATGAATGCTAAATATCTGGCTAAACAACAAGGTTTAGATAATGAGATAAAAATTCGTCAGAATGAAGCTGCTATAAATTGGTTAATTAAACAGAGTGAATCCAGAGGATTTTCATTATCAACAACTGATGGACAACAACTGGATTGCACAGTAATTAATTATACCCAAGAGCAATTTATTAAAAAAAGCAATCTTAAACCCATTACTTATAGCAGTGTTGATTATCAAGGGGTGTTAACCGTAACGGATGTTGACTTATTTTTAAATACCATCTATCAAGGAGTTGGTAAAAGTAAAGGATTTGGTTGTGGTTTATTTTTGCTAAAACATTATCAATAGGATAAGCGATAATGGTTTATGTTCCCCTTAATCCGATTCCTTTAAAAAATAGAACGTCAATGATTTTTTTGCAATATGGACAAATTGACGTTCTAGATGGAGCCTTTGTATTAATTGATAAAACCGGCATCAGAACGCATATTCCAGTGGGCTCGATAGCTTGCATAATGTTAGAACCCGGAACTAGAGTTTCTCATGCCGCTATCAAACTAGCGGCAACGGTTGGCACTTTGCTCGTTTGGGTCGGTGAAGCTGGCGTCAGAATGTATTCATCGGGTCAACCAGGTGGGGCAAGATCAGATAAACTACTCTATCAAGCTAAATTGGCTTTAGATGATGATTTACGTTTAAAAGTGGTCAAAAAAATGTTTGAGTTACGATTTGGTGAGCCGGCACCGAGTCGTCGCTCTATTGAACAGTTACGGGGCATTGAAGGATCGCGAGTACGTGAAACTTATTCATTACTGGCTAAACGTTATCATGTTAAATGGCATGGAAGAAAATACGATCCCAAAGATTGGCAAAAAGGAGATACGGTTAATCAATGTATAAGTGCTGCCACGTCTTGCTTATATGGCATCACCGAAGCAGCTGTTTTGGCGGCCGGTTACGCACCGGCTATCGGGTTTGTACATAGTGGAAAACCACTCTCATTTGTTTATGATATTGCTGATATTATTAAATTTGATACCGTTGTACCTAAAGCTTTTGAAATAGCGGCAAAAAACAATGCTGATCCCGATCGAGAAGTTCGTGTGGCCTGCCGTGAAATTTTTAGAAGCCAAAAAACATTAGCAATATTAATTCCGCTTATCGAAGAAGTTTTATCTGCTGGTGGAATTGAACCGCCACCAGCTCCAGATGATGCCCAACCACCAGCTATCCCAGAACCTCAATCTCTTGCTGACAGTGGCTTTAGGAGTCGCTAAAAATGAGTATGTGTGTTGTAGTAACTGAAAATGTCCCGCCTAGGTTACGAGGTCGTTTAGCAATTTGGTTACTTGAAATTAGAGCCGGGGTTTATATCGGTGATATATCAAGACCAATAAGAGAAATGCTATGGCAACAAATCACTAAACTTGCTGAGGAAGGCAATGTTGTCCTTGCTTGGGCGACTAATACTGAGTCAGGATTTGACTTCCAAACTTATGGCGCAAATAGAAGGGTTCCGGTAGATTTAGATGGATTAAGGCTAGTATCCTTTTTACCTATTGAAAATCAATAGGTTAATGTTCTTTAAAAATTAGGAATAATTGGTAGATTTTAACTAACTAAAAAATATTATATAAAACAATTATCTATATTTAGAGCGTTCCCTGTAGGTACAGGGATATACCGATGCGGTGCTTTATCGCGATCAATTGGGTGCTGCGTTCCCTGTAGGTACAGGGATATACCGCTAAAATTAGGTATTAATTAATGGGTAATAACGCGTTCCCTGTAGGTACAGGGATATACCGAAATTACTGACTATATAGCTACTGAGGGATACGCGTTCCCTGTAGGTACAGGGATATACCGTACCGATTCTGCAAGTTTTGCTTGCAGAGATAGCGTTCCCTGTAGGTACAGGGATATACCGGACGTATAAATGAACGCTGAGCATATCGACTGGCGTTCCCTGTAGGTACAGGGATATACCGTAAATTTGATTTGATTTTTAGTCTTAATTTAACGCGTTCCCTGTAGGTACAGGGATATACCGCGACTTGCTTTCGCTCAATCTTATCGCTCGCCGCGTTCCCTGTAGGTACAGGGATATACCGTATAAAAAATCGAATTAATGCGTTAGGGTCATGCGTTCCCTGTAGGTACAGGGATATACCGCCTCATATTCGATATACAGACAATTATTTAGGGCGTTCCCTGTAGGTACAGGGATATACCGCTTACTGCACAAGAAAAATATATTCTAGGTCAGCGTTCCCTGTAGGTACAGGGATATACCTTATCCACTAATGAATAAAATAAGTCAACATCTGCGTTCCCTGTAGGTACAGGGATATACCGATATTATTCGTGACCATTTTAACCACAAACAAGCGTTCCCTGTAGGTACAGGGATATACCGCAGCGTTCAAAATTATCAGATGATTATGCGTCGCGTTCCCTGTAGGTACAGGGATATACCGTAACGGTATACAACTATCTATTGTTCAACATTGCGTTCCCTGTAGGTACAGGGATATACCGTAATTCTGTTTATGCTAGTGATGACTTACTTGGCGTTCCCTGTAGGTACAGGGATATACCGCAAGACGGAAAAAGCTTAAGGGTCTTCGCTAAGCGTTCCCTGTAGGTACAGGGATATACCGCATTTAGTTCTAAAAGGAGCGAAAAATAATGAGCGTTCCCTGTAGGTACAGGGATATACCGCAATTAGAAATTTTAATTTTAAAGGCTTTAGAGCGTTCCCTGTAGGTACAGGGATATACCGGGATAAGTTTAATCGATGAGGGTTCAAAACTGGCGTTCCCTGTAGGTACAGGGATATACCGTTATCTTTACCTTTTGCATAGGTGGTTGCTTCGCGTTCCCTGTAGGTACAGGGATATACCGCTAATCGCCAATTCGAACAAAACCGCATCAACGCGTTCCCTGTAGGTACAGGGATATACCGGATAGATTAATTGAATTACACGAGGTGAAAGGGCGTTCCCTGTAGGTACAGGGATATACCGTGATTTCGTCAAACAATTCGAAAATTGCATTAGAGTTCCCTGTAGGTACAGGGATATACCGCCTCGCATCCGTATCATTAGCTCGCAACGTCGGCGTTCCCTGTAGGTACAGGGATATACCGAAATTAACGGTCAATTTTATCACAAAAACATCGCGTTCCCTGTAGGTACAGGGATATACCGTTACCGCGCATTAGTTGCATTTGCATTTTAGCGCGTTCCCTGTGGGTACAGGGATATACCGAGGCGATAAAATTATATAAATGTTCGCTATAAAGCGTTCCCTGTGGGTACAGGGATATACCGCTATGATAGCACTACATTGCGTGCAATCGTTGGCGTTCCCTGTGGGTACAGGGATATACCGAGTATGAAACGCAAAATCACAAGAAAACGACGGCGTTCCCTGTGGGTACAGGGATATACCGGCGTTCAGAATTGTATTAATCAATTAAATAGCGCGTTCCCTGTGGGTACAGGGATATACCGCAAATATTGATGTTATGAAAGCTGATGAAATTGCGTTCCCTGTGGGTACAGGGATATACCGCGTAAAACTGCAACGCTAATTACTGAAGAACTGCGTTCCCTGTGGGTACAGGGATATACCGGATTTGTATAATGAACAAAAATGAAAAAGGTAGCGTTCCCTGTGGGTACAGGGATATACCGAAAGATTTCTTTCTTACTTCTTCAGATTGTTTGCGTTCCCTGTGGGTACAGGGATATACCGCCAACAATCAGCTAGCTCTAGCTCAAACCCGAGCGTTCCCTGTGGGTACAGGGATATACCGCGAACAGTCTAAGCAGGCTATTTATGCTGATAGCGTTCCCTGTGGGTACAGGGATATACCGTTGTTGCTCTGCTGGAGTGCGCAACGAATCCAGCGTTCCCTGTAGGTACAGGGATATACCGTAGGTTGCCCATTAACAAACTGTTTTAATGCTGCGTTCCCTGTAGGTACAGGGATATACCGGAGATAAAAATGCCAAAAGTTCTCACTCCCGAGCGTTCCCTGTAGGTACAGGGATATACCGATACAGCGGATAGAGAAGCTCGTAAGATGATGGCGTTCCCTGTAGGTACAGGGATATACCGTCAAAACTTTATCCGGTTGAATTAAATGATGAGCGTTCCCTGTAGGTACAGGGATATACCGAAAAATGAGAGGTAGGCTAGTCGCCGAAATAGGCGTTCCCTGTAGGTACAGGGATATACCGCACGAATTTGAGTTAATAGATGATCTGTACCAGCGTTCCCTGTAGGTACAGGGATATACCGCGCTATTTATTTCTATCATCCTTTGCCCTCTTGCGTTCCCTGTAGGTACAGGGATATACCGAAAGCGGTTTGTGGATGCCTCACTCCATTGAAGAGTTCCCTGTAGGTACAGGGATATACCGCATCTGGAGCATTTAAAATTAATGCAAATGCCGAGTTCCCTGTGGGTACAGGGATATACCGTGCATCCGCTATTTGCTCTTTACTATAATTCTGCGTTCCCTGTAGGTACAGGGATATACCGCGAGCAATAACATCAATCAATTAGCACGAACAGCGTTCCCTGTAGGTACAGGGATATACCAGTGGCTCGCGCTCTCCGAAAGTAAAAACTTCTGCGTTCCCTGTAGGCACAGGGATATACCGTGCGTGGTGGAGAGGCTTTAGATCTATTTGTTGGAGTTCCCTATAGCTATAGAACTATAGCGGTCTGTACGCCTTAATGTGTTTTACATAATTTTGATTAATTGATTTATAAATTTAGCTGTATATCTAAATATTTTTTTCAATAATTATCCAACGGTAATAGCATGTTCTTTAAAAAGAGGGGGGATTGGTAAACTTTATTTACTATAAGAAATATATGGATAATTTTTAGTTGAGCTAAAATAATTATTAAAAATGTTTTAGTGTGTATGATGTGTTTTACACACTAAAACGCTTAATATTTAACACTGCCTACTTTTACCATTGATTTTATAAACCCACTATAATCGCGGTGTGTTTATTGGTTTTTATAATAGTTGAGTGGCGTTATGCTAACACTCGTCTAATACGAGAGGTTACACCTTTTAAGTTATAAGATTCAGCATAATCACGTATTGGTCTTTTTATGTAATCAATCACATATCGTTGACCATCAATATGATTATTTTTCAAATTAGCATACATCTTTTCAATTTCTGCTTTGACTTCATTATCATTGAAAGTATAGTGACCTGCGATATCAAGTATTTCATCAGCTAAAATAGGATCACTGGTTATTTGGGCAATGGTTAAATTCTTTTGTTCGCCAACCATCCATTTTCTCCAACGTTCACATTTGATTGCATGCTCTAATAATACTTCTCTAACGGCTGAAGCTTTTTCTATTAAACCTTGGTCTTTTAATCGTTGTTCAACCTTAGCTAAATTTAAGTAAGCTCGTGTCTCTTGTGTACCATATTGTGGTGCTACATTTGATGCTGCTATATTTGAAGGAATGTGTTCTAATAATGTTACGTCATCGAAGTAATCGCCATTATGTTCCTTTAATCCTACTCCATATTGTTTAGCCATAACTGCTAAGCTGAGTGCATTTTTAAAGTTGAATGTACCAATTTGTTCGGTTTTTCTGGTTAAGGTTCCGGTTTGGCCGACAATAAAGGTTGGCATTGGCAAATTACGTTTGTTTAGTTCTTCTTTGAGTTTTAGGATAAATTTTTCATAAGTTTCCGTTGAAGTTAAGCCACCATTTGTCTCTTCTGTTCCAACTTCATAGCCAATTTCTGGTAAGTTTCTAGCGATTCTTTGTTGTTCACAAAACTCAATCAAATCGACAGTTCGTTCTAAAACGGTTTCTAGTGGGATGACTTTACCAACTTCAATTGGATCTTTAGTTGGGTCAATCATTAATAAATCAAAACCTGCTTCGATATCTGCAATATATGATTTTTTACCTAATTCCATCGCTTCATCAACAGCAAGATGATCATTTCGTTCTTTATCTCTTTGCCATGGACCGCCATGATCTCGGCAAATATAATATAAGTTATCATAATTGATTGAAGCGGCGACATCCTTTACTGCTTCTACAAATGTGAATTGATTCCAATTATTAACATATCCACCACCAAGTTCGTCGGCATCGACTTGATTACGACTGGCAATAAACATTATCGGATAGTCGTCTTCTTTCGATAATTCTAATGCTGCTTGTACGCAGTTTTTTGACATTGGGCCTATACCTAAAATTACAGCACTTTCTCCTGTGTCTTGTAATTTTAATAGACCATCAACTAATTTTTTGATCGGTAATTTGTTCATTTTATTTCTCCATTTAACTTAAACGTTGCTATCTGTTTGCTCTATATTTGGTTTGGTAAAGTGTAAAATTAAGACAGAGATTGCTACTCCAATAAACATAGAAAGGAAGAACCAAAGTTTGCCATTTACTGCCGGTAAGACGATTAAACCACCATGAGGAACAAGTGTTTCAACACCATTCATCATGCCTAAAGCGCCACCTACTGCACTACCAATGATAATTGCCGGTAATACTCGTTTCATGTCTCTTGCGGCAAAAGGAATTGCTCCTTCGGTAATACCGATGAGTCCCATAAAGAAAGCTGGGAATCCAAGATCACGCTCCTCAGCACTATATTTTTTGCGATCAATAAATACTGATATCGCCATAGCTAATGGCGGGATTGCCACGGCAATTCGGTGTGCACCATTAGGTCCATAAATACCTTCTGCCATTAAAAATAGTGTGAATGCAGTTGCTGTTTTATTTATTGGGCCACCCATGTCTACCGCAGTCATTGCCCCGATAATTAATCCTAATAAGATGGCACTACTACCTTGTAAGCTACTTAAAAAACTAACCAACCAATTCATCGCAAAACCAATTGGTTGGGCAACTACATAGATGTAAAACATACCTAATACGAAGGTAACAAAAATCGGTATAATTAAAATTGGCATGATTGTTCTGATGGTTACTGGAACTTTCCAAGTTTTACACCAACAAACAAGGTAGCCAGAAGCGACCCCCAATATCATGGCACCTAAAAATCCGGTTTTTATCGCTTCATCTCCGACCGGGGTATTTGCTAAATAACCTAATATCATGCCAGGTACAATTCCTGGTTTACCCGCTAATGAGTACGCAATATAACCAGATAATAGGGGAATCATCATAGTGAAACCAATTACCCCAAGATCATTCAGATTCTTCATGAATTTGTTGGTTATCTGCATACCATTTTGACCAGCTTCGCCACTCGATAGGGCTATGGCTAAAAATATCCCGCCAACTACAACTGCCGGCAACATAAACGAAACACCGGTGTTAAATGCTTTTTGAATATCTTTTAATATAAGATTAACTTTTGACATAGATTGCCTCCTATGCTTTATAATTGTTCCGCTTGATCTACAAATTTACCCGGATCTTTAATTACCAAACTGGGGTTTGCTTCAATAACTTTGCCGTTGTCACGTTTTTCATCAAAACGTTCCTCACCATCAATACCAATGCCGATAGCTAAAATGACGACATCCGCAGCATCAATTTCTTCTTGACTTAATTTATTCTCAGTTCCCATACTACCTTGTGTCTCAACCTTTATTTGATGGCCGCGTTTTTTACATTCGCGTTCAATTGCTTCTTGCGACATATAGGTATGTGCGATCCCAGTTGGACAAGCTGTCACTGCAACAATTTTCATGATGACTCCTTTTATAAATTTTTATTAATTGAACTCAATAGTGAATATATTTGAGTATTGTTTTGAAGATTTTCTAATTGCTCTCGAAATGAATCGTTCAACAAATTTTTGCTTAATTGGGATATCACTTTTAAATGAATGTTATCTTCGTTTTCTTCGGGCACTCCGATAAGAAAAATCATGTTAACCATTTCATTGTCTTGCTCAGACCAATTAAATAACTCGGTAGTTCGTAAAAAACCGACAAAAGGTTGTTGCACCACAGTGCTTTTACCATGTGGCATGGCTATTTGATAACCAACGGCAGTAGATACGATTGCTTCGCGATCTAAAACTTTATTTAAAAATTCATTCTGCGTATTAATAACGCCTACTTGCTGTGCTTTTTCAGTCAAAAATAGTAATGCCTCTTGTTTTGAATTTATTTTTTTATTCAAAAAAATCATATCATTACGGATCACATTATTTGCTGAGATATTCATCTTGTGCCCCTTTTATAAATTGAATAAACTTACGATGATTCGGTGTTTCACATAATTGATTAATAAGAGATTTGCTCTTTACTAACAGATAGATGTCAGAGAGGATTTTTTTCAGATTTTTAATATCTTTTTCCGAAATGCAGATAATAATTATCATCTTGACCAAATTGTCTTTCCATTTGATAGCTTTAGAATTGGTAACCATGACTATTCTTGTCTGTTTGACAAATTTAGGATTACCATGAGGTATCGCTACACCTGTAGGTAACTCTGTGGCACCTAATCCTTCTCTTACGATCATGCCTTGAATAAAATCCGGCATAACGATCTGTTGTGTTACAAGTTTTTGACCAATCTTATTTATCAGCTCTTCCTTGGAGTTAAAATTTTGGTTTAAGAAGAGGGTATCTTTTTCCAAATAGTGGATAAGGTACAAAAAGGAGTGTTTATGTTCTTGAACATGATCATTTAGTACAAAATGTTCACCATAAATATTAAAAATGTTTTGGATATCTTGCTCACTTAATAATGGTGAAACGACAACAACTTTGACACCGTCAATCGCTAAATTTATTGTTGAGATAATCAAATCAATATTGGCTAATACATCAGCATTTAATTCATGAACAGATGCTACTTCTATTGTGGTTAAAGAGGGTAATACACTGGTAATTCTATTGACTAATAGTTCAGTGGTGGCGATGCCGTTTTGGCAAACGACTAATATTTTTTTGCTATGTTTTGCTCTTTCAATTGCTGATTGAAAATGAATTGTGAGAAAACCAATTTCATCATCATTAAAAAATACACCTAATTCATCTTCACATTTACTGGCAATAATCCAAATTATATTAAATAACACCGGAAAATCTTGCTTAACTTGTGTTACAAATGGATTATTAATTTTAATACCTTCCCTTAATCGATATAACATTGGCGGCATGTGTTGTATTAGGTAATCCCGTAATTTGTTATCTGTTCGAAAATCAATAAATAATGAGGAACCAACATTCGAGATTATTCTGTCTACCAATAAGGTATTATTTTTATCTGATGAAAATACATCGATTCGATTAGAAAGTAGGTATTTTGCTAAGTAATTGATATCGCCATTACTGAAGGTGAAGTTAAGTCTTAGTGAGATTTTACTTAAAATGCTTTTAGCATTATTTTGGAATATTTGCGAGTTATCATTTATCGCAATAGCATCGTCAATATGTTGGTTTTTTTGAGCTCGGTAAACCATAATAACCAGCATATTTAATACATTGAAGATGTAGTGTTCAGCAATAAAGTTATTATCAAAGCGGACATGTGAATAGAGAACTCGAAAACAAGTTTTTACATTTTGTTCACCATAGTAGTGACTTAAAATAGCAAGTCTTTCATCGCCATCATCTAAAATACCAAGGTTAGCTTCAAAAACGAAAAAATTAAAATTTAAGTAAGCTTTCTGAATTTCTTTTTCTAAACCAGATAAGCGGGTTCCGCCGGCATCACTAATCACTTGTAGATTATTATTTGACGTTAATAATTGTTTTACAAACTTAAGATCTTGCTCAATAGAGGATTTGCTAACAGAAAATAATGTGGAAAGGTATTCAAAAGTAACTATTTTTTCTTCGAATAGCATCAACTCAATAATTTCTTTTCGACGGCTAAATTTAGCTAATGTAATCGTTCTTATTTTTCGATCAGTAGTTGTTTTATCTGTTCTTTTTAATGCGATGCCTTTACCTGATTTTTTATCTAACTGAAACCCTTTATTTAATAAACTATTGCTGATTTGTTCTAAGTCAGAATGAACGGTTCTTTCTGAAACATTAAGTAATTGAGCAAAATATTTTACCGTTTTGTATCCATTTTGTTTTATCAAAAGGTTAGTTAAAAAAACTTGTCTTTCCGTTAGCATTGGATGCCTCCTTGTTCAATAACAAAAGAACGATTTGATTATAATTAGTTGAAATTGTTTTTATATCACAAAGATCTTCAACAACTTGTTGCAAAAAAGATATTGAACAATATTACGAGGGGGTTAAGTAGATAGGAGAATTGACTAATATTTGGGTATTAATTGCCAGTATTAAAATAGCCAATTATCAGTAAATATTAAGTAATGATAGTACCTAAAAAGTACTTTTATAGGTAATTTTGCATGACGCTAAAATAATTATCAAAAATAGCGTACAATAGGCAACATTAATCGTAATTTCATTAGCAATCATATAGGAATTTAGTATGACAGGTAAATTTATTGTCATTGAAGGTTTAGAAGGCGCAGGTAAGACGACGGCAATTAATACCGTTGCGCGTGTTTTGAATCAACATCAGATTTGTGATTTACAGTTTACCCGCGAACCTGGCGGTACGCCTATTGCTGAAGCATTGCGCAATATTATTAAAAATGGTTTAGATAATGAACCGTTAACTAATAAAGCTGAATTACTTATGTTGTATGCTGCCCGTATTCAATTGGTTGAGAATGTGATTAAGCCTGCACTGAAAATAGGAAAATGGGTGATTGGCGATCGGCATGATTTATCTACTCAAGCTTACCAAGGTGGTGGCAGAGAGTTAGATCGCATTTTTATTGAGACCTTACAAACTCAGGTTTTAGGCAATTTTAAACCAGATTTAACGCTCTATTTAGATATTTCTCCAGAACTTGGATTAAAACGAGCAAGATCACGAGGGCAATTGGATCGCATTGAACAACAATCTCTCGCTTTCTTTGAGCGAATTCGTCAACGTTATTTAGAATTAGCCGAGCGAGATAACACCATTGTTACGATTGATGCAGCTAAATCAATTGCAGAAGTGACCGCTCAAATTGAAACAACATTGAATGCATGGTTAACTAATTAGGTTTCAATTTTATGATTTTTAATAAATATCCATGGCTTAAATTACCTTTTGAACAATTAGCAGATATGATTGTCAATCATCGCGCTCATCATGCTCTGTTAATCAACTATATTCAAGGAAGTGGTGAAGATGAGTTAATTAACTTATTAGTTAATCGATTAATTTGTCAATCTTCACAACAATTGCAACCATGTGGTCAATGCCATAGTTGCCAATTGTTGTTATCTCAACATCATCCTGATTATTACCTAATAACTAATGAGCAGGGCAAACAATCAATTAGTATTGATCAGATACGTAGTATTTCAACAAAAGTCTACGAAAAATCACAACAGGGTGGTAATAAGGTAATTTGGATTAAGCATGCGGCTTTGATGACAGAAGCGGCAGCAAACGCGTTGCTTAAAACGTTAGAAGAACCACCAGAAAACACCTATTTTATTTTAAGTGATGAGCATAATAGTCAATTATTACCTACAATTCATAGCCGATGTTTTAGCTATTTTTTGGCAGTACCAGAATTAGAAGAATCTATTAATTGGTTAAAAAAGCAACACAGTCATTCATACAGTGATAATGAGCTTGCCACTGCTTTATTATTGAGTGAAAATGCACCACTAAATGCGGCTATTTTGTTGCAACCAGAAAAATGGCAACAACGGAAATTATTTTGTGAAAAATTGTTAGAACTTTTGCCCGAAAATAATTTCTGGCAATTAGCAAAAACATTTAATAATGAAGATTTTCTTGAACGGATCACTTGGTTTTGTGCCTTGTTAGGTGATGCATTAAAAGCTAAACAGAAAGTTGGCCGATATATTGTTAACCGCGATCAAGTTCCATTAGTAAGACTCATAGCCACCAAAAGCCATGATGAGATTACCTCACTTTATCAATTGTGGTCGCAAGCTAGAAAAGTATTGCTATCCGTGGCAGGGTTAAATAAAGAGTTGATGGTTTACAATGTACTTGCACAATCTCAACTAATTGGCTATCAGAAGTAGACTTTATTGAGTAATGAAGTTTTAGAACAACGATATATTTACGTAAAAAAGGAATGCAGTGAGTTATTTATCGATTGAATTTGGTCTTGTTTTTATCGTTTTCTTTGCGATATATTGGGCTTTTAGATTATTACCAAAACTCCAAAATACATTACTTTTGCTTTCAAGTTATCTTATTGTTGCTAGCTATAGTTTACAGTTCGCCGTTATCCTTTTTATCTATACCTGCGCGATATATTTCTTTTCAGTAATGATTGCAACTTCGAAACGCTATGCTAAATGTTGGTTGATTTTAGGATTGAGTGCAGCAATTATCAATTTAGCGTTATTTAAATATTTTGATTTCTTTCGATATGAGTTACAGTCATTACTTAACTATTTAAATTTATCGATTTTATTACCAGTAATTACCGTTCTTATCCCAATCGGCATTTCTTTTTATACGTTTCATTCGGTAAGCTATTTGGTTTCAATCAAAAAGAAAGAATTATCGGTGGCTAAATTTTGGGATTTTGCCTTATTTTTATCCTTTTTTCCAAGTATTATTGCTGGTCCTATTAATCGTGCAAAAACGTTCCTTCCGCAAATTGCGGTTAGTCAACCAAGAGAGGTTTTAGAACCGTATCGGGCATTTACATTAATTATGTTGGCGGTTTTAAAAGTTTATTGTTTGGGCGGATTAATTAATGAAAACTGGGTAACCCCTGTTTTTTCAAACCCATTAGAATATAGTACTCTTGATTTATTAGTAGGCTTATATGCATATGCCATGCAAATTTACCTAAATTTTTCTGGGTATACTGACCTTGTGACGGGAATTGCTTTATTATTAGGTTTTCGGCTTCCAATTAATTTCAACTTTCCTTATTTAGCTTTTAATCTGCGGGAATTTTGGGATCGGTGGCATATTAGTTTATCTCATTGGATTCGCGATTATATTTATATCCCTCTTGGTGGTAGCCGGCGTGGTTTTATTCGCACGCAAATCAATGTTATGTGCGCTATGTTATTGTCAGGTTTATGGCATGGAGCAGGCATTAATTTTATTATTTGGGGTGCGTGTCATGGAGTTGGAATTGTTGTTCTTAATGTATTAGATCGTTATACCGGACGTGGTTGGATTACTCAACGCTCTCCAATTATTGCACGATTCATTACTTGGCATTATATCTGTTTTACTTGGCTATTTTTTTATTGTGAAAGTTTGCCTGATGCATTAGATTATTTAACGGCGTTAAGTCAGAATTTTTTAATTGATTCACATTATACTGAGGCATTTTTAAGTATATGTGTCATATTTTTAGTATATCCACTATGTAAAAATATTCCTAATTGGTGCACTTTACAACTTAGTAGAACAAATAGAGGTTTTTTGCCTATCATATTTATATTTATTTTATGGCTAACTATCTATTTCGCCCCTTCTGGCGTACCAAATTTTATTTACGCTAATTTCTAATTATTAAACAAAATAAACATGAAATCTAAAAAAATATTATTGAAAAATAGACGAAGAAATAAGCCTAAAAAAAATGGGCAACAAGTTAATTTATCAAAAAATAGTACACAAAAACAATCAACAGAGCATAAGCCTAAGATTAAAGCTAAAGTATCAAAAGCTAAAGTATCAAAAGCGTTGATAAGTGATGACGCATTACTTTCATCCAAATATATTTTTGTTTTGCTATCGGTTACTGCAATTGCTTTAGTCGCAATTTATTACAATTCGATATTAATTTATTGCCAACAAACCTATCATTCAGATATATTTAATACCGGAAGTATTACTCAAGAGACGGAGCAAAAAGATTCTCAGGAGTTGATTGAAATCACTTCGTTAACGTCAAAGGATGCGACTAATGGTCAGCGTGATGTTAACCATACTATTGATAACCAATCATTAACAAATCAATCGGCAAAAAACAGCGTAATAAGTTCATCAGATGGGAGCGATAACCCCCCAAAAATTATCAAACACAACAAAATTAATGAACAGTTGAACGTTATTAAGCAAAAAAGATCGGAATTAAATAGAAAAGCGGCTGAAATACCACCACTACCAGAGAAGAAAAGTAGCGTCGTTAAAAGTGAATCGCCTAAAATCGATCATCAAGATATACCCTTGATTCATGAGCCATTACCGATTGTGGTAACTAAAAATGATAAAGTTTTTTTCGTTGGTGACTCATTAATGCAAGGTGTTGCACCTTATGTTAAAAAAATGTTATTCAAACAATATAAAGTAGAAAGCTTAGATCTAAGTAAACAAAGTACTGGTCTTGCTTATCCAAACGCTTTTAATTGGCCAAAAACTATTAATGATAATCTGATGGCCGATCCTGCTATAAAGTTACTTGTTGTTTTTTGGGGACCAAATGATCCTTGGGATTTCCCGGTCAAAGGTTATGCTAAATACGCAAAATTTAAATCTGAGCTTTGGGAAGAACAATACCGATTACGTATTGCAATGGTTTTAAATAGCGCTTACGAACATGATGTTCAGGTACTTTGGCTGGCTGTCCCTTGTATGCGCAAACGACAACTTAATGAAGGAATGATTTATTTAAATACGCTATATCAATCTGAATTAGAGAAGACACAACAACATTTTTTATCAACGAATCAACTATTAGGTTGTACTTATGAAAAATATAGTAATTTTATTGAATCAGGTAAAGATAAAATAAAAGTTAGGGTAGATGATGGGGTCCATTTCACTACCGCAGGGCAAAAAATTTTGGCTAAAGCGATTATGGAAAAAATCATTTTTAAACAATTAGAGGGTGACGATAGTGATTAAACATTTAAAGTATATTCTTACTATAATGACTATCACATTATCGGTAGGATGCAGTGTAGCAGAAAGTAAAACTAGTACACTATCTACAGTTGTTGACTATGGTGATCCAAATGCAAAACAATTTGCACAACGATTAAAATCATTAGCTTTAAATCAAGACAGTAAGCAAGTTATAAATATTACTCAGTTTGGGGATTCGCATTCAGCGGCTGATTTTTTTACAGGTGAGTTTCGAAAATTAATGCAACAAAAATATGGTGATGCAGGCATAGGTTGGATTACACCTATGGCAATAAAAGGCCAAAGTCACGCATTAGTTAATTGGAAATCTAAAAACTGGGATGTATTAAGTAGTCGAACATTAAAGAATTTAGATTTTCCCATGGGTGGATTTATCGCTAAACCAGCTAGGGATTCAGCTACTTTACAAATAATTCCCAAAGGTTTAAACGGTATAAATTGGCAAGTAAAGTTGACCTTTAAAACCTTAAAGTATATCCCTAATTTGTTAAAGATATATGATGCTAATAATAAAAAAATAGATATTGATTATTTCCCGGTAAGTGATGTTTGGCAAACTGTTTCATTTGTTACCAAAACGCCTTTTACCATTAAAGGCAGTCGTGATATTGAAATTGGTGGCATATGGTTAACTCGCGAGCAACAACCTGGTGTTATTGTCTCTTCGATTGCGACTAATGGGGCAAGGCAAAGTATATGGCAAAGGTGGGGTGATGATTGGTTAGATGAATTATCTTCGTCAAACAGTGATTTAGTTATTCTTGAATACGGTACTAATGAAAGTTTTGATGAAACCTTAGATGTTAATGTTTATCGCAAAAACTTAGTGAATAATATTCATCTCATTCGTAAATCATTACCCAACGCAGTCATTTTATTGATGACGCCGCCAGATACTATGATTAATGATAAGAGTTTTCCTAAATCTTTTGCAAAAATTATGAATACTCAAAAACAAGTTGCTAAATCAGAAAGAACATTATTTTGGGATTGGCAAGCGGCTATGGGCGGACCTCATTCAATTAAAGAATGGCGAAGTAACCGATTAGCCCGTCCAGATTTAGTGCATCAAACTCTACAAGGGTATAGACAAAGTGCTAGAATTTTTTATACTGATTTAGAAGAGTTTATTCAAAAGAAAAAATAGAATATATCATTAAAAAGGAACAAATAAGTTATGTCATCTCCAATTATTGTTGCAGTTGATTTTTCTGATACTCAGTCAGCATGGAATTTTATCGATCGGGTTGATCCCAAAGATTGCCGTCTTAAAATTGGCAAAGAATTATTTACTCATGCCGGTCCAGAATTTATAAAAAAAACCAAACAAAAAGGATTTGATATTTTTTTAGATCTTAAATTCCATGATATCCCTAATACGGTCGCGAAGGCAGTTGCTGCCGCCGCCGATTTAGGTGTTTGGATGACCAATATTCATGCAAGTGGTGGCGTTCGTATGATGGAAGCTGCAAAAGATGCGCTTTATCAATATGGAAAAGATGCACCACTATTAATTGCTGTCACGGTATTAACTAGCATGGAATCTGCAGATCTTAAAGAAATAGGGATTAATTCATCTCCATTAGAACAAGCAACAAGGTTAGCATTGCTTGCTAGGAATTGTGGACTTGATGGTGTTGTTTGTTCAGCCAAAGAAGTACAAAGCTTTAGGACACGACTTGGCAGTGAATTTAAATTAGTAACACCTGGTATTCGCCCAGCAGGAGCAACCGCAGATGATCAACGCCGTATTATGACGCCTCAACGTGCACAAGCAGCCGGTTCTGATTATTTGGTGATTGGTCGTCCGATTACCCAAGCCGAAGAGCCAGCTAAAGCATTGCAAGCTATTTTATCAACCCTTGATGTAACCAAGAGCTAATAATTATGTCTGATAACGCTATTGTTTATTCAACTGAACAAGGTCGAATTATTCCTAAACAGGCTGTTAAGCCTCGCATTAAAGGTGATGGCATAATCCGTATTTCACGTCAAACAGCGGGTCGTAAAGGTAAAGGGGTATGCGTTATTGAAGGATTTGATTTAGACGATTCTTCGTTGATGCAATTAGCCGCTGATCTTAAAAAACGTTGTGGTTGTGGTGGTTCAGTCAAAGATGGCAAAATTGAAATTCAAGGTGATAAACGCGAACTACTTAAATCATTATTAGAAGATAAAGGATTTAAAGTTAAACTTGCTGGTGGTTAATTTATTGCCTATAAAATAATAACGCCCTTTCTAACAAGGGCGCTATCGAATAAATTAATTAGAGCGGTAGCCACGCATTTTTTTGCTGATTTCGCGTCTTTCCTTAGAGATTTCAGCATTCTTGATTATATAATCATCAACACGATCATCATAATCACTCTTCATGTTAGCAATAATAGCTTGTAGTTCTTCGTAAGTCATATCAGGTTTAATGTAATCACTTAAATTTTCAAGTAACAACACACGCTTTTGGTTGTCACGAATTTTTTTTTCGTTATCTGAAATTTCGCGTTTTAACTTATTTAAACGGCGTGACAAACGAATGTATTCTAGTACATCTTGAAATGATGGTGCGGCTGATTTTTCCTTGTCCATCGATAACCCCTTATATCTAAAAAATGGAAAACGATTCTCAGTTAATTATATACCAATAATTTTTTAAGGTCATATTAAATATATTATTATTGAAAAATGTTAAATCAAAATAATCAACCATGTCTATGGTGTTTTGTTTTAAATCAAATTTTTATAAGTAATAAACAATAATATTTTAAAAAAATTGCTAATATATTTAACGTTTCTTTGCAAATTGCGATAAAAATAAAAACAACTATTAAGAATTATTGCAAAGTATTATACAATGTGTCGTTAATTGAAAAGAGTACCGAATGAGAGAATTATAATGAGCTGGATTGAAAAAATTCTGAGTAAAAATAATATATCGTCAGATCATAAAAAAGCGAATATTCCAGGAGGTGTTTGGACCAAATGTAGTAATTGTGAGCAAGTTATTTATCAAGCCGAACTTGACCGTAATTTAGAAGTTTGCCCAAAATGTGATCATCACATGCATATTCCTGCCCGTGTTCGCTTATATCGTTTTTTAGATGAAGGATCGGATGTAGAGATTGGTTCAGAACTTGCTCCCAAAGATATTTTAAAGTTTAAAGATACTAAAAAATATAAAGATCGTTTAACCGCGGCTCAAAAAGAGACCCATGAAAAAGAGGCGATGGTAGTAATGAAGGGCACATTACTGGGTATTCCGGTTGTGGTTGCCTGTTTTGAGTTTGCTTTCATTGGCGGTTCCATGTCGTCTGTGGTTGGGGCTTTATTTACACGAGCAGCTGAACAGGCCATTGCAGATAAATGCCCGTTAATCTGTTTTTCAACTAGTGGCGGCGCTCGAATGCAAGAAGCATTATTTTCCTTAATGCAAATGGCAAAAACCAGTGCTATCTTAGCCAAAATGCAAGACGAAGGGTTGCCATATATTTCAGTTATGACCGATCCGACAATGGGGGGAGTATCGGCTAGCTTAGCGATGCTTGGTGATATCAATATAGCTGAGCCTAAAGCGTTAATTGGTTTTGCTGGTCCTAGAGTAATTCAACAAACAGTAAGGGAAACATTACCTGAAGGGTTCCAACGTAGCGAATTCTTACTCGAAAAAGGGGCAATTGATATGATTATTCATCGTCGAGATATGCGCCCAAAAATTGCAGGTTTATTAGCTAAATTAATGAAACTCCCTGTACCTTTTGATAATATCGTAAATGATGAGACTATTTAATTAATCATGCAAATTAAAACCCCTGATGCCATGTCTGATCTTGAGACATGGCTTTGTTATTTGGAGCAGTTACATCCTAGTACTATCGATTTAGGACTTGACCGAGTTAAACAAGTTGCAGATAGACTTGATCTTTTGCAACCGGCACCTTATGTTTTCACAGTGGCGGGGACTAATGGTAAAGGAACGACTTGTCGCACGCTTGAGATGATATTACTTGCTGCTAATAAACGAGTCGGGGTTTATAGTTCTCCTCATCTATTGCGTTTTACTGAACGGGTTAGAATAAACAATCAAGAGTCAAAAGAACAAGATACCGTTGATGCATTTGTTGAAATTGAAAAGGCGAGACAAGATATCTCTCTAACCTATTTTGAATATGCGACATTAGCGGCATTATATCAATTTAAACATGCTCAATTAGATGTGGTGATTTTAGAAGTTGGTTTAGGCGGAAGACTTGATGCCACCAATATTATTGATGCTGATATCGCGATTATTACCACAATTGGTATTGATCATGTTGAATATTTGGGAAATACAAGAGAAAGTATTGGTCGAGAAAAAGCCGGTATTTTTAAACCGAAAAGTATTGCTGTTGTTGGTGAGCCAGAAATACCACCCTCTATTTTAGATGTTGCTAACAGCGTGAATTGTCCTATATATACTGTAAATAAAGATTGGTCTTATCAACAAATTGATAATTCATCATGGCAATTTATATCTCCGCTTAAAAAGTACAATAAGTTACCTATTCCTAATATACCTTTAGCCAATGCATGTACTGCTATTGCCGCATTAGGCTACTCTTCATTGCCAATTACTGAGAATCAAATCAAAGAAGGTCTTGAAAAAGCAAGTTTAATCGGCAGATTTCAAACTATACAAACATCACCAATGGTAATCGTAGATGTTGCCCATAATCCTCATGCAGCTAGCTATTTAGCTAAGCAAATTGAATTTTTAAAGAAGAAACAATCTCATATTGGCAAGGTAAGATTTGTTATAGGTATGCTTAAAGACAAAGATATTAAAAGTACCTTATCGTTATTAAATGCTGACCAATGGTATTGTGCTTCACTTTATGGTGAGCGTGGATGTAATGCAGAGGTGTTAGCGCAATATTTACAAAATGATAGACAAAAAAATATAACAACCTTTGAAACGGTTTATGATGCATATCAAAAGGCCATGCAAGATGCAAAAGAAGATGATATTATTGTCGTTTGTGGTTCATTTTATACCGTATCTGCCGTTTTAAATGAATTAGGCAACTAGGCAAATGTAAGCATGGAAACTAATCGAAAGAAGACTAAAATTACTGTGAATAAAGTTAGAAACCAACTCATTGGTTTTGCTACTTTTTTGTTAGTCGTTGCGATAGTTGCACCAATTATTATTACTGACAAATCCAATTTATATCCATCTTCCTCATCGATTTTACAATCAGAAGTAGTTAATCAACAAAATCAAGAGATTATTACCCAAAATGAGTCAGTGATTAATGGCAGTTTCAATAATGGATCGGAGCAAATATATACTCCTGATTCATCACAATATACCAGTCCTTTAGCTTCACCCGAAAGTATTGATGATATTGATGATATTGATGATAGCCCATCAACCTCAAATGCTATAACAAATCCTGAACAACCAGATAAAACATATATGATTCAACTTGGTGCTTTGAAAAATAAGAGAAAAATTGAAGAATTAGTTGCCTTGTTAAGATTAAATAATTATAACGTTAGTGTTATTCCAAGCAATCCAGGACCAGATCAATTAATCAAATTACAAGTTGGTCCTTATGCTAAAAAAGAGCAAGCTGAACAGTTAATCAATGACTTAAATAATTTAACCAAATTGAAAGGTGTGATTGTTACCAATTAAAAATTATTTTACTTTTTATGAGTATAGGATTTAAATAAAAATATTAATATAAAACTAGGAGTTATTATGATGAATTGGATTGATTATACGATTATTGGTGTGATCGTTTTATCTGCACTGATTAGTATCGTTAGAGGTTTTATTAAAGAATCGTTATCTTTAATAAGCTGGGTACTAGCTTTCTTTATCGCCAGTCGTTTTTACATGTACATTACTCGTTATTTAACTTATTTTGAAAGTGATGTTGTTCGTATTGCGGTCGCTATCGCTATTTTATTTGTTGCCACACTAATTGTTTGTTCTATTATTACTTATATTATTAGTCAATTTGTGCAAAAGACAGGTTTATCCGGTACAGATCGGGTATTAGGTGTTTATTTAGGTATAATAAGAGGTATTTTAGTTGTGGCGGCTGTGCTCTTTTTTGTTGATACCTTTACACCGTTATCGCAAACTTTAGAGTGGGAGCAATCACTATTAATTCCACATTTTCAAATTATTATTCGTTGGTTTTTTGACCTTATACAACATTCGTCTTCATTTTTAGTTAAATAATTTTGAGGTAACTTTGGTATGTGTGGTGTTGTTGGTATTGTAGGATGCAGTACAGTTAATCAATCTATTTATGATGCTTTAACTGTTTTGCAGCATCGAGGGCAAGATGCCGCAGGAATTGTAACCATCGATGAACAAAATCGCTTTCGCTTACGTAAAGCAAATGGTTTAGTTAAAGATGTATTTCAAGAACAGCATATGTTGCGTTTGCAAGGTAATTTAGGAATAGGGCATATTCGTTACCCTACAGCGGGTAGCTCAAGTCCTTCTGAAGCGCAGCCTTTTTATGTAAATTCACCGTATGGTATTGCACTGGCTCACAATGGTAATTTAACCAATACAGAACAGTTACGTGATAAGGTATTCGAATTAGCAAGGCGCCACATTAACACTAGCTCTGATTCTGAAGTATTACTTAATATTTTTGCAAGTGAACTTGATAAATTCCCCACTTATCCATTAACTGCAGATAATATTTTTACCGCTATCAATCAAGTGCATCAAATTATTAAAGGTGCTTATGCTTGTGTGGCAATGATTATTGGACATGGTCTAGTTGCATTTCGTGACCCATTTGGTATTCGTCCTTTAGTGATAGGTAAAAAAGTAATTGATAATCAGAAAACAGAATATATGGTTGCATCAGAAAGTGTTGCTTTAGATATTCTCGATTTTGAATTTATGCGTGATGTAGAGCCAGGTGAAGCTATCTATATTACTCAAGATGGACAACTTTACTCCAAACAGTGTGCCAATAATCCTCAATATTATCCTTGTATCTTTGAATATGTCTATTTTGCACGGCCAGATTCATTAATGAATGGTGTGTCGGTATATCAATCTCGCATACTGATGGGGCAAAAACTGGGTCAAAAAATTGCTAGAGAATGGAAAGATATTGATATTGATGTAGTTATTCCTATTCCTGAAACATCGTGTGATGCCGCGCTTGAAATTGCCAGAATATTAAATAAACCTTATCGTCAAGGATTTGTTAAAAACCGATATGTTGGTCGGACTTTTATTATGCCAGGCCAAGCGGAACGAAAACTTTCTGTAAGAAGAAAACTAAATGCCAATCGTATTGAATTTGAAGGTAAAAATGTCCTTTTAGTTGATGATTCTATAGTTCGCGGCACAACATCAGAAAAAATACTTGAAATGGTGCGCTCGGTTGGTGCCAAAAAAGTCTATTTAGCCTCTGCCGCTCCTGAAATTAGGTACCCTAATGTATATGGTATTGACATGCCTGTGGCTAGTGAACTCATTGCTTACAATCGTTCTGTTGAACAAATTGCAACGGCAATTGGCGCAGATAAACTAATATTTCAAGACCTCTCAGATTTAATTGATTGCATTAGGGAACAAAACGCTAAAATTCATCATTTAGAATGCTCTGTTTTTGATGGAAAATATATTACTGAAGGAATTGATGCTAATTATTTTGATGCTTTAGAGCATCATAGAGCAGAAAATAAGACTATCCCACCAAATAGAGAATCGGAAAATCTAGAAATTTACAATGAAGGTCAATATTAATTTTGATTTTCAACTTTACAATATAATAATCATGAATGAACTTGAAGTAACAAGTTCATTCATGAACATTCTAGTTTACGATCATCTTATTATCTAATTTTTTCATTACGAAATAGTCATATTTGTATAATTAATTAATAATAATTCTATTTTTCATAAAAAAAACATAAGCATAAACAATTGATAAATATCAAAAAAAAGTCGTCTTTACAAAAAAAATTAAAAAAAAACAACAAAACATTTTGATAAATTACATTTATGTAATAGAATTCGAGGGAATTTAACTATTTTGTAAAGAAATTTTAATGGATATGCACAATATTTAATATTCCAAAACGCATATCTGAAACACTAGAGTTAATAATAACAACTTTATCAACATTTCGGTAATATATATAAATATAGTGCCTTGGTGTTTTTTGTTGGTGAAATATAAGGAACGACTAGGGTGAGAAAGAATTATAATTTAGGCTTGATCCCAGCATTTGTAATAGCTACATTAAGTTGGAATTCTGCTTATGCAACTGATACCCAACAACAATTAGCAAATGCTATTGATAGCAATAAAATCATTGAGCTGAAAAATGGCACAAAAGTTCGTGAAATGGTGAATAACCAGCAACGAAGTTTGTACCAAATTGCATTATTGAGCAATATTTCGATTTCTGAATTACGTGCCATGAATGCTGGTCGTTTTGATAAAAGAGATATAGTCAAAGTCGATGAACGTTTAGTTTTACCGGAAAACTCTCCTTTACTACCGGCGATTGTTGCAAATAAAGGTAAAAAAGATAAATATGCAAATTTACCAACACTAGGTTCTGATGATAGTTATGATGTAAAGAAGGATAAAGATGCATTAGCTAGTCAAGTGGCTACCGTTTTGCAAACCCTTGCATCCCAAGATTGGAAAAACATTACTTCAGCAGAAAACGGTGGTATTGCCGGTCATTTGAAGAATAAAGGTAAAGATTATGCCGAAAATTATGTTAGGAACAGTATCAATTCACAAGTTATTGTTCCCGTACGTGATGCCACGCAAAATTTTTTAGGGCACTTTGGTACAGCACAATTACAATTTGATTTAAGTGACAAGGCTGAATTGAGCAATATCAACGTTAAATTATTTAGTCCTTGGATCGATACAGAAAAAACATTGATATTTACCCAATTATCATTCCAAGAACATGAGAAAAATCGACATATCGGTAACTTTGGTATTGGTCAACGTTGGGATGTTGCCAATAATAAATGGTTATTGGGTTATAACGTCTTCCTTGATCATGACTTCCAGCGATCACATAACCGTTTAGGTGTTGGTCTTGAGGCTTGGACTGATTACATGAAGTTATCTGCTAACTACTATAATCCATTATCTGATTGGAAAGATTCGAAAGATTTTGATGATTTTTACGAACGCGCAGCTAGAGGATTTGATATTCGTTTCCAAGGATATTTGCCTCAATATCCTCATTTCGGTGGATCACTTATGTATGAACAATACTATGGTGATAAGGTTGCTTTATTTGGTAAAGATAATTTGCAAAAAAATCCTAAAGCGTTGACGGTTGGCGTCGATTATACACCGGTGCCTTTATTTACATTTAAAACCCAACATAAACGAGGGCAAGGTGGTCAAAAAACGACATCAGCTGAGTTGACCATGAACTATCATATTGGAACACCATTAAAAGATCAGTTAGATCCAAATATGGTTCAAGCTGCGCGTTCTTTAAAAGGCAGCCGCTATGATTTGGTTGATCGTAATAACTATATTGTTCTTGAATATAAAGAAAAACAAATGGTTGTTGATTTAGGTCTGGAATCACTTCATTTAGTTGAGGGGTCCACTAATGCTCTAGCTATCGGTGTTCGTCATGGTAAAGGAATATCAAGTGTAGCTTGGTCAGGTAGTATGCAAGATATCGATCTTAATGGCGGATTTTTATGTTCTGCGATAGGGACATGTACCAGTTCTAACTGGTTAACTCCGCCAGCTGATGTCAAAAATTGGAAAATCGTTGCACCTAAATATTTGGATGAAAATGGTAATAAACTGCAAGCTAGCACTAACGGTGTTTATTCTTTAGCGGTGACAGTCAAGGATACTAGAGGTAAAACAGCAACATCTAATTCAGTTTCTTTTGATGTGTTACCTAATTTGGATATTCGTAAAGTAGGTGTCTGGGTAATTGATGAAGTACATAATCCATCAACTTATACCGATAATACCGCTGATGGTTTGACTTATGTAACACTATTAGCCAGTTTGGTTACTCCTTCAACGCCAACCCAAAGTGGTAATTTTGGCGATGGATATGTTGGTTTTAGTGACCAATCACTAATGGCAAGCATAGATAATACATTTAAATCCTCGGTAGTTGATTTATGGACAGCAACGAGTAATGGTAAAAAAGTAGCTTTAATTGATGGTACGTCTGGAAATGTAAGAAGATGTCCTAGCTCGACTCGTTGTGTCATAGTTAAGTCTTTTGAAAAAGTCAAAAAGGGCGAAAATGTTTCCGCAAATGCAGCAACTGGATATGGATTTACTGCGCTTGGTGACACTTATACCATGGATGTCGCTTCAAACTTTAGTGGTTTAGTTGATTTTTCGATTAATTTAAATGGTTACGGAACGTCTTTTAATAAAGCATCGGTTAATTTTGGCGGTGGTGAACCAGGTTACATTAAAGTTTATCGTGCCGATGGCACCTTAGTTGCCAAACAAAATGGATCTTATCTTAATTTAGAACCAGGTATTGATGGTTGGAATGTTGGCACTGAATATTTTGTTAAAGCTTTCATCGATGATACCGAAACGGTAGAAATTACAGATCTATTTGTTCTTTGGTCACTTGTCGGTACTAATAGTTTGGCTTGTCCAAGTAATGTTGCAACGACCTTGCCAAGCTTTATTGAACAACCTGAGGGGCCGTGGTTTAATGTAAGCATGGGGGTGGATGCGCATTATACCATTCCGGATAATATAAATAGTTATGCGACGAGAGGCACAAGTATCGCTGCTGTCGCAGGAGCTCAAGATGGTGCTTTTACAAATTATGATTTGAGCCAACAAACAATATCACCAGCATGTGCCGGTGACCAAGGATTTAAGTTACAAATTGCGACTAAAAAATTAAATTAATCTTTGAATTATCGAAGATGATTGATACTGAAACACCATAAAAATGTTGTTGTTATAAAAAAATACAACATGTTAATTTATTAATGAAAATAGGAAGTTAAACATGAAAAATCTTTCAATTAAAAAAGTAGCGCTAGGCATATTTTTAGCTGGCTATGCTGCAACTAGTGCCTATGCTGATTTTAGCCCGAAAATGACACAAGCACAGATAGAGGGTAATGCACCCGTGATTTATCATCCAAACGGTACTGATCAACGAAAAATGTTTGTTCGTATCACTAATGATGAAGCTGGAACCACAGCTATAGGTAACACAGTGCACGCAAAAGTCGGAAATTATATTCATATTTTTTATAAATTAAAAGATGCCGATGGCGACATGGATAACGATACTGATCACAGCGTAGCAAACACATTAACTGTTTATAAAAAAACGACCAGAGACACATCTTGGGTTCCTGTCGCTGTTAACGCACAATCTAGGAACACTGGTGAAGATGGACATATCTATTTTGAAATCACATCGGCAATGGCTGGTGCAAACGTCGTTGGTTTTACACTTCAAGAAGTTACTCCATATGGTAATCCAAAAGCAAATCAATGGTTGCAGGTTAGTAATATTTGGAAAACAAGTGGCCCCAATGTTATTGGCAGTAATCAAGCCCCTACAGTAGATGACTATGGACCAGGTGAAATAGATCCAGACAACCCAATCGGTCCTATCGAATCAGATGCAACTAAAATGGGTATCTTTAAAGTAAATGCTAGTGGTACGCCAATTTGGGATTATAACCTAGCTGCTGGTGGTGTAGATATAACCGATCCTAACTTCATTCCAAAATATGGCGATAAATTAGCTGCTGTTGTTTGGACGGCTTCTGAAGCAAATGGTGGTAATGACACTCCAGACTTAGGGAGTCGTACCCCGACAGATACCGATCAATCACAAGCATATACCTTTACTTGGTCATTAAGAGGAACAGCTGACGGAATCGCCGCTAATACTACAGAAACCGTGACTCAGGGCGTAAGTGTAGATGATGTTCACAAATGGGGAATAATCAAATTAGGAACTAGTAACTCAGATTATAACTCTCTCAATGGTGGAGCGTATAAAGCAGGTATCCAAGGATTCCAGCTTCAAGTTGAAGCACGTTAATGATTTTAACGAAACTAATCAAAACCACTCAATTGAGTGGTTTTTTTTAGTTAATCATTAATGTACACTACTAATCATCATCTTGCTTCCTCAAACTATTATAAGTTAACTGGTTTAACCTAACTATGATTATTCCTTGGCAAACCCTAGATCCTGATACATTAACTAATCTTATAGAATACTTTGTTTTACGCGAAGGTACAGATTACGGAGAACAAGAAAAATCTCTTGCCGACAAAGTTAATGATGTAAAACGTCATTTAATGGATGGTTCAGCTGCGATTTTTTGGTCTGAATTATACGAGACAATAGATATTAAATATATAAAATAATGATTAAAATCGTTTTATCGAGTATATGATTTATTGAGTAACTTTGTTATAGTGTTAGCGTAGTAATTTGAATGGAGAGGAAGGAATAATGATTGGTAAACAGCAATCAGATACAACATTGGAGTGGTTTTTATCTCATTGCCATATTCATAAATATCCAGCAAAAAGCACCCTTATACATCAAGGTGAAAAAGCCGAAACTCTCTATTATATTTTAAAAGGAGCGGTAGCGGTATTAATCAAAGATGATGAAGGTAATGAAATGATTTTGTCTTATTTGAACCAAAATCAATTTTTAGGTGAGTTAGGCCTTTTCGAAGAAGGAACAGAGCGTAGTGCTTGGGTTAAAGCCAAAACCAGTTGTGAAGTAGCCGAAATTTCATACAAAAAATTTAAGCAACTGGTTCAGGTTAATCCAGATATTTTGATGCGCCTTGCTAGTCAAATGGCAAGTCGATTGCAAGTTACTTCTGAAAAAGTGAGTAATTTAGCTTTTTTAGATGTAGCCGGCCGTATTGCCCAAACATTATTGAACTTAACCAAACAGCCTGATGCCATGACACATCCTGATGGCATGCAAATAAAAATTACCCGCCAAGAGATTGGCCAAATCGTTGGTTGCTCGCGTGAAACCGTTGGAAGAATTTTAAAAATGCTTGAAGATCAACATTTAATTTCAGCGCATGGTAAGACGATTGTTGTTTATGGTACCCGTTGATTTAGGGAATTATCGAAATTATCATTAATATGATTGAGATATGACGAGATTTTACATGACACAACAAAAATATATTCCTAACCATGTGGCGATTATTATGGATGGTAATGGTCGATGGGCTAAGCAACGAAATCAATTGCGAGCTTCTGGCCATCGAGCCGGTTTAAAAACAGTACGTAAAATTGTAGCTCATGCTGCCCAAATAGGTATCAAGGTGCTTACCTTATATGCGTTTAGTAGTGAAAATTGGAAGCGGCCAGCTAATGAAGTTTCGGCATTAATTTCGCTGTTTATTTATGCATTAAATCGTGAAATAAAAAATTTAAATAAAAATAATGTTCGGCTAAATATTATTGGTGATATATCTAAATTTAATCAAAATCTACAGAATCTTATTATTAATGCACAGCGGTTAACTCAAAATAATACTGGACTTGTCTTGAATATTGCCGCTAATTATGGCGGTCGTTGGGATATTGTGCAATCCGCTCAAAAAATAGCTTCTCAAGTTTTAGATGGTAAAATAACACCTCAAGATATTAATGAGGATTATTTTTCCTCAATGACTTGTATGTATACTTTGCCAGAAGTTGAATTAATTATTCGTACTGGTGGTGAATACCGAATAAGTAATTTTTTATTATGGCAAAGTGCTTACGCAGAATTGTATTTTACCGATATACTATGGCCTGACTTTAATCAAGCTTCATTTGACGAAGCGATAAATATTTTTAATACTAGAGAACGACGTTTTGGTGGCGTTCTAAATGAGGATCTTCCATGCTAATCCAGCGTATTTTAACTGCCATCGTACTTATTCCTTTGGTTATTATTGCACTGTTTTTTGCACCATTATCAATATTTTCATATTTGATCATTGCTGTTTGTGCATTAGCTACTTGGGAATGGAGCCATTTTTTAGGAATGGTAGAAAAAACTCAGAAAGCTATCTTTATGGTTTTAATCATTAGTTTATTAGCTTTACTTTATCTGATACCAATTGACCTTTCACTTAAAGGTAAATTATATACTTATATAATTTACCTATCGATCGTTTGGTGGTTAATTGCTTTGCTATTAGTAATTAGTTACCCTCAATCAGCAAAATATTGGTCTAAATCAATATTAATTAAGCTGTTGTTTGCGCTTTTTACCTTAATACCTTTTTATATTAGTATGCTTGAATTACGATCGATCAATTATGATATTGATCGTTATACTGGTGCGGTTTGGTTGCTCTATGTATTTGTGTTAGTATGGGCAACCGATACTGGGGCTTATTTTGCTGGGCGGGCGATAGGCAAGCATAAATTAGCTGTAAAAGTTTCACCAGGAAAAACGATAGAAGGTTTTATTGGTGGAGTTAGTTTAGCTATTTTGGTTTGTTTGCTAGTTTATTTAACCGGTTATTTTGCTATTAGCTTTATCAATTTTTTAATTAGTTCACTATTGGCTATTTTAGTTTCGGTATTAGGTGACCTAACCGAAAGTATGTTTAAGCGTGAAGCTGGCATTAAAGATAGTGGAAATCTGATTCCCGGACATGGTGGTATTTTAGATCGTATTGATAGTTTAACCGCGGCAGTTCCTGTATTTACTGCATTATCTTTGCATTTATTCTAAAAGGTTGCTGATTTTGCTTTGGTCACTGTTGTTATTTCTTATCACTATCAGTATATTAGTTACAGTACATGAATTTGGACATTATTTTGTCGCACGGCTATGTAAAGTACAAGTAGAATGTTTCTCAATTGGGTTTGGAAAAAAAATATGGTCGCATAGGTTTTCAAATGGAACCGAGTTAGTTATTGCTATGATTCCGCTAGGCGGATATGTTAGAATGCTTGATAGCAGAACAACTGAATTATCACCCAATTTAGAAAAATTAGCTTTTGATAAAAAAAAGATTTGGCAACGCGCCGCGATTATTTTTGCTGGGCCATTTGCTAATTTTGTTTTAGCGTTAATTATCTATTGGATTGTTTTTTTGATGGGAGTAGTCGATTACCCCGTTAAAATAAAAAATACTATACCGGCAACTCCAGCTGCATCTATACATATTCCCGCTGAGGCGGAGTTAAAAATGATAGATAAAGTAAAGATAAATAGTTGGAATGATGTAAAAGTTGCTTTGATTTCGGCTTTAGGTAAAAACAATATTAATGTTACCTATATAGATAGTTCGGTTATCAATAATCGTCAACAAGCAGTGAGCCGAAATGTTAATATTAGCGATTGGAGTTTTGATTTAGAGAAAGAATCAGCAATTGCTGCATTTGGATTTATACCTAAACAAGTGGAAATTTATCCAATTATAAGTAAAATTGTCGCTAATTCGGCAGCAGCTCAGGCTGGTTTACAAGTTGGTGATAAAATTATCAGTTATAATGATCATCTTTATCAAAATTGGCAAGATTTTACTAATACGATAAAAAAAGCTGAAACCATAAAAATTAAGGTAAATAGGAATAATAAAGATGTAGAGCTAACACTTCAACCCACAATAAATAAAAATGGTGAAGGTGTGGCTGGTTTTTATCCGACTTCAGATGTAGTAATTAAGCAGTATAATGTTTTAAATGGATTTGGTAAGGCGATGGAAAGAACCTTGTTAGAAACAGAATTTACTTTCCGTTCTTTTTACCAATTAGTAACAGGCGTTGTTGGTTTAAAATATTTATCAGGATCAATAACAATAGCAAAAAGCGCAGGGCAAACAGCAAGTTATGGATTTACCCCTTACTTATGTTTTCTAGCTTTTATTAGTATAAATTTAGGGGTTATCAATCTTGTTCCATTACCGATGTTAGATGGCGGGCAGTTGCTTTTTTTATTTTTTGAAATGATAAAAGGAAAAGCCTTATCAAATAAAACACAAGAGCGTTTTTTTCTAATCGGATTTGTTTTATTAATGGTAATAATGGGAATTGCATTATTTAATGATATTTTACGACTGTAATGGGATGAGGTTATAAATATATACAATGAAAATAAATAAATTACTTATAGCATCTATGTTGTTTGGTACCACAGTAACATATAGTTCTAATGCATTTTGCGTTGATGATTTTGTGGTAAAAGATATCAAATTTGAAGGCTTACAGCGAGTAACCGTTGGCGCTGCAATGCTTGAAATGCCTGTTCAAGTTGGCGACTATGTAAATGAATCTGATTTAGGTCGTATTATCAAATCATTATACGCTAGCGGCAATTTTGATGATATTACGCTATCTCGCGATGGTGATAAATTAATTATTCATGTACAAGAACGCCCAACGATTGCCAGTATAACTTTTTCAGGTAATAAATCTGTTAAAGATGATATGTTAAAGAAAAATTTAGATAGCACCGGCATTCGAGAGGGTGATGCATTAGATCGAACAATGCTTTCAGGGATTGAAAAAGGGCTAGAAGATTTTTACTATAGCGTGGGTAAATATAATGCGCAAATCAAAGCTGTAGTGACACCATTATCTCGTAACCGAGTTGATCTCAAATTAGTTATTGCCGAGGGTAAATCTGCTCTAATTGATCAAATCAATATTGTGGGCGCAAAAGCGTTTTCATCTGAAGAGCTTATTTCACGCTTTTCTCTACGCGACAATGTACCTTGGTGGAATATGATGGGTGATCGTAAATATCAAAAACAGAAATTAGCATCAGATTTAGACGAGTTGCAGAGCTTCTATTTAAATCGTGGTTATGCCAGATTTGATATTGAGTCAACACAAGTCAGTTTAACTCCAGATAAAAAAGGTATTTATGTCACGATTAATATTCATGAAGGTGAACAATACAAGTTATCTGGTTTTGATTTTAAAGGCAACTTTGCTGGTCATGAAAAAGAAATTCAAAAAATAGCTAAAGAAAAGCTCACTGAAGGTGAACTTTATAATGGTAAAAAAATTACCGATATTGAAGATAATATCAAACGATTACTTGCTAATTTTGGCTATGCCTACCCTCACGTTGCTATTCAACCGGAAATGGATGATTCATCACATACCGTTAAATTAGTAGTGTTAGTAGATGTGGGGCAACGTTTTTATGTGCGAAATATTAAAATCGTTGGTAATACGGTAACTAGCGAAAGCGTAGTTCGTCGTGAACTTCGCCAAATGGAAGGTTCATGGTTAAGTAACGGCTTAGTTGAACTTGGTAAAGAACGTCTAAACCGACTTGGCTTCTTTGAGAGTGTTGAAGCCAATACTGAACGAGTTCCGGGTATTGATGATCAAGTTGATATCATTTATAAAGTAGCTGAACGTAACACCGGTAGTATTAAATTTGGTGTTGGTATCGGCTCAGACAGTGGTGTAAGTTTTAATGCCGGTATCTCTCAAGATAACTGGTTAGGAACGGGTAATAGTGTTTCATTTGATATTAATACCACCAGTAGTGATAAAACGGCTTCTATTTCGATTGTTGACCCTTATTTTACCGTTGATGGTGTCAGTTTAGGTGGTAGTGTCTACTACAATACATATAAAACTGATAGTGATGATGATGAATCTGAGTATTCAAGTAAAACTTGGGGGGCGACTGCTAACCTTGGTTTCCCTATTAGCGAAAATAACTTTGTCCGCTTTGGTGCTGAATATGCTAATCATAAATTAACCGATATGCAACCACAATATAATATGTGGCGCTATTTTGATTCTATGGGTGAGAATATGAAAAATAAAAGTAAATCATATTCATATGACACCAATGATTTGCTATTGAACGCCTATTGGACATATAACTCCTTAGATCGTGGTTACTTCCCAACAGATGGTCTAAGACTCAGTGCTAATTTAAAAGCAACAACGCCAATATTTGAAAATAGATTCTATAAAATGGTTAGTGATGCTTCTTACTATTATCCTATTGATACTGATCATAATTGGGTATTTTTAGCTCGGGGTCGATTAGGTTATGGCGGTGGATTTGGTGGCAAAGAACTACCATTCTATGAAAACTTCTATGCCGGTGGTTCAACAGTATTACGGGGCTTTAAAGCCAATACTGTCGGTCCTAAAGCGGTCTATTTTAATAAAACTGGATGTAAAACGTTAGAAGATTCAGCTCAATGCACTAGATCTAGCGATGCAATAGGTGGTAATGCATTAGTCTTTGCAAGTACAGAACTAATAGTGCCTACGCCATTTGCGGGTGAAAAATATGCTGATAGTATTAGAACATCAGTATTTTTTGATGCAGGTACGGTTTGGGATACAGAGTGGGATTTAAAAGGCAAAAATATTCCTGATTATAGTTCGCCATCTGATATTCGATTATCAACTGGTCTTGCTGTTCAATGGATGTCTCCATTAGGTCCATTGGTATTTTCTTATGCACAGCCATTGAAGAAATATAGTGGTGATTCAGCTCAGCAATTCCAATTTAATATAGGTTCAACATGGTAATACCATATTGTTTATAACTAAAATACACATAGGTGAATAAAGTGAAAAAAATTATGTCTGTTATTGGTATCAGTATTGCGCTATTTTTTACGAGTTTTGTATATGCTGAAACTAAAATTGGTATTATCGATATTAAATCTGTAATGGATCGTATGCCAGAAAGAGAAGCGGTTGGTAAAGCATTAACTCAAAAATTTGAAGCTCGAGCAAAATCATTAGAAGCCGAAGAAAAACTTGCTAATGATGCCGCTGCACGCTTAAAGAAAGAAGGGGTAACTTTATCATCTTCTGAAAAGGCCAAACTAAGTAAAACTATTGCAGATTTTCAGAATAAAGCTGCCGCTTTTTCAAATGAATATCGTGAAAGTGAAGCAAAAGAAGCTAGTCAATTATTAGCGAAAATTCAACAAGCAGTTAAAAAAATTGTTGCAGAAGAAAAATTTGATCTTGTTTTAAGAGCAGATACAGTTTTATACGCCTCTGATACTGTTGACATTACAGATAAAGTGTTGGAGAAGGTTAAGAAATAATGTTTGCTTGTCTTTTAGAACAACTAGCTAAGCATATTGATGCTAAATTACACGGTGATGGGACTTTACCCATCACAGGTATTGCATCAATGAAAGGAGCGGTATCAGGACAAATTACATTTTTGGCAGATAAAAAATTTCAGAGCAATCTCTCAGAGTGTAAAGCTTCAGCTGTAGTAATGACTGAAGATAGCCTAAAATACTGGCACGGTGCCGCCTTAATTGTTAACAATCCTTATCTTGCTTATGCAAAATTAGCACAATACCTAGATACCACACCAAACCCAGCTAAAGATATCGCGCCTTCTGCGGTGATTGATTCGTCTGCTAAATTAGGTAACAATGTATCAATCGGCGCTAATGCGGTTATTGAAAGCAATGTGATATTGGCTGATAACTGTATTATTGGTCCAGGTTGTTTCATCGGTAAAAATACTAAGATTGGTGCTGGCACTAAATTATGGGCTAATGTTTCTGTTTATCATAACTGTATTATTGGTGAAAATTGCTTAATTCAGTCAGGGACAGTTATTGGAGCAGATGGATTTGGTTATGCCAATGATAAAGGTAAATGGATAAAAATCCCCCAATTAGGTCGAGTAGTTATTGGTAATAATGTTGAAATCGGGGCATCAACAACGATAGATCGTGGTGCGTTAGATGATACTATTATTGGTAATGGTGTAATAATTGATAATCAGTGTCAAATTGCTCACAACGATATTATTGGTGATCATACAGCGGTCGCTGGTGGTGTTATTATGGCGGGTAGTTTAAAGATTGGACGTCATTGCCTAATTGGTGGTGCGAGCGTTATTAACGGACATATGGAAATTTGTGATCAAGTAACGGTTACCGGCATGGGTATGGTTATGCGACCAATTACCGAACCTGGTGTATATTCATCCGGTATTCCATTGCAACAAAATAAAGTATGGCGTAAAACAGCTTCATTAGTTTTGCATATTGATGAAATGAATAAACGTTTGAAAGCACTTGAGAAGAAGCTATTAAATGTCTCGACGTAGACGATTACGGTCGGTATAATGCTTTCCTATTTTGTAAATTTAATTAGCTCAATTAATTAATTTTTAATGATGAGCAAATATATTTAATAATTCCGAGGTATAAAGATGCAAGTTTCGGTAGAAACAACAGAAGGTTTGGGCCGTCGTTTATCAATTACAATAAAATCAGAAGATATTACCAAAGCGGTTAATAAAGAACTTATTAACACAGCAAAAAAAGTACGTATTGATGGTTTCCGTAAAGGCAAAGTACCTTTAAAAATTGTTGAACAACGTTATGGTGCTTCTATTTTACAAGATGCTTTAAGTGATTTAATGCAACGTAATTTTATCGATGCTATTATTCAAGAAAAATTGAATCCAGCCGGTGCGCCAATTTATACGCCTAAAGAATATAAAGATGGCGAAGATTATACTTTCACTGTTGAATTTGAAATTTATCCTGAGATTAAAATTAAAGATTTAGATAAAATTGAAGTCGAAAAACCGGTTGCTGAAATTGCAGATGCTGATGTTGAAACTATGATTGAAACCTTACGTAAGCAACAAGGTACATGGAAAATTGTTAAAAAGAAATCAAAAGAACAAAATCGCGTCACGCTAGACTTTTTAGGTAAAGTTGATGGTGCTGAATTCGAAGGTGGTAAAGCTGATGATTTTGTTCTTGTGCTAGGACAAGGTCGAATGATTCCAGGTTTTGAAGATGCCATTATTGGTCACAAAGCAGGGGATGAATTTGACATTAATGTTACTTTCCCAGAAGATTACCATGCCGAGAATTTAAAAGGTAAGCCAGCGGTATTTTCAGCTAAACTTAACAAAGTTGAAGAACTTGAATTACCAGAACTTACCGAAGATGTAGTTAAAAGATTTGGTATTGCTGATGGAACAGTTGAAAGTTTACGGGCAGAAGTACGCAAAAATATGCAACGTGAGCTTAATGCAACAATTCGCAATAAAATCAAAACACAAGCTATTGATGGTTTAGTAAAAAATAATGATATTCAAGTTCCTTCAGCGTTAATTGACCGCGAAGTTGAAGTATTACGTCAACAAGCCGTAACTCGCTTTGGTGGAAATATTAAACAACCAATGGATCTACCTAAAGAGTTGTTTGAAGCAGAAGCTAAACGTCGGGTCATCGTTGGATTACTATTCAGCGAAATTATTGAAAGTAACAAATTAAAAGCTGAAGAAGCGAAAGTTCAATCTTTAATTGATGAAATAGCAACTGCTTATGAAGATCCTAAAGAAGTGGTTGATTATTACCGTAAAGATAAAAAAGCAATGGATAATATCCGTTCTGTTGCATTAGAAGATCAAGTTGTTGATTTATTATTAGCTAGTGCAAAAGTGACAGAGAAGACTTATTCATTTTCAGAATTAATGAATCAACAAGTTGCTTAAGCAGCTTGTCACTTATTTAATTAAAATTCATTATAAGCCCAAATAAGGATCAATTGTTTGGGCTATTTTGTTTAATTAGGAGATGAAGATGCCTTTAGAACCATACATGAGTGTGATTCCAATGGTTGTTGAGCAAAGTTCTCGTGGCGAAAGAGCTTATGATATTTACTCACGATTATTAAAAGAAAGAATTATATTTTTGACTGGACAAGTTGAAGATAATATGGCCAATTTGATTATTGCACAGATGCTTTTTCTTGAAGCAGAAAACTCCGAGAAAGATATTTACTTATATATCAATTCTCCTGGTGGTGTTGTCACAGCTGGGATGGCTATTTATGATACGATGCAGTTTATTAAACCTGATGTAAGCACAATTTGTCTTGGACAAGCCTGTTCAATGGGATCGCTACTTTTAGCGGCAGGAACTCACGGTAAACGTTACTGCTTACCTAACGCTCGGGTTATGATTCACCAACCACTAGGTGGATTCCAAGGGCAAGCATCAGATATTCAAATTCATGCTCAAGAAATATTACAGGTAAAAAGTCGATTAAATAATATTTTGGCAAAACATACCGGACAAGATATTAGTGTAATTGAGAAGGATACAGATCGTGATAATTTCATGTCAGCTGAGAAAGCAGTTGAATATGGATTGGTTGACGCCATATACAGTAAACGATCTTAAAACTAAATAGGTGGAAAAAGTGGATAAAGAAAATTCAGAAAAATTACTCTATTGTACTTTTTGTGGGAAAAGTCAACATGAAGTCCGTAAATTAATTGCTGGACCATCATCTATTTATATCTGTAATGAATGTATTGGTTTATGTAATGATATTTTAAAAGAAGAGACAAAAGGCTTTCTCTCTCATGAAGAATTTATTAGTAAACCATTACCGACACCGCATGAAATTCGAGACCATCTTGATGAATATGTCATCGGTCAGGAGCGTGCTAAGAAAGTATTATCCGTCGCTGTTTATAATCATTATAAACGTTTACGTAGCTACTCTAATCGTAGTGATGTAGAGTTAGGTAAAAGTAATATTTTATTAATTGGCCCTACAGGTAGTGGAAAAACCTTACTTGCTGAGACATTAGCCCGTTTTTTAGATGTTCCATTTGCCATGGCTGATGCAACGACATTGACCGAAGCAGGCTATGTTGGTGAAGATGTCGAAAATATTATTCAGAAATTATTACAAAGTTGTGACTATAATGTAGAAAAAGCTCAACGTGGTATCATTTACGTTGATGAAATTGATAAGATTTCTAGAAAATCGGATAATCCATCTATCACTCGAGATGTCTCAGGTGAAGGTGTTCAGCAGGCTTTACTAAAAATTATTGAAGGTACGATTGCCTCAGTTCCACCTAAAGGTGGACGAAAGCATCCTCAACAGGAATTTTTGCAAGTTGATACATCAAAAATCCTCTTTATTTGTGGTGGGGCATTTAGTGGCTTGGATAAAGTTATTGAAAATCGAATATCTACTAATACCGGAATTGGTTTTGCCGCTGATGTAAAAAGCTCAAAAAATAAAGCGACAGAATCTGAGTTATTAGCCCAGATAGAAGCGGAAGATTTAGTTAAATTTGGTCTTATTCCTGAATTTATTGGTAGATTACCGGTTATCGGAACATTAGCAGAGTTAGATAAAGATGCGTTAGTTAACATTTTGACAGAACCTAAAAATGCCTTAACTAAACAATTTAAAGCCTTATTAGAATTGGATGGTGTAGAACTGGAATTTACTCAAGAAGCTTTAGACGCAATTGCAATCAATGCAATGAAGCGTAAAACAGGAGCTCGAGGTTTGCGTTCAATTGTTGAAAATATATTATTAGATACAATGTATGACTTACCATCATTGCATAATGTTAAAAAAGTGCTTGTTGAGAAAGATACGGTAGATCATTTGCAATCACCTAAATTAATTTTTAGTGAAGATACAGAACTTTCTGCATAATAGGTAAGTGAAGAGTGCTATTTACAGTAAGTAGCATTTAATTGCAAAAGAGTGGAATATGCATGTACATCTTTGTACTGCTTATTTAAAACATAACAGGATGAGCTTGAATATCTTAAAATTGCCCCAATATAAGAATGATAAGTTTGTACTACCGAGAGAACAAAATGAAGACAAAACAAACTAAACAAATGATAATGCCTATTTTACCATTGCGTGATGTTGTTGTATTTCCGCACATGGTAATTCCTCTCTTTGTTGGTCGTAATAAATCAATCCGTTGTCTGGAAAGTGCAATGGAGATGGATAAACAAGTTTTTCTTGTAACACAAAAATACCCTTCGCAAGATGACCCTGATGTTGAAGATTTGTATGAAGTAGGAACTGTAGCCAATGTTTTACAATTACTTCAATTACCTGATGGTACAGTAAAGGTTCTCGTTGAAGGTGTTGCCCGTGCTAAAATAGTTGATATTCTTGAACGAAAAGAAGATGATTTTTTAATCGCAAACATCAAACCTCTAAAAGAATTGAAAAAGGATGATAAAGTTAACCAAGCAATGATAAGGGTACTATTATCTAACTTTGACGATTATGCCAAACTTAATAAAAAAGTGACCCAAGAGGTTGTTGATTCAATTCATTTAATTAAAGAACCATCACAATTAGCCGATTCTGTTGCCGCAACATTATTTGTAAAAGTTGAACAAAAACAAGAAATTTTAGTCAGTTCTGATTTAGAAAAACGTTTTGAGTTGCTTATTTCATTAATGGAAGCAGAAATTGATTTGTTGCAAGTAGAAAAAAATATTCGTCAACGCGTGAAACAACAAATGGAAAAAGCGCAAAAAGAATATTATCTCAATGAACAAATCAAAGCGATACATAAAGAGTTAGGAGATATCGATAATAAGCTTGACGAATATGAAGAGTTAAACTTAAAAATTACTAAGGCGAAAATGCCAAAAGAGGCCAAGGAAAAAACATTATCTGAACTTAATAAACTTAAGATGATGCCGACTATGTCTGCCGAGGCAACGGTCGTTCGTGGATACATTGATTGGATGTTACAGGTTCCATGGCATAAACGCAGTAAAGTAAAAAAGGATATTCATGACGCGCAAAAAGTTTTAGATAAAGACCATTATGGCCTTGATCGAGTTAAAGATCGAATTCTAGAATATTTGGCGGTACAAGGGCGAGTTAATAAAGTTAAGGGGCCAATTTTATGTTTAGTGGGGCCTCCGGGAGTGGGTAAAACGTCATTAGGACAATCAATTGCTAAAGCGACAGGAAGAGAATATGTTCGTATGGCATTAGGTGGCGTCCGTGATGAAGCTGAAATTCGCGGACATCGTAGAACTTATATTGGTTCAATGCCAGGTAAATTAATCCAGCGTTTAGTTAAAGTTGGGGTTAAAAATCCGCTATTTTTGTTAGATGAAATCGATAAAATGGCTTCCGATATGCGTGGTGATCCAGCTTCTGCGTTATTAGAAGTTCTTGACCCTGAGCAAAATAGTGCATTTAGTGACCATTATTTAGAAGTCGATTATGATTTATCGGATGTCATGTTTGTAGCAACAGCTAATTCAATGAATATTCCTGCCCCATTACTTGATAGAATGGAAGTAATTCGGCTATCCGGTTACACCGAAGATGAAAAGTTGAATATTGCTAAACAGCATTTAATTTCTAAACAGATTGCTAATAATGGTTTAAAAGCGAGTGAAATTAATATTGATGACTCAGCTATAATTAGCATTATTCGCTATTACACGCGTGAAGCAGGTGTACGAAGCTTAGAAAGAGAAATAGCCAAAATTTGTCGTAAAGTTGTTAAGCAACTTGCTTTAAATAACCGTTTACGAAAAATAAGCGTAACGCAAGATAATCTAAAAGATTATTTGGGTGTGCCACGTTTTGATTATGGAAAATCTGAAAGTGAAAATCGGATTGGTCAAGTTAATGGTTTGGCGTGGACAGAAGTTGGTGGTGATCTGCTAACGATTGAATCAATGAGTGTTGTTGGTAAAGGTAAGTTGACTTATACCGGCTCATTGGGTGACGTGATGCAAGAATCTATTCAAACCGCACTTACAGTTGTTCGCTCACGAGCTGAAAAGTTGGGAATCAATAACGACTTTTATGAAAAACGTGATATACATGTGCATGTTCCTGATGGCGCCACACCTAAGGATGGTCCGAGTGCAGGTATCGCTATGTGTACCTCTTTGGTTTCGACTTTAACTGGTAACCCTGTGCGTTCAGATGTTGCTATGACGGGCGAAATTACTTTACGAGGCGAAGTATTACCAATCGGTGGGTTAAAAGAGAAATTATTAGCTGCTCACCGCGGTGGCATCAAAACAGCTATAATTCCGATTGATAATGTTAAAGATCTCGAAGAGATTCCAGAAAATGTTAAATCTGAAATTGATATCAGACCGGTTAAGTGGATAGATGATGTTTTGGTGATTGCTTTGCAAAATAACCCATTTGGTATTGAAGCAGTTAACCAAAACGTAAAAATAGCGTCACCAACAAAAAAAACGGTTAAAAAGATCAAAAATACAGCTAATGTTTCAACTCGGTTAAATTAGATCAAACAATAAAAAAGCCAACTTTGTTGAAGTGACTGAAGTGACCCCATAAAGTTGGACACTTTTATTAAGCGGCTTGTAAGGCCTGATTTCGATATTCAACCGGAGTCAGGCCTTTTAATTTGGCTTTACTCCGTTTGGTGTTGTAGTATTCTATATATTCTTCTATTTTTTCAATCAATTCATCTGCATCTTGAAAGCATTGTCCATGGTACATTTCTGATTTTAATAGACCAAAAAAGTTTTCAGCTACCGCATTATCTAAACAATTTCCTTTTCTGGACATACTTTGTTTGATGCCATTATTAGCTAGTAGCTTCTGATAATGGCAATTTCTATATTGCCAGCCTTGGTCACTATGTAGTAACGGTTTTTCACACTGTTTTAAGCGTGATATCCCTTTTTGAAGCATATCTGTCACCAAGGTCAAACGTGCATTTTTAGCCACTTTATAAGCGATTACTTCTTGATTATATAAATCGATAATGGGCGATAGGTAAATTTTCTGTTCATTTACCTTAAATTCTGTGACATCCGTTACCCATTTTTCATTTGGTCTCGATGATTCAAAATCTCTTTTAAGATAATTAGCGGCTGTTTTACCAGTCTCTCCACGATAAGAACGATATTTTTTAGGTCTTACTGTCGATTTGAGATTAAGCTGACCCATTAAGCGTTGTACCGTTTTATGATTGAGCTTAATGCCTTCATTTATCAACGCTAAATGAATTCGGCGATAACCATAACGCCCTTTATGTTCATGGTAAATCGATTCTATACGTTTTAACTCATTTTCATAAGCAGACGGGGTTTTCAACCTATTAACATGATAATAAAAAACACTTTTTGCCAGTTTTGTTGCTGATAGCAAATGTTTTAAAGAATACTGATATTTAAGAGCTAAAACAACTAACGTTTTTTCTTTGTTTGTTGACGTTTTGCTTGCTTCAGCTCTTCGAACTTTTTTAGAACAGCAATTTCTGCTCGTAGATAAGCAATTTCCTCTTTTAATGCTTCAATTGTTTTTTCATCATCACTGTGAGTTGGTTCAATACGGGGGTGCTTCATACATGGTCTTCCTCTGGAACGATATTCAAGCCCTCGGAAACCTTTTTTATGATATCTATCAAGCCAAACAAATAGAAGCCCGGGGGAACTTAAATTAAGCATAGCACTAGTGTGCCCGAGAGACCAATTATTTGTCCACATTAATTTTAATGCTTGTAATCTTGCTTCGGCATGACGTAAATGAGGTGTTGGTTGAAAGGCGTTATCACCATGAATCGCAACCACTTGGGCCCAATACCGAATCTGACGAGCAGATATCGCATATTTTTTTGAAAGAATTTCGGATGATTCTCCTGATAAGAATTCATTAGCTATGATAATTTTTAAATCTCGACTATATTTTGACATAAAAAGACCCCTCAGTAATTGGTTGTTCAACTATTGGGGGGCACTTCATTTGTGTTGGCTTTTTTTTATCGGCTTTTAATTAGATAATAGCCAATTTAGGCAAATATGCTATACTTGCGAAATTCAATTTTAGGTGTATGGAGAATGGCGAGCTATGATGGAAACAATTAGAACTGCGGCGGACAGTCTTGTTGTTAAAATAATCTTTGCAATTATTATTTTATGTTTTATTTTTACTGGCGTTGGCTTTCTGGGTTTTGGTGGCGGTAATGCTACAAATGATGAGCAATTATATATTGCAAAAGTAGACGGCAACGGTATCAGTCGAACTGGTTTTGAAGCTCAGGTACAACAAATTTTGCGTAACACTAGTGGTGGTGATGCCTCACTTAATAAAGAAATACGGCAAAATGTGTTAGCTCAGCAAATAGATAACTATTTAGCTTATCAATTTTCTCAAAAAATTCATGCGGCAATCAGTAACGAACGAGTAAGAGATTATATTAGACAACAAAAAGTGTTTTTTATAAATGGTAAATTTGATAATCAAAATTATTTAAATTTACTTCAAGTAAACGGTTTTACCCCTGATAGTTACGCAGAAATATTAAGGACATCGCTACAACAAGAGCAGGTTATGGATGCCTTGGTAAAATCTAGTTTTGTGTTACCATCAGATTCTGAAATTGCGATGTTAAAAAATCAAACAAGAGATGTTTATGCTACTATGGTTGATTCTTCTCTAGATGATCTGAAAGATATCAATATTACAGAAGAAGATGAGAAAAAATATTATGATGAACATCAAAAAGAATTTTTCAGAAAAGATAGAGTCAAATTAAAATATATCTATACTTCTAAGGATATCGTTGCAAAAGACATAAAAGTTACTGATGATGAAATCAGAAAAAATTATGAAAAAAATATTAAAAATTATAGTTATCCAGCAAAAAAAGCTTTTAGTGCCATTTTTGTAACAAATAAAGAACAAGCTGATAAAGTTGTTAAAGAGTTAGCTTCGGGAGTTGATTTTGAAAAACTAGCAGTAGATCTTAATCAAAATAATGATATTTCTGCCTACGGAAAGAATGGATCATTAGGTTGGTTTGCTGATGATGACACTTTGCCTGAATTCTTCAAAAAAGCCAACTTGCAAACCGTTAATCAAATTTCAAAACCAATCGCGACTGATGGTGGATTTGTTATCATTAAACTTGATGGTAAGCAAGCATCTCAATCTATGGGCTTTGATCACGCAAAAAATAAAATTGAAGAAAATTTGTTTGAGCAAAAATTGCAAAAAGCATTTACTGCAATTGAAAACAAAATCAAAAAAACGCTAACTCAGTCACCTAAATCGATGGAAGAATTGGCTGAAAAAACTGGTCTTAGTGTTGAAATGACAGATTGGACAAGCTATAAAGACTTAAATTCGATCATGTTTCATCCTGAAATTAGTGATTTAGTCTTTAGTGAAGAGATGCTCAATGATGGGCAATTGACCCATAAAATATCGGATCTAATTCCAATTGAAAGAAATTATGGTAGTTATAGTTTTGTTATTCAAGTAACAGATTATCGTCCTGAAGGGATAGCGCCATTTGAAGAAGTTAAAGAAACCATCAATAAAAAACTCACTAAAGATAAAGTTGAAAATCGTTTCAAAGAAACGGTTGATAACTTATTGGCTGAATTAAATACTAATAGAAACTCAGATAAAATAAACTTCAGTAAGAAATATGTTTTACACAGAGATTCGACAGATTTAGATAAAAAAGTAGTAGATATGATTTTTAATATGCAACTACCAATTCCAGGTGTTAAATCTGATTTATTTAAAGTCCAATTTTTAGAAAATAATACTGCCTATATTGTAAGGCTAGTTAATGTTAATACGCCAAAAGAATATCAAGATATTTCAGCAGAACTATTACCAGCATCTATGGCAGATACTTATTATTATCTTAGCAACGATATTCGTTCTAAAGCGAAAATTGAAATTATGCCAGATACAAATATGTGATCAAGATCAAAGAAATTTGGTAAATATCTAAATAGAAGAGAAGCCACTTTGGTGGCTTTTCGCATTTTTGTAATTATTAAAATTTATCTTATTAACTCCATGAGATAGTGATTATGCAAATTTAGTTGCTTAATTATTTTGGAGTTAATTTAAATGAAAATTTTTACATTATTTTGCCTTTTATTCACATCGTTATTTTTTTCAACTGGAAGTTTTGCTGATTCAAAATCCGATATCACAACCAAAGGAGAGCAAAAACAAGTTGTACAAGTTAATATTAATACGGCAACCGCTGAAGAGTTAAGTAAAGTATTAACTGGTATTGGGATGAGTAAAGCTCAGAAAATCATCGAGTATCGGGAAAAATTTGGGCCTTTTGTTTCGCTAGAACAATTAAAGGAGGTTTCAGGAATTGGCCAAGCAACACTTGATAAAAATATAGGAAAAATTACCTTATAAATATTCTATCTTCCAACAGCGAAGCTGTTGGAAGATATTGCTAATTATCAATTGGATCAACATCAATACTCCATCTTACTTTTGAAACATCATCCCACTGCTCAACAACTGTTAGTAGCTTATCTAATATTTGCTGCAATAATTGCCTATTAGTATGTTGCAATAATAATTGCCAACGGTTATAGCCAGCTTTTTTAGGTTGACTTGCAGGCATAGGGCCAAGTTGCCATAAATTATGGTCATAATTCGCCTTTAACCAATCATGAATGCGCTGCAAAAATTTGGGGGCATGTAAGTTATTACGGTCGGCAGCACGGATTAGTACCTGATAGCTAAATGGAGGCAATAAAGTTTGTTGACGTTCAAGTAAAGTCTGCTTTGCAAATGCCGGATAGCCTTGAGTCAGTAGAATGTTTAATAAAGGATGTTGTGGATGATAGGTTTGCAGAATAACTTCGCCCGCTTTGGTTTCACGACCGGCTCTACCTGAAACTTGAGTATAGATTTGTGCGAATCTTTCTGTTGCCCGGAAATCGCTTGAAAACAAGGCGCCATCAACATCAACGATGCCGACTAATGTCACATCAGGAAAGTGATGGCCTTTAGCCAGAATTTGCGTACCGACTAAGATATGGGCGCCACCTTTATGAATATCATGCAAATAGCTATTCAATGCCTCTTTTTTAGTTATGGTATCACGATCAATACGGGTAACTTTTATATTGGGGAACAACAGATTAAGTTGTTTTTCAAGTTGCTCAGTTCCAAATCCAATCGGTAATAATTGGGTGGAACCACATTTAGGGCACTGCTTGGGTACTTCTCTTGGTGTATCACAATAATGACAAATTAATTTATTTTGCTTTTTATGAAAAGTATAAGGGCGATCACAACGTGGACATTCGGCAATCCAACCACAATCATGACAAATAATTAATGGTGCGAATCCTCGACGGTTAAGAAATAACATAACTTGATTATTGTTATGTAAGTGTGCTCTTATCTGTTCTATTAGTGGTTGAGATAATCCCGAAGCTAGAGCCATGCCACGAATATCCAAAATAGATTGTTTGGCTAGTTTGGCATTACCAGCTCTTTGTGTCAGCTTGAGTTGTTGGTATTTGTGCGTTTGTGCATTGTTGATGGTTTCAAGAGAAGGCGTTGCCGATCCTAATACAATAGGTATATTTTCAATTTTTGCTCGAATAATTGCCAAATCTCTAGCGTTATAACGCCATCCTTCTTGTTGTTTGTACGAACTATCATGTTCTTCATCGATAATAATGATGCCCAAATCTTTGAATGGCGTAAAAAGCGAAGAGCGGGTGCCAACAACAATGGCATTTTCACCATCTTTACTTCTTATCCAAACCTCTAAACGTTCTTTATCGGTTAGGCCTGAGTGTAAAATATCAATAGGGGCATTAAAGCGTTGCTTGAAGCGTTTAATTGTTTGCGGGGTTAAACCTATTTCCGGAACTAAAACTAAAGCCTGTTTCCCTTGTGATAAAACATCTGCAATTATATTTAGATAAACTTCAGTCTTGCCAGAACCCGTTATGCCATCAAGTAAAAATACAGCGAATTGTTTATTTTGTTGATTAATTTTCGCTATAGCGTTAGATTGTTCATCGTTTAATTGGATTGATGCTGGATTGGTTGAATAATTTGTCTGCCAGCAAATTTTTTCAGGTTGACGATAGACTAATTCTATAAGTTGTTTTTTTTGTAATTCTTGATAAATATTGGGGTTAAAATTACTTTGATTTAAATCATTGTTTCTAAGTGAAGCTAATAATTGCTTTTGTTTTGGGGTTTTTGTTAACAGCTCTAAATCAATTTGTTGCCCTTGCTGTGTTAATTGCCACTGTTTTACGCCTTCATTAATCGCTTGGCGACCTTGCCTTAAGAGAACAGGCATGGCATGAAACATGACTTCACCAATTGGGAAATGATAATAACCTGTCGCCCAATTTAATAATTGCCAAATTGGTTGCGAAAAGAGTTTTTTGCCATCGATAACTGAGGTAATTGCTTTTAAATTTTCAATATCGAAAGTTGTTTGCTGATCAATTTTAACGATGATTCCAATCATCTCCCGTTTACCAAAAGGCACTTTAACCCGCATACCAATTTCAGCAGGTAAGGTTAGTTTGTAATCAAACAGTTGATAAAGGGGTACCGGTAAGGCTACATGAGCAATCAGCATTAACAATCACTATTATTAAAAACTGCTATTGTACGCAGATTTTATTTAACTCGCAAAACTTACGCAGATAAATTGATTATATCTAAGTGAACTATATAAAAACTTTATTTATATGATAATTTATAGGATAGTAGTATCCATATACAAAATTTGCTATCTTTAGTAATAAAGTACAACATAATATTTAAAGGTAAATAAAAATGTCAGCCTCATTTTCACATATTAATCAACGCGGTGATGCTCATATGGTTGATGTTTCTGAAAAACAGTCAACTTTACGAGAAGCTCGGGCAGAATCCATCGTTTTAATGAATGCGGAAACATTTAATCTGATTATTGAAGGAAAACATCATAAAGGCGATGTTTTCGCCACAGCAAGGATTGCCGGTATTCAAGCAGCTAAACGAACATGGGATTTGATTCCACTTTGTCATCCACTACTTCTGAGTAAAATAGAAGTCAATATTGAACCCCTATTTGAAAATCATAGTATTAGGATTGAATCTATTTGTCGGTTAACAGGTCAAACTGGGGTTGAAATGGAGGCATTAGTTGCCGCTTCGGTAGCCGCATTAACAATATATGATATGTGCAAAGCTAATCAAAAAGATATGATCATTAATCAGGTTCGATTACTCAATAAAATTGGCGGTAAATCGGGCGAATATAATGCAATAACACAGTGATAGTATGAATAAAATTATTTTTTTTGCACAAACTAGAGAGCTGGTTGGGGTTGATAAACTTGAGTTAGCGGTAGAGCAAATGGCAATATCTCAACTTCTAGAACAGTTGAGTTTGCGTGGTAATAAATGGTCATTAGCATTAAAAGAAAAAACAGTATTATGTGCAGTCAATCAGACTTTAGTTAACTATGACTATATTATTCAAGAGGATGATGAAATTGCCTTTTTCCCTCCAGTAACAGGCGGTTAACAATATGAATATTATCCAAGTTAACCAATCTCCCATCGATGTGAATTCATTGATCACTTGGCTTTATGAATCACCAGCAGATGGTGCAGTAGTGACGTTTATGGGCAAGGTGCGTAGTTTTGAAAATCAAGTTATTAGTCTAACGTTAGAACACTACCCTGAAATGACTGAAAAAGTGTTAGGTAATATTATTAATCAAGCCCGAGGTAGATGGGCGATCAATCGAGTTGCGATAGTCCACCGTGTTGGTAAAATTTATGCCAATGAAAGTATTGTGTTTGTTGGTGTGAGTGCAGCTCATCGTAGTGATGCTTTTGCTACTACAGAGTTTATAATGGATATATTAAAAAATGAGGCTCCATTTTGGAAGAAGGAACAGACTGTTAGCGGGCAAAATTGGGTAAAAGCAAAGGAATCCGATTTAAATGCCTTGAAGAAATGGTATTAATCCTTATTTAATATATAATACGGTTGTTATGTTATTTTTATAAGAGGAAGGATATGTCTAGTTATAACCCGAATGATTCAATTATAGAACAGACTGGTAGTCGCATCCAAACATATATGAGTCATGTGTATGGATGGATGGCTGTTGGTTTACTTTTAACTGCATTCGTTGCTTGGTTTGCATCAAATAATGATCAACTTATTATGTTTTTAGCACGTATAATGTGGGTGCTTTTGATTGCCGAAATTGGCTTAGTTTTTGCTATTTCAGGAATGATTAACCGTTTATCTGGTTCTACAGCAACCACTTTATTTATGCTTTATTCCGTGATAAATGGTTTAACTTTTTCTATATATTTTAAATATTATACGTCGTCTTCCATTGCCAGTGTCTTTTTTATAACTGCTGGAATGTTTAGTGCATTAGCGGTTTATGGCTATACCACTAAACGTAATTTATCTGGTTTAGGTAGCTTTTTATTCATGGGATTAATTGGTATTGTTATCGCCTCCCTAGTTAATATATTTTTGCAAAGTGCACCTCTAATGTGGGCTATAACCTATATTGGTGTTTTTGTTTTTGCCGGATTAACCGCTTATGATACGCAAAAACTTAAAGAATTTGGTGTCAACTTATCACAAGATGATCAAAATATGTTTAGACGTTATGTGATATTAGGTGCATTAACACTCTATCTCGACTTTATCAATTTATTTATTATGTTACTACGAATATTCGCAGATCGTAGATAACCAACCGATCATTATATTTACAAAGGGCTCTGCAAAGAGCCCTTTTTGTTAAATTTATATTAAGCTCTACATATTTATCTTTTTTTGTTAAAAATTTTAAGGAAAGTAGCAATTTTAAATAGAAAAATTGCTATTATTAAAAGCTTTTAAATCTCTTTTATCGATGGATCTCTATGAAAAAACTCTATTCGTTCGTGTTAGTAAATATTTTTATTTCATCTATTATTGCTATCCGATATTTTTGGGTACCTGGTGCATCGTTTAGTTGGGATGGTGGGCTTTTTTCGCTATTTGCCGTATTAGGGCATTTTTTCTCGATTTATTTATTACTTTTCATTTTATGTATTCCTCTCATTTGCATGAAAAGAGTTTTAAGTAATAGCTGTCTAGCAATTATATTTAGTTTATTACAAATTGTATTGTACATTGACACTATTGTCTTCCAACAATATCGATTTCATATTAATGAGTCGGTACTCTCAATGGTTTTTTCCGGGCAAGTTGTCGATTTTTCAACTATCACTTATGTTTTAATGTTTTTATTAATACTGGTATCTTTTGGGATAGAATATTTGATTATTTATCTGTTAGATAAAAAGTTTAACCAACGCAATGTTCGTTCTAAAACATTAGTCATTTCGACTCTATTTCTTCTAAGTAGTTTTTTTATTAGTCATCTGGTCCATATGGTGGCATTTTATTATGGTTATTCTTCCATTATGATTGTTAAAGAATATATTCCATTATATCGTCCATTTACCTCAAAAAAGATAATGGGATTTTTTGATAAATCCGGTCAACATAAAACATTCCTTGAAAAGGATAACCTACACGCCACTATCCATTATCCTAAAAATGAACTTTTAGTTAATCCTAGTAATAAAACAACACCAAATATCATGTTTATTGTTTTAGATTCTTGGCGGTATGATACTTTTAGTCAACAAATTTCTCCTAATACCTACAATTTTGTACAACAGAATAATGGAATAATTTTCAATAATCATTATTCAACAGGCAATGCAACTAGAACTGGTATTTTTGGACTTTTTTATGGTATTCCCGGCACGTATTGGGATGCTTTTTTAAGAAATCGGATCCCATCGTTATTTATAACCACTTTGCAAAAAGAAAATTATAATATTGGTATCTTTACTTCAGCCAAAGTTACTGCCCCTGAATTTGATCGTACTGCATTTTTGACTATCAAAAATTTAAGAATTAGTAGTAGAGACGGTAAAGCATCGAGTCGGGATAAACAGCTAACGGAGGATTGGCTAAATTGGTATAAAACTAGAGATCAATCTAAACCGAGTTTTTCATTCTTATTTTATGATGCTCCACATGCTTATGATTTTCCTAATAACTTTGACATAAAATTCCAACCTGTTGGTGAACTTAATTACATGACATTAAGTAATGATACCGATCCTGAACTAATTTTTAATCGCTATAAACAAAGTGTCTATTATGATGATTTTTTACTGCAAAAAGTCTATGATGAACTCAAACAGTCTGGTTCATTAGATAATACCTTGATTATTATTACCGGTGACCATTCACAAGAAATGAATGATAATAAATTAGGTTTTTGGGGGCATAATGGTAACTACACTGATGCACAAACTAAAGTTCCTTTTATTATTGTTGGGGCGAAAGATCTTCAACACATGAGCGATAATATAAATAAATTTACTAGCCATGAAGATGTAGTACCAACAATAATGCGGCATTATTTACATGTCGAAAATGATATTAGTGATTACTCGACAGGCTATGATTTGTTTAGCCCGATATTAGATCGAGATTGGTTATTAATGTCGAATTATAGTTCTTATGCTGTTCGAACCAAAGATAACATCTATGTTGTTAATCGTCTTGGTATTAGCCATTATTATGATAGTCATAATAATCAAGTAGATGAGACGCCTAATTATAAAACGATTCAAATGGCTATGGATAATATGCGTTATTTTTTCCAGACAAAAAAATAAAAAAAATCCACCTTTGAGGTGGATTTTTTATTATCTAATATCGGCACAATTTAAACAGTATATATAACGGTTTTGTGCATCTTTGAATTTATCCCATACTGATATTTGTTGTTTGATGTGTTTAACTTCTGGGATCTGTTCAAAAAATACCTCAGCTGTTGATTTTGGCATCATTGCAATCATATCTGAATAAAGCGCATTGAACCAACTTCCTTCCGGTTTTTGCCAATCTATTTGGTAATCAGAAATATTGGCTAATTCTGCAGCCATATCAATAGCATCATCAAAATCACCTAACTTATCCACTAAGCCATTTTTACTTGCTTCGGAGCCTAACCAAACTTGGCCTTGAGCTATTTGATCGACTTGTTCCATCGTCATCTTACGGTTTTTTGCAACTAAAGAGATAAAAGTACTGTAACCACTATCAATATTCATTTGGATAAATTGTTCCATTTCAGCAGATAAACTTTGTGTTAAGCTACTATTTGCCAATGGAGATGTTGAAACACCATCATTATAAACCCCGATATGTGAAAGTGAATTTTCAAAAGTTGGTATAATGCCAAAAATTCCAATTGAACCCGTAATCGTATTTGGGCTAGCAACGATATAATCAGAAGCGGTTGATATCCAGTATCCACCTGAAGCAGCCATTCCACCCATCGAAACAACGATAGGGATCTGGTATCGATGTAAAGTCTCTAATTCACTACGAATTGCTTCGGAAGCATCAACGCTTCCTCCCGGGCTATTTACTCTAAGTACCACAGCTTGTATGTTGTTTTTATTTAAGTTCTTGCGAATATCTCTTAGTTGTTTAACAATATCTTGGCTACCGGCTATATTACTATTATTAGCACCATCGGTAATGGTGCCATTTACGAATACAACAGCAATTTTGGGCTCTTTATTTGATTCTTCGACTTCGTTCTTAAGCTGATAATTGTATATGCTGACTTTGTGTTTTATTTTAACGTCGAGTTCAAAATCAAATTCAGAAGTTATCGCATCAATTAACCCATTCGCTAAAGCATATTGAGCCATATTGCCGTTAACCGATTTTAGTTCTGATAACATTTTATCGGCTGGAGGGACTAATTGTGTTGCTGCTTTCTTTCGCTCTGCGGAAATGTCATTCAGGTAGTTATTCCACATTAAATTCAACCATCGAGAAGCATTACTTCTCGCCTCATCTGACATATTATCTCGGATGAATGGTTCAATAGCTGATTTGTAAGTTCCAACACGGAAAACATGGGTGTTAATCTTTAAATTATCTAATAATGTTTTGTAGTATAAATTATTTGCTGATAATCCAAATACATTAACAGCCCCTAATGGGGTGAGATAAATTTTATTGGCATAGCTAGCCAAATAATATTGGCTTTGGTTGAAGTTGGAACCAATAGCGTAAATAGGTTTATTTGCTGCTTTAAATTTATCTAAATATTTACCAATATATTGCAAAGTGCTCATATCTGCACCAACAAAATTGTCTAATTTTAGCACCATATTGTTAATATTTGGATCAGATGTCGCTTGTGATATCTTCTGCACTAAATCGAATAAACTATTTTCACGTGATAGATTTACTCTTTTACCATATATTTTATTTTGTAATTGGTACATCTCATCACTATAAAGCGAATTATCAACAACCACCCCTTCAAGATCCATAACTAATGTACCATACTGAGGTATTATGTCTTGTTTTTGTGATTCTTTAATTAAGGCAATACCACTAAAAATCAGAAGGATAATAACTAAAAAAACAAGGTTAAGAAAAATTTCTCTGATTAAGTTGATAACTTTCCAAATTGATTTAATAACAGATAGTACAGACATAATATAATAACCCTTAAATTGTTTTTTTATTTTTAATTTTTAGTATTCATATTTTTCTTTTTGAAGTATTTTTTATCTTCAAAACGCAAACAGGTCAATTTTCCACCCCAGCAACATCCTGTATCGAGTGCATAAATATTTTCAGGAGTACCTTTGCCATTTAGTGCAGCCCAGTGGCCGAAAGCAATACTATATTTTGCAGGAATTTTACTGGGTAATGTAAACCAAGGTTTTAATTTTGAAGGTGCTTCATCTGGTTGATTTTTACAGTAAAAATCAAGCCTTCCATCTTCGTAACAATAACGCATTCGAGTTAATGCATTGGCAATATAACGTAATCGGTCTAATCCTTGTAACTCTGCTGACCACTCATCAGGAAAATTGCCATACATTTTGTCGAGAAAAAGGGGATATGAGTCACTGCTTAACACCACATGGAGATCAAGAGCACATTTTTTTAATGTTTCAAGATCCCATTGGGGCGAAATTCCGGCATGCGTCATAATTAGCTTTAATTTTTCATCTATTTGAATTAATGGTTGTTTGCGTAACCAATTCATTAATTCATCGAAATCCTCGGCACGGATAAGTTCGTCAAGATTATCTTTCTTTTTCGATAGTGAAACATTGGCATAAATCGATAATAGATGTAAGTCATGATTACCTAAAACCAACCTAATTTGTGCACTGTTATGTTTTACAAATCTAATAACTTCAAGTGATTTTGGTCCTCTAGCAACTAAATCGCCAGTTAACCATAAGGTATCTGATGACGAAAAACTTGCTTTTTCAAGTAGTCGCATTAATTCATCATAACAACCATGAATATCACCAATTATAAGGTTTGCCATAAGGTTATTTCCAAGCGTTTGTTAATAGGCAATACTGTTCTACCGTCAAATTTTCGGCGCGTAAATTTGGATCAATACCAAGTTCACTAATTTGCTCAACCGTAAATAAATTACCTAAGCTATTGCGAATGGTTTTACGTCTTTGATTAAATGCTTCAGTAGTAATACGTGACAGCACTTTAATATCATTAACTAAATATGGTTTTTGTTTGTAAGGTATTAGTTTAACTACAGCTGAATCAACCTTAGGTGCTGGTTTAAAAGAAGTAGGTGGTACTTCTAAAACAGGAATAATTTGACAGTAGTATTGTGCCATGACACTTAAGCGACCATAATCTTTACTATTAGGCGCAGCAACTAAACGTTTAACTACCTCTTTTTGTAACATAAAATGCATATCAGTGATGATCGGAGCATATTCAAATAAATGAAACATCAATGGTGTTGAAATATTATAAGGTAAATTACCAAACACCCTTAATGGCTGACCTAATGTATCGGATAACTGATTAAAATCAAAGTTTAATGCATCTTGCTCAATTACACTGATTTTATTTTGTAAAAAAGGATTTTCAACTAATCGACTAGCTAAATCTCTATCAATTTCAATCACCGTAAGATGATCGACTAATTTACTAACAGGTACTGTCAATGCGGCAAGCCCAGGACCTATTTCGACTAAGGCCTCACCTTGTTTGGGTTGTATGGCGGCTACAATACTTTCAATAATATAATTATCGTGTAGAAAGTTTTGACCAAATCGTTTACGAGCAAAATGCCCTTGATGAACACGATTATTCATTCTTGCCTTCACCTGTAATTTTGATATATGCATCACCTTTTAACTCTTGAACCCAAACTTGTGCTTCTTCAGCGAATTTACGATTGAAAATAAGTCGATAAGCTTGATCTTTTTTCGCTAAATTAGTACCGTCAGTCTGCCTTGTATCAATTAGTTGGATTAAATGCCAGCCATAAGATGATTTTATAGGTTGACTGATTTCACCTTTTTTCAATTTTAATAATCCAATTCTAAATCCATTATCATAAATTTCAGGTCTATTCCAACCTAAATTACCGCCACTATCTTTTGAGCCGGTATCTTCAGAATTGGCTTTTGCCGCCGCCGCAAACGTTGTTGTCCCGCTGATGATAGCTTTACGAAGATCGTTGAGTTTTTGTTTAGCTATTTGATCGGTTACTAATACATTGGTTTTAATTAAAATATGGCGCGCATTAACTTCTTGAAGTGTGATTTTTTGTGGTGCTTCAGCACGAGTATCGTCCACTTTTAATATATGCAGTCCAACACCTGAACGGATTGGTCCTATAACGCTTCCTTTTGGTGCGCGAATAAGTCGTTCTTCAAAAATTGTCGGTAACTCATTTATCTTTTTCCATCCCATAGCACCGCCTTTTAAGGCGAGGTCATCATTAGAAAAAGAGGCTGCTAATTTAGCAAAATTTTCACCCTTTTTAGCTCGGTTGATGATATCTATAGCTTTGTTGGTAGCATTGTCAATTTGTTGTTTCGAAGCCGTTTCCGGAATAGCAATTAAGATATGACTTACTTTGACATCAATATTTCTGGTTGGTTGACTAGTTATTGTTTTAGATAAATTTTCTACTTCTCTATCCGAGATTTGGATTCGGTTTCTAACTTCATGTAAACGCGCTTGTTCAATTAGCATATCATTATGAATTCGATCCCGATATGTACTATAACTCATTCCCATTGTTGATAATCGGCTTCTTAGTTCATCTATTGTCATACCATTTTCATCAGCAATATTCTCGATTGCTGCGGTAACTTGATCTTCACTAATGGTAATTTTAGCTTTAGCTGCTCTTTGTAAAATAAGTTTTTCAATAATTAGACGATCAATAATTTGCTGTCTAAGTATTTTATCATTGGGTAAAGAACTAGGATCGCTACTGGCTTTAATGGTTTTTAGCATGTCACTGACATCACTTTCTAAAATGACGTTATTATTAACAACAGCAGCAACTTGTTCTACCACTTTCGGTGCTGCATTTGCTGAAAGAGGTGTAAAAAGCATTAAATTAACACCCAAGTTTAATGCAATAAAAAGTTTTAATAATTTCATATTTAATCAACTCATTATGTTGTGGCGATTTTGAATTTATCTTAATAAATTTATTAGTACGTTTATTCAAATGTTGTTGTATAAGGTAATTTGCCAAAGTTTAACATCTTGGCCTTTGTATCTCGATTATTTCCTAATCCTTTAAGTTCAAAGATAATTGAAAGTTTATTTTTATATTTACTTATTTGTGCCATATTGTCCCAATCAATTAATTTACGACCATATTGTACGGTCACCCCCCAACAACAATCATTGTAATTTATGCCAATGAAACTATCTGAAATTTGCTTTCGTTTCATATCATAATAGTAAGAACCCACAGCACTAAATTTTTCAGATAGTGGCCAACTAGCCATAATTCCAGCTTGAGACAGATCTTGTTTATAACCTTTATATGCGGAGTATTTATATCTATCGTCTACCGTATCAATATAATCTCGATTAGCATAACGATAAGATAATTGGATTAATTTATCACTCGACGGTCGAAATTCAAACGTTGTATTGGCCAGTGAGATAGTATCGATACGCGTATCGTATTGAAGGCCACTGCGGAAAATAATATCATCACTAATTCGCCAGAAATTGTCGGTTGCCCAAGTAACACTACCGGTATCAGAATTTTTATCTAAATCATTATTATGATCACCCGTTTTCGATTTAGTGAAGTAAGTTATTTGTCCTATAGACATATTAAATTTTTCAATTTTATTACTGTCATAAAAACGTGTCGTGATACCACTGGCAAGTTTATTGGTCGATGCAATACGGTCTAAGCCACTATAAGTCTGATCTCTAAATAAACCAATATAATCAGCCTGTAAAAGTGTTGAATCATAACTTCTAATATTTGATTGATTGCGATAAGGAATATAAGTATATTTCACCCTTGGTTCAAGTGTTTGGCTATAACCATCAATTAAGTCGACATCTCTTTCAAAAATAACTTTACCATCAATATTAAATTTAGGTATAAAACGATTTACATTACGGTCTAATTTTATTCCTTGGCTTTCATGTTCCGTATTATATTTAAATATATTTTTCTGGTTGTAATGGGTTGCCATAAATCCTGTTTCAGCAGATAAATTTGCCCAAGAATTATTCGCAGTATAACTAACCGTTGGTTCAATATGGGCTCGCCAAGCTTCAGGTTCATTGTCTGTGGAATTAATAAAATGTGACAATTGAGAGAATGTCTTAAATTTTAATGGCCCTAGATCATAATTGTAGTAGTTGATATCTAATTGTGGCTGAGTCTGGTAAAGAATATCATAATGAAATGGTTGAAAGTGTTTGTAACCTAAAGCGATATCCCAATTTTCATCGTTATAAGCAACTTTATAATGCTGAGTTAAATATCCAGCTGTTTGAGAAGCATATTTAGAATTGAGATCGGTTAAATATTGGTTGTCACTCACTCGAGTCACATCAGCTATAAAACGCCAATTATAGTTAATTAACTCATCGTTTTTCCAATAGAATAACCATCGATTATGATTATTATCATATTTATTACCGTTGGTGGTTTTTTTCTTATCTTCACTGTATTGACTATCATGTTGTAACCAGTCAAAAGAGAAAGTCCCTAGCCCTAGTTGATTTAGGTAGCGAAATTCGGTTTGTAGTTGTACGCCACGATGTTGTAAGATTCTTGGTGTTATTGTTGCATCATAATTCGGGGCGATGTTCCAATAATAAGGTAATGAAAAATCTATACCATCGACGCTATCATAACCAAAATTAGGTATTAATAACCCTGAACGTCTTTTATTACCAGTTGGCATTTGTAAATAAGGCGAATAGAGAACAGGAACTTTTTCTATTCTAAATACCGCGTTCCAAATTTCTAATAATTGTTCTTCATTGTCATGGATAATGGTTGACCCTTTGATACTCCACGCATTATCACCTATTGGACAGGAAGTATAACTACCATTTTTAAGAATTATATAGCGATTCTTTTCAAGTTTAACTTCATCAGCGCTACCACGTCCAAGCTTATTAACTAAATGGTATTCACTTGGATTCATACTGGAATCATAATTATTAAGATTTATTAAGGCATGGTCACCTTTTGCTTGTATCAAATTATCTTGATAAGTGATATTGCCATCTAATATCGCCATTCGATTATTTGCATCATTAGAATCAATAGTTACTTTATCCGATAGAACAGAGCGATTACCTTGAGTAACATTGACATGACCCGTATAAGTCGCCAGATTGGTGCGAACTGTCTCAAATTCATCTGCTTCAGTATTAATTGGTAATTGATTGATATCTTCACGAACAATTGGTCGATCAAATCTTGGTGCATCAATAAGACACTGCGGATTGGTAGCGTCATTTGATGGTAAGCCTATTGCGTAACTTTGGTTGCTATAATTGTATAAGGAAAGTGTAACAGCTATAGCAATACGAGAAAGCGGTAATTTTTTCATTAATGATCTGAGTTTAATTATGATTATTTTATTTCAACATTATAGCGGTTATTTATAAAAGTGCGAATGAAAAAATTAGCGTTTAGTAAATCGCTTATTGGATTTACCAAGTTGTTTTACCATGGCAATTTTCCTTTCAGATGATACATGTTGAAATTCATCCCACCATTTAGCTAAATCTAAAAGTTCACCTTTTTCAACTGAAGCACGCATTTCTAATAAATCATAAGCTGCACGGAATTTTTGGTGTTCTAAAATGACAAAAGCACGTTTTCCTTCACGTTTTTTCATTCGCAATTGTAAGCGCCAAATATCACTCATTACTGCGGTTAAACGCTTTGGTATAGCAATGATGCGGCATTGCTCACTTAATATATCATTAATTGCCATTGAAAAAGAGTCATAATATTGCAAACCGCTTTCTATGCAGTTTAATTGCGTCTGTTCTATAATTGGGTACCAAAAAAATACAGCATATAAATAAGCAGGATTGACACGTTGCTCATTGGCTATTCGATAATCTGTATTTTTTAATACTTGAGCAATTATTTTTTCCACGTTTCCATTATGATTTTGTATAAATAAACGTTCAACCACAGGAAACAATTGCTCAAATAAGTTAAACTGTTTTAATAATATATAGGTATCGTAACCGTACCCTGATTGCAATAATTTTAACGATTCATCAAACAGACGTGCAGAAGGAATATTCTTTAACAATGGCGCAAGTTTTTTTATTGGTTCAGCAGTAGCAGGCTCAATGTTCATATTAAGTTTTGCCGCAAAACGGATTGTTCTTAACATCCGGACTGGATCTTCGCGATACCTTGTCTGTGGATCGCCTATTAATCGAATAATACCATTTTGCAAATCACTTAAGCCACCACAATAGTCACGAATAGTATAATCTTTAACATTATAATAAAGTGCATTCATCGTGAAATCACGACGAACAGCATCTTGTTCAATTGTCCCATAGACATTGTCACGCAATAACATCCCCGATTGTGAACGTTTTGAGATATTTTTTTGTTCACTTTGATCATCATGCTCTCCTCTAAAGGTAGCAACCTCGATTATCTCCTTACCAAACATAATATGCGCTAAACGAAAACGTCGACCAATTAAGCGACAATTACGGAAAATCTTTTGAACCTGTTCAGGCGTCGCATTGGTCGCAATATCGAAATCCTTAGGTGTTTTGCCTAAAAGAAGATCACGAATACAACCACCAACTAAGTAGGCTTCATAACCTTGTTTATTTAATCGATATAGTACTTTTAACGCATTTTCGCTTATATTTTTATGAGAAATATTATGCTCTTTACGTGAGATGGAAATATAGTGCGACTCTTGTCGTTCTTGGTGATGGAACATTTTACGATAAAAGCGAGAAACTTGTTTAAAAATAGCGCACCTCTATTGAATATGGTTATATAGGAATATGGTTATATAGTAATCTAGCGCGCGATTATATCCTAGTTTACTTTAATTTTCCATTTTTCTTAGAAAGGCTATAACATGTAGAATAGTGCGTTTTACATCGCAATCATTAAATATTCTGTTTGATTTTTTGAACATAACTATCAACAATAGTACTTTATATAGTACAATTAGCTAGATTAATTTAGAAAAATAAAACAATAAGATTTTAATCAATATGTTTTTAAATTTTGTTTTAAATGATTCATTAGTTTGATTGCACTTATTTATAAATTAATTTTAATAAAATAGTTAATATCTCTATTTTTTTTATTTCGCAAACATAACCTTTAACTGATAACTTATTGGGGACTCTATGAATATTCGTGATTTGGAATATTTTGTATCGTTAGCTGAATTTCGGCACTTTCGTAAAGCAGCTGATGCTTGTAATGTTAGTCAACCAACATTAAGTGGTCAAATTAGAAAGCTTGAAGATGAATTAGGTGTAATGTTACTTGAACGCACTAGTCGTAAAGTATTATTTACTCAAACAGGTATGATGCTTGTTGAGCAAGCTAAAGAGATTTTACGTAATATTCAGATATTAAAGGAGATGGCTAGCCGTCAAGGTGAAGAGATGTCCGGTCCTATGCATATTGGCTTAATCCCAACTATTGCACCTTACTTGCTACCACATGTCATTACCGTATTACATGAATCTTTTCCACAACTGGAACTTTATCTACATGAAGCACAAACCGCTAATATTGTTGCTCAACTTGAAAGTGGTAAATTGGATTGTGCCATTATCGCTCAAGTAAAAGAAACCGCACAATTTATTGAACTGCCATTATTTAATGAACCAATGTTTTTAGCGGTACCGGCAAATGATGAACTAGCCAGTAAACCAACGGTTAAACTTTCCAGTTTAAAAGGTCAAAAATTTTTAATGTTGGAAGATGGTCATTGTTTGCGTGAACATGCGATGGGGTATTGTTTTCAGGTAGGAATTGACGAAGATAAACAATTTAAAGCAACAAGTTTAGAAACATTGCGAAGTATGATATCAGCAGGACGTGGAATTACCTTATTTCCTGAATTAGCCGCTCCAAATGAACGTATTCGAGATAATATCTGTTATATTCCGTGTACTGATCCGGTTCCAACACGAAGTATAGCCCTAATTTATCGACCAGGTTCGCCTTTACGTGCGCGTTATGAAACAATTGCGAAAACCATTCGAGATCATATGCCAAAAGTATTTGCTGAAAAAGAACGATTATTAGGACAAACGAATAAATAATTTATATTTTTTATAGTGCTGAATTAAAAAATGAAAAATGTTAAAACCTGTGGAGTTAGAGCGCAGCAAAAAGAGAGAACGCGTCGAAGTTTAATTGATGCTGCGTTTAATCAACTTAACGCGGAACAAGGTTTTGCAAGTCTTAGTCTGCGTGAGGTTGCTCGTGAAGCGGGCATCGCGGCCACTTCCTTTTATCGACATTTTCGAGATATGGATGAGTTAGGTTTAGCGATGGTTGATGAAAGTGGCTTAACACTCCGGCAATTACTGCGCCAAGCCAGAAAGCGTATTGAAAAAGGTGGCAGTGTTCTTCGAACATCAGTAACGACATTCATTGAATTTATTGATAAAAATCCTAAAGTGTTCTTGCTATTGCTTAGAGAAAAAGCAGGAACATCTTCAGCATTCCGATCGGCAATTGCACGAGAAATTCAGCACTTTATTGTGGAGTTGGTCGATTATTTAGATAATGCTAATCAAATGCCACATCATTATAATGAAGCACAAGCGGAAGCCATGGTTACTATAGCTTTTAATGCCGGGGCAGAAGCTATTGATTTTGATATTATTCAACGGCAAAAATTAATTGAAGATCTTATTTTTCAACTTAGAATGGTTTCCCGAGGGGCTTATTACCTTTATCATAAAGAACAAGTAAAACTTGAAAAAAAATGATTTTTTCAAGTTGTTAATTTATTGCCGAATTTTAATTTAGAATTTAACTATAATAATTATTATAAATAAAGTTTATCACTTCACTTTATCATGGCTTTAAGCTATTTCTTATTATAATATTTCAAATTACTATAAAAAGAACCTTATTAAGTTGGATGTCATGGCTAAATTCCTTTTAGGATTAACGAACTTATTTATTATTCTATTTTTTCCTTTTATTTGTTCTGCATCAGAATATATTGGTTTTAAGCGAATTCACTATGATATCCAAGATGGCAGACCGCTTGATATTGTTGTTTGGTATCCTACTAACAATAACCATGGCGCTGTTACTATAGCTGAAAATGCTATTTTTTATGGTCATGATGTTACTCCTGATGCTGAACCGAAAATCAGTACGACTAAATATCCATTAGCTTTGCTTTCACATGGTTATGGTGGAAGTTGGCAAAATCTAAGTTGGCTTGCTAATGAACTAGCTTTAAAAGGTTATATTGTTGCGGCTCCCAACCCATCCAGGAACAACAATATTTGATCGTAATATTGAACAATCATCTAAACTATGGTTACGTCCACAAGATTTAAGTAAAACAATTGATGCTTTGATTGGCAATCAAACATTTTCCAATATTGTTAATTTTAATCAGATTGCCGCTATAGGGCATTCTATTGGAGGTAGGTCTGTAATAGCGCTTTCTGGCGCTAAATTTTCGACTAATTCCTTTAATCAGGATTGTAAGATACATTCATATTTGAAAGGGTGTCATTTGCTATCTGAACTTGGTTTAGCAAATTCAGAGCTGAATAAAAGTATGTTAGGCCCAAGAATAAAAGCTTTCATATCTTTAGATGCCGGTTTGACAAGAGGATTTACCATTGAAAGCTTGCAAGAAATTAAAATACCTTCTCTTATTATTGGTGCCGGCGTTGATCTAGATGATACAAATGCTCAACTTGAATCAGGCTACCTTCAACAATTTTTAGCAAAGTCATCTACCACTTATATTACTATTCCGGATGCAATGCATTTTAGTTTTATCCAAATGTGTAAAACTAATGCAATAGAGATATTAAACCAAGAAAAACAAGGTGAAGGAATTATTTGTAAAGATGGAGGAATTCGTCAGAGAAGTGAAATACATAGTGAAATTACTCATCTTGTAGTTAACTTTTTGTCAGATACATTTTCAAATAATAAAAATTAATGCTCAAAAAAAACTGCGACAAAAGTCGCAGTTCATTTAGCTATTTATAATAGTAAAATTATTATAAATTTTGTAACACTTTTTCAACACTATCTTTGGCATCGCCAAATAACATATAGCTATTTTCTTTAAAGAATAGTGGGTTTTGCACGCCAGCATAGCCGGTATTCATTGAACGTTTAGAAATAATGACTGTTTTGGCTTTCCATACTTCTAAAACAGGCATACCTGCGATAGGGCTATTTGGATCTTCTTCAGCTGCTGGGTTAACTGTATCGTTAGCACCAATTACCCAAACAACATCGGTATCCGGGAAGTCATCATTAATTTCATCCATCTCTAATACAATATCATAAGGGACTTTAGCTTCAGCTAATAATACGTTCATATGGCCAGGTAAACGTCCTGCGACTGGGTGAATACCAAAGCGAACTTCTATACCCATACCACGGAGTTTTTCTGTAATGTTACTTACAGCACCTTGAGCTTGAGCAACCGCCATACCATAACCAGGTACAATAATTACTGAGCGGGCTTCTTTTAAAGTTTGAGCAACTTCGGCTGGCTGCATTTCACGGTATTCACCTTGTTCTTCTTCTGAAGAGCTTGATGAACTACCGTCGCTACCAAAACCACCAGCAATTACGCTGATAAATGAACGATTCATTGCTTTACACATAATGTAAGAAAGAATTGCACCAGAAGAACCCACTAACGCACCAGTTACAATTAGAAGATCATTTTGTAACATAAAGCCTGCCGCTGCTGCCGCCCAACCAGAATAGGAATTAAGCATTGAGATAACAACAGGCATATCCGCACCACCAATTGATGCAACAAGGTGAAAACCAAACACTAGAGCAATAATTGTCATGATAAGTAAACTAATTAAGGCACCGGCGCCAGTTTCAACCTTGATAAATGTAAACATCAAGATAACTGATACAACTATTGCTGCTAAATTTAGATAGTGTTTATTTGGGAGAGATAATGGTTTTGAGCTAATTTTTCCATTTAACTTTCCAAAGGCTACAATTGATCCTGAGAAAGTAACTGCACCGATAAATACACCTACAAAAATTTCAACTAAATGAATTGTTACTTCATTCGCTGGAACCCCGTGTGGATCTAAAAAGCTGTTTATCCCAACAAGAACAGCAGCCATACCAACAAAACTGTGGAGTAGGGCAACGAGTTCTGGCATTTGAGTCATTTCTACTTTTTTAGCAAGGTAGAGACCAATAACTGCACCAATGATCATTGCAATGATGATCCAGTGAAGTCCGCCTTTTATACTTGCTACAGCAGCAATAAGTGCAATTGCCATACCAATCATGCCATAAATGTTCCCAGATTTGGCTGATTCTTGATTTGATAGTCCTCGCAAACTAAAGATAAAAAGAAGTGCAGCAATTACGTAAGCTGCTTGAATGATTCCTTGACTAAGCATTATCAATAATCTCCTTTACTTGCCACGTTGGAACATTTTTAGCATTCTTTGAGTAACAAAGAATCCACCAAAAATATTGATACTAGCAATTAAAATAGCAACAAAGGCAATTGCCGTAGTTAAGCCATTATCATCACCAACTTGTAGTATTGCACCAACTAATATAATACCAGATATCGCATTGGTAACTGACATTAGTGGTGTATGTAAAGAATGGGTAACATTCCATACCACGTAATAACCAACTACACATGATAATGCAAATACGGTGAAGTGTCCTAAGAAGCTTTCAGGTACTGAATTTGCTAGCCAGAAGTAAGCAATAATCAATAAAGCTAAAATGCCATATTTTTTGGCTGGTTGCATTGGCTTAGGTTCAGGTTTAGCAATAGGCTCAGCTGCTTTTTTCTGAGGTTGTGCAGAAACTTGAATTGGAGGCGCAGGCCATGTTATTTCTTTATCTTTAACTACGGTTACACCACGAATCACGACATCTTCAAAATTGATGTCGATGTTGCCATCTTTTTCTTTGGCCAATAGTTTTAATAAGTTAACAATGTTAGTTCCGTATAATTGCGATGCTTGAGCAGGCATACGGTTGGCTAAATCTGTGTAACCAACAATTTTAACATTATTATCTGTTTCAAATACTTCACCTGGTTTGGTTAATTCGCAGTTACCACCTGTTAAGGCTGCTAAATCAACAATAACACTACCTGGTTTCATTGATTCAACCATCTCTTTAGAGATAAGTTTTGGTGCAGGTTTACCTGGGATTAATGCCGTAGTGATAATGATATCAACATCTTTGGCTTGTTCTGCAAATAATGCCATTTCAGCTTCAATAAACGCAGCAGACATCTGTTTAGCATAACCATCACCAGAACCAGCTTCTTCTTCAAAATCTAATTCTAAGAAGTCAGCACCCATACTATTAATTTGTTCGGCAACTTCTGGGCGAGTATCAAAAGCACGAACAATCGCACCTAAGCTAACTGCCGCACCAATCGCCGCCAGACCAGCAACGCCAGCACCAATTACCAATACTTTTGCTGGTGGTACTTTACCAGCTGCGGTTACTTGTCCAGTAAAGAATCGACCAAATTGGTTAGCCGCTTCAATAACAGAGCGATAACCAGCAATGTTAGACATTGAGCTTAAAGCATCGAGTGATTGAGCTCGTGAAATACGAGGCACACAATCCATAGCCATTACAGTGATATTTTTAGTGGCAAGCTTTTCCAAAAGCTCTTTATGTTGAGCTGGATAAATATAACTAATGATTGATGAGCCCTCTTTCATTAAAGCGATTTCATCATCAGAAGGTGCATGAAATTTTAATATAAGATCATTTTGCCAAATATCTTTGGTGTTTTGAATTGTGGCTCCAGCATCAATAAAAGCTTGGTCTTCAAAATGAGCAGCATGTCCAGCACCTTGTTCTACTGAAACTGTAAATCCAAGTTTTAACAGTTGACCAACTGTTTGAGGCGTTGCTGCAACCCTAGCTTCATTGGCTAACCGTTCTTTTGGTATACCGATATGCATTGCGTTACATCCTTATGTTAAGAAAGATTATTCATAGCGTCGATTTTAGCACAAATTACCGTCAGTGCGAGTAGGTAATTTATTTTTTATTATCGAAATCTTAATATTAAATTTAATAATAAGTGGATTTTAAATCTGAAAATTGAAATTAGAATATTTCTTTTGTAATCAGTGTGAATAGTTTGTGTTAAAAGTGAACTATCTTAATAATCGTTAAGAACTCATCTGTTTGCCAAAAATGGGTTTTCTTCTATTTATAGCTAAATATTAATTTTATAGCTAAATATTAATTAGATTTGAACCCATTCAACTCGCGTGTAATTTATTGAACTAAATTTTCTTTTGTTAACCAATATGTTAACAATCTTAACTTCAGTTTTAATTAATACCGCATAGTCATAATTAAAAAGTTAACATCACTAATCTAGTAAAGCATATCAATATATCAATAAGCTGAGGTTGGTTTGCGTATAACAATATTGAAAATATTGATGTTTTAAATATATCAATTGGATATAAATAGCAAAGCATCTTATTTGTATATAGTCATTACTAGAGTTCAAATGTAGATCAATAAAAATATTTAATGAGGTAAAATATGGCAGATTTAAGCCAGAAAAAAAATAAAATCTTGGCTTTAATGGTCGCTTTACTAGCAGCATGTGTTGCTTTCCAACTCAATGCCAGTATGTTAAGCCCTGTATTAGTAACTATAGCAAAAGAGTTAGGAACTAATGATGCGGCTGTTGGGTTATCACAAACCGCTTTTTTTACAGCAGCTGCACTATTTTCACTATTTTTACCTCGATTGAGTGATATAAAAGGACGAAAAAAAGTATTAACCGGCATGTTACTTATAATGACATTAGGTACTGTGTTAGCTGCTATTGCGCCTAATATAGAAGTTTTATATGTCGCACGCATTATTCAAGGGGTATCGGGACCAGTAGTACCATTATGTTTATTAATGTTAAGTTTTGAAGTAAAAGATGTTAAACATTATGGCATGTTAATGGGAATAATAACCGCCGTAAATGGTGGCATTGCTGGGGTTGATGCTATCGCAGGTGGTTTACTTGCTACGTATTTCGGTTTTCGGTCTGTATTTTGGGTTATTGCTATTGTAGCCGCAATTTCCACTTTTTTGGTTCATCGTTTTGCCTCCGAATCTAAACCATCGGCAGGCACTAAAATGGATTGGTTAGGTGTCTTACTCATTGTTCTAACTATAGCTGCGTTATTACTTGCTCTTAACGAAGCGGGTAAACTAAGTAATGCAAATTGGTTGATTGTTATAGGGTTAACACTGTTTGCTATTATATGTTTTATACTATTTTGGCAGGTTGAAAAAACAAATAAACAACCTTTAGTTACCACCCACCATTTGAAAAAACGCGCTACTTGGGCTTTGTTATTAACTACCACATTAACCATGACCGGCATTTTTGCTATTGTTAATGGTTTAGTAATGTCAATTGCACAAAATCATGAGATTGGCTTTGGACTTGAAGCTGATTGGGCCTCATTAATTTTTCTCACACCTTATGCTTTAATCGGTTGGTTTGTAGGACCATTTTCAGGAAGATTGGCACCAACCATGGGGTATAACCAAGTGCTCAAATTTGGTTTAGTCGGTTGTATTATTGGTATTTTGATTATTATGTTTTATGGCATTCACTCTTTACCTATTTTATCGCTAGGCGTTATTCTACTTGGTATTTTTTATGCAGGCATGGCCAATATCATTTTAAATGGATTAGGCGTAGTTTTATCACCTAAAGAGAATCCTGGATTCTTACCCGGTATGAATGCGGGGGCGTTTAATTTAGGTGCCGGATTGAGTTTTGCCTTATTGCCAGCAATTCAAATGCTAAATGGTAACTCAGTTGATGGTTACTTCAATGGCATATTCTTGGGATTAGTCATTACGGTGTTAGCTTTGCTTACTAGCTTCCTAATACCGCGTCCGCTCAATGCTGAAGTTCAGTAAGAAAATTTATAAAAAACGGGACTATTATCCCGTTTTTTATAGCTAACTTAATCTTCTTCAGGAATTAGGGTAAAAACTAGAGTGGTAAAGAATTTATCTTGTGTCGCTAGTTGGTTATCTTTAAGCGGAAAACCAATTTCAACACCAATAACATTTAGACCTTGATTTGGCACTATAATAGTAGCTTGGCCTTTATCATCAGTTTTCACTGTTTTATCTAAGTTATTAACCACATCAACAATAACCGCAGTGTTGGTCAACGGTTTTCCATCTTTATAAACAGTAATTGGTAAACTATCACCACGCTTCAATTTTGTTGGATCAACAGAAGGCACAATTTGCAGCGGAATATCTTGTATCATTTTAGGTTGCTTAACGGATGATAAATAGTTAACACTATATTTTATGGCGTGCGTGCCATTATTAGCTCCTTTAACTTCATTCATCGGTAAATTGACATATTTACCTTCCGAATTCTTAGTCCAATAACCATAATCGAAATCAACTGTTACAACCGCAGTTTCATTGGCTGCTTCAATAGTTACAAAGTTATTATGTACTTTTTTAGAAACAGGCAGTACTGACCAATCACCATTATAAGCTTTAACTTGTTTAACGCTTTCAGGATGATAACCATTGTCTAATGGCCCTTCACCTAAAACAATCTGTTTTTGATCGACTCGATTAGCTATCCATATACCATGTGCTGTTACGGATTGTGAAACTAAACCAATTAAAGTCCCCGATAAAACGGATAACAATACTTTACGCATAGATACCTCTATTTTTTAAATGAAAATGATAATCATTATTGTTTTTATATTTATAGAAGTCAATGCAAATATAGAGGTAATTGGATAATAATTAGGCCGTTTTTATCATAGTAACAGCCGTATTTGTGGAAATTAAGTTTTGATTATCACATCTAATAATAAATCCTAAAGTTGGCTATTTTTAACTAATGGGATTTGTTATATAATCGAAATAATTTTGTCCACAACACAATATATTGTGTTTCTCATATTATTTGAGATGTCGTTATGCTAGACATCTTTATTAAGGAATCACTATGATCGATTTTTCCCAATCAGTGCCAGAACTGGTCTCTTGGGCAAAAAAGAATGATTTTTCGATTGCTTTACCAGTTGAGCGATTGGCCTTTTTATTAGCGATTGCTGTATTAAATAGTGAACGCTTTGATGGCGAAATGACTGAATCTGAATTGATTGATGGTTTTAGATTTGTTTCACAAATCTTTGAGCAAAGCGAAGATACTATTGCTGTTCGTGCTAACAATGCTATTAATGATTTAGTGCGTCAACGCTTGATAACTCGCTTTGCTAGCGAAATGACGGATGGTTATTCTATTTATCGGCTGACACCTCTGGGAATCGGTATTTCTGATTACTATATTCGTCAACGAGAATTTTCAACCTTACGCTTATCTATCCAGCTCTCTATTGTTGCTCAAGAATTAAAACGAGCAGCAGATGCAGCGCTTGAAGGTGGTGATGATTTACATTGGCATCGTAATGTTTTTGCCCCCTTAAAATACTCAGTTGCTGAAATCTTTGACAGTATCGATATCACACAACGAGTGATGGATGAGCAACAAACTGAAGTAAAACAGAATATCTCCGCGTTATTAAGCCAAGATTGGCAAGCAGCCATTAGTAGTTGTGAAGGTTTACTTACTGAAACATCGCAAACATTGCGTGAATTGCAAGACACATTGGCAGCTGCGGGTGATAAATTACAAGCAAGTTTGCTTTTGATACAAGATGCCACATTAGATAATCCTGATCTGGATAAAATTAACAATATAGTGCTTGATCTGCAAGGAAAGCTCGATCGAATTATTGGCTGGGGACAAAAAGCAATCGATCTATGGATAGGTTATGATAGACATATTCATAAGTTTATCCGTACCGCAATTGACTTAGATAAGAATCGCGTGTTCTCACAACGCTTACGCAAATCGATTCAAGGTTATTTTGACTCACCATGGGCACTGACTTTTGCAAACGCTGAACGTTTGCTTGATATGCGTGATGAGGAATTAGCACTGCATGAAGCAGAAGTGACGGGTGAGTTACCATCGGAGCTTGAATTTGAAATGATGCAAGAAATTCAAGAACATATTATTGCACACATTGAACAAAATTTATCAGTCTTCAAACAGGAAAACAAACCACTTGATATGAGTATTGCTATTCATAGTTATTTAGCTCAATTCCCACAAGAACAACATTTTGATATTGCTAGATTGTTTATTGATCAGGCTATTCGATTAGGTGTTGCCGAAAGTGATTTACTTGGTATTCCTGCCGAATGGAAACCTATTAACGATTATGGAGCTAAGGTACAAGCACATGTCATCAACAGATACTAAAGATTTAGAAATAGAACAAACCGCTCATCATCTTGATAAAGTTATGGGACGTATTGCAAGCAGTTCTCAAGCGTCAATTGATAAATATATGCCTGTTAAATTGGCTCAAGCTATCGCTAACCGGCTCTTTCCTGAGCTTGATAGTCAACTAAGATCCGGTCGTCATATTGGCATCGATGAGCTTGATAATCATGCTTTTTTAATGGATTTTCAACTAGAGCTTGAGCAATTTTATCAACGTTACAATGTTGAACTTATTCGTGCGCCAGAAGGATTTTTCTATCTTCGTCCGCGTTCAACCACGCTAATTCCACGTTCGGTATTATCTGAACTGGATATGTTAGTCGGTAAAGTATTATGTTATCTCTACCTAAGTCCAGAACGATTAGTTCATGAGGGTATATTTACCTTACAAGAACTCTTTGAAGAACTTGTGTCATTAGCTGATGAAAGTAAATTATTGAAAATAGTCAATCAGCGCTCTACAGGTTCTGACTTAGATCGCCAAAAATTATTTGATAAAGTCAAAACCTCACTCAATCGACTACGTCGCCTCGGTATGATCTTTTTTATTGTCGGTAATGATAGTAGTCGTTTTCGGATTAATGAATCAATTTTCCGCTTTGGCGCTGATGTGCGGAGCAGTGATGATGCTCAAGAGGCGCAATTACGCCTGATTCGCGATGGTGAAGCGATTAAAATTGAATCATCACTGATGTTAAATGATGATAATGGTGAAGAACAAGATGAAGATGTTAATGAGGAGATTGAATAATGATGAGACACGGTAAATTTCACTCATTAACCTTAATTAACTGGAATGGTTTTTTTGCTCGAACGTTTGAGCTCGATCAGCTGGTAACAACCCTATCGGGTGGTAATGGTGCCGGTAAATCAACCACTATGGCCGCATTTGTCACAGCATTAATTCCAGATTTAACTTTATTACATTTTAGAAATACTACTGAAGCAGGAGCAACCTCGGGTTCACGCGATAAAGGTTTACACGGTAAGTTAAAACCGGGCGTGTGTTACTCCATGTTAGATGTCATCAACTCTCGAAATCAACGGATTATTTGTGGTGTGCGTTTACAGCAAGTTGCCGGTCGTGATAAAAAGGTTGATATTAAACCTTTCTTAATTCAAGGCTTACCTGTCAGTATTCGCCCGACTGAATTAGTGACTGAACGCTTAAATGACAAACAAGCTCGAATTTTATCTTTACCAGAGTTAAAAGATAAAATTGAAACAACGGAAGGCGCTATTTTTAAACAATTTAACTCTATCACTGATTACCATTCAGTGATGTTTGATTTTGGCGTATTACCTAAACGTTTGCGTTCTTCATCAGATCGCAGTAAATATTATCGTCTGATTGAGGCTTCACTTTACGGTGGGATTTCCAGCGCCATTACGCGTTCATTACGTGATTATCTATTACCAGAAAATAGTGGCGTTAGAAAAGCATTCCAAGATATGGAAGCCGCCCTACGTGAAAATCGCATGACACTGGAAGCTATTCGTGTCACACAATCCGATCGTGATTTATTCAAACACCTAATTACTGAATCGACCAACTATGTTGCGGCTGATTATATGCGTCATGCTAATGAGCGTCGGGTTCATATCGAATCGGTCTTAGGACTACGTCGCGATATGTTTAAAACCCAAGAACAGCTTATCAGTAATCAGTACCGCCAAGTTGAAATGGCCAAAGAGCTGAAAGAATATCAAGATGTGCAAGGGGATTTAGAGACCGATCTTCAAGCGGCGAATGATCATCTTAATTTGGTGCAAACTGCTCTACGTCAACAAGAAAAAATTGACCGCTATCAAGCAGATTTAGATGAGCTCAACGTTAAACTTGAAGAGCAAAATGAAGTCGTAATTGAAGCAAATGAACAGCATCAAACCTATCGCGATCGGGTTGAGCAAACCGAACAAGAAGTTGATGAGATAAAAACGCAATTAGCTGATTATCAACAAGCTTTGGATGTACAACAAACACGCGCTATTCAATATCAGCAAGCAATTCAAGCGTTAAAAAATGCCCAACAATTATGTCAATTACCTAACTTAACTATCAATAATGTTGAAGATCACTATGAAGTTTTTGAAGAAAAACAAAAAGAGATTACTGAACAATTATTAGAGTTGGAACAAAGAGTTAGTGTTTCTGATGCGGCAATTAGTCAATTCGATAGAGCCTATAAACTGGTGGTTAAATTGGTTGGTGATGTGCTGCGAAGCGATGCATGGCATGCCGCAAGAGAAGCCTTAAAGCAGTGGCCTTCTCAATGTTATCAAGCTGAGCAAGCTGAACATCTACAACAACAATTAGAAGAATTAGAGCAACGCTTTTTTGAACAAAAAGAAGCTGAATCATTACTAACTCAATTCTGTAAGCGCCTTGGTCGTCAACTCAATTATGATGAACTAGATGAATTTAAACAAGAACTTGAAGTTCAATTGGATCAAAATGCTGAACTTGCTAATGAATCAAGTGAAAAACGGATTGAATTTAGACAAGAACTTGAGCAAATCCAAACTAAAATTAGTGAATATCGGCAAAAAGCACCATTATGGTTAAAAGCTCAAGATGCCCTTATTGCATTACAAGAGCAGACAGAACAGACCTTTACTAATAGTCAATCTGTTACTCAGCATTTACAACAACTGCTTGAACAAGAGCGCACGCTTGTTACTCAACGTGACCAAATAAATTTCAAACGCAATCAACTTGATACACAAATAGAGCAACTTAATCAACCAAGTGGAGTTGATGATAGTCGTTTATCGGCTTTAGCCGAACGATTCAATGGTGTATTACTTTCTGAAATTTATGAAGATGTCACCATTGATGATGCGCCTTACTTTTCCGCATTATATGGCCCATCAAGACAAGCCATTGTGGTACCGGATTTATCGTTAGTTAAAGCACAACTTGAAAGTCTGACCAGTAGTGAAGAAGACTATCCGGAAGATATCTATTTTATCGAAGGTGATCCATCCTCATTTGATGATAGCGTATTTGATTGTGAAGAGATGGATAAATCTGTTCTGGTTAAAACCGGTGATCGCCAATGGCGCTTCTCAAGTTTCCCTAAAGTGCCATTATTTGGACGCGCTGCCCGTGAAATTCATCTGGAAAAATTATCGGCAGAACGTGATGAACTACATGAAAATTATGCAACGATTTCGTTTGATCTGCAAAAATTGCAACGTATTGAGCAAAATGTTGGCCAGTTTATTGGTGAATACCTATCAGTAGCGTTTGATATTGATCCCGAAGCTGAAGCGCAAAAACTAACAACCAGACGTAATGAAATCGAACGGCAATTATTGTCGCAAGAAAGTATTGATAAACAAAACCAACAACAGGTGGCAAATTGTAAAGAGCAGTTAGCTACGGTCAATCGATTGGTTGCTCAGATGCATCTATTAGCTGATGATGACTTAGCTGATCGGGTTGATGATTTACGCGAACAAGTCATTGAAGCGCAAGAAGCTGCGCAATATGTTAACCGTAATCGTGATACTATTTCAGAATTAGAACCGCTTATTGCTGTGTTGCAAAGTGACCCAGAGCAAAATGAGTCACTGCGTGAGCAATATAGCATTATCAAGAATCAACAGCAGACTATTCGTCAACAAGTTTTTGCCCTAACTGAAGTCATGCAGCGCCGTGCACATTTTAGTTATGAAGATTCGGCAGGTATGCTAAATGAAAATAGTGATCTAAATGAAAAACTACGTTCTCGGCTCGAAGTGGTGGAAGCACAACGCAATGAAGCACGTAGTCAGATGCAGCAGTACCAAGATAAATATAATCAATATAACCAAACGCTAGCATCGCTTAAAAGTGCATATGAAACTAAACGCGATATGCTTAATGAGCTACACAAAGAGATTGAACAAATTGGTGTTAAAGCCGATGCCGTGACCGAAGAGCGCGCACGCATTCGCCGAGATGAAATTCATCAAAAACTTAATACTAATCGTCAGCAATGTACATCATTTGAAAAACAATTGATTATGTGTGAAAGCGAAATGACCCAAATGCAAAAACGTTTAACACAAACACTACGTGATTATAAACAGTTACGTGAACAAGTTGTGGACGCGAAAGCTGCGTGGTGCTTAGTTTTACGATTAGTCAAAGAAAATAGTGTTGAACGAAGATTACATCGTCGCGAATTAGCTTATTTAAGCGCTGATGAATTGCGCTCAATGTCAGATAAGGCGCTCGGTTCATTACGTTTAGCGGTAAATGATAATGAACATTTACGTGATGCGTTACGCTTATCAGAAGATCCGAAACGACCAGAAAGTAAAGTTCAATTTTATATTGCGGTTTATAAACATCTTCGTGAACGAATCCGTCAGGATATTGTTAAAACTGATGATCCAATTGAGGCTATTGAGCAAATGGAAATTGAGTTATCTCGATTAACTGAGGAACTCACTGCACGCGAACAGCAATTGGCAATTAGCTCAAAAAGTGTGGCTAACATTATTCGTAAAACCATTCAACGTGAGCAAAACCGTATCCGTATGCTCAACCAAGGCCTACAGCAGGTGGCATTTGGTCAGGTTAATGGGGTGCGTCTAAATGTCAGTATCCGAGAAGCTCACTCTTCATTACTAGCAGCCTTAGCTGAGGAACAAAATGAGCATCAAGATCTGTTTAGTAATAATCGTATTACCTTCTCAGAAGCATTAGCTAAACTCTATCAACGCTTAAATCCACATATCGATATGGGACAACGCACAGCGCAAAATATTGGTGAAGAGTTGCTCGATTATCGAAACTATTTAGAGATGGATGTTGAGGTTAATCGTGGCGCTGATGGTTGGTTACGCGCTGAAAGTGGTGCATTATCAACCGGTGAAGCGATTGGTACGGGGATGTCCATTCTATTAATGGTTATTCAAAGTTGGGAAGAAGAGTCTAAACGTCTGCGCAATAAGGATATTTCACCATGTCGCTTATTATTCTTAGATGAAGCAGCACGTCTGGATGCTAAATCGATTGCGACGCTCTTTGAGCTTTGTGAACGATTAGAAATGCAACTTATTATCGCCGCTCCAGAAAATATCAGCCCGGAAAAAGGCACCACCTATAAATTAGTGCGTAAAGTGATTAACAACCAAGAACACGTACATGTTGTTGGCTTGAAAGGCTTTGCTTAGTCACTACTAACTAAATAAAGACAGTTTCGCCGGCAATTGCCGGCGAAATTGTTATTTAATGTTGATTAATTATGTAAGCAATGGTTAATTTCAACTAGCCTACATCATTAATGAATATCCAACACGGCATGAAAGGCCTCTTGAGGAATATCAACACCGCCAAATTTACGTTGTCTAATTTTATTTTCCTTAATATTTTTAGCTATCTTTTTCTTTTTCGATGCTGAGCCGGAATAGCCGCGTCCGGTAACACTTTTGCGCAATGGTGGAATATCTTCGCGTGCAATAACTTTATTCTCAACTACCGATTGCACCGGCATTGGGTAGAGTTTACGTGGAATGACATGTTTCATCTTCTGCACAATTTGCTTGCCTCGTTCGAAGCTTTTATCGCGTGGTAAAATAAAAGAAAACGCATCGACAATCTCATCATTCAACCAGATATCCATTTTTACCAAATCAGAGACAATATAGCTTCGATCACGATAATCTATTGATGCATAACCATGGGTAATGGATTTGAGAGAATCATAAAAGTTGTAGGCAATTTCCGAAATAGGCAATTTAAAGGTTAATTCTGCCATTTTATTATTCAGATAAACCATATCGACATAAATTCCCCGTTTTTCCTGACAAAGTTCCATTATTTCACCAATATTTTCCATTGGAATGATAATGGCAGCATCAATAAAAGGCTCTTCAATGTAGGCAATCTTTTCAAAACTTGGCAGTAACATAGGATTATTAACGCTAAGCATCTCACCATTTTTTAACGTTACCCGATACTCAACACTCGGAAAGGTAGAGAGAATTTCGATACCATATTCTCGTTCAAGCCTTTCTTGAATAATTTCCATATGTAAAATACCGAGAAAACCACACCTAAAACCAGCCCCCAATGCCATGGAATTTTCTTGTTTATAAATGAAAGCCGAATCATTAAGCGATAATTTTTCCACCGCATCTTTCAATTTTTCTTGGTCTTCATTTTTTATAGGAAACAACCCAGCATAAACCATTGGTTTGACTTCTTTATAGCCGGGTACGGCTTCGGTATCTGGTTGATTAGGATCGATTAAAGTGTCACCAACTTTTACGTTGGATACAATTTTAATATTCGTTGAAATAAATCCGACTTCACCGGCCATAAGTGCATCAACTGATTTCATCGCGGGTAAAAATACCCCAACTTGCAATGCTTCGAACTCAAGATCACTTTTGAGCATTTTAATTTTCATGCCGGTATGGATTGAACCGTTAAAAATGCGCACATGTAATACAACACCGCGATAGACATCATAGTGAGAATCGAATATTAATGCCTGCAACGGTTTTTCTTGATCACCTTTGGGTGCCGGAATATTTTCAATGATTGATGCCAAAATATTATCAACCCCAACCCCACTTTTAGCAGAGGCTAAAATCACCTTATCTAAATTTATGCCGTCAAGTTCTTCAAGTTCTTGCATTACACTTTGAGTATCGGCATTAGGCATATCGATTTTATTGATTACCGGAATAATTGTTAAATTTTGCTCCTGAGCCAATTTTAAATTAGCAATGGTTTGTGCTTGCACGCCTTGTGTTGCATCGACAAGCAATAACGCACCTTCACAAGCAGCTAAACTGCGTGAAACTTCATAATTAAAATCAGTATGACCTGGGGTATCGATTAGGTTTAATTCATATTCAAGACCATCGGATGCTTTATAATACATACGTACAGTTTGCAACTTAATAGTAATTCCACGTTCTCTTTCAAGATCCATGTTATCTAATAATTGCTCTTTCATATCACGTTCAGAGACAGTATTGGTCATCTCAATTAATCTATCTGCCAGTGTTGATTTACCGTGATCGATATGGGCAATAATACAAAAATTTCTTATACTGTTTGGGTTCACGTTCATTTCTCCCATACTTTTCTTAACAATTGGCGTGAACTATAATGGTTAGAGTAACTCTAAGTCAAGTTTAGAGGCATATCATAATTAACACTCTATTTAATTGATTTATAACTATATAAGGATAAATATGGTAAATATTAACGATTGTATTTTATCAATAGCCCAAAATGGTGAACTAAACCAAACACCTAAATACTCGGTGACTAAAGCAGCAAAACTATTAGGCTTGTCAGCTCACACGCTTAGGTATTATGACTCACTTAATCTATTTCCATTTTTACAACGCGATCAAAATGAAAAACGGTTATTTTCTGATGCCGATTTACAATGGGCAAAATTGATTGAATGCTTACGTAACGCCAATATGTCAATTAAAGATGTGCAACACTATGTTAAGCTCTGCTTACAAGGTGACGAAACGTTAGATGAACGTTTAGCTATCATCAATCAACAAGAAAAGACGTTAATGGATACTATCACGTTATTAAACGAACAATTAGCGTTATTGCGGTTTAAAAAACAGTATTATAAGACAGCCCATCAACTAAAAAAACCGTAAACAGTTTTCATTAACCAAAAGTTGAGCAATGGGGTTTTTGATTAACCTTATTCGCCTTATTGCTAATAAAAAATTTCTTTAAAGTCAATCTGTTAGATAATTCCATCAACGGCTTTTCTTCAAACATCCAACATTCATCTCATTATTTTCCTTTCAATAATTAGCACAATTTCTTTCCAACTTGAGGAAATAAAGTTGGCTTTACCCATTTTTTCATCTATGGGATAGTTTTTAACAACGGAACTAGAGCACTTTTTAAATCATTACCGATTTAAATTTTAATTAGGAATTGGAGGCAAAGTATGGCGAAAGAATTAAATATTTTGGTTGCTTGTGGTAGTGGCGTTGCAACTTCAACCATTGCTGTTAACGCAATTAAGGAGATTTTAAAAGAAACCAATATAGCAGCAAAACTTTTCAAATGCAGTTTAGGTGAATTAGAAACAAAACAGAATGATGTCGATTTGATTTTAACTACTGCAAATTATAAGAAACCGCTGAAAACTCATCACTTAAATGTTTTTAATCTAGTTTCTGGGGTTAATGTCGAAACAACCAAAGAAAAATTGATTCAAATTTGTACCGAGTTATTAAATAACGAGTAAGGAGATAAAATCATGGTTGATTTCTTTGTCAGTTTTTTTCATACCATTTCAGAATTGGGGGCAGTAGTACTACTCCCTATTGTGATAGCGTTATTAGGGCTTTTTTTTCGAATGAAAATAGGGCCAGCAATTAAATCTGGATTGATGGTTGGTATTGGTTTTCAAGGTTTAGTGTTAGCACTTAATTTGTTGATGTCCACCATTAGTCCAATTATTGCTCACTATGAAGCAATGGGATCTGGATTTACCACAATTGATGTCGGCTTTGCCGCTATAGGTGGTGCGGCTTGGTCAATCCCAGTGGTAGTATTTTGTATACCTGTTATTATTCTAATAAATATCTTATTGATTAAATTGAAAATAGTTAAAGTAATCAATATTGATGTTTGGAATTTTATTCACTTTATGATTCCTGGGGCATTAGCTATAGCCTTATTCGATAGTATTCTAATTGGTGTAATTGTCACGATATCACTCTCTATTATCACCTTATTTTGTGCCCAATGGGTTGCGCCTAAATGGGAAGAATATTTTGGACTGGAAGGGACTACCTGTACCACACTAGCATTTGTTTCATTTATTTATCCTCTTGGTCTATTTATTAATAAAGTTATTGATTGCATTCCTGGTCTTAACAAACTTGAAATCAATATGAGTAAAATTGAAAGCAAATTAGGTATCTTCGGCGATCCGACTTTTATTGGTATTTTCGTCGGTGCATTTTTAGGTATCTTGACGGGTCAAAATATTCCGACAATTTTAATTATTTGTATGGGATTTGCCGCCGTAATGATCTTAATTCCTCGTATGGTAGGAATTATGATGGAGGGCGTGACGCCAATTGGTAATGCAGCCACAGCTTTCATAAAAAAACATATTGATAAAGATAGTAAGTTTTATATTGGAATGGATATCGCATTAGGTTTAGGTGATCCTGCTTGCATTACAGTTACCGCAATGACAATTCCTTTTGTTATCGCTTTTGCTTTTATTATTCCCAATATGACGTTTTTCCCTCTAGGTTTATTAGCTCAGGTTTGTTACCTAACGCCAATGATCGTACTTGCCAGTAAAGGCAATGTTTTTAGAAGTACGGTCTGTTCAATTATTTGCATGTTCTTTGTTTGCTATTTCGCCAATTTATTTGCGCCGGAAGCAACCCAAATGATGAAGTATGCCGGTTTAGATCTGTTTACTCATAATCCCAATGCTATGGTTACTGATGGCGGTCATTTTGGATGGAATCCGGGTAGTATTTTAGTTTCATTAATTCACAGACTTATGGAACTTTTTGCCTAAACCGCAAATATATTGGATAAACAATTAAAGAGTATTTAAACGATGCCAAAATTAAAAAAATATATTGCTATTGAAGGGAACACAACATCACGAGACGAAGCGATTAAACTCTGTGGAGACGCGCTTTATCAAGCAGGTTTTGTTGAAAAGGATTTTTATATCGATTGCATCAATCGTGAGAATGAATATCCAACAGGTCTTGATACCAAGATCCCTGTCGCGATACCGCATTGTCAATCTGATCTAATTAATACCAGTGGTGTCTGTTATTTAAGGTTGGATCAACCGGTGAAATTCCATCGATTAGATGATGATACCCAGTCAATAGTAACACGCCATATTTTTAATTTAGCTATTAAAAATGGTGATGACCATTTAGCGATGCTTAGTGCAATGATGGAATGTTTCTCCAAAGCCGAATTTATATTACGGCTTGAAAAAGAGGGGATTAAAAATGTGCCAACATTACTTGAATTATATTTTGATGCAGGAGGGAATGATAAATGAGGAGAGAATACAAAATCTCGCCATCGGTTTTTGCAGCAGATCTTGGATCTCTGAAAATACAACTAGCTGAACTGGAAAATAGCCATATTGAATTGTTACATGTTGATGTAATGGATGGGCATTTTGTTGAACGAATAGCTTTTGGCGCTGATCATATTCGCGCCTTAAAAAAAATGACTAAACTGCCTTTGGATGTTCATTTGATGGTACAAAATCCTGAAGTTCATCTTGATGCCATAATCGCGGCAGGTGCCGATATTATAACCTTTCATCAAGAAGCCACAACAAGACACTTAAGTTGTTTACAGAAAATTAGAAAAGCCGGAATTAAGGCAGGTATAGTTTTAAATCCCGGTACTTGCGAAGATTCGATTAAATATCTTTTAGATGATATCGATATGATTTTACTAATGACAGTTAACCCAGGAGAAGGTGGACAACATTTCTTGACCTCGGTGTTAGAAAAAATCAAACGAGTTCACAATCTAATAGGTAATAGAGCTATAGATCTGGAAGTTGACGGTAGCATTGATAATAAAACCATCAAACTTTGTCATGAGGCCGGTGCCAATGTATTTGTTTCTGGTGGTTATCTATTTAACGGAAATATTAGTGAAAATATTGCCAGTTTACGCCAAGCGTTGGCGAAATAAATTTTGAGGGCATTACAAATGGAAAACTTTAAAAATAAAGTGGTGTTAGTCACAGGTGCAGCTAATGGAATAGGCAAAGGTATTGCGGAAAAATTTGCCTCAGCAGGCGCACATACTGTCATTGTTGATTTTGATTCTACCCAAGGGAAAGCAACAGCTGAACAGCTATCGCAAAAATATGTTAAATCTATTTTTGTCCAAGCGGATGTATCAAATAGTGACGCAATGCTAAAAGTAAGGGAAGAAACTTTTAAAGCTTTTGGCCGAATTGATATTTTAGTCTTAAATGCCGGCGTTGCTTATGCAAATAAAGTCGACAATATTTCTGTTGAGGAGTGGTTAAAAACCATAAATATTAATTTAAGTGGCTTGTTTTATACTGTCAAAGCTTTCTATGAGGACTTTCTAACCAATAAAGGGTCAATAGTTTATATAAGTTCAGGTTCTGCACTTAGTGGCACTGGAGGAGGGGTATCTTATCCAGCCTCTAAAGCCGGCGGGGAAGGTTTAATGCGTGGGCTGGCAAAAGAGCTTGGTCCCAAAGGGGTAAATGTAAATATTATTGCTCCGCGACTTATCGATTCTGGAAAAATGATGCGTGTTAATTATCCCACTCAAGCAAGCTTAGATGCAGTATTAGAGAAAATTCCTGTACGTCGCTTAGGTACCATCGAGGATGTGGCTAATTTAACGTTATTTCTTGCGAATAAAGATAACTCCTATATCCAAGGGCAAACCATATTATTAGATGGCGGCAGAACAATTGCTTAGTTAAAGGTAGGATGAAGATATGCAAGCACAAATCATTGTTAATGAACTTAATCGTTCTATTAATTGTTTAAATCAACAAGACATCGACAATTTTGTTAAAAAAGTTGAAAGTCATAAACGTATTTTTGTTTATGGTATGGGAAGATCCGGATTGATGCTGAAAGCTTTTGCTATGAGATTAATGCAACTGGGTTTTATTGCTTACGTGGTTGGCGAAACAACAACACCTGCCGTTCAAAAAGGCGATTTATTGATCGTTGCTTCCGCTTCAGGTGAAACTGGCACAGTCAATCTGACGGTTGAATCGGCATTAAAGCAAGGGGTCGCTGTTGCTTCTATTACATCCACACCTAGTTCAACACTCGGCAAATTACAATCTCCTGATCTGGTGGTAGAGTCAGGAACAAAATTCACGACTTCTCAAGTAAGTGTGCAACCATTGGGTAGTTTATTTGAACAAATGCTATTAATTATGTTTGATACGATTATTTTAATCATCAGCGACAAGCAATCAAATGCCAATGAGCATATGGCTAATAAACATGCAAGCCTTGAGTAATCATAAATAATTAGGCCAATGAAATATTGGCCATAAACGTTTTAAATCAAGGATCGTTTTTTTCTTAGGCTGGTGATGATATGAAAAAACGCAGTATGGAAATACTACAGAAACTTATTGAGCATCCTCATCAAGAATTAACTATTCACAAATTGATGGAAGGTTGGCATAAATCGGAAAAAACGTTAAGGAATGATATTCAAGAAATATTAGATTACATCAAAATTATTAAATTAAAATCTACTATAGAGTTTGATGGTCAGACATTGAAATTTATTGGTCATTCAAGCATCCATTCTATGCAAGATATTTTTAAGCAACTCAATACCTACTATTACCGTATGTCCTTAGATGAACGGAAAATTTATATCATCGTTAAATTACTTTACCAACAAGATTATTTTGCTATGCAGCAGTTAGCTGATGATATGTGTGTGACACGCAACACTATTGTAGATGATTGTAAAAATGTAGATGAATATTTAAAAAGACATCACATTATATTTGAATCAAAAAGTAAAAAAGGAATAAAAATTGTTGTTGATAACCAAGAAAACATCACACTTCTTTTAATCGATATTTTTAATAATTTAATTCCATCCCTTACTTTTGAAAAAACGTTTTTTCCACAACTGATTATTAACTTAACCGGATTTAAGTATTCGCTTGCTGATGTCGCATTTTATATGGAGTCCTATGCAAAAGATAATAATATGATTTTTGCCAAAGAAAGCTTTCATTATGTTGCAATTTGTATATTTGTTTTAATAAATAGGATGATTCAGGTGCCTTATGCCGTTAAAACCAACAAACAGCAAAAAGAGTTGCAACTAGATACGGTAGGATTAATTGTTCAATATGTAATGAATAAACTTGATTATAAAGATATTACCGATGACAAGATTATTAATATTGAACGAATTATTCTTACCAGCCAACTGTCCCCACAGATCCAAAGTATTAATGATTTTGAACTCTATGGCGTTATTTGCCATTTTTTATTAGCAATCAGCAGCGAAATTGATATCGATTTAAAATCGGATGATTTATTAATTAAGTCATTAATATCGCATATAAAAAGTATGCATAATTGGAATGATACCGATATTGATTTTGACATCAATGAAGATTATGGCGTAGCAGAAATATTTAGATTAAAAAATATCGCTGAGAATAAATATCAGATATTAGAAAAATATTTACAATATTCACTCAATACCAATATGAAAAATAGCATTATTATTCATATTTGTGCGGCTATTTTGCGAAACCGACAAAATATGGACCCTTTCAATGTAATTATTTCATGTCCAGGTAGTATGGCGACCAGTAAATATCTTGAAGTCCAAATTAAGAACTATTTCAATTTTAATGTGGTTGATACAATGACGACTAAACAAATTGAAAGAGTTAAAGGACAATTTAATAATGTGGATTTTATTATTTCAACTGTCAAAATTCCTCAGTGTAATTTACCCGTAGTTGTGGTTAGTCCTTGGATAACCATTGACGATATCAATAAAATCCAACGATTAAATATTAAAAAGAAACAGAATGAAATAGAGCCTTGGAATGCATATCCAATATTGGCAAAACTTTATTCCGTCTATAAATCGGCAAACAGTCATAAAATTGCCTATCTTAATGAAAATATAGAATTATTACTTGAAAAATCAAATATTAATTCTAATAGTTCGCCTTCTCCAGTATTGCTTGATATGTTAAAACTAAAATATATCTATACTTCTGATCAAAAACTCCATTGGAAACTAGCGATGAAAAAAGCCGCCGAAGAATTAATTAAAGATGGATATTTTGATCAGAATTATCTTACTGAAGCCATTGATAATGTAAAAGAATATGGCGCTTATATCATAATCAGTCACGGTGTAGCTTTAGCCCACGCCGGCAAAACATCTGAAGTGTATCGAGATGGTATTAGCTTATTAGTAGCTAAAGATGGCATTTTTTTTGATGAAGGTGAGCAAGTGAATTTATTGTTCTTTTTTTCGCAAAAATCTGATATTGAGTATCTGGAACTTTTTAAAGAGCTCATTAAATTAGGCGAAGCTTTCAGTAACATTGATAAGATAAAAACCGCCAAAACAAGTAAAGAGGTTTATCAGCGGATAAAAGAGATACTACATAAATAACAAAACTAATCAGCAAGATAACCAACTAAAAATGTCTCCTCTATCAGAGGATCTCTAGAAAATAAAATGATTAAACCAATTCTAGCTATCAATTTCTGGATGAGATGGTTGATCCTCGCCAAAATATTAGACAGAGCCTACCTCTATCATTTTTTCGTTTTGGTAATATTGTTGTTGATATTGCTGCGGTGATACCCAGCCATTGGCTGAATGACGGCGTATCCGATTATAATAGATTTCAATATATTCAAATAGTGCTTAATTAGCCTGCTTCCTCGTTTTGTAGTAACAGTCATGAATAATATGTGTTTTGAGTGTATGAAAAAAACTCTCAACAACCGCATTATCAAAGCAGTTGCCTCTTCGACTCATGCTTTGCCTTAGCCCATATTGTAACAATAATTGCTTGAAATCAGCACTGCAATATTGGCTTCCTTGGTCACTATGAATGAGTACATTTTTAGGAAAGTGACACCGAAATAAAGCTTGTTTTAATGTATTACACACTAAATGGCGGTCTATGTAGCGACTGGTTTGCCTAGCAATCACTTTTCGTCCATATAAATCGATAATCACCGACAAATATAACCAACCTTCACCCGTTTTAATATAAGTAATATCGGTTACCCATGTTTTATTAGGCTTATCAGGATTAAATTGCCTATCTAACGTGTTGGGCGCAATATTGTGATGAGTCTTGTCTGTTTTATGCTTGAATTTACGTGCTGCTTTACTCCGTAATCCCAATTGTTGCAAAACACGGCTAATTGTCCTTTCTGAAACTTGATAGCCTGCTTCTCTTGCATCATGAAGCAGGCTTGGCGCACCCAAACGGGCTTTATGTTGCCAATACTGCTTTTGGATATACTCGCTGAGTTTAGCTGATTTGTTTGCTCTTTTTAACCAAGCATAATAACCCGATGAACTGACACCAAGTAATGAGCATATCCTAGTAACGGGATAGCAGGTTAAATGATTTTTCATATAAGTGTACTTCATCGACTTGGATTGTTGATGAAGTACACATGCGCCTTTTTTAGTATATCATTAGCCATTTTCAGTTCTTTAATCTCTTTTTCTAACGCCATAATCCGCTGTTGCTCAGCGGTTAACTCTCGACGGCTGGTTTTATTCGGGGAAAGTTGCCTAATCCATTTATCTAGGGTTGATTTACCTACACCTAGATGATTGGCAAGTTCGCTGATAGAAAGGTGTGCATTAGATAACGCATAATCCACTGATTGTTGTTTGAATTCGATATTAAATTTTTTGACCATGATATTTGTCTCCTATGATTTTTGTTTATATCATAGAGGCGACTTTTGTCCACTTTTTTGGCGAGGATCAGGTATAAACTTCTCAATTATTTTTACAAAAATAATAAATCAAGATAATTGTCATTTAAAATTAATTAGAAGATTAACTAATAGATAAAATATTTATGAATAAATTAGATGGAACTTGGAGGAAAGGGTGGGGAGGGTGAATAAAATTTCTGTCAATTAACCATCAAAAAAAGAGCCTCTTTTTTTATAAGAAAGATGCCCATCGTTGTTAAATTAATTACTGCTGATTATCTGGTGAATCTTTTTCTGTATTATCATTGATTTTGTTTTTTTATTCTTTTTACATTTTCGCTAGCCGCTGATGCCATTCTACCCATAGTATCTCTTAAAATTTTTCCATCATCAGTTTTAAAAGATACTAATTGATCCATACCATTTTCATCCATCTCAAAATAGGTGGCTTCAACAAAACCTAATTTAGAGGCGTAAAATAGATGAGGAATACTACCACGAGTAGAATTATAGAGTTGTACAGCAGCATTATATGCTTCACGTCTTTCAAGAATTGTCGTTTCAATCTCATCTAATTGAACCATTAATTGTTGATATGTTGTGTTAGCTTTTAAATCAGGAAATCTATTAGCAAGCATCTGCACATTGCCTATTAAATGTGATGCCTCTGAGACAGCGATATTGGCTTTATCGATACTATCGCTTTCAGTAATAGTTAAATGAGTCAACTTTTCATGATCACCATAGCTAGAAGCTATATCTGAAAGTCGTTGAGCGATATCATGTCTTTTTTTGACGGTAGCATATATATTCGATTGTTTTTATTTAACATTTTCAGCTAAACGTCTAAGTTTATTATATGAAAAAAATAACCACACTAAAATTGCTATAAAAATTAAAAATAAAGTAGTTAACATAAATATATAGTCCTATTCATAATTAAATAATCTAATAATCAAATAGGTAGCATTTTTTATAATTGCAATGTAGCGTTTAAGTGAGGTTAAATTATTGTTACTTTTTTACTAATTTATATCACTGATTCAATCAAAACAATTTCTATATACAATTAAAATGGCTACGTATTGAACGCATAAAAATAATAATTATACTTCTTTTGCAACAATTAATTACATACGGTACCATATATTTAAACATGTTACAACTTATTGTTAATTATGGATTTTTTTGATATATATCTGATTAGATAATTATTTTTTACTTGTTAAAATTATTAAATTCTTAGTTATTAATCTATAATATAAAACAGCTTAAATACTGGGTTATCAAATCCATTTAGTTTAGGAATAAATTTGACTTTCCCATACATTGAAACAAGAGTATCTAAAATTCATAAAGTATATCGCTCAATAAACCATTAAATCTGATTTTCTATCTTTTAGGAGGCGGGATCAGGCAAACAAGAAAGAAAATAATTAAAATAGAATTAACCACAAATACCCAATTAATGAACGTAGATAAGATTTTATTTTGATGTGGATCAAAATGTATCGCACGCAGCCGCGCCATATAAAACTGATAACCAAATGTAAAAAAGTAATAAAGGGCAGCACCTATACGTACAAGAGTTAACGATATCTTATTGTGATAATTTATAGGAGCAAAAAAGTAAAAATAAATCCACACAAAAAAGTTAAATATAATTAAAAAAATAAAAAGAATCCATTGAATAATCATTGTTTTTAATTTTCCTCTATAACAAGACATTATTATGATAAAGTTTATTTTCTCTTCTTTTTTCTGCTACTTAAAGGATCTTCTATAAATATATACAAAGCTCCTATGAAAATTGTAGACCATGCAATAAACGCACTCTCTATAACTCCGTCATCCACTAACATGTATATAAATAGATTGACAGCTAAAACAAAATAATTATATGCAATACAATATACTCTTTTACGATTTAAAGATTTATTATAAATAAAATCTTCACGGGTAAATTTAGAAAAATAATAACGGAAAAAGCATCCAATTATAGCTAAACAGTAATAGCAAACACAGATAAAAATTATCATTACTTTTTTCAACCTCAATTAAGTTACTATCAATATTTCTATCTTTTGGGCAGAGGGATCAGGGAAACAAGAAAGTAACAAATTAAAGGTATATTGACTGATAACACGAAACAGATGAAAATAACTAAAATTTTATCTTGATGAGGCTTTAAATGTACCGCGTTGAGCCAAAGCATATAAAAATTATAACCAAGCGCCAGAAGGTAATAAATGGCAGCACCTATACGTACAAGAGTTAATGATATCTTATTGTGATAATTTGTTGGTGCAAAAAAGTAAAAATAAATCCACACAAAAAAATTAAATATAAATAAAAAAATAAAACCAATCCATTGAATAATCATTGTTTATAATTTTCCTCTATAATAAGACATTATTATGACAAATTTTATTTTCTTTTCTTTTTTCTGCTATTTAAATCATCTAAAACATCTTCTAAAAATGTAACAAAAATTACATACAAAACTAGAATTAAAGTTGTAGAAATTAGAATAACAATACTTTTTATCATTCCCTCCTTTATTAAAATATATATAAAAGCAGTGTAAGCTAATACAAAGTAATAATATATAATGCAACATATTCTTTTACCCTTTAAAGATTTATTATAAATAAAATCTTCACGGGTAAATTTAGAAAAATAATAACGGAAAAAGCATCCAATTGTAGCTAAACAGTAATAGCAAACACAGATAAAAATTATCATAACTTTTTTTCAACCTCAATTAAGTTACTATCAGTATTTTTTCTATATTCTTTACCATCTTTTCTTTTACAAAAATAATAATACACTGGTTTTTTTTCTGCAGTTTTCGCTGTTGTTATGATAAGATGACAATCATCTTATATCCTGATAGTGTCGTTTCTATATCAATTGTGAATATGGAACAGATTCTATACAATATACACTAAACAATATATCCAAATTTATATACTATATCCATAGCAATCTGATTTTTTATGTAAACCAATGTAAAGTATTTTTTCAAAGTTAGCTTTAGCTGTTTTTAACCAATAAAATCAAATGATTGTAAATTAAGTAGCCTTTACTATTGATTCAAGAAACCTTAAATTTATCAAATTAATCATGATGTTAAATACAATTCTATGAAAGCGATTTTTAATGCTTTTTTGTAATCTTTTATAGTAACAATATAACTTTAAATGCTGGAAGTTACCGTCCAATGGTGTCAAATCTTAGGTATTTGTTTTATTAAAAGATACATACTGCCACCTAAAATTAGAGGGCAAAAGAATATTTTAAGGGTAGGTGAATGAGAGATTTAATAAAAGATAATAATAAATATTTGAGCCGTCGCGCTACATCAAAATTTCAGGCTCGTACGGTAGCATGATAGTTGTAAGCCCTTTGACGGGCTTTTTAAATTCAACCCCATGAAAGGAATTTGTAAGTTGTCTTTATTATGAAGATAACTGTTTTAATTTAACGAAACCACATAATTTTTGCGGTTCCCGATTAAATATTTTTAAATAGTTCTGTTTTCGACCTTTAAATGTATAGAACGTTATACTATTTTTTCTTTTTATCAAAAGGATGTATGATATCTTCTACCCAACATACCGCAAATATATATGCAATTAGAAAAAATTCAGCTGAAAATATTATAAAATCATTTTCTACGTCACGGAATAAACCTGTTCCCATAAGAATACTTGCGTGCGTTCCCGCTAACAAATACGACCAGATTATCAGAAGTCTTCGCTTCCACCTTAACGGTTTGTTATATTTATAATCCTTTTCAGTGAAACGAGAACGGCGGAAATAATAGCAAGCGCACAAAGTGGCTATAGATAAAAAATAATAAATAAAAATAAGCAACATTATTAATCCGTTATATCATTTTCAATTATCTTCTCACCTCAATTTACTATACTTTTTAAATTATGATATTAATGATTTACGGCAAGGTAACATTCTTTAACGTATACATTAAATCTTATTTTCTATCTTTTGGGAGGGAGTTTTAAACTAAACATAAAATAAAAAACTAAACAAATATTTACAATTACAGACATTCGGATAAATATAAGCAAAAGATCATTAGATTTTAAATCAAGGTATTTAAGGTTTAGCAACATATAAATGTTATAAACTTGTACCAAACAATAATATAAAATAGCAAATTTTCGTTTAAGATTTAATGCTCTGTCATTGTGATAATTTGTTGCACGAAAATAAAAATAAAACCAAGTAAAAAAATCAAATATCAACAAACAATAAAATATAATACATTCAATAATCATCTAGATTTACTTCCGTTTCTTTTTATTGCTTTTTGGGGAAGAGTCTAAATCAATCGTCGCACTCATAAAGTATAGACCAATTATCACTACAGAAAATAAGACAAATACGCTAGGTATAATTTTTTCTTTAACAAGCAAAAAAATATATAAAGAATAAACCGCTATAAAGTTACAATAAATATTAAAATAAATTCGCTTACGATTTAATGATTTATTATTATAATAATCAGATGTAATAAATTTTGAAAAACGATATCGCCAAAAAAAACCAATTATAACTAAACAACAATAACAGACACAGATAAAAATTAACATTACTCTTTACCATCCTCAATTATGTCCCCATTAGTATCTTTTTTATATTCCGTGCCATCTTTTCTTTTACAAAGATAATATAATGGTGTTTTTTCATCAGTGTTCGCTGTTGTTATCATTAGATCACAATCTTCTACAATCTGCTTAACATTAATAATTGTTTTGGGCTTCCTAACTGCCATGACTACTTGTTGAGTATCTTTATTAAAGATGAAAGCGTTATCAAACTCCTGATATAAATTATATAACGATATAATATCACTGAAAAACTCAGTATTAAGCATTAATTTACTCATTTGTTTGTAAGCCATTTCAAGGTCTTGCCGCCCGTAAGAAAATAGCTTAAATACAGGATCACCAAATTGATTTAGTTTTGGAATCAGTTTTACTTTACCATAAAATGAACCACCAAGATCAATCAAATCATAAATTATACTACCGATTGAACCGTCAAATCCCAGTGCTTCTACGCTTAATTTATATAACTGTCTGACTGGTCCCTCAACTTCAATATCACGATCACCACCATCTATTTCATTCATGACGCCATTAAAAATGCCAGCGCTACCCTCATAAATGCCGTTTAATCCATGAGCTATCATTGGTGCGCCGATAACACATCCTAGCACAGTATCACAGAGGGCTAATCCTGCGGTAGTTACACCTACACCGCCAAAAACAGACAGTCCATTACCGAGCCAAATTAATGATTGATCCAAAAGGCTTTTTTCTTCTTTCTTAATTTTTTCAGCGCCCTGCTCATACGTCATAGCGCCACTGTCTACTTGTTCAACTATATCATTAGCAAACGCTTCAACGTCTTGCTTGAATGCCTGTTTAATATCATCATAATATAAGTGCTTTTCGCATAACTCATCAGCACATTTTAATAGACGACGTGCGTCAATTCTAATCAAATTTTTATCATCGTTATCAGTAGAATTAAGTTGTTGTTCATTACCAACACTAGCAAACGAATTAAATCTGAAAGGGAGATTATTAATATAATTAACTTGTTTATTTGAAAATGAATTAGATTTGATTGAGTCATTATTAACGTTGACAAATACCGAACTTTTCATCGCTAAAATTCTATGATTGCCGATTGGGGAACATTTACAATCAATAATGCAGCCATCATACGCAACAGGTATACCGGCAATAGAAAAATTTTCAGTTCCTTCAATTATTTTTCCATTACTCTTACATTTTGGACAGTACACTAAGTCACCTAATAAGGCAATACCATCATCACCATAAAATCCTTGTCCTGAAGCTGTGATAATCTGACCGTCATGATTGGTTTTATCACCCAAAATAGCTACTCGTTTATTCATACTATATCCTGATAGTGTCGTTTCTATATCTATTGTGAATATGGAACAGATTCTATACGCTATACAATATATCTAAATTTATATACTATATCCATAGCAATCTGATTTTTTATGTAAACCAATGTAAAGTATTATTTTAAAGTTGGCTTTTGCTGTTTTTAACCAATAAAATCAAATGGTTGTAAATTAAGTGGCCTTTACTATAGATTCAAGAAACTTTAAATTTATCAAATTAATCATTATGTTAAATGCAATTCTATGAAGACGATTTTCAATGCTTTTTTGTAATCTTTTATAGTAACAATATAACTTTAAATGCTGGAAGTTACCGTCCAATGGTGTCAAATCTTAGGTATTTGTTTTATTGAAAGATACATAGTGCCACCACTAAATACCACTCAATAAAGAATAATCCTTATCTCTTGAATTGGCTGCTTTTATAGGTCTGTCAGTTAATGATAAAGTTTTTTTAGCATGATAATTTTAGATATAAGGTTTTTAGGTATATTGTATTAGTACACCTAAGAATAAATCTAAAAATGCTCTTTGCAAATGTAGCCAACTGATGCTTAATGAATAACAAAATAGGCTATAAGCTTTGTGTTTTTTGGTTTTGATATTTTTAAACGATTTAGAAGAATGTTTACTGATGATTAGATTGGTGCGTGGGCGAGATCTGATTTATTTAGTCAGGAGCATTACTATTACTGTATTTTTTTGAAAGTTAAAAATATACCCTAAAAAGTACTCTCATTATGAAAAGTAACTCCATAAACTGGATATTTTTATCAGCCAATTATTTTAAATTAAATTTGATTTTTCACGGGTATAAAATTTTGATTAGATGGACTGTCCTAAAATAAAAATTGATAGTGATTTACTTCCCCCCTTACCTGTTACTATTTTACAATAAAAAATTACCGTTAGCAGATGGATTTAATTATGGAATAAATTTTTTTAACTAACCAAATTAAAAAGGTGATTATCAAAACAAAAAGTAACAAAAAAACATTAGCTGCTATAAAAGATATAAATATTAAAAAAAGATAATCTTCCAAACCATATGGGGTTTTTATTGTTTTAAATAAATAAAAAAAGACAAAACTAAGAAAAGGGATTATCAAAATATATACTAGCTTACGCACTTTAGAAAATACAATCTCCATAAGATCAAAACAGCCAGTAATAGCATCAACTATATCAAGTGACATTATGTTACCTCTCCATTCTTTTTATATATATGCTACATAATCAACATTAATCATTTTTCATTTAAATAATATAAATAAAAATCACTATAATCAATCATCGCCAGTTTATCTTTGATTGAAACTATCTTATTACTTTTCACTTAAATTGATTCTCAGAGCGTTATAAGCACCGCATATATCGCAACTTAAATGCCTTTCAATTATCAAATTTATTGCTACATCTTGTACTTTTAAAAAAATTTGATGACAGTCAGGACAAATAACATTTTCAATTGAATTCATAGCTAATATTTTTGCAGCTTCAATCCGCTTATTTACTATTCCATTATTCATATATTTATTCCTTGGGAGATCCCATATAGAAGCGATTAAATTAGCTAACAATTTGATAGATATTTATAAGAAGTCTCTTCATGAAGGTGCCTACATGAAACATAGTCAATTCTAATCAATATTAAAAGATTCTTTAATAGTAAATGCTAATAGTATTTGTGAACACCGTGTGATAAAACTTTATAATTATGGCAGTATGGATATAAAAATTCAATCAAATTAGGTGGTTAAGTGGTTGTGTTTAAAATTGAGTGCACTAACTACTATTAACTATCTTCACATTACGATTGTTTGTCAAGGAAACATTCCCTCTACTGGCTTGCTCGACCAAATCGCCCCAGCAATCTAACATGATTTGTTTTTGTTGTTCATACTCTGTCTTGTTGTAAGCTCTTCTTACTGCATTTTTATCAACTTGTGATGATAATGCGTTTACGATAATATCATAATTAAAGCCTTATTCATTTAAAGCGGCGCTTGCCAAAGCTCTTAGTCCATACGCTTTATTGCCATATTAGCGGTTTGGCTAGTTATTGGTTGGTTATAGGGAGATCTAGCAGTAGGGAACACAAACTCACTTTTATGGTTAATAGTTTCATTATCTTAAAGGTAGTTAATCCTTGTTCAGTTTTCAATCTAAACCATTTTTGAGCAAGAGTGTAAAAAGTATTTTGTTAGCTTCTTATTTTAGTTGTTCTTGTTTATATTCTTGAGGATCTATACCTTGTTTAATAAGTTCTATCGCTTCATCTCTAAACCTTCTTACTTGCTGTAGTGAAGCCTCGGGATAACTGCCAAAACTTATTAATCTCCCTTTTGGGGTTTAAGGGCACGTATATTTAAAACAACAAATCTTAGCGTTATTCACTTTGATTAATAGATATATACCGCCACCATCAAATAAAGAATAATCTTTATCTCTTGGCTTAGCTGCTTTTATTTGTGTATCAGTTAATGGTAAAGTTTTTCTTGCCATAATGATTTTAGGTATACGGGTTTTAGGTATATTGTGTTCGTATACCTAAGCATATACCTAAAAATTCTGGCTGTAAATGTATCTTACTGGTGCTTAATGAATAACAAAATAGGCTTTAAGCCTTATATTTGTTGGTTTTGATGTGTTTTAAAGGAGTTAAAAGAATGTTAATGAATATTGAATTGGTGCCGTGGGCGGGACTTGAACCCGCATGCCCTTAGAGCACTACCCCCTCAAGATAGCGTGTCTACCAATTTCACCACCACGGCGCCGTTTTATTCTGGAATATCAGATGTCGGATTGATATTCTGAGGTTGTATAACTGGATCAGTAGTTGGAATAACTTGTTTATTACCTTCCGAACTTTCTGTGCTTTGTTGTGTGGTTGTACCATCGCCAATATCTTTAAACTCATCACTTGAACTAATAGTTTTTGAGCTTCCAATATTGGATAAAAGAATACTTAACACAAAAAATAATACACCTAATATTGTGGTTGTGCGTGTAAGGAAGTTGCCACTACCGGATGAGCCAAATAGTGTTGCAGATGCACCTGCCCCAAAAGATGAGCCCATGTCAGCACCTTTTCCGCGCTGTATTAGCACTAAAACGACTATCGCAAGTGCAATAATTAAGTAACCTATAATTAAAAGTTCGTACATTTCAACCTGTCAATTTTTATGTTATACAACAGAATTTATTGATGCGAAATATTAGCGAAAGAGAGAGCAACAAGCAAGTAGATTTTGTTATTTTCTGTATTTATCATAATCAATTGTACGTTTTTAAGGAAAAATCAGTATAATGTCGCCATTTTTAGTTAAGCAAATGCTGTTGTATGAAATTTATTGTTAAACTTTTTCCTGAAATTACCATTAAAAGTGAGTCTGTTCGTTTACGTTTTATTAAAATATTAACCAGTAATATTCGTAATATTTTAAAGCATTCAATTGATGATGTTGCGGTCATCCGTCATTGGGATTTTATTGAAGTTCGTCCTAAAGTTGCAGATAGTGAAAATCAAATTTTAGAGTTATTAACCCATATTCCTGGTATTCATCATATATTAGTGGTGGAAGAGTTTTCTTTTGTTGACCTGCATGATATCTATGAAAAAGCTTTCAATCACTATGCGCCTTTAATTGAGAATAAAACATTTTGTGTCAGAGTTAAGCGACGTGGTAAACATGACTTTACTTCAATTGAAGTGGAACGTTATGTTGGCGGAGGACTTAATCAACATGTTGCCACAGCTAAAGTAAAATTAACACGACCTGATGTAACGGTTAATCTTGAAATAGATAAAGATAAACTTTTATTAGTTAAACAACGTCATGCTGGTATTGGTGGTTTTCCAACAGGTACTCAAGAAGATGTCATTTCACTTATTTCTGGGGGATTTGATTCTGGGGTGTCGAGTTATATGTTTATCCGTCGGGGTTGCCGAGTCCATTACTGCTTTTTCAATTTAGGTGGAAAAACGCATGAAATTGGCGTAAAACAGATGGCACATTATTTGTGGCAAAGATTTGGAAGCTCCCATAAGGTTCGTTTTATCGCCATTGATTTTTCAGATGTAGTCGGAGAGATACTTGAAAAAGTTGATGATGGGCAAATGGGGGTTATTCTAAAACGGATGATGATACGCGCCGCGTCTAAAGTTGCACAGCGTTATAATGTTGAAGCGCTGGTCACAGGAGAAGCACTAGGGCAAGTATCAAGCCAAACTTTAACTAATTTACGTTTAATTGATAACGTAAGCGATACTTTAGTGTTACGTCCACTTATCACCCATGATAAAGAAACGATAATTAATCTTGCGCGTCAGATAGGTACGGAAGATATCGCTAAGACTATGCCTGAATTTTGCGGGGTAATATCGAAAAGTCCTACCGTAAAAGCGGTTAAAGAAAAAATAGAAGCCGAAGAACAGAATTTTGACTTTTCTATTTTAGATAAAGCTGTTGAAGAAGCTGAAAATATTGATATTCGTGAAATTGCTAAACAAACGGATAATACAATTATACAAGTTGATACAGTTACAACATTAACAGATAATCAAGTCATAATCGATATTCGTTCGCCAGAAGAGCAAGAAGATAATCCACTGGTCGTTGCTGATGTGGAAGTTAAACTCATACCATTTTATAAATTAGCAACACAATTTGGTGATCTGGATCAGTCAAAGCACTATTTATTGTATTGTGCCAAAGGTGTTATGAGTAAATTACAGGCACTTTATTTGATTGAACAAGGATTCAGTAATGTAAAAGTGTTTAAACTGTAAATCTTAACAATTATTTACTGTATCGTTCCAATTTAGCTATATAATATTTTTGAAATTACTACAACATAATTAACCGATAGCTGTAATAAATGATAAATTTCTTTGTTAATGAGGCTCGTAATGAACAAATTGCTGGTAGTTGATGATGATCAAGAAATTGCTTCAATGTTATGCGAATTACTAGAGTTAGAAGGATTTGAAGTTATAATAGCGAATAATGGCGTTCAGGCTTTAGCTAAATTTGATGAGAGCATTGAGCTTATTTTACTCGATATTATGATGCCAGGAATGAATGGATTAAGTGTATTAACTGAACTGCGAAATAAATATACTGTTCCTGTAATATTCCTAACCGCTAAAGATAGTGAATTTGACAAAGTTATTGGTCTTGAGCATGGTGCTGATGACTATATTTTAAAGCCGTTTAATGATAAGGAACTTATTGCGCGAATCAATGCGATTTTGCGTAGAAAACGTTGGGATGATCAAGCTAACAAATCAGGTGAAAAATCAGCGCAATATTCTTTTGATAAACTTGTTGTGAATAGTAAACAACAATCTGTTTTATTTGATGATAAGTATATTGAATTAACCGGCACTGAGTTTCAAATATTATTACAACTTCTCGAAAATGCTGGCAAAATAATTTCTAGAGATGATTTAAGTGAAAACGTGTTGGGTAAAGAATTTCTACCATTAGCTCGTTCAATTGATGTTCATGTTTCTAATTTGCGTAAAAAACTTCCACCACGAAGTGATGGATTACCGTGGATTAAAACATTACGCTCAAAAGGATATCTATTTGTTGTTGATCAGGATATTGATTTATCGCAGAATTAGATTTTTCTCTGTTATGGTAAGAATATATGTGGATTTTTGATCGCTTAACCGTTAGAATTTTCGCCATATTCTTACTTACCATTGCTTTCTTTCTTAGCCTTGTTATGGCATTGCCTGAACTTGATTCTCGTAATTTAACTTACTTAGCCAATAAAGATAGAGAAAGTGGCAATCTATTAGCAAATGCAATTGAAAAAGATTTAACTAAGATTCCTAAAGATAGTTTTCGTTGGTGGATGAGATTCATTGTTGTTATGGATAATCATCAAAAAACGGGGCAACAGCTATTTATTGTTACGCCAAATCAACAAATTATTACCGCGGATACTCAAAATATCGATTTAGTGAAAAGTTTTAGTGAAAAATCGCATGATGTTGATGATCCTGCTAAGCAAATTTATGATAACCAAGAAATTATTGGTCCTTTCTTGCTACATTATGCTAATGAAGAATATCAATTATATCTACTGCAACCTGCATCAGATATTCAGTCACAATTTGTTAACTTAATTTTTGACCATCCCTTCTTACTTTTAACCTTAACCATATTGGCAAGCTCGCCTTTTTTGCTGTGGTTGTCTTGGAGTATCGCTAGGCCAGCACGAGGCTTGAGATTGGTGGCTGAGCAAGTGGCTAAAGGGAATCTACAACAGTGGCCTGAATTAGAAAAAGTTGGATCATATGAATATAAAGCAACCGGTGCAAGTTTTAACCATATGCTTAGAGAGTTAAAACGGATGCAAGAGTTACAGCAACGGTTGTTTTCGGATATTTCACATGAATTGCGGACTCCATTAACCCGATTACAATTAGCAGCTTCACTGTTGCGCCGTAAACAGGGTGAAAGTAACGAGGTTTTACGAATAAGTAATGAAGCGATAAAACTTGATTCAATGATTGGCGATTTGCTGATGTTAGCCAGAAATCAACATGATAATAATGAAGTTCGTGAATTTAAAAAGTTAGATGAATTATTTAAAGATGTTTTGAATAATGCGGCTTTTGAAGCAAATCAAATAGCGAAACAGTTTTCTATTCATAATCCTTCAACAAATCATACCATTTTATGTTATCCGATGGCGTTATGTAGTGCACTTGAGAATGTAATAAGGAATGCATTTCGTTACTCAAATCAACGAATCGATGTAGATTTTATTATTCAACAAAAAACAGTAACTATCACTATTGATGATGATGGCCCCGGTGTTGCCGAGAGTGAGCTAGAACAAATTTTTAGACCGTTTTATCGTACTAATGAGGCACGTGATCGTGAATCTGGTGGTACAGGTTTAGGTCTAGCCATTGTGGCTAATGCGATTACTCGAGATAATGGCACAGTTAGAGCTGAGAAAAGCCACTTAGGTGGACTTAGAATTGTGATAGAATTACCACTTCAAAAATATTAACAGTTAAGAGAAATAATTGTGTCGACTGCACCTTTAAATGTTGTTTTATTTGAACCCGAAATTCCTGCTAACACCGGCAATATCATTCGGTTATGTGCTAATACTGGTTTTAATTTACATATTATTGAGCCAATGGGATTTTATTGGGATGATAAAAAATTGCGACGAGCTGGACTCGATTATCAGGAATTTGTTGATGTAAAACGTTATAAAAATCTTGAACATTTTTTGGCTGATAACCACCTTGATTTAGCTTCTCAAGTTTATGCCTTAACGACAAAAGGTCAAAAACCACATAGTGAAGTAAATTATCATCAAAATGATTTTTTGATGTTTGGTCCAGAAACGCGAGGCCTACCAGCCAAAGTCCTTGATGCATTACCGCAAGATAGGAAAATTCGTATTCCAATGACTGCCAATAGTCGAAGTATGAATCTGTCTAATTCTGTCGCTGTCGTCGTTTATGAATCTTGGCGACAACTTAACTATATTGGAGCAAAATAAATTTAAATTTGCAGTGATTTTTAATGGTTAATTACACAAGAATAGAAAGATGATTGTTGATTGTTGGGGGGGTGACAAAAAAACTCCTCAACTTAAAAATCTAATGTGACTATTTCATTTATAAAAAAGAGGTCATATCGACCTCTTTTATTTAAATAATTATTATGCAAAATAATTAATATTATTTTACGCGTGAAACGTATTCACCAGAGCGCGTATCAACTTTAAGTACTTCACCAATTTGTACAAATAAAGGAACACGTACTACCGCACCGGTTGATAATGTTGCTGGTTTACCGCCGGTTCCTGCTGTATCACCTTTTAAACCTGGATCAGTTTCAATTACTTCAAGTTCAACAAAGTTTGGTGGTGTCACAGCAATCGGTTGACCATTCCATAATGTTAAGATACATTCAGCTTGATCCACTAACCATTTAGCATTGTCACCTACCGCTTTTGCATCCGCGGAAAGTTGCTCAAAAGTATCATTATTCATAAAATGCCAAAACTCACCGTCGGTGTAAAGATAAGTTAGGTTCATATCTACGACATCAGCTGCTTCAACAGATTCACCTGATTTGAATGTTTTATCAACTGTTTTACCAGAAAGTAATTTTTTAATTTTAACGCGGTTGATTGCTTGTCCTTTACCTGGTTTATAAAATTCATTTTCAACGATCACACACGGCTCGCCATCTTGCATTATTTTAAGACCAGCTTTAAACTCATTAGTACTATAAGATGCCATAAAAGCTCCAACTATCATTCTGAATTACAAAAATGAGCCATATTATACAGCAAAATGTTGAACAACCAAATAAAGATGAGTGGATTTTTGAGCTCGCTAATGTAGTGACAGACATCAAAAAGCTCTATCGTTGTTTGGATTTAGATCCCAACGTTATTTCTCTACCGATGTTGCAGGCGCGAAAGCAATTTCCGCTACGAGTGCCTATGGCCTTTATCAATCGGATGAAAAAAGGCGACAGTCAAGATCCGTTGCTATTGCAAGTACTTTGTGATGAGCAAGAATTAATAAATGTACCCGGTTTTAGTAAAGATCCCCTTGACGAGCAACATAATGATGTTCCGGGGTTGCTACATAAATATCATAATCGCGCATTATTAATGACCAAAACCGCCTGTGCAATTAATTGTCGTTACTGTTTTAGGCGACATTTTCCTTATCATGACAATCAAGGTAATAAAAAAAATATTAGTGCAGCATTAGCGTATATTGCAGATCATAGCGAACTGGATGAAATTATTCTTTCCGGAGGTGATCCGTTAATGGCAAAAGATCACGAAATGGCTTTGTTAATAGCTGAACTAGAGAAAATTCCACATATCAAACGGTTACGTATTCATAGCCGTTTGGCGGTGGTGATACCTAATCGTATTACTTCTGAGTTATGTCGTTTATTTGCCAAAACGTGTTTACAAATTGTATTAGTTACTCATATTAATCATCCCAATGAAATCGATGATGATGTTACCAGTGCCGTTAAATCTTTAAAGAATAGTAATGTAACTGTATTGAATCAAAGTGTTCTATTGAAAAATATTAATGATAATGCTGATGTACTAGCGGAGTTAAGCAATAAATTATTTTCAATTGGTATTTTGCCTTACTACATTCATTTGCTTGATAAAGTACAAGGTGCGGCTCATTTTTTAATCGATGATGATACGGCAAGGCAAATTATGCAGCAACTGGTAAAAAAGGTATCGGGTTATTTGGTGCCTAAATTAGCTCGAGAAGTTGGTGGTGAAGAAAGTAAACGCGTTTTAGCTATTAATGATTAATAAAAGTACTAATTAATTTGATGATGTCCTTACAATTTATGTATCAAAATCTCGTTGACGAAAAATAAAATAGACTCTATAATTCCGACCTCTTTAATTAATGCTGTGGAGTTTTTACTCTACTACTTGTTGATAAATTAGATTTGGATATAAATCGTCATGAAACGCACATTTCAACCATCAGTATTAAAACGCAATAGAACTCACGGTTTCCGTGCTCGTATGGCTACTAAAAACGGTCGTCAAGTTCTTGCTCGTCGTCGCGCTAAAGGCCGTGTTCGTTTAACTGTTGCTAGTTAAAAAGTTGGGTGACTAAACTCACTTTTCCTCGGGAGTTACGCTTGTTAACTCCCTTAGATTTTAATCTTGTCTTTCAAGAATCTATTCGCGCAGGTTCTCCTTTTCTGACTTTGGTTACACGTAAGAACTCACTAAATCATCCTAGATTAGGTTTTGCTATAGCCAAAAAACAGGTTAAACGAGCGCATGAGCGTAATCGTATTAAACGATTAGCTAAAGAATATTTTCGTCATCACCAACATCAGTTTCCTAATATCGATTTTATTTTGATGGCTAAACAGCCTGTTATACAATTGAATAATCAACAATTAGTTGAGACATTAGATAAACTATGTCAGCAAATCATCAAAAAACAAAAAAATTAAACAAGCTATTATTAATCATTAAACAGCATGTTTATGCAGTTAAATATATGATTGTTAATGTTTTTGTTTTTATTATTAAGCTATATCAACATGTCATTAGCCCACTATTGGGTCCAAAATGTCGCTTTACTCCTAGCTGTTCACAATATGCAATAATTGCATTTAGACGCTTCGGATTGATAAAAGGTGGTTGGCTAACGCTCAAACGTGTATTAAAATGTCACCCTTTACATGAAGGAGGAGAAGATTTTGTTCCTCCTAAGAAAATTAAAACCAATAGAGAAAAACACTAATGGGATCTCAACGTAATATTTTAGTCATTGCTTTACTTTTTGTCTCTTTCCTAGTTTGGAGAGCTTGGGAAGAGGATCATGCACCAAAACCGCCAGTCGCTAACCAATTGACACAACAAATAGGTGAAGATAATTCATCGGCGGATTCTGCGCAAGGTAAAACAATCACAATAAAATCTGATGTATTGTCATTAACGGTTAATACCTATGGTGGCGATGTACAAGCTGCCCAATTGTTGAAATATGAGCAGACTCTTCATTCAGGTACACCTTTTCAACTATTAACCTCAACCCCGGATTTTATTTACATTGCTGAAAGTGGATTAACCGGCAAAGATGGTCCAGATAATGCTAGCCAAGGTTCAAAAAGACCTGTGTATCAAACAGCTCAATCTGAGTATGTTTTAGCTGATGGTCAAGATGAGTTAAAAGTTCCATTTACCTATCAAGTTAATGGCGCAACCTTTACTAAATATTACATCTTACATCGTGGTAATTATGCTGTTGATGTACAATATGAGGTAAATAACCAGAGCAAAAATCCTTTAGAAGTGGCAATGTATGGTCAGTTGAAACAAACAATTGAACTACCAAAAGATGCCGTTACTGAAGGCGGAGGCGGATTAGGGTTAAGTGCGTTCCGTGGTACAGCTTACTCTAGTGCGGACACCAATTATAGTAAATATAGTTTCGGTGATATTAAAGATAAAGCGTTGAGAGTTGAAACGAATACTGGTTGGATTGCCATGCTGCAACACTATTTTGCTTCTGCTTGGATTCCTGCGCAGGATCAGAATAATCTATTTTATTCACGTTCAACCGCGAAAAATTCCCAAGCGACAATTGGCTTTAAAGGTGAAACAACCGTTATTCAACCGGGTAAAACACAATCAATTAATGCTAAATTATGGTTGGGGCCTGAAATTCAAAGTGAATTGAAACAAACGGCTAATCATCTTGATTTAATCGTGGATTATGGTTGGTTATGGTTCTTATCTCAGCCACTGTTTTATTTATTAAAATTTATCCATAGTTTTATTGGAAACTGGGGCTTCTCAATAATAGTTATCACCTTTATTGTGCGGGGTATTTTATTCCCACTCACGCGAGCACAGTACCGTTCAATGGCCAAAATGAAGTTATTACAACCTCGTTTACAGGCATTAAAAGAGCGTTATGGTGATGATAGACAAAAAATGAGCATGGAAACCATGGCACTTTATAGACAAGAGAAAGTTAATCCTCTTGGCGGTTGTTTACCATTGTTGATCCAAATGCCGATCTTCTTGTCTCTATTTTATATGTTAGGTAACACGGTTGAGCTACGTCATGCGCCATTTGCACTTTGGATCCATGACTTATCGGCACAAGACCCATATTATATTTTCCCATTATTAATGGGAGCGACCATGTTCTTAATTCAGAAGATGTCACCAACTCCGGTTACCGATCCGTTACAACAAAAATTAATGACTTATATGCCATTAATCTTTACAGTATTCTTTTTATGGTTCCCATCAGGTCTAGTTTTATACTATATCGTAAGTAACTTATTTACTATTGCACAGCAACGTGTAATTTACTGGGAGCTTGAGAAAAAAGGTCTCCATGAGAAGAAAAAGAAATAGTATTGATAAAAAGGAGGAGTAAAATCCTCCTTTTTAGTAGTTAATTTTCGAGTATTGATGCGATGAATATACAAAAACAATTTAATTTAGTAGGTAATGAAAAAGGTTACTGGTTTGTTAGCAAAAATGGCCGATTATGGTTGCCTAATGGTGAGGTTCCTAATGGTGTTGCGAGTGAATTTGGTTTTACCAATAAATTAGCTCAATCAATCGGTGAATGGAATGGGCAAACTGCATGGTTGATTTGCCAAGAAATGCAAGATTCAATGGGTTCGATTAGACCTTTACTCAATATTGGCGATCAATCATTATTTAATATGGCAGGCAGGGCAGTACAGTTGTCAGAGTTTTATCGTTCTCATAAATATTGCGGCTATTGTGGTCATGAGATGTATATCAGTCAAACCGAATGGTGTTGTCTATGTGATCATTGCCAACAACGTTATTACCCACAAATTTCACCATCCATTATTGTCGCTATTCGCAATAAAAATAAAATTTTATTGGCTAAACATGTAAGGCATAATCAAGATAATTTATATACTGTATTAGCGGGTTTTACAGAGATTGGTGAAACCATGGAAATGACAGTCGCTCGTGAAGTGTATGAAGAGTCAAAGATAAAAATTAAAGATATTCGTTATGTTGGTTCTCAACCTTGGCCATTCCCTAACTCCATGATGATGGCTTACTTAGCTGATTACGAAAGTGGCGAAATTACCATCGATAAAAATGAGTTGGTGGAAGCAAATTGGTATCACTATTCTCAATTACCTAAAATACCAGAGTATGGCACGATCGCAAGGCGTTTGATTGAAGATACCCTAATACTTTGCCGTGAATATGATGAATATGGTGAGTAAAACTCATCATATTCACACTATCTAATAATTTATAGATATTCGATGGTTCTGATTAAGTTAATCTTACTAGAAGCATCTCTTATTGCTGTATAACTAACTGAAGCTTAGTCGTAAGTTGCCCATTGAAGCTAGTTGAGTTAAAACTTTTATCGCTCTTGGTTATTGAGCCAATGCGCCACTTGTTTGGCAAAATAAGTTAAAACACCATCTGCCCCAGCTCGTTTAAAGCAGAGTAACGATTCCATGATGACCGATTTTTCATCCAACCAACCGTTTTCGATTGCGGCCATCAACATTGCATATTCGCCAGATACTTGATAGGCAAAGGTTGGTACCGCAAAAGTATCTTTTACTTTACGCACAATATCTAGATAAGGTAAACCGGGTTTAACCATTACCATGTCAGCACCTTCACTTAAATCTTGGTAAATTTCTTGTAATGCTTCATTAGCGTTGGCCGGATCGAGTTGATACGTTTTTTTATTGCCACCTTTAATATTTTTCGCGGAACCAACGGCATCACGGAAAGGGCCATAGAAGCTTGAGGCATATTTGGCAGAATAAGCCATTATCTGAGTATTAACAAAATGATGTGACTCTAAAGCATTGCGAATGGCACCAATTCGACCATCCATCATATCGCTTGGTGCGATGATATTCGCCCCTGCATCGGCTTGAACTAATGCTTGTTTTGTTAAAGCTTCAACAGATATATCATTGAGAACATAACCGCTATCATCAATAATGCCATCTTGACCGTGTGTTGTATATGGATCAAGCGCGACATCCGTTAAAACCCCAAGTTCTGGTACCGCTTTTTTTAATGCTCGAATTGCTTTGGGAATCAACCCGTTTTCGTTATATGCTTCTTCTGCTAATAATGATTTTGCCGAAGGTTCAATAGCAGGAAACAAAGACAGTACCGGAATACCTAATTTAGCAACTTGTTCGGCTTCTTGCAGTAATACATCTATGCTCATTCGTTTAACATTGGGCATTGAAGCTACCGATTGAATAATATTTTTTCCTTCAACGATAAATACTGGATAAATTAAATCATCTACAGTTAAATGATTTTCTGCAACCAAACGGCGGCTAAAATCATGAGCACGATTACGGCGTAAGCGTCGTTGAGGGTATTGGCCGGTAATGATTGTCGACATAAAAACACCTATATTTTTGATTGAACGGTTTTATTATCTGACTCAAGAACGAGATTAGCAAATAATTTATAGAGGCATAATTATACGATATTTTACTTTACAAGTTATATGTAATAGAGGTAAAATTGCGCACTGATTTTTAGTCCCTAGTGATATTAACCAAATTTGAGGTGAGAGGCACATGCCAGTAATTAAAGTACGTGAAAATGAACCTTTCGATGTAGCATTACGTCGTTTTAAACGTTCTTGCGAAAAAGCAGGAGTTTTAGCTGAAGTTCGTAACCGTGAATTTTACGAAAAGCCAACAACTATTCGTAAACGCGCAAAAGCAGCTGCTGTTAAACGCCACGCTAAGAAATTAGAAAGAGAAAACGCTCGTCGCACTCGTCTATATTAATATTTATACGGAAAATATAAATTCATTTATATTTTTAATATAAAATTTTAACAAGCCGTACTATGACTACGGCTTGTTGTCTTTGCGTAATGCCATAAATGGTTGAATTTTATCATGAAAGGTCTTATTCCCCGCGATTTTATTTTAGATTTGCTTGCTCGCACCAATATTCTTGATGTGATAGGTAAGCGCGTTAAAATGAAAAAAAAGGGGAATAATTATTTTGGTTGTTGTCCTTTTCATGATGAAAAAACCGCCTCTTTCTCTTTAAGCGAAAAGAAACAGATTTACTACTGTTTTGGCTGTGGCGCTTCAGGTTCGGTAGTAAACTTCTTGATGCAATATGAGCGACTGTCTTTTCCTGAGGCTATTGAGGAAATCGCTAGTATGCAAGGCATTCGTGTTCCTTACACGGAAAGCGAAAATAATCAAGGCGATCAAGCAAAGCAAATTGAATCTCGTAATGAGCGTCGCGATCTTTATTCTTTGATGGCAAAGATAACGGATTTTTACCAACAACAGTTAGCATTATCGACATCTGAGGATGCGCATCGTTATCTAGAACAGCGTGGTTTAAATCGAGAAATCATCAACAGATACAAAATAGGTTACGCACCTAATGAATGGCGTTTAACCTCACAAAATGTGGTTAAAAGCAAAGATGAATTAGCCTTATATGATCGTGCGGGTATGTTGGTAACTAATGATAGTGGTAATCAATACGATCGATTCCGCGGACGTATAATGTTCCCAATTAGGGATAGACAAGGCAATGTTATCGCTTTCGGTGGTCGAACCATTATCAATGATTCCGCTAAATATATTAATTCACCAGAAACGCCGATCTTTCATAAAGGTTTTCAACTATATGGCCTTTATGAAGCACAAGAAGTTAATCGTAATCCCGATAAATTAATTGTGGTTGAAGGCTATATGGATGTGGTTTCGCTTGCCCAATATGGCATTGACTATGCCGTTGCCGCACTAGGTACCTCAACATCTGAAGAACATATTAAATTGCTATTTAGGGCCACCGATTCAGTAATATTTAGTTATGATGGTGATAATGCAGGGCGAAATGCCGCATGGCGAGCGCTTAATGTATTACTGCCATGTTTGATTGATGGTAAAGAGATCACTTTTGCTTTTTTGCCTCAAGACGAAGATCCTGATAGCTTTGTGCGTAAAGTGGGTAAAGATGGCTTTGAAGATTATATAAAAAAAGCCCCTAACTTATCTGAGTTTTTATTTGATGAGTTATTAAAACAAGTTGATTTGAAAACAGCTGAAGGTAGAGCTAAATTGAGTTCGCTGGCTATACCTTTGCTTGAACAAGTAAAGGCAAAAGTTTTCAGACTTAATTTACTTCAAGAATTAGGTCGTTATTTAGGATTACTTGATGTATCTCAAATAGAAAAACTTATCGCAGCTAATCAAAATAAAGGCGAAAATACAACTATCGATTCTTCACCTTTGCCAAAGATGAAATTGACCACCATGCGGATTTTAATTGGTCTGTTACTCCAATATCCAAATTTAGCTAAAATGGTGTCAGATATTAATGTGATGCGACAAGTTAACTTAGCTGGAATAGAGATATTTATTGAGCTACTTGAATTATGCCAACAATATCCAAATATTACTACAGCACAACTATTAACTGAATGTATTAACCGACCATATTATAAACAACTTAATCGCTTAGCAACATGGGAGTACCATTACCAAGATGATGAGATAGAATCAATTTTTTCACATACGTTAAAAGAGTTATATGATAATATACTCGCCCAAAGGCAAGATGAACTGATCGCAAAAGAGAGAGTCTCCGGATTAAGTACCGCAGAGAAAAAAGAATTAGCGACACTAATACTTGTTTTATCAAAAAAAGACTAAATATACAGGGTATGTGTAGAAAAATAATTTTTGTTCTGCACATATAATATACATGACCGAATAACTAAATGGTGATACTTTATGGAGCAAAATTCTCAATCACAGTTAAAACTCCTGATTATACGGGGTAAGGAGCTGGGATACCTGACCTATGCTGACGTCAATGATCACTTGCCTGAAGAAATTATTGATTCAGATCAGATTGAAGATATTATTCAAATGATCAATGATATGGGAATTCAAGTACTTGAAGAAGCCCCAGACTCAGATGAATTATTACTTTCTGATAATGTTCCAGATGAAGAGGCAGTTGAAGCAGCGACAGCATTAGTTTTATCTAATGTAGAATCAGAGATAGGTCGAACTACTGACCCTGTGCGTATGTATATGCGTGAAATGGGTGCGGTTGAACTATTAACCCGTGAAGGCGAAATTGATATCGCAAAACGTATTGAAGATGGAATTAATCAAGTTCAAACCTCAGTATCTGAATACCCAGAAGCCATTACTTATCTTTTAGAACAATATAATTTAGTTGAAAGCGGTGAAGTTCGCTTATCCGATCTCATCACTGGCTTTGTCGATCCTAATGCTGAACAATCCGAAGAAGAACTTCCTGAAGAGTTGGAAGATGTTGAAGAGGATATTGACATTGACGATAGTGATGATGAAAGCGAAGACGATAGCGACTCTTCAGCTGATGATGATGTTTCTATTGATCCTGAAGTAGCGAGAGCAAAATTTGCTGAACTACAAGAGCAACATGATAAAACTTCTGCGGCAATCAAAAAATATGGCCGTGCTCATCAAAAAGCACAGCAAGAAATTGAAAATTTATCTGAAGTATTTAAACAATTCAGATTAGTAGCTAAACAGTTTGACATTCTCGTTAATAACATGAGAAGCATGATGGATCGAGTTAGATCACATGAACGAGTTATTATGCGAATCTGTGTTGAACAGTGTAAAATGCCAAAGAAACAGTTTATGACTCAATTTACTGGTAATGAAAATAGCATGGACTGGTATATAAAAGCGTCTACTAGTAAAAACCCGTATGCCGCTAAATTAAAAGAGTTTGAATCGTCAATTGAAGAGCAAATTATTGCTTTACAAAAAATTGAAACAGAAACGAATCTCTCTATTGAGCAAATCAAAGATATTAATAGAAGAATGTCTATTGGTGAAGCTAAAGCACGACGTGCGAAGAAAGAGATGGTTGAAGCAAACTTACGTCTAGTAATTTCAATTGCTAAAAAATATACCAACCGTGGTTTACAGTTCCTAGATCTTATCCAAGAAGGTAATATTGGATTGATGAAAGCGGTTGATAAGTTTGAATATCGCCGAGGATATAAATTCTCGACTTATGCAACTTGGTGGATTAGACAAGCTATCACTCGTTCTATTGCTGACCAAGCAAGAACAATTCGTATCCCAGTGCATATGATTGAAACAATCAATAAACTAAATCGTATATCTCGTCAGATGTTACAAGAAATTGGTCGTGAACCAACACCGGAAGAGTTATCTGAACGCATGCAAATGCCGGAAGAGAAAATTCGAAAAGTATTGAAAATTGCCAAAGAACCAATTTCAATGGAAACACCGGTTGGTGATGATGAAGATTCACATTTAGGTGACTTTATTGAGGATACTGCACTAGAGCAACCATTAGATGCCGCGACATCTGAAAGTTTGCGTAGCGCAACGCGTGATATTTTATCTGGTTTAACACCACGTGAAGCAAAAGTCTTACGTATGCGATTTGGTATAGATATGAATACCGACCATACGCTTGAAGAAGTCGGTAAACAATTTGATGTAACACGTGAACGTATTCGTCAAATTGAGGCGAAAGCATTACGTAAATTACGTCATCCTAGCCGATCTGATGTCCTTCGAAGTTTCTTAGAATAATTTATATTTACAGCTACATCGCCACTTATGTGGCGATTTTTTTAACTAATCAAACAACTATCATGAATATACTTCAACGTTTTAAAATTGATTCATTCTTGCTGATTTTGATTTGTGTTGTAACTACAGCAACTGTTTTTCCATGTGAAGGAGAAGCAAAAGTTATTTTTGAAAATCTTACCACTTTTGCTATAGGTCTATTGTTTTTTATGCATGGAGCAAAACTATCGTTTGAGGCGATCATTGTCGGCATAAAAAATTGGCGGTTGCATCTATTAATTTTCATTATTACTTTCGTCGTATTCCCGATTTTAGGGGGGATGATGCAAGTACTCGTCCCCACTTTTTTATCACAAGACCTTTATTTAGGCTTTGTTTATCTTTGTGTCCTACCGGCTACAGTTCAGTCGGCAATTGCCTTTACCTCAATTGCAAAAGGCAATGTCGCTGCTGCAATTTGTAGTGCATCGGCTTCTACATTGTTAGGTGTATTTATTACACCGGTATTAGTGGGCGTATTAATGCACACGCAAGCTGCTGCTTCGATGAATATACTCGATGCCATTGAATCTATTATGCTTAAACTGATGTTGCCATTTATTATCGGTCATTTATCGAGACGTTTTATTGGCAAATGGGTTGATAAATATAAAAGTGTGATTTCTAAAACCGACCGTATATCAATATTATTAGTTGTCTATGTCGCTTTTAGTGACGCAGTAGTGAATGGTATTTGGTCTAAAGTCAGCTGGTTATCTCTTGTAGAGATCATTGTTTATTCAATAATTTTATTAACAATTGTGTTATTGATTACAACCTATAGCTCACGATTATTGGGTTTTAGTAAAGAAGATGAAATTACCATCGTGTTTTGTGGTTCTAAAAAAAGTTTAGCCAGTGGTATTCCAATGGCTAGTGTAATTTTTCCTATGTCTATAACAGGAATAATAATCTTGCCGTTAATGATTTTTCACCAAGTACAATTAATGATCTGTGCTGTTTTAGCTTCTCATTACGCGAAGCGAAAAATGTAAAAATTGTTTTGCTCATTAGGTTATTCTCAAGGATAATAGAGCCGCTATTAACAACAGAAAGATATATTATGTTTCATCTATTTGCTGATTTAGACTTTTCTACCATTATATTATTAGTTTTGGCGCTGTTTTTTGTTCTTTTTTATGAGGCAATTAATGGATTTCATGACACCGCCAATGCTGTTGCGACAGTAATATATACTCGAGCATTAAAGGAACAGCTCGCTGTTTTTATGGCCGGTATGTTTAACTTTTTTGGGGTATTACTTGGTGGGCTGAGTGTTGCTTACGCAATTGTTCATCTTTTACCTACAGATTTATTACTTAATGTCAGTTCTGCTCATGGACTGGCAATGGTATTCTCAATTTTATTTGCCGCGATTATCTGGAATTTAGGTACTTGGTATGTAGGTATCCCTGCTTCTAGTTCCCACACGTTGATTGGTGCCATTATTGGTGTCGCATTGGCCAATGCCTTTATTATGGATACATCTATCATTGAGGCACTTAATATTCCTAAAATGATACAAATCTTTTTATCATTAATTATTTCACCTATCGTTGGTCTGGTTATCGCTGGCTTAATGATTTTTTTATTACGCAAATATTGGACCCGTAAAGGACAAAGTAAAAAACGTAGTAAAAAAAGAGAACGAATTTTTATGACGCCAGAACAGCGTGAAAAACTATATGGTAAAAAGAAACCGCCATTTTGGATTCGTATAATGCTTATTATTTCAGCAGCAGGCGTAAGTTTCTCGCATGGCGCTAATGATGGGCAAAAAGGGATTGGTTTATTGATGCTAGTCTTAATGGGGATTGCACCAGCAGGTTTTATTGTGAACATGGGGGCATCAACCTATGAGATTACTAATACCAGAAATGCGATTCATAATATTGAAGAGTACTTTATCTCTCATAATGAAGATCTTAATTCAGTAATTGGTAAACAATCAGCGGTAGACACAGCAATCCCAGAAAATGATTTAAATAAATATCATTGTGATTATTCAAAATCGTTTATCACCTTGGGTATTGCTAACAATCTATTTAACAAAATCAACGAGTATGACTCGCTTAATGTTGACCAACGTTCACAAACTAGACGTATTTTATTATGTTTATCTGATACCGTATCGCATGTAGCTAAACAACCCAATCTATCTAATAAAGATAAGCAGTATTTAAAATCATTAAATAATGATTTATTAAAAACCGTCGAATATGCACCAATTTGGATAATTATCGGCGTGGCCTCGGCGCTTGCGGTAGGAACAATGATTGGTTGGCGACGTGTAGCCATCACTATCGGTGAAAAGATAGGTAAAAAAGGGATGACTTATGCACAAGGGGTTTCGGCGCAAATAACTACGGCGTTATCTATTGGTATAGCAAGTTATACCGGAATGCCGGTATCGACAACGCAAGTTCTTTCTTCATCGGTTGCCGGAACCATGATTGTCGATGGTGGAGGAGTACAAAGTAAAACGATTAAAAATATCGCGCTAACTTGGGTTCTTACTTTGCCGATTTCAATATTGTTATCTGGGTCACTTTTTTGGCTTGCTCAAAAATTAATTTAGTAGTAAAAAGGAAGTATAAAATTTTAGTTTAATTAGAGCATCAAAATAGGAAGGAGTAGATATTATGGCTTATAAACATATTTTAGTCGCAGTGGATTTATCACCTGAAAGTGAAGTTCTTGTTGAAAAAGCAGTCTCTATGGCTAGACCATATAATGCTCAAATATCACTCATTCATGTGGGTATCAACTATTCTGATCTTTATACTGGTTTAGTTGATATTAATATGAATGATATGAAAGATCGCATTAATGAAGATGCTCATATCGCACTAAATAAATTAGCTGCTGATGCAGGTTATCCAATTGCACATACTCTTTCTGGTAATGGTGAATTTGGACAAGTATTAATTGAAGCTATTCATGAATATGGTGCGGATCTGGTTGTTTGTGGTCATCACCAAGATTTTTGGAGTAAATTAATGTCTTCAGCTCGTCAATTAATCAACAATACCCATATTGATACGTTGATTGTTCCTTTGAAAGATGATGAGCCATCCGAAGAACCATCTAAATGAAATATACGATATGAACCCGCTTCTTAGCGGGTTTTTTTTAGGTTATGCAAAAATTTACCAATATTTAGGCTATCAAGCTAATTGAAAATATTTTGCCACTTCACTTATGGTTGTTTTCTTTCCATATCACAAAGGTATACTCATATAACTACCAAGAGTATAAAAGGAGATTGAATATGAATATTGTTTTGGTTACCGGCGCTTCATCTGGATTTGGACAAGCTATTTGTCGAAAACTTATTGCAGATGGTTATAAAGTAATTGGTGCAGCAAGACGACTTGATAAATTACAAAAACTGGCACAAGAGTTAGGCGCTAACTTTTTACCCTTAACTTTAGATGTTAGTAAAAAAGACTCTGTTGAAACAATTTTATTACAACTACCTAAAGAATTTCAGCCTATTGATATATTAATTAATAATGCCGGATTAGCTTTAGGTTTAGAACCCGCATATGAAGCTGACTATAATGATTGGCAAACAATGATTGAAACTAATGTCATTGGGTTAGTTCATTTAACCCATCAAATTTTACCGGGAATGGTTGAACGTAATAGTGGCTACATCATTAATCTTGGATCTGTCGCGGGTACTTATCCTTACAAAGGTGGTAATGTTTATGGTGCTTCTAAAGCATTTGTTAAACAATTTAGTGCTAATTTAAGAACAGATTTATTAGGTAAAAAAATTAGAGTAACAAACATTGAACCAGGACTGTGTGGAGGAACCGAATTTTCTAATGTGCGATTCCATGGTAATGCCGAACAAGCAGCTGCGGTGTATAAAGATGTGGACTTTATCACTCCAGAAGATATTGCTAATACTGTCTCATGGTTAGTGAATACACCAAGTCATTTTAATGTCAATTCAATTGAAATTATGCCAGTGGCACAAGCCTCGGCAGGCTTAGCTGTTAGTAAAGGAGTTTAAACAAAAGTTCAAAAGGCATTGAATGATATCAATGCCTTAAACAAAAAATAATAAAAAAATAGAGTTGTTAAACAAAATAGACTTGCACTTATGTTAATGGATTGCTATTCTTTTCGCTTGTGATTTTGATTGAGGTTTTAGCAATGACATTTTCTGAAGTAACAAAAACATTTGCGACAAGCTTGCCTGGTACCGATTCGTACGTAAAACTACGTAAGGCTATGAGGACATTAATCCAAGAAGATCCAAGTAACGCAGCCGTTTACTTTCTGATTTTTGGGTTTGCACGCACTTATGTCATGTTATATGAAGATCAGGAAGTTTCACCACAATTTGCTGAAGACAATCAAAAATTAATGTTATCGTATCTCAATATACTTGATGAAGCATTACAAAAGCGAAGTGCTGAAAGTATCTATCAAGCATTAAACAAAGTAGTCAATGAATACGAAAACAGCAAAAAGGTATTTTAGTTATTTACAGCCTGACATGAAAATGTCGGGCTGTTTTGTTTAGAGTTTATTTTAGGAAAAATAATAAAATGATGATGATGATTTCAGGCATTATTGGTACCACCGGCACTATTATTAATTATAGGGCGGGTTGATTTTTCCTTAAAAAAATATCGAAAAACCCGCCCAAAAAGGCGGGTTTTTTACTTTGTGAAACAAAATATTCTAAAACATAAATTAAAGTAAAAACAATTCAAAATATTGATTTTATGCATATCTTTTAAAAATGGTATTTTGAATTATTATTGGCATAAATTAGAAAAATAAGTAAGGTGTGATATGAAAGTTTTAAAATTTGGAGGAACATCTGTTGCCAACGCAGAACGTTTTTTGCGTGTAGCAGAGATTATTGAAAATAATGCTAAACAAGAACAGACGGCAACGGTTTTATCTGCACCCGCTAAAATTACCAATCATCTAGTTGCAATGGTCGAAAAAACTGTTGCCAAGCAAGATATTCAAACCAATATCTACGATGCTGAAAAAATCTTTGCTGACTTATTGGCTGGTATTGCTAAAGCGCTGCCTAATTTTGCCTATGAAAAAATGAAAAAGTTTGCTCTTAATGAGTTAAATAATGTCAAACAACTGTTAGAAGGTATTCGACTATTAGGCCAATGTCCGGATAGCATCAATGCCACTATCATTTGTCGAGGTGAAAAACTTTCCATTGCTATAATGGAAGAATTGCTAAAAGCAAAAGGGCATGAAGTCACTGTTATCAATCCTGTGGCAATGTTAATTGCGCAAGGCGATTATTTAGAGTCGACCGTTGATATTGTCGAGTCATCCCATCGAATCAGTGAAATGCGTATTCCTTCAGATAATATAATTTTAATGCCAGGTTTTACCGCAGGTAATGAAAAGGGTGAATTAGTTGTTTTAGGACGTAACGGTTCAGATTATTCGGCTTCAGTATTAGCCGCCTGTTTACGCGCCAATAGCTGTGAAATTTGGACCGATGTCGATGGAGTTTATACTTGTGATCCGCGAATTGTGCCAGATGCCAAACTACTACAAACAATGTCTTATCAAGAAGCTATGGAATTATCTTATTTTGGTGCTAAAGTGCTTCACCCTAGAACAATCTTACCGATTGCGCAATTCCAAATTCCATGTTTAATCAAAAATACCAATAATCCAGATGCTCCAGGTACTTTAATCGGCGCTAATGTAATTGATAGTTCAACGCCAGTCAAAGGTATTACTAATTTAAATAATATGGCCATGATAAATGTATCAGGTCCAGGATTGAAAGGTATGGTTGGTATGTCGGCGCGGGTTTTTTCCGCCATGTCCTATGCCGGTATTTCTGTCGTACTTATTACCCAATCATCGTCTGAATATAGTATTAGTTTTTGTGTGCCGCAAACCGAACTATACCGTGCGGAAGAGGCATTGAGTGAAGAGTTTTATTTAGAATTAAAAGATGGCCTACTCGAACCAATTGAAGTAATTGAAAAATTAGCGATTATCTCCGTGGTTGGTGATGGCATGCGTACCTTACGTGGCTTATCGGCTAACTTCTTTACCGCATTAGCGCGCGCCAATATTAACATTGTGGCAATTGCCCAAGGTTCATCAGAACGCTCAATCTCAGTTGTGGTTGATAATGATGTTGCGGTAATGGGGGTTCGAGTGACTCACCAAATGTTATTCGGTACCGACAAAATGTTAGATGTATTTGTTATTGGTGTTGGTGGTGTTGGTGGTGCCTTGGTGGATCAAATCGGCCGTCAACAAAAATGGCTTAAAAATAAACAAATTGACCTACGGGTTTGTGGTTTATTTAATTCCAAACACTCAGTACTTAATCGTGATGGAATTAACTTAGATAATTGGCGTGATCAAATAAAACAAAGTGAAACCAGTTATAATCTAAACGGTATTATTGAATTTGCTAAAAATAACCGGCTGCTTAATCCAATATTAGTCGATTGTACTTCAAGTAGTGATGTATCAGATAAATATGTTGATTTTCTGGCTAATGGTTTCCATGTGGTAACCCCGAATAAAAAAGCCAACACCAGTTCAATGGCTTATTACCTTCGTTTACGCCAAGAAGCAGCAAATAGTAAGCGTAAATTCCAATATGATACCAACGTTGGTGCCGGGCTACCGGTAATCGAGAACTTACAGAATCTGCTTAATGCCGGTGACGAATTAATTAAGTTTTCTGGAATTTTATCGGGTTCATTATCTTTTATTTTCGGTAAGTTAGATGAAGGTATGTCATTATCAGAAGCAACTAAGTTGGCGAAAGAGAAAGGCTTTACCGAACCTGACCCGCGTGATGACTTATCCGGAACCGACGTAGCAAGAAAACTATTAATCTTAGCAAGGGAAGCAGGATTACAACTTGAACTCGATCAAATTAATGTTGAATCTGTGCTACCAGCAGAATATTCTCAAGGCAATATTGATGAGTTTATGGCAAAACTTCCGCAACTCGATGCACAATTTAAAGAAAAATCAGAAAAAGCGGCTAAAGAAGGAAAAGTTCTACGTTATGTTGCTAACATCGATGGCGATCAATGTAGTGTCAAAATAGAAGCCGTAGATGCTGAAGATCCTCTTTATAAAGTTAAAAATGGTGAAAATGCATTAGCATTCTATACCAGATATTATCAACCAATTCCATTAGTATTACGTGGTTACGGTGCCGGTAATGATGTTACAGCAGCGGGTGTGTTTGCTGATATTTTACGAACCACATCTGGAAAAATTGGAGGCTAAATGAGTCATAAATCATTAACTGTTTATGCACCAGCATCAATGGCAAATATTAGTGTAGGCTTTGATATTTTAGGTGCAGCAATCAATCCAATTAGTGGGGCGATGTTAGGTGACTGTATTACCATTGAGTCAGCAACTGAGTTTAGCCTTACAAGTAAAGGGCAATTTGTTAAAAAATTGCCCAAGGATCCCAAATACAATATTGTTTATCAATGTTGGCAACGTTTTTGTAAGGCTATGGGTAAAACATTACCGGTTAACATAACGCTTGAAAAAAACATGCCAATTGGTTCTGGATTAGGTTCAAGTGCTTGTTCTGTCGTTGGTGCTTTTGTGGCATTAAATAAATTTTTTGATGAACCATTTAATCAATATGAAATGCTTTCCATGATGGGGGAACTAGAAGGCCGAATTTCTGGTAGCGTGCATTATGATAATGTCGCTCCTTGTTACTTAGGTGGAATGCAACTTATCCTTGATGAAATGGGGGTAATAAGTGAGTCGATACCGCATTTTGACAATTGGTATTGGGTAATGGCTTATCCAGGTATTAAAGTTTCTACAGCTGAAGCTCGAGCAATATTACCTGCTCAATATCAAAAAGCAGATTGTGTTGCGCATGGTCGTTATGTAGGTGGTTTTTTACATGCTTGTTATAGCAAACAACCCAAACTTGCTGCGGCAATGTTGATTGATAATATCGCCGAGCCTTATCGTAAACAGTTGCTACCTAATTTCGATGCAACACAAAAAAAGGTAAAACAACTTGGCGCATTAGCCTCTGGTATATCTGGCTCAGGACCGACAATGTTTGTGGTAGCAGATAATCTTGAAACTGCAAAACAGATAGAGTCTTTGTTGAAAAGTTCTTATTTACAAAATGAAGATGGTTTTACGCACATTTGTAAAATAGATCCACAAGGTGCAAGAGAGATTTAAGTTAATTGTTATTAAATAAAACAATAAGATTAAATCAAAAAGAAAACAATTAAAGTATAAAATTATTGGAAAACATTATGAAACTGTATAACTTAAAAGATCATTCCGAGCAGGTTAGTTTTGCGCAGGCGGTACAACAAGGATTAGGAAGAGGACAAGGCTTGTTTTTCCCTGAACAGTTGCCAAAATTTTCTGCGCAAGAAATAGAAGCATTATTAAAAATGGACTTTATTACACGCAGTGCCAAAATCTTATCCGCTTTTATTGGCAATGAAATTAACGATAATGATATGCATCGATTAGTGCAAAATGCTTTCCAATTTCCTGCCCCTGTTAAATCGGTAGAAGATGATATTGGATCTTTGGAACTTTATCATGGTCCGACATTAGCATTTAAAGATTTTGGTGGACGCTTTATGGCACAAGCTTTAGTCCAAGTTGCTGCCGATAAAAAAATCACCATTTTGACCGCAACTTCGGGAGATACTGGTGCGGCTGTTGCCCATGCATTTTATCACTTACCGAATATTCGCGTCGTGATTTTATATCCAGAAGGTAAAATTAGCCCATTACAAGAGAAGCTCTTTTGTACGTTAGGTGATAACATTCACACCATTGCTATTCAAAGTGATTTTGATGCCTGCCAAGCTTTAGTTAAAAAAGCATTTGATGATGAAGAACTAAAAACCACCATTGGTTTAAACTCAGCTAATTCAATTAATATCAGTCGGCTTTTAGCGCAAATCTGCTATTATTTTGAAGCTTATGCGCAACTTACTGCCAAACAACGTGAACAATTAGTTATTTCTGTACCAAGTGGTAATTTTGGCGATTTAACGGCTGGTTTACTGGTAAAAACCATGGGATTACCTATCAAACGCTTTATTGCTGCGACAAATGCTAATGATACTGTTCCTCGTTATTTAGAAACCGGTAAGTGGGAACCGCATAAAACCGTGGCAACATTATCTAATGCTATGGATGTAAGTCAACCAAACAACTGGCCAAGGATCGAAGAAATTTATCAGCGAGAAGGTTGGGTACTTAAATCATTAGGACATGCTGCTGTTTCTGACGAAGTTTCAGTAAAAACAGTTCAGGAATTGGATAAAAAAGGTTATTTATCTGAGCCTCATGGGGCTATTGCCTACCGAGCATTACGCGATCAGCTGCAAGAAGGAGAGTATGGTTTATTTTTAGGAACAGCTCATCCAGCTAAATTCAAAGAAGTGGTTGAAGATATCCTTGGTCGATCAATCTCATTACCATCAGCCTTGGCTGAAAGAGCTGAGATGCCATTACTTTCTCACTATATGCCGGATGATTTTACTAAATTGCGTGATTTCTTAATCTCATTAACATGGTAAATTTGATTGCCGTCACTAGATTGGTGACGGATTTTTAGCATTTATTTTGATTACAAATTTTTAGAGTATATATAACTTAGCTGTAATCTTGTTTAAATGACTAATTTCGGCTATTGTAATGTAAGTTGAAACGTTATCAGGATATATTTATGCACTGTCCGTTTTGTAATGCAGATGATACAAAAGTTATTGATTCTCGATTAGTGGGTGAAGGTTTTCAGGTTCGTCGCCGTCGACAATGTGTCGAATGTAATGAACGGTTTACCACATTTGAAGTGGCAGAGTTAATTATGCCTAATGTTATCAAGAGCAATAAAGTTCGCGAACCTTTCAATGAAGATAAACTTCGTAATGGTATAAAACGAGCGCTAGAAAAACGCCCAGTGAGTTTTGATGCAATAGAAGATGCCATCACGCGAATTAAATCTAAACTAAGAGCAACGGGTGAACGCGAAGTACCAGCCAAATTAATTGGTAATTTTGTTATTGAAGAACTAAAAAACCTCGATAAAGTTGCCTATATTCGTTTTGCTTCTGTTTATTTCAGTTTTGATGACATTGAACAATTCAGTAATGAAATTGCTAAGTTGCAACAAAAATAATCCAATTTAACACAATGACTATGGATAAAGATCAATTTTATATGCAGCAAGCTATTGAGCTTGCTAAACTTGGCCGTTTTACGACTACTCCAAATCCTAATGTAGGTTGTATCATTGTTAAAAATGATCAGATTATTGGTAAAGGTTTTCATCTAAAAGCGGGCTTACCCCATGCCGAAGTCTACGCATTAAAAATGGCAGGTGATGCAGCTAAAGATGCCACTGCTTATGTAACACTTGAACCCTGTAGCCATTATGGTCGAACCCCCCCTTGTGCTGATGCCCTTGTTAGATCTGGAATTAAACGGGTTGTTATTGCGATGCAAGATCCTAATCCTAACGTTGCAGGTAAAGGGATTAAACGTTTAAAAGACGCCGGTATTGAAGTTATGGTTGGTGTTTTGAATGAACAAGCCGAAGCGATTAATAAAGGTTTTTTAAAATGTATGCGCACAGGGAAACCCTATGTTCAACTTAAGCTTGCTGCCTCGTTAGATGGTAAAATTGCTATGGCATCGGGTGAAAGTAAATGGATTACTTCAAGTGTGGCAAGACAAGATGTACAACAATATCGAGCGCAAGCCAGTTGTATTTTGAGTACCCGAGCAACTGTTCAAGAAGATAATGCCAGTTTAACAGTTAGATACGATGAATTACCTGATGAGATTAGAAAAATTTATCCCCAAGAAAATATTCGACAACCGATTCGCGTTATTATAGACAGTCAAAATCGATTAACCGGCAATGAAAATATCTTTAGTCAATCGGGTGAAACATGGATAGTGCGCAAGCAAAATATTCCAATAATTAAACCCAACACCAAGCTAATTATTGAATCCTCAGCCCAAAATCAGATAGATTTAGTCGAATTATTAACAGAATTAGGCAAAAACCAAATTAATTCTGTTTGGGTTGAAGCGGGAGCACATCTGGCTGGGGCATTGATTGAACAAGATTTAGTTGATGAACTCATTATTTATTATGCACCTAAATTGCTAGGTCATAATGCCAAAGATTTATGTGTTTTACCTAATCTTACAAAATTATCTTTAGCGCCCCAATTTCAATTTGAATCGGTAGTTGCTGTGGGTGATGATTTAAGGATTATCTTAAAAAGAAAATAAACTTCAATCCTGGCGATAGTTGAATTATCTAGTTTGAATAAGATCAAACGGAAAATAGAAAAGCGATTTAATTGATATGTATGATAAAACAAAATTTAGTATGCTCAATATTGATGATTTTTTTAGTTCAGATCAATATCAAACTATTGAAGATTTCAGTTATGCTGATGTCCAAGGCATAGGAAAAGGTGGTTATCCAATTCTATTTTTTTATATTTTAGATCGCGTTGAGGCATTATCAATTGAAGAAGTTACGGATAACGCTTTTTTAATTGATAAAGCTAATCAAATTTTAAGTTACCTTGGTTTTGATTTTAAGATTGGTCACCCGTTTGAGTTAACTGATGAATTTAATCATAACTATAGATTTAAAGATAGTATTATTGAAGATCAAATACGTTATTATTATGATTTTGAAGAAATGTTAATTGTTCTAGGTATTACTTGGGAAGGCATTTTGGACTCATTTGAAATGGTTAACAATAAAACAATTATCAATAATCGTCTGGAATTTTTTACTACCTAATATTCTTTCTATAGTTTACAAACCTACTGTATTAACCGCTTTAATTGATTAATTGTCAATCAGTTGGAGGTAACCTCCCATGAGTTCACATCGTCTCTTCTCATGGGATGGTTATATTAGTTGCCTTGAAGGATTGTTAATAGCTCTTCTGGTTTTTTAACGGATTGAATTAGCGCTAAAGTATCTTCAGCAATAACTGCTGTGGTTAATTGACGCAAAATATCTAAATGTTCATTATTTTTAGCTGCTATACCAATAACAACATAGGCAATATTATCATCTTCATCACAATTTACTCCTTCAGGGTAATAGATGACTTTTAATCCTGTTTGTATAACACCATCGCGTTTATCTGTAGTTTCATGAGGAATAGTTAGACTACTTCCTAAATGTGTAAATCATAAATTATGATAATATATGGTTCAAATATAATCATTCTTAACTTATCTTTTTTTACTAAGAATTAGAATAGCAACTTCAACTCTTAATTTTTATATTGCTTATTCTAAATTTATCTTAATAAGTTAAATATTTTTACTAAATTAATTATCGACCATATTTACTATTGAGTTATTTTATTTTTCTAATGTTGCTTTGGTGTTTCATGCGTACGAATTAAGCCTAATAAAATTGCTCCTACTAATGCACTAATAAAAATACAGCCGACCCATATAAGGGGTTTATTAACTAATGGTAGTACTAGAAAACCACCTTGAGGTGCCGGGACTTGAATTTGACATATAAATGTCAATACTGCAGCAATAGTCGATGAAAACATCATAATCGGAATGACACGAAACGGATCTTTAGCTACAAAAGGGAGAGCGCCCTCTGTTATAAGAGTTGAACCAAGTATATAATTTGCAATACCTGCAGCACGTTCTTCTTTAGTAAATGCTTTACCTCGAAATATTGTAGTTGAAAACGCAATAACTAAAGGTGGAACAATACAGGCCGCTGAAACACTAGCCATAAAATAGTAATTACCTTCTTCTAATAGCATAATACTAGTTGCATAAGCTGCTTTATTGATTAGGCCACCGATGTCGAAAGAGCACATTGTTCCAATAATAATACCTAGTAAAATAGGATTACTTGATTGTAACGAGAATAACCACTCTGCCATACTAGTACTGATAGTGGCAATTCGCCTACTACTTAAATACGCACTTACACCAATTATAAATATACCAATTAATGGCATTATTAAAATGGATTTAATCCCTTCAAATGAACGAGGAAGATTACTTAACAATTTATCTAGAAACAACATTAAATAACCTGCAGTGAACCCCACAGAAATGCAGCCTAAAATACCAGCACCGTTTAAACTAACAATTGAACCGCCCACAAAACCCACTATCATTCCATAACGACCGCTGATTGAATAGGCTAGAAAACTAGTGAAAAAAGGCAGCATTAGTTGAATGCTTTGGCTTCCAATTTTCATCAGCAGTGCAGCAAACTCATTATATTCAGCATTGTTTGGGTCTGAAGAATAAATTCCACATAGTAATGAAAATGAAATTAATAGTCCACCTACAACAGTAAACGGTAGCATATAATAAACACCACTTGTAAGATGTTTATACATTTGCCGACGTTCTTTTACTTCTCTTTGATTTAGATTGTCTAATTTATAAATGTTACTTTCTGAGTTTTTGTAGACGGGTACATTACCTGAATTTATTTTTTCAATTAGTAGTGCTGCTTCATAAATAGCATCTTTTATCGATACTTCAATAATAGGTAACCCATTAAAACGAGTAGGATTAACCCTTTTATCTGATATAATAATGACACCAATTGCATAAGCTATATCTGCATCAGTTATCTGATTCTCTATACCTTTTACGCCATTAGTTTCTATTTTAATAACTAAACCTTCTTTTAAAGCTGCGGATTTTAATGCGTCCTCTGCCATAAAATTATCCGTTACATTAGTAGAATAATTTATTACTGCTAGTATATTTTTTGTATCCATTTCAATCTGTTTTTATTTAGTAAACTTTCAATGTTCTTTAATAACTATTATTATTTTGTTATTTAAGAATAGCAAGTATTTTGGCTTTTTTATTATCAGGAATAAAAGGTCCTTTGGAGATCAATTTATATTCATTTTGTTCATCAATAATAAAAACATTAATTCTGGAAATATCATCGATCAAACAAGGGATAGTTTGAATTTGCATCTTAGTTAATTCATCAGTAATATATTTTCCGGAAAAACCACCGAAAAAGCCTAAGGCACTGAAGTGACCCCATAAAGTTGGACACTTTTATTAAGCGGCTTGTAAGGCCTGATTTCGATATTCAACCGGAGTCAGGCCTTTTAATTTGGCTTTAATCCGTTTGAGTTAACTGATGAATTTAATCATAACTATAGATTTAAAGATAGTTTTATTGAAGATCAGATACGTTATTATTACGATTTTGAAGAAATGTTAATTGTTCTAGGTATTACTTGGGAAGGTATTTTAGTCTCATTTGAAATGGTTAACAATAAAACAATTATTAATAATCGTCTGGAATTTTTTAATACCTAATATTCTTCGTATAGTTTAAAAACTAATTGTATTAACTGCTTTAATCAATTGGAGATAACATCCCATGAGTTCACATCGTCTCTTCTCATGGGATGGTTATATTAGTTGCCTTGAAGAATTGTTAATAGCTCTTCTGGTTTTTTAACGGATTGAATTCGCGCTAAAGTATCTTCAGCAATAACTGCTCTGGTTAATTGACGCAAAATATCTAAATGTTCATTACTTTTTGCCGCTATACCAATAACAACATAGGCAATATTATCGTCTCCATCCCAATTTACTCCTTCAGGGTAATAGATGACTTTTAATCCTGTTTGTATAACACTATCGCGTTTATCTGTAGTTCCATGAGGAATTGCTATACCATTACCTAAAAATGTGGATATTTGCCGATCACGATCAAACATTGATTGCGTATAATCATCCTTTACTAATCCTGCCTTTATCATATTTTCTGATACTGCTGATATAGCATCGTGTTTGTTATACAAGCCATTTATAATAGCTATATCTTCAACTTTTAATTGTATATTGTTCATCCCCCCTCCTTAAAAACTTGAATATATTTATAAAAATCAGATTATTAAATATATTTAATCACTAACCTTTTACTTTTCAACAGTTGATTTACCTTTTTCATGCATACGTAACAAACCTAATAAAATCGCACCGATTAATGCACCTATAAAGATACAACCAACCCAAATCAAAGGTTTATTGACTAAAGGAAGGACTAAAAATCCACCATGAGGAGCAGGGACTTGGATGTGACTGATAAAAGTTAATACGGCAGCAATAGCGGATGAAAACATCATAATGGGTATAACATGTAATGGATCTTTGGCGGCAAATGGAATAGCACCTTCAGTGATATGGGTTGAACCAAGGATATAATTTACAAGACCAGCGGCACGCTCTTCTTCTGTAAATGCTTTACCACGGAAAATAGTCGTTGAAAAGGCAATAACAAAAGGAGGGACAATACAAGCAGCCGAAACCCCAGCCATAAAATAGTAATTACCTTCACCCAACAGCATTGTTCCGGTCACATAAGCCGCTTTATTGATAGGACCACCGAAATCGAAAGAGCACATGCCACCAATAACAATACCTAATAAAATAGGATTAGCAGATTGCAATGAGGCTAACCATTCTTTCATACCATTATTTACAACTGCGATCGGTCCACCAAGCAAAAACATGCCGGCACCAATCACAAATACCCCTATTAATGGCATTATAAATATTGATTTAAGTCCTTCAAAGGCACGAGGAAGACCATCTAACAGTCTTTTAACAATTAGCATTAAATAACCAGCAGCGAACCCAGCAATAATACCACCTAAAAAACCGGCACCAGTTATATTTGCAATTAAACCGCCAACAAAACCAGCTACCATACCTGGTCGGCCACTTATTGAATAAGCTAAAAAACCGGTAAAAATAGGCACCATAATACCGAAAGCTTGGCTACCAATGTTCATTAGTAACGACGCAAACTCATTATATTGAGGATTGTTTTGATCTGCGGAATAAATGCCCCATAAAAAAGATAATGCAATTAATACCCCACCAGCTACAACAAAGGGTAACATATTGGAAACCCCACTCATGAGATGCTTATATATCTGTCGACCAATAGATTCTTTTGACGCATGTTGATTGTGAATTTCTGATAAATAACTGTTATCTTTTGCGCTTTTACGAATTGCTACAGCGCCTGAGTTTATTTTTTCAATAAGCATAGTCGCTTTATGAATTCCATCTTTTACTGGTACTTCAATAACCGGTAATCCATTAAAACGGTCAGGATTAACATCTTTATCGGCGGCAATAATCACCCCAATTGCATCAGTAATATCTGCTTCAGTAATTGGATTCTCTACACCACTTGCTCCATTCGTTTCTACTTTAATTTCAATTCCCGCTTTTTCAGCCGCAGATTTCAATGCTTGTTCTGCCATATAAGTATGGGCTATACCTGTTGGACAACCTGTAACAGCTAGTATTTTTTTCATAATAATTTTCCATTTTATTTGATTTGAGTCACTTCGAGTTGGTTGATATAGGTACTCACTTTATCTAATAACCCTAAACCATCAGATTCGGCAACATTGGCACCAGTTGCCGATGCTTTTTTCATTGCTAATTGACAATTATTTTGCTGAGGGAGCCATTCACTAAGAAATGCCGCAAGTGACGCATCTCCTGCGCAAGCAGAACTGACTTGTTTTATCGTTATCGCGTTGCAAAACCAGATATTTTTACCGTTTGAAAAGTAAAGTCCTTTTGACCCCATAGTGAGTAGAATATTTTGTGCTCCTTGCTGATGAACATTTTCTAATGCGGTAATTATTTGTTCCGTGGTATCAGTCGTAAAACCAAAAATATCTTTTAACTCATCATTATTAGGTTTAATGAGTAACGGTTTATAACTTAATAAATCTTTTAATTTAGTGTGACTAATATCTAAAATTATTTTGATATTTTTAGGTATGCAAATTTTTAATATTGACGCTAAATAATCTGGTTCAATATTATTTGGCAAACTACCACTAATAACTAAATAACTGTTATTGCTGAGTGACTCAATAATAGTGAGCATTTCTGTTTTTTTATTATCAGAAATAAAAGGTCCTTTGGAGACCAATTTATATTCATTTTGTTCATCATTAATAAAAACATTAATTCTGGTAATATCATCGATCAAACAAGGGATAGTTTGAATTTGCATCTTAGCTAATTCATCAGTAATATATTTTCCGGAAAAACCACCGAAAAAGCCTAAGGCACAAGTAGGCTTATCGAATTTATGCAATACAATCGAAACATTAACAGCTTTACCATTTGGACTATATTCAGTGTGTAGCGTTCGATTTACTGAATTGGGTTTTAACCCTTGGCAACGAATATTCATATCAATGGCAGTATTCAGTGTTAGAGTGTAAATCATATGATCCCCCTATAACTTACCGGCACAACCACAAGTTGTTATGATTTTTTCCACAATTTGTTTCATTGCCGCTTTAGCTGGTTTCATATAATTTCGCAGATCATTGGCATCAGGGTGGGTTAGTAAGTATTGTTTTAATGCATCAGAAAATGCAATTTTTAGTTCAGTTGCAATATTTACCTTACAAATTCCTCGTTGTATGCATTCACGTACATCCTTATCAGGAACACCAGAAGCACCATGTAAAACTAGCGGAATATCGATTACTGAGCGGATCTCTGATAACCGGTCAAAGTCAAGTTTTGGTTCTGATTTATAAAGTCCATGGGCTGTTCCTATTGCAATAGCCAGTGAATCGATATTTGTTTTCTTCACAAATTCAATTGCTTGCGCAGGATTTGTATATAATGCATCTTTGCTATCAACAATAAGATCATCTTCAACACCACCAAGACGCCCAAGTTCTGCTTCAACACTAACGTCATATCTGTGAGCATATTCAACAACTTGTTTAACTAAGGTAATATTTTCGTCAAATGGTAAATGAGAACCATCAATCATGACCGATCTCACGCCGGTATTAATTTTATTGGCGATATCACTAAATTCTTCATGATGATCTAAATGAACGGCTAATGGAACATGGTGCTTTTTGGATAACTCATTGGCAATTTGAATAATATTTTCTGTTCCAGCATAACTATATGTGCCTGGCGTACCAGCTAAAATAACCGGCGATTGATACTCGGCAACGGTTTCAACAATTACTTGCATCGTTTCCAAATTATGGATATTGAACGCAGGGATAGCATATTGCTCTCTTTGCGCTTTCTTTAACATGTTATTACTCGAAATAATACTCATTCAACTCCTCCTTAACTTTAGTAAATCAAAAATACCTTCGCTTTCGAATTGAAACTTATTTGCAATAATTATGCTTACCAAACGAAAGTTGATCAAGTGTCAATATTGTGAGTTAGATCACAAAAATTAATTATTTATTAATAAATTATGCAAGTTGTTGACTATTTTTTTGGCAAATATTGGTGATTAACCTAGAATAACAAATCGCAATTTATCTCTATGACAATGATTGAGAGAAAGATTGAAACTATTGTTGTTTCTTGTTGATTTTATGTAGATAAATTATTATGGTATTTATTTCTAATTTTTATTTGTAACATAGGAAGTGAAAATTGGCTAAAGCATCTTCGACTCTATTAAAACGTCGACTAGATATCGTAAAAATTGTACGCCAAAATGGAGAAGTAAAAGTTGATGAGTTGTCTGATCAGCTAAAGGTTTCTCTCGTTACAATCAGGCAAGATTTAACTTATCTTGAACAACAGGGATATTTGAAGCGTTCCTTTGGTGGGGCGATCTATATTTCCCCTGAAGGCTTAGTTCATAATTCTGTTCCCATTAATCCGAATAATACCAAAGGAAATTGTTACATCGATTTAGTAAAAGCTTGTTTAAGCTATATTAATGATGGTGATACTATTTTTTTGGGACATGGCAGTTTGACTCGAAAATTGATCCCTTTTTTGCATGAAAAAAAATCACTGCGAATTATTATGAATGATATTAGAAATGCTTTATTAGTTAATGAGTTTTCTGATTCGGAAGTCATCTTAATTGGTGGTCTTTTAGGGGAAAAAAATGTAATAAAAAGCTATAATGAACCCATCAATATTAATCACTCTATTTCACATTTTATTATCGAATTGGCAGCAATTGGTGAAGATAATGAATTAATTATTGAGAATAGTGAACAAAAGGAAATATATCAACAAATTTTAAAAAAAGCGAAAAATACCATAGGTCTTTTATTAGAGAGATCTTTGTTTACAGATAACCATAGCATCGGTAAATTAAAAAATATAGATGTGACCATTTTATCCAAAGCAGCCGTACCAGAATATCATCATCAATTATTAAATTCTAATTTTAAACAAATTGCGATAAATAATCATTCTATGACTTATCATAATGTATTGGAGAAATAATTAAGATGGAGTTTAAAATTTGTGCCGTAGGTGAATTGCTTGTTGAATTTTTAGCAAAAGAGTGTAATCAACGTTTTGATCAACCCGGTGAATTTGTTGGCCCCTATCCAAGTGGTGCACCGGCCATATTTGCTTCTCAAGTTGCTAAATTAGGGTTTCCAGTTGTGCTTTTTAGCTGTGTGGGAAAAGATAGTTTTGGCAAAATGTGCATTAATCGGCTTAAAAAAGATGGTGTTATTGTTGATGGCATCACCTCTTATAGTAGGGCTAATACCGGTAGTGCATTTGTAACTTATCAAGACCAAAGCGAACGAAATTTTATCTTTAATATTCCTAATAGTGCATGTGGCTTGTTATCGTTCAATAATATAGATGAAAATTTGTTAAAAGATTGTACTCATTTGCATGTTATGGGATCTTCGCTTTACTCGTTTCGCGCTATCGATGCGATGAGAAAAGCGTTAGATATAATTAAAAATAAAGGTGGAACAATTTCGTTTGACCCTAATTTACGCAAAGAGATGTTTAATATTCAAGAGATGGAGCAATCTTTTGGCTATATCATGGAGTATACCGATATATTTTTACCTAGCGAAAAAGAGGTTCGCTATTTTACCCAGAATGATGAAAGTGAACAACAGACTATATTAGCTTTACTTAAGAATGGTATTAAGCATATCGTTGTAAAAGGTGGTGCTAAAGGTGCGAGTTATTATGGTTTAGATGAACAAAATAGTCTCAAAACGTTTCATGTTGATGGCTTTTCTGTAGACACTGTGGATCCAACCGGCGCTGGAGGGTGTTTTGGTGCAACCTTTGTAAGTTTGTTGCTAGCTGGGTATGATGTTGAAACGGCATTAAAATTTGCTAATGTCAGTGGAGCGTTAGCGGTATCGAAACTAGGACCGATGGAAGGAACGTCTTCACTTGAGGAAATCCAAACATTTTTAACAAAACATGCAATTGATTAATCTTGTCACCAAGGCTTTTGTTATTTGCTAGATAAAAAAAAATCCCAATAACAGGGTTATTGGGAAAACATAAGGAATAGGAAAACAATGAAATAAATGCATTGTCGAAGTTAGTATGCCTTTTTTTTTAATAAAAGTAAGTAAAGATATAAACATCTTATTTTAAATTGTTAGTATGTATTTTGTTAACAAATAGTAAACAAAATTTAACTATTTATTTTTTCTAATTTTTATAAAAATATTTCAAGTAATGAATTTAAAAATAACTTACCATGGTCAGTTATTTGCCAGCTTTGCTTATCCTCAACCAGATAATTTTTTTCAATAGCCAATGAGATTGGTTTATCAATGGATTGCAACGGTAAAAAAGTTCGTTGTTCAAATTCAGACTTAGGTGTAGCTTCAAATAGTCTAAATCTGTTCATAAAAAACTCAAAGGCTAACTCATCTTTTGCAACAGTATAAGAATGTTCTAAATAACGTCCTTCTAGATAGCCTTTAGGATGTTTGGTTTTTACCGTGCGAATAATAGTTCCATCATTTTGGGTTAATTTCCCATGAGCACCACAACCAATACCGATATAATCACCGAATCGCCAATAATTCAAATTATGTTGGCATTGATAATTCGGCTTCGCATAAGCTGATGTTTCATATTGTTCATAACCATGTTTTGTTAATAATTGATGACCTTGTTGGTAAATATCCCAGAGCATATCGTCATCAGGCAAAATAGGCGGTTTAGAACCAAATAAGGTGTTAGGCTCAATAGTTAATTGATACCATGATAAATGTGGCGGTGCGAGTGCAATTGCTTGTTTTAGATCATTCAAGGCATCATCAAGGGTTTGCTGTGGTAAGCCATGCATTAAATCTAAATTAAAGCTTTTTAAATTTAAGTCATGTGCTAATTTGCCAGCATCTATGGCTTCTTGTGGATTATGAACTCGCCCTAATTTTATAAGCTTATCTGCTTGAAAGCTTTGTACTCCAATTGATATTCGATTAACTCCTGCTTGTTGATACCCTTTAAATCTTTCTACATCAACGGAATTGGGATTGGCCTCAATGGTTATTTCGGCGTCGTGATTTATGGGTATAATTTTATTAATATTGATTAATAAGTTATTAATTAACTCAGCAGAAAAAAGGCTTGGCGTACCGCCACCGATAAAAATTGAGTGAATAGCACGATTATTACAAAGCATGATGTCTTGTTTTAAATCATTAATTAAATGGTCTATATATGCGGAATAATCGGGCGTTTTTTTCATTTTATGTGAATTAAAATCACAATATGGACATTTTTGTACGCACCATGGCATATGTATATATAAACTCAAAGGGATTTTATATTCAAACATATGCCTTTCCTCAAATTTTAAAATAAAGTATGGGTACTAATAAGAGATAGCTAGCTATATTACTCCAATTTAGTAAAAAAAGCTTTTATTGCCTTTATTCCGTTTTTATAATTCGAATAACGCGCGTACAATTAGCATTAAATTATAGGCAATGTTCGCCATGTAAATTAAATATTTAGGAGTAAATATGAGTATCGTTAAACAGATTTTAGATAGCCAGGCTTCAGGAGCATCATTGAGTGCATCAGTTAATCAAAGTACATTTGGTGAATTACCTGTATTAGTAATTAAACATAAAACATGTTCAGCTGCAGTATCTTTACAAGGTGCTCATCTATTATTTTGGCAACCGTCAACAGAAATTACACCCGTGATTTGGTTAAGTCAAAAAGCTAATTTTAAAAAGGAAGTGGCAATTAGAGGCGGTGTGCCAGTTTGTTGGCCATGGTTTGGTAAATTAGGTGATCCAATGCATGGTTTTGCGCGACTCGTTGAATGGCAATTAGATTCTTGCAAAGAAGATAATAATGGTGTGGATCTCACGTTATCATTAACCAATAATCAACAAACAGAACGTTTTTTCACAAAACCTTTTCATGCATGGTTAACTATCCATGTAGGACAAACTTGCGAGGTAACACTATCTTGCCAAGGTGATTTTGAAGCAACCAGTGCCTTACATACTTATTTGGGTATTAATAATATTAATGATGTCATTGTTGAAGGTTTAGGTGATTCTTATCAAGAACGCTTACCAGTTGAAAATAAACCAGCAATCAAAGGACAACTTACTGTTAATCAAGAAGTTGATCGTATTTATACCAATGCCGATGACGTAATAACTATCGCCGATGGTAAACGAACAATCAAATTAACCAATGTTAATGCAAGTGATGTCGTGACTTGGAATCCTTGGATTGATAAAGCTAAAGCGATGGCTGATTTTGCCGATGAAGAATATCAATCTATGGTTTGTGTTGAATCATGTCGTATTAATAAACCGTTAAAATTAACAGCAACACAAAAATCAGCCTATGGATTTAAGATTGAAGTTATTTAATCATTAGTTTTTTTGATATTGTAAATGCAATCAATATCTGACTTTATCTTTATTAAGCTGATTATTTGATTGCGTTTACTAGCATAACACTTTATAATCCCTAGCGCTTTTTAAAGCACTAATTTTATAGCCAACTACTGGGTCGCCTGTAATTGGTTTTTTATTTGAAATAAATAAGAGAAATCAATATGTTTACATTAAAAGCAGAAGTTAGAAAAGAGCATGGTAAGGGTGCGAGCCGCCGCCTGCGTCACGCTGGTCAGTTCCCAGCAATTGTTTATGGTGGAACAGAACCTGCAATTTCTATTGTGTTAGATCACAACCAAGTTTTCAATATGCAAGAAAAACCAGAATTTTATTCTGAAGTATTAACTATTGAGATTGACGGTAAAGCAGTTAAAGTTAAAGTTCAAGCAGTACAACGTCATCCATTTAAACCAAAATTAGTTCACATGGATTTTGTTCGTGCATAACGACTGTTGTTGAAAACTATTCAACACTATCTTCTAATAAAAGGTCACCAAAATGGTGACCTTTTATTTTTTTATCATAGTCTAAAAATGATAAATATCTATTGTTATGATTTATTCTATTAACTTGATGTATACTGATAATCAAACAATAATAAAATAAATTGTAGATTACACCATTTTAGGAGAACCCTATGTCTGATATCCCAGCATGCGATTTAGTTATTTTCGGCGCTAAAGGGGATTTAACGAGGCGTAAACTGTTACCGTCTCTATATCAATTAGAAAAATATGGAAAGTTACCTGAGCAGACAAAAATTTTAGGTGTCGGTCGCGCTGATTGGGATCAAGTTGCTTACACTGAAGTTGCAAAAGATGCATTAACCACATTTATGTCCGAACCATTAGATGAAAGTATTTGGCAACGATTTAGTCAACGCCTTAACTTTCATAAATTAGATGTTAATGACATAGCGGGTTTTAATGCATTAAAAGATAAGCTTGAAAAGTCGCATCCAGCCATCTTTTATTTTGCGATGCATCCTAATGCATTTGGTACGATTTGCCAAGGATTAGCTGAAGCTGGTTTGAATCAAGCTCAAAACAGAATCGTAATGGAAAAACCATTAGGTTTTGATCTGCAATCATCCAAAGAAATTAATGACTCGGTGGCAAAGTTTTTCAGTGAATCACAAGTTTATCGTATTGACCATTATTTAGGAAAAGAGTCAGTTTTAAATTTACTCGCACTACGTTTTGCTAATCCTGTATTTGCTTCACTTTGGGATAGAAATTCTATCGACCATGTTGAAATCACCGTTGCAGAACAAGTAGGTATTGAAGGTCGCTGGGGCTATTTTGACAAAGCGGGCCAAATGCGTGATATGGTACAAAACCATCTTTTGCAAATTTTGACGATGATCGCCATGTCACCGCCAGCCAACCTTGGCGATGACAGCATACGTAGGGAAAAAATAGCGGTACTTAATGCGTTACGCCCAATAAATAAAGCGAATATCCGCGAAAAAGTGGTTAGAGGGCAATATACTGCTGGATTTGTTAATGGCATTAATGTACCAGGTTATTTAGAAGAAGATGGTGCAAATAAGCAAAGTAATACCGAAACATTTGTTGCTATTCGTGTTGATATTGATAATTGGCGTTGGGCAGGGGTGCCATTTTATTTACGAACCGGAAAACGCTTACCAAGTAAATGTTCTGAAGTTGTCGTTTATTTTAAATCTTTACCGCTTAATTTATTCAGTGAGTCTTATTCTCAATTACCTCAGAATAAACTAACTATCCGCCTGCAACCAGATGAAGGCATGGATATTGAAATTTTAAATAAAGTACCTGGATTAGATAGTACACACAATTTACAAACAACTAAGTTAGATTTAAGTTTTAGTGAAACTTTTCATCAACAGAGTGCTGATGCTTATGAACGATTATTACTTGAAGTAATGCGCGCAAGACAAGCATTATTTGTTCATCGCGATGAAGTTGAGGCTGCTTGGAAATGGGTTGATTCAATTATTAATGCGTGGAATTCAGATAATGAATCACCCAAAACCTATCCTGCAGGTACTTGGGGGCCGGTAGCTTCTGTTGCGCTGATCACTAAAGACGGTCATTCATGGCATGAGTTTGAATAGAGGAATCTCAAAAATGTTTACCTTAAATAAATACCCAAATAGTCAATTATTGATTGAAGATTTAACCGCTCATATCGTCAAAGAGTTGCAACAGGCTATCAATAATAAAGGACATGCCTCTATTGCCGTATCTGGGGGCAAAACACCTATTCCATTATTTAAACTACTAAGCCAACAAGATTTGGATTGGCACAATGTTTTTATTACATTAGTAGATGATAGATGGGTTGATGATACCGATGATGCAAGTAATGAGAAATTGGTATTAACTTATTTATTACAAAATAAGGCTAAATTGGCTAATTTTGTTGGTTTAAAGAATAGTTGTGACAATCCATTTGATGGGGCTGAAATTACCGACAAAATCTTAAATAAGATCCCTATGCCCTTTGATGTGTTAATTTTGGGAATGGGAGAGGACGGTCATACGGCTTCGCTTTTCCCGGGGGCGGCTAATTTAATGGCTGGCTTGGATATGAAATCTGGTCGAAAAGTTGTCGGTATGACACCATTAACAGCACCACTCGACCGTATTACCTTAACACTACCAACTATTTTAGATAGTCAAAATATTTATTTGCATTTAGTTGGAGAAAGCAAAATGCAAGTATTAGAACAAGCAGAAAAGGGTGATGATATTAACCAAATGCCGATTCGGGCAATTTTGCAGCAAAATAAAGTCAATGTAATTGGTTTTTGGACCGCATCTTAACGAAATCAACTTTGCCAGTAAAAACTGGCAAAGTTATCATCTAGCACTTTATATTATCAGTTATACTATGATTTTTATCCATTTAAATAATTAATTATTTATGATTTTTATCTTAAAAAATCAAAGTTCAATATCTAATAAGTACTATTAGTCATTCCATCTTATATTTCTGAACACTTCACTCGATTTGTTAGTACTTACTCATTTAAGTATTTTTTTTTGAAATTGTTAGAAATTAATTGATTAAATGTCTATTATTTTAGTGACTTTTGTGGTAAAAAGTGGAGTTAAGTGGTAAAAAATAGGGTTTCAATTAATATATTGATTTTTTAATAATTTAAAAACAATAAAAATTAATATTTACGGTGATTTCATGTTCAGTGGTGCAATCTCAGTTAATTTAGATAGTAAAGGAAGAATAGCAATTCCTACTCGCTATCGTGGGTTTTTGACTGACGGTTTAGTTTGTACCATTGGTTTATATCATCCCTGTTTAACAATATATTCAATGTCTGAATGGCAGAAAATCGAATTACAGCTATCAACATTGTCAACAATTGTTGAAGCAGAACGCAGAATTAAAAGATTATTATTAGGTTATGCAACGGAATGTAATTTAGATAATGCAGGACGTATTTTACTTCCGCCAACATTACGTACTTATGCAAAACTAGAAAAATATACCATGTTTGTAGGCCAATCTAATAAATTTGAGATTTGGGATGAGGCGATTTGGTATCAACAAATTAGCGATGATATTGCTGCATTACCAACTGATGTTGAACACTTATCAGAAAATTTGAAAAGTCTAACAATTTAATAAGAGTAAACAAAGATGGATTATCAACATAAAACTGTTTTGTTAAATGAGGCAGTCGCGGCATTAAATATAAAAAAAAACGGTATTTATGTTGATGGCACTTTTGGGCGTGGCGGCCACTCTCGTTTAATTCTTGAACAGTTGGGCGAACATGGAAAATTAATTGCAATTGACCGTGATGAACGCGCTGAACAAGCGGCACTTCAAATAACCGATCCAAGATTTACTTTTATTCGAGGCGAATTTTCTAAAGTATATCAATATGTTGATGATTTAGGGCTGTTAGGTAACATAGATGGTTTTTTATTAGATTTGGGGGTTTCATCGCCGCAATTAGATGATCCGCAAAGAGGATTTTCTTTTATGCGTGATGGACCACTTGATATGCGGATGAATAATCATAAAGGTGTAACTGCAAGTGAGTGGTTACTAAGTAGTGATGAAAATGATATCGCATGGGTTTTAAGAACTTTTGGTGAAGAAAAGTTTGCTAAACGGATTGCTCATGCCATTGTGGAACAAAATAAGGTTTCACCAATAACTCGTACTTTAGAGTTAGCAGATTTAATTGAAAAAGCAACACCAAAAAAAGATAAAAATAAACACCCAGCAACGCGCTCATTTCAAGCTATTCGGATTTATATAAATAGTGAACTTGAGGAAGTTGAACAAGCCTTAAATAGTAGTTTGTCAGTACTTGCAGACCAAGGAAGACTTGCGGTTATTAGTTTTCATTCGCTAGAAGATAGAATTGTGAAACAATTCATAAGTAAACAGAGCAAAGGCCCTAATTTACCAGCTGGCTTACCACTAACCGAACAACAAATAAAACAATATGGTAATGCTAAATTAAAATCACTTGGCAAAATTAAGCCGAGCAGTAATGAAATATATGGTAACCCGCGTTCTCGAAGCGCAATATTGAGGATTGCAGAAAGGAAAAATGAATAATAACCAAGACAATGAATTTTTCTCGAGAGCCAGTGTTGATATACACAATCAAAAGAGACCAAGCAAAAGTTTGCTTGGATTAATTTTTAGTGATTTGTTCGGTCATCAGAAAATTTCATTATTGCTATTGGTACTTATTATTATTTCGGCCGGAGCAGTATTAGTTACAACTCAGCAAGTCCGTAAACAATTATTTGAACGTGAGCAATTATTACTCGAACAAGATGTATTAGAAAGTGAATGGCGTAATTTAGTTATTGAAGAAAATGTCCTTGCTGATCCAAAACGTGTTGAAGATAAAGCAAAAAATCAATTGGGCATGTCGTATGTGACACCGCAAAATGAAACCGTTATTTTGATAAAGAGTAAATAATGAAGTTTACTAGTATAACTAAAAAAAATAATGTAAAACAAGTTACTAGGTTGAATAAAGGGAATAAATTAAATAGTAAAAAACAAGTTTATACCCGGACTCGATTTTATCTTGTTTATGGTTTTATTCTTTTAGCCATTATTAGTTTACTGGTACGATTGGCTATTTTACAGATAATAGAACCCGATAAGTTGATTGCTGAAGCCAATAAACGCTCAATTCGTCATCAAGAAATGAGTGCATTACGAGCCATGATTACCGACCGTAATGGCAGAGCGCTAGCTGTGAGTGTGCCTATGTATGATGTTTGGGCTGATCCCAAAGTTGTTATAGAAAAAGGTGGCGTTAATCATAATGATATCCGTTGGCAAGGGTTAGCAAAAACGTTGAATATTCCAATGCCGACACTTGAGCAAAAATTGGATAATTCGTCGATGCGATTTGTTTATCTATCTAAACAAATTACCCCAACAATAGCGGATTATTTAAAACAATTAAATTTACCGGGAATATCGTTTGCCAAAACGTCTAAACGTTACTATCCCGCTGCAGAGAGTATCGCTCAATTAATTGGTTTAACTGATGTTGACCAAAACGGTAGTGAAACAGGTTCGGAAGGAATTGAAAAAAGCTTTAATAAATGGTTGATGGGTGAATCAGGACAACGCATTATTAGGCGAGATCGTGCAGGGAGAGTTATAGAAGAGCTGGAAAGAACAGATAGTGAAGTTGCCTCTGATTTGACGTTAAGTATTGATGAGCGTTTGCAATCTCTGGTTTTTAGTGAGCTTAGCCAAGCGGTTCAATTTAATAAAGCTGATAGTGGTACAGCTGTGTTAATTGATGTTCATACTGGTGAAATATTAGCGATGGCAACAAGTCCATCCTATAACCCAAATAATCGTTCTTCAATTGATTATAGTTTGTTACGAAATCGAGCAATAACCGATGCATTTGAGCCAGGCTCCACAGTTAAACCTTTAGTTGTGATGGCCGCATTAGAGAAAAAAATAGCAAATTTAAATACGGTTATTGATACTAGCCCATTTTTGGTTAACCGATATGAAATTAAAGATGTTTCTTATCAAAAATCTCTTAATTTGGCCGGTATTTTGGAAAAATCAAGTAACGTCGGTGTGAGTAAATTAGCGTTGCAGATGCAATCAAGAGATCTTGTTGAGTTTTACAGCCGTTTTGGGTTAGGGCAACCGACAGAGCTTGGTTTAGGTGGTGAAGTGAGTGGTTATATTGCCGCTGACAGAACAAGGAAATGGGCTGATATTGAACGGGCGACTTTTTCTTTTGGTTATGGATTAAGTGTTACACCATTACAATTAGCTAGGGCATATGCAACTATTGGCAGTTATGGAATTTATCGACCCGTTTCAATATTGAAAGTAACCCAACCCGTTGAAGGAAAGCGGGTGGTAAGTGAAAAAATAGCTAAAACAGTTGTCCAATTGATGGAAGCGGTTGCTGTAACTGGTGGTGGTACTAAAGCCGCCGTTCCAGGATATAGTGTTGGTGTTAAAACCGGTACAGCCAAAAAACTATCTGGTAGGCGGTATGTTAATCAATATTTAGCTTATACCGCCGGCATTGCACCAGCAACAGGGCCTAAATATTCATTAGTGGTTATTATCGATAATCCCAAGGCCGGACAATATTATGGTGGCTCTGTTTCGGCCCCTGTTTTTAGTCGAATTATGGGTGGAGTGTTGAGAATAATGAATGTAAAACCAGACCGCAAAATTGATGGTCAAATGATTGTATATTAGTAGGTGGAAAACAATGGCAACCAACACATTTAAAACTTTATATAAATTATTAGGTGGCAATAATCTAGCCGTAGATGATTTTCCTCTTAATCGCTTAATAACGGATAGTCGAAAAGTAAAAAAAGGCGATGTGTTTATTGCTATTAAAGGATTTACCGTTAATGGTAAAGATTTCATTCCTCAAGCTATTTTGTCTGGTGCTGCGGTCGTTCTGATTGAAACCAATAGAAAATCAAATGATTTGAAAATTGATTATTTAAAACAGAAAAACCAGAGAATCATTCCACAAATAAGGGTGTTTCAACTTTCTCAAAAATTATCAAAAATTGCAGCTGATTTTTATCACTCTCCTTCTAAACATTTATCGGTCATCGGCGTAACCGGGACTAATGGTAAAACGACAATTACCCAGTTAATCGCTCAATGTGTGACATTACTAAATAAGAAAGCCGGATTGTTAGGTTCAATTGGTAATGGTATTTATAATCATCTTGAACCTTCAGTAAATACCACTTTATCTGCAGTTGAATTACAGTCTTATTTAGCTGATTTTGTAGCAAAACGTGTTCAAGTTGTGGCGATGGAAGTTTCTTCTCATGGTTTATCGATGAATCGGGTAAAAGAATTACATTGTGCCGCAACTGTATTTACCAATCTAAGCCGAGATCATCTTGATTATCATAAAACCATGAATAGGTATGCTAAGGCAAAATGGTCGCTATTTAGTGCTGATAAAAAAGAAAAAAACGTAGCAAGTTCCGGTAAATCAATTATTAATTACGATGATACATATGGGCGACGTTGGATTGAAAAACTACCCAACGTAACCGCGGTTTCCTGTCAACCTAAATCATTACGTCGCCTGAAAACCTTGGAAAAAAACTATGTTGGCGTATCGATGATAGAATATCATGATAAAGGCGCCCAAATTCATATGGAATCGAGCTGGGGAAAAGCCATTATACATAGTCGATTATTAGGTGAGTTTAATGTATCTAACTTACTCTTAGCTGTAGCAACCTTATTGACACTTGATTATCCATTTTTTGCTGTCGTCAATATGGCATCGTATCTTAAGCCAATTTGCGGTCGTATGGAGGTCATACAGGTAAAAAATAGTCCAACAGTAATTATTGATTATGCCCATACGCCAGATGCTCTGCAAAAAGCATTACAAGCTAGCCGTATTCATTGTAAAGGCCAATTATGGGTGATTTTTGGTTGTGGTGGTGATAGAGATACAGGTAAAAGACCATTAATGGCTGAAGTTGCTGAACAATTTGCCGATAAGATTATATTAACCAATGATAATCCTCGTACAGAAGATGAGTTAAAAATTATTCATGATATCGAGCAGGGGCTGATTGATGCTAAACATGCACAAGTTATTACAGATAGAGTGCAAGCTATCAGTAAAACCCTTGCTCAAGCTAAACCTGATGATGTGATTTTAATTGCCGGAAAAGGACATGAAGATTATCAAATTATTGGAAAAACAAAGCATCATTATTCAGATCAAGAAACGGTAAAACAGATTTTAGGAGTAAAGAATCAATCATGATTCCTTTAGTTATTAAACAAATTAAAACAATTGTCAATGGCACATCTTATCATATTCAAGATGAAAAATTGATTATTAAAGAAATTTGTACTGATTCACGTAAAATTACCGATCAATGCTTATTTATTGCCTTGGTTGGTGAAAAATTTGATGGTCATTTATTTGCTAAACAAGCTATTGAAGCAGGCGCTAGTGTAGTAATTGTTAACCACAAAATCGATGATGATATTCCACAAATAGTGGTAAATGATACTTATATAGCATTAGGTGAAATTGCCGAATTTGTAAGAGATCAGAGTTCGGCAAAATTTGTGGCATTAACGGGATCATCGGGCAAAACATCAGTAAAAGAAATGACTGCTACTATTTTACAGCAGTGTGGTGAAACACTTTATACACAAGGTAATTTTAATAATGATATTGGCGTTCCATTAACCTTATTAAGATTAACTGAACAAGATCAATTTGCAGTTATTGAACTGGGTGCCAATCATATTGGTGAAATTGCCTATACGACTCGCTTAGTAAAACCTAAGAGTGCTCTAATCAATAATATTGCCTTGGCTCACATTGAAGGTTTTGGTTCACTTGAAGGGGTCGCAACAGCTAAGGGTGAAATCTTTGAAGGGTTGGCAGATGATGGCATTGCAATTATTAATTTAGATAGTTGTTCAGATAAATGGTTAAAGAATTTGAAAAATAAAACTGTTTGGACTTTTTCAACAGCTGATTCTTCTGCCGATTTTTATGCCAGCAATATAAAAATGATGGATCAGACAGTTTTTACATTGCATACCCCAATTGGTGAGAGCGAAATTAGCTTACCGTTAGTTGGTGAGCACAATATATCTAATGCAATAGCAGCATCAGCTTTAGCAATATCAGTAGGTGCAACTTTAATACAAGTTAAAAGAGGGCTGGCAGCGTCGAAGTCTGTAAAAGGAAGACTCTACCCAGTTAGATTAAATCAAACACAATTAATTTGGGATGATTCATATAATGCGAACGTTGGTTCAATGTCAGCGGCTATTCGTGTTCTAGCAACTCAATCAGGATATCGCGTTCTAGTCGTGGGTGATATGGCTGAATTAGGTAAAGACGCAGCAAGTTATCATCAACAGATTGGTGAATTAGCAAAACAACAAAAAATTGATTGTGTTGTTAGTGTTGGTAATTTAAGCGAATTGATTAGTCAGTTTAGTGGTGTTGGTCATCATTTTATTGATAAACCCAAAGCAGTGGAATATTTATTAATGTTACTACGTCAACATCCAACCTTAACTATGTTAGTTAAAGGTTCTCGTAGTGCAAAAATGGAAGAATTAATCGCAGAAATTCAATCAAAAATAGGTCAGGATTAAAATTATGTTGGTGTGGATATCAGAATATTTAGTTAAATATTTTACTTTTTTTAATGTTATTTCTTATCTAACGGTAAGAGCTATCCTTGCATTATTAACATCATTGACGATTTCATTAATTATGGGACAAAAAGTAATTGATTGGTTGCAAAAATTACAAATTGGTCAAGTTATTCGTCATGATGGTCCAGAATCTCATTTAAGTAAAAAAGGAACACCAACAATGGGGGGGACACTTATATTAGCCTCCATTTCAATTTCAGTTTTTCTCTGGGCAGATCTGCGTAATCCTTATGTTTGGGTGACCTTATTTGTTTTAATTGGTTATGGTATTGTTGGGTTTGCTGATGATTATCTCAAAGTAATACGCAAAAATACTGACGGTCTAATTGCTCGATGGAAATATTTTTGGCAGTCAGTAATTGCCTTAATTGTGGCTTTTGGACTTTATGCATATGGTAAAGATAGTTCTGTTACCGTTTTAGTTGTCCCATTCTTTAAAGATGTTATGCCGCAATTAGGCTTATGGTTTATTCTACTGACTTATGTGGTTATTGTTGGCGCGGGTAATGCGGTAAACTTAACCGACGGTCTTGATGGATTGGCAATTATGCCAACTGTTTTTGTTGCTGCTGGTTTTGCTCTTGTTTCTTGGGCTACCGGTAATGTGAATTTTGCTGCCTATTTACAAATTCCATATATCAAATTTAGTGGCGAATTAATGGTTGTTTGTACTGCAATTATTGGTGCCGGTCTTGGTTTTTTATGGTTTAACACCTATCCGGCTATGGTCTTTATGGGTGATGTTGGTTCGTTAGCCTTAGGCGGCGTGTTTGGTATTATTTCTGTTTTATTAAGGCAAGAGTTCTTATTGTTAGTTATGGGTGGTATTTTTGTTATTGAAACATTATCCGTTATCTTACAGGTTGGTTCGTTTAAATTAAGAGGTAAACGAATTTTCAAAATGGCACCAATTCATCATCATTATGAATTAAAAGGATGGCCAGAACCAAGAGTTATTGTCCGATTTTGGATTATCTCACTAATGCTAGTGGTAATTGGTTTATTAACCTTGAAATTACGTTAAATAAAAAATAGAGCAGGATTGAATTATGGTTGACTATCAAGGTAAAAAAATTGTTATTATCGGATTAGGTATTACAGGACTTTCCTGTGTTGACTATTTCCTTGCTCAGAATGTTATTCCGAAAGTAATTGATACTCGTCTGTCGCCGTCTGGATTAGATCAATTAGATGATCGTGTTATTTATCATTTAGGTAATCTTGATGTAGATTGGCTATTTGAAGCCGATCTAATTGTAGCAAGTCCGGGTATCGCCTTATCAACACCAGAGTTGCAAAAAGCGAACGAAAAAGGTATTGAGATCATTGGTGATATTGAGCTTTTTTGCCGTGAAGTAAATCAACAAAAAAATAAAGAAGTTATTGCCATTACCGGTGCCAATGGAAAAACGACTGTTACGACATTGGTTGGTGATATTGTCAAATCAGCTGGATTAAAAGTTGGTGTTGGTGGCAATATCGGTGAACCTGCTTTATCGCTATTGAAACAAGATTATGATGTTTATGTACTTGAATTATCAAGTTTTCAGTTAGAAACGACATCAAGCTTACAAGCTTCAGTGGCGACGATTTTGAATATTTCCGAAGACCATATGGATCGTTATCCTCTTGGATTAATGCAGTATACAGCAGCTAAGCAACGCATTTATCATAATGCCAAATGTTGTGTAATTAATCATGATGATAAATTAACCACACCAACTAGCAATCATCACTGTGTCTCATTTGGAATGATGGCGGGGGATTATCATTTAGATGCGAATTATGAACATCTAATAGCGCAAAATCAGCCGGTTTTATCGACTAAATCGATGAAATTAATCGGTTGTCATAATTATCTAAATGCGTTAGCAGCATTAGCTATTGCTGATAGTTTGAAAATTGCCCGTGATTCAAGTTTAAAAACAATTGCTAATTTTCAAGGTCTACCTCATCGCTTTGAATTAGTATTTGAAAATAATGATGTGAAATGGATTAATGATTCTAAAGCAACTAATGTAGGTAGTACCGAAGCTGCTTTAAACAGTGTTATCTGTAACGGAAAACTCTTTTTATTGTTAGGTGGTGATGGAAAATCCGCAGACTTTACCCCTTTGGTTCCTTATTTAAAAAATAGAAATATTGAAATTTTCTGTTTTGGACGTGATCGCGATTTACTTGCTAATTTAGTCCCTGATATCACAACCATTACAGAGACCATGTCTGAGGCAATTGAATATATAGCTAAAAAAGTGGCACCGAAAGATGTTGTTTTACTTTCGCCAGCTTGTGCCAGTTTAGATCAATTTAAAAATTATGTTGAACGTGGAAATCTTTTTGCACAACTCGCTATTGAATATACGCAAAGGAGTAGAAAATGACACTCTTTTGGATTAAAAAAAAAGTTAATCCAAATATTCCATTTGATAATCAATTACTTTGGACGGTGATTGGTTTAATGACTTTCGGTTTGATTATGGTGACCTCTTCATCTATGGCGTTTAGTGAGAGTGCTCCTTTCTTTTATGCGCAACGTGAACTAATTCAAATTGGAATGTCACTCTTTTTAATGTGTATCGCGTTATGTATTCCTATGCAGGGTTGGCAACAATTTGGTTCTGCGCTATTAATCATTTCAATTTTTATGTTGATAGCAGTTTTGGTAATTGGTTCTTCGATTAATGGCGCATCACGTTGGATTCCGTTAGGCGTTTTTAATTTTCAGCCGGCTGAACTTTCTAAGTTATCTTTATTCTTATTTCTAGCTAGTTACTTAGCACGTAGATCAGAAGAAGTACAAAGCGGATTTTGGGGTTTTTTAAAACCTATGATAGTTCTGGCAATTTTGTCAATTTTGTTACTAATACAGCCCGACTTAGGTACAGTGATTGTACTGTTCACGGTAACAATTGGCATATTATTTATTGCTGGTGCTCAATTATGGCAATTTATTGCAATCTTATTAACAGGTGTTGGCACCGTTGTAGTGCTTATTATATTTGAATCTTATCGTTTAACTCGTTTAATGACTTTTCTTGATCCATGGCAAGATGCTACCGGCGCTGGATATCAGCTAGTTGCTTCATTAATGGCCATTGGTAATGGCGGGATAACTGGTCAAGGGATTGGTAATTCAATTTTTAAATTACGTTATCTACCTGAATGTCATACAGATTTTATATTTTCAATCATTTCTGAAGAGTACGGATATATTGGTGTAGTCGCTTTATTGTTTTTACTCTTCTTTTTAACATTTAAAGCATTGGCAATAGGCTATCGGGCGTTAAATGAAGGTTCGCAATTTTCAGGCTACTTAGCTTGTGAAATTGGCATTTGGTTTGGTTTTCAGACCTTTGTTAATGTTGGCGTAACATCCGGTATGTTACCGACAAAAGGTCTAACCTTACCATTTATTAGTTATGGCGGTTCAAGCCTTATCATAATGAGTATTGCTGTTGCAATATTATTAAGAATAGATTTTGAGTTTAGACAACAACAAACTCAAGCAAGAATAAGGTCGATAAAATAATGAAAAAATTATTAGTTATGGCTGGCGGTACTGGTGGACATGTATTCCCGGGAATTGCCGTCGCACATTATTTAATGGAACAAGGTTGGCAAGTAAGGTGGCTGGGTACAGCTGATCGTATGGAAGCTCATCTAGTACCGGAAAATGGAATTGATATAGATTTTATTCAAATATCAGGTCTACGTGGAAAAGGTAAACTAGCATTATTAAAAGCGCCTTATAAAATATTAAAAGCCGTTTTGCAAGCAAGAAAAATTTTAAAAGCTTATCGTCCCGATGTTGTGTTAGGTATGGGGGGATATGTTTCTGGACCAGGTGGTATCGCTGCTAAAAGTTTAGGTATCCCAGTTGTATTACATGAACAAAATGGCATTGCTGGATTAACCAACAAATATTTGGCTAAAATTGCGACAAAAGTATTACAAGCTTTTCCAACTGCATTTCCCAATGCTGAAGTGGTGGGAAACCCGGTACGTAGTGATTTATTAACGATTGAAGATCCGAGTGAAAGGTTAAAAAATAGACAAGGTCCTATTCGAATATTAGTGATGGGCGGAAGTCAAGGAGCCAAAGTCATCAATACAGTTGTGCCTCGAGTAATTGCAAAATTGTCAGATAAGTTTGTTGTTTGGCATCAAACGGGTAAAGGAATGTTAGATGAGGTAGTCAAATCTTATCAGTTCTGTGATATGACAAAGAACCAAATCACAGAGTTTATTACTGATGTTAAAGAAGCTTATAATTGGGCTGATATCGTAATTTGTCGAAGTGGTGCATTAACGGTAAGTGAAATAGAAGTTGTTGGTATTGGTGCTATTTTTGTGCCATTTATGCATAAAGATCGCCAGCAATTTTGGAATGCAAAATCTTTAGCTGATATTGATGCGGCTAAGATTATTGAACAACCTGATTTCAATGATGACTCTTTATTTCAATTACTTGCAAACTTAAGCCGTGAAGATTTAGTTGATATGGCGGTAAAAGCGAAAAGTTTATCAATTACAAATTCGACAGAAAGGGTGGCAGAAACGTTGATTTCAGTGGTAAAATAGCTAGTTTTATTTATAATTTTAACTAATGTTCTGATTAAGTTTATAAGATTTAAAAATACAGTTATTTAATTGATAATTGTCTAATAACTTTTCAAGACCTAAACAAAAAATAACTAACTAGGGGTTTAAGAGTGAATACTAAGGAATTAGCAGAATTAAGAGCAATCATTCCAGAAATGAAACGTGTCAAGCATATCCATTTTGTGGGTATTGGTGGCGCAGGAATGGGTGGTATTGCCGAAGTTCTTGCTAATGAAGGATATCAAATTAGTGGATCAGATATTGCTGAAAATGCGGTAACTGAGCATTTAGAAACATTAGGTGCCAAGATAGTGATTGGGCATGCCGCTGAAAATATTCTTAGTGCAAGCGTTGTGGTTATCTCATCAGCGATTTCTCAAGATAACATTGAAGTTGTTGCCGCTAGAGAAGCTCGTATTCCTGTTATCCAACGGGCGGAAATGTTAGCTGAATTAATGCGTTTTCGCTATGGCATTGCTATTGCAGGAACTCATGGTAAAACCACGACCACAGCAATGGTTACCGCTATTTATGCAGAAGCAAAACTCGATCCAACTTTTGTTAACGGTGGTTTAGTTAAAGCAGCTGGAACACACGCTAGATTAGGCAGTAGTCGTTATTTTATCGCTGAAGCAGATGAAAGTGATGCCTCATTTTTACATTTGCAGCCAATGGTGTCGATAGTAACCAATATTGAACCTGACCATATGGATACTTATCAAGGAAGTGTTGAAAATCTCAAACAAACTTTCATCTCTTTTTTGCGTAATATTCCTTTTTATGGTTTAGCTATTATGTGTTATGACGATCCTATTAACCGTGAATTATTACCAGTTGTAGGTCGTAAAATTATTACTTATGGTTTTAGTGACGAAGCGGATGTTGTTATTAAAAATTACCGTCAAGAACGCGGTATAAGTTACTATACAGTTTGTCGACCTGATCGTGATGATTTAGAAATTGAATTAAATGCACCAGGTAAACATAACGCATTAAATTCAGCCGCAGCAATTATAGCTGCAACTGAAGATGGTATTGATGATGAATCAATTATTCAAGCATTAGCAAAATTTGCTGGGACTAGTCGACGGTTCGACTTATTAGGTGTTTTTCCATATGGAAATAATCAAGATATTATGATGGTTGATGATTATGGACATCACCCAAGTGAAGTTAATGCTACGATTCAAGCAGCTAGAAATGGTTGGCCAGATCGACGTTTAGTTATGTTATTTCAACCGCATAGATATACGCGAACTCGGGATCTATTTGACGATTTTGCCCAAGTGCTTTCTCAAGTAGATGCGTTAGTTATGTTAGATGTCTATTCTGCTGGAGAACAACCTATTGCAGGTGCTGATAGTCGTTCACTTTGTCGTTCAATTCGAAATCGTGGCAAAGTTGATCCAATTTATGTTTCTGATTTAGATCTTTTACCTGAAATAATGAAAGAAGTATTACAAGGTGGGGATTTGTTGTTAACCCAAGGTGCTGGAAGTGTTGGTCGTGTAGCTCGTCAACTAGCCAGTAACCCATTATTTTCAAAAGAGGTTTTATAATAATGATTGATAAGGTTGCTGTATTATATGGTGGGACCTCAGCTGAAAGAGAAGTGTCCCTTAAATCAGGTCAAGCGGTTCTTGCTGGATTGCAAGCAAATGGTATCGATGCGCATCTTATCGATACTAAAGATCATTGTATAACCAATTTGAAGCAAGAAGGGTTTACTAAAGCTTTCATTATTTTGCATGGTCGAGGTGGTGAAGATGGCATAACGCAAGCGATTTTAACTTATCAAAACATTCCTTATACCGGTAGCGATGTTTTGTCATCAGCATTAACCATGGATAAGTTAAAAACAAAATTAGTTTGGAAATCACTAGGTTTACCCGTTGCTGATTATGTTACGGTTGATAAATCGCAAGCAATTAATATTGATAATATTGTTACACAGCTGGGATTACCGTTATTTGTTAAACCGAGTCATGAAGGCTCAAGTGTTGGTATGACACGAGTTGATAAGGCTGAAGAATTAAAAGATGCAATTGATATTGCGTTCAAATATGATAATAACGTAATGATTGAATCATTCTTAGCTGGCGCCGAATTTACGGTTGCGATTGTTGGTGAAGAAGTTTTACCTGCAATTTACATTAAACCCGCTACCAATTTTTATGACTATGATGCAAAGTATCTATCAGATAAAACCCAATACTTCTGTCCAAGTGGATTATCTGATGAGAAAGAACAAGAAATTCGTAAACTAGCTTTGGATGCTTATAAAGCAGTTGGTTGTCGAGGATGGGGTAGAGTAGATATTATGTTTGATGAGAATCAAAAGCCATATTTACTTGAAGTAAACACAGCTCCTGGCATGACAGATCATAGTTTAGTGCCGATGGCGGCTAAAGAGTATGGATGGTCATTTAGTGAATTAGTTAAACGTATTTTACAATTAGCAACCGTTTAATTGGTTCTGTTTTTATGAAAAAAGTACAACAAGCAGCACATAAACGAGAAAATCAGAAAAAAAGGAAGCTGCTTGTTTTTCATAATTTAGAACAAATAATAGGTTTTTTGTTCTTTATTATCATTATTAGTACTAGTGTTTGGACAATAAATTGCGTTAAAAATTGGCTGGAAGATCCAGATCAAATGGTTTTATCACAATTAACCTTTAGTGGGGATCATGCATTTACAACCGAAGGTGATCTTAGGCAAGCGATCTTAGGATTAGGTTTGCCAAATACCTATGTAGGACAAAATGTTGATGATATTCAGCAAGAAATTATGCGATACCCTTGGATTAAACAAGCAAGTGTACGTAAACAGTGGCCAGACAGATTAATTGTTTATATAGAGGAATATAAACCTGCATTTTACTGGAATGACTTATATTTACTTGATGATGCTGGAAATGTATTTAGTGTACCATTTGATCGTTTGGGTGAGTTGCAATTACCAAGAATTTATGGACCTGAAGGTAAAGCAAAATCAATGTTGGAAATGTATGCTAAGTTAGATGCAATTTCTAAAAAGTTAGCTAATAATAAGTTTGCATCAGAAATTAAAGTTGCAATAGCTGATGATCGTAATGCTTGGCAATTGATGATTAAACAATGCACAGCTGATTTGTGTTCTGAAAGTCAGGATATAAAATTGATAATTGGCACTGAAAACATAGAACAACATTATTACCAATTTATCAAATTATTCCCTGAAATTCTTTCAAGAATGCCAGCTGATGAAAAAATAACGGCTGCTGATTTACGGTATGAAAACGGTATCTCAGTGCAACGCGAAAAAATATCGCAATGAGGAATAAATAAAGGCTGAAGTATGAAAACAACAGAGAAAAAATTAGTTGTTGGACTTGAAGTGGGCACATCCAAAGTCCTCGCCCTCGTTGGTGAAGTACTTCCTGATGGTGTGGTCAATATTATTGGTGTTGGACATTGCCCATCAAAAGGTGTTGATAAAGGTGGGGTAAATGACCTTGAATCCGTCGTTAAATCAATCCAACGAGCCATAGACCAAGCTGAATTAATGGCTGATTGCCAAATATCTTCTGTTTATTTAAGCCTGTCTGGTAAACATATTCGCTGTCAAAATGAAATTGGTATGGTGCCAATCGCTGATGAAGAAGTGACAGAAGAGGATGTTGAAAATGTTGTGCATACAGCTAAATCAGTTCGTATTTTAGATGAACATCGTATTTTACATGTCATCGCGCAAGAATATTCAATTGATCTTCAAGAAGGCATTAAAAACCCGATTGGATTATCTGGTGTAAGAATGAAAGCCAAAGTTCATTTGGTCACCTGTCATAATGATATGGCAAGAAATATAGTAAAAGCCGTTGAACGTTGTGGTTTAAAAGTTGATCAACTTATTTTTTCTGGGTTGGCATCGAGTTATGCGGTATTGACTGATGATGAAAAAGAATTAGGGGTTTGTGTTATTGATATTGGTGGCGGAACAATGGATGTCACGGTTTATACCGGTGGTGCATTACGTCATTCTGTTGTTATTCCTTATGCTGGCAATGTCGTCACGAGTGATATTGCTTACGCATTTGGTGCCCCGCCAATGGATGCAGAAAATATTAAAATTCGTTATGGATGTGCTGTTGGTTCACTCGTTGGTAAAGATGAAGTCATTGATGTACCTAGTGTTGGTGGACGCCCATCTCGTTCATTGCAACGGCAAACTTTGGTTGATGTGATTGAACCACGTTATTCAGAACTTTTATCATTAGTGCAAAAAGAGCTACTAATGTTACAAGATGAACTTAAGAAGCAAAATTTTAAATATCAATTGGCAGCAGGGATTGTTTTAACCGGTGGAGCTGCGCAAATTAAAGGCATGGTTGAATGTGCTGAAAAAGTATTTCAAAATCAAGTACGTATTGGCTATCCTTTGAATATTTCAGGATTAACTGATTATGTACAAAAGCCATATTGTTCAACAACCGTGGGGTTATTGCATTATGGTAAAGAAAGTTTATTAAATGATGATAATAAAAATAGTAATAAATCATCTTTTAAAGGGATAGCTAAAAAATTCACCAGTTGGTTTAAAAAAGAATTTTAGCTATTATATCTGATAACTTCGTAGACATTGTAGCTTGATATCTGTACAATGTCCTAAGATCTTAAATTTGGAGATAAGTTATGTTTGAGCCTATGGTTGCAGATGATGAGCCAGCAGCAGTCATTAAAGTTATTGGTGTCGGTGGCGGCGGCGGTAATGCTGTTGAGCATATGATTGCTGAACATATTGAAGGCGTTGAGTTTTTTGCAGCAAATACTGATGCACAAGCATTAAAAAGAATAAAAGTTAGTCAAACTATCCAAATCGGTAATAATATCACCAAGGGACTTGGTGCCGGAGCTAATCCAGAAGTTGGGAGAAATTCAGCAGAAGAAGATCGTGATGTTATTCGTAGTGCGATTGAAGGTGCCGACATGGTTTTCATTGCAGCCGGAATGGGTGGTGGAACAGGAACCGGTGCAGCCCCAGTTGTAGCAGAAATAGCAAAAGAACTTGGTATTTTAACTGTTGCTGTTGTTACCAAACCTTTTGGATTTGAAGGTAAAAAACGTATGGCTTTCGCTGAGCAAGGTATTGCTGAGCTTGCTAAACATGTTGACTCACTTATCACAATCCCAAATGACAAATTATTAAAAGTATTAGGTCGTGGTGTTAAACTATTAGATGCATTTGCTGCAGCTAATGGTGTTTTAAAAGGTGCTGTACAAGGTATCGCAGAATTAATTACTAAACCCGGTCATATCAACGTTGACTTTGCGGACGTTAGAACGGTAATGTCTGAGATGGGATATGCGATGATGGGTTCTGGTCGTGCAAGTGGTGATAATCGTGCCGAAGAGGCTGCTGAAATGGCAATTTCAAGCCCATTACTTGAAGACATTGATCTATCTGGTGCACGTGGGGTTTTAGTTAATGTCACAGCTGGACTTGATCTTGGGTTAGAAGAATTTGAAACGGTTGGTAGCACGGTTAGAGCTTTTGCTTCTGATAATGCAACTGTGGTTGTTGGTACGACATTTGATCCTGACATGTCAGATGAAATTCGTGTTACAGTGGTTGCTACCGGTATTGGTATGGATAAACGTCCTGAAGTTAAAATCACTAAACCAGCGGCACAACATGGTTCATTATTTGGCCAAACAAATCATATACCACCACAACAAGAAGAGCCAATGCCAAAAGTGGTTAATGAACCAGCAGTTTCGCCATTAGAAGAACATAAAATTTTAGATATTCCTGCTTTTATTCGTAAGCAGGCTAATTAGTATTGAACTTATTTGATTTTTTATTGTCTAATAGGTAATAGAATCAAATAATAAAAGTAGGTGCAAAGTGAAACAGAGAACCTTAAAAAAGACAATTCAAGCAACTGGTGTCGGCTTACATACTGGCAAAAAAGTTACTTTGACATTACGTCCTGCGCCAGAGAACACAGGTGTTATTTATCGTCGTACAGATTTAAATCCGTATGTTGATTTTCCTGTAGATGCTAAATCAGTGCGTGATACAATGCTTTGTACCTGTTTGGTTAATGAAGAAAATGTTCGCATTTCCACTGTTGAACATATCAACTCAGCATTAGCAGGACTTGGTATTGATAACATTATTATTGAAGTAAATGCACCCGAAATTCCAATCATGGATGGTAGTGCTAGCCCATTCGTCTACCTATTGTTAGATGCTGGCATTACTGAACAAAATGCACTGAAAAAATTTTTACGAGTTAAAGAAACAGTTCGTGTTGAAAATGGTGATAAATGGGCAGAAGTAAGACCATATAGTGGTTTTCGTTTAGATTTCACTATTGATTTTCGTCATCCAGCTATTGATAACAGTTCACAACGTTATCAATTGGATTTTTCTTCTGAGTCTTTTATTCGTCAAATTAGCCGAGCAAGAACATTTGGTTTTATGCGTGATATTGAAGCGTTACAATCCAAAGGGTTATGTTTAGGTGGAAGTTTAGATTGTGCAATAGTGGTTGACGATTATAAAGTTCTTAATGAAGATGGTCTTCGTTTTGAAGATGAATTTGTACGTCATAAAATGCTAGACACCATCGGTGACTTATACATGAGTGGTCACAATATGATTGGTGAAGTAGTTTGTTATAAATCAGGTCATGCTTTAAATAACCAGCTATTGCAAGCGTTACTCGCTAAACAAGATGCATGGGAATACGTAACCTTTGATGAAGAACAAAATGTTCCAGTTGCTTTAGGCACAAGACAACTTGTTTTAGCATAAGTAATTAAAATCGTATAGTCAATTTACTAACGCTTCCGCAACGGAGGCGTTTTTTATTTTGTAATTAATGAGATAATCATATGAATAACAGTCATTTTTTTGCTCACTTATCGCGGTTAAAATTGATTAATCGTTGGCCTTTAATGCGTAATGTGAGAACAGAAAACGTTTCAGAGCATAGTCTACAAGTTGCTTTTGTTGCCCATGCTTTAGCGATTATCAAAAACAAACGATTTAATGGTAATGTTAATCCTGAACGTATTGCATTATTGGCGATGTATCATGATGCATCTGAAGTATTAACCGGAGATTTACCGACACCAACTAAATATTACAATCCACAAATCACCTGTGAATATAAAAAGATTGAAAAAATCGCTCAGCATAAACTAATTAATATGTTGCCAATAGAGTTGCAAGATGATTTTAAAATACTAATTGATGACGATTATTATGATGAAACTGAAAAAAGTATTGTAAAACAAGCGGATGCACTGTGTGCTTATCTTAAAACAATTGAAGAACTTAGTGCTGGTAACAATGAGTTTAAACTGGCGGAACAACGTTTGAAAAAAACATTGTCAGAACGAAATACTCCAGAAATGGATTACTTTTTAGAAATATTTGTACCAAGTTTCAGTTTATCTTTAGATGAAATAACGCTAGATAAATAGTTTTAACCCTAACGTGTTTACATACTACAATATTTAAACAATTTGTAATAAGATAGATTACAAAAACTAATTAATATCAATTATTTTTGGTAAATATAACGCTTTACTGGACGACCAATTGGTAGATAAGTTAAATGGCTTTCTATTTCACCTAACTCTTCTAAATAATCCAGATACTTCTTAACGGATATCCGAGATAAAGGAATTAATTCAATAATATCGCTCATCGAAAAATCTTGTTGATAGTTGACAATAACATTACGTACCGATTGTAAAGTTTGCGCATCGATACCTTTTGGTAATCGATTTGCTGTATTAAAATTCTTAGTAAAAATACGATCATCTAATTGATTTTGATTAAGTATTTCAGCAGATGATAACAGTCTAATTCGTTCTTGATAGGAAATCAAAGCGGTGCGAAATCTCTCAAAAGTAAAGGGTTTAACAATATAATCAATGACTCCCAAACGTAATGCTGTTTGGATGTCATTGGTATTACATGCAGCGGTCACCATAATGATATCTATTTTAGGGTAACTAATCCGAATATATTTTAGCAGATCAAGACCATTGAGTTTTGGCATGAAAACATCAAGCAACAACAGATCTATATGGTTATCATGAATAAAATGCAGTGCTTGTTCTCCGTTAGTAACCGTTGCCGCTAAATTAAAGCCGGTAAGTTTCTGTAAATATTTTTTATTGAGCTCCGCTACCATTGGATCATCTTCAACAATTAATACTTCTACCATATGACTATTTCTTCCTATAGATCTCTTTTAGTGGTAATAATACCTTAAAGCAAGTCCCTCTTTTACTATCAGAATCACATAATTGAATATGTCCATCTAACTCATCAATACTAGCTAACACTAAATAAAGCCCAAATCCTCGATTATCCCCTTTCGTTGAATAACCTTTTTGAAAAATATACTGAATATCGTTTTCAGAAATACCTTCACCATTATCATTAATTTCAATTTCAAAATTGGTATTATCAATGACTAAACTTACTTTGATCTGTTTATCATCCAAAAATTGAACTGCATCAAGACCATTATCAATTAAATTACCAAGTATTGTCACTAAACTATGGGTCACAGATGTATCTATTATTGGCGCTAAAATACCATCAATGTTAAATGTTAAGGTTACATTTAGTTCTCGTGCTCGGCTAAATTTGCTATTTAAAAATCCTGCAATAATCGGATCTTTGATATATTGACTAACCAGTTTAGATTCAGCTTGTTGATTACCGATAATTTCTTCAAGATAATCAATTAATTCTAATTTATTATCATTAAAAGCCAAACCATAAATAACATGTAATTTGTTGTTAAATTCATGAGATTGTGAACGTAAAGCATCCGCATAACGATTCACCCCAGTTAAATTTTCAGCCAATTTACGAACTTCAGTCATATCTCTAAACGAAGCAATGGCACCAACTAAAGCATCATTAACGAATAACGGAGTTCGATTGGTTAGTATCACTACCCCATTGATATTTTGTTCACAATCATATTCTGCATTACCACTTATCATCACTTCGTATAATCGAGTATTGGGAATAAAGTCACCAACAGGTAAACCAATAATAGTTTGTTTATCTTTTTGGATGCGTAAAATTCTAATCGCTTCATCGTTGATCTGAGTGATTAACCCCTCTCGATTGATGACCACAATTCCTTCTTTTACCGTTCGAATAATGGCATTCCGCTCAGCAAACAGTTGTGCCATCTGGATTGGTTCAAGACCGTATAAAATCTTCTTTATATTACGGGATAACAAATAAGCTAAAAGAATAGCAATTGATAATAAAGCAAATAAGGATAACCAAATCGGCTGGCTTGTTCTTGACGCTAAATGATTAATTTTTTGCAAGGTCTGACCAACCAAAACGGCACCAATTTGTTGATTTTTATCATTCATAATTGGCTTAAATGCCCGAACAGAATCTCCTAAAGTTCCCTTAGCAATTGAAGTATAGGACTCACCCTTTAACGCGCGTTGTTCATCGCCTCCGACAATAGTTTGACCGATTTTCTGTTCATCAGGATGTGAATATCTTACGCCTTGCATATTGAATATCACAATAAAATCGGTTTGCGTTAAAGCTCTGGATTGTTCTGTGGTTGCCTGGATGGCTGCGATATTTCTCGGCGTAGGGTTCTGTATCGCTTCAATAATACTTTGTGATGTCGAGATAATATTAGCAATATTCTCGACGCGTTGGCGAGAATTGATAAGATACTCATTATTCACCACATGAACAATATAAATATTTTGAGCAATAACCGAAAGTATAAACACCAAGCAAATTAAGCTTATCAACTTAACTTTGAGAGGTAATTTGTTAAATAAATATCTCATTATCATTCGTTGTATAAAAAGCGATCACTTAACTATCATAACTGATTAGTCAAGAAAACCTACTAATAAATTTCGTATTAGTAGGTTTTTAGCTAATTTAATCGATTTTTAAACACTCATTATTGTTTAGCTGCATTTTTTACACTTTCGGCAACTACCTTAGCTACATTAGGTTCGAAAGCGTTCGGTAATATACAATCAACTGATAGTTTTTCAGGTGTAATAATGTTGGCTAACCCTTTGGCCGCCGCAAGTTGCATGGCTAATGTGATATTTTTTGCTCTAGCATCTAATGCCCCTCTAAATATGCCGGGAAATGCTAAGACATTATTAATTTGATTTGGATAATCACTGCGCCCTGTCCCGACAATATAAGCACCAGCTGCTTTAGCCTCATCTGGAAATATTTCTGGTGTCGGATTTGCCATAGCAAAAATAATCGATTTTTCCGCCATCGTTTTAACCCAATCCGCTTTCAATACTCCCGGAGCCGATACACCAATAAATACATCAGCGCCGTTAACTGCATCTTGTAAAGTACCTTTTTGTCTATGCTTATTAGTTCTTTTCGCCATAGCTAAATGGTGTGGAGGTAAAGAAAGATCATCTTCGGATAATAAACCAATTTTATCGACAATTTTAAGATCGGTAACGCCAGCAGCTAATAACATATCGGCGATCGCTAAACCAGCAGCACCGCCGCCATTAATCACTACCTTGACCGATTCTATCGACTTACCAGCAACTTTAAGAGCATTATATAGCGCTGCTAATACCACTATTGCTGTACCATGTTGATCATCGTGAAATACCGGAATATCTAATAGCTCTTGCAATCGTTTTTCAATTTCAAAACATCTTGGTGCACTGATATCCTCTAGATTGATACCGCCAAATGAAGGTGCTAATGCTGCAATATGTTTGACTAGCTCATCTGGATCTTGAGTATTAATTGATAAAGGAATGGCGTCCACATTAGCAAATTGTTTGAATAAAATTGCCTTGCCTTCCATGACAGGAATAGCTGCTTCTGGTCCAATATTTCCTAATCCCAAAACAGCAGAACCATCCGTGATAACCGCAACCAAATTGCGTTTACTGGTATATTCATAAACTGACTCAGGATTTTTAGCAATTTCAGTGCACACCGCAGCAACACCAGGTGTATAAGCAACACTAAGATCTGCCATTGAATTAACCGGCACTTTCGAATGAGTTTCAAATTTACCGTGCATTTGTTTGCTAATTGCTAATGCTTTCTCTTGTACTGTTGTCATAATGCTTACCTTTTTAAATATTTAATCTATGTTTGGATATTTTGTGATACTAAATCAATATCTATCTCAAATGGTTTACCAAACGGTTAATTGATGCTTTTTTGTATAAAATTACATATGCAAATAACGCATTAGTGCGGTGGTACCTATTACCATTAAAGCTCCGCCTAATCGTGTTGCAACTTGGGCAAAAGGCATTAAGTTCATTCTATTGGCGGTAGAAAGGATTGCGACGTCACCAGTTCCCCCCATACCACTTTGGCAAGATGAAATAATCGATGCCTCAACAGGATACATTTTTAAGAAGAAGCTACAGACAAATCCAGTCATCGAAACGGTGAAAACAATCGCAATAATGGTAATAAAATATGGGATAGTTAATACCTTAACTACACTTTCTAAATCGATGTAAAGCAGACCTAAACCAGCCATTAATGGGAAGGTAAAATTGCCGGAAATAAATTTGTACCATTGTTGGCTACCGCGTTCGACGCTCGCTGGTAATAGACGAAAATATTTAACCACTGCGGTTGCAATAATCATTAAAACCGGGCCAGGAAAATGAGTTACTTTTTCTAAAATCATGCCGAAAATAAATAGCGTCGCTAAAATCATTACTGCGCCACTCATTGCTCTTGCATCAAGTGGTGTCTTATCATCTTTTAACGCTTCAGCTAAGCCATCAAACTCAATTTTTACTAACTGACCATGACCACTCAAGTGAGGTTTAACTTCACCAATTCGGCTCATAATTGCCGTAAAAGTGATTGCAAAGAAGTTACCTACCACAGTTGCAGGAATTAATGCACTAACAAAAGTATTATAATCTTGATTAAGGATGTTGCTATAAGCATTGGATAACTGTAAAACACCTTCACCAATTCCTCCCGCCATTACCGGTGAAACCGTATAAAAGAAGGCGTGCTCCCAATCATCGCCAAAAGCGACAGCAACAGAGACACCAACTAATGCAGCTAAGCACATTCCTAATAACATTGGTATCATCATTCGAATAAAGCCTTGAACTAGAATGACTCGATGCATACCAAGAATGCTACCGCACACTAAACTGGCGATATAAAAGAGTAAAAAGTTAGAATCCTTCATTAGCATCTTGGCTGCTGATAAGGTATTTTCATCAAAAACACGGTAGTAAACCAATAATGAAGGAACAATAAGTGATAATATCGCAGGGGCGCCAAATTTTTTGAAAAATGGAATATTCTGCCCGAGAGTTCCTAAAAACCAACCTAAAGGCAATATCACTGCAAAACCACCAATTAGGGTTTTAGGTAGCATATCTAATTGGGCAGCAATAATAACGATAATGGAACAAACTATAAATAGGGGAAGGGGGAGTGAACCTATATACATTTTGTTTTCTTTTATATCTTGAAGCATGCTCATAACTAAACCTCTTTATGTTTTTTTATATTACATATGCAGTATAGCTATGCAGTTAGAAATCAGAAGAATAAGAAAGTTAACTAACTGATTTTGTAATTAATGTAAGCAATAATCAGAAATTTATATAAATTATTTATTTAATTTGAAAGGTTTAAAAATTTAAATATTAGAAAAAGATTATGAAAAACATTTAGGTGTAAATAAATATCACCTAAATGTTGATTAGTAATAATTATTAGAATGTTATATTAGCTGTAGCACCAATGTAATTAGCATTCCTTTTACTTTGACCAACATATTGATAGTCAAGATTTAAATCAATAATATTGTATTTATATTTAATGCCTGTACCCAAACTAAACTGATTTTTTGTGCGATTAGGAGCATAACTTTCCATTTTAGACAATCCATTAATTCCATTAATCTTGATGTCACTATCAAACTTATTTCGGTTAAAGTTGAATGTATAGCCTACGTTACCCGTTAAAACTAGCTGATTATCTTTATTATTTAAAATAAAATAATCTGAGGTTAAATTCATAGGCATTAAAAGAGCAGAATTAGATGCTTGTCCATATTTAACTAACTTTAAATTATTATAGCTAGCATTATGGGCACTATTTTCAGTGTGAATATAAGTTAATCCTACACTTGGTGTTATTACCAAATCTTCAATGTTTTGCCAATTATAGCCAACTGTTCCACCCAAATTCCAAGTTTTACTATGAAATTTTTCTTTTATCTTATAATAGTTATCATTTGTACTTAGATGATTTTTCCCATAATTATAACCAGCATAAGTGGATGTAAAAATATTCGTCGGAAATTTGTAGTTTGAATATAATTGAATTTGATATTGTTTGATATCCGAATCATTAGATGATGCAGCTTTATCTTTATATTCTCCTGTAGAATAACCAATAGCTGTACCAATTAAAAAATCTTCTTTTTGAAGTGACCCCATAAAGTTGGACACTTTGATTAAGCGGCTTGTAAGGCCTGATTTCGAAATTCAACCGGAGTCAGGCCTTTTAATTTGGCTTTAATCCGTTTGGTGTTGTAGTATTCTATATATTCTTCTATTTTTTCAATCAATTCATCTGCATCTTTAAAGCATTGTCCATGGTACATTTCTGATTTTAATAGACCAAAAAAGTTTTCAGCTACCGCATTATCTAAACAATTTCCCTTTCTGGACATACTTTGTTTGATGCCATTATTAGCCAGTAGCTTCTGATAATGGCGATTTCTATATTGCCAGCCTTGGTCACTATGTAGTAACGGTTTTTCACACTGTTTTAATCGTGATATCCCTTTTTTAAGCATATCTGTCACCAAGGTCAAACGTGCATTTTTAGCCACTTTATAAGCGATTACTTCTTGATTATATAAATCGATAATGGGCGATAGGTAAATTTTCTGTTCATTTACCTTAAATTCTGTGACATCCGTTACCCATTTTTCATTCGGTCTCGATGATTCAAAATCTCTTTTAAGATAATTAGCGGCTGTTTTACCAGTCTCTCCACGATAAGAACGATATTTTTTAGGTCTTACTGTCGATTTGAGATTAAGCTGAACCATTAATCGTTGTACTGTTTTATGATTGAGCTTAATTCCTTCATTTATCAACGCTAAATGAATTCGCCGATATCCATAACGCCCTTTATGTTCATGGTAAATCGATTCTATACGTTTTAACTCATTTTCATAAGCAGACGGCATTTTCAACCTATTAACATGATAATAAAAAACACTTTTTGCCAGTTTTGTTGCTGATAGCAAATGTTTTAAGGAATACTGATATTTAAGAGCTAAAACAACTAACGTTTTTTCTTTGTTTGTTGACGTTTTGCTTGCTTCAGCTCTTCGAACTTTTTTAGAACAGCATTTTCTGCTCGTAGATAAGCAATTTCCTCTTTTAATTCTTCAATTGTTTTTTCGTCATCACTGTGAGTTGGTTCAATACGGGTTCGCTTCATACAGGGTCTTCCTCTGGAACGATATTCAAGCCCTCGGAAACCTTTTTTATGATATCTATCAAGCCAAACAAATAGAAGACCGGGGGAACTTAAATTAAGCATAGCACTAGTGTGCCCGAGAGACCAATTATTTGTCCACATTAATTTTAATGCTTGTAATCTTGCTTCGGCATGACGTAAATGAGGTGTTGGTTGAAAGGCGTTATCACCATGAATCGCAACCACTTGGGACCAATATCGAATCTGACGAGAAGATATCGCATATTTTTTTGAAAGAATTTTCGATGATTCTCCTGATAAGAATTCATTAGCTATGATAATTTTTAAATCTCGACTATATTTTGACATAAAAAGACCCTCAGTAATTGGTTGTCCAACTATTGGGGGTCACTTCATTTTATAGCTTTATCAAATCCCATAATAAAGCCATTAGATGAATATTTATATCCTGAAATGCCATGATTACTGTTAGTATTTTCGTGATAACGCGTGAGATTTATCCATAACTCGTTATCCATATTTTGTGATTGATTAAATCGGCGAATTCTTTTATCTAAAGTTGCTTTAGTATAATTAACAGAATTAAGGGCTATTTCGGTTAAATGTAAACCATGATTATTATTATAAAGCCCAGCTATATTTCGATTAAAATTAAACGAAGTACCATTCGATTCAACGGCTAAATTACCTCTGGCTATATTACTTAAAATTTGCCAGTTCAGATCACCTGCTTTTGATTTATCTGAGCTTGTATTTCCATTTTGAGTTGGATTATATAATGACTCATAAGCTACTTTACTTAAATTTTCAGCAAAATGTTTAGCGACATTTTTTGAATTGGTGCCGATTTGCTGATAATAACGCGAAATTTGCCTTGTTGCCGCGGCTTTGGCATTTTGGGAATCAGCAAAATTGGTCACATTACTTGCATTAACAAAAATTAAATCGTTACCGGATTGCTTGAAATTTAAATCACCATAGATATTTTGAATAAGTGCTTTAGTTTCAGATTCGTTTATATTGGCAATTTTTAAGCTGTTATTTGCTGATAATACGACGGCATTTAAATCAGTCGACGTATATTGTAAGCTTTTTAATAAAAAATCATCAGTAGCAGAAAATCGAGCTATTGATGATACATTAATCTTATCACCCTTTATTATATTGGGTTGTTTATTATCAGCGACACCAAAACTTATGGTGCCATCAACATTTAGCTGTGAGGTATTGTTCGTTTGATCACTTATAAACAAAGAACCTTTTGATGATTCTAATGTAGCATTTTTACCAACATTTAATTGCCCGTCAGAGGCAAGTTTAATATATCCATTACCTCGGCTCGCACTTAAAATAGCTTGATCAACCACATCAAAATTACCACCATGACTGACATCAACAGTACCTTCACGCATCACAATCATTTTTCCCGTTTTACCAATTAAAACAGAAGATCGGTTTTTATCATCATTGGTTGTTGCTAATACCGTTCTAGCACCAATAATTTCAATGTCACCACCTGTTAGATTAAATGTACGAGTAGTTAAGCGAGCTGGTGCTGATGCGGTACCTGCTAGATGGTTATCGCCACTACGAATGTTAGTATCACCATCTACGGTCACAGTGGTTTCTCCTGAGGTATTTTGACCAGTTCTCATGACATTACCAGCTAATATCATCAGTCCGCCTCTTTTTTTATCGGCACTCAACTCGACATTAATATCGCCTGTAACATGAACGTTGATATCATGATCAATAGGATCAAATGGAAAATCTTCATGTAAACCTAAGTATTGGGTAAAAAATTTAGTATCGAATTTTCCTATCCATGTATCATTATAAATTTGAAAATTCCCTAATATATTCATATTGATATCACCTTTAGAAAGTGAAGGTGATTGCGTTGCTGTTTTACCACCAAAACCAAGATGAAAAGAACCTTCACTATTAACGGTTAACCCATTGTTGGCATTAATCGTTACTGGCGCGGTACTAGTATTTGTTAAGAAGTAACGGTCATTAACATGATTAAAAGGTAAGGCTAGATCTGAGGATATCTCTTGATTGACGGCTTGCACATAATTGATGCTACAAACACTAATGAGTAATGATGTGATTAATTTAAGTTTCATAGTTTTAGAAAGATTTTATTAAATTGTAAAGATAGTGATAATATACCATCAAGAATGATAATCAATACTATGTTAAATTTTTAATGTAAAATAAGCAAAAATCACTAACCTTATTCAGGTCTATCAATGAGTAACTTTTTATTTAATCTGATATTATTTGTTTCATTAATAGCTCCATAATAAAAAATAGATTCACACTTATAAATTAACGAAATATTGTAAATTCATTTAGTTTCATCTGAATATTAGTGTATCTTTTAGATAGTAGTATGCTGACAGTAAAATTATTCTAAAAAGGGATTTTCTGTGAAAGTTCTTAGGGGGATCCGTGATATGAAAAATTTTTTCATACTTTTGCTTCCCTTTATAAATAAGTTTAACTAATCTAACAAAGCTTATTGAGCAATACTTTCTCAATTCTTCCACTACCATTATCAGTAATATGGAGTTAGTGTTTTCACACTTGATAGGATTAATAAACAATTAAACAATATAAAATTTTGTTTCAGTATTGGAAATTGATTAAACAACACTCTAATTTTTATTCATGTCGCGTTTTGCCATTGTCATTTGATTCAATGAATTGATTGCCATTTATAGTCGGTATAATTTTAAAAATACCTAAATTTCGAAGGGTTTTATCCGCTATCTGTTGGTAATTTTTTAAAGCTCCCTTTGTGTGAATAAATCAATTTTTAGTCTTAGACGTGTTTCATTAATTTTCTCAAATGTTCCTTCAAAACCGATAAAGCAAGAGTTACCCAAATTATTAAAGTATTTTGAGATATACGTACCATCAGCATTAATCTTTAAAGAATTACCATAAATATATCTAGTTCCAACTGCATTCTGTATAGTCTTTCAAAGTTAGAAATTGATGACTCAAATAAATTTGCTTTATCAGTTATCAGTTGATTAATTTTCCAAAAGTCTTTTTAGCAAAAATGACCGATACCATTTGGTGAAAAGCGAGTAAATGGAAACAATAATAAAAAAGGATTTTTTTGATGGTTATTTTTTATGGTTTATGGATAAACGCTCTTACTTAATATCTAATATTAGATAAGTAACATAATAAAATTTTACTCAGATTTAAAAGTTAATAAAATTTCATACGAGCTCTAGATTTAAAAAACGTTTCTCAATTTTTTATTGAGAAGCGGGATTTTATTAACGTAATAAGCAGGCTTGAATTTTATCGACTTCGTTATTAAGCGCTTCAATAACTAAATCTGGGTGGACTCTTTCTATGGTTTTTACATTTTCAAAACCCTCATTGCTAAAAGATCCAGTATTCTGCTGAGCTTGTTTGATATTGCTAAATAAATAACGGATATTATTGGCATTGCGGGTTGTAGTTAAAGTATAACTGACAAAATATTTAGATTGAGACTGATAACTAGTAACAGCATTGGCAACAATGTTATTGCCTTCAACTAATTTGATGGTTTCTCCACCATTGATAGTAATTGCTTGTTGGGTTGGCATATTATAATACGGCCACCATGCAGAACCTAAATAGTTTTCACTGTTCAAAACTACTGGGCTATTATCAAGTTCTTGTGCTATACAGAGTGATAATGAAGAACGAAGTAAGGTAATAGGACGAGAAGTGCTGTATTTATTTATAATATCTTCACCCGAAGAGTTTTGCGCGATCTCCACACCTTGTGTTTGATAGATTGACAGCATTTTGTGAGAAGCACAACTAGTTAACAACGTGACTAGTACAGTAAAACCAATTAACTTTCTCATAACTCATCCCTATTCGTTAGATTAGTTTAATTCTATATGGTTATACAAGGATTTACTAGTATTTAGAAGAGAAGGGTTTAAATATTTTAAACTATCAAAAAACAGACTATTTATTACATTAGATTAATTATGGTTTTGCAGGAAAACGAGAGAAGTTTGTCCTTCTCTCGTTTTCATTATTAATCCTCTTTGCCACGAATTTTTCGAGATAATCGTTTAAACCCGTGAGTGAATTTTTTAATGGCCATTGCCATAACCGGTACTTTTATCTTAATACCAAAACGTTCGCGTAATTCGATGGCATCATTAGCTTTAGTTAGCCAAATGAAACCAGAGTTGGTTAAGTCGATAGCTTTGATTTTACCTTCAGGTGTTAAAATAAAATTACCACCATGAACATCGTTAGAAACCAAATTATAGCTATGTAACTTCTCAATGCAGTCTTTTATCTGTTCACCATAGGTTTTCATCTCTTCCCATTTTAAAGAGCGGCCTTCAATAAAATTGAAAATCATATAATGGCGTTTAGTCACTTTATCAAATGCAACCAGATAAAGTTCATAAGCAATATCACATTTGTCTAAAGCGATTTTGGCTAACTTATGAATTAAATTGAAATAAAAATCACCAGTAAGTTTGGCAATCAAACGACGCTCTAAGCGGTGTTCAACTCCGCCATCAATTTTAAAAATGAATTTGCTTTGACCGTGATCGATTAAATAGGTATATCGCTCAATTCTATCACTTGGATCGAGTAATTCATGATGGCCTTCTTCTGCCAAAAATTGGTCAAAAAGGTCTAGATAATTGATTTCATCGTTTTCAACGTAGGCAAATTTCATGTTGCCACGTTCAATTTCAATAATTTTTGCAAAGTTATTCAAATTTTGTCGTCCTAAGATAGATCAAAAAATTAAGTTATCTTAAACATTATCCCCATTAAAGTAAATCCATCAACCCTATTAAAATAAACAACAAAGCTTTATCTAGTGGTAGTTTTTAACAATAGTTATTTTTAAATTAATGATTAATCATAGTTGGATTTATAACTTGCGATTTTAAGTTATAAATATTTCATTAATAAATTTAACCACTACATTTTAATTGCAAGATCACATTATTTCTTCAATAATTACATGTTCTTATTGAATAAGAATTATAGAAAAAACCTTAATTTATCCAAGTTCAACAGACAACCATAAGATATAAAATTGTGATACTTCTCACAATTTTAATAATTCATAGATGTATATAGTTGTACATGGTTGTCTATGGATGTATATTTAACTTAACCAATATTTGAGGTAACAAATGCATATAAATAAATTTTCTAGCACACCACTGTATGTACAAGTGAAAGAATGGATCAGAAATCAGATATATCGAAAAGATTTAAAGTCTGGAGATAGAATTCCTTCTGAAAATGAAATTATGAATATTCTCTCTGTTAGTCGTGGCACGGTTAGAAAAGCGGTTGAATTACTTATTAATGAATCAGTCTTGGAACAGATTCAAGGTAAAGGGACTTATGTGAAAGCTGAAAATATATCTTATCAATTAGGTTATGGTTTACAGTCATTTGCAGAATCACTAGAAATGCAACATGTTAAATTCACAACAGAAGTGATTACCAAACGAGTTGAGAAAGCCAATGAATATATTAGCGGCAAATTACAAATCCCAGTTAATTCTAATATTTTTTATATGGAACGAGTACGAAGTGTTAATGGCGAAAAAATTATGTTTATTGAAAATAGAATCAATTTGTCTTTATGTCCTGAAATAGAACATGTCGATTTTACAAAACATAGTTTATTTAATGAATTAGAGCGGATTACTCAAAAGAAAATTGATCACTCGGAATGTCGTTATTCAGCTCGAGTGGTAGGCAAAGAACGGGCAGATATATTAAATATTAGTGATATATCTCCAGTTCTTCATTTAGAACAATTAGTTTTCTTTGATGATGGTCATCCAATCGAATTTGGAAATGTCTGGTTAAAGTCAAATGTTAACTACTTGGGGACAACACTAAGACGAAAGTAGGAGTAAGTTATGGCATTAGTCAATGGGTATACTTTAATAGGTGAAGCTAAAAAACAGAAAACTTTAGCGGGAGCATTTAATACGACAAATTTGGAAACAACATTAGCCATATTAGATGCAATTGAGGAAAGTAATATTCCAAGTATGGTTCAAATTGCACCAACAAACATTGTGTTATCTGGCTACAAATATATTGTTGATATGGTACGAAATCGAGCTAGTACGATGAAAACACCATTTTGTTTACATTTAGATCATGGAAAAACCTTTGAAGATGTTAAACAAGCAGTTGAAGCCGGCTTCACTTCAATTATGATTGATGGTTCTCACTTGCCTTTTGAAGAAAATATTCAATTGACGAAAAAAGTTGTCGACTTTTGTGGCGGATACAATATTCCTGTCGAAGCTGAATTAGGAGCAATAACCGGAAAAGAAGATGATGAAGTTAATGAAGCAGATCGCAAAACCGATCCTAATCAAGTTCAAGAATTTGTCAAAAGAACAGGATGTGCAACTTTAGCTGTTTCTGTTGGTAATGTCCATGGGTTTGAACAACAGCCAAAAATTGATTTTGATCTGTTAGGTAAACTCTCTGAAATTTCGCCGGTATCGCTTGTTATTCATGGTGGTTCGGGAATAGATGATAAAACTTTACAAAAAATTAGCCAATACAACGTAGTTAAACTCAATATAGGTGGCGATCTACGCAGAGCTTATATTAGTTCAATTGGTAAACAATATGTTGCTAATAATAATGAATACAATCTGATTAAAGTTTTGCTTAAAGCAAAAGGTGATGTTCAACAAGTTGTTTATAACAAAATCCTATCTATGAATTTATTAAACATCCATCGATAAAATAACAGTATAGGTGGTAATTATGGAATTAGAGCAATTGGATGACAATATTATATTTTTAAACCAAGAATTCGCAAGTCGTGAAGAGATGTTTAAATTTATAAGTCATGAATTATTAAAAAATAATTATGTGACCGAACAATATTTAGAAAAAGTTATTCAAAGGGAAAACAACCATCCAACAGGATTTAAATTGAAAACGCTAAATGTTGCCATGCCGCATGTAGATTGTGAATTTGTTAGAAAAAATGGCATGTTTATCTTAACCAGTAAAAAAGGAATTATTTTCAAAAATGCCGAAACTGATGAAGACTTGTCTATCAACATAGTTTTTGGACTATTACTTAAGGAATCAGACACGCATTTAACTTTTTTGATGAAATTGGCATCATCATTTGGCAATGATTCGATCTTGCAAAAAATAGTTGAAAGTAATAACAAAATTGAAATCAAAAATATCTTAAAAGATATTTTGAAATAAGGAGATGTATTATGAAAAAAAGAGTTATTTTTGCCTGTACTAGTGGTATTGCCACTTCAACTATTGCTACAGAAAAAGTTAAAAATTATTGCGCGCAACATGGTATTGAAGTTGAAAATATTCAATCTGATGTTGCAACCGTGCAATCTCAAGATGGAATGGCTGATTTAATCATTGTGACATCTAAAGTTTCTTATAATTTGGAGAAAACACCGATTATTAATGGTGTACCATTGATTACAACTATAGGGGAAGAGGACGTTTTAGAAGAAATCGTTAGGATCCTAAAAGGAGATTGATCATGGCTGATAAATTACTTGAAATTGTTCAATACATATTAGGTTTCGGGCCTACAGTGATGTTACCTGTTGTGATATTTCTTATGGCGATTTGCTTAGGTGTTAAACTCGGTAGGGCAATTCGTTCATCTTTAACGATAGGGATGGGATTTGTCGGTATTTTTGTTATTTTCGATTTATTAGGCACCAGTCTTGGTAGTGCAACAACTGATTTAGTTGAACATGCTGGAATTCATTTACCTGTTATTGATCTTGGTTGGCCACCATTAGCTGCAATTGCATGGGCATCGCCAATTGCTCCATTTGTTATTCCTATGACGATTATCATCAATATTGTGATGTTAACACTCAACTGGACTAAAACAGTTGATATTGATTTATGGAATTTCTGGCACTTTACTTTTGTTGGAGCTTTAGTGTATAGCAGTACTGGTAGTTTTATGTATGGATTAATTATCGCTGGAGTAACAGCTGTAATTACCTTCGTTCTGGCAGATTGGTGTGCGCCGATGATTCAAAAATATTTTGAGCTTCCGGGTATTTCACTACCGACGCTATCATCTGTGATTTTCTTTCCTATTGGTGTTTTAGGTAATCTTATTTTAAATAAAATTCCGGGATTACAGAAATTACATGCCGATCCTGAAACCATTCAAAAAAGATTTGGTATTTTTGGTGAGCCAATGATGATTGGTTTTGTTATCGGTGCCACAATTGGTATTGCTGCTGGTTATGATATTAAAGGTATTTTAAATCTAGCCATTAATTTAGGTGCTGTGATGTTAATTATGCCAAGAATGGTCAAATTATTGATGGAAGGTTTACTACCTTTATCTGATGCCGTTAAGCAATTTTTAAATAAAAAATTCCCTAATAGAAAAAATCTCTATATAGGTTTAGATATTGCAGTTGCTGTTGGACACCCATCTGTATTATCTACTGCGTTGTTACTTATCCCTGTAGGATTAATTTTATCAATTGTTTTACCTGGAAATCGATTATTACCTTTAGGTGATTTAACCAATATTTGGGTGCCTATTTCGATGGTAGTATTAGCTTGCCGAGGTAATATTGTTAGATCATTTATAATTGGTATACCTTGCTTAATTGTGAATCTTTATGTTGCATCTTCAGTAGCGCCAATTATTACTAATATTGCAAGAAGTATTAATTTTCCGGTTAAAACTGATGGTGAATTTTCAAGCCTCTTAGATGGTGGTAATCCGTACCGCTTTTGGGCAGTAAAAGTGTTTGAAGGAAACTATATCGCCTTAGCATTAATTCCAATTATCTTTATTACTTGCTTCCTTTTATATCGTCATACTAAAAAAACATGGGATATAACCTAGAAAAAAGAGCGCGCTCAATATAATTAACCCTATTTATGAAATGAAATAATCTGATAGCTACTGTTATCTAGATAAGGATAAAACTATCAAAAAATTGGTTACCAAAAAAATAACTTTATGAATAAATAGAATTTTATTTGAGGGCGCTTTGGGTTTGTTTAAGTATGATAATTAAAATAAAAGTAAATAAGGAGGTTCATATGTACTCAATCGGCATTGATATTGGTACAACAAATTGTAAGTTATGCGTTTTTGAATTGCTATCATTAAAATTGATTGATAGCTACTCTTTTGCGACACCAAAAATTAATAGCAAATATGGTTATGACTTTGATATTACAGCATTATATAGTCAATTGGAACAGGGGCTTATTCAAATCATAAACTCTCTTTCATATGCAGAAAAAGTCAAAAATATCGTAATTGCAAGTGTTGGTGAGTCAGGTGTACTTATCAATCAAGAAGGTGAGGTTGTTGGTCCTTGTATCACTTGGTATGACACTCGAACACAGAAAAATTTAGCAGATATTAATCAGAAATTTTCTGATGAAGAACTTTATTCTATAACTGGTATTCCTATTCATAGTAATTATAGTTTGACTAAAATTTTATGGATTAGAGAAAACTGTAATATCAATTTGCAACAAGTTAAATGGTTATGTATTGCGGAATATATTGCATATAAATTAACAAATCAAAAGCGAGCAGAGTGTTCATTAGCTTCGCGAACGCTTGCTTATGATTTAAAAAATCATTGTTGGTCTGAAAAAATTCAATCGGCTTTTGCTATCAACCATCTATTTGCTGATTTTACTCAATCTGGCAAAAATATAGAAGTGTTAACATCAACTATATCCACTAAACTGAATTGTAATCAGCCTATTTTTGTTGCTATAGGTGGACATGATCACATGTGTGGTTCAATTGCTGCTGAATTAAAACCTGGTGAAATTCTAAACTCAACAGGTACAACTGAAGGACTCCTTTTATTACTTGAAAAAGTAAATTTCAATAAATCGTTTTTAACTAGTCAGTTATCGTTTGGCAAATATGTTAAAGATGATTTATACACCCTTTATGCATCACTTCCTTCTGCTGGATATAGCATAGAATGGTTCAAGCGCACTTTTTCGGTAACCGATGAAAATTTTGATTTATTAATTGAATCACTTTTAAACAAACTTGACGACATAAATTATATTAAAAATAGTCTGAATATATTTATACCACACCTACGCGGAAGTGGTCCGCCGAAACGAAATATTGACTCGAAAGGATTGTGGTATGGTTTTGGTGAAAACACGACTTTAGCTGATATTTTATTAGGTATTTTTCAAGGATTATGCTTTGAATTAAAAAATACACTTATAACTATTGAGCAATTAACGGTAACTCATCACCCTATTATAAAAGTAATTGGTGCCGCAGCTAAAAATCCACTTTGGTTACAGCTCAAAGCAGATATTCTTGGTAGAGAAATACTATCTTGTAATATTAAAGAAGCGGTTTGTAAAGGTGGTGTAATGTTAGCTGGGTATGAAAATCATTATCTAGATAAAAATGCGCATATTCAATTTGACAACCCAATAGCCCGCTATATACCTAATCCTAAAATGACGGAATATTATCATCAAATATTTGCCGATTATTACCAACCATTTTTTGAGTTTAAGACCAGTTTAGAGTTTAAATTAAAAAAGGATAATTAAGATGAAAGCATCTGTATGTTATAAAAAAAATGATCTTAGAACCGAAGATCTTCCTACTCCCGAAATTTCTGATAATGAAGTATTAATTAAAATGCTTGCATGTGGTTTATGTGGAACGGATATACAAAAAATAAGGGGGGATTCGGTAACTAAACCTACTGTTCTTGGTCATGAGGTTGTAGGTCAAATCGTAAAAAAGGGCAAAAATATCAATAATTACCAGTTAGGTGATAGAGTAATCACAGCAATACATGTACCTTGCTTTACATGTCATTATTGTAACAAAGGCCATTATACAATTTGTGAGCAATTTAGAACAAATAATATCGATCCCGGTGGTTTTGCTGAATTTATTCGTATTCCTGAATTACATTTAAAGCATCTCACTCATAAAGTTTCAGATAATGTAACCGATGAAGAAGCGACATTGATTGAACCTATTGCTTGTTGTTTGCACGGCTTAAAACAAGCTGATATTAGGCCAGATGATAGTGTACTCATTATGGGGGCAGGGACGATAGGAATATTACATGCTCAATTGGCAAAAATAAAAGGAGCTAATAAAGTTATTGTTAGTGATATGTCAGAATATAAATTACAAAAAGCACTTAAAGTTGGCTGTGATTATGCAATTAATATAACCGAAAAAGATATTATTAGTGAAGTAAATCAGATAACTAATGGACAAGGTGTAGATGTAATTGTTATAGCTGCTGGCGTCTCCTCTTTAGTTTCTGATGCCGTTAATATGGTAAGAAGAGCTGGTCGAATAATTGTATTTTCTGGTTTTGATAAAAATAAATTAGTAACCCTTGATGCAAGTCGTTTCTTCAAAGATGAAATCTCAATAATTGGCACATATTCAGTTACACCTTATGAGTTTCCAGAGGCATTGGATCTTCTTGAAAAAAGAAAACTCAATACTGATGAGATGATAACGCATGTATTTCCATTAGATAAATTAAGCGAAGCAATAGATTTATCAACAGATCCTAAACAGTCAGTTTTAAAAGTGATTATTAAGTCTGAAATATAATAATACAAAGCGATTTTCGATTGTTACCTGAGTTCTATAGTTAGTAGAGTAAAATTTAAAGTGAGGTGTTAATTATGAAAAAAATATCAATTAGTTTAATTTTAATCGTGTTAATTGTTAATTTTTTCTCAATTAGTTATGACTTATATTTAAATTTTACTCAATTTCAATTTGATCTATTTTCTACATTACTTTATATAAGTCTTTTATCTTTTATTAGTTTGCTTATCTTTTTTATTGTGACCAAAAATATTAAAACACCTATTTATTTGTCTTTTTATTTTATCTTATGTCTCATCACTACTATTGTTGAAATTGTTTATTTGTCTTCCAATAAAGTGGGAACTAAAATAAATATGGTTTATTTTCTGATCTATTTTTCACTATTTATTTATGTAACTAAATCGATAAATATAAAAAAGTATTTCAGCGATCAGTAAAATTAGAGGTTATTGTCTTATGTTGAAAAACTTGAGTATCTATTTTGTACGCCATGGAGAAACAGAATTCAATCAATTACAACTTTTTCAAGGTTCATCCGATTCACCACTAACAGCAAAAGGAATAAAACAAGCCAAACAAACAGGAATTGCTTTGAAAAATATAGATTTTAATTTTGCTTATTCGAGTCCACAAAAAAGAGCGGTTGATACCGCTAACTATATTATTGCTAATCGCAATATTAATTTAGATTTTCATGATGGATTAAGAGAAATTAGTTTTGGTAATTGGGAACAAAAATTTGTACCCGATTATTATTCCAATGAAGATTTTATCAATTTCGAACAGAATGCCCAAAAATATTCTACATTAGATAATAAAGGTGAAGGTTTTAAAGAGCTACTGGATCGCTCAACACGTGTAATAGCGGACATAGTTGAACAACATCATCATGGCAATATCCTTGTTGTTTCACATGGTTCATTATTAAGACAGCTTATATATGTGATTACAGGAGGCGCATGGCAAGATCATCTAGAAAAAACGACTATATTAGGTAATTCAAGTATTAGTATCGTAAATTATCAACAAACTGATTTTGATGCACCAGGCATTTTTAGTATCGAAGTATTAAATCAGATAGATCATTTAAATTAGTGTGAGATTTTTCTTGATTAATATAGTGAATTATCTCATTGTAGAAAAAATTAATACTATTATCCGGTTAGTTTATTGGATTAACATCAATTTTTATGGAAAACAACAATTCAATATGGTTCTTATATATCATCCGAACCGCCAAACAATCATTGTATACCGGTATTACTACTGATGTAGCTCGTCGTTTACATCAACATCAGATGGGGAAAGGAGCGAAACATTTAAAAGGACACAAGGATCTCTCTGTTGTTTACCAGCTGAGTGTAGGGCAGAGATCTACCGCCTTGAAGTTAGAGTATCGTATCAAGCAGTTATCTAAAATTCAGAAAGAAAAGCTAGTTTTATTATCGCCGAATTTAGATGAGTTATTCACTTTTTTGAATCTAAAAAAGATTGAATAATATGTTAAGTTTTACATTATTGATATTAACTTTAATGCTGGCGCTTTAATTGCTTCAATTTGTTGGTTAAATTGTTTTAACTGTTGTTGCCAAAAGTCAATATCAGTCAACCAAGGGAAGGCACGAGGAAAAGCCGGATCTTGCCAACGTTGAATAATCCATGCCAGATGGTGCACGATTCGTATTGCTCGTAATGGTTCGATTAATTTCAATTGGTTATTATCAAATAAGAAAAATTCTTCGTAAAGTTCAATAAAACTCGTTAGCTGAATTTGTTGTTGGTGGTGATCACCATTTAGGAGCATCCAGATATCTTGAATTGCAGGACCGTTTCTTGCGTCATCAAAGTCAACCATGATGGCTTTATCCTGCCATAAAATATTTCCAGGATGACAATCGGCATGTAGTCGAATTGGTTGCCAATCGTTATGCCAATGTTGTTCAACAGTTTTAATTAAATCACGGAGGATGATGTTAAGATCTGTTTGGATTTTATTCGGTATGATGGCGTTAGATAACAAAATTTCTTGAGGTTGGTAAAGATATTCTTGCAAACCTATGGTTGGACGATGTTCAAAAGGTTGTTTTGCGCCAATTTGATGAATTCGACCAAGCATAGTTGCAACTGAATCAAATTGCTCTAAATTATCGGTTTCATATTGTCTTGCGCCAACACTTGGAAATAATGCAAATAGATAGCCTTGATATTCATGCACACTACTGTTGTTAATTATCAGTGGTGCAATAACTGAGATATCTGCCTGTGATAATTGTTGAGTAAATTGATGCTCTTCAATAATTTGTGATCTATTCCAGCGATGTGGCCGATAATATTTAACGACATAACGAGTGCGATTTTCGTCGGAAAATTGATATACGCGGTTTTCATAACTATTTAACGCGGTGAGGCCTGAATCAACGTTGATACCGATAGTTGCTAAACTATTAAAAATGAGTTCAGGTGTTAAAGTTTGAAAAGAAAATGCACTGTTATTCATTATGTTCCTTTATTGTTGGCTAAACCATTCATCTAATTTTTGTTTTAGAGCTTCTAAACCTACACGTTTTGGTGATGAGAATGGTGCAACCGTTATATCGCCTTGAAATGGTAAGATGGCTTCTTTAACCATATTCACTTGTTTTTTTTGTGCGCCGGAAGCCAGTTTATCTGCTTTTGTTAATAGCAGCATTACCGGGATATTGACAGACACTGCCCATTCAATCATTTGTTGATCCAAATCTTTTAATGGGTGTCGAATATCCATCAATACGACCAAACCTTTTAGACTCTCTCGTTTTTGCAAATATTCACCAAGAGACTTTTGCCATTTGCGTTTGATCGCTTCTGGTACTTGGGCATAACCATACCCCGGTAAATCAACTAAGCGGCAGTTTTCTGCAACTTCAAATAAGTTTATTAGTTGAGTTCTTCCCGGTGTTTTGCTGGTTCTTGCTAACGCTTTTTGGTTGGTTAACGTATTGAGTGCACTTGATTTTCCTGCATTTGATCGTCCAGCAAATGCAATTTCAACACCGGTATCTACTGGTAAATGAGTAATGTCTGGAGCACTTAAAATGAAATGCGTTTTCGCATAATTTAATGGTCGAATGTCGGTCATAAACAATATCCTTTAAGTGCATTAACGGCACTTAATCACTTAAAATGCCGTTACTGTATAGAAAAACTTAGGAATTGACAACTTTTTCGACTGCGGTACTAAGTCGGTTCATTCCCTCTTTTATTTCGTCTTCAGATATGATTAGTGAAGGGGTAAAACGTAGTACATTTGGCCCAGCATTTAGTATCATTACTTTACACTCAGAAGCCACATTTAAAAACTCGCGAGCCTTACTATGGAATTTTGGTTGTAATTCAGCACCTAAAAGTAATCCTTTACCAAGGTATTCTCGAAATACTTTGAATTTATCATTAATACTTTCAAGTTGTTCAATAAAGATTGCCCGACGTTTTTCTACGCCTTGAATTACCTCAGGTGTGTTGATAATATCAAAAGCCTCACAACCAACAGCACAAGCTAATGGGTTACCGCCATAAGTTGTACCGTGGACACCCGGATGCATGACTGATGCGATCTCATTGGTTGTTAGCATTGCGCTAATAGGAAAGCCGCCGCCAAGTGCTTTGGCGGAAGTTAAAATATCAGGCACAACATCATATTGTTGATAAGTGTACAAACTACCTGTTCGTCCCATACCACACTGCACTTCGTCAAAAACTAATAAGGCGTTATATTGATCGCAAAGTTCTCTTACACCTTTTAAAAATTCTGGGGTTGCTGATGTTAATCCACCTTCTCCTTGTACAGGCTCTAACACTACGGCACAAGTATGATCATCCATTACCGCTTTAACGGCATTTAAATCATTAAAAGGGACATGAATAATATCAGCCGGCTTAGGTCCAAAACCATCGGAATATTTAGCTTGCCCGCCAACGGAAACGGTAAAAAAGGTGCGGCCGTGAAAAGATTGATAAAATGCGATAATTTTAGTTTTATAGGGACTATATTTTTCAGCCGCATAGTATCTTGCTAATTTAAAAGCGGCTTCATTTGCTTCAGCTCCTGAATTGGCAAAGAAAACACGATCAGCGAAGGTATTATCGATAATTTTTTTGGCAAGGCGTAAAGCTGGTTCATTGGTAAAAACATTACTGACATGCCATAATTGTTCACTTTGTTGGTGTAAAGCATTAATTAATCTAGGGTGGCAATGACCAAGGGCATTAACCGCTATTCCCCCAGCAAAATCGATATATTCGTTACCATCTTGATCCCATACTCGACTACCTTTTCCTTTCACCGGTATAAATTTAGCTGGTGAGTAAACCGGGAGAATGACTTTATCAAACAGTTCTCTTGTTATTTCTGGCTGCATTATTCAATCCTTATATTAACCAACAGTCATGATATATTTTATGTTATTTGCGAAGATAGTAAAGTAAATATTTATTCATAATTATTGAATTTATATGCATTTAAAGGGATAAATATTTTATATATTTTACTCTTTTTTGTAATTATTTTCGGGTATAATTGGCAGCTAATTAATAATTGTTAATAAATTAGGAATAAATATGAGTCGTATTATTTATTGCCATTTTCTAAAAGAAGAGTCCCAAGGTCTAGATTATCAGCTTTATCCAGGAGAGCTAGGTAAGCGTATTTATAATGAAATTTCTAAGTTAGCTTGGCAAGAGTGGCTTAAAAAACAAACAATGTTAATTAATGAAAATAAGCTTAATATGATGAATTTAGAACATCGTAAAAAAATTGAAAATGAGATGGTTAAGTTTTTGTTTGAAGGTGAAGATGTGGTGATCGATGGGTATAAACCTGAAAATTGAGAGCTAACAATGAAAACCAATTTTAAAATCCTTGCATTACTCATTTCAGTAAGTTTATTAACAGCCTGTCCCGGCTCAAATAACAGAAAAACTGACAAAGATTATTATGTAAAAGACACCAACGCGTTTAATATTTTAATCAGTCAGTATGCTAATAATATAGAGGAAATCTGGGGACCTAAAGAGGTCCTTATTGCTGGACCAAAAGATTATGTTCAGTATGAGGATAATTTACAAACTCGAGTGCATATCAACTTTGTTTCAGGGATAATCACCATTGAGACACTATCTGATACGCCTATTGAAAATTTGAAAGAAGCGATTGTTTCAACATTGCTCATGCCTGAACCGGTTGACATCATAAGGCGAGATAAAATAAGCCAGAATTTATCCGAAGAGCCTTTTTTATATAATCAGGTTCTAGACCAAGAAAGACAACCAATCCGTTGGAGTGGTAGGGCGAATAGTTTTGCTGATTATTTACTGGCCAATAATTTGAACGTTCGTTCATCTGGATCGCATAATATTACTTATGTTGAAATTAAACTTGTTGCAAATCATATTAACCAGCGAGCAAGAAAATTCTTACCTTTAGTTACCGAAGCGGCAAATCGTTACTCAATTGATGAACGATTAATTTTAGCGATTATCGAAGTTGAATCGGCATTCAACCCTTATGCTGTTAGTCGTACCGATTCGTTAGGATTGATGCAAGTACAACAACATACCTCCGGGCGTGATGTCTTCATATTTCGAGGAAAATCGGGAGAACCAAGTCGACAATTTCTACTCGATCCTCGTAATAATGTTGATATAGGAACCGCTTATTTATCCCTACTGAAAACTAAGTATTTAGCTGGCATCAAAAATCCAATCTCATTACGCTATGCAATGATCACGTCCTATAATGGTGGTGCAGGTAGTGTATTGCGGACGTTTTCAGATGATCGAAATGAAGCCATTAAAATTATTAATTCAATGACACCGCAACAAGTTTACCGAAAATTAGTGACTTCACATGTTTCTCAAGAGTCACGCAACTATTTGGTGAAAGTCAGTAATCTTTTAGGTAATCACTAATAATTAAATTAATGATCAATAGCCACTTTTCTAACCTAAAGTAAAATGTTCAAAAGTGGCTAATTTATAGACGACGCAAATAATCAATAATTAATGTTTTTTTAGTTTTAAAGTTTTTTATTAAAAAAAACGTGATCTACGTTAATTTTGGAGTATACTATGCGCCTCATAAAAGCATAGTTTTTTTGAGGATGTCAACTTGAGTAATGATAAGCTTGTGGACTCGTTTTCTCCCGCACAAATGACCCAAATCGCCGAAGAACTTGGCAATTATAAAGTTAATAAACACCCTAGTAGTACTATCTTATCTGCTATTCTTGCAGGTGTTTTTATCTCCATCGCCTTCGTATTCTATATTACTGCAACCACCGGTACAGCAACCGTTGCTTTCGGACTTGCTAAACTAGTTGGTGGTATCTGTTTCTCGCTTGGTTTGATGCTTGTTGTTTGTTGTGGAACGGATCTATTTACTTCAACCATTTTAACTATTTTACCTAAAATGACGCATAGAATAAGTTGGGTAAAAATGTTTCGTAACTGGATTTTTGTCTATATTGGTAACTTTATTGGTGCTATACTGTTTGTCGCAATTATTTGGTTTTCTGGGCAATATATGGTTGCCAATGGTTTATGGGGATTAAATGTCTTACAAACTGCAGATCATAAATTACACCATACTTTCATCGAAGCGGTATTCCTTGGTTTATTAGCTAATTTAATGGTGTGTTTAGCTGCTTGGATGAGTTATGCAGGTCGCAGTTTACTCGATAAAATGCTAATTATGGTGTTACCAGTGGCAATGTTTGTCGCCAGTGGTTTTGAGCATAGCATTGCAAATATGTTTATGATTCCTATGGGAATTGTAATTAATAATTTTGCGTCACCTGAGTTTTGGGCTGCTGTCGGGGTCGCTCCTGATACCTTTAAGGCACTAACAGTTGAGCATTTTATTGTAAATAATTTAATTCCTGTTACTATCGGGAATATTTTAGGGGGCTTATTAGTCGCCGTTCCTAATTGGGCTTTACATCTACGTAAGCCACATTGATTTTATAATATTTACCCTTATGTAAGAGTAGATAGATATTTTTGTAAACCTGAGGTTAATAACTATGAGTAATTTAAATGAAGTACAAGCAAAGGCTTGGAAAGGATTTAAAGAGGGTGATTGGCAAAATAATGTCAATGTTCGCGATTTCATTCAAAAAAATTACACACCTTATGAGGGTGATGAATCTTTCTTAGCTGGCGCTACAGAAGCAACCACTAAATTGTGGGATAAAGTGATGGAAGGTATCAAATTTGAAAACTCCACTCATACGCCAGTTGATTTTGATACAAGTGTAATCTCTACTATCACTGCTCATGATGCAGGTTATATCGAAAAGGATTTAGAGAAGATTGTCGGTTTACAAACTGAAAAACCATTAAAACGTGCAATTATCCCGTTTGGTGGTATCAAAATGATCGAAAATTCTTGTAAAGCTTACGATAGAACTTTAGATCCATTAGTTAAAAAAATCTTTACTGAATATCGTAAAACTCACAACCAAGGTGTATTTGATATTTATACTCCAGATATTCTACGTTGTCGTAAATCAGGTGTTATCACTGGTCTTCCTGATGCTTATGGTCGTGGTCGTATCATTGGTGACTACCGTCGTGTTGCGCTTTACGGTATCGATTACTTAATGCAAGATAAATTTGCACAATTTACTTCATTACAAGCTGACTTTGAAAATGGCGTTGATTTACCAATGACTATGCAACGTCGTGAAGAAATTGCCGAACAACATCGTGCACTTGGCCAAATTAAAGAAATGGCAGCGAAATATGGTTTCGATATTTCAGCACCAGCAACTACTGCACAAGAAGCTGTTCAATGGACCTATTTTGGTTATTTAGCTGCGGTTAAATCTCAAAATGGTGCGGCGATGTCTCTTGGTCGTACTTCTACTTTCTTTGATATCTATTTCCAACGTGATTTAGCAGCTGGTTTAATTACCGAAAAAGAAGCGCAAGAAATTGTTGACCACTTCGTTATGAAATTACGTATGGTTCGTTTCTTACGTACTCCTGAATATGATGAATTATTCTCAGGTGACCCAATTTGGGCAACAGAATCTATTGCCGGTATGGGTGTTGACGGACGTACACTTGTTACTAAAACATCTTTCCGTTTCTTAAATACTCTATATACAATGGGTCCTTCTCCAGAACCAAATATGACAATTCTTTGGTCTGAACAGTTACCTTCTGGATTTAAAGAATTTGCATCTAAAGTATCTATCGATACTTCATCTTTACAATATGAAAATGATGACTTGATGCGTCCTGATTTCAATAACGATGACTATGCTATTGCATGTTGTGTAAGTCCAATGATTGTTGGTAAACAAATGCAATTCTTTGGTGCTCGTGCAAACCTTGCTAAAACCCTTCTATACGCAATCAATGGCGGTGTGGATGAGAAATTAAAAATGCAAGTTGGTCCTAAAGAAGATCCAATTACTGACGAATATCTTGATTTTGACAAAGTGTTCGCTCGTTTAGATCACTTCATGGATTGGTTAGCAAAACAATACGTGACTGCATTAAATGCAATTCACTATATGCACGATAAATATAGTTATGAAGCATCATTAATGGCGCTACATGACCGTGATATTATTCGTACTATGGCTTGTGGTATTGCTGGTCTTTCTGTTGCAGCTGACTCATTATCTGCAATTAAATATGCGAAAGTGAAAACGATTCGTGATGAAGATGGTTTAGCAACTGATTTTGAAATCGAAGGTGAATATCCACAATTCGGTAACAATGATCCACGTGTTGATGATATTGCAGTTGATTTAGTTGAACGTTTCATGAAGAAAATTCAAAAACTTAAAACTTATCGTAATGCAATTCCTACTCAGTCTGTGTTAACTATTACTTCAAACGTAGTATATGGTAAGAAAACAGGTAACACTCCAGACGGACGTCGTGCTGGTGCGCCATTTGGACCAGGTGCTAACCCGATGCACGGACGTGACCAAAAAGGTGCGGTTGCTTCATTAACTTCTGTGGCTAAATTACCATTTGCTTATGCGAAAGATGGTATTTCATATACTTTCTCAATCGTTCCTAATGCATTAGGTAAAGACGATGACGCGCGTAAACGTAACTTAGCTGGCTTAATGGATGGTTACTTCCATCACGAAGCTACAGTTGAAGGTGGTCAACATCTAAATGTTAACGTATTAAACCGTGAAACATTATTAGATGCGATGGAACACCCTGAAAAATATCCACAATTAACAATTCGTGTTTCTGGATATGCAGTACGTTTCAATTCATTGACTAAAGAGCAACAAAAAGACGTTATTACACGTACTTTTACTACAACCATGTAAAATACGTACTTAAATAATATCGTTGATATAATTTAAACTAATTTAAAGCGGCGTAATATTAAATTACGCCGTTTTTTTTATTTCTAATAAAATATTCTATTACTTATTAATTTAATTAAATTTTATCGAAAGGTTAGTTTTTATTTTATATAAAAATACTCGGGGCAAGATACATCAAAAGTTATTGAAAATTAATTTTTTGCTATAAATGGAAAAATCTAATAGATTTTGAATAAAAAAATATGTTAGGATTTTGAATTGTTAACAGATAATTTACTATAAAATTACTGTAGTTAAGCGGTTAGCAATGATGTTAATCAGCTTAATTTATTTTAATAGGTAATTAATAAAAGATTTATTTAGTAATAAATTGATAAGATAAAAGCAATATAAAGCTTCATTTAAGTAATTATATAAATAATAACATATACTAAATAAATAATAATTCCCTCTTTATTTAAGGAAAAATAGATGAGAAGACTACCTGTTTATCTTGTATTAGACACATCAGGGTCCATGTATGGAGAAGCAATTGAAGCGGTTAAAAATGGTGTACAAACTCTATTAACTACTCTTAGACAAGATCCTTACGCCCTTGAGACAGCTTTTATTTCAGTAATTACATTTAATACTTCCGCCACCCAAATTATACCATTGACTGATCTATTAAGTTTTAAAACGCCAGAACTTGTAGCTACAGGTACAACATCATTAGGTGAGGCATTAAGCCTTACCGCAGATTGTATTGAGAAAGAGGTTGTTAAGACAACCTATGATACAAAAGGAGATTGGCGACCTCTTGTCTTTATAATGACGGATGGAATGCCTACTGACGATTGGGAAAAAGGATTAAAAAAATTCCAAAACGTGAAGAAAGGTATGGTTATAGCATGTGCTGTAGGGGAATCAGTTGATAGTTCCATTTTAAAAAATATCACAGAAATAGTCATGCAATTGGAAACTGCCGATTCAAATTCAATTAAATCTTTCTTTAAATGGGTATCTGCTAGTATTTCTACTGGAAGTGAAAAAGTTGAATCAAATCGAAAAGAAGTCATAGGTTTAGAGGATTTACCTCCACCACCACCTGAAGTTAACATTGTTTTATAATCAAAAAATATATATTTTACATCTGAGAGGAAATTATGTCTGTTAGTTTAAAAAAAGGTCAAGGCGTTAGTCTATCAAAAAGTCAATTTGATCTTTCTCAAGTGACAATAGGTCTAGGTTGGGATGTAGCTGAAAATCGGCAATCTATTTCTGGATTTTTCAAAAAATTATTTAGTGGTAATAATGAAGATTATGATTTAGATGTTATCGCATTCTTATGTGATAAAAATGGCAAAATTGGCAAATTAGGAATGGTAAAAAATGGTAAACAAACGTTAGACAATGGCGATATTATATTTTTTAACAATATGACTCATGAAACAGGTAATGTTTGGCTTACTGGTGATAATCGAACCGGTGAAGGCGATGGTGATGATGAACAGATTATTTTAAAATTAAATGCCTTAAGTGATCAGTATCATAAGATTGTTTTTATTGTACAAATATATGATGGTACTCAACGTAAACAGCACTTTGGTCAAATACAAAATGCATTTATACGTGCAGTAGATGCTAATAATATAGAAATGGCACGCTTTGACCTTTCAACCGGTAGCGAATTTGTTAATAAACGTTCAATGATTTTTGCTGAATTAAATCGTGAAGCAAGCGGCTGGCAATTTAAAGCAATTGGTAATGCAAGTGAATCTGATACATTTGTATCATATATAGAATGGTACTCGTAATGAGAAGGCTTCCTGTATATCTAGTCATTGATACATCAGGTTCAATGCGTGGCGAGTCAATTAATGCGGTTAATGTTGGGATACAATCAATGCTCAACGCGCTTAGACAAGATCCCTATGCTCTCGAAAGTGTTTATATATCAATCATAACCTTTGATAATGAAGCTCGAGAAATTGTCCCTTTAACCGCCTTAGAACAATTTAAATTTCAGGATTTATCCGTTCCCAGTTCGGGAGCTACATTTACAGGCGCAGCATTAGAATGCCTAATAAATAGGATAAATCGTGATGTTAAGCGATCAAACAGTGAACAAAAAGGTGACTGGCGACCAATGATTTTCTTAATGACAGATGGAAAACCATCAGACATGTTTGCTTACACGGAGGCCTGTAAAGCAATTAAGAATATTGCCATTGCTTCTATAGTTTGTTGTGCGATCGGAAAAAAAGCAGATACAGAACATTTAAAATTACTTTCATCACAAATTGTTGCCCTAGAAACCTTAGATTCAAATGCTTTTGCTGGGTTTTTTAAGTGGATTTCGGTCAGTGTCGCATCAGGAAGTTCCAGTACGGGTATTAATGTTAGTTCAGATGATCTGCCTCCCCCTCCGCCTGAAATACAATTAGTTTTATAAAAATAAAAGTATAACTTTATGAGAAGATTACCCGTTTTTTTTCTACTAGACTGCTCCGAATCAATGATTGGGGGGAATCTGGATAAATTAAAGAAAGGACTACAAGATATCGTTACGGATCTTAGAAAAGATCCACATGCACTTGAAACAGTTTATATTTCTATCATTGCATTTGCCGGTAAAGCTAAAACAATTGTTCCTTTAATTGATTTAATTTCATTTTACCCGCCAATGTTACCGATTGGTGGCGGAACATCATTGGGAGCAGCTTTACGTGAGTTAAGGTATCAAATTGATAATAAATTACTTAAAACAACTCCAGACCGTAAAGGTGATTGGAAACCAATTGTTTATCTCATAACAGATGGTCGCCCTACTGATATAGTTGGCAATGAATTGCGTATTTGGCGAGAAAAATATGCTCAAAAAGTTAATTTTATTGCAGTAAGCTTAGGAAATTCAAGTGACATAAGTATATTACATCAACTAACAGAAACAGTCATAATATTAAATGATAATCATCAAGAGAACTTTACGCATTTCATTAAATGGATTACGGCTTCCGTTTCTTCTCATAGTCAAAATATAAATAAAGATATTGCATTATTAAATGATTATAACAATGTATTAAACTTGTCTGATGCTAGGAATTATAAATCATATGATGAAAATTGTGTGGTACTTGTCGGTAAATGCTCAAATACAACTCGTCCCTATTTAATCAAATATAATCTAGCTGATAATGTAGTCAATCTTTATACAGATCAACAACAAAAATACCAGCTAACTGGGTGTTATCCTATTGATAACGAATATTTTGATTGGAGTGATGAAGTAAAAACAAGCTTATTAGTTAATACTAACCAACTAATTGGAACACCGACGTGTCCACATTGCAGTAATCCTTCTGCTTTTGCAATGTGTTCATGTGGTAACCTTTTATGCATTGACCATACTGGCTTAGTAACATGTCCTTGGTGTGATAGATATTTACAATTTAATATGAGTATGCCTGATGAGGATTTTGTTGTAATAAGAGGGAAAGGATAATGACGAGTTCTGATAATATTTATCAAAAAATTATCTCTGCAATTATTACTGATATTTCCCAAGATCTGCTAGAACAACTAATTAAAACCAATTCAATTACGGTTCTTATTGATCAGGCAATCGAAACGATCACTACTACATATCAACAATTAAAATCGGATAATAGTAGTCAAAACGATGATAATCAACCTAATTTTACACTGCCTTTAGCTTATGTTGTCCCTATAACACATTGGCTTGAGTTAAAACCTGAAAAAGATGTGCAATTATTGAAATTTAAAGAATTACAGAAGCAAAATACTAGTAGCGATTCATCTGAAAATCTAGTCAGCGATAGAAAAAGTCCAATATCTTATTCACCTCGATTTCATTTACCAAATATGAAAGTAGGTAATAACTATTCAGCTAAAATAGAAATTGATTCTCCATATACTGATGCAGAAATCATTATTGAGAATGTTTTAATTAATCAACCAGATTTAAATCTTACTTTTAATAAACAAACTAATACCATTGAGGGTACTCCAACAATATCAGGTACTTTTACTCTGGATATCATTTGGAAAGTTACAGACAGTGTAGCGCAAACAACTAAAATAGATATTATCATTAATCCAGATCCTGATAGTTTGTGGAAAAATATTCCTGCTGATGAAAATGACATTTACTATAAACCAAGTTTAGCCCATCAGTTTATCGAAACAGAACAACTGAAAATTGCTGCGGCAAGTTGCCGAGGCCGTTCACATGCTCATGTAGGTTCTTTTAGAGATGATGATTTCTTTATTGATAGTTTATCTAATGGATGGAATATCACTATTGTTGCGGATGGCGCTGGAAGTGCTAAAAATTCAAGAAAAGGGTCACAATTAGCAGTAAATACGGTTGGACAATATCTTAAACATCAACTATTAGATAGTGCGAACCAAGATCTTTTAAATTGTGTAAAAAAATGGGATCATGCTTCTACCCAAAGCGCTGGTACTCAATTTAAAACTTGGTTTCGTGATGCTATATTACTCGCAATCAAACAACTAGAGGTAGAGGCGGATAAAACTAATCGCCCTCTCAAATCATATTCAACGACGTTATTAATTGCTGTAACCTTAAAAATGGATAATGACTTATTCGCTGCCACATTTTCCGTTGGTGATGGCGCTATTGCCGCCTTTAGCTATAAAGATAATATTCGTTTATTAGCAAACACAGATAACGGTGAATTTGCAGGACAAACACGTTTTTTAGATAATTCTATTTTACGAGAAGCTGATTTCTATAGTCGAATTCGCATAGGAAAATGGCCAGAAATAAATTATTTCCTATTAATGACCGATGGAATTTCTGATCCTAAATTTGAAACCGATTTTCAGCTAAATAATAAAGATAAATGGCTACAATTAATCGACGAACTTAATCCATACTTAGCAACACCAGTTAATCCTGCAGAAGCGTTATTAGATTGGATGAAATTCTCATCTCCAGGCCATCATGATGACCGAACTTTAATTGTAATTTGGTAAATTTCTTAGATTAAATTGATATTAGATATAAAAGATATGGCTAAAATTATTAATTGTGTAACTAAAAGCGGTAAACATGTTAATTATGTTGATGAAATAATTGGCGCAGGAACGATGAAGAATGTTTATTTTTCATCAGATAAATCCTATGTTATCGCTTTTTATCAAAAAACACCAAATCAACAAGCTCGTGAACGCATTGAGATGATTACTGGGTCTTATTACCAAAATATATTTAACCAACAAGGTGGAGATTATTGGCATGAATTATTTTGTTGGCCGACAGATATTGTTGAACATATGGGACAGTTAGGTTTAGTTATACCAACTTATCATAAACATTTCTTTTTTAAATATGGTTCCAAAAATAATGATTTTCTTAACATTAAAGGGAGGGAAAAGGAAGGTAAATGGTTTGCCAGTGCCAGTAACCGTAATAAATTTCTTGATCCTCGTGAAAAAGGAACATTATTAACTTATCTAAAAATCTGTCTACAGTTATCGCGTGCGGTAAGAAGATTGCACGCTACAGGTTTATGTCACAGCGATTTAAGCTATAAAAACGTATTAATTGATCCTGAATTAGGTCATGCTTGTATTATCGATATTGATGGATTGGTTGTGCCGGACAAATTTCCCCCTGATGTGGTTGGTACCCCAGATTTTATCGCGCCGGAGGTGGTAAAAACAGCACATCTAGATAAAGATGATCCAAAACGGATATTACCTAGCATAACAACCGATCGTCACGCATTATCGGTTTTAATATATATGTATTTGCTTTTTCGTCATCCTCTAAGAGGTGGGAAAGTTCATGATATCAATGATGAGATACGTGACGAGTCAATGACCATGGGTGAAAAAGCGCTTTTTATAGAACACCCTTCTGACAAAAGTAATAGAGTCAATATTAATCAAATCTCACCAGATGCATTACCATGGGCAGATCCTACTAAAATTCCATATACTGTTATGGGGCCTTATTTATCTAAATTATTTGAACGAGCGTTTATTGATGGATTACACGATCCACTAAAACGTCCTACTGCTGATGAATGGGAAACCGCACTAGTTAAAACTATCGATTTAATTCAACCATGCCAAAATAAACAGTGTGAACAACAATGGTATGTTTTTGCTGGTAAAACTGCGCCTTCTTGTCCCTATTGTGGCACAGGTTACAAAGGTAAATTACCTATTTTAAATCTTTATTCCTCTCGTATCGCAGGGAGTTATCGACCTGATGACCATCGACTTATGGTCTGGAGTGGGCAATCACTCTATCCTTGGCATATCAATCGATTGATCGCGCCTAATGAAAGACTGAGTGACCATTTAAAAAAACGGGTCGGCTATTTTATATTTCATAATAACCAATGGTGGTTAGTGAATGAAGGTATCAAAGATTTGATATCGTTGCCCGACCAAACAAAAATAGCGATTGGCGATAAAATCGAACTTAATGATAATCGCCAAATCTTATTGTCCCGTGAAGATGGGGGACGATTAGTAGTCGTACAATTAGTGGATAATTAACAATTATATTAAATATAAATTAATCTATCTATTAATTATGATTTGAATAGTCTATCCTAAAACGTCATGGAATATGTTAAAGGGTTTTTTTTAAGTTATGAAAGTTTTTTTTGATTTTGATGGTACTCTGACAACCAAAGATTCATTAATACCATTTCTTATTTATACCGTTGGTTGGCCAATGGTTATCTTTAAAGCTATTTTGCTTGTTCCATTATTATGTCGGTATTTATTTAATCGAGAATTACGTGGTGAAGTTAAAAATAGGGCACTTCAGATCTATCTTTCGAAATTTTCAAAACAAGAAATTGATCATTCTGCTTCACAATTTGTTACGAAAATTTTACCTAAAATGATGCGTCCGCAAGCAATTGTCCTATTAGAGAAGCACAAGGCCAACGGTGACGAGTGCATTTTGGTGAGCGCATCAATCGATCTTTATCTGTCACCATGGGTAAAACAAAATGGTTTCGCCAAACTTATATCGACACCTTATATCGGTAACTATCCTACAATGATAGGCAAAAATTGCTATGGCGAAGAAAAAGTCCAGCAAATACTAAAAAACTATCCAGATCTCTCAGAAGAAGATAGTTGTGCATATGGCGATACCATTGGTGATATTCCAATGCTGAAGTTAGTTAAAAAAGGTTTTATGTGGTCGAATAAAGCGCAAAAATATTTACCTTTAAGTTAAATATTACTTAAATATTGATTTAATTTTAACCAAAGGAATGAATAAGGAAATTAAATATAAAATGATAAATAGAATTTGGTTTATGGAGAGCTTTTCATCACAACGAGACATAATTTTAGCGGTAAAAGATTTTGCAAAAAAAAATCATGTAAAAATCGAAGTTTTTGCTTCTCACCGGGAAAATCGAAAAGAGATCCTATCCACAGCTGATTTCGCTATTATTGAACCTTCAGAAGAGACACAGAGATTATCCTTTATTACTGAAGTTATTAGCCAATATAAAATTGATGTGGTATATGTTGTTAAAAACGCACTTTGGTATGAACAACATCGTTATGAAATAGAAGCAACTGGAGTAACCTTAATTACCGGTGCAAGTAATATAGATTTATTAAAGCTTTCAAATAGTAAGATAGATTTTGCCCTATTTATGGAGCAGCAGCAATTACCGGTTGTTCCTTCAATATTAATTGATAATGTTGAACAATTACAAAAAAATATTGCTCATCCGCCCTTTGATAAATTATGTATTAAACCAGTTCATGGTATTTATGGCATGGGATTTTGGCGATTCGAGAACAATATATCTCCATTTAGAATCTTGTCCAATCCGGAAGAAAGAGGTATTCGACCTGATATTTTTCTGCAATTATATGCCACTTTAGAACAACCTACACCAATGGTTTTAATGCCATATCTATATTCACCCGAATCGTCTGTCGACATTTTCGCTAGTAAAGGTGAAGTTCTCTGTGCTATAGCTAGAGAAAAGCATGGTAGCAAGCAGATAATTAGAAATGAAGGTGTGGCTTTTGAACTTGCCTGTCGTTGTGCAAGTGCCATGCAAGCTGATGGCTTAGTAAATGTTCAAACACGTAATGATAAAGATGGTCAACCATTATTACTGGAAATTAATATGAGACCTTCGGGCGGTATTGGCAATACTTTGCATAGTGGGGTTAATCTAGCCGGTTTAATGGTCATGTATCATTTAAATTTGCTAAATAAAACTCAAGTTAAAGATCTATATAAACAACATTTTAAATACGCAGAAGTTATTTCTACATCATCCGTTATTCAATATCCAAATAATTTAACCAACTTAATCACTATATCGTCATGATCAATCTAAAGAAAACATTAAAACGAGGAACCCTTTCTATTAATTATAAAATGGGGAAATTCTCTACAGATGAATTATTTGATATCGCTGAAAGGAATAATCCAAAACGAGCTTTTTTATTTGTTAGTAAAGTATTAGGTAAACATATCCCGGTATCACCAGCAAAAATGCGAAAAAGTTATCGCGAACTAAGCCAAATGTTACCGGATAATATTAATGGCGAAGCAATTTTTATCGGTATGGCCGAAACAGCTGTTGGATTAGCCGCAGGTGTTTTTCATGAAGCAAAAAGTAAGTTTGATAAGGCATTTTTATTAACATCAACCCGTCATGCCATGAACGCTGAATTATTATGTGAATTTAAAGAAAACCATAGTCATGCCACTGATCATTTAATCTATCTTCCTCAAGATAAAGCAATGCGCGCCAGTTTGAATAATGCTGAAAATCTAATTCTAATAGATGATGAAATGACAACAGGAAACACTTTTACAAATCTTATTCAGGCGTTGTGGAATACTCATTATTTTAAAAATATAAAACGTATCATTATTTTGACACTTGTTAATTGGAATCAAGAACCAATAAGCTATCCTGACATAGAGGTTCAATGTTATGCATTGCTAAATGGTAATTGGACTTGGCAGCCAGATTTAAATGCTCCACCACCTACAATGCCAGAGGTCAATATTACCAATCAAAATGATAACGTTATAATTGGACCTCAAGATTGGGGAAGATTAGGTAGTCACGAAAGTGATGATAATTTGGGACAGCAAATCGCCGTCCAACCGGATAAATCCATATTAGTTATTGGTAGTGGAGAATTCCTGTGGAAACCTTTTTTATTAGCTGAACGTTTAGAAAAACAAGGAGCAAACGTATTATTTGGTTCAACAACACGTTCACCTATTGCTATAGGTTCCGCTATAAAGTCAGCGATTTCTTTTACTGATAATTATGGTCAAGGTATTCCTAATTTTATTTACAATATTGCTCACCAAGAGTTTGATAAAATCTTATTATGTGTTGAAACCGCAGAACACAGTATAGACCAAAGTTTTTTAAAACAATTGAAAGCAATAACATCTGACGTTGAGGTAGTTTGTTATGCTTGATATGACCTCCAATAAACCGGTTATATTAACTGATTTAGATGATACGTTATTCCAAACTAAACGGAAAATGCAAGAGGAATTACATATCTCGCCTAACCATATAGCTGCGCTTGATCGCTCGTTAACGCCTCGTAGTTTTATGAGCGATGAGCAGTTTTTATTTGTCAATTGGATGTTACAAAATGCAGAAGTGATCCCTGTTACCGCACGGGGAACTGAAGAAATAAAACGAGTTAAATTACCGTTCACCTCTTGGTCAATCACCACTCATGGTGCAGTAATTTTAGATGCTAAAGGACAAAATGATATTACTTGGCAACAAAAAATTTTGCATGATATCCACCCTTATCGAAGCCAGTTACTTTTATTGCAGCATGATATTGAACAGATGATGATAAAACAAAAATTGAATGCTTGGGTAAGAATCAATTATGAATATGATGATGTTCCTATCTATTTCGTTATGAAACATCGTGATAGTAATCAGCTTGCCGAGCTTTATCAATTTGATGATGAACTTCAACAAAAGTTTGATACAAGTCAATTCTATATTCACCGCAACAATAACAATATTGCTTGGATCCCAAAGCCAATTGAAAAAGGCAAAGCTGCAACATGGTTAATTAATAAACTAAAAACTCAAAGGGGTACGTTTCCACTAATAGGAATGGGTGACAGCTTAACAGACTTTAGTTTTATGCAACTTTGTACTTGGTTTTGTATTCCACAAAAAAGCCAATTCAGCGATACAATTAAACAAACAATATTTGGAAAATAATAATGATTAATATCGAACCGTTTTCAGGATCATACACTTCTTGTGATGTCCAATTTTTACTAAAACGTGTTGAAATGGAAACTACACCTGTTGAAATAAAAGAACAATTAATTCAATCAGGAAAGAAACACTATTCGGAAATGATTAGTCGTGAAGATGAACCGACAAGCTGGCATTTGGATTTATTCGAAAAATCAATACAACAAGAAGGTCAACGTTTAGCGAAAGAAGTTTTACAACTTGCTATTTTTTTAACTCAACAAATTCAAACACCAATTGTACTCGTAAGCTTAGTTCGCGCAGGCGTACCACTAGGTGTAATGTTACAAAGAGCACTAAAAGATCTTGGTAAAGAAACTTACCATTACGGTGTCAGCATTATTCGCGATCGTGGTATTGATACCGTTGCGATGGATTGGATTGAAAATAAACACGGTAAAAACGGCATTGTTTTCGTAGATGGCTGGACTGGTAAAGGCGCTATTACCAATCAACTTCAGCAGTCTTTAGCTTTAAGACAAGGCTATCAAGATAAACCAAAATTGATTGTTTTGGCGGATCCTTGTGGTTGTGCTTGGGCTTCCGCCAGTGATGATGATTGGTTAATTCCATTTGGTATTATGGGAGCGCCTGTTTCAGGAATGATATCTCGTTCAATTTGGTTAAATGGCGATTTACATGGTTGTATTCAATGCAACCATTTAGAGAAATATGATTGCAGTCAATATTTAGCCGATATCGTCGATCAACATCGACGCCAAATTGACGCCACCACATTACCAAATGTCAGCTTCAATCCGAACAAAAAACATGAGCTATTCCAAATTAGCCAACAAGTTATACAACATTTGGCTGAAAAATATAAGATTACTAATTTAAATCGAATTAAGCCTGGTATAGCTGAGGCAACTAGAGCCGTTTTAAGAAGAATTCCTGATTACGTTTTAGTTCGAGATCGTAATGATCCGGATGTAAAACTACTTATTTATTTGGCCGAAAGTAAAAACATAAAAATTATAGAAGATAATAAAAATTTAGGGAATTATCGAGCAATTACAATTATAAAGAAGGTCTCTGATGAATAAAAAAATATCACCTTGGAATATTGGTTCAAGTTTATATATTCCGGCGAATAATCCAAATATTGTTGATATTATAATTCATAATAAATATTCAGGCTTAAAATCAGTCATTATCTGTTTAGAAGATTCGATTAAAGTAGAAGATTTTGCCTTCGCTAAACATAATTTGTTAAAAAGTATATTAAATATTACAGATCATCTGAATCAAACATCAGATGAAAATGTACCACTTATTTTTATACGCCCTAGAAATATCGATAACGCAAATTGGATAATTGCTAATTTAAACCTAACCTATGTTGCTGGTTTTGTTATAGCAAAATTTGATCAAAATTGCCTAAATGATTGGTGGTCCATTTTACAAAATACACAGTTATTAATGATGCCAACCTTAGAAACACCAGATGTTTATAATGTGGTTAAAATGCAACAACTATCGGATATATTATCAGTCCATCCTTGTCGTGATCGAATCCTTTTATTACGTATTGGCGGTAATGATTTAATGAATGGACTACGATTGCGACGTCATAAAAATATGACCATTTACGATGGACCTATTGGCTATCTTATTAAAATGTTAGTTGTAACCTTCGCCCAAAATGGATTTTATCTTACAGCGCCTGTATGCGAACATTTTTCAGATAATGATTTATTAGCAAAAGAAGTAGCCTTAGATATTTTGCATGGTTTAGTCGGAAAAACACTCATTCATCCTTCTCAATTAGATATCATTAATCAGTTTTATCGGGTAACAGAAGATGAATATACAGAAGCCAAACAGATTTTATCTGTTCCCCAAGGCGGAGTATTTAATATTAATGGTTCAATGTGTGAACCGTCTACCCAGCATCGCTGGGCAAGCGATATTATTGAAAGGGCACAATGTTTTGGTATGGATTAATTAGTCATTTTCATTAAATAAAAATTAATCGTAAAAAGCTATTTATTATAAGAATATTTTTGAATGGAGAAAAAATGGTATCACTTAAAAAAAATCAAACAATTTCACTTAAAAAAGAATCATCAGCATTAAATCAATTACATTTTGGTCTAGGTTGGGATCCTGTTAGACGTAATAATCAAGCTAAAAAAGGATTTTTAAGTAGTTTATTTTCTTCATCGGAGAAGTCCATTGATTTAGATGCTAGTTGCATCATGTTAGATGTTATAGGTAAAAAAATTGATGAAGTTTGGTTTTGTAATCTTGAATCTGAGTGTCTCTCAGTTCTGCACAGTGGTGATAATCTGACAGGAGAAGGAGATGGTGACGATGAAGTTATTTATGTTAACTTACCAAAACTCCCTTTTGATGTTGAATATTTAGTATTTACGGTTAATAGCTTCAGAGGACAGACATTTAATGAAGTGGATAATGCTTTTTGCCGTGTCTTAGATCAAAATAACAAAGAGCTTGCTCACTATAAATTATCTGAGCAAGGTTCACATACCGGAATTATCATTGCTACTCTCAAACGTAATGGTGGTTCCTGGGACTTTACTGCACAAGGTTTTCCTTGTAGTGGTAGAACAATTCAAGATATGTACCCACAAATTGTTGATAAGGTGATTGGCAGATGATAAATTTAACTCTAGGTGCAAATACCGTCATTAACCATAATGATATTATGGTCAAAATTAGTTCAGGTTTACCAGTTGATGCTTCAGCATTTCGACTATTTGCTAATAATAAGGTAAAAGATGATCTTGATATGGTTTTTTATGGACAGCCAAAGAATGAAAATGGTTCGATTTTATGGAAACAAGACCAAAACAAAAACCATGAATTTATTGTAAACCTATCAAAATTAGCCAATGATGTAACAAAAGTTGCCTTTACGATTACTTGTGATAAATATCAACCAATTAGTCAGTTATCAAATTTATCCATTGAAATTATAGCCAATAATCAAGTTATTGCTATCGGAGAAGTGGATATTGTTGGTCGCCAAGAAAAAGCATTAATTATGGGTGAAATTTATCGACGAAATTCGGAATGGAAATTCAGATTTATTGCTCAAGGATTTAATGGTGGGTTGAAACCGTTAGCGGAGAATTATGGCGTTAATATCGTTGATGAAGAAAATTCCTCAGAGACTAAAACCAATCAAGTAAGTAATGCCAATCAAGTAAATAATCCCAATCCTTCAAGTAAAGTCAATCTTAACAAAATATCTTTATCTAAAGATAAAACTACGGTTAATTTAACCAAACAAGATAATTATGGAATGATTGGTATAAATCTAAATTGGAATAAGTCAAATAAAGAACAAAAACGTGGATTTTTATCAAATTTTTTAAACACAAACAAAAATATTGATCTTGATTTAGCTGCATTTGTACGATTGAAAGATAATAGTATTTATGTCATTCAAGCATTAGGTAACACATTTGGTTCTTTAAATTATCCTTGCTATGTGCAGTTGATGGAAGATGATCGTAGTGGTTCCAATAAAGATGGTGAATGGATATATATAAATGGGGAACACTGGAATAAGATTGATGAAGTACTTATTTATACCTTCATTTATGAGGGTGTTCCAAATTGGAATCAAACCGATGCCATCGTTAAAGTTCAAGTACCTGGGCAACCTGAAATTGAGACCCCGCTTACTGAAGGTGATAACAGAAATAGGTTATGTGCTATTGTGCATTTAAAGAATGATAAAGGAGCAATAAAGATACAACGCCTTAACAGATACTTTAGTGATCAACAGGACTTATCTCAAGCTTACGGTTGGGAATTTAGATGGCAAGCAGGTCGTAAATAAGATAATTTATAGAGCGCCACTGCAATTTGCTTTAAAATAATAAAATAAAAAGTATAAAAACGTCAGTTATATGGCAGTTCTAGACATAGGTATGATAATAAAACATTATGTTAGAGCTAAAAGCAATGTAAATATGTAATTAGGATGAAAATGATAAAATTTCTCGGTTTTCCAATACAAACAACGATTGTATTTGTATGTTTATTAGTAGGTGCCTTATTTATCGATTTATTTACCCATCGAAAAGATAAGGTTATTAGTTTAAGAAGCGCTATATTATGGTCGGTATTTTGGATCGTCATATCACTGTTATTTGCAGTTTATCTTTTCTATAGCTATGGTTCAGAAGTTGGTAGCTTATTTATAACGGGCTATGCATTAGAAAAGGTGTTATCCATTGATAATTTGTTTGTAATGATGGCTATTTTCTCTTGGTTTTCAATACCTAGCAAATATTGGCATCGAATTCTTTATTGGGGAATCATTGGTGCTATTATATTCAGAGGAATTTTTGTTATCATCGGAACAGGACTGCTTAGCTTGGGTTCTTATGTTGAATTAATCTTTGCTGTTGTGGTCGGTTGGACAGCTGTTATGATGCTTAAAAATGATGATAATGATGAAGAAATAGAGGATTATTCTCAACATTTAGCTTATCGTTTAGTGAAACGAATTTTTCCTGTTTGGCCTAAAATCTATGGGCATAACTTCTTTATTAATAAAAAACAAGTTAACGAGGAGTTAGCTAAGCCAGAAAATAAAGATTTAGTAGTTAAGAGTAGTGCAAAAGCAACCATTTTCGCTACCCCTTTATTTCTCTGTTTAGCTGTCATTGAAATTTCTGATGTTATGTTTGCATTTGACTCTGTACCTGCGGTCATTGCCGTGAGCCGTGAACCATTGATCATATATAGTGCAATGATGTTTGCAATTTTAGGTCTACGTAGTATGTATTTCGTATTAGATGCTTTAAAACGATATTTAGTACATTTAGAAAAATCAGTAATGGTGATATTATTTTTCATTGCGCTAAAATTATTTTTAAATGCAACTGATCATTTATGGGGTCATGGTTATAACATTTCAGCTACAACAAGCTTAATTATCGTACTGACAATTTTAGCACTCGGCATCATAGCCAGTTTGCTATTCCCTTCTAAATCAGAAGAGTAAATAAAAATAAGTTAATATAAATAAATCAAACAAGGAGTTAAATATGGGTGTTTCTCTTTCTAAAGGTGGCAATGTCTCTTTAAGCAAAACCGATCCGGGTATGAAAAATGTATTAATCGGATTAGGATGGGACGTACGTGCCACTGATGGTCAAGATTATGATCTTGATGCATCGGTTTTTCTTTTAGCTGAAAATGGCAAAGTTCGTAATGATTCAGATTTTATATTCTATAACAACTTACGTTCAGCAGACGGCTCCGTTGAACATACCGGGGATAATAGAACAGGCGAAGGCGATGGTGATGATGAATCAATTAAAATCAAACTTGAGAAAATCCCTGCGGATGTTGCTAAACTCGTTTTCGTCGTTACTATTCATGATGCAGCAGCGAGAAGACAAAGTTTTGGTCAGGTAGAAGGTGCTTTTATTCGATTAGTTAATGATGATACCCAGATCGAAGTTGCGCGATATGATTTAACTGAAGACGCTTCAACTGAAACGGCAATGTTATTTGGTGAACTATATCGCCATAATGGTGAGTGGAAGTTCCGTGCTGTTGGTCAAGGTTATGCAGGTGGTTTAGCTTCTGTTTGTGCTCAATATGGTATTAACGCATCTTAAAGTTAGAAGGAATTAAAAATGGCTGTATCACTAGTAAAAGGTGGGAACGTATCATTAACAAAAGAAGCACCAACTATGACAGTGGCAATGGTTGGATTGGGCTGGGATGCACGAGTTACTGATGGAAAAGAATTTGACTTAGATGCATCTCTATTTATGTTAAACGAAAATGATAAAGTACTATCGGATTCTCATTTTATTTTCTTTAATAATAAAAAAAGTCCATGTGGTTCTATAGAACATCAAGGGGATAATAGAACCGGAGAAGGAGATGGCGATGATGAACAAATTAAAATCAACTTATCTCAAATCCCTGATAATGTTAAAAAGTTAGTTTTTAGCGTTACCATTTATGATGCCGAAAATCGCAAACAAAATTTTGGTATGGTTTCTAATAGTTTCATTCGTATATATAATAATGATAATGAAGTAGAAATCGCACGTTTTGATTTATCTGAAGATGCATCAACAGAAACAGCAATGGTTTTTGGTGAACTCTATCGTCATGGTTCAGAGTGGAAATTTAGAGCTGTTGGTCAAGGATTTGCTGGTGGTTTAGCCGCAATGGCATCACAATATGGTGTTGCTGTTTAAATTAATAATTATTTATATGGCTAGTTACCATTCTTGTATAAACTAGCCTGTATATAATAATTAAAAAGACTCAACATAATTGAATCCTCAAATTTGATATAAGAATAACACTCTATAAGTGTTATTCTTATATATTTGTCATAACAATCTAATGTTGCCTAACTAAATTCGCTATAATTAATAAATATTAACTAATATTTAATTGATGCAATTGGTGTAAGCTAATTTTAAGTGAGTTAAAATATACAAAAGAATGATGTGAGCAACTATTAGAGAATTGTTATGGAACAAAATATTATTATGACAACTGAACAACCCATCAAAGGCCGAATTCACTCTTTTGAATCATTTGGTACTGTCGATGGACCTGGTATTCGTTTTATTGTCTTTTTTCAAGGTTGCTTAATGCGTTGCTTGTATTGTCACAATCGTGATACATGGGATTTAAAAGCTGGGCGTGAAGTCACTGTTGATGAATTGATGAAGGAGATTGTCACTTATAAAAGCTTTATTATGCCTAACGGTGGCGGTGTAACGGCATCAGGTGGTGAAGCTACTTTACAAGCAGAATTTATTACTGAATGGTTTAAAGCTTGTCATGCAGAAGGAATTCATACCTGTTTAGATACCAATGGATATGCTCGGCAGCTCGATCACACTATTGAAGATTTATTGGAAGTAACCGATCTTGTCATGTTAGATTTAAAGCAAATAAATGATGAGATACATAAAAAATTAGTTGGTGTTCCTAATAAACGCGTTTTAGATTTTGCCAAATATCTACAAAAGATTAATAAAAGAACCTGGATCCGCTATGTGGTTGTACCTGGTTGGACCGATGACGATAATTCAGCACATTTGCTTGGTCAATTTATTCAGGGAATGGAAAATATAGAACGTGTAGAGTTACTACCATATCATAAACTTGGTGCCTATAAATGGGAGACTATTGGTGACAAATATATGTTAGAAGGGGTAGAAGCACCACCAAGAGAAACGTTGGATCGAATCCAAACAATTATAGAAAGTTACGGACATTATGTAACATTCAGCAAATAAAAAACTTCAACATAAATAAGGCGCTTAAAATCGCGCCTGTTAACCTTCTATTTTAATCTTTTCCTTCTCACCGCCCGTAACAGATAGAGGATGCCTTCAAGCGCTAGGACACAAACAGATAGCCAAATCAGTCCGTAAGACACAATATGTTCACTAGATACTGATTCATGCAAAAATAATACTGAAACAAGGGTAAGTAAGACTGGTTCTACGTAGCCTAGTAGTCCAAATAATCCGAGCGGTAATAGTCGTCTGGCAACAAAATACATGGCAAAAGCGATAGCCGTAATAATTCCTAGCATTGGAATAAAAATATGAAAGTGTGATAGATCACTAATAACGCGATTGAAAGGATAATTTAGAATAAAATAAATAAGGCATCCAAGAAATATAAAAAAGAAATCTGAAAAGGTTCCAGAAATCCCCTCTATTTGTAGTTTACGGCGGGTCATAAAGTAGATAGGGTAACCCAAGGCAATGACCGCGGTTTCCCACGAAAATGCACCAGTAATGTAGATTTCTAGAATAACACCAATACCGGCGAGAACAACGGCAATTTTTTGAAAAATACTCAGTCTTTCTTTATAGAAAATTTGGCCAAAAACAACCATACTTAATGGTAATAAAAAGTAGCCAAGCGAAGCAGATAATCCGTGGCCATTTATTGGCGCCCAAATAAAGATCAACATCTGGATAGTAAGTAAAAATGAAGAAAACAACAATCCTACTAAAAGGAATGGTTGATTTTTAATTCGAGTAAATAGGGCTGATATTGATGACCACTGCTTTTCAATAAAAATTAATACCACAATAGCGGGAAAAGATGTTAATAACCGCCAACAAAAAATGTCGACGACTGATAAAGGTTGTAATAATACCGGGTAGTAATAAAGTAACCCAAAAAGACATGATGCCAGTATTGATAGTGCAACGCCTTTTATCATCTTATTCACCTACATTAATAAAAAAATAGCGCTAATTGATAGCGCTATTACGAATATAACAAATTCATGTTAGCCAATGAATTCAAGACCATTCATATATGGTACTAATACTGATGGTACTTTGATTGTGCCATCGGCTTGCTGGTAGTTTTCCATGATGGCTACAAGAGTTCGTCCAACCGCTAAACCTGAACCATTTAGGGTATGTACTAAATAAGTTTTATTATCAGTTTTATTGCGATAACGCGCTTGCATTCGACGAGCTTGGAAATCCCACATATTTGAACAAGAAGAGATTTCTCGATAAGTATTTTGTGCAGGAACCCAAACTTCAAGATCATAAGTTTTACAAGAACCAAAGCCCATATCACCTGTACAAAGGATAATTTTACGATATGGTAGTTCTAATAATTGTAAAACTTTTTCTGCGTGAGCGGTTAGCTCTTCTAACGCTTTCATTGATTCTTCAGGTTTAACAATTTGTACCAATTCAACTTTATCGAATTGATGCATACGAATCAAACCGCGAGTATCTTTACCATAAGATCCGGCTTCAGAACGGAAACAAGGCGTGTGTGCGGTCATCTTCATTGGTAAAACACTTTCATCAAGAATCTCATCACGGACTAAATTTGTAACAGGAACTTCAGCCGTAGGAATCAGGGCATAATTACTACTTTCAGATTCTTCATCAAGAGGTTTTGTATGGAATAGATCACCAGCAAATTTAGGTAATTGACCAGTACCAAATAGGGTTGCATGGTTCACAAGATAAGGAACATAAATTTCCGCGTAACCATGTTGTTCGGTATGCAGATCTAACATAAATTGCGCAATGGCTCGGTGTAAGCGAGCTAATTGTGATTTCATCACCACAAAGCGTGCACCAGTAAGTTTTACACCGGCTGCAAAATCCAGACCACCAAAACGTTCACCTAAAGCGACATGATCTTGAATTGGAAAATCAAAGCTTCTTGGTGTTCCAAAACGAGACACTTCAACATTATCGTTTTCATCTTTACCATCAGGCACCGAGTCATCAGGAACATTTGGAATGTTGGAGGCGATATCTTTAATTTGATTTAGGAGGATATCTAGCTCTGCTTTAGCACTGTTAAGCTTTTCCCCTAATTTGTTTACTTCTTCTCGTACTGCTGAAATATCTTCACCACGAGCTTTAGCTTCTCCAATTGCTTTAGAGCGAGCATTACGCTGTGCTTGTAAGTTTTCAGTTTCAACTTGTAATGTTTTGCGCTTCTCTTCTAATTGTCGAATAGTTTCGACATCTAATTTAAATCCACGACGTGCTAGTTTGCTAGCAACAAGATCTAATTCGTTTCGAAGTAAATTTGGGTCCAACATAAAAAAAGTCCATTATCGTTTATTAATGTTATCTGATTAATTTTTTATTTCAGTTATATATAAATAAAAAATATGATGAATATGAAATTTGTGAGCTTAGTATACTAGAATTATATCGGGATTCAACCGAAGTGCTATACCCGAAAAACTCAAACTGACATTCATAAATCTATTTAGTTCAATTGGATAAAAAATAATTATTCTTTATATGTGCAAATCTTAACCATATAAAAATTTAATTATTATTTTTTGTTGCTTATATTGCCGAATATTTTAACTTGCCTATTATTAATAAAAGACATAACAAATACAAGTTATTAACGATCATTTTTTAATAAATTTTACAATAAAGATAATTTACTACTTTCTAAATCGATTTTGCTATTTTTTATAAAAGTAAATCAAATTGTAAATCAGCTATTTATTACCATTGGTATATTCTGTTGATATAGATCTTATTAACATTTTTAAATGAAAATATTTGAATGGCTGTTATTCGTGATGGATAGAGTAAACCATATCTTATATTAAACTGCTAAACCGATAATATTATCGCTTTAACGTTTTGAATTTTTACTTGCCAAGAGATAAATTGATCAATAACCAGATAAAATAACCAGATAAAATAACCAATATTTCAATTGTAGCTGGAATCAATTGCGAGTTATATCGTTCATTCCTCCAAGCATTATAACTATTGTATTCGTTATTGTTGCTTTACTGTTAAGTATTGTTGCTAAGAGTAATATAAAAATTGTGATAAACGTGGTTGAGGTTTTGCAACGACAATAATCGTTTGTAACATTATCGTTTTTAAATCATGATTTTTCATGATTGTCGTCCTCGACATCATCTTTTTATCAGCTTCTGATGAATATCAAAAAATAAAAGAAATGTTGTGATAAGCTTAGCACTGACAGAGTTAGGTTATTATGATTTAGAAAACATGATTAACTACTTAGTAACCATTACATCCTTTCTGCAATAAAAACATTTTATATCCAATATTCTAAACTAATATGTGTTGCTAATAGTTTTGTTTAGTTCTTCAATTTTATTATTGAGTATGTAGATAAAACAACTAAGCAATTATATTTAGCTACTTCTCAATGTTCTTTTTATGAATCTTCAGTTTTAAAGTTGCTGCACAAATTTTATTTTGCTTTAAAAGTGTGAATATTAGCTTTTAATCTTGCGTAAAACGCATTTTAAGGCTTAGTTAGGGTTTTGAATAGGGTAGGGGATAGGTGAACCTAAAAAATCGTTGTAGTAAGTTCTATATTGGTATTATTAAACGTTGTTAAGATAGGCAATAGGTTAGATATAACATTGAGTAAAAGTAGATTCTGTTTTAGTGTAGGTATTATTTTTAAGGTTGTTATTATTCAATGCGATTGTTTGATTGATTATTATAAATCGAAGAATAGTTTAGGATGCTTAAATGGCGCACCCGAAGGGATTCGAACCCCTGACCGCTCGGTTCGAAGCCGAGTGCTCTATCCAGCTGAGCTACGGATGCTTGTAAGTTCGTAAAAAAATGGTGCATCCGAAGGGATTCGAACCCCTGACCGCCCGGTTCGTAGCCGGGTACTCTATCCAGCTGAGCTACGGATGCACATTAGGTTTTTAAAATGGTGCATCCGAAGGGATTCGAACCCCTGACCGCCCGGTTCGTAGCCGGGTACTCTATCCAGCTGAGCTACGGATGCATATCTTAATTTTAAAAATGGCGGTGAGAGAGGGATTCGAACCCTCGATGCAGCTTTTGACCGCATACTCCCTTAGCAGGGGAGCGCCTTCAGCCTCTCGGCCATCTCACCAAAACATTATGACTCTGCTTTAACGACAAAATCATAATGTGTGGCGCACATATTACGTTCTCCAAAAAATAAGTCAAACATTTTTTTGCGAACACGTGCTAGTTGTTTATTTAGTGCCCAATATTACTCTTTGGGTTGAACTTTTTCATCAATTTTGTCTTGCGATTGATGAATTCTGTTGTAGATCTCTTCTCTATGAATAGAAACTTCTTTAGGTGCGTTAATACCGACTCTGACTTGATTACCTTTTACGCCCAAGACGGTAATAACAACATCGTCACCAATGATAAGTGTTTCACCTATTCTCCTAGTTAAAATTAACATTAGATCTCCTAATATCAGTTAAGTATATATCCAAACAATTTTAAGATATAGCTTCGTCAGCCCCCCATCGGATAAGGCAAAAAGACGGAATTTTACAGAAATACACTAATGCCCAATTAAACAACACAGGAGTATTTCTGGCTAACTTGCTTGTAATTTATGACTGATTTCCTTTTTTACAGAAGATAAAGCTTCTGGTAACGCCGAAAGATCCATTCCACCTGCTTGAGCGAAATCAGGCCGCCCACCGCCTTTACCACCTACTTTTAATGCTAATTGAGATACTAATTCGCCAGCTTTAACAATGTTTAATAAATCATTGGTTACACCAGCTGCTAAATTAATTTTGCCATCATTGACAGCAGCCAAAATAATTACACCACTTTTTAATTGATTTTTCAGATCATCAATCATTGTACGTAACATTTTAGCTTCGACGTTATCGACTTTAGCAATTAGTAAGTTTTTATTATTAATTTTTTCACATTGATTAAGCAATTGCCCACTTTGTTGGCTAGCTTGTTCAGCTTTCAACCGTTCAATTGCTTTCTCTAATGTTTTGGTTTGATCAAGTAACTGTTCTATTCTTGATAAAACAGCTGATTTATCACTTTTAACCAATAAGCCAATTTGGTTTAATAAATTGGATTCATGGTGGATATATTCCATCGCATTTTGACCTGATGTAGCTTCAATACGACGTACTCCTGATGCAATACTTGACTCAGAAATAATTTTAAATAAACCTATATCTCCAGTTCTATCAACATGGGTACCACCACAAAGCTCTATAGAGAAATCGCCCATGGTTAAAACTCTAACAATATCTTCGTATTTTTCACCAAATAGTGCCATAGCACCTCTGTTTTTAGCCTCATCAATAGGCATTAATTCTATGTCTACTGGTAAGTTTCGTCGAATTTGCTGATTAACTAAATTTTCTATTTCGACAATTTGTTCTGGTGTAATGGCTTGATTGTGTGAAAAGTCAAACCGAAGATAACTGTTGTTTACTAAAGAACCTTTTTGATGTACATGGTTACCTAAAATAGATTGTAAAGCTGCTTGTAATAGATGTGTTGCTGAATGATTACGACGAATACGTTCGCGTATTTCAACATCAATTGCAGCGGTTACTACATCTCCAACTTTTAATGTACCTTTGGTAACTTTACCTATGTGACCAATACTTTTGCCGTATTTTTGGCTGTCAGTGACGTCAAATACTAAATCAGCAGAAGTTAGAATACCTTTATCACCAACTTGGCCACCAGACTCACCATAAAATGGCGTTTTATCTAGAATAACAACTGCTTCGTCACCCGCATTGATCGCCTCTACTTTATTGCCATTTTGGAAAATAGCAATCACTTTTCCTGAGGCTTCATTAGATTGATAACCTAAAAATTCAGTTTTATCATCAAGTTTAATCATATTGCTATAATCAACACTAAATGAACTGGATTCACGAGCTCGTTTTCGTTGTTCTTCCATGCATTGATTAAAACCATTTTCATCAATAGTGATATTTTTCTCACGGCAGACATCAGCGGTTAAATCTAATGGAAAGCCATAAGTATCATAAAGTTTAAATGCAATATCACCTGGTAATACGTTGTCAGTAATTTTACTTAACTCTTGATCAAGTAAGAATAGGCCTCGTTCCAATGTTTTTAAGAACTGCTCTTCTTCAATCTTAAGCGTATCTTCAACTAATTTTTGGTTAGTTGCTAATTCATTAGCGGCACTTCCCATTACTTCAATTAATGGTTTAACCAATTTATAGAAGAATATATCTTTAGCGCCTAACATATGTCCATGACGTACTGCGCGACGAATAATTCGACGTAATACGTAACCTCGTCCTTCGTTTGAAGGTAGGACGCCGTCAGCCACTAAAAAAGCACAAGAACGAATATGGTCAGCAATAACTCTTAATGATTTACTTTCTAAATCTTTGGTTTGAATGATTTCAGCTGCATTTTTTATTAGTTTCTTAAATAGGTCAATATCATAGTTAGAATTGACGTGTTGTAAGACTGCAGCTATCCGTTCAAGCCCCATACCCGTATCAACAGACGGTTTAGGTAAAGGTTCCATTGTACCATCAGCGAGACGATTAAATTGCATAAAGACGAGGTTCCAAATTTCAATAAATCGATCGCCATCTTCCTCGGCACTTCCTGGCGGCCCACCCCAAATATGATCGCCATGGTCATAAAAAATTTCTGTACAAGGCCCACAAGGTCCAGTATCACCCATTTGCCAAAAATTATCAGAGGCATATGGGGCTCCTTTATTATCACCTATGCGGATAATACGTTCTTTAGGAATACCAATTTCATTTTCCCAAATAGCGAAAGCCTCATCATCTGTTGCATAAACAGTAACCGTTAATCGATCTTTAGGAAGATTAAACCATTTTTCACTGGTTAATAATTCCCAAGCAAAATGAATCGCATCACGTTTAAAATAGTCGCCAAAACTGAAATTACCTAACATTTCGAAAAAGGTATGATGCCGAGCAGTATAACCTACATTGTCAAGGTCATTGTGTTTTCCACCAGCTCTCACACAACGTTGAGATGTGGTTGCTCTGGTATAAGGTCTTTTATCAATACCAAGAAACACATCTTTAAACTGATTCATCCCTGCATTTGTAAATAAAAGTGTTGGATCATTATGTGGAACAAGGGAACTACTGGCAACGATTTCGTGTCCTTTGCTATGGAAAAAGTCAAGAAAACTTTGACGAATTTCTGTAGTGCTTTTCATTTATGCTTCCATATTAAACGATAAATTTTTAGACATAGTAATATACCCGTTACAACTTAAGTTGAAAAGTAAATATTCTTAAAACAGCGATTGATCTAGTTACTATTAATAAAGTAATAAGGAATAAAATTAAAAGATCTTGAGAGCTTATTATATAATGGGCATTTTTAATTTATATTGTAGGGACTATAGTAGTTTAAGTCAACATACTATATACAGTTTTTATGTCAAATTGTGTAAATCCTTTGGCAATCAAAAATTGTTTTACTTTTTGTTTTTGTTGATTATCACAAGGGTCGATAAATTTAAACTTTTTTAACAATTGTTGATGCGCAATTTCTGACCAATTGATATCCGCTGTATCTAATAGTTCTCGACTAAGATCAGATGATAATCCTCGTTGCTTTAATTCTAAACTAATTTTGTATTTTCCATAACCTTTATTAGCGCGCATAGCAATATATTTTTCAATATATTGTTTATCATCCATCCAACGTTGATTAGTACAATAGCCGATGACATCTGCTATTTCTGTTTTTAATTGGCTTAATTGCTCTGGAAAATCATCTTCTGAGCAGGTTATTTTTTTGCTGAAAAACAAAGTTAGTTTTCTGGTTAGCTCACATGATGAGTGATCACGCTGTGCAAGTAATTGCACAGCTTTATTTAAGATTAATTTATTTAGTTTTTTTTCCATTACTCAAAACTTTCATCTTCTGTTGAAATATCTTCATCATCAGCAGAGAAAACCGCAGGACTATTTAATAATAAATCGCGTAATTTAGTTTCAAGCTCTTTGGCGATTTCTGGATGTTCTTGTAAAAACTTAATTGAATTCGCTTTACCTTGACCTACTTTTTCGCCATTGTAGCTGTACCATGCTCCGGCTTTATCTACTAATTTATGTTTAACACCTAAATCGATCAATTCGCTTTCTTTAGAGATACCGCATCCGTAAAGAATTTGGAATTCTGCTTGTCTAAATGGTGCGGCTACTTTGTTTTTAACTACTTTAACTCGAGTATCGCTTCCAATAACATCTTCACCTTCTTTTACTGCACCAATACGACGGATATCTAAACGAACAGATGCATAGAATTTTAAGGCGTTACCACCGGTAGTTGTTTCTGGATTACCAAACATCACGCCTATTTTCATACGAATTTGGTTAATGAAAACAACAAGGCAATTGGCATTTTTGATATTAGCGGTTAATTTACGTAAAGCTTGGGACATTAAACGTGCTTGTAATCCCATATGAGAATCGCCCATTTCTCCTTCAATTTCTGCTTTTGGTGTTAATGCCGCAACCGAATCGACAATAATCACATCAACAGCACCAGAACGAACTAATGCATCACAAATTTCAAGTGCTTGTTCACCAGTATCAGGCTGAGAAACTAATAGATCATCAACTTGTACGCCTAACTTGGCTGCATAGATTGGATCTAAGGCATGTTCAGCATCGATAAATGCACAGGTTTTACCTTCTTTTTGTGCTTGCGCAATAACTGATAATGTTAATGTTGTTTTACCTGATGACTCTGGTCCAAAGATTTCAACGATTCTACCCATTGGTAAGCCACCGATACCTAAAGCAATGTCTAACCCTAAAGAACCTGTTGAAACGGCGTCAACATCTAACGTTTGAGTATCCCCTAAACGCATGATTGAACCTTTACCAAATTGTTTTTCGATTTGGCTTAATGCTGCAGAAAGTGCTCGTTGTTTGTTTTCATTCATATAATAAAATTCCAATAAGTAAGGATATTGGATGACATTATACTGTATTGTTATACAGTATCAAGTTTTTTTTATAAACATTTATAAAATTGTTAATTCTGTGAAATTGTTCACAAAATTTATTAATTCTTTTCAGTAATTCCTTATTATCCAGAAGAAAAAACTATTTTCTTATTTAAAAAAGAAGGATTATAAAAGAACTGCTTTAAGAGGAGAGCTTAATCAAATTAAGCTAATTTAAAGAGGTAATACTTTCATAAAAAAAGACCATTTGATATGATGAACATCAAAAGTAAATTATAGTCATTATTGGTGTATCAAATTAATTGCCTCACAATATAACTTTACCATCATTGACAGTTTTCGATATCAAAATATTATGCTAATCATAAATATCTTTACCGCTTAGAATATAATCAAACGAAGGAATATAATGATCACCGATAAACAAGATTATGTACTATGTTCTCATTGTGATTTGGTCATCGAATTAGCTGATGTGGCAATCGGCCACAAAGCTATTTGTCCTCGCTGTAATACGACATTATTTAAAAATAATATCAATATGAAGTTTAGAGCAGCAATGTATGCGTGTTGCTCGATAATTATGTTGATTGTTGCTTGTGGTGTGGTTTTTATTGATATTAATTTAGTGGGTAATGTCAATGGGGTAAGTGTGTTAGATATCCCCAAAATCCTTTTTTTTGATAATTATAGTTATATTTCGGCGCTATTTGTTTTATTTGTACTAATCTTTCCATTGCTCAATTTGTCTATTATTGCTTTACTCTGTTCAAAGATTAAGTTAACCAAATACCGAAAACGAGATTTACTGATTGTTTATGAAAAATTTCAACATTGGTGTATGCCTGAAATATTCTTAACCGGTGTATTAGTTAGTTTCGTAAAACTAATGAGTTATGGCAGTATTGGTGTGACTAGCACATTTTGGGCATTTTGTTTATTCGTATTCTTCTATATTAAAGCCTTAGTTATATTTACACCTGGCAAAATTTGGAATGAAATTCATCGAAATAATTTTGCACTAAAACCATTAGAAGTTGCCATGACAGGGATTAGTCAAAATATAAAATTATGTCATTGTTGCCATGCAATTGTTCCGGTTGAGTATACTAAATGCCCAAGATGTAAACAAAAAAATCAAGTAAGAGAGCGGGATAAAATACAGTGGACCATTGCACTTTTAGTGACGTCATTAATTATTTATATTCCTGCTAATTTATTTGGAATCATGATAACAGTGGTATTTGGCTCAGCGTCAACTTCGACTATTATGGATGGCGTTATTTATATGTGGCAAGCAGGTGATGTACCCGTCGCGTTAGTTATTTTTGCAGCAAGTGTAGTTATCCCAATTTTAAAAATAATTTCGCTTAGCTGGCTGTGTTATTTTGCGTTAGCTGTAAAAGATAAGAATAAACATAATTGTTTAAAAATGAAGAAATTATATAATGCGGTAGAATTTATTGGTAAATGGTCAATGATAGATATCTTTGTGGTTTCTGTAGTTTGTTCTTTAGTTAGAAATCAACAAATGATGGGAGTTTACCCAGATATTGGCGTGTGTTTTTTCGCCACTGTCGTTATTATTACGATGATTGCATCCCAAAAATTTGATCCACGATTGCTTTGGGACAGAACGCCAACTCGAAAATGAAATCTAGGAATATTATGGCAAACTCAAGTAAAATAGCAAAAATAATTAAAATCAGAGCAATCTCTGCAATATGGATTATTCCTATAATTACAGCTATTGTTGGCTTATGGATAATCTATGCCCATTTTGCTGATCGCGGCACTACCTTTACTTTAATTGCCAATGATGCAAATGGCATTATTGCAGGTAAAACAGTAATAAAAAATCGTAGCGTCGATGTCGGTATTGTTGATGAAGTGACATTATCTGATGATTTCCAAAAAGTTGTCATAAAAGGTCGTATCTATAATGATATGGAACCATTATTAAAAAATGATTCAATATTTTGGGTGGTTAAACCCGAAATTGGCCGGGATGGCGTAACTGGTCTTGGTACTATTTTATCTGGGGTATATATTGAATTGGCCTCAGGCAATGATACCCATAGTTTTAAAAACAATCCATTTATTCTATCTGATAATCCTCCGTTATCTGATCCGAGTATCAAAGGAATTCGTTTAAACTTAGAAAGTGATCAAAGTGGGGTTGTTCCTCGTGGCGCCAAAGTGATGTTTCGTGGTTATCATGTAGGTAATGTTGAAACATCGCAATTTGATGTTGACGCTCGTAAAATGAAGTATCAAGTTTTTATTACCAAACCTTATGATGCTTTAGTTACCGAAAATGTGCGGTTTTGGAAAGAGGGGGGGATCAATTTATCATTATCTTCGCGGGGTGCAAGCCTTGATGTTCCTTCTTTAGATGTCTTAATGTCAGGAGGAATAAGTTTTGATTTACCGGATGGCGCTAAATTAGGTCAACCAGCGAAGCAACATGATGTCTATAAATTATATGAAGATAAAAAATCGATTCAAGATTCACAATATACTGAATATAAAGAATTCTTAATTATGATTACTGACTCAATTTCGGGATTAATCGAAGGAGCACCAGTTGAATATCATGGCATAAGATTAGGTACAGTAAGTAGAGTACCGTTTTACACTGCCGAAATGTTAAAAGAAAAATCAATACTAAATCAAAAAGTACCAATATTAATTAGAATTGAGCCTGACCGTTTATCTGAATTAGTTGACGATAAGATCGATATCGCGGCTTTAATAATGGAAGAGCAAAAAAATGGCTTAAGGGCATCATTAAAAACGTCAAATATGTTTACTGGGGCATTATTTATTGATTTAGATTTCTATCCGGAATTAAAGTCTAAATATGATAAAAAATTGGCTAATCAATATGGTTATAATATCATCCAAACTACATCAACAGGATTTGCACAAATACAAGCAAAAATCCTGCAGTTATTAGATAATTTTAATAATCTGCCGTTGAATAGTACTATAAGCCAATTTAATAAATCATTAGAATCAAGTGAACGATTAATGCAATCTTTAAATCAAATTATAGCAAGTAAAGAGATGCAAAATATGCCCAAAGATTTACAGAAAGCTATTCGTTCTTTAAACGAGACTATGAAAGGATTACAACCGGGTTCACAACTGAATACTCAAATGAATGAAAGCTTACAAAAAATTCAGCAAATGATGGATGAATTGACCCCTTTACTTAATACACTAAATAATAAGAGTAATGCATTGATCTTTTCAGCGCCAAATAAAAAAGATCAAGAACCAAAAGCCAGAGGTAATAAATAATGTTTAAATTAATTCAAAGCCTACAAATTATGCTATTGATGACATTATTCAGTGCAATAAATGGTTGTTCATCTGATGTACCGAATAAAAGCTATTTTCAATTGACCAGTAATTTGGCTAACCATGGTTCAACGATGACGCAATCTACTCATTATTTTATTTGGATTGAGTCGATTGAAGTGGCCGATTTTTTAAATAAATCAGGAATTGTTTTGCAAACCGATGATATAAAATATACCACGGCAACTAATCATCTATGGGTATCGGCATTATCTCAACAACTTGCCGAACGATTATCACAAGATTTAACGCAAATTATGCCTAATTATCTTGTATCGACAAATTCAATTACCACACCATCATTAACGGTTAAACTTTTTATTGATGGTTTCCATGGCAATTATAATGGTGATGCGATAATAACCGGTCGTTGGGTCATGACAGATAAGAGCGGTAAAATTGTTACTAAAGTTATTAAACGGCAAATTCCGCTTACAACAAATGGTTATGATGCTTTGGTAAAAGCTCTGTCCCAAGGCTGGCAAGATGAAGAGCTAGACTTTGCAAATTCAATTAAACATTAATTGTTATTAAACATTCCGTCAAAAGAGTGACGGAATGTTCTCGGTGCTCAATTGCAGATCACAATAACTGTTGTTTCAATTTATTCAATAACTGATTTTCAATCTCAACCCAACCTCGTACACTATTAATAAACGCGATTTTATCGGCTTGTAAAATATCTTTTTTGATAATCGTTTTCTCGATGAGTTGGTGACTATTCAAATAATGCTGTCGCATCGTACCAGCAAGCAATCCAGAGGTAATCGCTGGTGTTAGCCACTTATCATTAATGAGTAATGCAATATTACCATTTACAAACTCAGTGATTTCATCATATTGATTATAATTGATATATTCTTGACCTGCGGCTAATTGAGGAAAATGTTGGCGATTAGTTGTTTTATGATAAAGAAAAACATTTTCCTTATCGACACATGTTGCTGCCCAAGCAAGTTTATCAATTACTATTGGATTGGTAAGTAAATCGATACTTATTTCCGGTTGTCCATTTTTAGGTTGTAGCAATCTAATTTTATATTTTCCTGAAAAATGAGTTTTTGCCAAATCGGTCAACTTCTGTTTGATGGCTTGAACATTGCATGCAAAATCAAAATAGGTTGCTGAAGCCAATAATCTGTCTAAATGCATATCCAGTAAGACCAATTTGCCATCTTCAAGCAATAACGTTTCAATAATATATTTAGGTGTCGACAAAGTTCGATTTAAGATAGCAGTTTTGGCTAAAATCTCATTATATTCATCATCGGCGGTTGAATCCCATGTAATGCCACCCCCGACGCCATAATTCAACTGTTGATTATGGATAGTCAAAGTACGTATTGGAATATTAAAAACAGCCTTTTTCATAGAAGGTTCAATATAACCAATTGTGCCACAATAAACGCCGCGCGCTGAGTTTTCAATATTACTAATAATTTGCATGGTACTTGATTTAGGAGCACCAGTAATTGAACCGCATGGAAAAAGCGCTTGAAATATTTGATATAAATTCACATTTTCTTTTAAGTTTCCTTGAATAGTCGAGGTGAGCTGCCAAACTGTTGGATATTTTTCTGCGGTAAATAAATGTGGAACAGTTACCGAACCGGGCTTTGAAATTTTACTTAAATCATTACGAAGTAAATCAACAATCATCATATTTTCAGCCAGATTTTTCTCTGACATTAACAACTTTATTTGTTGTTTATCTTGGTTGGTATTTAAGCCTCGAGTTACTGTTCCTTTCATCGGTTTAGTCGAGATAGTTCTATCTTCTAATTTAAAAAATAATTCCGGAGAGATAGATAAAATATGATAATTTTCAAATTCAATATAAGCACAGTAATTAGCATGATTATTTTTTTGTAGAAAATGATAATAATCTTTAGGATTGCCATTAAATGGTGCATTGAATTGAATGGTAAAGTTGGTTTGATAAGTATTACCTGATTCGATTTGGGCGCGAATATAATTAATTTTTTGTTGATATTCATCAATATTGGTGTCGCTAGACAACTTCAAAGATTGTGGTGTATATTGCTCATTATTGGATATCGTCGTATAGTCTTCAAAAATACCAAATAACAGCAGAGGTAAACCCTGATTTGACGTTGGGAGTATTTTGGTTTTATTTGACTCGTTAAAGCCCATAGCGCTTTCATAAGCAAGGTAACCGCAAGCGTAGTAACCTTGTTGTATGAATGCTTCTATCTCCTCAATATATTTTTTTATTGAACAATGATCAGAGGACTTTATAATTTTTATTGGATCACAAAAATATTCATGTTGCCCTTCAAAATCAAAATAAATTTTCATGTTCACTACTCGCTAACAAAATTGCTAATCATTTTTAAACCAAACTCTGTTTTAATTGCTTCAGGATGGAATTGCACTGATTCAATCGGAAGTGTCATATGACGCAATCCCATAATTAATCCTTGCTTATTAGTCGCAGTGACTATTAATGGTGATTGCTTTGCTGAATTTTCTACAATTAACGAATGATATCTTACAACCGACAAAGGATTTTTAATTCCAGCAAATAAGCCTTGCTCATCATGAATAATTTCATCAACTTTGCCATGCATTGGTATAGGTGCTTTAACTATTTTGAAGCCAAAATATTGCGCAATCGCTTGATGGCCTAAACAGATCCCTAGTATTGGACAATGCTTTGCAAAGGTCTGAATCGCTGACAACGATATTCCGGCATTTTCTGGTCGGCCTGGTCCCGGAGAAATTACCATTTTAGAGAATGATAATTGCTTTAGTTCATCAATAGATTTTTCATCATTTTTGATGACCATAACATCGGCACCAGCACGGCAAAGGTAATCATAGATATTAAAAGTAAAAGAATCGTAATTATCAATTAGTAGAATCAAAATTATATCCAATGCTTATTCTTTAATAGCAGTCTAGATGAGAAATGTGACCGACGATTCTATTATAAAAAGGCATAGCACATAAAGTAGTTTATACCAAGGGTGCCAAAAACCTTACTCCTCAAATTTTTTAAATTTTGCGAAATTGGCTTTGTGAAGATAAGTTAAGCAAAAAATTTAATTTTAGGGATCGAAATTATAAATAAAACTGGATATACTTGTATGGCAGATTAATTATAATTATTTTTGTTACCTAATATATAAGAGAAATTCAATGAAAATCGTAAAAGCAGAAGTTTTTGTGTGTAGTCCAGGAAGGAACTTTGTCACATTAAAAATCACTACAGATTCTGGTGTATATGGAGTAGGTGATGCGACACTCAACGGACGAGAGTTATCTGTCGCATCATACCTCAAAGATCATCTTTGCCCACAGTTAATCGGTCGAGATGCTAGTCAAATAGAAGATATCTTTCAATATTTTTATAAAGGAGCTTATTGGCGTCGTGGGCCGGTGACTATGTCGGCGATATCGGCCATCGATATGGCGCTATGGGATATCAAAGGTAAAGTTGCCAATCTGCCACTTTATCAATTATTGGGCGGTGCTTCACGTACCGGCGTTATGGTCTATTGCCATACCACAGGTAAGGATATTGAAGAAGCGCTAGATGATTATGCTAAACATAAAGAGATGGGCTTCAAAGCCATTCGTGTTCAGTGTGGAATACCGGGAATGAAGACCACATACGGTCAAAGTAAAGGTAAAAACTTAGCTTATGAACCGGCTACTCGAGGTAATTATCCAGAAGAGCAATTTTGGGCAACCGATAAATACCTTGATTTCACACCAAAATTATTTGAAGCAGTAAGAAATAAATTTGGTTTTAATGAACATCTATTGCATGACATGCACCACCGTTTAACGCCAATTGAAGCTGCGCGTTTTGGTAAAAGTATCGAAGATTATCGCCTATTTTGGATGGAAGACCCAACACCAGCGGAAAACCAAGAGTGTTTCCGTTTAATTCGCCAACATACCGTCACGCCAATAGCGGTTGGTGAAGTATTTAACAGTATTTGGGACTGTAAACAGCTAATTGAAGAGCAACTTATTGATTACATCCGAACCACCATAACCCATGCTGGTGGTATTACACACATGCGTAGAATTGCCGATTTTGCCGGACTTTATCAAGTTAGGACAGGTTCACATGGACCATCCGATTTATCACCAATCTGTCATGCAGCGGCACTTCACTTTGATATGTGGGTACCTAACTTCGGGGTGCAAGAGTTTATGGGTTACTCAGAGCAAATGTTAGAAGTTTTCTCGCCTAACTGGACCTTTAATGATGGTTATATGCATCCAAGTGATAAACCAGGTTTAGGAATCGATTTTGATGAAAAACTGGCAGCAAAATATCCATACAACCCTGCTTATTTGCCAATCGCGCGTTTAGAAGATGGCACTTTGTGGAATTGGTAAAATTTGCTAAAAGAAATATTGCTTTAAACTAATAGATATAGATAACCGTTTTACATGCGTAATGTAAAACGGTTTTTTTCACTTAATCATTGTTTTCTTGATCTAGTGGTAGATTAAAACTACCAGAGGGAATAAACAATTATATCCAATGTTGGTGTAACTATTTATAACTATGGACGATATCCAACTGTCAGCTGTTTTTATGTCCATTATCTATTTTTAACTCTCCTTTATTCGTAGCCAACTCTTGAAAGTGTTTTTCTTAGTTTTTTGTGAGAATGTTCACAAAACCAATCAACCCTACTTGTATGGTAGTATATTTTATTATATTTTTTCTACATTCAATCAGCATTGACTCTATTTAATAAAAATCACAATAGACGTTTTATGAATCTTTTTAGATTGAATTATTAAACTCATCAAAACTAAATATTAATAAAAGCTTTAACCGGCTGTTTTTTAAGGATACAAAAATGCAAAAAGTAATATTTCAGGATATGAAAGCGACCATCAAAAAAGCATTTCTTAATGCAGGATTATCAGAACAACAAGCGGAAATATGTGCACAAATACACACTGAGTCTACTTCTGACGGGGTTTACTCCCATGGATTGAATCGAGTAGCACGTTTTGTTGATTATGTTAATAAAGGTTGGGTAGATATTAAAGCTCAGCCTAGTCTAGTTAAATCACTAGGCGCACTTGAAGTTTATGATGGGAATCAAGGGATAGGAATAACAAATGCACTATTTGCTTTAGATAAAGCAATTGAATTAGCTAAAAAACATGCTGTTGGCATTATTGGATTACGTAATACAACTCATTGGATGCGTGGTGGAACTTACGGTTGGAAAGCGGTAGAAAAAGGATTTGCTGCAATTTGTTGGACGAATACCGAATCATGTATGCCGGCATGGGGCGCAAAAAATACCCGATTAGGTAATAACCCATTCGTGATGGCAGTGCCAAGTTTAAATGGTTCAATCGTTGTAGATATGGCGATGTCACAATATGCCTATGGTAAGCTTCAAGTTACTCGCTTAAAAGGGGAGAAACTTCCGTTTCCTGGTGGTTATGACAAAGATGGCAATTTAACTGATGAGCCAGGACCAATAGAAGAATCCATGCGAATTCTACCAACTGGATATTGGAAAGGGTCAAGTATGGCTATCGTACTAGATGCAATGGCGGCACTTTTATCGATGGGTAATCCAACTAATGAAATTGATAAGATTCAAAAAGGAAGTTGTACCGGCGCTAGTCAAATTTTTATGGTATTTGACCCTTCTCAATTGGGAGGAAAAGAATTTAATGAACAGATGGTAACAAGCATTACTCAATATGTTAATACCTCAACCCCGGCTGAAGGGCAAAAAGCTGTTTTTTATCCAGGTGAGTTAGAAATAAACACTCGTAAAGATCATTTAACCAATGGTATACCTGTTGATAGTGAAGTGTGGCGTGAAGTTGTTTCATTAGCAAATTAACTGCAATCAAACTTAATAATTAAAAAAAACAATTAACTAATTATTAAGTTTTTGCTAAACCAAGAATTCATTAAAAAGGAAAAAATATGAATAACGCGGTTAATAAAAAGAAAAAAGTAACGATTCCAATCGCTATCGGCTATGGTCTAACGGATATTATGGGCGGTGGTGCTTTTACCATCATAGGGGCATGGTTACTTTTTTTCTATACCACCTTTGTAGGATTAACACCTATTGAAGCGGCATCTATTGTGGCAATTGCGCGAATAGTTGATGCGATTGTCAGCCTTTTTATGGGCAGTTTCACCGATAACTTTTATAAATATAAGTTAGGACAAAAATTTGGAAGAAGACGGTTTTTCTTATTAATTGGCTCCCCTCTTATGTTGCTTTATGTTTTACTTTGGGTAACCGGGATGAATTATTGGTTTTATTTAACGGTATATTTAGTCTTCGAAATCGTTGCCGCTATTGTGTTGATTCCTTGGGAAACATTACCGTCAGAAATGACCAAAAATTATAATGATAGAACCAAATTATCTACTGGTAGAATGTTTTTATCTGCTAGTGGGACTTTTTTAGCAACATTAGTACCAGGTATTTTAATTCACTATTTTGGTGAAAATAATGCTTATGCCTATTTTATTAATGGACTTTTCTTCTCGGTTATTTTTGCTGTCTGTGTATTTATTTCATATAAAGTGACGTGGGAAAGAGAGCTAACTCCAGAAATGTTGAAGCATCAACAGCAAGGCGTGAACAAAAAAAGTTTTTCTGAGAAAGTGATGGTTGTAAAACATCTAGTTAAAGATTATTTATCCACATTTAATATTCGAGCTTTCCGTAGACATTTAGCTATCTATTTATTCTCATTTACGGCAAAAGATATTTTTAACACTGTATTTGTCTTTTTTTGTGTTTATTGTTTATGTGTCTCCTCGTCATTTGCTGGTGGATTGTTATCGTTAAGTATTATCGGGTTACCAATAACATTATTGGCTGGTGTTGCAATGGTAAAATATGGTCCGGGAAGACTGTATATATTCTCTTATACAACAATGATCATCTGTATCTTAGGTTTTTACGCTGTATATATAGTCGATCCTTCATCCAAAATCTGGTGGTTATATATTTTGGCTATTTGTTACCAGGCCGGTCGTTGCATTTTAGAATTTACCCCATGGAATGTTTTTCCGTTTATTCCTGATGTTGATGAAATGCTAACTAGACAGCGTCGAGAAGGTTTATATGCGGCTGTTATGACATTTGGTCGCAAAACCACTGTTGCTATTGCCACGTTTATCGTGGGATTGATTCTACAAAAAGGTGGATTTGTGCAAGGTAGTACTCAACAAAGTGCTGAAGCGATAAATACTATCAGTATATTATTTGTTGGTGGAACAGTTGGTTTATTATCAATTGCATTGATTTATGCATTAACTTTTAAGTTAAATAAGCAGACTCACACAATTTTAGTTACAGAAATTGAACGTTTAAAAAATAATGGCTCGAAAAGTGATGTTTCGCAACAGACTCGTAAGGTTGTTGAAAATCTCACCGGTCATAAATATGAAAGTTTATGGCGAGATAAATAATACAAACTTTGCAGTGATCAACAAATATAAGCTTACTGCAAATTAAGTAATTTATACGATTTTATTTTTAATTCTACAATTATTAATACCTTTTCTAGTAAAAGTGTCGTGTTGATTCAATACGACACTTTTTTATCTATAACCGTCACATCAATATTAATCTTGATAAATTTATTTAAGGTTAATTCAATAACATTATGATAATTATTAATTTTATTAAATTGTTTATCATTTTTGCCATCTATGGCGAGAACATCGGCTAATCCGTAATTTTTTGCGATATTTTTTGGTAATGTGATCTTACTCACAAAAACATACTAATCTACTTGTATGGTAGTATTTAATCGTTTAATTTGATGCGGCATAAATCATAAATGAGGTATTCAATGAAAATCGTAAAAGCAGAAGTTTTTGTGTGTAGTCCAGGAAGGAACTTTGTCACATTAAAAATCACTACAGATTCAGGTGTATATGGAGTAGGTGATGCGACACTCAACGGACGAGAGTTATCTGTCGCATCATATCTCAAAGATCATCTTTGTCCACAACTAATCGGTCGAGATGCTAGTCAAATTGAAGATATATTTCAATATTTCTATAAAGGTGCTTATTGGCGTCGTGGGCCGGTGACTATGTCGGCGATATCGGCCATCGATATGGCGCTATGGGATATTAAAGGTAAAGTCGCCAATATGCCACTTTATCAGTTATTAGGTGGAGCTTCACGTACCGGTGTTATGGTTTATTGCCATACTACTGGTAAGGATATTGAAGAAGCGCTAGATGATTATGCTAAACATAAAGAGATGGGCTTCAAAGCCATTCGCGTTCAATGTGGTATACCGGGAATGAAGACCACATACGGTCAAAGTAAAGGTAAAAACTTAGCTTACGAACCGGCTACTCGAGGTAATTATCCAGAAGAGCAATTTTGGGCAACCGATAAATATCTTGATTTCACACCCAAATTATTTGAGGCAGTAAGAAATAAATTTGGTTTTAACGAGCATTTATTACATGACATGCACCACCGTTTAACGCCAATTGAAGCAGCGCGTTTTGGTAAAAGTATCGAAGATTATCGCCTATTTTGGATGGAAGACCCAACACCAGCGGAAAACCAAGAGTGTTTCCGTTTAATTCGCCAACATACCGTCACGCCAATAGCGGTTGGTGAAGTATTTAACAGTATTTGGGACTGTAAACAGTTAATTGAAGAGCAACTTATTGATTACATCCGAACCACCATAACCCATGCAGGTGGCATCACGCATATGCGTCGAATCGCCGATTTTGCCGCACTTTATCAAGTTAGAACCGGCTCACACGGGCCATCGGATTTATCACCAATCTGTCATGCAGCGGCACTTCACTTTGATATGTGGGTACCTAACTTCGGAGTGCAAGAGTTTATGGGTTATTCCGAACAGATGTTAGAAGTTTTCTCACCTAACTGGACCTTCACTGATGGTTATATGCATCCAAGTGATAAACCAGGTTTAGGAATCGATTTTGATGAAAAACTGGCAGCAAAATATCCATATAACCCTGCTTATTTGCCAATCGCGCGTTTAGAAGATGGCACTTTGTGGAATTGGTAGATTATTAAAGGAGCATATATGAAAAGTATCGTTGTTAAAAAACCAAATGAACTAGTAATCGAAGAACGTGAAGTTCCTCAACCAGCCAAAGGCGAAGTCAGAGTCAAAGTAAAACTAGCTGGTATATGTGGTTCAGATAGTCATATCTATCGTGGACATAATCCATTTGCAAAATATCCAAGAGTAATCGGACATGAATTTTTTGGCATTATTGACGAGGTTGGTGAAGGCGTCGATCGTTCAAGAATTGGTGAACGGGTTTCGATTGATCCGGTAATTAGCTGTGGATGTTGTTACCCTTGTTCGGTGGGTCGACCTAATGTTTGTTCATCGCTAACTGTTTTGGGGGTTCATCGTGATGGTGGCTTTAGTCAATATACAACAGTCCCAAGTAACAATGCCTATACGATTCCTGATGACATCTGTGATGAATTTGCTGTAATGATTGAACCATTCACTATCGCCGCTAATGCAACAGGTCACCTAAAACCGACAACAGATGATATTGCATTAATTTATGGTGCAGGTCCAATGGGGCTAACGTCGGTACAAGCACTAAAAGGTGTTTATCAAGTAAAACAAGTTATTGTTGTCGATCGGATTGATGAGCGTTTAGCTATGGCACAAACAAGCGGTGCAGATCTCGTCATCAATAATTCACAACTTTCATTAAAGGATGAATTAGAAAAACGCAATATTAAACCAACGATTATTATCGATGCGGCATGTCATCCAACAATTTTATCAGAAGCAATTGCTATTGCCTCTCCGGCGGCAAGAATCCTGATAATGGGCTTTTCTAGTGATCCTTGTCAAATTACTCAACAAGGAATAACCAGTAAAGAGTTATCTATTTTTTCTTCCCGATTAAATGCCAATAAATTTCCAGTGGTTATCGAATGGTTGAAGAAAAAATTGATCGACCCTCAAAAGTTAATCACACATCAATTTGATTATACACAAGTAGTTCAAGCCATTGAAACCTTTGAAAAAGATCAGAAACAGTGTTGTAAGGTTCTATTAACCTTTAGTTAACACAGAATAAATCTGGTGAATAACTTTTTAGATAAAATATTAAAAGAGAGAAAAGTATGAATGTTATAGGAAATAAGAATGAAAGGGATACTTCGGATTTAGTTAAAGCCGCAGTATCCGGCTGGCTGGGAACCGCTTTAGAATTTATGGATTTTCAATTGTACTCTTTAGGGGCGGCATTAGTTTTCCATGAAATTTTCTTTCCAGAACAATCAGCAATTATGGCATTGATTTTAGCTATGGGGACTTATGGTGCCGGTTATGTGGCTCGAATCGTTGGCGCTTTTGTTTTTGGTCGCATGGGTGATGCAATTGGTCGTAAAAAAGTACTATTTATTACTATCACTATGATGGGGATATGTACCACGCTTATTGGTGTATTACCAACTTATGCGCAAGTAGGAATTTTGGCACCATTGATGTTGGTTGTTTTACGTATCATCCAAGGATTAGGAGCTGGTGCTGAAATTTCAGGAGCAGGAACGATGCTTGCTGAATATGCGCCAAAAGGCAAAAGGGGAATAATTTCTTCATTAGTCGCAATGGGGACTAACTGTGGCACACTAAGTGCAACAGCAATATGGGCATTTATGTTCTTTTTATTAGATAAAGATCAATTAGTTGCCTGGGGATGGCGTGTTCCATTTATTGCAAGCGTGGTGGTTATGATTTTTGCAATTTGGTTACGAATGAATTTAAAAGAAAGCCCAGTATTTGATGAAGTCAATGATACGGATGAGCCAAAAAATAATAATAAAGCCACAAAACATATCTCATTAATTGAAATGTTTAAAAGTAAATCATTTTGGTTAGCTACCGGATTACGGTTTGGTCAAGCTGGAAACTCTGGTTTAATCCAAACTTTTTTAGCGGGATATTTAGTACAAGCATTATTATTCAATAAAAGTATTCCGACCGATGCAATCATGTTTAGCTCAATAGTTGGGTTTTTAACAATTCCTTTCTTAGGTTGGTTATCTGATAAGATCGGTCGTAGAATTCCTTATATTATATTGACTTTGTCGGCAATTGTACTTGCCTATCCAATGTTATCTATCATTGTCGATATAAATCATTCTGTAAATACTATTACATTATGTTTGATTCTCATTCATAATATTGCCGTTTTAGGTTTATTTGCCCTTGAAAACATTACTATGGCCGAAATGTTCGGTGCTCGTAATCGATTCACGCAAATGGCAATATCTAAAGAAGCAGGAGGTTTAATTGCAGTAGGATTTGGCCCAATTTTGGCCGGAATTTTCTGTAAAATGGTTGATGATTGGTGGCCAATTGTGGCTATGATTATTGTTTACTCTTGTATTGGTCTTGTTTCGGCGATTCTTATGCCGGAGGTAAAAGATCGTGATTTAGCTGACCTAAATGACGCAGCAGATAGTAAAAACTAAATGGAAAAAATAATGAGATTATCAAATCAAACTTTATCACAACTACCTAAAGAGGTAGTTGTTCCAACTTATGATAGAAGCAAAATTAAAACCAAAATTGTCCATCTTGGTTTTGGGGCATTTCATCGTGCTCATCAAGCAGTCTTTGCAGATGTATTGGCTGAAGAGCATGATAGCGATTGGGGATATTGTGAAGTTAATTTGATTGGTGGTGAAGCACAAATCCAAGATTTAAAAGAACAAGATTGTTTATTCAGTGTATGTGAAATGTCCTATGATAACTGGAATACTCGTGTTGTAGGAGTTGCAAAAGAAGCATTACATGCAGATATTGATGGAATACAAAAAGTCTTAGATGTGATGACCCGTCCAGAAATTGCGATTGTGTCAATAACGGTAACCGAAAAAGGCTATTGTTATCTGCCATCGACGGCATCAATTGATACTAATAATCCATTAATTAGTCATGATATTGCCAATCCTCATGCGCCTAAATCCGTTCCGGGTGTCATTGTTGAGGCATTACGTTTACGTAAAGAGCAAGGATTAAAACCTTTCACGGTTATGTCTTGTGACAATATGCCTGAAAATGGCCATGTTACTCGTAATGTTGTTTTAGCACTGGCTAAACAGCGAGATCCTAATCTAGCTCAATGGATTGAAGATAATGTGACTTTTCCATCAACGATGGTTGATCGAATTGTACCTGCGGCAACGCCTGAAACGATGGTTAAAATAAAAAAACAACTTGGTGGAATTGATGATCCAGCAGGTATTGCAGGTGAACCATTTAGACAATGGGTGATTGAAGACAATTTTGTGGCTGGTCGACCTCAATGGCAGAAAGCTGGGGCAGAACTCGTTGGTGATGTTTTGCCTTATGAAGAGATGAAATTACGCATGTTAAATGGTAGTCATTCATTTTTTGCTTATTTAGGTTATTTAGCCGGTTATTTGCATATTGATGAATGCATGCAGGACCCCAATTATGTTAAAGCAGCTAGACATTTAATGTTAAATGAACAAGCAACTACCTTACGAGTAAAAGATGTTGATTTGTCTGCTTATGCAGATTCATTACTTGATCGTTATCGAAACACCGGTTTAAAACATCGTACATGGCAAATCGCCATGGATGGTACTTTAAAATTGCCACAACGTATGCTTGATTCTATTCGTTATCACTTAGCTGACAATACCTCATTTGATTGTCTTGCTTTAGGGGTAGCTGCTTGGATGCGTTATGTTAGTGGAGTAGATGACGCGGGTAATTCAATTGATGTTAGCGATCCATCAATCAGCAAAATAAAAGAGCTGGTTGCTAATAGTGCCGATGACGAAAATAGAGTAAAAGCACTATTATCTCTAACTCATGTATTTGGTAATGAGTTAGCAAATAATCCGCTTTTCGTTGAAAAGGTTACGACAGCGTATCTTTCTTTACGAGATGTCGGCGCTAAAAAGACAGTTGAAAAATTAATACAACTTTTTTAAAGCTATCAACATAATTTAGTATAGTTAATAACCAAGGTGTAATAGTGCTATTTAGCAATTACACCTTTTTATACGCCCTATTGACGTTATTTGATATATAGACTATTTTTTAAAAATACTTTTCTTATATTTAAAAATCACCTACTATTCACATCAATACAATTGATTATACAAGAATAGGATATGTTTAAACTTATCGAATTAAATATTTCAGAGCCCGTTAATCAACAAGTTTATCGTACATTAAGAAGAGCGATTATTACTTGTCAGGTTTTGCCTGGCATTTTACTTTCTGAAAAAGATATTTCTACGCAATTTAATGTATCACGCCAACCAGTTCGTGAAGCCTTTATCAAATTAGCTGAAGCCGGGTTGGTTAAAATTCTTCCGCAACGAGGGACGTTTGTAACCAAAATATCGGTTAAAAAAGTGATTGATGGTCAGTTTATTCGTGAAGCAGTTGAATGTGCAATTATTAAACGTGCTGCACAAGAAATTAGTGATGCTGATCTGTTATTGCTCGAACAAAATCTCAAAGAACAAATTGATGCTAATAAGCATAAAGATATTCGTTATTTTCTAGAAAAAGATGATGAATTCCACCAAATTTTAATGAATGTTGTTGATTGTCCAATGGCGTGGGAAACCGTCGAAAATATTAAAGCAATGATGGATAGAGTGAGATATTTAACTTTAGAAGATATTTCTCCTCCCGAAGACTTGGTTAAACAACATGAAAAAATCGTTATTGCACTAAAAAAACATGATCCTGAAATGGCTGCTCTTGCGCTTCATGAGCATTTATCGACAATTTTAAAAACGATAAAATTAGTCTCTCAGCAACATAATGAGTGGTTTGTTGATTAACCTATAACCAATCAGAGAAAACTTATTAATGAATTTATTTTGTAACATCAAATTTAATCAGTTTAAATCAATTGATTGCGTTTTTTAAGTTGAATAAACAAAATTAAGAGCCGAAAAACAGGCTATTTTCAAGGTCGAGATTTTCTTTTTTTTGCCATCAACATGCTGATAAACAAGCATCAATAAGTAATATTAAAAATAAAAATGATGTTGAGGTTAAGTTAGTCGTTAAGCAGGAAATTGATTAAATTATTTATATACAATATGTTAGCAAGATTATTGTTTATATAATCACAAACCATTTCTAGCATTACTTTTAATAGCAAAGTTAAGGGAATAAGATAATTAATTTGTTAATTTGCAACTGATTCAATTTTTTATCAAATTTAATTAATTCTTTTTTATATTCATCTAGCCTTGTATTGCAAAAAAATTTAATCGATTAAAGTGAAACTACATTTTTTAGTTGATAGTTATTCCGTTACAGTAAAGGTAAAAAATAATAGCAAATAGTGATTTGCAGTTGTAGACGTTTCAGTTTAATTGAATTTATTAGAGGAGATCACACTTTTATATGTCATAACAAATTTTAAATATAACCATTTATCACTAATCAAGCATTTTTATAATTGAGCTATTGTCATTTAATTTTAGTGAAATTATTTACTCACCCCAAATAGTCACTTCGACTCTCAAAAAATCAATTTGACTTAACGAATCTTTACAGACTAAATCCTTTAATTGAACTACTATATAGCTGTTTAGAAGTTCAATATAATAATGGTAAATAAAATGATGTATGTCAGAAGGTTATCAGTTATTGTAGTAAGCTTTATCATTCCAGTAAAAGTAATCGCAAGCGGATTGCAACCTACTGAGCAGGACAAAAAAATCAGTAATCAACAATTGATTTATCAACAAGAACGACTAAAAGCAACTGAAGATGTGTTATCGTCTAAAATGCCTAATGTTAGTTTATGGTCAGCAACTAAAAAAATAAAAAATATTGAATTTCCTCAAGAAGAGATTTGTTTTCCAATTTATAAAGTGGATTTATTAAAAAGAGAGGATTTTCCTTTTTTTGTGCCACTCAATTCATTGGCTAAGCAAGCTGAAGGACTTTGTTTAGGGAGTCAAGGTTTAAATTTATTAATGATTGAATTGCAAAATCAATTAATAAGTTTTGGATATATTACATCTAGAGTAGTTGCCCCAGATCAGGACCTTTCAACTGGAATATTTTCTTTAGTATTACTGAAAGGTACAGTCGGTAAGATTTATTATTCACAAGATAGTGATACCCATTCAAGCCTCGCGACTAACATACCGTTAAAAAAAGGAGATTTATTAAATTTACGTTCTTTAGAACAGGGGCTCGAAAATTTACAACGTGTTTCAAGTTCTGTTGCCAATATCGAGTTAGTTGCTACGGAAAAAGAAGGGGAAACCGATGTTATCATTAAACGACAACAATCGAAGTATTGGCGTTTATCGGCTTCTATTGATGATTCAGGCACTAAAGATACTGGACGGTACCAAGGTGGATTGACCTTTTTTTTAGACAATCCACTAGGCTTGAGTGATTCATTTTATCTTTCTGGTGGCCATGATTTAGAAGGTAAATCAAAATACGGATCTAGAAACTATCTTTTCTCCTATTCAGTTCCATATGGTTACTGGCTAGTTAATGCGTCAATCTACGGAAATACTTATCATCAAAAGATAGCCGGTATTTATGACTATCAATATAAGGGGCGCAGTAAATATTATAATTTCCAAGTAAGTCGAGTGATACATCGCAATGAATCACAAAAAACGCTACTGAGTTATGGTATTAATACTCGAGAATCACGTAACTACTTAAATGATATCGAACTTGAAATACAACATAGAAAAACAACTAATTGGCAGCTTGGCTTACAACATAGCCACAACATTAATGATACAAACCTTGATATTGGTATTTGGTATCAAAAAGGAGTGCGTTGGTTTAATGCTGAAAAAGCTCCTGAAGAACATGCGAATATTGGAAGTGCCTTGACGGATATTTTTAATTTTGATCTATCTCTTTATGCACCATTTAATTTAAAAGAACAGAATTTTGCTTATAGTTTTGATCTTCGAGGACAATTAACACGTAAAAATAAATTAACCGCTCCTGACCGTTTTTCTATTGGTAGTCGTTGGACTGTTCGTGGATTCGATGGTGAGGAGATGCTAAGTGCCGATAATGGCTGGTACATACGTAATGAATTAGATTGGCAAATACCGACAAATCAACAATTATATCTCGGATTAGATGCCGGACAGGTTTCAGGAGGAAATTCAGAAATGCTATTGGGCAAAAGATTAATAGGTTCAACTTTGGGAATACGAGGTAAGCAACTTGGCATTTACTATGATTTGTTTGCCGGTGTACCTTTACATAAGCCCGATAAATTCGAAACAAATCATTTAACATTAGGTTTTTATTTAAATTGGACTTATTAGTTGCTTGATAAATAAGGTCAAATAGATATTAGGTAATGGAGATTCTATCTATTTGTTTTACTCTAGTTTTTATAATAATAGTTATATTTTTATTTAAAAATATACATTATTCGCAAAAATTTATAGGAAAAGTAACATTTTATATTCAATAATTGATGATTAATAATTAATCCTATCATTGAATTAAGGTTTAATAGTAAGTGGCTTTTGGTAGTTTTTAATATTTATTAGTATCGCGAAGTTTATACAATTGAACAGAATGATTTTTATATTATAAATGATATAAAAAGGGCGCTATTAAGTTCAAACATATCTGTATTAACAATATGTTTAAATTAATAAACCAAAAAAGGAAGCTATGTTTTATCTTTATTCTGACAGGAAGTTAAGTATATTTAATTATACATCACGCTTTTTTATTATTATTCAAATCATTAGCAAAAAACTTCACCTTAAATATAAATGCCAAGTCATTACAGTGAATCAACAATAATCTATCAAAATGAGCATAATAATATCGGTATAAAGCCTTAAGATTATTTTATTAATTAGCAATCAATTTTGAATTTTATTAATGATTTTAATTTGTTGTAAATCAGTAGTGGTATTAAATGAAGTAATTAATAAGTATTGAACTTTACTCCTTAAAGAGTAAGAACTAATGAAAGGTAAAAACTATGAATAAAAATTTATATCGAATTATATTTAATAAAGCTCGTGGGTTATTAGTTGTTGTTTCAGAAAAAGCTAAATCTCATCATATGATTTCTAGTAGTAATCAAAAAATAAAAGGTGATAAGGTTTTACATAGCAAGAAGACAGGCACATTAAAGCAGTTAGTTTTTCTAACCTATGTTGCTCTAGGTATGATTAGTGTAGTTGAAACCAGTTTTGCTGGTGGAATAGTTGTTGATCAAAGTAGCAATCAAAATCAACGCCCGACTATTCATGAGTTAGGAAACGGTACAACCCAAGTTGATATTGCCTCACCAACCAGAGGTGGTGTTTCTCATAATAAATTTAGCCAATTTGATGTTGCAAAAGATGGCGTTATTCTTAACAACTCCGCTTCAAGCTCAAACACTCAGCTAGCAGGCAACATTAAAGGTAACCAATACCTGCAAAGTAGTGCTAAAGTCATTTTGAATGAAGTTAACTCTAAAAATCCAAGCCAATTAAATGGTTATATTGAAGTTGCCGGACAAAAAGCTCAAGTTGTTGTCGCTAATGCAGCTGGCATCACTTGTAATGGCTGTGGGTTTATTAATGCCAATCGTGCCACATTAACGACCGGTAAACCGATTATTGAAAATGGTGAGTTAAAAGGTTATGAAGTACAGAATGGAAAGATCGAAATTGCAGGTAGAGGTTACCGCAGTTCTGAACAAAATTATACCGATTTAATTGCTCGTACTGTATCGATTAATGCCGGTTTATGGACAGATAATGATTTAAATATTGTAACAGGTAAAAATAAAGTCAATGTTGATTTAACCAGAATTGAAAAAAACGGTGCGGATAGTGTTTCTGGTCGCCCCGAATTTGGTTTAGATGTATCTGCGTTAGGTGGTATGTATGCAGGAAAAATAAAAATGGTTGGTACGGAATTAGGCGTAGGTGTTCGTAACCAAGGAAAGATATGGACAAATGCTGGAGCAATTCAAATTTCATCTGAAGGGAAAATTTCTAACCACAATTCAATAAGTTCTGTAAATGATATTGTGATTAAAAGTGAAAACGGTATTGAAAATCACGGCAATATTGAAAGCAAAAAAAATATTACATTTACAAGCCGAAAAGAAACGAAAAATGTTGGAACGATAAAAGCTAAAGATGATATTAGTTTTAGTGCTGGTGAGTGGACAGGTAATGATGGCCAAATCACGGCTGATAAAACTATTTATGCTACAGGTGAAAATTTTACCAATGGCGCAACAGGTAAAGTTTATGCTCGTGATATGAATTTAAAAACGAACTTAGTTCGAAACCAAGGTAATTTAACTGCAACTAATAATATTGATATTAAATCTAGAACAGTTTCTAATTTATCGACCATGTCTGCCGGTGAAAATATCAAAATTCAAAGTGAGTTATTAGATAATAGTTTTAATCCAGGCACAATTATTGAAGCTAAAAATATTACTTTAGACGGTGATTATTTTAAAAATTATGGTGAGGTAAATGCAACAGATAATTTAATTGTTCGTCAAACTAAGGTTGCAAACTACAATCGTCTTGCAAGTGTTAATAAACTGGAAGTTAATGCTAAAGAAATTTACAACAGTTATGGTTCTAATGATGGAAGTCGAATAGGCGGTGTCATTAGTAGTAATGATGTCAGCGTTAAAACCGATAAGCTAGAAAATGGCAATATTATAAATGCAAATAAACAACTAGATATTGTTTCTCACTTTGTTGAAAACTATAAGAGTTTAACTGCTGGAGAACAATTAAATTTAAATACTGAATCATTAAATAATGATTGGAATGGAGAAATTATAGCTAAAGATATTAATATTCAATCTATTGATATTAAAAATGATGGGAAATTGCATAGTCGTAATCAACAAAAAATTGATGCTGGTAAGCTTATAAATCAAGGAATAGTAACATCTGATAATAATTTTATTGCTAACATTGATAATCTTGAAAATCGTAATAACGCTATTATTCAAGCTAAAAATGTTTCCTTAAAAGGCGATAACTTAATCAATGCGGCAGAAATTTCTGCCAACGATTTACTCAGTATAAATGTCAAATTAATATCGAACCAAAAGACATTGTCAAGTTCTCGCACTGTTGATATCAACAGTGATACCTTAAAAAATGACCTAAGTGCAGAAATTCTTTCTGATAATTTAATCGTTCTTAGAGGTAATTACATTACTAATTTAGGTGATATAAAATCTAAAAAGGTTATCAAAATTAATGCTGACAAGGAATTTTATAATCGTGGTTGGAATGTAGTAAATAGTGTAGTTACTGGCCTAGTGCAAGGTGAAGATGTGAATATTATTGCTGCCAAAGTAAGTAATGAAGGACAGCTAACTGGTTGGAATTACATTAGAATAAAGGATGATTATTTTATCAATAATTGGAATGGTAAAATAAATGGTAATAACATTAATATAAATAGTTACAGTTTTGATAATTATGGTTTGGTCAAAGCTAAAGATAATGTGAATATTGATGCAACTAACGTATATAATGCTACTTCAATGATATCTGATTATCTTTTTACATTAAACGCTCTTGGTACTTTCAAGAACGATACCAATGCGCAAATAGTTGCTAATTGGCAAGCTGATTTTAGTGGTACCAATATTGATAATTTTGGCAAAATAACAACAGGTCACGCGATAAATATCAATGCTACGAAAATCTATAATAATGGCCTATTGTCGTCAAACATACATTTAAGGTTAACAGGTGATAAATTTACTAATGATTATGCTGGTACCGTATCTACTGAAACCGTGACGGCCAATGTTGGTTATTTTAACAATTTAGGAAATATTCGTGGCACGATAGTAAATCCATAATAATAAATATTGTTATATTAACTTAAACATTAATTGTTAATAACTATTTGTACTGTTAAAAGATTCTAACTTTTATCATGATCAGTGATGAAATGTTTAGAATCTTTTTTATTTTTAAATTTATCATCATTAATTTGATTCTTTTAATTAAGCATTTAATGTACTATTAATTTAATTATAGAATAAATGAAGGTATTAAATATGCTAAAGCAGATGCAAATCAATGTTAGTGGCGTTGTACAAGGTGTAGGTTTTCGTTTTTTTACCTATCAGCAGGCAAATAAATTAGGTTTAGTCGGTACGGTAAAAAATTTGTCTAATGGTGATGTTGAAATTATTGTTCAAGGTGAAGATATTGCGTTAGAGAAAATGTTGCACTGGTTAGAAGCGGGAGGACCGCGATCAGCAACTATTACTCATATTCGCATTAATCAAGTAGTCATTGATACTAATTTAACATCTTTCAATATTGGATATTGATCTAAAATTCAAATTGATTTCAGAAAAATTATCATTATGAAATGATGCTATTCAAAATATAGTTGAACTGGCAGGTTAATATCTATCTATAATATTAGTTAAATGATAATTTAACGTTTACGCAAATAACCTAACACCCGAAAAGAATCGATTTTCCATCCTCCATCTCTAAATATTAATGGAAAGGTCGCGCGACTTCTGGCTGTTGGACCAGGATTTTGCTGGACGATGTCAATTTCATTGTCAGTAACTTTACTGATGATGGCAACATGACCGTATTTAGACCAATCAAAGATAATAATATCGTCAACTTGAGGTTTGGTGGGGGAGCCATTATGAAACTGAAGTAAATTTCGTTTAGGATTAAGATTTCCATCAGGTATTGAATCATCAAAAAAATCTTTGGCATGACCATAACTGTCAGGCATTTTATGGTTAAAACGTTCATAGTAATAACGTTTAATAAATTCAACACATTGATACTTTAGCCCTAAATTATAACCGTCTTTTGCAACATTCCTACCACTTACATTACTTATTGAACCATTATAATAAACTTTAACACCATTAAACTCATCAACAACCATGCCAATTTTACTTTTATCAACATCTAAATCAGCATAAACAAAATGACAAAAACCATAACCTAATAATATTAATGAAATAATTATTGAGAAAATAATTCTTCTAGAGCTTAATAACATTTGGGATCCTACTACATATCTTTTTTCATTAATCTGATTAGATAATTTTGATTAAATCTATATCTTAAAAGCAAAGAGTGTTTTAATTCGTAAAACTATTGTTTATATTAATCAATAAATGTTATCTATTTTATAGTAAAGAGGGAAATTTTTAAGTAAATTATTGATGTTTTCAATTATTATTTTGTCGTTACTTAACTTCTTTTAATGTCAGATATTAATTTATTAAAAAATAAAGTAAAATAAGACAATTTTTTGGTGATTAGTAATAAAGGTCCATTTTTATTAATGATTAATCTTATTCACGTAATTAACGTAAACTATGAATAAAAAAAATTTAATCTGTATCATTCTGCTTATTTTGATAATTGGTATTTATTACCGTTACCAAATAGATGATAGCGCGTCTATCGCGTCATCAAACACAAATTCACCTGATACACCTATTTATCAAAGTGATGATATGATAACCAATGTTTATGATTTATCAGGCTCCATGGTATATAAGATTGAATCAAGCAAAGTAAGACATTTTGATAATACGGAAAGTACTGATTTTGATTTACCTAATGTGACGCTTTACGATCAGGATCATGTGGCTACTTGGCATATTAAAGCAAAACGTGCAACCTTGACTAATGATAAATTAATCTACCTTTATCAAGATGTTGTGTTAACGAATTTAACTCCTGATTCGCAATTACAACAAGTATTAACGGATAATGCAGTAGTTGATTTAAAAACACAACTGGTAACGTCTGATGATCAAGTAAAAATTAAAGGAATAGGCTTTTTTTCGACGGGCATCGGTTTAATCGGTGATTTAAGAGAAAAAACGGCAAATATACTTGAAAATATAAAAACCTTTTATAATACTGAGGCGCAATAAAAAAATGAAATTAAAAAAACAAGCAATTTATCTATTGTATTTTTTATTCTGTTTATCATTTGCTTGTTTTGCAGATGAAGCCACTTTGGAATCTTCTTCCTCGCAAAAAGACCAGAAGATGTTTGCTAGTGACAAGCCTATTATGATTGATGCTGACAATCAGCAAATTGATATTGAAAAAAATATTATCACCTTCACTGGTAATGTTCAGATTGTTCAAGAAGGTTTAACAATATGGGCTGATAAAGTTGTTATGACCGATATGCAAGATTCAACAAAACAAAAAATTACCGGATATGGTAATCCGGTAAAATATAAACAGATTATGCCTCAAAATAACAAAATTGTGACCGGGCACTCATCGCAGGTTATCTATGATGTGAAGGATAGCAACATCATATTGCAAGGGGATGCGGAGCTAGTTCAGGATGATAATCGCATTAAAAGTTCGCTTATTACTTATGATTTAAAAAGACAACGAATATTTGCACAACCGGGTAGAAATGAACGAGTAAAAACTACTATCATCCCAAATCAAGTTAAAGAGATGAGCAAATAATATGTCAATTTTAAAAGCCGAAAACCTCGCTAAAGTTTATAAAAAGCGACGTGTTGTTGAAGATGTAAGTTTAACAGTCAATTCTGGTGAAATAGTTGGTCTGCTTGGTCCTAATGGTGCGGGTAAAACCACGACTTTTTATATGGTAGTTGGCATAGTCACTTTAAATGCCGGAAAAATCTATCTCGATGATCATGATATTAGTATCTTACCATTACATGAGCGCGCTCAAAAAGGTATTGGCTATTTACCGCAAGAAGCCTCGATATTTAGAAAATTATCGGTTATTGATAATATTTTGGCTATATTAGAGACCCGTAAAGATATTGATAAAAATGAAAAATTAAATCGAGCAGAAGAGCTACTTGAAGAATTTCATATTACGCATATACGAAACAATATTGGTCAATCTTTATCAGGTGGTGAAAGACGAAGAGTTGAAATTGCTAGAGCCTTAGCTGCTAATCCAAAATTTATTTTACTCGATGAACCTTTTGCTGGGGTCGATCCGATCTCAGTTATTGATATCAAAAATATCATTAAACATCTACGCGATCGTGGATTAGGCGTACTAATTACCGATCATAATGTCCGTGAAACGCTTGATGTTTGTGAACGCGCCTATATAGTAAATAAAGGACATTTAATTGCTGAAGGTACACCTGATAGTATATTAAATAATGAATATGTTAAACGCGTTTATTTAGGACATGAATTCAGATTATAGATTATGATGAAACAAGGCTTACAACTGAAGATTTCTCAACAGTTGTCAATGACGCCACAATTGCAACTCGCAATTCGCATGTTGCAATTGTCGACTCTAGAGTTAAGACAAGAAATTCAAACTGCACTTGAAAATAATCCACTATTGGAAATTGCTGATCAATATGATGAAATTAATGTTGAGCAGCAAGATCTTGGCGAAAATATTGATACGCGTGAAGCATTAGATAGTCAAGAAATTCCTGAAGATATCCCTTTAGATGCATCTTTAGATGATATTTATACTGCGGGTACACCATCAGGAACCTATTCAGATTATCGTACTGATGAATTACCAATTTATCAAGGTGAAACACACGAAACCTTACATGACTATTTAAATTGGCAATTGGATTTAACGCCTTTTAGTGATATTGATCGTGCAATTGCGTTATCGATTATTGAAGCAATTGATGATAGAGGTTACCTTACCGTTTCTAGTGAAGAAATTTTAGATGAACAAGGTAATAATGAAATTGAGCTCGACGAAGTTGAAGCTGTATTAAAGCGAATTTGGCATTTTGATCCAATTGGCGTTGGGGCAAGAACTTTACAAGAATGTTTGACTATTCAAATTCAACACTTAACGCCACCAGCGTTAGTCAAAGAGATCATCGATAACTATCTAGATTTATTAGCAAGCCACGATTATAGAACTCTTAAAAAACGGTTAAATGCTTCTGATGAGCAGTTAAAAGAGGCGATTGATTTTATTCAGCATTTACAACCTTATCCTGGTGACTCGGTTAATACTACGCCACCAGATTATGTTATTCCAGACGTTGTGGTTAAAAAAATTGCCGGTAAATGGATAGCGGAATTGAACAGTGATACAGTTCCAACGCTACGCATCAATCAACAATATGCTGCGATGGAAAAGATAAGTAATGAAAGTGACAGCCAATATATTCGCTCAAATTTACAAGAAGCCAATTGGTTTATTAAAAGCGTCGAAAATCGTAACGAGACTTTATTAAAAGTTAGTCAATTTATTGTTGAGCACCAACAAGCTTTTTTTGAAAATGGTGCTGAATATATGAAACCAATGATTTTGTCTGATGTTGCCGAAGCGATTGATATGCATGAGTCGACTATCTCGCGAGTGACAACACAGAAGTATTTACAATGCCCAACTGGCATCTTCGAGTTAAAATTCTTTTTCTCAAGCCATGTTAATACTGAATCTGGTGGAGAAGCCTCGTCCACTGCCATTCGGGCATTAATTAAAAAATATATTTCAGAGGAAGATGCTAAAAAGCCTTTGAGTGATAGCAAATTAGTTTCAATCCTTGAAAATCAAGGGATTATTATTGCTCGGCGAACGGTAGCAAAATATCGTGAGGCATTGTCGATACCACCGTCAAATCAACGAAAACAGCTTTAATAATAATTGGCTGTTTTCGATTCTTTTACGATTAATTTCTAAATCACTTTTTGCGTTTCAATAATCATCATATCAGAGGTAAAAGATCCATCTGATTGTAATTCGAAGTAAGATTTTGTATCTTGAGATGCACTTATTTGATAAGTCCTTATCGCATCCACTAAATTATTCGGTGTACGCATACGTTTTATCCAACTATCAAAAATCAAGGGTAAGCGGTGGCGTTGAATCTTATCAATAGTAAATCCAGCTTTGCTTAAAAATGTCAGCCATTCGCCAGGCGTATAGTCGCGTACGTGGGAAGTATCACGTAGTGCTTCAATCGTTTGTAACCAAATATCTAAAACAGGCTGACCAGGAGAAACGACATCCATAATAATTAACTTACCATTTGGTTTGGTAATTCGATGTAATTCACGCAAACTCTTACCTACATCCTGCCAATGATGGGCAGAATAACGACTGACTACAATATCAAAATAGTTATCGTCAAATGGTTGATGCTCAGCATAACCATGCACGGTGCTAATATTTTTTAAGTTACGTTCATCAGCAGTTTGTTCAACCACTGCTAACATTTGCTCCGATAGATCATAGGCTGTGACATGTTTGACCTGTTTTGCTGCAATAAAACTGACATGGCCTGCGCCACACCCCATATCTAAAAATTCAGCATTAGGATAATTAGTTAAAAAACTGGCTAGATATTCAAGATCAGCACCTTGAGCATGAACTTTACTGCTTAAGTAGGCGTTAGCTTGCTGACCGAACTGTTGATTTACTTTATCGTGATGGGTTGTCATTAATTATTCCTATAAAAGGCGCTTGCGCGCCTAAATAAATTAATTTAAGAATGTAGGAATTTTATGCTCAAAAGAGCTGATAGCATCTTCATGTTGCAAGGTTAAACCTATATTGTCTAAACCATTTAATAAACAGTGGCGTTTGAAGGCATCAATTTTAAATGAATATTGCTTATCACCCGCGATCACAATTTCATTTACTAAATCGATGGTGAATTCAATTCCATCATTGGCTTCAACCAATTTAAATAACTCATCAACTTCTTCTTCTGATAAGTTAACTAATAATAGTTGATTATTAAATGAGTTATTATAGAAAATATCAGCGAAGCTTGAACCAATGATAGTTTTAAAACCATAATCAGTTAATGCCCATGGCGCGTGTTCACGCGATGATCCACAACCAAAGTTTTCACGAGCCAATAAGATACTTGCGCCTTTATAACGAGGTTTATTTAATACAAATTCTGGATTAGGTTGTTTGCCAGCATCATCTAAAAATCGCCATTCATGAAATGCATGTTGCCCAAATCCGGTACGAGTAACTTTCTGTAAAAATTGTTTAGGAATAATCGCATCGGTATCAACGTTCGCGGCATCTAAAGGCACGACTAATCCAGTATGTGTAGTAAATTTTGCCATGACAAGTCTCCTTAAAATGGTTTGCGAATATCAGTAAAATGACCAGTAATGGCTGCCGCCGCTGCCATTGCCGGGCTAACTAAATGCGTTCTGGCATCACGGCCTTGTCGTCCTTCAAAATTACGGTTACTGGTTGATGCACAGCGATCACCCGGGGCTAATTTATCATCATTCATCGCTAGACACATTGAACATCCTGGTAAACGCCACTCAAAACCGGCATCGATAAAAATCTTATCTAATCCTTCAGCCTCTGCCTGTTCACGCACCGGACCTGAACCCGGAACGACTAAAGCTTGAACACCATCGGCGACTTTACGACCTTTGGCAACTTCAGCAGCGGCACGCAGATCTTCGATACGGGAATTAGTACAAGATCCTATAAACACTTTATTGATCTTAATATCAGATATTTTAGTTCCCGCGGTTAACCCCATATAGGCTAATGCGCGTTCAGCTGAATTTTTTTCAATTGGATCGGAAAAATCTTGAGGATTTGGTACTTGAGAATCAATAGCGGTTACTTGACCAGGATTAGTTCCCCAAGTTACTTGCGGAGCAATATCTTTTGCTTCTAAAGTCACAATCGTATCGAAATGTGCTCCTTCATCTGTTTTTAAGGTTTTCCAGTAAGCAACAGCTTGCTCAAAATCTTCTCCTTTAGGTGAGAATTGACGACCTTTTAAATATTCAAATGTGGTTTCATCTGGTGCAACTAATCCAGCTTTAGCCCCCATTTCAATGGCCATATTACATAATGTCATTCGGCCTTCCATTGACAAAGAAGTAATTGCTTCGCCACAGAACTCCACTACATGACCTGTACCACCAGCACTGGTTGTTTTACCAATGATCGCTAGAATAATATCTTTGGCGGTAATGCCATCAGCGACTTTGCCTTTGACCTCGATTTTCATCGTTTTAGCGCGACCTTGTTTTAATGTTTGGGTGGCTAAAACATGTTCAACTTCCGATGTCCCAATCCCAAAAGCTAATGCACCAAAAGCGCCATGTGTTGCGGTGTGTGAGTCACCACAAACTATCGTCATACCCGGTAATGTCATGCCTTGCTCAGGGCCAACAACATGAACAATACCGCGTAATGGACTTTGTAAACCGTATAAAGAAACGCCAAACTCTTCTGCATTTTTAGCTAATTCGGTTAGCTGAATTCGTGCCATCTCACTACAAGCGCTTAAATCATTACTTTTCGTTGAGGTGTTGTGATCCATTGTGGCGAAGGTTTTATGCGGTTGTCGGACTTTACGATTCATTGCTCGTAAACCATCAAAGGCTTGAGGAGAGGTGACTTCATGAACCAAATGGCGGTCGATATACAAAATAGGGGTTTCATTTGGAGCTTCATAGACAACATGTGCATCATATAATTTTTGATACAATGTTTTTGGTTTTGTAGACATTGCTTATATTCCTTTAATATTCTTTAAAAGGGTTAATATGATTTATTAACCCTTGCTCTAAAAATTAAATTAAACGACAAATGGTATCGCCCATTTCATCGGTTGAAACATAACTACCACCACGAGCAAGATCGATAGTGCGTACGCCTTGTTGTAAAGCATTATTCACGGCATTTTCAATAGCTTTGGCGATATCATCACGTTTTAAACTATAACGGACCAATAGTGCTAATGATAAAATTTGTGCCGCAGGATTGGCGATATTTTTACCGGCAATATCTGGTGCACTACCGCCAGCAGGCTCGTATAAACCAAAGCCATCTTCATTTAGGCTAGCAGAAGGTAGCATTCCCATTGATCCAGTAATCATGGCGCATTCATCAGATAGAATATCACCAAATAAATTAGAACATAATAATACATCAAATTGAGCAGGATCTTTAACAAGTTGCATCGTCGCATTATCAATATACATATGTTCAAGTGAGACATCGGGATACTGTTTGGCAACTTCGCTCACGACTTCACGCCACAAAATGGAGGTTTGTAATACATTGGCTTTATCAACAGAAGTAACTTTTTTACGACGAATTTTTGCTGCTTCAAATGCCATACGGGCAATTCGTTCAATTTCAAAACGGTGATAAACTTCAGTATCAAAAGCACGCTCTTGAGGACCAGAGCCTTCACGACCTTTTGGCAAACCAAAATAGATACCGCCAGTTAACTCACGCATACACAAAATATCAAAACCACGGTTAGCAATATCTTCACGTAAAGGACATAACTCTTCTAAACCTTGATACAAACTAGCAGGGCGCATATTAGAAAATAGTTTAAAATGTTTACGTAATGGTAAAAGTGCTCCGCGTTCAGGTTGTTGATCGGGGGGTAAATTGGTCCATTTTGGTCCACCAACCGAACCAAACAAAATAGCATCAGCTTTTTCACACCCTTCAAGTGTCTCTTTTGGTAATGGGCAACCATGAATATCAATTGCTGCACCGCCAACATCATATTCACTTGTTGTAATTGCAAGATTGTATTTTTGACGAATAACCTCTAGTACTTTATAAGCCTGTTTCATCACTTCTGGACCAATTCCGTCACCGGGTAGTACTGCAATATGGTAATTTTGAGACATATCTATTCCTTATAATTAATTTAAGTATTTCGTTATTGAATGACGAAATAGCAACTATTTGTTAATCATGGTGCAATTTTTGTTTTTGCTCAGCAACTTGATTCGCTCTATAAACATTATTTAATACATTAATTAATGCTAATGCTGATGAATGTACAATATCAGTCGCAAGCCCAACACCGTGGAATTTGCGCCCTTTATATTCGGCAACGATATCAACTTGACCTAAGGCATTTTCGCCCTGTCCTTTAGAAGCTAATTGATATTTTACAATTGAAATCGGTTCGCCAGTGATGCGATGTATCGCTTGATAAACAGCATCAACAGGACCATTACCGGTTGCTGCATCTGAATATTTTTGATCGCCAATGGTCAAACTCACAGAAGCCGTTGAAACGACAGTGGAACCCGACTGAACATTGAAATAATCCAATACATAATGTTCTTGATCGTCCTTAAGTTGATTAATAAAGATCAAGGCTTCTAAATCATAATCAAAAACTTGGCCTTTTTTATCGGCAAGCTCTAAAAAGGCACTATATACTTGATCTAAATTATAATCGCCATCGTGGTAACCTAACTCTTCTAAACGATGTTTAACCGCCGCTCGACCTGAACGCGAAGTTAAATTTAATTGAATTTGATTTAAACCGATTGACTCAGGGGTCATAATTTCGTAGGTTTCGCGATTTTTTAATACGCCATCTTGATGGATACCCGATGAGTGCGCAAAGGCATTACTACCAATAACCGCCTTGTTAGACGGTATTGGTGTATTGGTAATTTGGCTGACAATTTGGCTGGTACGATAGATTTCTTGATGATTGATATTGGTGTGCACGTTTAAGATATTTTGACGGACTTTGATCGCCATAATGACTTCTTCTAAAGCCGTATTGCCCGCACGTTCACCTAAACCATTCATCGCGCCTTCAATTTGCCGAGCACCTTCTTGAATCGCGCTAATCGAGTTAGCCACCGACATACCCAAGTCATCATGACAATGAACAGAGATAATCGCTTTATCAATGTTCGGGACACGTTCAAATAAGGTACGAATAATGCCACCAAATTGATAAGGGACAGTATAACCGACAGTATCTGGTATATTGATCGTCTTTGCCCCGGCTTGAATTGCTGCTTCAACAATCCGACATAAGTTATCAATTGGGGTACGGCCTGCATCTTCACAAGAAAACTCCACATCATCTGTATAATTACGTGCACGTTTAACACAGTGCACCGCCTTTTCGACAACATCTTCAAATGTCATCTTTAATTTATCTTTAACATGTAAGGTCGATGTCGCCATAAAAGTATGGATACGAAATTGATCGGCTACTTTTAACGCTTCGGCGGCAACATCAATATCCTTATCTATACAACGAGACAACGCACATACACGACTATTTTTAATGGTTTTAGCAATAGTTTGTACTGATTCAAAATCACCAGGAGATGAGATAGGAAAACCAACTTCCATCACATCCACTCGCATTCTTTCTAATGCTAAAGCTATTTGTAATTTTTCTTTAACATTTAAACTTGCTTGTAACGCTTGCTCACCATCACGTAATGTTGTGTCAAAAATAATAATCTGATCGCTCATTGTTATTTCCTTTATATTTTAGCGCTATCACGGTATTTCAAGTTGAGAAAACAAAAAACCCGCACTTTAGCGCGGGTTCTTGTTAATCTGTCGAGTTAATTATTAAATTACTTTTACTCCACACACAAGCTATCCGCGCAAACTGATGCGAGGAGGAGGCTGAGTAGGAGGTTAGTATATTTAATCATTAACTGCTCAATTTTATTTATAAATTATTGGTGATATTTTTATCAAATGATCATTGCTCTGTCAATGATTATTTGAATATTAATTGCTCATTATGCTAAATATCACCAATAAATATATAGAAATTACAATACTATTAGAGTCCTTGAGGAATTTCTATTGTTTCTAATTTTTTAATTACAAATATGTGTGCTAAAGCGCCGATTAAAGAAACCGCTGAAATATAACACATTGCATAAGCAAAACTGTTTGTATATTGTAGAATTAACCCCATGATAATTGGCGTAATTATACCTGCACAGTTACCGGCAATATTGAAGAAACCACCAACAGTCCCCATGACTTTTGCCGGCACAATATCACTCAGTAAAACCCAACCAATATTGGCAAAGGCATTTGCAAAAAATGCAAAAGATAATAGTCCAATGGCTATAGCGGGATAATCTTCAAAGAAGTTAGCCAAACACATAACTCCAGCGAAGCCTAATCCTAAAATTGATGGTAATTTTCGAGAAAAAGTTCTGCTTTTTCCTCTTTTCATTAATGCATCACTTACAAATCCACTGCATAGTAATCCAATCATCGCCATAATATACGGGAACATTGCCCCAATACCTGCTTTAGAGATTGATAAATGTAAGCCTTTTTCAAGGTAGACAATGAACCAAGTAAGGAAGAAATAAAGGGTTGAATTTAGGGCAAATTGAGCAATACATAACCCTAAAAAATTGCGTTGTTTTAATACATAACTAATCTCTTTCCATTCGACTTTTTCTTGTTTTTTCTTGGCTTGTCCTAGTCCGCCACCTTGTTTTATATAATCAATTTCTAGTTGATTCGTCCGGTTACTATCTAAAGGATCACGGTAACGGATTAACCAATAAATACCAAAGAGAATACCCACAACACCACAAACATAAAATGACATTTCCCAACCATAATTAGCGACAACAAAAGCTAAAATTGGTGTTAAGCCCGCAAGGCCAATGTATTGCGCACAAGCATAAAGTGCAGTTGCACTGGCTCTCTCTTGTGTTGGAAACCAAGTGGATATAATTTTAGTGTTCGCAGGAAAAGAAGGTGCTTCAGCTACGCCTATCAATGATCTACAGAGTAATAAAAATAGGAATGATGATGCAGCTGTTGTGAAAATATGATTTGAAGCAATACCCATGAGTAGCGTGAATATACTCCATAAAATAATTGCACAACCATATAATTTTCTTACTCCAATACGATCAAGTATATAGCCAACTGGTATTTGACTTAAAACATACGCCCAAGTAAACATTGAAAAAAGAAGACCAAGTTGTGCCGGAGTTAACGAAAACTCGGCTTGAATACTAGTACCTGCTACAGATAAATTTGCTCTGTCCATATAGTTGATTGCTGTTACAATAAAAAGTAACACCAATACAAAATATCGAGATTTTGTTGCTTTCATTTTTGTTCCTTGTTAATTATAAATATTGTCCATTAGTTAAACAGTTACAATGGCTCATGATTTGTTTCGTTGTTTGATAGGCCTGTGAAATTATCCATTCAGGTGTTTTTTCCCAATATTCAGGTCTAAAGGTTTCAATTGAAACCATTCCTGTGTATCCCATCTCTTTTAAGGTGATTAGAAAATTATTTAAATCGAGTACTCCTTCATCGCAAAAGCGACGTAGTGCTTGAGACAACTGTTCTTCGGGAGCATCGTCCCCATTATTTATATGAACGGCAAAAATTTTATTAACAGGAATTTGTTTTATTACTGAAAAATCATTCAAACGGTTGTATAAATAAAGATTAAAAGAATCGATAACCAATCCAACATTGTCTTTGTTTACGGTTTTTACTATTTGCCAAGCTTGTTCAACAGTTCTTACCGAACTGCGATTAAAACCAACCAATTCGAAGCAAAGTTTAATTCCATAAGGTTCGGCTAAATTTGATAAGTGAGATAAGATTCTTACTGAATTTTTGCAATTATCTTCCCATGAACCAATAAATGGTCCTCCATTGGGATCTCTTTGTAATGGTGGAACTATAATAAAATATTCAGATCCAATTACTTGTGCTATTTCGCATCCCCAGATAAACTCGGCAACTAAGTCTTGTTCTTGTTGGCTCTGCGTGCCATCAAATAGAGTTGGAAATGTATAAAGGGCATTTAATGCATGCGGTTTTAAGTTATTTTTTTCAAAAAAATGCTTTAATTCGTTTACATCATGTTCTTTCAAATATTCATGAAGCATATCTAATCTTAGTTCGATAAAATCAAAGCCATTTTTTTCACATAGGACTAAGTCTTTATCTACACTAGAACATTTCATGGCATTTGATTGATTATATCCAATTTTCACAATAGCATCCTTAATCTAGTGGAAACTTAATAACTTTATTACTTTGGGTGCTACGATAAATTGCTTCAATCAACTCAACTGTTTTTAAACCAGCGAGTCCATCAATTAAAGGGGGAGTATCGTTTATTAATGAATCAAGAAAATCTTCAATTTGAAGTTGATGATAATAGTACATTGAATCTACACTATTAAAAAAGTCACAATCTTCTTTTTTCCATATTGGTAATTGATCTTCTTCTCCTTGAATCGTCCATAAGTCATTATATGGCGGCTCAGTAATTGAAGACACGCCAGCTATAAACATTGCACCGCCGTCGGTTTGTACTCCAATAGAAGCGCCATTTTCTCCATGAACATGCACTTTTCCATAGAGTGCAGGATTTTGAGAATTACTTACTAACACATTACCTATACCGCCATTTTTAAATTTAATGATGGCAACAGCTGTATCTTCAACTTCGATATAGGGATGATTTAGGTTTTTCCATAATCCATAAACCTCTTCAACTTCACCCATGTACCATAAAAGTAAATCAAGTTGATGAGGAGCTTGATTGACTAGAACGCCTCCGCCTTCACCTTGCCATGTTCCTCTCCAAGGATCGCTTTCGTAATAAGCTTTATCACGCCAACCTAACATGGTTACGGTGCCAATTATTGGCTTGCCAATTTTTCCATCATCAATCGCTTGTTTCATTCTTAAACATGGTCTATAAAAACGACGTTGGCACACGGTGCCTATTTTGGCGTTACCTTTTTTGGCCGCAGATAATATTGCCTGAGAATCAGCTAAATTTGATGCTAAAGGTTTCTCGACTAGAATATGACACCCCAAATTGGTTGCAGCTATGGCAACAGATGCATGGATAGGGTGAGGAGTACAAATACTAAGCATCTCAATCCCTTCATTTATAATCATTTGCTCAACATTATCATAGGCTTTAACACCATATTGTTTTGCAAACTCTTGCGCTCGTGCCAGATTTTGATCACAGACAGCTATAAATTTAGATTGTTTTAAATTCATCAATGCTTTTGCGTGAAAGTGTCCTACTTTTCCACAACCAACAAGAGCTGTTTTTAAGTTTTCCATTTAATAAAATCCTCTAATGTTACTGGTAACTAATTAAGTCATAAAAATGAATTAATTTTCTTCATTATAAGGTTAATCAGATAATAAATTATTTGATACCGGTCACATTTTCAGAACAATTATTGCTTATTTCGCAGATTAGAGATTAAAGGGTAATCAATAAGCTATTATTTTTTGTCTTTAAAGAGAATAAAAATACCTCAATGACCAATCATTAATTATCAACAATCTCTAAAAAAGAAACAGAAAAAATAAATTGAAAAATAGTTAAAGAATATGCAGAATGGTTAGCGTTTAGGGCATAAGTGATAAATTGCCTGATAAGTAGTTTCTCTAGATTCAAAATAATCATTTCAATAATAAGAATGTTCATTATTTATGTATCCATTTCTACTCTAAAAAGAGATTTACCCAAGTAACGCTATTTCAACATTAATTATCATTGATTGGAGCCATTATGAATATCGTCGAAATTTCGCAAAAACGTTATACAACTAAACATTATGATAAAAGTAAAAAGATTCCTAAAGATAAAATTGAACAGTTACTAACTGTATTAAGAAATAGTCCTTCGTCGGTAAATTCACAGCCTTGGCATTTTTATATTATTGATAATGATGCCGCTAAAAATAAAATTTTACCGGCCATTGCTGAGTTCAATCAACCGCGAGTGACCGATTCTTCGCATACTATTTTATTTTGTATTAAAGCGCCGTTAGAAGATGCGCATTTAGTTAACCTACTTAATCAAGAAGAGAAAGATGGCAGATTACCATCATCTGAGCTTAAGCAAACTCAGGATGAATCAAGGCGTTATTTTGTCACTAAAAATAGCAAAACTGTTGAGTCTCAACAATGTTGGGAAGGTAAACAGACTTACTTGGCTTTAGGGCAATTACTTTTTGCTGCTGCGGCAATTGGTGTTGATTCAACGCCTATCGAAGGATTTGATTGTGATAAAATGGATGAGATTTTAGATTTAAAACGCAAAGGGTTAAAAAGCTTAGTCATTGCGACATTAGGTTATCGCTCTGAAAATGATGGTAATGCCCATCGACCAAAATCACGGTTACCAAAAGAACAGATTTTTACATTTTTATAAAATCACAAACAATATTCTCCATATTAAATGAATATGGAGAATATCCACACAGACTTTATTGCAACATCTTTTCGGCTAGATGAGCCAATCATTGCATTTGAATTGATAAGTTTTTTTAACCTAATAGGCTAGAAAATTCATCAAATGAAGTAACTAGGGTTGTTTCTTCGAACGTTTCTAAATCTTCCTCTTTTAATAAATCCATACATTTTTTATTGGCCGTCATTAGTGGAAAATCTGAACAAGTAAAAATCATTGGATATTGGTGAATAAGTGAATAAATGGCTTTTTCTAATTCAATATGATCACAAGGACGTAAAATATCGATTGATGAAACTATACTTTCATCCTCTTCGTCAAAAGAGAAAATTAAGGTACAAGAGTTAGATATAATTTTGTCATTATAAATCTCAACCCCATAATCTAATGAATATTCTTCATCATTTACTTTCGTGCAATACGGACTAAATGCATTTAAAACCATGTTTTGCCGAACAGAGTTATCCATGGCAATAATGCCATATTCAATTCCCATACTATTTCTTCCTTAAATACCTATAATTGAGGTGAAAATCAATAATTATCAGTATAGAACCATAAAGAAAGATAATAAATAGTCATGCTCAAAATTAGAACGGAATTCAAATGGGTTAAAACCGATAGTTTAATTAATCTTTCAATCATTCATTATTAATTAGTGAATTGATATATAATAAATTCATTACATTCTTACAAATAACGCTAGACCAAGCTTTCAGAATCATTACAATATACGCCATCAATCATCTAGTAATATCATTGAGTTGCTAGTTTTAATCAATTAAACGGATAATGTTTTATGGCGCAATATGTCTATACCATGAACCGCGTGGGGAAGATTGTTCCTCCTAAACGCTATATTTTAAAAGATATCTCTTTAAGTTTTTTTCCGGGAGCTAAAATAGGTGTTCTTGGCTTAAATGGGGCAGGTAAGTCTACATTACTACGCATTATGGCCGGAGTAGATACCGAGATTGAAGGTGAAGCTCGCCCACAACCGGGTATTAAAATCGGTTATTTACCTCAAGAACCTAAACTTGACCCTAAACAGACTGTACGTGAAGCAATTGAACAGGCTGTTGGCGATGCTAAAAACGCTTTGGCTAGGTTAGATGAAGTCTATGCGGCTTATGCCGATCCTGATGCTGATTTTGATAAATTAGCTAAAGAACAAGCCGAGCTTGAAGCAATAATTCAATCGCAAGATGCCCACAATCTTGATAACCAATTAGAGCGTGCAGCTGATGCTTTACGTTTACCTGATTGGGATGCGAAAATTGAAAATTTATCTGGTGGTGAGCGTCGTCGTGTTGCTATCTGTCAATTATTGCTTGAAAAACCTGACATGTTATTAATTGACGAACCAACCAACCATTTGGATGCTGAATCGGTTGCTTGGTTAGAGCGTTTTTTACATGATTATGAAGGTACAGTGGTTGCTGTTACCCATGACCGTTACTTCTTAGATAATGTTGCCGGTTGGATTTTAGAACTTGACCGCGGTGAAGGGATCCCATGGGAAGGAAATTACTCATCTTGGCTTGAACAGAAAGATCAGCGATTAGCTCAAGAAGCGGCAACCGAATCAGCGCGTCGTAAATCAATTGAAAAAGAGTTGGAATGGGTACGGCAAAATCCAAAAGGTCGTCAAGCAAAAAGCAAAGCACGGTTAGCGCGTTTTGAAGAATTAAACAGTAATGATTATCAGAAACGTAATGAAACCAATGAACTCTTTATTCCACCTGGGCAACGTTTAGGTGATAAAGTTATCGAAGTGGCTAATTTAACCAAATCATATGGTGATCGCGTGTTGATTGATAACCTCTCATTTAGCATTCCTAAAGGGGCAATCGTTGGTATTATTGGTCCTAATGGTGCCGGTAAATCAACTCTATTTAGAATGTTGTCAGGTAAAGAGCAGCCAGATTCAGGTACTATTACCTTAGGTGATACAGTACAATTAGCGTCGGTTGATCAGTTCCGCGATAGTATGGATGATAAAAAAACCGTTTGGGATGAAATATCCAACGGACAAGATATTATGCGTATCGGTAATTTCGAAATTCCAAGCCGTGCTTATGTTGGTCGCTTTAATTTTAAAGGGGTCGATCAACAAAAACGTGTGGGTGAACTATCAGGCGGTGAACGCGGACGTGTGCATTTAGCTAAATTATTACAAGTTGGTGGTAATGTACTATTACTTGATGAACCGACCAATGATCTTGATGTCGAAACCTTGCGTGCGCTGGAAAATGCCTTATTAGAGTTTCCGGGTTGTGCTTTGGTGATTTCACATGACCGATGGTTCTTAGACCGTATCGCCACTCATATTTTAGATTACCAAGACGAAGGGCATGTTGAGTTCTTTGAAGGTAACTTTACCGAATATGAAGAGTGGAAAAAACGCACTTTAGGAGCAGAAGCACTTGAACCTAAACGTGCTAAATATAAACGAATTGCCAAATAACTTTATCAGAAAATTCCGCCGATAATTATCGGCGGTTTTTTTATTACTAAATAAAAAAATTTACAGCAAGGATTTGGATGTCTTAACCAACTTAGCAAAAGTATCGGTTAATAATCGAGGAATTGCTGTGGCACCACGCGCTTTAGCATCATCACAAACCGCAATAGCTAAATCGGGCTTTGAACTTTTGTGGATCGCTTTTTGAATAATTTTCGGTACTGACATATCAATATGGGCAACAGTATTATAAGCAGCTAACTTGTATACGTGACTAAAACCATGTTTAAATAGAAAGTTTTCAATGTCGCGGGCTGGCAATACGGTGATATAATCATTTAAATTTTCACCTGGTTCACATTGTGATTGTACCGTTTGAGCATATTTTTTACCTGCCATATCACCATCGGTGATTACATACCAACGAATACCCATTCTATTCGCATAGTGAATTAATGGTTTTAAACCACACTGCGCAAATTCCAACAACTGAATTCCTTCCGAACTTAAGTGATAGCCGCTTTGTTCGGCAAGCTCTCTAAGTAACCAAACTTCAGTTTCACCTTCAACCAACAACCAACAACGGGCAAATAGTGCAGTAGGGCGTCGATAAAGTACATGGAATAAAATGCGTCGACTATCGCCAACACTTAACGAATGAGGGGCAATATACTTACTGACAATTTGTTCGGGTTGGCGAATTAATCGGTAAATACTCTCTAATGGAAACAGAGAGACTAAATCACTTGAGTTAGAAGTAATGATTTTTTGCGAAGGTAAATTTTTTAATAAACGAAAGCCAACCGAGAGAATAATTGGATGTAACTGACTTTCGGGTTCTTCTAAAACTAAAATTGGTACTGAACTGTGAGAGAGAGGATTATCACCTTTAGCATTAACAATCGAACCAAATATACCTAAAAGTGCGGTGCGAAGATAATCATTATCTAAATCATCTAAGACATTATTGATTCGTTCGAGCGAATTCCAATCTTCGGTTTTTGGATTATTTTTTTGTGCTAATTTTTTATAGTTAGATCGTTGTTGAGAATCAACAAAATAGTATGCTAATAATGAACGTGCTGCTTGTAATCCCCGATTAAGCTCATCCTGACTTAATTGTGCCGAATGTGCTTTTAATTGTTCAGATAGTTGATCAATAAAGTATTGTGATAATGGCTCATTAGTGACAGGTAAATCCTTGGCATTAACTGAATTTTTAAGCGGCATGACTGGATTTAAATTAATTAAAATAGCGATCAATAATTTGACATTATCCAGTTTTAACGGTTGCTCATATTCATTCAACAAATTATGCGCGGTGATAATATTGCCACCACTTTTTTCAGCACTGATTTGATAAGCAATTCGATATAAACCATCGGATGGTGAACGATAACTAGCGACTTGCAATGGTTGATAGGCTTGCTCATTTAATTGATTTACATAAGATTCACAATAGACAACATTTATTGAGATATGATTACCATCATCATTATCATGGTAGAAATCTGATTCGACAAATTGATAAAATTTATTATCTAATGTAAGCAGCTTTAAAGCGCTAAGTAAGCTTGATTTACCCCATTGATTTTCACCAATCAGCACGCTAGATTTAGCATTAAGTTTCAATGAAAGTTGCTTAATTCCTCTAAATCCTTTGATATCAATTTGTTCAATAAACATGTCATGTCCTTATGGTTAAAGATGATACTTTTCAGTTCGTTTCGCAATACGCTCAGCTTTATGTTTAGCACTTGCAATTAATTCATCTTCATCTCGCAAAATGGCTTTAATCGGTTTCTTAAAATAGGTTCTTAAAAAACGCCAAATATCTCGCTGAGTTAATCCAATATTGATTGATGAAAAGTAAAGTCCAATTAAATCTTTATCACGCCAACGGGTAGGAACTTTATCGCGTGTTTGTGCTCGATGGAGATCAATCACCGAAAGTTTGAGTTGCTGGTTATTTTCCAGTAGAGGTAAATCCAACAAGAAATGACACAAATAACAATCACGATGATTGACTCCCGCGCCATGCATTTTAGCTGTCATATCAGCTAAATAAATAGTTAACGCTCGTTTTAAATGATAACTAGGTGGATTAGTTAACCATGACCTAGTGAAATCTTCTAAACTGATAGTAGGATTAAGGTCTTTGGTAATAATAAAAGAGTGTCGGGTCAGAGGATTTAATCCTTTGCGTCCAAATGCTCGGCCGTCCATCGTATTCACGCCAGCTTGCTCTAAACGATGAATCGCATCCCACTCTTGTTTCGCATCTAAAACCGGTAAGCGTAGCGAAATCAGATTTTTTACAATTTCTTTAACCGTTGTGCCACGATGAATTTTAATAAAATAGGATTGGCCATCTAATTGAAAATTTAGAGTTTTGCGTTGTTTAACAGCACGATAAACTTTACCTGAAATCAATTCAACTTCGGTAAAGGGATCTTTACCTTGCCATAATTCTTTGAATGGTGATTTAAGTTTTACTTCATTCATAATGACATCCTAAAATAATGTCAGCTGCACGCTGTGCTAGATGATATAAATCTTCACTATTACCATAAGCAATAGCATTATTATGCCAAGTAATCCATTGTGTTTTATCAATAATTGTTTGCGCTAACACGTGATTTAATGCGTATTGATCATAAGGTTCTGGCAATACTATACCGGCATTAGCTTGGCTAATATGGTAAGCATATCCCGAAATACCGGAAACAATCACCGGCACGCCTGCGGCTAATGCTTCAATCAATACCATGCCTGCGGCTTCTTGTCTAGCCGGATGCAATAATAGATCGGCGGAAAATAAAAAATCAGGAATATCATTACGACCAGAAAAGAAACGCACCTGTTTAGCAATAGCTAACTCATCGGCCAATTTCTGATATGGCTCAGGTTTATCTTGGCCAACCACCAAATAGGTAACTTTTTGCTTGAGGTCGTTAGGTAAAGCCGCAATTGCTTTCAATGTACGATCAACGCCTTTACGTTTAAAATCTGAGCCAATTTGCACAATCACAAAATCATCAAGACTAATTTGATTAGCTAATCGAAATTGTTGACGTTTTTGAGGCGAATCAACACTATATTTTCGATCTAAAGCAATGCCAGGTGGCAATAGAAAGAACCGCTCATCTTGAGTATGGTAATGATTTTTAAAATCTTCAATTTGTTGCTTAGTTAACACCATGATTTTGGTGGACGAACTAGGAGCAAATACCGCTTGTTCAAATGCTAAATAGTGTTTACAACGTTTTGATAGTTTATAAAAAAAGCCTTTATGGGCAGCTTTTTCCGCAAAACAAGTATCACCAGCAAAATAGACATCTAGGCCCGGCATTTTGTTAAAACCAACCACACAATTGACTGGATTAGCTTGTAAGTGGCTCTTCACCCAATGATAATAGGCTTGATTACGACTATGGTTAGATAATCCTTTTTTCGGAACGATAATAATATCAAAGCCATCCGGTCTATCGCCTTGCCAGTCCAATACATAAACACGGATCTGATGACCTCGAGCTTGGCAAGCAGTAGCAATTTGTAAAAAATCGCGTTGCAAACCACCAAAAGGGAAAAATTTATAAATACAAAAAGCCAGTTGCATGCAGATTATCTCAAGTTAGAAAACATCATTATATACTTGTTGGTAAAAAGGGGCAAAAATACCCTGAATAAATTTATCGCAAAACTAATATATTGTTTTATAAATAATTAAATTAAAAAACAATTAATTTAAATAGCGAATTACTGAAAAAATAGAAACCATATCTTAATTTTTTATTTTCGAATAAAAACAGAGCCAGAATAAATGGAATTAAAAAGTCGATAAATGTAACATGATCATCATTATTACCACTTAATTGACAAAGTGCCCCTAGTCCTTAATCAGCCATTCATCCATACTTATTGATTACCAATATATTTATAGCGAATAACAGCAATAGTTAGCTAATTAACCTTAGCATAAAGCTTATTTTGTTTATCATAAATGATCTATTGCAATAGATAGATTTAATTGCTCTAAACACAATCCATTAAGTTGATAAGGTCAATATCTAGATAGTAAGATAAAAAATTTTGAGGCATGTTTTTTTAGCTAAATCATTTACTTTTTAGCTATCAATTTCAAATATAATTGTGCTTATTAATAGTTAAAATATACGTTCCTCAATATTTTTTCCATGTTGTTTTCAATTTATTATTCAAAATAATAAGGATCACCAATGGCGCTACCTTGAGCGCCAAATTGGCGTAAATTATTATCAACCGCATTCATTGATTGCCAATGATTTTCACACCAATCCGGTGCCAGTAACGTTGGTTTTCTAGCATTGGCTGAGATTCGATGATATAAAATATTGGCAGGTGTTTGGCGAATAATATCTCCGGCAATATCGACATACTCTTCTAAAGATAACACCGCAATTCGTCCGGCTCGCCATGCTTTAGCCATAATACTGCCTTCAACGATATGTAACGGATGAATTTTTAAGCCATCAATGCCACTGTCTAACACGCGGTTAAGGGTGATAAGATTGTCATGTTTATTCTCTTTAGGTAGACCAATAATAAGATGGGTACAAACTTTTATACCTAATTGTCGCGCTTTTTGTACTGTTTGATGATAGTCATCAAACGTGTGCCCTCGATTAATATGGTGTAATGTTTTGTCGTGAGCGGTTTGTAAACCTAGTTCTAACCAAACTTCGTAACCTTGATTCTGATAATCAGCAAGCAAATCTAATGCTTCTTTGGGTACACAATCTGGACGTGTACCAACACAAAGACCAACAATGTCGGCACTGTTTAGCGCTTCTTGATACATATTTTTAAGAATTTCCACTTCAGCATAGGTACTGGTATAGGCCTGAAAATAAGCAAGATAACGTTTAGATTTTTTCATTTGCTTGGCTTGCGATAGCAATTGATCTGATATTGATTTAATCTGAATTGATTCATCAATGATGGATGCCACATTACAAAAGGTACAACCACCTTGACCTATAGTACCGTCACGATTGGGGCAGCTAAAACCACCATGTAAAGTGAGCTTATAGATTTTTTCGCCATAGCGACGTTGCAAATCCGAACCGAAGGTATTGACCACTAAATGAAGTTGCATAATAAACCAAACAAAATTTTTGGCTATTTTACCAAGATATGTAAGATACTCAATGGCTATTAAGTTAAGGGAAACAACTAATCAAATGGTTAGTTTTGTAAGATATAATCTTCGTCTTCACCGTTTGGGTAATTTTTATAAATATGCAGTAACTTGATTTGTTCTCCTTTTTTAGCATCATTTAAACTATATTCGTCTCTTAAACTGACCGTTATTTTGTAAGGTTGGTTGTTAGGCAAAGCGCATAGGCTATCAGCTCTCGTTTCAGTAATATTTGCAGCCGTGACTAACACCTCTAATTCAACATTATTATACTCTCGTTCTGGTAGAGTTTTACCATTATCATCGCTAGGCGAGAATGACATAATGGCAATTTGCGGATCTGCAAGAAGTGTACCGGTTAATAAACAAATATTAACCTGACTTGCATTAACCGATAGGCTAAAAAAATAGCTAATAGATAAAACCACAGACAAAATTATTTTTTTCATTTAGATGTAATTAAATAGCCAAATCTATTTTTGCTAGATTTTATACTTAATGATAAATATATCAATTAGATTATAAATATTTTGTAATAGATAGTTTTATTTGCATTTATATTAAAGAAAATATTTTTAGTTAAAATTTAGCTTCACGGTTTAAAAGTTGAAAAATCAACGCTAAATGGTGAAACTATAGAGAGTTAAGGAGCGGTTTTTTGTCGGCTTAAATATGGCTAATTTAGCTAATGAAGTTAATTAGCAGCTTAATAATATATAAATATTATTTATAACATCAAAAAAAGATTGAAATTCAACGCTGATTAAGTGACGATAATGTAATATTTTTTATACTAATCAAGTACTGTAACGAGCCGTTAGGTTGACGTAATTGCTTACAAGGAGCCAATATGTTTAGTAAACAAATGACCATTGCCGATTATGATCAAGAATTGTGGAATGCTATTAAAGGTGAAGAACAACGCCAAGAAGATCACTTAGAACTTATCGCATCGGAAAACTATACCAGCCCAAGAGTGATGCAGGCACAAGGCACGCAATTAACTAACAAATATGCTGAAGGTTATCCAGGTAAGCGTTATTACGGTGGTTGTGAATATGTTGATATTGTTGAGCAATTAGCGATTGAACGGGCTAAAGAGTTATTTGGTGCAGATTATGCCAATGTGCAACCACACTCAGGCTCACAAGCCAATTTTGCAGTCTATATGGCATTGCTAAAACCGGGTGATACTGTGCTAGGCATGAATTTGTCTCAAGGTGGGCATTTAACTCATGGTTCACCAGTTAGCTTTTCTGGTAAGCTCTACAATGTGGTTGCTTATGGTGTTGACGAAACTGGACATATTGATTATGACCAATTAGCCCAAATAGCCTTAGATTCAAAACCGAAAATGATCATTGGTGGTTTTTCTGCTTATTCAGGAGTAGTTGATTGGCAGCGGATGCGTGAAATAGCGGATAGTGTTGGTGCTTTCTTATTTGTGGATATGGCGCATGTGGCTGGTTTAGTGGCAGCCGGTGTTTATCCAAACCCTGTACCATTTGCTCATGTCGTGACAACAACAACTCATAAAACCCTTGGTGGGCCACGTGGTGGTCTTATTTTGGCCAAAGGTGGCAGTGAAGATCTTTACAAAAAATTAAATTCTGCTGTCTTTCCTGGGGCACAAGGTGGTCCGTTAATGCATGTCATTGCTGCCAAAGCCGTTGCCTTAAAAGAGGCGATGGAACCCGCTTATAAAGAGTACCAAAAACAAGTTGTTAAAAATGCTCAAGCGATGGTTGATGTGATCATCAAACGTGGCTACAAAGTCGTGTCAGGCGAAACCCAAAATCATCTATTCCTAATTGATTTGGTTGATAAAAAGATAACAGGTAAAGAGGCGGATGCCGCTTTAGGTAGTGCGAATATCACCGTCAATAAAAATAGCGTACCAAACGATCCTCAAAGCCCATTTGTGACATCAGGAGTGCGAATTGGTACCCCAGCTGTGACTCGTCGAGGTTTTAAAGAAGAAGAGTCTCGTGAATTAGCTAACTGGATTTGTGATGTGTTAGATAACATTGATGATGAACAAGCTATTCAAGCCGTTAAACAAAAAGTATTGGCAATTTGCCATCGATTACCGGTTTATCAACATTAATAAGAAAATTTCGCCGACGTAATGTCGGCGAAAAATATTATAGCCGATTAGTTTTTCTGTTCGTTTTGAGTTTGGCTTTGGGTTAACTGCTGTTGCTGTTGTTTAAAATAATTGGCAATATCATTTTTAAACCATAAAGCAGTGCCAACCAGAACTACCCCAACTAAGATTGCTGACCAGAATATTATCCGTGCTTTTTTATTGCGTTTTCTTAAAGGGTCAGTTAAATTTCGTTTAGCATTGGTGGGTAATTCCGCTTTACTGGTAAGTAATCCACCTAATAGTAAATTGATTTTTACTTGCCCATTAATTGCCCAACCTGAAGCTTCCAGTAATGGACCAAGTGTTCTCCTGCGTAATTTTAACCAAGCTAATATTACTGATGGCCCAGATATAATTAAGAACAAACCTAAAATCACTAATGGGAATTGCCACCAAGTGAGAGAGAAGATAGCCTGAAAAATGGTTGCCAGTGCAGTACCAATAGCGCCGATCGCTAGACCAATAGCTGCGAAGATACCAACACTCTTACCAATATCAAATTTATTTTCTGGATTTTGGATTGCTTGGGTACTGGTCTTTTCTATATCGGCGTCTTTACTGCTCGCCCATTTATTAATTTGTTCGGTAATTAAGCGGCCAATTCGTTGATAAGGGGCCCAAATCGCTTGTTGTATGCTAATTGGTTTAGTTATCATTTTAACCACATTGGCATCCCAATCATTACCCTCATTATCAATAAATACCCCATTACGCCCTTCCATTAGTAAATCACCTTGTCCGGCGGTAATCGCGGCAACAATCGTCTGTTTTTGACCGTGCCTTGTGCATTCACAATAAAGTAAACAAAGTTCTGAATAATCAGCCATAGTTGAATGTTTAGCGATGTTATCAACGGCAACACAAAGCGTAGCACAACGACCATCAATATAAAGTTTGCCTAATTGAAAAGCAGCATAATGGTCAAGTGAGAAGAATTCCGCAAATGAAGCAAAATTAATCAATAAACGATAAAAATGTTTTTGAAATAGCACTAGTTTTTCTAACACAAAAACATCTGATGCTGAAATTGGCGTTTTATTATCTTGGTCAACCATTTTTTCAAATTCGCTTAATAAATTACCATTGGTAAAATTGGCGATCTGATTGCTAGGAATATCCTCAATACTCGCAGTAGGTTTAGTTGCTACGTTTAATTGTTGCATATCTGGTTTAGAACTAATTAACGTGGCATAGGCATTAAGACCCGTTTGAATATCTTGCCACTCTTGTGATGTTAATTGGTTAGGATCGGTTAAATGGGATGCCACTAAAGCCCTAAATCGAATAATTTTACTTTTCCAAAGTGGATTAAGACCGTTAACCAGATCTAATGAATTATTGCTATCGATTTTAGATAACGGCAGTTCAGCTAGGGCTTGATCTGACAGTAAGCCATTTTGCGTTGGAACAATATATTTTTCATCAACGTTGAGTGCATTTTGTGCTTGAGGAGCATATTGCGCTAATTCAACCCGCAGAAAATAGTCATCAATTTTCGGTTTTAATTCTTGAACCAACTTCCATATTTCAGAACGATTTTCCCCAAAAGGGGTCTGAGTATTACTGATATCGGTTTGCCATGCTTGCCAGCTTTTTAGATTTTTTACAAAAGTTTGCGCAATTTCTAGATTTATGCCATCTTGCCCGCTCATATCTTTTTGGGCACCGGTCGTTTTAATTGCTGTTTGAATAAAGTTCTGCATTTCTGGTGATAATTCGCCAGAAGGTGGAAAAATTAAATCGCCATTGTAGAGTTTGCTGGCATTAATTTTTAGCGATTGCTGGACATCATCTTGCGTTAAATAATCGGCTTGGCTCTTATTTAAATTCGCCAAAATACTATGCGCAGTAACTAATAATTTTTTACCTTGTTCTGTTGAATCATCAATTTGAGATAGTGGCAATGTTTCTGAGGATTGTACTATATTATCGAAAGAGACGATTTTATCTTTTGCCCAACTGATTGCATCTAAAATATCGGGAATACGAATGCGGCCATCGTTATCAGAATCTAACAATTGTAATGTTCTTTGATCAAAATCTAAACCGGTTGTCGGGCAACTAAGTGCAACCCATAATTTAGGATCTAAATTGGGTAAGTTGATAATGTCATCGGCATTTTTTAATACGACTTGATCTAATCCACCAACACGTTGAAATGTCCAAGTATGACGCATAATTACCTCCATACTGAAATATTATTAATTTATTCAATTATTAATAAGTATAGCAGTATTTTTGTTTAGAAGAGAAAAGGAATGCTCGCTGTTAAGAGCAGTTAATTGTATCTTTGATAATTGATTTTGGTTGCCAATAGCAACTTTATGATAGAATAACGCCTTATTATTTAATATCCAAATAAAAAATATGTCATTAATAAATCTTACCAATGCTTATCTGTCATTTAGTGATGCGCCACTTCTTGACCATATCGATATGTCGATTGAAATCAACGAGCGAGTCTGTCTTGTTGGTCGTAACGGTGCCGGCAAATCGACTCTGTTAAAAGTTCTTAACAAAGAAGTTCCGTTGGATGAAGGGCAGATTGTTTATGAAAACAACGTAATTGTCTCTCGATTACAGCAAGATCCACCTCGCGATATTCAAGGTAATGTATTTGACTTTGTGGCGGAAGGGTTAAAAGAACAAGCTCAACTGTTAAAAGATTATTATGCATTGTCACATCTGGTTGAAGCGGATCCCAGTGAAAGTAATTTATCGAAATTAGCTAAAATGCAAGAACAGCTTGATCACCAAAATGGTTGGCAGTTGGATAATCGGATTCGTAATGTTATTTCTTCACTGTCATTAGATGGCGATGCGTTGCTCTCATCATTATCCGGTGGTTGGCTGCGTAAAGCGGCATTAGCTAAAGCACTCGTTTGCCAGCCATCAGTACTATTGCTTGATGAACCAACTAACCATTTAGATATCGATACCATAAAATGGTTGGAAGAGTTTCTAAAAAGCTTCAATGGCAGCATTGTATTTATATCACATGACCGATCTTTTATACGCCAAATGGCGACGCGAATTATAGATTTAGATCGTGGTAAGGTTGCCTCTTGGGGTGGGGATTATGACAGTTATCTGTTATGTAAAGAAGAAGCTCTGCGTGTTGAAGAGTTACAAAATGCCGAATTTGATAAAAAGCTCGCCCAAGAAGAAGTGTGGATCCGTCAAGGTATTAAAGCTCGTCGAACTCGTAACGAGGGTAGGGTGAGAGCATTAAAAGCGATGAGGCAAGAGTATTCACAGCGTCGTCAAGTTATGGGCAATGCAAAAATGCAGATCGAAGAAGCACTGCGTTCAGGTAAAATTGTCTTTGAGTTGGATAATGTCAGTTATCAGATAGATGATAAAGTCTTAGTCAAGGACTTCACGGTACAAGTCTTACGCGGTGATAAAATTGCTTTGATTGGTCCAAATGGTATTGGAAAAACCACATTATTAAAACTGATGTTAGGCAGTTTAGCACCGACTTCCGGCAGTGTTCATTGCGGAACCAAACTTGAAGTGGCTTATTTTGATCAGTATCGATTAGAGCTTGATCCTGAAAAAACGGTTATGGATAACCTGGCAGAAGGTAAGCAAGAGGTGATGGTAAATGGTCGCTCAAGACATGTACTTGGTTATTTGCAAGATTTCCTCTTTCCACCAAAACGCGCTAGAACGCCGGTCAGAGCGCTATCTGGTGGCGAGCGAAATCGCTTATTATTAGCAAAACTCTTTTTAAAACCAAGTAATTTATTAGTGCTTGATGAACCAACTAATGACCTTGATATTGAAACGTTGGAACTATTAGAAGAACTTGTTAACGATTATCAAGGAACGGTTTTACTCGTTAGCCATGATCGGCAATTTGTCGATAACGTAGTTACCCAATGCTGGTTTTTTGAAGAGCAGGGGCGAATTGGTATTTATGCTGGTGGTTATACCGATGCATTGCAGCAGCAACAGCAAGCTAAACCGGTTAATAAGCAAGTAGCTACTAACAAAATCAATGAATCGGCTAAAACTGACACCATAAATAGCTCAAGCGCCACGCCAGTAATTAAAAAGAAGGTAAAGTTAAGCTATAATGAACAACGCGAACTTACTCAGTTACCGCATAAAATCGAGGAGCTTGAAACAGCTATTGCCGATTTACAAGCACAAATTGGCCGTAGTGACTTTTTCAATCAACCTCATGAAGTAACCAGTCCAATACTGCAATCTTTAACTGATAAAGAAGCGGAACTTGAAGCCGTCTTTGAACGCTGGGAACAGCTTGAAGCATTAAGTCAATAAGCGCTCAATGTGAGCGCTTATTTACCAAGTTCTTCTGGAAAGAAGGTAAAAGAGCATTAGGGCAATAGTCACAAAAACAGAACCGACAAAGCCAATGTAATGTGTGGATAAATAAACCAATACTTGGCTACCAACAAAAGCTCCCCCACCGATACCGATATTATAAATGCCCGAATAAACCGAGGTTGCAATATCGGCAGCGTCAGGGGCAGCATCAATGACTTTACTTTGCATCACCATACTAATGATAGTAATGGCTAGCCCCCAAACCATACCTTGTAATATTGCGGTAATTAGGCTGAAAGAACAAACATAAAGTGATAACAAGCAGGTCAATAATAATAATGCCGGAATCACAAATATTGCGATGGGATGTGAATCAGCATATTTGGCAAAAATGACACTGCCAATCATACCTGAGAAACCAACAGCTAATAACAGACTAACGACAACATGCTCACTAAAACCGCCAACATTGAGCATAAATGGCGTAATATAAGTATAAGCTGTGAAATGACCAGTTATTATAATTGCGGTTAGCAAATAGATATTTAGTAATACTGGGCGTTTGAGTACTTTAGGAATATCTTTGATTAAAATCTTATTTAAACTTGGTACTGATGGTAACAAATAAAGTAGCGACAACATGACACAAAAGGCAATAAAACCAATACATAAAAAGGTTATTCGCCAGCCAACAAGTTGTCCGATCATGGTTCCAATTGGAATCCCTAAAACAGTTGCCATAGAAGTACCAACCACGATAAAGCCCATAGCTTTAGCTTTTTTGCCATTGGGTGCTAAACGAACAGCTAAAGGTGTGGTAATGGCCCAAAATACCGCATGTGCGCAAGCAATACCAAGTCTTGCCACCATTAAACTGTAAAAACTCCAAGCAAAACCTGCAAGGATATGACTACCGATAAATAGACAAAACAAAAATATCAGTAGTTTTCGCCGATCCATTTTTGAAGTTAATACCGTTAACGGTAAAGATAATAACGATACTGCCCAAGCATAAATAGTTAATAATAGCCCGGCATGTGCGACATCCATCGAAAAACTTTCAGCAATATTGGGCAGTAATCCAACGGGAACAAATTCAGTCGTATTGAAAATAAAACCTGCAAAAGCAAGGCAAAGAATCGATGACCATATTCGAGACCGTTTATTGGCATTATTCATGATTAAAGTTATAGAGGGAATAGAGATTTAATAGTGTAATTATAGCTGAATCTATTTTACTATCAAACAGCGAAGATAAATAAATAACACGATTAATTTAATTATTTTTAAATTAAATCATTCAACCATTTTGCTGAGTGAATCGATAAGAGTATATACTATTACAACCTATAATAAATCGTTCAATTAACTATTATGAATCAACTTCTCATTACTGTTTGTCTACTTACTTGTAGTAATATTTTTATGACGTTCGCTTAGTACGGACATTTGCGTTTTATGCATAATCAAGTTTGGATTTTAGCGGTGCTTATTAGTTGGGGGATTGCCTTTTTTGAGTATTTGCTACAAGTGCCGGCAAACCGTATCGGCTTTCAAGTTGCCAGCGCAGGGCAATTAAAAATTATTCAAGAAGTGATCAGCTTGTCAGTATTTATTCCCTTTTCAATTTACATCTTAAAAGAACCGTTCAAAACCGATTATATTTGGGCTGGACTATGTTTACTCGGTGCAGTTTTTTTTATGTTTAAAGATAAAATTATTGCCTAACATAAATATTCAGTTTATGAACTTATTATATTTTACCCATTCAACCAATAATTATTTTTCCTAAAAAACAATAGTTTTTAAATATTATTGTGAGGTTAATCATAGAATAATAAATAGGTTTTTGGTCAGTAATCATAACTGTTTTATTATGAACTAAATTAACATTTATAGATTACTGATAAATAAATTATACGTGCCAGAACTTGTAATTTCTTTATTTGCTCTATTTAGTGAAATTGTTTTTGTTGTTTAAAATAGTATTTAAGGAGGCGTATATGTGTAACAAGTTTCTCAGCTCGTTTTTTATATCTATATTATTTTGCTTTAGTACTTATGCGATTGAAGCTAAAGATGTCACTACCGATCCAAACGATTTTTATCTTAAACTAGAACAGGCGCCGGACAGTTTGCTGTTGTTACCTCCACCACCAGCCTTTAATAGTGTCGATTTTTTAAAAGATAAAGCCATGTATGATTGGGGAAAATCGATGCGTAATACTGAACGGGGCAAACAAGCTTATCTTGATGCTGATTCGAGTAAAGATAATGTTACCAAGCAATTTTCTCCCGCTTTTGGGTATGAAATTTCGATTAGTAATTCACCAGAAATTTATAAACTTATTACCACAATGAAAGAAGATGCCGGTGATCTTGCTACCCGCTCTGCAAAACAGCATTATAATCGAATCAGGCCATTTTCATTTTTTAATGAACCAACTTGCCGACCTGAGGACGAAAAAACACTATCCACTAATGGTTCATATCCTTCAGGTCACACTACAATGGGATTTGCTATAGCTTTGGTCTTAGCTGAGATCAACCCTGCGCGTCAAAATCAAATTTTGAAACGAGGTTATGACATTGGCGAAAGTCGTGTTATCTGTGGTTATCATTGGCAAAGTGATGTGGATGCTGCAAAAGTGATGGCAGCAGCGGTTGTTGCCCAATTACATACTAATTCAGCATTTATCGCACAATTAGCCAAAGCAAAAGCTGAGTTGAAAAAATTTAAGTAATTATAGATTTAATTACTCTATATTCAATAACCACAGATTTAGTAATCACAGAGCAATAATGTAGAACTTGCCAACTTAATTATATTGGTTGTTAAATCTTAACAACCAATATAGATCTGCACTATAAAGTTTTAAACGAAATATCAGGTAAAATGGTTTCGCCTTGCCAATAAAGTTGGCTAGCGACTTGGGCTGCAATTTTATAGTATAATTGGGTGAATTCGCTATCAGGATGGTTAATAACCGTCGGTTTACCAGAATCTAAATCTTGGCGTAATAGACGGTGCAGGGGAATTTGGCCAAGTAATTGAGTTTGGTATTTTTCAGCCAAATGTTTTGCGCCATCCTCACCAAAAATCGCTTCATGATGTCCACAATTTTCACAGATATGATAACTCATGTTTTCAATAATCCCCAGAGTTGGGATATTAACTTTGTTATACATAATGATTCCTTTTTTAGCATCAATTAATGCGATATCTTGCGGAGTAGTTACAATAACTGTTGCTGTGACAGGAACGTTTTGGGCAAGCGTTAATTGAATATCTCCTGTTCCTGGTGGCATATCCATAACCAAATAATCAAGCTCTGGCCAAAGCGTATCTTCTAAAATCTGACACAATGCTTTACTAGCCATTGGTCCTCGCCACACCATCGCGCCGTCAGCATCAACTAAATAACCGATAGAATTACTAGCAAGGCCATAGGCCATAATCGGAGACATATGTTTATTATCTGGCGTTAATGGTTGCTCTTTTTCGGTACCAAGCATGGTTGGAATGGACGGTCCATAAATATCCGCATCTAATATCCCAACTTTTGCACCTTGCTTTTGTAATGCTAAAGCTAAATTGACCGCTGTTGATGATTTACCAACACCACCTTTACCGGAACTCACTGCAATAATATTTTTAACATTCTTAATAGGATGATGATTATTTGCTCGCTTTAATGTGGCAATATTATATTGAATATTCCAATTAACCTTGTCAACACCGTCTAATTGAAGCAATTGGGGGGTAACTGTAGCTTTAAGGTCTTCAAAGCCGGTCTGCCAAGCAAAAGGCATAACTAAGCTTATTAGCAGTTGGTGATCTATCAGCTCACATTGAGTCACTGCGCCTAGTTCAATCAAGTTTTTTTGTAATGTTGGATGATTAAAATTCTCAAGAATTATCTTTGCTTGCATGGAAATTTGCCTTGATTATTGCTATAAATTATTTATTTTACTTCAATTTGTAATAGATATTATCAATATCTTTAATGGATAATAAATGACAAAATTACCTTTTTCGTTCAACAATCAGATATAACAGCTATAAGATTGATTGACTATATAAAGAAATTTAATCAAATTATGGCATAAATCTAGCGATAATCACACGATTGATGTACTATTTCTGCCATTATGTAATTAAAGGTAATAATTCAACATGACAACTCAACGCAAAATATTAGTGACTTGTGCGCTCCCTTATGCAAATGGTTCAATTCACTTAGGTCATATGCTTGAACATATTCAAGCTGATGTATGGGTACGCTATCAACGTATGCGCGGTAATGAGATCTATTTTATTTGTGCCGATGATGCGCATGGAACGCCGATTATGCTCAAAGCTCAGCAATTAGGGGTCACACCTGAGGAGATGATTGCTGAAGTCAAAATCGAACATCAACGCGATTTTGCCGGATTTAACATTAGTTTTGATAACTATCACTCAACCCATAGTCCTGAAAATCGTCAAATATCAGAACAAATTTATAAACGTTTAAAAGCGAATGGTTATATTAAAACTAAGGTTATTTCACAACTGTTTGACCCCGAAAAACAGATGTTTTTACCAGATCGTTTTGTAAAAGGTACTTGCCCTCGTTGTAAAGCACCAGACCAATATGGCGATAATTGTGAGGTATGTAGCGCGACTTATAATCCTACTGATCTTATTGATCCTAAATCAGTCGTATCAGGCGCAACCCCGATTTTGAAACAATCCGAGCATTTCTTCTTTGATTTACCTGAGTTTGCCACGATGTTACAAACGTGGATACGTTCAGGCACATTACAAGAACAAGTTGCTAATAAGATGCAAGAATGGTTTGAAGCAGGTCTACAACCGTGGGATATCAGCCGTGATGCCCCTTATTTTGGTTTTGAAATTCCAGACGCACCGGGTAAATATTTTTATGTTTGGTTAGATGCACCGATTGGTTATATGGGATCTTTCCTTAACTATTGCAACAAAAATAATAAAACGATTTTTGATGAGTTCTGGAATAAAGATTCAACGACCGAGCTTTATCATTTTATTGGTAAAGATATTGTTTATTTCCATAGTTTGTTTTGGCCAGCAATGCTAGATGGTAGTGAACATCGCAAACCATCAAATATTTTTGTACACGGTTATGTAACCGTTGATGGCGCTAAAATGTCAAAATCTCGTGGTACTTTTATTCAAGCAAGTACCTATCTAAAACATCTGGATCCAGATTGTTTACGTTACTATTATGCCGCTAAATTGTCACCACATATTGATGATATTGACCTTAATCTTGAAGATTTTGTTCAACGAGTTAATAGTGATTTGGTTAATAAAGTGGTTAATATTGCATCGCGTTCGGCTGGATTTATTAGTAAAAGATTCGACGGCAAATTATCTGATAATATTGCTGCACCAGAACTTTACGCCTTATTTGTGGAAAAATCGCAAGTTATTGCTGATGCTTTTGAAAAACGAGAGTCAGGTAAAGCGGTACGTGAAATTATGGCTTTAGCTGACGAAGCTAACCGCTACATTGATGAAAAAGCGCCGTGGATGGTTGCTAAACAGGAAGGGCAAGATCAGCAATTACAAGATATTTGTTCAATGGGTATTCATCTATTCCGCATTTTAATGACCTATTTAAAACCTATCGTTCCGGCATTAGCTGAACGTAGTGAAGCATTTTTAAATAGTCAATTAGAATGGCATACAATTGATAAAGCCTTAACAGGTCATAATATTAACAGTTTTAAAGCATTATTTAACCGAATTGATATGGACAAAATTACTGCCATGATTGAAGAAACTAAACAGCAAGCAGCATCAGGCACATCTGTAAAAGAAAAATTAGCCGAACCAATAGCTGAAACCATAAATTTTGATGATTTTGCTAAAGTTGATATGCGCGTTGCCTTAATCAAAGACGCTAGTTTTGTTGAAGGCTCGGATAAATTATTGCAATTAACGCTAGATATTGGCGATGAAACCCGAAACGTCTTTTCCGGTATCAAACAATACTACCCAGATCCGCAAGTATTAATCGGGCGTTTAACCATTATGATTGCTAACTTAGCTCCGCGAAAAATGCGTTTTGGTATTTCAGAAGGTATGGTGCTTTGTGCTAGCGGTAAAGATGACAATGAAGGTGTTTATCTATTATCACCTGATAGTGGTGCTAAACCAGGTATGCGTATCTCTTAACGCGCTTTTCTTAATCCTTAAAAAGGGCATCTTAATAAAGCTGATATGTTAAGATGCCTATAAGAAAAGAAGATGAAAATATTCAAAAAACTCTATAATAGCAAAGATTAATAACAAATAGTAACTATGTAACAAGAACAGAATAAAACTTACATCTGCAAATAAATAAGTAAATCTTTGCCGATTTTATTGAATAAACTTTCCTTAATGGTTAACTCAACCACCTAAAAAAACATCAAATAATTTACAATCCAAGTCTCCTTAATTCGATTTAGCCAACATCCAAAAAATAATACTTATCTAACAACTGATTAATAGTGGATATATATTCACTGGAACTGTTAAAAAACAGAAGATTCAGTTGCGAAAATTATCTTAATGAATTTGGTAAAAATGTAATTATGACTTGATAGTCCTCTTAATTTTGAGATCTAAAAAGTTTAGACATTCTCATCTTTAGGTATTTTTGTTTAGGAAAGTTAACAGTTAAGCGAAGAAAATAGGTTGTGGAGATTTTTTTCGATCTTTATACTATCCTAATATTCCTAATATTTTAAAGGAAGTTAGCGGCTATAGTTTAGTCGCCCAAAGTCATAAAATATAAATTAAACATAGAGTTATTTGACAGGATCGTCAGAATGGAGTATAATTTCCACCCCCTAACATGGACAACCTATAATTTAAATTCAGCTAAGTTAAGTTTACAACCTTTATTTTTCACTCCAATTTATTTTTTATTAAAATTTTGCGGAATCGTGCGAGTTTTATCACGATCGTTAGATCGTTGTGTTTTATTTCAGCAGATCTTTTTAGGATTACTATTTGGTTTATTGTTAATAACTTCCCATTCTAGCCTTGCCTTAACCTCTAAAACTACGAATATAATTAATGGCAATGCGCCTTATTTAACCTTCGATGGTGGTCGTACCCATGCGAAAAACACCAAAAGTTTGCTCGAGATATCCCTTTCTGATGGTAGCGCATTCACTCCCTCATCCGGTAATACAAAAAGCAATCCTATCGTTTTACCTGTCGCAGGTCAGAGTTTTGCGGATATTCATATGTTGGTACCAACGAACACAGATTCTATTGCATTAAGTTCACTTATTGGTCCTCCTTATAATTTTTGGCGGGATGATGATGGTGATGGTCAGGGGATTGATGGTATTACTACTACCGGTAGTTTAAGCTTATCCATTGTAGATAGAAATTATCAAACAGTTGCTCGCGATACGAAGTTAGAGATATGTAAAGCACCTTATAAATTAACCTTATCTACTACTAGTGGTTCATTAAAAACACGTTATGGTGTGCCTAATGAAAGTCATTTTAGTGCGAGTAAGGTCTCTTATTATATTAATCCTAAGCCAGTACCAGTGATTTGTTTTGTTAGACCTGCCATGAGTGATAGTTTTTCAGCAGGTAAATATGCAGGTCCAGCTTCCATATGGAACTCTCGTAATGGTTTTCTTCCCCAGTCAGTTACGCCATCGTCTTATGATTCAAATTTCCCTACTACGGGAGCTAATGGTTTATATTTTGATTTAGATATAGGTGGTGTAGCTCAACCTTTAACGTGGAAGGCGGTTTCAGCTAATGGTGATATTAAGGCAACGATGACCAATTCAAAACGGGATAGTGTTCGGATCACATTAACTGGCCCAGTCGCGAAAGACTCGCAATGGAGTTTAGATAACCCGGGTAATATCGATAAACCTTCTTTGCCTCAGGTAATTGAGTTAGTCGGTCTTGACAGTAATAATAATGAAGTCCTTAAGTATGGTTTTGTGTTAAAGCAGTGGTTTGTGAATCGCGGTGATAAAAAGTACACTCATGCTAGTATGTCATCTTGGTGTACTAATATTGGTTATCGTTTATCTAAGGTTAAGGATTTAACTAATGCTAATTATAATAATTTAGGTGCTACACCTTCGTCATCAGGCAATCATTTTCAGCGTACCATTGGAGCCGGGTTCTTCTCAGAGTGGCCCAGACCCGTTTCTTACAAGGGTGCCAACTTCGTCCACTATTACTATTGGGCGAGTGATCCAACGAATTTGCGCGTTGTAGCGCATACAGGTCAAGTGTCGAAGTTTACGGCGACTAACGGAAGCTTTCACGGGGTTTGCGTCTATCCTTAGCGCTTATTTCTTAGTCCTTGGGTAAAGGCTCTGAGGATAGGAAAAATCGAGTTAGTTAGCTATAGAATAATTGCCTTTTAAAGATAATGGGTTAACGAAGTGAGCGATAAAAAGCGATTTATAAACGTTAGCATGAACCATCCGCTCTAATCGGGCGGATTTATTTTTGAGGAAAGGTGTTTTTTGGTGAAAATTTTTAATCAATAAACATCGGCTGACGGTATAGGGTTTTTGACTATTTTTATAAAAAGATATCCTATTTTATAAATTGCAAAATGAATGTAATTAACAACAACTTTTTATTACCCCTTTATTTAAAAAATGACTATATTGGCGAAGTTGTTTGAACTTATTAACTCTATATTATTCCTAAATTAATACAGATTGCTGGTCTAGGTTACCTGATTATTTCTACAAAAAGATAATCTATTTTATTAAATACATAATGACTGTAGTCAACAAAAATCTGTTATAGCTTTTTATGCAAAATAGTTGCTGTAAAGGGATAATATTCCGATTATTTAACCTAGATCCATAGAATAAATTGTACCCCCTAAATTCAGTTATATGAATGAGTTAGACATTCCAATCTTTTAGTAAACTCTTTACGAAAGTTAACAATAAAAAATAAAAAAATGTTGCATCGCATTTTTCCAGTCACTATACTTTTTTAACCGTTTAATGTAAACGGTTAAAATCCAATTAGTGTTGTAAAATTGGAAATAAATCAAAATATTACTTAATGGATTGTCGAGATGTATTCTAATATTAAACAAGCAGCATGGACAACCTATAATTTAACTTGGTCAGCGATAAGGATATGCTCACAACCTCTGTTTTTTACAATAATTTGTTTTTTATCGAAGTTCCGTGGAATTACGAGAGTTTTATCGCAATCTCGGCATCATTCTTTTTTATTACGGCGGATCTTTTTAGGGGGATCATTTGTCTTGTCGCTAATAATTTCCTATTCTAGCCAAGCATTAACTTCTAAAACTTCAAATATCATTCATGGTAATGCGCCTTATCTAACCTTTGACGGTGGTATCACACATGCAACAAATACTGACGCTCTACTCGGGATATCCCTTTCGAATGGAGATAAATTTACCCCTACAAGAAATAATTCAAGTTTTGAAAGCCCAATTACGTTACCTGAACTTGATCAGAGTTTTGCAGATATTGGTATGTTGATACCAACTGATAAAAATTCAATCGAATTAAATTCTCTTATTGCACCACCCTATAATTATTGGGGGGATGATGATGGTGATGGTCAAGGGGTTAATGGTATAACAGCTACAGGTAGTTTAAGGTTATCTATTGTTGATAAAAATAATCAAGTCGTTACCCGTAATGAGGTACTGTCTATTTGTAACGCTCCTTATAAACTAACGTTATCTAATACTAACGGTACATTAAAGACAAGTTATGGCGTTCCTAATGAAAGTCGTTTTAATGCGAGTAGTGCAACCTACTATATTAATCCTAAAGCAGCGCCAGTGATTTGTTTTGCAAAACCTAACTTGAATAACGGTATTGGTTATCATGCCGGCCCTGCTACAATATGGGACTCTAGGAATGGCTTTCTTCGCCAGTCTAGTACACCTTCATCTTATGATTCGAACTTTCCAACTACTGGCGCTAATGGTTTATATTTTGATTTAGATATAGGCGGTAGTAATCAAGTGTTAAATTGGGAACCAGTCTCTCTCGGTGGTATAACGGCTACTATGACGCCTTCAACCAATAATAGTGTTCGTGTCACTCTAACAGGCCCGGTCGCTGTCGAATCGCAATGGAGTATAGATAATCCGGGTAATCTTCTTATCCCCTCTTTGCCTCAGGTATTTGAGTTAGTTGGTCGTGATAGTCGGGGTAGTGCCGTCGTCAAATACGGTTTTAAGTTAAAACAATGGTTTGTCAACCGTGGTTCTGATAGGTACGACTATTCTAATACATCATCTTGGTGTGCCAATATTGGATATCGTATAACTGAAGTTAGCGATTTAACTAATGCCTCTTGTCAAGGAGCTGGTTCGGGTCCTAGCTGTGAAGGTGCTGTTGGTGCTACACCTTCGTCACCTCATAATTATTATCAGCGTCAAATTGGTGCGGGGTTCTTTACGGAGTGGGGCTCAGTGAGCGATTACTATAATACCGATTTTATCAACCATTATTATTGGGCAAAAGTTGTAACGAATAGTAGCCAGTTTATTGTTGACTCGGACTCGGGTTTAATAGCTCAAAGTATTTCCGACTTTTACGGGCTTTGCGTCTATCCTTAACGTTAATTTCTTGGTGCTTTTTTGCGAGGTAAACAGCTGTAAATAGGAAAAATAACCTTAGGAGACTAAAGAAAAAGGCAATAGCACTAATGTATTCAGCGATAAAAAGCGATTTTGTGAAGTTAACGAGAAGCATCCGCTCTAATTGGGGCGGATTTATTTTTGCGGAATGGTGCTTTTTTCGGTAAATATTATTAAACAATAGACATCAATTTACGGTATAGACTGCTTAATTATTTTTACAAAATTTAATCTATTTCATAAGGCGACAATAAATCTATTTAACGACAATCGTGTATTGCTGTTCATTAGAAATAGCTGCTGTATTGGTGATGTGCTTTGGTATATTTAATTTCAATAGCATTAAATATGCCGTTATCATTTAATTTAATGGTATAAAAAATTTTGATATTTAAGCTTTTTAGTAAGTTCTTTACGAAAGTTAACAATTAAAATAAAAAAAATGTTGCTTCGTGTTTTTTCTGTCACTATACTTTTTTAACCGTTTAATGTAAACGGTTAAAAATTAAGTAACAAGCGTAAAACTAAAAATAAATCAACATATTAATTGACAGGATTGTCTAAATGGATTATAATGTTAAACACGCAACACGCAACACGCAACATGGACAACCTATAATTTAACTTCGCTAAAATTAAGTTCCTATCGTTCATCTTTTACCAGAGTTTGTTTTTTACCGAAATTACACAAAATTCCGCGAATTTTATCGCGATCCTTGTGTCGTCTCTTTTTAGCGTTTGGGCTAATAGCTTCCTATACTTGTCACGCTTTAACGTCTAAAACCTCAAATATAATTAACGGTAATGCGCCTTTCTTAACCTTTGATGGAGGTCGCACCCGTTTGACTAATACTGAAGGTCTACTCGGGATATCCTTTTCGAATGGAGATAAATTTACCCCTACAAGAAATAATTCAAGTTTTGAAAGCCCTATTACGTTACCTGAACCTGATCAGAGTTTTGCAGATATTGGTATGTTGATACCAACTGATAAAAATTTAATCGAATTAAATTCTCTTATTGCATCACCCTATAATTATTGGGGGGATGATGATGGTGATGGTCAAGGGGTTAATGGTATAACGGCTACGGGTAGTTTAAGGTTATCTATTGTTGATAAAAATAATCAAGTCGTTAGCCGAAATGAAGTGCTGTCTATTTGTAAAGCACCTTATAAACTAACGTTATCTAATACTAACGGTACATTAAAGACAAGTTATGGTGCACCTAATGAAAGTCGTTTTAGTGCCAGTAATGTCACTTATTATATTAATCCTAAGGCAACGTCAGTAATTTGTTTTGCTAAACCTAGCTTGACTTATGGTACAGGTGATTATGCCGGCCCTGCTACAATATGGGACTCTAGTAAGGGTTTTCTTCCCCAGTCTAGTACACCTTCTTCTTATGGTTTGAATTTCCCAACTACTGGCGCTAATGGTTTATATTTTGATTTAGATATAGGCGGTAGTAATCAAGTGTTAAATTGGCAACCAGTCTCTCATGGTGGCGTTACGGCTACTATGACATATTCAACAAATACCAGTGTTCGTGTCACCCTAACTGGTCCTGCCGTTACAGACTCTTGGCAATGGAGTTCTAATAATCCACGTAGTATCGATAGGCCATCTTTGCCACAGGTATTTGAGTTAGTTGGTCGTGATAGTCGGGGTAATGTCATCGTCAAGTATGGTTTTGTGTTAAAGCAGTGGTTTGTCAACCGTGGTACTGAATATTCAAGTTATCCTAGTACATTAGCTTGGTGTACAAAAATTGGTGGTTATCGTCTGTCTAAGGTTAAGGATTTAACTAACGCGACTTGTCGGGGAGTTAATTCAGATTCTCGCTGTCTTGGAGCTGTTGGTGCTACACCCTCGTCACCTAATAATAAATACCAGCGGCAAATTGGTGCAGGGTTCTTCACAGAGTGGGGAGACATGTCCAATTATCCCAGTGCCAACTTTAACGCCTTCCCCTACAATCATTTTTGGACGAGCGATGCTACGGGTAGTAACCAATTTATCGTTAGTTCTTACCATGGCTATGTGACTCGCAGTGTTGTGAACGACTATGGGCTTTGCGTCTATCCTTAGTTATTATTTATTAGCTCTTAATTCATCTGGTAAGGAAGCAGGGATTAGGAAAAAGAGAGTTTGTTTGCTAAAGAATAATAGCTTTACAAAGGCAATAGTGTTGACGAAGTGAGTAGTAAAAAGTCATTTTGTGGCATTAACAAAAAAATGCGCGACCTACAATATCAAAAGTGGTGGCGCAGAGAGTTAAATATTAATGGAGTATATAAAATGAATCTTGAAGACACACTATTATTAAGTAAAAAAGTTAACTTTATTGCTGAAGGTCGTTTTTTAACTCTATAATCAATCGTTAAATGTCGTTAAGTAGTTAATAGGGTTTAATTTAAAAGCGACAGCTTAATATACAAATAAATCGCCCAGATTATTACAAGTTGGGGTAGATTATTTAGCATCTTCGTAGTTAGCTAACAACTGAAAAGTGTTATGTGTGTTTGGCAGGGTTATTCTGAAACAAATAATCGCTAATGTGTTTGGACTGAACCAGTGAAAAAGCAAGTCATACCGTGGCGATTTTGCTAGAGCACCGCAAGTGTCTGCAAAGTGGGTTCGCGCAAACCCAGTTAGTGGGTTATCTACGCTTTAAATGTAATCTTGAAAGGATAGAACCACAAAAGCGTAAAACGTTGGTTGACCCATGAAAAAAAATTATGCATAAAAAGTAAGGAATGGGGAACAAGCCCCAAAATCCTTTTAATCATCACTGTTTAACTGTTTATTTCTGATTTTCTGCGGGGTTTCCTGAATAAGGAAATATACTATCTTTTAAAGTGAAGGAGAAATCCTTCGTGCTAATCTCTCCAATAATTTTATCGCTATCATAAAGTGCTAATAAAAACTCGGCCATTTGCTCGGCAGAATGATATTTGGCAAAGCTCTTATCATAATCATATTCATCAACATTATTGGCTTTTTTTCCAAATTCAGTTTGGGTTGCGGCCGGAGCTAGAACTTTGGCTCGTAACTGAGCTTTAGCTTGTATAAGTTCTTGCGCTAATCCTTCAGTAAAGGCATTAACGTAAAATTTGGTTGCGCAATATGTGACTGCATTGGGAACGATAGTATATCCCCCCCTTGATGAAATATTGATAAGTTGCGTATCTGAATGGTTCTGGTATTTACGCACATAGAGCGTTGATAGAATGGTTAATGCTTCAATGTTGAGATGCAGCATGGATTCTATTTTATTTAAATCTTGCTCACCAACACTACCATAATGGCCAAAACCAGCGTTATTGATCCAAGTTTCAATAAAATATGGCTCTAAATCTGTAAAAAGTGAATGAACACTGCTAGAGGAAGACAAGTCACATATTTTTATAATGACATCTAATTGTGGATTAAAATCGGCAATTTTTTGTTTTAGTAGCGTTAACTGCTCTTGCCGTCTAGCAATAATAATTAATGGTTTGTTACGTTTGGCAAATGCGATTGCCGTTGCATAACCAATGCCAGAGCTTGCGCCAGTAATGACTGTATATCTTAAATCTGTTTTGTTCATTTTCTAATTACCTTTAAAATTGTTGTTTGAATTTCAATAAATCACAATATTAATTGAGACTGTTCATAAATCATAAAGCAATTCGTCTCCGTTCTCAGCCTTAGCTAATACTTGTTTAATTGTTCAAAATTAACTGGAACGCAATAAGCAGATTTAGTACGCTCAAAGCGCCAACTATCGGATAACTTTTCTATATCAACATAATCAAATCCGACTTGATCAATTAGCTCATATCCTGTTGCTTTCATCAAATCATCATTACCTATAGCGGAGAGTGCTCTTTGATTGGTTTTATCATTGGTTTTTTGCACCTTTGAAAATTTTTTTCACAAAAATAGTGTTAGATATTTTAACTATGTTTGAATTACAAAGATGTTTGCCGGCTAATTTAATGATAATAGTTTGATAGCTATCTAATAATTCCATATATTCATCATGATTAAGATAGTCATTGATTGCATCAAACACGATCCGATTATTGAGAAGCATCGTTGGCAATTGTTAATAATTGATAACTGATAGTTGGGATAGGACCAAAAATGATATAACTTAAATCAATTATCTCTTCTTGACTGCCAATTTCAAATCTATACCGCTTGCTATACTAAATAATGTTTTTTCTCTTGTGAACTGCATAACCTGATTTGATATTTAGTCTGGATAAATAATTTAGCGCAAGCCTAATCAACTAACTTCGTCGCTACAATGCCAATTTTTTAATCTAGTCATTCCGTTGTAATAGATAAATTTGTTATATTATTATCTTAAAATAAAAGATGATAAATGGTATCAAAATTGAATTATTAACAACTAAGGGTTGGTAATATGGATCTATTAAGAAGTATGGAAGCTTTCGTGTTGACAGTGAAAACCGGCTCATTTGTCGCGTCAGCAACCTCATTAAATACATCTCCACAAATGATCGCCAAATATGTGGTATTTTTAGAAGATTATTTAGGCTTAAAGTTATTGAATCGAACAACAAGATCGCAAAGGTTAACCGAGTTTGGTAAACAATATTATGAAAGATGTGTGTTCATCTTGAGTGAAGTTAAAAACACCAAAGCGTTAGCACAACAATTTTGTCAAGAGCCAAAAGGAAGATTAAGAATTAGTGCGCCTGTGAGTTATGGTCAATTCAATTTGCTTCCTGTTATAAGTCGTTTTATGAAATGTTACCCTAAATTGAATATCGATATTCAATTAAGTGATCGTTATGTTGATCTAGTGAAAGATGATTTTGATGCGGTATTTCGAATCGGTACATTAAACGATTCCGGTTTAATTGCTCGTAAACTTAATAATTTACAGCTTATTTTCGCGGCATCACCAAGTTATTTAGCTAAGTATGGAGTGCCATCTGTACCGAATGATTTAAAAAATCATCAATGCTTAATTTATCAATATGCCAATCCTACCAAAAAAGACAATTTCTGGCCTTTTACTGTAAATGATGAGTTAATTAATATTGCTATTACTGGGGCATTTCAAAGTAATAATACTTCAATATTAGCAGTAGCTGCAATTGAAGGTTTAGGCATCACGATGTTACCAGAATCAGTGTTGAATGAATATATTAAACAAAGTAAATTGATCACGGTGCTTCAGGATTTTTTACCACCACCAAGAGAAGTTCATTTGCTTTATAAAGCTGATAAACAGCAACTTCCTAAACTTAAGATGTTTATTGAGTTTATCACTAATTCAATGTGATAAATAAAAAGTTTTTTTAGTTTTAAATTAGTTTAAAAATTCAGATTTGCCTTATTTAGATATTCAATAAAGTCAACAATAACAAAAAAGGCGATAAAACCGCCTTTTTATATGAGAGATTCTAAAATAATCAGAATTACTGATTATTTTATGGTAGCTAAAGTGCTAACTTCTTTACCTAGCATATTATTTAAATAAATTAAATCATCTGCCGTTAAAGTACCAACAGAATACTTCAATTGTAATAGACTGGTTAAATAACCATATTTTGCGTCAGATAAATTTCGTTTTGAACTATAAAGTTGAGTTGTTGCATTAAGTACATCAACGATAGTTCGAGTACCTACTTGATAACCAGAAGATGTAGCTTCTAATGAACTTTGTGCAGAAACCACCGCTTGTTGATAAGCCTTAATTGCACTGATTGAAGATGAGATATTGTTATAAGACGAACGAACTTGATTAATTACACTGCGATTAGTACTTTCAAGCTTTTCACTGAAACTAACAAAATTTTGTTGTGCTTGTTGCACTTGAGATACAGTAGCTCCGCCAGAGAATAGTGGTAAACTTACACTAACGCCAATCCTATTATCGCCAGAATATCTTTTACCAGCAGCATGCCGTTCATAATTAACATTACCATAACTATCCGCTTTATTCAGATTGGTTGATGCTTCTAAACTAGCGGTAGGCATGAAACCAGAATAAGCCATTTTAATTTGATCTCGAGCAATCTCTTGATTTAACTTCATTGTTAATAAGTTAAGGTTAGTTTTTTCAGATTGTTTTAGTAAAGTGGTGATTTGGGTTGGCTCTTGCGTTTTAAACGTGTTGGTATCAACACTAGCTAAGTTAGAGTAAAAACGACCACTTACTTGGCGTAATGCTTCAAGGGCGTTATTCAGATCATTCAACGCATTAACCTGTTGCGCTACGGTTAAATCATAATTTGCTTGTGCATTTTGTACGTCAGTTATTGCAACTAAACCAACTTTGTGTTGCTGACGAGTTTGATCTAATTGACGACCAATTGCTTTTTTTTGTGCATCAATAAAGCTTAATGCATCAAGACATTTAAGTACGTTAAAGTAAGCTACGGAAGTATTTAGAATTAACGTTTGACCTTGATATTGATAAGAAATATCAGCAATAGTTGCTTGTTTTTTACTAATATCTAAGGCTTTCCAATTGGAAAAATTAAAAATACTTTGTGATAGGGCAACCTGATATAAGTTACCGCTTTTAGTATTGATCCCGCGAGTATCCCGACGTCCATGTGTTACACCATAAGAAGCACTAAGGCCAACTTGCGGAAGTAAGCTTGCACGAGAACCTGAAATAGCTGAGTAAGCTTTATCTTTTTCAGCCAATGAACTGCGAAGATCTGGGTTAGTATCTTTTGCTTGTTCATAAACCTGAACTAAGTTTTCAGCAAAAACAGATTGACTTAATGCTAAGCCAATTAAAAAAGTTAAAGTTTTTTTCATCAATCTTCTCTTTAAAAGCAATAAAATAGAATAATATTTCCAATTGCATAATTTTAACAGATAATTAGCATATAGAAAGTATCCTAATTCGTGATTCGCACTTTTTAATAAAATTTAGCCCAAAATCGAGAAACTGATATGAAATATAAACCTACACCAATAGTTTTTAACAAAAAAGATGTTTTTAATTTAACTAAACGAATTTTATATAAAGGCTTTTTTTCATTATATGAATATCGTTTTCAATACCGTAAATTTGATGGTTCGGTTAGCGATGCTGTCACTCGAGAAATTTTAGATCGTGGTCATGCGGTGGTCCTGTTAGCATATGATGATAAACGTGATGAAGTGGTTCTAATTGAACAAATTCGGATAGCCGCGATTGATACACAAGATACTCCGTGGATGCTAGAACTTATCGCTGGAATGATGGATCATGATAATGAATCAAGCGAAGAAGTGGCAAAACGAGAAGCGATGGAAGAAGCGGGCATTATAGTTGGACAATGTAAGCCAATTATTAGTTATTTAGCTTCACCCGGTGGTTTAACCGAGCAATTGCATATTTTGGTTGGTCAAGTTGATTCTTCGACAGCAAGAGGAGTACATGGTCTGGCTGAAGAAAACGAAGATATTAAGGTTCATGTGGTAAGTCGTGAGCAAGCATACCAATGGGTGGAAGAAGGAATAATTAACAATGCAGCATCAATTATCGCCTTGCAATGGTTACAACTTAACCATCAATCATTAAAGGATGAATGGAAATAAGCTATTTTTGTTAAAAAGAAAATTATTTCTTTCCTAAAGATAGAATTTATTTTACAATTTGATATAACATCATGATTTAAAAATAAAATTATGATGTTGATCACAATATCAATTCTATTGCTGAAATAATTTCATTTAATAACTAATAGAGGTAAATTTTGGAGTCACTTTTAACGCTTCAAATACAAAATAAGCATTGTGCAAAAATTTTGCATATTACTGATACACATCTGTTTTCTGATAATGCTGGCTCATTATTAGGCGTTAAGTCGAATGCGAGTTTTTTATCGGTTATTAATGAAATTAAGCATGCTAATAAGCAGTATGATTTAATTGTGGCCACTGGAGATTTTGTGCAAGATGGTTCGAAAAAATCCTATGTGCGTTTTGCTGAGCAGATCAAGCAATTTGATACACCATGTGTCTGGTTAGCTGGTAACCATGATAACTTTAGTTATATGCAAGAAGTGTTTTCAAATTACCAGTTGGTGGAAAATAAAGCAATATTACTTGGCGAGAATTGGCTAATATTGTTGTTAAATAGCCAAGTAGTTGGTCAAGCTTATGGTATGTTATCTGAAAAGGAATTGCAGTTTCTTGAAGAGACATTGTTAGTTCATGCAGATAAAAACGCACTGCTATTTTTACATCATCATCCTATTAATTCGGGGTGCCATTGGTTAGATGAGCATATTTTGAAAAATAGTGATCAACTTGAGAAGATCATTAAAAAATTTCCGGCAATTAAAGGTCTAGGTTGGGGACATATTCACCAACAACAAGATCATATCTGGCATAATTGTCATGCGTTTTCAACACCTTCTACCTGTTTTCAATTTAAGCCTAATTGCTATGATTTTCAATTATCTAATGAGGATGCTCCAGGTTGGCGGGAAATTATTCTTGATGAAGATGGAACGCTAAAATCTAGTGTTTTTCGTATTGCAGATAACCGATTTTTACCGGATATTTCGCAAAAAGGTTATTAACTTTAACTTATTCAAACTTAAGCATAATTTATCGGTCTGATTGGTATTTTGACTTTTTGAGTTAATCGATTAGAGTAAAGGCGCAAAAAAGTAGAATAATCGTTCAACAACGCGTTGCCAGATTGGTCGTTTTTTCCATTTTGCTATAGCAATTTTATCTGATTGTGATAAATATTGTTCCAATAATGCAGATAATGATTTGGCAAACTGTGCATCATCAATTACCGTAGTAATTTCAAAATTTAGCCATAAACTCCGCATATCTAAATTAACCGTACCAACCAAACTAAGTTGATTATCGATTAGTACGCTTTTGGTATGTAGTAAATTATCATTGAACTGATAAAGCTTAACGCCACCGTTTAATAATTCTGAAAAGAAGGCTCGACTAGCCCATTTAACCATTAACGAATCATTCTTTTTAGGCACGATGATGATAACTTCAACTCCTCGCTGAGCCGCGGTACATACAGCATGTAAAATATCATCACTTGGCACTAAATAAGGCGTTGTGAAAATAATTTGTTCTTGAGCAGAGTAAATTGCAGTTAATAATACTTGATGTATCATATTTTCGGTATAACCCGGACCAGAAGCAATAAGTTGCATAATGTGTTTTTCTTCTTCCGGAGGCTCTGCAAAATCGGTAATCTGAGGAAGGGCTAAATATTTACCTGTTTCAAGTTCCCAATCACTGGCATATATAGCACCCATTAAGGTGGTTACTGGACCACACATTCTGATCATTATGTCAACCCATTCACCAACATGCTTATTTTGTTTAAAGAATCGAGGGTCAACTATATTCATGCTACCGGTATATGAGATATAGTTATCGATAATGGCGACTTTGCGGTGTTGACGTAAATCAAGACGTCTAAACATGAATCTTAATAGATTCACCTGTAACGCTTCAACGATAACAATACCAGCATCACGCATTCTTTGGCAGGCCTTTGAGCGAATAAAATGTCGACTACCGGCTGAGTCAATCATTAAACGACAAATGACACCTCGCTGCGTGGCTTGAATAAGTGCTTGTTCAACATCATCAGCTTTACCACCTTCATTCCAGATGTAAAAAACCATTTCTATATTCGATTTGGCTTGGTTGATATCAGCAATTAATCGATCGAAAATGGCATCAGTATTACTTAACAATTCAATGTGGTTTCCTCTGATTCCATCAAGACCAGTTTGATGTTTACAAAGTTGAAAAATGGGTTTACTTACTTGACTAACTTTAGTAGTAAATATGTCAGGAAATGCACTTATTCTGTTAATAAATTTGCTTATAGTAGGACGCATTTTTTGCGCACGTTTCGCTCTTTGTTGGCCAAGGTGAGCTTCGCCAAGTGCAAAATAGAGGATGACACCAATAATCGGTAAAATATAAATAACTAACATCCATGCAATGACGTAAGTGGTTGGTCGTCTTTTAAAGACAATACGTAACGTGGTCGATACAATAAGCAACCAGTAAACAAGAAAAATTAATGTACTTACTAATGCATGAAATGAAGTAAATTGCATATTTATCAGCTATAACTTAAATTTAGTTTACTAATAGGGTCTTTAGTACAGTCATAATTTTGGAATATTTCTGGTAACGGTTTCGGATTATTATGTTTATCGACTGAAACATAGGTAAATGTTGCATCGGTAATACAGAAGCGTTGCATCATATTGTCAGCATCTGTTATTTTTTTTATCCAGACTTCGATTCCGATAGTAATCGATGTTTTACCAGTTTTTATACAATGTGCATAACAACAAACTACATCCCCTACCATTGCCGGTTTATAGAAGGTGATACTACTTGCATTAACGGTTACCACTCTTCTCTTGGCAATTTCTTTCGCCAAAATACCTCCGGCTAAATCCATTTGAGACATGATCCAGCCACCAAAAATATGTCCATGAGGATTAGTGTCTGCCGGCATGGCTAAAGTTCGTAAAACCAATTGTCCTTTTGGGTTATTTTCGTTTTGTGTCATGTTAAAAATACTCCTACTTATATAATTTTATCCGTTTTCAGTCGTTTTATTCATATGACGATAAATATAAATTCCAGAAATCAAAGACATTACTAATGATGCACCCGGTAAAATAAATACCTTAAAGATCCAGAAAAAATCACTTGATGCATAATATATTGCAACTAAACTGAAGGAACCGCAAATAATAAAAAAAACTATCCATATCAAATTCAGTTTATTCCAAATAGCTATATCAAGCTGTATTTCTTTACCTAACATTTTTTGTAGTAAGTTTTTTTTGAAACCGAACTGACTAATAGCTAACGCAGCAGCGAATAAGAAATTTATAATGGTCACTTTCCATTTAATAATATCTTGATTTTGTGTATAAAGTGTCACTCCACCAAAAATCATTATCATCATATAAGATATCAGTTCAACTTTATCAAGTTTTTTATACAAAACAAGAATGATCAAAAATGATACTGTTGAAGCAATCATTAATGCTTTAACACCGACAAAAATATCGTAAAATGTTAAAAATATAAAAAAGACGATAAGTGGAATAAAATTTAAAAGCTGCTTCATTTAATTATTAACCTGAAAGATGAAAGTAAGTATTCGTATTACCGATAAGTAAAAAGCCTATGATATAGGCTTATTTTTTTGTATGAAGTTCTGGATGAGCTTTACAGTTACCTGATTTACAATGTCCATAAAGATATAAACTATGAAAGGTTAAGGTAACACCATATTGTTCTGCGATTTCTTTCTGACGTTGATTAATAATTTCATCACGGAATTCAAAAACTTCACCACAATCTAAACAAATTAAATGGTCATGATGTTTTTGTGAGGCAAGTTCGAAAACCGCTCTTCCTCCTTCAAAATTATGACGAGTCACAATACCCGCGTCATCAAATTGATTTAATACACGATAAACCGTAGCAAGACCAATTTCTTCACCCATATCAATTAATTTCTTATAAAGATCTTCGACAGTAATGTGTTGGCATGAAGGGTCTCGCAATAATTCTAAAATTTTTAAACGAGGTAACGTAACCTTTAAGCCGGCACTTTTGAGCGCTGCATTATTATCTTTATCATGATTTGTCATATTACATTCCAGTTTAGTTAATTAGTTAATCATATTATAAAAATATGAACGGAAAATAAAATAAATCACTTCAATAGATCAAATATTCATTTCGCTTTTTACTTGATTTACCCAATTATTAATACGTTCTTCTGTTAATTCAGGTTGACGATCTTCATCGATGGCTAAACCGACAAAATGGTTGTCATCAATTAAACTTTTAGAAGCTTCAAAGCTGTAACCTTCTGTTGACCAATGACCAACAATTTTAGCGCCTTTAGGTTCAATAATATCGCGGAGAGTTCCCATGGCATCACAAAAATACTCAGCATAATCTTCTTGGTCACCACAACCAAAAATTGCTACTGTTTTTCCATTGAAATCAACTTGTTCTAGATTAGGAAAAAAATCATCCCAATCAGCTTGAGATTCACCATAGTACCAAGTCGGAATACCAAAAAATAAAAAATCATATTTTTCAATATGTTCTTTTGTTGTTTTTGCGATATCAAAAAGATCAGCTTTATCTGTACCTAAAATTTGTTGGATTTGTTTAGCTACATTTTCTGTATTACCGGTGTCACTACCAAAAAAAATTCCAACTTGTGCCATATTTTTACCTTTACTGTTTTTACAATATAAATATATGTTTTGAGTATATCACTGTCGGTAGTTATCAGCAATAATTCTCAATTACTATAAACATAAGTAATTATTTACTACACAATTTTTTCTACTTGCATTAAAATTAGCCACTATTTTGTGGCAATCGAAGTATCGGGATTTATTTATGAACCTGCATGAGTATCAATCAAAACTCCTTTTTAAACAATATAATTTGCCTGTACCGGAAGGTTACGTCTGTAATTCAATTGATGAAATACAAGATACATTATCTCAACTTTCATCCCAATCTAATGCTTGGGTAGCAAAATGCCAAGTACATGCGGGCGGTCGTGGTAAATCAGGTGGTGTAATTTGCACTAAAGATTTTAATGAAATAAAACTATTTGCTGAAAAATGGTTGGGTCAGTATTTGGTGACTTACCAAACAACGGCTAAAGGCCAACCAGTTAATAAAATTTTAATTGAAAAAGCCTCTAATATCGCCAAAGAACTTTATTTAGGTGCAGTCGTCGATCGTAGTAGCAAGCGTATTGTGATTATGGCATCAACCGAAGGTGGTGTTGAAATTGAGAAGGTTGCTGAACAATCACCAGATTTAATTCATAAAATATCGCTTGATCCTTTAACTGGACCATGCGGTTATCAAGGTCGTGAGCTAGCATTTAAACTTGGCTTAAGCGGTAAATTAGTCAATCAATTCGCTAAATTATTCGTTAATTTTGCTAATCTTTTTATTGAAAAAGATGTTTCTTTAGCAGAAGTAAACCCGCTAGTTATTACTGATTCACAAGAGTTAATCTGTTTAGATGCTAAAGTTGTGTTAGATGATAATGCTATGTTTAGACATTCTGATTTAGTCATATTAAGAGATACCACACAGGAGGACGAACGCGAATCGATTGCCGCTAAACAAGGTATTAGTTATGTTTCTTTAGACGGTAACATAGGTTGTATGGTTAATGGTGCCGGCCTTGCTATGGCTACCATGGATATGATTAAACTTTATGGCGGTGAGCCAGCTAATTTCTTAGATGTTGGCGGTGGTACAACTAAAGAACGCGTTGCCGAAGCTTTCAAGTTGATACTTTCAGATAAAAATGTAAAAGCAATATTAGTCAATATTTTTGGTGGTATTGTTCGTTGCGATCTTATTGCCAATGGTATTATTGATGCAATTAAGGAAATAGGTTTGACAGTTCCTGTTGTTGTACGCCTTGAAGGTAATAATGCTGAACTAGCAAGAGAAATTTTAGCTAAAAGTAAATTGAATGTTATTACCGCGAAAAGTTTGGTCGATGCAGCTCAACAGATCGTCAGTGTTGCACAATAATAGAATGGGTGGAGAATAATTACTATGTCAATTTTGATTAATAAAGATACAAAAGTTATTTGTCAGGGCTTTACTGGTAGCCAAGGAACATTCCATTCTGAACAAGCACTTGCTTATGGTACAAAATTAGTTGGTGGCGTGACACCGGGTAAAGGTGGTACTACACATTTAGGTTTACCTGTTTTTAATACAGTTAAAGAAGCCGTTGAAGCAACAGGTGCAACGGCAACCGTTATTTATGTTCCCGCAGCATTTGGTAAAGATTCAATTTTAGAAGCTATTGATGCCGGCATCCAACTCATCGTTTGTATAACAGAAGGCATTCCTACATTAGATATGCTTATCGTTAAACAAAAATTAATCCAACATGATGTTGTTATGATTGGGCCAAACTGCCCAGGTATTATTGTACCTGATGAGTGTAAAATTGGTATCATGCCAGGCCATATTCATTTAGCCGGTAAAGTAGGTATTGTTTCTCGTTCGGGTACATTAACTTATGAAGCCGTAAAACAGACAACCGATATTGGATTAGGTCAATCTGTTTGTGTTGGAATAGGTGGAGACCCTATCCCGGGTAGTGATTTTATTTCAATCTTAAAGTTACTTGAGCAAGATCCTAAAACAGAAGCTATTGTTATGATTGGTGAAATTGGTGGTAGCGCAGAAGAAGAAGCGGCTAACTATATCAAACATAATGTTAGCAAACCTGTTGTTGCTTATATAGCAGGCGTATCAGCACCATCTGGTAAACGTATGGGGCATGCAGGCGCTATCATTTCAGGTAATAAAGGTACGGCGGCAGAGAAAACTAAAGCACTACAAGCCGCAGGTATTACAGTGGTTAGTAGCTTAGCTCAAATTGGTGAAGCAATAAAAAAACACTTTTAAGTTTTATTTTTTTGACATTAATCAATTCTTATTCTTTAAATTATGTTGTACAATATTAATAAATAACGTTACAAAATATGTGGGCATTTAAGGATAAGGGAGCATTTTATGTTTGATATAGTAGAACTGTCACGCCTCCAGTTTGCACTCACAGCAATGTATCATTTTATTTTTGTACCATTAACGCTAGGCATGGCGTTTATGCTTGCAATTATGGAAACCGTGTACGTTGTTAGTGGTAAGCAAGTCTGGAAAGATATGACTAAATTCTGGGGGAAATTATTTGGTATCAACTTCGCCGTTGGGGTTGCAACAGGTTTAACTATGGAATTCCAATTTGGCACCAACTGGTCTTATTATTCGCATTATGTGGGTGATATATTTGGTGCACCTCTGGCGATTGAAGGGCTAATGGCATTTTTCTTGGAATCAACGATGGTTGGTTTATTCTTCTTTGGATGGGATAGATTGAGCCGCGGCAAACATTTGATGGTTACTTGGTGTGTGGCTTTTGGTTCTAACCTTTCAGCACTTTGGATTTTAGTTGCTAATGGTTGGATGCAATTCCCAGTCGGTTCCGACTTTAACCCGATTAACTCAAGAATGGAAATGCAAAGTTTTTTTGAGCTAATTACCAACACGGTTGCTCAATATAAATTTGTCCACACGGTAGCAGCAGGTTATCTAACTGGTGCTATTTTTGTCTTAAGCATTAGTTCTTATTATTTACTCAAGAAACGTGATTTACCATTTGCTAAACGCTCTTTTGCTGTAGCTGCTGTATTTGGTTTTATTATGTCTATTGTTGTTGCTATTATGGGTGATGAAGCTGGTCATGAAATTACCACTGTGCAACCTGTAAAATTAGCGGCAATTGAAGGTGAATGGGAAACTCAACCTGCACCAGCATCATTCAATGTTATTGCTTTCCCGTCACAAGAGAAAAAAGAAAACTTGTTTGCCATTGAAATTCCTTATGTTATGGGGATTATGACAACTCGTTCATTGGATACTCAAGTGACCGGTTTAAAAGATATTTTAGCTTCTAATGAGACTCGAATTCGCAATGGGATTTTAGCTTATTCTAACTTAGAAAAAATTCAAAAAGGTGATAAAGATCCGGCGGTTTTAAAAGCCTTTGAAGATAATAAAGTTGATTTAGGTTATGGCTATTTAGTTAAACGTTTCACTGATAAAGATAATTTAACCATTCCAGAAGCTACTGAAGAACACATTAAAGCTGCGACTGAAGATTCAATTCCATCTGTATGGCCATTATTCTGGGCATTTAGAGGAATGGTTGGTCTTGGTTTATTAATGATCTTAGGAACGGGTCTTGCTTTGTGGTCAACCTATAAAAATAAAATTGGTGAAAAACGTTGGTTATGTCGTTTACTTCTTTTATCTTTACCATTTCCATGGCTTGCATGTGAATGTGGTTGGTTTGTTGCCGAATATGGTCGTCAACCTTGGGCAATTCAAGATATTTTACCAACAGGTGTAGCTAATTCATCATTAACTCCAGGTGAAGTATTATTTACTATGGTACTTATTTGTGGACTTTACACATTGTTCTTAATTGCTGAAATGTTCTTAATGTTTAAATTTGCTCGATTAGGGCCAAGTTCTTTAGGCACTGGCAAATATCATTATGAAAAAACACCATCAATAGCAGATTGAGGCATAGGGAGTATATACAATGATTGATTATGAAATTGTACGAGTCATCTGGTGGGTGCTAATTAGTGTTGTTTTAATTGCTTTTGTTGTCACCGATGGTTTTGATATGGGGGTTGGTATCTTATTACCATTTATTGGTAAAACCGATACTGAACGTCGTATTATGATAAATGCAATAGCACCACATTGGGATGGTAACCAAGTTTGGTTAATTACAGGTGGTGCAGGTATTTTTGCTGCATGGCCTATGGCTTACGCGGTCTCTTTTTCTGGTTTTTATATCGCAATGGTTTTAGTGTTATGTGCACTATTTTTTAGACCAATCGGCTTTGATTATCGCAGTAAACTGGAAAATTCTAAATGGCGTAATATGTGGGACTTGGCCATTTTCTTAGGTAGTTTTGTTCCAGCACTTGTTTTTGGCGTTGCATTTGGCAACTTATTAGAAGGTGTCCCATTTAGATTTGATAATGGTTATCGTCCTTTTTATGATGGTTCGTTCTTTGCTTTACTCAATCCGTTTGCAATATTGGCTGGCGTTGTTAGTTTAATGTTAATAGTTGCTCATGGCGGAGCTTGGTTGCAAATGAAAACCTCTGGTGAACTTTACTTAAGAGCTAGAAAAGCAACGCAAATAGCAAGTTTGATTATGTTGATTGCATTTGTATTGGCTGGCGTTTGGGTAGCTTACGGTATTCATGGTTATGAAGTGACTAGTGCTATCGATCCTAATGGGGTTTCAAATCCATTAAGTAAAACAGTATCAACAGATGTATCATGGTTAAAAAATTATATAAACTATCCTATATTATGGATTATACCGGCATTAGGTGTGTTACTACCGATATTAACGATTTGCTTCTCGGGGCTTAATAAAAATGGGTTAGTATTTTTAACATCTACATTAACTATTGTATGTGTATTGTTCACATATGGTGTGGCGACATTCCCTTTTATTATTCCTTCAAGCATTATGCCAAATGCCAGTTTGACAATTTGGGACGCAACTTCTAGCCAATTAACACTTAATATTATGTTTGGCGTAGTGTTAATATTTTTACCGATTGTTCTTTTCTATACTATTTGGAGTTACATTAAGATGTTTGGTCGCTTAGATAAAAACCATATTGAAAATAATAAACATTCACTTTATTAAGGATTAATTATGTATTACGTATTATGGTTTATTGGATTAATTGCAGCCTGTATGTTGGCTGTAGTTACCGGGCTTTGGGTTGAAAATTCTAATAACGACAAAGAGACTGATCAATAACAATATAAAATTTAGGTGGCAATTTGCCACCTTTTTAGTTAGAAGCTTAAATACTAAGATAAATAATTTATAAATGATAATTGTTTTCATTTAACTTATTTTATATCATAGTGCAGCGAATTTTATAATCATATATAATAGCGCAAATTTTTTGTGTAAATTATAAAATATGAAACAATTCAATTGGAATGCAAGAGTCTATTATGAAGACACAGATGCTGGTGGCGTAGTTTACCATGCTAGGTATCTTGCCTTTTTTGAACGAGCTAGAACGGAAATGCTAAGGGATCTTGATATTAGTCAACAAAAGTTATTACAAGAAGGTATTGCATTTGTTGTCAAAAAGATGGATATTAGCTACGACTTTCCAGCCCGTTTAGATGACATGCTAACTATCAGCACTAAGGTTGAGCAAATTCGTAAGGCGTCTATTATTTTTAAACAGACAATTTCAAACCAAAATGAGCAAATTATCAGCAGCGCTGATGTCGTTATTGCTTGTGTCAATATGACTAAAATGAAGCCATGTGCGCTTCCCAAGTTATTAGTTTTGGAGTTTATTTAAGTGGATAATCTGAATATTATTGATCTATTTTTACAAGCAGGACTTTTAGTGCAAAGTGTTATGGTATTACTACTAACATTTTCTGTAATGTCTTGGGCTATTATCTTTCAACGCAGTAAAATTTTAAGCAAAGCTAAAAAACAAGTCGAACAGTTCGACGATACTTTTTGGTCTGCTAATGACTTAAATGTGCTCTTTGATAAGGCAAAATTTCACAAAGAAGAGATCTGTGGTACTGAACATATTTTTTATTCGGGATTTAAAGAATTTTCTCGTTTATATCAAATTAACCCAAATATGCCGAAAGCAGCATTAGAAGGAGCATCGCGTTCAATGCGTTTAGCAATGAATCGTGAATTGGATAATTTAGAGTTACATATACCATTTCTAGGTACTGTTGGTTCTATTAGTCCATATATTGGTTTATTTGGTACTGTGTGGGGGATCATGCACGCCTTTATTTCATTAGGTGCGGTTAAACAAGCAACATTGCAAATGGTTGCTCCAGGTATTGCCGAAGCATTAATTGCAACTGCTATAGGTTTGTTTGCTGCGATTCCAGCAGTTCTGGCTTATAACCGATTATCTTTAAGTGTAAGTCGCATTGAACAAAACTATTTGAACTTTATTGATGAGTTTTCTTCAATTTTACAACGTCAAGCAGTCGCTGTTAGGAAATAATTATGAGCCGACGTTCACGCTATACAACCAAATCAGAGATCAATATAGTACCGTTACTTGACGTATTACTGGTATTGGTATTGATTTTTATGGCGACAGCTCCAATAATTAGCCAGAGTGTTGAAGTTGATCTGCCAGAAGCGACAGAATCAAAAACTGTTTCTCCAGCCGATAATAAACCTATTATAATTGAAGTTTCAGGCGTAGGTGTTTATGCAATAATTATTGATCAGAACCGCCAATCGGATATACCTCAAGAACAAATTGTTGCAGAAGTTAAGCAGCAACTATCACTAAATGATAAAGCTGTTTTCTTAGTCGGTGGAGCTAAACAAGTTCCTTATGAAGAGATCATTAAGGCTTTAAATCTGCTCCAATCTGCTGGGGTAAAATCTGTTGGTTTGATGACTCAACCAATTTAAACTGATAATTATAAAAAAATGTCAGCAATGTCTAGTAAGTTAAACTCAAAATTAAGTTTATCGTTTATTATATCCATTATTTTACATGGCTTATTGATTTTTGTTTTAGCCTATCAATTTGTGCCTAATGATAATGGTCAAAACTACGGTAACATTAATGGTAATTCTATTGATGCAGTCATGATTGATCCGTCAGTTATGACTGAAGATTTTCAAAGACAATTGCAGTCACAAATTAATCAGAAAAAAGAAGAACAGCTGCGTCAAGCTAAAGAATTAGCAGAAAAAGCAGCTGCAGAAAAAGCTGCCGCTGAGAAAGCTGCTGCAGAAAAAGCTGCCGCTGAGAAAGCAGCTGCAGATAAAGCTGCCGCTGAGAAAGCTGCTGCAGAAAAAGCAGCTACAGAAAAAGCTGCCGCTGAGAAAGCAGCAGCAGAAAAAGCAGCTGCAGAAAAAGCTGCCGCTGAGAAAGCAGCAGCAGAAAAAGCCGCCGCTGAGAAAGCAGCAGCAGAAAAAGCAGCTGCAGAAAAAGCTGCCGCTGAGAAAGCAGCAGCAGAAAAAGCCGCCGCTGAGAAAGCTGCTGCAGAAAAAGCTGCTGCAGAAAAAGCCGCCGCTGAGAAAGCTGCTGCTGAGAAAGCCGCTGCAGAAAAAGCCGCCGCTGAGAAAGCTGCGGCAGAGAAAGCCGCTGCAGAGAAGGCTGCAGCGGAAAAAGTCGCCGCTGAGAAAGCTGCTGCAGAGAAGGCAGCCGCTGAGAAAGCCGCGGCAGAAAAAGCCGCTGCCGAGAAAACTGCGGCAGAAAAAGCAGCCGCTGAGAAAGCTGCGGCGGAAAAAGCCGCTGCCGCTAAAAAAGCTGCTTTAGCAAAAAAAGCTGAACAGGCCAAAAAAGATAAAGCTCTTGATGATCTTTTAGGCGGGCTTATCTCGGGTTCCGGAAGTACATCTGGAGGATCTGCTAGCCGTAAAGGTGTTTCGGACGGAGAATTAAATAAGTATAAATCATTAGTACAAAATGCAATAAGTAGTAAATTTGTTAATCCACCAAATGTTTATCGTGGAAAAACTTGTGAATTACAAATCCAGATAGCGCCTGACGGATTATTACTTAATGTTATCCAAAAAGGTGGTGATGCCGATTTATGTCGAGAAGCACTTGCCGCAACTAAATTAGCAGTTATACCGAAACCAGCTAGTAATTTATATAGTGAAGTAAAAACGATGAGTATCGACTTCCAACCCTAATAGGTTATAGCTGAGTTATCTGATTTTTATAATATCTTGCTACGATGTTTATCCATTTATGAAATAATATTCGTCATCTTGATAATGTAATGTTGAAAATTCATTAAATACCCCAATATATGTGCTATTCATTCCGAATTAAGTTTTTATGTAAGAGAAGGAGCAGAATATGACAACAATTGTCAGTGTCCGTCGTGAAGGTCAAGTTGTTATTGGTGGCGATGGGCAAGTCACATTAGGTGAACGCATTATCATGAAAGGTAATGCGCGAAAAGTTCGCCGATTATATAACAATAAGGTGATAGCTGGATTTGCTGGCGGTACAGCAGATGCTTTCACACTATTTGAATTATTTGAACGAAAATTAGAAATGCACCAAGGGCATTTAACTAAAGCAGCGGTTGAATTAGCCAAAGATTGGCGAACCGATAGAATGTTGCGTAAATTAGAAGCATTACTTGCCGTTGCTGATGAAAGCGCATCATTGATTATCACAGGAACTGGTGATGTTATTCAACCAGAAGATGACCTGATTGCGATTGGATCGGGTGGACCTTATGCACAGGCTGCCGCAAGAGCTTTATTAGATAATACTTCATTATCCGCTCATGATATTGTACAAAAATCGCTATCAATAGCAGGTGACATTTGTGTCTATACAAATAATTTCCAAACTATTGAAGAGCTTAATTACTAATTAAAACTGATTTAAGAGAAATACTATTATGTCTGAAATGACTCCTCGCGAAATTGTAAGCGAATTAAACCAACATATTATTGGACAAGATAAAGCAAAACGTTCCGTTGCTATTGCTTTACGTAATCGCTGGCGTCGTATGCAACTTGATGAAGCATTACGTCATGAAGTTACCCCCAAAAATATTCTTATGATCGGCCCAACAGGGGTTGGTAAAACAGAAATCGCCAGACGACTAGCTAAATTGGCTCACGCACCATTTATTAAAGTAGAAGCGACAAAATTTACCGAAGTAGGTTATGTAGGAAAAGAAGTTGATTCTATCATTCGTGATCTTACCGACTCTGCTGTTAAGATGATTCGCCAAGAGGCAATTGAAAAAAATCGTAATAGAGCGGAAGAGTTAGCTGAAGAACGTATTTTGGATGTGCTAGTTCCACCAGCAAAAGATGGTTGGGGACAAGTTGAAACCAATAATGATTCAACAGCTAGACAAGCATTTAGAAAAAAATTACGTGAAGGTGCGCTTGACGATAAAGAAATTGAAATTGAAGTAGCTGGTATGAATATTGGTGTTGAAATTATGGCGCCACCGGGTATGGAAGAGATGACCAGCCAACTACAGTCAATGTTTCAAAATTTAGGCGGTCAAAAGACCAAAGCGCGTAAAATGAAGATTAAAGATGCCTTTAAACAGCTAATTGAAGAAGAAGCTGCAAAATTGGTTAATCCAGATGATCTTAAGCAAGAAGCAATTGAAGCGGTTGAACAAAATGGGATTGTCTTTATCGACGAAATTGATAAAGTGTGTAAACGAGGTAATTCATCTGGACCTGATGTATCACGTGAAGGTGTTCAGCGAGATCTATTACCACTTGTTGAAGGTTGTACTGTTTCAACAAAACATGGTTCAGTAAAAACTGATCATATTTTGTTTATTGCATCAGGTGCGTTCCAAACAGCTAATCCATCTGATTTAATTCCAGAACTACAAGGGCGTTTGCCAATTCGAGTTGAATTACAAGCGTTAACTAGTGAAGATTTTGAACGAATTTTAACTGAACCAAACGCGTCATTAACTGTGCAATATAAAGCATTAATGGCAACCGAAGGTGTAAATATCGACTTTACCCCTGATGGAATTCGTAAAATTGCAGAATCAGCTTGGCAAGTTAACGAACAAAATGAAAATATCGGCGCTCGCCGTTTGCATACTGTTCTGGAACGTTTGATGGAAGATGTCTCTTTTGAAGCTAGTGAATTGGGTGGTCAAACCATTACAATTGATGCTAAATATGTGAGTGATCATCTTGATAAACTTGTTGCCGATGAAGATTTAAGTAAATTCATTTTATAATTGACTGATATTATATAAATAAAAAGGTGAGTTATTTAACTCACCTTTTTTGCTTTTCATTATGTTATTTAAAAGTTACTTTTTGAGTAATTCACCTAAAATATCAAGTGCTTTATGTTTATTCTTTGATTTATCATTATTTTTATCTTCATTTTTAGAATCATTATTTTCTAATTTATCACGCAGCTTATCTAAGCGCTTTTGTAGTTTATCACTAAATACATCAGAAAGTATTTTAGCGATATCTAATTGATAATGTAATTTAGAAAATTGACCATATATGCGTAGTGGTATGGTAACTTTTTGTAACTTCGCAATAGTGTCACTTTTGCTGTTCCAACCGCCAAGTATTTTTATATTTAAATTAACATCCAAATCATGATTAACCATTCCCACTTTTCCTGAACCATCGATAACATCTAACGTTTCAGAATTTGCATTGAGTGTATTAAGTTGAATATCACCTTGGTTTATAAAAGCGCCTGCTGTAATTTTATGAAACTCAGTATATTTTTTCTGGTTTTCAGGATTTATATTACCATTACCATATTTGGCCGCGGCAGATTCGATAATACTCTGGATGTTGATATTATTTAATCTAGCGTTAGTAATAGTGATATTCGCATTACCTTTCACATTTTGTAATAATTTAGCAGTTGATAAAGTATTGGTTTCTAATACTCCAGAAGCATTGAATACCCCATCAAGGTCATAAGCCACATTCATTTGGGTAAAAAATGAATTTAAATTGATATTATTTACTTTAGTATTTAACTTAACTTGAGGTGTCTTTTGTTTACCATTAGCTATACCCGTCGCTGCTATCTGTCCATTAGCAAAGTTGAAACTTAAATCTTTTAAAGTCGCAATACCGTCTTGATTAACAACATCAACATTCATATTGTTGAGGATAATTTTGTTGGCTTTAATTTCTTTAATATTTATCTTTGCTTTGCCATCAAATGTATTTAGAACACTTAACTCATTGTTAATTTTAGAAACATTTGAAACAACTGGTGAAGTTTGTTGAACAGGGGTATTTTTAGTTGATTTTTCACTTGTTTGTAAAAAAGGTGTTAAATCTAATTTATTAGCATTTAATTGGAAATTGACGTTTGGTTTATTATCAAAACGTACATTGATATTACTAGTGAAACTATTATCGTTAATTGAAAAAGCTAGATTTTGACTATTTAATTGCATTGGACTATTTTGGTAATTAATTACGCCAGTTGCGCTACCTTTTAGCTCATTTCCTCTATTAGCTATGCTATTATAAGTGTAATCTAATTTTTTTAAATCAATAACGGCTTTTTCCGGAAATTGGCTTAAATCGATATTGGCATTTAATGAATAAAATAAGTCTTGTTGGTTTTTGTCGATATTGCCGTTGAATACAAGAGAAAGATTTTTCTCGTTATTTTTTTCTAATAACAGATTAATATTTCTAAAATTTATCAAATCACGATCGTGTTGGAAAGCTACTGTACTATCAGCTATTTCAAATTTATTTAAGCTAAATTTCCAATTGGATGGATTTTTTTGGTCTTCATTTTTATCTTCAGTGGTTGTTGGCTGCTGTGGTGAAGAGTTAGTTATAGCTTTAGTACTATTCTTGGCATTCTCCCCCTTGCTCTCATCAGTAATATTGATTATCGCCGATTTAATAAACACATTTTTGATGGCTAAATTTTTCGAAAATAATGGCATAAGTTCAACATCAAGCCGCATATTGTCAGCGGTTATTAAGGGTTTTTTTGCGCCAGTATCTGATAATTTAACTGAATCCGTTAATATACTAACTTGGGGCCAAATATGCCAACGTAGATCACCTTCGATAGTCAATTCATAACCCGTTTTATCTTTTACTGTTTGTGAGATATAACCACGAAAATTATTAGGATCAACAAATACAATAAGAGAAACAATGCTAATAACGATAACCAGAATTACGATAAATAGCATTACCAATATTTTTTTTAACATATCAATGTTCCTTTATTAAGGTTATAAGCGGCATTAGTCTTTATCAATACGACTAGCAACAGCGCCATGTTGATCTTTATATTTTGCATCTTGTCTTTGATTATATGGTCTAGCAGCTGGGCCACTGAGAGTTTCAAAACTTAAGGCGCCAATAGTCATACCAGGTCTAAGCGCAACAGGTATTTTTCCCGAATTATAAAATTCTAAAACAATTTGCCCGTGCCAACCAGGATCGATGCGATGAGCGGTAACATGTACCATAAGTCCTAAGCGCGCTAATGATGAACGGCCATCTAACCAACCGACTAAATCATTAGGGATTGTAACTGATTCGAGTGTTACTGCTAAGGCAAGTTCCCCTGGGTGTAAATAAAAGGCATCATCTTCAGTTAATATCATTTCTTCACTCATGACACGATCGAGAACCGCCGCAACTTCTTCTTTTGGACCACTCAAATCAATGTAAGGTGTAGTATGTTCTTTAAAAGTACGAAATTGATTACCTAATCGAACGTCAACAGTGGCGCCATTAATACAACTTAAAGCAGGTTGTGGCGTAATTTTTAATTTACCACTATTTAAATACGCTTCAATATCACGATCACATAATCTCATAAGTTATCCTTAATTCTGCTATTAATTATATTTTAACAGTTTCTTTAGTTGGCGTCGATGTCGATAGATTAAGGTTTTATCAACCAAGCGCGACCAAAATGATTATAATAACCAGCTTGTTCACCGGCTTTATCGCCAATACCTAAGTATAGATCAAAGTGATGTCCTTTTATTGCTCCACCAACGTCAAGAGCGACCATCAAACGCACTTCTCGCCTGCCACGATATTGACCGTCACTATCAAGGAGTGGGACGTCAACTAATATAACTGATCCGGTCGGGATTAATGACTTATCTGATGCAACCGATGCATTGGCAACTAATGGTACCGCAGCAGCACCTTTTACCTCGGCATTATATTGCGGTTTAAAAAAAACAAAAGATCGGTTTTGAATTAATAGTTCTTTGATTTGTTTTTCACTTTTATTTTTAGCCCAATTTTTTATGGCTTGAATAGACATATCTTCCTTGGCTATCTCACCTTGTTCAACCAGTATACGTCCGATGCTTGAATAACTATGGCCATTTTTACCAGCATAACTAAAAAAAACTAAAGGAAGACCATCTTCAAAATCAAGATAAGCACTACCTTGCACTTCCATAATAAAATTGTCTAATAAAGAGTTACTATAAGCAATCTCAAGACCTTTATTCACCAGTGCACCATTATAAATTTGTTCACGGCTAGGTAATTTTCTTTTCTTTTGGGTTGGCATTTTGTAAATTGGGTATTTAAATTCACCCGTTGGTTGGTGTCTGGCCTTTATAATTGGCGTATAGTAACCAGTAATATGTACGTTACCATATCCATCACTGCCTGCCATTTCATAACTTTTTAAGCCAACTTTGGCTAACTCCTTTGATTTTAATGACTTCTTTATCCATACATCTATCGCTTCATAGATATGTTGGTTTTTATAATAAAGCGAAGGTGATGTATTTTTAAGTTTTTCTATTTGAATGTTATAATCAGTAATATTAACCGGCGTAGCCAAATGTGGATAGCTAACATTTAAATCATATGGCAACTTTCCGTCTTTAAATTGTTTACTGCGGGAGTTGGAATTACCTTGACAACTAGTAAGCAGTGACAAAATAAATACAACAAGTAATGTATAAATATGAAGTTGAAGTTTATTTTCTTTCATCTTGATAATTTATTGTAATTAGTTAAGTATTATTGCCGGCTATGCTACACAATTCTATTATAAGAAACTACCAATAATTATTAGATTGTCATAAAAAGTTTTCATAACGATTCAGCTTGCGATTTAAAGCTATAGACTTTATAGTTTTTTACTCTTTATAAAATCGAAAAATTGTAAAAACGACAGGTAATCTACACGATGAATAGTACGTCTTCAAATAATGATCTTAAACGAAATCTCTCCAGCAGACACATCCAATTAATAGCAATAAGTGGTGCAATTGGTACGGGATTATTTATGGGTTCAGGAAAGACGATTAGTCTTGCTGGACCATCTATTATTTTTGTGTACATGATTATTGGGTTTGTTTTATTTTTTGTTATGCGAGCAATGGGTGAAATTTTATTATCCAATCTTAATTATAAATCATTCAGTGATTTCGCTAACGATTTATTAGGTCCTTGGGCCGGTTTTTTCACTGGTTGGACTTATTGGTTTTGTTGGGTAATTACTGGTATTGCTGATGTTGTGGCTATTGCTGGATATGCACAACACTGGTTTCCCGAGTTACAAGCATGGATACCAATGCTACTGACGGTTATCGTACTTTTAACATTGAATTTGTTGACGGTGCGTATGTTTGGCGAGACTGAATTTTGGTTTTCGATGATCAAAATTGTCGCAATTTTAGCCTTAATTGCTATTGGCCTTGTGTTAGTTTTCACTGCTTATCATTCAGAACTAACTAATACTACAGCAACGTTTTCGAATCTCTGGAATTACGGTGGATTCTTCCCTCATGGTACTATGGGTTTTTTTGCTGGATTCCAAATCGCAATCTTTGCCTTTGTTGGGATTGAGCTTGTTGGCACAACAGCAGCTGAAACACTAGATCCGAATAAAAATTTACCGCGGGCAATTAATTCAGTACCAGTACGAATTATCTTTTTCTATGTTTTTGCTTTGATTATTATCATGAGCGTAACACCGTGGGAATTTATTTCACCGAATAAAAGTCCATTTGTTGAACTCTTTACGCTAATTGGCTTACCTGCGGCAGCCAGTATTATCAATTTTGTGGTTCTTACCTCTGCGGCATCTTCGGCAAATAGTGGTATCTATTCAACCAGTAGAATGTTATTTGGTCTCGCTAAAAAACAAGATGCACCGGAACAATTTGGTAAATTATCCAAACGTTCAGTTCCTGCTAATGGTTTATTATTTTCCTGTATTTGCCTATTAGGTGGCGTAGTATTGATTTATTTAGTGCCTAATGTGATGGAAGCTTTTACCATTGTAACGACTATTTCAGCTATTTTATTTATGTTTATTTGGTCGATGATTTTGATTTCTTACATTGCTTACCGCGGTAAAAAAGCTAAATTACATCAAGCTTCACAATTTAAAATGCCGGGGGGTATCGTTATGTGTTTCGTATGCTTGGTATTTTTTGCTTTTGTGATTGTGTTGTTAACCTTTGAAAAAGATACTTGCCAAGCCTTGATTGCAACGCCAATATGGTTTGTTATTTTGGGAATCAGTTACTATATTCGTTCATTAAAACGTCAATAATTACTCTATTCAATCGGCAGGTATACTGCCGATATTCATTACATTATTATTGATGTTTATTTGGCCAAGTAAAACTTGCAATAATGCCTAAAAATAAAATGCTTAATTTTACATAAAGGCCGACTATCGGGCCATACCCAAATAAATGTTCACTAGCATACAAAGCAAGTTTTACTGCGATTAAAAAATAATAGGCAAACTACAGCTTTACCAAGATGTACTAGATGTTGTTGCATCGCCTCTAAAACGAAATACATAATTCTTAGCCCCAAAATAGCAAAGATTATTACACAATAAATAATCAATGTTTCTTGACTGACGGTAATAACAGCAGGAACAGAATCAAATACAAACATAACATTACTTAACTTAGTCACTACAAAATACAAAAAATAGTGGGGTTGCATATAAAACACTTTTTGACATTTTATGAATAATATCGCTGTTTTCTGACTTAGCTAACTCAACGTCTTATTGTTTTTTGGTTAATAAAAAATGATGACAACTATTTTGGGATAAGAAGGAAAAATACGTTTAGCGATACGATAAGCAAAATGTTCTGAATAATCTTTAATCTTTTCATCATGCCCTTGATTGTTTAGCATCATAAATCCTGTCAAAGCTACAACAATAGAAAAAATCGCTTCACTCAAGGTCCTAAAGATAATAAACCGGTAGCTATCACGACAAAATAGCTTGGAAAATAATGTCACCAATTATCCCTCAATAAACTAATCGATGTCGATAGTTATTAGGGATAACAAAACATGAAAATAGCGTCATTATGACGAATAAATTATCAACTGAAAGCGCTTTTTTAAGCACATATCCAGTAATAAATAGACTTGCTATCTCACTTCCATGGTGAAAATAGAGATAAAGTGCAAAACTTAAAGCAACAATAATCCAAAATAAAGACCACATTATTGCGCTAGTTAAGCTAATGGGTTTATCGTTATGGTGAGCGTATAAATCGATTATAATTGCCGTTAAAGCAAGAATGATAAACATCAGTACTGTTTCAATCGGCAAGCCTAATGAATGATGAACCATAGCTTTGTTACCTATATTTAGTTAACTTTTGAAAGAAATTCGAAAGCATTACAATTAATGACATTTAAAATATAACCTAAAAGTGATTGAGTATATATTGATAGGCTTATCAAAAAAAGATATATTGGTTATCTCTCATTAACTAATCACATTTAATAATCCTTTGAGCATAAACTCATGACAAATATAAGGTTATCTTTTTTATTAATCGTTACTTTTTTTTCATGCTTAGTACAAGCGCAATCGGTTGAGCCATATATTTCAACGTTACCTAAAGGTAGTGATCTATCCATTTTAGTGCAAACCGTTGATGGTAGACCCAAAACATTAGCCAAATACAAAAGTGATCAATTTAAACACCCGGCAAGCACGCAAAAAGTGATAACCGCATTAGCAGCACAACTTGAACTGGGCAGTGATTTTCGGTTTGTTACAGCAATGTACGCTAATGGATCTGTCAGTAATAAGCAACTTAATGGCGATCTTATTATCAAATTGAGTGGTGACCCAACTTTTAGTCGGGAAACATTAAAAAATATGATTAGCACCCTTCGCCAAAAAGGGGTAGAGAAAATTTCAGGCGATGTTATTTTAGATACCTCCATTTTTGCTAGTCATGATAAAGCAGAAGGGTGGTCATGGAATAATTTAACCGCTTGTTATAATGCTCCAGCATCGGCTGCAACAATTGATAGCAACTGCTTTTATGCGATGATTAAACCAGGAAAGGTTGGTGGTAAAGCGTCAGTTTCTGTTTCATCCAGTATTCCGGTTATGGTCTCAGGTGACGTTAGAACCATTGCAGCTAATAGTAAGGATATAAATGATAGATATTGTCAGTTGGATGTCACTGCCGATAAAAATCGTTACTATTTATCCGGATGTATTGCTTCTAATGCTAATAAAACGCCATTAAAGTTTGCGGTTATGGATCCAACCGAGTACTTTACTACAGTGTTAAAAAACGAGCTAAAAGCACAAAAAGTATCCTACAAAGGACGTATTTTTGAAAGAAAACAAAAATCAACCGGCTCATTGACACTATTAACATCAAACCAATCGGCACCACTTTCTGATTTATTAACGGTTATGTTAAAAAAATCAAATAACTTATATGCTGATATTATCTTTAGGACATTAGGTGCACATTATTATAATACTTCAGGAACATGGCGTAATGGTGGTGATGCGGTTAAACAGATTTTACGTAAAAAAGCGGGAATTGATTTAGAAAACTTAGTGATTGCTGACGGTTCTGGTTTATCACGTCTCAATCTCGTTAGCGCCAATAAATTAATGGAAATATTACAATATATTTCAGCAAATAATAATCAATTAGCTTTTATTGAAAAATTACCGATTGCTGGCGTTGATGGAACTTTACAAAATCGTAAAAGCTTCAATCAATTCCCATTTAAACAAGTGATTATGGCCAAAACTGGCTATATACAAGGCAGTTATAATTTAGCTGGATTTATTCAAAAATCAGACGGCGGTTATGTTGCTTTTGTACAGTTGTTATCAGGTTATCGAGCCGATAGTCAAGGTGAACCTAAAAATAGTGCAGTTATGCGATTTGAATCTGAATTTTATAAAAACTTTATTAATTAATATCTAGTATCTAGATCTAGGATAAGGGCAATGTATCTAACATCGCCCTTATGTTTTTAGTTAGAAATTATCCGCTAAAAAGCCACCACTTTGATGTTTCCAAAGTTGCGCATAAAGACCATTTTTACTGAGTAACTCTTGATGTGTTCCTTGTTCAATAATTCTACCTTGGTCTAACACGATTAATCGATCCATTGCCGCAATCGTCGATAATCGATGGGCGATAGCTATAACAGTTTTACCTTCCATTAAGGTATATAAGCTTTCTTGGATGGCTTGCTCAATTTCAGAATCAAGTGCACTCGTCGCTTCATCTAATAACAGAATTGGTGCATTTTTCAGGATGACTCGAGCAATAGCAATGCGTTGACGTTGTCCACCTGATAATTTTACGCCACGCTCACCAACAAAAGCATCATAACCAGTTCTTCCATTTGCATCGACTAAACCTTCAATAAAACTGTCTGCATGGGCTTTTTTGGCAGCGATTATCATCTCTTGTTCAGTAGCATGATTATTACCGTATAATAAATTATCTCTTACTGAACGATGTAATAGAGAAGTATCTTGGGTCACCATACCAATTTGCGCACGTAGGCTTTCTTGATTGACTTTGGTGATATCTTGACCGTCAATAAAAATCTGTCCATTTTGTAAATCATAAAATCGTAATAATAAATTAATTAAGGTTGATTTTCCGGCGCCAGATCTGCCGACTAAGCCGATCTTTTCACCCGGTTGAATGGTCAAATTTAAGTTATCAATAATGGCATTTTTTAATTTAGCATCATAACTGAAATTTATCTGTTTAAATTCGATTTTGCCGTTGGTCACTTTAAGTGATGGTGCATCAGGTTGATCGACCACGGTTTTAGCGACCGAGAAGGTGTTAATACCATCTTTAACCACACCAATATTTTCAAATAACGCCGCCATTTCCCACATAATCCAGTGTGAAAAACCATTTAATCTAAGGGCTACAGCGGTCGTGGTGGCAATAGCGCCGACACCAATTAAAGCATTGCTCCATAACCACAAAGATAAGCCTGTAGTGCCAAGTACCAAGAAAATAGACAATAAATGATTAACTATTTCAAAGCTACTGACTAAACGCATCTGTTTATTAACGGTAACTAAAAATTCATTCATCGATTCTTGTGCATATTTAGCTTCATTACCGGCATGAGAAAACAGCTTGACTGTCATAATATTTGTATATGCGTCTGTCACACGACCAGTCATAGTTGAACGGGCATCTGCTTGCATACTTGCCACTCTACTTAAGCGTGGAATAAAGTAATACATCGCAATGCCATAAACCAAACACCAAATCATAAACGGAACTAATAACCAAAGATCTAACTGACCTATGATTGTAGCCATGGTAATGAACGAAATCAGAACATAGATAAAAATATCTGCCACTAAAAAGCAGGTATCCCTTATCGCAAGTGCGGTCTGCATGACTTTTGCTGAAATTCTACCGGCAAATTCATCTTGAAAGAAACTCATGCTTTGATTTAGCACTAATCTATGAAGATTCCAGCGCAATCGCATTGGAAAATTTCCTGCCAGACACTGATGTTTAATAATGGTTTGTAAGGCAATAATAATTGTGCTAGCTAATATAATTATCGTGAACACGATTAAGGTAGATTTTTCTTGTTGCCAAAATTGCTCGGCTGAAACAGCCGCCAGCCAATCAACAACTTTACCAAGGGCAGCATATAAAAAAGCTTCAAAAGCACCAGCTAGGGCACTTAATATGATTAATAGTAGCAAGAAAAAACGTGTTCCTTGCGTGGATTGCCAAATAAAGCTGAAAAAACTTTTAGCCATCGGCTGTGGTTCATCTTTTGGATAAGGTGATACCAATTTCTCAAAAAATCGATACATAATTGACCTAATTAGTTAAAAGGTTACTCATTGATAGATTTACCAATGATATACAAAAGTGAGGGCAAATAAATCTCACGTTAAGCGTTATGACACAAAACGTAACTATAAAATAGCTGAATTAAAATCACTTGAATATATACCTATTAAACTGATGTAATGAAAAGTAAAAAAGAGGAAAGTTATTTTTGCTTTCCTAATAGCAAATTATATATTGAAAAGTACTAGATTACTAATAAATGTATCAAAATCCTCTTTGATGATGGCTACAATTCGCTTAATAATATGGTATCTTTCAAAACAGTCTTAAAGTACCTCAATAGTAAGTTAATCATCATTATTGCAAATTGAAATCCAATTTCCAGATGTTAGCTATATTTTTGCTATAAAAATTTGTTCTTTTAATCAATATGTAACTATCCTCTAAAATAGTACATAAAAAAGTAGAAAATTCTCTATAATATTTTTAAGTAGAATTTTAAGGAAAATTTCAATATGAAAAAATTATCGGAACACCAAATTGTCTCCATTTTAAAAGAAGCTGAAGTTGGTATCCCTATTAAAGAGCTTTGCCGTAAATATGGTATGGCCGTTTCTACTTTTTATAAATGGCGAGATAAATATGGCGGTATGCAATCATCGGACATTAAGCGGTTAAAACAGCTGGAAGCTGAAAATCGTAAACTTAAGCAGATGTATGCTGAATTAAGTTTAACCTCTCAGCTCCAACAAGAAATAATAAAAAAGCTATAGTGCCGACGGCAGTTCGTAAGAGTTGGGCACAAACACTACAGTCACAATACAGTATAACAATTAAAATGAGTTGCACTATTGTGAATTTAAGTCGCTGTGCTTACTACTATCAACCTAAATCGGCAGATGACACTATGATTATTTCGTTACTTAAGTCAATAACAGACAAGCATTTACGTTGGGGATTTCCTAAATGTTTTCATCGAATCAGGAAACTGGGATATACGTGGAATCATAAACGGGTTTATCGGGTTTATTGTCAATTAAAACTCAATATTCGTTCTAAACGCAATAAATGATTACCCTAACGGTATCCAGAGCCATTATCAGTACCAAGTCGTTTGGGAGAATGTTGGTCAATGGATTTTATGAGTGATAGTTCTCAAAACCACCGCCGATTTAGAACCTTTAATGTTATTGATGACTTTAATCGAGAGGCATTAGGCATTGATATTGCGGTCAGTTTATCGGCAGGTAGAATTACCCGGTATTTAGATAGGCTAGCTCAATATCATGGTTATCCATTAAAAATACGCGTTGATAATGGCGCAGAATTTACCTCAAACAAATTTACAAGCTGGGCAAAATCACATGGAATAACCCTAGATTATATTAAACCTGGTAGTCCTTATCAAAACGGCTATATAGAACGATTTAACCGCACATATCGAACGGAGGTATTAGATTTGTATATATTTAAAAATCTGGAACAAGTAAGAAAAATAACCGAAGAGTGGTTAGAAATATATAATACAGAAAGACCGCATGAGGCATTAAATAATATGACACCAATTGAATATAGAAACATGAAACAAATAGCATGATTTTCTACTTGGTTTGTGTGCTAACAATGGGGTATTTACAAATAAATTATACTTTCAGTTATTTTATTCACCTGAGTTATTTAAAATAAATTCATTACTATTTTGCCTGACGAGTGCTATTCAACTATTTTTAAACCAATAAACGCTGTTTTTGGGTTAAAACTGGTTTGGTAATTGATTAAATAAGCTAATATTTGTTTAAAACAAAAAAATTTTGACGCAAAATATCAGATTGTGTACTTCGCTATTTGATCTGTTTAGGATTAATTTATTGGTTAGTGTTATCTAACACTATTTTTATTTACTCATTTTTTTTAAATATTTAACGATATATTTTTATTGATTTTTTTTATGATTAAATATGCTCCGATTAATTGATATAAAGGGGTTAAATCTAATTAAAACATTGACTAAAACACGAAAAAATGGATAATAGAACCAATAAGGATTTTTCATTGTTTTCTTTCCTTATATTCCTTATATTTCATGTTGGCCCACATATTTTATGCGGGTCTTTTTTTTATCTAAAGCTAACTTATCATGAAATCCCAATATAAAAAGGGTATAATTATTTCCATTATTTTATAATCTATTTGTTGATGTTAATTGTTCAAATAGCGATATATCTTTAAATGAGGTTTTAATTATGTCATTTAGCATTCCCCATCTTTTAGTATTTCTTGCCGTGGTGGTTCTCATTTTTGGAACTAAAAAATTACGTAATCTAGGCTCCGATCTTGGTTCAGCGCTAAAAGGGTTTAAAAAAGCGATGAATGATGATGAAGTTGAAAATGATAACAAGCTTGATAAGCAATAACCCAAATTATTGATATGAAAACGCAATTTGATGTCGCCATAGTTGGTGGTGGATTAGTTGGTTTGGCAACCGCATGTGCGCTTAGTCAGTACAATATAACAGTAGCAATTGTCGATGCTAAAGTTAATGAGCATCAAAACTTTGCCTATGATGAAATAGGTATCAGAGCTTCGGCGATTAATGGCGCAAGTCAGCAATATTTTTCTCAGATTGGTATTTGGAATGATTTGTGTGCTAGCGAACGCGTTCATGCCTTTAGTGAGATCGGTGTTTGGGAAAAAAACGGTCTAGCTCATCTTGGCGCACATGCCAAAGATTATGGTTACCCAAATCTTGGTTATATCATCGAAAATAATCTGAGCTCACACTATCTTTATCAACATGCGCAAGCAAATCCTAACATTGCTATTTTCAATCTTGCTGCTATCGATAATAATTGTACTCAAGATGACGCCTTTTTAACTTTAGCGGATAATACTCGGTTACAAGCCAAACTGATTATTGGAGCGGATGGCGCTCACTCTTGGCTGCGTAGACATGAAAAAATTTCTCTGCTTGAACGTAATTATCTTCACCATGCGGTGATTACAACAGTTGAGACACAATATCCTCATCAAGCATGTGCCAGACAGATTTTTTATCCCAATGGTATTGTTGCCTTTTTACCGCTTTGGCAAGCCAATAAAAGCTGTTTGGTATGGTCGACTAAACCTGAACAAGCTGCAATTTTAACCTCTTTGACTGAATCTGACTTTTGCCAAGAACTGTTTAAATTAACCGGTGATAAAGTAGGGCAATGTCAGTTAGTTAATCCTAGGATGGTATTTCCTTTAAAAGCCCGCTTCGCTAAACAATTTGTCAAACATCGGTTAGCACTAATAGGTGATGCCGCGCATACTATTCATCCATTAGCTGGACAAGGAGTTAATTTAGGATTTCAAGATTCTGCATTATTGGTGGCAACTATTAGAAAACTTATTGAAGAACAGAAAGATATCGGTTTACAGGAAAACCTAAAATCATTTCAATTTACTCGTCGTAAAGATGCTTTAGTTATGTTAACTGCCATGCGAACTATTCAAGATATGTTTAATGGTAACAATGCCCTTAAAAAGATGGTCAGAACGGTTGGCATGAACGCTATTGATAAATTTTCACCATTAAAGAAACAGTTGATCAAATACGCCATGCAGATTTAATCTGTTTATTAATCCTGTAGCTGTCGCTACAGGATAATCATTAAATCAACTTATTTAAAAGCGATTTGATAAGATGATGGTATAAATGGTGATGTTGGAATTCGCAACGGCCAATAAGGATCCTTTAATAAACCCCGACCAATCGCAACTAAATCAGCATCGCCTGTGCTTAGTACATAATCAGCAACATAAGGATCTTCTAGCATACCAACGGTGATGATCGGCAAATTAGTAACTTGTCTAATTGCTCGTGCTAAATAAACTTGGTACCCAGCATGGAATTCTGGCGAATGGTTTGGATCTAACAGACCGTCACCACCGCCACTGACGTCTAACACATCGGCACCAGCTTGCGCAAAACGTTTGGCAATTTGGCAGCCGTAATTAACATCGTAACCATTAGCGCCATATTCTTGGGCGGAAAAACGAACTATCAGTGGCATATCTTTTGGCATAACTGATTTTACTGCCTTGATCACCTGTTCACCAAATAATAATTTATTCTGACCATATTCATCGGTTCTTAAATTGCTTTTTGGTGAACTAAATTGATGGATTAAATAACCGTGTGCGCCATGGATTTCAATGGCATCAAAACCGGCCTCCACGGCACGTTTGGTTGATTGTCTGAATTTTTCGATAATATCAGCAATTTCATCTTTGCTTAATTCTCTAGGCGTTTGATATTGCCATTTTGGATTAGCTTCGACGTTGCCATCATAACGAATTGGGGAACAGGAAACGACATCAGATTCGCCTAACGCTTTTCGACCTGCATGGGCAATTTGAATTGCGATTTTACCATTTTGTGCGTGAACCCCATCGACGATACGTTTAAGCTGATCGCGTTGTTCATCATTCCATAATCCCAAACAATTTGGTGATATTCGACCATTTGGAGCAACATTGGTCATCTCTAAAATAATTAAGCCTACACCACCAATCGCCCGCGAGACATAATGAACAAAGTGCCAATCATTAGCTAACCCCTCTTTTGCTTGATATTGACACATAGGTGGCATCACAATGCGATTTTTGAGTGATAAATTTTTTACGTTAAATGGCGTATTAAGATAGGAAATTTTGGCCATAGCTGACTCCTGTTTTCAATAATGGTGCAAATTCTTATATTGCCTGATAAATAGAATATGGTGTTTAAAATCGCAAAATTAAAGAGAGTAAATCTTAAAAAAACTCGTTCCTCACTTTTTTAGTGATTAAACCGTTTTAGCGCGACGAACTGATTTAAGGTAATGTAACCAACATAACAAACCTAATGATCCTAAAACCGTTCCTGTAATAATTATCGCCAGCCAACCGTAATTACTATACAAATACGTCGAAGCAATAGAGCCCAACATGCCGCCAATAAAATAACTTACCATATAACCGGTATTCATTCGGCTGCGGGCTTCTGGTCGAATTTGATAGATGGCGTTCATATTTGATACATGAGTAACTTGTACCGCAAAATCTAATAAAATTACGCCTAAAATTAAGGCTAAAAGAGAATACTCGGCAAGAGAAAGTGGTAGCCAAGAGGCTAGGAGTAGGATTAAGCCAATGGTGGTAGCTAAAAAGCCTTTTCCTTTGTCAGATAACCTACCAACAATAGGCGAACCGAGTGCCCCTGCTGCACCCGCTAAGCCGAATAATCCGATTATAAAATCGGAATAATGATAAGGTGTATTACTTAATACAAAAGCGAGTGGTGTCCATAATAATGAAAATAGTGCAAAGGAGATAATTGCCAATAATGATCGAATGCGCAATACGGGTTCTTGTTGATATAATGATCCAATCGAGAATAGCAGTTGAAAATAATTAATATTAATCGTATTTTTATAACTAGGTAACGATAAGTAAAGTAACAAAGTGACAATAGTCATGATTGACGCGGCGATCCAATACACATAATGCCAATCAGTCATTGAGGAAACCAAACCAGCGAATGCTCGGCCTAATAAAATACCAAGCAACATCCCACTCATTAATGTTCCGACAATTTTACCCCGATGCTCAGGACTTGATAGTGTCGCCGCAAACGGAATGAGTACTTGGGCAACAGTAGAAAATAACCCGGTCATAGCTGTGCCTAGCATAAGCATCCACAAACTTTGTGATGTTGCACTAATCAGCAAACCACAAGTAGATAATATCATCAAGATTAGTATTAACCGTTTACGTTCCATTTTATCGCCCAGTGGAGTGATAAATAATAACCCTATAGCATAACTAAATTGTGCTGCCATGATGATAAAACCAGCGTGTTTCACCGCAATATGTAAATCATCAGTTATTGAGTGCAATAGTGGTTGAGCATAATAATTACTTGCGACGGTTATCCCAATGGCAAAAGCCATCAGGAATACTAACCATGCCGATAGACCTAGCGCCTGTTTGCTATTCATAATAAATAAGTTAGCTAATAAATGATGGTTAATTATATATCAAAAGATCATTGGATACTGATAGATTGTAATGGTTAACGAGATTGATTTAATAAATTATATACAGGCGTAGCTAAGCCAATTTTCGCATTATCTGAATTGAGCTTATACCAATAACCGTTTGACTCATCCAAACACTTAGTGTTGTTTGTTATCTCACAGTAAATGGGCACAATATCTAAATGAAAATGGCTAAAGGTATGTCGAAATGCAACTAATTGTCTGGGTTTACTGGTTTTAATACCATGGTTATCTAGCCAGTCTGTTAAGGCATGCTCGCTGGTAAATTGCGGTAAGCAATATAATCCCCCCCAAATACCGGCAGGTGGTCTTTTTTCTAGCCAAATCTTATTGTCCTGTTCCAACATTAGAAAATAGGCGGTTTTTTCAGGAATGGTCTTTTTCGGTTTTTTCGTTGGATATTGTTGCCAACTATCACTCTTATATGCGACACATAATTGATGCAAAGGGCATAGACTACATTTAGGCTTAGAACGAGTACAAACCATGGCGCCAATGTCCATCATGGCTTGATTAAATTTTGCAACCTCATGATCAGGGGTAACTTGCTCACTTAATTGCCAAAGTTGATTTTCAACATTTTTATTACCCGGCCAGCCTTCGATAGCAAAAGATCGGGTTAACACACGTTTAACGTTACCATCTAATATTGGATAATGTTGATTTTGCGACAAAGATAAAATAGCCCCGGCGGTTGAACGACCAACTCCTGGTAAAGCGATAACATCGTCAAATTTGGTGGGAAATTTACCATCAAATTTGTCGGCGATAACCTGTGCTGCTTTATGTAAATTGCGAGCCCGAGCATAGTAACCAAGCCCCGTCCAAAGATGTAAGATATCGTCAATTGGGGCCTTAGCTAAATCAGTAATTTTCGGAAACTGCTTAATAAAGCGCTTAAAGTATGGAATAACAGTAGCGACCTGTGTTTGCTGTAACATCACTTCTGATAACCACACATGATAAGGACTTTTTTCAATTTGCCATGGTAGTGATTTTCTGCCGTACTGCTCATACCAGTTAAGTACCGCATTTGAAAAACTGTTTGTCATGCTAATCATTACATAATAGCAGTAATAGAATCACTCGGATAACAGCCAAGTACTTTAGTATATAAAGTGATAGCAGCTAATTCTTTAAGTGCAATTTGCATTTCGTAATCATGAATATTGCCTTGTAAATCAATATAAAACATCTCTTCCCACGGGGTGCCATGGATAGGCCGTGATTCGAGTTTGGTCATGACAATATTGTGATTACGTAAGACCGATAACGCATCAACCAGAGCACCTGCTTGTTGGCCAGTTTTCATTAAGATTGTGGTTTTAGCAGGAATTTGATCGGATACTTCAATCGGCTCACGCGCTAACACAATAAAACGAGTAATATTCTCTTTTTGATTAGCAAAATTGTGCTCAAGAACTTGTAGGCCATATAATTCCCCACCATCTTTATTACCCATAGCGGCAATATTTGGTTGATTTAATTTCGCGACAGTTTCCATGGCCGATGAAGTGCTGTCGCAATAAACGATTTTCCAATGCGGATAATTTTCTAAGAAATTACTGCATTGTTGGAATGGTTGTGGATGGCTATAAATAGTATCTATCTGTTCTAGTTTGACATTAGGAATAGCTAAAACGCAGTGATCAATCGGTAAGGATAGTTCGCCAATAATATGTAAATTGGTTTTTTGCAACAAATCATACACTTCATTGATAGATCCTGAACTGGAGTTTTCAATCGGTAAAATTCCATAATCAACAACTTGTAATTCAACTTTTTCAAAAATATCTTTAAAAGTATTACAGCTTGATTCAGTCAACTGGTCAAAGTGTGCACTTGCATAACGACGAGCCGCTGAATGGGAATAGGATCCTTTTGGTCCTAAAAACGCAATTTTGGCTGAAGAGAGAGCGCCTTGATTAAGTTTTTCTTGTAGAAATTTCTGTTGCAGCAGAACAGAATCTTCAATAATAATTTGATATAAACGCCTAATTAAAAGGTCATCAAGATGATATTGTTTACCTTGTTCGATTAGTGCCTTAATCAGTGAGCGTTCACGCGCTAAATCGCGCAAAGGGATGTTTGCTGCTATTTTGGCTTGAATTACTTCACTTGAAACTTGACGTCTTTCGGCTATGATTTCAATCAATTTTTGATCGAGTTGGTTAATTTTGTCACGTAAAGGCAATAAAGGATTGGTAGTCATATTCATTAATAGATTAAAAATTAGATGGGCAATATTATAGCAAGCAAAAAAATAAAGGCACTAGTAAAGTGCCTTTTTATTAAATTATAACAATAAATTATTATTCTTCTTCAATTACTGCATTTTTAATACTGTCAAATGCACGGCGTGATTCGCCTTTATGTTGAAGTTTATTTAGCTGTTTTTCAAGTTTAGCAATTAAATCATTAATAGCTGCATACATGTCAATGTGTTTAGCGGAAGCAACGAGTGGCGAACCTTTGGTTGCAATAGTTGCATCAACAATAAATCCATCGGGCTCTTTAGATAAAATAAAGTGAGGGTTGATTAGTAAAGCTCTCCATTTATCTAGTTTCGAGAACTTATCTTCAAGATAGCTACGAATTGCAGGGGTAATATCCATTTGTTTACTGGTAATACTTAAAGTCATAATTGACCTCCACTATGTTTACTTTCTAATTGAGCTTATATAATTATTCTATTGATTACATTGACAAATTTTTTACCTTTCGTCAATAGATAATTTTGTTTTGCATAAACTTTTTGTGAGTTTTGTCTAAAATAATTATCACTATTTGTTATTAAAGTGGGCTAAACTGCTGTTAAACTAATTTTTATTATATACTGTGGCTTATTGAAATTAATTTAATAGATAAGTTCAATTGTTTAATGAGGAAAATGTGAGTTATTTAGATAATATTAAGATTGTTTTAGTGGAAACTTCTCATACGGGTAATATGGGATCAGCTGCTCGGGCAATGAAAACCATGGGATTAACCAATCTATGTTTAGTTAATCCAGTAATAAAACCAGATTCCCAATCAATTTCACTGGCAGCCGGTGCAAGTGATATTATCAAACAAGCACAAATTTTCTCATCCCTTGAAGCGGCGGTTGCCGATTGTTCGTTGGTTATAGGTACCAGTGCGCGTGCGCGAAGTTTGCAATGGCCCAATTTAACGCCGAAAGAGTGTGGGGACAAAATTATTGCTGAAGCTTGTCGTCATGCTCAAGTTGCTTTGGTTTTTGGTCGTGAACGAGTCGGGCTAACCAACGATGAATTACAAAAATGCCATTTTCATGTTAGTATTCCGGCTAATCCTGACTATAGCTCTTTGAATTTAGCGATGTCAGTTCAAGTCCTTAGTTACGAAATTCGCATGTCGCTGTTGTCTGCTCAAGAGGCATCAATAAAATTAGATGAACAAGATATCAATGAATACCCTAAAGATGAAGATATTGAGCGTTTTTATCAACATTTGGAGCAGACTTTATTACAAACCGGTTTTATTAACCCTCATCATCCTGGGCAAATTATGGGGCGTTTACGGCGATTATTTACTCGAGCTCGTATCGAACAACAAGAACTCAATATTTTACGGGGAATTTTAACTTCAATAGACAAAAAACAGTAAGATTTATCCCCTAGTTTATTATTAATCTAGGGGATTTTAACTTACTGCATTAACTCTTTTTACGCCATGTTGTGCCGTTAGCACCATCCTCAAGAATAATATTCATTTGATTAAGTTTATCTCGAGCTTCATCAGCTAAAGCCCAATTCTTACTTGCACGCGCATCGTTACGTTGTTTGATCAAGGCTTCAATCAGTTGTGTATCCTCATCATCTTGGCTATTACCTTGTAAAAATTTAACAGGATCTTGTTCAAGCAAGCCCAGTACCGACGATAAAGCGCGTAGCTCAGCGGCAAGTTCATTGGCTAATGGCATATCATTTTCAGCTTTAGCTTTGTTAATCTCTCTAGCCAAGTCAAATAAGGTTGAATAGGCTTCAGGCGTGTTGAAATCATCATCCATCGCCTGACAAAATTGTCGATGATAATCACTATTTGGCGTGTTGTGTGGATAGTTTGCATCGGTATCTCTTAAAGCGGTATAAAGTCTTTCTAAAGCGGTACGAGCTTGTTTGAGATTCTCTTCACTATAGTTAAGTTGGCTACGATAATGGCCTGATAATAAAAAGTAGCGCACAGTTTCAGCATCATAATGTTTTAGCACATCACGGATAGTGAAAAAATTATTTAGTGATTTCGACATTTTTTCTTGGTCAATCATTACCATACCCGAGTGCATCCAATAATTAACATATTGGCCGTCATGGGCACAGCTAGATTGGGCAATCTCATTTTCATGATGAGGGAACATTAAATCAGAACCACCACCATGAATATCAAAATGGTTGCCCAATTGATGGCTATTCATTGCAGAGCATTCAATATGCCAACCAGGTCGGCCTTTACCCCATGGCGAATCCCAACTCGGTTCGTTAGGTTTTGACATCTTCCAGAGTACAAAGTCCATTGGGTTACGTTTAACTTCCACCACATCAACTCGAGCACCGGCTTGTAACTGCTCTAAATTTTGGCGTGATAAGATACCGTAATTAGGATCACTATCGACAGAAAACATCACATCACCATTATCAGCAATATAAGCATGATCTTTTTTAAGCAATTCTTCAACTAGCTCGATAATTTGTGACATATGACGAGTGGCACGCGGTTCAACATCAGGTCGTTTGATATTCAGTGCATCAAAATCGGCATACATCTCTGTCAACATACGATCGGTTAACTGATCACAAGTTTCACCATTTTCAAGTGCACGTTTAATGATCTTGTCATCAACATCAGTAATATTACGAACATAGGTAAGGTCGTACCCCAAAAAGCGTAAATAACGAGTAACCACATCAAATGCTACAAAAGTACGCCCATGGCCGATATGGCAAAGGTCATAGATAGTGACACCACAAACATATAGCCCAACTTTGTTAGGGGTAATTGGTTGAAAGACTTCTTTTTCTCGAGTTAGTGTATTGAATATTTTTAGCATTATTATCGGCTGCTCATGTCAAATTGCGATTAGCGCTTAATATAACAAAAATCTGAGTATGGCGGAATGGCTTATTCTACTCTTCAAGATTAAAAACAGTACAAATAACAATAAATTTTCGATTAATGAAAAATTAAAGAGTTGTTAGCCATTAATAACAAAAAACGAACATTAAATTTGATAAAAAATGACGAGCAAATTAGCTCGTCATTTTATTCAGTGAAGTTATTTGATTAGTCGGTAAAGGTAAATAAGTAAAATTGACCCAAGCACAGAGATAAACAAACTCGGGAAGTTAAAACCAGTCACACTACCCCAACCGAAGAAGGTACTGATATAACCACCGACCAATGCGCCAGCTACACCAAGTAGGATAGTTTTGAGTACACCCACTTGTCCTAATGGCATAAAAAACTTAGCGATCCATCCAGCAATTAATCCTAGAATAATCCAGCTTAAAATACCCATGATAATTTCCTTCGTTTAATTAAGTTAAAAGTTACTTTTTGTAAAGCTTAAAACCTATTGAAGATGACAATAAGCGTTGTGAAAGATATAACTTATTAATAAAACGTAAAATTTAGAGCTTTAAAAAATTTGTTATCTAAAAATGAAGAAAAATGATTAATACTTAGATCTGTGTGTAGCGATAGATGTATGTCATGGCATTACAGATAACCTTACATACAAATATTGCATGTAGTTTACAATTATTTTTTCAAATATTCTAGGAATTTTTGGTGTTGCTTAAGTGAAGATTTATATCATTATTTGTAAGGAGCGATGGTAGAATCGCTCCCGTTAAGTAATTATTCAAAAATCGTTTTATGTAAAACTTTTATCACCTCTTCTGCATCGTTACTTCTTGCCAGCAGACAAAGATTATGTGTGCTAGCACCATAACAGCAAAGTCGAATAATAAAGTCATCTAAAGCGCCAAAGACTTCCTTAGCGATCCCTTTGGTTGTAGTTAAATTGTTACCAATTATGGCAATCAATGCTAAATCTTCTTCAACTTCGACATGACAAACTGTTGATAATTCATCAAATAACGCTTTAGTTAATAAGCTATTACCATTGGTATTGGTGCCAGTGGTGTCAATGGTTAATGCAATACTAACTTCAGAGGTGGTAACTAAATCAACCGATATATTGTGTTTAGCCAATATGGTAAAGACATTAGCTAAAAAACCTTGTGCATGCAGCATATTTAAGCTGGTTAGTGTTAGTAATGTCTGTTTACGGCGCAGTGCTAACGCTCTAAAAGAAGGTAATGCAGATTTAATGCTGTGGGTATTATAAACAATGGTGCCACCTTCTTGTGGGGCTTTACTGGAACCAACAAATACTGGAATATTGCTACGCACCGCCGGCACGAGTGTTGCCGGATGTAAGACTTTGGCACCAAAAGTAGCCATTTCGGCTGCTTCAGCAAACGATATTTCATCAATACGTTTCGCACCAGAAGTGATGCGTGGGTCGGTGGTATAAATGCCAGCAACATCAGTCCAGATATCGATTTGTGTCGCATTTAATGCTTCGCCAAGCAGGGCGGCGGTATAATCACTACCACCACGGCCTAACGTGGTAGTTTTGCCGGTACTTTCACTACCAATAAATCCTTGAGTAACCACGATAGTTTCTGGATTTAATGATTTTAAATGGGCGCAACAAAGTTGTTTAATTTCGTCAATTTTCGGTACTGCTTTACCAAATTTATCATCGGTGCGCATCACTTTTCGTACATCAAACCAAATGGCATTTTTTTGTTTTTCTTTTAATATTTCAACAAATAGTTTTGATGACATGATTTCGCCATAACTGACTAATTCATCCGTCAGCGCAGGGGAGGTAGCTAAACTTGCTGCTTCTGATAACGAAGCAATATTGGCAATTATTTGGTCAATTTCAGCGCGTAAGGTTGGATTTTCAGGTAAATTTTCTAAAATGCTATATTGAATCGATTGAATTTTAGCGATATGTTTTGATCTAATATTGATATCACGACCTTCGGCTAAGGCTACCAATAAATTGGTTATTCCCGCAGAAGCAGACAACACAACGACTTTGACGTTAGGATTAGCTATGACAATATTGGCACTATTAACCATTGCGGGATAATCTGCAACGCTAGTACCGCCGAATTTAGCAATTATAAATGATGTTTCCATGAATTCCTCATATTAAAAATTTTTATTTTTAACAGAGACAGAGCGGGCATGTCCTATTACAGCAAAAAATACATACCGTGAAGCGCTCCACCTGTTAGGGTGACAACCCAAGGGATTCAGCCCTTGCAGTCGATTTAATTGTTTTCTGGATTAACAATCAAACCTCGGCATTACACCCCCTCAATTATTTATCAACGGTTCCAGCACCTAAAATAATCTACCTGAGTAATGCGCCTCTTCTTTTCGTAATTGTAGTTACAAAATCAGTGTTATATAGGATTAACGATTTTACCAAGTGTGTCAATAGGTTAAATATTAAAAAAAATTATTAGGTTTCGCTAAAATTGCCCCTTTATTTATAAGCTTCGTTCAAATAATTCAATAATGGTTTGATATAATTTTTTTACCGAACACTCCTTAGTTGGTGTACTAAAAATCGTATCATCGCCGGCAATTGATCCTAAAATCCCTTCAGATTTACCAATTGAATCTAACAATCTAGCAATCAGTTGTGCAGCTCCTGGACTGGTACGAATAACCACCATTGAGCTGTTGTAATCGATGTCCAATACTAAATTTTTTAAAGGACTACTTGTGGTTGGTACACTCATTTCGGCCGGTAAGCAATAAACCATTTCAGATTTTGCGTTGCGAGTTCTTACTGCGCCAAATTTGGTTAACATTCTGGATACTTTGGATTGATTGATATTATCAAATCCTTGCTCTTGTAAGGCTTGTACGATACCTATCTGAGAACTAAACTTTTCTTGTAAAAGCATTTCTTTAAAAGTTTTAGTGAGATCGTTTTGTTTCATACTGTTCCTTTAAATTTAATTTATGGCTAATTAACTCAATTGAATTAATTAGCCATATCAGCTGATTAACTAAAATTACACGATTTCAGTGAGTAATTCTGTGATGATTGATAATTAGTGTAGTGTGCCTATTAATCTTACTATCTTGAGTGTGAATATAACTTACATAATTATGCATGATATTTGCATAAAATTAAAGATTAGATTTGCTGGCATTTTTCGGTCGAAAAGCTTTAACTATGTGATCATGGGTTTCGATATAGGGACCTTCCAATAAATCAATACAGTATGGAACACTGGCAAAAATACCAGTAACTATAGTGTTACCTTGGCTATCTTTAACACCTTCAAGTGTTTCTTTAATTGATTTTGGTCGACCCGGTAAATTCAGAATTAAACATTGCTTACGAATGACACCAACTTGTCTGGATAAGATTGCAGTTGGCACAAAATGCAAACTAATTTGTCGCATTTGTTCACCAAAACCTGGCATCAATCGATCGGCAACAGCTAAAGTTGCATCAGGAGTCACATCTCTAATTGCCGGACCTGTTCCACCAGTGGTTAAAATAAGATTACATTGCAAATCATCAACCAATTGGCACAGCGTTTTTTCAATGATCGGTTGTTCATCCGGGATAATGCGTTGTTCGGTAATGAATTTGGTTTTCAATGCACTTTGTAACCATGATAGCAACGCGGGAATACCTTCATCTTGATAACCCCCCTGCGATGCTCTATCTGACACTGAAACTAATCCAATTTTGACCATAACATTCAATCCTCATCCTATATTCACTTAAAATTCATATTGTCAGTTTTATTCATTGAATAAATATTAAAATTATAACAATATTGCCGATTGGTTAAACATGATATCATATTATGCAAATAGCAAATTATGGAATTAGGATTCATTTATGTCATCGACGCCAGCACTAGAACTTATAGCGCTTAAGAAAATATATAAAAATGGTGTAGAAGCATTAAAAGGAATTAACTTAACCGTACAAGCTGGGGATTTTTATGCCTTGCTTGGGCCAAATGGTGCAGGAAAGTCAACCACCATTGGTATAATTAGTTCATTAGTTACTAAAACATCAGGTGAAGTTAAAATCTTTGGATATGACTTAGACACCGATGTGGTTAATGCCAAAAGGCAATTAGGACTTGTCCCTCAGGAGTTTAATTTTAACCAATTTGAAGAAGTACTCCAGATTGTTACCAATCAAGGTGGTTATTATGGTTTGCCTCGCAAATTAGCCTTACAACGAGCTGAAAAGTATCTGCGTATTTTAGATTTGTGGGATAAAAGACATAGTCGAGCTAATATGTTATCAGGCGGAATGAAAAGACGACTAATGATCGCCAGAGCGCTGGTTCATGAACCAAAATTATTAATTCTAGATGAGCCTACCGCCGGGGTTGACATAGAATTACGTCGTTCTATGTGGGAATTTCTCCGCAAAATTAATCAACAAGGCATTACTATTATATTAACCACCCACTATTTGGAAGAAGCCGAAATGCTCTGCCGTCATATCGGTATTATTCAGCATGGAGAATTAATCGCTAACTCATCAATGCGTGATCTGCTAGCAAAAAGTCAATCTGAAACAATCATCATTGATTTTGTACCAACAGCTACACCAATCTCTCTTCAAGGTTATCATTATACCGAGGTCGAATCGGGCATGTTAGAAGTCAGTGTAGATAAACAACATGGATTAAATCAGTTGTTTGAACAACTCAATCAACAAAACATAAAAGTAATTAGTGTCCGTAATAAAGCTAATCGATTAGAAGAATTATTTGTAGATTTGGTGCGCAATGATACTAAAGGAGCTATTGATGAATAATTTATATTGGATTGCCTTAAAAAGTATTTGGCGTAAAGAAGTTACTCGATTTTTAAGAATTTGGCTGCAAACATTAATTCCTCCTGTTATTACCATGTCACTCTATTTTATTATTTTTGGTAATCTAATCGGCTCACGTGTTGGTGACATGGGTGGCTTTAGTTATATGGCATTTATTGTGCCCGGTCTAATTATGATGTCGGTTATTACCAATTCATATACTAATGTCTGCTCTTCTTTTTTTAGTGCAAAATTCCAACGTAATATTGAGGAAATACTTGTTGCTCCGGTTCCTACTCATATTATTATTTGGGGATATGTAGGTGGCGGTGTCATGCGCGGTATATTGACAGGTATATTGGTCACAATTGTGTCGTTATTCTTTGTTCGATACCAAGTTTATTCATGGTCATTTGTTATTTTTACCTTATTATTAACCTCAATTTTATTTTCCTTAGCCGGCTTGTTAAATGCCGTATTTGCAAAATCATTTGATGATATAAGTATTATTCCCACCTTTGTATTAACACCGTTAACTTATTTAGGTGGAGTTTTTTATTCAATCACTATGTTACCCACTTTTTGGCAATGGGTTTCTAAACTCAATCCAATTGTCTATATGATTAATGGCTTTCGTTATGGTTTTTTAGGCACTAGTGATGTCTCTTTAGTGATCACTTTTTCAATGCTGTTACTTTTTGTTGCTACTTTATATTTTATCGCGTGGCGAGTTATTGAAAGTGGAAGAGGGCTTAGAAGTTAAATTAATTTGAATAAAGCTAAACCGCCGACAAATATCGGCGGTAAGGTAAAAACTATTTTGCACCGGCAACGGCTTCTTTTGCCATTTCAGTAATTTTAGCAAAATCACCTTTAGCAATCGCATCAGTAGGGATAAACCAAGTTCCACCTACACAAAGGACATTATCAAGTGCTAAATAGTCACGATAGTTTTTCGGATTCACACCACCAGTTGGGCAGAATTTCATATAACCACAAGGACCAGCAAACGCTTTTAACGCAGCAACCCCGCCATTTATTTCAGCTGGGAAGAATTTCAATGCTGTTAAGCCATATTCTTGGGCAGTTAATAATTCTGAAATAGTTGCAATCCCAGGAATAACCGGCACAGTACCTTCAACTGCTGCTTTTAAAATAGAATCAGTAATACCCGGAGTGATGATAAATTCCACGCCTGCTTCAGTGGCTTGTTTAAGTTGCTCAACGCTGGTTACTGTACCCGCACCTACTACCGCCTCAGGTACTTCTTTAATAATTTTCTTAATTGCGTCAAGTGCACAAGCTGTTCTTAAAGTGACTTCAAGTACTTTTACACCGCCAGCAATTAACGCTTTAGCTAAAGGAACTGCATCTTCTAAACGCTCGATAACAATAACCGGTACTACTGGACCCAATGTTAGAATATCTTCTGCGCTTTTTTTCCAATTTTTCATATGTATTACCTATACTTTATTTACTTCTATACAGCAATAAGCCCTCAAACTATAGAGGGCTTATTTTTACTCATAAATACCTAGTTTCTTCTCTAGATAGTGAATGTTGGTACCACCTTTTATGAAACCTTCATCATTCAAAATTTCTAGATGAAGTTCAATATTGGTTTTTATACCATCAATAACCAGTTCTGCTAATGCATTTTTCATGCGAGCAATGGCAACTTCACGAGTTTCACCATAGGCGATTAATTTACCGATCATTGAATCATAATATGGTGGCACAGTATAACCAGCATATATATGTGATTCCCAACGAATACCAAATCCTCCCGGCGCATGGAAGCGACTAATTTTTCCCGGCGAAGGCATAAAGGTTTTTGGATCTTCGGCATTAATTCGACACTCTATTGCATGACCTTTAATTTTAATATCATTTTGATTAATTGATAAAGGTTGGCCTGCGGCAATCAAAATTTGCTCACGAATAAGATCAATACCGGTAACCATTTCAGTAACTGGGTGTTCTACTTGAATACGGGTATTCATTTCGATGAAATAAAATTCGCCATTTTCAAATAAAAATTCAAAAGTACCAGCACCACGATAGCCGATTTCGATACAGGCATTAACACAACGTTCACCGATGAATTTACGCATTTTTGGCGTAATACCAACTGCTGGCGCTTCTTCAAGCACTTTTTGGTGACGTCGCTGCATTGAACAATCACGTTCACCCAAATAAACGGCATGACCTTGACCATCAGACAAAACCTGAATTTCGATATGACGAGGATTTTCAAGGAATTTTTCCATGTAGACCATGTCATTATTAAATGCAGTTTTGGCTTCAAGCTTAGTCATTTTGATTGATTGCTCAAGGTCTTTTTCTTCTCGAACAATTCGCATTCCGCGACCACCGCCGCCGCCAGATGCTTTAATAATAACAGGATAACCAATTTTTTTCGCAATTTGCTTATTGGTCTCCATATTGCTACCTAGTGGACCATCAGAACCAGGAACACAAGGCACACCTGCTTTTTTCATCGCTTCAATAGCTGATACTTTGTCACCCATTAAGCGTATAGTATCTGGTTTTGGGCCAATAAATATAAAGCCTGAACGTTCAACCTGTTCAGCAAAATCTGCATTTTCTGATAAAAATCCATATCCAGGATGAATAGCTGCGGCGCCGGTTACTTCGGCGGCAGAGATTAATGCAGGGATATTAAGATAACTTTTGGCAGAAGCTGCTGGACCTATACAAACGGTTTCGTCTGCAAGTAACACATGTTTCAAATCTTTATCTGCCGAAGAGTGAACAGCGACAGTTTTTATTCCAAGTTCTTTACATGCTCGCAAGATGCGAAGAGCGATCTCTCCGCGGTTAGCAATAAGAATTTTATCAAGCATATTCAATCTCTTAATCGTTTAAGTTAATAAATAATTCTGATTATTCAATAATGAATAGCGGTTGATCGAATTCAACTGGTTGACCATTTTCAACTAAAATAGCTTTAATAGTCCCTGCTTTTTCTGATTCAATTTGGTTCATCATTTTCATTGCTTCAACAATACAAAGCACATCACCAACATTTACACTTTGGCCGACTTCAACAAACGCTTTTGATTCAGGGCTTGGTGTACGATAAAACGTTCCCACCATTGGCGATTTAATCGTTGTACCACTATTGCTGTCTGCGATGACTTCTGCCTCAACTGTAGGCGCAACCGCTACTACAGCAGGAGCTGGTTGTGGGATTTGAATATTTTGCACTGGAGCGGAGTAGTTTGTTGCAGGTATTGACCGACTAATTCGAACCGATTCTTCACCTTCAGAAATCTCAAGCTCAGAAATACCTGATTCTTCTACTAATTCAATTAACTTTTTAATTTTGCGTATATCCATGAATTACACCGTGTTTATTTGATATAAATAACAATTATTTTAATGTATCTTTAATATCTTAAAAATGATCTTTTAATTTGATACTAAAAATAGTAACTCAATATTAACGCGGAAGGATACACTGTAAATATTAATTTGTCATTATATATCTCCTTTACACTCACTTGTTATACTATTTTCTAGGTATTATTTTCAAATTGCGATACAATAGTAATCCTTAATTATTATTGAGGCTGGCTGTGGTTTTTATTCGCTAAATAATCTATTATTTGTCGGATAAAATTAAAAATATATATTTTGTAGACGCCTAAGTTTGCTTCTAATACTCAAATATATTTAAACAAGATTAATTCTAGGAAGAGTTTTTATTATGTTCAAAAAAGTTCGCGGCTTGTTTTCAAATGATTTATCGATTGATTTAGGTACAGCTAACACCCTCATTTATGTTAAAGGGCAAGGTATTGTGCTTAACGAACCTTCAGTTGTTGCCATTCGTCAAGATCGCTCAGGGACACCCAAAAGTGTTGCTGCCGTTGGGCATGCTGCGAAACAGATGCTAGGGCGTACGCCAGGTAATATTGCGGCGATTAGACCAATGAAAGATGGTGTAATAGCCGACTTTTCCGTAACTGAAAAAATGTTACAGTACTTCATTCGACAAGTTCACAGCCATAGCTTTTTAAGACCAAGTCCACGTGTGTTGGTTTGTGTTCCGGTTGGTGCAACACAAGTTGAACGCCGTGCTATTCGTGAATCCGCATTAGGTGCGGGTGCCCGTGAAGTGTATTTAATTGAAGAACCAATGGCTGCAGCCATTGGTGCTGATTTACCTGTTTCTGCACCAACCGGCTCAATGGTTGTTGATATCGGTGGTGGCACAACAGAAGTTGCCGTTATTTCATTAAATGGTGTGGTTTATTCCGCTTCGGCTCGCATTGGTGGTGACCGTTTTGATGAAGCAATTATTAATTATGTTCGTCGTAATTATGGCGCATTAATTGGTGAAGCAACTGCTGAAAAAATTAAACACTTTATTGGTAGTGCTTATCCGGGTGATGAAGTTCTTGAAATCGAAGTTCGTGGGCGTAATTTAGCTGAAGGTGTACCGCGTAGCTTTACCCTAAATTCAAATGAAATCTTAGAAGCATTACAAGAGCCATTAAGTGGTATTGTTAGTGCAGTTAAAGTTGCGCTTGAACAATGTCCTCCAGAACTTGCTTCAGATATTTCAGAGCATGGTATGGTATTAACTGGTGGTGGTGCTTTATTACGTAATATTGATAAATTACTCTCTGCTGAAACAGGTATTCACGTTGTCGTTGCTGAAGACCCACTGACTTGTGTGGCTCGTGGTGGCGGTAAAGCACTTGATATGGTAGATATGCATGGTGGTGATCTCTTCAGTGAAGAGTAATCATATACAATATTACCTATAAGTAACGAATATTTCATTTTTCCCGCCGACGTTGTCGGCGGAGTCATATCTTAAAATTGCTAAATTCTAGGTATATAACAGGTAAATACTGGACAATGAAATTACTTTTTTCTAAACGTTCGCCTCTGAGTGTTCAATTATTTATAGCACTGGCACTCGCTTTGACGTTAATAGTGTTAGACATCAATTATCGTCCTTTTAAAGAGGTTCGTTATTATTTAGATACTATAGTTTCACCACTTTATCATGTTTCAAGTGCACCAAAATCATCATTTGATTCCCTATATGAAATGTCAAAAACGCAAGAGACATTAGTTAAGGAAAATGCAAAATTGCAAGAAACATTGATGCAACAAAAAAGTGATCTACTATTACTTGAACATTTAAAACATGAAAACGATCGCCTAAGAGAACTGTTAGGTTCGCCTTTAAGGCACGATGAACATAAAATGGCTGCTCAAGTACTATTAGCCGATACCGATCCTTATGTTTATCAAGTGGTAATCGATAAAGGTGCAAATAATGGTGTTTACGTCGGTCAACCGGTAGTTGACGAAAAAGGTATTGTTGGACAAATTTATCAAACCGCTCAAGCAACTAGTCGAGCGATATTAGTATGTGATTATCAACATGCAATTCCCGTACAAGTACTAAGAAATGATATATCAATGGTAGCTGTTGGCAATGGATGTAATAAAGATTTAACCCTTGATTTTTTACCTAATAATGTTGATATCAAAGTTGGTGATGTTTTAGTTACTTCTGGGCTTGATGGCCGTTTTCCTGAAGGGTATCCGGTGGCGGTAGTCAGTTCAGTTAAACTTGATATTAGAGATTCTACCCCGATAATTTCTGCTACGCCAACCGCAGATTTAAAACGTTTACGTTATTTATTGCTATTGTGGGGTGAGCAAGGAGTAAAACATGATGGGGAATAATCGAATCAGTATATTGATTATTTGGTTAACATTGCTAATTGGTTTATGTGTACAGATCATACCTTGGTCACCAGAATATAATATGTTCAAACCTCATTTATTAGTGTTAGTCTTGGCTTATTGGTTAATAGCATTGCCACATCGAGTAGGTATGAGCGTAGCATTTTTATTAGGTATTGTTTTAGACCTATTTTCAGGAACGCTGTTAGGTATTCATGCAATTATATTTTGCTGCGTAGCATATCTGTTAATGTTTAAATTCCAATTAATTCGCAATTTAGCTTTATGGCAACAATCAATTATCATATTTGCTGTTTCACTTTGTTACAACTTATTAATATTTTTACTTCAGGTAATTATTTATCATACCGTAACGATTTCACCTTTAATTTTTATATCTAGTTTTGTCGATGGTTTATTATGGATAGTGATTTTTCTATTCTTACGACTGATAAGACGGAAATTTGCTATCAGTTAATAAGGAATCATGATGTCTGTTGAATTATTAATGAATGTTACGCCATCAGAAACTCGTGTGGCATATATTGAAGATGGGATATTACAAGAAATCCACGTTGATCGGGAATCTCGCCGAGGTATTGTCGGTAATATCTATAAAGGTAAAGTCATTCGTATTTTACCCGGAATGCAAGCGGCGTTTGTTGATATCGGGCTTGAAAAAGCTGCATTTTTGCACGCCTCGGATATCATGCCACATACCGAGTGCGTATCGGATAGTGAACAAGAACAGTTTCAAGTGAAAGATATTTCTGAACTAGTTCGTCAAGGCCAAGATTTAATGGTACAAGTCGTCAAAGATCCTTTAGGCACTAAAGGTGCTAGACTTACTACCGACATCACATTGCCATCACGTTACTTAGTATTGATGCCGGGCGCTAATTCTGCGCATGTTGCAACGTCCCAGCGAATTGAATCGGAAGAAGAGCGGGAAAGACTTAAGAAAATTGTTGAACAATATGTCACTGATGAAACAGGCTTTATTGTCAGAACCGCAGCCGAAGGCGCAAATGCTCATGAACTTGAACAAGACGCTAACTTTTTAAAACGGTTATGGGCCAAAATTCAAGAGCGAATGGCACGGCCAATTAGCAAATATTTAGTCTATGGCGAACTTGCCTTATCGCAACGTGTATTACGTGATTTTGTCGGTGACCCAATTGAACGAATTTTAGTTGATTCGAAACTGACTTATGACTTATTGGTTGAGTTTACTCAAGAGTTTATGCCGGAAGTAACTAATAAACTATGCCATTATCGCGGTAATATTCCTATATTTGATCTATATGATATTGAAAACGAAATTCAACGAGCCTTAGATCGTAAAGTCAAATTAAAATCGGGTGGTTATTTAATTATTGATCAGACCGAAGCCATGACCACCATTGATATTAATACAGGTGCATTTGTCGGTCATCGTAATTTAGAAGAGACGATTTTTAACACCAATATCGAAGCAACGATTGCCATTGCTCGGCAATTACGATTACGTAATTTAGGTGGTATTATCATTATCGACTTTATTGATATGCAAGAAAATATTCACCGTGAGCGGGTATTGCAGTCATTACAAGACTTTTTAGCCAAGGATCGCGCCCGTACTTCGGTAAATACTTTCTCTGGTTTAGGGCTAGTCGAAATGACACGTAAGCGGACGCGTGAAAGCATTGGTCACATACTTTGTGAAGAGTGCCCTGCATGTAAAGGACGAGGAATTGTTAAATCGGTTGAAACGGTTTGTAACGAAATTCTTCGTGAAATCGTCCGAGTATACAAAGCTCATCGCTCTGAATACTTCTTGGTATATGCTTCGGCGGCAGTGGCTAATGCATTAACCACTGATGAATCACACGCATTGGCGGAAGTTGAAGTGTTTGTTGGCAAACGGGTCGAAGTTAAAGTCGAGCCATTGTATATACAAGAACAATACGATGTCGTACTTATGTAATCAAAATTAATTAGTTAAAAAAACAATAATTTTTACAATTTTATATTTAAAATCATTAGATTAAGGAATTTATGAACGTAACTCAAGTGGGTGAACGGTTACTCAATCCAAATAACTTAAATCAGCAAGATATAGCAAAATTGCTTGATATGCTTAGTTCAAGGCAAATTGATTTTGGTGATTTATATTTTTTATCTGGTTATTACGAAAGTTGGTCACTTGAAGATAGTATCATCAAAAATGCCTCTTTTCATCGTGATCAAGGTGTTGGTGTAAGAGCGATTATTGGTGAAAAAACTGGATTTGCTTATACCGACCAGCTTTCACTAGCTCGTTTAGAGCAGAGTGTGTTGGCAGCAAACTCAATCACTAAACAGCAAACACCGATTGCAGTTACACCATTTAAAACGGCTAACAACATCAGGAAGTACCCTTCGATTAACCCAATAAATACCTTTGCGCAAGAACAAAAAATTGCTCTATTACATCAAGTCGATAAGTTAGCGCGCGCAATTGATCCAAGAGTTATTGAAGTATCAGCAAGTTTAATTGGCAGCTATGAAGATATTCTAATTGCCGCCACTGATGGTACTTTATGTGCGGATATTCGGCCTTTAGTTCGCTTATCGGTATCAGTTCTTGTTGAACAAGATGGTAAACGTGAACGAGGTAGCAGTGGTGGTGGTGGTCGATTTGGTTATGACTACTTTTTAACGACTAATCACAAAACGGGTGAGAGTCATGTAGATAGTTATACCCGCGAAGCAGTTCGTCAAGCCTTAGTTTTGCTCTCAGCCAAAGCAGCTCCAGCTGGCACTATGCCAGTTGTTCTCGGTGCCGGTTGGCCGGGAGTATTACTACACGAAGCAGTAGGACACGGATTAGAAGGGGACTTTAATCGTAAAAATAGCTCAGTATTTTCAGGGAAAATTGGCCAACAAGTGACCTCAGAACTCTGTACCATTGTTGATGATGGAACAATTGAAAATCGTCGTGGCTCACTCTCTATTGATGATGAAGGCACACCAAGTCAAAAAACGGTATTAATTGAAAACGGTATTTTAAAAGGTTACTTGTTTGACAAACTCAATGCCAAATTAATGAATTGCCATTCGACTGGCAATGGTCGGCGTGAAGGCTACGCTTGTTTACCAATGCCTAGAATGACCAATACCTACATGCTTGCCGGTAACTCAACTTTTGATGAGATCATCCAAAGCGTAGATTATGGGCTATATGCACCTAATTTTGCCGGTGGCCAAGTGGATATCACCTCGGGCAAATTTGTGTTCTCAACTTCTGAAGCTTATTTAATTGAAAAAGGCAAAATCACCACACCGGTTAAAGGTGCAACGCTTATTGGTTCAGGTATTGAAACTATGCAGCAAATTTCGATGATAGGCAATGATCTCGAACTTGATCCTGGCGTAGGTGTTTGTGGTAAAGCAGGGCAAAGCGTGCCTGTTGGTGTTGGTCAACCAACTTTAAAAGTGAATAATTTAACCGTCGGTGGTACTATTAACCACAAATAACAATAAATAATGGGAAATTAAGCTAAATGGATACAATCATTACACTCTACCAAGCATTTGTTCATATGGATATCAAGACACTCTCAAATCCAGAAGTGTTATGGATACTATATGGCATGCTATTTGTTATCATCTTGTTAGAAAATGGCGTTTTACCAGCTGCCTTTTTACCGGGTGACAGTTTACTGTTTCTAACAGGGGTATTGATTAGTCTTGATGTTTTTCATTTTGGTCTTATCAACTTAATTCTTATAGCTGGTGCGGCATTCGGCACTTGGCTTGGTTATGCCCAAGGTCGCTGGCTGGGTAATACCAAAATTGTACAAAATTGGATGGCGCACTTACCAGAAAAATATCATCGTAAATCAGAAGTGCTATTCCACAAATATGGCTTACAAGCGTTATTCATAGGTCGATTTATTGCATTTGTGCGTACTTTATTACCGATGATGGCGGGATTATCCGGTTTACATAGCCGCAAGTTCCATATCTATAATTGGATCAGCGCGACATTATGGATATTTTTGATTGTCACATTAGGTTATTTATTTGGTTTATCACCGGTCTTCAAAACCTATGAAAAACAGATCATGTCGTTATTGATGTTAATACCGGTATTTTTATTGGTGTTAGGCTTAATTTTTTCGATTTGGCTAGCGGTAAAACGTTGGTTAAGTAGTAAAAAGCAAGCAAAACAAAGCGAGTCAGTAAAAAAGTAAAAAGGTGAAATTAACCGATAAGCCGGGTTCTGTCGTGGACAATCATTCCTCTAGGCTAATGCTCACGCATTAGCTCAAGCAGTCTACCCGGATTCAACGCGGGCCGCGCCAATGAATCCCTATTTGACCTTGCTCCGAGTGGAGTTTACCGTGCCACAACTGTTACCAGTTGCGCGGTGCGCTCTTACCGCACCCTTTCACCCTTACCTGATCTTATTGCTAAGCCATCGGCGGTATACTCTCTGTTGCACTAGTCGTGAATCTCAGCTCGCGCCAAAATCCCCCAGGCGTTACCTGGCACTCTGCCCTATGGAGCCCGGACTTTCCTCCCCTCTGTTTGTCTCCCTTTTGCAAGGGACTACAACAAAGCAGCGATTGTCTGGTTAATTTCGCCAAAGAGTATAACCTAATAGAGACTTTTGTCCAGAACAGAATAAGGTATATATGAAAGGAATCTAAACAAAAATAAAAAATAATCAGGTTAAATTTGAGAATAACTAACTGAAGCTTCCCAAAATGGCTAAAGTAAATAATCAAAAAGCACATCTAATCAATGTGCTTTAAAATCCTCAGATAATTACCACTTCTTCTCTTTATTGTTTTGTGAATAATCAAACCCGGTTACAACTCCTTGTTTGACGATCACTTCTAAGGTACTTTCAACAATATCGTATGAGGTTTCACCCAATAAAACATTACTGGTTGAACTCTTTTTCAGATATTGATAAGTCCATTTTGATTCATTCTCATTGATAACAACTTTACTTGCTGGTTCACCAAAAATTAGTAACAGTTGAGCCTCAGGCGTTGAACCTTCGACAATTCTATTAACTTTTTCATAACTCAGAGGTGTACCTTGTTCGAAATAGTTTTTTTGCGAACATGCCGATAATGCCAATGTAAACAACAAAAGCAGCAAAATTTTACTAAAATGTTTCATATGTTATTGCCTATCCAAAAAATTTATAGCCGAGGATAACATATCCTAACATAGGATTAATATTATTAAAGATAAGCAAATGAGATTAATACAAAAAAGATAACGAAAAATAACATATGGAAACAAAACACTAAGTTTCTAAATATTTCCATATGGTTATAAAAAATGTTAACTCGGTAATTTCTGATCAACTGTTTTTTGGTGGATTATCGGAAGTTTTTCGTAAAACTCGCTTAATTGGCTGTCTGGTCATCGAATTAATATAACGGCTTGGCCAAATTTGCGAAGGTTTTAAATTAAGCGCTTTGGCTATAATTGACTCTCCTTTTGTCCATGGTCTGATAAGCGCATTACTAAGTGTTGAGGAACTTAAACCTGATTGGCGGGATAACTCTGCTAGAGTAGTTCCTTTCTTCTTTAATGCGGCAATGATATCTGCTTTATGCCAGTCATTAGATTTTATTTCCATTTTTTTCTTCCTTCTTATTTTATAACCTCGAATATCTATGTTATGCTTTCTGGTTATTAAAACCAGTAAGTTGATAAATTAACTTTAAATACCAATGGTAAGTAGTTTCTTATTATTGTATCAAAGTTTCTTTAATTTCTATAATTTTTTCTTGTTTATTAAGATTGGGATAATTAAAATGAAAGAGTGGTTCTCACCAAAAGAACTATTAAATATTGCAGGGATGCCATCGACAACACAGGGTATCAATCGTAAAGCAAGGAGTGAAAAATGGATCTCACGTAAGCGTTCTGGTGTTCGGGGTAAAGCACTTGAATACCATATAAATAGTTTATCCATTGATGTTAAAAAAGCCTTATATCTCGAAGAGGAAAATGCGACTTATCTCATTGCCCCTATCGATCCACTACAGCTTTGGATAAATGCGTTTGAACAACTATCTACAGAAGAACAAACAATTGTCAGTTCATGGCTAATGCGAAACGGTGTTAAAGATTTTATTTCTTTTATTAATAAACAGAAAAAAGATAGTTAGTGTTATTGTATAAGCTGAGATATACTTTAGCGTCAGAAAATTTTAGTATCTATGGAATATTCAATGGAAAATCAGTTTCAATTAACAAGTAGCAAAGACATTATTAATTATTTAAGCCAGCAGTTTCCCAATTGTTTTTCTCTTGAAGGGGAGGCTAAGCCTTTAAAGATCGGTATCTTTCAAGATATTATCACTCACTTGGAAAGCAGTGAATTACTGAGCAAAACCAAACTTCGCGTTGCACTTAGAACCTACACCATGAGTTGGCGTTATCTCTATAGTATAAAAGAAGGGGCCAATCGCGTCGATTTAGATGGTAACGCGACAGAAGTGATTACCAAAGAACAGATGGAACATGCGCAACAACTACTAAAAGAGAGTAAACAACAAGCGAAAGAGCGTGCTAAATTAAAACGCAAAGCAGCTCCCAAACCTACTCGCAAACCTCGAGCTTTGAAAATAGGTGACTCTGTGAAAGTTAATGTTGGTAAAAAACCAATAACCGGACAAATCATCACAATCGAGAAAGATCAAATCAAAGTTAAAGTTGGAACAGGAATGGAACTTACGGTCAAACCTGAGCACATTATTAATCGATAGAGAATTTATATGAATAATTTACTGAAAGGTTTTTTTAAATTCGGTCTCCTTTTATGTATTATTAGTTCAGCTGTTCATGCCAAAGCGCCAGAAACTGAACAAATTCCCGTTTTAAAGCAAGATGAAATACATCAAGTCGTTGCCAAACGTGTGACCAACTTTTTTACCCAATCACATTACCGTGATTTTTCTTTAGATGGCGCATTTTCTGCTAAAATTTTCGATCGTTACTTTAAATTATTAGATGGTAACAAAACCATATTTCTGCAAGATGATGTAAACAAATTTCGCATATACCAAGAGCAATTAGGTCAAGAGTTAACAGATGGCGATCTAAAAACTGCTTACGACATTTATAATCTCTTCTTGAAAAAACGTTACGACCGATATCAATATGCACTTAATGTTTTACAGCGTCCAATGGACTTCACGACGAATGATGAAGTGAATTTCAAACGAGAAGACATCGCTTGGCCAACAACGGAACAAGAACTCGATGACTATTGGGATAAACGCGTTAAATACGATGAATTGAATTTGGCGTTAACCGGCAAAAATGAAAGTCAAATCCGAGAAGTATTAACCAAACGTTATAAACGTGTGCTAAAAACTATCGTACAATCAAATAATGAAGATTGTTTCCAAGTCTTTATGAATGCGTTTGCTCGAGAAATTGACCCGCATACGAGTTATTTAGCACCACGTAAAAAACGCGATTTTGATTCAGAAATGAGTCTATCATTTGAAGGAATAGGTGCCACCCTTAGTCAACAAGATGACTATACTGTTATTATGTCGTTTGTAACCGGTGGTCCAGCTGAAAAAAGTAAATTATTATCAGTCGGCGACAAAATCATCGGCGTAGGCCAAAGCAATTCAGCGATTGAAGATGTCATCGGTTGGCGTTTAGATGATATCGTTGATAAAATTCGCGGACCTAAAAACACGGTAGTGAAATTAGAGATATTACCTGCTGGTAATAACAGCAAACCGAAAGTGGTTGAAATTACGCGTGATAAAATCCATTTTGAGGACCGTGAAGCAAAATTAAAAATCATCAATAATAGTCGTGGCAAAATAGGTGTTATTGAAATACCAAGCTTCTATATAGGGTTAAGCAAAAAAGTTAATTCATTATTAATGGAAGCCAATAGTAAAAAATTGCAAGGACTAGTTATTGATTTGCGTGATAATGGTGGCGGTTCTTTAGCGGAAGTTATTGAGTTAACTGGATTGTTTATTGACAGCGGGCCTGTAGTGCAAGTACGTGATAATCTACAAAAAGTCAACATCTATGACGACAAAAACAGAGGTATTGATTATACTGGTTCAATTGTTGTGATGATAAACCGTTATAGTGCTTCGGCGTCAGAAATCTTTTCCGCAGCCATGCAAGATTATGGTCGCGCCGTTATCGTAGGTGAAACCACTTATGGTAAAGGAACTGTACAAACATCACGAAATATTTCATATCCTGTTGATGCACGCATACACCCTAAATGGCCTGAACTTGGTGGTGCTCAATATACTGTCCAAAAATTTTACCGCATTAATGGTGGCAGTACTCAACTAAAAGGTGTGGAACCTGATATTGAAATGACTAATAGTCAATATGTGGATGAAACAGGTGAACGCTTTTTAGATAATGCTATGCCATGGGATAAAATCCCCTCAGCAGATTATGCAACAGTTGCCAATATTAAACCACTATTAGCTAACTTAAAAGCGCAACACCAAGCTAGAATTGCCAACAATCCTGAATTTAATTATATTGAGGAAGATATCAAGCAATATAATGGCAAAACAAGTGACAAATATACTGTGTCATTAAACAAAAAAGAACGGGAAACCGAACAAAAAGCTAATGATGAACGTGAGTTAAAACGCACGAACGAACGCTTAAGTCGAGCGGGTTTACCAGCAATTAAGAGTTTAAAGGATCTGCCTAAAGATTATAAACAGCCTGATGCTTTTCTCGATGAAGCGGTTGAAATTCTACTTGATCTAATTCCAAATTATCCAAGTATTGAAGCAAATAAAACCCTTGGTGGATTTATTTCCTTAGAAAAAGCAATAGAATAGCGGCAAAATCAAAAGTAAGGAGCCAATATTATGTGTACTAACTTAAAATATGCTTTAGCTACAACCGCGCTAGTTTTAATGGTAATTGCCGTGTTTGGTGCTATCGTTTATATGAATTAAGACTTGATTAATTAGTTAGAGATAATTATAGTATGCACCCTGCTTTCAAAAAGCGGGTGCGAAATTAAGGTGAGGTGTCCGAGTGGTTGAAGGAGCACGCCTGGAAAGTGTGTATACGGCAACGTATCAAGGGTTCGAATCCCTTCCTCACCGCCATTAAAATTCATTTAGTCATTGCAGTAAAGAACTTAAAGGTTCTCATCATTACCGACGGCATAGTTCCATAAAGTTAATGATCTGACGTGACGAGTAACCTCTTCTTCTCCTCGATCTTTCGGAGTTAATATGGAAAACTTACGCACTGTTCAAGATTATATACGCTGGACCACGTCGCAACTTAGTCAATCAGATATCTTTTTAGGGCATGGCACAGATAATCCTATTGATGAGGCTAAACAACTTATCTTAGCTACCCTAGGCTTATCCCTATTTATTCCTCCTGAGTTTTATGCCGCAAATTTGACTAACGATGAAAAACAACAACTAAACGAGATCATCAACAAACGAATTACCGATCGCTTACCAACCCCATACTTAACCAATCAAGCATGGTTTTGTGGACACTGCTTTTATGTTGATGAACGGGTATTAATTCCACGCTCACCAATAGGCGAACTGATTAACAATCAATTTAACGATTTAATCGTTAATCCACCAAATAACATTTTAGATCTCTGCACCGGTAGTGGTTGTATTGGTATTGCTTGCGCCTACGCTTTTCCTGAGGCACAAGTTGATATTACTGATATTTCATTAGAAGCCCTTGATGTTGCGCAAACTAATATTGAAATGCATGATATGCAATATCAAGTCACACCAATTTTATCGGATCTGTTTGATGGATTACCGGATAACAAATACGATCTAATCGTCACCAATCCGCCTTATGTCGATGATGAAGACATGAACGATCTTCCTGACGAATTTTTATATGAACCAAAATTAGCACTTGAAGCTGGATTTGATGGCTTAGATTTAGTAAAAAGAATTTTATATGACGCCAGTAACTATCTAACACCAGACGGTGTATTAGTTTGTGAAGTCGGCAATAGCTGGGTATCTTTACAAGAACAATATCCAGAAGTCCCTTTTAATTGGATAAACTTTGAGCATGGTGGGCTGGGTGTATTTTCACTAACTTATAATGACTTAATAGCTTATCAACACTATTTTGAATAAATTAAATATAAAAATAAAAATCGGAATAAACAACTATGGCAGGAAATTCAATAGGTAAATTATTTAAAGTCACTACCTTCGGCGAATCACATGGCACGGCATTAGGATGTGTTGTCGATGGTGTGCCACCAGGAATGAGTTTAACTGAATCCGATATGCAACATGATCTTGATCGCCGCCGTCCTGGTTCTTCTCGTTACACTACGCAACGTCGAGAAGCTGACCAAGTAAAAATCTTATCAGGGGTATTTGAAGGTATTACAACCGGCACCAGTATTGGATTGTTGATTGAAAATACCGACCAACGTTCACAAGATTACAGCAAAATAAAAGATATCTTTAGACCTAGTCACGCTGACTACACCTATCAAAAAAAATACGGTATTCGCGATTATCGAGGGGGTGGTCGATCATCGGCTCGAGAAACCGCTATGCGTGTTGCCGCAGGCGCTATTGCTAAAAAATATCTACATGAAAAACTTGGTATCACCATTCGTGGTTATTTAGCGCAAATGGGAGATATCGAATGCCAATTAAAAGATTGGCAACAAGTCGAGCAAAATCCCTTCTTCTGCCCAGATGAGAGTAAATTAGCAGCGCTGGATGAACTCCTAAGACAACTAAAAAAAGAGGGGGATTCAATTGGTGCTAAAGTCTCTATTGTGGCTGAGCATGTTCCAGTCGGATTAGGCGAGCCAGTATTCGATAAACTTGACGCCGATCTTGCCCATGCCCTAATGAGCATCAACGCAGTAAAAGGTGTTGAAATAGGCGACGGCTTTGCTACTGTCAACAAACGTGGCAGTGAAAATCGTGATGAAATTACACCACAAGGATTCTTATCCAACCATGCAGGCGGTATTCTAGGGGGAATTAGCTCAGGTCAAACCATCATCGCTAACATCGCCTTAAAACCAACACCAAGTATTGAAATTGCCGGCCAATCAATAGATATTAATGGCGAAAGCGTCGAAGTATCAACCCACGGCAGACACGATCCTTGTGTCGGTATTCGTGCTGTGCCTATTGCAGAAGCAATGGTTGCAATTGTCCTTATGGATCATTATCTTCGACACCGCGCACAATGTAGTGAAGTAAAATAATCATGAGTTACGAATTACTGGCTTTACTTTTTCTTATTGCGATGTTGGCTGGCTTTATTGATTCTATCGCTGGTGGCGGTGGATTATTAACGGTTCCCGCACTGCTCGCAGTTGGCTTACCCCCAGCTAGTGCTTTAGCTACCAACAAATTACAAAGCTGTGGTGGATCATTCTCAGCCAGCCTCTATTTTATTCGTCAGCGCATGGTTGACTTAAAACAGCAAAAATGGGCGATAGCCTGCGCTTTTATTGGTTCAGCACTTGGCACATTATCAGTCATGCACATCCAAGCCGACTTCTTAAAATTACTTTTACCAATTTTAACTATCAGCGTTGGACTCTACTTCCTACTATCACCAACCATTGGTGAAAACGACCGCAAAAGCCGCTTAACCATACTTCAATTTGCCATACTACCGGCATTGGTTATCGGATTCTATGATGGATTTTTCGGCCCTGGGGCAGGATCATTCTATGCAGTTGCCTACATTACCTTAGCCGGATTTAATCTCACCAAAGCCACTGCTCACACCAAGGTACTCAATTTTACCTCTAATTTAGCCGGGTTAATCTTCTTTATAGCTGGTGGCGAAGTAGTATGGTCAATCGGTCTTGTCATGCTAGTGGGGCAATTTATCGGTGCAAGATTAGGCGCCAAAATGGTTATCGCAAAAGGCCGAAAATTAATAAGACCAATGTTAATTACCGTCTCAACCATCATGAGCATCAAACTCATTTACGAAAACTTCTTCTAGAAGAATAAAAAAGTCTTAATTAACGAATAACCCGGCTCCCCAAAATTTTTTGAGGAACCGGGTTTTTGCTCTTCACAAAGTCTAGATTTTAAATAAATATTAACCCTTTTTTGCGGCTCAAATTAAATAATATAAAAATCAATAGGTTAAATTGGGGCTCAAAAAAAGGGTTTTTTATAGCAAAATTGTCATTTACCTTTATTTGAACAATGATTATATTATATTGGTTTCTAGTTTAACGCCGTGTAGGCGGTTTAGAAATCCTTAGACATAATCATCAATTGCATTCGATTGTTTAACGCCGTGTAGGCGGTTTAGAAAGAACAAAAAGCTACTTGAATTTGAATTAGCATGTTTAACGCCGTGTAGGCGGTTTAGAAATCATTTATTATTACGAGCGGGAATTGAAACAAGTTTAACGCCGTGTAGGCGGTTTAGAAAATTTTCACAGTTTGTTGGCGTTACTGCAACACGTTTAACGCCGTGTAGGCGGTTTAGAAAAATCAATGTATTTTTTCCCATTAGCCAAGCAAGTTTAACGCCGTGTAGGCGGTTTAGAAAGTTTTGCATAGTATCATTTAATATACGTGTAAGTTTAACGCCGTGTAGGCGGTTTAGAAATCAAAAATTCCGGTTTCAAAATAATAGACCGGGTTTAACGCCGTGTAGGCGGTTTAGAAAATTGGTGGTCAATTTGACCACCGATGTCATAGGTTTAACGCCGTGTAGGCGGTTTAGAAAAACTGCCGCCCGTTGATAGTGGAGTCCGAACAGTTTAACGCCGTGTAGGTGGTTTAGAAATACATAACTACATTCTGCACTTCGATAATCCCGTTTAACGCCGTGTTGGCAGCAAAATCATTTGTATCATCTTTTGGATAATTATAGTTATTTAAAAAAAGATCGTTTTTTACACAAAATAATGTTATTTTATCATCATTATAAATTGAATTTAGTTTCTAAATATCATGGATTTGATTCATTCGTCTGATCTTAAAACGATTTTACATTCTAAGCGTGCAAATATCTATTATTTGGAGCATTGTCGAGTTTTAGTCAATGGCGGTCGAGTTGAATATGTGACTGATCAAGGGCAGCAGTCATTATATTGGAACATTCCAATAGCTAATACTAGCTGTATTTTACTTGGTACCGGCACTTCATTAACTCAAGCTGCTGTGCGTGAACTTTCTCGTGCAGGAGTCATGATTGGCTTTTGTGGGGGAGGGGGAACGCCTCTATTTTCCTCGACAGAATCAGAATTTGCCTGCCAATTTTTTTCACCGCAAAGTGAATATCGTGCAACCGAATATCTGCAAAGTTGGTGTCAATTCTGGTTTGACGATAATCTTCGCCTACAAGCCGCTAAAACCCTTCAACAACAGCGACTCAAAATTATTCAACAATGTTGGCCGAAATTTGATTGGCAAATTGACGATAAGCAACTCACTACGTTGTTAAACGATGCTGAAAAACAGTTCAATGATGCTACAACAAGTCAAGCATTGTTAGCTGCTGAAGGGCGCATCAGCAAACGCCTTTATGGCATGGCAAATCAACTGACTTTACAAGATGATAATTTTAAACGGCAGCAAGGCTCACGAGGCAAGCATTATGATCCTGCTAATCAATTTTTAGATCATGGTAATTATTTAGCTTATGGATTAGGAGCAACAGCTTGTTGGGTATTAGGCTTACCACATGGTTTGGCTATATTACATGGCAAAACTAGGCGAGGAGGGCTAGTATTTGATGCTGCTGATATTATTAAAGATGGTATTGTGTTACCCCAAGCTTTTATATCAGCTAAACAAGGTGATAGTGAAAAAGAGTTCCGACAGGCATGTATTTCACAGTTTGCGCAATTAGGTGCGCTGGATATGATTATTGATACATTGAAGCAGATAGCAGATAAAACATGAATATTTTACTGGTTAGCCAATGCAAGAAAAATGCATTAACTCAGACTCGTCGTATTATCGATCAGTTTGCTGAACGTTGTGGTGAACGAACTTGGCAAACGCCGATGACTACCGATGGTTTGCAGACACTGTATAAATTATTACGTAAAACAGCGCGAAAAAATACTGCCGTTGCTTGTTACTGGACGCATGGAAAAAATCTAACCGATCTACTCTGGATTGTTGGCGATAAAAGTCAATTTAATCAACAAGGCCGAGTGCCAACTAATCGTACTAAGCGTAATGTATTACGCAATGATAGTGAAAATAGTTGGCAATATGCCACATCTATCCAACTTATCGCAACCATTGCTGCGCTATTGCATGATTTGGGTAAGGCGACAGTCGGTTTTCAAGATAAATTACGTAAAAGTCGACCGGCAGGTGATCCATTTCGTCATGAATGGATTTCATTACAGTTATTCTTATTGATGATTCGTGATTGTACCACTAATCAAGAGGTTTTAACCCGTTTAGCTAATTTTGTCGATTATCAACAACTTAAACCAGATTGGTATCATAATCTTACTAGCACAGAGAATAATGACCTCTCTCAATTACCATTATTAGCTCAATGGATTGGCTGGTTAATTGTGTCACACCATCGTATGCCGTTTTTAAAAACTTCATTAGGAGGTGATAAAGATAAGAAGCTACTGAGAGATATGTTTCTATCTGGTCTAAAACTAAAAAGTTTTTTTAGCACTTTTACTGCTGTTGAAAACTGGGTTAGAAATAGTAATATTGAAGACAGCGCCGATTTTTGGCAACTTAAAAGTGATATAACCTTAAGCCAATCTTGGCTTAAAAAATTAAGTCGCTATGCAAACAAGGCAATTCATCACACTCCTTTAATGCAACTAACCAATATTGATTCATTATTATTACATTTATCACGATTAAGCCTTATGGTTGCTGACCATAACTATTCCAGCATATCAAGCAATGATGAAGAAGCAGAAGAAGTTAAAGATATTCTTATCGCCAATACCAATAAAAGCCAGCACGCCAATCAACGATTAGATGATCATCTATTAGGTGTTGCTAATTTTGCCGCTCGTTTTGCTCGCTTGCTACCTAAAATCAACACTGAATTACCAGCAATTAATCAGCATAAACCATTTATGCAACGCACTACCATTAAACGCTTTCAATGGCAAAACCATGCTTTTGATTTAGCTAAAAGTTATCAACAATTAAGTGATGATAATGGCTTTTTTGGCGTTAATATGGCATCGACCGGCTGTGGTAAAACCTTAGCTAATGGGCGAATTATGTATGCATTATCAAATCCACAGCGTGGGGTGCGATTTACGATTGCTTTAGGATTACGAGTATTAACCTTACAAACTGGTAAAGCATTACGTGAAAGATTGCATTTAACCGATGAACATTTGGCTATTTTGGTTGGTGGTCGGGCAACAAAGACCCTATTTGAGTTAGAAAATCAAGCGGAAATTGATAAAAATGAAAATGATAAAGATAAAGAGATCAATCCCGAAACTCTTGGTTGTGAATCGACAGAATCGTTAGTCGATGAATATATTGATGTGGCAGAGAGTGGTATTGCTGACTGTGAACTCGGTACCATTATCGAAAACAGTAAGGCTCGTCAATTAATCTATGCGCCAATTGTGACATGTACTGTTGATCACTTAATGCAAGCTAGCGAATGTCTCAGAGGTGGCAAATATATTGCCCCTACCTTAAGGTTGCTTACAGCGGATTTAATCTTAGATGAACCGGATGATTTTGATCAGCGAGATTTACCTGCTTTGGCAAGGTTAGTTCATTTAGCCGGGCTTTATGGCAGTAAAGTGTTACTCTCATCAGCCACTTTAACGCCAGACCTTATTGCTGGTTTATTTGATGCTTATCAAGCTGGTCGAAAAATTTGGAATCAGAATACAGGAAGGTCTAATCAGGGGATTATTTGTGGATGGTTTGATGAATATCAGCAGTCAGTCGAACAAATAGCTGATACTGTTAATTTTAAACATCATCATACGAAGTTTATCGAAAAAAGAATAGATAAGTTGCAACAAGGGACAATTCGTCGTCGAGGACAAATTTTAGAATTATTAAATTACTCATTACATAAAAAAGAAAATTCAGATCTCGGCTATGCTCTATTGGCGCAACAGTTATTAGATCAAGCTTATCATTTTCATTTACAGCATCATCAACAAGATCCGCAAACCAACAAAAAAATTAGTCTCGGTTTAATGCGCTTTGCGCACATTGATGATGTGATGTCGCTCACTAAGCAAATCTACCAGCAAACTGAGTTACCGGCAAATGTTCAATTTCATCTGGTGGTTTATCATGCCAGACAACTGCTATTATTGCGCAGTCAACTAGAAGAGAAACTGGATAGAATTTTAAACCGTGGTGATGCTAATAAATTATTTCAACAACCTGAAATCCGTGCAGCAATAAAAGACAGTGATAAACAACATCACATATTTATTGTCATCGGCACACCGGTTACTGAAGTTGGACGTGATCATGATTATGATTGGGCTATTGTAGAGCCATCTTCAATGCGTTCAATTATTCAGTTAGTAGGACGCGTTTGGCGGCATAGACCGGAAAAAATAGCCGAAAGTGCCAATGTGGCGATTCTAGGCAGTAATTTAGAAGCGATGAAAAACGGCAATAATTTAGGTGTTAATAGCGCTTGTTTTACTAAACCGGGGTTTGAGCAAAAACCATTATTTTTATTAAAAACGCATAAGACTGAACAACTGATAACGTCAGAACAATTAAAAAATATTAATGCGACTCCTCGCATTATGACTGATTCGCAAGCAGGCTTAACATTAGCAGAACTAGAACATAAGGTTATGGCAAATTTATTTCCAATCAATGCGCGCAAAAGTAATTATGTTACCAGTTATTGGCAAACCGATTTGGCACATCACCATTGTGTCCATCTACAGTTAATCTCGCCTTTCAGGCTGCAAGAGCAACCACAAGAGGAGTATATCTGCCAACTTGATGACAATGGCGAATACCGATTTAGTTATGCCGAAATCGCTTGGCAAACGCCAAATGAACTTTGTGGTGATCCGCAAAACGAAAATTTTAAATATGATAATTGGCAATTTAGCAATCCATTGATACAGCCATGGCTTACCAATACCGTTGAGCAAGCGATTACTCAAATAGCAGAATATTTTCCAGATAAAAATCATTATCGGCTAGCTAATGAATTTTGTACTATTAATGTGAATAGCGAAACACGCTGGTGTTTTCATCCCTATTTTGGTTTTTATAAAGATAGAAGCTAAAAGAAGAGGTTATTTATTATTTTTAGAAAAATTTATATTTAAAAAAAGTTTTTTACATAACTAGTTTTATAGAAAATAATCAGCTGAGTTGTGCATGCTAGTAATGTTAGAGTAATTACTCTATACTTAACTGCACTGCCGTATAGGTAGTTTAGAAATATGAAATTATGATAAATGTTAATTTTATTTATTACCGCCGAATAGGCGGTTTTTCCTTATTTATCAATAGTAAATGATTTTTCTTTCTGGGTAAATGTCCCTATGAAATTATTTTAGCAAAAAAAATAATTGACTAATGTTTGGTTAATATATAACATTACAAACATGTAATGAAAGTTACATGTTTTAAGTATTAAATTTTATACGATCTAAAAACAACAAAACCTTAGTTGGGCCAACAACTAAGGTTTTAAATTTCAACCCTAAGAACAATAGGAGAAAAAATTATGCCTAATAATAATTCTTTAGTATTGGCCTGTCAAATTTCAATTGACAAATTTGAGTTAAATAAATTGCAAAAAATTGTAATTGACAATCAAGCTGCAAATGATGAACTTATTCTAGATTTAGCATCAAATTCTAATTATTATTCAATAAAAGATATTATGAAAATACTTAATATCTCAACTAGAAAAGAAGTTGAATTATTAATTAAAAATTTGCAGTTAAATAAAGAAAAATATCGTCATTTAAGCGCTAATAATGAGTTGAAATATAATAATGACGCACTTAATATTTTAAAGTTATATTTGATTTATAAAGTAGCATAAAAATAAAGGCTTATACTAAAAAGTATAAGCCTTTTTTTGTTTCATTTTTACAAATATAAGGAGGGCCAATGAATAATATTTCTTGGCAAGATATAAGAAAGGTTATTGTCGACTTTCTTCAGCAACGGCTTGCTAATAACAGCAGTTATAAAAGTGAATTGACCAAATTAGAAAAAGCTACACAAGCAGGCGATCAAAAGGCTGTAAATGAATCTCAACAGAAGATGTCAGAACTGAGTAAAAAATTTGATTTTGAAAATTGGATGGAAGATGCTGCAACTCGACGTATTTTCTGGATATCGGTGTGTAATACAACTTCTAAAGGCATTCATTCTTCAAGTTTAGGCAATAATATTAACTTTTTTACAATAGCAAGACCTAATGAGCAGCAATATGTTTCTTCATTAACCCCATTAACTATTAAAGCAGACTGTTCGGGAAACGCTGCTTCTCTTGATATCTTTTCTCTTCTAAATCAAACCGTAAATAATAAAACATTATTAGAATTAATTATTGACGATCATCCAGCTGTATTAAAAGCGCTATCTGATGATGAGCAGAAAGCAGCAATCTATTTAGCCAATTTTAAAAAAGTTATTTTTAATGATTTTGAAAAACCGAAAGCTGACGAACTTAATAAGCAACTTTATTGGCCGAATAGTGAAGAGAGTTATTTGTCACAACAAGAAGATAATTATCGATTGCTTGTTCCTCTGCATCCCACATCTTTGTGTAATGTAGTCTATCAAAAAGTACAAACCCGCTTTTCCGAAGAAAATAAAAAAGCTCGTGAACAACGGCGCTTGAAAGGAGTAGAACATCAACCTTATTTTACTTTCCATCACTTAGCAGTGGTAAAACTTGGTGGTAGTAATCCACAAGGGGTAAGTCAATTAACCAGTAATCAAGGCGGTCGTAATTTTTTACTACCTTCAATGCCACCTAAATTCGAGCGCTCTCAATTTCCGTCAATTGGTCAAAAAAAAGAAAGTGTATTTGACAATTCCTTACAGTATTTCTGCCGATTTGGTTTTCGCTTACTGTTCGATATGGTTGCTGCACCCAAAAATGTAGTTGAAGAGCGTGATAATCGAAAAGATGCCTTTGCGGTTATTTTAACTTTATTGCTTAAATTTGCTCGGAATATACAAACTTCAATGCCGGCAGGTTGGAGTCGTGATTATTCGTTGCTGATGTCACAAAAACTTTGGCTTGATCCTAATCGGGCTGAACTTGAAGATGAAGAAAACTTTAAACATCAGTATGAGCAAGGTAATTGGGTTGTTGAATTAGAAAAGGATTTTGCTTTTTGGATTAAAAATGCCTTAATAGAAAAATTCGACAATACTAAAAAACAATTCTCTGATGCTGAATCTCAAGAGTGGCGTCGCGAATTTCGCGAAGCAGTAAAAGCCAGTCAACGTAGGAAGGAGGGGATCTTCTAATGGCAGATTTAACATTCTATCTCTTTTTTGATCATGTCAAAATTCATAATGCCAATGCCATCTCCAGTCCGTTAACTTATGGTTTTCCGGCTATTTCGGGATTTTTAGGGGCGATTCATGCTTTAAATCGAAAAATTGAGTCGGATCATCCTATCTATCTGGATGGTGTATTAATCGCTTGTCATGATTGTGATGTACAAGTTTATCGACCTAATAACTATTCTGATTATACATTTCGACTCACTCGCAATCCGTTAGCTAAAAATGGTGATACTCGTTCAATTATTGAAGAAGGTCGAGTTCATCTTGATGTCTCATTGCTAATAGAGGTGAAAATAGACGATGTTGAAACCTTATACAATACTGAGCAACAAAAAGCATTTATTAAGCAGATGAAGCAAAAATTTTATCAGCAACGTATTGCCGGTGGTCAGGTTATATCAATAGAAAATGTCTCATTACTTTCTTCAGATGAGTCAGATAAATCCTTATCAAAACTTTTATTACCAGCATTTGTTTTAGTAGAAGCACAGCAAGAGTTACAGGAAATTACTGCCGAGCTACAACAAAAAGATCCGAATGCTACTGCACTTGATGCGTTAGTTGAAACTGCCATGTTGCATCATCATCCGCAAGAAAAAGAGCATTGGCAAACCACATCGGTCAAGCAGGGACGAGGTTGGTTAGTGCCGATACCACTTGGTTATCAAGCTATTTCACCACTGTTTGACGCAGGAATGGTTGAACATGCCCGTAGTAATCAACATCCAACACAATTTGTCGAATGTATTTATGGATTAGGTAAGTGGGTATTTCCACTAAGGTTACAAGAAAATTTATCACAAGCATTTTGGCGTTATAAATGCAGCGAACTGCAATCGAATGACGCAGATATTTATATTATTAATCAAGATTAATTAAACAAGTTTAGCATTGAAAAAAGGAATGAATTATGAGTAAAGATAAAATCACTACCGCATCAGTATTAGCCTTTGAACGTAGTTTTGATATTTCTGATGCCATTTTTGCCCAGCAAAAGAGCTATGATGACCAAAAATTAACGCCAGTTTTATTATCTGAAAAATCTGTTCGCGGTACCATTTCAAATCGGCTTAAAAATGCTTTAGCAAATGATCCGGCTAAATTAGATGCTGAAATTCAAAAAGCTAATTTACAAACAGTCGATGTTGCAGCGCTTGATGCCGATAAAGATACCTTAGTGGTTAAATGGAGCTGTAAAGTACTACCTTTCTTAGGTTCGCCATCAGTCTGTAATGATATTGATTACCAAGAAGAGTTAACCAAAACGACTCAAAGCTATATCAAATCAGAAGGGTTGCAAGCATTAGCGAAACGTTATGCAATTAATATTTTAAATGGTCGTTGGTTATGGCGTAATCGTATGGCTGCTGAACAAATCAGTATTAGCATTACTCGTAAAAAAGATGAAAAAATAGCAACGATTGAAGTGAGTGATGTTAAACAATATCAATTAAATTCATTTGATTATGATGATAAATCAGTAAATGACCTCGCTGCTTTGATTGAGGCAGGATTATTAGGCAAAGAGTTTGTTATTTTCGATATTCAAGCCAAATTAAAAATGGGATTGGGGCAAGAGGTCTATCCATCACAAGAATTGATTTTGGATACTGGTAAAGAAAAAAGTAAAGTCCTGTATGAAAAAAATGGTCAAGCAGCAATGCACTCGCAAAAAATCAGCAATGCCATTCGAACCATTGATACTTGGTATGATGAAAACGCCGAGTTCCCAATTGCTATTGAACCTTATGGTGCAGTTACCACTATGGGACATGCTTTTAGACAACCTAAACAAAAACAGGATTTTTATACCTTATTTGATAATTGGGTACTCAAAGGTGAAACCCCAACGCTTGAACAACAACATTATGTTATCGCAGTTCTGATTCGTGGTGGTGTATTTGGTGCTAGTGGTAAGGAGTAATATTATGCTTACTCACTATTTTGAACTACGGGCAATTCCGCAACTGGAGATAACTGAAACTGAAGTGATTAATCAAGTTATGCAATCACTGCATCAGGTGTTAGTTAATCATCAAGGCAATATTGCGGTTAGCTTTCCTTGTTATAATGTACACAGAACATTAGGCGGGATTATCCGGTTATTTGGCGATGAAGCGCAGTTACAACAATTTAAAACGGCCTTACAGCAGCAGGCCGTAGTTAGTGATTACACGTTAGCTTTGCCAATAGCATCTGTACCAACTAGCGTTAAAGGTTACCTACGCTTAATTCGTGTTAATCCTAAAGGACAAAGTGCGTTAAGACGAGCCGAAAAACGTTTAACCGCACAAGGTAAATGGTCAGCCGAAGTAAAAAGCAAAATGGTTGAAAAATGGGGCAGCCTTCATTTGAACTATCCACATCTTCATTTCGCTAGCAAAAGCACTGGGCAACATTTTATTATGTGGCTGAAACAACAAAAATGTGCAACGGCTGTTGAAGGAACATTTAATAGTTACGGACTCAGCAAAACAGCAACTGTTCCTGATTTTTAAATTGATTGACCCTTTTTTTAAGACAGTTTTTAACTTATTGATTATTAATAATATTAAAATTAGTCCAAAAAAAGGGTCAAAATCATAAAAGTTAGCAAAAATTCTTTTACAATAAAGAAAAATAAACAAAAAAGTTCTAGTTAAATGCCGTGTAGGTAGTTTAGAAATATCTCATAAATAGGTTTCCCATTAGCAAACTGTTAAATGCCGTGTAGGTAGTTTAGAAAAATTCAAATTGTCTATTTCTCGTTTGTATCTGGTTAAATGCCGTGTAGGTAGTTTAGAAAACCTTTAGTGGATGTCCTTGCCCAATTTCCACGTTAAATGCCGTGTAGGTAGTTTAGAAAAACGGCATAGACAATTTACAAGCAAAACAACTGTTAAATGCCGTGTAGGTAGTTTAGAAAAGCTGTCGATGAGAACAGGCTTAGCGTAATGAGTTAAATGCCGTGTAGGTAGTTTAGAAATGTGTGTTGAACTTTTACGTACGACTTATCGAGTTAAATGCCGTGTAGGTAGTTTAGAAAATCCGCGTTTGCGCCTGATGGGCGTGGTTATTGTTAAATGCCTGTAGGCAGTATGTCGTTTCTCAAGAAATTGAGAAACGATATTTTTTAATGCTAAACTCTCTTGCAAAGCTACCAATGGTGATTTTAAAAATATAATCCCATTAATTGTTAATTGAAAATTTTTATTCTTTTAAACGAGGTAGTATTCCATTTTGGATGGTTTAACATATCCATATTCTTTGATTTTTATCTAGACTACTATCAAAAATATGATCTTTTATCCTTATTGGCAGTATGATTTTTCATCAATAAACTACAATTACTTTTACTTGAAAGTTTACATATCTTAACAACTTTATTTTATGCAACGTTTGCCAGGATTACCTAATTTCTTTATAATCAAACCGCAAATTTTTTGAAATTTTTAATATAAAACAAAAATATACAAGACAAAAAGCTGAAAAGATGTTAAAATACAGTTGTTTAGTGGCCAGCCAGCCAGCCAGCCAGCCAGCCAGCCAGCCAGCCAGCCAGCCAGCCAGCCAGCCAGCCAGCCAGCCAGCCAGCCAGCCAGCCAGCCAGCCAGCCAGCCAGCCAGCCAGCCAGCCAGCCAGCCAGCCAGCCAGCCAGCCAGCCAGCCAGCCAGCTCATATATAGTTTAGACTTATCTAGTTTTAATAGACTATTAGTTTTATTTGCCAATAAATTCTGTCAATTAAATTTCCGAACAATATTATCGTTCTGTACTACGACAAATCACCGCTTAAAATTCATAACGATTGTTAACTCCACTAAAATTAGCCAACAAATAGAAGCAATAATATGCTGTTCAGTTGGACTCATTCAATTAGTTATTATTTATTACTTTAGTTTTCTTATTATAAATCATGGTAATGCGTTAATTTTTCTCAGAATTACTACAAAAAGAATAATCGCAGATCATGCTCATAATATTAATCTAGCTAATGGTGTTTTACCCTCATTAATGTATATCACTAAATTACCCCGTTTTGATGTTACTTCTTGTAATAGTCCAGAAAGGTATAAATGGCTTAATGCTGGCGGTGCAATTATTGCGTTGCAAGCTTTTTTAGCCATGCAGCACTTTATTGAGTTAATAACTCTGCAAATAACAACAGTTGTTATCGGACATAATTCAACAACAGTTTGTTGTGTGACATAGATAGCTTTAGGTTGATAACAAAGGAGGATGTATGAGTATATGGTGAATTTAAGTGCACAAATAATTTCAGGGATAATAACTTGATTAATGTGCGGATCTATTATGTCAAAAGGAAAATATCGAGTATTGGATCACGGTTGTAACAAAATGAGTTTGTTGATTCGAATGTAAGTCGTGATGTTAGTGAATAACCTGATAGTCGCTATTTTAATCTATGTAGTCAGTGTAAGTAACTTAGGCGAAGTTGCCATGAAGTGAGAGAAACGAACGCAATGGCTATAGTCCGCAGTGAGACGTTGCAAACGGCGAGTGGCGGACGTCGGAGTTGTTGATTAAAAAATGCGCTACGGTATAAAATAAGAACCATTAAAAATAAAATTTATGAAAAGATTAAAAAATGCTTTATTGTTTTCGGTTAGTACAATACAAATCAATTCAATCATACTGATTTTATTAAGTTTATGCTCTTTAAGTATTAGTTCAAAAAGTCTGGCGTTAATAACACATACGGTAAATGTTATTCATGGTAATAAGCCGAAGGTTGTCAATATAGAAGCCGCTGCGAAAAAACAGGGTTTTACTATAAATGGTGTTTTTTATAGTGCCAACACCAATAATTTAAACGATACCCAAATCAATCAATTTGATGGTAATTTGAAAATTAATGATTTTATCATTAAAAACTATACTATAAATGATTTAGATATGACTACTAATTATGATGATAGCGATGAAGATGGCATCAACTATCGTACCCCCTTTTCTGTAGAACCAACGACTTATAGCTGGGTTGATAATAATGGTGTAACAATTGAGGGTAACGACCGAGCGCGAATAATTGGTTGTAGTAGTGGTTTCTCCATGCCACTCTATTTAACTATCACCACTAAAGTAAAGACCTATTCCGAATATGGTATTCCTAATGAAAGTGAATATGCTGATATTACCCAAAAATATAAAATTATGGCTGAACCAGAAATTTGTTATGCCAAACCTTATCAAATGGAGGTGTCTCCAAAATTAGTTTGGGGCAGTGTTAAACAAAAAATTGATAATGGCGCCATAGATTGTAGTTTAATGGAAGCTGATGGAGGTTCAGGTTCAATTGCAGGGTGGAACAATAATAATGGCAGAATAAGAGATCCTTCCTGTGGTGGTGGTTATAATGCCCAGGTTTTTGATCCAATAAATGGATTTAAAGCTTCTGCGGTGCCGCATTTTCCAACCACGGGATTTTCTGGTGCCAAATTTCAATTAATAATGACAGGCAATCAGAACGATTTTAATTACGATTTAACTCAAAATCCCAATAATAGCGTAACTATTGATAATCAAGGTTATGTCACATTAGTTAATAAACCGACAGGGCCGGTAACGATCAAAGCAACCTTTAAACATGATAATCAAATTGCAGAGAAACTGTATTCCTTTAATTTAACCGGTATTTGGGCTAATCCACAAGGAGACGGATTCTACACTTATCAGCAAATCACGAATCTGTGTGGTGGCGAATCGAAAATACCTTCTCGTGCGGAAATGTCAAATTCACCCAATGCCCCGTTATCATGGACCGCAATGCCTTATATTTGGGATGCTTTCACTCGTGATATTGGTAGTGGACTTTTAAGTGAGTGGGGCATGACAATCAAAGAAAATTATCCAGAATCAAATTGGTTTAAAGAATATTATTGGTTTTATTCCAGAGATAAGTTTCTTGGTCCTTATGGAATCAATAACCATTTATCCGATAGGTTCGCTATTGATGCTTGGATAGGCCAAATAGCAGTGTGGGCAAAAGAAGCCAATTTACGAGCGGTATGCTTACAATAGTACGTATGATTAATAACAAGATATCCAAATGAATTTTAGTGAAAAATTAGCCGCCCAATCAAAATTTAAAGGTGTATTATTATTCAACGAAGGCGTATTTTTACGCGCCTATAATGAAGGCGTTTATATTTTAACTGAACTTCTGGGTTATAATTTCAAAGTTAACGCAATGCAATTAAAAAAATATAATTATCGTTGGGTGGTGACGTGTGCTTTTCCATTAAAAAAATTAAATGTACGACTACCGAATGCTGAGTTGACAGAATTTGGTAGTCGTTATAATTATGCTTATGATGTTAAAGATTATAGCCGATGGTTTGCGCAATATTGTCATAATGAAAACCACGCAAGGCCAGTATCACGAGAAGTGGATGAACAGCATCTATCAGAAAAATTGGTTAATAATTGCCGTACGATAAAGTGTTCAGATGGTGTCTATCTAAAATTAAATCAAAAACAAGTCAATTATCTTTCAAATTGGCAACAAGGTTATTACCCAAGCGAGATTGATACAAAATTTATCCAGAGCTTAAAAAAAATATTATTAACCAATTATGATCCTAACGATTGAAGTTCCCTATTTTTTGATGCCCCAATTTTTAACGTAAATCCTTTTTTTCGAATCAATAAAAAAAGCTCGACTATTTGAACCATTTTTTAACGGAGAAATTAACTAATATCAAAAAAAACATAGAGTGAAAATCAGACACTGCAAATAAATGCAAGGTATTGCTAGTTATGTCAAGAGTATTTGTTAAAAGGTCATCGGTGAATTTTGTTTCGATTTCCAGTCAAACGCTAGTAATTTTCAATCATCTTAAAAACTATCAATAGATGGTATAGATGCTTCAATTATTTTTACCAAAAACTGCTATTAATCGATGTTAGAAAGTGGTTAATTTGATAATCGACAAACTTCACCAAGAAATCGCATTTGCCTTTTTCTGTACAATCCTCGATACAATGTTTATAGTGACTTATATTCTGCATTAACATGATTTTAATCACTTAAATTATTATGAAGCTTCAACAACTACGTTATATTTTAGAAATTGCCCGTTCAGGTTCGATTAATGAGGCCGCAAAGAATCTCTATATTACCCAACCCAGCCTTTCAACGGCGGTTAAGGATCTTGAAGCGGAATTTGGGATTGAGATTTTTGTACGAACATCGAAAGGTGTTTCACTTTCGGCCGATGGTGTGGAATTTTTGGGTTATGCTAAGCAGGTTCTAGATCAAGCTCAATTGTTGGAGCAACATTTTTCCAAAAAAGAGCCATCTAAGCAGTTATGTAGTATTTCAACGCAACACTATGCGTTTGCGGTTAACGCCTTTGTTAACTTAATCAAGAAGAATCACACTGATGAATATGAGTTTACTCTTCGCGAAACACGAACTTACGACATTATAACTGATGTGGCCAATTTGCGTAGTGAAGTGGGCATTTTGTATCTTACCGATTTTAATCAAAAGGTGATTTTACGCTTGCTTAAAGAGCATCGCCTAACGTTTAATCCTTTATTTGAAGCCGATCCGCATGTGTTTATCAGTACTCATCATCCTTTAGCTGCGATGAAGTCGTTAACGCTCGAGGATTTAGAGGATTTTCCTTATCTCTCTTTTGAGCAGGGTGAATATAACTCTTTTTATTTTTCCGAAGAGATTTTAAGTACCGTCTACCATAAGAAAAGTATTCATGTAAGTGATAGAGCGACGTTGTTTAATTTGTTGCATGGATTAAATGGTTATACGATTAGTACCGGCGTACTTAGTACTGATCTGAACGGTTCGGATATTTTGTCGATTCCTTTAGCGGTAAATGAGAAGATTTTAATCGGTTGGATAACCTCGCAAAAAGCACAATTAAGTGTATCTGCGCAGAATTATATTGAAGCATTAAAAAAACTTATCCAAGAAGAGTATGGTTTTAAGCTTAAATAAGTGTATAGAATTACTAAATGAAATTGCTATTTTAATAAATATCAGTATAATTGCGGACTATTCGTATATTTAGTATATGAATGCCGAGGGATGTCTGAATTAGAGATCGGTCATTCCATTTTTTTATTTATTTTAAGAGGTTTATTATGTCTCTAACTGTAGAAGCAAAAGCGAAAATCGTTGCTGAATATGGCCGTGGTGCTAACGACACTGGTTCAACTGAAGTTCAAGTTGCTCTTTTAACTGCACGTATTAATGATTTACAAGGTCATTTTTCTGAGCATAAAAAAGATCACCACAGTCGTCGTGGTTTATTACGAATGGTATCTAGCCGTCGTAAATTATTAGATTATTTACGTCGTACAGACTTTGATCGTTATAACCAATTGATTCAAAGACTAGGTTTACGTCGCTAATTATTTATCTACTTGAAAAGAGGCTTAGGCCTCTTTTTCGTTGTATAAATTCAGGGCTTTGATATAATGCTGAGCTCAAAAAGCATAATTAGATGCTCTGTAAAAAGAAATTAATTGAATAGAAGATTATATCTCATGTTTCGCGCGACTAATGAGAGTTCTATAATTTATAGATTTGTCATTAGTCGTGACAGTGAAATAATCTTTTGTTTAGTATCCCCCACATGGTTGAAGTGTGTATCAATATGTTCCAGCGTTATGCTGCATCCTGTCGAAATATCAAACTTCAACATGATTTATAACAAGAGGACTTTATTTTGTTCAATCCGATATATCAAAAATTTCAATATGGTCGTCATACAGTTACTTTAGAAACTGGTATTATGGCGCGCCAAGCAACAGCTGCGGTGATGGTTAATATGGACGATACCGCAGTTTTTGTTACTGTAGTTGCCGATAAAAAAGTGAAAGAAGGGCAAGACTTCTTCCCTTTAACAGTTAATTATCAAGAACGTACTTATGCAGCTGGTCGTATCCCTGGTGGCTTTTTTAAACGTGAAGGTCGTCCTAGCGAAGGCGAAACATTAATTGCTCGTTTAATTGACCGTCCACTTCGTCCATTATTCCCAGAAGGTTTTGTTAATGAGATTCAGATCATTGCAACAGTGGTGTCGGTTAACCCTGATGTTAGCCCTGATTTGGTTGCGATGATTGGTGCTTCAGCAGCACTTTGTTTATCTGGCGTGCCTTTCCATGGACCAATTGGTGCTGCACGAGTTGGTTTTATTAACGATGAATTTGTGTTAAATCCATCAGTTAAAGAGTTAGCATCAAGCCGTTTAGATCTAGTTGTTGCCGGTACAAAAAGTGCGGTGTTAATGGTTGAATCAGAAGCTGATTTGTTAACTGAAGATCAAATGTTAGCCGCCGTGGTTTTTGGTCACGATCAACAACAAGTTGTTATTGATAATATTAATGAGTTTGTGGCTAAAGCGAACTATGAAAAATGGGATTGGGTTGCGCCAGCTAAAAATGAAGAGCTATTTAATGCGGTTTCTGAATTAGCTAAAGATCGTTTAGGTGAAGCTTATCGTATTACTGAAAAACAAGCTCGTTATGCGCAAATCGATTTAATCAAAGAAGAAGTGTTAGCAGCACTTAAAGAAAAAAATGAAGAACTTGACGAAAATGAAGTTATCAACATGATTGTTGATTTAGAAAGCCAAATCGTTCGTCAACGTGTTATCGCTGGTGAGCCACGTATCGATGGCCGCGAGAAAGATATGATTCGTGCTCTGGATATTCGTACCAATGTATTACCAAGAACTCATGGTAGCGCATTATTCACTCGTGGTGAAACGCAAGCACTAGTTACCGCAACTTTAGGTACTGAACGTGATGCGCAGATCATTGATGAATTAACTGGTGAATATACCGAACGTTTTCTTTTACATTATAACTTCCCTCCATATTCAGTGGGTGAAACAGGTATGGTTGGTTCACCAAAACGTCGTGAAATTGGTCATGGTCGTTTAGCCAAACGTGGTGTTGCTGCCGTAATGCCAAGTAAGGAAGAGTTTCCATATACTGTACGTGTAGTTTCTGAAATTACTGAATCTAATGGTTCTTCTTCAATGGCTTCAGTTTGTGGTGCGTCATTAGCATTAATGGATGCGGGTGTTCCAATTAAGTCTTCGGTTGCGGGGATCGCTATGGGTCTGGTTAAAGAAGGCGATAACTTTGTGGTATTGTCTGATATTTTAGGTGACGAAGACCATCTTGGTGATATGGACTTTAAAGTAGCCGGTACCCGTGAAGGTGTAAGTGCATTGCAAATGGATATCAAGATTGAAGGTATCACTAAAGAAATTATGCAAGTTGCCTTAAACCAAGCTAAAGGTGCTCGTTTACACATTTTAGGTGTGATGGAACAAGCCATTAATAAACCTCGTCAAGAGATTTCCGAATTTGCTCCACGTATCTATACAATGAATGTTAATCCAGATAAGATCCGCGATATTATCGGTAAAGGTGGTGCAACCATTCGTGCATTAACCGAAGAGACGGGTACTACCATTGAGATCACTGATGATGGTGTAGTTAAGATCGCAGCGACCGACGGTAATAAAGCAAAAGATGCAATTGCGCGGATTAACAATTTAGTGGCTGATGTTGAAATTGGAAAAATCTATTCAGGCAAAGTTACTCGTATTGTGGATTTCGGTGCATTTGTTTCAATTATCGGTGGTAAAGAGGGACTAGTACATGTTTCACAAATCGCTGATCACCGAGTAGAAAAAGTTGCAGACTACTTAAAAGTAGGACAAGAAGTGAATGTTAAAGTGCTTGAAATTGATCGTCAAGGTCGCATTCGTTTAAGTATGAAAGATGCTGCTGAGCAAAACTCTAATGTCGAGCCAGTAGCTGAATAAACTATTATTCGCTAGGAGATACAAATGAGATTATTCAACCTGAACATGTTCAGCTGTATGCTTGCAGCCCTTATTTTGTCAGGTTGCTCTCGTCTCTCTCAACCGTTACCTGTTGTTCCTTTACAAGTTTCGTATGATGATGAATTAAAAATAGCGCAGATTAGTCAGCAGTTATCAAGACGTGATCTTGATGCTGCCTCTAAGATGCAGCTTATTTTCGAACGGGGAATGGTATACGATTCGCTAGGTTTTAAAGCATTTGCACAGAGTGATTTCAACCATCTTTTAAGTTTTAATCCAGAAATTCCAGATATTTATAATCTTCTAGGTAATTATGCGTTAAGAGATGGCGATTTTGATAATGCGATAATGGCGTTTAATACTACATTAGAGCTGGATCCTAATTACGCATTTGCCTACTTTAATCGTGCGATAACCCTGTATCGTACTGGACATTATCAAGTAGCACAACTTGATGCAGAAAAATTCTATCAATATGATGTTAATGAGCCGATTCGTATTTTATGGCTCTATTTGATCGAAAAAGAATTAGATACAAAAGCTGCCTTAACTCAACTAAAAAAACGTTATGATCTACTTAGCGATAAATCGAGTTATAGCAGTGATATTATTGCATTTTATTTGGGTAAAATGAATGAATCCAAGTTAATGCAAAACCTTCAACAAGGTGTTGAAAATGATCGGCAATTAGCTGAGCGCCTTTGTGAAGCTTACTTTTATTTAGGTAAATATTACCAAAGTAAAGGTAATAATGAGCGTGCCAAAATGTTATTTAAATATGCTTTAGCTAATAATATTTATAACTTTGTTGAACATCAACAGGCACTCTACGAAATTAAGTTACTTGACGAAAAGTAACGAGGGTCATGCCAGTTTAAAAGTGAAAATATTGTTATAGCGTAGTTCTGATTTGCCCGAAAAATATTCTCGATTCTTTACATACTTTTTATCAATTGTATTGTTTAAATATTAATTGCATTAAAGTAATCTAATTGAGTAAGTATTGGCAGTTAGTTATTGGGGTGAGTTGTAAATTTTCAATTTAGTGAGCTGGCATAAATACATATAGGCTGTTTTATTTTGGTACCGTAATAATTTGTGATACCTGCAGTAATCCTCATGAATTATTTTACTTAATAGCGAACAACTGAGGTTGCTAACCAAATATTGAGCATATATAGTCAAATTTACAAGCGAGTTTACATGACAAAAGAAATATCTTTTATTGACCTTGGTTTATCTGAGGAAATCCTTAACGCATTAAATGATCTTGGTTTTACTAAACCATCACCCATCCAAGCTGAATGTATTCCTTTACTCTTAGAAGGTAATGATGTGCTGGGTATGGCGCAAACCGGTAGTGGTAAAACTGCCGCTTTCTCAATCCCTTTTTTAATGAATATTGACGTTAATCTAAAAGCACCACAATTATTAGTATTAGCGCCAACACGTGAACTAGCTATTCAAGTTGCTGATGCGTGTGCTGAGTATTCTAAATATGTGAAAGGGGTAAAAGTATTAGCGCTTTATGGTGGTCAACGTTATGATGTGCAATTGCGCGCATTAAAACAAGGTCCACAAATCGTGGTAGGAACGCCTGGTCGTTTATTAGATCATTTAAATCGTAAAACGTTAGATCTTTCTAATCTCAAAGGGTTAGTTTTAGATGAAGCCGATGAGATGCTACGAATGGGCTTTATTGATGATGTTGAAAGCATTATGGCGACAATTCCTGAAGAGCATCAAACTGCGCTATTTTCAGCGACGATGCCGGCGCCAATTCGTCGAATTACTAAACGTTTTATGCATAATCCAAAAGAAGTGCAAATCAAAGGGACTAAGCAAACTGCACCAGATATCGATCAGAGTTATTGGCTCGTGCGCGGCATGCGTAAGAATGAAGCGATTGTACGTTTCCTTGAAGCAGAAGACTTTGATGCGGCAATTATTTTTGTGCGCACCAAAACTGCTACCTTAGAAGTCGCTGAAGTGTTAGAGAAACACGGTTATAGCTGTGCAGCCTTAAATGGTGATATGACGCAGCAGCTTCGTGAGCAAACGCTTGATCGTTTACGTAATGGTCGTTTAGACATTTTGATTGCGACAGATGTGGCAGCGCGAGGTTTAGATGTTGAACGTATCAGTTTAGTTATTAACTATGATATCACTCTTGATTCAGAATCTTATGTTCACCGTATTGGGCGAACTGGTCGTGCTGGTCGAGCAGGACGTGCTATTTTATTTGTTGATAGCCGTGAACGTCGTTTACTTAAAAATATTGAGCAAACTATCAAGAAATCAATTCCAGAAGTGGCATTACCTTCTAAAGAGTTACTTGAAAAACGTCGTTTAGCTAAATTTACTCAGCAAGTTCAGCAACAACTTGAGAGTGCCGATTTAGAACAATATCAAACATTACTCGAACAAATTCAGGCTGAGAGTGGCACAGATCTTGAAACGATTGCTACAGCGTTGCTACGTTTAGCACAGCGTGATCGTCCGTTAATTCTTCCGCCTGATCCGGTCTTTAAACCGGCAAAAGAATATCGTGATCGTGATGGTCGTAATGGTGAGCGTCGCTTACGTGGTGATAATCGTGAATCACCAAAACGTCGCGAACGTCGTGATGTTGGTGAGATGGATATGTATCGTATCGAAATTGGTAAAGAAAACGGCGTTGAAGTGCGGCATATTGTCGGTGCAATTGCCAATGAAGCTGATATTAGTAGTCGTTATATTGGTAATATCAAACTTTATGAGACTTATTCAACCGTGGAATTACCAAAAGGGATGCCTAAAGATATCCTTAAGCATTTTGAGCGTGTTAGAGTGCTTAATCAACCAATGAAAATGAGCCTAGTCTCGGGTAAATCATCTGAAGCTAAGCGCGGACGTAAAAGTAGTCAACCTGAATCTGATGATAAAGGTTTTGCGAAAAAACGTGGTCGACCAGCCGCACCAAAGTTTTAATACTTTTAAGTATTGACTTTTCAAACCTCTGTTATAAAACTGAAGTGACCCCCAATAGTTGGACAACCAATTACTGGGGGTCTTTTTATGTCAAAATATAGTCGAGATTTAAAAATTATCATAGCTAATGAATTATTATCAGGAGAATCATCGAAAATTCTTTCAAAAAAATATGCGATATCTTCTAGTCAGATTCGGTATTGGTCCCAAGTGGTTGCGATTCATGGTGATAACGCCTTTCAACCAACACCTCATTTACGTCATGCCGAAGCAAGATTACAAGCATTAAAATTAATGTGGACAAATAATTGGTCTCTCGGGCACACTAGTGCTATGCTTAATTTAAGTTCCCTCGGTCTTCTATTTGTTTGGCTTGATAGATATCATAAAAAAGGTTTCCGAGGGCTTGAATATCGTTCCAGAGGAAGACCCTGTATGAAGCCCCCCCGCATTGAACCAACTCACAGTGATGACGAAAAAACAATTGAAGCATTAAAAGAGGAAATTGCTTATCTACGAGCAGAAATTGCTGTTCTAAAAAAGTTGGAAGAGCTGAAGCAAGCAAAACGTCAACAAACAAAGAAAAAACGTTAGTTGTTTTAGCTCTTAAATATCAGTATTTCTTAAAACATTTACTATCAGCAACAAAACTGGCAAAAAGTGTTTTTTATTATCATGCTAATAGGTTGAAAACCCCGTCTGCTTATGAAAATGAGTCAAAACGTATTGAATCGATTTACCATGAACATAAAGGGCGTTATGGTTATCGGCGAATTCATTTAACGTTGATAAATGAAGGCATTAAGCTCAATCATAAAACGGTACAACGCTTAATGGGTCAGCTTAATCTCAAATCGACAGTAAGACCTAAAAAATATCGTTCTTATCGTGGAGAGACAGGTAAAACAGTAGCTAATTATCTTAAAAGAGATTTTGAATCATCGAGACCAAATGAAAAATGGGTAACGGATGTCACAGAATTTAAGGTAAATGAACAGAAAATTTACCTATCCCCCATTATCGATTTATATAATCAGGAAGTAATAGCTTATAAAGTAGCTAAAAATGCACGTTTGACCTTGGTGACAGATATGCTTCAAAAAGGGATATCACGATTAAAACAGTGTGAAAAACCGTTACTACATAGTGACCAAGGCTGGCAATATAGAAATTGCCATTATCAGAAGCTACTAGCTAATAATGGCATCAAACAAAGTATGTCCAGAAAAGGAAATTGTTTAGATAATGCGGTAGCTGAAAACTTTTTTGGTCTATTAAAATCAGAAATGTACCATGGACAATGCTTTAAAGATGCAGATGAATTGATTGAAAAAATAGAAGAATATATAGAATACTACAACACCAAACGGATTAAGGCCAAATTAAAAGGCCTGACTCCGGTTGAATATCGAAATCAGGCCTTACAAGCCGCTTAATCAAAGTGTCCAACTTTATGGGGTCACTTCAAAACAGAGGTTTTTTTATTATTTTTTATTTAGATTGTTTCCCGCATTTTTCGGCAAGGTGATAAAGTCAATCATCGCCAATAAAGTCATTCCAGCCACCATAAATAGTGCCAAGCGAAAGTCTGCAACCATTAATTGCTTATGGCCATGATAACTAGAGGCAATAAATAAGAATAAGGCACTTAATACAATACCTAGCACGTTATTTAGTTGTTGAAAAATGGTTGATAAAATATTGGCGCTTTGTATTTCCGTTTTATCTATTTCTGCAAAACTGAGGGTGGTAATAGTGGTAAATTGAATTGAACGGGCGCCACCGGCAAAAAATAGCACTACTATAATCCAGATGATTGATGTGTCTGGCGTGAAGAGTGCACATAAGACGAAACTGAATGATAACAATAGACCATTGACAATTAGTATATTGCGAAAACCAAACTTGTGAATTAATGACGTATTAACCGTTTTGAGTAGGATATTGCCGGCGAATAGTGAAAGCAGTAGCGAACCCGCGGTTATAGGGGACCAACCAAAACCGACTTGAAACATAAGTGGTAAGATAAATGGTGCACTATTTAAACCAATTCGTATTAATGAACCGCCCAAGAAGCTCATTCTAAAAGTACGTTTAGAAAACGCGTATAAGCTTATTAGTGGATGCTTAATATGGGTAAGATGATAATAAGCAAAAGTTAATACGAGGCTTCCTGCAAAAGAAACTGCCAGACCTAACCATAGGCTGTGATTTGAGTGCGAGACCATTTCTAGTCCATAAACGAACATTAATAATCCTAAACCGCAAGCGATAAATCCAATAGTATCAAATGAGCGCTTTTCTGGTAGCTCTTTGGGCAACAGTCGATGAGCAAAAAATAGGGCAATAAAACCTAACGGAATATTGAGAATAAATATCCAATGCCAACTGAGATATTGAGCGCAGAATCCACCAATAAGTGGCCCCATTAATGGTGCAATTAAACCCGGCCACACTAGAATTGAAATTGTACTAACCAGATGCTGTTTTTCTGTTCGACTTAAAACCACCGTTCTGCCTACCGGTACCATCAATGATCCGCCTAAACCTTGAATTAATCTTGCGATAGTAAACATGGTTAAATTGGTCGATAAGGCACACAATATCGACGCTAACATAAATAATATAATTGAAATTGAGAAGACCCGATAAGCGGTGAAACGATTGGCGATCCAGCCACTTGCGGGTAAACCAATGGTGAGTGCTAACATATAAGCACTAATTCCGACAGATAAATCTTGAGGGCTTGTAAGAAATGATTTTGCCATTGCCGGAATGGCGGTGGTGATCACCGTCGCGTCCAAGTTCTCCATAAAGAACGTTGCGGCAACTAAAATCGCCATTTTTCGAACGTGATTATATTGTTGCATGATATTGTCTAATTAATATATAAATCTTAAATTAAAGTTTTTAATATACGCCAAAAATTCGCGTTATGGTAAAGCTTTTTAACATTTTGCCCTTAGTGGTGATTGAGAGTATACTAATAACAATTTAATCGGTAAAATAGAGGTACAGGATGACAGATTCTTTAAACAAATGTAAAGCTAACGAAACCCCAGCTTGTTGTTGTGTGGATGTTGGTACTATTATTGACAATGAAGATTGTAGTGCAGAATATGAAAATGTTTTTGCAACTGAATCAGAAGCAAAATCTAAATTAGCATCATTGACTCAAGCAGCAAAAGATGTTGAAACGGAACCTTGCGAAATCAGTAGTAGCATCGATAAAGTTGAAAATGGTTTTAAATTAATGGCTAAATTCACTTTTTGTTGCGGTGCTGAATGCATGATTTTCCAATTGAAATTACGTTAACCGTTATTTTATGAAAGTTTGTATTATGAGACATGGTGAGGCAGGTTTTTCTGCTTCATCAGATGCTAGTCGATCATTGACTGATTTTGGCAGAAAACAAGCAAGTCAAGCTGGTTTATGGCTCAATCAGCAAGATTATAAATTTGATTTAGGGTTAGTAAGTCCTTATTTAAGGGCACAGCAGACTTTCTCTGAATTATCTGCATACTGCCCTGTGCCTAAAGTTGAAACTGATAATTTTTTGGTGCCAGGTGGCAGTCCTTCCCATATTGCCGATTTATTAATGACACTTCCCGCTCGCGGTATTGAAAATGTGATTATTGTTTCACATCTTCCTTTAGTGGGTTATTTAGTTAATGAGTTGTGCCCAGAGGTTTCACCACCAATGTTCCCTACAGCTGCTATTGCTTGTGTTGAGTTACCACCCAATGCGGCAGGAAAGCTAGAATGGTTTCATGTAGTGGAATAAAAAAACTTAATCTTTTTGATTTACCATTAACAGGTCGAACGCTTATTGAAGCGTCAGCTGGAACTGGTAAAACCTATTCGCTCGCCTTTATTTATCTGCGGTTGTTACTTGGAATTGGTGAAAATAACTACCCTAAACCTCTTGATGTTAATCAAATTTTAGTTGTGACTTTCACCAAAGCCGCAACCCAAGAATTGCGATCGCGGATAAGACAAAATATTCAAGAGCTGCGTTTAGGATTGTTGCAAGGTCACCATGATGATCCAATTTATCAACAGCTAATCGACTTAGTAGAGGATAGCAATGATGCCATCCAAAGATTAACCCAAGCGCAACAATCAATGGATGATGCGGCGATTTATACAATTCATGGCTTTTGTCAGCGTATTTTAACGAGTCATGCTTTTGAATCTGGTGTGCTGTTTGAGCAAACGTTAATTACCGATGAGCAAGAGCTTAAATTACAGGTTGTCCAAGATTTTTGGCGTCATTATTTTGTTCCGCTTGATAAAGCACTAGTCTATTTGATTCTCGATTATTGGCAAGATCCAGAAACATTATTAGCCGATATCAAACCTTATTTAAATTTCGAATTTGATGAGAAACCAGAAGAGCGTGTTGATATCACCGAAAAAATCCGGCACTTCCATCAAAAACATGTTGATCAGATTAATCAGGTTAAAAAAAGTTGGGTAGATGCTGCTAGCGATCTTCCAGAGATCATTGGACAATCAGGTATTAATAAACAATCTTATAGTAGCCGGTATTTACCGAATTGGTTGGCTAAAGTTACCGCTTGGGCTCAGTTGCCAACGCGATCGTTTAAATTACCGAGTGAGTTAACTAAATTTAGTCAATCGATTTTAAACGAAAAAACCAAGCAAGATAAAAAGCCGCCTGTTCATGCTGTTTTTCAGCAGATCGATGCGTTATGCAATAGCGCTATAGATTTGCGTAGCGAAATTTTAATGGATGTGGTTAGTATCATTCAAAAACGGATTTATGTGCAGAAGATTAAACGTGGCGAAATGAGTTTTGATGATTTGTTAAGCCAGTTAAATCGTGCTTTACGTGCTACGAATGGTAAAAGATTAGCGCAAAATATTGCACAAAAATATTGCGTGGCATTGATCGATGAGTTTCAAGATACCGACCCGGTGCAATATAAGATCTTCGATCGTATTTATCGCCGTTATCCCAAAGAGACCGGATTACTGTTTATAGGTGATCCTAAGCAAGCGATCTATAGTTTCCGTGGTGCAGATATTTTTACTTATCTAAAGGCGAAGTTATCAACCGGTGAAAATAACTTTACTATGCAGGTTAACCATCGCTCCTCGGCGTCAATGGTCAATGCGGTTAATGCATTATTTAATCACCATGAAAATCCTTTTATTTTTGAAAATATTCCTTTTTTACCAATGGAAAGTGCAGAGCGTAATCAGCACAAAGGGATGGTGGTCAATCAGCAAGAAGTCAATGCGCTAGCAGCCTATTTATTGCCTGATGAGGTTAGCACAAAAACAGATTATCAAGAGCATATTGCTAACTGTTGTGCTAAGCAGATTGTGACTTGGTTGACCGATCCGACAATTTTAATCCAAGATAAAGATGGTCAGCGACCAATTACTACTGCTGATATTGCGATTTTGGTTCGTACCGGGCATGAAGCTGAAATTATCCAACAAAAATTGGCCGCGGTTGGCGTTAAAAGCGTCTATTTATCTAATCGTAATAGTGTATTTTTAGCTAAAGAAGCACAAGAGGTGCTCTGTTTATTACAAGCTGTACTTATGCCTGAAAATGAATCAGCTTTGCGTTTAGCGTTGATGACGAGCCTACTAGGGCAAACCATGAGCGAGTTAGAACAAATTACTGATGATCAGGATAAATGGGAAGGTTTGATAGAAGAGTTCAAACAGTATCAGATTATCTGGCAATATTACGGTGTGTTAGTCATGTTGCGACGGATGATGAAAAAACGCCAGTTGGCAGAAAATATCTTAGCAAGCCCAAATGGTGAGCGGACTTTAACCAATTTGATGCATTTAGGCGAACTACTGCAAGAAGCTGCGGATGAGCTAGATAGTCCACATGCTTTAGTTCGTTGGTTATCAAGACAAATTGTTAGCCCTGACTCTAATTTAGAAAATCATGAGCAACGCTTAGAAAGTGATGAAAATTTAGTAAAAATTATTACGATTCATAAATCGAAAGGTTTAGAGTTTCCTATTGTTTGGTTACCTTTTGCTGCGCAATTTCGTAATGCTGATAGTCAGTTTTATCATGATAAAAATAATGATTATCAACCTACCTATGCTTGGCTATTAACCGATGAAATCAAACAACAGATTGAAGATGAACGTTTAGCTGAAGATTTGCGTTTACTTTATGTCGCCATGACCCGTTCAATTTATCATTGCAGTGTTGGTTTAGCATCCTTAAAAAAAAGCCAATCAGCGATTAATTATCTATTAAAAGGCGAATTACGTTCGATCGCTAAATTTGCTGATTTGGTTGAACTGCAATTACCGATTTTAGGTGATCAGTATAATGCGGCAGTAGCTGCCAATCTTTCACTTACCGCTAATGTGTTTAAACGTAAATTATCTAATAGTTGGCGAGTGACAAGTTATACCGAATTACAAAAACACCACAGTGTAGTGGGTATTAATTCCGCTATGATTAGTGATTGGCATGAGAATAGTGCACCGTCTGAAGATTCTTTATCACTTGAGGTGCAATATGATATCCATCATTTTCCTAAAGGCGCTTATGTTGGTACATTGCTTCATTCGATCATGGAAAATTTAACGCCAAATAATGCCAATGAGTTATGTGCTAACACCATTAAAAAATTGAGTTTAGAGCAACCGTGGTTAACGGTGCTAAGTGATTGGCTTCAACAAGTTTTAGCAACAAGACTAAATCCAAACGACCATCAACATGGTCCACTGTTAGCAGATATTTTAACTAGCCAATGTATTAATGAATTGCAGTTTTATTTTCCTATTCGCCATGCGGTGACCAGTTCGCAATTAGATGGTTTATGTAAGCAGTATGATGTGTTATCCAAGCAATGTCCACCATTAGACTTTGAAACGGTGCAAGGCATGCTAAAAGGATTTATCGATTTAGTATTTGAGTATCAGGGTAGATATTATATTGTTGATTATAAGTCAAATTGGTTAGGTGATGGGGTTGCGGCCTATACCGAGCAAGCTTTAAACCAAGTAATGTGTGAGCATCGTTATGAGTTGCAGTATCAACTTTATTGTTTAGCTCTGCACCGATTTTTGCGAAGCCGTTTAACTAACTATCAATACGAGACACATTTTGGTGGGGTTTATTATCTGTTTTTACGAGGACTTCCTAATCAAGGGATTTTTTATCATCTACCAAAACAAGAATTTATCGAGAAACTTGATAAACTATTTGATGGTGAGGAGTTAACTTAAGTAAAAAGGCACAATTATTTGTGCCTTTTTATTATAGATAATATTTAATTTAGCACTTGAATTTTAGTTGATAGCAATAATGTTTATCGGTCAGTAAATATTCACTATGAACATTTGGGGTCCAAGAATCATCACCGCCAATTCCCATATGATAAGCATCAATGCTGACATACGCTTCTGGCATTGGTTCTAATAAGTGTCGATGTGTTTTTTCCATCAACTGTTTAGTACCATATTGGTTGATGTTAAATTGAAATTGATGACCGGTAATGGTCATGTCATTAAGGATTAATTGTTTAACATCACAACGTAAGCCATTTTCACATGGGTAGATATAAGGCGTATAAAGGTCTGCAAATGGCAATGACCACTGAGCAAACATGGCTGAAGTTTTTCGATCTGGATAGTTTTCATGTGGTCCTAAGCCAAGCCATTTAACCTGTTTAGGTATCTCTTTAAGTTGATATGTTAAACCAATACGCGCAGGAGCAGGCATGTCATTAGCAATATCCACTTCGACACAGAGAGTTAAGTTACCATCTTGATCAAACTGATGTAACCATTTACTTTGAATGACTTTACGGTTTTTTACCCAATAGCTATGTAAAGCTTCAATGATTATATAATCCTCGGTTTGTGATGCTTTAATCGCTAAACATTGATGGCTCAAATCAAAGTAACCTGCTGCTTTCCACTGTTCAACCCATGCGTATGGGTTGTTATTACTGTCAAAATCACCGCTAATACCGATATCATTATCGATAGGTGCTCGTATAAACTGATCAGTAATCGCACTAGCTAACAGAGGTTTTTTATCTTTACTCCATTGACTTAGTTGCCCAGTTTTTTTGTTGATTTGCCAACTTTGGTTTTGCCAATTGACAATAAATTCGCGGTTGTTTTCCGTTAATTTGAGTAATTTTCTGTTATTACTGAAAGCTAATTGTGGAATAAAACTGTTGGTTAATTTAAATTGTTCCCAAGCCACAACATGTTTGGCTGGTGACCATGGCGTAGCTCTATTTTGTATAACTTCGAGTGATAAATGTAATTCTTCACCATCAAGTTGATTAGCAATATCGTCCATTAATTTGAGTTCGATGGTGCTGTTAGGTGCAAGAGTGAGTTTAACTTTACCGCCTAGTTGTTTTTTGCCATCAAGTTGTAATTGCCATTCTAATGTTTCATTGAGGGCAGTGTGGAATAAATATTCACTTTTTACTTCGATAACCAATGGTTTTTGGCTAATAAGTTTGAATTGAAACGGTTGTTGAACTTTTTTGGCTTCAATTAAACTTGGATGCGGTTGGCGGTCAGGAAAGACTAATCCATCTAAACAAAATTGTCTGTCGTGAAACGCTTCGCCAAAATCACCACCATAAGCCCAATAACTTTCACCAGATTTAGTTTGGCAGCGAATGCCATGATCGGCCCATTCCCAAATAAATCCGCCTTGCAATCGAGGATATTGCCTAAAGGCTTGCCAATATTTATAGAATGCACCTAAGCTATTTCCCATTGCATGAGCATATTCACATAAAATGAGTGGTCGGTTTTCATCCGGCATGGATATCCATTTTTTTATCGCCCATTTAGGTACATTAGGGTGGAACTGGTCTTGTTCAACACGGGCATACATAGGACAAATAATATCAGTTGCTTTACTGTTCGCTCCACCACCTTCATATTGTACCGGTCGAGTTGGATCATTGCTTTTTATCCAAGCATAAAGTGCATCGTGATTTGCGCCATGTCCTGATTCATTTCCTAATGACCAAATAATAATCGATGGATGGTTACGATCGCGTTGCACCATGCGAGTAACTCGTTCACTGTAAGCCGCTAACCAGCGAGGATCGTCAGACAAGCGCGACATTGGGAACATGCCGTGTGATTCAATATTTGCTTCATCAACTAAATATAGACCATATTCATCACACAGTTCATACCAACGCGGATCATTTGGATAATGGCTGCAACGCACGGCATTGAAGTTGTGTTGTTTGATAAGTTTAATATCATGCAGCATGGCTTGTTCGGTAACGGCATAGCCCATATCAGGATAAAATTCATGACGGTTAGTTCCTTTAATGAGAAGGGGGTGACCATTTAAACAGAGCTGACCATGCTTGATTTCAATAGTGCGAAAGCCGATATTATAGGCTTCGGATTCAATTAACCCCGTTTTATTATGATTTAAACTGATAACAAGACGGTATAGATTTGGCGTTTCGGCACTCCATAATTGTGGTTTAGTGACAGGGATATAGCATGTCATTCGATCATTATAGCCGCCTTTTTCATCAACAAAAGGTGTGCCGATTGGTTGTGTTTGTTCAAGAACAAGCCTATCTTTGTGCCATAATTCAATACTGATATTTAGTGTATCGAGTTCGCTTTGATGTTTTACGTCAACTTCTAATATTAATGTGGCATTTTGATAACAAGCATCAAGCACCGTTTGAATATGAATATCACTTAAATGTGATTTTGGTTTATTAAGTAACCATACACCCCGAAATATGCCGCTTAAGCGCCACATATCTTGATCTTCTAAATAACTACCATCACACCATTTTAAAACTAATACCGCAATTCGGTTTTCACCCTCTTTTAAAAAAGGTGTTAAATCAAATTCAGCTGCAATGCGACTGTCTTGTGAATAACCAACCCAGTTTCCATTACACCAAAGATGGAATGCAGAGCTAACGCCATCGAATATAATTCTGGTGTCTCCTTTATTTATCCATGTTTTATCAATGTCAAAATAGCGCGAATAACAACCAGTTGGGTTATCTTCGGGCACAAAGGGGGGATTATAAGGGAATGGATAACGGATATTGGTATAAACTGGCGCATCATAACCATGAAATTGCCAATTTGATGGTACAGGAATAGTGTTTTGAGATGGCTCTTTTTTTAACCATGATGCCGGTACTTGTTGAGGATTTTGGTAATAACTAAAAAACCAGTCGCCATTAAGTGAAACCATAGCGCTGGAATCAAGATTGTTTTTCGCGCTGTGCTTGTCCCGCCAACTATGAAATTTAGGGTGGGTATCAAGTTTATTCAGACTTAATACAGATAGATTATTCCAATCTTGTCTGCTAATAATTTCATCGAAAGACGGATTCATATGTTTCTCCATTGGTTCAAATAGTTGTATCTCAATTGGATAATTGATAACTGAATTTTGTTAGTTATTTTTTTTATTATAAAGAATCAATTTGTAAAAACAGTGATCGAGTTAACATTTATGTAATCGTTTACATTTAAATGGTTAAAATTTGCTGGAAAAATAGCAAATGTCAGTAGTAATTAAATTTTAATGTGACATGTGTCACATTACCGGGATTTAATTTTTAAATCATAAATTAAATTAGTTATATTAAAAAAGCTTATTTATTAAGCAGTGGATTGCTACCGAAGTTGTATGGGCAAAACCTAAAGAATAGCCATAGCTATTTTTTAGGTTTTTTTTGTCTCAAATTTAAGAGACTTCTTTAATTTCTATAAAAAGAGTAGAGAAAAATGAAATATTTAACTAAGGCAGTATTAAAAGTAAAACCTAAACGCATTGTTTTAATCACGTTACTTGGCTTGTGCTATGTTCCAACCTCATTTGCCGCAACGCAAGATGAATTAGAAGCAAGATTATCAATGTTAGAACAAAAAATATTAGCACTTACTCAAGAATCTATAGATTTGAAAAAACAAGTGATTGAATCAAATAAACAAATTTCACAATTAAATAAAAACATTCAACAACAACAAATTGTTATAAATCATCAACAGCAAGCATTGAAAAATCAAAATATTGCTATCGCGCAAACTTCAACTCAACCTCCAGCATCAAAATCGATCCATACCTCAACCCATATTCAATCTAATTCTGTGATTCAACAGCAACCGGCAGTCGTCAATCAGATCGTTATAGTTAACGATACTAAACCAAGTGATAATACTGATCCAACATTGCAAACAAATCTACTTAAGAATTCATTTACTCTTTCAGAATTTAAAGATTACATCAAAGATGAAATAGGTTTTGCATTCAATGGTTATTTCCGTGGTGGTTGGTCTACTTCAAAAAATGGTAAACCTAAAAATTATGCAGAAGGAGCCTTAGGTCGATTCGGTAATGAGTATGGTGGTTGGTATGATCTGGTATTCAAACAGAAGGTGTATGATGAAGATGGTCATAGGGTGGATGCCATTGTTATGATTGATGGTAATGTGGCTACTAATAAGGCTGCTGGTTTGTTTAATACCCAAGATGATAATATTATGCAATTTTCGGATATTTATTTATCGACAAAAGGATTTATTCCTGCATTTCCTGATGCAAATTTATGGGTAGGTAAACATTCACTACCATATAATGAAATTCAAATGTTGGATTGGAAAACACAAAAAACGCCAGCGGGTGGTGGAATAGGTCTTGAAGGTTTAGATATTGGTGCAGGTAAACTTGATTTAGCCTTAGTCAGAGCCGATGTTAATGTCAAACAAACTAAAAAAGTCGAGGTCGTTGAGAACGGTCAAACTGAAACAAAAGAGGTCACTAAGCATGAAGAAGTTGATCTAAATGAATTAGAGTTTCGTTATCGAGATATACCGTTATGGCAAGACGCTACACTGGCAATTAATGGCCGTTATTCGGCACCTAATAAGTCAAAAATTCAAGATAGTGTTAGTGTAAAAAATGCTTGGCTAGGGAGCTTTGTTCTTAGACAAAATAATTTCTTTGGTGGATTTAATCAATTAACCTTACAAACTGCAACCAATTCAGTTGCCTCACAGTTGGCTAACATTAATACAAATAACCCTGAATTTGCAGCTAATTCTGATAATGACTATATTGGTACTCATACTGGAGGAAAAGCCTATCGTCTGGTTTCGGAAGGTGAAGCTTATTTAGCCGATAATGTGATAGTGGCTCATGCACTTGCACTTACCACCGGGAAGGATGTTTACTCATATGATCTTAATTTAGCGCATACTGATTTTTCCAGTTTCAAATCAGCTATAAGACCTGCTTATATATGGGACATTTATAATCAAAGTGGCATAGAAGTTGGTTATTTTAGCCAAAAAAATAAAGTTAAGGGTAAAAGTTATCATGAGGAAGGTTTTAAAACTACGCTTTTCCATTCATTTAAAGTGGGTGAGAGTATTTTGACTTCAAGACCCGATATACGTTTCTACGTTTCATATATAGAGTCTTTGCAAAATGATATCAGTAAATTTGATTTTAATGGTAAGGGTAATCAAATTAGCTTCGGTGTACAAACCGAAGTTTGGTTTTAAATAATTTTATTTACGTAAAATAGTTAAATGTCGAAAACCGTTAATATTAAGTTTTTGACATTTTTCAATTATTATCTTCCAAATTTAATATTGATTATCCTATTTTGTTAATTGAGTATCGTTTCGTTAATGTTGGAGTAAAAATATTAATTAAGTTCGACGGCGGTTCTTCACCTTTTGCCAGTCGTAATGCAAGTTCCGCAGCTTGTTCCGCCATGGTATGTAGTGGGTAACGAATGGTGGTTAATTTAGGATGTAAATATCGGGCAATTAACAGGTCATCAAATCCAATAACAGAAACATCTGTAGGAATTTTTATATCATTATCATATAAAACTGACATTGCACCTGCAGCCATTGAATCATTATAACAAGCAATTGCAGTGATTTCTCGGTTACGTTCAAGTAATGCCATCATTGCTTGTTCTCCACCTTGTTCATTCGGTGAGGAAAATGCAATATAATTACTATTAATTTCAAGGTTATATTCTATCAATGCATCTTTATAACCTTGTAGTCGATCGGATGAATCCGAGATTTCATGATTGGAACATAAATATCCAATCTTAGTATGTCCATGCTGAATTAAATGTTTAACGGCTAGGTATGAGCCATAACGATCATCAAGTGAAATACAACGTTTTTCAAAATCTTTTAGTGAACGATTGATTAGTACCATACCCGGTACTTGCTCCATAAGCTTCATTAATTTGTTATCCGGTAACATTTTTGCATGAACAACCAGTGATGAGCAGCGATGTTCTATTAGGTGAGTTATCGCGTTATATTCCTGTTGTTCATTATGGTAACCATTACCGATTAACAAAAAATGCCCAGTTTTAGATGCAACTTTTTCGACTGTACTGACCATAGCGCCAAAAAAAGGATCGGATACGTCAGCGACAACAATTCCAATCGTTTTAGAGTTTTGTTGCGATAAAGCACGAGCATTTGCATCAGGGTAGTAATTTAACTTTTCCATGGTTTTTTTTACTGTTTCACGAGTTTTATCACTCACATTTTCAGCGTTATTGATCACCCGTGATACTGTCGCAACGGAAACTTTAGCTAAATTTGCAACATCTTTTATCGTCGCCATAAAAAACCTTTAAAATTATTACTACCAATGAAACTTCTGTAAACTTTATATTTAATTTTTTTGATATAAAGTTATTTACAACTATTAATTATTAACTTTTAAGTCAAAAAAGGGTTTATAGTGAGAGCGAGAAGCGTAACTTAAAACATCTTTATTTATCTTAAATAATTTAAACAGATACGTAACCTGTTAAGTTTATAACTTAGCAAATGATAATAATGCAAAAATATGGCTTTGCCAACAAACCATTAGCACCTGAATCGTTTCAGTTTTGATTTATTAAATAGGGGAATGATCAATAGCTTAAATTCCCCTCAATTTAACTAAAATTTAAACAGATACCGTTAGTTAGCTGTTATTTTTATCAACATTGCTGTAGCTGGATCAAGTACCGGTAATGGTAAGCCAATATTCATTAACCAATCGCCTGAAAGAGTGGTATCAGTTGTCATCCATTTTGGAAATGACTTCATGGCGTGACCATTTACTTGTGGATCGATGTGATGAGGTAGATCGAGAATTTCGATGCTATACTCTTTATCAGTCAATAATCCAGTTAAGCGTAAATTACCACTTAATGCATAAGTTGGTAATGCTAATTGTGCTATGACGAATACCGCCTCTTTTTTATCTTGACTTACTACACCATAACTTTGCATAGCAGCGCTATCATCAACATCTAAACGAACACTGTTACCACTATGTAATAATGGACGTAGTTGTTTATGTAAACGAATATAGTGTGTAAAGCCTTTTTGTTCTTCCGTGGACTCTTTTACTGGATCAAGCTCGACTCCCATATGTCCAAATAATGCGGTTAATCCGCGTAGATTCATATCTAATTCACGGTAGGTGGTATGACAGGTTTTGCCACCGATATGTGCACCCATTACCTCAGGAGGGAAGAAGTAGCTCATGCCACGTTGTATGATTTGTCTATCTAATGCATCATTCGAATCGGATGCCCAAAAACGTTGAGTACGTTTTAAAACTTCAAAATCAATACGACCACCGCCAGAGGAACATGATTCTATTTCAACGTTAGGGTATTTTTGTTGCAGCATATCCATCAAACGATATACCGCGTTAGTTTGTCCAACTACTGCTGGTTGACCATCATGGCCTGCTTGAACAATCTCTCTATTCATGTCCCATTTGATATAGTCAATATCATAACTGCTAAGCAACCATGTTAATCTTTCAAGAAGATAGTCAAAGACTGCTGGATTTTGTAAATCAAGTAGGTATTGATGGCGACCTTCGGGTTGATTATAGCCAGGTAATTCAAGTAACCAGTCTGGATGAGCTCGATAAAGATCCGAATTTTTACTGATCATTTCTGGTTCAACCCAAATACCAAATTCCATGCCCTGTTTTTTGACATGTTCAATAACTGGTTCAAGACCATTTGGATATTTGCGTTTATCTAAATACCAGTCTCCTAATGCTTGATAATCATCATCACGTTTACCAAACCAACCATCATCAATAATAAAACGTTCAACACCCATTTGCGCTGCTTTCGTCGCCATTTTCATGATGTAATCAGGGTTGTGATCGAAAAAGATACCTTCCCAAGTATTTAAATGAACTGGACGAGGCTTATCACTCGCAAAATGAATAATATTTTTGCGTAAAAATTGATGAAAATTCTGGCTCATTTTATTCAAACCTTCATCACTATAAGTTGCATATAACCAAGGTGTACTTAAAGTTTCACCTTTAGCTAATGATACCTCACCAGCAAGATAAAGGACTTCGGCTTGGATAAAGCGTTTACCATTACTTTTTACTGCAACTTGGAAACGGTGATTACCACTCCAACCTAAGTGAACGCCCCACACTTCGCCTGTTTGTTCTTTAAATCCCTCGGTACCAACTACCATACCGGGAAAGTATTCGTGGGAGGTACGACCGCGACGATTTTCTTGTAGGTATCCACAATGTTGTATTTTTGTTCTGTGAGGGAAGAACTCTTTAATCCAACGACCACTGAACGCCATTAATTCTAACGCTCGTTCAGGAATGGGTAATGTAACGGATAAACGGTTAACTTGATATGGTTCATCACCTAAATTAGTCAGGCTATTTTGGCATTGTAATACCCCCGTTTCATCTAAAATAAGCTTACTGGTCAAGCGAAGTTGCGCAATATTATCTTCACAGATTATGGTTATATCATTTTTTTTCTTGGTTACTTTTTGGGTAATAAATACCGGTGACCAATCTTTACCATTTCGGTGACCTTCAAGCCCTGGGGTGCTAAAATTTCCTACTCCTTCTTCTGGGCAGAGGGTGAAAGGTACATCAATATCTATACGTGAATTCGGTACTGCCGGTATGAGCATATCGATAGCATCAGTAGTTATTTTTTGTAATCGCTTACCAAAATAACAGAGTTCAGCATAGGGTTGAGTGCGTAAGATAATGTCTATATCATGGTTTGTAAGATGGCAGTTCATATTCTCTCCAAATATTAATCATTTGCGGTAGTAGAATAATCAGAATTTATATTAATTTATATCATTAATCTTTAATTTTGTGATTAAGATCTCAATAAATGTAATCGCTTTCATTTTGTGCTTTTTGAGTTAAGGAATTAATTAAATTTAATTGTAAATGATTGTGCGAAAAGCTAATTTTTTGTGTTATTATGTTTTTATTATGGATGAAAAATATAAAATATCATGAAAAAACAGATTATTATTACTTTACTTTCTTTTATTACATTGGTTTTTTATGTCAATGCTACAGATAAATATGTGACAGAAGAGGATGATATTTATCTGCGTCGTGGTCCAGGAACACAATATGCTTATTCAACTTCGGTTAAAGCAGGTGATAAGGTCACCGAACTCGAAAAAAGTGCTGACGGTAAATATAGCTTAATAAAACTCGCTAATGGACGTTCCGCTTGGATTGAATCAACAAAATTGAAAGATCAGCTTAGTCTCAGAGCACTGTTACCGACATTAGAAGCAAAACTTGAAGAATACAAAGATAAAGTTGAAAACGCCGAAAAGTATAAAGATCAAGCAGTCAAAGAGTATGTAGAGAAATTACAAAATGCAGAACAAACCATTGAAAGCTTGCAAAATAAGAATAATGAATTAGAACAACTTAACAGCACGCAAGGAATTAAGCTTGAATCAATGTTAAATCAAATGGATGATAAACGCCGAGATCTTATTGTAACTTGGTTTACTTATGGCGGATTAGTTGCTGGTGGCGGTTTTCTTTTAGGTCTTATTTTGCCGGCTATTATGCCTGGTCGTCGTAAAAAAGATCGTTGGATGAATTAAATGAGCAAAATCTATCTTGTTGGTGGATCAGTTCGAGATAGATTATTGCATCTCCCTATTATTGATCGTGATTGGGTGGTGGTTGGTGCGACACCTGATGAGCTTTTGGCTTTAGGCTTTCAACAGGTTGGTAAAGACTTTCCTGTTTTTTTACACCCCACAACTAAAGAAGAGTATGCATTGGCTCGAACCGAACGAAAATCGGGGCAAGGCTATCGAGGATTTATTTGTGACTTTAGTCAAGATATTACCTTAGAACAAGATCTTATCCGCCGAGATCTCACTATTAATGCTATTGCCATGGATGAAGATGGTAATATTGTTGATCCTTATCATGGCATTGAAGACCTCAAACTAAAATTATTACGCCATGTTTCTCCTGCTTTTAGAGAAGATCCCTTACGGGTTTTACGTGTTGCTCGTTTTGCTGCGCGTTATCATCATTTAGGCTTTACTATTGCTTCGGAAACTAAGAAGTTGATGAAAGAGATGGTTTCAGCTGGTGAAATAAATACGCTTACTGCCGAACGCGTATGGAAAGAGACCGAAAAAGCATTAGCAAGCGCAGATCCGCAAGTTTATTTTCAAGTGCTAGAACAATGTGGCGCTTTATCGCTATTATTTCCAGCTCTTTTACTTTCTAACACTATTATAGATGCATTAAAGAAATCAACTTTGTTAACTGATGATGTAACAATTCGTTTTGCGGTATTATGCGGTGAATTTCCATCAAAAGCAGAGCTTGAAAAACTATGTTTACGCATTAAAGCGCCAAATGAGTATTCAAAATTGGCGATTATGGTGCAGCAATACCACCATGATGTTGAAAAAGTGACACAATTAACCGCCGCACAACTTATTGGGTTATTCAATCGAATAGATGTTTGGCGTAATCCTTGTCATCTTGAGCAATTAATCATCGCTAGCCACTCTTATGCTAAAACCGAACCTTTTCTTCAAGCACAATACCTTGAAAAGGCATATAAATTAGCACTTGGTGTCAATGTGCAAAATATTATTGCCGACGGTTATAGCGGAAAATTGATTCATGAAGAGTTACAAAAAAGGCGAATTGAAGCGTTATTAAACGGTAATTGATTGTATCTTAATCAATCATCACTTTTTTTCAAAATATCTAAAAAAAAGGGTTGACGATTTGCTGTAACACAAGCATAATGCGCCTCGCAGTGTTGCTTACGACGTTGCGAATGAAATGGCTACGTAGCTCAGCTGGTTAGAGCACATCACTCATAATGATGGGGTCACAGGTTCGAATCCCGTCGTAGCCACCATTAAGATTAAGTTATACTTTTACCGAGAGTATACAATGCGGGTGTGGCGAAATTGGTAGACGCACCAGATTTAGGTTCTGGCGCCGCAAGGCGTGGGGGTTCAAGTCCCTTCACCCGCACCATTTAATTTTAATATCTATCCTTTATTGGGGTATAGCCAAGCGGTAAGGCAGCGGGTTTTGATCCCGCCACGCCCAGGTTCGAATCCTGGTACCCCAGCCATTTCAAGGTGTTTATTTTTGATATCTGATTATTAAGTCTATTATCATTTTTCATTTTACCTTTATAATCACATCTATACGGGTATAGCGGAATTGGTAGACACGCTAGACTCAGATTCTAGTTTTGAAAGGTGTGCGAGTTTGAATCTCACAACCTGTATTAGATATATCACCTCAACCTATATTGGGGTATAGCCAAGCGGTAAGGCAGCGGGTTTTGATCCCGCCACGCCCAGGTTCGAATCCTGGTACCCCAGCCATTTCAAGGTGTTTATTTTTGATATCTGATTATTAAGTCTATTATCACTTTTCATTTTACCTTTATAATCACATCGATATGGGTATAGCGGAATTGTTAGACGCGCTGGACTCAGATTCTAGTTCCGAAAGGTGTGCGAGTTCAAATCTCACTATCCGTACCAAACCTCTCATTTCAATACATATTGGGGTATAGCCAAGCGGTAAGGCAGCGGGTTTTGATCTCGCAAAGCTCAGGTTTTAATCTTTATACCCTGCTATTTCAGGATGTTTATTTTTTTGATATCTGCTTACTTAAACTATTTTTATTTTTTCATTTTACCTTTATAATCATATCTATACGGGTATGGCGGAATTGGTAGACGCGCTAGATTCAGGTTCTAGTTCCGAAAGGTGTGCGAGTTCAAATCTCACTACCCGTACCAAATCTCTCATTTCAATACATATTGGGGTATAGCCAAGCGGTAAGGCAGCGGATTCTGATTCCGTCATTCCAAGGTTCGAATCCTTGTACCCCAGCCATTCAATTTTCAGACATTATCTATGCATTATTTTGTTGAGTGATTTGATTAATTTTAATTGATAATAGTCTTTGTAAAATTAGTCACTATTTATTTTTTTGATTAAGTTTATTTAGTTTATTTAGTATATAAATGATAATTTGCTTCTAATAGCAAATACTGAAGTTAATTAATTACTTTTTAAAAGCTAAATTAAAATTTTTTAACCAATAAGAATAAAAATTGCGCTATATCCTCTTATAACGCAATTTATGAATATATTTTCTATTTCAGCACACAAACAAAATATAATTCATTATCTTTCAACTGCCATTCAATAGCGCCTTTTGTTGAACCTACCGCGTATTGGTTGTTACTATCTCTTGCGTTTGAAGTCCAATATAAACGCCCTTTAGGGAAATGGTTACCTGGATACGCGTGATGATAATAATTCTCTTCGTTAGTTACATCACCCCATTCAGCTAAAAGATTGTTTCCAACCCGACGATAATAGTGATTAGTTGTAATGGCTAGACAGTTATCTGACCTATTATCAGATTGGCAAGCACCACCGCTAGTTATAAGACTTTGGTCACTGTTGGTTAAATCTTCAATAGATGGAACGACATAGTTCCCCTGACAAATACTTGTATGTTGATTATAAGGATAAAAATCTTGGCTGGGTGCCGAGAACCATTTCTTAATAGTAAAAGAATAAATATCTTCACCATTGGATTTTATAGAAAATGTAGGATTTGCTTCAGTGGCTTCTCCTAGCAATTTGACTTGAACAGCCGTGTTAGCTAGATGGCTATCTACCTCAGTGTCACTAATTTTTTTTATCTCTACATTTACTCCTTTTGAACTGTTTGATGATGCTATTGTCGATAAATCAAATGGTACTCCTGCGATAAACATGAGAAATCGAGCCTGATCGAATCCTGTAGTTGGAAAACCACCTGAACTAACGCTATTAACGAAACCCGAATCAACAATGTGTGGATCACTAACTTCTCCCCAAGTTAAGGTAGTCCAATCACCAGTATAATCGCGATTTTGATAAGAAAATGAATATATGACAGATGGACGATTGGCACAAACAGTAGGTTTGATCGCATTGTAAATAAAAAAATCACTTTTGGGTGTAGAGTAGACTCTAAAATTTGGAATGCCATATTTAGTAACTATTGCGATAGAACCTGAAACTCTAATATATGGATTCCAACCTAATCGGGCTAGCTCACAAAAAGTTCTATTTCTATCTGCTTCAAGTAATAAAAAAGATTTATTGGCTGCGCGATAGAACCAATCTATTTTAAAACCACCATCCGGTGGAGTTATGTCAGCTATGTTGTCGCCATCATCATCAGTCACCAACTGGGTGTCCATGGGATTGGAGGAATTAAATGGCACCATAAAACCATCAAAACCGTAGTTAGATTTTAATGTGGCCAGCAATTGATTGGGTGTGGTAGTATTGGGATCAACTTGTGGGAAATTTATATTCCTAAAGTGTTGGTTCAGCCCATTCATTCCAGTGAATGTCGAAGATTGAAATTTTAGTCCGAAATAATGAAAGTTTTGTTGATTATACTCTCGAGCTCCATTTACACCAATTGCTTCTGGATCACTAAAGTAAGGGGGATTGCCATTAACAACTCGTGCTGTTTGTACGACTAAAGCAGAAGCTAACTGATTCATTAAAAAAATCGAACTCACAGCTAAAATGATAAATCTTTTTAACCATGGAATTAGAAGAAACAATACAAATTTAAATCCTTTCAATAACATCATTTTACCATACCTTACTTTAACTTTACTTAACTTTTAACTTTAAAAAATTATTGTTATTTCTTTTTAAATTATACTTATAATTAATACTTCTAGTTAATACTTCTAAACTAATATTAGGAAACTTAATGCTTTTATAAAAGCTATCCATACGAAAAAATTAATATGGCGCATGGATAGCTATTAAATCTAATTATCTATATAAATTCACATAAACGGTTTGTATAGTATCGGCAGGGTTAGCTGATACTTCTTTTACATAGTAGAAATGGGCATCGTTAGCGATAGCATATTTTTGTGCAGCAGCGCTAATTTCGCTAGTGTTGTTAAATGTGCCATGGAACACGATAGTTTCATAAGGTTGCATTATTTTGAAAGCATCGTCGGTGATTTCATAAGCATCTTGGCCGGCTATTGCTTTGGAAATAATAACATCACGAACCGATGCATCTTTTTGGTATAAAGCAACGTCAATATCTTGCTCACGATTTTTTACATCATTAGGCATAATTGAATAAACATAAAATGCATAGGCATTTTTTTCGGTAGCGATTTTGCTTGCTGCATCCATAATTTCAGCAGTGTTATTGTAATCACCTCGGAATTTAACGACCGCAAATGGTAAATAATAAAGCGCTTTAGAACGTGGATAAAGCACAATACCGTTATGGGTCACTTCTTTTTGGCTTACAGCAATAGGTGCATTTGATTTATAGATATCAGCATAAACAACTGCCCGATCAGTTGTCGTACCTGTAGATGGTTGTTCAATACCTGTTATATGGTAATATTTAGCTCCAGCTTCATCAGCAGCTTTAGATATATCATCTGCTGCATTTTGTGCTTGCAAGTAGCTACCAGTTACAGAAATTTCTTTAAAAGGGATTAGGTATTGACTTTCGTCAGCGGTTAAAGGTAGTGCTGCATAAATATTGGCAACAGGTAAAGATAATAGTAAAGCTAATGCAATAGATGATTTATTAAAACGTTTCATAATAATGTCCTTTGTATTTATGTTATAAAAATTAAAAAACAATTTGTAACGCTTAAACTAAGTTTGTAATGCTTATACTGTGAGGGTTTGCATGAGAGTAGAGAAAACGAAAAACGCTCTCGATATCAATCTGTTACTAATTTTTTTCAAACAGCTAAATAAAACAGTGTGGAAAAGGTGGAAATGAAAAATAACCGTTTAATAGTATATATTAATCAAATTATTTGTGTAGATATCGATCTACTTTTTTGTTAAAAAAATATATTTAAGCATTTTATGCTAAAAATTTTTCAAAATTATCAAAGATTTTTTTCAATAAATTCATGCATTAACGCTAAATATCATCATTAATTGTGCTGATAAAGTTGTTAATAATTTGCGCAGTTAATCCCCAAATAACAAAATCATTATAGTGATAAAAATGGATCTTATGTTCCGATCTTTTTTGCCAATTTGCTGTTTGATTTGGTACTAGATCAAAGGGAAAATCATTATCAGGTTTAAACCCAACAAACATGGTTGCTTGTTTTGGTGGATGCTTAATAAACCAGGCAATCGGTACGGTAAATACCGATTCAACTTCGTCATGGTTGATTAGCAAATTATCCAATTTATCTAATTGATCAATTTTTGCTACAAAAGGATAAATTTTCATAGCAAATGACGCAATAAATTTAGGTAATTGTCCTAAAATGGTTATTTGATCAATCGCGATTCCTAATTCTTCGAAAGTTTCACGTTTAGCGGTATATTCGGGACTGATATCAGATGGTTCAACTCGTCCTCCAGGAAAACATATATCACCTGGTTGCCATTTAAGTTTTTTCGAACGTATTTGAAAAAGCAGGTGTAATTGTTTTTCAACCTCGATAATAGGTATTAAAACAGCAGCTTTATTTATCAATTGAAATTGGTTTTTGGTATTTTTCAAAGATTGTGATATTTTTTCTACAGTGATCATAATATTTATTTCGTTTTATTTTTAAATTTACATTCTTTTTACGTTATAATAAAAAATTATTGGAGAAATTGTTCGTCAATAGTACACCTTTTTCACCTGAATTATGCTATGCAATACGATATTAATAACATAAAGAAAGAACTTGATGATCTTGCAGTATTAAAACACGATCGAGCTCAAAGTGGTATGTCTTCGGCATTTCATCGTGTTTTTTCATTATTGCCAGTTTTATTTCATTTTCATCATCCTGCTCTACCAGGTTATGTTAGTGAAGATACGCCATTAGGTATTGCATATTATCAACCACCCAAAGAAATTATTGATCAATTAAAAAAAGACTTTGATTTTAATCACGCAAATAACATAAATTACGCGGATATTTCTGCTTTATATTCTATGGGGAGTACTTGTTCGATTGGGCAATCTACCACATCGGATCTTGATATATGGATCTGTATTGAAAATAATTTATCTACAACTCAAAAACAAGCATTAACCAAAAAGTGCCGATTGATTGAAGTTTGGGCTGAAGAATTAGGGGTAAAACTGACGTTATTTGTTGTTGATGTCGACCGATTCATCAATCAACACCATGAATGTTTAATGGGTGAAAACTGTGGCTCTGCACAGCACATATTACTGCTTGAAGAGTTTTATCGTTCAGCCAATCTTTTAGCTGGTAAACGATTATTATGGTTTGCTGTTCCCTCTGATTTTACGGTCAATAATGTCACTTATCCAACCTATGAAAAATGTGTCCAAGCATTAGTGGTATCTAATATCATCAAACGTGAAGAATGGATCGATTTTGGACCATTAACCGGTTTATCTGCCGAAGAGTATTTTGGCGCAAGTCTGTGGCAACTCTATAAAAGTATTGATTCACCATTCAAAGCTGTATTAAAAACACTATTACTTGAAGCTTATTCATCAATCTATCCAAAGAATAGGCCTATTGCATTTGAGATGCGAGAATGTATTCAAAAAGGTGAAATACATGCGCATAATTATCTCGATTCTTACTCGATGTTATTAGATCGAATTTCCAATTATTTGATAGAGATTAGAGATTTTCAGCGCCTCGAATTGGTCAGGCATTGCTTTTACTTAAAAGTGAATGAAAAATTATCTCACAACTGTGATTTACCATCATGGCGACGTGCAGTGTTAAATGAATTTGTGCAACAATGGGGATGGCATGAATCATTATTAGCAAAATTAGATGCTAGTAAAACATGGAAAATAGAGCAAGTTCGTGAAATACACGAAATATTGCTTCATACCATGATGACCGGATATCGTAATCTACTTAATTTTGGACGGCGCAACAATCTAGATTCCCTCATTAGTCCGCAAGATTTAGCGATATTAACTCGCAAATTATATGCATCTTTTGAAGTTTTACCGGGTAAAATCTCCACATTAAAATTGAGTATTTCCGATAATTTACAAGAAGATGTCTTGACCTTTATTCATGTTAAAGAAGATCGAATTAATCGAGCTGGTTGGTATGTTTATAACCAGAGTCCTACATTAAATTCGATCGTTGGGCATCAATATTTAGAATACAGTAAATATTTAGTCAAATTAGTTGGATGGTGTTACTTTAATGGGTTGATTTCCGATTCAACCCAATTTCATTATTATGATGGTGATGACCGAGATAATCAAAAAATCACTAAATTGATTAAAGATCTTAAAGATTATTTTCCAATTGAAGTTCCTTCAGCTACTGAAGAGCAGTTATATGGGCCATGTGAAATACGTCATTTAGCTATCATATTGAATTTAGAAAACGATCCAACAATCAATTTAGAATTAGAAGATGAGATCAGCACCAATGTTTTAAATTATGGTAAACAAGAATTAAGCTTAGTTAGTTCAATTGATTTGCTTTACCGAAATTCATGGAATGAAATTCGAGTGTTACATTTTAGTGGTAGTCTCTGTGTACTCGAAGCCATAAAAGCTTTACTTAATCGCATGCATAAAGATGCTGATTTACCCAATTCGGTTGAGATTTTTTGTTATAGTAATCAGCTCAGCAATGAAATTAAAAGCCAGATGAAGAAGCTGATGTATGATTGTGTAGATTTACGCTTATCTACGACAAAAAATAATTTTACCCAAGTTAAACCATTAAGAATTGATGGGGCGTCATGGTATCTATTTTTTGAGCGATTTGGTGTTTCATACCATCAGTTTGAGAGTGCCATTGATTTTTATGGTGCAGTATCCAATAATAAAGTCCAAGGTAGACCTCTCAATATTTTAGATGAAAGTAATGAATTACCTAAAGAAATAGATAGTGTCGCTTATGAAGGTATTATTCAATTCTTTTTTGAAGACACGGTAAATGGATTTGATTTATATATTTTAAACGAGCATAATCAGATCGAAATTTACCGTAATTGTAACGGCACCAAAGAAAACATGGTCAAAGATATTAATGACTTCTATGTATTATCTGATGACCGCTTTACCTTTACTACCAGTAGTTCTGTTAATTTTAATTTACCACAATTCTATCAAATCACTTATAATGATTCGGGTAAACGCGAAATATTTTTACTCAATTAGGTTAATTAACAGGCTTATTAAAAAATTGAGAAACGAGCTTTTTAGTATATAACGTAATAAAAAATTAAATAATTAGCTTAAAAAATAAATTTTCTATTAAAATAATGGGAACTTTTTTTAAATTTATGAATCTAACTATTAGAGTGCACAATTTTGGGCCACACTAATAGTGTTAACATAATGAGGAATGGCCTTTAATGGGGGAGCAAATAACAGACCAAGTTTTAGTTGAACGCGTTTTAAACGGAGATAAAAATGCGTTTAATTTATTAGTGGTTCGTTATCAAAATAAGCTCGCTCATTTGGTATCACGTTATGTTTTACCTTCTGAAATCCCAGATGTTGTGCAAGAAACCTTTATAAAAGCTTATCGTTCATTAAGCTCTTTCAAAGGTGAAAGTATTTTTTATACTTGGTTGTATCGAATAGCGGTTAATACAGCAAAGAATTATTTAACTTCGCAAGGTAGACGACCACCTTCTTCAGATATAGATGCCAGTGAAGCTGAAGGTTACGAAGGTGCTGACTCATTAAGAGATGTTGATAATCCAGAAAGTTTAGTACTTTCTAAAGAAGTTGAAAAAGTGGTATTTGACGCAATTGAAGCATTACCTGATGATTTAAGAACGGCCATCACCTTACGCGAAATTGATGGCCTAAGTTATGAGGAAATAGCCGAAATTATGGGTACACCAGTTGGAACAGTGAGATCGCGGATTTTTAGAGCCCGTGATGCTATTGATGAAAAAATAAAACCATTAATCAATTAACGCTCTGAATAAATTAAAATAAGTAGCAAAAAATTAAGGTATCTACTATGCAAATAGAACAGAAACAGCAACTTTCATTATTAATGGATGGTGAGTCTACTAATGATCACTTCATTGATATGGTTAGCCATGATGAAAGTTTGCAATCCTGCTGGCATCGATATCACATCGTGAGAGAAGCAATGCGGGGAGAATTGCACGCTAGTTCATTAACATTAGATATTAGTAATCAAGTTGCTATGGCAATCGCGGATGATGATTTGTATCCACAACTAACCAAGCAACCATCACAAGAAGAGATTTCAATTCCCAAAGCTGAAAATCTGTTTTGGCTGCGAGCTAAAGACGTTATGGCTAAAGTTAGCCAAGTTGGACTTGCTGCTTGTGTCACTTTAGCCATTATTGCTGGGGTTCAATATCATCAAGGTCAATCTGATGATGCTAGTGGAGTTCCAACACTTAATACTGTACCTATGGGGGTTAATGTTGCCCCAGTTGGTGGAATACAACAACATAACGATCAGCAATTACTTGAAAAAAGACAATATGATAAAATTCGATTGCTGGTTCAAGATTATGAATTACAAAAAAGGTTGAATGCCCGTTAAATAAATATGAATTTTTTATTTTCTTTAATAAATTATAAGTCAAAACAGAGTAACAATTTTATTATTACTCTGTTTTTTATATTGTTTTCTATATTGTTTTCTACATCAGCGATAGCGGCTGAAACAAATGAAGCATTAAATTTATTAAATAAAATGGGTAAAGCAGTGCAAACCAGTGATTATCAAATTCACTTTCTATCTCAAGATCGAGACCAATTTGCTACAACTTTCGAATATAATCACCTAGGCGCCGCCAAAAAAGAAAATATTAATGCACAACTGCTTTATCTTGAAGGACCGGCAAAAGAGATCATATTACATAACAATACTACCAGTTATTTTCAACCGGATAGCCCTTCATTTTCAATTGCGAGTTCTCGTATAACTGAGGCTTTTCCTGACGTTGTCTATAATGATTTTAACTCGTTAGCAAGTATTTATGACTTTATTTTATTAGGTAAAACTAGGACAGCCAATCGTAGTGTCCAATTAGTTAAAGTAATAGCTAAAGATAGAGATCGTTATAGTTATGTTATCTGGATCGACGATGAAAATTTCCTACCATTGCGAATAGATTTAGTTGATGATGATAATGACATTGTTAATCAATTAAAAGTGTTAGATATTGATGCTAGTTTTGATGCCAAAAAATTTAAAAATTATATTGATAACCGAACCTATCCAATTCTATTATCAATCGAGAAACAGAATAATTTACTTGATGCTTGGCGTTTAGCATGGTTGCCAAAAGGATTTAAAGAGATTGCCGCCTATAATGTCAATTTTTATAGTTCTGATATAGCGACCAAACTGTTTTCTGATGGTGTATTTTCTTTTACGGTAAATGTCTCTTTAGAGCAGGCAAGCCAATCAAATCAACTTATTCAGCAAGGTGGACGCACAATATTTTCGACTAATCTGGGTAACAAAAACATTATCATTATTGGTAATTTACCCGAAGCCACGATTGAAAGAATTGCGCAAAATATTGTTGAGAAATCACCGGAAACCTCTCGATAACACTATGCTTACTGACTATTAATGTGTAGAATGTTTGCTTCTATTTTCGTGATTATTTGACTTGTTATTTATAGCCAATAACATTAACGATAATTAACAATACATAACTAAAATATAACTTATTGATATGAATAAAAATATTCGCAATTTTTCAATTATTGCCCATATTGACCATGGTAAATCAACGCTTTCTGATCGTATTATCCAAATCTGTGGTGGACTTTCTGATCGCGAAATGGAAGCACAAGTTCTAGACTCAATGGATCTAGAACGTGAACGTGGTATTACAATTAAAGCACAAAGTGTTACTTTAGATTATCATGCTAAAGATGGCCAAACATATCAGCTTAATTTCATTGATACACCTGGGCATGTTGACTTTTCCTATGAAGTATCTCGCTCACTTGCCGCATGTGAAGGAGCGTTACTGGTAGTTGATGCCGGACAAGGTGTTGAAGCTCAAACTCTTGCTAACTGTTATACCGCACTTGATATGAATCTTGAGGTCGTACCGGTACTCAATAAAATAGACTTACCGGCAGCTGAACCTGAAAGAGTGGCTGAAGAGATTGAAGACATTGTTGGGATCGATGCTAGCAATGCAGTAAGATGCTCGGCTAAAACTGGGGTTGGCGTGGTTGATGTACTTGAACAACTGGTTCATGATATCCCTGCACCAGAAGGGGATTCTAATGCACCACTGCAAGCACTAATTATTGATTCATGGTTTGATAACTATTTAGGCGTGGTATCACTAATTCGTATCAAAAATGGTGAGTTAAATAAAGGTGACAAAATCAAAGTTATGAGTACCGGCATGACTTATAATGTTGATCGTTTAGGCATCTTTACGCCAAAGCAAGTTGATAAAGAGTGTTTACATTGTGGTGAAGTAGGTTGGGTGGTTTGTGCAATTAAAGATATTTTAGGTGCACCTGTAGGTGATACATTAACATCAGCTAGAACGCCTGCAGATAAAGCCTTACCTGGCTTTAAAAAAGTGAAACCACAAGTCTATGCTGGATTATTTCCAACTAGTTCTGATGATTATGAAGCATTTCGTGATGCATTAGGTAAATTAAGCCTTAATGACGCTTCTCTCTTTTATGAGCCTGAGAATTCTGGTGCATTAGGATTTGGTTTCCGTTGTGGTTTTCTTGGCTTATTGCATATGGAAATCATCCAAGAGCGATTAGAAAGAGAGTATGATCTTGATCTAATTACTACTGCACCAACGGTAGTTTATGAAGTTTTAACTACACAAAATGAAATTATCTATGTTGATAGCCCAGCAAAATTACCGGCAGTCAATAACATTCAAGAACTGCGTGAACCAATTGCTGAATGTAACATATTGGTCCCACAAACCTATTTAGGTAATGTAATTACTTTATGTGCTGAAAAACGCGGTGTGCAAATTAATATGGTTTATCATGGCAATCAAGTAGCATTAACTTATGAGATTCCAATGACTGAAGTTGTTTTGGACTTCTTCGATAAACTAAAATCAACTTCGCGCGGATATGCTTCACTAGATTACAGTTTTAAACGTTTCCAAGTTGCTGACATGGTAAGACTTGATGTATTAATTAACGGTGAGCGGGTTGATGCGTTAGCGCTTATCACCCATAGAGATAATGCACCTTATCGTGGTCGAGAACTGGTTGATAAGATGAAAGATCTTATTCCGCGTCAGCAGTTTGATATCGCTATTCAAGCCGCAATTGGCAATCATATTATAGCGCGTTCAACCGTAAAACAACTGCGTAAAAACGTCTTAGCCAAATGTTATGGCGGTGATGTTAGTCGTAAAAAGAAACTTTTACAGAAGCAAAAAGAGGGTAAAAAACGCATGAAGCAAGTAGGTAATGTTGAATTACCTCAAGAAGCGTTTTTAGCTATTTTGCATGTAGGTAAAGATTAATTCGTTAAAGAGGAAAAAAAATGGCTGGAATGTTTGCCATCATATTAACATTTGCAACATTTATTACGGCTATCTTCTGGTTTCTGGAAAAATTCCGCTGGAAACCAGCTAGACAACGTAAAGTTGAAGAAGTGCGTAAAGCCCATAATGGTGAGGTAGATGGTCGAATACTTGCTGAGGTTGGAAAACCCAAAGGCTGGGTAGAGAGCATATCATCATTCTTTCCTGTTTTATTTGTGGTATTTGTTATTCGTTCATTTATTTATGAACCATTTCAAATTCCATCAGGGTCAATGATGCAAACCTTATTAATTGGTGATTTTATTGCTGTGGAAAAATTTGCTTATGGCTTAAGAAACCCTATTAATAATAAAGTATTAATTGCAACCGGTACACCAAAGAGAGGTGATGTTGCTGTTTTTAAACACCCTAACATACCGCAAATGGATTTAATTAAACGTGTGGTGGGTTTGCCTGGTGATAAGATTGTTTATTTGGTTAATGAAAAGAAAATAGTTATTTATCCTGCGTGTAAAACAACTGATAGTAATTGTGTTGGTCAACGAACTGAACAATTAGATTTGCACTACACACAACCGCAGCCAAGCAATTGGAAACAAGTACACGAAAAAGATAAATCTGCGCCGATTTTCTATACGCTTGAACAATATAAAGATAAAGGTATTGTAGATTCGCAAAATAGAATTACGTTAGATATAAAAATCCAACAAGAGACACTAGGTGATAAACCGCACGACATCTTAACAACGCAAGGTATAACCGAAGATCCAACTTACTTTTATCATCAAAAGGGTCAACCAGTAGCAACTTGGGTAGTACCAGAAGGTAACTACTTTATGATGGGTGATAATCGTGATAATAGTGGTGATAGTCGATATTTTGGTTTTGTACCTGAAGAAAACTTTGTTGGTCGAGCAACAGCTATTTGGGTTAGCTTTGAAAAACAACCTGATGAATGGCCAACAGGGGTTCGATTTAGCCGAATAGGTGGAATCCACTAACTGCGATGACTATGAAAAATTTGAATCAAATACAAAAAGCTATTGGTTATCAATTTAAAGATATAACTTTACTTCAATTAGCACTGACTCATCGCAGTGCTAATAAGATGCATAATGAACGTCTTGAATTTTTAGGGGACTCGATTTTAAGTTTTGTTATTGCTGATGAACTTTATCATCGATTCCTCAAGCAAGATGAAGGTGACCTTAGCCAAATGCGAGCCAGTCTAGTTTGTGGTCAGACCCTTGCCGAAATGGGTAAAGAATTCAAACTCGGAGATTATTTAATATTAGGTCAAGGTGAATTGAAAAGTGGTGGTTTTCGTCGGGAGTCAATTATCTCCGATGCGGTTGAAGCTATCATTGGTGCTATTTATCTGGACAGTAATATAGAAAATATCCGTCGCTTAATCTTATCTTGGTATCAAACACGCCTAAATAAAATTCAACCAGGTATTAAGCAAAAAGATGCTAAAACGCGATTACAGGAATATTTACAAGGTATACGACATGAAAGACCTTGTTATTTAATTCTTGAAGTTACGGGTGATAATCATGAACAAGAGTTTTTGATTCAATGTAAAATTGAAAATGACGATCACCAATATTTAGGGCGAGGTTTAAGCCGTCGTAAGGCTGAACAAGCCGCAGCTCAAGAAGCACTAAACCAATTAGGTATAAAATGACAGAATCAAAACAACATTGTGGATTTGTTGCGATAGTTGGCAGACCAAATGTCGGCAAATCAACATTATTAAACCAATTACTTGGGCAAAAAGTATCTATCACTTCACGTAAGGCACAAACCACTCGCCACCGTATTGTCGGGATTGATACCCAAGGTGACGATCAAATTATCTACATTGATACACCAGGCTTACATATTGAAGAAAAAAGAGCTATCAATCGCTTAATGAACCGTGCTGCTAGCAGTTCAATTGGTGATGTTGAATTGGTTATCTTTGTTGTCGAAGGTACGCACTGGAATGAAGATGATGAGATGGTTGCTGGTAAACTTAAGGATTGTAAAGCACCTATATTATTAGTGATCAACAAAATTGACAATGTAACTGATAAAACCCAATTACTACCTCACATCCAAGAAATTAGTCAAAAAATTAATTTCCTAGATGTGGTGCCAATTAGTGCCGAAAAAGGTGAAGGCGTTGACATTATCAAAGATATTGTTAAAAAACATTTACCGGTTGGTCAACACCATTTTCCAGAAGATTATATTACTGATCGCTCACAACGCTTTATGGCATCAGAGATCATCCGTGAAAAATTAATGCGCTTTTTAGGCGATGAATTACCTTACTCTGTCACGGTTGAAATTGAGCAATTCAAAGTTGACGAACGTTCCGGCATGTATCGCATCAACGGTTTAATCCTAGTTGAACGCGATGGACAAAAGAAAATGGTTATTGGTAACAAAGGTGAAAAAATCAAAAAAATCGGCATTGAAGCTCGCAAAGATATGCAACTCTTTTTTGATAACAAAGTCCATCTCGAATTATGGGTAAAAGTCAAAGCGGGTTGGGCTGATGATGAAAGAGCACTGCGTAGCTTAGGTTATAGTGACGATTAATTGCTACATTTAATCCTAAAAATGGAAAATCAGGTATCAGAAGATACCTGATTTTTTTAATCCTCATAATCCTTTCAAGAGATTAATAAACTCGACTGCTGAAACCAAAATATTTATATTTATTTCAAATAATCAATCATATATAAACCTACGTATAAATTACACTTATGCTTTTAATAAAAAAAGCAAAAGAAATTAGTGTAAATTAACAGCATGAATAATGTGATATATCTCTCATATTAAATTAGCAAGCTAATTATTCCATATTAATAACAAGATTATCCATATATATAAATAATATGTTTAATTATCATAAAAAATAGTAGCTAATTTAAAAAAAAGAGAGATATAAACTATGGACAAAATTTATTATGGGGTTGCTTACTATCGAGAATATTTACCAGAAGAGAGAATAGATAAAGATATTAAATTGATGCTAGATGCAGGAATAAACTATGTTCGTATCGCAGAAAGTACTTGGAAAAACAAGAAGGTGTTTTTGATTTTAGCACTATTCTTGTTGTACTCGATAAGATGTATGAAAATAACATTGATGTAATTATAGGCACTCCTACTTATGCTATTCCCGCTTGGCTTGAAAAAAAATATCCAGAAGTCATGGCTATAACGCCAAATGGTCGAAATAAATATGGTCATCGTCAAAAAATGGACATTACCCATCCAGCTTATCTATTTTATGCTGAACGTCTTATAAGAAAATTAATGCAAGCCGTAGCTAATCATCCTGCCGTTATTGGATTTCAGATTGATAATGAAACTAAATATTATGATGTCTGTGGAGATAATATACAAATAGATTTCGTTAAGTATTTGAAAGAAAAATTTGCAGGTGATTTATTAAAATTAAATCATGAGTTTGGTTTAGATTATTGGAGTAATAGAGTTGATGCATGGGAAGATTTTCCATCAACAGTTGGCACAATAAATGCTAGTTTAGGTGCTGAGTTTCAAAAATTTCAGCGCAAATTAGTAAAAAATTTTTTGCAATGGCAAGCTAATATTATTAATGAATATAAATCAGAAAAACAATTTTTGACTCATAATTTTGATTTTGAATGGCGAACATGGTCGTATGGTATTCAATCTGAAGTAAATCATTTTGATGTATCTGAAATTTTAGATATAACTGGTGTTGATATTTACCATCCAAGTCAAGATCAGTTAACTGGTATTGAAATTGCATTTTCAGGAGATGTAGCTCGTAGCACCAAGAAAAAAAATTACTTTGTATTAGAAACACAAGCTCAAGCATTCAAAAACTGGACTCCTTATCCCGGTCAGTTACGTTTACAAGCGTATAGCCATATTGCTAGTGGCGCAAGCTTAATTGGTTATTGGCACTGGCATTCAATTCATAACTCATTTGAAACCTATTGGAAAGGAATTTTAAGTCATGATTTACAGCCGAATCCAATCTATAAAGAAGCTTCTATTGTAGGTAATGAGTTAAAGATTTTATCAAAACATTTACGTGAATTAAAAAAATATAATCGAGTAGCAATTATTGTAAGTAATGAGTGTTTAACCGCTATTGATTGGCATCCTTGGCATGGTCATCAATTTAATAGGGATTCATTACATCAATATAACGATATTTTTCGTGCTTATTACGATACCTTATATAAAATGAACATAGAGGTAGATATTCTTTCAATTGATGATGACTCTATATTTAATTACGATCTTCTAATAATCCCACTTCTTTATAGTGTTAGTGACCTTAAATTAGAACAACTTAATAATTATGTTCTAAATGGCGGAAATGTAATTTATTCATTTAAATCTGGTTTTGCAAATGAAAATATGAAAGTTAGAACTGTTGTTCAACCCGGAATTATTTCAAAAGCTTGCGGGATTTCATATCAACTATTTGTTGAACCTAATAATGTAAGTTTAATATCTGACGAGATCGATCTGACCACTTGTGATTGCCAGATAAATGATTGGATGGAGCTGATTGAGCCAGATGTTAATACAAAAATTTTAGCCAAGTATCAACATCCATATTGGGGAAAATATGCAGCAGTTACCAGTAATCGGTATGGGCGCGGTTCTGCTACTTATATAGGTTGTAATATAAGTACTTCCGTACTACAAAAAATTTATGAATATATTTTTAATCAGGAAAAATTGGCAGATCTTAAATGCCAAGATAGTTTTCCATTAGTCATTAAAAATGGCATCAATCATAAAAATGAAAAAATTAGATTTTACTTTAATTATTCTTCTAACCCTATAAATGTTTGTTTTACTGAAACAGGAGGTCGTAATTTACTAACTGGTTCAGTTTTAAAATATAACGACAAATTTATATTGAAAGATTGGGATTTGGCTATTATTTTGTTGGGGAATAATCATGAATAGTTTTATAAATAATTCTGATATCGATTCAGAAAAAATTAAATTCAAGGAAAGATTTTCTTTTGGTCTAGGCGATTATGGTACAAATTTAACTTATACTTTAATGGTAACCTTTTTGGCATATTTTTATACTGAGGTTGTCGGTGTTTCTGCCATTCTAGTCGGCTCTTTGATGTTTTTCGCTCGCGTTATAGATGGTATTTTATGTGTTTTTGTTGGGATAAAAATTGATAAAACAAATACTAAATATGGCAAGGCAAGACCATGGGTTCTATTTACAGCTATTCCTTTTGGATTATCTGCATTTTTAATGTCAACAATTCCAGAAGCGAGTGATAATGTAAAAATATGGTATGTATGCATAACGTATTTATTAGCTAATATTTTATTTACTGCAAACAATATTGCTTATGGCTCATTACTTGCTCTTATTACAAGAAGTCTTTATGAAAGAGGTGTTTTAAGTGTATTTAGAAATGGACTTTCTACGTTAGGATCTCTAACTGTTGGGGTGTTTACTCTGCCCATTGTTGGATATTTCGGCAATACTAAAGTTTCTTGGATAATTTTATTTGCTATCTTTGGTTTCTTTACTGCAGTTTGTTTAATTATAACTGGATTAAATGTTAGAGAACGAATTAAGCCAATCAAAGAAGATAACGATAGCAATATAAAATTTGAGCAAGTTTTAAAAGCTATGCTAAAAAACAAATATTGGATTATGATATTTTTCTATTTGTTTATAACTTTTACCAGTTTAACTGCACTTTCAACGGTAAGTGTTTACTATTCAAAATATATTTTAGATGATGTTTACTATATGTCTTATATAAGTATGGCTCAATATATTCCTAGTTTATTGACCCTACTTATCATTCCATTTCTTCTTCGTCATTTAGGTAAAAGAAATCTTGCATTATTTGGGCTTATTGTTTGTTGTATTGCTTGTTTAATTCCGTTAATTGAAAAACAAAATGCGCTATATATCATTATATCTACAGTTGTTCGAAGTATTGGTTTTTGTGGCGTTGGTGCAACTATGTTCGCTTTTTTAGCGGATACTATTGATTATGGTGAATGGATAACCAAATTAAGAATTCAAGGCATTTTATTTAGTGCAGGAACATTAGGTCAGACATTAGGTATGGGTATGGGTACCGCTAGTATTGGTTGGATACTAGGCGCTTTTGGATTTATTAGTGGTGGTGATGTACAGCAAACAAATGGAGTTCTATCTGTGATAGAATTTTTATTTATCTACTTTCCTTTAATTCTCGCGTTAATCAATATCGCTATTTTGTGTTTTTATAAACTTGAATCAATCTATAGTGAAGTTGAACGGGATTTATCTAATGGTAAATTTAAAAGTGAGGAACTCTAATATTAATATACTGTAATAATTAATATCGAATTTTTAAGCCCAAATGTCTAAATAGTCATTTGGGCTTAATATTAATATAGATAAATTAGTTTAGAAAATAAATTATTCATAAAACTGAATGATCCTAACGATTGTTATCTAAAACTAAAATAAAAATTTCAATGAATTGCTAGCTAGATTTAACAATTGTTATTTTATGATATGGTTATTATCAAAATAGTTAGTGTTTTATTTATTTTAAATGATATCAAATATTATTTATCTATTTAACTCAAATATATTAAGTAAATTAAATATTTTCTTAAATAAGAAATGCTCAAAAAACCTTAAATTAAATGAATCATATCCTAATCTAAAAATTCCATACTAGGTAAAAATATACCGTTTTAGTTTGATAATATAAACTATAAGATAAATATAATTAAGTTATTTGATGAACGAATTGTAATTTTAAATAATTATTCAAATAAAACGAAATTTAATAGAGACCATATTGATAAAATTATAATGAATAATAAAATTTTAACAATTGTTAGAATTAAAATTGCCAAACAAGATTGTTTGGCGGATGCTGATATTTTTAAATAGTACAGCTTTTAAGAAATCTAATTTTTGATTGTTTTATGATTGACCATAGTAGGCATTTTTACCATGCTTACGATAATAGTGTTTATCCAATAATTCTTGTTGGATTTTAATACCGATATTCAGATTGCGAGTTGCTAATGCCATAGCGGCAATCTCTTCTAGTACCACTGCATTATGTACGGCATCATTAGCATTTTTTCCCCAACCAAAAGGGCCATGCCCGGATACTAGCACACTAGGTATTGCTAATATATCAATGGAGCGTTTAATGAACTCTTCAATAATAACTTTACCAGTATTGCGTTCATAATCGTTGGCTATTTCATTAGTGGTTAGTCTACGAGTACAGGGAATATCACCATAAAAATAATCGGCATGAGTAGTGCCTAAAGCTGGAATATCTAATCCTGCTTGCGACCAAATTGTCGCATTTCTTGAATGAGTATGTATAACGCCACCAATTTGTGCAAAAGCCTTATAAAGTTCAATATGCGTTTGGGTATCGCTTGAAGGTTTAAGTTTCCCTTCAACTTTTTTTCCTTCAAGATCAACAATAACTATATCATCCAGTTGTAACTTATCGTAAGCCACACCCGAAGGTTTGATAGCGATAACACCATTATTTCTGTCAATTTCAGATACATTTCCCCAAGTAAATGTTACTAGTTGATAATAAGGCAATAACAAATTTGCAGCTAAAACGCGTTCTTTTAATTCAGTAAACATAGCAAAAATCCTGTTTTATAATAAATTAAATAATAGTAATAAGCAGAGGACCATATCAACGGATATCGTCCTATACTTAAACTTCATCGTTAGTCAACATCGCCGATATGACGAAGCTTTTTGCCTAGCATCAGATTTTTTTCAATACGCTCCAATGAAATATTTTTTGTTTCCGGTACAAAGAAAATCACAATGAAAATAAACAGAACATTCATGCCGGTATATAACCAAAATGTTTGAGCAACACCTATATGACTTAATAAAGTGAGGAATGTAGCACCAATGATCATATTTGATATCCAGTTAGTCGCTGTTGAACAAGTCACACCAAAATCACGACTTTTAAGTGGTTGAATTTCAGAACATAAAATCCACACTACCGGTGCGGCACTCATTGCATAACCACCAATACACATAATTGCCATCCCCACTGCTGCATACGATGTGATTGACGAAGGATTGCCATTTTCAATTAGTTGTAAACAAATACCCAATATCAATGTGCCTAATGCCATAATACCGAAGCCAACTTTGAGAATCGGTTTGCGACCTAATTTATCAACCGTAAAAATTGCAATAAATGTCGCTAATACAAAGGTAAGACCAACAATTATGGTTGCAACCATTTGTTGTTGGGTACTCTCAAATCCGGCAAGACTAAAGATTTTCGGTGCGTAATACATAATAATGTTCATGCCGGTAAATTGTTGCATGGCTTGTAATGCCATACCTAGGTAAACCGTTCGGCGGACATTTTTGTTTGCTTTAAATAGTGTCCATCCCTGTTGTTTTTCTTGCAAACTATCCTTGATATCATTAAATTCTTGTTGAATTTTTTGCGGATCGCTACGGATTGACGCTAAAACTTTCTGTGTTTCATTTAGTCGTCCTTTTGAGGCTAACCACCTAGGACTATTTGGAAGGAAGATGACAACTATAAATAAAATGATTGCCGGAACAGAGATTATCCCCAACATCATCCGCCAATCGCCGGTATAACTAAAGTAGGTATCAGAGAGAAATGCGACTAAAATACCAATGGTGACTAAAAGTTGGTAAGCGGCAATCATCTTACCGCGAATATTTTCTGGAGCCATTTCAGAAAGATAGAGTGGCGCAGTATACGATGCGATACCTACGGCAAAGCCCAAAATAACTCGCCAAACTAGAAGAATTTCTACGTTAGCTGCCAAAGCTGATCCAAAGCAACTTATAATAAAAAATAGGGCACCGGCTAATAAACTATATTTTCTTCCTAAATAAAAAGATAACCAACCATTGGATAAGGCCCCGAAAGCTGCCCCAAGCATCATGGAACTCACTACCCATTCTTGCAATTGTGTGGTGAGTTCAAACTCAATGGTGATAAACGGTAAAGCGCCAGCAATAACACCGATATCCAAACCAAATAATAATCCGGCCATTGCAGCTGAGAAACCGATTAGAAAAGTCATTCTTTTGGCAGAATCTTTTGCCATTTTATTCGTCGTTAAAGGCGTATTCATATCCATCTTATTATTCCTTCTATTCTTTAATTCTGAGAATAATTGGAAAGAATATTTCCAATTATTAAACTAAATAAAATTTATCCAGCATAAGGATTACAATACGCAATCTCATTCCAACGTAACGCATTTCTAAAATCGTTAATTCGGGTATCTTCATCAATAACTAATAGCTCGATATTATGCAGTTTCGCATAAAGCCGCAAATAATCCATAGAAAGTGCTTGGCTATAAACCGAGTGATGTGCAGCTCCAGCAAGAATCCAAGCTTCAGCTGATACCTTCAATGATGGTTTTGGTTTCCAAACCGCGCATGCTACCGGTAGTTTAGGTAGTGCGTAAGGTTGTTTGATTGTTTCGAGTTCATTAGCCACTAATCGGAAGCGATTACCAATATCGATCAGACTGACATTAATTGCCGCCCCGGGTTTTGATGGAAAAATAAGTCGAGCAGGATCAGCTTTACCGCCAATTCCCAGATGTTGGATATCAAGTAAAGGTTTGACACCATCATCTATAATAGAGGGACAAACTTCTAACATATGCGAACCAACAACTAATTCATTCCCTTTGGTAAAATCATAGGTATAATCCTCCATAAAAGCCGTACCGCCAGAAAGTCCTTTGGCCATTAATTTCATAGTGCTAAGTAACGCAGCAGTTTTCCAATCACCTTCACCAGCAAAGCCATAGCCTTTGGCCATTAATCGCTGAACGGCAAGCCCCGGTAGTTGTTTCATACCGTATAAATCTTCAAATGTGGTGGTAAACCCACAATAATTACCCTGCTTAAGAAATTGCTCAATTCCTAATTCAATTCTTGCTGCATCAATTAGATTTTGTCTTTTTTCACCATTAATTTGCGCAACAGGAGTAAGTTGATAAAGTGTTTCGTATTCATCAATTAATTGATTGATTTGGCTATCATTAATTGAATTAATGACTGACACTAAATCGCCAACTGCATGGGTATTGACCGAATAACCAAATTTAATTTGTGCAGAAACTTTATTACCTTCAGTTACCGCAACCTCTCGCATGTTGTCGCCAAACCTAACGATTTTCATGGTTTTTTCGGCATTAATTGCAACGCAAACTCTCATCCATTTTGCAATCTGTTCATGGACCTCTTTATCTTTCCAATAACCGGTTACCAGTGAATGTGGTTGACGCATACGTGAACCGATAAAACCAAATTCACGGCCACCATGGGCAGTTTGATTGAGATTCATAAAATCCATATCCATTGAATCCCAAGGAACGACTTCATTAAATTGGGTATGAAGTTGTAGTAGCGGTTTTTGTAGATGACTTAATCCATTAATCCACATCTTAGCTGGCGAAAAGGTATGTAGCCATGTAATTAAGCCTACGCATTTGGCAGAATAATTCACCTCCTGACAAAGGTTAAATATATCGTCAGGCTTGGTTGCAAGTGGTTTAAGAACAATTTTAACCGGTAAATTGGCTTCATGATTAAAATAATCGGTGACTTGTTGAATATTTTTCTTAATTTGTTCAAGTGCTTCTGAACCATATAAATGTTGACTACCGGCGACAAACCAAATTTCAGCTTCTTTATAAACAAACATAATGGACTCCTTTAGAATTTATTCATATTTTGCAAATAAAATTAAACGTTATAGTTCGGCTCACTAGATGCTGACCAAACTAGATACTTTTTATATAATTCTTGATATTGATGGACTTTATCTTTATTAGGGATAAAAGTGGTTTCGAGTCTGCTGGACATGCTATGTTGAGCGGTGGGAATATCGGCATAAACATTGGCGGCTACAGCGGCAAATATTGCCGCTCCTAACGCACAACATTGTTCTGAACTTACCACGGTGAGTGGTCTATTCATTACGTCAGCACAAGCCTGCATGATAACTGGCGATTTTTTAGCAATTCCGCCTAATGCAACAATCTCTTTAACTGGTACATGTTGATTAATAAAACACTCCATAATTGCCCTAGCACCAAAGGCTGTTGATAAAACCAAACTACCGAACAAGGTTGCTGCATCAGTTGCAATTGTTAAATTACTAATAACGCCTTTTATTCGTTGATTGGCGTAAGGGGTGCGACGACCATTAAACCAATCAAGGGTTACAGGAATTGTGTCTAGATTTGGATTTTCTGCCCAAGCTTGGGCAATATCACTTAATAATTTATGTTTTAAATCCTCTATTGTTGATTGCAATTCAGGTGAAGTTGCCACTAACCTTTCCAGTGGCCAACACAAAAGTTTTTTGTACCAGGCATAAGTATCGCCAAAGGCAGATTGACCGGCCTCAAGACCAATATAGTTTGGCATCACACTGCCATCTACTTGACCACAGATGCCTTTAATTGGTCGATTATCAATGACAGCCTGTTCTGCTAATAAAATATCGCAAGTAGAGGTGCCAATTACTTTTACTAACGTATAAGGCTTGGCGCCAGCACCTACCGCTCCCATGTGGCAATCAAAGGCACCACCAGAAATGATGACCGAAGATGGCAAGCCTAATTTTTCAGCCCACTCTTGAGTAATTGTGCCAACTTTATGGTTAGCCGTATAAGTCTCTTCAAATAAAGGATAAGGTAAGGTAGTTACTAAAGCTGGATCGAGTTTTTCAAAAAACTCATAAGGTGGTAAACCATGCCACTCTTCACTCCAAAAACATTTGTGACCGGCAGCACAGCGACCACGTTTTATCTTATTTGGTGCAGTAGTTCCAGAAAGTAAAGCAGGTACCCAATCACACAGTTCAATCCAAGAGGCTGAAGCACTTTTTACCGCACTATCTTGACGAAAAATGTGCATAATCTTCGCCCAAAACCATTCGGAAGAATAAACTCCACCACAATATTGTAAATATTGGCAATAAGGTTCGGTTTTGCACAGGCTATTAATCTCTTCAGCTTCATTTACCGAGGTATGATCTTTCCAAAGAATAAACATGGCATTAGGATTGTTGCTAAACTCTGTTTTTAACGCTAATACTTCACCATTTTCATCAATTGGTGCTGGAGTAGAGCCTGTTGAATCAACGCCAATGGCAACTATGTTTTGTGCATCAGATTTTAGTTGTTTGACAACTGATTGTATTGATTGCGTCATTGACTCAATATAATCGAGAGGATGATGTCTGAATTGATTTTTTTGGGGATCACAAAACTGACCTTTTGCCCATCGTGGGTAATAAATTACTTCTGTAGCTAATTCTTTGCCATTCTCGCAGTCGACAGCTAAAGCTCTGACAGAATCGCTACCAAAATCTAATCCAATGGTTATTTTTTTATTCATCCGCTAGTACCTCAAAGACTAATTAAATGGAATTTTCGGGAAGAATAATTAATATCCGATAAAACAAATAGGTACGTTGTTGCTATAAATATAGACGATTTTGCACACCTAAATTGTTTTGTGATGGAGATCTCACAATTATCACTATTCAAAAAAATTTTTTATGTAAAAATAAAAAAAATTGCCAAGAATTGAGGATGCTAAATGAGTAATGAACAACAAAATGACCCGTTACTACCGGGTTATTCATTTAATGTCCATCTTGTATCTGGTTTAACTCCGATCGAAAAAGAAGGCAAATTTGATTTTTTCATCGATCGCCCTAAAGGGTTAAATGGTTACATTATCAACTTAACTTATGCAGGGCAGGGGACTATTTATCGTGATAATGAATCATTCAATTGTTATCCAGGTGATTTTGTGCTTTTTCCTCCCAAAGAGCCCCATTTATATGGCCGCAAAGAAGACGAAAATAATTGGTTTCACTTTTGGGTTTATTTTAGACCTAAATCAACATGGAAATATTTATTAAGTTGGGAAAATCGCTTAAAAGAAACCGGGTTTTATCGCCCTAATACTCAAGTAAAAGACGAGCTAGAACAATTATTTATAAAAATTGTCGAGGTAGGGCAATCAAATATAATTTATTCGGAAAATTTAGCCATGAGTATGTTAGAGCAATTCTTAATACGCTGTGCACAAGAGACCTCTGCTACTAATCCCCCTAAAATCGATACTCGCGTATTGCAAGTTTGTAACTATTTAATTGATACCCTTGATGAAAATAATTTTACCCTAGATATTGTGTCACAAAGAGTGTGTTTGTCGACATCAAGGATCGCCCATATGTTTAAAGATCAAATTGGTATGTCGATTGGCGAATGGCGACAAGAACAACGAGTAAATCGGGCGAAACTGTTATTGCAAACCACGACCATGAGTATTGCCGAAATCAGTCGTTCAATTGGCTTTGATGATCAACTCTATTTTTCGCGGATCTTCAAAAAGAGAATTGGTTTGAGTCCGCAAAAATATCGCAATAGTACCCGAGAACAGAATGAAAGGAAAATTCAAAGTGTCAATTCGCTTTATTTTTATGATAGACAAAGTGATTCTATTGTTGAATGAATTGAGCTAACCATTTAGCTCAGGTTTTACTAATGATGCAATCTAAATTCAACCTGTTACTAGTTTGATTTTATTTTAAATAGTTTGCCCTTTTTCAATTTGATAAGGCAGACAGATGCTATTAGGAATTATCTCTCCGTCAAGCCTTTTTAACAGTAATTCAATGGCGACTTTACCTATTTCGAATCGTGGCGTAATAACAGTAGCAATATTTTGTTTATTGGCTCGACCAACTTCTAATCCATGGAATCCTGAAATAGCGATTTGTTCCGGAACAGGGATGCTATAATTTTGGCATTCAAGTAAAACACCAATAGCCATATCATCGTTAGTGCAAAATACACCGTCCATATTCGGATATTCTTGTATTGCTTTATGAAAGAGATGTTTGCCTAAATCGATAGATGAAATCAAATTTGGTAAAATTTGATGGGGAACCAATCCTGATTGCTGCATTGCTTGCTCATAACCGTGATAACGCTGACTATCTCGCACGCTAGCAATTGAGTTAAAATAGATAATATTTTTTTTACCAGAGGCAATCATCTGCATTGTCATGTCATATGCAGCTTTTTGGTTATCAAATCCAACTTGAATATCAAAAAACGTATTGGTAATATCCATTAACTCAATAACAGGAATCTTAGCTGTCTTTAAATATTCAAGCGTAGTTGTTGTATGTTGTTTTTCCATCAAAACTAATGCATCAATATTATAAGATAGTAAATTGATAATTTTCTCTTCCTCAATTTGCTTATCATAATTGTAATTAGTAATAATGGTTTGATAGTGATGGGTTGACGCGACAGATTCAATGCCAGCTAGAACTTCTAAAAATATCTGATTTTTAAATGATGGAATGGCGATACCGATACAACGGCTACGAGAACCTAACATGATTTGTGGGGCAAGATTAGGTATATAATTAATTTCTTTTAGTACCTTGGCGATTTTTTCTCTATTTTTTTCTGATATCTGCTTAGGATTTTTTAAATAGCGACTAATTGTCATTTTAGTCACACCAGTTAAATCGGCAATATCTTGTAAACTAATGCGTTTATCTTTCATAAATCGTTATTTAAAGGAATTATTCAAAAGAAAGCGGCTATTTTATCAGTAAAATAGCAAAATAAATAACATTAGTTATCTTGAATTAAATCAAAAAGGTAATAGCCACTATTACCTTTTTATTGAAAATGGAGATTATTTTTTAGGTGCTTTAACGTTAGCCATAAGCACGACGGATAATACTAAAGCTGCGCCCATAAAAATATAAGATGCTCCGGCACTACCGGTTGCAGCATTGATAACACCAACTAACCATGCGCCAATGAATGCACCAAGCGCGCCAAAACTATTAATTAACCCAATTGAAACACCCGAAACATTACTAGGTAATAGTTCAGGAATTAAGGCAAAAAACGGTCCATATGGTGCATACATACATCCTGCTGCGATAGATAATAAGATGAAGCAGATCCAGAAATGTTCGGCACCAAGTAAATAAGCGGTAAAGAAAGCAATAGTCGCAATTAACAATAATGGCCAAACAAATAATTTTCTGTTTTGAAGTTTATCAGAATAAAAAGAGACAATTAACATCATTGCAATCGCAACAAAGTAAGGGATAGCCGCTAACCAACCAACTGAAACGATATCAACATTACCAGATGCTTTAATGATAGATGGCATCCACATCATAAAACCATATACTCCAATGCTCCATAAAGCATGTACTGCACAAAGTTTAATTACATTACCTGAACGAAATGCTTCACCATAATTACGCATTGGTTTAATATTTTGCTGCTCTTTATCCATTACTGCTTGGAATTCAGCTTTTTCTGCGTCGGTTAACCATTTCACTTCTGATGGTTTATCTCTGACCAAAATCCACCAAATTACGGCCCATAAAACGGCTGGTAAACCTTCAATAACAAACATTTCACGCCAGCCATAAAGGTCAATTAAATGAGCTGAAACAATAGACATCCACAATACTGTTACTGGATTTCCTAATATTAAAAACGTATTGGCTTTTGAGCGTTCAGCTTTTGTGAACCAAGTACTAATATAAATTAACATTGACGGCATCACAGCAGCTTCAACAATACCTAAAACAAAGCGTATCGCCATAAGTGAAGGTATATTACTGACCATTCCTGTTAGTGCTGCACACATTCCCCATAAAATAAGGCAAACAAAAATCAGTTTTCGAACACTTTTTCTAACCGCGTAAATAGAACCTGGAACTTGGAAGAAAAAGTAGCCAAGAAAAAACAGTGCACCAATTAATGATGACGTACCTTTAGTAATGCCTAAATCATCATTGATACCGGCGGCAGCGGCAAAACCATAATTTGCACGATCTAAGTAAGCTAGACTGTAAGTGATAAAAATTATTGGCATTAATCGCCACCATCTCGATGGTGCTAATTTTTGTGTGATATTCATATTCATTCCCTTTATAAACTAAATAAAATCCTAGATAAATTACGACAAATGTTTATGGTTCTAATCATCTCAAATAACGCTCATTAGCTTTGAATCATAAACATCTGTGTAATTTGTGATGGGTGATTAAACCGCAGCTAGCATTCCGCCATCGACATAAAGAATATGTCCGTTGACAAAATTAGATGCTTTAGAGGATAAAAATACCGCTGAACCAATCAGTTCTTCAGGTTTACCCCAACGAGCTGCTGGTGTTCTTTGACATAACCAGCTGGTGAACTCTTTATTTTCGACCAGTGCTTTACACATCTCAGTATCGAAATAACCAGGACCAATACCATTGACTTGAATGTTGTAGCGGGCAAGTTCAACACACATTCCTTTTACTAACATTTTTACCGCTCCTTTCGAGGCGGCGTAAGGCGTGATAGTGTCTCGACCTAATTCACTTTGCATTGAACAGATATGGATGATTTTCCCTTCACGGCGGTTAATCATATGTTTAGCCACTTGTTGTGAAACTAAAAACACCGCTTTTTGATTAACGTTAATGACTGCATCCCAATCTGCTTCAGGAAATTCTGTAAAAGGATGACGACGTTGAATCCCGGCATTATTAATTAAAATATCGATAGCACCGATTTCTTTCTCAATATAATTAATTGCTTGCGTTACGGATGCTAAATTAGTGACATCAAAACCTACACCAACGGCATCAATACCTTGTTGCTGTAATAACTTGGCAGCATTATCGGCTCTTTCTTGAGTAATATCATTGATGATAATGCTAGCGCCATATTGACCTAAACCATTTGCTAAAAGATTACCAATTCCTTGAGCAGAACCGGTGATGAGTGCGCGTTTTCCTTTCAATTCAAATAAAGACTGCATGACTTTCTCCCTTTTTATAAAATGTTATGCGTAACAGTTACGCATAACATTAGAGCAAAAAATCTAAAAAAGAAAGCCTAAAACACCATGATTAACCGGAAAATGTTAATTCTGTGATCAATATCAAATTATTGAGGTAAAAAATTTTTCGATTTAATTTTAAAAAGTTAATACTAAACATCGCTGCGTGTTTTATATATAATAGCCAGCCACAGACTTGGATTTAGAAAATCAATTTCGGAGCTTTTTTCATGCAGCAGTTTCGTCCTATCCGTCGTGCTTTACTTAGTGTTTCTGATAAAACCGGAATCATTGAATTTGCCAAAGCTTTATCCGTTCGTAATATAGAACTTCTTTCCACTGGCGGAACCGCCAAACTTCTAATTGACAACCATATTCCTGTTACCGAAGTAGCGGATTACACGGGATTTCCTGAGATGATGGATGGTCGAGTCAAAACTTTACATCCTAAAATACATGGTGGCATATTGGGGCGTCGAGGAATTGATGATGAGGTGATGAAACAACATCAGATCGCACCAATTGATATGGTAGTTGTGAACTTATATCCTTTTGCGAAAACGGTTGCTGACCCCAAATGCAGTCTAGAAGATGCGATAGAAAATATTGATATTGGTGGACCAACCATGGTACGGTCAGCGGCAAAAAATAATAAAGATGTCGCTATCGTCGTTGATTGCCGGGATTATAGCACCATCATTGATATGCTAGATCAACAGCAAAATTGCCTTTCGTTCAAATATCGATTTAGTTTAGCAATAAAGGCATTTGAACATACTGCTCAATATGATGGTATGATCGCCAACTACTTTGGTAAACTTGTGCCACCATATTATGGTGATAGAGATAAACCAGCAGGTGAGTTTTCTCGCACTTTAAATTTACAATTTATTAAAAAACAAGATATGCGCTATGGTGAAAACTCTCATCAACAAGCGGCTTTCTATGTTGAAGAACATTTAGAGCAAGGCTCTATTGCTACCGCTAAACAGGTACAAGGTAAAGAATTATCTTATAACAATATTGCTGATACCGATGCCGCATTAGAATGCGTAAAATCATTTGCAGAGCCGGCTTGCGTGATTGTTAAACACGCCAATCCTTGTGGTGTTGCGGTAAGTGATAACATCTTAAATGCCTACCTTAATGCTTTTAAAACCGATCCAACTTCTGCTTTTGGTGGCATCATTGCTTTTAATCGTCCTTTGGATGCTAAGACTGCCCAAACTATCGTTGATAAGCAATTCGTTGAAGTGATTATTGCGCCATCCGTTGATCAAGACGCATTGGCGATCACCCAAACTAAAAAAAATGTCCGAGTATTGGAGTGTGGTCAATGGTCAGGAAGCGCGGTTGCCAGTTTAGACTTTAAACGAGTTAATGGTGGACTTCTTGTACAAGACCGAGATTTAGGTATGGTAACCCAAGAACAACTAACAGTGGTTACCAAACGACAACCGACCGAAAAAGAGTTATCTGATGCACTATTTTGTTGGAAAGTAGCTAAATTTGTAAAATCTAATGCCATTGTTTATGCTAAAGATAACATGACTATTGGAATTGGCGCCGGGCAAATGAGCAGGGTGTATTCGGCAAAAATTGCCGGAATAAAAGCGCAAGATGAAAATCTAGAAGTCGCTGGTTCAGTTGTGGCATCTGATGCCTTCTTTCCGTTTAGAGACGGTGTTGATGCAGCGGCTGCTGTGGGAGTTACTTGTGTTATTCAGCCCGGTGGTTCAATTCGCGATGATGAAGTGATACAAGCTGCAAATGAGCATAATATTGCCATGATCTTCACCAATATGCGGCATTTTAGGCATTAATTTTAAAAGTATTGAAAGGACCTTGTATGAAAGTATTAGTTATCGGCAATGGTGGACGTGAACATGCTTTGGCATGGAAAGCAGCACAATCGCCATTAGTTTCTAAAGTGTTTGTTGCGCCAGGCAATGCTGGTACTGCGCTGGAACCTAATTTAGAAAACATCAACATTAAAGCAACCGACATTGCTGGTCTACTCAATTTTGCTCAAGCGCAAGAAATAGACTTAACTATTGTAGGACCAGAAGCTCCATTAGTGATTGGTATTGTGGATAGTTTCCAAAAGGCAGGATTAACTATTTTTGGCCCCTCAAAAGCCGCAGCACAACTTGAAGGTTCGAAGGCTTTCACTAAAGATTTTTTAGCTCGTCACCATATTCCAACTGCTGAATATCAAAACTTTACCGAAATTGAGCCAGCTATTGCCTATATTCAGCAAAAAGGGGCGCCAATTGTAATAAAAGCTGATGGTTTAGCTGCAGGGAAAGGCGTGATTGTTGCCATGACACTTCAAGAAGCAGAAGAGGCGGTGCGCGATATGTTAGCGGGTAATGCCTTTGGTGATGCCGGTCATAGAGTAGTAATAGAAGAGTTTCTCGATGGCGAAGAAGCTAGCTTTATCGTGATGGTCGATGGTAAACATGTCGAACCAATGGCAACTAGTCAAGATCATAAGCGAGTAGGTGATGGCGATACCGGTCTTAATACCGGAGGAATGGGCGCTTATTCTCCAGCACCGGTAGTAACCGATGAGGTCTTCAATAAAGTTATGCAACAAATCATCTATCCTACGGTCAATGGCATGGCACAAGAAGGTAATGTTTATGTTGGTTTCCTTTATGCCGGTTTAATGATAGATAAACAAGGTAATCCCAAAGTCATTGAATTTAATTGTCGATTTGGCGATCCAGAAACCCAACCGATCATGATGCGAATGCAATCGGACTTGATAGAACTCTGTTTAGCTGCCACAAAAGGTAAATTAGATACCATAAAATCAAAATGGGATCCAAGACCAGCTTTAGGTGTCGTGCTCGCTGCTGGTGGTTATCCGGGCGATTACAACACTAAAGATGTTATTTTAGGTCTACCAACCGTTATAGATAACGATTGTAAAATCTTCCACGCCGGTACTTGCTTGGAAAATGGTCAAGTTTGTACCAATGGTGGACGAGTTCTATGTGTCACCGCACTAGGTAACAGCGTATCAGATGCCCAAAAACGTGCATATGAACAAATCAAAAATATTCATTGGCATGGTTGTTACTATCGGCATGATATTGGTTATCGAGCCATTGAACGTGAAAAAAATGATTTATAACGTTTAGTTCTGATACTAAACATTTGATAATGGCGTCAAATGACGCCATATCTATTCATTATAATGACTTAAGGTTGATTGATTTTTCTAAAATTCGCAATATAAATCTTGGTTTTAGTTTTACAGTTATCTAATTTTGTATATAATCTAGGCTATATTTATGAATAATGCTTATTGAGTAATTAGTTGTTGTACTTGCCGATCCTGCGATAAAGGGGAAAAAGTCATTTAAGGTATCTAGCTTTAATTAAAATATTATTACCAATTTCAATGAAGCAGTGTTATTAGATAAATCGACTCTCTGAAGAAATAAAAAATGGTAACCTTTTTTTATATTTTATTATTTTTAATTGAGCTTTTTCTGTTGGGTATCACGATACCTTATTCAGATTGTACACCAACTCATTATAGAAGAATAAAATCGTTAAAAAGATTATTATGGGTAACAAGAATAATTTATTTTTTTCTATTTAGTATTTTATTCTTATGCTCATTATATCAAGAAAAAATTATAGAATCTTTTCCAGAATATAAACCATTAATCATTTTATTGTTTTTTATTTTCTTTTTTTTCAATCCTGCAATAGCTTTTATATGTTTACTAATTAACAAAATAAAAGGTAAAAAAAGAAAAAAGAAAAGAAAATTTATAAATTGAGATTTCTTAACTTTGATGGAACAATAATTTTTTATAAAGATCTATTTTTTGTTTTTATTTTGGTTACTATTTTTAGGTTATATTGATTATAAAAACGATAGGATTTTTAAACCAAAATATAATCTTTATATTCATCTTTCAAGATAGTTACCATTTTTTATATTATTTAATAATGAACATTTATAGGGATATAATGGATACTCAAAATCAATCTTATTTTAAACTACCTTGCCTTTTTATTTTTATCAATTTTGGATGTTCATTATTCAATTCCATATTTAATCTTGTTATCAAATCGGATAGCTACCTTAGCGAAGGCAATATTTACATAGCTCAACTAATTCATAGTTTAACTTTGGGTTCTATGAATTATTATTTTTTAGTTTTTATTATTAGTGTATTTTTCTGCCAAAAGTATTGTCTATATAATGTATCTAAAAATTGGAAAGTAATCAGTTTGCTCTCTGTGATTTTTTTTCTTATTACCTATTTTTTGCAAACACCACTTTTTGAATTCGGCGTTGAAATATTCATACTGTTTTATAATTATTTTCTAATTAATTTTGACTTAATCCACGATGATTCATTTTCATATTTCTATCTCATTTTCACATATCGGCTAATTCTTATAATAGATTTATTTGTGCTAATCATAATGTTTTATTTTATCGGTAGAAATAATATTATTTATCGATCAGCAATTAATTTTAATTCAGACCAATTAAAAAAAATTCATATCCAACTTTATAGTATTTTCTTGTCCTATATATCGTTAGCAATAATTTATCATTTTTTGCAACCAAGTATATCTTTAGTGTTGGCACCAGTATTGATAGGACTTTTATTGTCAGTAATTCTCTATATACTTTTCACTGTAGTTATCAAAAATAGTTTTAAACAAGTGAATTCTAAAGTTAGCTTCGCAAAATTGATATTGTCAGGAATGGTAACTACTTTTCTTAGTGGTCTTGTAAGTACGACTATTTATTATGTGATTTTTATGAATGATATTTCACCTTCATTAAGTCTCATAAGTAAAATTCAATCTCAGTCTTTAAATAATCTAATATTTTTATTGGCAATTAATTTACTTTTATCTTTGTTAATCAGTCGCTATTTTATTAAATTTCTTTATAAAAAAGATGAAAGTTTGTTTATAAACTAAGGATAGATATCACCACTATGCTATAAACTCATAAAAGATATCTATCATGGTTAAAAATCGTTATAGTAAACTAAACTCTGAGTAATACTACATTATTGTTTAAAAAATAAATTAAAAAAATGAGGATGGTAAACGAGATTTTAAACAAAATGAATGTGTACTTTAGCAACTATGCAAGTTGTTAAAGTACCATCATTTGTAAAATCATTTGAACTATTTATTATGTAAATGGAGCAATAAAAATTCCATCAACAATCTTAACATTCCTGAATAATGGTATAAAAATCTAGATAAATTTTAACACTAAGCTTATTCAAAAATATCAAACTATAATCTTTTAATAACAATTGAGGTGTTGATTCCACCAAAAGCAAAGTTATTGGTTTGAAAATATTCAATATCTAAATTTCGCCCAGCGCCGACAATATAATCAAGATCACCGCACTGAGGATCGATATGATTTAAGTTGATAGTTGGGTTAAACCAGCCTGTGTGCATCATTTCTAACGTCAACCATGCTTCAATTGCCCCACATGCGCCAAGGGTATGGCCAAAATAACTTTTCAATGATGATATGGAAGCCCAATATTTGGCTACTAATTAATAGTTTAACTAAAGTGTACTATTAAATAACAAAACTATTCGTGATAATTATTCAACCGTAAATTCGAAGTTATAGTTGATATTCCTTATTCTGCGACAAGTTATTCAATTAATTATGTCTCTGTTAGTCCAAACTTACAAGGCAGCAGTGGAAAAGTTCACCGTAATTACAATCGTTGGGTAAATAATCTTGACGTTAAAATTAGAGAAAGTATTTTCAGAGCTAAATAAGAATTTAATCTAAAAATAATTTTATTTGCAAATAAAGCAACACTAAGCCCAAAATCCGTTTGGGCTTTTTTATACTTAATTCATTATTAATATTATTTTTTCAATTCGCTATTTTGACAAAATAATGCTATTTATTAGCAATAATATTAATTGTTAAAATTTACTATCTATTCTTTGCATTGAAGTTTAATATATAGATGTATTCATACCTTGTTATGAATATAGTTCCAGTTCCAATCTTTTCTTATCTATCTTTTCTATTTCATAAATCTTAGCACTTGAGGACAATAATTATGTTTCAATGGCTTTCAAATTGGATTTTAGATGGACTTAAGCATTCACCAGAAATACTTTTATTTCTCTCTTTAAGCTTAGGGTATTTGATTGGTGGTATTCGAATCGGCAAATTTCAGTTAGGTGGTGTTGCTGGTTCATTATTGGTAGCAGTGGCATTAAGTGTATTTGGTGTGACTGTGGATGCTGGTGTTAAAGCGGTACTTTTCGCTCTATTTATTTATGCTGTTGGTTTCGAAAGCGGACCACAGTTTTTCCGTTCATTAGGGGTTAAAACCCTGCGTGAAATCTTTTTAGCATTATTTATTGCTGTTGCCGGTTTTGTAACAGTAGTGGTGTTAGCCAAATTATTCCATTTAGATAAAGGTCTTGCTGCTGGTTTAGCCGCAGGTGGATTAACCCAATCAGCCATTATGGGTACGGCATCAGATGCATTAACTCAGCTAGGTTTAAGTCCAGAAGAGTTAAGTCGATTACAAGGTAATGTGACTATTGGTTATGCGGTGACATATATCTTTGGTTCACTGGGTGCGATTATTGTCTGTGTTAACATTTTGCCAAAAATTATGGGGCGAGAAATTAACGACGATGCAATTAAGGCCGAAGCAGAACAATTACATGGCTCGCTTTTATTAGGTAGTGGTCAAAACTTTGCTTTATCTGATGTAACTGGTCGCTTATATCGTATTACTAATAAGGTTAATCAAACCGTTGAAAGTTTAGAAAAGGTGATTAATGGTATTAGTATTGAGCGAATCAAACGTGGCAATCGTATTATTGAAGCTGCACCTGAAACCTTATTAAAAGCCAAAGATATTATTTTGGTTGTTGGTCATCGGGATGCCATGATTGCTGCCACTGATTTATTAGGTGAAGAAGTGAATTCAGCACAGGGTATGGATGTAGTGATGAATACCCAAGATGTTGAAATGCGTAATACTCGGTATGTTGGTCAAAATTTAACACAAGTGCTTTCATCTGACGAAGTGATGAAGTTAAAACATGGTATTTATTTAATTGCTGTTCATCGTGATGGACAACCATTGCCATTAAATAATGATATGGTATTTAAGTTAGGTGATGTTATTACCATTTATGGTACCGATGGTGATTTAAGGCGTGTGGTTGATAGAATTGGTGCGCCGATTACCAAAAGTGAAAAAACTGACTGGATATTCCATGGGTTAGGTCTGGTAGTTGGACTTATTATTGGTCTTATTGTGATTCGAGTCAGTGATATTCCAATCACTTTAGGTGCCGGAGGTGGTGCTTTATTATCAGGCTTATTGTTTGGTTGGTACCGCTCTTTACATCAAACAGTAGGAAATATTCCAACTGGAGCAGTGCAATTACTTAAAGATTTTGGTTTAGCTGGCTTTGTGGCAGTTGTTGGGCTAAGCTCAGGTTTACAAGCCATTAATACTATTAAAGATCAAGGTCTTTCATTATTCTTAATCGGTGTTGTGGTGACTTTATTGCCGATGTTACTAGGCATTTATTTTGGTAAGTATGTCTTGGGTTATAAAAATTCGGCGGTATTTGCTGGCGCTTTAGCCGGTTCTCGTAGTGCAAATCCAGCTTTTGGTGAAGTACTAAATAAAGCCGGTAACTCAACGCCTACCAACTCTTTTGCAATTACCTATGCTTTAGCTAATGTTTTCCTAACCTTGTTAGGACCATTAGTTGTTGCTTTTGTTTAATTGACATCTCAAATTAAGGATACATGGTTATGAAAAGTAATAATGAATATGCGAAATACGCGAATTTAAGTCCTTTTGAATTGAAAGATAATTTAATTAAACTAGCACAAAGCCATACTGATCGTGTGATGTTAAATGCGGGGCGTGGTAATCCTAACTTTTTGGCAACTTGGCCACGACAAGCGTTTTTTCAACTAGGTGTGTTTGCGCTACAAGAATCTGAAATGTCTTTTTCATATATGAATGAAGGTGTCGGAGGCATGCCAATTAAAGTTGGTTTAACTGGGCGTTTTGAACATTTTGTTCGTCAAAATTATCAAACACCTGGGGTGTCTTTTTTAGGTAAAGCATTTTCTTATATTCGCGATCAGCTAGGTTTAGATGAAAACGCATTCTTACAAGAGATGGTTGAAGGTATTTTAGGTTGTAATTACCCTGTACCAGACAGAATGCTACGTTTTAGTGAAGAGGTAGTTAAAGCATATGTCCTCACTCAAATGGGAGCACAATATCTAAGACGTGATGATCTGGATCTTTTTGCCGTTGAAGGCGGTACAGCGGCAATGGCCTATATTTTCAATTCTATGAAAGAAAATAACTTAATCCAAAAAGGTGACAAAATTGCCATTGGCGCACCTATTTTTACACCCTATTTAGAAATCCCAGAACTTAATGATTATCAATTGGTGGAAGTACTAGTTAATTCCGATCCTGATGCCAATTGGCAATATCCAGAAGCGGAATTGCGCAAATTAGAAGATCCTGCTATTAAAGCTTTCTATTTAGTTAACCCATCTAACCCACCATCAGTAAAAATTGATGATAAAAGCTTACAGATTATTGCTGATATTGTGAAAAAACGTCCTGATTTAATTATTTTAACTGATGATGTTTATGGCACATTTGCTGATAATTTCCAATCCTTGTTCGCTATTTGTCCAAAAAATACCATTTTAGTTTATTCATTTTCTAAATACTTTGGGGCAACCGGTTGGCGTTTAGGGGTGATTGCCACAGCTCGTGATAATATATTCGATAAAAAAATTAAGGCATTACCAAGCAAAACGAGACAGATTTTAGATAAACGCTATAGTTCTATTGTGACAGATCCTGAAAATCTAAAATTTATTGACCGTTTAGTGGCCGACAGTCGTGCAGTGGCGTTAAATCATACTGCTGGGCTTTCAACTCCACAACAAGTACAAATGGTGTTATTTGCCTTGTGTGAGATGATGGATACCGATCAAAGTTATAAAGCAGCATTAAAATCATTGATCCGTCGTCGAGCGGCTTCGTTATATCAACATTTAGGGCTTGCGCATCATACTGATGAAAACAGTGTCGATTACTATACCTTAATTGACCTAGAACATATTTGTCGTGAGCTTTATGATGACAAATTTGCTAAATGGATCTTAAAAAATAAAAATCCATCTGAGATGTTATTTAGAATTGCTGATGAAGCAGGGGTGGTTTTATTACCTGGTAAAGGATTTGCTGTACAACATCCTTCGGCTCGAGCTTCATTAGCCAATTTAAATGAATATCAATATGCAGCGATTGGCTTATCAATGCGTAAACTTGCTCAAGAGTATTATGCTGAGTATCAAGGAAAAGCGAAGAAAAAATAGTTAATCACTTAAATTTATTCATCTATCTACATATCAAACCCTAGTTTATGAAGTGACCCCATAAAGTTGGACACTTTGATTAAGCGGCTTGTAAGGCCTGATTTCGAAATTCAACCGGAGTCAGGCCTTTTAATTTGGCTTTAATCCGTTTGGTGTTGTAGTATTCTATATATTCTTCTATTTTTTCAATCAATTCATCTGCATCTTTAAAGCATTGTCCATGGTACATTTCTGATTTTAATAGACCAAAAAAGTTTTCAGCTACCGCATTATCTAAACAATTTCCCTTTCTGGACATACTTTGTTTGATGCCATTATTAGCCAGTAGCTTCTGATAATGGCGATTTCTATATTGCCAGCCTTGGTCACTATGTAGTAACGGTTTTTCACACTGTTTTAATCGTGATATCCCTTTTTTAAGCATATCTGTCACCAAGGTCAAACGTGCATTTTTAGCCACTTTATAAGCGATTACTTCTTGATTATATAAATCGATAATGGGCGATAGGTAAATTTTCTGTTCATTTACCTTAAATTCTGTGACATCCGTTACCCATTTTTCATTCGGTCTCGATGATTCAAAATCTCTTTTAAGATAATTAGCGGCTGTTTTACCAGTCTCTCCACGATAAGAACGATATTTTTTAGGTCTTACTGTCGATTTGAGATTAAGCTGAACCATTAATCGTTGTACTGTTTTATGATTGAGCTTAATTCCTTCATTTATCAACGCTAAATGAATTCGCCGATATCCATAACGCCCTTTATGTTCATGGTAAATCGATTCTATACGTTTTAACTCATTTTCATAAGCAGACGGCATTTTCAACCTATTAACATGATAATAAAAAACACTTTTTGCCAGTTTTGTTGCTGATAGCAAATGTTTTAAGGAATACTGATATTTAAGAGCTAAAACAACTAACGTTTTTTCTTTGTTTGTTGACGTTTTGCTTGCTTCAGCTCTTCGAACTTTTTTAGAACAGCATTTTCTGCTCGTAGATAAGCAATTTCCTCTTTTAATTCTTCAATTGTTTTTTCGTCATCACTGTGAGTTGGTTCAATACGGGTTCGCTTCATACAGGGTCTTCCTCTGGAACGATATTCAAGCCCTCGGAAACCTTTTTTATGATATCTATCAAGCCAAACAAATAGAAGACCGGGGGAACTTAAATTAAGCATAGCACTAGTGTGCCCGAGAGACCAATTATTTGTCCACATTAATTTTAATGCTTGTAATCTTGCTTCGGCATGACGTAAATGAGGTGTTGGTTGAAAGGCGTTATCACCATGAATCGCAACCACTTGGGACCAATATCGAATCTGACGAGAAGATATCGCATATTTTTTTGAAAGAATTTTCGATGATTCTCCTGATAAGAATTCATTAGCTATGATAATTTTTAAATCTCGACTATATTTTGACATAAAAAGACCCTCAGTAATTGGTTGTCCAACTATTGGGGGTCACTTCATTAACTAGGGTTTTTTATTTTATAAATCATTCTTCTTGATAAAAAATTTTAGTTATTCATTTTGAATAAAAACAAGTTAATTTAATAATATTGATTTTTTTAAACAGTAAATTGACAGCTTATTTTTTAATCTATATGATCGCAAATGAAAATCATTATCAATTAAAGCGTGTTCGGATGAAAAATTTAACTGTAAAATTTAGTCTATTTAGTTTATGCCTTATGAGCTGTTATAGTTCTATTGTGCTAGCTGAAAGTAATATTAAAGATATCAAGGAAGATATTGAAAAAGATAAATTGGACACCATCACTGTTACTGGTGAAGGGGTACATCGCAGCGAGTTACAAACCAGTTCAAGTTTAAGTGTTATAACTAATAAAGATATCGAAAGACGTCCCGATCTTTACTCTTTAACAACTGTACTTAAACAAACTTCCAATATTCTAGAAACTGGATTAGGTAATCAATTACCCTCAATTCGAGGCGTTGAGGGGTCATCAGCTCATGGCGCAATATCTTTTTTAGCAGGTGCTCGTCCTAGAGTTAATGTGCAAGTTGATGGTGATAATTCTAACTATAATGAATTGGCCTTTGAAACTAAATCGCTATGGGATATTAAGCAAGTCGAAGTTTATCGTGGGCCGCAAAGTTATGCTCAAGGACGTAATTCTATTGCTGGAGCTATTGTTATGCAAAGTAATGATCCCATCAATAAATTTGAAGCAGCAGCAAAAACGGATTACGGTAATCAAAATAGACGTCAATTAGCCACAATGCTATCTGGTCCATTAGTTGATGAACAATTACTCTTACGTTTTACGGTGGATGATCAAGGTCGTAAATCCTATGAACATTTAGCCAATTATCATCCTGCCGGTGACTCAAGAAAGTTTAAATCCACTACAACTAAGGCTAAATTACTTTGGTTACCTTCAGCTGTGCCGGATCTTTATAGCCGTTTAACCTTTAAACATGTAGATTCACGAAATCCTCAAGGGGAGTTTAAACCAACAACAGATTATGATACCTATCGCTCTGTATTCAAAATTCGTACTTCGAGCACAATTTGGGATGTGGGTTATCAATTTAATGATACATGGGAATTTGAAAATAAAGTTATTTATTCAAATTATATTCATGACCGTTTTTCTCTGCCTTCTGGCGCACCATCTCGTGTTGAGGGGCATAAATGGCAAGTTCAGCCGATTTTAAAATACAACGATGGTACATACCAAGGTTTATTTGGTCTATTTTATTTTCAGTCACCACAAGATGACAGTATTTTATTAGGCGTTCGCAACCGTTATCATGATGTTATCAAGACTAAAGCGGTTTTAGGGGAGTTTACCTTTAAACCAATTGATGTTATCGAAGTTAATCTATCAGCTCGTTATGAGCAAGAAAAACATACCCGTAAAGGTGGTAGCTTATTTACTTTAGATTATGATAACAAAACAAATGTTTTCTTACCGAAATTTGATGTTGCTTATCTAATCAGTGATGATCAGCGTATTGGTGCTAAAATTGCTCGTGGTTATAATCCTGGAGGGGCTGGAATTACATTTACCTATCCTTTTTCAACATACAATTATGGTACTGAATATCTTTGGAACTATGAACTTTATCACCGCTGGCTTTCAGACGATAAACGCTTAAAAATCAATACTAATATTTTCTATAACGACTATAAAGATATGCAAATTGAGTATTCTCATCCACTAGGAATAACTATTGCTAATGCCGATAAAGCGATAACTTATGGTGCTGAATTTAATGTTGAGTGGCAAGCAACACAAAATTTAAATTTAAACTCCGGTTTGGGCTTACTTAAAACCAAAATAGAAAAATATAGCGACAGTAAAAGTTATAACGGCAATAAGCTAACGCGTGCTCCTGGTTATACATTTAATTTAGGTGGGTACTATAACCTACCATATGGGTTGGAAACCGGATTAAATGTATCGTTTGTGGATAGTTACTTTACTGATGCATCAAATAATAGAGCATCTAAAATCGATAGTTATTACCAAGCAAATGCTTACATAGCTTATAACTTCAAACAAGGTCGAATCATGCTTTATGCTGATAATGTTTTCAATTCTCATGACAAAATTAGCCTGATGTCCTCATCTTCACGTTACCGTACTTATCAGCAACCACGACAAGTCGGTATTTCTGCACAAATAAACTATTGATAAATCAGTTAAATATTATATGTATAAAGGATTTAAATTTGTTTTAGTTTTACATAACTGATTGTTTTAAATTAACCGAATTATGAGTGGTAATAGATTATTAAAATATATTTGCACTACTAAAAATGATATTAATTAAGACGTTATGACTATAAAGTAGATGCTGTAAAAGGAAAAATTAGTAAATGATTGACAAAGCAACGATGAAATTACCTAAAAATGTATGGTTATTATTTGTAAGTCTTTATATTACAGAATATGTTGGTATTGGCTTTTTGACTATCGCTTTAGCTTTAATTTTAAGAAAAGATGGCATGGAGTTAAACCAATTAAGTCTTATTCCTTTAATGATGTTACCAATCGGGTTAAAAATTTTATGGGCACCGGTTATTGATAAATATTTAAAACGGCGAATATCTCATTATCGCAATTGGTTATTTATCTCTTTAACACTAATGTTAGTATGCTTAATATCTATAGCTTGTTTAGATCCAATCCAACAGTTTTATATTATTTTACCCATCATCTTTATTTTTTCCACAATGACTGCAACTCAAGAATTAGCCATATCAGGGTTAGCTTGTAATATTTTTTTAGCCGAGCAGCGTTATCTTATTTCCAGTATCAAGACTAGTGGTTCTATGATAGGTAATATTTTAGGTGGTGGAGTAATTTTACTACTCTATGCCTATATTGGTTGGATGGGTTGTTTATTATTAATTGCTATTTTAATTGGATTTACATTAATTCAACTTTGTTTTTTTGCAGAGTACCGTTACTGCCAAAATCAGCCTACTGCCGAAAGCAATGATCCTCAATATTGGAAAAATCTAATTACTATCTGGAAAGGTAGAATTAATTGGTTAATTATTTTGATACTTATGCCGTTTAGTTTCCTACCGGCTTATAATCTATTATCACCAATACTTGTCGATGATGGTTGGGGATTATCAGATATTGCTATTTTATTAAAAGTATTTGGATCTATTGTTAGCTTAGTGGCGGTTATATTAGTAGCCAAAATCCTCAAGCGATTAACAAGGAAACAAAGTTTAACCTATTCATTACTCTTTCATGCTTTTTGTTTACTTGCATTCATTCCGATCTCGTTAGGTTATGTCAATATTTTCAATGTCTATTTAGCCTGTTTTCTTTATTTTCTTAGTTTACCTTTAATGTCTATCGCCATTACCGCCATCATAATGGATAATTCAGATAGCTCACAGGCACGTTCTACAGCTTGTAACGCTCAATCGGCACCAAGTTTTATATGTGGCTTTATCGTAATATCACTAAGTTATTATCTGGCACAACAATTTGGTTACTTCCCTGTCGTAATCGGCTCAATAGTACTCGCATTTTTAAATGCATTCTATGCAAGCCGAACAATGGAAAAATAGGATGACGTCGAATTTCATGAGTTGACAAAATAATAGTTAGATATCAGTTGGTAAAAATAATGTTATTTTTAAAATAACATTATTTTTTTGTTTTAATCATTTGTAATGATGCTAGTACTTCTACCGCAACTAAAAATAGTTTTTAAATGTACTGATTTAAATTATATCTAAACCATGTCTTTTTATGTTTTCATTATTGCAAAAATTTTTACCTGAGATCATTATAAATAGCGTCTTAATTTTTATTAATTAACAATTAATCAATTAGATATGATTTTATTGATATTGTTTTCGCTAAAATAAAATTTTTTTTATTTATTTATAAGATCGGACATAACCTGTCTAACTGACCAGTTAAATTATCTCTGAAATATTTATTAAAATAAGGAGATAAAAATGGCTGTTTACCGTTCTGATGCAGATCTTGCATTTTTAAAATATTGTAACAACGATGATTTAGATTTACTGGTTTCTATTCTAACTATAGATCCTAAAGATAACCAATCAAGATATAGTGAAGAATTGACCTCATGTGAAATGTATAAAAAACACTATCCAAATCACAATAAATACTGGGAGTGCATTGCTGCTGAGTTACAAACTTATGGAGCTAATACACTAGTCACTAAGTTACTTCGTGGTGGTAAAGGTGTTCCTTATCGGGAAATTTTAATTGATGTTTGTGAAAAGAAAAAAGTAAATTTCAATAAAAATGCACCAATTGAAAATATTGAAATGAATCTACTTTTAAAAATGTTAGAGCAATCATTAAATGAAATGACTTCAGAGCAATTAAATCAACTCTCAAAGGAAATGGAGATGGATTTGATGAACCCAACTCCAGAACTAATATTAATGTCGATTCAATCTGCGATTAACCTTTCAGGATTTGCCGCATATATATTTGCTAGTCGCACCCTTGCGATGGTTTTAAATCAAATTGGGATGAAAGCTCCTTTTATTGTTTATACTTCAATGTCTACATTTATGAGCTTTTTGGCAGGACCAATAGGTTGGGGTATAACGGCAACTTGGTTAGCAAGTGATTTTGCCTCTCCTGCGTTTAGAGTCACGGTGCCGGCATGTGCGATTATTGCTTATATGCGTCAAAAACATCTAAATAAAGAAACAATTAATCAACACCAGAAATAAATGTAGGAAGCATAATATGTCTGAGTATGATCGATTTAGTATCAGAATCTGTATGATACTTGAACGTTTGTTTTTAGGGGAAACACTTTCAATTAATGAGTTGGCTAATGAATTTAATGTCTCGAAAAAAACGATAAGTAGAGATTTTAATGAGCGTTTAGCCAATCTGTTAAGAATAGAAATTGAAATGGTCAAAAAAGGACAGTATAAATTGTCCGAAAACTCAATGAGTTTGTTAAGAAATAATCGATATCGCGGTATTTTAGAATTTAGTAAAGTTATTGATATTGATAAATTATTTCCTAAACAAGTTTTTGACTATAAGTTTATTAGTGCTTTGCTTTCTAATAAAAATCATTCGCCATGTATTGTGTATGTTGATTCACTAAAGGAACAACCAAATGTGTATGGACCTTTTCTTACAATAATTCAAGCAACCATTAATAAAACCTTAATTACCATAAAAACAAACAATGAAGTTTTTGATCATTTTGCACCATATAAATTAATTAAATTTAAAAGTCATTGGTATTTAGTTGGAATATATGAGAAAAAATTTCATGTAATAAACTACGATGTAATCAAAGAAGTTTTAGTTATTGGCGTATTGTTTGATGTTGATGTATATAAATTACAAAAGATCGAAGAGGAAAGTTTTATACAATCGCTTCCACATTTCGGTTATGTAATGCGAGTATTTCAAGAAGAAAAAAATTAATTTAGAAAGGAGATAACAATGTTCATTTTTAGAATCATGAGTATTAGCCTAGGCGCGGCCTTGACCATTGCATCTATATATGAATCCCAAAAGATCCTAGAAAAAAAGTGTCATATTAATAATCTAACTCAAAGCCAAAATATTGCAATTCGTAGCGCGACTGGTTTTGCTGTTTCGGTTGTTGTAGGTGGGGCAGTCATTAATACAATTAAAAAAATTTATAAATATTAATATGATAAAAATAGAGTTAAAACCTAGTATATGATTGAAAATGGTATTCAATTTTTTACTTAAAATATCTAACTTAATAATATAAATTAAATAATACGAATTATGTAACAATAATTCGTATTATTTGTCATATTAAACATGTAAATATCCCTTGTTAGTATCCAAACCAAGTAGAAATTAAGCTGTTTTTTTCATGTTCTATATTCAATTGGTAGCATATTGTTTAATGCTTCATGCGGTCTTTCTGCGTTATACATCTCTAACCTCACTTCCGTTATTTTTCTTCCTTGTTTCAAATTTTTAAATACAAATCTAACACCTCAGTTCGATATATCTGGTTGAATCGTTCTATATAGTCGTTTTGATAAGGACTAACAGGTTTAATGTAATCTAGGGTTACTCCATCTGATTTTGCTTAACTGGTAAATCTGATTGAGGTAAATTCTGCGCTATTTTCAATGCGTATTTTAAATGAATAACTGTGATATTGAGCCAGTCTGTTTAAATATTGAGAACTCTACCAGCCGATAAACTCACAGCTATATCAATACTTAAAGTCTGATGATTCACATCATCAATAACATTAAAAGTTCTAAATCGACGATGGTTTTCGAAACTATCCCTAATCGCCATGTTTATCCTGTCATTTATAAAATACCATATTGACGACAAAAATTTTTTAACAGGGATACCTGCTTCAACTTCTTTTAATATAGAGACAATTTAATGCACTGATAATTTTTTATATTGAAATTCTCCTTAAAAATATTATCGAGTATTTTATACTTTTTATGTACTATTTTAGAGGGCTTGTTACAAAAAACAGCCAGAATTAATATTTTCATATTATTGTATATTTTTATCTTTATCGCGACGGCATAACAATATAGATAACCATTTTAAAGAACGTTTAAAGTTCAACTTCTAAAGATTAAACAACTAAAATTCAATCAAAATCAATATTGATAATTGGTTTGCAGTCATTAAACGATAATACCGAGTATTTTAGGTATATAGTGACTGAAATATATTGTATAAACAATAGGGTTTTCCGCATATAGTGTCTTTATTACCAATGATTAAAGCTCGTTTCAATTGTGATGGTCTTAGCCCTAAACCCGATACACAGGTTCTACTAAAATGGGCCAAATCAGAAAATCCTTTATCACTGGCTAATTTTGTCAATGTTGTGGATGAATCAAAGATATCAATTACATCTCGTAATCTTTTCCACAACAGATAACTTCGAAAATTAATGCCCAACTCCGAACGAAAAAGATGAAGAAAACGACTTTCAGAAAGGTGTAATCTATCGGCGATTTCTTTGGATGAAATTTGCTTTATGGGTAAAGATGAAATAATGGAGACAGCTTTATTAATACGATTATCATGTTCAAAAGAACAATTAGGGTCTGATTCACATAGTAGCTTATAGACATAATAAAGATCGTATGGTTGCTTAATTGTGATAGATTTCATTAAATAATTGGCAATTTTTAATGCTTCTTTATTGGTTAAAAAATAGACGGAGTTGGTTACAGTAAAATGCGATAATAAGTGATAATAAGGATCTTCTGCATCAATAAACAAATTAATACAACATATATCAGGTGCACTTAATTTATGGGGAACGTTGGGGCGAATAATAAATCCAAATAAATATTTTTTATCACCTGGTGTTTCTAATTCCAAACACATATTGTGTAATGATATGGTCAGTTGGAGAGAGGGATGACGATGCCAATCTGTCATAATATTGTATAGAAAAAACAATGTTGATAAATCTTGTCGGTGCACTTTAACGAACAAATCATTTTCTAACATAATATTTTATCCTTGTTAAATAAAAACTTCCTTTTGATTAAAATTAAAGCTATAAACTGGATAAATAGAAACAAATAACTTGATTAACTCGAACCAACTAAAGCATAACACATACCTGGTTTAAAGTTAATCAAGAACCAAGAAACGAATTTTGATCAATTTGGAGAATTAGTTAATAATAAGCTTTTAGAAAAAGGGACATAGGTTCTGTCTCTCTGCTTTAAAAAACAGATAAAATAATTAACATTTCAAGACGACTAAACACACGACATAACTACAAGGTTTACAAACAACCAAATTACACAAAGAAATCTTATTTCTTAGCTAGTCATCAGATAAAGAAATTGCAATACCATTAGATACGGTAAAAGATGTGATTACTTATGTTGTTCAGTTAATTAATTTGTTTAGCTTGAGTTTAATAATGGAAAGTATCATGTTAGCAATTGTTAAACCTAAAATTCATAATAAACCTCTGTTGCCAATGTAATAACCAGACCAGTTTTTTTAATCTGATAGATATAATAGCGACATTTTATTACTCATTAAGTATTCATCACTAAAATTAGGTTATTTTGCATAATTTATTTTAACAGCTGTTGAATCCGACCAATGGGTAAGCAAGCATATCTCCTGATATCTAATCTATTGCTAGGAAATATCAGTAAGCAATTTCCTGCTCACATCATTGGTATCCACGTGGACATACATAAATATCAATGTAATGAATACTTATTATTAATTTGCTCTTCATTCAATTCAATTGCAAACCAGCGAAGAGTAACTTTGAACCAACTTCCGGTTGCTTTTTGTGGCGATAATAATGAAGATGAATTTTATTAAGCAGACATTCCACCATCAATCACTAAAGTTTGACCGGTAATATAATCACCACCAGAACCGAGTAAAAAGTTCACCGACATAGCCACATCCTTGGTTGAACCTATTCGACCTAATGGAATTTTTTTCAACATATTTTTATACGCACTACTCGATAAATTTTTACTCATGTCGGTTTCAATAAGACCTGGAGCAATTGAATTGACACGAATATTAAAACGACCTAATTCAACAGCTAACGAATGAGTCATTCCAATCATTGCAGCTTTTGTAGCAGCATAATTGACTTGACCTATATTACCTTTAAAGCTAGTCACTGAACTAATAAAGAGAATACAACCATCTCCTCGACTAATCATATGAGGTAAAAAAGCTTGATTGACTAAATAGCTAGACAAAACGTTATTATTCATTACCTCTAACCATGTCTCTTCTTCAATGTGTATAAATAAGTTGTCTTTTACTATGCCGGCATTATTAATTATGGCGTACGGTGCACCGAATAATGAAACACATTCACTCACTACGTGGTTAACCTCGTTTGCAATTGAGACATCACATTGATAAGCTTTACATTGTTTACCTTGTGAAGTCAAAGATTCACATATTTCAAGTGCTTGCTTTTTACTATTTTTATAAGTGAAGACAATATCAAAGCCATTTTTAGCTAGCTCTGACACTATTTCAGCTCCAATACCTCGTGAACCACCTGAAACAAAAACCCATTTATTTTCCATATTTAATTTCTCTTTTGCATTTAATTGTAAGTTTTTATACCCATAATATTCATGGTTATCATTATCGATACTTCCTCTTTCACCCAAACAGGAATAACAATATTAATTAAAAGCGAATCTTTATAATTTGTCGTATCATTTATCATTACGCCATAATTTATGCTGTCGAGTACTTTTTCTATATTTAGTTGGCTTATTTGAGGACTGACGTAAACCTGATGATTTGTATGTAGAAATAAAACATTATCACCAATAAATTGTTTTTGATTGCCCATGAATTCTTTAAATTTTTGGACACATAATTCAGTTGCATGTTTGGAGATGAAAAGAGAAAAAAGAAGTGCGTCGAAAAATATCCATAATAGAGAAATATTTGCGAAAGTTGCTTTAAATTGTTGTTGTTTTTCTTTTATCAAATCTGGATCAATACTAAATATTTGTGTATCAGAAAAATTAAACTGTCGGATTTCTTCATTAAAAGTACTTTTATGCATTGAACCAATAAAATATTTTTTTGCTAACTCCATATCGTGTAAAGTAAATGATATTTTATTCTCTGAGTTCTTTAATGAAAGTTGATAGTCTTTATCAATATCTAAAGGATAACGTAATGAGGAGCGCCAAACAAATCCATCTGATTGTCCTTTTATAAATGAGTCGGTTGTGTACTGTTTTAAAGGCAGCATGGCCAACATACCATGTACTGCCAAATTATTTAGCCCAATTTGTCTGGCTTTGTTTTCATCAAAATGAATAGGATTGAAATCACCAGAAAAGTTAGCCCATTCCTCAAGGGATTTTTTGTTAAAATTCAATATCATTATTGAAGCCTTTCAAAAATCAATGCACTATTTGATCCACCGAATCCATAATTCACGTTTAAAACAGATTGAATATTGGCAACCTGTCGATGCTTATTGGGTACATAATCTAAATCACAATTTGGATCAGGATTGTTCAAATGAATGGTTGCTGGAATGATATTGGTTTCGATCGATTTTATACTTAAAATTGACTCTAAAGCACCTGCAGCAGCAATAAGGTGACCAGTATAGGATTTGGTGCTCGAGATAGGCAATGAATATACTGGATCACCAAATATCTTCTTCAACATCTCAGTTTCATTAAGATCATTTAATTGTGTTGAAGTTCCATGGGCATTTACATAATCAACTAACTCAATATCAGCCTGCTTTAAAGCATTTTTAACCGCATGATATCTACCTTGACAATCAGGAGCGGGAGTTGTTACATCGTAAGCATCAGAACAATTACCATATCCAGTGACCTCAGCATAGATGGTTGCACCTCTTTTTATTGCAGTTTCATATTTTTCCAAGCAAAGAACCGCTGCACCTTCTGATAAAACAAAACCACTACGATTTTTATCAAATGGACAACAGGCAGTTTCTATATTTTCTTGTTCTTTGCTTAACGCATTGAGAATATCAATACTCCATATATTAACATCACTATTTAAGCTCTCACCACCACCAGCTATCATCATTTCTGCTCGGCCACTTCTAATTATTTCAACTGCATCGCCAATTGCAATTCCTCCGGTGGCACATGCAGAAACCGGTGTATTTTGATAACCTCTCAAATTCCAATTCATGGACATTATTGCTGAGCCAACATTGTGCATAGATAAAATATTGGTCAATGGGGAGGCAAAACCTTCTGAATTATAAGAGAGGCTATTTTCAGCTAAGGCATCGGCACCTCCCCAGCCTGTCCCAAAGATAACGCCTCGCGAAAAAGGAGGGTAGTGCTTATCCATCTCACTTATATCGTCTCCAAAAGCCATTTTTAAAGCTTCATCAGCAGCAATTAACCCTAAACGACCAAAACGAGGCGTATTTTTCAAAATTCGTTTGGAAAATGGCGATAAGTTTAATTCGAATGGAATCTTGCCGAAAAACTTTGCAGTAATAGATTTATCAGGATACTTATACTTGCAGTAGCCAACTTTATAATCCATTATTGCTTTCCAAATTTCGGCCACATTTTTGCCTAATGAGGTTATCGCGCCATAGCCTGTAACGACAACTCGTTGTCTAGTAGTTTTGTCTCCCATTTTTGTTCCTTAAGCTTTTAAAGATTGAGATAAATAGTCAACAAAATCACCAACTGAACTAATTTGTTTTTGTGCCAATTCTGCCATATTTACAGCTAACCCATATTTCTTTTTTAAAGCCACTTCAATTGAAACATAATCAAGGCTAACTAAATCTAACTCCGATAATGGTGTATCTCTGGTAATTGATTCCGCATCAATGTCTGTTAATTCCGTGACTTGTTCCACAATAAAATCAAATAAATCCATAATAGTATTCCTCTGTTAGTTTAATATGTTTCAATTGCTCTTCCTGATAAAGAAAGCAGATGAGAAATTTCCAAATGAATGGCGTTTGCTAATATATCTATTTCATCAATGGTTGTTTTATTACCCAAACTAATGCGTACAGCGCCATCAATTTGTTCATTAGATAATCCCATTGACAAAAGGACGTAAGAACGATGTGACTTTTTATTATTGCTACAAGCAGAACCTAAGGATAAAGATATACCATGGAGCAAATTCAATCTGCTGGCCAAAGATTCGGCGCGGATATTTTTAAAACTTAGATTTATTGTCCAAGCGGCCTGATATTCAGGATTTTTACTGCCATTAATATCATATTGAACAGCTAGCAAACTTAATTTTTCTAAAAGCCGATTTCGCAATTGCAAATAATGTTGATACCTTGAAATTAGTTGGCTATTTGCCTCTTGGGCTGCTATTGCTAAACCAGCTAATCCGATAGTATTTTCCGTTCCACTGCGTAATCCTTTCTCTTGACCTCCTCCATGTAGTAAAGGGGTTAAGGATATATTTTCTGCAACAAATAATCCTCCGATACCTTTAGGTCCATTGAATTTGTGTCCAGAAAAGGACAATGTTGATACACCCGGTAATTTATTCAGTTCTATTTTAATTTTGCCAACAGCTTGAACAGCATCAATATGAAAAAAAATACCTTTTTCATGAGCAAGGCGAGCTACTCTTGCATAATCTTGAATAGCGCCGGTCTCATTATTAATAGCCATCATTGAAATTAACTTTGTATTAGGTTGTATTTTGGCTTCAATATCAGCAACATCAATTATTCCCTCATTAGAGGGGGATAATAATGTCAACTGTAAGCCTTTTTTTTCAAAAAAGTACAAAATTTCAAGAATTGAAGGGTGCTCTATACTGGTACTAATCACATGAATGGATTTCAAATCACATTCTGCATAGAGTGATAAAATACTTTTTATAGCAAGATTATTACTCTCTGTTCCTCCTGATGTTATTACAATATTGTTCGGTTGGGTACCAAGTAAATCTGCACATTGTTGATGCGCATTTTCGACAATTTCTCGTGGTATTTTACTGAGTTGATAAGGACTGGAAGGATTTGCATAATAGCTCATCGCATCGATCATGGCTTTTTTCACTGCATCACTTAAGGGCGTTGTTGCATTGTGATCAAAATATAAGTCCATTAAATCTTTTCCTTTAGTTGACTAAACAAACTGATTAACATATCAATACAATGTTGTTGTGACGGTTCAAGTGTTCCTAATAGTTGTCGAATGTCATCGTTTGAAGTTGTGTTAATTTGAGACACAGGGGTATTTTCAATATATTTGCAAAAAATGTTGGCCATAGCGAGGGATGTTGTACATCCCCATGCTTGAAATCGAGCCTGCTCAAACTTATCTTCTGCTTTATTGTAGTTAATAAATATGTCAACCTTATCACCGCATACCGGGTTAGAAAGTGCTAGTACAATCCCTGGGTCTGTGATATTTCCTTGATATTTTGGATTACAAAAATTATCCACAATAATTTGATTAAACATGTTTACCTCATATTAATTTTGACAGCATGACTTGCTATTCCCCTCACAAGCTTCATTATTAGACATGTTTTTTTCTAGGGTGACAGCACAGCAACCAAACTCTTTTGCAGCAGGAGTACGATTTACAAATTCAATACGTTGCGAATTTCGCCAAGATTTAGTTTCATCTTTACGAATAAACACTAAATCCTCAGTCTGAATCATAACTGGCACTGAACGCGAAAGAGGATCGAAAATAGCAAGTAGGCCGGTCTCGCCATCAGGTAACTCTTTTGACAAATCATTAGGATCTCTAACTGAAAAGTGAATATACGGAGGTACATGTTTGTGGTTATATTCATCTTCAATAGCCATAAAATTGGCTTCAACCATGCCATACATATCCCGTACATTTGCACGAGGAATACCTAGCCATGTTTCAATCTCTGCATTGAGTTGCTCTCTAGATATCATTTCCCCGGTGAATCGTTTCCAACCGCCCATCATAATGACTAAACTCTGGCTATCGAGTTTTAATTTAATATTGTGATTTTTTAGATAAGTGATAAAGCGATTGATCAAAAATGGCGGTCCAATGATGTGTCGAGAAAACTTATTTTGCCAACTATTTAATTTTTCTATTGCCTCTTCAGCATTAAACTTATAATTCTCACCTAATGCGAAATAAGTTGTATCTAATAAACCTGCTAAAAAATTGAAGATTTTCACCATAGCCATTTCAGGTAAGTCTTCTGGAGATGGGCACAAGAAAAGTCCAGCGCCAGTTGATATTTGAAACATTGAACGATAATTAGATACCACGGCGAAAGCCGTATTCGTCATAGTGTAATGACAACGTCGATAAACACTTGGTATACCACTTGTACCAGTCGAACGCATTTCATGTTCAATTTCCTGAAGAGGTTTACTCAATAACTTATAATTATCTCCAGATTTGAATACTGAAACTGGAATTAGTGGAATTTTGGTTAAATCTTCGAAAACTTTAACATCTGATGGAACAACCCCCTGTTTTTCACAAATTTCTCGATAATAGGGATTATTTTCGAAATGATGGGCAACCGCATCCTTAATTAAACATAATTTCAGAGCTTTTTGCTCTGATGTTGGTAATCTATATAATCTATCAACATCGGCAATCAAAAGCCTTAATGGGTCAAAACCTTGTTGCTGTATATCTTTATATAATTTAATTATGTTACTTTCCATATATTTTACTCCACTTTTTGTTTGGTTCTTAAATTCTGAAAAGCTAACGGTATTGTATAGATAGGTGAGTAATATTGTCTTGAACAAAAAAGCTGATTTTATTTTATAAAAAAAATTATTACTTTATTTAACTATTAATAATTCAACTAATTATTTATGCTTTGATAATAATTTTCATTTTTAAACAGCAATGAATTCTTGAATTTAGCTAATTTATTCAAGTTAACAATCATCAAATTAATAAAGGATTACCTAATATTTATCAATTAGGACAAAACATATTATTTATAATTGTCTAATTATTGTTGCTAGGTAAGCAAGACGGTGTGTTAGCAACATCAGTATTTACCAGAAGATTGAAGAGCGAGTTGTTACTCTTATTAAAAGTATTGAATTGATAAGTGTGAGCAAAAACTAATTTAAACTATTATAATACTTACAGATAAAACAGGTAAATTAATTATAGCGATATTAGGAGATATGCTTTTATGATTAACAAGGATGAGTTAATTAAGACAAATTTGCATAAAGTAGATAAATTGGAAAAGGAAATAATTTTTCCGTTTTTCTTATCAGAATTTGGTGAATTAACTTCTGCCTATTTTATCTATCAAAATTTCGATCAGTACGCTGAAATATTTACTTATTTGGTTAATGGTAAATATGTTATTGAATTTGATGTTTCAACTATAGATTACTCAATAATAATAAATTCAATAATAACTGTCGATGAATATAAGAAGTCATTACAAGGCAAAGGCAGGGAAAATAAGGAAAACAGAGAATATTTAGATAAAATTATGAAAGAGATTAATACAAACTGATCTATTTGAGTAGTTTTTTTCCAGTCTGCGATTTAATTCACAGATTTGCTGTAATCATCTGCTAATTATGCGTTCCATTTCGCAAGTTGGATAATTAGCTAGGCTTTTTTAGTAGTAATGGTGACAGGCTCGGTGGTGAATCTAAGCTCATTGAGCCAATTACCTTTAAAAATAACTTATGTAGCCGAAACAGCTTTGCTATAGTTAACATCTTTCTCCATTTTTTCCAGAACAGGACTATGTTTCTCATCCCCTCAATATCCATAAAGTAGTATAGACTCTGCAATTATTTTCAAAAACTAACCAAAATAGCGTTAACTTATAAATAAAAAACAAGTTAATTTATCTAAAGTTTTTTCATATTTTGTCGTCCTAGCGATTTGGTTTCTTGTCTGTTTGTAATAATTTGGCTTACAAATCCATTCGTTAACTCACTTTTTTAAACTGTGTCATTATCTTTAGCAAGCCATTTTATGAAATGCAGATCCAATGCACTTTGCTAATTTATTCATAAATTGGATATTTGAAACAAACACAATCAGCTCATTCGATCGCCCCATTAGCGATTCGATTTTTTATTTATAGGATGAAAATATGAGTCAAAAATTTTATACCTTAATTACCCAACAAGGCGCAGCTTTACTGGCTAATGCTACTGCTTTAGGTGTACCGCTCAAATTAACTAAGATGGCTGTTGGGGATGGCAATGGTAGTGCGACTACACCAAATGCCTCTCAAACTAGCCTTATTCATGAAGTGTATCAAGCACCACTTAATTCATTGACTACTGATGAAAAAAATCCCAATCAAATTATTGCGGAATTAGTTATTCCGGAAAATCAAGGGGGATGGTTTATTCATGAAATCGGTTTATACGATGAGAATAATACTTTAATTGCTGTAGGTAATTGTCCGGCAACTTATAAACCGCAACTTTCTGAAGGCAGTGGTCGAACCCAGGTTATTCGAATGATCATTATCGTTGATAATGTTGATTGTGTAGCGTTAAAAATAGATCCATCTGTGGTACTCGCTACTCGTAAATATGTCGATGATTTATTATCAACCACGATGCAAAATCACAAGGCGCATACTCAACAAGAACTACAAAAAGAGTTAAACAAACTGGTTCCAAAAATAACTCAAATTAATGGTTATGAGTTGAAATCAAATGTTACTTTAACCGCTAATGATATTAATGCTCTGCCGGCAATAAAAAAAATACAGGCTGGGGTACCTACTTATGAGGTAGGTGGATTTACTCACCTTCAATTTTTTATATTCTCTACCTCGATTATCATTATATTTATCAGTCATTTGTTGAGATTTATGACCGAGCAAGGTCATTGTATCTATGTTTTGCTCTCGATACAGACGCTCGGCCAGTGATCTAATTTCATGAAATGTGGTAGGTGTACCAGTCCAATAACTTCTTTTGAACGTTCTATCACGTAATCGCGCAAATTGTTTGGTTATGCTTTCTAATTTAATCGGTTTATTATTAATAGAAATTAAATAATCATTTTTTGAGGAATCGATAATATCCCGTAATGACATGCCAATTTTTTTGCACTCTAATTTAACAGATAATGCTATTTTGGCGCCAGTTTTGTATTGGTCAATTAATAAGTGGTTTCGTTTGACATTAGATTTTTTCATCACTGCTATATCAGAACGCCTTTGGCCGGTTACCAACGCTAGCATCATTGCTTTATGCATAACCTTGTTATCTGTTTTTTCTGCCTCGTTTAATATTTTTTTAAACTCATTTAAGGTCATACGCGATCGTTTCACCACGACTTTTGGGCATTTTATTGGGTCGACAGGATTTTTATCATTCCAACCTTGGGCGTAGGCTTCCCTAAACACATCCGTTAAAAGATGATACATATTCTTAGCAGAAGGAGCCTTGTCCTGGTCTGTATAGATTTTAATAATTTTCGCTATGTCGGCAGGTGTTATTACTTTTACTAATTGCTCGCCAATTTCTCGACGAATAACTTTAATAAGATAAGCTTTTATTTCTCTGGTTTTCGGTTTTAACTCACGCTCAGCTAAGATTTTGACATATTCATCTAACCATAGATTAACGGTTTTTAATTTGTTTGATTGGAATAATTTAGATAAGAAAAACATAGTACCCACTTAAAAAGTGGACATTTTGCACTAAAACAAAGAAAACCTGTTATTAATTTCTAATGCGCAATGTTTTATTGCCTCATTGAAAACCATAAAATCAGCAATTTCATCCATTTTATATTAGTTAGTTAGAACACATAGTTATGCTCGTTACGATTGTTGATTATGTAGCGTTCGTCTGTAACTATCCCCCTAAAATATTCAATAAAAAATCTAAACCAGCAAAATTCTGCTAATCCTTGCTTGATCATCTTTAGGTGACAAACTTTTAATGCCATTTTATTTATTAACAATGTCAGTAAGTTATCCATTTAAATAAAATCAGACATATTAATAGTAATCTGCGATTGTTGACCACTGAATAATGTATCACACATGATAATTAAAGATTTAATCCAAATCAGATCCGCGTTTTTATTTATATTCTTAGCAACCTTAATGATAAAGTGTTAATCTTGAGTTTTTATGCATATTTATTACAGTATTTTCATCTAATACCGTAAACAACGCGAACAAATCTTAGATTAAGATGTTATTATTTTCAGACAAAGGTTAATAAACAGAAAGTAGACATTAATAAAAAAAACGATGAATAAAAAATCACCACTTATGACAATTTATGTATAGCATCAAGTGGTTTTTTGATTTTATTTTTTGAATTCTAGCTTGTTGTGCTTTTCAATAGCATAAGACTTGATCATAAAAAGTAAAAATAAAAAACTTATGAGAAAAATACTTACTAATCAATAACTAATTCAGGTGAGATAATAATTTGCTCAATAGTGAATTGCTTTCGCAGTAACGTATAGGCGGCTTGACGACCAATTTCAATCGGTTTATTGTCGACGTAACTGATTAAATTTTTTGCCATCTGTATTTCGGCTTGAGTAGCGAAACTCATTATTTCCACTTGTGGTTCCAAATAGCTCACTAATCCCCCTTTACCAATTGTTCGACCAAATTTAGATGCACTTAAAATTAAAGATAGGGTTGCAGACGTATCATGACACAAAAAAGCGGTAACGTTGGGATGCTGTTTTAGCAAAAAGCTAACATCATCCAATAATTCTGGTCGTTCATTAGGTATTATCCATTCAGATCTAAATTTTAATCCATGTTTTGCAAGAATATGACCAAATCCGGCTAAACGTTCTGCTCGCGTTAATGAATTTGTTCTTCCTCCTAAATAAGCTATCTGACGATATCCCTTGCCAATAAAGTATTCTGTTGCCAATTCTGCGCCTAATCGGTTATCAGAGCAAATTTGCGAGATATTACTTAAGCTACTTGATTGAGCAACAATGACTAAGGGAATTTTGTGCTTATCAGTTATTGTCTTAATATCGTAGGTTAGTATTCCGCTATACCCCAAAATAATGCCCGATACATCTTGTTCAATGAGTGAATTGACGCTTTTCAATAATCCTTCTTTTGTCATATCTGATTGCAACAAAAAAAGAATATAATCTTGCTTTGAGAAAACTTCATTGATACCAGTAATAATACTTGCATAAAAAGCATCTCTGATGTCACGAACAATAACACCGATAATTGCCGATTGACCACTGCGTAACCTTGCTGCATTTTTATTACGAACATAACCGAGCTGATCTATGACTTGATTAATTTTTTGAACAGTCACATCAGATATTCGCCCTTTGCCACTTAATGCGAGTGAAACAGTAGTAACAGAAACATTCGCATGTTTGGCTACATCATTAATTGTGGGTTTCCGCATCGTATTAAATTCACTTAAGTTCAGATCTGATAATTATTTTAGTCATTTTAAGTTAAATTTCCTACAGTTAAATATATTTTCTAATTTTGTGACATACATCTCATTTATATTTGATAAAACGTTTTACCTAAATGTAAAGAAAATGTTAATTTAAGTGGAATCATTTAACTTTTAGGTAAAATTATGACGAATAAAGCAACCAAAGTCACTTTTTGGGAATTTTTTCAAAGCCTTGGTAAAACATTTATGTTACCAGTCGCTCTACTTTCTTTCTCTGGAATTATGCTAGGCATAGGCAGTTCACTTGCTAGCCAAGATGTTCGAGAACTATTACCTTTTTTAGATAATCACGTATGTATTGCTATTTTTACTTGGATGAGCAAAATAGGATCATTCTCATTTAGTTTTCTTCCTGCAATGTTTGCTATTGCCATTCCTTTAGGGCTCGCTAGAGAAGATAAGGGCGTTGCTGCATTTTCAGGTTTTGTTGGTTATACCGTATTAAGCTTAAGTATTAACTTCTACCTTACTATAGTTGGTATTTTACCGCAAACCGATCCTAATATATTAAGAGCCAACGACATTCAATCTGTACTTGGTATTCAATCGATTAATACGGGTATTTTAGGTGCTATTTTTGTAGGAATTATAGTATATTTTTTACATGAACGTTTTAGAAAAATTCGTCTACCGGATGCATTAGCTTTTTTTGGTGGTAATCGTTTTGTGCCGATTATTACCATGTTAACTTTAGGCGTAGTAGGTTTATTTGTTCCTATCGTTTGGCCTTTTTTTGCAAAAGCTATTAGTGGTTTGGGTTATGTTGTTAATAGTGCTGGTGCATTTGGTCCATTTATTTTTGGTACAGGCGAACGTTTATTATTACCTTTTGGTTTGCATCATATCCTTGTTGCGTTGATTCGTTTTACTGATGCAGGTGGCACTATGGAGGTCTGTAATGAGACAGTAAGTGGCGCATTAACCATTTTCCAAGCTCAATTATCATGCCCAACAACAACTGGGTTTTCTGAAAGTGCGACGCGATTTTTATCCCAAGGAAAAATGCCATCATTCCTAGGCGGGCTACCTGGCGCCGCATTAGCAATGTATGTTTGTGCTAAACCTGAGAATAGAAGCAAAATTAAAGGACTTCTCATTTCTGGTGTTGTAGCCTGTACTGTAGGTGGTATCACTGAACCATTAGAATTTTTGTTTCTGTTTATTGCTCCAGTTTTATATGTGATACATGCTTTATTAACCGGAATCGGCTTTATGGTAATGTCGTTACTTGATGTAACAATTGGTAATACTGATGGTAACATTATCGATTTTGTCGTATTCGGTATTTTACATGGTACAAGTACAAAGTGGTACTGGGTTCCTGTTATTGCAGCTGTTTGGTTTGTGGTTTACTTCTTTGTGTTTAAATTCTTCATTTTACACTTTAATATCAAAACACCGGGTCGAGAGGTAGAAAGTAAAAACGACAATAATACCAATGCTCAAACAACCACAAGCAAATCAGGCTATAATACAGCTCAAATATTAGAAGCATTAGGCGGTGCAGATAACATCGTTTCTTTAGATAACTGTATTACTCGGCTGCGTTTATCAGTTAAAGATATTAACATTGTTGATGATCAGAAGTTGAAAGCCAATAAAGCCATTGGGGTTGTTCGTCTTAATGAACATAACTTGCAAGTCGTGATAGGTCCACAAGTTCAGTTAGTTAAAGATGAATTGCAACAATATTTGACTCAATAAATAGTGAAATTAGGTAGTGATAATGTCAATTTATCACTACTATTATTTAGATCACACAGGAATACGATAATGGCTCTGTCAAACTTATTTGATTTTAACACCCCGATAGATCGTAAAGGTACATGGTGCACACAATGGGACTATGTGCAAGACCGTTTCGGTATCGCTAACTTAGTTCCTTTTACTATCTCTGATATGGATTTTAGAATTGCTCCATGTATTGAAGAGGCATTACATCGACGTATTAGCCATGGTGTACTGGGTTATAGTCGTTGGCAAAATGAAGAATACCTTGATGCAATCAAATATTGGTACTCATCACAATTTAATGCAACAATTGATACCAATATGATTGTATACGGCCCGTCCGTAATTTATATGGTTGCAAAATTAATCAACTTATGGAGTCAACAAAATGACAGTATTGTCGTTCATACTCCTGCCTACGACGCATTTTATAAAACAATTATTGGTAACAAACGTAAAATAGAAGCCTGCCCTTTAATCAAAAGAGATAATAGCTGGTATTGTGATATGAACTACCTTGAAACATTACTGGCGAAAAAAGAGGTGAAAATTTTATTGTTATGCAATCCTCATAATCCAACAGGTAAAGTTTGGTCAAAAGAAGAATTAGCGATCATCGTGGCATTATGTGAAAAATACCACGTCAATGTTATTAGTGATGAAATCCATATGGATATGGTATGGAAAGGCTCTCATAATCCATGGTGTCAATATGGAAAAAATAGTTGGGCGGTCTTATCATCAGCGTCGAAAAGCTTTAATATTCCGGCTTTAACTGGTGCTTATGGTTTAATACAATGCGAAAAAACCAGAGAAAATTATCTAAATCAAATTAAGGCCTGTGATGGAGTTTCCTCTCCTGCCGTGCTTTCACTTGTTGCTACCATTGCAGCTTATAAAGAAGGGCATATCTGGCTACATGAATTAAAAAACTATCTTTATAACAATTTAGATTTTGTTGCCAAACAATTGAATCATGCTTTTCCACAACTAGATTATGCAATACCTGATTCAACTTATCTGGCTTGGATCGATTTAAGAAAACTCAACATCGATGATATAAAATTGCAAGAAAACCTTATCCATGAACAAGGTGTTGCTATTATGCCCGGTTATACCTATGGGCCTGAGGGAAATCAATTTTTACGTTTAAATATTGGTTGTCCGCGTAGTAAGGTCGAAACAGGTGTAAATGCAATTATCAATGCAATCAAGGCATTAGAATAATATTAAATTGTTTTTATATAATAAACAATCATGCATCAAAGATTGTTCCCCTAAAATATAAAATTTAGGGGAACATCAGCAAGATTCAATAGAATTATTTAGTGGATAGGCTACACTAATTCGTACAACTTTTTTAAGGGATAAGATAATCAACTCTAAAAAAGGAAAATACGATGAGAATAAAACAACGAGAAAGACGAACCTATACTGATGATTTTAAATAGTAGATGATAACGCAATATCAAGAAGGTAAAACCCGTAATAAATGAGTTTTATAGTATGAGTTAACGCTCAGCATTAGATGGATAATAAAATACTCCCCCAACAGTTTCATTCCAAACTAAAGATAATCGAAGTACTGAAGATAATGAGTTACTCGCCCTGCGCAAAGAGAATAAACGGTTATTGATGGAAAACGATATCCTAAAGCAAGCAGCACTGATAATGGTACGAAAATCGCAGTGATACAATCAAATCAACATCGCCATTCATTGAGTTGGTTGTGTTGATGTTTAGCTATAGCAAGGCATTACTTTTATTATCAGTGCAAAACGCACCTTGAGAAAAAAGTTTTAAAATATGCACAAGAAATTCAATCTATTTTTAATCGTAGCTATCAATCTTATGGTAGGCGAAGGATACAAAAAGTGTTGTCAAATCAAGGTATAATTGTATCGCGTCGTGATGTGGCTAAAGTCATAAAAGCATTATCATTGAAATCAAAATATACCGTAATTGCTTATGCTAAACTTAAAGCTAGATGATTATAAAAAAGGTTTAAGAGCATTAAATAATGAAGGTGAGGTTATTCTACTGTTTAGGCGATGGCGAGACCAATTGATTGGTAAAGATTCTTTTGATGGCACAAATGCAAATATAGCTAAATTAGAAGGTTGTGATTTAATTTTGAGAACAGATTATTTTAATCAACTAAAAAAAATTATTCCTGATTTAGTTTTTTATTCGCAAGTGGTTGGTGGTTAAACAGAGATATAAACAAACTGATACCCGCTTATATATCAAAAATTTTAGACGTAAAATCCTTTTATCTGAAAGCATGATAGCAGAAGGGGCTACTTTCCCTATTTTTAGACTGTTCAGCACATTTTTTCTACACTGCTTTGGCAAAGCGCCTATCCATAATTTTTTTCGCATAATGCTTAATACCAATACGATGTTCACGATCTACCTGAGCAATAAATGTCTGTAAATCCTTGAATGAGGAGTAAAGCGTATCCCTAATAAGATTATCGAAATCATGTTGAGTAAAAGGTTTACCTCCTATAACAGTCGAACTTTGTATTAATGTATGAGCCACAACTTCGAGGATGGCGCTTCGGTAGTCATCTGAAAGTAAAATAGCAAAATCGGTGTAGCAAATATTAAATGCAAAGCTGCGCTCCATAAATCCAGATTGGACATAAATTGCATAGATTACCTGTTCACCCTCTTTAAGTATGTGGGGTTCGAATCCATCACCCATTAATCGTATTAGTTTCATCCCTTTCTATTCCTTTTTAATTGTTTTAAGTTTTATTATTTGGATATGCCAATATTCTATCAGAATGATGAAAAACTAGTCTATTGAAATTAGTTAAAGAACCCCATAAATGATGGCAGATTATTTATTGTAAAAAGGTTTAAATTCATAGTTCTATATCAATCATCTGTTATTGTCTACTCCCTAAAAAAGCCTAATTTTACAGGTTGATGCAGTCTTTTTTGTGTTTTAATCAAAGCTCAATAATAGGTACAACGCTTTTAAAAAGTGTACGCTAAACCTTGTTTGTTAAGAGCGATTCATTTTTTGATGGCAACCTTGCCGCGGTCGTCCCTTGGCAACAAGCATGATTTTTTTATTCCTGTTTTTTATTCATACAAAGTTATCTTATTTCCCCATCTCGTTTATCCGAACGGTTTGGTGAAGCGTATTGGTTATCCGAACAAACGGTGCTGTCAAATTAACACATCTTTTGTATAGACAAAGAAACAGTATATGTAGCGCCAAGTCTCATTCAATGCTCTCTTTTTTAAATTAAAACGAAATATCCAAGATTTGGCTCCTGATTCTCTAACGCAAAGCCAAAGTCCTCTCCATCGCCATCGCCATAACAATCAGCTGTATTTATTTTTTTCACAGATAAACTTGTCAATTTTTCAATAAATCTTGCCATGAATAATTCCCCAACATTTTTTTAATATGTTGAATTATGCAAAGGGAGATACCTGAATTTAATAAAAAAATAAAACACAGTTCGAGTATTTTTTAGGTGGACGATTTGGTACACGTTCAAAGCGTGGATTGAAATGAATTACTCTGGATGAGTATAAGATTAATAAAAAAGTGGAAATAAAAAAATCCACGCAACCGCATGACTATCATGATTTTAGTGGATTCTATTACATTGCAGTGGATTCTGCCATAAAAATAAATAGCGTAAGCGCAGAAAAAATAAAAGCCACCCGTCACTAAATCTATCATATTGATTATTAATCATATTTATACGTTAAAAAATTTCCATAAAATCCCATTGGACGTTTTGTTGGATGTTCAAATATAGAACTTATTTTGAGTAAAATAATATTATTTTTAATCAAAGTTAAACCTAAATTTTGAGTGTCTCAAATTATTTATTGGCTAACTATTTTAGCTTTTCTTTGTTGAGTTTGTTAAATATACTGATAAAGTTGAACCAATCAAACCCATTAGGCGTTTTTGATCTGCCAATTGGAAACACCAAGAAAAGCCGTAGTATTGTGGTGCAAGGAACGCCGTTACGATTACAAACAATCATGAGCAAGATTATATTTCACTGACTGATATGGTGAAAAACATTGAGGGTGGTAGTGCTTTAATTGAGTAATGGCTGAAAAATAAAGACACAGTACTATTTTTAGGTGTATGGGAAAAAATTAATAACTGCTGTTTTAATTCCCTCGAATTTGAGGGAATTAAAAATGAAGCAGGTCGAAACAGTTTCTACATCTCTGCTAAGAAATGGAGTGATCTCACCAGAGCTATTGGCCTACAAGCCAAGGTAGGTTGTTACGGTGGCACTTATGCCCATAAAGATATTGCTTTTGAGTTCGGCTCATGGCTCAGCCCTGAATTCAAGCTTTATCTAATTAGAGAATTTCAAAGATTTAAAGATGAAGAAGCCAAAGTAATGTCACTGGAATGGAATTTCCAACGTACTTTGGCATAGGTCAATTACCCCATACATACAGATGCCATTAAAGAACACTTTCTTCCGATACAATTAACAAATGCACAGACAGAGAAAGTGTATGCCAGTGAAGCAGACTTACTGAATATGGCTTTGTTTGGTATGACAGCAGCACAATGGCGACAAGCCAATCCTGATCAAAAAAGGAAACATACGTAATGTTACTACATTAGAGCAATTAGTCGTTTTATCTAATCTGGAAAGTATTAACTCAGTCTTAATTCATCAAGGTATAAGTGCTTGCGAACGCTTGATACAACTCAATGGTATTGCGATTAATCAATTGCAATCTTTGGTCAATATTTCTGAAACGAAGAATCTTATATTCAGTTAGTAGTATATAAACGATAATACAGTGTATTTTAGGTATGTAATGCCTGAAATACGCTGTACAAACAGTAATGTTTTCCGCATATAGTGTCTTTATTATCAATTATTAAAGCTCGTTTGAGTTGTGATGGTCTCAGCCCCAAACTAGATAAACATGTTCTGCTAAAATGAGCCGAATCAGAAAATCCCATATCATTGGCTAATTTTGTCAGCGTTGTATGGGAGTCGAGTGTATCAATTACATCCTGCAATCTTTTCCACAATAGGTAACCCCTGAAATTAATACCCAACTCAGAACGAAAAAGATGAAGAAAGCGACTTTCAGAAAGGTGTATTTTTTCGGCGATTTCCCTCGATGAAATTTGCTTTATGGGTAATGATGAAATAATAGAGATTGCTTTATTAATGCGGTTATCTTGATCACATGAACAATTAGGATCTGACTCACATAATAACTTATAGACGTGATAAAGCTCAAATGGTTGGCTAATAGTAACAGACTTCATAAAATAACTGGCAATTTTTAATGCTTCTTCTTTAGTAAGAAAATAAACAGGATTAGTTTCAGTAAAATGCGATAATAAGTGATAATAGGGATCTTCTGGGTCAATAAGCAAATTAATACAACAGACATCTGGTGCGCGCAGTTTATGGGGAACATTTGAATGAATAATAAAACCAAACACCTCTTTTTTTTCATCTGGTGTTTCTAGCTCAAAAGACATATTGTGCAATGATATTGTCAATTGAAGAGAAGGGTGACGATGCCAATCCGTCGTGATATTGTTTATAAAAAGCAATGTAGATAAATTTTGTCGGTGCACTTTAACTAACAAATCATTGTCTAACATGATATTTTATCCTTGCTAAATAAACATCCTTGCCATCGAAAACAGTAACACAAACCATATGTAAAGACTATATATACGTAATTCGATTAACTAAAACTAACTAAAGGATAACACACATCATATATAAAGTTAATCAAGAACAATACAAACGTATTTTTGGCTATTTTAAACCTATCACCAAAAATTTTATTATAGGATCTCAAAATATTTCGCAATCTTTTGGCCATTTATCAGTAGATAATTTTAATATTAATAATTTTGATGATTTACCATTAAAATTAAAAAAAGATATTCAATAATTTCCAGTAAGAAGAAAAATAGAGTTCTCAGCTGGTAGAGTGTGTTCTGCTACGGCATTAGAAAACTTATTGCGTAAGGGAGAATATTATTGGAGACTAAAAAGTTCCAACGGAGCCATTTTATGACCTAAAAACATAGCTGGTTCAATATCTCACTCTAATAATTTTGTAACTGCGGTTACAATAAAACACTCAAATGAGGTTGAAAGCATAGGAGTTGATATAGAAAAAATAATGTCACGCAAAAAGCAATTGATTTAAGTCAAACGATCCTAAAATGTCCTACTCCCAGTGACATGATAATGGACATAACACATTACATTACTTTAGTATTTTCAGCCCAAGAGCGTTTATATAAGGCGTTTAGCTAAACTGGTATTACACTTTCATATGAAGATATTTTTTGCATAGGTATAAACAAAGAAAAAAACATGTACATTACATGTAGCTAATCCGATCAATAAAGTTTGTGAAGTTCATTTTTATTTTTCAAAATATTATAATCTTGTTATTAATTAAGTGGTTATATAACCAACTATTTTTCTATTTCATTCTTTGATGTAATGGTTGATTTTGCAAACCAAACAACTATGATTAAAAGTAGAAAAATAATTCCATATAGCCAAAAAATTTCGTTGGTTGCGATTACCAGCCCCTGATTAGTAATATTTTGTGCGAGTTTTGCCGAAGCTTGAGTTTCAGAAAAACCTTGCAACTGAAACTGCCGATATGTGTATTCTAGCGTTTGTATATTTTGATTCATTAGATCAGTTAGTTGGTTGTGATGAATTGCTTCACGATGTTCCCATAATGAATTTGTTAAAGAAGTACCAATGGAAGTAGATAATGTTCTAAAAAAATTAAATAAACTTCCTGCTGCCGCTAACTTGTGCGAAGGTATATCAGTTAAAATTATTATATTCAAAGGCATAACAAAGCAAGCTATCGCAAATCCTTGAAAAAATTGGGGCCATGCAGAACTCGAAAAATCCATATTAGGCTCAAACGAGTAAGCTCTCCAAAAAAAGCACAAAGCAAAAACAATGAAACCAAAAGTCACAAGCTTCCTCATATCTAAATAAGGAACAAAACGACCGACTATTGGAGCAAGAACAATAGGAACTAAACCGATGGGAGACAATGCTAATCCTGCCCACGTTGCAGTATAACCAAAAACTCGTTGTAATAGCTGTGGTTGCATAACTAATGTCCCTATATGTAGCAAAAATGCCAAACTTATGCAAATCGTCCCTACTGTAAAATTTCTTGATCTAAATAAAGATAGATCAACAATAGGATGATTCGATGTCATTTCCCAAAGAACAAAAAAAGAAAGTGTTACTAACGCTATCACAGATAAAATAATAATTTCAGATGAATTAAACCAATCCAGTTCTTTCCCTCTATCTAAAATAAGTTGTAAACTACCAACACCAAATATTAATAAAGCAAGCCCGATAGTATCTATTCGAGATTTACTTATTTCTGTTTCTCGTCCTTTTAATAATATTTTAGTACTTATCCAAGCTATTAGACCAATTGGCACATTTAGTAAAAAAATCCAGCCCCAAAATAAATTGTCACTTATCCATCCACCCAAAATAGGCCCGCAGACGGGAGCAATAATAATAGTCATCGACCATATTGCTAAAGACATATTTTTTTTGGAATCTGGTGAGTTAGCTAATAATAAGCTTTGTGAAAGAGGAATAATTGGCCCAGAAACCGCACCTTGTAGTACTCGTGAAATAATTAACATTTCAAGGCTGTTGGAGACACCACATAACCAAGAGGCTAAAACAAACAACAAAATTGAAAACAAAAATAACTTAACTTCCCCAAAGTACTTAGCTAGCCATCCAGATAAAGGAATTGAAATGGCATTGGATACGGCAAATGATGTAATTACCCATGTTGCTTGGCTACTTGATGTTCCTAGGTTTCCAGCAATAGTAGAGAGAGCTACATTGGCAATTGTTAAATCTAAAATTTGTAAGAAGGCCACTGTTGCCAATGCAACAATAAGCCCAATTAATTTTGCACCTGATAGATATAATGGTGACATTTTATGATTCACTGAATATTACTCTCTAAAATTAAGTTATTTTGCATAATTTCTCGTACTAGTTGCTCGAATTCATCTAAGTCGTAAGCAAGTACATCTGTTTGATATTTAATTTCTTGAGGTGAAATATCAGTAAGTAATTTTCCACTTACATCACTGGTATCCACTGTTACATACATAGATAACCCTACCCGTAATGGATATTCCTTAATTTGCTCTTTATTCAATTCAATACGAACAGGTAAACGCTGAACTACTTTAATCCAATTTCCTGTTGCATTTTGTGCTGGTAATAACGAAAATGCACTTCCCGTTCCCATAGCAATTCCTGTAATCACCCCGTCGAATTTAATATCATCTCCATAAAAATCACTAGTTAACTTAACTTTTTGTCCTATTCGAATGTGTTTTAATTGAACTTCTTTAAAGTTAGCTTCTACCCAAACTTGATCCAAAGGAACAATAACTAATAATCGTTCTCCTCTATTAACCTGTGTTCCAACTTGGGCTTGGCGCCTCGAAACATATCCAGTGACAGGGGAAACAATTGTTACTCGTTTTAAGTTAAGCCAAGCTTCCTTTAGTTTAGAAATGGCTTGCTGAATACGTGGTTGTTCTAATAATGAATTCTGCATTAATAGGGCATTATTAATTTCTAACTCTTGCTTGGAAATTTTTAAGTCATTTAACGCAATTAATACATCTTGCCTAGCATGCTCTATTTCTTCTTTTGAAATAGCATTACGAGACCAAAGGCCTTCTCTCCGAGCTAAATCTTTTTCTAATTTATCTAATGTCGCTTGCTTTAATTGAATACTTGCTGACAATTTTTCAGTTGTCATTTGGATCTGTTGAATTTCTCTTATTACCTTGGCTAATTCATTTTTTGCATAACTAAAATTATTTTCAGCATCAATTGATTCTAATTGAGCGATAACATCTTTTTTTCTCACAAAGTCATTATCATCAACGTAAATGGAGGAGATTCCTCCGCTTATTTGAGTATGAATTGGAATTTGATTTCCCATAACATACGCATTATCTGTAGATTCTGTAAACCGAGAAAACATGTACCAAAAAATGAAGTATCCTATCCCTGAAACCAGGAAAATAACAGATAAAATAATCAATTTTTTATATCGTGTTAAACCATTGAATTGTCGGCCATCGGTGTTGTTTTCCATCGTACACTCCATTTACATCTTTTATTTTAATCATTGCTTCTATGAACAGCATCACAAAATGCTATTTCATTAAGCAGACATTCCACCATCAATAACTAGAGTTTGACCCGTAATATATTTACCCCCACAACCGAGTAAAAAATTCGCAGACATAGCCACTTCCTTATTTATGTTACTTCATCTCTTGTTTGGTTATTAGATTGTGAAAAGTCAACGGCATTGTATAAATGGGTGAGTAATATTGTCTTGAAAAAATAAGCTGACTTCATTTTATAGAAAATTATTGAGTTATTTAACTCTCTATATTTCAAATAGTTATTTATTTTTTGACAATTATTTTCATTTAAAAAAAAGAATGAGAGATTTAATATAGCTAGTTTATTCAATTAAATAACCTTTGAATATGATATGTGCTCATCCAACATATATCAATTAGAGGATAAAATTCATGACTTACGACTGTGTAATCATTGGTGCTGGACAAGCTGGACAGTGTTTAGCATCATTTCTGACTAAAAAAATATCACTGTTCTTATATTAGAAAGAGATGAACGTATAGGAGACGTCTGGCGTAGATGACCAGATAGTATGCGGTTGTTTACACCAAGAGCAATGAATCAGCTACCAGATTTAATTATGGCTGGTGATCAAAAAGGGTATCCAGATAAGCATGAAATGGCTGATTACTTAGAGTTTTACCCTCAACATAACAAATTACATGTATTGCTAAATAAAAATGAATATTCTGTAGAATATAATGATCAAATTTATTCTTTAAAAACTCAAGATGGAGAAATTTTTCAAGCAAAGTGTTTGGTCAATGCAACAGGGGCAAATCAGAAAGTTAATGTTCTTGATATTTCCAGAGATATTCCAGCAGAGATACAGCTCCTAGCAATAGGTCAGTATCAAAATCCAACAAATGTCTTCAAAAAATTTTGCAATAATTGGTGATGGTTTTGGTGGCCGTCAAGTTGCTAAAGAGTTAGCTGAAACACATAATGTAACTTTGTTTTGTGGCTTTCCTCATTCATTTACTCTCCAAGAACTGTTTGGAATAAACACATTACTTTTATTAAAAAGATTGTCTATTTTAAATTCTGACTCTCGAAGCATTATAGGTCGTTGGCTTAGGAAACGAAATTTTATACCTTGTAACAATAGGAGTCGGAACAACAATTATATAAAAATTAGAATTAAGTAAATCATCGCTACAGTAGGTCATATTTGAAGTATTATATGTTTTTTTAATCTCTCGATTTTTTTGCTATCAATATCAAAACCTATTGTTTTATAAATTTTAGAAAATTCAAGGGAAAGAGGTTAACCGACATACCCCATTCCTATTATTGCAATTTCAAATTCTCTATTATTTGTATTGTTCATAACAGCACCTCAGCATATTAATTTTACTTAATGATCAACAATAAAATCCATTAAACTAATGTTCTTGGCCTGTACTATGATTTTACTCCAGTTTTTTAAGAGTTTAACGTGTAAGAAGTATTCTTCATTACATTCGGCAATACATTTTGCAGTGACTTTCCTTAATTCTTGTCCTATCTTTGAATAATTTTCATCGAATTTTAATAATACTTCATCAATAATTCTGATTATATGCTCTTCTCTTTTAGTATCATTAGAAGCAAATGATGCTATTTTTTCAGAAAGAGACTCACACATTTGTTGAGAAACGAAGCAATCATCATAATCACAAAAGTTATCAATAAGCTTATCATTATAGATACTTCCATATAATGAAAAATAATCTGCAAATTTTAACATCCCATACCAATATTTTAGTTTTTTATCATACTCAAATCTTTCATCATGATAATCATGAAACACGGGTCTAGTATGATGTACAGATGGGTAGCCTAATGCAGTCGAGGTATCAAAAGCGAAATAATCCGCTGCTAATGTATTTTTACCAGGTAAGTTTGGTAGAAACTCAAATAGTCGATAGACACTAACATTACCACAGTCAGGATTACACCCATCGTCAACAGAAGTAACTAAGGAAATAACATCATTTTGAGGAACGGGTTGCTCTAATTTGAATATATCATCGCAAATATCAATAATATGCTCAGATTTAAAACCAAGTAGTTCATATATTTTATAAACATAGTCATACGACACTTTTGCAAAATCTTTTACATCAAGATTCCACTCACCTAAGTAATTCCCTCCAACCACAAGTATTCGTCTTTTATTGTTTATATCTTGTTTAAGATTTTTGATATCCAAGTCATTAACTATTTCCATTATTGGTTTACCTAAATACTTTAACTCATACTCAATTGGATAGACTTCCCTAGCTTCACTCCTTCTATCAAATAACAAACAAGTATCAGAATCTCTTCTATGATAGGCATTAGCCCCCATTGAACACGCAAATAAACCTAATTTATTCATGGCAGTAGCATAATCGGTACCTGTATAAGTAAAAATCTTATAGAAATCATCATCCATACCTTTAAAAAGTGATTTAAAGTATTTTTTCTGTACATCAACAGATAGATGTAGAATATTCAATTTTGGATATTGATTTTTTAATGATTTAATAATTTCATTATTTTCTATAGATGAAAATTCATTGGTTTCAACTACAATTAAAGGAATATTAACTTGCAAGACATCATTTGCGTATAAAATCTCCTTAATATAACTACTAACACTATCTTTAATACTTCTATTTGTTGGTATAAAAAATACTGATTTCATTGTTACTCCTTAGTTAATTGAACTAATAATTAACTTTTTAACAAACGATAATATTTAAAATGATTTTCCAAACACATAATATTTAAAATCCTTAGCTCCCCATCTGGTAATGAGCTTTATCCACCTATGTTTTAATGGGTAAAGAATTACATATTTGGGGGATAGTAATCCATACCATCCATCCATTACGAGGTCGTGTACATTCGTGATTGGATTGATTGATTGTAATAATTTATATGCATCTTGTGAACGAGTGTTTAATCCAGATCTTGAGGGTAAACCGATTGGCATACTCTCTAACAATGATGGTTGTGTGATAGCACGCTCAAATGAGTTAAAACCACTCGTTCCGATTAGAATGCTGGCTTTTAAAATTCTACCCGCTATTCGTAAGCAAGTAACCTTGTTAAGCTCTAATTACCAACTGTATGGTGATATGAGCAAGCGTGTTTTTAATACGGTGCGAGCGCATACTTCAGATGTAGAGCTTTATTCTATTGATGAAGCGTTTATTGCGTTAGACGGTTTTTCGGATGTAACGACGCATTGTCAACACATCAGGGCGGTGGTGAAGCGTGATACAGGGATACCCGTCAGTATTAGTATTGCTGCAATCCGAACTTTAGCTAAAGTCGCTAACCATATTGCTAAAAAGCAAACGACTTACTGCGGTGTCTGTTATTTAACAAATGACAGTGGTTTGTTGATTGATGCTTTAAAGCCGTTTTCGTTGCAGTGAATGTTTAGGTGCGCTTTTAGCTGCATCAAAATTACCACCTAACAAATGTGATACAGATGCTTGATCGGCTTTAGTGACAAATTCACTAATGACACCTGCCATTCCATTTGTCCTGCAACAAAATAGGTAAACAGTGACCATAGCTCGTGACTTTTGGCTAGCCAATCAAGTAATCTTGTATCCATTATTTGTTGATATAAGAGTGCTGTGCTTGCACTATGCTATCGATATTCGCGGTTTTTTCTGTATTGAAATCGATAAGGCGCTTTCAAAGAACCATGCCAAGGATGCCAAATTGAGCCATCTTGGTATTCAACATGAATATCTACCACAATTTTACCGATTTCATGAAGCAGCGCGGCATAAGCAATACCAGCCGTTCAACTATCTTCTTCGGCGCTGCGCTCTTCGGATGAAACACCAATCGGGAGTAAATAAGATTGGCGAAACTTTAATGCATATGCCATGATTTCTAGTTCATGTTCAAGCATTTTCCCCCCAAATACGCATGATGATGACTCTCTGAAACAGGAAATTGTTTAACTAAATCGGCATAACGTTCAATTGGACGCTGGTAAAGTTGTTTAAATTGAGAGGGTGAAAGTGATGTGCGCTGCCAGATTGCTTTTAATAGTAGCTCGCAGTGCACGTTGGATAATAGGTTTTCTGCTGTTTGTGGTACGATAAATCCATCAGGAACAATGAGTGGCGTTTCAGTTATTACTTTATTCTCTTCAACTGTTTTTTTCTCTTAACAACTTTCGACAGTTGCGCGCTTCTTCTCTTACTTCTGACAAAGAAACAGTATGTGTAGCGCCAAGTCTGATTCAATACTCTCTTTTTTAAATTAAAACGAAATATCTAAGATTTTGCTCCTGATTCTCTAGCGTAAGGCCAAAGTCCACCGCCACGTCCATCGCCATAACAATCAGCTGTATTTATTTTTTTCACAGATAAAGTTGTCAGTTTTTCAATAAATCTTGCCATGAATAATTCCCCAACATTTTTTTAATGCGTTGAATTATGCAGAGGGAGATAACTGAATTTAATAAAAAAATATAAAACAGCTCGAGTATTTTTCGGTGGATGTTTTGGTACAATTTCTAATCGTGGATTGAAATGGATTGCTCTGGGTGAGTATAAGATTAATAAAAAAGTGGAAATAAAAAAATCCACGTAACCTCATGACTACCAAGATTTTAGTGGATTCTATTACATTGCAGTGGATTCTACCATAAAAATAAATGGCGGAAGCGCAGAGATTCGAACTCTGGGAGGGTCGCCCCTCGCCGGTTTTCAAGACCGGTGCTTTCAACCGCTCAGCCACACTTCCGCAATGGCTGTGCATATTAAAGGAGTCGGACTTAATTGTAAATAGTTAATTTAATATTTTTTATCGACTGCTTTAATTTTCATCAAATTTAGATGGAATTCAGCAAAACTAGATTGTTTACTCGCCAAAACTAGTGTTGCAATCTTATTAATCGAGTATAATACGCAGCAAATATCAAACAAAGTTTTGCAAAATGTTAAATCAAATAGAAACCGATGAAAAAGGCTATCTAAAAAATTGGCAGGATTGGTCTGTTAATTTAGTGCCAGAATTAGCTAGCAAAGAGTCGATTGAATTAACTGATGCTCATTGGGAAGTGATTTTATTTGTTCGTGATTTTTATTTAGAATATAAAACTTCGCCTGCAATTCGTGCGTTGGTTAAAGCAATGGAGAAAAAATTTGGCCCAGAAAAAGGTAATAGTCGGTATTTATATAAATTATTTCCTGATGGTCCTGCTAAACAAGCAACAAAACTTGCGGGCTTACCTAAACCAGTTAAATGTATTTAAATTAAGAGAACAATTAAACTCATGATTAGGTGGAAGATCCCCTTTATATTGCTTCTGGTGCTGGGGTATTTGCAGTACTCATTATGGTATGGTAAAAACAATATTTATGATTACCAAGATAATCTGCAAATGCTTAAAAGTTTGCATCAAGAAAATGATAAACTTAAGGCTCGCAATCAACAGATGATTGCCGAAGTTGACGATTTGCAAAAAGGTTATGAAGCAATTGAAGAACGAGCTCGCAGCCATTTAGGTATGGTTAAACCTAATGAGTATTTTTATCGAATAATTATTGATTCCAAAACACAAAAATAAGGCATTACGTGACAAATAATAGTGATATCGTTGCAATCGTTCCTGCCGCAGGAATAGGTTGCCGCATGGAAAGTCAGTTACCTAAACAATATTTAAAGATTGGTGCAATGACCATTTTGGAACACACTTTACAAAAATTATTAACTCACTCAAAAATCAGTGAGGTAGTAGTGGTTATCAACAAAGAAGATAAGCTTTTTAGCACACTTGATGTCGCATCAAAAGTTAAGGTGACTTACGGTGGTAAAACGCGTGCCGATTCTGTTTTAGCGGGTTTAAATTTAGTTGCTGAAAATAAGTGGGCGTTAGTCCATGATGCCGCAAGACCTTGTGTTACTCACCAAGACATCACTAAATTGATTAACAGAGTCTTACAAGAAGATAAAGGCGGAATATTAGCAATGCCCCTTAGTGATACGATTAAGCAAGCAGATACTAATAATCCAGATACCATTAATCACTCTGTCGATCGCACTTATTTATGGGGCGCTGCGACACCACAATTATTTAACACTGGTGAACTTAAAGCTTGTTTAAATAGAGCGTTAAATAACCATGTAGCAATTACTGATGAAGCTTCGGCGATTGAGTATTGTGGAGGACATCCATTATTAGTTGAGTGTCGTCGAGATAACATAAAAATTACTTGCCCAGAAGATTTAAACTTGGCTACATATTATTTAACTAATCAAATTTAATATAGGTAGATTATGCGAATAGGTCATGGATTTGATGTACACAAATTTGGTGGGGAAGGACCAATTATCTTAGGTGGCGTAACTATTCCTTATCAATATGGACTTATTGCCCATTCAGATGGTGATGTGGTATTACACGCCATTACCGATGCTTTAATCGGCGCATTGGCTTTAGGCGATATTGGTAAACTATTTCCTGATAGCGATCCCAAATACCAAGGTATAAACAGCCGCTTACTATTACAAGAAGTTTACCAAATTATTCAATCTAAAGGTTATCAATTAGTAAATTTAGATACGACCATTATTGCGCAAGAACCTAAAATGAGGTCTTATGTCGATCAGATGCGGGTTAATATTGCCGAAGATTTAAAAGTGTATTTTGACCAAATTAGTGTTAAAGCAACCACCACTGAACAGCTGGGCTTCACTGGTCGTAAAGAAGGGATAGCTTGTGAAGCAGTAGTACTATTAGCAAAAAAGTAAATATAAAATTAATGATAGGCAATATAAGTGTTAGCAGAACTTAATTATTTTTATGGTAAACCTACAGTTCATGGTTTATATAAACAGCAATATGAAGATTTCATAGTTATTGAAGAGCTCGGTTTTGATCTTACCGGTGAAGGTGAGCATATTTTAGTTTATTTAGAAAAAAAAGATTGCAACACAATTTATGTCGCTGAACAGTTAGCTAAATATGTTGGTATTTCCGCTAAAAATGTAAGTTATGCAGGTCTTAAAGATCGCCAAGCAGTCACTCAACAATGGTTTAGTCTACATATGCCAGGTAAAGAAACGCCCGATTTTTCACAGTTTGATTTAGCTGGTTGTAGAATTTTGCAAATTAATCGCCACAATAAAAAATTGAAAATAGGGGCTTTAAAAGGCAATCGCTTTAAAATTATTTTAAGAAACTTGAGTGATAAACAAGCGATCGAACCCAAATTAAACTTAATCAAACAATATGGTGTACCTAATTATTTTGGCGAACAACGATTTGGACGAGAACAAAATAACATCACTCAAGTGATAAAATGGGCAAGTGGAGAAATTTCAGTTAAAGACCGTAAAAAGAGAAGTTTTTATCTTTCCGCCGCGCGCAGTGCCATTTTTAATCAAATTGTAAGCCAAAGAATTGAACAAAATATTCAACAGACTGTCCTTGATGGTGATATATTACAGCTATCTAAAAGTAATAGTTGGTTTGTGTCTAGTTCAGATGAATTACCACTGTTACAACAACGTTTGCAAAATGGCGAAATTAATATTACTGCTCCAATGGTCGGTGATTCACAATTAGGCACCGCATCGGTTGCTTTAGAATTTGAAACAAGTTGTTTAAAACGTTGGTCTTGTTTTGAAGAGTTATTTAAAAAAGAACGAATGGCAACAATAAGGCGTTCAATATTATTGCGCCCTGAGCAGCTTGAATGGCAATGGATTAGCGAAAATGATATTGAGATCAGTTTCTTTTTGCCTTCGGGTTGTTATGCTACAAGTGTTTTACGCGAATTGATAATTGGAAAAGAGTAATGCAAAGTTCAAAAATGCAGACTTTGATTAAGTTATTGCGCCAGCAGGGAATAAAAGATGATCGTGTTTTAGATGCTATAGCTTCGATACCGCGTGAAAATTTTGTGGATGAAGCGCTTTCTCATCAAGCCTATGATAACCGTTCTTTACCTATAGGTAGCGGTCAAACTATCTCTCAACCTTATATCGTTGCAAAAATGACTGAATTATTAAGGTTAACACCAAGTGCTAAAGTGCTTGAAATTGGTACCGGCTCAGGATACCAAACTGCTGTGTTAGCTAAGTTGGTTGACCATGTTTGCTCTGTGGAAAGAATAAAAAGTTTACAATGGAATACTAAACGACGGTTAAAGCAACTCGATATTCATAATATTTCAACTCGCCATGGTAATGGCTGGCAAGGTTGGCCAGAACGCGGACCTTTTGATGGTATAATTGTCACCGCAGCACCAGCTGAAGTACCACAAAAACTTCTAGCACAACTGGCTGATAAAGGGCGATTAGTAATACCTGTGGGTAAAAATAAGCAAATATTACAGCTAATCGAACGCGATGGTGACAATTTTATTACTAAAAACATCGGTGAAGTAAAATTTGTCCCTCTGATTGATGGCGATATTGAATAAATAGCCACCAAATATATTGGTGGCTTCTATCACTTATCATTTATCCTTAATTTAGGCTAAGTATTTTTCTCGCTTCGTTTGGCGTAGCGGGTTGTTTTCCAGCTTCTTTAATTATGCGAACTGCTCTTTCGACAAATTGGCTATTCGATTTTGCTAGTTCTCCTTTCGCATAATAGATATTATCTTCCATACCTATACGAATATTACCTCCCATTGCGATGGTGGCTAAAAGAATAGGTAAATGGTTAGCACCGATACCAAATGCTGACCATGTACAGTCACTTGGTAATAAGTTTTTCAAAAAGACAAGATTTTCAATTGTTGCCGCTATACCTCCTGGCGCGCCCATGCAAAGTTGGAAATGTAATGGTGCTTTTAATACCCCTTTTTTTAAATAATACAATGCATTATAAATAAAGCTTGCATCAAATACTTCAATTTCAGGTTTAACATTATGCTCTTGCATATAATGGCCAAGCTTTTCTAAAAATGGTGGCGTGTTATAAAAAACAGTCGAGTTCATCCAATTCATTGTTCCACAATCGTACGATGCCATTTCCGGTTTTACTTTGGATAAATGGATCATTCTTGTCTCATCTGTAGCATTAAGATCTCCAGACGTTGTGCAATTAATGATAATATCGCAACCAGTTTGGCGAATTAATGAAACTGTCTCTTCAAATTTTTCAGCACTCATTGTGCCTTGACCATTTTCATCTCGCATATGAAGATGAGCAACTGCCGCACCAGCTTTCCAACATTTGTAGACATCATCAGCAATTTCTTTTGGTGTCATAGGTATTGCTTGATTATGTTCCTTAGTAGGAAATGCCCCTGTAGTTGCAACAGTTATAATAACTTTGTCATTCATAATTTAAATCCTTTTAATTAATTTTAGTATTTGGTAAGAAGAACATGGTAATGGCAGAGAATAAGAAAAATACTGCACAGATACCGATACCAACGGTAAGTCCATATTTTGCAGCAATAAAACCAAGAACGAATGGTGAAAATGCTGATATTCCACGTCCTGCATTAAAACAGAAGCCTGCGCCTAATGTTCTGACTCGAGTTGGAAATAACTCGCCAAAATAGGAACCAAATAATCCTACAAATGAAATAAAGAAGGCATAAAAAGGTCCCATTAATAATATCATCATAGGATCTTCTACCATGACATATATAGGTAAAGTAATAGTAGTACCAATAAACGATAAGATAATTGCTTTTTTACGGCCAATAATATCGGATAACCAACCAAATAAGTTATAACCGATAAACATACCCACATTTAGTATTAAGAAAAATAATGACATCGTTTTTATATCAAGCCCACGAACTTGAACTAAAAATGTTGGGATCCAAGTGGTTGAGCCCCAGTAAGCAACAAAAGCAAAACTAGAAACAAGTGTTGCCAAAATTGTTCGTGATAATAGTTCCGGTGAGAAGATTTCTTTAATCGAAATATTACTCATATCACCTTTAGCGATTCTATCGTCTTTTTGGTTTTTCCATACTTCGGATTCAGGTACAAAAAGATAAATATAAATAGCGGCAAATATTGAACCTGCACCGGCTAAAAATAGTGCTCTCCAACCGAATTCAGGAATAATGACAGATGAAAGAAACGCAGCTATACCAGCTCCAACTGGGAATGAACTTAATACAAATGCAGCAGCTCTTCCTCGTTGTTTTGTCGGCCATGATTCAGCAATATAGGCAGCAATGATACCCCAAACACCACCTAAGGCTAAACCAGCAGTAAAGCGTAGTAGCAATAAAACTATCCAATTTGGACTTAATGATATTAATGCAGTTAATATTCCAAAAAGGATTAAACTCCAAATGAGTGATTTTCGTCGACCATAATTGTCAGAAAACCAACCGACAATAACACTACTTAATCCTACGCCTAATAAGGTTGCAGTACCGAGTAATCCACCTTCTGACATCGACATATCCATGTCCTTCATTATAGCGGGTAATGAAACAGCTAATAATGTAATATCCATAGCGTCGAACATGTAACCAAAAAAACCACCTACAAGTACATGCCATTTATTTAGTAACTTGGTTTTCATATTGTTTTATTTCCTATAATTTAAGACATTATTGCGATAGTTCGAGTCCATCCAGCGCTTGCTTTTTTAATTTTTATCGGCAAACATGAAACTTTAAAGCCAAATGGAGGTAACTTATCTAAATTAGTAAGTTTTTCAAGGTGATAGTACTCTTTTTCAATTCCGGCAAAATGTCCTTCCCAAATAAGTGATTTATCATGTGTCTCTTTAAATTTTTCAGCGACCAATGGCAGTGGGCTATCCCAACTCCAGGCATCAGTACCGACGACTTTAATACCTTGATTAAGTAAGTATAAAGTGGCTTCTTTTCCCATTCCGCAGCCTTTAACTAAATATTCTTTGGAACCAAAGTATTTTTGTGCACCAGATTGCACGAGAACAATATCTAAAGGTTTTAATTTATAATCAATACGATCTAATTCATCTTTTATGTCTTGAGCGGTTACGACATAACCATCAGGAAAATGTGAAAAATTCAACATGACACCATCTGAGATACACCACTCTAATGGCATTTCATCAATGGTTCTTGCTCGTTGTCCATTATTCATGGTTGGGTGATAATGCCAAGGAGCATCAAGGTGGGTTCCACTATGTGTAGTTAGTTTTATATATTCTATAGCCCAGCCTAACCCTTTGGGTAAATCATCATTGGTCGCGGTTGGGAAAAATGTTTTAATATGTTCCGATCCTTTTACATGATCCCAATAGTCGATTTCGGTTGGCATAGATGGCGGATCATTTGGAGTACGATCTTCTATATCAACACTTAAATCTATAATTTTCATTTATTGCTCCTTTTGTATTTCTAATAATCAATTGAAAATTATGGGCAATATAATATTGATTGAACGATCATTCAAATTTTTTGTTGTATAGTTTGATCTAGATCACTATTTTAAATGAACGTTCAATTATTTAATGAGGTGAAAGATTAAAAATACCGATTAATTGGATTTTAGTTAAATACAATTATGCTAATCGGAATTTAGAAATAATGTTGAATGCAGACTGATAATCATACTCAGGTTTGGTTAAAACGGCATGTAAACCTTCAATAGCATAATTATAAAGATATTTACAGGCTATTTCTGGATTACTAACAGAACATATTTCTTTGGATAAAAATTTTATTCTATCAACTTCGGCAAAAGTATTGCACATAACTCCCACTAAGAAGTCAAAGCCCCAATGAATTTGTTGTTCAGTCGACGTTGGATAAGAACGTTTAAGTTCGGTAATAAAAAACTCAGCAAATGGATCAAATTGATCACGTAATATAGAAAGCCCTAAAGCAGAGCCAGATGAAAGTAAGCGAGCAACATTGATGGCATAGTAATGCCAACCTTCACCGCCATAAAGTGTATTATAAAGATAAGGCGCTATAAAAGATTCAACAATTTTTTCAAGCGGTAATGGCTGATCGCCATTAATATTCTTGTAATAATTAAGTAAATGTATTCGATCTGAACTTAATATGCCAATTCTTCGATCAATAACAGCTTTAAATAGTTCTTCTTTAGAACCAAAGTGGTAATGTACTAATGCTAATTTTACACCGGCATCTTTGGTGATGTCTCTAATTGAAACTTCACTATAACTGGCTTTTGCAAAAAGCTTCTCGGCAGAGTCGAGTAGCTTCATTGCTGTACTATTTTTCATAATATACTACTTATTAATTTTCTTGATATTCAAGTTAGAATTTATATCTGAATTTTTAAAAATGTATCTGTTTAATATATTATATTATGTAGATATAAAATTTATAAATTAATTTTTTGTTTTTAAAAAATCGTTGGCAAGTTAGCAATGTTAATTAAAGCTATTAATAATAAATATAATTAAAAAATCGTCAAAACTTTTTAAGTATTGCTAGATACATATAATAATCAAAGAAAAATTAGATTTTCTTTGATTATTATGATTATTTAGATTTTTAATTCAATTTAGATTTTTCTTCTGAAAGCTTCCATTCGCAAATTCCATATATTGCATTAAAGAGATAAATTAAATATTGAGTTGCGATCACAATATTGTCAGTATAGAGATTTAAACCGATAACTAGCACATTAAGTAATACCCATAAATACCAGTTGAATGCATATCTCATCATTAGTAATAGTTGTGCAACGATACCTAAACCAAATATAAAGCAGTTAGTAATGAGTTGATAGGAAGTATTCGTCACACCCATTTCGTTAGTTAAATAGATATTAAAAAATGCTGCTGCAATTAGGAATATTAAGGCATATAAAAATGCATTTTCATTTAAAGAGCGAACTTTAACACTCTTATTATTATCTAGATTTTTTTGCCAAGTAAACAAGCCATAAATATGGGAACCAAAATAGTAAAAAGTTGGTAAACCAGCTCCAATATTGCCACCAAGAAAATTAGCGCAACATTCAGCGATTACCGCTAGCATACCAAGCACATTACCTAAATTTTTTCGTTTAGCTAATAAGATTACACATAACAATCCACAAAATGCCCCTACGTATGATACTGCATAACGTAAGTCAAAATTATTAAATGGGTCAGTATACAAAAATGCTATAGTGACACAGATAATACATAACAGTGGATAAAATTTATTTCGGCCAATAGTGATAACAACATCTCTTAAATTATTCATAATTAATACTCTTCATCATTAATAAGTTGATTGACTAATTCAATACTGCGTAAATAACGTTCTTCATAATCAGGTGAGTCAATTTGAACATAACTGATATTATTTTTTTCTAATAAGGAGATAAGTAGTTGCTGAAAGTCTTTTCGCTGTTTTGGACTTCCTAAACTACGCAACCCATCAGCTACCCATGGGGTGTTATTACCTAATAAAATAACTAAATCAAATCGATAGTTATTGATCATGGCTTGTAAAAATGGGTGTTCTTTACCTTCATATTTTTTGCAAAATGCTTGCGTGGTAATAAAGTCAGTATCAATAAATGACACTTTATTGGCATGTTTGATAGCAAAATCAATATATTGTGCATGGCCTAAAGCAATTTTATCGTAGTCGGCGTATTGCAATGCCCGTTCATCACCGCCAAGTTGTGAAAATACATAATCACGGCCATATTCCCAAGCACTTGTCGTATTAAACGTATTGGCTAACTTATTAACTAAAGTTGATTTACCACTAGATTCACCACCAAGAATAGCGATAGTTCTGACAAAGAATGGTCTCACTTCAGTTGGGATATATTGCCAGTTTTTTAAGGGGGCTTGGCGAATTTGCGTGCCGCTAACTTGCATAAATTGCCGAGTAGGGTCAATCAATACTGTATCTAAATAAAATAAATCTTTATACATCGCCACATCTTGTGGTTCGCTGGAATAAACACAGCTTGGGTTAATTCCCTTTTCATTGAATAATTTCTTAACCCGATCACTCCATTCTTGCCAACCATTTGGGTAAGCAGGAATACCATCCTCTTCTAAAAGCTCGATATGGATATTTTTTTGATACTTAAAGGTTTGTAATAACCAACGAATTCTATCGTTGATGGTGGGTTGGCGAGACATGGCGCTATCTTTAAATAATTCCATATCACGCATGGTATCCGAGCACAGAATAACATACAGTTCATCAACCTGGCTTATTGCACGTTGAATTAGATAAATATGGCCTGTATGCAGAGGATAAAACTTACCAAAAATTACCCCCACTTTTTTGTTTTCAGTGTTCGGACTAATTTGCAAATAATGGTGGAGCGATTGTAACTTTTGTGCGCTTGGATTTTTAATTTTATCATTAATTAGTTGACTTAGATAACCTTTGGTCATTTGGCAAGCATCAGCAACTGTCTGTAACGATAAATTTTTGCGTTTTATGGCTATTTTCAAATAATTAAAACCATTCATACCGTCTCCTTACTTTGTGTTTTTTATCTTGAACTAAATTTACATTATTTTTAATAAATGTTCAATATATTAAACAAAAATAATTTTACTTAATTAATTTAAATTTAATAGAGATTAAATTTAAAATGGAGAGTATTTATTATCTTGAAAAGAAAGATAATCTTGTTATTTTAAATAACGCCAAAATTAATGATTGAATAATTAAAAACTAAACAATATAAGGAAATAATAAAGTGAAAATAAAAAAAATTGCATTGGTAATCGCTCTGATGTCAGGAAGTGCTTGGGCAAATAACAGTGTTACTTTAAATAAAGTGACTTTGTTTATTCAGGGGGCTGAATTACAAGGACAATCAACTGTTTCATTAACTAAAGGTGAAAGTGAAATAGTATTAACAGGTATTGCTAATGATATTAATCCTAATTCTATCAACGTAGGTTTTGGTGAAAATAGTAATGTTCAAGTATTATCGATATCATTAAATGAAAACTACTTAGAAAATCTCAGTAAAGATGACGACATTCAATCGATCATTGAAAAACAGAATCAATTACAAGAAAAGCGTGATACGGTAGAAATCCAATTGAAAGCTGTTAATGAACAAATTTCACTTTTACACGGAAATCGTTTAGATACTTTAGCTAAAAATGGATCTGATAACTTGACAGCAATGAAAAATGTGTTAGATTTTGTGAAAACTAATTTAACTACGACATTAAATGAACAAAATCGATTACAAAAAGAAGTCGATCAGCTAGATGCACAAATTAGCCAATACCAAACACAATTAGAAGAAAAGCAAACCAATAATGAAAAATTACATAATGCGGTTATAGTAAAAGTCATTTCTGAAAAGGATATGACATTACCTATTACGCTCTCATATGTCACCACCAATGCTGGCTGGGAACCTATTTATGACGTCAGAGTGGCAGATATCAGTTCACCATTAGAATTAACATATAAAGCAGAGATCCACCAAAATAGTGGTTTAGATTGGCAAAATGTTGATTTCATATTAGCGACATCTAATCCAAGTAAAGACATCAATCCGCCAGCTTTAACTCCTTGGCATATTGACGTCTATAGTGAAGGAAATGGTTTATTTTTTTCTAAATCTGAAAAAGATTCTTGGGAAGAGTATGAATCAAAATCGCAGCTGAATAATCCAGATAAAATTGGCAATGTTAACACATTAGGCATCAATACCCGTTTTGCGGTAAAATTACCTTATACCATCAAACATGCTAGTAAAAATAACATACTCACTTTACAAACCAAAGAAGTAAAAGCAAATTATCAATATGTCTCAATGCCTAAATTTGATAGTAGTGTATACTTACAAGCACAAATAAATGACTGGGATAAACTCAATTTATTATCAGGAAAAGCCCACATATTTTTCAGTGGCAACTTTATTGGCGAAAGCAACATTTCAACCGAAAAAATATTAGGGACATTAGATTTTTCATTAGGTCGTGATAAGAGTATCCTAATTTCGAGAAATCGTAATATTAAAGAAACCTCGACTCGATTATTAATTGATAATGATGTTTCAGAAAAATATGCTTATACTATTAATGTCAAAAATACTAAAACATTACCAATTAATATTGTCGTAAACGATCAACTACCGGTCATTTTAAATAAAGCGGTTACACTTGATGATGCCAAATATGATGGTGCAAATTATGATAAACAGACCGGTTTATTAACATGGAAATTCACCTTAAATCCAAATGAAAATAAAGACCTGAATTTAAGTTTTAAAATTACTTATCCTAATGATAAAGAAAAAGACATATATGGTTTATAAAACTTATAAAACAAAGTATAAAAAATGTTAACAACTTGGTTAGAACAATTTAAGCAAAACAGTCAGATTAGTTTACTTGATCTGCATTTGGCACAATTTTTGGTTAATAAAATTGATAGTGAAAATGAAATTACCGCCAAACGTTTTGCTTTTTTAATCTTATCGTTAAGTATGGAGGTGAGAGCAGGGCATGTATGCCTTGATATTACTCGCCTAGAGCAACAAAATATTGAACCACAAATCTGGTTAGAACTTCATTCACCAGCAATTAATGATTGGGTTAACGTACTTAACCTAGCGGCTAATAAGCAGGTAGTCAGTTATGGCGATCAGCTTGCCCCTTTAATGTTCATTGAAAATAAACTCTATTTTCAACGTATGTGGTTAGATGAACGTTTTGTTGCGCAATATTTCAATCAAAGTCAGTTGGATGTCACTTCCGATAGCAATTTAAAACCCATACTCGACCAACTATTTACTGACCAGAGCGCAACTATTGATTGGCAAAAAATTGCCGTCGCTATTGCTTTAACACGTAAAGTTGCCATTATCTCTGGTGGGCCAGGTACTGGTAAAACCACCACTGTAGCTAAAATTTTAGCGGGATTAGAATTAAACAGCCCATCAATAAGAATCGTGGCAGCCGCGCCAACGGGCAAAGCTGCATCAAGATTAACTGAATCATTAAGTCGTGCAATTGAACAATTGTCTTTTGAATCATTAAATATTAAAACGGAAGCCGTAACATTGCACCGCTTATTAGGTGCTAAAATTGATAATCGTTCATTTAGTTATAATAAACATAACCAATTGCATATCGATGTACTTGTCGTTGATGAAGCATCAATGGTTGATCTTAATATGATGGCAAGAATTCTTGAAGCCTTACCTGCTTCAGCTCGACTAATTTTATTAGGTGATAAAGATCAGCTCTCATCAGTTGAGGCTGGTGCGGTATTTGGAGATTTATGTCACTTTATCTCCAATGGCTATAGCCAATCAAGAGCTGAGGAACTAAGTCGATTAACCGGATATCGCATCCCAATTGCAGACCAACCAGCAACGACAATCACTGATAGCATCTGTTTGCTAAAAAAAAGTTATCGATTCAACGAATCATCTGGTATTGGTTTATTAGCAAATGCAGTAAAAGAGGGACAGTATCTTAATGTCAAAAAATTGATTGTTGATGATAGTTTGCAGGATGTGAATTATTATGAACTCTCGTCAAACCAGACTTATCAAGCAGTTTTAAATGACTGTGTTGAGCATTATAAAGATTATTTAAATGCCATCAAACATCATCAAAACAATGATATTGCCACAATTTTAACTAAATTTGCTGAGTGTCGATTACTATGTGCCGTACGTGAAGGAAAGTTTGGTGTAGAAGGGTTAAACAAACAAATTGAACAATTATTAGCAAAACATAACCTGATCAAACTAAATCAGCGCGATCAATGGTATGTCGGTCGACCAATAATGATTTTACGTAATAGCACTTCATTAGGTCTATATAATGGTGATATAGGTATAACTTTAACTGCTGAACATGATAGCTCTAAATTACGTGTTTATTTCCCTTTTTCCGATGGAACAATCAAAGGTTTTTCGCCTTATCGACTACCTGAACATGAAACGGCCTATGCAATGACAATTCACAAATCTCAAGGTTCGGAATTTGATCATGTCAATATTATTTTGCCAACCGAATTTTCACCATTATTAAATCGCTCGTTACTCTATACCGCAATAACTCGAGCGAAAAAAACAGTATCAATTTATACCAATGAAAAAATTTTAGAACGGGTAGTTAAAAGCCAAATACATCGAGAAAGTGGATTGGTTGATCAGCTAAAAAAATTAGGCAAAATAGAAATATAATGTGAGCATTAAGCAAGCACCAACTGATAATAGTTGGTGCTTTGTGATTTATTAATGGATGATCTTCGCTAAAAAGTCTTTAGCACGATCAGATTGTGGATTAGTGAAGAACTGTTCCTTAGAAGTATCTTCAATGATCTCACCGGCATCCATAAAGATAACACGATGCGCAACTTTACGAGCAAACCCCATTTCGTGGGTAACAACCATCATTGTCATCCCTTCGTAGGCTAATTCAACCATAACATCTAACACTTCGTTAACCATTTCTGGATCGAGTGCAGAAGTTGGCTCATCGAATAACATTACAATCGGATCCATACAAAGCGCACGAGCAATCGCCACACGTTGTTGTTGACCACCAGAAAGTTGAGCTGGGTATTTATTCGCATGTGCTAACAGACCAACTCGATCTAAAAGAGAAAGTGCCTTTTCACGCGCTTCTTCATCTGATCGACCTAGTACTTTAATTTGCGCAAGTGTCAAATTTTTCAAAATTGTTAAATGAGGGAAAAGCTCAAAATGTTGAAACACCATCCCTACTTTTGAACGTAGTTTTGCTAAGTTAGTCGATGGATTAGTGATTTCTGTATCATCAATAATAATTTTACCTTGTTGGATTGGTTCTAAACCATTCACGGTTTTAATTAGCGTTGACTTACCTGAGCCAGAAGGGCCACACACAACAACAACTTCACCTTTTCCTACTTTTGTAGTACAGTTTTTTAACACTTGAAATTTTCCGTACCATTTTGATACATTTTCTAAGGTAATCATTTTTAGCCCTTCTTAAAATAACTTATTTTACGAATTAAACGTGGAGTTCCAAAACAGATAATGAAATAGGTTATAGCCACGAAAATTATCATTGAGTATTCAGCGGTTGAACCAATGTTCTCACCAATTCTCTTAACTGCTGCACCAAGTAAATCAACTAAACCAATAGTTGAAACTAATGCCGTGTCTTGGAATAAAATAATGCCTTGAGTTAGCAATAATGGAACCATGGCTCTAAACGCTTGGGGTAAAATAATCAGACGCATAGATTGGCTTCTTGTCATTCCCAATGCAGAGGCGGCATGATATTGTCCTTTGCTAACAGCGTTAATCCCTGCTCGAATAATTTCAGAGTAATAAGCGGCTTCAAATAATGTAAAAGCTATTATTGCACAGCTTGTTCCTATATCCGCATCTGGTCCTAAATGAAATAGGTGTTTGATCATTTGTGGTAATGCAAAGTAAAACCACATCAATACCAATAATAAAGGTATTGAACGAAATGTGGTTACATATATTTTTGCGAAACTATTCAATATTTTATTATTGGATAAACGCATCAAAGCTAAGAATGTACCCCATATAATGCCAACTACAATAGCTGTAAATGTGATTCGAACTGTTAACCATAATCCTTGTAATAATATAGGATAATTATTCATTACAAGTGTAGGTATATCAGCAATCCATTGAAACAATTGCATAATTAACCTCCACTCATCATATTAGGTAAACGTGTTTTCTTTTCTACAAAACGCATAATCGTAATAACCGAATAATTGATAATCATATAAGTTATTGTTATAACACATAATATTTCAATGATACTATTTGTTTGATCATTCATTGATGTAATTAACCCGACAAGTTCTCTTAATCCTCCAAATTGGGAGGCAATAGATGAATTTTTTATAATATTGGTCATCTCTGATGTTAAAGTAGGCACTATTTTTCGATAGGCATTAGGTAAAAGAATATATCTATAAGTTTGAAATTTAGATAACCCTAATGCAGTAGCCGCATATCTTTGACCTATTGGTAAAGTTTGAATTCCAGTTCTAACTTGCTCGGCAATTCGTGCAGAGGTAAATAGACCTAAAGCAATAGAAACCAATATAAAAGTTTGAATATCAGGATCTAGTTCTTGTATAAACCATTCCTTAAAGCTGCCCGTTAAAAATAATGGCATGATTGTATACCAAATGAACATTTGAACAAATAATGGTATATTACGAAAAAGTTCAATGTAACCAATAGCTAATCTATTCAAAATTTTGCTATCGACAGTTCTCATTATGCCAACTATTGAACCTAGAATAAAAGCAATAATCCAAGCAGTAGCAGCCAGTGAAAGCGTAAGCATTGCACTATTCAATAGCCAATTGAAGTAAATCCCATCACCGTAAGGTGTTGATTGAAAAAATAAAGTCCAATTAAAAGTCATAATTTATGTATTTTTTATTTGGTTTATACTGAATGCGTTTAACATTCAGTATGTTGATTAGTAAGTTAATAGATTATTAATCTAAAGCTTTGTCATTAGGATTAGCGAAAAGCTCGACCATTTTCGGCGAAATTTCAAGTTCTAGGTTTACCCCACTAGGTGGAACAGGTTGTGTGAACCAACGATTATATGATTCTAATGCTTTACCTGATGTTTGTGCATTAGCAATGGTTTTATCAATTAATTGTTTAAATTGGGTATCGCCTTTTCTTAACATACAGCCATAAGATTCATAGGATAAAGGTTCGCCAATAATTTTCCATTCTGCTGGATTAATTGCTCTAGAACGTTCACCCGCTAATAATGCGTCATCCATAAGGAATGCTGAAGCACGACCAGTTTCAAGTGATTTAAAAGCATTGCCATGATCGGTAGGCGCGATAATTCGAATTTTCAATCCATCACGATTATTAATTTGATTTAGGCGTACTTCAGACGTTGTACCAGCAGTAGTCACCACATTTTTACCTTTTAAATCGTTAATACTATTGATATTGCTGTCCGCTTTAACTAAGAATCGAGTACCTACAATAAAAATAGTATCTGAAAAATCAACAACTTTTTGACGTTCTAGATTGTTTGTTGTTGAACCACATTCAAAATCATAAGTATGGTTATTAAGTAATTGTATACGAGTCTTAGAAGTGACCGGTAAATATTTAACTTTAAGATCCGGCATATTTAACTCTTTTTTAACAGCATCTACTATTAAATTAGAATAATCTTGTGAATAGCCGACAACTTCTTGTTTTTCATTATAGTAGGAAAATGGAATCGAAGATTCACGATGACCAACAACAATCACACCACTATCTTTAATTTTGGCTAATGTACCACTTAATTCTTCAGCAACAGCGGTACCACTCATTAGGCCAAGCATTGCTAATGATAACACTAATTTGGTTAATTTTGTCTTTTTGTTCATACTCATCTCCTACTGTTTAATTTGTATCATATTAAATAAATTTAATATTTTTACAAAGGGGGTATATTATAACTTATTTTTCAGTATAAAAGTACTTTTTACTGTATATTTATCGATTAAAAGGATAAGCTACGACCTAGGTTTATCTAGAATTTTACGAAATTTTAACACAGATATTTTTTTGAATTTCAATAATATACAAGCAATATCTGTGCCAAAAATTTGATTAGGGACGTTTTTTTACAAAAAGCAAAATAAATAGTAATGATATTATAAGATAATAAGGCAGTTCCCCAAATCTAGCATAAGGGGTTAAGCCGACGGTTGGTGACAAGGTATAATTTAAAACCTTGGTTTGAAATTGTGGTAACTGCTCAATGATATACCCATGATGATCAATGATCGCCGTAATCCCCGTATTCGTACTACGAATCATAGGTCGTCCAAACTCTAATGCTCTAGCCTGAGCCATTTGTAAATGTTGTTTCGGGCCAATACTATCACCAAACCAAGCATCATTTGAAACCGTTAATAAAAAGTCAGTATCAGGTGCAAAATTTTTCCACATCAAGTTAGATAAAATCACCTCATAACAAATCGCAGTAGTGAATTTAAATCCCTTCATCGTCAGTCGTGGTTGTTTTTCTGCTCCTGCTTGCATTGAAGACATAGGGATATCAAGCAGATCGGCAATAGGATCTAGCAAAAATGCAAATGGCGTAAATTCACCAAAAGGTACTAAGTGATGCTTTTGATATCGATTGGCATTAGGGTATTGATACGGGGTCTTTTCACCTAACACCATTAAGGTATTATAGATATCTGGATTAATTTGGTAACCATTATCAGCAATATGATAATCAATAATACCGACCGCAATTTCACTACCATTAGCTCTCGCTTCATTATCTAAATAATGTAAAAAAGGTTGTTGATTTATCTCGTAATCAGTAATACTGGCCTCAGACCAGATAATAATATTATCTTTACCCCAATTCTTTTCAGTTAAGGAAGCATAGGTATTTAAAGTCTTATTTAACTGCTCGTTAGTCCAACGCAATGATTGCAAAATATTGCCTTGAATCAAGGTAAAATTAGCGGAGCGGGAGTGATCAACAGTAGTCCAATTAATTAAATTGAATGAAATTGGTGCAACGGTGATCGCAAACAGTGCAATAATTGCACCAAATATGTGCTTTTTAAACGACAAATGTGTGAGTTTGTACAAACAATAAACAGACAATCCACAGCACATTGTCAACAGTAAGGTTACCCCATTAATTCCGACAATCGGGAAATAACCGCGTAACGGACTATCAAGTTGACTATAGCCTAATTCCAACCAAGCAAAACCAGTTAAAATATAGCCTCGGAGAAATTCAGTTATTTGCCATAAAATCGGCGCGAGCAAAACCAGTTGTTTCAGCGAAAATTTAGTTGCAAAGCGATCACCGGCTCTTAATAACCAAGCAAATAACATTGGATATAACGCTAAATAAACAACTAACAGCCCCAAAATGATAATAGCAACTGGAGTTGGCACTTCACCATATTGTTTAATGCTGATATAAACCCAGTGAACCCCTGCTGAAAAGTAACCAACGCCCCAGCTCAAGCCAAGCAGCATGGCTTGTTTTTTAGGTTTATCAGCAATTAACCACAAAAGCCCGGCAAACGAGACCAAAGCAAGCGGCCAAATATGGAAGGGGGCGTAACTAAATACGGCAACTGCACCCAAAAATAAACTTAAGCCAATTTGTTTAAGCATTTTCCAGCTGCTCTAAATGAGGTACAGTTGCATCTTCAGGGATAGTGACATGCAGTTGAATAATTCGTCTCCGATCAACAATCGTTACCTTAAATTGATAACCATCAATGGTAATCATCTCACCTCGAATAGGTAAACGTCCAAAATGTTGCATGACCAAGCCGCCAATAGTATCCATCTCATCATCACTAAATGAGGTACCAAAGATCTCATTAAAATCTTCAACAGGAGTAAGAGCGCGAACAGAATAGATAGACGGTGATAAACGACGGATATCGCGATCTTCAACCTCATCGTATTCATCCTCGATATCGCCAACGATAAGTTCTAAAATATCCTCGATAGTCACTAAACCCGAAACACCACCAAATTCATCAATGGCCATCGCCATATGATAACGCTGCATACGAAACTCTTTTAACATATGGTCAACGCGTTTACTTTCAGGTACAACAATGGTTGGTCTAAGGATCTTCTTTAAATCAAAATTGTTAACACCTTGTCGAATATAAATCAGTAAATCTTTAGCTAAAAGCACTCCCTCAATGTGGTCTCTATCTTCACTGATAACTGGATAACGAGAATGGCCGTGTTCAGAAATAATATCTAAACATTCATCAAGGGTAAAATTATCTTTGATTGTTACGATTTGAGAGCGGGGAATCATGATATCGCGAACGCGCTGATCGGCTATATCCATTACACCTTCGATCATATCAAGCGTATCTGGATCAATAAGTTCATTCTCTTCAGCTTCGCGAATCACTTCAATCAATTCATCTTTATCTTTCGGTTCTGAATTGAATAATTGACTTAACCATAATGTAAACCTTTTTTTGGGTCTCCGGTGATTATCATCGCTCATTTGCTCTCTTCCTTTCTGTTGGTAATATACAAATTGTATTTTAAAATTATTGTTATTATTTTAATATCTATCAGACTATTAAAAAACGTTTATCTAATCAATTAATAAATAAGGATTATCAAATCCTAATTGTGCCATTATATCAATTTCGATATTTTCCATTTCTTCGGCTTCTTCGTCAAGAATATGATCATATCCCAACAAATGCAAACAGCCATGGACGATCATATGTGCCCAATGTGACGTTAACGATTTGTGTTGCTCGCTAGCTTCGGTTTCAACCACTTGCTTACAAATCACCAAATCACCAAGTAATGGAACTTCAATCTCAATTGGCGATTCAAATGGAAAAGACAACACATTGGTGGGCTTATCTTTATTACGATAAGTATGATTAAGATGTTGGCTCTCTTCCTTATCGACAATTCGAATAGTGATCTCAGCATTATCAACAAACTGCGGTAAAATCACCTCTAACCACTGCATAATTTGTTGCTCACTTGGCAGGTTATCTTGCTGTTCGGTGGCAATTTGTAAATCTAAAATAACAGTACTCATTTTAATACCTAACCTACTCTCGATGATAAGGATGATTAGCGGTTAAACTCCAAGCACGGTAAAGGCTCTCAGAGACAATTACCCGCACTAACGGGTGTGGTAGTGTCAAAGGGGACAATGACCAACTCTGCTCAGCAGCAGCTTTACAAGCAGGAGACAACCCCTCAGGCCCTCCAATTAACAAACTTACATCACGCCCGTCCGCTTTCCAACGCTCTAACTGCTTAGCTAAATCAGACGTTGTATAAGGCTTACCAGGAATATCCAACGTTACAATGCGATTGCCCTTACCACAGGCGGTTAGCATCTGCTCGCCTTCTTTATCTAAAATTCGCACTATATCGGCATTCTTAGTCCGTTTACCTGCGGGGATTTCAATGAGTTCTAAAGGCAGCTCTTTGGGAAAACGCGATTGGTAATCGTTAAAAGCGGTAGTTACCCAACTTGGCATTTTATTGCCAACAGCAATAAGCTGTATTTTCACCTGATTAACTCCAAAGCTTCTCAAGTTCGTATAGTTGTCGGCTCTCTTCTTGCATAATATGAACTATCACTGAATCCATATCAACCACAACCCAATCAGCATCATTTTGCCCTTCACTACCTAACACCAAGTGTCCCTGCTTTTTAGCTTCATCAAGTAAATGTCCGGCGATTGATGAAACGTGACGGTTGGAGGTTCCGGTACAAATGATCATATAATCGGTAATAGTTGACTTACCTCGTACATCAAGGGTAACAATATCCTGGCCTTTTAGATCATCAATTTTATCAATAATAAAATCTTGTAATGATTGTTGCAAAATAAACTCTCTATTATTTAAATTAAAGTACTAGTATAGCATATTTTTAAAAATCGCTTGGAGAATAGTACATCTTACCAATAACATATCCTATATCAAAAAAGCAAAAATTGTGAAAAATCTTTTTTCAAATCTAAAAAATTAAGTAAATTTTTTTGACCGTATCAAAATTCAAGCTATCTACTCTAAATAAGCCCCTAAAAATAGGTATCAATTAAAACCTGTCATTATTATCATTAAAACTGCTATTGAAAAAATAACCTTAAGCGAATTTTTACAAAAATTAACAATTTAAATTTCTAAATTAGTTGCGTGGTTTTTTCAAGTCATTATAATTCCATCATCTTCAATTCGGCTATAAAGTAATCTGATTGAAGGGAATAAATTCAAATAAAACAAAATATTAATTGACAGGAATGTCGAAATGCATTATAATTTTCAACAGCCAACAGCCAACAGCCAATCTGCTCAACCCATGATCTAACTTCATCAAATTTTTATCATCAAAGTTCTGTTTTTTACGATAATTTATTTTTTCATCAAATTTCAGATTTTCGGATCAAATGGTTCCTAGGATCTTTTTTAGCTCAACGGATCTTTTTAGTCATATTGCTTATTTTATTAATTTTAACTTCAAATTATAGTCAGGCATTAACCGCCAAAACATCCAATTTTATTCAAGGTAATCCCCCGTTTCTAACCTTCGATGGTGGCCGCACTCGTGTTGTAAATACTGAAGGTCTGCTTTGGATAACCTTATCTGATGGAACTAAATTTACGCCCATAACAAATAATTCGTCAACTACACCAATAGAGTTACCAAATTTTGGTGAGAGTTTTGCTGATGTTGCTATGTTAGTTCCCCTCAACGCCAATTCGATCACCTTAAATTCCCTTATCGGTTCACCTAATAATTATTGGGGCGATGATGATGGCGATGGTCAAGGAAGGGATGGAATTTCAGTCAGTGGTAATTTGAGTTTATCCATCGTGGATAAAAATAATCTAACTGTAGCCCGTAGTGATGCGCTGACAAACTGTAACGCACCTTATAAACTCACATTGACAACTACCAATGGAACATTAAATACCCTATATGGCGTTCCTAAGAGTAGTAACTTTAGTGGAAGTAATGTGATTTACTATATTAAGCCTAAGGACACGCCAAAGGTGTGTTTTGTAAAACCTAATACAAAATTCGGTTCAACTACGGAAGTTGCAGGCGTCGATTTCCGCGGTTCAGCCTCAATGTGGAATGAAAAAGAGGGTTTTATCCCGCAATCTTTTGTTCCTTCTCGGTATTACTTAAATTTTCCGACTACGGCTGCTAACAATTTATATTTTGATTTAAAGATCGCAGGTAGTGGTCCATTGAATTGGAGAACGGTCGAGCTTAATGGTATTAAAGCTATGATGGAACCAGATTCGACAGGTACCCTAGTAAGAGTAAAATTAACCGGTCCTGTTGCCAATGAACCTCAATGGAAATCAGATTCACCAACACCCCTAACTAGGCCAAGATTACCGCAAATATTTGAGTTAGTTGGTAGAGATAGCCATGATAATGTGGTAGTTAAGTATGGATTTGAGCTAAAACAATGGTTCATTAATCGAGGTACAGTAAAAGCTAAAGCTGACAACCAGTCATCTTGGTGTAGGAATATTGGTTATCGTCTTCCAGAGGTTAAGGATTTAACTAATGCATCTTGTACAGGTGTTGGTTCAGGTTCCCATTGTAAAGATTCTGTTGGCGTTACTCCATCATCACCTAACAATAATTATCAACGTATGATCAACGGCGGTTTTTTTTCAGAATGGGGTTATATGTTCTATTATGACAATGCAAATTTTGACTATGGCGATCATGCTTACTGGACTGGTGATCCTGCAACTAGCAATAAACAGTTCGTTGTTTCCTCTAGTAGTGGTTTTGTGAACAGTTTTGGACTGGACTATAATCACGGTGGTCTATGTGTATCAGCTTTGCGCTCAGAGCTTAATCCCTAGGATAGAGAATTTTCCGGAGCGGGGTTTTTTTAAAAACCCCACAATCGCTTAAAACCCTATTATCATCCAAAACTTACAACTCAATCACCTGATCAAATAATGGATTATCAGTTAATCTATGAGTTACCATCAATAAGGTTTTATTCTGGCAGGTCTGTTTTATAAGTTGAATAATCTGTTGTTCCGTTTGTTGATCAAGACTTTCGGTTGGTTCATCCATTAGGACTAATGGTGAGTTATGCAATAATGCTCTGGCAATACCAATACGTCGAATTTCACCACCCGATAGAGAACGCCCACCTTGTCCTAATGGCAAATCCAATCCATGCTCAGTTGATAGCAATTTTGATAGTTCAACTTGCTGTAAAACATCGATTAATTGTTGGTCTGAAGCCTTTGGATCACCGATTAACAAATTTTTCCTCAACGTATCACTAAAAATAGTAATCACTTGCGGTACTACGGCAATTACTTTACGCAAAGTTGGCTCGTCTAGTTGATTAATCGGTGTATCGTTAATAAAAATATTACCTGAAGTAGGATCCCACGTACGAGTGACTAAATTAAGTAATGTGGATTTACCACAGCCGGTTTTGCCGATTAAGCCAATATGTTTGCCTGCTTCAATGGTTAATGAAAAGTGATTTAAGACCGCAAACGGTTGATTTGGGTAGCTAAAACTAATGTCATTAAATTGTAGTTTGGCTGCGGTTAAATCTATCACTTTACCTTGCTCGGTAAATTTGATATCGGGCGTTTGATTAAATAAAGCAGTAGTACGTTTTGCTGATGCTAATACTTGGCCTAAAAAGATAAATGCGGTGGGAATAGGAGCCAAAATTTCACTACTAGCCAAGCAGACAAATACAAATAGGGCAACTAAAGGCGATAATGTGTAGTGGGTGATAAGCCAAAGCACCAACAAAGTTAAAAATCCGGCTATCAATACCACAAGCGCGCTAGAGAGAGCCACTAAAGTGGATTGTTTTTGTTGATGATAAAGCCAGCCTGATTCAAGTTGGTTCAATTTTACTCGATAACGATCTTGTGCATTAAATAGAGTCAGTTCAGCTTGGCCTTGAAGATAGTTAATTAATAACGCTCGATATTCACTCTGCTGTTTAGCTAAAGTTTCACCTAACTGTTTTCCAGCATGATAGAAGATCACTGGAATGGCAAGTAACGTAATAGTTAATACAATGCTGATGATTAAGGCGATAGGTAGGTTAATATAACTCAATCCGACAAATAGCATCACAATAATGATTAGTGCCGTCACAATCGGTGAAAACAGTTTTAAATAGAGATGATCAAGCGCATCAATATCCACAATAAAACGGTTAAGCAGATCGGCTTTTTGATATTGAGCTAATTGGTTGGCGCTCAATGGTAGAATCTTGCTAAATGCTAGCGTTCTTAAATACGCCAATATTTTAAATGTAGTATTGTGATCGACCAAACGTTCAGCATAACGCGATGCCGTTCGCACAATGGCTGCGGCGCGCACGCCAGCAGCGGGTAACATATAATTAAATGTATATAACCCCGCAACACCAGCCACTGCGGTGGACGCTAAAAACCAACCTGATAAAGAAAGTAAAAAGACACTGGCAAATAACGTCAGAATAGCTAAGCTCAGTCCAATAACAATTTGCCAAAAATAGTGCTTATAAAGTGCAATATAGGGGCGTAATAGCGTTAGCATAAACTTTCCTTAATGGCGTAAAGTTGTCCATTCGACAGTCTCCAAACTTGGTCAAAATCCTGCATATCATCATGTTGATGAGTGATAGTGATACTATTGGTCGCAATATGATAAGGCGCTAACTTTTGGACTGTCTGCTTATCTAAACTGGCGGTTGGTTCATCAAGAATTAGTAATTGACAAGGTTTTAGCATTGCTCTGGCGAGGGCGATACGTTGGGCTTGTCCGACGGATAGCCTTACCGCATCTTCACCTACTTGCGTATCGACGCCATCTGGTAATTGTGCAATAACATCGGCCAATTGTGCTTTGCCGATGACTTCGTTAAGTTCATTGTCGGTTGCCATTGGTTTACCGAGAAGAATATTTTCTCTAATCGAGCCATTAATTAAATAAGGATTTTGCCCAATCCAACTGATCTGTTGTTGCCAACTAGTCAAATCAAGTTGATTAAATTCAATATTATTAATTTTTAGTGAACCTTGATAAGGTAAAAATCCCAGTAATACCTGCATGAGCGAGCTTTTACCTTCACCACTAGTACCAATTAATCCTAATTTAAATGGTGCCTGTAGTGAAAAACTAAGCGGACCCACTATTGGCATGCCTTCGTTAGATAACACGATAAGATCTTCTGCTTCAATGGTATTTAAGACACTTATTTCAGAAGGACTACTTGATAATGATTGATTAATTGGTTTTTTTTGTTGACCATTATCCAGTGACAACTTTTTATTTAAAAATGTTTCGATATTGTCTGCCGCGGCAATGGCTTCAGCTTTGGCATGATAATAGACACCAAGATCACGCAGTGGTTGAAAATATTCTGGTGCTAAAATTAAGGCAAAGAATCCTGCAAATAGGGTAACGGTACCGTTGTAAGCGCCAAAATCAAACTCCCCTAAATAAGAAAACCCAAAATAGACCGCCACAATGGCAATCGAAATCGAGGTAAAAAATTCCAAAACTGCCGATGATAAAAACGCCATCTTTAATACTTGCATGGTTTTTACCCGAAAATCTTCAGAGGCATGGGCAATTTGTTCGGTTTGTTGTTCACCCTGATTAAATAAACGAATGGTACTAAGTCCCTTTAGGCGATCTAAAAAGTGTCCACTTAAATAAGCAAGTGCTTTAAAGTGACGACGATTAATATCCGCAGCTCCCATTCCAACTAAAATCATAAAAATAGGAATTAGTGGTGCAGTACCCAGCAAAATAACAGCCGCCGCCCAATTAAACGGAAAGATGGCAATACAGATTAATAGCGGCACCATACTAGCTAAGCGCATTTGCGGTAAGTAACGAGCAAAAAAATCATGTAAATTATCGACTTGCTCAATGACTAATGTACTCCAAGCGCCGGTTGTGCTTTGATTTAAATACCCAGGACCAAACAATTCAAACTGATCGATAATTTTTTGCCGAATTTGTTGACGGATTTTTTGCCCGAGGGCAAAGTTAATCTTCTCACGAAGATAAATAAGCAAGCCCCGAGCGAATAAAATGGCGATTAAAGATAAAAAATAGGGAAGAACCGTCAAAAAAGCGGTCTGATCGATGATTAACTTTTGTAGAATAATTGCCAATAATGCCGCTTGAGCAATCATTAATAAACACAGCAAAAAGCCAGATAGAACTGAAGCGCGCAAATCTGATTTATGCTTTTTGGTGTGTTGTTTTAACCAACTGAGTAAATAAGTTTGACGATTTTTATCTAATGACATTTAATTTAGTTACTTTTATTTTAAGTTATCTAAATAATGTTCGGCATCTAAGGCTGCCATACATCCCGTTCCAGCTGAAGTGATTGCTTGTCGATAAATATGATCTATAACATCACCCGCAGCAAAAATTCCCTCAACACTGGTTTGTGTTGCATTACCTTGTGTACCGGATTTTACTTTAATATAACCGTTATCAAGTTCCAGTTGACCGGCAAAAATAGCGGTATTGGGTTTATGACCAATGGCAATAAATACTCCCATTACTGAAAGTTCTTCAGTAAGATTAGCATCTTGACTGCTTCGCAATCTAACCCCGGTTACCCCCATATTATCACCAAGGATCTCATCGATGACTTGATGAGTATGTAAGATGACTTTACCTTCTTGCACTTTTTCTGCCAAGCGATCCATTAAGATTTTTTCTGCTCTAAAGCTATCGCGACGATGGATTAAATGCACTTGGCTAGCAATGTTAGCTAAATAAAGAGTTTCTTCGACAGCAGTATTACCGCCACCAACAACGGCCACTTTTTGATTACGATAAAAAAAGCCGTCACAAGTTGCACAGGCTGATACACCTTTGCTTCTAAATGCTTCTTCAGAAGGTAACCCCAGATATTGTGCAGATGCACCAGTGGCAATGATTAACGCATCACAACTATATTCGGTATCGCCCCCAAAAAGTTTGAATGGTTTTTGGCTAAAATCAACACTGTCAATGTGATCGATAATGATTTCGGTATTAAATCGTTCGGCATGTTGTTGCATTTTTACCATAAGATCAGGACCAGTTAATTCAGGATCTGCCCCTGGCCAGTTTTCGATTTCGGTAGTCGTGGTGAGTTGGCCACCTTGCTGAGAGCCAGTGATCAATACCGGAGATAAATTTGCTCGTGCAGCATAAACTGCTGCGGTATAGCCAGCAGGTCCTGACCCTAAAATTAATAGACGGGCATGTTTGGTTTTCATTTTTTATCCTTCTTATTTTCTGGCTGAATCAATTATAAATAACTCAATTTATAGTTGATAAGTCTAACATTATCAATCATATTCGTGTAAAAAAATTGTTTATTGTAGCAATAGGTGAAGATAATTACGTTAAGTAATGCGCTATACTATTGTATTTTCGATAGTTCATTGACCTTATATAACTTAATTTATTTTTTTACAATTTTGTTTTTAGCGTGACTTTAAAAGTTCAACAAGAGTTTTTAAGCGCTATCGGTATTTGCTCATTTGAGGATGCTAGGCTATCTGGTCTAAGTAACACGATTAACTTTTTACCCAAAATTGAAATACAATTATCTATAATCAATTAGTTACCAGAAATGTTATATTCAATAAAGCGATACATTGATGATGTGTAACTCGAAAAGTTTCTTATTAAGAATTGAGTTTATTTAGGAAGGATTTAGATATTTGCTCAAGTGTCAAATCATACATCAAAATAAGTCACATTAATTATTCAACCTTCATGCCGCCAAAAGGCGACAGAAGGCAGATAACTGCAATTAAGATAAGTAAGTCGTTACATCTTGCAGTGACCAACGAATATGTGGTGGCTGCTCATCAATACGATAACCAAACGCTAAACATAGCCCCACCCCAAAAACTTCACTACTAAATGATGGAATATGTTTTTCTAAAATGCTAAGCACTTTAGGATATTGGAACCCACCAAGTGCGCAAGAGTCAATACCATGATAGGCTGCAGTGGTCATCATATTTGCTGCAGGGATATAACCTTGCATCTCTGACCAGTGGTTGGTACTTAATCCTTCACCTAAACCATGGGTAATATAGTTAAGAAAATCTTGGCTAGCGATATCAATAGCCGTTTCATCGTTTTGATCTGGCACTGTTCTTGCTACCGCTTGACGCAAATAAGGACTTTGTAAAGTGAAGTTATTTGCTTTGCGATAAAGTAAGATCACAAAATGCGAACAACTCGTGACTTGTTCTTGGTCATAGCAAGCTGCACGTAACTCTGCTTTGATATCTGCATTATCGACAACTACAAAATGCCAAGGTTCCAGACCAAATGATGAAGGCGATAAACGACCAGCCTCTAAAATCGTCTCAAAATCGGCATGATTAATTTTTTTCGATTCATCAAACCTTTTACAAGCGTGTCTAAACTCGAAAGCTAAAGATAGTTTGTCCATAAAGTCTCCTAAGATTTTGAATTCCATGGTGCCACTTTGAATAATAGCATCATTCCGGGGATGGCTAACATCGTACATAAACCAAAAAAGGTTGTCCATCCTAAATATTCAACCATAATCCCTGTTGTCGAATTGATGATAGTTCGCGGAATGGATGCGATACTAGTAAATAAAGCAAATTGGGTTGCAGTATATAGTGGATTTGTGGTTTTGGCGATAAATGCAACAAATGCCGCCGAACCAAGACCTACGCCTAATGCCTCAAAGCCGATGACCAGAGCTAACATAATTTTTTCATTTGTGCCTATTTCATTAAAAGGTCCTTCAATGGATAACCACGCAAACCCTAAAATAGAGACGACCTGAACAAAACCAAAACACCACAAAGCGCGATTAATTCCTATTTTTATCATTAAGATACCGCCCATTATGCCACCAAATACACTTGGCCATAATGACGCATTTTTGGCGATCCAACCAATATCTAATCGACTGAATCCCATTTTCATATAAAAGGTGGTCGCTAACGATGTTGCCATGCTATCCCCCAATTTATATAAAAATATGAAGGCTAAAATGATTATCGCTGATTTAACCCCTTGCCGAGTAATAAATTCTAAAAATGGCTTAATAATGATATCTTCAAGGCTGCGGGATTTTGGCATTTGTTGATTGATTGGTTCTTTCACCAAGAAGGTCATGATAATTGCTGGTAGCATAAATAGCGCAGTAATCATAAAAACGCTACTCCATGGCAAAAATTCCGATAAAATTAATGATAATGAACCTGGCACTAATCCAGCGATGCGATAAGTATTAGTATGAATACTGTTTCCCAACCCAAGTTCGGAATCGAGAAGGATTTCTCGGCGAAATGCATCTAAAGCGATATCTTGTGTGGCTGAAAACAGCGCAATAATAAAGCATAATATAGCAATAATCCAAATATTTAGTGTTGGCGAAAAACAACCTAATATGGCAATAATAAATAGCAATAACATCTGTGACAACAACATCCAGCCTCGACGTCGCCCCATTTTAAATAGCGATATATTATCCATAAACGGTGCCCAGACAAATTTAAAAATGAAAGGGAGTTGTGTTAATGAAAATGCGCCAATTGCTTTGATATCCAGACCTTCACTAGTTAACCATGCCGGTAACAGTTGTATTAATAAATAAAAAGGAAGTCCTGAAGCAAAACCGGTAAAAATACAAATAAGCATTTTGTCAGAAAAGATAGTTTTGAAAAGAGAAACTTGTGCTTTATTCATTATTTAACATTATTGGTGAGTTTTATAGCAAAGTGCTATGATAGCACACTAATAAAAAAAATAATTGCTAAAGCTAGTATAAAGCGTTTTACTATATGTGGATTTTTAGAAACTAATATTTCAAAGCAAGTACTTAATCAACATTCAACATTTATTGTTGTCAGAATATCAAGTAAGCAATGTGTTTCGATCATCGTAAAGCTTAAACAATACATCAATTTATCGCCTACAAGGGGGCATAGAATGAAAGGAACAGTCAAAGTTGCTGTTTTTAGCAGTAAACATTACGACAAAGAACATCTCGAAATTGCCAATAAACACTTTGGTTTCGATATTGAATATTACGAGCACAAATTAAGTCACAAAACGGTTGTTACAGCACAAGGGTATGATGCCGTTTGTGTATTTGTTAATGACGAAGTTGATAAAACGGTGCTACAAAAATTAGCGCAATATGGCATTAAAATCTTAGCATTACGTTGTGCTGGTTTTGATAATGTCGATCTGGCAGAAGCCAAAAAATTAGGGATCACCGTGGTGCGTGTGCCTGCCTATTCGCCGGAAGCGGTTGCTGAACATGCCGTTGCTTTAATGATGACATTAAATCGCCGAACTCACAAGGCTTATCAACGTACGCGTGACGCTAATTTTTCTTTAGATGGTCTAACAGGTTTTAACATGCATAGCCGTACTGCCGGGGTGATTGGTACAGGTAAAATCGGTCAAGCAGTGATCCGTATTCTAAAAGGATTTGGCATGAATATTCTGGCTTATGATCCCTATCCAAATGATGTTGTTGTCGAATTAGGTGCCCAGTACGTTCAATTAGACGAACTCTATGCCAAATCAGATGTAATAACTTTACATTGCCCAATGTCTCCGGAAAATTATCATCTACTCAATAAAGATTCATTTAACAAAATGAAAAATGGCGTAATGATTATTAATACCAGTCGTGGGGGATTATTAGATGCAACCGCGGCGATTGAAGCATTAAAACAGACCAAAATTGGCGCTTTAGGTATGGATGTTTATGAAAACGAACGAGACCTATTTTTTGAAGATAAATCCAATGATGTCATTTTAGATGATGTATTTCGTCGACTATCAGCTTGTCATAACGTGATCTTTACTGGTCATCAAGCATTTTTAACCCAAGAGGCATTATTAAATATTTCTGATACAACCTTAAACAACATTGCGCTAATATCCGGCGGAAAAGAGTGCCAAAATATTGTTAAATAACAATAAATAATTTAATATAGCGCCTTTTTTAAATAATTAAAATTGTGGATGATTTATGCAAAATATCGTTATCTGTATCATAATGATTTTCGGGCTTATCGGATGTTCAAGTGGTGGGGCAATGAAATCGCCGATGCAGCAGCACCGAGGCCAGTCGAATGTTAAAGATGGCTTTTTTTTAGAAAAGCAACACGAAAAACCGAAAGCAAATAACAGCAACTTAACCGTCGATAAAGAAAAATTTATTAATATGATGGTTAAGAAACATGGCTTTAATCGTCAACAACTTAAAAATGTTCTTAAGCAAACTAATAAACTTGACTCAGTGATTAAGTTAATGGATCAACAAGCCCCAAAATCAACTTCATTGAACGTACCTAATGGTGCTTGGATCCGCTATAAAAATAAGTTCATCACACCAGGTAACTTAAATGCTGGAGTAGATTTTTGGAAAAAATATGAGAAAGAGCTCAATCGAGCTTATAAAGAGTATGGCGTTCCTCCTGAAATCATCGTAGGTATCATAGGTGTTGAAACAAGGTGGGGCAAAGTGATGGGCAAAACTAGGATTATTGATGCCTTATCCACTCTGGCATTTTATTACCCAAGACGATCACAATATTTTACTCAAGAACTCGAAGACTTCTTAGTTATGTGTCGTGATGAAGGTGTTGATCCGTTTGATTTAAATGGATCCTTTGCCGGTGCAATGGGGTATGGTCAATTTATGCCATCGGCCTTTAGAAATCATGCGGTCGACTTTAATCATGACGGTCATAAAGACTTATGGGATCCAGTAGATGCCATCGGCAGTATAGCCAACTACTTCAAAGCACACGGTTGGCAACCTAATACTAAAATCGCTGTGGTTGCTGATGGCCAAGCACTTGAACTCGATACGGGATTTCACACCAAATACCCGGTTGAACATTTAGCCAAAGCCGGATTAAAACCCAAAAGCGCAATAGGTGGTCATAAAGTTGTCAGTTTATTACGACTAGACATAGGAGATAGTTACCAATTTTGGTATGGCTTACCTAATTTCTATGTCATCACCCGTTACAACCATAGTACCCATTATGCGATGGCAGTATGGCAATTAGGTTTAGCGGTTAAGCAAGCAAAGTAAATCACTCCAAAAATTAAATTATCAAATAGGTCGCAAATTGCGGCCTGTTTTATAATTTGTATAAACTTATGCAAACTCTTAAGAAGAGCTGGGCAAGTACCGAATTCAATAACTTTAAACGTTATTGCAATATAAGTTAGTAAAAAAATACTAAATAATGGTTGGATCTTATTCAGTTATCTATCTTATTCAGTTATCTAATAAATTTAATAAAACTCAAAAGGTGACAGAATCACCAAAAAGCCTTATTTTATAAAGGCAATTAACTAAATACATAATTTTCAGCCTGTTTTTATTGAAGAGGAAAACCACAATGAAAGATCGTTTAAAATGGATTGATGACTTTGGATTTTTAGGGGAAACCGCAAGTGGTCATTCGTTAGTAATGGATGGTGGCTTAGAACACGGCGGGCGTAATCGAGGCGCTAGACCTATGGAGCTTTTATTACATGGCGCTGCAGGTTGTATGGCTTACGATATAATTGCCATTTTAAAAAATAAAAAGAAAGATGTTCGAGATCTTTGGATAGATATCGATAAAACGCAAGCAACATCCTCACCAAAGGTTTATACTTCCATCAATTTTCACATTGTAATAAGCGGGATTGATGTGGATAAGGAATCTGTTGAAAAAGCGATAGAACTTGCTTCGGAAAAATATTGTAGCGCTTCAATTATGTTAGGTAAGACAGCTACAATGTCCTATACTTATGAAATCCGAGAGTATGCCTAAACTGATTCTTATAACCAATAATTCTAAGTTAATAACCAGCTGATCTTAGTCTAAATTGCTTAAATCCTTTAAGATTTTCCCCATCAAAAGGAATAATTAAATGAGGATGATTATGCAGCAATTAACTAAAAATATGCGATTTCGAGATTTAATTATTTTGGGATTGCTTTTTATTGGTCCGGCCGCACCTGTTGGTTTATTTGGTGTTTTAGATGTTATTAGTGATGGCGCTGTTGCACTGGTTTATATTGTTGCAACGCTAGTGATGGGATTTACTGCCTATTCTTATGCTAGAATGTCAAACGCACTGCCGCATGCTGGCGCTGTGTATGCTTATTGTTCTGCCGGCATTCATCCTAATGCTGGCTTTCTAGTCGGTTGGTTATTACTCCTTGATTATTTGTTTATTCCAGCCGTTGCTTATTTATTTAGTGGTATTTCGTTAAACGCCTTAATTCCCGAAATCCCTGTCTGGTTGTGGACATGTTTAGCGGTAGTTTTAACTACCTTACTTAATTTAATCGGTTTTAAAAAATCAGCTAAAATCACGCTGATTATTTTACTGTTTGAAATTGTAATACTTATTGCGGTGCTTGTTGTTGGTATCTGGATTATTGCCACTAATGGTGTTAAACAAGATTGGTATTATCCCTTTGTCGGTGGTGAGTTATTTAACTGGAGTAACCTTTTTAATGCGGTATCTATCGCGGTACTTTCATATTTAGGCTTTGATGCTATCGCAACTTTTTCAGAAGAACATAGTGGTAAACGAAATTTAGTTGCTAAGGCTATCATTAGTTGTCTAATTCTTGCCGGATGTCTATTTGTTCTACAAGTCTATATTGCTGCTTTACTTAATCCTTATGATACACAATATTTGCATAATCATCCTGAATTACAAGGTAAGGCTTACTATAATATCGTCAATAATGAAATCAATCTATGGTTAGGTTGGGCACTAAGTTTGATGAAAGGCATAGGCGCATCGTTTGCGGCTATGGTTGGTCAAGCTGCTGCAAGTCGTCTATTATTTAGTATGGGGCGAGATAAACGATTGCCTACATTTTTTGCTAAAATTGGCAAGAAAAGTGGTGTGCCATCTCGAGCAATTTTGTTTTCTGCATTATTTAATCTATTGTTAGTATTTATCGCCGCTAATCATGACAAAGGACTTCCAATGTTGGTCTCATTTGTTGATGTAGGTGCATTATGTGCATTTATCATGTTGCATCTATCGGTTATAGGTTATTTTAAAGTGAAAAAAAGATCATCGGGGTTTTATGCTTATTTGGGGGATATCTTAGTTCCAATTATTGGTATTACCTTATTATTACCAGTGTTATATCATATTGATAATTATGCCAAAGTTATTGGCGCCATTTGGTTAATGATAGGTATATTAATTATTTGTCTTAACAAAAATAAAAAACCATTAGTTTGGTTAGAACGCAATCAAGAGTGATATAGTTGATTACTGTTATGGGCTACAAAACTTGTCCATTCCTATGAATGGACTATAAAAAAGTTAAGCTTTGATTATTACTATCTGTTTTATATGCAATTTTATTGATGTGCCAATAATTGCTTAGCCGAAAATTAATTTTTGAGGAAAGTTTTTTAACGCCAATAAAGTTGAGAAAAGTGATTTTTAAAGTAAAACAACCATCATTTTTTCTCTAAGCAAAAAATTGTAAGCAAAACGTTGCTGAATCCTTTACAATAATTAACATTAAACAACCCAAAAAAAGTTGCAAGGATTTTTTTTGGTCTCTATACTCTCACTATCCTTCAAGGTGAAGTTATCGACTAATGATTCAGTCGGTTTATGTTAAAATGTAGATAAAACATAGGTCTAGTTGACAAGGTTGTCGTAATGTATTTTTATTTTATCCCCAAAATCTTTCCAACCTGTAATTTGAGTTTGTCAAAATTTAGCAATCAGAGTATTGTTTTACACCGCAGTTTATTTATCCGCAAAACATTAAGATTATCTGGCAAATTCAACTTATTTTCGTTGTTTTTATTATTATTATCGCTCAGTTTCTTACTTTTAAGTTCTTATCCAAGCCTGGCTTTAACGTCTGAAACAACAAATACTATTCGTGGTAATGCGCCTTATTTAACCTTTGATGGCGGACGAACTCAAGCGACGAACACCGATGAGCTACTTGGTATAACTTTATCTAACGGTGATAAATATAGCCCATCTGAAAATCCATCTAGTGAAACCAATCCTATTGAATTGCCTGTTGCAGATCAAAGTGTTGCTGATATTGGCATGTTCTTGCCAACCGATACTGATTCAATCGAGTTAGGTACACTGATTGCCACTACAAACACCTATTGGGTGGATCCTGATGGCGATGGCAATGTTAACGTAACCGGTAATTTAAATCTATCTATCGTTGATAAAGATGACAAAACTGTCACGCGCAATGATATTCTTAAAATTTGTAAAGCACCGTATAAAGTGATGTTAGAGGCTGATGGCGGTACATTAAGTACCAGTTATGGTGTGCCCAACAGTAGTAGTTTTGACCCCAGTAGCGCCACTTATTACATTAGCCCTAAGGCAATGCCAATACCTTCGGTATGCTTTATTAAACCGAGCTTGAAACATGGAGATGCCCACTATAAAGGTCCAGCTTCCATGTGGGATGAAGATAATGGTTATCTAGTTCAATCAATTGATTCGGCTACCTATGAGAAAAACTTTCCTACTACAGCTTCTAACAATTTATCTTTCGACCTATTGCTAGCAGGTATTGAAGAGCCACTTAATTGGGCGACGGTTAATCTTAGTGGTATAAAAGCGACTATGACTAATTCAACAAATAAAAGTGTTCATGTCACATTAACTGGTCCAGCAGCGAAACCTGAACTATGGGTATCAGATGATCCGGGTACTATATATAAACCGGTATTACCGCAAACTTTCGAGTTAGTGGGCAAAGATGCTAGAGGCAATGTTAAAATTAAGTATGGTTTTCAGTTAAAACAATGGTTTGTCAATCGTGGCCCAAATGGATTTGGTTATGATAATACTCTATCTTGGTGTAATAAAATAGGTTACCGCCTTCCGCAGATTAAGGATTTAACTAACGCCGCTTGTCATGGACTAGAGTCGGGTACTTTTTGTAGAGGTGGTGTAGGTACTACACCAATATCTCCCAATAATGAATACCAACGTATCATTGGTGCCGGTTTCTATTCTGAGTGGGGGTTCATGAAAAATTACTCAGGCGCTAACTTCGACTACCCTTATGGTTACTGGGTTACAGATGCTTATGATTTCGAAACGCAGTTTGTTATCCGGGCCCACAATGGTACAATTGGTAATGATAAGGCTGTTCATACGAACGGCAAGGGAATCTGTGCTGCACGTTAAACGATATTTATTCTGTTTTAATCTTAGAGCAGCTCAGCGAAGAATAAAACATATACCAATATCTTTACATTTTTTATGATAGATAATCAAAAAATAGATGGTATAATAAATTTAACACATAGCGTCAAACGAACTGACGAAATCGGTGATTTCGGAGTTCTCTTTTTTAGGTGAGATCTCTAACGTCGAAAGTGGTGTTAGGGGAAATAGTTGTAATATCTGTTGGTGTCGAATAATTACAACATAAGTCAAAAATCAGTCGGTAGTTTTATCGACTGATTTTTTTTACCTGATTAACCATATAGTTATCATTTTTCTAAATCTTTCAACTGATTAAAAAATTGAGCAACACCTTGTTTAAATCTTTTAACCCTCAGCAAATTTAAGCAATTTTAAACATAAAAATTAAGGTTTCGAACAAATTTGTTGGGTAGCATGCTGACAAGTTTTTATAGGAGAAAATGCAAACATCGGCGCAAAATGCCGATGTTTGTATCACGATAAATAACTCTGCAAAACAAATAATTGACAAAGGTTGGGCTTATATCATTTGCTCGGCTATGCTCCCGATAGTGAAACAATCAAAAAAATGTTCAGTCCGCCTAACTCAGAATTTAAACAATATAGCCCACCGAATAAATTAAACAACAGCGACAACCTACTAATTAGGAAAAGATAAGTTTAATGGCAATCAATAACAGAAAAGTACCAAAATATTTAATCAATTTATTTATCGATAATCGTTGGGCAATCTGCACTCCCACTTTTGCCATCGGCATACTAGCTAACATAATTGATAATACTGCTGGTAAATAGACAAAACCTAAACTATATTCTGGCAATGCCTTAATATCCCATCCAGCAATGATATAACCAATGGTACCACCAAGAGCGACCGGTAAAGTGAAAGCTGCCGACGTTCCGATAGCTTTTCGCATACCTACCCCGCACTTCTTCAAAAAAGGAACTACTAATACACCACCTCCCACACCAACCAATGCAGCAAATACACCAATAAGACCACCAATACTGACATAAACCGCGTTATGCAGCGATACGGCTTGAATATTCTCATTTTTGGTTACTTTTCCAGTTTTCAGGATAAATTTACTGCCGGTGTAGATAAGGAAAACGATAAAAATCCATTTCAGCCAAACACCGGGGATATAAGGCGTCATATACGATCCGCCAATGGTGCCAATAATGCAACCTAGCAACATCTTCTTTAAGATCGACCACTCGATATTATGATTTTTATTCTGAACCCAACTTGATGATAAGCTAGTACCAATAATGGTCGCGAGCGATGAAGCAACTGCGATATGGTTTATCCACTGCCCACCGTGACCAAAGTAATCAAGTACCATAATTAAGGCTGGTACGATCAAAGCACCGCCACCCACACCGAACATACCTGCTAGCAATCCAGCAAATGCGCCTATACTCAAAAAGATTAAAAATTCGACAACCATCAGATATCCTTATACTTTTTTATGTTATTAGCAATAAATTTAATTACCGAAGGGGATTATCATAACCGTTTTTTTATAAATGGGTAATAAGCATAGCGTTTTATATATTGATATAAATATTTTTAACCTTTTTGTATAATGTTTGTTTTTATTTATTAGTACATTAAGTTAAATGCTGACAGAAATATTACGTGGTGCGATGATCTCAGCGAGTTTGATTATTGCTATTGGTGCACAAAATTTGTTTGTGCTTAAGCAAGGGTTATTAAAAAATCATATCTTTTTTGTTGCTGCCATCTGTTTTTTTTGTGATTTTAGTTTAATGACGATAGGGATCTGGGGGGTAGGATCTTTTATCGAACGTAATCCACTAATAACCAATACACTAGCCATTTTGGGCGCATTATTTTTGCTTTGGTATGGATTTAATGCATTTAAAAGTGCCTTGCAAGGTAATAGTAGTATGCAAGTGGATTCGGCGCAACCGCAAAAGAACTCTTTAGCAAAAGTGGTGTTGGCAACACTGGCGGTGACTTTACTTAATCCGCATGTTTATTTAGATACGGTTGTCATTGTTGGTGGAATTGCAGGTACTTTGTCGACTGATCAAAAATGGGCGTTTTTAATCGGTGCGGTTTGTGTTTCATTTATCTGGTTTTTTGGTATTGGCTATGGTGCGAGGCTCCTTACTCCACTATTTAAAAAGAAAAGAATGTGGGTAATATTGGATACAGTTGTTGGGCTAGTAATGTTTTATATTGCTTATCGACTTATCTTTTATGTGATATATGGTCAATAAAAGTGATGCTTAAGGTGCCACATATTTTAATTAACCAGCTCATTGTTGCTTATTCACCCTTAAATGCTCACATAACGTGATATTCATCACAATTATTAGATCTTTTATTTCTACTAATATTCACTTGGTGTTAAGTTATTCAGTAATAGTTTGGATTGTTACTGTTGACTTAGCCATTTATTTATAGCTGAATATTCAGGCAAAACCTAAACACTTTGTTCGCAAAGTGTTTAGGTTTTTTTTTCCTCTAAATTTGCCAAAGACCGTTAAAAACTCTAGCAGAGTGACCATAGCTAAATAACTGTAGTTGAATATATTCAGTTAAATAAATACAGTTAAATAAATACAGTCAAGCAAATAAAGTCAAGTGACTCTAGCTAACTAAATACAACTAAGTCGCTATAACCAAATAATTATAACCAAATAACTATAACTTAGTCGGCGGGTAATGAGTTCAAACTTAATAGGATATGATGTAATCAGATAAGGAGTTCATATGACAAATAAAATAGTAAAGTTGACACTGTTGGTTAGCGCAACACTGGTTGCTGGGCAGGCGCTGGCTATTGAACAAGCAGAGCTTAAGAGTCAGCAATTAAAGAAAATTGTGGTTGATAATCTGGAGTTTAAAGACTTTGATCGCGATGGTAAATTATCTCCTTTTGAAGATTGGCGTTTTTCTCCTGAAGTTCGTGCTCAAGATTTACTAACAAAATTATCTTTAGAAGAAAAAGCCGGATTAATGATGCATGGCAATGCCAGAAGTATCGGCGATGAACTGGGTCATGGTGATAAGTATAATTTTGAAGAAATTAAACAGTTAGTGCTTGATGATAAAGTAAATAGTTTAATAACTCGTCTGGAAGTCAGCCCTAAAGATTTTGCTGAACAGAATAATCAATTACAACAAATTGCTGAATCCTCCCGTTTAGCGATTCCTTTAACCATAAGTGTTGATCCGCGCAATACCTTCTATTATGGTAATAAAGTGACAAGTAAAGCGGGTTTTAGCCAATGGCCAGGTACTTTAGGTATGGCGGCGATTGGCGATGAATTGGTGATTAATGAGTATGGCAATATCATCCGACAAGAGTACCGTTCATTAGGGATAACCCAAGCTTTGTCACCTATGGCGGATTTGGGAACCGAGCCACGTTGGTCTCGTTTTGAAGGAACATTTGGCGAAGATCCCTTGCTGAGTAAAAGCATGGTTCGTGGTTATATCGCAGGTGTACAAAATGGAAAACAGGGGTTAAATTCACAAAGTGTGGCGGCAGTGGTTAAACATTGGGTTGGTTATGGCGCTGCCGAAAATGGCTTTGATAGCCATAGTGCTTATGGCAAATATGCCCTTTATACCCAAAAAGATAGTTTGCAACAACATATCATTCCGTTTATTGGCGCATTCGAGGTCAACGTGGCTGCGGTAATGCCAACTTATTCCATCTTAAAAAATGCGGAGTTCAATGGCCACAAAATCGAACCGGTTGGTGGTGGTTTTAATAGCTATTTATTAAAAGATCTTTTACGCGATACCTATAAATTTAATGGGGTGATTATTAGTGATTGGAATATCACCAAAGATTGTAATGAGATTTGTATCAACGGCAATCCGCCAGATGTGCCACTTAAAGCTGAAGGTATGTCATGGGGAGTCGAAGATCTGACTGTAGAGCAACGTTTTATCAAAGCAATTCAAGCGGGTGTCCAACAATTTGGTGGGGTCAGTGATAGTTCGGTTATTGTTTCAGCGGTAAAAAGTAATAAATTGGACGAGAAGACCATCGATAGTGCTGTTTTAGCTATTTTGACGCAAAAATTTAAGTTAGGCCAATTCGAAAATCCTTATGTCGATCCAAATCAGGCGAGTCGTTTTGTCGGTAATCAAGATTTCCAAAAAGTAGCTGACAAAGCGCAATTTGATTCATTGGTTTTATTAGAAAATAGAGATAAAACATTGCCATTGCAAGCTAAAACTAAAGTCTATTTATATGGTTTTAGTGATGATGTTAAAAATAGCCTCAAAGGTAAAGCTAATATTGTTGATAAATTAGAGCAGGCTGATGTAGTGGTGGCTCGGCTAAATGCACCTTATGAACAAAAACACAAAAATTACTTTTTTGGGGCCAAATATCATGAAGGTTCACTAGAATTTACTGCCGATGATAAAGATATCCAATTTATTAATGAAGCCAGTAAAAAACATCCCGTTGTTGTCACTGTCTATTTAGATAGACCGGCAGTTTTAACGCCAATAAAACAAACAGCTAAGGCTGTCATTGCCAATTTTGGGGTAAAAGATGAGGTGTTATTTAACCGATTATTCGATAACAATCCATATAACGCTAAATTACCGTTTGCACTGCCAGACTCAATGGATAGCGTTTTAAAACAATCTTCTGATTTGCCTAATGATATGCCAGCACTTTATCCATTAGGTTATGGTCTAACACAGTAATTGTTCTAATCAATGCTATTGCCTTAAGGCAATAGCTATTAGTTGTTATTCTAAACAATAGCGTTTTCCTCTTCACCACCTCCATAATCATCCATCAACTCTACTGACTATTTGCTTTTTTTGATAATTGTTTGCACGGTTGGGGGTACGATCGCAAGTTTTTGGGTTTTAAGATTATGTCGGGGTGCGGTTTTGGCTTTGGCGTACCATTGTTGGGCTTTAAAATAGTTTTGTTTTATACATTAATTTGTGGATAGATTTTTACTAGGATGTAATATTTGTAAAAGAAGTTAGCCAAAAACATATTTAAAAAGTTATTCACCATTTAAAAATATTGCTTAAAGTACTTATTTTTTGCAACATTTTAATTTTTAGAGCAGCTATTAGGTTGATGAAATCGGATCGCATACCCGTTGTTATGCCATTAACAGTTAAGTAAGAAAAAATGGTTTAATAATTGAATCATTCTCTTTTTTTAATGATTATTAAAACAATAAAATATATTAAAAAAAATCATATTATTACGTTTAATTTGTAGCCTGTAAAACAATTTAACATCAGCGATGCGTCAATAAAAAAATATTTTTTATAAAAAAAATGTTAATTTTAGCAAAGTTTATATTGTATACAATACCACATAAAGTATACTATTAGAGGATATTATTATTCATTAAACTAAATAGGGACATATTGTTTTATGCGAAACACCACGTTGATCCATCGAATATCACTATGTTTTATATCAGTTTTTTTAATGAGTTGTGCTTCTGAGCAAACTTCTAAAAACCCTATGTATACGATTTCAAAAGTAACACAAAGTCAATTAACCGATAAAGATATCTTTGATGAAGAGTTAGATAAAGAAATTACCGACTATGATATTCAAGAAGCTGCTTACTACGCACAAAAAGGCTTTCGTGTTCCATTAAAGTCTTCAATTATTCTCGCTCAATCCGGAGCGCAAGTACCAGATGCTTACATGCAAGCTGCATTGTCAAACTATTATAACGTTTCGGTTTATAATGGTTTTTCCAAAAACAAAAGCTCCTCCAACCGTCGAAAAGATAAAGAACAGCAGGTTAATAATAACTATATGAAACTCCTGCGACTTATTGCGGCTAAAGGCGGGCAAAATACAATCATTGTTTATTGGGGCACAATTGAAAAAGGTGATTTGGACGACAAAACCAATATAGTTAAATGGAGCCAGTATGAAGGCGGTAAATTATCTAGCAAAACTAAAGCATTACGTTACTTATTAAAATTTACTTTAGTTGATGTCACCACCGGCAATTGGTCATCTTATTCACCAGTTAATATTGAGATAGACTACGTACCACCGAAGATTGGCAGCAGTATAACTGACGCGTTGCAAATTGACGAATTAATGAAAAAAAGTTACGACAACGCAGCCTTATTATTGTCTGAAAAATATAAGGATAAAACCAAATAAGAGTTAAAGAAAACATTAGATCTTTTCAAATGTGATTGATTAGTTTTTATGCTATCATCGCCAATGAAGTTTTGTTTAAGTAATATTTGCAATATTATAAGTTAATGGGGCTTTATTTTAATGGAACTAAAGGATTTTTACCAAGATGAGATATCATACTTAAAATTATTAGCTAGGGACTTTGCACAAAAACACCCTGAACTAGAAGTATTCTATTCTCCATCATCCAATGATCCCGATGTTGAACGGGTATTTGAAGCAAATGCTTTTTTAACGGCTCGTTTACGGCAAAAAATTGATGATGCTTTTCCTGAAATTACCCACGCTTTATTAGACGAAGTGTGGTCAACACCAATTAATCCAATACCCGCAACAACTATCATTGAGTTTACCCCAGAAAAAAATGGTGAAAGTTATTTTGTGGCGAGTGGCACTCGACTACAAAATCAACCAACGCTTGAAATGAATGAAAGTTATGTGTTTCAAACGCGGCGAGATGTAAATATTTTACCTCTGCAAATAATAGATCGTAAAATAGTACACAGTAATGAAGGTTCGCAAATCACCCTAACGTTTGAATGGACGGGAAGCCCGGAAAAAATTAACTGGGATATAGAACCTTTACCTCTTTTTTTGGGTAAAGATCGACAAACCGCAGGATTGTTACTGTTATGGTTTTCACAATATTTGAAGGATGTGCAGATCAACCTCTCAGGTGAATTCCAGTACTGCTCTAATCAGTTTGTTAAGATTAAACCTTTTACTTCAAAAGATTTGCTGCTCTCTTGTAATAATATTCAATATTGGCGATTACAACTGTTGCAGGAATATTTTTATACCGACCATGTTAATGATTTCATTGAATTGGATCTTCGTCACATAAAATCATTTTTTCATCAGCAATCGGCTAACTCTTTTAAAATAGTGTTTAACTTTAGTCATGTGTTTCCATTTGACAATATAATTGATGAAAACGTATTTCTCTTATATTGCGTGCCTGCGATTAATCAGTTCTCAATGGTGAGTCATCCAATCTCATTTGATAATAAATTCAAAACTCCAACTGGGTTTATCATTAAACCGATTAACGCTGCTCATGAACTATCGCGTATCAGAAGGGTTTATTCGCCAACCGAAGCTCATAATCTCAATCGCGGAATAATAACGGAATATCGACCGATCACCAAATTTTCACCGACACGATATCCGTCCGCTGATTCAGATACTTTCTATAAAGTTGAACGAGAATATGATGTTCAAGGCCATATCGTACATAAAATTTCATTTTTTGATCACCAAGGCAAACCAACCGAAATTTCTGATAAAAAATATTTTTTATGTGAATTTGATTGTATTAATAATGAAGAGATCTTAAAACTTGCTATTAATGATATATCCAAACCCACAACCGATGTATCAAGTGGCATTAACTTTAAGAATATTACCCAAATTAGCAAACCACTACTACCGGTGATTTCAAGCCATGCTCATTGGCCTTTAATTTCTCATTTATCATTAAGTCCTATCTTCTTAAATGATATCAATGTGATTCGTCAGGTAGTACAAGATTTTGATATCCATAGTGAGTCGAATCGTCCCTCACATACTCGTTTAAAACAATTTTTACAAGGGATAGAAAACGTTATAAGTCATCCTATTGATAGACTCGTTAAAGGGTTACCTTTAAGAGGCGTAAAAATGGAACTTTACATAAATCCTGATTTCTATCCAGATAAAGGCGAAATGTTTAGGTTAGGATTATTATTGGGAAATCTATTCCCTTATTGCATTATTGATAATAGTTTCTTATTAACCCAAATAATCAACACAAAAACTGAAGAATGTTGGCAGTTACCACAAATTAGTGGTAGTCGAAAACAGATATAAGGTAAGGATAAGATATGAATGATAATGGTCTTCATTTTACGTGTAAAATAGGTGAGCTTTCAGAGGATACTTTTTCTGTGTATAAGTTTACACATGAGGAGGCTATGTCAGAGTTATTTATATTAACTCTCCATGTTGCCACCAAAGAACCTTTGGAAGATTTAGCCAATTTAATTTTACAACAAGCAACCTTTAAAGTAATAGCCAATGGTTCTGAACAACGAACTGTGTCAGGTTTAGTTGAAACCATTGAACAAGGCAAATCAGGATTTAGGCGTACACATTATAAAATTATAATACGGCCATCGGCATGGTTATTAACCTTACGCCAAGATAGTCGGATTTTTCATTTCAAAAGCATTCCTCAAATACTCGAAGAAATGTTTCAATACCACAATGTGCAATTTAGTAACCAACTAAATGATGAACACCTAGTCAGAGAGTATGTGACACAAAAACGAGAAACCGATTATCAATTTTTAAAACGATTGTCGGCAGAAGAGGGTATTACCTTCTGGTTTGAGCAGATTGACGATGAAAACGAGCAGATTTTTTATGCTGATACCAGATTAGGGCAAAAATCGGGGGTTAGTTTAACTTATAACTTGCATCCTCAAACAGCCGAAACTGGCGATATGATGAGTGATCTGACTTTTTCTGTCACCATGAAACCTAATATGGCTATTCATAAAGATAGAAATTATAAAAAAACTGCCTACGATTTAATTCATCAATCATCAGCTAAAGAGAGTAACGAACACTTCGCAATCTTTGAAAGTTACGGTCGTTTTGAAGATGATGCACCAGGTAAAACATTTACCAAATATCGCTTAGAAGCATTACAAGCAGAAACCGAATTAGGTCGTGCAACCACCAATTGCTTTAGTCTTATGCCTGGAGTCATTTTTTCTTTATCCGAGCATCCGGATAGTAAATTAAATGCCAATTGGCAGGTGATTAGGGTTAGCCATCAAGGTTATTGCCCACAGGCGTTGGAAGAGGAGGCCGATAATGGTCCAACGGTAGTAACTAATCAAGTTGAATTCATCTCATCTGAAAAAGAGTGGCGACCGGCTTATATCCATAAACCAGTTCCTGATGCCAATGAAATTGCTGAAGTAGTAGGCCCCGCAGGAGAAGAAATCCATACCAACGAATATGGTTGTGTCAAAGTTCACTTTCATTGGAACCGTTATGATGCTGCTGATGATAAAGCATCAGCTTGGGTGAGAGTCTCTAACCAATGGGCAGGTAACGGCTTTGGTAGTGTTACCTTACCTCGTATAGGCCAAGAGGTTATTATCACTTATGTAGATGGTGATATTGATCGCCCTATCGTTAGTGGCCGTTATTATAATGATCTTAACAAGCCACCTTATGAGTTACCGGCGCATAAAACTAAAATGGTCTGGCGTTCTAAATCTCATAAGGCAGAAGGATTTAATGAGATCTCTTTTGAAGATGAAAGTGGTCAAGAACAGATCTACATTCATGGGCAAAAAGATTTTAATTCTCTTATTAATAATGATGTAATGTGGGATATCCACAATGACCATAAAATTAAAATTGGTAATAACAACGTAATTGAGATCACAGGAAATAGTGACCTTTCTATAAAAGGCGAAACAAAAATAAAACGTGAGGGAAGCAAATCTGAAAGTAACAGTGTTGATTCCCATCTAAAGGTTGGTACAGACTATGTGATCGATGCAGGAAACGAAATTTCTGCTAAAGCCAACTCCAAAATAACCTTGGATGCCGGTACAGAGCTGACCATTAAAGCTGGTGGACAATTTATCGCCTTAAAACCATCCGGTATTTTTACCTCTAGTCCATTCAATATGGGCGCCGGTTCGCCAGGTAAAGGGAAGAAACTCAAGTTAAAAATTCCGGGTATTATCTCTGCCTTATTGGCTCCGACATTGACTCAGCAAAACACCTTGAAAAAAGATGCTCCGTTCTGTGAAGAGTGTGAAAGATGTAAACGAGGCGAGTGTGATATTGGTGAAACACCATTTGGGGCACCAGACAATTCAGATAAAATGCAATATCTGATCTCTGGCGGTGGTTTTGCTGGCGGAGCGACACCAAATTTAGGAATGCCAGATGGCATAGCCGGTTTGGGTGGTTTATCAGATCTATTTGACAGCTCTGCGATGATGGATAAATTGATTCCTGGTGGTGGTTTTGCTGGTGGCATTGGAGGAAATTTAGGCATGCCAGATGGCATAGCCGGTTTAGGTGGTTTATCAGATCTATTTGACAGCTCTGCGATGATGGATAAATTGATTCCTGGTGGTGGTTTTGTTGGTGGCATTGGAGGAAATTTAGGCATGCCAGATGGCATAGCCGGTTTAGGTGGTTTATCAGATCTATTTGACAGCTCTGCGATGATGGATAAATTGATTCCTGGTGGTGGTTTTGCTGGTGGCGCAGGAGCAAATTTAGGCATGTTGGGCAACCCAACCGATTTTGCCAATGATTTAGTAAAAAACCTTGGTTTTAATGATGCTTCGCAACTCGCTTCAGGTGCATTTAACAATGCGGCTGCGCTTAAAAATAACATTCAAAATGTAAAACAGGCACTGGATTTTGCTGAAAATATAAAATCGGGCGGTTTTACCGGAATGACAAATTCGGCGCTGAATAATGCATCGGCAATGGGGAATTTCAGGACCAATCCTGCTGATTTTCTGATTAAAAAATAATCGTTTAATAATCGATAACAGATAATAGGTAATCAATAAACGATAATCGATAATAGATAACTGATAAACGATAACCGCTAATACATAACAAAAGTTGATCGTAAGGGAGTACAAATGAGCACGATTTCGCTTACTGAGTGGGTTGCGATAACAGCAAGATCTCAAATGCCACTTTATGCTGTTTTATCCAATGTTAGTGATGCCCAAGCTATTAAAAATTATTACCTTCATGATGGTTCGCAAACACCATATGGACTCTATTCTCAAACACCTTATGAAAATTGGTTTTCGGTCATGCCAATGTTGGTAAGGCTTGATGAAAATAGCCCTTTTCTAAAATGGATAGCCGAAACAGAACATAAAGACTGGGGCTGGCTTGCTCGTTCTCATTTACCATTTGAATCGATTTGTTGTCATTTACGCTCGTTGACTCAAGTGATTATGCCAGTCAATGAAGAAACGGTTTTTTTCCGTTATTGGGATGGAAGTTACCTCTCAATTATGCTTGATTACTTTGTCGATAGTTGGCAAGAGATCCTACCGGCCTTTGCGTTTTATTGGATTAATAATCAACACTATGTAGTTGATATTCCAGTAGAACAACAAGCTCAACAAACCCCTTGGTGGCGGATACCGCAAGAGTTAATAAATACAATAATGAAAGATAATCCAACAACAATAATAACTAATTTATTGTTATGGTTAAAAGAAACCTATCCATCATATTATGAAACTTTGCCGGAAATTCTAATTAAGCAGCGAATATTAGCCTTATGGCAATCACAATCAGCTAAATATAACGTTATTGATAATCTCATCATAAACAACTTAAAAACAAAATTAGTCGAAGAACTAGAGTTAGTTACCAATCCATTTGAAGAACTGGAGAGTGAATTTTTTAGTTAGTTTTGAATAAAAGGATATTAGCATGTTAACACCAATTGAATTTATTGAAGATGAACTAGAGTTATTTAAAAATAAGCAAATTATCACGACAGAATATAAGCAGTTTTTAGAAAAAGGTTATGTTCAATTTGCGAATGGCGCGTTAGATTTAATAGGGTTACCTAATCTGGAAATGGACAGGGTGACCGTTATCAATGATGTAGAATCTAAAAAAGAATCACTATCAAAAACTAAAAAAAATAAATCATGGGAGAGTGACAATTATTCTTCAGCAAAGTGTGAAAAAGATGGAACGATGAAAATTGTTCTAAAATACGAATCAGCCTTCGACCTACCTATTCCCGATGTTAAGATTGAAGTATATGGTGATGTAAGGGATATGACATTCCAAACTGGCGAAATATATGTAAACCCTATACTTAAACTCGTGGATCTGGTAGCAAGTGACAAGACTGATAACGACGGTACAGTTGTTTTTTCGGGATTAACTCCCGGAAAAAATTACTATATTCGGGCGACAGATGATAAATTAATTGAGCATAATCAAGCGTTGTACTTGGCCTATGACGATTTAGTACTAACTGCCTACGAACGATTAGCTGCACAGTGGCCAAAACGTAAACAAAAGTGGTTAGATGAGCCGCTTGGTGAAAACATATTAGAAAAATTTAAGGATTCAGTTTGGAAGGGCTTTATTAGTGTTTGGGATGACGTGACGCTAGCATGGGATCTTCTAACCGATCCTATAAAATATATAGAAGAATTTAACAATGCAAAAGCACAATTAGGAGAATTATTAAATGGCATAACTTTTGATTTATCTGAAATCGGAAAGATATTGGAAGAAGATAAACAAAAAGCAAAAGAGTTCTTAGCTTTAACTCGAGACGAAGCTATGATGTATATCGTTGGTCGCTATTTAATTTCCGAAATCGTTTCCTATCCATGGGGTAAGGTTTTAAATGAGCTTGTCAAAATTGGTGGTTCACTGTTAGGTGAATTATTAAGAGGGATATTATTTGGCGCTATATTATCTGTTGTCAATCCTGTCCTTGGTCCTATCTTCTTGTCATTACGAATAATCCGTGCTGGTTTAAATTTAATACGTGCAGTTAATATGATATTGAAGCCTATAAATATTATAATTTCGCAAGCTACTAATTTAATCGCTAAGTTTTTTAATAAGATTAAGCTTAAGAATGCCGAGCGTCTTAGTATAAGCAACAATTTAAAAAAAGATAAAGTTAATGTTTTTAATAGCACCCAGAATACGAAACCAATATTGGATGGAAATGGCAATATAAAACTTAATGTTCACCCTGACAATAAGAATGGTGGGGTAAGCACTATTAATCAAAACAGAGCCCCAAATGATAGTGGTATTATTCCGACTAATATTAATCATAATACTACTCCAACTCCTCATCATCAAAATACTAAAGGTAAAGCTGAAGCTGAAACTGGAGGTAACAGCAAAGGTAAAGATCAAGATGGAGGTAACAGCAAAGGTAGCGGAAAAGGTAACGGTAAAGGTGGAGGTAGCAATAAAGATAACGGTAAAGATAACGGTAAAGGTAAAGGTAAAGGTAAAGGTACATCAACGTCTGAAACCCCCAGTGGAAAAAAATCACAACCTGATAAAGATACCAAAAAAAAGGCTGACCCTATTTCAATGGTTACTGGCGAAGAGTTACTATTACTCGATGATGTCACCTTACTAGGACTATATCCTTTTGCCTTCCAACGGCAATATCGTACAACAGCGGTAGAGATAAACTCTGTCTTTGGTTATGGTTGGAGTCACTCTTTACAACACCATTTTTTATTTAACGATGAAGATAACACTATCATTTGGACCGATCATGAGAATTTAATCAATACACTCGATTTACCAAGTAAGAATATGCCCATATCCGCCAATAAACTCGCTAAAGCCGCGGTCTGGTTAAGTGAAAAAGAGAATGAATATCTATTTACTGCTGCCTGTTTAAATGGTTGGGTTATGCATGTTAATCGCTTATCGGATAATCATGGACAGGTCACTGCCTTTTCGCAAAACAAGCAAAAATTATTGGTTCATTATGACCCAGAAAAGCAGCTTCCGGTCAAATTGGAAAATCCAGCCGGTGCTTCACTCCTATTCTATTATATTGAGACCGAACAGGGCGATAGATTATCTGAAATTCGCTTAGCTCGCCATATCACCATCGCTGGCTCGGAGCCTCAATGCCTAATACGTTATACTTATGACGAACAAGGGCAATTAAGTGAAGTGATTAATCCCGTTAACGAAGTCGAACGTTATGAGTACCGCTCCGATTTTGTTTTTACCAAAAGACAACTGGCTGGCGGTACCGAATTTTATTGGGAATGGATTGGTGAAGGCAAATCGGTTCGAGCGCTTCGACAATGGAGTAATATACCCAATACAGAAATTAATTTTAAATGGGATACCGCCTCCGGCACCTCAGAAGCCATTTATGCTGATGGTAGCAAAGAGATTTTTGTACATGATAAACAGACCGCCCGTTTGCTTAAAACGGTCTCAGCCAGTGGCACCACAACCACTCGCCATTATGGTCAAGATGGTGAACTAATCGCGGAAATCGATCCTGCCGGTCACGTAACAGAATTTGATTATGATGATGAATTAAATTGCACGTTAATGCGTTTTCCTGATGGTCAAGTGGTAACTAATCGCTATAATCGCGGTTTATTGATGGAGCGCACACATTATAGTGCTGATAGATTAGAGATTAGACGAGAAAAATGGCGCTACGACTATGACGGTAATTTGATAACTTATATCGACCCAATGAAGTTAGAAACCAACTATCGCTGGTCGGAAAATGGCTCACTCTCCGCCGTTATCTATCCGGATAACACCTCGGAGCGCTATACCTTTAATGCACTCGGTCAATTGCTTGAATACCAAAATACCAGTGGAGAAGTAATGTACTATCGTTATAATGCACTGGGTCAACTGATTTTTGAGAGCACAACCGATCCTAATTCGACAAATAATATTGATGCTGTGCAGGCAACTCGATGGGTATGGGATGATATCGGTCGCTTAGTGGCGGTTCACTGGCCAGATGGAACATCACGCAAATTTAGCTATAACCCTTATGGTAGTGTCACGAAAGAGATTGATGAAAAGCAGCGGGTCACTCATTTTGAATATCACCCAAATACGCCATTTATTAAACGAATTTATTACCCGGATAACAGCTATACGCAGTATGAATATAACAATATTCACTGTAAAATCAGCGATATTATTAATCATAATGGTGACCGTTACCATATTGATTATACGCCAACTGGCAAAATACAATCGGAACGATTATTCGATGGCCGTCAAATTTTTTGGGAATATGATGTCAATGACCAGATAATAAAACGCACCGAGTATGGCGATAGCGGACGGCAAGAAACCGCATTAGTCACTCAATATGAGCGAGATATCCATGGGCGTTTAATCGCACGAACGCTCCCGGATGGTCAAAAGATAGCCTATCGTTATAACGGCTTTGGTCAGTTGCTCGAAGTAGATGATGGCCAATGGCCGCTAGTTTGGCAATATGACAAATGTGGTCGCCTAATCCAAGAGCATCAAGGATTTAGTAGTCAATACTTCGATTACGATGCCGTCGGCCGCTTATACCGAATGCGGATGCCAGATGGCAATATACTCGCTTACCATTACCATGGCGATAACGTAAGTCAAATTGACTTAAATGGGCAACCACTTTCAACCCACCGTTGGCAACAAGGTCAAGAAATTGATCGAACCCTGGGGCGATTTGGTGAGTTAAATTGGCGCAACCAGTTTGACAGCATGGGCCGATTGCTGCATCAACGTATTACGGTTGGTGACAATATCATAAAACCGATTGAGCGCCACTATCAATACAATCAGGTAGGTGAGCTAACCCAAATTACCGATACCTATAAGGGTATCAAAAAATTCACCCATGATTTAAAAAGCCGATTAGCTAGTGCAAACCATAAGCCTTATAACCATAAACAACTGCCTGATGAGTTAAGCTTTAAAGGCTATCACGAGCAGTTTATTTATGATGGTGCCAATAACCTGTTAAGCAGTGACGCCCCACTTGATGCGCTTAAAGGCGATAAACAGTCCAATACCGCCGCGAGCACCCAAGTTAGCGCCAACCGTTTAAAAATTCAGGGCGATAGGCATTATGAATATGATGAATATGGTAATGTGATAAAAGAGTTACGTGGCAAACGGCAACATACCGAACATCAGTTTAAATGGGACTGCCAACATCGATTAATTGAATTTAAAAAAATTCGCCACTATCGGGATAATGATTTTCATCAAGCGGTAGAAACCGTGCACACTTATACTTACGATGCCTTTGGACGGCGTATCAGTAAAACGGATAAGCAAACCGGGGATAAAACCCTGTTCTTTTGGCAGGGGGATAAATTAATTACTGAATGTCATGCCGACGATGCCGATTTTAGTCCATCGGCGGTCCGCAATCAGGGGAGCAAAGCGGAAGACTACCGCTGTTGCAGCTATATTTACGAGCCGAGTGAGGATAGTTTTATTCCCCTAGCGCAGTTACAGGGGCGGGGGCGCGGTGGTCAGATCTACTACTACCTTACCGATCAACTAGGCACACCGCAAGAGCTAATCAGCGCCAATGGAGATATCGTCTGGAGTGGTATTTACAAATCTTATGGCCAAATTGCTATAGCCGCCGGCACTAACGACCAGAATCTACGATTTCAGGGACAGTATTTTGACCAAGAGTCGGGATTACACTATAATTTAAACCGTTACTATGATCCCTATTGTGGGCGCTACTTTAGCCAAGATCCGATAGGACTAGATGGTGGCGAAAATACCTATGCTTATGTGTTTGATCCACTGGCATGGATTGACCCATTGGGATTAGCGAAAGTACCTAAAATAAAAATGAATCAAGCAGGTCAAATAACTTCAGCATCGGCAAAAGTTACGAAAAAGGATATAGGAAAAGGAACGCCAACTAACCAGAAAGCACGTGATTGGGCCCGTTCAAGAGGTAACAATGATGATGATGCAGGTCATATATTAGGTGCGCTTTTAGGTGGTTCAGGTACTGATCCAAGAAACATATTCCCCCAAGTAGTGAAGATAAATCGTGGTGCGTATCGGGTTTTTGAAGGTAAAATTAGAAACTATATAAACAAACATGGAACAGTACATTTAGAGTGGAAATTTGTATACGACAATGGTGGAACGCGACCGACCAAGATTATTTATATCGTTAAACAAAAAGGTAAGGTGGTAATGAAAGAAAAGTTCAAGAATCAAATATAGAGGTGTATTATGGAACCCAATATACAAGAAGCAGTAGCAGTACTAAAAAAATTTATTATCGCAATGAATAGATGGGAGGTATATTTTTTTAATTTAACTGAAGAATACGATGAAAATAGTAAAAATTCTGATTCTTTAACCCCCAAAATCCAAGAAGAGCTTGATGCTATATTTAATAGCTATTGTACCTTAAAAGAACGAAAATACGGAAGGCAAGCTGGTTTAGCTCTTGGATTCCCGCCAGATTATTCTCCCGATGAAGAAATACTGACAACCGAGGTGTTAAACAAAAATAAAATTGCCATCGAAACCCAAGATCATTCTATCTTGGAATATCGCTATCGTTATACGCTTCACTATAAAAATAAAGAGTGGCGAATCGATAAAAAAGAAGCTTATAATGACGAGTACGATAAATGGGAAAGATGGATTCTGTAGAGGATAGTTAAATTAAAGTTTAACGATATTAATTTGCAGTAAGCTTTTAAATCGTAGTTTTAAAGATAGTTCACTCTTAATATGCATCGTTGCCATCTTCAATCAGTTAAAACCGGTCAGGTTTTAACTGAACCTTCATATTTTGCCTATTTAAAATACAGATACTTGAAGACTAGCCTAATAAACGGCGTAATTGACATGAAATAAAATCATGTAAACCATCATTTTCTTCATCTATTTCTAATCTATCCTAACCTAGAAAAGTGTTAGATATCTAAATATTTACATTGGTTTGCATAACCGGATTAATATACTTGCACTTAAACTATGGCAGCGTTATTATCTGTAATGGTATTGATAAATTAGCTGGTTAGTAAATGGAAGGACGCATTATGGAACCCAATATACAAGAAGCAGTAGCAGTACTAAAAAAATTTATTATCGCAATGAATAAATGGGAAGTATATTATCATGCTTTAACTATGGACTACATTGACCAAGGTAAAAAGTTAGCACCCTTGGATGCCAAAAAGGGGGAGGAACTTGATGCAATATTTAATACTTATTGTACCTTAAAAGAGCGAAAATATGGTAGGCAAGCTGCGTTAAATACTGGATGTCCACCAGAATATTCTCCCGATGAAGAAATACTGACAACCGAGGTGTTAAACAAAAATAAAATTGCCATCGAAACCCAAGATCATTCTATCTTGGAATATCGCTATCGTTATACGCTTCACTATAAAAATAAAGAGTGGCGAATCGATAAAAAAGAAGCTTATAATGACGAGTACGATAAATGGGAAAGATGGATTCTGTAGAGGATAGTTAAATTAAAGTTTAACGATTTAAATTTGCAGTAAGTGCAGTATGTTTTTAAGTCGTAGTTTTAAAGATAGTTCACTCTTAATATGCGTTGTTGCCATCTTCAATCAGTTAAAACCGGTCAGGTTTTAACTGAACCTTCATATTTTGCCTATTTAAAATACAGATACTAGAAGACTAGCCTAATAAACGACATAATTGACATGAAATAAAATCATGTAAACCACTATTTTCTTCATCTATCTCTAATCTATCCTAACCGCAGTTTAGGCGATTTGTTTGATAAACAGCGTAATTGACATGAAGTTAAATCATGTAAACCATCATTTTCTTCATCTATTTCTAATTTATCCTAACCGCAGTTTAGGCAAGTTGCTTGATAAACGGCGTAGTTGACATGAAATCAAATCATGTAAACCACTATTTTCTTCATCTATCTCTAATCTATCCTAACCGCAGTTTAGACGATTTACTTGATTCTGTATTTATTTCCAATTTATTCTGACAGTTAATTTAGGAGACTAACCTAACCTAGAAAGGTGTTTGATAATCTAAATAAGTATATTGGTTAGCAAAAGTTGATAAACATACTTGTACTTATTTTAATCTGTCGCTATTGTTTACTATGATAGTTCCAGTTCTTTAGATTAAAGGAAATAACCATAAGGAAATTTTATAATCATGACAAAGACAACATATAATAATCCTTATCATCCATATCCATATGAGATGCGCGGGCAATTTGCAGAAAAACAGGAGAAAGATAAGACTCGTTTTTTTGAGGTTAATTCATTTAAATATGATGAAGAAGAAATTAAATGGTTAAAAGAAAATGATATGTTTGAATACTCTGGATATGATATATATATCGAACAGTTAAATAGACCAATTACTGATAGTGATAGTGTTTTTTATTTGTATAAGATTGCAACTTATTATGCGGATCCTAATCAAGACGATCCTGAATTATTTAATGAAAGCACTTATTGTCATGAACGTTATTATTTTCAAAACATTGATGAATTACTCGAATTTGCTAATCATAAGTGGGGATTGGTTTTAAGTGATTTTGTACAGAAACATAAAACCCATATACCATCATATTAAAAACAGTTAACCGCCGGATAGTCATCCGGCTTTTTGTAATATTAGTAGTTACATAGCCGTATTCTCTATGTTTTGGTACTAGTTAATCACCATTAATCAAATCAGGGAGACCGTTATATTTCTAATTTATACTAACCTAAGTTTAGGTGATTTGTTTGATAAACGGGGTAATTGACGTGAAGTTAAATCATGTAAACCATCATTTTCTTCATCTATTTTTAATTTATCCTAACCGCAGTTTAGGCGATTTGTTTGATAAAAGGCGTAATTGACATGAAGTTAAATCATGTAAACCATCATTTTCTTCATCTATTTCTAATCTATCCTAACCGTTAATTTAGACGATTTACTTGATTCTGTATTTATTTTGAATTTATTCTGACAGTTAACTTATGAGACTAGCCTAACCTAGAAAGGGGTTAGATAATCTAAATAAGTATATTGGTTAGCAAAAGTTGATTAACATACTTGTGTATATTTTAATCTAGCGCTATTGTTTACTATGATAGTTCCAGTTCCCTAGATAAAAGGAAATAACCATAAGGAAATTTTATAATCATGACAAAGACAACATATAATAATCCTTATCATCCATATCCATATGAGATGCGCGGACAATGTGCAGAAAAACAGGAGAAAGATAAGACTCGGTTTTTTGAAATTTTTTCAATTAAATATGATGAAGAAGAAATTAAATGGTTAAAAGAAAATGATATGTTTGAACACTCTGGATATGATACGTATATCGAGCGGTTAAATAGACCAATTACTGATAGTGATAATGTTTTTTATTTGTACTATATTGAAACTTATTATGCGGATCCTAATCAAGACGATATTGAACTATTTAATGAAAGCTCTGATTGTTATGAGACTTATTATTTTCAAAACATTGATGAATTACTCGAATTTGCTAATCATAAGTGGGGATTGGTTTTAAGTGATTTTGTACCGAGTTATAAAACCCATATGCCATTATCTTAAAAACAGTTAACCGCCGGATAGCCATCCGGCTTTTTATAAAATTAATTATTAGTTACATAGCCGTATTCCCCCTATGTTTTGGTACTAGTTAATCACCATTAATCAAATCAGGGAGACCGTTATTTTTTGTATCTATTTCTAATCTATCCTAACCCGTAATAGCCGATATGACTAATAAACTGAGTAAGTATTATCATAAGTTCGATATCGCGAAGCGACCTATCAAGCGAAAATTAAATTAGTTTTATAACGGTAGCTCACCAAAAGATAGCGAAAACGTTAATAGATTTTATCTATATTCATCTCTATGATTTTGCATAAGAATAGTTAACTTGACTGTATCAATCGTTTGCTTAATAATTGAGCATGCAAAACCGGAAATGAGTCATGATAAAAAGGTTTGGTTTATTTCTCCTACTTAATCACCGAAATATCAGGTAGCAAATTGACAACATCATCTTAAAATTTTATTGGATGAATTTATAAAAATTAAATTATTTAAAATAATGAGTAATATTTAGATCTAAAAGTAAGGATGATATATGCAATTCTGGAAAAAATTATTATCAAAAAATAAAAAACTTGACCAATTTGGAGCGCATCAAGAAAAACAAACATTAGAAACCCTTATCGAACAATATGTTGGACTTGCTTTTGAAAAGCAAATGGATTTAGATGGTGTTATCAACGATAAGCCTTGGCAAATTGATATGCTCAAACAGCAACTTGTTTTTGGTAATGATTTATATTGTTCTTTTCAGCTATTGGGATCTTTTTCACATTTGAGCGAGACTTGGCTTTGGGCTTGGGGAAATGAACAAGCTGATCTTCCAAAAAATGTTATCGAACAGTCTCTTAAGCTTAAAAAATTTGGTGAAGAGAACAATATTGATTTATTTAAATTTCCTAAATTTGATGCCACCAAAGAAGATCTACATCCATTGGGAATTATTGCAAGTGGTATGTTTAACTCAAGTGGTTATTATGTCGGTAATTATGGTCAAGGTACACTTGTGTTAACTTTTAATAATGATTATATTGACCAAATTCATCAAGAGAAGGATACGCATTACCGCGTTGCTAGTGTAATCTCGCAATATATTGCCGGCTTTGAAGTAAATCACTATGCTGCTATAAAATACTATTTGCTAGCTAAAGATTATCAAATAACGTTTGATGATGGTTTAAAGCTGATCGCAACCAAAGGTGAAAAACAAATTAACGCAGAATTTGACGACTCATTGCGCTTACGTAACCTTGATACATCCTGTGATGATTCAGATTTTATCAAAACCAAAGATAAAAACTAAATGCTCATATAGGTATTTATGCTCTGATAAACATACTTGTGTATATTTTAATCTGTCGCTATTGTTTACTATGATAGTTCCAGTTCCTTAGATTAAAGGAAATAACCATAAGGAAATTGTATAATCATGACAAAGACAACATATAATAATCCTTATCATCCATATCCATATGAGATGCGTGGGCAATGTGCAGAAAGAAAAGAAAATAATAAATCTCGATTTTTTCAGATTTTTTCACTTGAATATGATGAAAAATATATAAAAAGGTTAAAAGAAATTGATGCGCTAGAACACTCAAAGTTAGGTAGATACCTTGGTTGGCTAAATAGACCAATTACTGATAGTGATAATGTTTTTTATTTGTACAAGTTTGAAACTTATTATGCGGATCCTAATCAAGAGGATCTTTATTTATTTAATAAAAGCATTGATTGTTATGAGGCTTATGTTTTTCAAAACATTGATGAATTATTTGAGTATGCTAATCATAAGTGGGGATTGGTTTTAAGTGATTTTGTACCGATTTATGAAACCCATATACCAGATTAAGAACAGTTAACTGCCGGATAGCCATCCGGCTTCTTATAAAATTAATTATTAGTTACATAGCCGTATTCCCGTATCTCTCCTCTGTTTTTGGTAACTAGTTAATCACCATTAATCAAATCAGGGAGACCGTTATTTTTTGCATCTATTTCTAATCTATCCTAACCGTTAATGTAGACGATTTACTTGATTCTGTATTTATTTCCAATTTATTCTGACAGTTAACTTAGGAGACTACCCTAACCTAGAAAGGTGTTTGATAATCTAAATAAGTATATTGGTTAGCAAAAGTTGATAAACATACTTGTGTATATTTTAATCTAGCGCTATTGTTTACTATGATAGTTCCAGTTCCCTAGATAAAAGGAAATAACCATAAGGAAATTGTATAAACATGACAAAGACAACATATAATAATCCTTATCATCCATATCCATATGAGATGCGCGGGCAATTTGCAGAAAAACAGGAGAAAGATAAGACTCGGTTTTTTCGGATTTATTCACTTGAATATGATAAAGAAATGATTAAGCGTTTCAAAGAAAATGATATATATGAGGACTCTAGATTTGATTCATATATCAGACGGTTAAATAGACCAATTACTGATAGTGATAATGTTTTTTATTTGTATAAGTTTGAAACTTATTATGCAGATCCTAAGCAAGAGAATCTTTCTTTATTTAATGAAGGAATTAATTGTTATGAACGCTATTATTTTCAAAACATTGATGAATTACTCGAGGTTGCTAATCATAAGTGGGGATTGGTATTAAGTGATTTCGTACCGAGTCGCGAAACACATTTCCCACTTAAAAATCTTTAACAGCCGGATACCCATCCGGCCTTTTATAAAATTAATTATTAGTCACATAGCCGTATTCCCCCTATGTTTTGGTACTAGTTAATCACCATTAATCAAATCAGGGCGACCGTTATTTTTTGCATCTATTTCTAATCTATCCTAACCGCAGTTTTGGCAAGTTGCTTGATAAACGGCGTAGTTGACATGAAGTTAAATCATGTAAACCACCATTTTCTTCATCTATCTCTAATTTATCCTAACATAGAAGGGGGGTAGATAATCTAAATAAGTATATTGGTTAGCAAAAGTTGATAAACATACTTGTGCATATTTTAATCTAGCGCTATTGTTTACTATGATAGTTCCAGTTCCCTAGATTAAAGGAAATAACCATAAGGAAATTGTATAAACATGGCAAAGACAACATATAATAATCCTTATCATCCATATCCCTATGAGATGCGCGGGCAATGTGCAGAAAAACAGGAGAAAGATAAGACTCGGTTTTTTGAGGTTCATTCATATAAATATGATAAAGAAAAAATACAACGGTTAAAAGAAAATGATATGTTTGAAGACTCTGGGTTGGCTAGGAAAATAGAACGGTTAAATAGACCAATTACTGATAGTGATAATGTTTTTTATTTGTATAAGTTTGAAACTTATTATGCGGATCCTAATCAAGACGAGATTGAATTATTTAATGAAAGCTCTAATTGTTATGAGACTTATTATTTTCAAAACATTGATGAATTACTCGAATTTGCTAATCATAACTGGGGATTGGTTTTAAGTGATTTTGTACCGAGTTATGAAACACATATACCATCATATTAAAAACAGTTAACCGCCGGATAGCATCCGGCTTTTTGTAATATTAGTTGCATAGCCGTATTCCCGTATCTCTCCTCTGTTTTTGGTAACTAGTTAATCACCATTAATCAAATCAGGGAGACCGTTATTTTTTGCATCTATTTCTAATCTATCCTAACCGCAGTTTAGGCAAGTTGTTTGATAAACGGCATAATTGACATGAAGTTAAATCATGTAAACCACCATTTTCTTCATCTATCTCTAATCTATCCTAATTTAAAAAAGTGTTAGATAATCTAAATATTTACATTGGTTTGCATAACCGGATTAATATAGTTGTGCTTAAACCATGGTAGCGTTATTATCTGTAATGGTATTGATAAATTAGCTGGTTAGTAAATGGAAGGACGCATTATGGAACCCAATATACAAGAAGCAGTAGCAGTACTAAAAAAATTTATTATCGCAATGAATAAATGGGAAGTATATTATGGTAATTTAACTATGGACTACGTAGACAAAGGTGAATATGAAAAGTTAGAATCCTTGGACCCCAAAAAGGGAGAGGAGCTTGATGCAATATTTAATACTTATTGTACCTTAAAAGAGCGGAAATATGGTAGGCAATCTGCTTTAAGTGTTAGATATCCACCAGAATATTCTCCTGATGAAGAAATACTGGCAACCGAAGTGTTAAAGAAAAATAAAATTGCCATTGAAACCCAAGATCATTCTATCTTGGAATATCGCTATCGTTATACGCTTCACTATAAAAATAAAGAGTGGCGAATCGATAAAAAAGAAGCTTATGATGACAAAGACGATAAATGGGAAAGGTGGATTCTGTAGAGGATAGTTAAATTAAGGCTTAACGATTTTAATTTGCAGTAAGTGTAGTAAGCTTTTAAATCGCAGTTTTAAATATAGTTTAAGTAATAAAATGCATTATAAGTTAAATATCATACTAGCTAAATGTAAAACGAAAATTAAGCTTGATATAATAACCAGTGCTGAAAGTTAGGAAACGATAATGTTAATATATTTTATCTAGTTTCAGTTCAATGATTTTGCATAAGAAGGTTAACTTGACCACGTGACTTATTTGCTTAATAATCAAGTATATTAAAATAGGTTATATTTATAACTAAATAAGGATGATATATGAATTTTTATAAAAATTTATTTGCTAAAAATAAAAAACTTGACCAATCTGGAGAAAATCAAGAAAATCAAGAAAATCAAGAAAATCAAGAAAATCAAGAAAATCAAGAAAAGCAAACATTTGAAGATCTTATCGAACAATATATTGGACTTGCTTTTGAAAAGCAAATGGATCTTGAAGATATTATTTACGGTAAGCCTTGGCAAATTGATATGGCCAAACAGCAACTTGTTTTTGGCGATGATTTATATTGTTCTTTTCAGCTATTGGGAACCTTTTCGCATTCATCCGAGACTTGGCTTTGGGCTTGGGGTAATGAACAATCACAACTTCCGAAAAATATTATCGAGCAGTCTCTTGAGCTTAAAAAAATTGGTGAAAAGAACAATATTGAATTATTAAAATTTCCTAAATTTGATGCCACCGAAGACGATCTACATTTATTTGGAATTATTGCTAGTGGTATGTTTAATTCAAGTGGTTATTATGTTGCTGATTATGGTCAAGGTACATTGGTGTTAACTTTTAATAATGAAGATATTGAACAAATTCATAAAAAGAACGACACTCATAACCGCGTTGCTAGCGTAATCCCGCAATTAATTGCCAATTATGACGTTAATCACTATGCTGCAATAAAACACTATTTGCTAGCTAAAAATTATCAAATAACCTTTGATGATGGTTCAAAGCTGATCGCAACCAAAGGGGAAAACCAAATCAGTGCAGAATTTGATAATTCATCGCGCTTAATTGGACTAAAAGGTTAAAAGCGATTATTAGTGAGAACATAGATAAAAGTTTATTAACAAAATATTAATTAGGCAGAAAATAACTGAACATTCATGTTATATGCCATAAGAATGCTCATATAGTTGTATATGCTCTAAGGAGGATTCTTATGTTTGCTTTAATCTGACGCTATTATTTGCCGTGATAGTTTCAGCTCGATAGATTAAAAGGAATAAACATAAGGAAATTTTATAAGTATGACAAAGACAACATATAATAATCCTTATCATCCATATCCATATGAAATGCGCGGGCAATTTGCAGAAAAGCAAAAGAATGATAAAACTCGTTTTTTTGAGCTTGATTCAATCAAATATGATGAGGAAAAAATTAAATCGTCAATAGAAAATGATTCATATAAATACTCTTTAAGTGAAATTTATATCGAACGGTTAAATAGACCAATTACTGATAGTGATAATGTTTTTTATTTGTATAAGATTGAATCTTATTATGCGGATCCTAACCTAGAGAAACGTGATTTATTCATTGACAGTATAAATTCTTATGAGCGCTATTATTTTCAAAACATTGATGAATTACTCGCGTTAGTTAATTATCGGTGGGGATTGGTTTTAACTGATTTTGTACCGATTTATGAAACCCATATACCACAATATTAAGAACAGTTAAACGCCGGATAGCCATCCGGCTTTTTGTAAAATTGATTATTAGCGGTATAGCCGTATTCCTCCTCTGTTTTTGGTAACTAGTTAATCACCATTAATCAAATCAGGTAGACTGTGATTTTTTGCATTTATTTCTAATCAATCCTAACCGCAGTTTAGGCGATTTGTTTGATAAACGACGTAATTGACATGAAATTAAATCACGCAAACACCATTTTCTGTATTCATTGCTAATTTATCCCAACCGTAATAGCCGTTATGACTAATAAATTGAGTAAGTATTATCATAAGTTCGATATCGCGAAGCGACCTATCAAGCGAAAATTAAACCAGTGTTATAACGGCAGTTCACCAAAAGGTAGCGAAAACGTTAATAGATTTTATCTATCTCAATCTCTATGATTTTACATAAGAATAGTTAACTTGACTGTATCAATCGTTTGCTTAATAATTGAGCATGTAAAACCGGAAGTGAATCATGATAAAAAGCTTTTAGGTTATTTTTCTTACTTAATCGCTGAAATAGCAGCTAGCAAATTGATAACATCATCTTAAAAAATTTATTGGGTGAATTTATAAAAATTAAATTATTTAAAATAATGAGTAATATTTAGATCTAAAAGGAAGGACGATATGAAATTATGGAAAAAATTATTATCAAAAATTAAAAAATTTGACCAATTTGTTGTAGAGCAAGCGAAACAAGATCCCAATATTCAAAAATACTTAACCGCTACTATAATTCGCAAAGTTATTTATCTACCAGGTAAATTATTGAATCTGGTAGTAAGTTAATATTATTGAATAATTGAGATAAAGGAGGTAATACCAATGAAAAAATATTTAGCTTTACTGATGTTATTGACAATATCACTAACTAGTTATGGTTCTCAGTTGCCAAATGAAACAGAAGTTCCTGCCCAATTTAACACACTCTTTTATGTTAGTAGCGAGCCTGATGGTCGTTTGTCTAGAGACATTAAAGAGTCACAACGCGACAATGGCGTAATTTTAACTAATCTTAATACCGAACAATATCAAGGAAAACACCCATTACAAGCCCTTATTGAACAATATGGAGGGAGTAGTTTTGAAAAACAAATGGATTTAGAAGATCTTATTGTCGGTAAGCCTTGGCAAATTGATATGGATGAACAGGAACTTGTTTTTGATGATGATTTATTATGTTCTTTTCAGCTATTGGGAACCTTTTCGCATTCGACCAAAACTTGGCTTTGGGCTTGGGCAAATGAACAATCAGATCTTCCTATAGATGTGATCGAGCAGTCTTTTGAACTTAAAAAATATGGTGAAAAGAACAATATTGATTTATTTAAAAAGGCTAAATTTGATGCCACCGAAGACGATCTCCCTATATTTGGACTTATTGCTAGTGGTATGTTTAACTCAAGTGGTTATTATGTCGCTAACTTTGGTTCAGGTACACTGGTGCTAACCTTTAACAATAAGGAAATTGACCAAATTCATAAAAAGAACGACACTCATAACCGCGTTGCTAGCGTAATCCCGCAATTAATTGCCAATTATGACGTTAATCACTATGCTGCAATAAAACACTATTTGCTAGCTAAAAATTATCAAATAACCTTTGATGATGGTTCAAAGCTGATCGCAACCAAAGGTAATAAACAAATTACCGCAGAATTTGATAATTTATCGCGCTTAATTGGACTAAAAGGCTAAAAGCGATTATTAGTGAAAACAGAGATAAAAGTTTATTAACAAAATATTAATTGGGTAGGAAGTAGAAAAATTCTGTTTTGAATATATAAATGACTGATTAGAAATAACAGAGAAAATAGCTGTTCTTTTACTCCGTTTTACTAATTGGTCAGTTATATTATGTTAAACTCAACCGAAAAAACGATAGTATATTCCGTTGAGAGCTTGGTTGTAGAACGAAAATATCAATTAAACTTTTTAAGGTAATATTAAATTTAGCAGCCAAGCACCAGTATTAAATTTTAGGTCTAAATCCCAAATAGCGAAAACAATAGATATAGTCATGATTGAAAGTATTATAAGCAGTATTAAGTTGATTACAGATCCCGGTATTTCGTCTGAAATAGATGTTTTTTTTCGAGATAAGGAGTGTGTTTTAGATTATGAAGTTTCAATTAAAGATAGTAAATATTTTGTGGAAGTTGAATTGAATCAACCTTCGAGAGCAATAGCGAGCGAGTTATTTATGTCTCTGATATCCTTTATTCAATATTCTCGTTTTACTTATTATCAACGGAATTTATTAGATAACACTATCATATATGAGTTAGTTACCGCAATTGATGATAGGGAGGGATTTTATTGTAAAGTTATATTTAAATAATAAATAGATATTAATTTTTATTACAGTAAATATCTGCCAGCTAAGGAATGCTATTTTACTGTTATTATCGTTGAAACTCACTTCTAAAAATCCAACACTATAACGTTGTTGAAAAATTGTTCTAAAAACGCATATCAAAGCAATAAATCGATTGTTAATTCAGGAAAAAAGTTATAAATATCATGTAAATAGCATAATATATTCTGTTTTGTATCATAAAAAATAGTTTTTTACTGCGACATTGTGTATATTATGTTAGTATTAGTTTTACACTAGAAGTAGAATAACAGAACTTTTTTAATTTAAATAGTAGTTAGGTAATAGTAATGGTTGTTTAATTTATGTAAAGGTGGTGTATCTATGAGTAAAAGTACCAGTGTTGCTCCAAAAGAGAGAATCAATATTAAGTACGTGCCGGCAACAGGCGATCAGGTTGAAGAAAAGGAATTACCTCTAAACCTAGTTGTTGTTGGTGATCACAAAGGTAGAGCTGAAGATAAATCGATCGAAGAACGTCAGCTAGTCTCTATAAACAAAAATAACTTCAATGATGTAATGGAAAAATCAGCAATAAGTTTGTCATTTAACGTGCCAAATAAGCTGGAAGATAATTCAGATGATGAATTGTCAATCAATCTTGATATCAAAAATCTTTCTTCTTTTAATCCTGATAACATTGCACAACAAGTACCAGAAATCAATAATTTAATCCAATTGCGCGAAGCACTCACTGCTCTAAAAGGTCCTATGGGAAATATCAAAGCTTTTAGAGAGGCGATTGCTAATGTATTGACTGATGAAGTATCAAGAAAAAATTTATTAGATGAGTTAAAACTTTCTGAGAACGAATAACTTTCTTGTATATATAGTAATTATGGGATTAATAATAAATTAAATAAGGAATCTGGTATATGTCTAAAGCAGAATCTAATGCTCTTCAAGAATCAACAGTAGTTCAAGAAAGTTGCCTACTTGATCAAATCATGTCGAAATCTCGCCTAGAGCCGTCAGAAGAAGGTTATGAAACCGCTAAAAAAGGTGTAGCTGCCTTCATCGCTAAAATGTTAGAAAGCGACAATAAAGAAGAACCGATTAATAAGATACTTGTTGATCAAATGATTGCCGAGGTGGATAAAAAAATATCTGCACAAATGGATGAAATTTTGCATCATGAAAAATTCCAACAAGTTGAAAGTGCTTGGCGTGGAATAAAATTATTGGTTGATAGAACAGATTTTCGTGAAAATATTAAAATTCAATTGATGCATGCAACCAAAGAAGAGTTATTGGAAGATTTTGAATATTCGCCTGAGATAGTGCAAAGTGGCTTTTTTAAACACATTTACTCAGCTGAATATGGGCAATTTGGTGGTGAGCCTGTTGCTGCCATTATTGGTAACTATGCTTTTACCGCAGGCGCTCATGATATTAAATTATTGCAATATGCGACATCAGTTGGTGCGATGGCTCATGCTCCATTTATTTCAGCTGTATCTCCTAAGTTTTTTGGCGTGGATAGTTACACTGAACTTTCGTCAATTAAAGAACTTAGTTCAATTTTTGAAAGCCCAGCTTATGCCAAATGGCGTTCATTCAGAGAGTCTGAAGATGCTCGATATTGTGGTTTATTAGCAGGTAATTATCTTGCTCGCTTACCTTATTCGATTTCAGACAATCCTATTAAAACGTTTAATTATAATGAACAAGTAGACGATAATCATAATCACTTCTTATGGGCCAATTCAGCGTTTACTTTTGCATCACGTATTACTGAAAGTTTTGCCAAATATCGTTTTTGCGCCAATATTATTGGTCCTCAAAGTGGTGGGGCAGTTGAAGATTTGCCTGTCCATTTATATGAGTCAATGGGTGAACTTCAAGCAAAAATTCCTACAGAAACACTTATTTCTGATCGACGTGAATTTGAATTATCGGAACAAGGTTTTATTGCTTTAACGATGAGAAAAGGTTCGGATAATGCAGCATTTTTCTCCGCTAATTCAGTACAAATGCCTAAACGATTTGCAAATACGAAAGAAGGAAAAAATGCTGAAACTAACTATAAACTAGGTACACAGTTGCCTTATATGTTTATCATTAATCGATTAGCACATTATATTAAAGTGTTACAACGTGAACAAATTGGTTCTTGGAAGGAACGAGCTGATATAGAACGCGGTTTAAATGTTTGGCTTAAACAATATGTGGCTGATCAAGAAAATCCTCCTGCAGATGTTCGTAGTCGTAAACCATTACGTGCGGCGCAAGTTGCTGTTTCTGATGTTGAAGGCGATCCAGGTTGGTATCAAGTAGAATTATTAGTTCGCCCACATTTTAAATACATGGGTGCTAATTTTGAATTATCATTAGTTGGCCGCTTAGACAAAGAATAAAATTTGTTATGGCAGCCTTGTTAAGATGGAAGAACGATCAACAGCAAAGCTTGTTTGATCGTATAAATACTGAGTCCAATCGAGATGATTATCGAGTAGATAAAAATCGATTGGATTCGATTAAGTATAATTTATCTAGAATTCTTAACAGCCGTCCAGGTGGTTGTCAAAGTGCAAAATCTATCGGTGTTGTTGATTTAAATGATGCAACTATAAGTGCATCAGAAATTAGAGCTGAAGTTTGTCGGGCTATCAAAGACTGTATAATGCAATATGAACCACGCATTGTTGAAGTCACGGTGGTTTCTCGAACAAATGAAGATGATGCATTGACAATGCAATTCGAAATCCTAGCGGTTGTGAAAGATGAGCTGGGTACGGATAACGTAACGTTCAGAATGTATATTGATAATAGGCAACATTACTTTTTTGATTAATTCAGGATTGACCTTATGTCGTTAGTTGCAGAACAATTTCAGGATGAAATCACATTTGTTCGAAATGTAGTGCGTGATTTTGCTAAAGTTAATCCTCAATTACTTCAGTTTATAATTGAGGAAGAGACAGATCCCGATGTCGAAAGGCTTATTGAAGGGCTTGCTTATATTACAAGTACGCTTAAATTAAAGCTAAAACATGATTTTCCTGAATTAATCCAATCGCTTTTGGTTTTACTGTGGCCAAACTATTTAAAACCGATTCCGAGCCTAACTATTCTTGAAGCATCAATCAACGATGAAACCCAACAAGTGATGTTGCCTAGAGGAAATAATGTCTATTATCAAACTCAAACTTTATTTCCTTATACTTTCCAAACTTGTCGTGATTTGATAGTTACTCCATTGATTATTAGTGATTTACAACTCTCACGTCAGTTACAAAATGATTCGCTGATTATTCATTTTAAGTTGGATACTAACTTTAAACCTCGTAATCTTAATGATCTTCAATTTTATCTTGGTGAAGATAGTTATGTCGGTTCGATTTTGTATATGATGCTAATGAATTATGTAGAATCTGGTTGTATTGTAATTAATGGTGTTGAATTGCCCCTCACTAATTTACAATTTAGTCCAATTGGTTTTAGTCGTGAACAATCTCTATTGCCTTACGCAGAGAACACCAATAAAGGATTTAGAATTCTTCATGAATATTTTGCTTTTCCTGAAGCCTTCCTTTTTTTGCAACTTTCTCATCAAGATGATCATATACTACCTGATAGCATTGATTATTCAGAGTTTCAATTAAAGATCTCCTTTAGTCACATGTTTGATTCTCGAATTAAATTACGTAAAAACATGATTAAGCTTAATTGTGTGCCGGCGATAAATTTATTTTCTCATGATAGTGAACCGATTCTTCTCGATGGCAAAAAAGAGAAATATCCATTAGTAGCTAGCTATCAAAATAGTGACCAATTCGAAATTTTTACTGTCACAAAAGTTGAAAGTGGTTCAAGGCGAAATAAGAACGGTAAAAAGAGAGCAGAATATGTTGATTTTAATAGTTTTGATCATCAACATCAATTTGATAAAGGTAGAGATAAACTCTTTTATAATGTCGTAGAAACGCAAGATAAACGTACGTTAGCAATTCGTCACTGGCTCTCTTTTATACGTGGAGACGAAGAGAATTGGATCAATAAGATTGAAACGATCTCTGTCACCTTATTATGCTCAAATAAAGATAAACCCTCTAACTTAAAAATTGGAGAATTAAAACAAGTTATTTCATTGGAAAATCATATACAGGTATATTTAACTAATATTATTCGTCCCACCTTGCAATTAGTGCCAATGATTGATGAAACTCAATATTGGACAACAATTTCAAATTTAGCAAAAAATTATAATTCATTATTACAAAAAGATATCTTGAAGCAACTTTTTCAAAGCTATCATTTTCCTGCAATGCATAACAGACAAGAAGAAAAAAGTTTATTAAAAGTCATTAGTGGTATTGTGGAAATTGATTCAAAGCAAGTCGAACGTAAATTGAAAAATGGTCTTATTGTTAGAGGAGTTGAAACTTACTTATATTTAAGTCAATCAGTCTTTAAATCCGAAGGTGACCTTTATGTATGGAGTACTGTATTGGCTCACTTTTTTGCTCAACAAGCCGCATTAAATTCATTTCATTTGTTAAATGTGATCAATGTTGATAATCAGGAGCACTACACATGGCCAGTGAAAATCGGGCAGCACTTGCTGATATAGACCCGAAAACATATAGTTTTTATCAACTGCTAGAGTTAATTTATAAAATATACGATCGGCAGGATGATTTAAATAAGGATATTTTTCCTGAAGATGAATTAGTTCGCTTTAAGTCAAGTGGTACCTTAGCTTTTCCTAAAAGTGATATTGCTGATTTAAAAAAGGATAAAGATGGACATTATCTTTTAGAAACCACCTTTTTAGGGCTTCAAGGTAGTCAGTCTCCTTTGCCAAGTTTTTATCTGGAAGAGTTAGCTTGGAGTTATGCCCAAGATGAACCAGGTATGAACAATTTTCTTGATTTATTCAATCATCGTTTCACGACGCTTATTCACCGTATTTGGCGGAAATATCGTTATTATATTTCTTATAAAGACGGAAAAGATTCTTTTTCCCAAAGAATGTTTGCATTCGCTGGTTTAGAAAATCCAATGATAAGGCAAGCATTAAAAATTAATCACAGCAAAATGTTATCTTATGTAGGATTACTTTCTGATTCTACACGTTCTCCCGAAGTAATTAGTGGCTTAATTGCTCATTGCTTTGATTTAGATGATGTTTCGATTATTTCATGGCAAGAGAGGCTAGTACCTATTCCAGAAGATCAACAGACTAACTTGGGTGAAAAAAATAGTGAGCTAGGTGAAAATTTTGTTATTGGTGATTGTGTTGATGATTGTAATGGAAAATTTATTTTATGTTTAGGTAATTTGACGGTTAAACGTTATCTCTCTTTTTTACCTTCCGGTGATACGTTTGAACCATTGAAAACGTTTGTGTCATTTATTTTACGTGATCAGTTTGCCTTTGATGTCAAACTTTCCCTAGCTAAAAATCAATTAACTGAAATGACGTTAGGTGATGACATTAGTTGTTTATTAGGTTGGACTACTTTTATTGGTGAAATGCCAGATTATCCAAGTGTTACCATTTGTATGAGAGAATAAAAATATGGATCAAACAAACTCCCCAAAAGTTTTACAATTAAAAATCAGAAATACAGAAGCCCTTCAAAGTGGTAATACTAGGGATCATGTGTTTGAACGATTAGGCGGTACGTTAGGTAGTAATCAAAATGCTGAATGGCAGATTCAGGATCTGTATAAAAGTGTATCAGCAGTACATGCGCAGATAGAATATAACGATAGTGAATATTTTATTAAACCATTGGGTGATAAGTTATTTATCAATCGTTCTGAAATTAGCCTAAATAGCAAATCTGTAAAATTACAACATGGTGATGAAATAAGAGTAGGTAACTTGGTCATACTAGTCAGGATTGCTGATAGTCTTGAGTTTTTGTTAGATGACCCTTTGGATAAATCACCTGAACAAATAATATCAATGAGGGAAATTTCAGTGAATGATATGTTAAAAACCGATAATCCAAATGAGGCCTCATACCACTTTGATGATGATCTATCTGCATCACAAGCCAATGAAGTGATTGATCCACTTAAAGCAATAGAAAAAGATTCTCAAGATGAATTAACTCGCTTTTATAACAGTATTCCAAATAATCAACAGCAAGTATCAACCAGAACATCTTCATTAATTGACTATAATGCCAACGCTGAACAAGGTAATGTGTTAGATAACTCTTTTATTGATGTTCCGCGATTTGAGTCAAAATTATATGATGACAATACCTTTAGTATGGAAAAAATAAATTTGAGTTTAGTCCCTTTTCTTCGTGGATTAGGTATCGGATTAGACATTAGTAACACCGATGAAGCTAACTTACTTTTGGAGGAGTTAGGAGAAACATTAAAAGCAACTGTTGAAGGATTATTGAAATTAAACCATTCAAAAGCAGTCTTAAAAAATAAAAATTTGCGACCGATTGAAGATAATCCCTTAAGGTTAAATCAAAATTATGCGGATACGATGGATCTCTTGTTTTCAGAGCAACCTTGTACTGTTTATCTATCTGCCCCTGCTGCAGTAAAAGAGTCACTAGAAAATGTAGCTATTCATAATCAAGCAAGTGAAGTTGCGACGAAATTTGCACTTTCGGCCATGTTAGATGCTTTTTCCCCAGAACAATTAACTAACAGATTTGAAATTTATCGTAATAGCCGTAGAGTGAAAGAGCATGATGGTACATGGTTTTGGAACATGTATTGCAGTTATTATAAAGAGCTATCGTCAAATCGCCAGCAAGGCTTTGAAAAATTGTTCTGGGAACATTATGAGCAAGAGTATGATCGACAATTGCGATTACTTAATCAGGAGCAACAAAGAAATGTGTAATCGTTTACTTAGATTCTCTTTTTTAGTTTTAATCTCGCTGACGTTGTTTGGCTGTGAGACATCTAAAAAGATTTACGAGGTGATCAGCGATCCAAATATACCGGTTGGTTATCCTTCGGATAATCCAACTGAGTTGGTATTGACTTTTCTGTCTGATGATAATATCAACGAGAATCTAGATGGCGATGCAACACCTATCGAGATACAAGTTATTTATCTCAATGAAGATTCCTATTTCTTGAGTGTGGATTATGATCAAGTATTAATCAATGGACCAGAGAAGACATTTAGTAAGAATTATGTTGATCATCAAGACTATATTATCTCGCCCGATCAGTATAAGGTTTTACCTCCATTAAAGCTTGATTCAAAAACCCGTTTTGTCGGCGTTATTGCTCATTATGCTGATATCAATGAATCTTATTGGGCTGATATTGTTGATGTTGAAGCAGTGGGTAAGAAAACAACGCTCATTATTCATATAAAAGCAGATGAAGTTTTAATTAAGAAGGAAGAAAAATAATGGGTACACATAGTAATGTTATTTGGGTAAATGGTGCTGTTCGACCACAGAATTTTCAGCAACAACAGCGTTATTATGATTATTTGTTAAGTCACCATTTAAATCTAATGAATCACTATTTTTATGGATTTAGTATCCTAGAACTAAATCGTGAGTTTTTGCGATTAGGTCGAATCGGTTTAGCCTCAGCATTAGGTTTGATGCCTGATGGTACTTTATTTGACTTGCCTTTCCAAGATAAGTTACCTGAACCGATTGAAATTAAAAAATTGGATTCTGCTGAAAGTCATAATATTTATCTTGTATTACCTAATCGAAATGATTCTGTCACAAACATTGAATCAATAAACGGAACCACTAAGTTAGGAAATACTCGATATGTACAAGATGAGATCCCTGTTCGTGATGTGTTTGGTAAAAATGGTGAAGTGCGAGACGTGCCAATCGCTAAATTCTCTCCAAGACTAATGCAGGGGTCAGAAGATCTCAGTGCTTACACTGTGTTGCCTGTTTGTCGAATTAAAGAAAAGAAAGCAGATGGTACAATTGTATTGGATGAAAATTTTATTCCTACCTGTAATTCAATTAATGTGTCATATCTACTTTATGACTTCTTGGGTGAAGTGGCGGGATTAATTGCCGAACGAGGGAAACAGTTGTCACAAAGGATCAGTGCTCCAGGCCAACAAGGTGTTGCTGATGTCGCTGAATTTATGATGTTACAACTATTTAATCGAGCAAAACCTGTCTTTTTACATCTATCTAAACAGACGAGTGTTCATCCAGAGGTGCTTTATCATCAATTAGTCTCACTTTGTGGCGAGTTAATGACGTTCACCGATGAATCTCGAGTTGCCCCGCTTTTTGAAAACTATAATCATGATGATCTTACCATGACTTTTTATGACTTAATGTTAATCACTCGGCGAGCATTAAGTACTGTATTGACCCCAAGAGCGGTATCAATTCAATTAACTAAACGGTCTCATGGTATTTTAGATGGCGTAATTCATGATAAGACATTATTACGTACCGCCGACTTTATTCTCGCGGTTAAAGCTCAAGTTCCACAAGAGATCTTATTACGATTGTTTGTTCAACAAACTAAAGTCGCAACACCTAATAGAATTCGTGAGCTTGTGAGTGTTCAAATACCTGGTGTGCCACTTAAAGCACTTAGCGCCGCACCGTCACAGTTACCCCATCACTCTGGTTATACTTATTTTCAATTAGATACTAATGTGAGCGCTTGGGAAGAAATTGTGAAAAATGGCGCTATTGCATTCCATGTATCAGGTGATTTCCCTGAACTTGATATGCAATTTTGGGCTATAAGAGGTAAATAGTCATGCAAAATACAACATTTCAGAATGAAGAAAGCATTCAACAAGAGTTTATCTTGCGCGGTAATAGTATTAACCCAATGATTGATGCCGCAACCCCTTTGCTTGGTATGACTCAAAGGTTAAGAGATGTGACAATTTTAGATAATGCCGAAGAAGTTTATAAACAGGTGGTGAATGATATTTTAGCTATTGAGCATATTTTACAAACCAAAGGGTATGAACCTGGTGCGATTGTCTCTTTCCGCTATGTACTTTGTACCTTTATTGATGAGTTAGCAATGCAACATCCATGGAATACCCAAAATAATTGGGGTAAACATTCGCTACTTGTGCGTTTTCATAATGAATCATGGGGCGGTGAACGCGTTTACTTATTGCTTGAACGTCTAATGAGTGAACCTAAAAAGTATAAAGATCTTCTCGAATTTATTTATCTCTGTTTCTGCCTTGGTTTTCGTGGTCGTTATAAAGTGGGTATTGGACATACAGAAGAGTTTAATAAGATTTTTCGCCAATTACATAATCTGGTTATCTCCATGCAAGAAGAATATGGTAATACCGTATTATCTCAAGGGAAAAGCCTGAAGAGCATCTATAAAGTGAAGAAGAAAGTATCAATCAGGGCTCTATGTGTATGGTTGATTACCTCTTTTATGATTATTTATCTCATTTACGCTCTAAAATTGAATAGTCAAACTCAGGGAATTATAGAACAGTTAAATCAATTGTTACGTTAATATTAGGATAACTATATGATTAGAGTCGATTTGCCGAAACTTGTTGCACAATTACATCCGACTAGCCGACAAATTTTGGAAACTACAGCTTCACTATGTGTCAGTAAAAAGCAACCTGAAATTACAGTATCGCATTATTTATTACAATGTTTAGAAGTTCCATTAAATGATATCAGAGTTATTTTGGATAAAGCTAAAATTGATTATAAATTATTACAAAAGTTGTTAGATGAAAGTGCTATTATTCATGCCGAATGGGACGATATGCCGCCTTTTTCTCCGCTACTGATTGAATGGTTTCAGGACGCATTATTAATTTCTCAAGTCGAATTAAAACAGCATCAGATTCGAACTGGTGCAATGTTACTTGCTTTACTTCATAACCCAACTCGTTATGTTTCTGTACAAATTGCTCAATATCTTAAGCCAATTAACCAAGAGTTACTAAAAGATCAGTTTGCATTATGGACAGAAGGTTCGGCAGAAAATCTTACTGAAGATGAAAGTTCACAATCTAGGCTCGCTAAGTCAACCGGCGAATTAACTTTGTTAGATCGTTATGCCACAAATGTTACTGAATTAGCAAGAAATTCCAAGCTTGATCCTGTTTTATGCCGTGATGAAGAAATTGATCTTATGATCGATATTTTATGCCGTCGCCGCAAAAACAACCCGATTGTTGTCGGTGAGGCTGGTGTGGGTAAAAGTGCACTTATTGAGGGATTGGCATTACGAATTATTGATAATCAAGTACCTGATAAGTTAAAAGGAACGGAGTTAATGAACCTTGATTTAGGGGCACTGCAAGCTGGTGCGTCAGTAAAAGGTGAATTTGAAAAACGTTTCAAAGGTATTATGTCCGAAGTGATTGAATCACCAACACCAATTATTCTGTTTATTGATGAAGCACACACATTAATTGGTGCAGGTAATAATGCCGGGGGATTAGATATCTCCAATTTATTAAAGCCCGCATTGGCGAGAGGCGAATTAAAAACCATTGCTGCAACAACATGGAGTGAGTATAAAAAATATTTTGAAAAAGATGCTGCGTTATCTAGGCGATTTCAACTGGTAAAAGTCGATGAGCCAAGCGCTAAAGAAGCTGTGATTATTCTTCGAGGATTGAGATCTATCTATGAACATTCACATGGTGTTTTAATTGATGATGATGCATTACAAGCTGCGGCAGTATTAAGTGACCGCTATTTATCCGGAAGACAGTTACCAGATAAAGCAATTGATGTATTAGACACAGCTTGTGCGCGGGTTGCGATTAATTTAACCACGCCACCAAGGCAAATTTCGGCGTTACAAAATTTATTACATCAACATAAAGCTGAAATGGAGTTACTACAACGTCAACAATGTTTAGGATTAGGCGATCATACTGAACGTTTAGCTGAATTAAATGAAAAAAATGTTTCAATAGAAAATGATCTTCAACAAATGGAAAAACTTTGGCAACAACAGCAAAATTTGGTTCTTGAAGTGATTGATTTGAGAACCCAGTTATTGCAATTAGATGAAAACGCTAATAATGAGAAAAGTGTAACGGATGAATCAGCAGAGATCTCTAAAATAGAGTTGATTGATCAGCTTAAACAATTAATGCAGCAATTAGATCAGTTACAGAAAAAAGAACGTCTAGTCTCTCCGCATGTCGACAAGTCTCAAATAGCGAATGTTATTGCTGAATGGACAGGAGTTCCGCTCAAACAGATTTCACAAGATGAACTAAGAGTTGTGACTGAATTACCGACTTATTTGAATAAGACAATAAAAGGTCAAGAACTCGCGATTGCTCATTTACATAAGCATTTATTAACATCAAGGGCAGATCTTAGAAGACAAGGTAGACCATTGGGATCTTTTTTACTTGTTGGTCCAAGTGGTGTCGGTAAGACGGAAACTGTTCTACAAATTGCTGAGTTATTATTTGGTGGCAATCAATATTTGACGACAATTAATATGTCTGAATTTCAGGAAAAGCATACAGTTTCTCGTTTAATTGGTTCTCCTCCTGGTTATGTCGGTTATGGAGAAGGGGGAATATTAACTGAAGCAATCCGTAAGAAACCTTATTCAGTGGTGTTATTAGATGAGGTTGAAAAAGCCCATCCTGACGTACTTAATTTATTTTACCAAGCTTTTGATAAAGGGGAGCTTGCAGATGGTGAAGGACGCATTATCGATTGTAAAAATGTAGCTTTCTTTTTAACTTCCAATTTGGGTTATCAAACTATTGTACAAAATGCTGATCAACCTAGTGACCTTCTTGATAAGTTATACCAAGAATTGGCTAATTTTTTCAAACCAGCCCTTCTCGCTAGAATGGAAGTGATTCCTTATTTACCATTATCAACTGAAACGCTTAAATCTATCATTGCTGACAAGTTGGAACGGTTGCAAAATGTACTTCATTCTCGCTTTAAAGCTGAGGTTATTTTTGATCCTGCGGTAGCAGAAGAAATTATAAATAGAGCAACACGAAATGAGAATGGAGCCCGTATGTTAGAGTCGATTATAGACGGGTACTTATTACCACCTGTTTCTTTATTGCTATTAAAGAAAATATCAGCTAATGAAACAATAACACAGATTAATTTTAGTGTTGATAATCATCAATTTACGGCAGAGGTGAGCTAATATATGCGTAAAATTCTCTATTGTAATCTTGTTTATATTGCATTTTCCTTGTGTCTCTTATTAAGCATGAGTTTTATAAATATTGCCGATGCTGAATTAAATAATGAAAGCAAATTTAATATGTTAAATAATTGTGCTAATGAAGAATCAGCACTGACTAGGTTAGAATGTTACGATAAAATTTTACGTCCTAATATGGGGTTTAAGTCTGATAATCAACAACATAGCGCTATTTGGTCGTGGATTGTTGATCAGGAAAAACAGCGTATTGAAAATAATACTGAAATTATTGTTAACCTATTTGATAAAGGAGATCGTGTTTTGTTAACCACTCCGGCAATAGGTCATCAACCGCCGAGGCCTATTTTGGCCTTTAGTTGTGTCGATAATATTACGCGGATGCAAATTGTTTTATTTAATCCAATGAACAATAAGAATACACCAATAAATTTAGAGACAGATAAAAGTTCTTTGAGCGCTAATTGGTTTGTTAGAGAAAACGGTTTTATTTTTGAATCCAGTCGTGGTTTATTAGGTATTGAACAAATTAAGCGTCTGCTTGATGCAAAGTCATTAACCCTGAAGTCGGATGAACCGATTCTAAATGGTTTAGTCTTTAATTTAACAGGATTAGAGACAGCTATAAAGCCATTAAGAACATCCTGTCACTGGTAATAATATAAGGAATAATGATGACAGAATTAGAAAATCATCCTTGGTTGGCCGTTATATTGAGTGAAATAGATGATCCGACATTACCTGTTGATGATGAAAATCCACTATGGGATTATATTGATAGTTCAATAACGATTATCGGAACGATAAACCATAGTCAAATCGATTTTGATAAGTTGCAACAAAATGCATTGCAGTTATTGAAACAAACAAAAGATATGCGGGTAATTACTCATCTATTACGGACATTACAGCACGCAAAAAAACCGCAAAATATTTTGTTAGCTATTTACTTATTTTCCGCCTATATCCCTAAATATTGGTTGGTTTCTGCACCACAACCTCAATTGAAAAAAAAATTATTTAGGCAAGTTATTCAGCGATTTTTGCAAGCGAATAAAAATTTTGATTTAGAAGCAACCGCTATAGAAAAAAAGCTAGCATTTGAATACTTAGGCATAATTAAAAAATTTTTTGAAGAGAATAATCAAACAATTGATGATGATTTTTTGCAACTTATCACGGCATATGAGCGATTTTCTGCTCAATCATCTATCTCAAGTGTCGATGAAAATACTATTGTTCATGAGACTCCATCTAAGGTTAAAACTGCAACTGTTGATGGTAATGAAGTTAAAAATCAACCGCAACAAGCGGCGCACACTGCTTTTCAAACTATCACGATAAATCATAACACAGAGGTAGAGTGGAAAAGAACTCTCATCAAGGTTGCAGAACTTTTAATGGAACGAAATCCAAGTGCACCTATTGGTGCGCGTTTAAGAAGACATGCTATTTTTTCTTCTCTTTCTGAACCAATTAATAATAATAATGTTACAGAGTTGATGTCTGCTCATATCGATCGTGTTAATGAATATAAATCTAATATTAAAAACATAACAATTGAAGAGTGGATAAAAATCGAAAATGAGTTAACTTTAATGCCATTCTGGCTTGAAGGCCACTATATTTCAGCTGCTGTGGCGTCAAATTTAGGTTTTGATTTGGTTGCTGAAGCTATCTTAGATGAAGTACAAGTTTTATTAAATCGCATACCTAAATTATACGATTTAAAATATAGTGATCTTACCCCTTTTATTAGTGCTGACATGAAAAAATGGTTGAAACCCAAAAATCAATCATCACCAAATGAGCCTGAAAAATTAGAAGAATTAGTTTTCGATTGTTTTGATAAAAATGGTCTAGAGGTTGCCGTTAAGATGCTTGAAGAACATTGTCGTTCTCAAGATATGAGAGATAATTATTATTGTCAAAAAATCAATGCCCAACTTTTAAAACATGCAGGATTTAAAGCTGTAGCTAAGCAACAAGCATTAAGTATTTTAATGGCTTGTGAAAATATGACGTTGTCAGAGTGGGAGCCTTCTTTCATTGAGGCATTAACTCAAATAACTAGGATTAATAATTCAGTAAAATAGGACGATATGCAATGAAGTTACCTGCTATATTACAATTAATTAGACCCTCGTTGCCTAAATTAAAACCGTCAATAACATTATTGATATTTCTTTTCACTATTGTATCACTTGTTTGGTTATGGATATGGGGTTCTGAATGGACATTTGCCGAATATAAACCTTTTTCTTCCTTTGGAACTCGGCTACTGATCACGGCATTTTACATTATTATTTATTTGGGATGGGGTTTTTATTTTATTTTTAAAAAACTTCAAAAATATGAGCAGAAGCAAAAAGAGACAAAATCAAAAGCAAGGGATCCGATCAAAGAGGATATCGATATACAGAAGCGATATTTAAAACATTGGATTGTAAAGCTAAAAGAACATTTCAATAATGATCGTGATACTGTTTATCAACTGCCTTGGTATCTTGTTGTAGGCGCACAAAAAAGTGGTAAAAGTACACTTTTGGCAGAAGGTTATCCTTTTACATCGCTTTACTCCGAAGAGTCAAAAGAACAAAAATCTTCTCTTATCAATGCGTTGTTAGGTGAACAAGCGGTCATTTTTGATGTCGATGGTTTATTAATCGAACAACCACATACAGATGATCAAGGAAAACCTAAATTATATAACAGATTATGGTTTTCATTTTTAGATTGGTTATTACAAGTGCGCAATAAACAACCTTTAAATGGTCTTATTTTAACCCTTGATTTGCATGATTTTGTCTCTTCAAACAAGAGGCGACAAGATGAAATTTTGTCTAGTTTACATCAAAGAATATTAGATATTTATAAAACATTGCAATGTAAATTACCTGTTTATATTGTTTTCACCAAGCTTGATCTATTTTATGGTTTTGATGCAATGTATCAGAAGCTTGATAAACATCAGCGTGATAGCATTTTAGGTGTGACATTTGACAATGAAGACAAATGGGCTGAAGAATTCAACGTTTTTTGGTCTAATTGGATTGAAGGGATGAATCGAGCTATACCTGATATGATGCTTAACGGTGTAGATAGTATACAAAGAAGTGCACTTTTTTCATTTAGTCGGCAGATGAATGGTATTGAAGATTACATGAAGTATATTGTTAACTATTTATTGCTCAATCAAGATAAGCAAACATTTATTCTTCGAGGCCTATATTTAGTATCATCTACACAAAAAGGGCAAATAGACGATATTTTTGTTAAGACAACCGCACAACAATATCATTTAAGCATTCAACCTTATCCAACCTGGCCGATTTCGCAGACAAGCCCTTATTTTTCTACTCAGCTATTTAAAGAGGTATTATTATCAGAACCAAATATTGCCGGTTATAATCAAAAGGCAGAGCAGCAATATTGGCATAAAGTTAAAATATTTGCAGGTATTGGAGCATTATGTTCAATTGGTTTGATTAGTGTCTGTCACTACTTCTATGAGAAAAATTATAAATCAGGTGAATATGTTTTAGAGCAAGTCAAACAGTATATGGGAACTTCAGCCAGCAATGAAGATGATATCTATGGTGACTCAGAATTACCGACTCTAAATCCACTCCGTGAAGCAATGTTTGCTTATGGAAATTATCATGAATATAACCGCTTTATCTCTAATTTCGGCTTTTATCAAGGCTATAAAATAGCACCGTCAATTGAATCAACCTATTTAACATTATTACAACAAAAATACTTGCCAGCTATTTTGCGAGGATTAACGGTTGAGCTTGAGCATGCAGCAAAAGAAAGTGAACAAAAATTAGAAATATTACGTGTGATGCGTATGATTGAGGATGAGTCAGGAAGAGATACTGATCTGGTAATGAATTATATGCGCCACCGTTGGAGTGATCTATTTGTTGGTCAACAAGATAAACAATACCAACTTGCCCAGCATTTAGAATATGCAATGAACCACAATCAATGGAAAAAAGAACGTGATGATGGTGATAAAATGGCTATTGAGGCATTTTTACCGTTTAAGCAGCCAATCCAACTAGCCCAAGTTGAATTAAGAAAGCTATCTATTTTCCAACGAGTCTATCAAAGCTCATTAATTAAATCTGTACATGTATTACCAATAGATCTGAATGTTAAAACCCAAATTGGGGCATCATTTGATTCAGTTTTTAAAGTCAATAATGAGAAATTATTGGTTATCCCTCAATTTCTAACTTATGAAGGACTAGTCAATTACTTCTTAAAACAAGATGAACAACTAATAGATTTAACTGCACTAGATAGTTGGGTTTTAGATATTACCAAGAATGTAAAATATACCGATACAGATAGGGCAAATATCAAGCGCCATATTATTGACCTTTATATGAGTGATTATATTAATACATGGCATAAAGCTATTGATAATTTGATGATAAAAGATTTTGACAGTATTGCTAGTGCGATTGTAACTTTAGAAACTATCAATAATAGTGAGCAACCTTTAAAAAAAGCGATTTTACTAATTAAAGATAATTCTCAGGTAGTGACTTTATCCGATACGACTAGTAAAGATGAACCAAAAATAACATTTACTGTTGAAGAAAGAACGCTGATTAACCATATTCATCGAGAGTTTGCAAAAGAGGTTTCTGTTTTACAAGATAATAATGAGCAATTAAGTGCTATCCAAAATGCATCGCAGAAATTAAGTGATCTTCATCGTTACTTACTTATGATACAAAATTCACCATCCCCAGGTAAATCTGCTTTAAAAGCTGTACAATTACATGTTAATCAAAACAGTAGTGATCCAATTATTGAAATTCAACAATTGGCTAAAACAGTACCTGAACCGTTAGGACGTTGGTTGAATGAGTTGGCGGACCAAATTTGGGATGTGATTATTAGAGAAGCGATTCGTTCTTTAGAAGTGGAATGGAATGAAAAAGTTGTCAAAGATTTTAATTTGAATATAGCTGATCGTTATCCATTTAATCCATCATCTAATCGAGATGTTTCACTTAGTGAGTTTCAGAGATTTTTTAAAAACAATGGCGTTATTGATAGTTTTTATCAAGAAAATTTGAAAGTATTTATTGATAATAACCTGTTTAAAGATTCAAATGATAAATTGCTGATCAGACCTGATGTGTTAGCACAGTTGAAGGCAGCCGATAAAATTCGTCGAACTTTTTTTGATGCGCAAAATGCTTTGATTGTTCAATATACTATTGAACCTGTGTCTATGTCAGGTAATAAACGCCGAAGTCTCTTGAATCTAGATGGTCAATTAATCGATTATAGCCATGGCAAGAGTATTAAAACTCAATTAATATGGCCAAATACCATGCGAGAAGAAATAGAAAGTAAGTTAACGCTTATTTCTAATAGTAATCAGAGTTCGCGAAGTTTAACCCGTTCTGGCTCTTGGGGGCAATTCAAATTATTTGGTATGGGTAAATTGACCAATATTACCGAGTCATCATTTGATGTACGATATGATATTGATGGCGGATATATTCTTTATCGGATTAGTGTTGATAGTGCAGAAAATCCATTTGCTGGTGGATTATTTAGTCAATTTAAACTTTCCGAGACACTTTATTAAAATTATGCAGATCCTTTTTATTAAAGGATCTGCTTTTTAGGATCTTATTATCATTAAAAAATTATATTTAAATTATCAAAATAGCCACAGACTCTTGCCGTTATGATAAGTGTGAAATAAAAAAATCTGCTATTAATTTATCTTAGTATTTTATAACTACAAATTTATTCGCTATGGAGAAAAAATGCATTAATATTATTTCTAATAATCGAATAGTTATTGTAAAATTTCAAAGATATTATTGTTAGAGTGTAACTCAATTACTGGCAAAATATGAATTATTATCAGCATCAATAGCAAAGATTATGTTCAACACTCACCATTTGTGGTATTGAATGGATTAGCTAATATGATGATAGGCTTTGAGAATGTAACTGACAAAATAATTCAAACTGACAATAGCTAGCGAAGATGGTAAAAATATTAACTGGATAAACGAGATTGCTAAATGAATGTAAATTGAAATGCCAACATAATATCAATGATTAAAAGGCATCTGCCTTTCAATCATTGAATTCAAACTAATTAAGACTCGATTGGAGCTCTCCAGTCATCAGTACCTGAAGTTCCCGCTACAGTGTGTTCCCAATCAATTTTTCGATAAGCTAAAGATACTTTTAAAAGCTGTGTATATTCTTTATCATTTGCTGATTGGCAATGAGGCATATGCAGATCCATATCTACAATAGTTGCATCCTCAAGGGTTGTTGTAAAAAAGTGCTCTTGTTTACCTTCAATAGAGGTTCTATACCATTTTAATTCCACTTTAGTTAACATTTCACCTGAGGCTAATGCATTATATAGTAAGGGAACGGCTTTATTTAAAGCGACAACGAATTGAAAAGGCTTATGTGCGCGCTGACCTGAAGGTTGACCAGATTGAGGATCAGTTGGTACGGTTATATTATGTAAAAACTCTTGAACCAACATTTCATCTTCGTGACCATTAACATAGATGTTACCGACTGATTCAGCAGTAAATGCACCTGCAGTGATGTTTCCTTGTGTTTTTCCTTCAATGGAAATATAACATGGAGTAGGCATAGTTGTTCTCCTATAAAACGATTATCATGATTGTAAACTTTACTTCCTGCTAATATTAAATATGTACAACTAGGCATATTATACATGGTTTACGATAAAAAAAACTATAATATTTACTAATATTACAAAAAAATTTTTTTAAGCTAATTTCTTTCTAGCTTAATAAAAAAAGATTATATTTTTCATGATATTGTTCTGAATTTATATAATATCAGTTTCTTGTTTAACACTAATAAAATGATCTAAGAACACCGAATAAGTAAATATCCTCAAGGGATAATGTTTATTAATAAAAAGATCAATAGAGAAAAAGTAAAAATAGATTTATTTGGCAGATATCATGATTTAATAATATTAAAAAAACACTTGTTATTAAGATAAAAAAAGTTAACGATATGCAGTATTAACACTAATGACATAAGTTTAAATTTTTTAGGAGATAATAACCATGAGGGGCATAATTCGACTTGGTGATCCAACAAGTCACGGTGGTAAAGTTATCACCGCATCGTCGCATACTTTTATTAAAACTAAACCCGTTGCGCGTGTTGGTGACTTAGTGTCATGTCCTATTTCTGGGCATGGTGTGAACCCGATAGTTGAAGGGGAAGCTAATTTGCTGGATGAAGGTAAAAAAATTGCTTTAGATGGACATAAAACAGCTTGTGGTTGTTCATTGATCTCAACCTTAGATGATGTTGGTTTTGGCTAATTATAAATTTATTATTGTTTAAGCAATACAATGCTAAGGAAATTTGCAATCGATTTATGCTTTTTTCTAGTAATATTTTTCAAATAACGGTTACTAAACTTTTGGCTTAACACACAAATAGGTGTCCTTCACTTAATATTGATTAAATTATTTATAGGTCGAGAATCAATAAATTGGTGTTCTGCAAGTTTAAATTTTGTTTTTTGCCTGCTTTATCTATTGATTTAGTGAATATGAAGAAACGCAAAAAATAGTATTATTATTCAAAATGTTGGTATTAGTTTATAAAGAGGTTGCTGCAGGTCAAGTTACCAATGTAAATGTGACAGTTAACCATTAAAGAGGTTAAAAGAAAAAAGTTTGAGGCTTGTGTATTTTGAGGCTTATGTATAAAGTTGCTTTAACGCCAAATACAGAGGCAGACGTGGTTGTTATTTATGGCAGAGTTACTACCTATATACTTGAATATAACAACAAAAGCTTACTTTTACTATTAGATTATTTGACACTGATTACTTTAATCAAAGCTTATCCCTTGATCTTATTGTATAAGAACAGAAGACATTTCAGTTTTAGATTTTTGAAAGAGAGAGAAAATGGTGGGTCGTGAGCGATTCGAACGCTCGACAAACGGATTAAAAGTCCGCTGCTCTACCGACTGAGCTAACAACCCATAAAATAAGTAGTAAGTGGTGGGTGATACCGGGTTCGAACCAGTGACCCCCTCCTTGTAAGGGAGGTGCTCTCCCAACTGAGCTAATCACCCCAAGTGTTTCTTTCGAAAAACTTCACGGTAAGAATTGGTGGGTGATACCGGGTTCGAACCAGTGACCCCCTCCTTGTAAGGGAGGTGCTCTCCCAACTGAGCTAATCACCCTTACCGTGTGGATGTGCATTATAAGGCGTGTCTTATTTGAGTCAACCTTTTTTTTTAATTTTCCCAAAATTTAGCTCTGTTCGGTTTAATTTTAGTCGTTTTTTGGATAATACCTCACAAAAATGGCATTTGTTGGTTTATATCGCAATCTTTATGCCTAAGATTGGGCGATATTACCAATCAATCAATTTAAGCTAAAAATGATGGTTTTTAATAACAGTCGGGTAGTGATTTTTCTTGAGCCAAACCAATTGCGCTATCAAATAATAGAAGCAAAAACGCGCAAAGAAGAAAGTCACAATAAAAATTTTATTGATATTGCTTATCAAGATTTAGCTGATATCGATCGATTTATAGAAAATCTAAAACAACAAGTGCCTAGATTAACCGCAATTGAACTAAAGTTAAGTGATAATTTAGTAAGGTATCAGAAAATTGCTTACCCGGATATCGAATTGACGGCAACCGAATTAGTCACATATGTTCAAGCCTCTCTTTATAAACTCTTTCAACAGTCTGATAATCTCCTTTTTTTCGATTTTGTTTTATTACTCAGTTCGCCTAAGGCTCTGATGATCGCGGTTTGTGAGCGAGATATTGTCAATTATTGGTTAGATTTGTCGCGAAAATATGGATTGACTCTATTATTTGTGGGCAGTCACTTTGAAAATAATTCATTTAACTTTTTACCTTGGCGTGCGCAAAAGGCGAAGCAGCACCAATTCCAAATGCTTATTTTTGTTGTTAGTTTGATTGGTGTGATGACATGTTATTTTATTTATCTATTGATAAACGCTCAATCAGACTTTGATCACTATTCTCAACAATTATCAGAGCAACAAGCATTGCAACAAGAGTTGACGTTAAAATTAGCCGGTTATATTCCTAATCCTTCTCCAAGCCAGAAACAGATCGAACAATCGCTACAGTTGTTCTCAGACAAACTGCCGGCAACGATTTGGTTAAATTTGTACTCATATGAACCACCAAAAATAAAGATTACTGGAGGTAGTATCAATTATGTCGATATTATCAACTTTAACCAGCTACTTTCCGCAAATCATGCAGTAAAGAAAAGCCAAGTAAAAAATATTGAAAACAGTCATGAAAGTTTATTGTTTCAGATGGATATTGAGTTGAATGAATAGCACTTTCTTTAATATACCTATTTGGCAACAATACTTAATTTGCGTGTTGTTAACGTCAACGCTGTTTTTTATTGGTTATCAATTTGTTATTCGAGATTTAAAGCAACAAGCCGATCAGCAGATGCTCTTGTATGAAGAAAAAAACGCTGAAATCAAAATTCTTCAAGCAAAAATTGAACGTTATCAGATGGCTCAAAACAGTTCCTTAACGTTGATAACTGAGCATGAGCTCGCTAAAGCTATTGATCGCAATCAGTTAAGGTTGACCTCGTTCAAACATCAAAAAAGTGATTTGGCAACTTATTGGGAAGTGGAACTGAATGGTCAGTTTGTCAATTTTATGCAATTTATAGCCGATTTTAACCACAATTTTTATTATTTGAACTTTCAAAATCTGTCTATTGCTAAACAGGATACTTATTTGCAAATTAGATTTAGTTTACTGTTTAAAGAAGAGGATATGCAGTGAATCGCCACTTAATTGCACTTACATTATTAATGATCTGTTATTGCAAAATTCATGCTGATCAGATTATTAGGCGCGATCCTTTTTTGCCGACGATAGAGCTTAATTGTCAAGAACAGATCGATCTTCTAACTAAGCAGATCCAAGTATGGCAATTTAAAGGCACCATTCAGGGCGTTAATAGTGGTTATCAGCAAATATGGCTTTCGACCGATAGGGATTGGTTAGCGATTACCAATAATAACCTGCCACATATTTTGTTTCCGTGGACAATTCAAGCTGTATTAAGCGATAAGATTTTATGGCAAGCAAATCTACCAGAGTATTGCAATCATAAGGTGTTATGGACCATGCCATTAACTAAATGAAATTTAAATATATTTAAGGTGGTAATTAATGAATCAGGCCAACCAACTATCTAGTCAATTAGTCAACCAATTAGTAAAAAAAGTGAGACAACTAAGGTTGATGATTTTGCGTATTCTTATCTTCCTCGCCATGCCTTGCTTAGCTGATCCTATTGCTTCAGCAACGAATGAAGCAGATAATCTTATTTCAATGAATTTTTATCAAACCGATGTCGCGATTATTTTGCAGGCGCTAGCTGATAATAAGCAGATGAATTTGGTAATGAAGGATGATATATCGACTAGGCAAACCATTAAGCTCCAGAATGTCGATTGGCAAAAAGCATTAAACATTGTATTAAACTCTGCAAATTTACAAGCCGAAACTGAAGACAATATCTTATTTGTTTCTAAATATGTTGCCCCGGAACAGTTGGCGCAAAAAGAGTTATTAGAACAGCAGGGACAGGAGTTGAATCAACCGTTAAACTTGTTAACAATTCCGATCAATCATGCCGATCCTAATAATTTAATCGAAACTATTCAACAACAAGGATTGTTATCTGATCGAGGAAAGGTGATGGTTGATAAGCGAACCAATTCAATACTGATTACCGATTTAACCAAGCAATTTGCTGATATTAAAAAGTTAGTTAAAACTTTAGATAAACCCATTCCACAAGTCCATATTTCGGCGCATATTGTAACGATGAGTGATGAGAGTATGCAGGAATTAGGAATCAAATGGGGATATTCCGGTAAATCTTCACAATTTTTTAATCAGTTGGATATTGATCTTGGTGTTGCTCAGCCGTCGTCTTCGGTCGGTTTTAATTTAGCTAAACGTCCCGGCAGTTTGTTAAATTTGGAACTTTCGGCACTAGAATCGGAAAATCAGCTCGAAATTATTGCTAGCCCCAATTTATTAACTGCCAATCAAAATATGGCGTCGATAAAGCAAGGAACAGAAATTCCTTACGAGGTATCGAATGGCGGTAATGGTTCGACATCCATTGAATTCAAACAAGCAGTGCTGGGGTTGGAAGTTACGCCGAAAATCGTTGCCGAAAATCAAATGATATTGGATCTCTATATCACTCAAAACACCACTGGTCGTTCAATAAAACGCCGTGATGGTGGCGAAGCTTTAGCTATTGAAACGCAAGAAATTAAAACGCAAGTAAAAGTTAAAAGTGGAGAAACTGTAGTATTGGGTGGCATTTTTCAGCAAGTTAATAACAATGAAAAGAACAAAGTACCCGGTTTTTCGTCGCTGCCGATTATAGGTAATGCTTTTAAACATAACGCAAAAAAACATCAAAAACGCGAATTAGTGATTTTTATTACTCCGCAATTAGTTGAGTAAATAGCGAGGGAGTTGTATCATACGCTACCATATTTTATGACTTTGTATTGAGTTGATTAACTCATGGCAAAGTGTAGTCACTCGAATCACCAATTATTATAAAAGTTGAGAATATCATGTTTCATTTTGTCGCTTCTGATCTGGATGGTACTTTATTAAACACCGAACATAGCTTATCACCATTTACTAAAAAAATTCTTCAAGCATTACGTGAAATGGGAATTCACTTTGCTTTTGCCACTGGTCGACATCATATTGACGTCGCTCAAATGCGTGACAATTTGGAAATCGATGCTTTTATGATCACCTCAAATGGTGCAAGAGTTCACGATAGTAGAGGTAATTTAGTCTTTAGCCGTAGCTTCGAGCCTAATACGGCTAGTGAGTTGGCGCAAATTTGCAGAGATAATCCATATATTTATACACATGTATTTCGTGGGGATGATTGGTTAATTAATAAGCCAGATGCCTATTCACTTAGCTTTTTTGTTGATACACAATTTAAATATCAATTTTTCGAGCCGACTGATTTTGAAACGGATGATATTGCGAAAATTTATTTTACAACTTCTGATGTTGCCCATAACCATCATTTAGTAGAATTGAAACATCAAATTGAAAAGCAGTTCGGTAATAGAGTGAGCATCGCGTTTTCAACCGCAAATTGCCTCGAAGTTATGGCCGAAAACGTGACCAAGGGTAGTGCATTAAAGTTAGTCGTTGAAAGTTTAGGTTATCAGCTTAAAGACAGTATCGCCTTTGGTGATGGTATGAATGATTATGAGATGCTAAAGATGGCCGGCAAGGGTTGTATTATGAAAGATGCGAGTCCTGAGCTTAAAGCATTGCTACCTGAACTGGAAGTTATTGGCTCTAATGCTGATGATGCGGTTCCTCACTATTTAGCTAATTTGTTACTTTAATTATTTTTATTAACGATAATTATGATTGGTGATAAAGAATTAAATACGCTTGGCTTGCGTTGTCCTGAGCCGATTATGCTTGTGCGAAAAGCGATTAGGGAATTATCCGTTGGCCAAATATTGCACGTGGTTGCTGATGATTTGGCCACAACCCGCGATATTCCTAGCTTTTGTCGTCACATGGATCACGAGTTAGTTAACTCACAGATTGAATCCGTTCCATTTGAGTACTGGATTAGAAAATCGCATTAATATTATATTGTTATAAATAATATGTTTTTATTAAAACTATTTTTTATTAAAAATAGTTTTTATTAATATTATGTCTTTATTGTGACTATGTTTGCATTAATGTTATGTTTGTATTAATACCATATGTGCATTAATACTATATGTTAAGTCATCTTTAATGAACTATTAATGAACTATTTCGATAAATCAATGTTTTTAAAATGATAACGAAGTGTGCGCCAATCATTAGGCGCAAGGTTATCTATCATCAAAAACAGCACTTGTTTTTTACCATTATGTCGTGATTTTAAATTGATAATCATCATATAACGTAACAATAATGGTTTTCGCATTAGGTACCAACGTTGTTTGTGCCAATAAATTTGATGTATGCTCTCAAATAGCGCCAATTCGCCCTTAATGGTTTTGAAATAACAAATACTTCGCCACCATTCAATAATTAAGATCAAATTTAAGATAAAGGTATAGCAATTTAACGAGGTATGCGCTAATTGAATTAAACAGCTTATAAGTAAAATTAGGTAGAAGCAGCTAGCACTAAGAAAGTGTAGTAATGAAGGGGTAAGATTTGTACTCCACATATCAATATCTTTAAATAGAGAATAAATCACAATTCTCTAATTGCTCTATCATTTTTATTTAAAAATATGAAAAAATTGTGAGATAATACGCAATATTATTTAATAATTTACTAATAGGGATCTTAAAATCTATTAATTGTTTACCCATATCTTAGTTATATGGCATTTTATTTATAACTTTTTTTAATTAAGTGTTTAACAACAATTAAACTTATTAATTATCAAATTTCATCGTGTAAATAACATGAATAATCAATTTCCGTATAAATATAATGCATTGATTAGTTTAATTAATTTAAATAGTCAATTAAGCAATTAACTAGACATAGATAAAAAAGCGTTTTTTATTTTGAGTCTCTTCAAGTAAGTAGTATACTCGTCTGCTAAAAATAGATTGAAATCAATAAGTAAAAAATAAATTTATTATCTTTTTTGATTTTCAATCAATTGGATAGGAATGATTTGTGATAATATTAAAACTATTAAAATATGGTGTTAAACTCTTCACCGGTCTAGCGCTTTATGGCTTATTGCTTTGTATGGCTACTTACGACCATTTTGCTCAAGATTTGCCAGACGTGGCAACATTGAAAGATGTTCGTTTGCAAACGCCAATGCAGGTTTATAGTAAGGACGGTGAATTAATTGCGATTTTTGGCGAGCGTCACCGAATTCCATTAAAATATGATGAAATTCCCCAAATTGTTGTCAATGCGGTTATCGCGACCGAAGATGCGCGTTTTTATGAACATTTTGGGATTGATCCTATTGGTATTATGCGAGCCATGTATATAGGGGTTAAGGAAAAAAGCTTTTCACAAGGTGGTAGTACCATCACACAGCAAGTGGCTAAAAACTTTTTCTTAACACCAGAAAAAAGCATAACCCGTAAAGTAAAAGAGATGATTATTGCCATTCGTATGGAGCGAGAGTTATCTAAAGATGAGATAATGGCATTATATCTCAATATGATCAACTTTGGATCGCGTGCTTATGGGGTGGCTGCTGCATCATATACTTTCTTTGGCAAAACGCCAGATCAGTTAACCATTGATGAAGCCGCATTACTGGCAGGTTTACCAAATGCACCATCAGCCTATAATCCAATATCTCATCCAGAAAAAGCGCTAATAAGACGCAATTGGGTGTTAGGGCGAATGTTAGATCAATCCTATATAACGCAAGCCCAATTTAACGAAGCAATAAAAAAACCATTAAATGCCAGTTATCATACGCAAAAAATCGAATTTTCAGCACCATACGTTGCTGAAATGGCCAGACAGTTTATGTACGACAAATTTGGCGAAAATGCCTATACCGATGGTTATAAAGTTTATACCACTATTTCTAAAACCGATCAGTTAGCGGCAACAGAAGCAGTGCAAAAACATATTATTGATTATGATATTCGGCATGGTTATCGTGGACCGGAAAAAGTGTTATGGAAAAACAATGAAAAACCATTAAACGCCAAACAAATTCAAGAAGCTTTACATAAATATATTTGTTATAGCGGTATGTGTCCTGCCGTGGTTTTAGAATCTTCTGACAAGGTAGCTAAAGCTGTGTTATCTGATAATACAAATATTAAGATTACCTTTCAAGATATGAAATGGGCAAGAAAATTTATTAATGATGATAGACAAGGTGCTTTCCCGAAAAAAGTAAATGATACCTTAAATCCAGGCCAACTAATTTGGGTTAAAAAATCGGGCGATAATTGGACGCTAGCACAAATACCTGCAGTAAATGGGGCACTGGTTTCTTTAGACTCAAATAATGGGGCTATTAAGGCTATTGTTGGCGGGTATGACTTTAACTTAAGCAAATTTAATCGTGCAACTCAAGCATTACGTCAATTAGGTTCAAATATAAAACCATTTGTTTATACTGCCACGTTAGAAAAAGGACTAACCATGGCAACCCTGCTAAACGATGCACCTATTGTACGCAAAACAGGGAGTGTAATTTGGCGTCCTAAAAATTCTCCGCCAACTTATGCTGGTCCTTTACGTATGCGAGTTGGTTTAGGTATGTCTAAAAATGTTATGATGGTAAGGGCACTACGTGCAATTGGTATTGATTATGTGGCTGAGTATTTAGAGCGTTTTGGATTCCCTAAAGAGAATATTTCGCATAATGAATCACTTGCTTTAGGAGCGGCGTCATTTACACCATTGCAAGTTGCTCGTGCGTATTCGGTTATTGTTAATGGTGGTTATTTGATTACCCCTTATCTAATCGAAAAAATCGAATATGACAATGATAGTGGCGTAATTTATCAACATCAACCACTGATTGCTTGCAAAAACTGCAAAGGTGAAGTGGTGAAATTTGATTCGGTTTCATTGTCGTTAGATAACGTTGAAAACGAGATAAACGACGCAGGTAATGAAGAGCCAGAAGTGGCAAATCTTAAATCAGAAGATAATTTAATTTTACCTGATATTAGTGCTGACAATAAAACGACAGATGTTTCACCTAAATATGCACCACATACAGTTGATAGTGGTATTGCTTTTATCATGAAAGATGGCCTTCGAAGTATCGTATTTGGTGGTTCCGATTGGCAAGGTACCGCTTGGCGAGTAAAAGCACTAGGTCGTAGAGACGTTGGTGGTAAAACTGGTACGACTAACTTATCGAAAGATGTTTGGTTTTCCGGATTTGGTGGTAACATTGTCACCTCAGTTTGGATGGGCTTTGATGACCACCGTCGTGCTTTAGGACGAACTAACCGTGCCGAAGCAGGGGCCGTTACCGCGAATCCTCTCTGGGTTGACTATATGAAAGTTGCCCTTGAAAATGTTCCAGAAAAAGAAGATGTAAAACCTGATAATGTTATTTCGCTGAAAATTGACCAACGAACAGGAAAGTTAGCTGGCTATGGATCTAAATCCATGTCTGAATACTTTATTAAAGGAACGGAACCAACTAGCTATAGTTCACAAGAAGTTGGTACCAGAGTGACCAATTCAGAAGGTGTTTCCCAAGAAATATTCTAAGTAAAATTTTATAGTTATATGAATGGTTCAATAAGAATTATCGGTGGTAAGTGGCGTGGACGAAAATTATCGGTACTCGATAAACAAGGTTTGCGCCCGACAACCGATCGAGTTAAAGAGACTTTATATAACTGGTTAATGCCAGTTATACAAAGTAGTGTTTGTCTAGATTGTTTTTCTGGTAGTGGATCATTAGGTTTTGAAGCTGCATCCCGCGGTGCTCAAAATGTCACACTATTAGAGAAAGACAAACAAGTTGCTAACCAGCTAAAGAAAAATAAGCAATTAATTGCATGCGATAATGTCGAAATTTATTCAACAGATACTTTTCAATGGCTTGATAAACCTGCCCAAAAGCAATTCGATATTGCGTTTATCGATCCCCCTTTTCATCATTCATTGATTGAAAAAACAGTGCAACTCCTTGAAAATAACCATTGGTTAAGTCCGTTAGCTTATATTTATATTGAGTCTGAGCTAGAGCATGATTTAACCGGTTATATTCCAACCAATTGGTTTTTACATCGTGAAAAAATCGCAGGGCAAGTTCATAGCTACCTATTTATACGAGAAGAGAGATAATGTTCATACTTTTAGGTAAACTAGTCTATTCATTTATCTGGTTATTTTTATTATTTAATCTTGTTCATCCTTTCCCAAAACCAGCGAATATTGTTGCTTACGTTGGCTTAGCTGCTTTTGTCCTTACTCATGGGCTACAAGCTTGGATGCTACAATCAACAATGACTAACCAAGAAAAAGAGCAGGATAAATTTAAAGCACTTAAACTTTTTATTTTTGGTGTTTTTGAAACACTTAGCTGGAAAAATAAAAAATAAAAGACAAAAAAGGTTGCTATACACGAATATTTTTGTATAATGCTCACCACTTCTTTCGAAGTATCCTATATGCGGGAATAGCTCAGTTGGTAGAGCGCAACCTTGCCAAGGTTGAGGTCGCGAGTTCGAACCTCGTTTCCCGCTCCAATTCAAAAAAATTAATCAAATCAATTAGTAGTAATATCAGTTCAAGTCGTATAAATATTTCTCTTTTGCATTTAAATTATTGATATTAATAATAAATATAGCTTACCCCCTCTTTTCATACCCACTCCAACCAAGCATAAGTGGTACCGAATTTAGTACATCAGAAACTGGTTAGTACTTCAGATAAAGACCTGTAATATTTTGATTTTATATATTATATAAAGCTTATCCCATAAGCCCTTATGAAATTCATGTTTTAGGTTAAAAACTTATTTATATCCATCGTTTGCAACGTAAGATATCATTTAGTTATGAGTACTGTGTACTTGATCTAGTACCTCGGAAGCTAGGCAGTACACTGGCTTAAAACTTCAGTGTAAAATTATTTCATTGAAATAATGAGCCTTTATCTCTATGGAACTAACAAATTTAATGGTCGAATAATTAAAGCCTGAGAAAAAAACTACTCAATTCTTGATGATGTCAAATATTGTTGAAAAGTACAACACGAATCTAAAAATATTCAGCTGCAGGAAAGTAATCCTAAATATAAGCAAATGGACAATCCAGAGGTTGGTTTTGTTGAACCTCCTTTGAAGAGATTTAGCAAGATTGACCACAATTTTATTCGCTGTGGAATGAGCTAGATTATCAATCAACGCATCAAGAAAATGTAACTAGATGTTTAGAAAAAATATTTAATTCTTTTTAAAAACCTAATTAGGTATTTAATTAAATGATTAAAAAGTGTTATTAAGGAGCCTATTATGAATTTAAGCGGACAAGTAAAATCTATTACCTACTTAAAAAACAATACGGGTGAAGTCATGAGCAAATTAGCTGAAGATAGACAGCTGTTAGTTATTACCCAAAACGGTGAAGCTACAGCTGTTTTAGTGGAAGTGAGTGAGTATGATAGGCAAATGAATACGATTGCTATGTTAAAGCGACTTGTTATCTCAAGTCAACAACGACAAAAAGGCCAAAGTCGTTCAGTCGATGAGGTATTTGATGAGATTCTAAGTAAAGATAACGAAAGTTAATCATGACGGTTAAATATAGAGTTGAAATCGTTGATATTGCCAGTAAAGATATCAACCAGATTTACCAATATATTAAAAAATATGATTGTATTGAAAATGCTAGATATGTATTTAATCAGCTTAGAGAGACTATTAAAAAACTTGAGATACTTCCCCAAAGTTGTTCTCATCCTTATGAACTTTATGAGTGGAATGTCTATACTTTTTCATACGACAAAGTTAAAGGGTAACTGTTTATAAAATGCCATCGGCATCAAATAACCTAATGATAAATGCAGTCGATTGTTGTTGTACCAATATGCATAAGCAGAAAATTTTGTCTTAGTTCATTGTCTAAGTTCATATCTAACGTTGGATAGGCTACACTAATTCGTACAACTTTTTTAAGGGATAAGATAAACTACTCTAAAAAAGGAAAATACGATGAAAATAAAACGACGAGAAAGACGAACCTATACAGATGATTTTAAACAGCAGATGGTAACGCTCTATCAACAAGGTAAAACCCGCAGTGAATTAGTTTTACAGTATGAGTTAACGCCATCAGCATTAGATAGATGGATAACACAATACTCCACAACGGGTTCATTTAAAACTAAAGATAATCGAAGTCCTGAGGATAATGAGTTGCTAGCCTTGCGCAAAGAGAATAAAAGGTTATTGATGGAAAACGATATCCTAAAGCAAGCCGCACTGATAATGGCACGAAAATCGCAGTGATACAATCAAATCGACATCGCCATTCATTGAGTTGGTTGTGTCGATGTTTAGGTGTATCAAGGCATTACTTTTATTATCAGTGCAAAACGCGGCTTGAGAAAAAAGTTCTAAAGTATGCACAAGAGATTCAATCTATTTTTAATCGTAGTTATCAATCTTATGGTACGCGACGGATACGAAAAGTGTTGTCAAATCAAGGTATAATCGTATCGCGTCGTTATGTGGCTAGAGTCATGAAAGCATTATCATTGAAATCAAAATATACCGTAAAACGTTATAAAAACCATTCTAAAGAAGTTAATTCTGTTGCGATTGCCAATGTATTACAGCGAAATTTTACTGTTGGTGCAAAAGCAAATGTTATTGTCGCTGATTTAACTTATATAAAAGTGGGGCAAAAATGGAATTATCTGTGTGTATTACTCGAACTCTCAGCACGAAAGATAGCCGGATTCAGTGTTGGACAACACAAAACAGCAGAGCTTGTTATGCAAGCATTAAGCCAAATTAAAGCACCATTATCCTCAATCGCACTATTTCATTCAGACCGAGGAAAAGAGTTTGATAATCAATTACTCGATAGTTGTTTTGAGGTATTTGGTATCACTCGCTCATTGAGCCATAAAGGATGTCCTTACGATAATGCCGTTGCTGAAGCGACATTTAAGACAATTAAAACGGAATTTGTCAAAAATGAGATATTCACCAATACCAATGAACTACGACAACGTTTTTCTGCTTATGCATATTGGTACAACAACAATCGGCTGCATTCATCATTAGGTTATTTGACGCCGATGGCATTTAATAAACAGTTACCCCTTAATTTTGTTGTATGAAAAAGGGTAGACATTCCACTGTATCTAACAAGGTTTTATCGAAAAAGAAGCCCTAGTCCTCAGTTCTATGGATTTGGGCATGGGATGGTATGGGCAATATGTTCAAAGGGTTTATAGTTTAAAAAGAAATTAGTATTAATTTTTTGTACCAAGCATAAAAATGAAATTAGGAATTTGGATATATAAATATATCGAACTCATCTCTACTAATTATTTCATCTAAATTATCAAAAATATTATTATTAAAAAATGAATTATTTTCCAAAATTTTTAAGATTTTCTCACTTGTTATCCATGAGTGATTCCATATTTTTATTTGGTTATCTCCAGCAACTAATAGACATAATTTTTCAGAAAAGTTTATTGTAGGAATAGCATTTTTTAGCATACGCTGTAACCATATTTGAGCAAATCCAGAGTTAGGCGCTGTTTTTAGTTTATTATAAACTTTTGTAGCTAATTCATTATATACATTTCTATTTAATTCAAGTAAGAATTGGCTAATGATGGCACAACAAATAGAAATACATTTAGGATTATGATAGGCAATATCTGTAACAATACTAATGATTTGATTTGAATATTGCTTAATATTTTTTTTACTTTCTAGTTTTAGGCGTTTTTGGAAATTGCTAAGAGCTGCGATTAAACTACCTGAATTCGGATAGTTTAATGAATGCTGTCGAATAACTAAAATATATTTTTGTAAATTAGAAGTGTTTGATTCTGGATCAGGTAGTTGAAGCCAGGCTAATTTATCTTTTTTAATAGAGGCTGTAATAACATCACTGTTACTTTTTGTTTTACTTGAATTAAGCTTTAATCCAAAAGGCACTAATATTTCTGATAAAAGTTTTAAGATAATTTCACCATCATTAATATTATTAACAAAAATTCGATAATCATCTCGATATCTCAGTATTTGATAATTTTCAATGTTATTATTTTTAAGTTGTTGGGTCAATAATTCATCAATATATCCTAAGACCATTTCTGCTATAAAATCCATTAGTACAGATCCCTGTGGGATACCATTTGTTTGTTGGTATTGAGCAGACTGGATACTTTTATCAATAATATTACCAAGTAAACTTTTATCATTAATATGTTGTTTTGCAATATCTTTAGTTTCAAGAGCCCAAGCGATTGAGTGTGTGTAAATTGAACCATAACAATCTGCAATATCTGTATCAAAAACGAAATTATATTCAAGAGATAAAGTAATTGATTCTTGTTCAACCTCTTCCCACCATTGTAAGATTTGTTGGGCTTTATTTGATTGTTTATTCAGAGATTCAACAGGTATACTCAAACAACGAATTTTAGGGTTTTTTTGAAAATCCTTAAACCGATTTTTTATTTTTTTCCAATTTTTTTGTTCAGTTATCTTATGTACCAAAGAAACATATACCAAGGGATGAATAATTTGTAAAGGTCTCCATGAGAGTTTTCCATCTTTATTTGTATACAGCGTATAGTTTATATCATCTAACTCTTTCATTCTTTTTGTATTAGCTATACTAGTCAAAGATTTATTTTCAATTTCTGCTGATAATTTTTCTAACAAATCTTTAAATGAAAAGTAAGGTGGTAAATCAATACTACAATAACTTTCTTGTTTTAAAAAAAAGTCTTTTGCCGATTTACTTTTTAACCTCAATAGTGAAGTCCTATTTTTCATTACTCTATCCTTAATTGTAGCTAGTGCTAATAATATTATTATGTTGTAATAATTGCTAAAATATAGCAAAACTGATAGGTAGAAATACTACTAAAATAATCTATTTAGAAATCAATTCTTTCCTCTATACATCTAATAGCATTGAGGGCGGCATAACCATATGATTCATGATCACATAGCTCTCTTAATGATAACAAATCATTGATATTACCGAGCTTTCCTAAAACATGTATAACAAACTCAATAATATCGTTTGGATTTATTTTAAACATATATGGAAAATAATATAATTGTTCATTTTGGCTTCTAAGTACTTCTCTACAAACTGAAAGAACCATATCTGGATATTTATTCACAAGAGATTTTGTTAATTGTCCATCCAGAGTGGTTATCATAAGAGCTGAAGCACTTGCAGTTTTAGAGTATTCTAAAATTGTTGTACGAGCATTTAAAGTATGATGAGAGAACTGTGGTTTTTCAATATCTTTTCTATTATACCAATAGTAAAGTTCACCACATGCAAGTAAAGTGAAATCTTCAGCAGTTTTTGGTTTACCTCTATTCTGAGGCAAAGGATATTTGAGATATCCAATAGCCTCGTGAGCGATAATAAAAGTTTTTATAGATTCTTGGGGGGTAATACTTTTTTTGTCAGGTAATACTGTCCATTTTGCAATTGTAGGAGCTATTTTTAGATCATTGAATTCAGATAACTGTCTAAGTAGTATTCCTAAGAAAAAATTATCAGAAGACCTAGCCCCTAGACATGCTTTATTGAGAAGAAGTTTTTTTTGGGATTCATCTAGGTTTTGTATCTTTTCCGAGTATAAATAGTCAAATGGATGATCAAATTGTCGAGCAAATAATTGCCATGCGAGTTGATTAGATTCGCTATCATCTAATGTTAGAGTATTTTCAATTTCATTATTTATGATTAATTCATAATCATCTTCATCTTTCTTTAAAGCTCCGAATACTTTCAAAGTATCAAGTATTAGGCTATCTATTATAACCCCTAATTTGTTTACGACAGCTGTCAATGCGTTAATAATTTGGATACGATAGGGGAGGGCTGACTCTGAAAAATATTGACAAAAACGGATTAAAGTGAATTGTAAATGATAAGGAAATGAAGAAATATTTTTCACTAATTCAACTATAAAGGGATTTGCAACCTCTTCAGCTGAAGCCATACGAGTAATTTCTATAAGAAAATAAATTTCTCCAGAGGTTTTTGCGTCTAACCATGCTTTTTTGAGTCTTGAATAAAATTCTAAGCATTTTTCATTTTTTGAAAAATAATTATAACTACCAATAAAACTTACTATTTTTGATACCGCTGTATCCTTGTGCATTACATATAAAGTAGAGAAAAGATTGTGTTTTAGAGAAATATTTTTTTTATTTGCCTCAGATTTCAACTCCATTGCAGAGACTTTCATTGCTTTATCAGTATTTAAACAAGCAGCCATAACATAATCAAAATATAGTCCATTCATAAGTCCTTTACTGATGGGAATAAGATAATAGCTAAAATTTTCCAGATCACTATTCAAAGAAAATTTATCAATAATTATTTCATTCCAGCTTTTTTCACTAATTTTGAATTTAATTTGCTGTGCTTCTAGTACCATACTTTTCAACATTTCATCAATTTTACAATTAATGATAGATTGAGCAACTACACCACATTCTCCATTAGCACATGCAGCAACTAAATCTTGATCTTTGCAATCATTAATAATTTTACGTAATAGGCGGTCATTCTCAATAGCTCCCAATATTAGAACTTTTGAGAAAGAGAGTCGTGGCGAAGATAATGCTGTAATGAAAGTAGAATAATCATCATTAGCAATCCTAATCATAGCCTCTGCAGCAAAAGCAGCAAAAAATAATTCATGGGAAAAACTAACTCTATCACTCCTTGCTTGCAATAAACCAGATAATAATATTTGTTGACGAGTCTTTGCGTCTAAGTTATTAGAGTCACAAACACGATCAAACTCACGAATAGACATGCTAAAGCAGGCTTTCCGTATTAATGTATCTGCAAAATAACTAAGAGCACGAATTCCATCAACGGCGTTACTTTTTAATAAATTTCTTACATATGTATTAAAAAGAACGAATCTACTAGCTCCTACAGGTAAGAATTTACTAATCTTACCAATAAGAGAAGCTTCAAGGCACGTATCCACTATCTGTAAAAGACCATGGAGATTTTTAGTATCATAATCCTTAGTTTCTTTTATTCCTGAAACCGCAATTTTAAACTCATTAGAAGGTCGTTCTACAAATAATGTTTTTGTTTGTAACAGATCAGATCGAGTAAGTTCTATCTGAGAACTAATAACAATCATTACATCATAACGTAATGAAAATGCTTTAAGACTCCGTGTTAATCCCAATTTTAAATAATCTGGACACTCATTGTATCCATCCATAAACAAAATGAGACGCTTTCCAAGTATTTTTCCTGTGTTAATAAGGTCGATTACAGTACAATTATTTAATAAAAACGTTTCTTTATTAAGAAGTTTTTGAAATTGATTATTAAATTCTTTCGCTCTAACAAAAATTGGAATACAGTCAGAATCGCAGCATAAGGTTGCACAATATAGAGATAGAAATGTCTTTCCACAACCAGAAGGTCCCATAATAACTAAACTAGTTTCTCCTCTAGAAATCATTGAGTTAATATGGAAAAAATCAATATTATTGGATTCATAAGTGTAGTGACCGTGAATAAATTTCCTTATGTATGGGGTATAAAAATCTTGAAAAGCTTTAATATATGTATAATAAGATTTTTCTGCATGTAAAGTATCTTCTGCAAATACTGAATCAATACTTGATACAGGATAAAGATTTAAACTATTGGCTAATGCTTCACATAATAAAGGAGTTAAAACTGCTCCTGATGGTTGGGTTAATTGTTTTTTGAGAACGTCAATTCCACCCACTGCGACTTTAAAGTCTCCTTTTGTGAGGGATGAGCCATTAGGTATATGAGGCACAATTGTGACAACAGCATTTGGATAGCCTTCTACCTGAGATATTTTTTGAATGTTGTCGCGTAAAGCATTCTTAGCATCTAATGCCTGATTATATCCATTTCTTATTGCTTTTTCACCATATGCCCCATGTACTGACCATTGTCCATTAATTTGACCATACACTGATGAAACATAATTTTTAACTTCTATAATCAGTGTTGTATTTTCAGTAAATACAGCTAAATCAATTTGTCGATCGGATGCGTGAAAATTAGCAAAAATATAAAACCAGTTATGTGATTCATTTAAAATCTCATAGATAGCTAGGAAACAATCATACTCAGATCGATATTTTATAGACTCTCCAATATATATATTCATAGATACCGGCAATTTAGCTTTTATATTAAATAGTTATCATAAAAAATAGAAAAAATTAATTTTATGTTGGCTTGCAATTGTTTCTAATGGGAAAAATAAATTATTAGAATCTACCATATTTTTTCTATTAATTACTGTTTATTTTATTAATAACCTTATTAACAGCTTTTGGTGTAATTTCCATAATTTTAGCAATATCCTCTATAGAAACATTTTTATCTAACAATGCTTTAACCGTTACTAATTCCAATTTTTCTCGTCTTTCTTTTTCAGCTTTAGTCTTATTTTTCTCTAAATCTAATTTTTCCTTAGCAATCTGTTTCTCTTCTTTCCTAATCTGCTCAACCACCTGATAAGTTGGCACATATTTAAGGCTTTTTTCCAACTCATCCATTAAACCAATCGACCTAAAACTAGTATAAGACTCAGAGGAGATTATCAAATGGTCTACAAATTCTATATTTAAGATTTGTCCCACTTGGATTAATCGATCAGTGATATCTTTATCAGTTACGGAGGGTGACAATCTTCCTGAAGGATGATTATGTACAGCGATCACTCGTGAAGCATTTTTCATGACTGCTACACGAAATACATTCATTGGCTCAACATCTACCGATTTATAAGACCCTAAGGCAATGAGTTCAATATATAGAATGTAACCCGCTAGATTCATACCAACAATCCAGAAATGTTCTTTTTCTTGGTCTATTTTGTTGTCACGTAATAGCACATTCTTCATGATATTATAGACATCATCCGTGCCTTCTATATAACGTTTATCGTTTTTAGCGAGTTTTATATCCATTATGAGGTACACTGTGTAAGAATGAGTTTGTTAATGTTATCAATATAACATAATTCCATAAATTCAAAAGCCATTGATAGTATAGCAATAATGGCTAATTATTAGCCTTATTAGCCTTATAGCCGCTAGCTTGTAATATGCGCTACCTTAATAAACGCCGCGTTAATAATGCTTGCATATCACGTCGGCCATCGGTAATTAAAAAGATAACGACCTGTTGGTCGATGATTTTGTAGATAAGCCGGTAGGATTTAAACAAGGTTTGACGATAATCGTGATTGCCTAAATCTAGTAATTCTTTAGGGATACTGCCTTTTTCAGGAAAATGGTTTAAATTATTAGCTGTTTTTAGCAGTTCATCCAATACGTAATCGGCATTTTCAGGGCAGTCATACTCTGCTATATAGTCATAAATGGCTTCTAAGTCTGCCTCTGCATCCTGCGTTAAGACGACTTTATGTGTAAGCATTAAGCTTTTTCCTTTTATTTTTTAGACGGTTAATCACCTCATTTACATCGGTAATTTGTCCTGCCTCTACCTGTTTTTGACCTAATGCCAGAATTTTAAGTAATGCTAGTGTTTCTTGCGTTTTTTCATAGGAGGCAATATCTTGAATGACTGCTTTGGCTTCGCCGTTTTGAGTGATAATTAATGGCTCTCTTGATCTAGTTAAATTGTTCATTACCTCGGCGGCATTAGCTTTTAAGTAACTGATTGGTTTTATCTGCTGAGAATAGCGCATGTATACCTCATATTGTTAAGACTAAATAAAGTCTAAAAAAAGACTTGATCTATTCTAAGCAGTTAAAGCCAAAAAAGCAATCTGTGTTTAATGACAACGACTAACAACTATTTCATAACGTTCATAGTAAAGTCATAATTAAGTACAGAAAACATTAATGCACAGTTATGATATGTTTTTTCAATAGATTAGACCTTTCCTTTGAGATTTGTTTCTCACTCTAAATTTAACTGAAATAATAAATAATTCAAATTCGAGTTATAGTTTATGTATTAAAAACTTTTGAAATCTTAGTAGAATTGCAATGTATTTGTTATTGCATTTTTCAATTTTTATTGTTTCATTGTGTCTATCTATTTTGTTATGCTCATATATTCTATTAAACTATCAACAAATAACCTTACATTTAGCGGTAGGTATTGGGCATGCGGATATAATAAAAAGAATGGCCGTGTTGCGCCATTAAATTCCGTCAATACCTCAACAAGTTCACCACTTTTTAATTCTTTTTCTACCGAAAAACGATAAACTTGCATAAGGCCGGCATGATTTTTGACTAATTCATTAGTTGCCAAAAAATCATCCAGTATTGTATAGTTGCCTTTTATTTCTAACTCTACTGGCTTTCCTTCCTCACAGAAGTGCCATGAGATTTTACGTCCTGTACTCGGTAATTCAAATTCAATACAATTATGTTTTTTTAAATCTTCTAACATGACTGGCATCCCCATATTTTGTAAATATGTTGGGGTTGCTGTAAATACCCCAAACCTAGTACAAGATTCAAGTAGAAAATCATGCTGCTTGTTTTAGTGTTTTATACTCAATCGGTGTCATGTTATTTAATGCCTCATGCGGTCTTTCGGTATTATAAATCGTTAACCATTCTTCGGTTATTCTCCTTGCTTGTGCTAAGTTGTTAAAAAGATATAAATCGAGTACTTCAGTACGATAGGTACGATTAAATCGTTCAATATAGCCATTTTGATAAGGACTACCGGGCTGGATATAATCAATGGCTATATCATGGGATTTAGCCCAGTTTATAAAGGTTTTTCCTGTAAATTCTGGCCCATTATCGACTCGTATTTTTAATGGATACCCATGATATTCAGCCAATTTATCTAAGTAACGGGTAACTCTCCCTGCTGGTAAGCTTACAGCAATATCAATGCCTAGCGCCTCACGATTAAAGTCATCGATGACATTGAATGTCCTAAAGTGACGTTGATTACAACTACTGTCACTCATAAAATCCATTGACCAACATTCACCTTGTTTATTGGGTGCTGATAGCCTTTCTGGGGTTCGTGGGGGAATGCGTTTTTTACGCTTTACCCTGAGATTAAGCTTTAATTCACAATACACCCGATATACTCGTTTATGATTCCATTTATAGCCGAGCTTTCTGATACGATTAAAGCATTTAGGAAAGCCCCAGCGTAAATGCCGGTCTGTGATAGCATTCAACACCGAAACAATCACCGAATCATCCAGTAACTTAGGTTGATAATAGTAAGCACAACGGCTTAAGCCAACAATGGCACAACTCATAGCAATAGTAATAGAATGATTTTGTTGTAGTTGCTGTGCCCACGTTTTACGTGCTTTTGTGGGCTCTAAAGCTTTTTTATAATTTCTTCCTGAAGCTGGGATTTTAAGCTCAGTTCGGCAAACATCTGCTTAAGCTTACGGTTTTCAGCCTCAAGCTCCTTTAAGCGTTTGATATCCGAAGTTTCCATTCCGCCATATTTTTCCCGCCATTTATAGAAAGTTGAATTACCCATGCCATATTTACGACAGAGCTCTTTGACAGGAATACCCGCTTCAGCTTCTTTTAAAATAGCTACTATTTGATGTTCAGTCATTTTTTTCATAATTAAATCCCCTTTACTTTTATCATAGAGAATTTTCTACTTTTTTGCTGTACTATTTTAGGGGATAGTTACAAGTTTCTGTTCTACATCCATTTATAGTCAATAGACTCTTGAAAAATCTTAACGCGAAAAAATGAAGGTATTGGTAAATCAGGATTGATTTTTAATCGAACTATTAACTTTTTTAACTCTTTTTTGTATGACAACAGACAGCATAATAAGCAAGATTTTTAAGCTAGTAAGATTTAGCTAAAGATTTACGTAACTAATTTAAAATATATAAGGAATGTATAATGATAATTGTAACATTTAAGTTTAAAAGACCTTTGGAAGAACTATTAGCTAAATTTGAAGAACATAACAAATTTTTAGATGAGTATTTTGCCAACAATAAGTTTATCGCGTCTGGTCCTTTAGAGAATAAAAAAGGTGCTATTATTGTAGTAATGAGTGATTCACTTGAAGAAGTTAAAAATATTATGAAATTAGATCCATTTTGTGTTTATGACTTGGTTGATTTAGAATTTACCCTATTTCATGCAGCTAAAATCTCGCCTAACTTATTAACTCATTGAGTTTAAATTATCTGATCTGATAGGGTAAAAGTAGGTTGCATTTAATGCACCTACTTAATGAACTATTTAGTAAATACTAAAAAACTTACTTGCATAAAACTAATTTTATTTATATAAAAATTAACTTATCTATAAAATAGTTTTTTCTATCTTTAAATATCTACTAATTTCTTTATATTATTTCATCAATAAAATCTTTTTATAACCATAATATCTTTATTATTTGTATAGTTAAAAACTATCCGTAGTCCGATATCCACCTCCACCAGACGAAGAACTCGATGAATAACCATTACTACTCGATGAGGAACTCGACGAATAACTATTTCTACTGGATGACCGACTTGATGATGATCGCCCTGAACGATTAGACGATGAACTTAAGCTACTTAATACCGACCAGCCACTCTTGGTATTTGTTGAAGTTGTATTATTTTTTAGGACGCGCCAAGCTAGAAGCTCCATGACCATTTTTTCAGGGGAATAACCATGATTTTTTAAGTTTTCTAGTAGGTCATTGAGAGTGTATGAAGAAATATTATATTCATAAAAAGAGCTAGGAACATTATTTTGTCTAAATAGCTTCAGTGTCTCATTAAAGCGAATATAAATCTTTTCCTGATTATTAATTGATTCTTGAACATGTGGTATACGTTCTTCAAGTTGTTTTATTTGTTCATCTATTTCAGGAATTCTCTTAAGTAAGAAATCATCTTCCTTAGATTCTGTTTGTAAGGTTAGCCGCTCAAGTTGTTTAATTGACTGATTTTTTAATAATTTAGCTAATTGCGCTGATAGCTGTTTAAACTGATCACTTTGTCCTGTTTGTGTGCCATTTAAGGTGTCATAAGCCTTTTTCCTTTGTCGTTGGGCATCTTCCAAATCATATTCAATGTTTACCAATTGAGATTTTAGTTGCGGTAGATTCAAACTTTTTTCAACTAATTGTTCTTTATCAAATTTTTGATCTCTGGCTAACTCATATGATTTTTTTTGATTTTCGTATTTTATTTGCGATTCTTTTATTAATGATTCGAGTATTTTTTGATTTTTATAATTTTCATTAAAATGAATAAATCCAGCTATCGTTTCATCTAGATTTCTAAAAATCCAACGACCTTTATAATTATCTTCACCATAGTTTCTTTTGCGCAAATAATTGTAATAACAATTTTTACTGTACTCTGCTAATTTTTTGGTGAACTCTTCTTGGCATAGTTCGTAATCTTTTGTTATTTTTTCTAAAAATCCTTTTTCCTTGGTAAACAGATTAAACAATGCAACATATTCAGGATCGCTTTCAAGTTGCAGCACCTTTTGGGTAGTGAGTTCATCTATTTTTGCATGAATATCTTGCAATTCCTGTTGAAATTGAGCTATTACTTTATCTAAATGACTAATTTTGCTAGTTAAGTCATTAGATAATCCTTGCAATTGCTTAATAATATTTTGTATTTGAAAATTATCATTATGGGGTGATTCTTTTAAATAAATGGTGGCAATTTTTTGATATATACTAGCTTGCTCATTCTTTAATTTTAAAATATCATCAAGAATATCTTGTCTTTTTTGATAAGCTATATCTAACGAGGCTTTAATCTTTTCTGCCTCAGCACAAATTTTCTTTTCAATGCTTTTCGGTTGCTGCATAGTTTACCACTCCAAAATCCGACCTGATTTAACTGATTTTGGACAATTGAATATTAATCTTCCCTGTGGTTTGGTACAAAGTTTATTGTTATCAATATGCCCATCTTGCATTTTATCGGCTTTAACACTGTTATATTGTTCTAAAGTGACTTGTTGACCAAATGTATCCACCAATTTTGATTCCCCTGTTTCAATACTTTTTACCCATAATGAATCTGGATTGTTGGTTGTTGTCATCGGTCTGACGATTAAGTACCAAGATTTACCATTAGTATTGTCATGAGTACGCTCAACTCCTGATTTATAATTTGGGTGATCAACAATCGTTAACGTTAAATTGGTTTGAGCCAGTTTTATATAGTAAGCCATCATTTCTTGATAATGCTCGACATGCTTAAAATTCAAATTTTTTAAATCAGCACTTAAAGCATTTTGCAAGGCAATAACCTCACTCATATCAGAGTTAGGCACATTTAATGCTTGTAACTGTTTCAAGTCAGATTGAATTTTATTTTCAAGCGTTTCTGCACGCCCAACAGAATTATAAAGTGATTCGATTGATTCAAGATCAATATCCTGTTGCCCTTGATTAAGCCTATCAAGCGCTTTATCAACTGAAATTTGTAAAATAGGATATATTTTTTTAGCCTGTATAAATTCATCACTTTTAATTAAATTATTGAGTTTTTTATCCTCCTCAAGCAATTCACTTAATTTTGATATTTCTCTGGCAGCTTGAGATGAAATTGTAGTGATTGAAAAATCAATTTCTTCTAGTTTATAAAGTGTTTCTTGATCATAATTAAAAGTTGGCGATGAATTCTTTGAAGATTCTGAAAAAGGAAGATTAAACTCTTGGTTGAGTATATAACTGATTGAGGTTTTTAAATCTTTTACAGGCACTTGTGCATTATATACCGGAAGCTTATCAAGCGGCAAAAATTCTCTGTTTAGGTCAGTTAAGATTTTTTTTTCAATTAAAATATGACGATAAGTTTTATCGATTTTGTTGTTGAGTTCAAAAATTTTTTTGAATTCGTTACAATTTAGACACAATAGAATACATAAGATCCCAGCAATAAATGGATAAAATTTTACTCTTTTTACGTAACAAAAAGCAAAAAAACGGATTAACCAATTATGTTTAGGCGCAACAAATTGTAATCTTTGGCTGAACCAAAGATTAATTCCTTTCTCAATGATTTCGTCGTTAACAATTTGCCCTTTAACTTGATAATAATTCTTTATATTTTCGGCTAATTTACTACGCAAAGCGTCATAATTTAGGTGCTCAAGTAACAATTGTTGTTTTTGATAAAGTTCGTCAATGATTGCCATTGCACCTAGTTGTTCACTAAGCTTAATATTCGACATTAATTATTAACCTTAAAAATAATATTATTAAAGCGTTGTTTGCCATCTTCAACGATACGATCTATCTCTTTGGCATTATCAATCGATTCATTACGTAGCTCGGCAATTAATTGTTGACTTGATTCTTGATAATTGACAATCGCTTCCACTAAAGCACGTAGAGAATCGGCTTTAATGGTTGAACCATATCCAGCACGTAGACTTTCTTCTAATTGCTTATTACCAGCAGATGCAATGCTTTCAATACCTTTATTCATGCCATCTTTCATTGCTTCTAATGTCTTAGTGCTTTCGCTTAAACCAGTCAAAGAGGTGATTGAAGCACTTAATGCCGTAAAGACAATTTCATTGGTAGAAAAAAAGCTAACACTTTGTTGATAAACTCTTTCTTTCACGGAAGTTGTTTGTTGTATACGGGCAAAAACGGCTTCGGCTGAATTATAAGAAACGGTTAAATTATTGGCTAAATCCAAAATAATTTGATAACGGCTGTCTTCTTGTTGCACATTACGTAATGCCTCGTCACGGATAAGCTCTAAACGTGCTTTTGCCACATGATCATCTTCATTAAAATTATCTACGTCAGCAATGGCAGAGGCTAATTTAACTTTACATTCTTCAAGGCGATCTGTTGCTATTTGCACTAATTCCTGAGCAATGATTTGTGCTTGTTTCAATCCAAATCGAAAATCTTGATAAGCATTTAAAATAGTATGTTCACGCTCAATTTGATTGCCGGTTTCTTGCGATACTTGTAAATAGGTCTTTTTTATAAGATTAAATCGGTCGGGAATAGAACCTCGTTGCAGTTTCATCCAACCAATTTTGATTCTTTCAAAAAAATCTAATTTACCATCATCAAGCCAACCTAACATCTTTTCCATATCCGTTCGGATGCTATCAAAATGATTAACAATTTGGGTATAACGTTGTGAAACTTCAACACCATCAATTTGCTCGCGAACCACTTGGTTGAATGCGCTTTGTTGTTGTAAAGTTCGAGCTATTGTAATAACTCGATTTTTATCAATCTCAGCAACATTATCCAAGAACTTTAAAATCGGTGCATCGGCTTGTGGTTTAATAATAATTCCGATTTTATTTAATAATTGAACCGCTCTATCAACGTAAGATATAACCTGACTAGACATTTCTAAATCCTTTATAATTTTATTTATCGCATCTGCGAATTTATTGAATTATATCTTAATATATTCTTTACAACAATTTTTCTAAATTGTCTTTTTTCACTATTTATTTTATTACCGCGTAGAAGATGTTGAGAATTATGGGCAACATCGTGAGGATGTTATCTGTGCAATGTGGAAAGGTAATCTTGCAATTGGTTCTCAACGGTAAATATTGGTTAAAGTCGTTGATTTACATTCTAAGTTTATTTATGGAGTAATACCTATGGACCTTGCAAAAAAACTATCGATAAACCATAAGTATAAAAATAGTATAACTATATAAGCAAATTTGGATTTTTTAATTCGCATCGACATATTTTGTTCTTTTGATTGCTAAGATTTCTACTATGTGGTAAAAAGAGAGAATTAATATTGTTTTTTTATATGTAAATTTAAACTCATCAATAACATATCTTTTTTCTGCTTTAAATTATTTTTCAATTTACTCATGTTTTTATAAATTGAATCTTATAGTTATTTAAGATTTTTGGCAGTTCCACAATTAGTAATGATTTTCTAACCTTTAATTCCCAAATGGACTAGGACTTATTAGTACTGTGTATTAATTCTCTATCTAATTTTTCCAATGAAAATGTTGTTTGACTAGCATAGATTTATTTCGGGAGAGAAAATAATGAATAAAGTATATAAGTTAGTTTGGAGTGTACGACGTCAAGCCTATATAGTGACATCAGAAAAATCGCAATCTAAAGGTAAATTATTCTTTATTAATTTATTATCAATTGCCGGTTTATCATTAGCAATAATCCCTTTCAGTTATGCCCAATGTGACAGTTCATCGCTCAACAAAAATTGTGGAAAAAATATTACTAATCAAAACCTGAATAAAAATTCTGTTGGCAAACAATCACCAACTTTTATAAGTCAATTTTTGGCAATGACTAACTTTGGCAATTCTGTCGATTTACCTATATCTAACCATGTTGAGTCCAATGACGATGGTTATAACTATATGAGTGGTAATGATATCAATGATATCAATTTAAACCAGTCTGATGGTGAGGTCATTGGTGGTAAAAACGGAATCAATCTTGGCCATAATGGTTCTGGCTCTACAACGATTAATATTTCGGGTGATGTTACGGGTAAGCAAAACGATGGTTTACATGTGGTAAACTCAAATAACACTCATGATTTGAATATCATGGAGCTTATTGATGCCAGTATCCATGGAAAATCAAATGGAATTAATGCGGTTAATTATGGGCATGGTACCACAATGATATCGACCATTGGCTCTGTGGTAGGTGATGATCTTGATGGTATTTTGGCTGTGAATGATGGAGATACTCAGGGATTAAATATAATCCAATCATCAGGTGAGATTCACGGTAAAAAAAATGGTATTAATGCTGATAATAAAGGAAAAGGCAAATTAAATATTGATACTAATGACAATGTCATTGGTGATGAGAAAGAAGGGATTAATGCAACTAATGAACAAAATGCAGGCGATTTAACTATTTCGCAAGATCGTGGTTTAATTTCAGGTGCACTTAATGGAATCAAAGCAAATAATTTTGGTAATGGTTCAACTTCTATCACGGTAGCGGGAAAAGTTATCGGTAAACAAAATGACGGTCTTTTTGCCAATAACAATTCCAACACTCATGATTTAACCATTAGTCAAAAATCAGGCGAGATCAATGGTTTGGCAAACGGCATCAATGCTGTTAATAGTGGCAATGGTTCAACGATAGTCACAACGTCCGGTAAGATAGTGGCTAATCAAAGTTCTGGGGTATCTATTACTAATTTTGCGAATACTCACAAATTAACCTTTAATCAGGTAGCAGGTTCCATTATAGGAAAAGGATCTGGTGTTGGTATTGTTAATAATGGCAATGAAACAACGTCTATTTCTATTATGGGTGATATTGAAGGCCAACATCAAGAAGGTATGTCTGTATTTAGTGGGGTAAACACGACTGGTTTAAAGGTTGAACAGTCGAATGGTAATATCAAAGGGTTAAGTTATGGCATGATTCTAACTAATCAAGGTAATGGTTCAAGCGAAATTAACACTAATGGTACAGTGACAGGTTCTGGGGATGATGGGCTTCGTATAATCAATGGAACTAATACTCGTGATCTCATTATCAATCAAAATGGTGGCGCGATTTATGGTCAAAACGCTGGTATCAATATTACCCATAGAGGTACTGGTTCTTCTAATGTAACTATCAAAGGTAATGTTACTGGCAATATTAATTCTGGCATTATAGCTGCTGCTGATACTAATACCAAGGATATTACTATTTCTCAAGCATCAGGTGAAATTCATGGTAATACAGATGGTATTAATGTTAACCATAATGGAACAGGTTCAACAATTATCTCTACCACAGGTAGCGTGATTGGTGAAAATGGTAATGGTATCAATGCCACGATTCAAACAAATACCCAAAATATTATAGCTAAACAAGAATCAGGGCGTATCCAAGGTGGTCTAAATGGAATTTCTTTAACAAATTATGGCACAGGGTCAACCACTGTTGATACCAATGGTGATGTTATTGGTGGTCAGCATTATGGTATCTATATTAACAACTATAGACATAGCCAAGAAGCAAGTGTTACTCAGTCTGGAGGAAGTATTCAAGGTAAATTAGACGGAATAAATATTGATAATAATGGAGTTAATACCACGACAATAACAGCAGATGGCGACATTATAGGTACTCAAAATAATGGTATTTTAGTAGTTAATGGTGAAAATAGTCAAGGTATTACGGTTTCTCAGAACAGTGGCAATATTAAAGGTAACACTTATGGGATTATTTTGTTTAATAGTGGTAAAAATACTACGTCGGTAAGTGTTTCTGGTAACGTTATCGGCTCACAGAATGATGGAATAACTGTAGCAAATTATGAAAATACCAATGATATTAAAATTGATCAATTAGCTGGTAATATTAAAGGTAAGGAAAATGGAATAAATATAATCAGTACAGGTCAAGGTGCAACGAATATCACTACAAAAAGTAAAATAGTCGCTGAGGAGAAAGATGGGATTACCGCGGCAATTAGAGGCAATAGTAAGGAGATTAATATTATTCAAGCAGGAGGTGAAATCAATGCCAATAATTATGGATTCAATATATCTAATGATGGGCAACGTTCAACACTAATCAGTTTAGCGGGTAAAGTCGTAAGTAATAATGACAGTGTTTGGGTGAATAATGGCTCATCTAGCTCTGATTTAATTGTCAATCAAACTGAAGATAGTGAGATTATTGGGCAAACTAATGGTTTTAATCTTACTAATAGTGGCCAGGGGTTAACTACTATTAAAATTGCGGGTAAAGTTACGAGTAGAAATTTAGATGCCGTTATGGCGGGTAATGAGTTTAACACTAGTGAGTTAATATTTAAGCAAACCACTAATAGTGTTATTCAAGGTGGAATTAATGGTGTAAATTTGGTAAATCGAGGTCAGCGTTCGACCGAGATTTTTATTGATGGCGATGTCTCTGGTATAGGTGGTTCTGGAATTATTGCCACTAATTATGGTAGCGCACAGGATCTATTATTGCAACAAACAAATGGGATTATTAGTGGCTTTGATAAGGGGATTTCTGTATTCAATAATGCTAGTGGTAACACCAAAATCGATATATCAAGTAAAGTAATCGCCAACAATAGTACATCCGGAATAGCCATAAATAGTAATGGTAGAGAAGGGATTAAAACCTATATAAATCTGAATCAAGGTGCTGATGTTTCATCGGCTAGCGGTATTGCGATTAAAAATGATAAAACAGATTCTATAATCTCTTTAAATGATGGTGCAAAAATCAGTGGTAAAATTGTACTTGGAACTGGTAATGATACCTTGTTTATTAATGAAGGTGCAGATATATCGCAACTGATTATGGTTGATGGCGGTAATAAATTTACTCGTCTTGCAGGCTCTTCAGATAATGATACCCTAAATTTGAATAAGCATCTTATTGGATCATCCACCTCTGATGGTTCGCTAAATAATGTGGCTATTTGGGGTTGGGAAAATATTAATTTGAGCGGTAGCGGTAAACTAACGTTAACCGGTAATTTAAATACTGATAATTTAACGCTTGATTCTGGCGCAATAGTTGAACTGCAATCAGGTCTGCACCAATCTATAATAACTGGTAGCGTCAATAACGCTGGTTCAATTAATCTTAATAATGCTTTTACAGGTGACCGTTTAACGGTTACAGGCGATTATATAGGCAATGGCGGTAAATTAATTTTTGATACAGTCCTTCAAGATAGTGATAGTGCTACCGATCGCCTACTAGTAAATGGTAATGTTTCAGGCAACACATGGATACAAATCAATGATATTAATGGTTTAGGTGCTGATACAGGTAATACCAATGGTATTGAACTAATCCATGTTGGCGGTACCAGTAGTGATGATGCCTTTAAAATGCAAGCAGAACATTTAGATGCCGGTGCTTACGAATATTATTTACATAAAGGTGATATTAATAACCAAAATAATAACTGGTATTTGCGTTCTTATTTACCGCATAACCCAACGAATCCAACTAACCCAACGGATCCGACCAATCCAACGAATCCAACGGATCCGACCAATCCGACCAATCCAACGAATCCAACGAATCCAACTAATCCAACTAATCCAACGGAGCCGACCAATCCAACGAATCCAACTAACCCGACGGATCCGACTAACCCGACGAATCCGACCAATCCAACGAATCCAACGGATCCGACCAATCCGACCAATCCGACCAATCCAACGAATCCAACTAACCCAACGGATCCGACTAATCCAACGAATCCAACTAACCCAACGGATCCGACCAATCCAACGAATCCAACCAACCCAACTATTGACCCTGAACCAGGCAAACCGGTACCTCAGATAACCTATCGTAAAGAGGTTCCATTGTTTGGCGCCGTTGCTGCACAGCTTCGTCTAGCGGATAATCTTATGCAGAGTAATTTGCACCAACGCATCGGTAATGTGCCATTGTTGAATTCGCCAATAAGTTGGGGACGAATTATAACCAAGCGAGTGAATTTAAAACAAAATGGCATCGCTAATGCGCATAGCAAAGGAAACTATAGCGGTTTCCAATTAGGCAGTGATATTTGGCAGAATGATGATTGGCGAATTGGGGCCTATTTCGGTTATTTAAATGGTGATTTGAGTGTTGATGGTTTCGCTAGTGGTAAATATAAACGAGTAGGTAATAATGAGATAAATTCTTACTTTTTAGCTGCATATAGTACCTATATGCAGGATGATGGTAGTTATTTTGATATGGTTTTACAAGGAGTTCGTCATCGGGTTGATCTCAATCCAAATGGAAATAAAAATAGTAAACAAAAAGCTAAAGGTTTGAGCGCATCGATTGAAACTGGCAAACCTTTTGTTTTAATGGAGAGCAATTGGAAACTAGAGCCTCAAGCACAAATAATCCACCAATGGCTTGATTTAAAAGATAGTCATATCAGTGGTAAAACCACTGTAAAACATAGTGATAATAATAGTTGGTTATTCCGTTTTGGTGCAAGGTTAGAAGGTAATTATAAAACTCAAGACACTTTATTGCGCCCTTACGCACGAGTAAACCTTTTCTATTCTCCAAATGGTGCGGATCATATTAAATTTGATTGTAAAAATGCTAGTAGCGAATTTAGTAATGGGGGTAAATATTTAAGTTCGGAATTAGCGATTGGTGGCAGTTATGAAATCAATAATCAAATCAATGTATATAGCGAAATAGGGCATACCTGGACTCATGGTGGTGATGCCAGAGTGAAAGCTCCTGTTAGTGCTTCTGTCGGCATACGAGCTAAATGGTAAATGTAAAAAAATCTCAATAAAGTTGCAAAGCCGATATTGTATGTTAAATATCGGCTTTTTCTAACTTTATCTGCATATAGTAAATATTCTAAAACTAAATATTTGGTCGGCGTTGAGTCAACCACTCTACAATGGCCGGATCGCTATGTGAAAAAAACGCACTGGTTGCAGTATCAATAGCGGTAATATCGATCATATCCTTATCTGATAGTTGAAAATCAAATAGATTAAAGTTTTCCATCATACGTTCTTTTCTAACTGATTTGGCCAAACAGACAATTTGTCGTTGAATTAACCAACGTAAAATAATTTGCCCAACCGACTTATTATATTTTTTTCCAATTGCAGTTAAAATTGGATGATTGAAGATATCATTCTTTCCTTCAGCAAATGGCGCCCATGCTTCCGGCTGAATAGTCTTACTTTGCATCCAAGGTGCTGCTTGTAATTGTTGATTAAAAGGGTTAACTTCAATTTGATTTACGGCAGGCTTTATTTTATTAAATGCCATTAAATCGGCTAAACGATCCGGCCTAAAATTACTAACACCAATTGCTCTGATTTTACCTTGCTCATAAAGTTCTTCCATCGCATGCCAAGCGCCATAAATATCACCAAAAGGTTGGTGGATTAAATACAGATCAATATAGTCTACTTGTAATAAATTTAAGGATTGCTCAAATTGGATTTTAGCACCTTCATAACTAGCCCGATTTAACCAAAGTTTGGTGGTGATAAACAGCTCATCTCGGTTAATTCCACTAACTTTAATCGCATCGCCTACTTGGCGTTCATTTTGATAGGCCGTAGCGGTATCAATCAGACGATAACCAACATCAATTGCATCCAATACCGCTTGCTGACACTGCTTTTCATCAATTTGATATACTCCAAATCCAACAATAGGCATTTCAATACCATTATTTAATTTTATCCTTTTCATCATCAGCACCTCTAGCATGAAGTTAATTGAAAATAACTAGTGTTATTATCTGGTTTAGGATTAATTATTAATCATTTTATTTAGTAAAGACAAGACAAATTCATTTTGGTCAAAATAGTTTTGTTACCTAATCAGCTTAAAAACCATTAGTAATGGTTTATTAATTATTTTTTAACTATTGGTTCAGATAAATCTTCGATAAATTATCTACGATTATCGGCAATCTAGCTAACTTTTTAAAAAAATCCCTCAAGAAATTATCTATTTACTAAATTAGCTGTGATGAGGAGTGGTAATAAGTAATTTAATTCATATTATCCTTGTGGATGAGTTTAATCTTTTTAATCATAGTGATACTTAAACTTAGCATTCTGATATTTTTCGATTTTGTATCTGTTTTATATTCCATTATGATTGAAGATTTGTTTCACATTAAAAATTATTCTTATGTGTTTATAGATTTTTTTTATTCATATATTGTTTGTGGGTGGCGCTGTTACTTTCAATCGTATGGTTTAAATTTCTTAATAATAAATTAGGATTATTTTGTACTAACATTAAATAAATAATATCTAAAATGAATAATTGGCATATTCTGGCAAGTCCATTATGACCTTGTAGTGGATCTTTAAATACTGGGGAATATAAGATCAAATCAGATAATTTCTGTAATTTGGAGTTGATATTGCTGGTTATTCCGATAATTGTTGATTTATTTTTCTTGGCAATTTCAATTGAAGATATTAATTCTAACGAATTACCAGATGTTGAAATTACAATTATTAAGCTATTTGAATTTAAATGAGTAGAAGCTAATGACATTAAGTGAAAATCATTATAAGTTTCACTGTAAATACCTAGTCTTAGTAGCTTATGATTGAAATCAAGACAGATTGGATATGATCCACCTACGCCGAACAATAAAATTTTCTCTTTTTCCAAAATCAATTTTACAACTTCAGATATTTTTTTCTCATTTATTAGGGATATAGTCTCTTTTATTGAAGTAATCAAACTAAATTCGACATTTTTAATAATATTATTGAAAGGGTTTTCTTCAGTGATATTCAATTGTTGGTAATCATTAGTTTGAAAATAATTGAGCAACAATTTTTTTAATTCTTTAAATCCTGAACAGCCTAATTTTTTTGCAATTTTAACGATAAGTGATTTAGAAACATTTAGCGTATCGGCTATTTCTTTAATTGATGTATTTTCTACTAAATTTTTAGGGATAAAAAGCCAATTAATAATCACAATTTCAGTTCGATTTAATGTATTAATTAATAATTTAAGTTTAGCAATCTTCTTTAGTTCATCATCATTGTTCATAGTTATTTGAATTTTAAAGTTTAATCTCATAATTGGGATCATATCACATTACTTTTCTAATGTTTATTTAATATAAATAAAACTCAAAAGTTCATAATAATTATTTATTTTCGTGCAAAAATAACGTATTTATATTTTATTAAATAATAATTTCTACTATTAAAATATTAACAATCATTATAAAAATATAATTAATACAAATATTTATATTTTTAGTGAATTAGATAAGTGTGATTTTGATCTCAAAAGCAGAATATTAAAGTTTACATAATCATTTAAATATATAAACTTTTGAGTGAGCAATATGCTTTTGGAGAATTAAATGAAAAAGATTAAAACCATAATTATTACTCACGGTGATTTTGTTAATAATCTGATTAAAACATGTGAATTATTTTCAGGAACATTAATAGATACATTTGGTATTTCAGTTCAACTCGGAGATACGATTGAGAAGGTGACTAGCCAAATAGATGAAATCATAGTTAATAATAAAAATACTGAATTTGTAGTTTGCGTAGATATCTTAGGCGGTACTCCTTTTAATGCGGCTTGTTTAAGCAAAAGAAACAATGACAACATCCTAATAATCACAGGGGTTAATCTTCCCATTTTATTATTTTTATCCTTGGAAAAAGGCGCTTATTCAACGATTAACGAAATGAAAGAAGCTTTAATGTCGGTAGTAGAAAGCTCAATTAAATTTTTTTAAACAGCAGAGGTTAGCAAATGAGTGAAATTAGTTTAATAAGAATTGATGACAGGTTGATACATGGACAAGTAATGACTCGTTGGATTAAACATGTAGAAACTACAACAATTTTAATAATTGATGATGATTTAGTTAATGATGATTTTATGGTTTCTGTTTTAGAAATGTCAGTACCAAAAGGAATCAGCCTGAAAGTTGTCGATGTGAGTTCGGCTATAACTACTTTATCAACAGATGCAGATAATGAGAAATATTTAATATTAACTAAGGGGCCGAATCCATTATTAAAGCTTGTACAAAATAATATTCCTTTAAAAAATATAATTTTAGGTGGTATGGGCGTAAGTAATCTACGTAAAAACTTTTATAGAAATTTAGCAGCTTCAGAAGAAGAAATTGCTTCCTTTAAAACTCTAATGCAATCGGGAATTTGTATTGAAATTCAAGCTATACCTAGCGATAAAGCGGTTAATCTTTCATCTATTATTAAATAATCATCAGGAGGATTTATGTTCGTTTCTGCAATATTAGTGTGTTTAATTGCAACTTTCAGTTGTTGGTGGTTTAGTCATTTGATTACCAGAACATGGATGTATCCAATTGTATCAGGTTTTTTAGTTGCATTAGCTTTAGGTGAACCTATAGAAGGTATGAAGGCCGCAGCATACATCAACTTAGCTTATTTAGGTTGGATGACTGTTGGCGGTACTATGCCGGGTAATTTACCAGTAGCCTCAGTTTTTGGTACGGCTATGACAATCTTGAGTAAAGCAAATCCATCTACAGCTGTTGTTTTCGCATTACCATTCTCATTATTAGGCATTCTTTCTTGGCAAGTATCTATGAGTATTAATGCAATATGGGTAAATAAAGCTGAGGCCTTTTTAAATAGGGGGAATATTACTGGTATGAGGATGATGAATTATGTTCCCTCATTTTTTGTAGCCCTAATCTTAAATGGTTTTCCTGCATTTATTCTTGTTTATTTTGGCGCGGAATATATGCAAGATTTTTTAAAACACATACCTAACCATCTAGTATCCGCATTTGAAGTTGTTGGTGGCATCATGCCTGCATTAGGTATTGCAATGTTGGTTTCATTCTTGGGCAAAAAACACTTAATGCCTTATTTCTTCTTAGGATTTTTTGTGGTTGCCTATCTGAAAATAGATATTATGGGATTAGCTATTTTTGCTGCTATTGCTGCTTTTATTATAAATATGCTCACTACAAAAAGAGAGAACTAAATAGGGCACTCTCAATGTCGTCAATATTTTGGCAAATTAAAGGATAATATTATGAGTAACCAAACTATTTTAACCAAAAAAGAATTATTAAAAACATGGGCTTTGAATTTTAGTTCAGAAGCGGCATATAACTATGAGCGATTACAAGCGTTAGGTCAAGCAAATGCAATGGTGCCAGTTGTAAGAAAATTGTATCCTAATGATAAAAACAAACAATGTGAAGAATTAAAAAAATACTTAACCTTCTTTAACACCGAACCTTCCTTTTGTGGTTTGGGGATCACCGGAATAACTGTAGCTATGGAGGAAGCGAGGGCGAAAGATGGTGATGTATCTCCTGAGTCAATTGCTTCAATTCGATCAGGCCTTATGGGACCTGTCGCAGGTATAGGAGATACTCTTCAAGCAATCATATACTCAATTCTAGCCGCCGTTGCCTGTAATATGGCTGTTGAAGGTAATGTTCTAGGCCCCATTTTATTTGAGATTTTCTATAAAGTGATAATGATTGTCATTAGTCTGAATATGTTTTTCATTGGATATAGGAAGGGTAAATCATTTATTTTAGATATCCTCAAAAAAGGAATGATGGATAAGCTAACAGATATGTTTGGTTTAATCGGTTTGATGGTTGTTGGTGGAATGGCAGCATCTAGAGTAGCGGTTTATACCCCTTTAAAAATTGAAGTTGGTAAAATCACCATCTCTTTCCAAGAGCTACTTAATACTTTAATTCCTTGTTTAATCCCATTATTACTAACATTAGGCGTTTTACACATGGTTAATAAAAAAATAAAACCTAATACCATGATATTAATAATTTTTATTGTAGGGATTGTCGGTTTTTATACAAATATTTTGAACGTTATCAAATAAGAATTTATCGAGGAGAAATTTATGGAAGTATTAGCTTTAACAGCGCTCGGTCAATTGGAATATCAGGACCGGTCCATACCAAATCCTAACGCTCAAGAAGTTTTGGTAAAAATTAAGGCGGCGGGAATATGTGGTTCGGATATTCCAAGAACATTTACAACGGGTGCCTACCACTTTCCTTTAGTGTTAGGGCATGAGTTTTCTGGTGTGATAGAAAAAGTAGGGGATGGTGTAGATAGCTCTATTATAGGAAAGAAAGTAGCTATATTTCCATTAATCCCTTGCAATAATTGCACCTTTTGTGCCGAAAAATATTATGCAAGATGTACTAATTATAGTTATTTTGGTTCAAGACGAGACGGTGCTTTCTCTGAATATGTTGTTGTTCCAACATTTAACTTAATTTTTTTAGAAGATGATGCTGATGTCGTTGCATCAGCAATGATAGAACCGGCAGCTGTCGCTTTGCATGCTATAAGAAATGCTCATTTAGATCTCAATGATAATGTGGTTATTTATGGTGCCGGTCCGATAGGTATTATGATTGCTCGATGGGCATATTTGTATGGAGCTAATAAAGTTTTTTTAATTGATATTGATCAAAGGAAAATAGATTTCTGTTCATCGCTAGGTTTCAAATATGTTTGCAATTCAAAAACAGAAGATCCTATTAAATGGATAATGGAGCATACCAACGGTATAGGCGGAAATGTATGTATAGAAGGTACAGGATTTAGTGATGGAATTAATAATACCTTGATGTCATGTGCAATTATGGGAAAAGTTATTATATTGGGAAATCCCCATGAAAATATCACTATTACTAGAAAAACTTACGATAGTTTTATGCGTAAAGAAGCTACTTTAAAAGGAACATTTAATTCTGTTTATAAAAAATATCCTCACGATGAATGGTCTGAAGCTGCACAGGCAATATATGAAGGAAGATTAAAAGTAGATGATTTAATTTCTCATAAAGTAAATCTCAAAAAATTGAAAGATATGTTTTATATCATAAAAGAAGGTAAAGAGTTTACTTGTAAAGTAATGTGCGTAAACAATTAATTAATAATTCTTTTGTGTAAACTGATTATTAATAAGAGTATTTCTACAGTTAAAGCGTAAATTTTTTAAAAATTTGAAACAAACACCTAAATTATTTTTTTCACTACTTGCTAGTTTACGTTAATTCAAATTTTTATGTTTACTATAGAGTGAGGTTTGTAGTTGATGAACAATAAAAAAATAATGATAGCACCATCATTAATGTGCATGGATTTAACAAAATTTACAGAACAATTGACTTTTTTAGATGAAAGAATTGATTACTATCATGTTGATATAATGGATGGACATTTTGTGCCCAATCTAACATTAAGTCCTTTTTTTGTTAGTGAAGTAAAAAAAATAGTAGAAAAACCAATTGATTGCCATTTAATGGTAACTGACCCGATTAATTATATCGATGAGTTGGAGGCGAGAGGCGCCAATATTATATCTTTACAAGTTGAAACTTTGGAGGGATGTGCTTTTCGTATAATTGAAAAAATAAAAAAACATGGTTTGAAATGCGGCTTAGTCTTTAATCCCAACTCCTCGTTAGAATTAGCTAAATACTATATAAATTATGCTGATTTCATAACAATTATGACAGTAGATCCTGGATTTGCAGGACAACCGTTTATTGAAAATATGCTATTTAAAATAAAAGAGTTTAAAGAGTATAAAGACAATAACAATTTAAACTATGTAATTTCAATAGATGGCGGATGTAGCCATAAAACCTTTAATAAATTATTAAATGCTGGCGCTGAATCATTAATATTAGGATCTTCCGGTTTGTTTAACTACGATACCGACATTAAAAAAGCTTGGGAAATAATGAATTCTTACTTACTAAATTAGGTTAAGTTTATCCATTTGAGAAAAGTTACCAAAATACAAAATAAGGTAGTTGAAAAGATGTATATTGAAAAAATAAAAGCTGAATTGGAACAATCATCTGTTGTTCTAAATACATTTATGAATAATGACACAAAGTTACTTTTAGTTGAAGAAGCTGCTTTGGTAGTCGCTAATGCATTTAAATCAAAAAAGAAAGTTTTATCGTGTGGTAATGGAGGATCTCATTGTGACGCAATGCATTTTGCTGAAGAATTAACTGGTAGATATCGTGAAAATAGATCTGCTTATCCAGCTATTGCAATTTCTGATGTGAGCCATATATCCTGCGTGGCTAATGATTTTGGTTATAACTATATCTTTTCTAGATACATTGAAGGCATTGGTCAAGAAGGAAATGTACTTGTATGTTTTTCAGGATCTGGTAATTCAATAAACATTATTGAGGCGATGAAAACAGCAAAAGAAAAAGGTTTAAAGATTATTGCATTAACGGGTAATGGTGGTGGATTAATGTCTTCTTATGCTGATATAGAGATTAGAATTCCTCACCATGGTTATGCAGATAGAATTCAAGAAATACATATTAAAATTATTCATATTTTAATAATGTTAATCGAGCTGGAAATAAGCAAATAAATTGGCTTATGATTAAATTATTATTTATTATGGTTGGGCACACGTTAAAGTCAGTTTAATTTTATTAAAACTATGCAAATAAAAATTATTAGTAATAATTAAAATACTGTTAAATTTAAATATAAAAATATACGTTAAACTATGTGCCCAAATTAATAATAAAATTAGTAATTACATATAGTTGTTATTTTAATAAAATTTTTCCTCTTCAAAAAACTGTACTTCCACTTTCTTTATCTATTTGTCATCACTATTTGGTTTATCAAATACTCTTAATTAAGAGAATAATTAATCTTAATAACTGAATAATGCCATAAAAAAATAGTTATCATAATAATTTTTTTATAGTTTCTAGATTTATTTATGGTGATGTTTAGCCGTTATATTGTTCTTTAAGCAAATTTTATGGCTCATTCACCTAACTCTTTGTTTTTATTTTAAAGTGGGATTTGGAATGTCTACCCTTTTTCATACAATAAAATTAAAGGATAACGTTTATTTCAATGCCATCGGTGCCAAATAATCTAATAATGAATGCAGCCGATTATTGTTGCTCCAATATGTATAAGCAGAAAAACCGTGTCTTAGTTCACGGTTTTAGTTTATTATCGTAGTTCATTAGTATTGGTGAATATCTCATTTTTAACAAATTCAGTTTTAATTGTCTTAAATGTTACTTTAACAACGACATTATCATAAGAACATCTGTTAGGGCTTAATGAGCGAGCGATACCCAATATCTCAAAACAACTATCGAGTAATTTCTGCTGTTTTAGAAGGCAATCCCCATAAAAAATAAGGCAATTCCATGAAGTGACCCCATAAAGTTGGACACTTTTATTAAGCGGCTTGTAAGGCCTGATTTCGAAATTCAACCGGAGTCAGGCCTTTTAATTTGGCTTTAATCCGTTTGGTGTTGTAGTATTCTATATATTCTTCTATTTTTTCAATCAATTCATCTGCATCTTGAAAGCATTGTCCATGGTACATTTCTGATTTTAATAGACCAAAAAAGTTTTCAGCTACCGCATTATCTAAACAATTTCCTTTTCTGGACATACTTTGTTTGATGCCATTATTAGCTAGTAGCTTCTGATAATGGCAATTTCTATATTGCCAGCCTTGGTCACTATGTAGTAACGGTTTTTCACACTGTTTTAAGCGTGATATCCCTTTTTGAAGCATATCTGTCACCAAGGTCAAACGTGCATTTTTAGCCACTTTATAAGCGATTACTTCTTGATTATATAAATCGATAATGGGCGATAGGTAAATTTTCTGTTCATTTACCTTAAATTCTGTGACATCCGTTACCCATTTTTCATTTGGTCTCGATGATTCAAAATCTCTTTTAAGATAATTAGCGGCTGTTTTACCAGTCTCTCCACGATAAGAACGATATTTTTTAGGTCTTACTGTCGATTTGAGATTAAGCTGACCCATTAAGCGTTGTACCGTTTTATGATTGAGCTTAATGCCTTCATTTATCAACGCTAAATGAATTCGGCGATAACCATAACGCCCTTTATGTTCATGGTAAATCGATTCTATACGTTTTAACTCATTTTCATAAGCAGACGGGGTTTTCAACCTATTAACATGATAATAAAAAACACTTTTTGCCAGTTTTGTTGCTGATAGCAAATGTTTTAAAGAATACTGATATTTAAGAGCTAAAACAACTAACGTTTTTTCTTTGTTTGTTGACGTTTTGCTTGCTTCAGCTCTTCGAACTTTTTTAGAACAGCAATTTCTGCTCGTAGATAAGCAATTTCCTCTTTTAATGCTTCAATTGTTTTTTCATCATCACTGTGAGTTGGTTCAATACGGGGGTGCTTCATACATGGTCTTCCTCTGGAACGATATTCAAGCCCTCGGAAACCTTTTTTATGATATCTATCAAGCCAAACAAATAGAAGCCCGGGGGAACTTAAATTAAGCATAGCACTAGTGTGCCCGAGAGACCAATTATTTGTCCACATTAATTTTAATGCTTGTAATCTTGCTTCGGCATGACGTAAATGAGGTGTTGGTTGAAAGGCGTTATCACCATGAATCGCAACCACTTGGGACCAATACCGAATCTGACGAGAAGATATCGCATATTTTTTTGAAAGAATTTTCGATGATTCTCCTGATAAGAATTCATTAGCTATGATAATTTTTAAATCTCGACTATATTTTGACATAAAAAGACCCTCAGTAATTGGTTGTCCAACTATTGGGGGTCACTTCATCCATGCGATTTTTAATTTTATTGATTTTCCCTAAATTCAACTTTTTGATAATCAGCTAATATTATAATTAGGAGGGGGAAAACATGGATTAGTAAATTAACTTTAATAAAACTAGACTCTAATTTGAATTGATTACTGTTTTCTTATCTAACCATTGAGAGAAAATAGCTATATTATTTAAGATATTATAAACGATAATTATCATCGTATTAGATTTGATATTGTAGTTTTGCAGCGATATACTTTGATTAGAACGTCATATTTAGAAAAGAGATAATGAAAGTTGATTTAGTCTATAAAAAACTTTGTGATTTAATTAATCGTCAATACGCTATTGGTGACCGTTTACCCACTGAAAATGCATTATCATTACAATTTAATGTAGCCAGATCAACCTTGCGAAAAGTAATTAAGCAATTAATAGAGCAAGATATTGTTATTAGCTATCAAGGAAAAGGGTGTTTTGTTAAAAATAAACCCAGCCCAACGACTAACCTTTTTATAGAAGCTTATACAGCAAATAATGACAATATTACTATTAAAATATTGCATTATCAGTTAGTTACTATCCCGGCTATCATTGCTCATAAACTCAATTTGTCTATTAATGATAGGGCTTATTATGTCCAAAGGCTTGTCTATTTTGATAATCAACCACAACAAATTCAAGAAAGTTTTTTACCGGTAAAGTTTTTCCCTGAACTTTGTTATGATGATGTGCTTCACCCTACTTTTGAGATAATAAAAAAATATATATCATTAGCTGATATTAATAGTTTTCTATATTTTACTCCTTGTATTGCAGATTCAATTACAGCCAATGCTTTGAATATTGATAAAGGAAAATTACTTCAGCAGCAGATTTTATTGGTAACGAATAAACAAGGTTTAGGCATCAATTACTCAATCACCTCATATTGTTGTGAAAAAAATAATCATCATTTTATATTACGTTTTAATGATGAGAGCTAATAGTAAATGTTAACTATGCTTTAAAATAATGCTGAGTATTATAACGTTCGGTAACTAGGAATTGTTCAGAATATTCAATAGGTTGATTATTTTCTGAAAACACCGTGGTTTTCATGAGTAACAATGGTTGCTCAACTGCCACTTTAAGCAAATTTGCTACCTCTTCATCAGCTAAATAAGGCAAAAAAGTCCGATAACCGTCTAATATAGGGATGTTACATTCTTCTCTAATATACCTAAATTTTGATTTTTCAAGATGCGAGATAGTCAAATGAGGTAATAAACTAACAGCTAAAAAGCTATTTTCTAATAAAATTGGCATATCGTTAAGTAAGCGCAATCGTTGAATAGCATAAACTTGGCTATTAAGAGGAATATTAAGCTTATCAGCTATATCTTTATTAGCGGAAATTACGGCAAATTGAGTGACTAGATTGATAATATTCTTCTCACCGGCATTTTCCATTACCTTATAAAAGCCGGTTAAAGGTCTATTTTTATAATTGGTTTTTTTTATAACTAAATATCCTTTCCCCTGTTTGGCTTCTATCACTTTTTCATCTATTAGTTGTTTTAATGCTCGGCGAATAGTGGATGAACAAACCTGATACTCCTTAGCCAGTTTTTTTTCACTTGGTAAGAAGCTATTAATTGGGTAATAGTTGTCATTAATTTGATTACGAATCTTTTCAGCAATTTTTAAATATACAACTTTCATACCAATAAAAAATGTTAACTTGTTAATATTTAATAATTAAATTTAACATATGTAAATAATACTAACCATATTAAATAAGTCAAAAATAATCACAATGTGATAAAGATCACAAATCATTGGTCATCTTATATTTTCGCAATTTTCCTCTCTTTATAGTGTATTTGTTGTAACACATTAATCTAATTCAAAAAAAGGAATTAACATGAAAAAATATAATTTAGTTATCGTTGGTGGCGGTAGTACTTTTACTCCAGGTTTTTTGAAATCATTTTGCCGTATGAAGGAGCAATTCCCTTTAGGTAAACTGGTTTTATTTGATATTGATGCTGAACGTCAATCGGTAATTGGAGAATTTGGTAAAATTTTATTTAAAGAGTTATATCCTGAAGCGATATTTCATTATACCACTGATATTGCCGAGGCATATCAAGATATGGATTTTGTTTTTATGCAGATGCGTGTTGGTGGTTATAAAATGCGTGAACTGGATGAAAAAATCCCTTTGCAACATGGAATAATTGGTCAAGAGACTTGTGGTCCAGGTGGTTTTGCTTATGGTTTGCGTTCAACTAAAGAGATGATAAAAGCGATTTATGATATACGTCAGTATTCCCCCTAATGCTTGGATACTCAACTACTCAAATCCGGCAGCAATTGTTGCTGAAGCTTTACGCCGTGAATTTCCGAATGATAAAAAAATTCTTAATATTTGTGACCAACCGGAAAATGTTGTGCGTTCATGTAGCCGTTTATTAGGTTGTCATTTTAAAGAGCTTGATCCCGTTTACTTTGGTCTTAATCACTATGGTTGGTTTACTCATATTTATAATAAGAAAACCGGTGAAGATCTATTACCTAAATTAAGAGCGTTAATTGCTGAACGAGGATTTTTACCTCAAGATGCTGAGCAACGAGATAAATCATGGCTGGAAACTTATGGCATGGTTAAACAGCTTATGGAAGATTTTCCGGATTATCTACCTAATACATATAACCAATATTATCTTTATCCTGATTATAAAGCCAAGCATTTAGATCCGAATTTTACGCGCGCCAATGAAGTGATGGCAAGTCGTGAAAAACGAGTTTTTGAAGAGTGTAAAGTGATTATTAATGCTGGTACGACAAAGGGTTATATCAATATTCATGAAGATGCCCATGCTGAATTTATGATTGAGGTAGCAATGTCAATTGCATATAACAAAAACGATCGATTTATTATCATTGTTGAGAACTATGGTGCAATTAATAATCTACCGGATGACGGAATGGTTGAAGTTGTTGCCGAATTGGGCAGTAATGGACCAAAACCAATGCGTGTAGGTAATATTCCTACTTTCTATAAAGGATTATTAGAAAATCAACTTGCTTCCGAAAAACTTGCTATTGATGCCTATTATGAAGGTTCCTACCAAAAAGCGCTTGAATCATTAACGATCAATCGCACAGTAAACGATGCCAAAAAAGCCAGAATCATTCTTGATGCCTTAATTGAGGCTAATAAAGACTATTGGCCAGAACTCAAATAACAATTGGGGGAGCCAACTCCCCTCTATTTATATTGGAAGCCAAGACGTATTATCTTAGGAGCAAAAGATGCAAAAATTTAGCAGATTAAAGATTATGGATTTCTTTTCTGATTTTGGTCGTAGTTTACTTTTACCTATTGCCATTTTAGCCTTGACTGGATTACTTTTAGGTCTATCTGCGGCATTATTAAGGGCACAAATACAAGATCTATTACCATTTCTAAAAAGTGATATTGCCATTTATATTATCACGACAATTCGTTTCATATCAGGTAAGGCTTTTGAACTAATCCCTGTTATGTTTTCAATTTCAGTTTCATTTGGTTTAGCTAAACAAGAGAAAGAAATTGCCGCTTTAGCCGGCTTTATGGGGTACTATATGATGTTATTTAGTGCCTCAATAATGATTAAGTCAGGTTTAGTTGATATCGATAAGTCAATATTAGCGAATATCCTCGGCATAGAAAATACTCTACAAATGGGTGCGGTAGCAGGGATGATAACCGGTGTTATTAGTGCTTACTTGCATAATAAATTTTATAAAATTCAATTTCCAGTAGCTATTGCTTTTTTTGGTGGCAAACGATTTGTTTCAATCGCTGTTATCTTTTGGACTTCAATTTTAGGGCAAATTATGCCATTGATTTGGGGACCAATCGCGGCCGGTATAGAAGTAATCGGAACATCTATTAGCGCATTAGGTGGAGTTGGGGTATTTTTGTTTGGTTTTCTAGAAAGATTACTGATTCCTACTGGGTTACATCATATTATCAATCAATTATTTAGAACAACGGTTGTCGGTGGTTCATTAGGTGGTATTGATGGAACATTAAATGTGTTTATGCACTATTTTGGGCATGTTGATATTGAACAATTAAAACCGTTTACTCGTTATCTTGGTCAAGGAAAAATGCCATTTATGATGTATGGCTTACCTGCTGCTGCATATGCGATTTATAAAACAACGCCACATGAGAAAAAAACTAAAGTTAAAGCACTAATGATTGCTGGCGCAGCTGCGGCATTTGTAACAGGTATTACTGAACCATTAGAGTTTTCATTCCTCTTTATCGCCCCGATCTTATATTTATTTCATGCTTTTATGGCTGGTTTAGGCTTCTTTTTAATGAGTGCATTCGATGTCGGTATTGGTAATACCAGTGGAGGATTTATTGATTTCATTCTTTATGGTGTTTTAGTTGAAAACTCTAAATGGTACATGGAAATTGTTGTTGGAATCTTTTATGCCCCAATTTATTATTATGTTTTCAAATGGTATTTAAGCCGTAAAAAAATCTCAATTGACACCAGTGATGAATTTTTAGATACCGCTAATAACGCAAATACCAACGATAAACTAACCGCTGATGAAAATTCATTAGAAGTGAGGATTATTAATGCGTTAGGTGGTAAAGAGAATATAGAGGTGGTAAATAATTGCCTAACCAGATTACGTGTGGATCTTAAAAAAGTATCAATTATCGATCAAGAGGTATTAAAAACAACGGGTGCACTTGGTGTAGTAATAAACAGTGATACTCATGTACAAGTAATTTATGGACCTAAAGTTGAAAAAATTGCTACATTGGTCAGAGAGGCATTATAAAACGTTTATCAACGCAGGTTAAAACATTATAACTACTATTTATCTACCTATTTTTTACCCCTACTTACTAAGGAAGAATAGGTAGATACAACCATCCTAATCAACAATACTTTTTATAATCGTTTATTGTTACCTGCTGTAAAAATAATCGAGAAGTTTATACCTTCAGCGGATATTTTTCAGTAAAACCTCGTGTTAACTATATTAAATCAGCCCGAATTAAATTTTTCCTACAAAATAATTAAAGAAAAAGTTCTATTAAATAAAGCAGGCATAAAAGTATCTAACAAGAGTGTGGTTTCTTAAGGTTAGTTCAACCATTGGTTAAAATAGGTAGCAATAAAAGGGGGAACACGATACAACTGACTTTTTTAAAACTGGGTAATTGTTATTTTTGTAAAATTATCAACAAGCCTATACCGTCAGCGGATATTTTTGTAAAAACCTAGAATTAATTATATCCAATTAGCATTGCTTAAAAAATTATAAGAATTAGTATCGCTTATCTACATAATTGACCGAGTTATGTCAGCAAACCAATATCCTTAATTAAAAGAATAATTAATCTTAATAATTGAATAATGCCATATAAAAAATAGTTATCATAATAATTTTTTTATAGTTTTTAGATTTATTTATGGTAATGTTTAGCCGTTATATTGTTCTATAAGGAAACTTCATGGCTCATTCAACTAACCCTTTGGTTCGTTTTTATTTTAAAGTAGGATTAATACCTCAAATTGTTTTAGGTTTACTCTTAGGGATTGCGTTAGCAGCAATTTCCAGAGAAGCAGCATTAGATATGTCTTTTATTGGGGCACTTTTTATTAATGCCTTAAAATCAGTAGCACCAATTTTAGTCCTCATTTTAGTTATTGCTTCAATTTCCAATCATCAACATGGCAAACGTGCCAATATGAGTGAATTACTTGCACTTTATTTTGCCGGTATGATGTTGGCTGCATTATTGGCAACAGTAGCCAGTTTTATTTTTCCTTCACAAATTTCGTTGGGGGATTCAATTGATAAAAGTAAATTAACCCCGCCGGGTAGTGTAATTGAAGTATTAAAAACGTTATTAGATAGGATGATAGACAATCCGATCAATGCGCTGGTTAATGCTAACTATATCGGCCTTATTATTTGGGGGGTAGGTATTGGGATTGCGTTAAGGCACTCAAGCGAAACCACCAAAACGATGATGAACGATCTCTCTTTGGCTATTTCATTTATTGTTAAAATTATTATTCGTTTTGCGCCAATTGGGGTATTTGGTTTAGTTGCTTCTACATTGGCTGAAACTGGTTTTGGTGAGCTTGCTAAGTATGCGCATTTATTGGTCGTGTTAGTTTCATGTATGTTGATAGTCGCATTAATTATTAATCCACTATTAGCATTTTTAGTAATGCGTAAAAATCCATATCCATTAGTCTTTACCTCATTAAAAGAGAGTGCTATTCCAGCCTTTTTCACTCGAAGTTCGGCTGCCAATATTCCAGTTAACATGGAAATTTGTCGAAAATTAAAAATGGATGAAGATACTTATTCGGTGGCGGTACCATTAGGCGCGACCATCAATATGTCTGGCGCGGCAGTTACTATTACCGTTTTAACCTTAGCGACAGTTTACTCGATGGGAATGAGTATTGATATTCTTTCTGCGGTGTTACTGTGTATTGTTGCCAGTGTTTGTGCTTGTGGTGCATCGGGTATTGCTGGTGGTTCGTTACTACTTATTCCAGTAGCTTGTAGTATGTTTGGTATACCTAACGAAATTTCAGCAAAAGTTATTGGTATCGGTATTGCGATTGGCGTTATTCAAGACTCGGTTGAAACCGCACTTAATTCATCTAGTGATGTTGTCTTTATTGGTGCAGTTTCCGAAAAAGTAAAACGCCGAAAAACACAATAATTCGGTCTTATGCCTAAACTGGCGAAGCTTTACTATTTAGCCTGATAACTATCAGGCTTTTTTATTAATTGAACAACCTGATTAACCGCAAATTATTGCATTTGTTGATTTGACTATTTATCATGACTAAATAATAAATTATTTATATTCAAACAATATTGTGGAATCTTATGCCAGTTAATATTTCTGCGTCAACACTTTCCAAAAAAGGTAATGAGACAAGAGCGGCATTGATCCGTAGTGGGGTAGAGTTGATGACCACTTATGGATATATCTCGTCGAATATTGAAAGTATTTTAAAGCAAGTTGGTGTACCTAAAGGGTCATTTTATTATTACTTTAAAAGTAAAGAAGAGTTTGGCAAAACGATTATTGCCAGCTATGACAGTTTTTTTGCTCATAAATTAGATAAACATTTAACTAATGCGTCGATTAAATCCCCCTTGGCAAGAATTATCGCCTTTTATGAAGATGCAAAGCAAGGTATGGCAAAATATGATTATAATCGTGGATGTTTAATTGGTGTGTTAATACAAGAGGAATCCTTATTACCCGAAGGGTATGCCGTGTTGCTTGAACAGGTTTTACAAAATTGGCAGGTAAAAATTGAAAATTGTCTTTTGCTAGCCAAAAATCTAAATGAAATTGGTTCAGATATAGATTGTAAATTATTAGCAGCGTTCTTTTGGTTAGGCTGGGAAGGTGCTGTAACGCGCAGTAAATTGGTGAAAAAATCTGATCCTTTAGATCTATTCATAAATACCTTCATCAATATGGTCAGTAAAAAGTAACTATCAATTTAATTTATTTAAATTTTTATTTTTTTATCATCACCTTTAGATAATTTATTGCTTTTAACTAGACGATCGGTCTATAATTTTTTAGACCGACCGTCTATTAATAATGATTACATTAGTTAACTGGCATCCTAACCAATTCAGTTCAGCGATCGTTAATCGGTTAAATATCCATTGAACAATAGGGAATATTATATATGTCATTCAAGGCTCTTATTTTAGAAAAAGATGAGGTTAATGGGTTTTCACATTCATTAAAAAACTTAACCAAACAACAATTATTACAACAACAAGGTGATACTTTAGTTCAAATTCAATATTCAAGTATCAATTACAAAGATGCGTTAGCATTGACTAATAAAAGTCCTATTGTTAGACAATGGCCAATGGTTCCCGGAATTGACGGAGTAGGTAGCGTTATTGAATGTCAAAATGGTCGTTATCAAGCCGGTGATTTAGTTATCTTGAATGGTTGGGGATGTGGTGAAACGCATTGGGGATGTTATGCTCAATATGCCTATTTGAAAGCGGATTGGTTAATTCCTTTACCCAAAAATCTTACCCCTTATCAATCGATGATTATCGGTACTGCGGGATATACGGCAGCTTTATGTGTTAAGCGTATTGTTGATTTTGGTGTTAAACCAGAAGATGGTAAGGTTTTAGTTACTGGTGCAACAGGTGGTGTTGGTTCGGTTGCGGTTGCGCTACTGAGTAAATTAGGCTATCAGGTAACCGCTTCTACGGGGAAAGTGACTGATGAAGATTATCTGCATAAACTCGGTGCTGTTGAAATTATTAATGGTCAATCTTTGAAAGAGCCTAATCGACCATTACAAAAAGAGTTATGGTCAGCAGCGATCGATGTGGTAGGTTCTTACACTTTAGCCAATATTTGTGCTCAAACCCAATATGGTGGTATTGTCGCCTGCTGTGGTCTTGCTCAGGGTATGGATTTACCGGCCACGGTTGCACCATTTATTTTACGCGGAGTAACATTAGCCGGTGTTGATAGTGTAATGGCTAGTTATGATAAACGGATTGCGGCTTGGCAACTAATTGCGCAAAACATGGATGAACAGCTATATTCGCATATAGCTAACACCATCACCTTAAATGAATGTACCGATGTTGCCGCTGAAATGATCGCCGGTAAAATTAAAGGTCGTTTTGTGGTTGATGTGAATAAGTAACTAAATCACCAATAAAGCGATGTAATTTATCATCGCTTTATTCACTTTTATATCTAAATGACAAATTATTGCCTAATAGTTCTTGTATTTCCCGTAAAATCAGACTAAATTCAAGTTCAGTTGTTTTTAAAGTAAAGTTCGCAATGACCGTTAGAATTATCCATATTGAATGATTAATTTAAAGGGGAATGTGATATGCCTTATCAAACACGAGATGACCTACCAGAATCAGTGCGACATGTTTTACCTGCTCATGCTCAAGATATTTTTAAAGAGGCTTTTAATAGCGCCATAAAAGAGTATCAAGATCCCAAAAAACGACGCGATAACAGTAATCCGGAACAAGTCGCTTTTCGAGTGGCTTGGGCGGCAGTTGAAAAAGTGTATCGCAAAGGTGAAGATGGTAAATGGGTGACAAAATAACGCCACAAATAGTAATCAAACTTTGTTTTAATATGTGATAGTGCTAGTATTAAAAGTATTAGTCACTTAGTCTAAAATCTAAGCCAACATTTAAAGTTGGCTTATTTAGACAAAAATCAAGGAATGAAATGTTTATTTTTTCTCTTACTTATCTTAAACCTATTAACGAAGTTGAAAAACATTTACCACAACATATCGATTATTTGAAGCGTTATTATCAATCAGGTCATTTTATCAGCTCAGGACGTAAAGTACCGCGCATAGGTGGTGTCATTCTTTGTCGTGCTGATAGTTATGACCAAGCTATGACAATTATTCAGAAAGATCCATTCTATATTCATCAAATTGCCAAATATGAAGTGATTGAGTTTATTCCTACTAAATATGCAGAAGGATTTGATATATTCCTGTAACTAGTCGTTGAAGATTAAAAATTTTATCATTAAAGCGGAAAAATTTAAATTTTGATTATTTGTCGCTAATTTAGATTTAATTATCAACTAAACATGGTGTTAACCATCACTCGCTGGCAAATTATATTGAGTTATTTAATCAATCTGATCATTAAATCCTCACATCAACAAAATTAATAAATTTGTTTGAATCCTTTTTAACTTTTCCAACCTCTAATAAATAGGTGATTCAATAAATAAAATTATTTTAAATTTATTTAAATTTAAGTTTCTGTTTTGAATAGATTAGATAGAGATAAAAAATATGGGCAAAAACAAAGAACAACTAATCAAATTAGCTTGTCAGGGCGATAAACAAGCACTTGAAAAGTTATTGTTGATTTGTCAACCCGATATTAAACGATTCGCGCGACGAACATGCTCAACTTCAGAAGATATTGAGGATGCTGTGCAAATTGCCTTATGGCAGTTATATCGAAAAATAGGAATGTTAAAAACGGTAGCCACTTTTACTAGTTGGTTATTTCGTATTGTCGAACGAGAATGTTATCGATTATTTAGAATTAGGCAGGCGAATAAAATTAATGCCGAGTTTCAACTTGATGATTTACCTGCAACATATTCCAATATCGATCTAAAAATTGACTTAATTAATGCAATTACTGCTTTGCCATTAATTTATCGGCAAGTATTTATTTTAAAAGATGTTGAAGAATATTCATCTCCAGAGGTTGCTGCCAAATTAGGGATCACTGTTGAAGCGGTAAAAAGTAGATTGCACCGCGCTAGAACAATTATAAAACAACAAATTAAAACACCAAAAATTGCTGATATTTAAAGCATATATAGGAGAGTAATATGTATTGTCATAATTCAATAACGCGACATTTAATCAGAGGTTTAAGCGCACTAATGTTGATTATAGGTGTCTTTGTATTTCAACTATCACTTTTCGTTAAACTATTATTTGTTATTTGCGCATTTTTTTTGTTGCGAGGTTGTCCGGCATGCTGGTTTTTAAACTTGATTAATAAACTACAAACTAACAAGGGAGAATAATATGGGGAATTATCAATCAAGAGATGATTTTAAATATCTCACGTCTTTATTGAAGTATGCGCCTAATGAGACACAAGCATTTATTGATTTTGACCATCAAACGATTAAGCGAACTAATGGGGTTATTCCAACAAAAACGAGAGAGTTAATTGCATTAGCGATAGCACTTACCACGCAATGTGCTTATTGTATTGACGTTCATGTCAAAGGGGTAAAAAAAGCCGGAGCTAATTCAGAAGAGTTGGCTGAACTGATTGCTATTTCTGCCTCAGTAAGAGCAGGCGCAACCATGGCTCAGGGTCTATTAGCTATGCGCTTGTCTGAACAGGCGCATAGTTAATTTATTACTATTAGAATTTTACAAATTGGTAATTAATTAGTTAAAGGATTAATTATCAATTTAACTGTTTTCCAATTTAATTAACTAATTTTTGCTTTTCCCTTCCTCAATCCTCTCTTTTTTATAAGAAAGATTTCCGTATTGTGCCGATTTTTTCCTTATCAATACGGAAAAAGTTGGTTAGTAATTATTCATTTTTCCTTTTATACTAAATTTGAATCGTCAATAAACATAGGTACTTGATTATGAATAATAAAGGTTTACCAAAAGGTTTTTTATGGGGAGGAGCAGTTGCCGCTCATCAATTGGAAGGTGGTTGGCAAGCTGGTGGTAAGGGGCCTAGTGTTGCTGATGTGATGACTGTTGGGTCGCCTAAAAGTTATCGAAAAATCACCGAAGGTATTATTCCCGGTGAGTACTACCCTAATCACGAGGCAATTGATTTTTATCACCACTATAAGGAAGATATTAAATTGTTCGCTGAAATGGGGTTTAAGTGTTTTCGAACATCGATTGCTTGGACGCGAATCTTTCCGAAAGGTGATGAACTTGAACCAAATGAAGAGGGGTTGAAGTTTTATGATGATCTTTTTGATGAATGTTTAAAATATAATATTGAGCCAGTTGTTACCCTTTCACACTTTGAGCTACCTTATTATTTAGTTACCGAATATGGTGGCTTCCGTAATCGCAAACTAATTGATTTCTTTGTTCGCTTTGCTGCGGTCTGTTTTGATCGTTATAAAAGTAAAGTGAAATATTGGATGACTTTCAATGAGATCAATAATCAAGCTAATTTTAATGAAGATTTTGCACCTTTTACTAACTCAGGTATTTATTATAAACCAGGCGATAATCGTGAAGAAATCATGTATCAAGCTGCGCATTATGAATTAGTAGCTAGCGCAAAAGCGGTTCAAATTGGCCATGCGATTAATCCAGATTTTGAAATTGGCTGTATGATTGCTTTAGTGCCAATTTATCCTGAAACTTGCAAACCAAGTGATATTTTAATGGCGCAAAAAGTGATGGAACGTAAGTACTTCTTTACTGATGTGCATGTTCATGGCAAATACCCAAATTACATTCAAAAATATTGGCAACGTAAAAATATCAAACTCGATATTACCCCGCAAGACTTAGAAGTATTAACTAAAGGAACGGTTGATTATATTGGATTCAGCTATTATATGTCGAATGTAGTTAGACATAATAAGGGTAATGATCATTATGATTATAATGAAAAAACCGATTTAGTCGGCAACCAATATGTCAAAAAATCCGATTGGGGTTGGCAAATTGACCCTGAAGGCTTGCGTTACACATTAAATTGGCTTACCGATACCTATCGCTTGCCGCTTTTCATTGTTGAAAATGGTTTTGGTGCTTATGACAAAGTTGAAGCAGATGGTAGTGTTCATGATAGTTATCGAATTGAATATCTACGTGAACATATCAAACAGATGAAGTTAGCGGTTGAAGAAGATGGCGTTGATTTAATGGGATATACCCCTTGGGGCTGTATTGATTTAGTTTCAGCCGGTACCGGTGAAATGGAAAAACGTTACGGTTTTATCTATGTCGATAAAGACAATAAGGGCAACGGAACCTTAAAACGTAGTCGTAAAGATTCATTTGCTTGGTATAAAAAAGTCATTGAGTCAAATGGTGAAACTTTATAACGATTTAAATTCATTAGGAGAAGTTATGAAAAAGGCGTTAATTATTTGTGCTGCAGGCATGTCATCATCGCTTATGGCTAAAAAGGTAACTGAATTTTTTGCAAACAAAAATATAGCGATTGAGCTTGATGCGGTATCTGCAACAGAAGGCAGTAATAAGATTAAAAATAGTGATTTCTCACTGTTTTTGGTTAGTCCACAAACTATGATGATGTTTGATAAATTGAAAGCATTAGGCGATGAAGTGGGTAAACCGGTTGTCAGTATTCCTTTTCAGGCATATATTCCGATTCAATCAGGTATTGAACAATTAGCAAAATTAGTTGAGGACAATATCAATTAAAATATAAAAAAATTTCAGTTCTACCATTCTTAATGTGATGCGGTTGTTAGATAAATAATCGCATCATAAACGAGATTTATGTTTTAACGACTTGACCCTTTGGGATAATTTTCATTAATAGTTAAGGTGTAGTAGATAATGATAAAACAAAAACAACGAGAACTTATTAGTTTATTAGTTCGTTCTAAAAATGGCTATAAAAGTAGTCAAGAACTCGCTGCGGAATTATCGTTATCAGATCGTACGGTTCGTACTTATCTTAAGGATTTAAAAGCATTAATTGAAAGCAATGGTGGCAATATTGTTAGTAAACAAGGTTATGGTTTTCAACTTGAAATTTTAGATCGTACTAGCTTTAATTTATTTTTAATTGAACATCATTTATTAGATAAAAATATTGAGCAATCTCAATGTCGGGAAGCGAGTGAACGAAAACACTATATTCTTAATTTATTATTACTTGAAAGTCAGAAAATTGATGTTGAAACGTTATCCGAACAGCTTTTTATTAGTTCATCGCAATTAAATAAAGATATTGCAGAAATAAAGTCGCAATTACAATCTTATGAGCTTACCCTTAAAAAGGGTCATTCGTTAATTTATGTTGATGGTGAGGAAAAAGCCAAACGTCATTTTATTATGAGTTACTTTTTTCATGAAGAGTCGATTAATTTTTTACACCACTTAAGCTATTTTAACCAAACTTGTGAAGCGATTAGTTTTGATACCTTAACTATCATCATTTTAGATGAATGCCGTGAAGCCAATATCAAATTGTCAGATGTCATGATTCAAAATATTGTGCTGCATCTGTCTTTAAGCATTAAGCGTTTACAATCAGGGCTTTCGATACAAAATCTTGATCTTCCCCTGTCGACTGATTCAACCCTCGAATACCAAGTCGCCAAACGAATCATTGCTCGTATTGAATCAATAATTGGTTTTCATTTTCCTAAAGAAGAGCAGATGTACCTTACGCTACATTTAATGAGTAAATCGAATTTAATCCAAAATAATTTAGATGAGGAGCTTGGTGGCTCATTAGCTAATTTACTTGCGAAAATACAACAGGAAACGGGCTATCCTTTTTGGCACGATGAACAGTTAAAAAATGGATTAATTCAGCACTTAAAGCCGATGTTGGTGCGTTTGCAACAGAATATAAAGTTAGAAAATCCGCTAATAGATGAAATAAAAAACCAATATGCTGAAGTTTTTCGGTTAGTTAAACACTATTTTAATCAGCTACCTAATTTAAATAACTATGACGTTAATGATGATGAATGGGGATATTTGGCACTACACTTTTTGGCATCCCTAGAAAAATTAAAAAATGACCAAAAAGCTAAAGTGTTGATTATTTGTGCAACAGGATTGGGTAGTGCTCAACTACTTAAAAATCGTGTGGAACGTGAATTTGATGAGCGAGTGAAAATTGTAGCGACACGTGGTTATTATGAGATAGAGCCAGCGATGTTAAATGACATCGATTTTATTATTTCCTCAGTTGATTTATCGTCCAAGGTGTTTAAAGTACCCGTGTTTCATGTATCAGTCTTCTTTTGTGAAGAAGATGTGCAAGCAATTCGTCGATATCTTTCTCATCGACAATCTCCCAATTCATTACCTAAAAATGCTTTACCGCTGGTATCTGATGATAAAAAACAGAATCATGCAAAATATATTGCGCAACTATTTGATGAAATTGCTGCCGATTATTTTTATTTGTGTCAACAAAAGCCAACTAAACAAGCCGTCATAGATCATTTACTCAATTTATTATCTGTCAATGAAGCAAAAAACTTCAAGCAGGAGATGAACAAACAGATGGAAAAAAGGCAGGCTATTGGTGAAATAATCTTTAGCCCAACCATTGTGGTTCCACACCCGGCGATTCCAGTAGGTAAGATCGCTAAAATCGCTATTGCGGTTATTCCTGAAGGTTTAATTTGGGATGAACATTATCAAGATATCAAGTTTGTTTTTATGATTTCACCATCCATTTATCAAAATTCCAACTTAGCGATGATGACTAAAGCGATTGTTAATTTAATTGACGATTTGGCTATTCAACAAGCGATGTTAAAAATTTCAGATTTTAATCAGTTTAAATCACTTTTTATCCAACTAATTGAAAAAGGAGCGTAGCAATGACTGACATAATGAGCTCGGAGGATATTCAAATTACCGCTTTCAATATTATTTTGCATAGTGGTAATGCTAAAACCAAAATTCACCTTGCATTTAAAGCAATGAGGGAAGCTGAATTTGAACTAGCAACGCAATTACTTGAAGAGGCAAATCAAGAGATTTTAGAAGCACATAAATCGCAAACCGAATTACTTCAATCCTATGCGAGCGGCACTAAAATCGAGATGGAGATCATTATGGTTCATGCTCAAGATCATTTGATGAACACAATGACATTAAGAGAAATTGCTATTGAGATGTCGCATCTTTATCAGCAAACCTACAAGTTAGCAAATGAATAAAGAGGTTAGTTATGAATACTCCACTAGAAAGCCAACTTAAGATGCACAAAAAAGTCAGCTTGACTAATCTCTATTTTAATCGTTTTTTAGCGGTTCGTTATATCACTGCATTTTTTCTGTTTATTAACCTTTACTGGGCGTTTTTTTTGCTAGGTAGCTTATCAATAGCTTTTGCGCTACCACTGGTGCTCATTGTGCTTGCTACGTTAACCAGTTTTGAGCAAATAAAGCTCTACCGAAATCATAAAAACCATTTGCGTTATGCGAGTTTGTTTTATCGAATAATGTTGATAGCTATCACAGTGTTAATCATTTCGATATTCACTCCGTTATTTCACTTCTTTTTTCCATTTTTAAAAAATTCACCAGAGGCGATAAATATATTATTAGGAATTTTGTCAGTAAGTTTATTTTTTACAATTCTTATACTAATAAAACTGAAGAAAATTGAGCGTAATGAGGATAAACATTTTAAAAGAATTCAAGCTTATCAAGAAATCATTAATTAAATGAGGAAAACAAAATGAATACCGGATTTGTGTTGTTACAAAAGTATTTGATGACTCCGATGGCTAAAATATCGCAGTTTAAGATTGTTCGGGCAGTAATGGCGGCAGGGATGGCATCTGTTCCTTTTTGTATCGTTGGATCGATGTTTTTGGTGTTTAATACTCTACCAATGACCTTTACTGGTTTAGAAACCCTTTTTCAAAATACTATTTTTAAAGTTAGCGATCTTTATATGATAGCCAATACGGCGACAATGGGAATTTTGGCGCTCTATTTTAATATTGTTGTCGGTTATGAATTAACCAAAATAGAGGAAGAAGAGACAGGTTTAAAAGTTAATGCACTTAATGGGGCAATGTTATCTGTTTTCGCTTTTATTATGACATTACCTGAATTGGTTATGCAAAATGGTAAGATGGTCTTACTAAGTGATCAAAGCGAATTAGTTTTTAATGGATTACGCTTAAACCCGTTTGTGTTACGATTAGGAACTTCAGGTATCTTCATCGGTATTGTGATGGCCATTGTGGCAACTCAACTTTACTTCCTTTGTGTACGCCGTAATTGGGTAGTTAAAATGCCTGAAACTGTGCCACTAGGTGTTTCACGCTCATTTACCGCATTAATACCTACCTTTGTTATCGCTTTCACAATTATCATTCTAAATGGCATTTTAGTCTATTTTGGTACCGACATTTTTGATATTATTGGTGTTCCGTTTACCTTTGTAACCAATTTAACTAAAAGTTGGCTTGGTATCATGGTGATTCTCTTTTTAATTCATGCACTTTGGGTGGTGGGTATTCATGGTGCAAGTATCATTGGTGCTTTTATCACCCCGATTATGCTTACCAATATGAATGAAAACGTTGGTGGCGCCCATATTCCATTTGCTGGTGAGTTTAATAATTCATTGGTTATTTTAGGTGGTTCAGGTTCAACATTGTTAATGACTTTCTTTATTGCCTTTTGCGCTAAATCGAGTCAATTAAAAATTTTAGGGCGAGCATCAGCTGTTCCGGCAATCTTTAATATTAATGAGCCAATTATTTTTGGTATGCCGATAGTTTATAATCCATATCTTGCCTTGCCATTCCTATTAGCGCCAATGGCATGTGGTACCTTAGGTTATTTTGCTATTAGTACTGGATTTATGAATCCAATTATTGCCCTAATACCTTGGCCATCACCAATGGGATTGGGGGCATTTATAGGAACAGGTGGTGATTATCGCGCTATGTTTGTTGCGATCCTTTCAGCAATTTTAGCATTGTTGATTTACCTACCATTTGTCAAAATTTATGACAATAAACTTTATAAAGAAGAACAAGCAAAATCTGAAAGCAAAAGTCAAACAGAGGAATAAATTGTAGGTTGGTGTCGAATCTATTCTTATTGAGGCAAAAAATAGTAAACATAATAGATTCTTGAGGTAATAAAAAACCCGTTATAAAAACGGGTTTTTATTGCTATTTAATTGATGATTATTCAGGAATAATATCAACAATAACTTTTGCAAAAGCTTCGCTGTGTACTTGGAATAACACTTCGTGTTCACCAGTAGTACGCAATACACCATTAGGTAAACGAACTTCGCTTTTTGATACTTGAATACCACGAGCTTTAACAGCATCTGCGATATCACGAGTACCAATTGAACCAAATAGACGACCTTCATCACCTGCTTTAGAAGTAATAGTTACTTTACCTAATGCATTGATTTCAGATACACGCTCTTCAGCGGCTTTCAATGTTTCTGCTAGTTTTGCTTCTAATTCAGCACGGCGCGCTTCGAAGAATTCAATATTCTTTTTAGTCGCAGGTACTGCTTTACCTTGTGGAATCAAAAAGTTACGAGCATAACCCGCTTTAACATTAACTTGATCACCTAAGCTGCCTAAATTAGCAACTTTATCGAGTAGAATAATTTGCATTATATGTTCCCTCTGTTGCTAATTACTGATGGTTGTCAGTATATGGTAATAATGCCAAGTAACGAGCGCGTTTGATAGCGCGAGCTAGTTGACGTTGATATTTTGCGCTAGTACCAGTAATACGGCTTGGTACGATTTTACCACTTTCTGTGATATAGCTTTTTAATAAAGAAACATCTTTATAATCAATTTCTTTAACGCCTTCTGCAGTAAAGCGGCAGAATTTGCGACGACGGAAATAACGTGCCATTTGGCTATTCTCCTAATAGTTTAATTTGGTCAGCATGTAAAACTAATTGACTGGTTTTATCTCGTTTAGTATGTGTGCTAATAAAGCCACTTACTAATACTTTGCTGCCTTTTTTAATACTGTAACTTAAATCTTGTTGTCCACTGACAATAACGGGCAAGGTGCACCATGCTTGTCTGGGGAATCCTGCTTCGAATTGTTCGGAAACGTGTTCTAAATAAAACTGGCAGTGTGAAATCCCACTGGGACTCATTTTTTTTATCGGGGTTTTGGTAACCAATCCCGATAAAACTAAACGATTATTCTTCTGAATCATCGTCCATGTTTACATCGCTATAATCTTCTTCAGAACTACGACGTTCATCTTTAGCTTTTAGCATAGGTGATGTTTCAGTTACAGCGTGTTTTGTACGCATAATTAAACTGCGAATTACTGCATCATTAAAACGGAAGTTATCTTCAAGTTCATTTACTGCTTCTTGAGTTGCTTCTACATTCATTAACACATAGTGTGCTTTGTGCAGTTTTTCGATAGGATAGGCTAATTGGCGACGACCCCAATCTTCTAAACGATGGATTTTTCCACCATCAGTGGTTAACGTACCAGTATAACGTTCAATCATACCAGGTACTTGTTCACTTTGATCTGGGTGAACCATAAATACAATTTCGTAATGACGCATTATCGCTCCCTACGGATTAATCAGCTTTCTGTCGGGGCAACCGCAACCCATTGAAAGCAAGGAACATGAAAATTGAGCGGTTGAAATCGACGGCGCATTATATATTAAAATTACGACTTTAACAAATGAATAAATTATAAAAATAGCCTATAGTGTTTTATAAACAAAAAGTAAACTTAATCATCATCAAAAATCCTATTTTTAACTTTTTTATCAGATTTTCATCAGAAAACCCGATCTAAATGTAAAAATGTAACGATATCTATACATTTTTGTCATTAAAGTATGCTATCCTTAGCCAAATAAAAATTTACGGTTTAAAGCTATTTTAAAGGAGTGTTTGTATGGCTGAAGAGACCATTTTTAGTAAAATTATTCGCCGTGAAATTCCTTCTGATATTGTCTTTCAAGATGATAAAGTTACTGCTTTTCGAGATATCTCTCCGCAAGCACCAACTCATATTTTAATTATTCCCAACAAATTGATTCCTACCATAAATCATATTGAAGAATCTGATGAAGCTTTACTCGGTCACATGGTGGTGGTGGCAGCTAAAATTGCCAAACAAGAAGGCATTGATGAAAGTGGTTACCGTTTAATTATGAACTGTAATAAAGATGCTGGACAAGAGGTCTTTCATATTCATATGCATTTATTAGGCGGTAAGAATTTAGGTCGATTAATAGGTTAATTTATATGAAACAATTTAAACGTACCGTGGTAATTAGCATGTTGGCTTTTGGCTTAGTTGGCTGTCAACTTCTTGGAAATAATCAAAAAGTTGAGGTTAATCCACCAATAGAAACTCCCGATGATATAGGCGTGGTTGAAACTCCTCCACAAATTGTAAAAACAATTGATTGGAGTTCTATTTTATCACCGCTGGTGAATAAAATATTGCAATCTTCAACTTCTGTTGAAGGCAATAAAATTTTACTGATTAGTGATATTCAAAATCGTAGCGGTGATTATTTGGCGACCAATCAGGTTGATCAGACGTTACATCGTTTAATGAATAATCAGAATCTTTTTGCTGTCGCAGATAGACAGTCTATTATCCAAGCAAAACAAGCGTTAGGTATTTCTGTAGATGATAAACTTGTTTCACGAAGTAAAATGATTGGTCTGGCTAAAACCATGAATGCTGGATATGTGCTTTTTACTACACTTTATAAATCACCATCAGAAAATGATGTTGCCGATCTCTCTATGGAACTGCTTTCAACACAAACAGGTGAAATATTACAACGGGTAACATCAAAAGATGTTCAACCCCAAGAGGCAACTGATTCTGACAATAGTCAAGGGTCTGACAAGTAATGGGACCTTTATTGATTGATGTGCAAGGTACGTCGTTAACTAATGATGATGTCTTGCTGTTACAAAATCCGTTGGTGGCTGGTGTTATCTTATTTAGTCGTAATTACCAATCTCCTCAACAATTAACCGAATTAATAAAACAAATTCGCGCAGCAACAGCAGATCGTTTATTAATTTCAGTCGATCATGAAGGGGGACGGGTTCAACGGTTTAAACAAGGCTTTACCCTTATCCCGCCGGCTCAATCTTTTGCGTTGCTCAATGATCTGCAACAGGCTAAATCGTTGGCATTTGATGCGGGTTGGGTGCTGGCTATGGAATTGATGGCCTTTGATATTGATCTCAGTTATGCGCCAGTATTGGATTTAGGTCACGATTGTTTAGCGATTGACAGTCGCTCCTTTCATGCCGATATTAATATTGCTTATCAAGTTGCTTCATCTATGATTAATGGTATGCATTCAGCGGGAATGAAAACCACCGGTAAACATTTTCCTGGTCATGGCCATGTTATTGCTGATTCTCATAAAGAAACGCCAGTTGATCATCGCTCGAAAGCGCTTATTGAAAGCGATATGCAGATCTTTACCAAATTGATTGCTGAGAAAAAACTTGATGCAATTATGCCCGCTCATGTTATATATCCAGAATTTGATGATCAACCAGCCAGCGGTTCAGCTTTTTGGCTTAAAAACGTATTACGTAAACAATTGCATTTTGATGGTGTTATATTTTCTGATGACTTATCGATGGAAGGTGCTGCAATTCTAGGTAATCATGCTCAGCGAGCAGAAGCAGCCCTTAATGCCGGTTGTGACCTATTATTAGCCTGTAACAATCGTGCAGGCACATTAACTATTTTAGAGGCCTTGTCTATCTTAAATGAAAAACAATTGTTATTAACAGGTAAGGTAAAACAGTTATTGGCAAGCACTAAAATTAGTTATACCGAGTTAATAAACAGCGATGAGTGGCAAATTCGTCATAACAATTTAATGAAATTAAATGAAAAGTGGGAAGATTATAATGCAAGTGGTCATCATTGAAATCGATAATAATTCACAATTGCTAGCTTATAATAATGCAGCAAAAGCGTTATTTCCTACTAATTTACTTCAGTTAAACCAAAAATTTGATTTTCAAAATGTATTTAATTTGGATGCAACATTTAATTTAACCGCCGATGTTGACTCGATTATTGTTATAAATTCGCAATATTTTTTATTGCAAAAAGTTAGTGAATCATTCAAAATTATCTTTATTTTGCAGCCGGTTGAATATTTAAAAAGACGATTATCAAAAATCAATATCGTTGACAGTCATGCTTTTGATATTTTTGCTACCCAAAGTCAACCCATGCAAAAATTGATTGCTCAAGCTAAAGCATTTTCCCTTCAACGAGAGCCATTACTCATCACGGGTGAAACAGGAACAGGTAAAGATTTGTTGGCTACTGCATGTCATCAATATAGCCCTAGAGGTGAGCAAACTTTTTTAGGTCTAAATTGCGCCGCCATGCCTGATGAGGTGGTTGAGAGTGAGCTTTATGGTCATGCTGCTGGCGCTTATCCAGGCGCACTTGAAAGTAAAAAAGGTTTTTTTGAACAAGCTAATGGCGGTTCTGTTTTGCTTGATGGCATCGATGAAATGTCATTCCAAATGCAAACTAAATTATTACGATTTATTAATGACGGATATTTTCGCAGAGTAGGTGATGATAACGAAGTTTATGTTGATGTTAGAATCATCTGTGCGACTAAAGTGGATTTAGCTGAGTTAGTGGAACAAGGGAAATTTAGGAAAGATCTTTATTATCGCTTGAATGTATTATCTTTAAATTTGCCTTCATTACAAGAGCGCCAGGATGATATTGCTCTATTGACAAATATCTTTATTAATGAATTTGCTAATAAGCAGGGTATTAATGCGCCTACCGTGAGTCAAGATGTTATTGCTTATTTAACTCAATACTCTTGGCCAGGTAATGTAAGACAGCTTAAAAATGTACTTTATTCCGCATTAGCTCAGTTGACATCATCACAATTGACGGTAAAAGATATTGCTCTACCGGCGATAACGTCGACGCAAATATCATGGATCAATAATATCGAAAATAAAACCCTTGATGAGATGACCAAACAATTTGAAAAAGAAGTTTTAAAAAGCTTGTATATCGATTATCCAAGCTCTAGAAAGCTCGCAAAAAGATTAGGTGTATCACATACCGCAATTGCTAATAAGCTTAGAGATTATGGGGTCGGGCGGTAAATTAAGGGATTCATTAAAAACTCCATGAAGATTTTAGTTACAGGTGGTGCGGGTTTTATTGGCTCTGCAGTAGTTCGATATATTATTAAACATACTTCACATTATGTTATAAATATTGATAAATTGACTTATGCGGCAAATCCCCAAGCGCTCGAAAATATTTCAAATAGTGAGAAATATATTTTTGAAAAAGTCGATATTTGTAGTCAACAAGGTTTAGATCGTGTATTTAAGTTACATCACCCAAACGCAGTGATTCACTTAGCTGCAGAAAGTCATGTTGATCGTTCGATAGTTTGTCCATCAGTTTTTATAAAAAGCAATATCTTGGGCACTTTTACATTACTTGAAGTTACCAGAAATTATTTGATTCATTCATCTAAAGAGATTAGAAATAATTTTCGTTTTATTCATGTTTCTACCGATGAGGTATATGGTGAATTGAACGATTGTGATATAGCTTTTAGTGAATCTTCGTGTTATGCACCAAATAGCCCTTATTCGGCATCTAAAGCTTCAAGTGACCATCTTGTTTCAGCATGGTGTCGTACTTATGGTATACCAGCTATTATAACTCATAGTACTAATAATTATGGACCTTATCAACATGAAGAAAAATTAATACCATCAACTATAACTAATGCTATAGCAGGTAAACCAATTCAAATTTATGGAAAAGGTTTACAAATTCGTGATTGGATTTATGTAGAAGATACTGCAAGAGCTTTATATTTTATCTTAATGAATGGTAAAATTGGTGAAACGTATAATATTGGAGCCAATAATGAAATCAATAATCTCGATATGGTTAAAAAAATATGTTCTATTCTTGATAAATATTTACCAATACGAAAAGATGGAATTGGGTGTTATAAAGAATTAATTAAGTTTGTTTCCGATAGACCTGGCCATGATTTCAGATATGCCATAGATTCATCCAAAATTCAACGATTAGGTTGGAAGCCTAAGGAAAGGCTAGATTCAGGACTGAAAAGGACAATTAAATTCTTCTCAGATATATAATCTAAAACTATATAAGACAATTATTGATAATATAAATGTTTAATCATAACTTATGAATAATCAAAATATGATAAAATTTGAAGATATTTCTGTTGTTGTACAGGGTGTTATTCATTCTGATATTACGAAGCTTGCACTATTAAGCATTAGAAAATTTCTTCCCAACTCTAAAATTATATTGTCTACTTGGAATGGTTCTGACATAACCGGATTGGAATTTGATCAACTGATACTCAGCCAAGATCCCGGCGGGTTTAATCACACCAGTTTAAATAAGGCCAAATGTAATAATGTAAATAGATTGATTCTTTCAAGCCTAAATGGGATTAGGGCGGCTAAAACTAAGTATGTAATGAAATTGCGAACAGATTTTTTGTTAACAGGAAACTCGTTTTTAAATATTTTTGATAAATATAATTTAGTTGAACCTAATTTTGCGTTATTTAAACATAAAGTTTTAGCATGTAGCTATTTCTCACGTAACCCCAAGAATGTTAATTTAGCTTACCATCCTTCAGATATAGCTTTTTTTGGTTTGAAATTGGATTTGCTTGATTTATTTGATATCAACTTAATGCCAAAATCGGATGAATTTTATATATTTGAAAATGGTGAATGGCAAAGAAAATATGCACCTGAACAATATATTTTTATAAGTTTTTTAAGAAAAAAAGGTATAAATGTATCTTTTAGTAATCAATTTCCTATTACAAAAAAACAAATAATGTTTACCGAAAAGTATTTTACTTCAAATTTTATTTTTCTAGAATGGCGCTTTTTTAATTTAAAACCGCCTAAAAAGTTAAAACTATATAAAGAACTAGATCACTTTTCTTGTATTACTCATATTGAATGGAAGAAGCTATATTATAAACATGTTATCCACAAACCAAAAAAATTTGTAGGATTTGATTTTGAAAGGGTTAAATTAAATTTAGTTCTAAAATATTATAATTTATTGAAAATTATTGCAAAATTTATTACTATTTTTATTTTAGGTAAAAATAATAAAAAATTAAGGAAAAAAATTAGAAAGAAAATAACAAGAAATTAATAATATTTTTTGATAATATGTAGTTTTATTATTCCTTAATTTTAATATATTAAAAAGAGTATGACATGTTAAACATTGTATTGCCTATGGCTGGTAGAGGAAGTCGATTTGCAGATGCTGGGTATTCTATACCGAAACCGTTTATTCCTATTCATGATGTTCCCATGATCAAGGTGGTAGTTGATAATTTAACCCCATCTTGTGATCACCGTTTTATTTTTATTTGCCAACAACAACATATAGATCAGTATGATTTAATACCTAAATTAAAATCATATGCTAAGAATGTAGAAATTATAGGTATAAATGGTATTACCGAAGGTCAAGTATGTACTGCTTTGTTAGCGAAAAAGTTTTTCGATAATGATGAACCCTTAATGAATGCTAATGCGGATCAATATATCGATTTTGATATCAATGAGTATTTGGATGTTATATTTTCACGAAATTTGGATGGTATGATCATGACGATGAAATCACAAGATCCAAAATGGTCATATGCAAAAACCAATAGTGATGGTTTTGTTATTGAAACAGCGGAAAAGAAAGTTATTTCAGATGACGCAACTGTCGGTATTTTCAATTTCTCGCAAGGAAAAGATTTGGTTAGAGCAGCAGAACAAATGATCAAAGATAATATTAGAGTTAATAACGAATTTTATACTTGCCCATGTTATAATTACCTAATCAAAGAAGGTAAAAAAATCGGCATTTATGGAATTGGTGAAGAATACAATGGTATGTATGGTCTAGGAATTCCAAAGGATCTTGATTTCTTTATAAATCATCCAATTTCTCAGCGGGTAAAAATATGATTGTTCTTTCACATAGAGGATATTGGAAATCTTTACAAGAAAGAAATTCTTTCGAAGCTTTCGAACGAAGTTTCAATATGGGCTTTGGGACAGAGACAGATTTGAGAGATTATAATGGTGAAATAGTTATCGCTCATGATATGCCTAAAGGTAATGAACGAACTTTTGAAGAACTATTGATCATTATGAATGGGAGAAATTTACCGCTTGCTCTAAATATTAAAGCGGATGGTTTATATGAAAATATTAAAAGTAAATTAGAAAAATATAATCATACTAATTATTTTACTTTTGATATGTCTATACCAGATATGGTTTGTCACTTAAAAAATAAGCTAAAAGTCTTTACAGGTTTAAATGATTTATTAATTCAGCCAGTTTTATTGTCTGAATGTGAAGGCGTCTGGTTGGATTGCTTTAATTCTGATTGGTATGATTGGTCTGTCATAGATAATCTTTTGGGAAAGGGTAAAAAAGTTTGCTTAGTTTCAGCTGAATTACATAAAAGAGAAAATTTGAATCAGTGGTCTATTATTAAAAAGAGTAAATTTTTGCATAGTGATAATCTAATGATTTGCACAGATTTTCCTGAAAAAGCGAGGGAGTATTTCAATGAAAATTAAAGCTGTTTTATTTGACATGGATGGAGTATTGATTGAAGCTAAAGATTGGCACTATGAAGCTTTAAATCGGGCTTTAAATTTATTTGGTTATGAAATAAGCAGGTTTGAACATTTAACAAGTTATGACGGTTTACCAACATCTATGAAGTTACAAAAATTAACTTTAGAAAAAGGCTTACCTTCACAGCTTCACAATTTCATAAATGAAATGAAACAACAATATACTGTATCAATGATCCAAAACTTATGCCGTCCTCGTTTTAATCATGAATATGCATTATCAAAATTGAAATCGGAAGGATATAGGCTAGCAGTTGGCTCGAATTCTATAAGAATGACTATAGAAATGATGATGGATTATGCAAAATTGACTGATTATTTTGATTTCATGTTAAGTAATCAAGATGTTAAAAATGCTAAGCCAGATCCCGAAATTTATTTGACTGCGATGTCGAAAATGAATATCAAACCAGAAGATTGTTTGATTGTTGAAGATAATGAAAATGGTATTAAAGCCGCAGTTGCTTCAGGTGCTAATGTGTTGGTAGTTAAAACAGTTGATGAAGTCAATTATGATAATATTAAAAAACGAATTCTAGAAATTGAAGAGGGATATAACTAATGCAAATCATTTTTTTAATGGGTGGGCAAAATTTTGAAAAAAATAGAGAACAATACCCTCTTTACTTAACTGAAATTAATGAAAAGTTGATAATTGAAAAACAAATTGATTACTGTCGAGGATTAAATCCAAGAAAATTTCTATTTTGTATTAAAGATGAAGATATAAAAAATTTTCAAGTAGATTCGGTTATTAAACAGTTAGTGCCTGATAGTGAAATTATCATCATAAATGATAAAACTATGGGAGCAGTCTGTACCGCTCTGCTCGGAATTGAATATATAAATAATGAAGAAGAACTAATATTATTAGCAGTTGATGATTTTATTGAAGTTTCAAGTGAAAATATTCTAAACTTTTTCAGGGAAAATAAAAGTGATGCAGGTGTTGTATCTTTTAACTCTGTTCATCCAAGATATTCTTTTGCTAAAGTAGATGAAAATGACTTAGTAATAGAAGTCTCAGAAAAAAAACCTATAAGTAAAAATGCATTGGTCTCCTTCTATTATTACAAAAGAGGTGCTGACTTTGTTGAATGTGCTAAAAATGTAATTCGAAAGGATAATCTAATTAATGGAGCGTTTTATTTAAGTCAAACTTTAAATGAAATGATATTGAAACAAAAAAAAGTTTCAATCTACAAAATTACAAATGAAAAATTCCATTCTTTAAAAACAGAAATGCAATTAGCTCAATATATTACAGAATTAATGGATGTTAAGGAAAGTAAATAATGAAAGTAGCAAAACTTGATGATATGGTAAAAGGATGGTTCATAGGTAATTTTGAACCATCTCTTTTAAAAACAAATGAATTCGAAATTGCCGTCAAAAGATATGCGAAAGGTGATTATGAAGCTAAACATTATCATAAAGTAGCTACTGAATATACTGTTATTATTTCGGGTAAAGTCAGAATGAACGGTATTGAATATGGGGCTGGAGATATTATTGTTATGGAACCAAATGAATCTACAGATTTTGAATGTTTAGAAGATGGTACAGTTAATGCTGTAGTAAAATGTCCTGGTTTAAACGATGATAAATTTTTATTAGATTAAGTAAGTTGGTTTTAATATGGGAATTTTTAATCATTCAGTTTCTGTTGTTGTACAAGGTGCAGTTAATACTTCCCTTACTCCAAAGTGTTTGCAGAGTATCCGTCGTTATCTTCCTAATGCTGAGATAATACTTTCAACTTGGAACTCTTGTAATGTTGATGGATTGGATTATGATAAATTAGTATTGAGTGAGGATCCTGGTTTTTTTTATTACTCATTAAATGAAAATGATAAAGTTAATAATGTTAACCGTCAAATTCTTTCAACATTTGCTGGTTTAAAAGTTGCTTCTAATGAATGGGTTTTAAAGTTACGTTCTGATTTTCAGATAAATGGAAGTAATTTTCTGAATTTAGTAAATAAGTATGAAAATAGTCTTGTTGATTATAAAGTATTTAGTAATAAAATTATTGCCTGTAGTTACTTTTCTCGGAATCCAAAGTGTTCTCAATATGTTTTTCATCCTTCTGATATTGCTTTTTTTGGTTTAAAAAATGATTTACTAAATTTATATGAAATTCCACTAATGAATGAGGATGAAGCTTATTACCTTACAATAAATGGAATTAAGTATAATAGGTATGTACCAGAGCAATACCTATTTATAAAATGTTTACGGAAAAATTTTAAAGCAGTTAATTTTTCCGATCAATCTGATCTTAATGATACTGTAGTTGAAGAAACAGAAAAGTACTTTGTATCTAATTTTGTTTTTTATAATTGGAATGAATTAAATCTTATAGCTCCCAAAAAGTTTAATGATTTTATTTTAAATGATTTCATGACATGTATTACTCATATTGAATGGCTAAAACTATACGGGAAATATATTGACGAACAAGTTGTAATACCTAAAAAAGATCCTGAAAGGATACGTCTAGTAAAAACAGCTAAAAAATTTGGTTTATTACCGAAGAACAATAAAACAAAAAAATGTAAATTAAAAAAAATAAACAAACTGATTTCAAACATTGCAGCTATACCTTTTTACGGAAATAAAAACAAAAATAAAAGAAATCAAATTAGAAAGAAAATAATCAATATACTTGAAAAATAAAAATATTAGGAGAATGATGGAGGAATTAACTTATGATAATCTATCAATTGTTATAGAAGGCCCCGTTATTGAGCATATAACAAGTGCTTCTATTAAAAGTTTAAAAAAGTGTTTTCCTTATGCTGAAATCATATTATCTGTATGGGAAGATGCTAAAGTTGATAATTTAGATTATTCTATTTTAGTACGAAATGAGTATCCTAAAGATCTTATTAAGACAAATCACAATTGGTTCGAAAATATTAATGGCGAATTACTTCTAATTAAAAATGGTTTAAAAAAAGCTACACGCAAATTTTGTTTAAAGTTTCGAACAGATTTACTATTAAATAGTAGTGACTTTTTAAAATATTTTGATAGCTTTCCAGAAAGAAATGAGCAATATAAATTATTTGATCACAGAATACTTGTTCCAAGCAATTATTCTAATTCTTTTTCTAGTAATATTTTGCATCCAGTTTTATTTTATCCTTCACATTCTTGGCTTTTTGGTTATACAAGTGATTTAAAAATTTATTTTGATGATACACCTTTAGTGGATGAGGACTTTTTTGATTATAGATTCAAATATCCTAAAAAAAATATTATTCAATCTAATAAAAACAGATTTTTATGTGATCAATATTATTGTTTTTCAGCGTTTAAAAGATATTTTAAAAACCTTGAATTTGATGATTGTTCTGATTGGAACTCTGTAAACTTTGAGCAATCTGAAATCGCTTTATCAAATAATTACATTTTTTTAAACTTTGAACATCATGGAATCCGTTCTATGATTGATTCTGATTTGTCTACCTCAAAAGCAACTTATCAACTTAGGGAATTGGGGGTTTGGGATTATGATCTCTTCACTTATAATTACAGAAAGTATTGCGATAAAAATTACATTAGAGGAATAGTTGTCACCTCTGACTTTCTTAGAATCGGTAATAATTACAATCCATATTATTTTAAATCTACAACAGAGTGGATATATAATCTATTTAATTATCAAATAAAATTAGCTACAAACTTAGAACCCATTTTAGTCACAGGAGAGTCTCATTCGCTGATCGATAGAGATTACCTTTATGAGTTAAATAATCTCCCACTTTCTGAAGAATCATGGATAACCCTTTCTGATAAAGAAGAATGGACAAAGCAAGCAATATTATATATTAAGAGAAGATTCTCAGGATATATTTTAATTATTCATCATGCAAATTTTGCATTCTTAGAGATTTTAAATGAGTTAAATATCACTTATATTGATCTATTTGAATCTTCTTTTAGATTTGCTGAAGATCTAATTTTTTCATTTAAAACTAACAACTTAGAAATTAGTAAAGCTATAAGGCAGTACACATTACCAAAAAGCGATTTATATATTTTAGCAAATTATATGAAAGCTTATTATAATAGGCGAAACTCAATAGAAATAATCCCTAATTCAATATTGTATGTAGGGCAGACTTCGATGGATAGTTCTTTAATAAAAGATGGAAAAATAGTCTGTTTGGAGGATTATCAAGATACTCTTTCCGATATTTTTTCTAATTATGAATGCATTTATTATAAGCCTCATCCTTTTTCTAATAATAATAAACACGAAATAGAAATATTGGAAAGATATGGTAAATTAATTGTAATTAATGAAAATATTTATAATTTAATGTCTAATCAAAATATTTCTGCAATATCTGGATTGTCTTCTGGAGTATTAAGTGAAGCAGAGTTTTTCGATAAGAAAGTATATTATATAAGTCATAAATATATTGATTATTGTGATGGAAATGATGATTTTGAATCATCAAAATTTATTCTTGTAAACAATAAATATTTTTCTCCTGTGTTTTGGCAAAATATTTTGAATTCAATATTCAAAAATACAAATGAAATTTCAGATTTTTCTTTCAATAATTCTAATATTTTACGAGCATCTTTAAATTGTTATTGGGGTTATAATCTCAAATTTTTTGATATAAATGAATTGGATATAATATCTCAATCTAACAATGATTCTTCCAAATTATCATCAAGTCAACAGGGATTAAATATTAGAACTTATGGCGATTTATTTAAATTGGTAGAAAATCAACGAGATTTAGATAGTAAATATACTGTTGTTTACGATTTATATCAAAAACTCAAAGTTGATCTATTAAATGTTACTTCAAAGATGGAAAAACTTCGTAAAAAAAGGTCTTTTTTAAGAAAACTTAAAGAATTTTTTTGTAGAAAAATAAAAAAATAATAAACATATATTAATAATATTAGAGATTATTTTAATGGCTAATTTAAAAAGAATTGCAATTCAACTATTTGGGCATTTGAGAACTTTTGAATATACATTTGATTCATTTAGGAAGAATTTATTAGAAGAAAACATACAAGATGGTTATCAAATAGATATTTTCATTCATACTTGGGATGAGTTAGATCATTCTACTATCAATTATCGCAATGTCGATGGAAATGTCTTAACGCAAGAAATGCTAACTAGTGAGAAACTTTTATTAGTCAATGAACTTTATCAACCTAAAAAAATACTTATTGAACCTCAATTAGAATATACAGATGAAGTATTAGTTGAAAAAATAGGTCAATTTCCTAGAGCTAAAAAAGGATGTTTAAATAATTCTTATACTATTTATATGACTAATGAATTACGTAATCAATATGAAACTGAAAATAACATTACATACGATTGGGTAATAGTAACCAGACCAGATATTTTTTTCAAAAAAACATTTAGAATTGATTCATTTTTAAGTTGTTATTCAGATTTTCAGTTACCAATCCCGCAGAATACCATTTTTCATGGTTTTAATCCATTTGGTCGTGGAAATATGATTGAAGATCCTCACTTTTTGGCTGGTTCAGATTTAGTTTTTTTTGGTAGTCCAGATACTATTAGTAATGCGTCATCATTGTATACCTCCTTTGAGGATAATATACAATCAGAAGATTTTTATTGTATGGAGGTTTGGTGGGCTAATTTCTGGAGAAAAAAAGGAATAAATCTAAATCCAATTGATTTTAAACATGGTCCTGATTTTGATGTTATTAAAACTGAATTTATTGAAGAAAAGAAGTTAACTCAATATTCAAAATTTAAATATATAAAACGAGTTGTATTTTTTTATATATTAAATTTATTTCCTTATTGTCTTGTGAAGAATAAAATTTATAAATTGCAAAATAAAATTGCAAAAATGGAAATTTTTTCCAAAAAATCAGTATGATTTGTTCTTTCGCGATTTTAACCATTTTGTTAAATGTTAATAAAAAACAATTAAGGACTACTTTTAATGAAACCGATTTTATCTGTAATCATTCCTGTATATAATACTGAAAAATATCTGAACAAATGTTTAGATAGTGTTATATATCAAACTTTCAAAAATATTGAAATTATTTGCGTTAACGATGGTTCAACAGATAATTCCCTTTCTATTTTAAAAAAATATACTGAAATTGATACTAGAATAAGAATCATTGATAAGGAAAATGGTGGTTTGTCTTCTGCTAGAAATGTTGGTATTGAAAATGCTAAAGGAAGATACATTACTTTTGTTGATTCTGACGATTTTATTGAATTAGATACTTATGAGAAAACGATTTGTCACTTCAATCAACCTGATGTTGATTTAATTTACTTTTCGACTAAGCTGATAATTGAAAACAATTGTAGTCGAATACAAGATGAGCGATATTTTGAACACAAATATAAAGGTTTTGTTAAATTATCTAATGATGTTATGAAAAACATGGACGTTTGTGCATGGAATAAAATTTATAAACTTTCAATCATTAGACAGCATAATATTTATTTCCCTGAAGGACTTTGGTATGAAGATAATCCTTTTTTTTGGTCTTATGGGTTATTGTGTAATGCAGCATATTTTATGAATGATAAATTTTATAACTATCTTATAAGAGATGGATCTATAATGAGCAATACGACAAAAAATCATAAGTATACTGTAACTTCTCATGAGTTAGATTCATTGCTATGTTTTGAATATTTAATGCAATTTGTTGACCGTTGGCAATTGTTTGATAAATTCAAACCTGTTTTAATTGATTTGTTTCAACATAAGTTGTTAGAATCGATGCGTCGTTTACCTAACAAAGATAGAATATTAGCTTTAAATCAAGCAACTAAAATTGTTAATCTTTTTAATTTAACGTCTCATTTTCCTGATAATGATTTTATAAGCTCTATGTTTAATAAAGACTATCATAATATAGGAAAAATCAATCAATTATTTTTAAACAAAAGGCAACGTTTACTTGGAATTTGGGATGCTGATAAGTTTTATATTCTATGTTTTCTGGGAATTAAGATCAAAATAAAAAAATAATTCGAGTATAAATAGCTAATATTCATAAAATTATAAATAAATATTTGTTTTTTTTATCTATAATCTCAATAGAATAAAATTAACGTGAAAGTCTTATAATAGTGTATAATTGTCGATAATTTACTATTTTAACATTCTATTATGCCTCAAAAATTAAACTCAATTACTACTTTAAAAAAACTATGGCCATTCATTAAACCTTTTAAAAAAGCATTATTTGTGGCCGTTTTTGGACTATTATTGAATGCAGCAACAGATGCTACATTAATATCACTTACCAAACCATTACTTGACAATGGATTAATGGATAAAAATTACTCTCTTTTGATTCTTATTGCTATTACAATTATTGGATTAATTTTACTTAGGGGGTTATCTAATTATATTTCGACATACTGTCTTTCGTGGTTATCGGGGAAAGTTGTGACTAAATTTAGGCAGATGATATTTCATCATTTGATTAAAAGCCCTATTAGTTTCCATGATAAACAATCTATAGGTGATCTTGTTTCAGTTATTACTTTTAATACTCAAATGTTATCGAAAGCCTCTTCCGACGCTTTGATAATACTCATTCGTGAAATAACCTATGCAGTAGGTTTATGTATTGTTATGTTATATGGAAGTTGGAAATTAGCTTCAGTATTAATTATTTTAGTTCCATTGATTATTTTTATTGCACAATTCATAGCCAAAAAATTTAGACATACTATTGCTTCAATGCAAGCTGGAATGGGACAAATAACTATTGCTAGTGATGAAATGTTAAAAGGGCATAAAGAAGTTTTAATTTTCAATGCAAAAGAATATGAAAAACGAAATTTTAATATTATAACGGATAAAGTTCGAAGAGGAATGTTGAAAATAGAAATAGTTTCAAGATTATCAACACCTTTAATTCAGTTGATTGCAACAACTGGATTAGGTTTCATACTTTATTTAGTAGCTAGTCAAAATTTAGATATTACACCAGGTTCATTTACTGTAGTTTTTTCTGCGATGGTAGCTGTAATGCGCCCTCTACGAGAATTAACAAGTTTACATGTTGAGCTTCAAAAAGGTGCGGTTGCTTGTGAATCACTATTTGAACTTCTTAATTCCCCATTAGAGCATGATAATGGAACTATTGTTGTTGATCGAGTAAAAGGAAATATTGAGTTTAAAAATGTCACTTATACTTATCCTACACGAAATACTCCAGCACTTAATAACTTCTGTTTAAAAATAGAGGCGGGTCAAACTATTGCTCTCGTAGGACGTTCAGGGGCAGGTAAATCGACAATTGCTAGCTTATTGCCACGTTTTTATGATATCTCTAAAGGTGAAATTTTAATAGACTCTATAAATATCCAACAATACACTTTAAAATCATTACGTAAGCAAATTGGTTATGTATCTCAAAATGTTCATTTATTTAATGGTACTATTGCTGAAAATATTGCATACGGTGAAAAAGAACTTCATAGTGAAGATGATATTTTAAGAGCGGCTAAACAAGCAAATGCTATTGAATTTATTAATAAGTTAGAACATGGAATAAACACAGAAATAGGTGATAATGGTATCTTATTATCTGGTGGACAAAGGCAGAGAATCGCAATAGCTCGGGTTTTGTTACGTGATAATCCAATATTAATTTTTGATGAAGCTACTTCTGCACTAGATAATGAGTCAGAAAGACTTATACAAAAAGCGTTAGAAATACTTCAGAAAAATAGAACATCAATCATCATTGCTCACCGTTTATCAACAATTGAAAAAGCAGATCGTATTCTAGTTATTGATGATGGAAAAGTAATAGAAGATGGTAATCATGAGTCATTGATTAAATTAAATGGAATTTATGCACAAATGCATAAAATGCAATTTAATAGTTAAGGCAAAAAGAATAGATAATGAACAATATGAATCGACAAAATAAGCAACAGTATATTAATGATATAGATAAAGATTATTCTACATGGAAAACCTTTTTAAAATTATGTCCATTAATTATGGAACATAAGTTTGTATTATTTTTTTCCGTTATTTTATTGATTGCAAGCGCATTTGCTGACACCTCGTTGATCGCCTTATTACGACCATTATTAGATCGTGGTTTTTCAATGAATGACCAAAATTTTTTATTAATGGCGCCTTTTTATATTTTTGGATTAGTATTATTGCGTGGAATTGCAAACTATGGTTATTCTGTATTGTTATCACTAATTTCCGGAAAGATTGTGATGAAAATTCGACAAAGGTTATTTAGCCATTTTGTTGAAGCCCCTGTTAGCTATTATGATCAAAATTCAACTGGTCGATTATTGTCTCGTATTACTTATGACACTGATCAGGTTGCAGCATCCTCGTCAGACGCATTAATAACAATAATCCGCGAAACAGCTTTTATTTGCGGTCTATTCTACACAATGTTTTACAATAGTTGGCAATTATCTTTGTCTTTGATTATCATTACTCCGATAGTAATAGCTCTTATATCATTCATATCAATAAGATTTCGTCGCTTAGCCAAAAATATGCAAAATTCAATGGGGAATGTGACGATGTCGGTTGAACAGATGTTAAAAGGGCATAGAGAAATAATTGTATTTGGAGCTCAAGAAGAAGAAGTTAAAAATTTTGAAAAAGTGAGTAACAAATTTCGCCGAGATAGCATGCGATTAGTCTCTATTTCCGCTTTATCAACACCTATTGTTCAAGTTGTTATTTCTTTTGCAATTGCTTTTGTACTATTAACAGCTAGTAATCCTGATTTGAATATCACACCAGGTGAATTTACTGTCGTCTTTTCTTCATTGGTAGCTTTGATGCAACCGATAAAAAGTTTAACAAGTGTTAATGCAGGGTTTCAAAAAGGCATGGCAGCTTGTCAAACATTGTTTTCTATACTTGAACAACCTATTGAAAAGGATAATGGTAGTTTAAATGTAGATAGAGTTAAAGGAGATATTCTTTTTAAGAATGTTTCATTTAAGTATGAAACTCGGGATGATTTAGCATTAAATAATATTAGTTTTAATGTACCTGCAGGCAAAACCGTCGCTTTAGTTGGCAGATCAGGATCTGGAAAAACAACAATTGCAAATTTATTAACGCGTTTTTATGAAATTACAGATGGTGAAATCTCTATAGATGGAGTTGACATTTGTGAATATACATTATTTTGTTTAAGAAACCAAATTGGCTTAGTTTCCCAAAACGTACATTTGTTTAATGATAATATTGCAAATAATATAGCATATGGAAAAATTGGTGAGTTTTCTCAAGAGCAAATAGAGGAAGCTGCAAAAAAAGCAAATGCTTATGATTTTATTAAACAATTTGATAAAGGTTTCGATACAGTAGTTGGTGAAAATGGAGTTTTATTATCTGGAGGTCAACGTCAACGTATAGCTATTGCTCGAGCTCTTTTAAGAGATAATCCGATTCTTATTTTAGATGAAGCCACATCAGCATTAGATACCGAGTCTGAAAAGACAATACAGAAAGCGTTAGATGAATTACAAAAAGGAAGAACTTCTCTAGTTATAGCTCATCGATTATCTACTATTGAAAATGCGGATAAAATATTAGTGATAGGTGATGGAACTATTATCGAACAAGGGACCCATACTGAATTATTAAAGAGAGATGGTGCATATACAAAATTGTATAAAAGTAATTTTAATGAATAATGGTTCACTAATTTTTTTGATCATAGCTCTAAATAGGTTTTTAGAATTTATTTAGGGATGAGTAGTACTTGTAGTCTTTTTCAATATTCATATAAGGATATTTTTTGGTTATAGCACATTTTAGTAATATTTTCTTTGTAGTGAATGTACAAGGATTTTTCTTTATAAATTTTAAAATGTAGAAAATATTTCTTATAGGATTACATTTTTTACTATTGTAGACTCGTATCATTAGTTTAAGTAAACCGAGTTCTTTTATAATTTCATTTTTAGTTTGTTTTTGAAATGTCTTATCAGATCTCAACAGTGATTCTAAATAAGTGATATTCATTGCACAGATATAATTGCGTTTTGCATTATCTGATAATTGTAGGGTGTTAATTTCTGTTATACAGTGTTCTAAAACTCTTTTCAAAGTTTTCAAATTAGAATCATCAATGTATTGTTCTGATAATGAAGAAGCACGTACACGGTGAAAATAAGAATTTTTATTTATATAATAATTAGTCAATTTTGCTTTCGAGATAATAGAAAGTGAGATGCTGTGGTCTTCGTGGTTTTTCTCGATAAATTTTTCAGTAAATAATTTTCGGCGGAAAATAAATCGCCATACAACGCCAGAATAATTTCTCATTTCTAATAAATGATTTAATAAATCTATGCCTGATTTGAAGTTTTTTGTTTTACTATTTTCAAGATTTGTCATACAAGATATCATTTCTCCGTCTTTAAAAGACGTATAATCAAAGTAGAACAAATCTAATTGAGGCATAAGTTTTAGAGAATATCTGAATTCTTTGAGTAAATTATGATTTATAATATCATCAGAATCAATGAATAGAATGTAGTCTCCAGACGAACATTCAACACCTTTATTTCGAGCTTGGCTGACACCGAGATTTGGTTGTTTAATTATTTTGATATTACTAAATTTTGATTGATATTGCTCTAATATTAGTAAGGTATTATCAGTAGAACCATCATCGATACATATAATTTCTAGAGGATAAGTATCATCTTTTGTAACTGAAATTAAACAGTCTTCAATATAATCTTCAACATTATAACAAGGTATAATAATAGTAAGACAAACAGTTTTATTTATCATAAAATTTCAAATAGATAATTATTTTTTAAGAAATAACTTAAATTTTAAATAAATACTATAGTAATAAATAGATTTAAAATAAGCTTTTTGTTTAAATAAATATTTAGCATAATTTCTTATAGATGAGCTATTACCACTTAAAGGTAATTGATCATCTTTCCATGGAGACAAATTAAAATAATTATTAAAAATTTCAGAAAGATAAACTTTATACCACGGCTTATTTTGTGAAATATAATGTAAAATAACAGTATAAGGTCTGATTTCTTTTTCCTGATGCGCATCGACTGAAATTTTTATCTTAGTATTAAACTTTATTGGTAGTAACAGTGTTTTATTTTCCAGTAAAATATTTAAAACATCTTGATCGGCAAACTTATAAATATTTCCATCATTAATCATAGTTAATGCCTTTTCGGAAATCTTTTCTTCACACCATTTAGTAGTATTTATAAGTAATACACCTGCATTAAAATATCTTGTTGAATCAATGTTATACATTTCACTGATGGTTTGTTGCATATCTTTGCTATCACTTATAACTCCTGCAATATAATTTTCAATATTGTATTCCGCTAATTTTGCTAATGATTTTAAACAAATTATATCGCTATCAAGATATATTAATTTATCAGTTACTGAAACAAGGAGTTTAGGCATAATAAAGCGTATGCAGGTTGATGCTGTCGGAATATGCAAAACTAACGTTTTGGGATTGATGATAAAATTGTTATTTAAAAAATACAGCGTAATTGATACATTCGGATAATTAAACTTCTCGAACTTTTCAAGGTTTACATGTGACACATTATCAATAAATAAATGAAAATGAAGGTTGCAATTTGGCGTATTTTGGATAACTGATAATATTGCTACACCAGCAGGCATTGCATAATTATTGTCAAATCCTAAAGCAATATTTAGAGTTGGAAAATGTGGCTCAAGATTAGTACTTATAGGTTTAATTTGATCAATAAAGTTATTTATGTTAAACATTTAATCCGTTCTAATTTAAGTGATATCTAATAATCTATTATGTTAATTATATATTTCTTTGTTAACAAAATATAGGTAAAAACTTTATATAAATTAAAAAAACGAAGATTTAAGAACTTTTGACAGATTAAATAAATTTACACTTTTATAGTATTTATTTAGAATAATAAAAATTTTAAAAAGCGACGTAATAAATGTTTAATTCCAATAAATATATAAGTAAAGTTGAAGAGTTTACTCAAAATAGCAGTAAAGAAATATTGCATATTGCATTTGCATTTGATGATAATTATGCAATGCCAGCAGGGGTAACTATAACTTCTATAATTGAAAATAATAGTAACTTAAATTTTTGTTTTCATCTATTAGTTGATAATGTATCTTTGGTTAATATAATTAAACTTAAAGAACTTATTGGAAACAATGTTAGTATTAAAATATATTATTTAAATGATAACTTTGACATTAATCCGAATACATTGGTATTAGGTTACTTATCTGTGGTTTCTTGTGCGCGTTTTATTCTTCCGGCATTATTACATTCTCAAACTAAAAAATTTTTATATCTTGACAGTGACATTCTCTGTTTGAAATCTATTTCTGAACTATATAACACAGATATATCTAACTATGTTGCAGGGGTCATTCCTGACGATAAACCGATGCAAAATGAAGTAAAAAATTTATATTCTATTGATGTTGAAAAATATTTTAATTCGGGAGTGTTATTAATTAACACTGATGAGTGGATGAAAAATGATTTAACCAACAAATGTATTAACAAGGTAAATGATGGCAATGTCTATCGTTTTGCAGATCAAGATGTTTTAAATATATTATTAGAAAACCAAACAATCCTTTTACCTATTAAATATAATACTAAAATTCACATAAGTATTTCTTGTGAAGAAGAACAATTAATAGCGCCTTATACTGTGTTATTACATTACGTAACAGGCTATAAACCATGGTATCAAACATTTGATTCTAAGTTATTTTTAAAATTTTATGATTTATCTCCTTGGAAATATACCAAACGACCGAAAGCATTAAAAAAATCATGGTTAAGAAACTATGCCAAATATTGTTTAAAAAGAGGTCGAGTTTTTACAGCTGTTAAATTTTACTATTTTTATCTATTTAATAAACTAGTAAAAAACAGCAATTAAAATTATATAACCTAAATTATATAATTTTAATTGTTTGGCTCTACTCAGATAAGAGTGTATAACTAATATTAGTTAGTTTATTAATGTTATTATATAATATAATCAGAAATAATAGCGGAATATATAAAAATCAGTATATTTTGCTTATTTATAAAGGAATTATTTAAATTTTTTAGTTGTAGGATTATAAAAACATAGATTATTAAAATTTCTGGTTATTTAATCTATTTTTTAATTAAGTAAGTTAAATAATATTTAATACATTTTAGAAATTTTCTTTTTCTAAAAAAATCTTTTGCATATACCCTATAATCAACTGGTCTCATTTTGCTTTGGTAAGATTTCAATACTACATCGCTCCAAGGGGTAAAATGTTTATAAAAAATGTATAAATCTTGGGCTAAACCTTTATGTTCTGCGTACCATATTTTTCTTGGACCTGTAAAATGCACAAAATAAGGTAACGATTTTTTATGATGAAAGAAAGATTCCTTTTCTTCATCATTCATCCAAGTAAATAAATAATTCCATTTAACATCAACAAAAACAACACGTTCTTGCAAAACAATATTTAAAGCATCTTGGTCTGGGTAGATTAAATTATAATTCTCTGGTGATAATAATATTTGGTTGGCTTTATTTTCTGTGTCAAATTTTTTCCAGTTCTGACTGTTAATATATAAAAAACCTGAATTAAAGTATTTTTTATTTCCTAACGATAAGCGATTTGCATTTGCTAAAAGATTATCATCATTTAAAGAATCAGCTGTTACCGCACAAACTACTGAATCAATATTGATATTTAAAACAGGAGAAATATCGCCAAAGCATAAGATATCAGCATCTAAGTAAATAAACTTATCAATATAATCAGGTAATAATCTTGGAACAGATAAGCGAATATACATTGAACGATTGATATGTTTTACTTTTTCATTCTTAATGTCAATGTATTTATTTAGCTCATCAATAGGAATTGAATAAAGCGTAATTGCGGAGCTAATTTCTTTTAGCTTATTTTTTTCTTCGTCTGAAACATCATACAAAAAAATATGAAAATGAATATTATTACTTTTATTATTGAGTATGATCGAAGTAATAGAAACACCAACATGTTCTAGATAATTGGAATCTGTACAATATACAATATTAATAATACTATTATTCATTTCAAACACTCATTAATACAATGTTTTAAATATATCATAGCTATTCATGTATTACAAAATTGTTAAATAAATATGAAATGGATAGTTAATTTTTTTATAATAATTAGTTATGTTACAATAAAACAAATTTCAAATTGTCGGTATTACTAGAACATGTTAACAGAAAATCTTTTCATTAGTAAGATTACTACTTTATTTAGTCATATTATTGAATCACAAGAAACAGTGCATATTGCATTCTGTTTCGATGATAATTATGCAATGCCAGCAGGTATTGCTATGTCATCAATTATTATCAACAACCCCGATAAAAATCTGTTTTTTCATTTATTTGCTAATAAAGTATCTAATAAAAAAATTGAAGACTTTAATCAACTTAGTCAGAATAATACCTCGATAATTTGTTATGAAGTGAGCAATGATTTCTCGATAAATCCTGATACTTTAGTACTACATGTTTCGGCATCAACGTGTTTACGTTTTATTGTGCCACAATTGCTAAATAAAGTAGCTTCGAGGGTGTTATATTTAGATTGTGATATCCTTTGTACTAATAAACTGGATGATTTAATCAATAAAGATTTAACTGACAAATATGCTGCTGTAGTTGCAGATGTAGATAAAACTCAAGAAAAACAATGCCCAGATTGCAATATTTCGTATGGTGAATATTTTAATGCAGGAATGATTTATATTAATACTGACATGTGGGTAGCTAATAACTTAACAGAAAAAGCTTTTGCAATGATTAATAGCGGTAAAGTTTATAAATTTGCCGATCAAGACGTTTTGAATATTCTAATGCAAGGTAACACTCTGTTTCTTCCTAAAAATTTTAACCAACTTACTTCACTCTCAGTTGGTGGTAATGAAGATAGCTTATTAAGTGATGACACTGTTATAATTCATTACGTTACCGGCAATAAACCATGGTATCAGCTATATTTAACCCCGCTTTATCAACGTTATATTGCTTCTTCGCCATGGGCTAATCAAAAATTGTCATTAGCTAATGAACATGCACCCTCAACAACCAGACGTTATGCAAAATTGTTAGCAAGTCAAAAAAAATATCTTTCGGCATTCAAATATTATTTACTTTATCTCAAGCATAAAGCTTTTAAAAAGCGATAAGGATGTAAACCGTGATTCAAGTTGATAGATTTATTAATAAAAGGAATGAATTACTGTCACATAATTTTGACAATAATCAAACTATTATACATATTCTATTATGTTTTGATGATAATTATGCATTATCAGCAGGTATAAATATTTTCTCTGTTTTTGAAAATAATATTTCAAGGCCGATTCATTTTCATTTATTTACCCATAATCTTTCTGATGAGAATAGACGTAAATTTGGAGAAATTAAATTCGATAATGTATCAATAACTGAATATGTTATTAATGATCAGTTCAAAGTCGATGAGCAAAATACCGAACAGTTTCCGCTTTCAGCTTGTGTGCGCCTAATAGCGCCAATAATACTCAAAAATACCACTGATAAGTTACTTTATGTTGATAGTGATACCTTATGTACGAATAGCTTATCAGATATTGATAATATTGATCTTACTGGCATTCTACTTGCAGCTGTTGCTGACGAACCATATATGCAACAATCTCAATGTACCAAATATGGTGTTATTGAAGGAACTTATTTTAATTCTGGTGTTATGCTCATTAACATTCCGCTTTGGTGCGAAGATAAAATTACTGATAAGACGTTGAAACTATTAAATGGTGGTGAAAAATATCAATATCCCGATCAAGATGTCTTAAATATTTGTGTCGGTGAAAAAAGGCTAATATTACCAAGAAAATTTAATAATTTATTGGCATTATCAATTAATGGTAATGAAGATGCGAATATTCCGGATGAAACAGTCTTTATTCATTACATAACTAAGAATAAACCTTGGCATGAACCTTATCGATCTATATTATTTGATTCTTATTTAGAAAAATCACCTTGGCGAAATGATTGTTTACCATTATATAGTCCTAAAAAGACCTCTTCAATTCGCGCTTATTCAAAACTGATGTTTAAACAAAAAAAATATCTATCTGGAATAAAACACTATCTTATTTATTTAAAAACTAAATTGAAAAAGTAATAATGGTTAAATAATTCTATTTTTATGAGCTTATTTAGATTATCGATTTAAAAAAATTAATCAGTTTCTAACTAAGCTTTTTCTTTATAGTGATTATTCTTGTCTATATTTTTGCTTTAGTTATTGCTATATTATAAATCGTTATTTTGATAGTTAATTGTTCAATTTCAGGATAATAATTTCATTTCTAATATAAAATTGTTTTTTTCTAACGTTAGCTTATTTATTAAATATATTTTCCAGTGTGGATAGACAAATTAGACTTATCTTTTAATTAGGTGTATTTTAAGTGATTGATGATTTTGCAGAAAATGGTTTGCTTGCGACGGCTATAGATGGTTTTGTTGCACGAGAACCACAAAGACGTATGGCAAATAAAGTCACTGAAGCAATCAACGCCCAACATTCGCTAGTAGTGGAAGCGGGAACGGGAACAGGTAAAACCTTTGCATATTTGGTTCCTGCATTACGTAGTGAGAAGAAAGTCATCATTTCAACTGGCTCGAAAAATCTACAAGAACAGTTGTATAGTAAAGACTTACCCATTATCAAAAAAGCGCTGGACTATACGGGTAAAATTTCACTTCTTAAAGGGCGAGCCAATTATCTTTGTTTAGAGCGTATGTATCACCAATATGCGGCAGCAGGCGATCTAGATAAGAGTTTACGCACAGATTTAGTTCGGGTAAAAAACTGGTCAATCAAAACTAAAGATGGTGATATCAGTAAATGTACCACGCTGACTGAAGACAATCCAATTTGGCCAATCTTAACAAGTACTAACGATAATTGTTTGGGTAGTGATTGTGAGCATTATAATGATTGTTATGTGGTTAAAGCTCGTAAACGCGCGTTAAATGCCGATATTGTCGTGGTTAATCATCATCTATTTTTGGCTGATGTAGTGGTTAAAGATACCGGATTTGGCGAGCTAATTCCTAAAGCTGATGTAATGATATTTGATGAAGCACATCAACTTCCCGATCTTGCCTGTCACTATTTTGGTGAACAGTTGACGAGTCGACAACTATTTGACTTAGCCAAAGAGATAAATTTGGCTTATCGAACCGAAGTCAAAGATATGTCTCAGTTACAGCAGTGTGCTGATAAATTGCAAAAATGTACCCAAGATATGCGAATATTAATCAGTCAACAAAATAACAAAGGTAATCTTCGCTATCTATTTAATCAATCCAGTATTAAACAAGAATTATCTTATCTGTTTGATAGTCTTGATTTTTGTAAAGAAGTTCTATTATTAACGATAGGTCGCTCGACAACACTAGATAATTGTTATGAGCGGGTTAATCAGTACCAGCAATTGTTAAAAAAGTTGACAGAAACTCATGTACCTGGTTATAGCTATTGGTATGAAAGCACCTATAGTTCTTTTCTCTTTGCATTAACACCATTATCGGTAACGGAAAAATTTGAAGAATTATTAACCCAGCGAGAAGGTAGCTGGATATTTACCTCAGCAACATTATCAGTCGATAATCAATTAGATTATTTTACTAAACGTTTAGGGCTAACCAACGCTGAATCCTTAATTTTAGAAAGCCCATTTGACTATATCAATCAGACGATTTTGTGTGTGCCGCGTTATCTACCATCACCAAATGAGCGAGGCAATGCTGAAAAACTCGTTGATATTTTATTACCGGTTATTGAGGCTAATAATGGTCGTTGTTTTTTTCTTTGTACATCTTATGCAATGATGAATGCATTAGCTGAAAAATTTCGATTGCTTACCAAATTACCGGTGTTGGTTCAAGGTGAAACTAGCAAAACAAAACTTCTTGAACAATTTATTGAAAGCGGTAATGCACTATTAATCGCAACCAGTAGTTTTTGGGAAGGGATTGATGTTAGGGGTGATACTTTATCTTGTGTTATTATAGATAAGTTACCGTTTACCTCACCGGATGATCCTTTAATGAAAGCACGCATGGAGGATTGCCAAATGCAAGGTGGTGATGCCTTTAATGAAGTGCAATTACCTGAAGCTGTTATTACCTTAAAACAGGGGGTGGGGCGATTGATCCGTCATCATAATGATCGTGGAGCGATTATAATTTGTGATAATCGATTAGTGATGCGCACTTATGGCGCAACGTTTATTAATAGTTTACCGCCATCACCAAGAACCCGAGATGTTAACAAGGTAATCGATTTTTTATTATCTAACAATGAACCTGATAATTTGGAAAACAAATGAGTACTATTTTAGCCATTGATACTTCAACAGAAGCTTGTTCCGTAGCACTATTTTATCGAAATGAAATCACCCACGATTTCATGATTTCGGCGCGAGATCATACTAAAAAGATCTTACCAATGGTTGATAATATTTTAAATCAATCAGGCTGTACCCTTTCACAACTTGATGCTATTGCTTTTGCGCAAGGTCCAGGTAGTTTTACTGGCGTGAGAATTGGTATAGGGGTTGCTCAAGGATTAGCATTGGGCATTGATAAACCGATGATAGGTGTCTCAACCTTGATGACTTTGGCGCAAGGATGTTATAGAACAACTGGATCAACAAAAGTTATTCCGGCGATAGATGCTAGAATGGGTGAGGTCTATTTAGGTCAATATCAATATCAAAATCAAGAGTGGCAAGCGATTATTGCTGAATGTGTTATCAAACCTGAATATGTGAAATCAAAAATTCAGCATATTGATAATAACTATTATTTGGCTGGTACCGGGTGGCAAACTTATCCTAATATGTTACCAGAGATTAAGCAAAGTGAAGTATGGTTACCAGAAGCGCAAGATTTAGTTGTTATCGCCCATAAGAAATGGTTGAAAAATGACGTTGTTAAAGTTGAAGATGTTGAACCAACTTATTTACGTAATGAAGTGACTTGGCAAAAATTACCGGGTCGTTAAGATCAGATAAACCACCGAGGTGGTCTATCTGTATTTATTATGCAGAAATATTTATCCTTGAAATAATCCCAAATTAGCTTTGGCATAGGCTTCAAAATCAGTGCAACCACCAATTGGTTTTTCATCGATAAAAATTTGTGGTACGGTTTCTACCGGTTTACCAACACTTTTTGAAAGATCTTGTTTGGTAATACCTTCAGCGTTGATATCAACATAACGATAAGAAAAATCATCGCGTTCTTGAGATAACTTTTCAGCAAGCTCTTTAGCTCGCACACAATATGGACATCCTTGACGTCCGAAAATTACAGCATACATATATCACCTCGAATAAGTTAAATTTGCTTGATGGATTTACTATACTTTAGTTTGAAATAAAAAAAAGTAGTTAAACCTAGTTAATATAATAGATTATATCTATTGATACTCTACTTGCATAGCGAGTTAGGTATGCGTTTTAATCATTTGAATAATTAATCGAATATTTTATCAATTTTTTTCCCAAAAAGTTGAAGAATGGGGGTTTTTTAAGTTTTAAATTTAGTGCTAATTTGATATTACTCGCTATAATTTTAATTTCAACCATTAAATGGATGTCAGCATGCTAAAAAAAATACTATTTCTTTTTTCATTAACATTATCAATAACGGCGTTTGCCGCTAAAAAAGAGTGTCCGGTCAAACCAAGTTATGATATTGTGATAAATAAAAACAACATCCATATCGTTAATAAATCAAATGATCTATCCATCATGAGTGATGGACAAGTGGTATTAAATGCAAAAACAGTATCAGTGAATAAGTCGTTACGTAAAAAACTTAATGAATTTCAAAAAAGTCTGCGTTTAAAATTACCACAGCTAGAACAGCAATCATTAAATTTATTGTTGGACGTGAAAGTTGCTTTTGACCAAGCTATAACCAGAAAATTGAGTGATGATCGTGAACTACATAGTGAATTAAATAAACTTTATAAACGATTAGTTAAATTATTGCATCGTTCAATTATTACTGAAAATGGCACAACAACGTTTTACTATCAAAACTTTAATAATTTAAAAAAAGATGGGGAGGATATTGGGGAACGCATTTTTTATAACGTAGTCGGAGGGAGTATTGTAGAATTTAACTTTTTTAAAAACTTAGGTGCTATCAAAGATATTTCAAAAAATGAATGGAAAATTCAAAAACCAAAACTTAAGGCATTTGATGCGCATATCTGTTCGGTAATTACTAATGTAGATCAACAATATCAACAGATTTTGACAGAACTTCACCAATCAGCCGACAAGTGAATAGACAACAATAAAAACTTTTGCGAGAATACCTCATTCACAATGAATAGGTAAAAGAAGTAATCGCTTATGATTGCAAAAATAATTGATGGTAAAGCGTTAGCACAACAAATACGTAACGAAATTACCAAAAAGGTAGTATCTCGTACTGAACAAGGTTTATCACTACCGGGATTAGCTGTTATACAAGTCGGCTCTGATCCGGCTTCTAAAATTTATGTTAAAAATAAGCAGAAAGCTTGTGATGATGTGGGATTTGCTTCTTTTGCTTATGATTATCCTTCCTCAACTACAGAGGAACTATTAGCGTTAATTGATGAATTGAATCAACGTGCTGACGTACATGGTATCTTAGTTCAGCTTCCTCTACCGGATAACATTGATAAGACAAAAGTACTAGAGCGTATCGATCCGCGTAAAGATGTTGATGGCTTTCATCCTTATAACATTGGCCACTTATTACAACGCGATCCAATTTTACGCCCATGTACACCTTATGGTGTGGTTAAAATGTTAGAATCAACAGGTATTAATTTATCCGGCTTGAATGCCACTGTTGTTGGTGCATCGAGTATTGTTGGTCGACCAATGGCATTAGAATTACTGCTATTAGGCTGTACTACGACAATAACTCATAGCCGAACTGTTGATTTAGAAAAACATGTTCGTAATGCTGATATTGTTGTTGCTGGTGTTGGAATTCCTAATTACGTTAAAGGGGAATGGATAAAACCCGGTGCCATCGTGATTGATGTTGGTATAAACCGTTTACCTGATGGCAAACTCGTTGGTGATGTTGAATTCGACGTTGCTAGCCAATATGCAGGCTGGATCACCCCTGTTCCCGGTGGTGTAGGCCCAATGACCGTTGCAATGTTAATGAGCAATACATTAGAAGCATGTGAAAGATTTAGTGAGTAAGCCATTATTAAAATGGCTTATTTTTCTAAAAATTTTATGTATTAATAAAATGATAATAAGGAACATTTTATGATTATATTTCATACTTCTTTAGGTGATATTAAGATCAATACTTTTGATGACAAAGCTCCAGAAACCGTCAAAAACTTTATTGAATATTGCCAAGAAGGTTTTTATGACAATACCATTTTTCACCGAGTGATCGATAATTTTATGATCCAAGGTGGTGGATTTGAGCCTGGTATGAACCAGAAAAAAACTAAAGCTCCAATTAAAAATGAGGCTGCTAATGGTTTAAAAAATAGTCGTGGTACTTTAGCTATGGCGCGTACAACCGATCCACATTCTGCGACTGCTCAATTTTTTATCAATGTTGTGGATAACGATTATTTAAATTATCGTTCTTCTGATATCAATGGCTTTGGTTACTGTGTGTTTGCAGAAGTGGTAGATGGTATGGATGTGGTTGATAAGATCAAAGCGGTCAAAACTGGACGTAACGGGATGCATTCTGATGTGCCAGTCGAAGATGTTATTGTTAAGAGTGTGACGGTTGAATAATCCTGTTCGCTTTTTTATCGCCGATATTCATCTCGGTGAAAATGAGCCTGCTGCACATCACTTTGATATTACAGCAGGCTTTTTATCTTTCCTTGAACAACTACCTAATCAATGTGAACTCTATATTCTAGGCGATTTGTTTGATTATTGGGTAGGGGATGATGTTCGTTCAACACTACACAATCAAATTTCAGACGCTTTAAATGCGTTATCCTCAAGGCAAATTAAAAAGTTTTTTGTTCACGGTAATCGTGATTTTCTGATTGGCAAGCAGTACGCTAAGCGGTGTGATATGACGCTATTAGGGGATATAAATTGTTTAGCAAATCAGGATAAAAACATTGTTTTTTTACATGGTGATCTGCTTTGTATTGATGATCCTCAATATCAAAAATTTCGAAAAATCATGCATAAAAAGTGGTTACAAAAGTTATTTTTATTAATGCCACTGTTTATTCGCTTAAAAATCGCTAGCAAATTACGACAAGAGAGTAGTCAGCATAATCAAATAAAATCTGAAACTATCATGGATGTAAACCAACAAGCGGTGATTGATATGATGATTAAGCATAATGCCAATATTATGGTTCATGGGCATACCCATAAACCGGCTACCCATCATCTTATCATTAATGGTGAATCAGTAACCAGATTGGTACTTGGTGCTTGGCATGATGGGGTTAGCTATATAAAACAAGAAGAGAATAGTGCTACATTAAAGCTCTATAACCACTCTTTTAAGTAATTACTTTGTAATATTTGCTCGGTCGAGCCATAGTCGATTAATTTTCCCTGCTCCAATACGGCTACATGCTGTGCGATACGTTTTACCTCATTAATATTATGAGTGACATAGATAATGGGTATATTCAAATCACTCACAAGCTTATCAATATAATATAACAACTCCTTTTTACGAGGCATATCTAAAGCTGATAAAGGTTCATCCATCAGTAATAATTGGGGATTAGTTAATAAAGCTCGACCAATGGCAACACGCTGTTTTTCACCACCTGATAGCATAACGGGATAACGATTAAGGAGGGATCCGATATTAAGCACTGTTACAATCTCATCAAATCTTTCAGAATTTAGCGATTTTGCCCCATAAGTTAAGTTTTTAATCACTCTATAATGTGGGAAGAGGAGTGCATCTTGAAAAACGGTACCAATTTGTCTTTTTTCTGGTGCAATACAAAGATGTTTTTCGGTATTTACTAATGTTTTTTGATTTAGATTAATATAACCAATATCAGGTTTAATCAAACCATTAATAAGATTAATGAGAGTTGATTTTCCTGAACCAGAAACCCCAAGAATAGCCGTTACACCTTGGCAATTAATTTCATGCTTAAATTCAAAAACAAACGAAGCAAGTTCTTTGCTTACATTAATATTCAACATTATTTCAATCCAGTTAATTTCTTTTTATGCCAGCGATTTAACATTTCCGAAAGGAACAAGGCGACTAACGATAAAATAATGGAAACAATACAAAGCCGTAATGCCGCTGACTCACCGTTTGGGATCTGTAATAGGGTATACATCGCTAACGGTAGGGTACGTGTTTCACCTTGAATATTTGATACAAAGGTAATTGTAGCGCCAAATTCACCTAAGCAACGAGCAAAACCGAGTACGATTCCCATTAAAATCCCCGGAAAAGCTAACGGTAAAGTGATTGTCATAAAGACCCGAAATGGCTTAGCCCCAAGGGTTCGAGCTACGTTTTCTAATCGGCAATCAATGGACTCAATCGCTAATCGGATCGATCGCACCATAAGGGGGAAGGCAACCACCGCAGAAGCTAACGCGGCACCTTGCCAATTGAAGCTAAAACTTAAATGAAAGCACTTATCTAACCATTCACCAATAAAACCATGGCGTCCCATGGTTAAAAGTAATAGATAACCTAAAACCACAGGAGGCAATACTAAAGGGAGATGAACAATACTATCAAAGAGTGATTTGCCAATAAATTGACATCTCGCTAAAATCCAAGCGGTCAAAATTCCTACTGGAAGACTGAAGATAATTGCTGCACCGGCTATTTTTAAGCTTAGCAGCAATGTTTGCCATTCAAACTCAGTTAATATCATCTTATTTAAATACTAGTCAGTTATGAATCCATATTTTTGAAAAATAGTTTTGGCTTTTTCTGAATTTAAATATTGGTAAAATTCTTTTGCATCAGCTTTGAGTAATGTAATTGGATATTCAATAGATTTAAATGTATCAGCTGGGAAGCTACCAATTATTTTCACTTTGTCACTTACTTTCGCATCAGTGCTGTACACAATACCTAAGGCTGCTTCATTGCGTTCAACTAACATTAATGCATCACGAACATTGCTTGCTGGTGCCATTTGCGGTAATAATTTATCAAATACCCCTAAATTGGTTAAAGACTCTTTAGCATAGAGACCTGCTGGAACATGGTCAGGATCACCAACCGCTAATCTTTCTCCTTTAGGTAAAATCGTTTGCCAATTGGTATTGGCATTGATTTCCACGTTTTCTAATTTAGATTGTTTAGGGGCAATTAATACCAAACCGTTTTTTAACAAATTTTGTTTATCTGTTGCAACTTTGTGTTCAATAAGGTAATCCATCCACTTTTGATCCGCTGACATAAAAATATCAGCAGGTGCACCTTGTTCAATCTGTTTGGCTAATACAGAAGATGAAGCAAATGAGAAAACAATTTCACAATCTTGATGTTCTGTTTGGTAGGAAGTTGCAATCTCTTGCATTGCATTAGTCAGTGATGCAGCTGCAAATACTGTAATTTTTTGGCTAGCAGATGTTGATAAACTAGCAAATAAAGTGGCTAAAGATAATAATACTCCAATGATTTTTTTCATTTTACTCCTCACAATCGTTATGTAATTTAATATATAGCGATGCTATCAAAATTTATTTATAAAGTACAATTAAACTTTGCAGATTCCACTACTTTTAATCAATTTTGCTGAGTACATTTTTTGAAGGAAAAGAGAAAAGCGTCTACAATAGAATGACTTTGCTACTAAAAGTAGCTTTTTTAATTAATTAAGGCATAACGTAATGCTGTCACCTGACATATTATTAACTTTGAATATCAATCAGCAATTATTTACTGATCCAAAACGAATTGACTTATTAAGAGCAATAGAACAGAGTGGTTCACTTAGTCAAGCGGCAAAGCAAATAGGGATTAGTTATAAAACAGCTTGGGATGCGATAAATGAAATCAACCAGTTAGCACCTAAACCTTTTTTAATTACCGCAACCGGGGGTAAAAATGGCGGAGGTACCAAACTCAGTGCTTATGCGGTAAGGTTCATTCAGCTTTATGACCTATTAACCCAATTACAATATAAAGCCTTTAATATTCTAAATGATGACAATATACCGCTTGATGATATTTTAAAAATAACCGCTAAATTATCCTTACAGACTAGTGCTCGTAATCAAATCTATGGTAGCGTCTCAAGCATTGAAGCAACTCATATTGCTGGTTTGGTTAAAGTAAAATTAAATGACAATCAAACCGAATTAAAAGCGTATATTACGCAACAAAGTATTGAACGTTTAAAACTGAACATTGATAAAACGGTTCTGTTACTGATTAAAGCGCCATTAATAGAATTGAATAACTTAAATGAGAATCAGTTAATAGTTAAAGTGGAAAAAATAGTCATTGATGGTCAATTATCTGAAATTTCATTTTCATTACCGTCTGGAATAATGCTTTATGCAAGTAAAGCAACTAATGAGGTTAATCAACTAAAACTAATTGAAGGTCAACAAACGACTATATCCATTCATCCCCAGCACATCATAGTTGCGACATTAGTCTAGCTGTTTGAGGTATTATTTATGTTACAAATTAAAAATGCAGTATTTAAAATAAGTGATTTCCGCATATTTACTATTGAATCATTAACCATTAATGATGGTGATATTGTGGCTTTTGTTGGACGAAATGGAGCGGGTAAATCGGTATTAGCTAAAGCATTAGCTGGTGATCAACCGTTATTGTCAGGGGAAGTAATTAATCAATTTAAATCAATAGCCCATATTTCATTTGAACATCTACAAAAAATAATAGACGATGAATGGAAACGTAATAACACCGATATGCTTAGCGACAATGAAGATGATACCGGGCTAACGACTGCTGAAATCATTCAAGAAACGCATCAAGACGCAGAACTTTGTAAACACTTAGCGCAGCAATTTGGTATTGAACATCTCTTAGAGCGTCGTTTTAAATATCTCTCTACTGGCGAAACTCGAAAGACATTGATCTGCCGTACCTTGATGAGTCAACCAGATCTATTAATATTAGATGAACCTTTTGATGGTTTAGATGTGGCATCTCGAGCTAATTTAGCTGAAAAACTAAGCCAGTTATCTGCACAAACTATTACGATTATAATGGTATTAAATCGTTTTAATGAAATCCCACCATTTGTAAAAAATATTGGTTTACTGGCTAATTGTCAACTATTGAAATTTGGACCTAAAGACACCATATTAGATGACGTAGCCATCAAGCAACTGGCAAATTTAGAACAATTATCAAACTTTACTTTACCCGAACCGGATGAAACTCCCATTCAACTACCCGATACGTTGGACCGCATTATTTTAAATAATGGTTATGTTCAATATGATGGTAAAGCAATTATTAATGGACTAAATTGGTTAGTAAAAGCAAATGAAAATTGGCAAATAGTTGGGCCAAATGGGGCAGGAAAATCGACATTATTGAGTCTAATAACGGGTGATCATCCTCAGGGATATAGTAACGATTTGACACTGTTTGGCCGTAAACGAGGTTCTGGTGAAACAATATGGGACATTAAACGCCATATTGGTTACGTCAGTAGTAGTTTTCATCTTGATTATCGAGTTAGCTTGAGTGTAGAAAATGTATTGATATCAGGTTACTTTGATTCAATTGGCGTCTACCAAGCGATTAGTGATAAGCAGTCAAAATTAGTTAAGCAGTGGTTGCAATTACTAGATTTAACCGATTTAGCCGAAAAACCTTTTCACTCGTTATCGTGGGGGCAACAGCGATTAATACTGATTGCTAGGGCGTTAGTTAAACATCCAACTTTACTTATCTTAGATGAACCGTTACAAGGACTGGATCAGCTAAACAGAGAATTGGTCAAAAGTTGGATAGATAATTTAATTGATAAAGGTGATACGCAATTGTTGTTTGTTTCACATCATGCAGAAGATGCGCCAAAATGCATCACTCATCGATTAACATTTGTGCCTAATGAGACTGTTGGCTATCAATACAAAATAGAGAGTATTAACTAAAGTATTAGATAAAAACTATTAAAACATGACTTAAAAATAGGAATAATCGATATAAAAACTTTTTTCTAGCGGCTATTTATTAGCCTAAAACTTCAAAAAAGTTTATATTGATTATACTTAGCAAGTTATCCCCGTTGCCTGTGGATAAGTCTGTGAATAGTTAATTGAAAAGTGAGCTAACTTCAATGCCTATCAGGTTTTTATTTAATTTGATTACAAGTTAAGCATGAATGTAATTATATATATTTATCAATATGTTATCATAAATCAAGGTTCTTTTATTTACATATCTTTACATGCTTTTAACTTAACTGAACAAAAAATATAACATTTTTGAAGGTCAAGTGTTTTTGGGGATAATTTTTATTAATAGGTAAAATTTTAGGTTGCGATGTAATGAGAAAATTTAAATTATGTTCTGATTTTAAACCAGCAGGAGATCAACCTGCAGCGATTGAACGTATTAATCAAAATCTTGATGATGGAATTGCACATCAAACACTATTAGGCGTGACAGGTTCCGGTAAAACGTTTACCATGGCTAATGTTATTGCTAAGCATAATCGCCCAACTATTATTTTAGCGCCAAATAAGACTTTGGCCGCGCAATTGTATGGTGAGATGAAAGCCTTCTTTCCTGATAATGCGGTAGAATATTTTGTTTCGTATTATGATTATTATCAGCCAGAATCTTATGTGCCTTCAACTGACACATTTATAGAGAAAGATGCATCGATTAACGAACACATTGAGCAAATGCGACTGTCAGCAACTAAATCGTTATTAGAGCGTCGTGATGTAGTCATTGTTGCCTCGGTATCAGCTATTTATGGATTGGGTGCACCAGAAACCTACATGTCAATGATATTACATTTGGCAAGAGGGACTATTACTGATCAACGAGCAATCTTACAGCGTTTAGCTGAATTACAATATACTCGTAATGAGATTGGCTTTAATCGTGGTACTTTTCGGGTTCGAGGCGATGTTATTGATATTTTTCCTGCTGATTCTGATGAGCATGCTGTACGTGTTGAGCTTTTTGATGATGAAGTTGAAAGAATTGTGATATTTGATCCATTAACAGGTAATGCGATTAATGATGTGCCACGGATAACCATTTATCCAAAAACACACTATGTCACCCCAAGAAATATCATGGATAATGCGATTGTTGAAATTAAGCAAGAGCTCCAAGAGCGCCAAAGAGCCTTATTGGATAATAACCGTCTTTTAGAAGAGCAACGATTAACGCAACGAACCCTATTTGATATAGAGATGATGACTGAACTCGGCTACTGTTCAGGTATTGAGAACTACTCTCGTTATTTAGCACAGCGCAAGGCCGGTGATCCACCTGCAACATTATTTGATTATTTACCCGCTGATGGTTTATTGTTTATTGATGAATCTCATGTGGCGATCCCTCAATTGGGAGCAATGTATAATGGCGATAGATCGCGAAAATTGAATCTTGTCGAGTATGGTTTTCGGTTACCTTCAGCCTTGGATAATCGGCCATTAAAATTTGCTGAATTCGAAAATATTATGCCACAAACGATTTATGTTTCAGCAACCCCAGCTAAATATGAAATAGAAAAATCAGGTAGTGAAATTATTGAGCAAGTGGTAAGGCCAACAGGATTATTAGATCCAATCATTGAAGTTAGGCCGGTGGCAACCCAAGTCGATGATTTATTGTCTGAGATTAAATTACGCATAAATCAAGATGAACGCGTTTTAGTCACCACATTAACTAAACGTATGGCGGAAAATTTAACTGACTATTTATCTGAACATAATGTTAATGTTAAATATTTGCATTCCGATATCAACACTGTGGAACGAATGGAAATTATCCGTGATCTTCGTTTAGGTAAGATTGATGTATTAGTTGGTATTAACTTATTACGAGAAGGATTAGATATTCCAGAAGTATCATTAGTCGCGATTTTAGATGCTGACCGTGAAGGTTTTTTACGCTCGGAAAGTTCATTAATCCAAACAGTTGGCCGTGCCGCCCGCAACGTTAATGGAAAAGCAATATTGTATGCAGATAAAATTACTCCAGCCATGCAGCTGACTATTGATGAAACAGCAAGGCGTCGTAAAAAACAGGAAGATTTTAACCAAGCACATGGTATTATGCCGAAATCAGTGCGTAAAGAGATCAAAGATATTTTAGATGCAGGTTTAAGCACTAAAAAAGCCACAGCTAAAATTCAAGCGTTTGAACCAGGTGGTCAATATAATTATGTTTCAATAAAAGAGGTTCAAGCCAGAGTCAAAGAGCTTGAAGCTATGATGTATGAAGCTGCTCAAAATCTGGAGTTTGAAAAAGCGGGGGTATTACGTGATGAGATTAAAAAATTACGTTCAGATTTTATAAAAGTATCTTAATAAGAAGTTTTCAAGGAAAATAGAATGACAATAACTCGAATAGATCCGGCAGAAAGATGGTCAGAAGCGGTAATTCATAACAATGTAATTTACTACACTAGTGTACCTACTGATTTGAGCGATGATGCTTATCTTCAGACTAAAAGTGCCTTAGCTGAGATAGATCAAATTTTAGCAAGGGCAAATAGTGATAAAACTCGCATTTTAGATGCTACGTTATTTTTAGTAAATAAAAACGATTTTAGCGCCATGAACCGAGCTTGGGACGAATGGGTCGCCAAAGGAAAAGCCCCAGTTCGTTGTACCGTTAATGCGGGATTAATGAAACAAGAATATTTGGTTGAAATAAAAATCATTGCTGCAGTCAATCCATAGTATCACGCTAATCCGCCATATTTTGGCGGATTTTATTTGCTTAATCTAGCAATTTAACTTATTGATAATTAACCTTACTTCTTGCTATCCCAATCATTTAATTTTAGTGTATACTTTGGGCACTTAATATTTTATCTCTCGCTTAAATTGTCTATGCAAACTCAACCTAAAATTGCCATTGTGATGGGATCAAAAAGTGATTGGGCCACTATGCAGCACGCAGCCGATATCTTAGATACCTTAACCATCGCTTATCACGTCGAAATTGTTTCCGCACATCGAACACCAGATAAACTATTTGAATTTGCGCAAACTGCCAAATCACGAGGTTTTGATGTGATTATCGCTGGAGCAGGGGGGGCTGCGCATTTACCCGGGATGTTAGCCGCGAAAACGTTAATTCCAGTATTGGGTATTCCAGTACAAAGTGCCGCACTCAGTGGTGTGGATAGTCTTTATTCCATCGTGCAAATGCCAAAAGGTATTCCTGTAGGTACCTTAGCCATAGGTAAAGCTGGAGCGGCAAATGCCGCGTTATTAGCCGCACAAATTCTGGCATTGCATAATCAAGATATCTATCAACGTTTATCAAATTGGCGATTAAGTCAAACCGATGAAGTTTTAAATAATCCTGATCCAAGAGTCGACATCTAATATGACAATTCAAACAGTTTGTGTTTTAGGAAATGGCCAGTTAGGGCGTATGTTAAGACAGGCCGGTGAGCCTTTAGGTATTCATGTCTATCCGGTTGGTTTGGATGTTGACCCAGCAACCATTCCTTACCAAAATTCAGTTATAACAGCCGAAATAGAACGTTGGCCGCAAACACCTTTCACCCAAATATTAGCTAGCCATCCGCATTTTGTTAATCGAGATGTATTTCCGATCATTGCCGATCGTTTAAGCCAAAAACAGCTACTTGATCAACTTAATTTGCCTACGGCTAAATGGTATCCAGTTAATGATGAGCATGAGTGGTCAAGTTTTTTTGAAAAGTTAGGTGATCTGTTGATCGTTAAACGTCGAATCGGTGGTTATGATGGACGAGGTCAATGGCGCCTAACTGTTGATGATCAGATTCCAGATGAGGCTTGTCAAAATACTATTGTTGAACAAGCTATTCCTTTTGAAAAAGAGCTATCACTGGTTGGCGCAAGAAATGCTAATGGTGAGACAGTGTTTTATCCTTTGACCAATAATTTGCACCAAGATGGCATATTAAAAATGAGTGTTGCCATTCCATATGAAAATAATAGCTTACAGACAAAGGCTGAGCAGATGCTTTCAAGCATAATGCATAAGCTTAATTATGTAGGCGTTATGGCGATGGAATGTTTTGTTGTTGGTGATAACTTACTTATTAATGAATTAGCACCAAGAGTACATAATAGTGGACATTGGACACAAAATGGTGCCTCTATCAGCCAATTTGAATTGCATTTACGCGCTATCTTAGGTTTACCGCTACCTAAACCAGATGTCTTTTGTCCTGCGGTAATGGTAAATTTAATTGGCACAGATTTTAATCTCAATTGGCTATCAGTTAATTTAGCGCATCTACACTGGTATGAAAAAGAAGTTAGAGTCGGGCGTAAAGTGGGACATATCAATTTAAGTCATCAACATCGTCCAGAATTGATTGAAGCATTAAGTCAATTATCTGCTTTATTACCGACTGAATATAGTCAACCAATAACGTGGGCAATACAGAAGTTATAGCTGATTAAATCAAGAGATTGCGATATGATCGATTTTAGTAAAAAAATTAATTATCAACGCTACGCCAGTAAACAACGTGAAGCATCTGATGAATATTCTATTTTACGTTTTTTTGAAAGCGACCGTGGACGCATTCTTAATTCTGCCGCTATCAGGCGCTTACAGCAAAAAACTCAGGTATTTCCTTTAGAACGTAATTCTGTGGTTCGAACCCGACTTACTCATTCAATGGAAGTACAACAAGTTGGTCGTTATATTGTAAAAGAGATTGTCAATCGACTGAATAAATCAGGAAAATTAAAAACATTTGGCTTGGAAAATTCCGTCATGTCCATTGAAAGCCTTGTCGAAATGGCTTGCTTAATGCATGATATTGGTAATCCACCATTTGGCCATTTTGGTGAGGCGGCAATCAATCATTGGTTTGCTCAGCGTTTAGGCATTGACACCACATCAATTTACCCAGTGCTAAATATTAATGATGCTGATGATGATTCGACTAAATCTTTAAAATTAAAAATACGCCAAGATCTGGCTAATTTTGAAGGTAATGCACAAGCGATTCGATTAGTGCATACAATCTTACGGCTCAATTTAACCTACTCGCAGATTGCGTCAATTTTTAAATATTCTAAACCAGCTTATTGGTCGGATCCTATACCTGATGAATTTAATTATTTAATGAAGAAGCCTGGATATTATCTATCCGAGGAATCTTTTGTTAAAACGATGTCAGAGCAACTAGATATTCAACCTTTCCACCGCTATCCACTTACTTATATTATGGAAGCGGCCGATGATATTTCTTATTGCATTGCCGATCTTGAAGATGCAGTTGAAAAGAAAATTTTAACGGTACAACAACTTTATCATTATCTAAAAGAAGCATGGGGACCAGTTAAGAAAGGTGATCTCTTTGATGAAGTTGTCAATCGACCTTATGATAATTTGAAAAAAAATGAATTTGAAGCAATAGGTATCGACCAGTTCTTTATGTATTTGCGGGTAAATACTATAAGTCATCTGGTACCTCATGCTGCAGAACGATTTATTGAAAATATCGAAGCAATCTACCATGGCTCTTTTAATCACGCGCTACTTGAAGATCATGATGCGGAATATAAATTACTTAACATCTTCAAAACAGTAGGATTTGAACATATTTTTAACCATGAGACTGTTGAAAATGTAGAACTTCAAGGCTACCGAATTATTACAGGATTACTGGATATTTATAGCCCACTTTTAAATATGCCTACTGACGACTTCATAAAATTAGTCAAAACCGGTAATCATAAAAAATATCCTATTGAAACTCGACTCTACCATAAATTATCGGCAAAACATTGTGTGGCTTATCAACAAGCACTTGAGCAGTTAAATGATCAACAATTTAATTGTTGGGAATTTTATTATCGTTGTCGTTTGATTCAGGATTACATTAGTGGCATGACCGACCACTTTGCTTATGATGAATATCGCAAATTAATGGTAACATTCTGATTTTTAACATTACCAATAGCACCAAAAATAAGCACAAGCACCATATTGGTGCGATGATAAGGTTATTTTTTTCCTCCTAAAGCTCCGTTTCTCAACTTTTTTTAAAAAAGTAACGATCAATAAACCCTAATATTTTTAGGTATTTCAATCTAATTCAAACAATTATTAATTTTGGCACGGCCTTTGCATTATCTCGAATAACATTAATAGTTATGAGGAGTAATGGATGAAATTTGTCACTGTAGTTATCAAACCTTTTAAATTAGAAGAGGTCAGAGAGTCATTATCCAATATAGGTGTTACGGGGTTAACTGTTACTGAAGTTAAAGGTTTTGGTCGGCAAAAAGGTCATGCTGAATTGTATCGAGGTGCAGAATACAATGTTAATTTTTTGCCAAAAGTAAAAATAGAGCTAGCGATCAGTGATGAATTACTTGATGAAGTAATTAGTACTATTACTAAAGCCGCTTATACCGGAAAAATAGGCGATGGCAAAATATTTGTTACGTCGTTAGAACATGTCGTGCGAATTCGTACCGGCGAGACTGATGAGTCAGCACTATAACTATCAATAAGGATATCATTATGTTGAAAAAAATTATTTTCTCTTTAGGCTTGCTTTTAACCTGTCCGGTCTTTGCCGAAGAAGTAGCAATTGTTGATAAAGCCGATAACGGTTTTATGATGATTTGTACCGCATTAGTACTATTTATGTCTGTGCCGGGTATCGCCTTTTTTTATGGTGGCTTATTAAGATCTAAAAATGTACTCTCCATGTTATCACAAGTATTAGTGACTTTTTCATTAATAGCCGTATTATGGATTGTTTATGGCTATTCATTAGCATTTGGTGAGGGTAATTGGTTTTTCGGTAATTTTGAGCAATTTTTGTTAGTTAATGTTGGTATTACTGATATTTCAGGGTCGATTTATGAAATGATTTGGATTGCCTTTCAAGGTTCATTTGCTTGTATCACATGTTGTTTGATTTTAGGGGCTTTTGCCGAAAGAATTCGTTTTTCAGCAGTCCTGATCTTTATGGTGTTATGGTTTACTTTTTCCTATATTCCGATGGCGCATATGGTCTGGGGGGGCGGAATTCTTGGTGATGAAGGCGCATTGGATTTTGCCGGTGGTACTGTGGTGCATATTAATGCTGCTGTTGCAGGTCTATTAGGTGCTTACTTGCTTAAAAGCCGTATTGGTTATAACCGTGAGCCGTTAAAACCATTCAACTTACCGTATGTTTATCTGGGTGCAGCAATATTATACATTGGTTGGTTTGGCTTCAATGCCGGATCTTCAACCCACGCGGACGAAATTGCTGGCCTCGCATTTATTAATACAGTGGCAGCAACAGCAGCAGCGGTACTCTCTTGGACTATAGCTGAATGGTTATTACGTGGTAAACCATCATGTTTAGGCGCAGCTTCAGGCGTGATTGCTGGCTTAGTTGGTATAACACCGGCAGCAGGTTTTGTTGGCGTCGGCGGTGCGATGTTAATTGGTCTTATTTGTGGATTTGCCGGTGTTTGGGGAGTTTCATCTTTAAAAAGAATTTTAAAAGTCGATGATACCTGTGATGTATTTGGTGTTCATGGTGTGTGTGGTATTGTAGGTTGTTTATTAACTGGAGTATTTGCATCTGAGTCATTAGGTGGAACCGGCTATGCCGATGGTATCACAATGGTGAGTCAAGTAGGTATACAGTTAATGAGTGTCATTACTTGTGTAGTTTGGACGGCAATTATTGCTTATATTGCGTATAAAATTGCCGATCTAAGTGTTGGATTGCGAGTATCTGAAGAGTATGAACGTGAAGGTCTTGATATTAACAGCCATGGTGAAAGTGCTTTCAATAATTAAGTAAGAACTGTTAATTTAGACATATCATTGTTAAAAATTATGCATAAAAAAATCTACAGTAGGTGAGTACTGTAGATTTTTGACTTATTAATTATTGTTAAGTTTTTTTCTAGTCATCCCATAGCATAATTGCATTATCTTGGGTCAGGACTAAAGGTGGAGCAAAAAGGTACTCTTTAAATTTCGTTGGTAATAATTGTACATTGTTCAAATTAAACTGTATTTCAGGATAAAACTTGGCAAATTCCTTTAAACGGACATTAAGTAACTCCATCACTCGATGTGATTCTTTAGCGATTAACAGTTCCTCTTTTAACATACAAATCTGTTTCTTATGATGCTCTGACTCATATATCTCTGGAAAAACAAATGAAAAACCTGATTTATTATTGGTATAGTTATCATTATGATGTTCCCTATATTCAGAATGGTGAAGTTTTAATCCCTTGATACGTAACCCAATAATCTCATCAATATGATCAGTATAATCATTTAAAGTTGAATCTAGATAAGCTAAGGTATTGTGTTCAGGAATTGCATCATTACTGTGCACTAAGGTAAATAATGGCTTTTTATATGTCTTCATTCTGTAACTTCCTTTTAATTCAGGATAAAATAGAATAATAAATTTGACAATAAACATAAACGGCGATTTATATTGTCAAGGTATGTCTGTATAACCTAATGTTTACCCATAAAAATCAATTAAGATTTTTAATATTTTGCTATTTACGACTGACGATTAAAACTAATGGTTTTTATCGAAAACCATTTTGTTACCATTACAATAAGACTAACAGGCTAATTAATAGCATGCATTAAACCGACTATCTTTTAAGTGCCCCCCATAATGTTGTTAAAATATTAGTTATATAAAATGATTAAATATTTTAAATATAATTTAAGTTTACCATTCAGAAAGTAACCGAATAAATAAACTACTTTTTATTGGATAAAGGTAAGTTAGACTTCTTGCAACTAAACATTTATCACGCTGTTAAGCTTTTCTTTTGATAAAATATTTGTCATAGAATCTTGATTAAGATTAGGGATATATTGACACCTCAATCCAATCATTGGTTAATGTAAGTCCATTTAAGAAGTATCAAATCTTCTTGAAAATGTTGATAATAAAAGGGATAAACTCTACTACTAATTTATCTTATATCGGACTTAACTCTTTTGTTATTACTCTACTAAAAATATTTTTCAGAAAACTATTAACTTTTGATGAAGCAATCTTAATTATTCTAAAGAATAGAAAATATCTATATATATTGGTACGATTAGTGGATATTTCAATACCATTAGATAACATTACTCAATCTTTTTTTATTTTATTAAATAAAACGAATAACAAAATGTATCAACTACGGTAAAGGCATTACTTTATAGATGCAAAACTTAAAAGAATATAACTTATTTAACTTAACTTTACAAATAATATTGCAAATTTTGAATAGTTAAATACTAATGATTTTTATTATTTTTGTCTACTATTTGATAAATGATCTATTGTTAACTTTAGGTGAGCTAGATTATTGCAAAACAGTTATATGCATCATTTTAGTGAATTATTAGATAGGTTAATGGCAAAATATCTATTGGCATTATCAATAGGAATAGATTAGATTATATAATTACCATTTTATAAGATGGTTTATAGGAAATAATAAATGAACAGTGAAGATACTCTACCAAATAAAAATCATTTTATAAATCGTTACCAATTATCAAAGTTGCATACCTTTGAGTCAGCTGCTCGTCATCTATCCTTTGCATTAGCTGCAGAAGAGCTCTGCATTAGTCCTAGTGCGGTAAGTCATCAAATCAATAAACTTGAAGAAGAGCTTAATTTTAAATTATTTGAACGCTTTCATCGACGAATTACTTTGACCCATGATGGCAAGAATTTATTCACAGTGGTTAAAAAATCACTTAATATTTTGAATCAAGAAATTTTGGATATTAAAAATAAAGATGTTGCAGGTGGACTTACTATTTATTCATGCCCATCTTTTATTCAAGAGTTTTTGATTCCAAAATTATCGCAATTTACTGATTATTATCCCTATATCACTTTAAATATTATATCGGGGAATAAAGCAATCAATTTTAGTCAATATCCTATTGATTTAGCAATTTATTATGATTCATTACATTATGATGAATTAGCGTGTGAACATTTAATTAGTGAAACAATTTTACCGGTTTGTACACCAAGTTATGCTCACCAGTATAATCTTTATAACAACCCGGAAAATTTAAAAAACTGTGTCTTATTACACCATAACCACAATAAACTTTTAGATTTTGGTTTTGATGAATGGCAGTCATGGGCTAACCATTTTTCTCTATCTATTGATTTTAACAAAATACAAAATATGTTATTTGACCGCTCTGATCATTCGGTTACTGCGGCAATCAATAACGCCGGCATTGCTATAGGGAGAAAACAGATTATCGCTAAATATTTGGATTCTGGGCAACTGGTCGCCCCTTTTGCTGATTTAGAAGCTCCATGCACTCAGCGTTATTATATTTGTAAATCACTAGAAAAATATAACCCTAAAGCGGATATTTTTATTCAGTGGTTAAAAAGTTATGTACAATAAGTTTGCTAATAAAATTTAACTAATTAAGTGTGGTTCACCACACTTAATTTATTGAAGATTATTTTTTTAAATGTTTTAGATTCGGTAAGGCAATGGCAAACAAAATAATGACGACACCAATCCATTGATTTATGTAGACTGATTCTCTTAAATAGAAATAAGAGCAGGTTACCGCAACAGGCAGTTCTGCAGCCGATAAAATTGCACTTAGTGAGATACCAATTTTAGGCATACCGACGGAAAATAAAAAAGGTGGTAAAACCGTGCCCAATAAGGCTAATAAAAAACCTAGTTGATAGATTTTATCGTCAATACTAAGTTCGAAGAAGAACAGTGGCGGAAAAATAACAAAAGTTACAATACAGGCACCGGTTATCATCAAGGCACTCTTTTCTAATTTTGGTAATTCATTACCAATATTGCTACTGGTGGTAATAAAAAGTGAATACATTAATGCCGCTAAAAAACCAAAGAAACAACCTGTTAAGTTCAATTCAATAGCTTGATTAAAAATGCCTGCAGCTAAAGAGCTTCCGACAATAATCGTCACTACCGTGACTAATTGTATCGGCGTTGGTTTATTTTTAAAAATAACGAAATCAATAATCACACTAATCCATAGATATTGCATAAGCAAAATAATGGCGATTGATGCTGGCACTAACTGCACGCATTGATAATAGCAAATGCCGACTAACCCAGGAAATATTCCCACGGCACATACCTGCCATTTTTTAGTTAATGGTGTTTTATTTGCCATAGTTACCTTGCTTTTATTAAGCGTTTTTACCAGAAAATGGATCCCCCATAATATTATCATGCCTAAAAAACACTGAACACCAGTTACTTGACCAAGGGTATAACCAGATTTATAAGCAGTTTTTACAATTGAGGAGAGCACGCCAAAACTGCACGCGCCTAAAAAAACTAATAAACCACCGAAAAATTTTTCTTTCATACTTAAAATCTCATTACGTTTAAAACTATATTTTTCACCAAATAATGGCGCATAAAAAATCATAACCAATAACTTGTGGCTTTATGTCACTATTTTTTACGGTATGGTAATACTCAAAAAAACAGAGGATAACTAAGGGATAATTTATCCCTTAGTTATATTGATAAGTTGTTACTTTGTAGATTGTTTATAATTAAAGGTAAAATAAAAAACCAAACCTAAAATTAACGCGTAAGCCGCAAAAATTAACCAAATTGAGTGCCAATCTTTTAAGCCTTCATGGGTATTGAAATCAACTACAAAACCACTAATAAATGAACCAATAATTGCTCCAACGCCATTAACCATCGTCATAAATAGCCCTTGGGCACTGGCACGAATATTCGCATTTACTTCTTTTTCAATAAAAATAGAACCTGAAATATTAAAGAAGTCAAAAGCACAACCATAAACAATCATTGATAACATCAATAATACAAAACCAAATGGCGTTGGATCACCATAGGCAAAAAAGCCAAATCTCAGTGTCCAAGCTATTAAGCTTATCATTATGACCTTTTTAATGCCAAATTTTTTGAGAAAAAATGGGATTGTCAAAATGAAGGCAACTTCAGCCATTTGTGAGACAGATAATAATATCGCTGGATGTTGCACGATGATGCTATCTTGAAACTCGGGAATCTTACCAAAATCTTTCAAAAATGCGCCACCGAAGGTGTTAGTGATTTGTAATATGGCTCCAAGTAACATTGAAAAGAGAAAAAATATCGACATTACCGGTTTTTTAAATAATACAAGCGCATCTAAGCCTAAACGTGAGATCAATGATTGCTGTTGATTGCGGTTTATTTTAATGTCAGGTAAGGTTGCACTGTAGATAACCAAAATTACCGATGCACCACAAGCAATATAGAGTTGGGCATTGCTTATATCGAATTTAAGTAAGCTGATCGTCCACATGGCGATAATAAAGCCGACTGTTCCAATTACCCGAATTTTTGGAAAAACGCTAACAGAGTCTAAATGACTGTTATCTAAACAGTGATAGCTTATTGAATTAGATAAAGCAATGGTTGGCATAAATGCCATTGCATTGATAAGCATCAACCAATATAAATGATTAGGTGTGGTTGCGGAGGCTGCATAAAACAGTGCAATAGCACAAACAGCATGGCAGAGCATAAATAGATATTTCGGTGGAATAAATTTATCCGCAATAATGCCAATAATAAACGGCATGACTAATGCCGCAAAACCTTTTGTGCTATAAACTAACCCGACTTCTGCACCCGAAAAATGCAACGTATTGATTAAATAAATACCAAACGTCGTCAGCCAGCTTCCCCATATAAAATATTGGAAAAACATCATGACTTGTAATCTATGTTTCATGTTCATTATTTATATCCAAAATTAAGGAACTGCTTAGATAAAATTTAAAAAAATTACCAATTAAAAACGGGCAATTGTTTTAGTAATCAATTTTAAAAAGGTTGATTTAACACGCTCAGCTGTTTCGATCACTTCTTCATGTCCTAATGGTTGATCTAAAATGCCACAAGCCATATTAGTCAAACAAGAGATACCTATAGTTTTAATGCCAGAATGATGAGCAATAATCGCTTCAGGAACAGTTGACATGCCAACCGCATCAGCACCTAAGGTTCGGATCATTCTAATTTCTGCTGGAGTTTCATAAGTTGGACCAGTCCACCAAGCATAAACACCCTGTTGTAAAGTGATGTTCAGCTCTTTAGCCACTTCGCTAACAGTTGCGCGTAATTGTTTATTGTATACTTCGCTTACATCAAGAAAACGTACACCTAATTCTGGATTATTCGGTCCCATTAATGGGTTATTAGCGGTTAAATTAATATGATCGGTAATAATCATTAAATCACCAGGTTTAAAGCTGGTGTTTACTGCACCACAGGCATTGGTAATGATGAGTTTTTCAACACCAAGCATTTTCATCACTCGCACCGGGAAGGTAACTTGGTCTAATGAAAAACCTTCATAATAATGGAAGCGGCCTTTCATCGCGACGACTGTTTTATCACCAGATTGACCAATCACTAATTCATTCGCATGGCCAACCGCAGCTGATTTGGCAAAGTGAGGAATATTGTCATAAGGAATATGAACTGCATCTTCAAGAGTATCGGCAAAAGGGCCCAATCCAGATCCAAGTATAATCCCGATTGTCGGTTTTTTGTCGGTTTGTTGTTGAATATAGTTCACGGCTTGTTGTATATCGGCTGTTTGATGCATGACGCTATCCTTTCAAATTTTAGTAAAAGCTTAATTGATCATAATTTAGAAAAAGATCACATAATATATAATAAAAACAAAGTTGTTCTTATTTTGGGGGTATATTATGATGATCTTCGACCAATAAAGAAAGACGTGAGATGAGATATCTTAGATGAAATAAGATAATGCATTGTTTTTACTAAAATAATCAACAAATTATTTCAGTCGTTTTTTTGACTAATTTTATTGAAAAATCGCTTATTATTCGACAATACGTTCACTATTCGAATAAATAACTCCTTGAGTACCTCTAAAAAATCCCATTAATGTTAATTGGCTCTGTTTAGCTTGCTCAATTGCCATTGAAGTTGCAGCTGAAACCGCAAAGAGAATTTCCACTCCACAACGAGCCGTTTTTTGCACCATTTCATAGCTAGCTCGACTTGAAACCAGAATGATACCTTTTATATTTTGATTAAGTTTTTGTTGTAACTCGGCGCGATAACCTAATAATTTATCTAAAGCGACATGCCTACCCACATCTTCAAATCCAGCAAGAAAATTACCGTTTAAATCTAACCATACGGCAGCATGCGTACAACCAGTTTTTTCGCCTACCATCTGGACTTGGGTTAAATAATTAAGTGATTGATGAAAATCAGATAGCTGAATTTTATCGCTTAATGCCAGCGGAGGAATAAACTGACAAACTTGCTCAATCTGTTGGCTACCACAAATACCACAGCCGGTTCTACCAGTTAAATTTCGGCGTTTTTCTTTTAATTGCATAAAACGTCGCGAAGAGAGTTCAATATGCACTTCAATGCCTTGTTCACCATCGATAATATCAATGCCATAAATTTCGTTAACCGACTCGATAATATTTTCAGTTAACGAAAAACCAATAGCGAAATAATTAAGATCTTTAGGGGTTGCCATCATCACCACGTGAGAAACACCGTTATAAATTAGTGCAACTGGTCTTTCGATTGCGACAGTATCTTCTTGTAATGGTTGTAACTGACCATGTCTAAATTTATGCACATTACATTTTTCAATCCCTACAGTCATGATTTATCTCTTAGCTATTAACTGACTTAATTTTCAGTATATTAACTGAGGTTAGTATTAATAAAAAGCCTAACATGTAGACTTATTACTTTTGTTAGTTTCTACCAATGATTAGGCAGGTTAGAACTATACGGCAGTTGTTGTGTTAGAATGAGCTATTCTAAAAAGATAACAGCAAGCAAATTTATGTCATTAAATGAAATCACGCATACTATTATGCAATTTATTGAACACCATCAAGCGTGGGCATTGCCAATTATTTTTTTATTAGCATTTGGCGAATCATTGGCAATCATCTCATTATTGGTTCCTGCCACCGCAATTATATTGGCGGCTGGGGCATTGGTGGGAACAGGGGTGATCTCGTTTATTCCAGTTTTGATTGCCGCATCATTAGGTGCAATTATTGGTGATTTTCTCTCATATTGGTTAGGTAAACATTATCACCAACAGGTAATCTCTTCCTGGCCTTTAAATAAATATCCTAAAATGATATTTCGTGCAGAACAATTCTTCCAGCGATATGGTACATTCGGCGTGTTTATTGGGCGATTCTTCGGACCTTTGCGAGCAGTTGTGCCATTAATTGCTGGTGCGATGCATATGCCGACAACAAAATTCAATCTAGCTAATATTGCTTCAGCACCAATCTGGGCATTTGTATTATTGGCACCAGGTGCATTTGGAGTGCCATGGTTAGAAACCTTATTTGGTTAAATGGTACCAATGGTATAACTACGACGCCCACTTTTACGCCCCAGTGCTTCTAAATTGGTTTGTAAAGGTGGGAATGGCAACGTCAAATCATGTTGACGATAAGCATCAAGAATCAATTTATGTATTGCACTACGTAGTTTCATACGATGTCCCATTTCGGCGGCAAATAATCGCAGTTCAAATAGTTGGATACCTTCTTGAATATCAACTAAAAAGACTTGCGGTTCAGGATCGCTAAGAACATATTCACACTCCTGAGACGCTTGTTGCAATAGTTTTATCACCAATTCACTATCGGCATCAATTGTAGCGGGTATCGTTAACACAATACGAGTGATTGAGTCGGATAGCGACCAGTTTACTAATTGTTCAGTAATAAACGCTTTATTCGGCATGACAATTTCTTTTCTGTCCCAATCAACAATAGTTATTGCCCGAGTATTAATTTTGGTAATGTTACCGGTTAAGTCGCGAATGGTGACGGTATCACCAATCCTAACTGGTTTTTCAAACAAGATAATTAAACCAGAAATAAAGTTAGCAAAAATCTCTTGTAAACCAAAACCCAAACCAACACCTAATGCTGCGATTAACCATTGAATTTTCGCCCAATCAATACCAATAAACGAAAAAGCAATCATACAACCTATCATTAATATAATGTATTTAGAAACCGTTGAAATGGCATAGCCGGTACCATGTGCTAAGTCTAAATGTTGTAAAATGCCTAATTCAAGTAGCGCCGGCAAGTTTTTTACTAACTGAATCGTGATGGTCATAACTAAAATAGCAATACAGACAGAACCTAGGGTTATATATTGTTCAATCTCATTACCATTAATGATAGTACTTGTTCCCCAGAGCTTAATGTTATTCATAAAGGCAAAAGCGGAATGAAGTTCAGACCAAAGTAAAATCATACTAATTAACGCAATTAGCATAATAATTGATCGGACTAATTGTAATGACTGAGCACTAATGACATCTAAATCGATAATCGGCTCATCCACATTTTCGTTCATGGATGTGAGATCTTCTTCAATTCCTTTAGCGCGCTGCATACGTTCTAATCGGCGTTGTTTAGTTCGTTCAAATTCAATTCGTCGTTTTTGTATCCACATCCAACGGCGAATCATAAAATAAATGACTAACAAACCAAACCAGATAATGACCGAAGCCTCTAATCTTCCTAATAAGACTTCTGCTGTCGACAAATAACCTAAACAAGCAGCAATAATCGCTAACCAAGGGGCACTTAACAATGCAAACCAGAGAATATGACTTAATAAATTATCACCGGAGCCTTTTTTATCAATATAAAGTGGCACACCGGCACGATGAATTGAGTTAGTCATAAATACCAACGCAAAACAGAGAACAATAAATGCAGCTCTGCCTATAGTGGCGGCAAATTGGCGATTATTGAACTGATCAAAGCTCATCACCACCACTACTAAAGGAATTACCACCCAAACCGACAATCGATAATATTTCATGGCTTGGCGAACGTTTTGCTTTGACCAACCAAAATGAGTGATAAATAAACCGTTTTGTGAAGCAAAATGTGCAGTGATAATAAAAACCCATAAAACTGGTGCTGCGGCATTAACGCCGTAGCCTAACGCCACTGCGACCGGATAATCCCAGTTAATTTGTAGTGCAAATCCTAATGCTGCCCATAATATAGGAACGGGTAATGCCATGATTAATGAAAAAATAATTACTTTCAAGGTAAGTGCATAGCTATCTTGGGTGACTTTACCGACTCGAGTAGCAGATTTATTTAAGAAAGCATTATATTTGCCACGCATTTTGAAATGCACAAAGACAAACAATAATGAAAGTACTAAGAAAAATAGCGGTTTTGGCGCACTAAGCACTTCAACGCCAGCATTATAAAGTTGCGATAGCGTATCGATTGAAAATGTGACGTAAACTACATCCTTGACCAAATCTAACAGGAAGCTTAGTGAAATCGGATTAACATCCGCCACCCAGAAAAAGTAACGGTGTGCAGCATCATTAACTTCATCAATTGCATTGGTTAATTGCTTATTAGAAATTTTTAATTTAGTTAGCTCAAGAATAGTGGTATCAATACCCGAAATCAATGTTTTGAGTAGCTCACCTTGTTCTCTTATTAAGCGTCGATATTGACTAGCTGTTTTTAAATTATTCAAATTACCAGATAATACGGGGTAATTGTCTAAACCTGCTAAGGTATTGGAGTAATTAAGTTGTTGGACTTTGGCTTCGGCAATTTCAGCATCGAGTGGTTGGGATTTGGGTTTTTCTGGTAAGCGTAATAACTGTTGGCGCAGGGTTTCGCCTAAAGCAGTTGAAAAACTCAACCACTCGCCTTGCTCAGCAAGTGTTGCGAGTGTATTTTGAACATGTGAAATTTGCGTATTAATATTATTTTGTTCATTAACGATGCTGGTTAAATGGGCTTTTTGATACTCCATATTTTGACGCAGATCTTCATTTTTCTCATTCAGCTTAGTAATGGCTTCGGTAAGCTGGTCTTCATTATCAATGTTGAGAATTGACTCTTCAGCAAAAGCAAAGCAAGACAGGAGTAGTAATATCCCAGCCAAATAACCGCGCAACAACATAAAGTTAGATCCTTTCAGCTAATTTTTGACCTACACGAGTAACGTCACCAAGTTTAAGATGGTTATCAAATACAATTGCATTTGAAGCAAACAACGTAATTACGGTTGACCCTAATTTAAAGCAACCCATATCTTCACCTTTAGCTAATTTGACATTACCAGCATAAGTCCAACGCTTCATCACACCATCACGAGGTGGAGTAATAACACCTTCCCATTTTAATTCAATACTCCCCACGATGGTTGCCCCAACCATAATTTGCACCATTGGGCCAAATGCAGTTTCAAATAGACAAATTACCCGTTCATTTCTGGCAAAAATATTAGGTATACTTTCGGTAGTTGCTTTATTAACCGAAAATAACGATCCAGGAACATAAATCATTTCCCGCAATATACCATCGCAAGGCATATGAAAACGATGATAATTTTTCGGCGATAAATAGGTGGTCGCAAAAGATCCATTTTTAAAAAATTTAATCATATCTGGATGGCAAGCAAGCAGCGCTTCTAGTGAGTAAAAATGTCCTTTAGCTTGTAAAAGTAGATTATCCTGAATATTACCAAATTGACTAAGTACGCCATCTGCCGGCATTACGATACTATTTGCTGCGTCATCAATTGGACGCGCATCAGCTTTTAGCTCACGAGCAAAAAAGTCATTAAACGTCTTATACTCTTTAGCGTCGGTTAACTTAGCTTCGCTCAAATCGATTTTATATAATTTACAAAAACCGATAATCATCCAAGTTGTGACTCTGCCCAAACGTTTATTTGCTAACCAACCGAATAGGCTAGTTAATAACTGTTTAGGAAGAAGATACTGAATCATTGCTTTTAACTGATTTAACATAGATAGCTCTCAATTTATTTTCTAAATAAGGCATTATATCAATATTTAGTCTGAAAGTATAAACAACCCAACCTTATTCTCATTTTGTGGCAAAGATCACAAGCATTTTAAAAATTTTGCCACACTTATTTAACAATGGCAGTCAATTTAAAGTATCTATTCGGTTAGTTCACTAGACTGTTCTCATTAGCAAAAGTGAGGATAGTTATAATGGCAGATAGATATATTGCTGCAATCGATTTAGGCGCATCTAGCGGCCGAGTTATGTTGTCGAGTTATCAGTCTCAAACGGCAAAATTAACCCTAATTGAGATACATCGTTTCAGTAATGGATATAAAAGTGATGGTAAAAACTTTTGTTGGGATTTGCTTTACTTAGAACAAGAAATCATTACAGGATTAAACAAAATTAGCCAACAAGGTATCAAACTCGACAGTATTGGTATTGATACTTGGGGCGTTGATTACGTGTTGCTTGATAAACAAGGTCAAATTGTTGGTCCTACTTACTCATATCGAGATCATCGTACAGACAATATTATGTCAAAAGTACAAGCTGACATTGGCTTAGAAAATATTTATCAAAAAACGGGTATCCAATTTTTAACCTTCAATACGCTTTATCAACTCAAAGCCATGATGCTTGAATCACCGCAATGGTTATCACAAGTGACAGATTTTGTCATGGTTGCTGATTATTTAATTTATCGCTTAACTGGGGTATTAAATCGTGAATACACCAATGCAACCACCACTCAACTGGTCAATGTTGCCACTCAGGATTGGGACAAAGATCTGCTCGATTATCTCGGTATACCGCGTAAATGGTTTGGTGATATCAGTATGCCCGGAAATCAAGTTGGCTATTGGCAAAGTGCCAAAGGCGATCGTATACCGGTAATTGCCGTTGCTAGCCATGATACCGCTAGTGCAGTTATTGCTACGCCAATGATGGATGAACATAGTGCTTACTTATGTTCAGGTACTTGGTCATTAATGGGATTGGAGGCGAAACAACCACTGACAGGCGAACAAGCATTAAAAGCCAATATTACTAATGAAGGTGGGGTAGAGGGTAATTATCGAGTATTAAAAAACATTATGGGATTGTGGCTATTCCAACGTGTTTGTGCTGAAAATAACATCAAAGATATTACTGATTTAATCGCATCAGCAAAACAAGAACCACCTTCTGTTTTTCTGATTAATCCTAATGATCCAAGGTTTTTAAATCCAGACGTGATGACAGAAACCATTAAGCAAGTCTGTTTAGAAAACAGTGGTCAAGTTCCTAAAACCTTATCCCAGTTAGTCAGATGTATTTTTGACAGTCTCGCTTGCTTATATCGAGACGTATTACACGAGTTATCGACACTCAGTAGTAAATCAATCAACACATTACACATTGTTGGGGGAGGTTGTCAAAACGCTTTTTTAAACCAGTTATGTGCGGACTTATGCAATGTCAATGTTAGTGCCGGACCGATTGAATCATCAGCATTAGGTAATGTCGGTTATCAGTTAATTTCCTTAGGTGAAGTTGCTGATGTTAACGCATTAAGACAGCTAATTTCTCAGAATTTTGACAACAAATATTATCAACCAATAAGTAATTAACCAATTAATTGAAAAAATTTTATATTTAGTAAGGAGTATTCCATGAGCACAATTGAAAATGCCTATCAGATCGCCAAAGCAAGATTTGCTGAAATCGGGGTAGATACCGATGCAGCAATATTAGCAATGGCAAAATTACCGATCTCAGTGCACTGTTGGCAAGGAGATGACGTTGCCGGTTTTGAAATGCAAGAGGGCGAATTAACGGGGGGTATTCAAGCAACCGGTAATTATCCGGGTAAAGCTCGCACTGCCGATGAATTAAGATCAGATTTAGATAAAGCTTTTAGTCTTATTCCTGGCCCGAAACGACTAAATCTACATGCTTCATATTTAGAATCTGAGCAAAAAGTTGATCGAAATGAAGTTAAACCGGAACATTTTGCCAATTGGGTCAAATGGGCTAAACAACACCAAATTGGTTTAGATTTCAATCCAACTTATTTTTCACATCCTTTAAGTAATGAAGGGACGCTAACGCATATTAATCCAGAAATTCGTCAATTTTGGATAGATCATGGTAAAGCGTGTCGCAAAGTATCAGAGTATTTTGGTAAAGAATTAGGGACACCATCAGTCATGAATATCTGGTTACCGGATGGCATGAAAGATATTACTGTCGACAAATTTAGTCCAAGACAACATTTAGTTGAATCATTGGATCAAATTATTCACGAAAAAATCGATCCTAAATATCATATTGATGCGGTTGAAAGTAAATTATTTGGTATCGGTCTGGAATCTTATACTGCTGGTTCCAATGAATTTTATCTTGCCTATGCGACCTCACGTAAAACTGCACTATGTTTAGATGCTGGGCATTTCCATCCAACTGAAGTGATCTCTGACAAAATTTCTGCCGTTATGCCATTTGTTGAACATCTATTACTCCATGTAAGCCGCCCAGTACGTTGGGATAGCGATCATGTGGTACTTTTTGATGATGAAACGCAAAATATTGCCAGTGAAATCATTCGAAACAAACTATTTGATCGCGTGCATATTGGTCTTGATTTCTTTGATGCTTCCATTAACCGTATTGCGGCATGGGTAATTGGTACGCGCAATATGAAAAAATGCCTATTAAAAGCATTATTAGAACCAACCGAAAAATTAAAAAAATATGAACACGATCGTGACTTTACCTCACGATTAGCATTACTCGAAGAACAAAAATCACTACCTTGGCAAGCAGTTTGGGATCAGTACTGTTTATTGAATGAAGTCCCTGTTGGCAGTCGCTGGTTAGATGAAGTTCGTCAATATGAAAAAACAGTTTTAACTAAACGATCATAAGGAACACAAATGCAACAGATTCTTTGCTCTTGGTTTATAAAAGGGATGATCAAAGCTACTTATGACATGTGGTTAAAAGGCTAGGATAAGCGTAATGAGACACTTAAATAGTAAAAGTTGCTAATAACAATAGAGCAAATTATATTTTGAAAATATAAGGATAAGTATATGGGTAGTTCAATTATTTTAGGCATATTTTGGCACTTTGTTGGTGCTGCCTCTGCCGCTTGTTTTTATGCACCACTTAAAAAAGTAAAAAATTGGTCATGGGAAACCATGTGGTCAATCGCCGGACTGTTTTCATGGATCATTTTACCATGGTCAATTAGTTATTTCTTATTACCCGATTTTTGGGCTTATTACGCTTCGTTTGGTGCAGACATCTTAATGCCAGTCTTTTTATTTGGCGCAATGTGGGGCGTTGGTAATATTGGTTATGGCCTAACAATGCGTTATTTAGGTATGTCGATGGGCATTGGAATTGCTATTGGCATAACCTTAATCGTCGGTACTCTTATGACACCAATATTACAAGGTAAATTTGGTGAATTACTGGCATCGACTGGCGGTAAAATGACATTATTAGGCGTAGTCATTGCGGTTATTGGGGTTGCTATTGTGACTTATGCCGGTTTATTGAAAGAAAAAACATTAGGTGTACAAGTTGAAGATTTTAATTTAAAGAAAGGCCTTCTGCTTGCCATCATGTGTGGTATTTTCTCAGCGGGTATGTCATTTGCCATGAGCGTCGCAGTACCTATGCACGAAAAAGCGGCTGAGCTTGGCGTAGATCATTTGTATGTAGCACTGCCAAGTTATGTCATTATCATGGGTGGTGGGGCAATTATTAATCTCGGCTTCTGTATTAGTCGACTCTGCGCTAAAAAAGAACTATCATTTAAAAAAGATATTTCAGTTGCCAAATCCCTACTGATTAGCAATATCCTCTTTGCTATCTTAGGTGGTGCAATGTGGTATTTCCAATTCTTCTTCTATGCTTGGGGCCATGCAAATATTCCGACTGAATATGGCTTTATGAGTTGGATGCTACATATGAGTTTCTATGTACTTTGTGGTGGTATTGTTGGTTTAGCACTCAAAGAGTGGTTTGGTACCGGCAAAAAACCTGTACGTATACTTTGTATTGGTTGCTTAGTAATTATTGTCGCTGCCAATATTGTCGGTTTAGGAATGACTAATTAAAAGGAAAACATTATGGCTTATAGAATGATTCTAAATGAAACATCATATTTTGGGGCAGGTTCAATCACTCAAATCGTAGATGAAGTAAAAAAACGTGGTTTTAAAAAAGCGTTAGTAGTTACTGATAAAGACCTAATCAAATTCAATGTTGCCACTAAAGTAACCCAGTTACTCGATAGCAATGGTTTAGTTTATCAAGTTTTTGATGAAGTTATGCCAAATCCAACCATTGGTATTGTACAAAAAGGGGTTGAAGTATTTAAACAATCTGGTGCCGACTACCTGATTGCGATTGGTGGTGGTTCACCACAAGATACCGCAAAAGCTATCGGGATTATCATTAACAATCCAGAATTTGCTGATGTACGTAGTCTTGAAGGCGTTGCGCCAACTAAAAAACCGGCGGTACCAACGATTGCAATTCCAACCACAGCAGGTACGGCTGCCGAAGTGACGATTAACTACGTAATCACAGACGAGGAGAACAAGCGCAAATTCGTCTGTGTTGACCCACATGATATCCCTGTCGTTGCGATTATTGATTCAGACATGATGACCAGTATGCCGGCAAGTTTAAAAGCTGCAACGGGCGTTGATGCTTTAACTCACGCGATTGAAGGTTATATAACCAAAGGCGCTTGGGAACTATCAGATATGTTTCATCTCAAAGCAATTGAAGTTATCTCTCGTTCATTACGTGACTCGGTAAAAGGAATTGCCAAAGGTTGTGAAGATATGGCATTAGGGCAATATATTGCAGGCATGGGCTTCTCAAATGTCGGGTTAGGATTAGTTCATGGCATGGCTCATCCACTCGGTGCATTTTATGGCACACCTCACGGTGTGGCTAATGCGGTGCTGTTACCGCATATCATGGCTTACAATGCCGAATTTACCGGCGACAAATACCGTGATATCGCCAAAGCGATGGGGGTAACTGCGACGGAAACCATGACTACCGAACAGGCAAGAAAAGCCGCAGTTGATGCCGTTAAACAACTTAATGCTGATGTCGGTATTCCACCTACATTAAAAGAGATTGGCGTAAAATTAGAAGATATTCCTGCTCTGGCTCAAGCTGCTTTTGACGATGTTTGTACCGGTGGCAATCCACGTGACACTAACGTAACAGAAATTGAGCAACTATATCACGCTATTTACTAATAAAAATCGCACAATGAAATGAAATAGGTTAATTACAAATTAGCCTATTTCATAAAAAAGGAATTATTATGATAAGAAAAGCGAGTATTATGCAGGTACATCCTGACAAACATGCTGAATATAAAAAACGGCATGACGAAATCTTTCCTGACCTAGTTAAAGAACTTAAAGCTCATGGTGCTCATAATTATTCAATTTTTTTAGACAGTAAAAGAAATCTACTGTTTGCTTATGTTGAAATTGAATCAGAAGAGCGCTGGGATGACGTTGCTAAAACAGCTGCTTGCCAAAAATGGTGGGCATTTATGCAAGACATCATGCCAAGCAATCCAGATAACAGTCCGATTAGTGAACCATTAACCGAAGTCTTTTATTTAGCATAAAACATTACTCTCTTTTAGCCATCTAAAAGAGAGTAAATTCAATATCCGATTGTTTTAACGCCCTCAATTACCCCTTTTTATCATTAAATTTAGCTCGATATTGGGAAGGAGTTTGCTCGGTTAGCTTTTTAAACACTGATGAAAAATAGTTACTATCATTATAGCCACACTCAGCGGCTATCATGCTAATCGAATAATTAGTAGTTCGAAGTAAAGACATCGCATCACATAAGCGTCTTTTTTGTAAATAACCGCTAATAGTCATCCCTGTTTGACTTTTAAATAAGCGACTAAGTGAACGGCTCGCAATATGATTTTCTTTGCAAAACACATCAATATTAAATGGCGTTGCTATACTGTTATGCAACGCGGTAAATAATAGATCTAACTGATGTGTCGCGGTAGGTAGAGCTACCTTTGGTGCTTGCTTAATCCGATCTAACCAAATAACCAACTGTAAAAACAGAGCTTCGGATAGATGCACGGAAGCTAAATTATTTTTCTTAGATTCAACGTCTAATTGCTCAATAAGCGGCGCTAAAAGTTTAAGATAGGACGGTTGAATTCGCCAAAAACGTTCATTATGTTTGGCCGTCACTTTAGGTAAATAAAACTCAATCGTAGATGATAAAAAAAGTGATTCTCGTAAATATAAGATATTATCCAATCTAAGGTTATTAACTGATTCATAGCCATGCACATCTTTCGGATTAATATATAAAATATCGCCACTGGTAATTGGATAAACATAATTATTCCAATGATGCAGACCATTACCAGAACAAACGATCACAATTTCATTAAAATCGTGATCGTGCAAAGGAAAGGGTTGTTGATGATCACGTTTTTCGACAGTAACAGTATTCATCTCCGAAATAAAATAATCTTGTTTATATAAACGCAAACATCTCTCCATAAACTGTTCCTCATTAGTTAATGATGAGGTTTATCAGGATTATTACGTAATATTTGTGGCGAAAACGTAAACTCTTGTTTAAAGCAGGTGGAAAAATAAGCACTATCATTAAAACCACATTCTTGTGCGATGGTGGTAATGGATTTATTGCTATAAATTAAATGGGTGTAAGCATAAGCTAACCGTAACTTCGTTAGATATTTTTGTGGTGTGATACCCATTTCATTTTTCATATGACGATGAAAAGAGCGTAATGACAATGAAAATTGTGCGGTTAACTGCTGCCAATCAATTTGCTCCTTAAAATTGATTTGTAACCAACTTAACAGTTGCTTAACGCGATTATCACATGAACCAGAGCCCTGATTAACATAAATATTATTACTAAAAATTAATAACAACTGTAAAAAAAGACTCTCCTTAATTGCATTGGATTGATTGGGTGTCATCTGCTTAATAATCGATTGAATATGTTCATTAGATTTTTTGTCAAAAAAGTAGTGCGACTGAGTTGGATCAGAATTTGGGATTAATTGATTTATTCCATTCCCATTAATAAAACGAAATTTATCAGGGTCCCTAAACAAAATATTGGTCAAATGCAAATCATGCACGTTATCGTATAAATGACAGTCGGTAGACTTAATGTAAAACATCATACCTGGATACAAATCAAACAGTCGCCCATTTAAAATGTGTTTGCCATATCCGCTGGTCACAATAACAATCTCATTAAAATTATGGGTATGTTCTGGATAGACAGGTTGCGGTGCCCGAGGCTCAACGGTGATATTTTGATCGCTAGAAGAAAAAAAATCTTTATCAAGTAACATTTCAATCATTTTGAACCTCATTTCTTTTTAAAACTTACCACCACATTCTAAAAAGTAAATTGAAATCTCACCTTTAATATTTGGACAGCTAACATAATATTTTGGCGATAAATTATAGCTATCTGGAACTTTTTATTAAAAATGTGCGAAGCTTCACATTTTTAAAGCTACCGAAAAACTCACTGTAGACCAGCAAAATGCACTTTCTGCCGGACTTATTATTGCTGAACAAAATATGTTTTGTTGGAATAGTTTAGAAAGTGATACTAAATTCTCAGATAAAAGAGAACAAAAATATCGCTTGGGTACTACTTGGGGATTTATTCTGCTCAAACTACCATTGTGAAAATATCTGCCTTTGATGCATCATACAAATAATAACCCTTTTCGCAAATTCATAATTTAATAACCAAATATTAAATAGCTAATAATTAACCACATATATATAAAATTTTGGTTATCCACCCTTTAATATTTGATCGATTTTTACAATCTTATTATTTAATTGCTCGGTTAAACATTTTGTGATGCTAAAGGTAAAACTTTCTGCTTCAAAATGATCATTTGGCTCTGATATTGATAAACACATTTTATTAATTTGCTTATCGATTATTTCTATCGATTGTTTATTATTTATATTTTTTTCTTTTAACGTCTCAATTTTTTGAGACAAAAGATTATGGTAAAAACGATAGGAATCAATACTACAACGTGTCGAATATTCTTTTTGATAGCATGTTTTTAATTTATCGATTTCATAATTTGATTCTTTTAATGAACCTTCCAGAATTTTAAAATGATCTGGATAAATGATTTCATATTTATATCCATCATCGATCAACAGATCTAAAAGTTTAAAATGTAGAGTTTCTTTGTCTATTTGATAATGTTTCCAAAATATAGGCTTCACATTACCTTCTATATCCTGGACTGATAATGTATAAATATCGCCGCTATCACTAACATAATAATATTGATTGATTAACCAATAATAACCTTCCACATCATAATAACTCTTCGCTAAAGTAATTTTATCCATAAAATTTGTTTTATTAAAAATGGATAAATTGAGCGTTTTAATGGGGTATTTTAAATTGTTAATTATTTTGGCAGAGGTCGTTTTCTCAATAATAAGATCTAGCTTCTCAGAACTATAAATATCTTTTTTATTGTTAATTGTTTCATATAAATTTTCAAAGTAGAAAGCAATTTGATTAATTGGACAATTTTCTCTTATCCTTTCTCGTTCAGAATTTGTCATCTGCCAAAAATCAATTGTTTTACGGCAATCTTTTTCTAATTGAATTATATCCATTGAGGGAATATTAGATTTACCTTTATAATCATCCGCCACATCAAATTGCTCAGCATAGCTATTGAAAATAAGCAAATTTATTATCACTGCTATATATATTGATTTTTTCATAAACTACCCTTTTGTTGGATTAAAAATACCAGAAGGAGTCATTTGAAATTCTACAATTTTGGTATCGATTTGGTTATTTTCTGGATTTATTATAAATTCATTTGGATTTTCATCAGATTCGATAAGGTTGTCTTGCTGATATTGGGTTATCAAAATTTTTCCATTTGGATTGATGATAAAGTCATTCCAGTATGATATTTCACCACTCTCAACTTTATAAAGTAATATTGCATCAATAACCCCCCCTTGATTATCATAACTATACAATTGAAAAGTAAAAACTTTTCCATCATTTTCACCTGTCGCCATCTGTATAATACCTTTATATAAAATATTTTTATAATAAAAATAACAATGAGGAAAATAAAATGTTGTTTTAGCGAGATAATCAAATAATTTAGGTTTATATGAAAATTCCTTATTAGAAAACCTGAGGGGAAACGGCATATCTGGAGACAAATACAATCCATATTCTCCCCAATAATAGTATTTTTTTAATTCATTAGAGGAATAAGGTAAGTTTATTTTTTTATAGTAATTTAATTCATTTGTTACATTTGTTGAAAATGCATAATTTACGGATAAATAACTTATGGAAAAAATAATTAAATATTTTATGAATAATTTCATTATGTTATTTCCTCTAAACTTTAAAATTGAATTTCCTATTTTTCATTTTATCTCCTGAAATTAAAAAATAATAAATTAATTCCAAAAAATTTAAATCAATCTTGTTTTTTTATGATCAAATTAAAATCAAAACCACAAACATGTAAATGATGATAGTGCTCATATCCACCTTTACCCTCTTTGTGCATATGTTTAGTATAAGAAAGTAGTGTGTTAGCTTTTTTGTTATAAGTAAAGTATTCAGAATACATTAACTCAGTTCTTGCCCAACCAAATTTATGTAATGCTATATTAAATTTTTCTTGTTCATTAAAATCAAAGGTTGAATAACTTAACCAAGTGATCTCTCCTTTTCTTTTTATTGATATATATCTCAAATCTCCAGCAATACCATTTATATGAGATTTACTTTTAACAGACTTAGCATCATATGTACTAAATCCATTGAATCCTAAATAGTCAACATTTAATTCAAGCATGGCACCAAGTAATCCAGCAAAGCAATCGGGATTTATATACCATCTTTCACTATCACTATTAAATGTTTTAAATTTTGCTGTAACACTCCCATCTTTTGAACTATATCCTTCTTCAAACTCTTTTACATTAATTAATTCTACATCATAATCTAAAGCTACATTTCCTCTATCCATTGCTTTGGTTTTATGTATATTAAAAATACCAATTTCGTGCTGATTTTTATTTACATCATGATAAACATACTTATATTTTTGCTCGTAACCTTTCGATATTTCCTGTGGTATGTGTTTTTCAATTTTTCCATCGTGGTAAATATGATATGTCGCTATATCTGGGCTTATAACAAATCTATCCAGCATTGATACTGGATGAATAAACCATGCTTTACCATCAGCAGAAAGATTGCTTAGTGCCGGGGTTTGTGGGGTTGGTTGGGATTGTGCGACTTCTCGCCACCAAAGGGAGGGTTTAATACGCTGCTCTTTTTCTAGCTGCCAAATTGATTTGGCTTTTTCATGCTCTTCATCCACCATGTTTAAGGCATAATCGCGCACAAAAGGCATTGTTATGTTATATTCATCTAACCATTTTTCAGTTAAATTTTTTTGTTTCTGTTTTTCCTCCTTAATTAAATTATCTATTTCATTCCATTTGGTTAGCGCTTCGTCTGCATACCATTCACTCTCATATTTTATTATTAAGTGACCTATCATTTCGGCGGTCCAATTGATGCGTAGGCCGTCTTTGAGAAATTCAACAGTAAAAGGCGGTAGTCTTTTTTTTCGCTGAACAGAATATAAGAATGATTGCGTTAAGATTTTATGCATAGCTTTCATTGAATCAGTATAATCTTTAATATCTAATATTTCTGTTCGGTTGTCGTTGATTTTAGTATAAAATTCTCCGACAGAAGCTTTTTCGATTACTGTTTCAAATCCTTGCCAATGCCAGGCGCTGATTCGTTTAATATGCTCTTGAGCATCTTTTTTGATGTTTACCCAACCTTTTATTAGCCTACGCTCTTCATTTCCTGTGGTAATATTTACCCATATTGAACCGGTGCTTTCATCCTCTATTGCGATTAAATGTTCATTATCTAATGAATTTAATGATACTGTTCGTGGAAAATATACCGTATTGTCTTTAGTTGCCGGAGGTAGATTAGCAAGTGATAATGGAAAATTATTCCAATAAGGAATGGCGTCATTGAGTGCACCATCTTGTCCAAATAAGTGAGAGACATCTTTTGACACTATCCAATAATGTTTAGTATCTACACAAAAACGTATTTTGACAGATGAGCTAGTGTGATCAACTTCAACCAGTTCAACCTTATCTGGAATATCTGACTTAGTTAATTGCGGATAAGTTTTATTATATTTTTTGGCTAACTGTTCTTTATGGGCGGCGGTTAAAATGATTTCTACAGTCTTATTCGCCGTGTTGTCATCATTTTTTTCAATTTTTTTATCACCGTTAGATTGTGCTGCCAGATTGTTATCTGCATAGTATTGCTCTGAATTTAAAGTATATTCCAGATTAATTTTAATGTAATAATTATCTTTATCGCTAATAAACTTTATGCCTAATCCCGAATTTAAGTTACCATCCGCTTTTGGTGTTTGTATTAATCTTGCATCTTTTTCAACCAGAATTAGGTTTTTTTCACTTTCCGGTAAACGATCGGCTAAAGCACGGGTTTTAGTGATAAATGCTGGCAAATCCTCACAAGTAAATAATTCAACATGTAACAGTTGCGGTAATTTTTCATCTGATGAGCGTTTTAATGTTGATATCGCTACGCGTTTTAACTCCTTAATATATTCTTTGGGGCGTTGATTATGTCCGATATAACCGATAAAATCGCCACTCGAAATGGCAATCGGTGATTTTAATACCACAATATCATTGAATTTTTCCGGTTTAAAGGTGAATGACGTTAGTGAGGCTACCTTAACATAACCTTTATGTGGTGCATCTTTACTGCCATCTTCTTTTTTTAATAGGTCTGGAACTTCACATCCTTCAATTTTACGAATTTTAGCGTAGCCGTTTTCTTGGCCATCTAATTCAAATGTTGCCGTTAGTGGTAAATAAGTCAATTTTTGTTTATCATCCGCAGTTTCATATATCGCTATGCCCTTTACCTTCACATTTGACTTACCAACAGTGTTATTGTCTTCTTTTAAAACTTGGTAATCTTGGTCGGCATTTGCTGTTTTTCCGGTTGGTAGCGGCGATAAGTCCTTATGCCAAACATAACCGGTAATACTATCTAACTGTTGTTTAAATCCGGTTGTGGTTACCAATGTTCCTTTTGATATCAAAACAATTTTATACCAACCAGGTTGCTTTGGGTGTTGTTCAGCTAAACGAATCTTACTTCCTTTTAACAACAGGCCAACCACTTCGGTTCCTTTGCCATCTGTTCTAATTACACTGCCACAAACCGTATCTCCCTTATTCTCGTCAACCTTTCCTGATTCAAGGTTCCAATAGTGAGGATATTGTACGTTTGTTTTTTCATCGTTCATTTTTTCCTGATAGCCATACCAATCGAGCTGATGCATATACAAACTGTATAAGGTTATGGCCGGAGGCTCCTCTTTTACGCCAATGATTTTCGGCATTTGTAAAAGATGTCTGACTAAGGTGAAACCAGTGGAAAAATAAGAAACTTTTTTAAAGGGAGTATAAGAAACCCTTTTAAGGGTAGTATCTGATGAAGCAGTTACATTTTTTCTGGATAGGTTATTTTAGGGTAGACATCATTAATACGATAGGCAATGACTTCACCGTTAGCCATGCATTGTAATTGCTCATCATTACCAAGCCTGTTTAATACTTTTTTATCGATATGAATACCACCATGCCATAAACCATTTTCGCCAAATGGATAAAAACCGTGAGCAGCTTCGGATAACGCTCTATAATAGGTATCTTGGCTTAATTCTTTTTCACCAACTGGAAAAATCAATTTCGTTATTTTTTTTATTGCCATGTCATCATTCCTTTTATTAATTATCCCGAAAAACTAACATAATGACAGTTTATTAAATGTACTTATAATTAATGTAAATGCTGCTAATAATTAGTAGAAGATAAAAGCCACGCGATCTAAAAATAACCTAAAACAGTATATAAAATACTCCGCTTAGGGTGATTTGCAAGTTTTTTTTAAAATTATCTATATTTAAATTAGATAGATAACTAACAGATATCATTAGTCAATTAACCCAAAATAATTAAAATTTGTTACCTAAGCATTATCAAAGAAGAATTAATTGAAATTTGCTTGTTTAGATTTTTTATTGGGTATTTTTGGGGGGGAAACTGGCGATAGTGATTATATAAGCTGTCACTTGAACATAACTAGAAATATTTAAGTGTTAAGCAAAATTCAACCATTTCCTCATTTTAACAACTAATTAATTTTTCGCTCTTCTGTTGGTGTGATGCCAAAAGTCTTTTTATACAGGGTGGTAAAATGATTACTGTTAATAAAACCACATAACAATGATATCTCGGTAACAGTCATATCACTTTCTCTAATCTTTAATCTGGCTGACAATAACCTCAATCGTTTAATGTAATTTTCCGGGGTTAAGCCAGTCACTTGTTTAATATGCCTAAACATTGTCCGCGTAGTTAAATGAAACCTTTGCGCTATATTATGCCAATCATATTCATCAAAACAATTTTCTTGAAGATGATTAAGTAAAAGATGGAGTTTATAACGAGTATTATTTTTTGGTGATTGTCGCTTGTATTGTTTGATGATAATAAGTAATTTAAAAAATAGATACTCACGATGGCCGATTGTGTTATCTAAATTAAATAATTGCTCAATAATAAGATTACACTCTTGGCGAATGCTCGGCGCTAGCCAAATATAAGAACCTAAATCACTGGCTGAAATCGGTTTTAACAACTCCTCCATATTTTTTAAAAAAGTAAAATGTCGGTTAGGATTAATTAGAATATTAGTTAACTTTAATGTGCCAAGGTCATCATAAAAATGGTAATCATGGCCTCTAACTAAAAACACATCACCTTGTTGAATAAATAACGGCTTACCATTAATAACATGTAGTCCATGACCATGTTCAACAATTACTAATTCATCAAATTCATGATTATGTTCACTACTGTTACTCTCAGGATTGCTTTTATACAGCGCTAATTTATCTGATTTATGATTAAAATAAGTATCAATTTTCAACGTATTCATAATTATCGATCCTTACAACGGCAATTGATTAACATCTTGCACCAAATAAAAGATTTTTTATCTAACCTATAAACAAAATAAAGTAATTAAACATGAGATAAAAAATAATATTCTCAGAAATGTGAACTCGCTCGGTCGAAGCTTTTTAATATTGCCATTTATAGCTGCAATCTGGCAGTATTTTGGTAGCAAGCCTCTGTTTTGCCTAGTTATACTCCTAGACGTTTTTTATAGGAGGAGAATATGGCACAAGCAATTCAAAACAACGCTAATGCAATTATGATAAAAAATAATGCATTCATTCTAAAAGCTGAGCAATTACAACCAGTAATCTATCAAAACAAGATTACCCCAAAAAATATCATCACTCTCATTAATGATCCGAGCGCTATTCATAACTACTCATCACAAGTTATTAGTGATGCAGAGCATTATTTGCATCAAAGTTTTCATTCTGGCGATAGTTTTATCATTGATTTTGGCCAGCACAATGTTGGGTATCTCTCTTTCTTATGCGAATCTATCGGCAGCCCACCCGATGCGCCAGCACATATAAAATTAACTTTTGGTGAAACACTCTGCGAAATGGCAGAGCGATTTGATCAATACCAAGGCTGGCTTAGTAAAAGCTGGTTGCAACAGCATGACGAATATATTGATGTTTTACCCGCTAAAATTAACTTAACTCGACGCTACTGTTTTCGCTATTTAAAAATCGACATTGTCTCGCTTTCGCCTAAATATCGGATCTTATTTAAAGAGATAACCTTTAACACAGTTAGTTCGGCACCGGAAAACTGTCTAACTTATCACTCACAAGATCCGCAATTAGCTAAGATAGATCAGGTATCCATACATACACTACGAAATTGCATGCAAGACGTCTTTGAAGATGGTCCAAAAAGAGATCGAAGATTATGGTTAGGCGACCTGCGTTTACAAGCCCTAGTTAACAACGTTACGTTTCAACACTACGATTTAGTTCGTCGCTGCTTATATCTCTTTGCAAGCCATCGTCGTGAAGATGGCATGGTCTCAGCTAATATATTTGTAAAACCTGATATCATTGCTGATGATACTTTCTTATTTGATTACTCGCTCTTTTTTGTCGATGTACTTTATGATTACTTTAATCAAACAAATGATGTGCAAACTGTTAAAGATCTTTGGCCTATCGCATTACAGCAAATTGCAATAAATCTAAACCGCTGTGATTCACAAGGATTAGTGACTGATAGTGATGATTGGTGGTCATTTATTGATTGGCACGAAAAACTCAACAAACAAGGTGCTTCGCAAGGTGTTTTAATCTACTGTTTAGACAAAGCCTGTCAACTTTCACACCATTTTCAACCCGACATAACCGAACAATTGAGCCAGAAATTAGCTTTAATTAAACGAGCAGCATACACATTATGGGATGAGGAAACCGGTTTTTACGTCAGTGGTAAACATAAACAAATTAGTTATGCTACCCAAATCTGGATGATTTTGGCGGATATTGGCGATTTAACTCATCAACAAAAATTATTATCCCAATTAAAAACCACGCCACCAGAAATAGGTATGAACACCCCTTATTTACGTCATCATTACATCTTAGCGCTATTCAAAGTAGGCATGAAACAACAAGCCATCGATGAGATTAAAGCATATTGGGGAAAAATGGTTGAATTTGGTGCCGACACATTTTGGGAATTGTTTGATCCAAACAACCTTAATTACTCACCGTATGGTAACAAAATCATCAATAGCTACTGTCATGCATGGAGTTGCACTCCCGCTTGGTTTATTCGACAAAATAAACTTTAACTGCAAAAGTAATAAGGAATAAAGAAATGGTCAATTCATTATTTTCGCTTTGGCGACAACGTATAGGTTATGGAATTGCCGACTTATCTTGTAACTTAGTCTGGCAATTAATTTCATTATATCTGATGTATTTTTATACGGATGTAATGGGGCTTCCTGCCTACTATGTAGGCATCATGTTTTTAGTCACTCGTCTGGTTGACGGTGTTGCTGATGTATTAATGGGTTTAGTTATCGATAATACCTCAACACGTTGGGGGCGCTGTCGCCCATGGTTATTAATCGGGGCAATTCCATTTGGCATATTGTGTATTTTAGTCTTCTATGTCCCTGATTTTGGCACAACAGGTAAATTAATCTATGCCTTTATCACCTATCTATGTCTCTCATTTATCTATACCATCGTCAACATTCCTTTCAGTGCCATGTTGCCATTTTTAACCTCAGATTCATTAGAACGAACAACCTTATCATCAGTAAGAATTTTGTTAGGCTCCTTAGGATCAACTATTGTCGCAGTTGCAACATTGCCTTTGGTTGCGACCTTAGGCAAGGGTGACCAAACGCATGGCTTTTTATTTACGGCTATTATTTTTGGGATTATTGCTACTTTCTTTTTAATTGTGAGTTTTAAAAATGTTGAAGAAAAAATAACCATACAACAAGAGCGAATGACTTTAATTCGAGCATGGAAAGGGTTAAAAGACAACACGCCGTGGAAAATCTTCGCAACTAATATCTTTCTAATGTGGGGGGCATTTTTTTTACAAACTGGATCATTGGTCTATTTTTTTAACTATTACGTTGAAAGTGAAAACCTTACTGCCATTATTGCGGGAATATCAACTTTCGTCCCCTTAATTGGTACGCTTACCGTTCCATTGTTAGCCAATTATATGAAAAAACGTCATGTTTACCTTTTCTCAAGCACTATCAACCTAATTGGTATGGGAATAATGATGTTATCGGGCGTTAACCATACTTGCCTTATCGTCGGGGCAGTTATCTTATCTTTAGGCGCTGGTCAACGTATGGCTATCTACTTTTCCATGCAGGCCGATCCTGTTGATTATGGGGTGTGGAAGACCGGTATCAATACTGCTGGGATCTTAACTTCAATCAATGGCTTTTTAGGTAAAGTAGCAATGGCAGGTGCGGGGGCGATTATTGGTTTCTTACTCTCATCCGGTGGTTATGTTGCTAATGCGGTTCAAGTTCCGAGTGCGCTTTTTGCAATTAAACTCTGCTATTTATATCTACCGGCTATTCTAATTATCGCATCGATGTTTTGGATCGCTAAGTTCTACAAACTTGATGATAATTACGCTTCAATTCGAGCGGAGCTTGATGCCAGAAGCCAAAATTCTAGTGATGACAAATAAGCTGACTAACTCTACTTTAAAAGGAAATAACAATGAAATTAAAAATAATTGCCGGGGTCTGCTGTTTCTATTCTTTATTAGCATCAGCATCAATTGAATGGCAGACCGATCAAGGTACACTTAAATTTTATGGTGATGTGGAATTTAATATAGATGCTGCAAGCAAAAAAAAGCAGTTAACCTCACTTAGGACATCAGCAAATAAAGATTTTGATGCTAGCGATACAGAACAGTGGGATATCAATGGCCGCATTTTATTCGGCATAGAGGGAAAAAGAGAATTAGAAACTCGAAATTATGCTGGATTCTCGGTACAACCTCTAGCTGATTTGAGCGGTAAAGTTAATTTAGATGATGCGAGTTTTTATTTTGGCAGAAAAGATGACTGGCGTTTAAGAATCGGCCGTTATGAAGCTTATGACATGTTCCCACTTGGGCAAGATACCTTTATCGAATACTCTGGGAACACCGCAAACGATCTCTATAGCGATGGCTTTGGTTATATTTATATGCTCAAAGAGGGTAGAGGACGTAGTAGTAACGGCGGTGCCATCGAATTAACTAAAGAATTAGGTGCGGTGAATTTACAAGTTAATGCAATGGTGAAAGATGGAACATCCTTATTTGCTAATAACCGTTATCATGGTTATAAATTGCATAAAGATAAAAACGTCATTTACCTACGTCCAATTATTTCCTATCGAACTAATGATCTCTCTGTAGCCATCGCCATGGAGCGCAATGTGGTTAATAATGCTTATGGCTATCATGATAAAAATGATAAATGGCATGATCAGTCAAAACGCAATGGCTATGGCTTTACCATGAGCTGGAATAGTGAAGGAGACTTCGATAAATCATTCGATGGGTTACTTCTTAATAGCAGTATTTCGTATCTAGATGCCGAACAAGAAAAAGATTTCACAGCAGGTATAAACGGTATTTGGCAAAGGTTTGGTCTTGGTTATATTTATGCTGCCAATGATATTAAAGCCTTCAATACCAATTACCATGGCGATGGTGAAATTTACGCTAAAGGTAAATATAAATTACATACTATCAATGCTTCATACTTAATTCCGAATGTGATGGATATGGATAACTTTAATATCTACTTAGGTACGTATTTATCTAGACTGGGACGTGATGAAAAACAAGGCGGTGGTAATGACAATCGTTACGGGGTAAGGGTTCGCTTTAAATATTTCTTCTAATTAATACTAATTAAATTAAAATTCCACCCCAAGTAAAAAGCAAACTCACTTTACTTGGGGGGATGCTAAACAGCGTCACGCATTAAAAGAGCACAAAAAACACCAAATTATCAATAATAAAAACCGGGATCAAAATGGCAATTGACCATTTCATATAACCGAAAAAGCTTGGCATAGTGATTTTATGTTGGCAAGCGATGGTTTTCACCATAAAGTTAGGTGCATTACCAATATAACTTAGAGCGCCCATAAATACCGAGCCCATTGAAATGGCCAGTAACGTGTTTTCAAAGGCGGTCATTAAGCTGGCGGCATTACCGGATGCTAAATTAAAAAAGACCAGATAAGTTGGTGCATTATCTAAAAATCCGGATAATAATCCAGATAACCAAAAATACATGCTATTTATTGGTGTACCGTGTTCACTTGTCACCATCGAAACCACTGAAGCCAAAGCACCCTGATCACCTGCACGTAAAATCGCTAACACAGGCACAATAGTAATAAAAATACCGATAAATAATTTAGCCACCTCTTTTATCGGATCCCAATTAAATTCGTTACCAGCTCGGACTTGTTTCGGCGTTATCACAATAGAAATAAGCGTAATTACAATAAAAAGACCATCACGAATAAGATTTTGTAATGCTATTTGTGAACCTAACAGCGTAAAATATAGCGACGAATGCCATACGCCAGACAACAGCACACTAGCAATAATAGCGACTAATAACACAAGATTTTTTAGACCATATATCTTTACGGGTTCCGCGCTAATTGTGTTATTAATGACACCATACTGCTTAACATAATAGTACCTATCGATAAAATAATAGATGATTAGCAGTAAACCTGATGTCAGCACAACTGGCAATAACATATGTTTAACGGTCCAAAAAAAATCGACGCCTTTTAAAAAACCAATAAATAACGGTGGATCCCCTAAAGGGGTTAATCCGCCCCCAATATTGGCAACCAAAAAGATAAAGAAGATCACGGTATGCACTGCATATTGTCGCTGGCGATTAGCTCGAAGTAATGGTCGAATCATCAACATCGCAGCGCCAGTCGTTCCCATAATAGAGGCAAGAACGACTCCGACCGCTAATAAAATAACATTTGATTTTGGGGTACTGATCTTATCACTCTTAATAAGAATGCCACCAGAAACCGTAAACAGGGTCAAAAGTAGCAATATAAAAGGAATATACTCCTCAATAATGGCATGTACCGTTAACTCGATCGTGGTGAATAATCCAAAAGAGAATAATGCAGAGCCTAAAAATATAAACGTCCAAATAGCAACGATTTTGCCATAATGATAATGCCATAATCGGGCTAAAAACAGTGGGCATAAAGCGATTGATAATAAAATTCCTACAAACGGAATTGCCCAATACAATGATAACGCTTGTCCATTAAACTCGCTGGCATATGAATTAAAAGACATTAGCATTAAACTAAAAATCGGTAATATCGAAAATGGTTTTAGATATTTCATTACGGTATTGTATAAATAGAAAGGAATAAATTATAACAAATCCAAAATTAATTTTGTATGATTCACCTACCGATAACGGTTATAAAAAAGTTTAGGAACGGGTTTTTTGGAGTATAAAACCACTCGATTTTTTCACAAATTTGTTGAAAAACGCTATAATAGCTAGCAATTCATTATCTTGGATCATTCATGCAATCAATCAAAAAAACCGTTTTACATCCCCGCAATAAACATATTAATGGTTATCCATTTGATTTACTTATCAAAACATTACCCGAGCTAGCAAATTTTGTTAAACCTAATCAATTTGGTCGGGTGACGATTGATTTTGCTGATCCTATTGCGATTAAAACACTCAACAAAGCACTGTTATTGCACTATTATCAACTCTCGTATTGGGATATTCCTGACAATTATCTCTGCCCGCCAATTCCGGGACGCGCAGATTATATTCACTATTTGGCCGATCTCTTGGCGCAAGATAATCAAAATCAGACGCCTATCGGTAAGCGAGTTCGCATATTAGATATTGGCGTTGGCGCGAATATTATTTATCCGATTATTGGTTGTGCCGAGTATGGTTGGTCTTTTGTGGGGAGTGATATTAATCCTACATCCATCAAAGTTGCTTCGTTAATAGCCAAATCCAATGATCTATTAAAAAATACCCTACAATGTCGCTTACAATTTAACAGCGAAGCTATTTTTGAAAATATCATTCAGCCCAACGAGTTTTATCTAGCTAGCGTATGCAATCCACCTTTCCATCGATCTGAACAAGAAGCCCATGTTACGGCTTACACCAAACTACAAAAGCTAGGTAAAGTGAACTCTACTAAAGATAAAGTTATCCTTAATTTTGGTGGACAACATGCTGAACTTTGGTGCAAAGGGGGCGAAAGTGCATTTATTGCCCGAATGATAACAGAGAGCATTAAATATAAAGCGCAATGCCTATGGTTTACCTCATTAGTATCAAAAAAAGAATCACTGAGTAATATAAAAAAACAACTGAAAAATGTAGCGGTAACTGAATACAAAATTGTCGCGATGGCACAAGGTCAAAAAATCAGTCGTTTTGTCGCTTGGACGTTTTTCAATCCAAAAGAGCGAGAAATGCAGATTCAAAGAGTTGAGCAACGCACTTCTTGAAGTCCAAGAAATTAGTGAGAAGTAGTTTTTTTAAAAATCAAAATCCATCATCGCTAACCCTTTTTTTTAGCCTAAAATAAAATCAATAAAAATCATAATATTAAAAATCAGCTTAAAAAAAGGGTTTTTAAAATCAAAAATGCCCTTTGCCTTTTAGCAAACAATGTTTATAGTATGTTTTGTTCTAGTTCACTGCCGTGTAGGCAGTTTAGAAAAACTAAAGGCTCCGCAACAGGCTACATAGCCAGTTCACTGCCGTGTAGGCAGTTTAGAAATACCGACAAAAGCCATTGTGTAAAAAACAACCGTTCACTGCCGTGTAGGTAGCTATAAAACTCAAAATCAATATTCCTTTAAACCGCCCTTGTGGTGGTTTTTTTATTGAAAAAAATCTTTTTATAACATAACATTACCAAAAAGGGAGATTTTATGAAAAAGATTTTATGTTATGTTACGTTTGTTTTAGCCTTTATTTCATTTAATTCGTTTGCTGAGGAAAAAAAAGTAACTGAGGAAATGCTATTAGGTGAATGGGAGTGCGAGGAGAGCCTGCAAGAAGCAGTATTAGATAAAGGAAAGTTTCAAGATTTTGGTGACACTATGATCTCTGAATATGATTATTTTATTACCAAACGAAATGGACAACTTTTTTGGGGAGAGGATGATGAAGAAAATGCTCTGCTTCCTTTTGATCTTGAAGATATTTACAAAAGACCTGAGTATGTTGTCGATGATAAGCAAATATCGCAGAAGATTGAATATCTATCCGAAGACAGTTTTGTTATGACAAATATATACACAACCATTGATAAAAAAAATAACCCAATCAAAAAAATCAAAATGGTGTTGACTTGTGACCGCGTCGAAGAATAACTAATCATTAAAATAGTCAAAATTATAAAAACCTCTATTGAGGTTTTTTTCTAGTTGCGGTGATGAATGGAATTAAACTGTTTGGAACACAATGATTCTATTGTTATTTTGTTTATATTTAATGGAAATGGAACATGAAAAAAATAATTGCTTTTACTATATTAACTTTAATTAGCTTTAATTCATTTGCTAATGATAATGCCAAAAGACTTACAGAGCAGTATTTAAATAAAGATATCTCTGAATTTAAAACTGGAGGTAATACTATGATAACTTATTATGTACATGTAGTGAATGCATCACAATTAATCAATGAATATATCAACAATCCGAATATATATAAAAAAAACTACCACAAACAAATAATTAACATTAAAGCTGTAGCATCCGGAATAAAAACCGATTTTTTTGGCAAGAAATATGTTGTAGCAAATGGAGAAAATAAATTTGAATATGTATCTTTAGAAATGCATAAAAAAGAAGATTTGCTAAATATAAATAAAGGTGATGAACTTAATTTAATATGTGCTGGAAGTCTAAATAATGCTAAGTTTCCCATTCTAAAAAGCTGTCTAAAAACAGATGTTTATCTTCAAATGTTTTTAGAAAAAACAATGAATGATATAAATGAATTAAAAGAAGATGATCAACCTAAAAATTATTATGAAGCAGTCTATCTTGGATTATCGCAATTTGATGCAGAAAAACCAAATCAACTAAATAAATATAAAACTATAGATGATCTATTTGAAAATAAAACTCTTTTTAACGAAATCTGGATATTAGTAGGAAAAAAATGGTATTCAGATAGATATATTAACTAATCTGTTAGCGTTTAGGAAAACATTAAAGCTTCTATTTTGGAATTACTTAGTTCACTGCCGTGTAGGCCGTATCCTATTTTCCAAAAAAAATTGAGGAGCAGGGGGGGAGACCCCTTAATTCCCCAACAAATAAAAACCCGTTGTTACACTCAATTCAATTGGTTTACTTTTCCATTAATTTACTATGATATTGCCGCCGATACTCTGTTGGAGTTCGTTCGGTTTTTTTTCTAAAGATGCGGCAAAAGTAGTTACTATCTTTAAAGCCTGCATCAAGGGCGATTTCTTTGACGTTTAACTCGTAACCTTTAAGTAGTGATTTGGCATACTCTAGGCGAATGTGATTGAGGTATTCGTTTAAGCCAATTTTGCCTTCATTCTGGAATAGATAGGATAAATAATTGGGTGAGATATAGAACATTTTAGCTAAAAATTCGCGACTGATATCTTCTCGAAAATGGGTGTCGATATATTGACGTATTGCTTCAAATAAGCTGGTGGTTTTGGATGCGGTTTTTATGTCGGTGTTGAGTAAATCAAGAGTGTTACTAAGCAGGCTCTGTATCAAATAATAGCCGGTTTGGTTTTGGGATTGGTTTTGCCAAGTTAACTCGGATAGTGCTTGAATAATAAAGGTTCCAACACGCGGACCTCGTCTTGGGGTGTTAATTTGCCCTTTGGGAATCAATTGTGAACCATCCCAATGTAAAACGCTAATACCAATTTGTTGTTTACCAAATAAAATACTTAACGATGTTGAAGGTGTTGTCCAAATAGGTTTATTCCAACTGTTGGCAGTGATGTAAAGTAAATCATCTGTAGCTAATTCTTTTTCCACTAAATTAATTTCGTCATTGCCCCATTGCATCTTTAAGTTTCCCTCTAGAATGATTTCTAATCTAGGAAAGTCAACTTGATAAGCGAGAGAAGGGGCGGAGGTACGACTATTAGAGAAAAAAATATTTTTGAAATTGTTAGCTTTGTCTAAATAATTTTTGATGGTTTGTTCAATTGATAGTTCCATCTAGTTACATCCTTTAAGCTTACAAATAACCGATAGATTATATAACGAGTCTAATTTTCTGTCATGAGTTTAAGATAGCTAACGTATACAAATAATAATTATCTGTATGTATATAATTTGATTATTGATTTAACATTTTTAATGCACAATAATAACCATTATGTTGAATAAAGAGTGTTGTTAAATGACAAAATTAAATGTATTAGCTATTACTTCATGTGTTGGCGGGGTTGCTCATACTTACATGGCTGCCGAACGTTTAGCTAAATTAGCTAAGCAGGAAAATTGGCTAATCAAAATAGAAACACAAGGGGCATTAGGAATTGATAGTGTCATTGAACCTCATGACATTGAGGTTGCGGATGTGGTAATTATTATTAGTAATGTCAATATCAAAAATAGAGATCGTTTCAATAAGTCACGTTGTATTGAAATGGATATTAGCCAGTTTTTATTGGATAGTGGTAAATTATTGAATGTTGTAAATCGAGCGTCTAAATCACCTTATGGAGCTTGTATAAAACTATAAAGTTTCATTCCGTCAATGATTGGTATTAACGGAATGTAGTTTTAATAAAGTTTAGGCTATTTCTAATTCTTTTTTTAGAATCTCTTCAATTTCTTGTGCAGTTGTACTGTTTAGTAGCGATGTTCTAAACTCCTCATGCATAATACGGCGAGCTAATTTTGAAAATATTCTCATATGTTGATCGCCAGCTGTGTGTTTGTTTAGGGTTAACATAATTACGATATTTACCTGTTCATCTCCCCATAATATTGGATTTGTGAGCTTAGTTACACTAATTGTTGATTGTTCTATATGCTCAGATTTGGTGTGAGGAATAGCAAACCCAAAACCTAAGGTTGTAGAAAATACATCTTCACGCAACCAGATGTCTTCTTCTAATTTTTTAGGATAACGACACCTTTCTGCAATCAATAAATTATCAGTCATTGCTTTGATGACTTCCTCTTTACTTAGCCAATTTGGATTTATCGTGATGGTTTCTTGAGTGATTAAAGGTATATCTGCTTGTTCCATACGGAATTGAGCAAGTAAATGCTCGACTTCAAGTGATGTTCGGCAATTCATCGCTTTATTGAGTAATATCCGACAATCTGAACGGTTTAATTTTTTAAGACGAGCTTTGGTTGAAAGCAAGTTAGGTGAACTCATGCTCAATTCATCAAACCCTAATCCAACTAATAACGGTAAGACAGAGCCTTTGCTGGCAAGTTCGCCACATATACCTATCCATTTACCATAATGATGTACTTCTTTTACGATGTGATCTAATCCTCTTAAAAAAGCTGGATTTAAACTATTATAATGCTTGGTGACTTTTTCATTATCTCGATCTACAGCTAATAAATATTGGGTTAAATCGTTACTACCAATACTGAAAAAATCAATTTCTTCACAACATTGATCAATGATAAACATGATGGAAGGAACTTCTAGCATAATACCGAGTGGGATTTTTTCATCAAAAGGGATTTTCTCATTACGTAAAGATTGTTTTATGATGGTTAATTCTTCCTTAATCCATAATATTTCTTCCATTGATGAGATCATCGGAATCATGATTTTTAATTTACCATGCGCCGAAGCTCGTAATATCGCTCTTAATTGAGTTCGGAATAAAGTTAAAAACTCTTGATAGATGCGAACAGCTCGATAACCTAAGAATGGATTGTTTTCACTCGGAATATTTAAATAATTTACTGGTTTGTCACCTCCAATATCAAATGTTCTAATAATGATTGTACGTTGCTTTGCAGCTTCGATTGCTTGGCAAAAAGTATTATAAAGTTCGTCTTCGGATGGTTCGCAGTGGCGATCCATATACAGCATCTCGGTACGAAATAGACCAATTGATTCAGCGCCATGATCAAAAGCAGTTTGCGCTTCTAATGGGTGAGCAATATTGGCTGCTATTTCAAGTTTTATGCCATCAGCAGTCGAACCAGGAATATCAATAAAGATTTTTTCTTTATCTTTTAAACGATTATTGAGGTCCGATTCAGATTGGTAATAACGAATAACTTCTGGAGATAAATCATAGGCAACAAGACCTAAATCTCCATCAATTTGGATTTGTTGATTAAGATAATTTTCTAATATCTCCATATTAACACTAACTAATGTTGGAATATTAAAAGATCTCGCTAATATTACCGTGTGCGATGTAGTGCCCCCTTTGACTAACAGTAAACCTTTTAAATATTTTTTATCTAGTTCTAAAAATTGACTTGGAGTAAGTTCATCAGCAATACAAATTGTTGGCTCGGTTAATTTATTGTTAAATTGTAAATTTTTATCGCCATATGTTTGCTGTAATAATTGATAGCACACATCACGGATGTCGAGTTCTCGTTCTTTTAAATAGTCACTTCCTGATTGAATTAATTGCTCACTAAAAAATTTAGCTGTATTTACTATTGCTGAACCAGCCGACAAGTTTTGTTCTATATTTAATTCGATTTGTTCATAAAAGGAGGGATCTTCTAGGATTGCCAAATGTGCACTAAGAATGTCTTTAGAGGTATCTGCTGAACAGTCAATTTGTAATGATATTATTTTTCTTAACTTAGTGATTGCTTGTATAACCAGCTCTTTTTCAGATTTAATTGAGTTGGCCGAAGGGAAATCATTAAATTTAGTTAAATCAATATAATCAATTTTTTGTAACTTGCCATTTGCTACACCATTACATACAGGTTTAGCGGTAATAATATTAGGATTTAAATTTTTTAATGAGCGAGGTAACGGTATTATTTCATCAGTAACATTGTTAGTTAACTCTTCATCACAAAAAGGTAATTCTTTGTCAATAAATGTAACCAACCGTAGATAAGCCTGTTCCTCATCATCTCCCGATATGAATAAATGACAGGCATCATTTAATAAAGTATTGGTGCTTATTAATGATAAGGTGCTTTTAGCATCACCTTTAGCATTTGTGCGCAAATTATGCCATTCAAAATTGCTCCTAAATTCCTCACAGATGGCTTTAATCGTGCTAGCCGGTCGAGCATGTATACCATTAGGTAGCGTGCAAATAAATTCAATTTTTTTCGACATATTTATTCTCCCAATCAATTTTGGTGTTTTATAACTTTAGTAATCATCAATAATTAAAAGAATAAATAACTATTGAAATTAAACTATACGAAAAATCCATGAATAACTGGACAAAAGTAATATATAAATAAATATGTGATCTTTATCACGTTTTAATCCTTACCGAAATCTATGAAAAATATTTCATTTTTTTGAGCTATATCTCATTTTTAAATAGACAGTACAAAAATCCAGTAAATATGATTTATTTACTCTGTGGTTATTACTAAACATTTTCTACTATAAAAATGTAGTAAGAAAATTAAAAAAATGAGGTATTAAGTATGAGCGATTTACTATTAATTTTGAAAAACACGCGTCAGCATTTGATGACCGGCGTTTCTCATATGATTCCATTTGTGGTATCCGGTGGTATTTTATTGGCTGTCTCTGTGATGTTATTAGGACAGGGCGGTGTGCCGGATCCAGTCAATGACCCTTTTTTAAATAAACTGTTTCAAATAGGTGCCGCTGGATTAGCGTTAATGATCCCTTTTTTGGCTGCATATGTTGGCTATTCAATCTCTGAGAGAGCTGCATTGGCACCTTGTGCAATTGGCGCTTGGGTTGGAACAACTTTTGGCGCCGGCTTTTTTGGCGCTTTAATCGCTGGACTCATTGGCGGAATTATCGTTTTTTATCTTAAACGAATTAAGGTTCCATCTATCCTTAGATCGGTTATGCCTATATTTATTATTCCTATAGCCGGAACTTTTTTGACCGCAGGCATCATGATGTGGGTACTTGGAGAACCGGTTGGTTTATTAACAACATCATTAACATCATGGTTACGTAGTATGCAAGATGGCAGCATTGTTATTCTTGCTTTAATTATGGGAGCAATGTTGGGATTCGATTTGGGCGGACCGGTAAATAAAGTAGCTTATGCCTTTATGTTAATTTGTGTCGGTGAAGGTATTTACACTATTGTTGCCATCGCAGCAGTTGGTATTGCCGTGCCTTCAATTGGTACTGGTTTAGCAACATTAATTGGAAAAAATGTATTTAGTAAAGAAGAAAAAGAGACAGGTAAAGCAGCAATTGTTATGGGATTGGTGGGGGTAACTGAAGGCGCAATTCCTTTTGCAGCAGCCGATCCTTTAAAAATAATACCTTCTACTATGTTAGGTTCTGCTGTTGGTGGGGCGGTTGCCGCGCTATTAGGTGCTGAGTGCTATGCAGGATGGGGCGGGCTAATTGTATTACCTGTGGTAACTGGAAAACTAAGTTTCATATTTGCTATCGCGGTCGGCTCGCTAACTTGTGCATTAGCAATTGTTTTTTTGAAAAAGTTTATCACTTCAAAAGTTAACATTAATAAAGAAGAATCTAATGACGAAGACATTGATATTTCTTTCGACATTGGTTAAGCATATTGAGAATTAAAGGAGAAAAAAATGGTTAATATTATCGCAGTAACTGCTTGCCCTTCAGGTGTTGCCCATACTTACATGGCAGCGGAATCTTTAGAAAAAGCAGCGAAAGAGAAAGGATGGCAATGTAAAGTTGAGACTCAAGGTTCAATAGGCATTGAAAATGAACTTACGGCAGAAGATGTCGCTAATGCTGATTTCATTATATTAACAAATGATATAGGTATAAAAAATCAGGAACGCTTCAAAAATAAACCCATTGCTCGAATTGCAATTAGTGATGCGGTAAAGAAAGCAGATTTGATTTTGAAAAAAATTGAAGAAAATTTAAATAAATAAATTTTTATTAGTAGTGATTTAATCAAAAAGGTTATAGCGGTAAATGTTATAACCTATTTATAAAGAGGTTATGTTATGGTTACTCGAATTGAACAATTAAAAAGAGATTTGTTTGCAAAAACAAGAGAAATTTCGTTAGAAAGAGCTTTACTTTATACCGAGAGTCATAAGCTAACCGAAGGTGAGCCTATAATTATAAGGCGAGCAAAAGCTACCGCAAATATCCTAAATAAAGTTAACATTTCTATACGAGATGGCGAATTAATTGCTGGAAATCGAACCATAAAACCTCGTTCAGGGATTATCTCACCAGAAATGGATCCCTATTGGATTTTGAAAGAATTAGATGATTTTCCTACTCGACCTCAAGACCGTTTTAATATTTCTGAAGAAGACAAACAAATTTATCTTAATGAACTTTACCCATATTGGGAAAAACGTTCAATGAAGGATTTTATTAACAAAGAGATCCCTTCAATAGTCAAAGATGCCGAAAGTAAAGCAATTTTTAGTATCAACCAAACAGATAAAGGGCAAGGTCATATCATTATTGACTACCCGAGATTATTAGAAAATGGTATAGATAATTTAATTATCCAGTTAAGCAATTTAGTTAAAGAACATCCCGATAATCATTTTTACCTGGCAGCTAAAATTGTGTTAGAAGCTTCACAATTACATATTTTACGCTATGCTGATTTGGCCGATGAGATGGCTAAGAATTGCCAAAATGTAGAACGTAAAAAAGAATTAGAAAAAATCTCAGAAATATCCCGAAATATTGCTTACCACAAACCAACAGATTTTTATGAAGCATGTCAATTGTTTTGGTATATAAATATTATGTTACAATATGAATCAAATGCCAGCTCAATCTCATTAGGTCGCTTTGATCAATATATGTGGCCATTTTATCAATTGTCATTAGCGAAAGGCGAAGATCCGGCATTTTTGAAAACGCTTTTAGCATCGCTCTGGATTAAATGTAATGATATTGTTTTATTACGTTCAACATCAAGTGCAAGATATTTTGCTGGATTTCCTTCAGGGTATACCATTTTGTTAGGTGGCTTAAATACCATTGGGCATAGCGCGGTTAATATTCTTTCAACATTGTGTTTAAATGCTTATCAAGAAGTTTGTCTTCCTCAACCCAATCTAGGTGTTAGAGTGAATGAATTAATTGATCCGCAATTCTTACAAAAAACGGCTGAAACTATTCGTCTGGGAACGGGTATTCCTCAAATCTTTAATGATGAGGTTATTGTTCCTGCATTTTTAAATCGAGGTGTATCTTTAGAAGATGCAAGAGATTATTCAGTTGTTGGGTGTGTCGAGCTTTCAATTCCAGGACGAACCTATGGCTTACATGATATAGCGATGTTTAATCTTCTTAAGGTAATGGAAATTACTTTATATGAAAATGAACACAATCCAAATGTAACTTATGAGAGTCTGTTTGAACAAATTAAAGCAAATATTCGTTATTACGTTAAATTGATGATTGACGGTAGTAATATCTGTGATTTAGGTCATCGAAATTGGGCTCCTGTTCCTTTCTTATCTTCTTTTGTTCTTGACTGTATTGAAAATGGAAAAGATATTACCGAAGGTGGTGCTCGCTACAATTTTTCCGGTGTTCAAGGTATAGGTATAGCTAATTTGAGTGATTCCTTATTTGCCCTGAAAGGTGTTGTCTTTGATGAAAAACGAGTGTCATTTAAAGAGCTATTGCAGGTATTAAAAAATAATTTCAATGGCGATGAAGGCCAGAAAATTCGAGCTCGTTTGATAAATCGTTTTAGTAAATACGGTAATGATATTGATGAAGTTGATAACATTAGTGTGGAGCTGCTTCGGGAGTATTGTAAAGAAGTTGAAAAATATTCTAATCCAAGAAATGGTCATTTTGTTCCAGGTTCCTATACTGTTTCTGCTCATGTTCCTTTAGGTGCTGTTGTTGGAGCAACACCAGATGGGCGTTATTCGGGGGAACAGCTAGCTGATGGTGGTTTATCACCTATGTTAGGTCAAGATATGAAAGGACCAACAGCTGTATTAAAATCAGTCAGTAAATTAGATAATTATCTATTATCAAATGGAACATTATTAAATGTGAAATTCACGCCAAGTACTCTTGAAAATGACAGTGGTTTACATAAATTAGCTAATTTTTTACAGGCTTTCAGTAAATTAAAATTACAACATATTCAGTTTAATGTTGTTAACGCTGAAACTTTAAAAGCAGCCCAACAAAGGCCCCAAGATTATGCAGGGCTAGTTGTAAGAGTTGCAGGTTATAGCGCATTTTTTGTTGAGTTATCTAAGGAGATTCAGGATGATATCATCCGACGAACAGCTCATCAATTGTAATGATCAAGCGAGTTGTTTTAACATCGAACTTCATCAAAATCATTCATCTGAAATTATTCAGATGAGTGAAAGTAGTGTGGCGAGAATTTTCAATATTCAACGATATTCTTTGAATGATGGTAATGGTATTCGTACCGTCGTATTTTTTAAAGGTTGTCCTCATCATTGCCCTTGGTGTGCCAACCCTGAATCTATTTCTCGTCAAAGCGTAGTAGTAAAACGTAAATCTAAATGTATTAAATGTAAATTTTGCTGTAATGATGCTGATGAATGTCCAAGTAAAGCTTTAGAAAAAATAGGATATGATATTCAAATAGATGAGTTAATTAACCAAATTTTAAAAGATGAAATTTTTTTTAGAACTTCTGGCGGCGGAGTCACCTTATCCGGAGGAGAAGTTCTGCTACAAGCAAAATTTGCATATCAATTGCTAAAAAGGTTAAAACAATTAGGCATTAATACTGCGATTGAAACTGCTGGTGATATAAGGTTTTCCGACTTTTTAAGCGTGGCTTCTCAGTGTGACGAAGTATTGTTTGATTTTAAAATTATGGATCAAGAAAAAGCGATGAAAACGATAAATCTTCATTTAGATCGAGTATTAAATAATTTTAGGCAACTTTATCATCACAATATTAATTTGATTCCTCGATTACCTTTAATTCCTCAGTATACATTATTTGAGAATAATGTGATGAAAATATTATCTTTTTTAAAAGAGTTTAATCGAATCAAAGTTATTCATATTTTACCATTTCATAAGTTTGGCGAATCCAAATATGAATTAATTCACCAAAATTATGAAATGAAAGATATTGCCGAACCATCGCCTAAAGAAATTGATGAAATTAAAAAATTGATTGAAAATCATGGTTATAGAGTAGTTAACGGTGGGTAGTAAAGTTTGAAATATGTAGTATTACTTTTAAAAATTTGTACAGATCATTTTGAATAGGAGATTAATATGGAATTATATTTAGATACAGCTGATGTGGCAGCGATTAAGCGTTTAGCAGAAATTTTACCGATAAAAGGAGTGACCACAAACCCGAGTATTGTGGCAAAATCTGCTAAGCCGATTTTTGATTTGTTGGCTGAATTACAAGATCTGCTTGGTACCGATAAATTATTGTTTGCACAAGTACTTTCACATACCGCTAAAGAGATGATTAAGGAAGCTGAGCAACTTCGTAAAGTTGTGCCGTCGATTGTGACTAAAATCCCAGTTAATGCCGAAGGTTTGATAGCGATTAAAGAGTTGACCAAGCAAGGTATTCCGACTTTAGGTACAGCTGTTTATGGTGCTGGTCAGGGTTTTTTGGCAGCGCTTGCAGGAGCAAAATATATCGCCCCTTATGTAAATCGTATTGATGCCCAAGGTGGTAATAGTAAAGAGACAGTTTATGAGCTTCAAACTCTGTTAGATTTGCATTGTCCTGAATCGATGGTATTGGCCGCAAGTTTCAGAACGCCAAGACAAGCATTAGATTGTATGCTTGCCGGTTGCCAGTCAATTACCTTGCCGGTAGATGTGGCTGAATTGTTTATTGCCGATCCAGCTGTTGATGCTGCGGTGGCTAAATTTGACCAAGATTGGTGTGGGGCATTCGGGGCTTTACGTTATTAATCTATTCAACTTTTTATTAATTTCTATTCCACCCATTTTGGGTGGTTTTTTTTATCTATCGTCAATTGAAAAAATATCCTTTTTTGTACCATTTTATGCTGTATGATAGGGAAGCAATATTGAGGTAATATAAGGAATCAGCAAATGCTCGAGAAAAAAAACATTATCAATGCTTTACTAACTGTTATTAAGATCGAAAGGCCTTCAGAGAGTTATTGGCGACTACATTTTAGTTGTGATAAACCTTTGGTGGTAAATCCGCGTTGGATATGCCCACATTTGAAATTGTTATTTGCTGATCCTTTAACCGGAGAAATCGCTTTTCCGATTTTAGATGAAAATAATAAAATTTCGGTGAGTGATAGGGTTCGTCAATTTGCCCGTAGTTATAGTATTCGCGATTATGATGAGCGGAACAATCACATTGTGATTGATTTTGCTATTCATGCCAGCGGTTTAGCGACAGTTTGGTCTCAGCAGGCTAAAGTTGGCGATCAAGTTGGTTTCGTTGGACCTGCAGGTAAACTAGAATTTGCTAATCAACATTTGATTTTAATGGGGGATGTTTCAGCTCTTCCCGCCATTTGTTATACCCTTGAACATTTACCAGCCGATCACCAAGCAATTGCCTTTATTGAGGTTAATCATGAGACTGATATTGTAGATCTTCCAAAACATTTATTGGTTAAATGGATGATTAAAGATGCTAACTATCCTAATCAATTGGTTGATACCCTAATGAATAGGGATTTTAGTCAACACGATAATCTACTGTTTTGGGGGGGATTAGAGGGTTCGCTAGCTCAGCAATTACGTCATGCCCTTAAAGATAAATATGTCAATCTGACGCCGAACGCCATCCAAATTACTAGCTATTGGCGAGAAGGTTTGGCGGAAGGTGAGTTTAAACATCGCGATTAGCCGATGGTAGACGAGCATGAATATTCTTGCGCATTTACATCTGGCCACGATTGCTAATAGTTCCTTGATTGGTAATACGGTTGCTGATTTTGTCAAAGGCGATCCTTATCGGCAATATCCGAGCGAGATAGCTGATGGGATTATGTTGCATCGTAAGATTGATCGTTTGATTGATGGCTTTGCTGAAGTAAAGCAAGCTAAATCGCTTTTTCGACAATCCCATCAACGTGTTGCTTCCATTACGCTTGATATAGTTTGGGATCATTTTTTGTCCAAATATTGGACGAAATTTAATTCCTACCAATCTCTTGCATTATTTAATGCATCGACCAAGCAACAAATTCAACCTTATATCGCCGATTATCCGATTGATTATCAGGATTTTATGTCTGCATTGTGGCATGGCAAATGGCTAGAAAATTATGCGTCGCTAGATTTTGTTGGTAAAGTGTTAAATGGCATGGCAAAACGAAGACCCCAACTCTATTTATTAAGCGAAACCTTGGTAGATTTTGAGCAAAATTATACAACATTAACTACATTGTTTTTTCAGCTCTATCCAAAAATGTGCTCACTCATTAAATTATCATCAATCGATGATTGAATGACTATCGAATTTTAATTATCACATAGACTATTTAATCGATAGTCATTTAAACTACAACTTAGATTTAATCAGGTAGTATAATTTTGCCATTATCAACCTCGATTAGGTTGTCTTTATTGGGAACCTGTGAAATAGGAACAAGGTTTGCTGTCGTCGCCTGCGGTGCTCGTCCACTATTACCACCTCTAGCTTTAGTTCGAATGACTTGGCTATTTGGCAAGGTTGTATTGTTAGTTAGATTAGCCCATAACCACTCCATTGCATCCTCACCATAATAGTCAATTGGCAATAAAGTATTATCGAAAGGTGCCTTACCATCAAGATAACTTGCATTTTCAACTTCGATATAACGGAGTTGAGATTCTTGACCTTCAACCGCACTATTTAACGCAACATAAGGTCGGGAAGTATGATCGATAAGTTGTTTAACATTGTTTCTGCCGTGAATAATAAACGTTTTAATTTTATTTAACTTACCGGTGGCTTGTACTTCTTTTAAACCTTCAATTACACGTTCTTCGTTTATTTTTTCTCTTAAACAAATAGCGCCTTTAGTACCATAATCAATTTGATTTTTGGCAATTGAACTTGAATACCACTCACGTCTTGGCGATATTAAATCTTTATTTTCCACAAGATCAATAGCTGTCGCATCATTGTTAGCCCAAATTGGTAAATTGCCTTTTGACAATGCCCAAATTTCGGCGAAATTAACCTCTTTTAAAGGTTTTACTTCACCATTATTGTATAATGGGTCTTGTTGGGTGCTCGCTACGGAAAAATCACACATGTTTTCTGTTACGTCAAATCGACCATAGGCACTTATAAATTTATATGGGAAAGCGATTGATTCATTGATATAAAAATAGGGTAATTGGATGTCCATTTCAGGTTTCCAACCATAATCATGAAGCTTATTTAATGCCTCCTCAGGTGAAGCCTTAGTTAATAATTTGGCTCGTCTTAAGGCTCTACAACGCTCTTCTGAAAAGAGGAAATTAGAAGCATAAGGAACTGAATCATTTCTTTTATCTTCATCATCATCTAGATCTTGATCTGGTTCAATTGCCGGTATAGCACAAGGTATATAAAGTGCGGCATAAGTACTGTAATCAGGTAGGGAATGGTATGACAGGCTATCAATAGATTTTTTTGTTTCCACGGTTAATGGGATATCTTGTGGATTTGGTTGAATTTGTGGGTTAACTGCAACAACACCGTTAATTCTGCCTATCACATCTGCTTCAGCAGTTTTAAGTGCAGCTGTCGCGCCTTCTTCTGCACCATAAATTAATATCAATGTATTTGAATCAATGAAATCAAGTCTATCTTTTCTTGGGAATAGCTCATTCAATTCATATAAAGCAAAATTAATTGAATAATGGACGTAAGTAGACCATAGTCTTTCTGGATTTTGTTTTGAATGAAGCTGTTTTACCGCATAACGGTGAGGAAATCTTAAAATAAATCTTTTTTTGTCGGCAATTGATGGTTTAAACAATAGATTATCTTTTGCTACTTTGCCATCGATAGTAAAGCCTTGTTCATTAGTGATATCATAAATACCATTACCTAAACCTTTATCATTATAAACTACCGCGCAATTATGTTTCAGCCCCCATAATCCACGGATCTGCACATCTTTGGCATTATATAATCCATCCGAACCGGAAGCGGGTACCACAACAATACAAGGTCTTTTTTTGTCAAAATCTAAAGGGATTTGTAATAACATACCTACCCCTTCATCTTTTATGCTGGCTAAAATTTCTGTGCCGGCTATTTTGCCATCAAACAAAGGGGTCAAATCTTTCTTTTTAAAGCCAAATAGCTCACCTTCACCGGTTTTAGTGTCGATAAATCGACTCAGTTTTGCACGGCGCAATTCTTGTGCGGTCGGATTAGCGCGATTGGCATATTCAATTTTGGGGATCTCATTGGATAAAGGGGTAAAACCTACACCCGCGGTAACCAGATCATCACTATCGCCATCATAGTAGTTGATACTGTGAATAGCTAACCAAGACGGTTTAGGATTTAATGGATTGGTTTTTGTCGGCTCATCCGATGCGGCATGACCAATAGTAGGGATTGCAAGTAGAGTTAAAAGGAGTAAAGATACTGATCGGCTGATATTTTTCATTTTTATGGACATTACAATTATTCCCTACATTCAGTTAGCAAATACTTTCGAATTATTATCAATAAATTAATTATATAATATATTAATGAATTGGTAAATTTCGGTTGCCTAGTGCCCAAAATGCTGAAATGATTTTTTCCGATAATCGTCTTTTTTGCACGCATATTCCAATATCAAAAGGTTCCATCAAGTTAGTAGACCATTCGGTAATACGTTCTCTTACTCTTTCCGGGCTGTTTTCCATGACTACTTTAGGTAATAAAGCCACTCCGCAACCTAAAGCAACCATGGATACTATTGCTTCGTGTCCGGCAACGGTGGCATAAATTTTCGGATTAGTAATTTTTTGTTGTTTAAACCATAAATCTATTCGTTGTCGGCTAGGACCGTGTTCCGGTAAGATAAACGGAATATTATGCCAATCTGGCGTTTTTTGATGCAATTTGTCACTGAATGAACTATTGAGTTTAGGGATGAGTAGTACCATTTCAATCTCACCTAACTTAATAAATTCAACTCCAGATGGCAGCTGTTTAGGTTTGCCGGCAATCGCTAGATCAGCCTGATGAGATTGAATTTTTTCAACTGCATCGGCGGCATCTCCAGTTGAGAGTTTAATTTCTACTAGTGGATAGTGGATGCGGAAGCGATCAAGTATTTCTGGAAGATGGCTATAAGCAGCGGTGACCGAGCAAAATAAGGTTAATTCACCGACTAACTGCTGGTCGGCTTGGTCTAATTCATGTTTTAATTGTTGATGTAAATTGACTACTTGTTGGGCAAAGCGTTTTACTTTTTCACCTTCATAGGTAATTTGCACTTGCCGGTTGTCTCGAATAAATAACGGGTGACCAAATTGTTCTTCAAGACGTTGTATCTGTCTTGATAGCGTGGAAGGGCTTACATGCATCGCATCCGCACTCATTCCAAAATGACAGGTATCACATAGATGTAAAAATAATTTTAAGTCACGAATATTCATATTTATTTCTTGAGATATTTTACTTAGATCGCCTTATCAAAAGTTGATTATAGCATCTTCGATATAATTTGCCGCTATTATGTATAGATAACAGGCAAATAGCAAAATAGCGTTCATCAATGGCAATATAACAACAGACCTGCTAGAATACGCCATCATTTTTGGCTCAGCTAAATTAATTAATTTTATGACACAACAAGCTTATTTAGACGAAGTGAATGCTCGTCGTACTTTTGCAATCATCTCTCATCCCGATGCGGGTAAAACAACGATTACCGAAAAGGTATTGTTATTTGGACAAGCTATTCAAACCGCCGGAACCGTGAAAGGGCGAGGTGCCAATGCGCAACATGCTAAATCAGACTGGATGGAGATGGAAAAGCAGCGTGGTATTTCGATTACCACGTCGGTTATGCAATTTCCTTATAACGATTGCTTAGTCAACTTACTTGATACCCCTGGGCATGAAGACTTTTCGGAAGATACTTATCGAACATTAACGGCTGTTGATAGCTGTTTGATGGTAATTGATGCGGCAAAAGGTGTTGAAGATAGAACTCGTAAATTGATGGAAGTCACACGTTTACGTAATACACCAATTTTAACTTTTATGAATAAACTTGACCGTGACATCCGTGATCCGCTGGAATTACTTGATGAAGTTGAAAACGAACTCAATATTATGTGCGCCCCTATTACTTGGCCAATTGGTTGCGGTAAGTTATTTAAAGGCGTCTATCATTTAGCCAAAGATGAAACCTATCTATATCAAACAGGTAAAGGGCATACCATTCAAGAAGTTCGTATCATCAAAGGTTTAGATAATCCAGAATTAGATAGCACCATAGGTGATGATTTAGCCCAGCAACTTCGTGATGAACTTGAATTAGTTCAAGGTGCTTCAAATGAGTTTGACTTAGAAGCGTTTTTAGCCGGAGATTTAACGCCAGTATTTTTTGGTACGGCATTAGGTAATTTTGGTGTTGATCATATGCTTGATGGTTTAACGGCTTGGGCACCGGCTCCTCAGCCAAGACAAACAGATAAACGTGTAGTTGAAGCAAACGAAGAAAAATTCTCTGGTTTTGTATTTAAGATCCAAGCCAATATGGATCCTAAACATCGTGACCGAGTTGCATTTATGCGTATTGTTTCTGGTAAATATGAAAAAGGCATGAAATTGCGTCATGTTCGTATAGCTAAAGATGTGAATATTTCCGATGCCTTAACCTTTATGGCCGGCGATCGTGATCATGTTGAGCAAGCTTATGCCGGCGATATTATTGGTTTACACAATCATGGTACTATTCAAATTGGTGATACTTTTACCCAAGGTGAAGAACTTAAATTTACCGGTATTCCTAACTTTGCTCCCGAACTCTTTCGTCGTATTCGTTTAAAAGATCCACTTAAACAAAAGCAATTATTAAAAGGATTAGTTCAGCTTTCAGAAGAGGGAGCGGTACAAGTATTTCGTCCTATTGCCAATAATGATTTAATTGTTGGTGCCGTAGGGGTATTACAGTTTGACGTGGTCGTTGCCCGCTTGAAATCTGAATACAACGTTGAAGCGATTTATGAGCCGGTAAATGTAACTACAGCGCGTTGGGTCGAATGTAGCGACGTTAAAAAACTTGAAGACTTTAAACGAAAATGTGAACAAAACTTGGCTTTAGATGGTGGTGATAATCTATCTTATATCGCACCGAGTATGGTTAATCTTAATTTAACCCAAGAACGTTATCCTGATATTGAGTTTAGAAAGACACGGGAGCATTAATTAATCATTGGTGAATCAATATTCACCTCTAACCGTTTAAATGCTATCATCTAAGTGATTATAAAAAAGAGTTATTTTAATAGCTCTTTTTTTATTTTAATAATTAGTTGTTTTTTTAAACTGATAATGATAGTTTAATTGTATCTTTTGATGGCTGATTTTAACTTAAAATCGGTTCTTGCTGTAATAATCTCTTCAATTAATAAAGCTGTAAATAATCATTCTTCAACATATCTTAATATTCTTAGATTTTGACTATAATTTTGTAATCAAAATAATAACTTATTCTTTTTACATCATATTTATATTATACTGTCTTTCAAATTAGGCGAGAATTCTATGAATAATATGAAAACAAGAACACTATTTTTTACCGCATTAACCCTTTTCACTATCAATACTTCATTAGCTATTGAAAATAATCATGAACATGCTGTTTTATTGGATAAAGTACACCAAAGCGAACGAGACGATCGTCAATATGAAGTGATTGAACTTGATAACAAAATGCGCGTTTTATTAGTTTCTGATCCCAAAGCAACTAAATCACTCGGTTCTATCGCCTTGCCAGTTGGTTCGTTATATGATCCTGTCCTGCAACAAGGCTTAGCCCATTATACTGAACATATGGTGCTTATGGGATCGAAAAAGTATCCTCAACCATCCAGTTTTACCGAATTTCTAGCTCGACATGCTGGTAACTATAACGCGTCTACTAGCGGTAATCGCACCGCATTTTTCTTTGAAGTTGAAAATGGGGTAATTAATACTGCGTTAGATTATTTAGCAGATGCGATTGCCGAGCCAATTTTTGACCCTCAATTTGCTGATAAAGAGCGTAATGCGGTTAATGCAGAGATGACGTTGTATCGTTCAAGTGACGGTTTTAGAATTCAACAAGTTGACTCTGAAACGATTAATCCTAACCACCCTTCATCACAATTTTCTGGTGGCAATTTAGAAACGTTACGAGATAAAGATAATAGTAAACTACAAGATGAGCTAGTTAATTTTCATGATAAATATTATTCCGCCAACATTATGGTTGGGGTGATTTATAGTAATCAATCTATCAAAAAGTTGCAGAAGTTGGCGGAAGCTACTTATGGTAAAATTCCGAATAAAAATATAGTTGTTACGCCAATTACTCAACCAGCCATTACTCAGGAATATACTGGGAAAGAAATTACGATAGTACCAGCCCAACCGAGGAAGATGTTGTCTTTAAAATTTCCGATTGATAATGATATCAATAAATTTTCTGATAAGACCAATGAGTACTTGATCTATCTAATAAGTAATAATAGTAAAAATACCTTAGCTGATCAGTTACAAAAACAAGGTTTGGTTGAAGCTATTCAAGCAACGAGTGATAGTCAATATTATGGTAATAGCGGCACCTTTAATATTAATGTCATTTTAACTGATGAAGGCTTGGCGAAAAAAGATATGGTGATAGCCGCTATATTTAATTATTTACAATTAATTGAAAAGCAGGGTGTTTCAGATGCTTATTACGACGAAATAAAGAAAATTTTTGCTTTATCCTTTAAATATAAAGATGTTAACCGTGATATGTCTTATGTAGAGTGGTTATCTGATCAGATGCTACTTTATCCAGTTAAAAATGTTTTAGATTCTGATTATGTTGCTGATCATTTGAATAAAGAAGCAATCATCAAGCGTATTCAGAGTTTTACTCCGGAAAATGCTCGAATTTGGTTGATTGCGCCAAATCAAACCACTGATAAAATCGCTTATTTTCTTAATGCACCTTATAAAGTTGCTAATATCACCGATGAATTAAAAACAACTTGGACAGATTTGGGTAAAGCCTTTTCATTTAGTTTGCCAGAGTTGAACCCGTATATTCCTGATAATTTTAATATTGTTAAACAAAACGATGATCAGACTCAACCCGCGACATTTAGTAAACGAGGTAATCATATCCATTTTGTTAGTCGTCATTTTAGTCAAGACCCTAAGGCTGTGATTGCAGTTTCGTTACGTAATAATCAAGCGTTTAAAGATGCAAAAACATCAGTAGCTTTTGAGTTGCTTGATTACATTGTGAGTCGTGATTTAACCCAGTTACAATTCCAAGCAGGTAATGCGGGGATGTCGTTATCAACTGGGCGTGATAATGGTTTGATGATTACCGCAAATGGTTTTAATCAACATTTACCGGAAATGGTTTTAGCCATCCTTAATAGTTATCGCCAAGTGACTATCGATGAACAAAATCTAGAGTTAGCTAAATCATGGTATTTGCAACGTCTTGATGGAGCAGACCATTTTGAAAGTATACGTTTAGCAACAGAGCCAGTGCTTGCATTATCCAAAATGCCACACTATTTTGAACGAGATGATAGACGACAAATTACTCATAATATTACGGTAAGTGATGTTCAAGCTTATCGCGATAATTTGATGACGCAATCAATTCCTTATATGATTAGTTTGGGTAATCTTTCAAATGAAGACTCATTAGATCTTTACCATGCTGTGCAAAAGACCTTAAGACGTGATGTCGAGTTTACGCCGTTTGATGATATCAAACTTAAAACTACATTTAGTGCGAGAATAACCCAACAAGCAAAAAGTACCGATAATGCGTTGTTGATGAGCTATTTTCCAACTAATTATGATCCAATTAAAGGTCAAATGGTTGGCTATACTTTAGCTAACATTATGTCACCTTGGTTTTTTGATCAACTGCGTAGCCATGAGCAATTAGGTTATATCGTTGGTGTTTTTCCATTTTATATCAGTGAATCAGTAGGATTAGGCTTTGCCGTTCAGAGTAATCAGTATGATCCAGACTATTTATTAAAACGTTATCAAGCATATTTTCCAACGATGTTAACTAAATTAGAAGCATTATCTAATGATGATATTGAGCAGTATAAAAGAAGCATTATCGAAGAGCAGACTATGCCGCCACAATCGTTAGATGAAGAGTTTGAACGTTTAATATCAGACTATCGTTTATCTCGTTTCCAATTCGATTCGCGTGATAAGAAAATAGCGCAACTTAAGCAGCTTACTAAAGAAGATTTGGTCGATTTTTATAAAAGTTCGGTTATTGATCAAAAAGGTTTGGTAATCGCATCGCAAGTTTTAGGCCAACCTGAGGAAGGTACAAAACAACCTGAAGCGATTACTGATTTTACTGAATTCAACAATGCTTCATCATTACAAGATGAATTGTTGAAATAAGATACTCAAACATAGATTCAACCTGAAATATCATTACATTGAATTGGCATCGTACTCACCATATGGTACACTGCCAAAATCCCAATAGTTTGAGTATATTATGATTACTGGATCGATTGATTATTGTGCTATCGGACAGCGATTGCGAGCTTATCGCATCGCTGCCTCTCTTAGAGCTGAAGAGGTTGCTGAAAGTCTTAGGATCTCAAGAGCTGCGGTTTACCGTTTAGAAAAAGGCGAGATCGTCAAAATTGAAACACTTGAACGATTAGCTTCGTTATTAGATACATCATTTGCTAGTTTACTTGGCATTGATACCGAATATTATTCAAGTGGTGATGGTTTTTTTGAGCGAATGCGTCAACTCGAAGAGCAATCCACCCATATTTATTCGCATTTTGACCCTTTTTCTTTTTTGTTAACTTCCCCCGATTATTTGTCTCATTTGGGGATGATGTTAAACGAATCAAGCGAAAAAATTGAAGCACACAAATATGCGACTTCTTTAGCTATTTTAAATGAACGTAAAACCCAATTTTATCAATCTGTCCCCAAAGTTATCAATTTAATTAGCTTACGTAATGTTGAACGTTTTTTGCATATCGGTTTGGTAGGTAATCTAACTATTTCGCCAGGCAGAAAGTCGGAAAGAATGGTGTTGGCTCGAAAAGAGGTCTATCATTTAATCAAATTAATTGAAGATCAAGCTTATGCACCAACAATTGCAATAACTCAACAAGCTATTCCATCTATTGCTTTCCAAATATTTTACCAACATGATAATGCTTTAGCGTTGGCTATGAGCCCGTTTAGATTAGGTGAATTACCTAATGTGACTACGGGTATCGCTTCAATTACATCATCAGAAGATGCGATTAAGCGTTATCGTCATTTATTTGATAAGTTGTGGCAAGATAGTGCTAAAGATCAGCAAGCGATAGATTTACTAAAAGCCACCTTAGATAAATTCTAAAGAATATTGAAATTACTAAAGAGAGTTACTATGTTATCTTTAACATTACAACCGATAAAAAAATTTTCTGGTACGATTAATTTACCTGGTTCGAAAAGTGTTTCAAATCGTGCATTACTTTTGTCTGCACTTAGTCAGGGGAAAACGCGATTAACTAATTTACTTGATAGTGACGATGTGCGCTATATGCTTGATGCTCTAAAAGCGTTGGATGTCAACTATCAACTATCAAGTGATCGAACAATTTGTGACATTGAAGGAGTAGGTGGCAAATTACATTCTGCTCATCCGTTAGAACTATTTTTAGGTAATGCAGGAACGGCGATGCGTCCGTTAGCTGCGGCACTTTGTTTAGCGGATAACAATATTGTGTTAACTGGCGAACCACGTATGAAAGAGCGCCCAATTGGTCATTTGGTCGATGCGTTGCGTCAAGGGGGCGCTAAGATTGATTATCTTGAAAATGACGGCTACCCCCCACTGCATATTCATGGTGGTTTTACAGGTGGTAAGATTGCGGTTAATGGTTCAGTATCAAGTCAATTTTTAACTGCACTTTTAATGGCAGCCCCGTTAGCTACCAATGATACTGAAATTACCATTATTGGTGATCTGGTATCTAAACCTTATATTGATATCACAATTAAGATGATGGCGATGTTTGGTGTGTCAGTTAGCAATGATCGCTATCAAAAATTTATCATTAAAGCCAATCAAACTTATCAATCTCCGGGGCACTATTTGGTTGAAGGTGATGCCTCTTCTGCCTCATATTTTTTAGCCGCAGCGGCAATTAAGGGCGGAACGGTGCGTGTAACCGGAATTGGTAAAAAGAGTCTGCAAGGTGATACCCAATTTGCCCATGTGCTAGAAAAAATGGGCGCCAAAATTACTTGGGCCGATGATTATATTGAATGTACGCGTGGCGAATTAAATGGCATTGATATGGATATGAATCACATTCCTGATGCGGCAATGACGATAGCAACTACTGCGTTATTTGCTAAAGGTCCTACCACTATTCGCAATATATACAATTGGCGAGTTAAAGAGACTGATCGCTTATCAGCCATGGCAACTGAGCTACGTAAAGTTGGGGCAACAGTAGATGAAGGCGACGATTATATTACGATTATTCCTCCGGCTACACTCAACCATGCTGATATTAAAACTTATAATGATCATCGTATGGCAATGTGTTTTTCATTAGTTGCACTTTCTGATACGCCAGTCACTATTTTGGATCCGAAATGTACGATGAAAACATTTCCTGACTATTTTGAACAATTTAAACGATTAAGTGAAATATAACATGACGAATAAAATTCCAGTTATTGCTGTTGATGGACCAAGTGGTGTTGGTAAGGGTACTTTGTGTCAGGCGTTAGCTAATCATTTTAATTGGCACCTTTTAGATTCGGGTGCGATTTATCGTGTACTGGCACTTTCTGCTTTACAACAAAATATTGCTTTAGATGATACAAAACAGTTAGCAACTTTGGCTTTAAGCCTGCCACTGACGTTTGATAGCAATAGTGATGATGTCAAAGTATTATTAGATGGCGTGGATGTTTCACGTGAAATACGTACCGAAGAGACAGGAGGAGCCGCTTCAAAAGTTGCGTCAATCAATGAAGTAAGAGTAGCTTTGTTGCAGCGACAACGTGACTTTAGACAGTTGCCGGGACTGGTTGCTGATGGTCGGGATATGGGTACAGTGGTGTTTACTGACGCCCCAGTTAAAATATTTCTTGATGCTAGTGCCCAATCAAGAGCAGAAAGAAGAATGAAACAGTTGCAAGATAAGCAAATTCATGCTAAATTCGGCGAAATTTTGCAGGAGATAACTGCCCGTGATGAACGCGATCGTAATCGTGCCGTTGCGCCGTTAAAACCTGCGGTTGATGCATTAATAATTGATACCACATCACTTTCAATTCAAGATGTTTTTAATCAATCTATTATGTATATAAAAGAAAAAATTGCGTTGTGAGTATCTATTAAAACTTGCTACGTGAACCAAGCTCCATTGCAAGGATGAGTGGAGTATTATAAACAACCCCACAGGACAGGATGTAATGTGGACGTTAAATTTAACTTAAGTAAATAAAAATATGACTGAATCTTTTGCTCAACTCTTTGAAGAGTCTTTAAATCAACTAGACACTCGTTCTGGTAATATGATCCATGGTACTGTCGTTGCAATCGACAAAGATGTTGTTTTAGTTGATGCTGGTTTGAAATCTGAATCAGCAATTCCAGTAGAGCAGTTTAAAAATGCCCAAGGCGAATTAGAAGTTCAAGTTGGCGACGTTGTTGACGTTGTGCTTGACTCAATTGAAGATGGCTTTGGTGAAACAATCTTATCTCGTGAAAAAGCTAAACGCCATGAAGCGTGGCTAACATTAGAAAAAGCAGTTGAAGATGCTGCAACAGTTTTAGGTGTTATCAATGGTAAAGTTAAAGGTGGCTTTACGGTTGATCTTAATGGCGTTCGTGCGTTCCTACCTGGTTCGCTTGTTGATGTTCGTCCATTACGCGATACTTCTCACATTGAAAATAGAGAAATCGAATTAAAAGTTATTAAATTAGATCAAAAACGTAACAACGTAGTAGTTTCTCGTCGTGCAGTAATTGAATCTGAAAATAGCGCAGAAAGAGAACAACTTCTTGAAAATCTACAAGAAGGTTCTGAAGTTAAAGGTATTATCAAAAATCTTACTGATTACGGTGCATTCGTTGATCTTGGTGGGGTTGATGGTTTACTACATATCACTGATATGGCTTGGAAACGTGTTAAACACCCAAGTGAAGTGGTTGAAGTTGGTCAAGAATTACTTGTTAAAGTACTTAAATTCGATAAAGATCGTTCACGTGTTTCTCTTGGCTTAAAACAATTAGGCGAAGATCCATGGGTTTCAATCGCTAAACGTTACCCAGAAGGTACTAAAGTAACTGGTAAAGTAACTAACTTAACTGATTACGGTTGTTTCGTTGAAATCGAAACTGGTGTTGAAGGTTTAGTACACGTTTCTGAAATGGATTGGACTAACAAAAACATTCATCCATCTAAAGTAGTTAGCTTAGGTGATGAAGTTGAAGTTGTAGTTCTTGAAATTGATGAAGAACGTCGTCGTATCTCTCTAGGTCTTAAACAATGTAAACCAAATCCATGGTTACAATTTGCTGAATCACACAATAAAGGTGATAAAGTTAGCGGTAAGATCAAATCAATCACTGATTTTGGTATCTTCATTGGCTTAGATGGTGGTATTGATGGTTTAGTTCATCTTTCTGATATCTCTTGGAATATGCCAGGTGAAGAAGCGGTTAAAGCTTATAAGAAAGGTGATGATATCGAAGCTGTTGTTTTACAAGTTGATGCAGAACGTGAACGTATCTCATTAGGTATCAAACAACTTGAAGATGATCCATTTAATAGCTTTGCATCTAACTTCAAAAAAGGCTCAATTGTTAAAGGTAAAGTAACTGCAGTTGATGCTAAAGGTGCAACAATCGAAATTGCCGAAGGTATCGAAGGTTACTTAAAAGCACAAGATATTGCTCGTGAACGTATTGAAGATGCAACTACTGCATTAAACGTTGGTGATGAAGTTGAAGCGAAGATTGTTAATATCGATCGTAAAACTCGTGCAATTTCTTTATCTGTACGTGCTAAAGATGAAGCTGATGAGAAAGAAGCACTTGCTGCTGTAAATAACACTGCAACTCCAGAAGATGCATCATTTACTAACGCAATGGCAGAAGCATTCAAAGCTGCATCAAAAACTGAGTAAAAAATATTTATTGAAAGAGTAAAGAGGGCTTGCCCTCTTTTTCTTTTGTGGTATAAAATGAATAAATTATATACTACGTAAATTAAATTAGGAGTGACCATGAACAGATCCGATTTAGCAGAAAAAATAGTCAACTGGCGGGCACACCTTCCAGTGCAACTAGTAGATGATGCTGTTAGAGATATTATTGAGCAAATCGCATTAGCGATGGAAAGTAACGATCGTGTTGAAATTCGCGGATTTGGTAGTTTCAGCTTAAATTATCGTGCGCCACGTAAAGCAAGAAATCCTAGAACAGGTGGGAATGTTGAAGTTAAACACAAATATATTCCTCACTTCAAACCAGGGAAAGAGCTACGTGAACGCGTAAATAATGCGGCTAAAGCTTAATTTAAATTTAGTTATAACCAAAAAGCCTTTGAGTAAATTCAAAGGCTTTTTTGTTGGTGATGATTTTATAAATCAATTTTTTCAAATAAAAATGAAAGGATAATTTATAAATTGGAATAGAGCTCTAAAATTAGCGCTAAATTAAGTTGTAAAAAATCTATCTATGCTAGATTGACCATATAGTTAATGGTAGATGTAGACGTTAATGCGACATGGTTGTTCAATAGATTTGATGGCAATAGCAGTTTCATTAGGATGCTTGCCATTAATGTTTTTGTCATGGTTACCGAGTGATATATGTTGGTTTACTGTAGCTTCGATTGCCATTATTTTCGCGGTAAAATTTAAGGGTTATTTTATTGTCGTTGCGATGTTTGCACTAAGCTTTGTTTGGTCGACAGCTACAGCAAAGCATTATCTTAGTTCAATTGAGCCGTATATTGATCAAACATTAGCGGTTACTGCGAAAGTTGAAGGTATTAATACGCAAATTTCTTCGCAGTTCAAAACTGATCCCATTAATCCCCATTATGTCAAATTTTCAATTATCAGTATTACCGAACAACCTTTGTTGTCGCCAATACCGGTGGCAATCTATTGGGATCAACCGGAATTAATTAAAGCCGGCCAAATTTGGCAATTAACCATAAAAACTAAAGCTGTGCATAGCTATTTAAATGAAGGTGGATTTGATAATCAACGTTTTGCTATAGCAAATAAATCAATATTAAAAGCTAAAGTTAGCAAAGCAGTTCTACTCACAGATAAGACCGATCTTCGACAAATTATAGTCGATAAATGTCTATTCTATATAGATTTATTCAGTTATCGCGATATTTTATTAGCGCTAGGTTTTGGTGATCGTTCGCAAATGGAAATGAATCATCGAATAATTATGATGCAAACTGGTGTTGCTCATTTAATGGCGATCTCCGGAATGCATATTCTATTAGTCTTCTCTATTAGTTATATATTAACCAAAGGGTTAGTTTTTTGTTTGCCGCAGCGCTTTAACTACTTTTTACTACCCATCATCATCGGATGGTTAGTTAGTCTAAGTTACACTTGGTTAACCGGATTTAATCCACCAGCCCTTCGCGCCATTTTGGCTTTATCGATGTGGATATATTTACGTTATAAAAATAATCAGATAAGTGCTTGGCAAAAAATTAATCGTATCATTGCGTTACTGTTAATTATTGATCCGTTAATGATACTGTCAGAAAGTTTTTGGTTGTCTTGTTATGCTGTCATCAGTTTAATTTTCTTGTTTGATTGGCTACCTCTACCTAAAACAGTAAAAAGTAAAAAACGCTGGTATCTAATTCGGTTATTACATTTACAATTTGGTTTGACGCTATTATTACTACCTATCCAATTATATGTCTTTCATGGCATCAGTGCTGTTTCATTAGTTAGTAACTTAATTGCCATCCCTATTATCTGTATAATTACTTTTCCATCAATTTTATTAGCACTATTATTTAGTTTAACAAACTGCTTTTATATTACCTTGTGGTTATGGTTCATTGCTCAAACTTCACTTGAATGGTTGTTTTATTGCTTAGATTATTTAAATCTTATGTGGTTAAATATCTCAATGGATTTTTACTTTCTCAGTTTATTCGGCTGGTTAACCTTAATAGTAATAAGAACAGCTGTTTGGCGACGCTTTAGTTTTACTCTTTTGAGTATTTTAGTTATTGCTCTTTCACCATTTTATAAACAACCTGAATATTTATGGCGTATGGATATGTTGGATGTAGGCCATGGTCTGGCCATTGTGATCCACAATGGTCAATCAGCTGTTTTATACGATACCGGTGCCAAATGGGTAAATAACTCAGCGGCAGAACAAGTGATTATACCTTTTCTGCTATGGCATAATCTGCAAGTTGAGGGGATTATTATCAGCCATAGCCACAATGATCATATTGGGGGATTAAGCTATTTACAACAACGTTATCCTAATGCTTGGCTTATGAGCTCATCTTCAAGTTTGCAAAATAATTATGATTGTCTAGCTAATCGTTATTTGTATTGGAAAAATTTGCAATTTAAAGTGTTATGGCCAACGAAATTAGTCAATAACCCCGATAATGCCGATTCATGTGTAATTCAGATTACTGATGGTCGATTTTCAGTATTGTTAACTGGCGATTTGGAACGCAAACAGGAGTATGATTTAGTGTTACAACATAAGCAAGCATTATCCTCAACTATATTACAGACTCCGCATCATGGTAGTAATACTTCATCGAGTTATCCATTTATAACCTACGTTAATCCAGTTAATGCCTTGACTTCAACTTCACGTTATAACCCGTGGCACCTTCCTGCCAATAAAATCACAGATCGCTATAAAGAGCTAAATATTAATTACTATGTTACGGCAAAAGAGGGGCAGATAAGTCTATTTTTTTATCCTACATCATGGCAACAAAAAACCATGCGCCACGATCTTTATCCAAGATGGTATCATGATTGGTTTGGTAGTTTACCGTTTTATGAGTAAAATAACCCAACTACAGTGCGATTATATATGGGTATAAAATGATAAAGATTAACGAGCGAGATTATGATTGAAAAACTATGGTATGGTAAGAATAGATCATTTTGGTTGCTGTTGCCCTTTTCATTGTTATATGGGTTGATTACTTTTTTCCGTCGTCTGCTATATAAACTAGGTATTTTTAAATCATGGCAATCTCCAGTACCAATTATTGTCATTGGAAATTTATCGGCGGGTGGTAATGGTAAAACACCACTGGCGATTAGTCTAATTGAAGCGTTGAAGGCTAAAGGGTTAAAAGTCGGACTTGTTTCACGCGGTTATGGCGGAAAGGCTGATCACTATCCGTTGCTCTTAGATGAAAATACTAGCACCAAGCAAGCTGGTGATGAACCCGTGTTAATTTATCAACGGACACATGTCCCGGTTGCTGTAGCACCAAAACGGGTTGATGCAGTAAAAGCATTATTAGATTCACATCAATTAGATGTCATCTTAACCGATGATGGTTTACAACATTACGCTTTGGCGCGTGATATTGAAATTGTGGTAGTCGATGGTAAGCGCCAATTTGGCAATGGTTGGTGGATACCCGCTGGACCAATGCGAGAAAGAAGTAGTCGTTTAAAATCGGTTGATTTAATCATTATCAATGGTGACAGTTCGCGGGATTTAGTCAATCAATATCCAGATAAAACTTACACCATGCAATTAACCCCCGGTCATGTAGTCAACCTTGCTACCAATCAGCAATGTGAATTATCGGCCTTACGTCATATTTGTGCTATCGCTGGTATCAGTAATCCAAAGCGTTTCTTCGATATGTTAATTGCCATGAAAGCAGATTTGCTGCATACCGAATCTTTTGCTGATCATCAAAATTTTAGTTTGCCGTTATTAGAGAAAGTGGTTGGCAATAATCAAACTCTCTTAATGACTGAAAAAGATGCAGTAAAATGTCGGGAATTTGCGTTAGCTAACTGGTGGTATTTACCGATTGATGCGACAATACCAGATCAAGTCATTGAGAAGATTTACTCCCTATTTAAAGAAAAAAAATCACAAAGAGAAAAAAAATGAAACAGCTTCTATTAACTGCTATTGCTTGTCCTAAATGTCATGATCAATTGGAATATGATAAGCAACATCAACAACTAAATTGCCAAAAAGATCAGTTGGCTTACCCGATTAAAGATGGTATTCCGGTGTTATTAGCCAGTGAGGCAAAGCCATTAAATCAATCTCATAGTGATTAAAAGAATAGACAAAGTTTAGAGGTAATTTTATGAGTTTTACGGTAATTATTCCTGCAAGATATGCTTCAAGTCGTCTACCAGGAAAACCACTTGCTGATATTCACGGCAAGCCAATGATAATTCGGGTTATGGAACAAGCACAAAAGTCGTCGGCTAATCGAGTTATTATTGCAACCGATCATCAACAAGTTTTTGATATCGTGAAAAGCTACGGTGGAGAGGTAATACTCACTAGCGATAAGCATAATTCAGGTACGGAAAGATTAGCAGAAGTTATTAATACTTATAAATTTACAGATGATGAAGTGATTGTTAATGTTCAAGGTGATGAGCCATTAATTCCGCCAATTATCATCGATCAAGTTGCTGAGAACTTAGTGAATTATAAAACCGGCATGGCAACTTTAGCGGTACCAATTAACAGCATTGAAGAGGCGTTTAACACCGGAGCTGTAAAAGTAGTAATGGATAAAGATGGTTATGCACTATACTTTTCAAGGGCGACTATTCCTTGGGAGCGTGATCGTTTTGCGAAATTAAATGAACAGGGCAAGGTAGATGAAATTGGCGATTTCTATTTACGTCATATTGGGATCTATGCATATCGAGCTGGTTTCATTCGACAATATATTCAATGGACGCCTTCAGCTTTAGAGCAAATTGAGATGTTAGAACAATTGCGTGTGCTATGGTATGGCGAAAAAATTCATGTTGCGGTGGCTAAACAACCTCCAGCAATTGGTGTTGATACCCAAGAAGATTTACAAAAAGTAAGAGCATTATTTAAGGAGTAGAGGATGGCAAATTTTACTGGTTTTACCCAAGCTGGCTTAAATTTTTTACAAGATGCCTGGATTAATAATAGTAAGGTTTGGTTTGATGAGCATCGTGCTATTTATGATAATGATTTGATCAAACCTTTTAGGTTGTTAGTCGAGCAGTTAACACCAACCATGCTTAAAATTGATGAGTGGTTAGAGACACGTCCAGCAATCGGTAAAACTATATCGCGCATTCATCGTGACACCCGATTTTCGAAAGATAAATCATTGTATCGTAGTCGCTTGTGGTTAACTTTCAAACGCCCTAATCGTGATTGGCAAGAAGCACCAGCCTATTTTTTTGAAATTAGTTCTGATAGCTATCGCTATGGATTGGGTTATTATTGTGCCTCCAAACAGACTATGGATATCTTTCGAGAAGAAATATTAAACGATAGCGAGAAATTTCTGAAAGTAATTCGTTGTGTGAAAAAACCATTTGAATTAGTTGGCGAGAGTTATAAAAGACCATTAATCAAAGAACAAGATGAAAAAATATCGACATGGTACAATCGAAAAAATCTTGCTGTGATGGTAACCAATCAGCATATTGAAGATGTCTTAACCGGTGATTTACCGGATATACTTGCTAAAGGTTTTAAACAATTGGTACCACTATATGATTATTTAATGCGGGTCGAAATGATAAAAAATATTCCCAAATTGTAATTATAATAGAGTTAAAAATCATGGGTAAAACATATATTAAAAACTTAGATTAAAAAAGTTTTTTTAAATATTTGGAAAGTTTAAAACTAACTCTTTAACGCCATTTATTACAAACTGGGTGCCGACACAAACCAATAAAAATCCCATAATTCTAGAAGTGGCTTCAATGCCACTTTTACCCATAAAGCGCATAATACTACCAGCGCTACGCATACAGAACCATAAAATAATACATAATAATAATGGGACAAGGATTGATGATGTATAAACCACCCAAGTTGATACGTTATATCCACCACTTTTTACGGTTGAAGCCATACTGATAATCATCGCAATGGTACCGGGGCCGGCAGTGCTTGGCATAGCGAGTGGCACAAACGCGATATTATTTGATATTTCTTTCTTTTTCTCATCCGCTTCTAAGGTTTTGTGTGAAGGTTGTTGTGGAAATAGCATTCTAAAACCGATAGTGCCGACAATCATTCCGCCAGCGATACGTAATCCAGGAATCGAAATACCGAAGGTACTCATGACTAACTGTCCGCAATAAAATGAGACAATCATAATGATAAAAACATAAATACAGGTCATTTTTGACTGGTAATTACGCTCTTCATTGGTCATATCGCCTGATAGACCTAATAACAGTACAACCGTAGTCAAAGGATTAGTTAATGGTATAAACAAGATTAAACCAAACCCGACAGTTTGTATAAGTTCTAACATATATCGAATCTAAATTATCACAGTAGTTTTAATTAAGTATATATGAAATATATAAAAAAGATACATTAACTGTTAGGTTAAAACTAAATAAATATTAGCGCAATAGTGGTTAGTTATGCATCTTTATCTGAAGCTTTCATTTTAAACAACGGTGCTTTTAAGTTTTGTGCCAGTATTATGCCGATAAAAGACATACCACCGCCAATTAAATGGTAACTACACAGTGTTTCATGCAAAAATAGTATTGAAATTATAGCAGTCATAACCGGGGTTAAATTTAAGAAAAGGGCGGTTTTATTGGCACCCAATTTTTTTATCGCTATAATCCAAACAAATGGCGCAATGATTGAAGCCGGAATACCCGCATAAAGTACTAGCCAAACATTGTCAGAATTTATAGTTAAATCATTACTCATTAAAAAGCCGGGCAATAACATTAATGTACCAAATAAAATTTGAACATAGACTGAGTGCCAATTTGTGATTTTCATTGTCCATTTTTTGGTTAATACCCCATAAAGCGCATAAGACAAGGCTGCCAGTAACATTAAAATCTCACCTTTACCAATTCCAAGTTCGAGCAGTCTAGTTGGCTCACCACCACTAATCAGCCAGATTAAACCAATAAAAGATAAAATACTGCCAATTAGCACTCCTTGAGTGGGAGGTGTTTTTAAAATGAATATACTTAATAGGATAGTTAACAAAGGAATAAAAGACATAATAATCCCCATCGTTAACACACTAATTGTTGCTGCGGCATAATAAGCAAGGCATTGATATAAAGCCATACCAAGTAAGCTAAGCACCATCAATTTTAGAACTTGAGGATAGATTTGCTGTAAATCCTTAATAATTCCTTTTAAAAAAAATGGGGTTAATAAAATAAGTGCCAAAAGCCAACGGTAAAAAGAGATAACCTCAGGTTCAATTGCACTGACCGATAATTTATTGACAACTTGATTGCCAGCCCAAATTAATACTGCCATCAATGGGTATAAATAAGCCATATATTTTCTTATGTAAACAATAGTAATAAATAATTCGCTGTAGTTTAACTTGTCTTAATTTATAAACATCACTAGAATCAGACAAAAAGAACTATTATAAGACAAAAAGAACTATTATAAGACAATCTTAATACTATCTAATTACTATGAATTTAAAATTTCAAACGAATTTAAATGATAAGCAATCTAAAAGATTTATGTTCCTTCATGATGAAGCATTTAATGCAGATACTGAATATTCTTCTCATCAGCATAATTGGGGGCAAATTATCTGCGTCAAATCAGGTATTTTTGTCTTAAACGTTCAAGGACAAAGATATTTGGCTCCTTCAGGATTTGCATTATGGATCCCGCCATATACCGAACACGCATGTTACAACCAACAATTAACTAGGTTTCGGACAATTAATATTACTGATTGTCAAGTTATGCCTAATTACACCTGTTTGTTTGGTTTAAATAAAATCAGCCATGCTATTATCGATTCTTTCTTTGAGCGAAATATTTTGCAGCCAGAGAGTGAACAAGATCTGCGTTTAGCACAAGTGTTAATCGATCAGCTCCTAGTAGAATCTAACCTTACTCTCTATTTGCCAAGTTCTAACGATAAATATTTAGCCCCTATATTAAAAGAGTTAGAATTAAATCCGGCTAATAATAAGACCCTTGAACAGTGGGCTCAAACAGTATTTACCACCGAACGAACCCTTGCGCGACGTTGCCAACAAGAATTAGGTATGTCATTTAGACTGTGGCGCCAACGGTTAAGATTTTTATATAGTATCTCCCTTCTAGAAAAAGGTAAATCGATACAAGATATCGCTTTTTCGGTGGGTTATACTTCAGTATCCGCTTTTATTACTATGTTTAAAAATATCTCAGGGGTAATACCTGATCTTTACCGTTCTAACACCGGTTTTAAAAAAAGTTAAACACAATAAGTTGTCGTTATTTTAGATAAGTATTGTAAGAATATGAATTGAAAAAGGCGTAATTAATACGCCTATATAATATAGAATTGAATAAATAGCCATTAAAATGGAATGTCGTCATCGAAATCCATTGGTGGTTCAGGCATAGTTGGTTGACTTGCTGGTGTTTGGTTAGCTGATGAAGCACGTTGAGTGGTAGGCATAGCCGGTGCCGAGGAGGTATTATTGGCACTTTGTCCCCAACTTTTTGAACCTTCAGTGTAAGCATCACCACCAGAGCGGCTTCCTAAAATTTGTAATGTACCACCAATAGGGTTGATAACAACTTCAGTCGTATAACGATCTTGGCCTGATTGATCCTGCCACTTACGAGTTTGTAATTGTCCTTCAATATAAACAAGTGTACCTTTTTTAATGTATTCACCTGTAATCTCAGCTAATTTACCGAATACGACAATTCGATGCCATTCAGTTTTATCGCGGTTCTCTCCAGTTTGTTTATCTTTCCAACTTTCTGATGTTGCAACACTAAAATTTGCAACAGCGTTACCATTTGGCATGTAACGAATTTCTGGATCTTGACCTAAATTACCAACTAAAATGACTTTATTAATTCCTCGGTTTGCCATTATAGACTCCTAACAATTGCATAGATATATAATTGGACTATTGTAACATGAGACAGCAATAACATCATCGAATTTAATCCAAAATTGGAACTTTGTATCCAAATTATTAAAATAGAGAAAGATTGGCTTAAACATAGGAATTTTTGCCTATAACGAGTATAATGCCAGCCATTTGTAGATGTTATATCTTAAACATTTTTCCTGCTGGAGGCCTTATGATTAATGCGTTTGGACTGAAGAACAAACAATTAGTGAAAATTAATGAAGGCGATATTAAGAATGCGATCTGGATTGACTTGATCGAGCCAGAAGAAGCGGATCGTGAAGTCATTTTGACCAATTTAGGCCAAAATTTAGCAACAAGTATTGAACTTGATGATATTGAGGCATCAGCCCGTTTTTTCGAAGATAATGAAGGATTACATGTTCACTCCTTCTTTTTTTATGAAGATGCTGAAGACCGAGCTGGTAACTCAACTGTCGCTTTTACTGTGCACAATGGGCGTTTATTTACCCTGCGTGAACGCGATTTACCGGCGTTTCGCCTATACAGAATGCGCTCTCGTTATCAAGGGATGAACGATGGAAATCCCTATGAAGTTCTATTAGATTTATTTGAAGTCAAAGTTGAACAGTTAGCCGATCAAATCGAAAATATTTATAGTGAGCTTGAAGAGTTAAGTCTGATAATTATGGATCGCTCTGCTCAGGAACATTATGATGAAGCGATTACCTCCTTAGCTGAACTTGAAGATACGGCTTGGAAAGTGCGTCTTTGTTTAATGGATAGTCAACGTGCGGTCAACTATTTAGTTCGTCGTGCTAAGATGCCAGTTGAACAATTAGAGCAGGCGCGTGAAGTTATTCGAGATATTGAATCATTGGTGCCACATAATGAGTCACTATTCCAAAAAGTTAACTTTTTAATGCAAGCCGCTACTAGTTTTATCAATATAGAGCAAAGCAGAATCATTAAGATTTTCTCGGTTGTCTCAGTGGTATTTTTACCGCCTACAGTGGTGGCATCAGCGTATGGTATGAACTTTGAACACATGCCTGAGCTGAAATGGGAATATGGCTATCCTTTATCCTTATTGTTGATGTTACTAGCTGGTGTTGCACCTTATATTTACTTCAAACTCAAAAAATGGTTGTAGTTGATGGTTGTAGTTGATAGTTTGTCGTTGAACACTTCAAATATTATCCGCTAGCCTTTAGTTAGCGGTAATTGGGCAAGCAAATTCATTTAAAGCAAACTAGTTAAATCATTTCAAATAGTCCATAATATTACTAATGTTGTTTGAATATTTATTGAACTAAAGTTCATATAGAAAGATTTTATTTTTTAAAAAAGGGAATAACATGAGTCAATATGCACTAGTTACCGATATTGGTGGAACCAATGCCCGTTTTGCACTTTATGATTTAGTCACTAATGAATTATCTGCAATAACTAAAGTTCTCATATCAAAAGATGATGTATTACTCGAATTAATTAAATCCTACTTAAACTCACAATCAGAAACTGTTGATATGGCTTGCATTGCTATAGCTTGCCCAATCGATGAGGGTGATCTGATTGAAATGACCAATAATAATTTATCATTTTCTCGTTCTGAACTGATTAAAGAGCTTAAGTTAACTAAATTAGAAGTAATTAATGACTTTACGGCAGTTTCAACATCTATCCCTCGACTATCAGCGGACGATGTCATTAAAATTGGTGGTGAAGAACCTAATCTCAATTATCCAATTGCAATTTATGGTGCTGGAACTGGTTTAGGCGTTTCTCATTTAGTAAAAGTCAACGAAAACTGGATCAGTTTATCCGGTGAAGGTGGCCATACCGAACTACCTATGGTTAATGAAGAAGAAGATCGAATTTTAGCCCAATTACGTAAAAAATTTGGTCGAGTCTCTTGCGAACGATTTTTATCGGGTAATGGTATTGTTAATATTTATCAAGCATTATTACAGATCAACAATCAACCAATTGAAGAGATCACGCCAGATATTATTGTCAATAAAGCATTATCAAATAGCTGTCCGATCTGCTTAGCAACTTTAACGCATTTTTGTACTTTTATGGGGCGATTTGGTGGCAATTTAGCGTTGACGCTTAATACTCAAGGTGGTGTGTATATTGCTGGTGGCATTGTACCTAGATTTATTGAATTCTTTAAATCATCACCATTTAGAGAAGCATTTGAATATAAAGGACGAATGTCTTTTTTAGTTAAAAAAATTCCTGTTTATGTGATTATTCATAAAGATCCGGGATTATTTGGCGCAGGTGTTTATTTACAAAATAGCCTGAAATAATTGAGGAGTAAAATTTAATTTTATGATGTGGTGTTATATTTATAGAAGTACCAAAAAAGAAAATTGTTATCTTTACATGGAGCAAGAGAATGATTTCTCCCATATTCCGGAAAAAATCATGACAATTTTCGGCACACCAGTTTTTGTGATGAAAGTATTACTTGATGGTAAACGACGTTTTGTTGTCGGAACCGCACAGGAAATAGAGGAGAAGATAAAAGCGGATGGATTTTTCTTACAAATGTTAAAAGAAGATGATTTTAAAGTATGATTGAACCATTTTGGGAATATAAAACGTTAGATCAAATGAGCGATGACGAGTGGGAACAACTCTGTGATGGTTGTGGTCAATGTTGCCTAAATAAATTAATGGATGAAGATACCGATGAAATCCTCTACACCAATGTGGCATGTAATTTACTAGATTCAAATACCTGCCAATGTCGACATTACCATAATCGCTTTGATTATGAACCTGATTGTATCAAGTTAACCCGCGAAAATTTACTGACAATTGAGTGGTTACCATTGACTTGCACTTATCGTTATTTTTCAGATACAGGACAATTACCCGAATGGCACCCATTAATAGTTGGTAATAAAAAAATGATGCATAAATTGAAAATATCGGTTAAAAACCGAATTGTTTATGAAAAAGATGTCATTTGCTGGGAAGATCATATTATTTAAAAGAGAGCCTAGGCTCTCTTTTGTGTTTTATAGCATTAACCACAAATTGCCAAGAAAATCGATAGCTAATAAATTTAGAAACATCAATATAAAAACAAAAATCATAAATGAAATATCAATAATACCGATTGGTGGTATGATACGGCGAATCGGTGCAATGAGTGGCTCAGTTAATTGCGCAAGTAATTCATCAGTAACCGATTGTCCCCGGCTAACCCAACTTAAAATCGCTCTAAATAATAGTAACCAAAATATTAAATGTCCGATGGCATGCGCCATTGCAGCCAAAGCGAATAGTAGGTAATAAGGGGTAAACAGTGGTGCATTAATTAGTTGAAAACGGGAAATAAAGATAATTTTAAGTAAAGCTACCCCATAAAAAAGGATCCAAGTTGCGGTATCGATACGCCCAATAGAAGGGATTACTCTTCGCATTGGACCAATAATCGGTTGGGTAATACGTACAATAAATTGGGTAAAAGGATTATGAAAATTTACCCTCGCATGCTGCATCCACAAACGTAGAATCAGTACGTACAAGCTAATAGTAAAAATAGCTCTTCCTAAGAAGATTAACGAAATCATTTGATACTCCTGAAATAAAATATACTTGGCAATATATCATACATATTGCCGTGCACCAAAGATTGCGCTACCAATACGAACCATTGTGCTACCTGCAACAATAGCTGCAGGCATATCGCCTGACATGCCCATTGATAGTGTATCTAAAAAAGGATAATCTGTTTTCAACGACGCTAATAGCTCAGACATCTGCTTGAATACCTCAAGTTGTTTGGTAAAATCATTTTCAATTTCAGGAATAGCCATTAAGCCGCGTAGTCGTAAATTGGGTAATGTAATAATCTGGTTTATCAAATCCGCGACTTCATCTGCTTGAACTCCCGATTTACTTTGTTCATTGCTAATATTTACCTGAATAAGCACATTTAATTTATCCATATTCGCTGGGCGCTGCGCATCCAGACGTTGGGCAATTTTAAAACGGTCAATGGTATGCATCCAATCAAAATTTTCTGCCACTAATCTGCTTTTGTTTGATTGAAGAGGGCCGATAAAATGCCAAGTAATCGGGGTATCAGGCATATTTTGTTTAAAGTAGGCAATCTTCTCAACACCTTCTTGAACATAATTTTCACCAAAAGATAATTGACCAGCATCAATTGCCTGAGCGATTAAGGTTACCGGTTTGGTTTTACTAACTGCAATAAGCTCAATTGTATTGGGATCTCGATCGCAATCTAAAGCAATTTTGTGTATTTCATTTTTAATCGTAATTAAATTGTCATGTACTGTATTCATATTAATTCCCAATAAAAAAATGGATAGTGACCTAAAATGATAAATTCAATGTTGGCTTTTAGTGTAACGCAAAAAGCTTCTGATTTGCATCTTTCAAGTGGCGAAAAACCTTGTATTCGCGTTAATGGTGACCTAAAACGCCTCTCCGCGGATAAATTGTTACCCCAGAAACTTAAAATTGATTTATTTAATCTATTAAATATGGAGCAAAAAGCAATATTGCAACAGCATCAGCAGATTGATTTTGCATATCATCTTGAGGATATTGGTCGTTTTCGTGTAAATATTTTTTATCAACAACGCGGTATCTCAGCAGTATTTCGAATAATCAAACAACAGATACCTAGCTTAAATGAGATTGAGGCACCCAACGTATTAAATGAACTCGCAAAAGCAGAATCAGGCATTATTTTAGTGACGGGTGCAACAGGTAGCGGTAAATCGACAACTTTAGCTGCTTTAATTCAATATATCAATCAAACCCAAGCTAAACACATTATCACCTTAGAAGATCCTATAGAGTTCATTTATCAAAACGATAAATCACTTATCCAACAACGAGAACTTAACCACTTTGGTAATGCAATCGACAGCATATTAAGACAAGATCCAGATATTATTCTACTAGGTGAATTACGTAACCAACACACCATCCAAGCGGCATTAACTATTGCTGAAACAGGGCATTTAGTTCTGGCTACATTACATACCAGTTCAGCCATACAAACTATTAATCGTGTTATTGATGTATTTGATGAGGGATCTCAAGGGGTAATTCGTAACCAACTCTCAAATAGTTTAAAAGCCATCATCTGTCAAAAATTGATTCCTTTTAATGAAAGTCGTAAAGCGATATATGAAGTTTTAATCAACACTTCTGCTGTCAGTAATTTAATTAGTGAAGGCAAAACCAAGCAAATATTATCCATAATGCAAACAGGAAAACAATATGGTATGCAACTGATGACTAATTAATTTATAACGTTATCGTGAAAAAATCACAGCTTGCCAAGCTAAATAAATTTTTAAGTTTTATTTTAAAATTTATTCTATAATCTTTAGCGTATTTTATTTATAAAGGGATAAACAAATGGAACAGCGTATAGGTTTTATCGGTATAGGTAATATGGGTAACGCCATATTACAAGGTATTTTGGCAAGTAATATTGTGCCTGGAACGCAGATTTACGTTTATGATCCTCAACTTGACAAAGGCCAGGCACTCAATCAGTCTTACTCCATAAATAATTTAGAATCCGCAAGAGATGTTGCTCGAGAATCAGATATTGTTTTTATCGCTGTTAAGCCAAACATTATTGTAGATGTATTAAACGATATTCAAAAAGAGCTAAAAAAGAATACCATTGTTATCTCGATTGCGGCAGGTGTAACCATTAAAACTATTGCCAAATGTGTGGGCTATGAACAAAAGATAGTCAGAGTTATGCCAAATACCCCGGCATTAGTTAATGCCGCAATGTGCTCAATAACACCAAATACTGAAGTTACGGATGAAGAGTTAACTATTGTTGAAAGCTTATTAAATTGTATTGGCGCAACAGAGATTGTACCAGAGTATTTAATTGATGCTGTTGTGGGGGCTAGTGGCTCATCTCCGGCTTTTGTGTTTATGTTTATTGAAGCTCTGGCTGATGGAGCCGTTAAAGGTGGTTTAGCTAGAAAACAAGCTTACAAATTTGCCGCGCAAGCGGTATTGGGGTCAGCTAAATTATTGCTAGAGACGGGTAAACATCCGGGTGAATTAAAAGATATGGTCTGTTCCCCAGCAGGTACGACAATTGAAGGCGTGCAAATGCTTGAGGAAAAAGGGTTTAGGGCCGCTATTCTTGATGCTGTAGAGGCAGCAATTAAAAAATCTAAAGATTTATCAGAAAAATAATAATTATTAAATATGAACAATAACAATTAGTTATTGTTCATTTAAATTTAATTTGAAAATTAAGTAAAAACATTGCTTGTGTTTATCAGCCATTTATGAGTTAATAGTCGCCAGCATATTACATGCAGATATATTTTGTAACATTTAGATTCATGCAGTTTGTAGTTTACTTTTTTCACATTTGTATTAGTTTTCTTCAGTCTTCTCTTCTCTTTGTTAATAAGTAGTCTAGGTTTTATGTTCTATAGTATCGCCCTTGTCGGCGAAGATTAATTTATTTATAGGAAGATTATTATGTCTAAAAAAACTGGTCAAGTTAAATGGTTCAATGAAAGTAAAGGTTTTGGTTTTATTTCACCGGCTGATGGCAGTAAAGATGTGTTCGTTCATTTCTCTGCAATCACTGGTAATGGCTTTAAAACTCTAGGCGAAGGTCAACAAGTTGAATTCGCTATCCAAGATAGTCCTCGTGGTCCAGCTGCGGTTGAAGTTGCAATCATCTAAATGATTACTATTATCTTATCAGTATTTAATTGCTGATAAGATGTTTCCTCCTTTATTAATAGACTTTTCACCTCCAATTTTATATCATTTCTCTTAGTGTCTAAGTTATAGACTAATTTTAAATTACCAAAATTTATACTTTTAAGGAAAGCAATAATGAAAAAAATGGCCTTTTCTATCATTCTATTAGGTTTATCTTCTGTCGCGATGGCGGATTTATCGGCATCTTGTAAAGTTTTTTTTCAACAGGTTGATAGTTTAGTTAATAACATTCCTAATGATGTCGCGACTAAACAACAAGCAGAAATGATTAAACAAAATTTAAAATTAACTAAACAACAAATTTCTGCTATGCCTAAAGAGAACCAAGAAGAAGGCTGTAAACAAGCAATAGTAGGTTTAAAGCAATACCAAGCTATTTTAAAAGCTAAATAATAAGGACTAAAAATAACGACTAAAAATAACGATTAGTTTAATCGTTATTTTTTGTTACGATTGCGAAAATCCCAAGGAGCAATTGGATATTTATCTTTCCATAACCCTTTTTGCTTCTGTTTAGCTTTTGCTTCTAGATTGACCATATTTTTATTTTTTGCAACACCTTTAACTCGATATGCCCAAGCATAGCCACTTTCCACCATTTTAGCATTAACATTGATTTTATTTAGAAAAATTGTGCCTAATGTACGTTGATAGATATCTTTTTTATTTTCTTTGACAAAAACACTTTTACCGGCGATTAATGACGCTAAGTATTTTTTTGAAGCATTACCATATGCTTGTCGACTTTCTGGAGCATCAATATCTAACAAACGAACCCGAATTTTTTGTTTTTTCGGCGTTAAAATATCAACAGTATCGCCATCAATGACTTTGACAACCTTACCATTAAAGTCAGCGTGTACTTGGTTAATTACAATAAAGAAGAGGGCAATTGAAAGGAAAAATGTTCTAAAAAAATGCATTGTAGATAATTCTTAAAATAGTAGGGTGAATATAAAAACTCCTTGCTAATTATCAGTGTTCAACTAATAGTGGGCAAGGAGTATCAAGCTATATTAATTAAATTGTGAAGTGTCTTTGAATAAACCAACTTTAAGATCAGTTGCTTCATAAATTAATTTTCCATCTACGTAAACTTCACCGTCGCCAATTCCCATGATTAACTTACGATTAATAACGCGTTTGAAATTAATTTTATAAGTAACTTTTTTATTATTTGGTAATATTTGACCTTTTAATTTTAACTCACCAACACCCAGCGCACGACCTTTACCTTTGCCGCCAATCCAACCTAAATAAAAACCGACTAATTGCCATAACGCATCAAGACCAAGGCAACCAGGCATTACTGGATCATTTTTGAAATGACATTTAAAAAACCATAAATCAGGATTAATATCTAACTCGGCTTCAACATAGCCTTTACCAAAACTACCACCGTCTTCATTCATTTCGATAACGCGATCCATCATTAGCATCAAATCTGACGGTAACGGTGGTCCATCATGACCAAATAATTCACTATTACCAGATTTAATTAGATCTGCTTTATCATACGAAGATTTACGTTCAAATGTCATAAAAAAACCTTTTATTTCGTTGTCATTATTTGATTGCTTATAAAATCATTATTTAATACAAAACAACCAATCATTCTAAACTATAAAATATTGTCGAATTATTTCATCAATCATCTCAATGAAATGTTAGTCTCAAGTTTATTGTGTATTTGTACTTTTTGCAATTTTTTTCCAGCGACTGAGCCAACCTTCATGCTTTCTATCTTGCAATAATATTGATTGCATACGGGCATGAATCAATTTATAAAGACTAATATTATTTACATCTTTATAAGGAATGCCGGTTAATAAATAGAGTGCGTCAGCGACATGTTCAACGGTCCAAATTGAAAATTTATCACTACTAATTGCATCAATAACCTCATCGCTCAAACTCAAATGGCGTTGATTGCTAGCAGGAATAATGACACCTTGCTGACCGGTTAAACCTTGGTGCTGGCAAACCGCAAAAAATCCTTCAATTTTCTCATTAACGCCACCAATAGATTGAACATGACCAAATTGGTCAACCGAACCTGTGACAGCTAATTGTTGATCGATAGGTTGATTGGATAAAGCACTAATCAGTGCACACATACCGGCCAGTGACGCACTATCGCCATCAATTTCATTATAAGATTGTTCAAATACTAAAGAGGTGGAAAATGGTAATTGATGATTAATCGCAAATTCCGACATAATAAATGCTTGCATAATCATCATTCCTTTCGAATGAATATTACCAGCAAGGTCGGTTTTTCGTTCAATATCAATCAATTCACCATCACCAAAATGGACCAGACAGCTTAAACGTGTTGGCTCGCCAATTGCCTTTGGATAACCAGGGTATTCAATAACCGACAATCCATTGATCTGGCCAACTACTTGTGACTTAGTATCAATCACAATTTGATTAGTGAAAAATTCATCATGAAAACGTTCAGTTAAATAATTTTCGCGCCATGTTTTTTGTTCAAACGCTTTGCAGACAGCTGATGCGTCAATTTCCCCATTTTCGATAAAATAAGAGGAATTTAACAGTAACGATTGAATCCACTCTATGCTAAGTGGTAGATAATATTGATCACCGGTATATCTTGTTGCCTGCTTATAAATTGTAGCAAAAGCAGATTTTGCAATTTTCGGTAAGGCTAGTTGGTGACTGATAAATTGTAAATAATTCATCCAAGCATTAAATTGCTGAGAATCAGTTATAGACAGTTCACTTTCAAATTCAGCATAAATAGATGATGAATAAAATTCAGGTTCAAATTCCTGTAATTCAGCTAAAGATAACCTGTCACCAACTAAAATAATGCGCAAATCTAACGGCATAGTCGGAATGGATAATGGTAAAGGATGTGAATCATCAGCTGAAAACCATTCAAAGGTTTGCGATACCACCATCTGTTTTAATTTAGTCCAAACAATAGGCTGAGCAAGCAGTGAACGTAAACCTAAAATTAAAACCCCACCATTAGCATGGTGAACTAAACCAGCTTGTAATTTAATCGGGTTATTTTCAGGTTGTCTTACACAACCAAAAAGCTTTTCCATATCAACTACGGTTGCCGATAAACAACTATCTTGAACAGCAAAATTATCTTGTTTACTTTTAGCTTTGCTTAAGGTGATTTTATTATCACTAAAATAGTAGCTATAACCTAAATCTGAATTTGCTAGATTGGTTTTTACAGATTGCTTCAATAAATCAAAAAAAAGCTCACTTTCTGATGCTTTTAATAGCATAAAGCGAGGACGATAATGTGCCTTACTATTTTTGCATAATAGTGACACAGCAGCAGCAACACGAGGTTGCCACGATAATAAATTGGTTAATCCATCACTGTATAAATTTGTTTGAATATCACTATTATTGATAATGTAATTTATGTCAGGTTGGACTTGTTGAGAGTTGAGTTGTTTGATTGCCAAAGTTAATGTCTTTTCTATTAGCTATATTATTGACTCGAATTATAACAAGTATCGATTACAACGCCAACAAATAACCTAAATCTGACTGCTAACAAATAAAAAAATTACAGAAAGATTTTTAAAAATCAGTTAAACTGTAAGGTAGATTCTAGTTAATTTTCCTAGGTTATTACGACTAACAACAATTAAATATGCTCAAACTCAAAAATAATCATATTAAAGACGATAAAACCTCGCAGATAGTCAGTTGGGGGCATTGGTTTACACTATTTAATATTTTAGTTGTTATTGTACTCGGTGGCCAATATTTACTTATTGCCGATTGGCCTCGAACGTTTATGGGGCGTTTTTACGCAATCATTAGTGCGATAGGCCATTTTAGTTTTCTCGCATTCATTGTTTATTTAATACTACTATTTCCACTAAGTTTTTTTATTCACTCTTCGCGCTGGCAAAGAACTATTGCAACGATTATTGCAACACTAGGAATTAGCTTATTGCTGATTGATGTTGAGGTTTTTTCGCATTTCAGAATGCATCTCAATTTATCTATCTGGCAACTCTTTACCTCGGATAAAACCTCTTTTCTAAATAGGGCATTTATTTCAATTCCATTTATCCTTTTGATAGAGATATTATTCGCTATTTGGAGTTGGAAAAAATTACGTAGCTTAAGTAAACGCAAACGTTTTGCAAGACCGGTGGTAATTGGTTTTATCCTATGTTTTATTTCATCTCACTTAATTCATATTTGGGCGGATGCTAATTTTTATCGTCCAATCACTATGCAACGCTCAAGTTTACCGCTTTCGTATCCACTCACTGCGAGGCATTTTCTTGAACGTTATGGATTTATTGAAGAGAATGGTTATCGTAATCGAGCAATTCAAGAAGGTAATCCATTTGCAATAGCCATTGAATATCCACTTGATCGAATTACTTTCGACGAAAAACGAGATAAACCTAATATTTTGATAATTGACATTAATGGTTGGAATAACCAACTATTAGCTAACAACATGCCTTGGCTTAAAGAATTCGCTGGCCAAAATATAGAGTTTACCAACCATTATGGTTCGAGTAATCAAGCCTATTTAAACAATTTTTCATTATTTTATGGGCTCGATCCTAATTATTACAATAGTATCCTCGCCGGGCATAAACCATCGGTATTATTGGAAACTGTCACTAAACAACATTATAATGTTGGTCTATTTTCTGCTAATGGTTTTTCTGAGCCGCTTTATCGTTACGCGTTATTGTCTAATTTTACCACACCGGAAGGTAAAAAAATCTCCAATAAACAAACAACGGATAATTGGATGGTATGGCATGATGAACAGAATAAATTGGAAAACCATGCTCCGCTATTTTCGGTTATTCAATATTCACTTGGTGTAAAAAACAAAAAAATTCCAATAGCTGAATTAGAGACAGAAGCGAAAAAACTTGACCAATATTTAGAGTCATTAATTGCTTATTTAAGATTATCTAATGCTTATGAAAATAGCATAATCATTATTACCGGTTCTAATAACCTAAAAATTGATGAGGCCAAAAAAGTTGCTTTACCTAGTGGTGAAATCAGCTTTAAGCGAGACACCTTAAAAGTACCATTAATCATTTCATGGCCGGGTAAAGAGGCTAAAGAAGTTAGTTATATAACTTCAGAAACGGATATTTTAAGAACATTAATGCAAGATGCATTCAATGTTACCACTCCAGCACAACAGTATAGCCAAGGACAAAATTTATTTGACCAACGAGCTCGTCAATGGATTGTAGCGGGTAGTGAAAATCAAGTTGCCGCGCTTTATGATGATAAAACCGTGGTGATTGATGCCTATGGACGTTCTAAAATTTATGATCTAAACGGCAAACAATTAAAAGCTGAAAAGATCAGCTTACCGACGTTCTTACAAATTGTTACCGAGAATCGTCGTTTTATGGTGGTGGATAATTAAGCAATAACAGCGAAAAAGAGGTGAAATTTATTTCACCTCTTTTCCCATCGCTTGCAGATCGGCATGGTAAGACGAACGCACAAATGGCCCACAAGCTGCGTGGGTAAAGCCCATTGCCAGAGCAGTCTGTTTTAACTCATTAAATTCTTCTGGTGAAACATAACGTTCTACTGGCAAATGATACTTACTTGGTTGTAAATATTGACCTAAAGTTAACATGGTTACACCATGACTACGTAAATCTTTCAAAACCTGAATAAGTTCTTCATTGGTTTCACCTAATCCCACCATTAACCCCGATTTTGTTGGAATTTCTGGATGCTGGTGTTTAAAGGCTTCAAGTAATTTTAATGATCCTTCATAACTCGCGCCAGGGCGTATCTTTTTATATAAACGAGGAATATTTTCTAGATTGTGATTAAATACATCTGGTGGATTTTCACTTAAAACCGCAACAGCTTCGTCAATGCAACCACGAAAATCGGGCGTTAAGGTTTCAATTTTGATAGTTGGACTTAATGAACGAATCTCTTGGGTACAAGAGGCAAAGTGACTGGCTCCACCATCTTTCAAATCATCACGATCAACAGAGGTGATCACCACATAACGTAATTTCATCTCTTGAATGGTTTGTGCGAGTTTACTTGGCTCTTCTCGGTCGGGTGGTAAAGGGCGACCATGAGCTACATCACAGAAAGGACATCGACGCGTACAAATATCGCCTAAGATCATAAAAGTAGCGGTACCATGATTAAAACACTCAGCCAAGTTAGGGCACGATGCTTCCTCACAAACCGAATGTAAGCCATGTTTACGCATAGTATTTTTGATATGTGTAATATTATCAGTATTTGCCGACAACTTAATTCTCATCCACTCTGGTTTTTTTAAAGGGGCAACCTCGTCTAAAGTGATAGAGGGAATAAGACGAGTTTTATCGGCATCACGATATTTTGAACTGCGGATTAAGTTTTCATTAGTTTGCATAATTCACTTCTTAATAGTTTGGTAACTGCTCAATAAAATGTTCAGTTAATAAATGATTAATTTCATGGCGGTCTATCTCAGCAATATGCTGTTTCATTTGTGTCATTTCTAATCCAGCATAGCCACATGGATTAATATAATTAAACGGTGTCAGATCCATATCGATATTAAGCGCTAATCCATGTAGCGTGCAGCCATGCTGAATATGTAATCCAAGAGAACAGATCTTCTGTTGATTGATATAAACGCCAGGGGCGTCTTGCTTTGAATAGGCGGTAATGCCATAGTGTTTTAATGTTTGAATAACACTATTTTCTAGATAATTGACGACATCACGGATCCCTATTTTACGCCTTTTTAAATCAACTAAGATATACATAATTTGCTGTCCGGGACCATGATAAGTAATTTGTCCACCTCGATCAGTTTGCACAACGGGGATAGCCGTTTGGGTGAGCAGATGCTCAGGTTTACCAACCTTGCCTTGGGTAAAAACGGCTGGATGTTCAACTAGCCAAATTTCGTCTAGCGTTTGTTTATCACGCTGTTGGGTAAAATCATGCATAGCTTGATAAGTTGACAAATAGGGCACTGTACCCAACTGTTTAATAATCACGTTGTTATTTGGCATAGTTTGCGTTTATTCAGTCTTCATTTATCAATAAATTAACAACTATATAACAGATTTTACTATAACTTGACAACCGCTAAGTATTCAAGGTATAACTCACAGGGTAATATTCTTTCCAATCTCATGAGTTAAATTGACTTATATCAAATAATTATCTATTTATCTAAATTAATGATTGAAATAGTTGATTGTTTTAATAGGAATTAACATTCTTTTCTAGACAGTAGTTTGCTTTACTTTTTAATGGAAAATGGCAGACTGATATCATTAAAGCATCCGTAATGCAAAAGTTGGAGCTTGTAATTTTAGTTATGGCGTCTGTTATAGCTAAGGATAGCAAAAACTGCATTTTTTAAAACAAAAAAGAGGTTTTTATATGTCGGACATGCAAATGAATGATATCGATCCAGTTGAAACAAAAGATTGGCTGGAAAGTTTAGATTCGATTATTCGTGAAGAAGGCGTCGAACGTGCCCAATATATTATTGAGCAAATTGTCAATAAAGCTAGAGATGGTGGCGTTCCTTTACTCTTTGGTTCTTCAACCAGTAATTATATAAACACTATCCCGGTAGAAGAACAGCCGGCTTATCCCGGTGATTGGGAAATTGAAAGACGCATCCGTTCCATTGTTCGTTGGAATGCTATTATGATGGTACTACGCGCTTCTAAAAAAGATTTAGAGCTTGGCGGTCATATGGCATCATTCCAATCGGCAGCGACATTTTATGAAGTCTGTTTTAACCATTTTTTTCGCGCACGTAATGCAAAAGACGGCGGTGATTTAATCTACTTCCAAGGTCATATTTCACCGGGTATCTACTCGCGTGCTTTTATTGAAGGTCGTTTAACTGAAGAGCAACTCGATAATTTCAGACAGGAAGTTCATGGAAAAGGCTTATCATCTTATCCTCATCCAAAATTAATGCCGGAGTTCTGGCAATTCCCAACCGTTTCAATGGGATTAGGTCCTATCAGCGCCATCTTCCAAGCTCGCTTTTTAAAATATTTAAACCATCGTGGTTTAAAAGACACCACCGAACAAACTGTTTATGCCTTCTTAGGTGATGGTGAAATGGATGAGCCAGAAGCAAAAGGTGCCATTACCGTTGCAACACGTGAAAAACTCGATAATTTAGTCTTTGTTATCAACTGTAATTTACAACGCCTTGATGGCCCAGTAACCGGTAATGGCAAAATAGTTAATGAACTTGAAGGGGTATTTGCCGGTGCAGGTTGGAACGTGATTAAAGTACTTTGGGGTGATCGCTGGGATAAATTATTGCAAAAAGATAAATCAGGTAAATTAATTCGTTTAATGAATGAAACCCTCGATGGCGATTATCAAACTTTCAAATCCAAAGATGGTGCTTATGTGCGTGAACATTTCTTTGGTAAATATCCGGAAACCGCTGAATTAGTCAAAGATATGTCTGACGCCGAAATCTTTAGACTTAACCGTGGTGGTCAAGATCCAGAAAAAATGTTTGCCGCCTTTGCCAGAGCAAAAGAGACCAAAGGTCGACCAACTGTGATTTTAGCTCACACTATTAAAGGATATGGTATGGGCGAAGCCGCAGAAGCGAAAAACATTGCCCACCAAGTCAAAAAAATGAATATGGATGGTGTTCGTCATGTTCGTGACTTCTTTAATATTCCGGTAACTGATGAAGCACTTGAAAAATTACCTTACATCAAATTTGAAGAACATACTCCAGAATACAAATATATTCATGAACGTCGTCAAGCATTACATGGTTATGTTCCTTCAAGATTAACCAAATTCTCAGGAACAGTTTCGATTCCTCCATTAAGCGAATTTGCTCCGTTACTTGAAGCTCAATCCAAAGAAATTTCAACCACTATCGCTTTTGTGCGGGCGCTTAACATCATGCTAAAAGATAAGGATTTAGCACCGCGATTAGTGCCAATTCTGGCTGATGAAGCACGTACTTTTGGTATGGAAGGTCTATTCCGCCAAATTGGTATTTATAACCCACATGGTCAACAGTATACCCCACAAGATAAAGAACAGGTTGCTTACTATCGTGAAGACGAGAAGGGACAAATTCTGCAAGAAGGTATCAATGAGTGTGGTGCAACAGCATCATGGCTAGCGGCGGCGACATCCTATAGTAATAATGATTTCCCGATGATTCCTTTCTACATTTATTACTCGATGTTTGGTTTCCAACGTGTTGGTGATTTAATGTGGGCAGCAGGCGATCAACAAGCGCGTGGCTTTATGATTGGTGGGACTTCAGGTCGGACAACATTAAACGGTGAAGGTTTACAACACCAAGATGGTCATAGCCATATCCAAGCATTAACCATTCCGAACTGTTTATCATACGATCCAGCCTATGCTTATGAAGTGGCAGTTATTATGCAAGATGGCTTACGTCGTATGTATGGTGAACAAGAAAATGTTTACTATTACATTACCACCCTTAATGAAAACTATGCCCAACCGGCAATGCCTGAAGGTGCGCAAGAGGGGATTTGTCGTGGTATCTACAAACTCGATACAGTAGAGGGGCAACAAGGGAAACCAACTGTACAATTATTAGGCTCGGGGTCAATGCTGCGACATGTTCGTGAAGCGGCGGATATTTTGGCTAAAAACTATGGTGTTAGCTCAGACGTTTACAGTGTCACTTCATTTACGCTACTGGCCCGTGATGGTCAAGATTGTGAGCGTTACAACATGTTACATCCAAGCGAACCAGCCAAAGTGCCTTATGTTGCTCAAATAATGAATAACAACCCTGCTGTTGTTTCAACTGATTATATGAAACTTTATGCCGAACAAATTCGTGGATTTGTACCAGCAGAAAGTTACCGAGTACTAGGCACCGATGGATTCGGTCGTAGTGATAGTCGGGAAAATTTACGTCATCATTTTGAAGTCGATGCATCTTATGTGGTGATTGCCGCATTAGGAGAACTAGCTAAACGTGGTGATATTCAAGCAAGTATTGTTGAAGACGCGATTAAAAAGTTCGAAATCAATGCAGACAAACTCAATCCACGTATTGCATAAGAGGTAAAAATAATGAGTATTGAAATAAAATTACCCGATATCGGAAGTGATGAAGTTGAAGTAACTGAAATTCTGGTTAAAGTCGGCGACAAAGTGGATGTAGATCAATCGTTATTGACCGTCGAAGGTGATAAAGCATCGATGGAAATACCGGCACCACAAGCCGGGATTGTAAAGTCGATCATCGTAAAAGTTGGCGACAAAGTGACAACCGGTGTGAGTATTATGCAATTTGACGAAATCGGTTCGAGTGTGTCAACAGATCCAACACCAACGGTTTCAACAGCTACTTCAACGACAGCTCCTGCTCCCGCTCCAGCATCCGCGTCGAGCAATGGACAAATTGTTGATGTTAATGTCCCAGACATAGGTGGTGATGAAGTCGAAGTGACCGAAATTTTAGTTAAAGTTGGTGATTCAGTTTCGGTTGATGATTCACTAATTACGGTGGAAGGTGACAAAGCCTCGATGGAAGTACCGGCAACAATGGCGGGTACGGTAAAAAATATCGTTGTAAAAATTGGCGACAAAGTCAAAACTGGATCTAAAATAATGGAGTTTGAAACAGCGGCTAGTAGTGCGCCGGCGAAAGCCGATTCAGCTCCTGTAGTGGCTGAAAAACCGGTTGCTCCAGCTTCGATAGCCAATAATAACAGTAGTAACAACAGTAGCAATAATGCTTCGGCACCCGTGTCAGCTACCAATGAATTTGTAGAAAATGATGCTTATGCCCATGCCACACCTTCAATCCGTCGATTAGCGCGCGAGTTTGGTATTAATCTTGCCAAAGTACAACCAACTGGCCCTAAACATCGTGTATTACGTGAAGATATTCAAAATTACGTAAAAAATGCGGTAAAACAATCCGAAAATGGCGGAACTGGTGGAGCATTACCTGGTTTATTACCTTGGCCGAAAGTTGATTTTAGTAAGTTTGGTGAAGTTGAATCCTTACCATTAACCAAGATCCAAAAAGTATCAGGTGCCAACTTACATCGTAACTGGGTAATGATTCCACATGTTACTGAGTTTGATGAAACTGACATCACTGAACTAGAAGCTTTCCGTAAGCAGCAAAATGCTGAGGCAGAAAAGAAAAAACTCGATCTCAAAATTACCCCATTAGTGTTTATCATGAAAGCTGTAGCCAGTGCGTTAACTGCTTATCCGCGTTTTAATAGCTCGCTATCAGAAGATGCACAAACCCTTATCGTCAAAAAATATATCAACATTGGCGTAGCAGTTGACACGCCAAATGGCTTAGTTGTGCCAGTATTTAAAGATGTGAACAAAAAAGGTATTGTGGAACTCTCGAAAGAGCTTGCGGAAATCTCCAAGAAAGCACGTGACGGTAAACTCACCGGTAGTGATATGCAAGGTGGCTGTTTCACTATTTCCAGCCTTGGTGGCATCGGAACGACCGCATTTACCCCAATTGTTAATGCGCCAGAAGTGGGTATTCTCGGTGTATCTCGTTCAACTATGAAACCTGTTTGGAATGGTAATGAATTTACACCACGCCTAATGTTACCTTTATCATTATCCTTTGATCATCGTGTGATTGATGGTGCAGATGGTGCTCGCTTCTTAAGCCATATTGTTAATGTTTTATCCGACTTACGTCGACTAGTGATGTAGTGGAGGAAATCGATATGAGTCAAGACGTTAAAACACAACTCGTTGTATTAGGTGCCGGACCAGCCGGTTACTCCGCTGCCTTCCGTGCTGCTGATCTTGGATTGGAAGTAACATTGGTCGAACGTTATTCTACTTTAGGTGGTGTTTGTCTCAATGTGGGGTGTATTCCCTCTAAAGCATTACTTCATGTTGCTAAAGTGATGGATGAAGCAAAATCTCTCACTGAGCATGGAATCCATTTTGGTACACCAAAACTGGAACTCGACAAAGTTCGTGATTGGAAAGAAAAGGTTATCAACCAGCTGACCAACGGACTTGCTGGCATGGCCAAAATGCGTAAAGTCAATGTTATACAGGGTGAAGCACAATTTACTGATAGTCACACAATGGAGGTGACATCGGCAAAAGGCATCACCAAAATTACCTTTGACAATGCGATTATTGCTGCTGGTTCAAGACCAATAACCTTACCATTTATTCCTCATGACGATCCGCGTATATGGGATTCAACAGATGCGCTAGCATTAACCACCATCCCTAAAAAATTACTCTTAATGGGTGGCGGAATTATCGGTCTCGAAATGGGAACGGTTTATCATGCATTGGGTTCAGAAGTAGATGTTGTTGAAATGCTAGATCAAGTGATCCCCGCTGCGGATAAAGATGTGGTGAAAGTCTTTAGCAAACAAATCCAACAAAAGTTCACTTTACGTTTAGAAACTAAAGTGAGTACTGTTGAAGCTAAACATGATGCCATCTACGTCACCATGGAGAAGAAAGATGGAACCATCGAAACGCATACTTACGATGCAGTGCTGGTGGCAATAGGTCGTGCGCCAAATGGCAAACTTATCAGCGCTGAAAAAGCGGGGGTTAATGTGACCGACCGAGGTTTTATTGAAGTAGATAAGCAAATGCGAACTAATGTACCTCATATTTACGCCATTGGTGATATTGTCGGGCAACCAATGCTGGCTCATAAAGGTGTTCATGAAGGTCATGTTGCAGCTGAAGTCATAGCGGGTAAAAACCATTTCTTCGATCCGAAAACTATACCATCAATTGCTTATACCGAACCAGAAGTTGCATGGGTAGGGTTAACCGAAAAAGAAGCCAAGGCAAAAGGTATCGATTATGAGGTAGCTATATTCCCATGGGCAGCATCAGGGCGAGCGATTGCATCTGATTGTTCACAGGGGATGACTAAACTAATTTTCAATAAAGCGGATAATCGTCTTCTAGGTGGGGCAGTAGTGGGAGCCAATGGTGGAGAACTACTAGGGGAAATTACTCTGGCCGTTGAAATGGGTTGTGATGCAGAAGATATTGCACTCACCATTCATGCACATCCAACCTTACATGAATCAATTGGCCTCGCGTCAGAAATTTATGAAGGATCGGTAACTGATTTGCCGAATGCGAAAGCAGTTAAAAAATAGAGACTATTTATTTTATTGTTATTAATGCAATAATGCCGTTAGTTTGCTAACGGCATTTTATTTTGCTAATCAAAATTATCAAAAAATTAAAATATTCATTAAAATTAATATGTTGGTTTATAAACTTGATAGGTGTCTAAATCAATAACATAATCAGCTATGATATATTCATCATAGGGATAAACATTGAAGCCAAATTGAACACAAAAGAAATCTACGAAATTATCAGTACCAAACTCCTTAATAATCTTCATCATGCGATTTTTTAGTTGGCCAATATTTCTAACTTTACCGGAAATAAGTGTATTTCCGTAATAACTTTCAACTTCAATAATCATCTTGCTAAAGCGCTAACTTATTCTTTAATTATTCATAAAATTATCGTTTATGGTTGATTCAAAAACTCATTTAATCTTAATAGAAAAATGTGAGAAAGGGGAGTTTTTAAATAAAAATAACCCACTAATTTTAAGATAAATATAAAAAAATAACCTTATATTAATGATTATTCCGCTATTAAGCTATCAAATTCAAAAGATTGAATATATTGTCATACCAAAATTTAATAATTTCCCTCTATTAAAAATAATTAATCGCCGTTTTAGCCATTTATTTTTAAATTTGGTATGCCAATAAATGATATTTGTCACATTTTTAGAAATTAGTGGGATCCCAATTTGGTGTGTTGTGAGAGTGATCACAGATTCACTCACTTATAAGTATTATTTTTTGCTTGTCAGTGAATCTCATCCATCCCTCAAATTGGAGATAGTAAATATGTCTAGAGTAAATGAAGTTATTGATAAGCTAGGAAAATTTGCTAATAAATTTAATAGTTTAAGATATATAATGGCAATTAAAGCTGCATTTATTACCTTAATGCCAGTGATTATTGTCGGTGCATTTGCAGTATTGATGTCCAATATTGTATTTGATAGACAAAATGGATTAGCCTATTTTGACTGCTTATCTTTTTTAGCGATACTCAAACCTATAGCTAGTAATTTAAATTATGCAACGTTAAATTTTCTAACCATTGGGGCAGTATTTTTGATAGCCATCGAATTAGGGCGGATAAATGGTAATAAAACCTTATTTCCTGGGTTGTTGGCAATAATTTGTTTTATCTCTGTGCAACCAACATTCACAGAAGTAGTTGTTGAAGGGCAAAAATTTCAAGTCACTAATGTGTTAGCTCGGCAGTTTACTGATACCAAAAGTCTTTTTCTTGGTATGTTTATCGCTATTATCTCTGTAGAAATATACTCGAAATTATTAAAAGTAGATAAATTAACAGTAAAAATGCCAGATAGTGTGCCATCTAATGTTTCTGCTTCATTTTCTGCACTCATTCCCGCAATATTGACGACTTCATTGGTCGCCGCTTTCGGTTTTGTTTTTTACAAATTAACTGGCATGTTCCTATATGACGCCATCTATAAAGTTGTTCAACAACCGCTAGAGTCAGTCATGCAAAGTTTGCCGGGCTTATTGTTATTAATGTTTGTGGCACAAATATTTTGGGTGATAGGGATTCATGGTAATCAAATGATAAAACCGATCCGAGAACCGTTATTACTCGGTGCAATTATGGTTAACATGAGCGATTTTGAACAGGGAATTGAACCCACGAATATTATTACCATGCCGTTTTGGGATGTTTATATGAGCATTGGTGGATCAGGTTGTACCTTTGGGTTACTTATCGCTATTTTTATTGCTATAAAACGCAAAGAGATGAGAGAAATCGCTAAATTATCGCTTGGCCCTGGCATTTTTAATATTAATGAGCCCGTTATTTTTGGTTTGCCAATAATGTTAAATCCGATTTTGGCCATTCCTTTTATTATTACTCCACTAGTTACTGGCACAATTGGCTATATCGCTACCAGTATCGGTTTTGCTGGTAAAGCTGTGGTGATGGTTCCTTGGACTACACCGCCAATTATCAGTGCTTATCTGTCAACCGCTGGATCGCTAGGTGCGGTGGTGACACAATTATTCTGCATTCTTATCGCTATTTTGATCTATCTACCTTTCCTAAAAATAGCGGCAAAACGGTCTAAACTTCAATCCTAATTAGGATAAATATTCAAGGAGTACAATCATGAGTAAATTAACGATGGATATCCCGAAAAATTTTATTTTAGGTGCTTCAACTTCTGCATGGCAAACTGAAGGCTGGTGTGGAAAGAGAGAGAATCAGGATTCATATTTAGATATTTGGTATAAAAATGATCGTAACGTTTGGCATGATGGGTATGGTCCTGCCGTTGCCACCGATTTAATCAATCGTTATCAAGAAGAAGTTGAATTAATGAAGCAAATAGGGATCACTCACTATCGAACTTCAATCAACTGGTCGCGTTTCTTGACTGACTATGAGAATGCCATTGTCGATGAAGACTATGCCAAATATTATGATAATTTCCTCAACCAAATTGTTGAAAATGGCATCGTTCCAATGCTCTGTTTAGAACATTATGAAGTTCCTGCTGAATTATTTAATCAATATGGTGGCTGGAATTCGAAACATGTGGTCGAACTTTTTGTTAAATTTGCCGAAAAAGTCTTTGAACGTTACCACCATGTGGTAAAACGGTGGTTTGTTTTCAATGAACCCATCGTCATTCAAACCAGAGTGTATTTAGATGCTGAACGTTGGCCTTATGAACAAAATACCAATAAGTGGATGCAGTGGAATCACCATAAAAATTTAGCTACTGCCAAAGTTGTTCAGCTATTTCGTCAAAAAAATTATGAAGGTAGTGTTGGCACAATATTAAATCCGGAGGTTACCTATCCTCGCTCTTCATCTAAAGACGATCTACAAGCCGCTAAAATGTATGATCTTTTTTATAATCGAGTGTTTCTTGATCCCGCATTTAACGGTGAATATCCTCAAGAACTTATTGATTTATTGGCTAAACATCAAGTTCAGTGGGACTATAATGAACAAGAACTTGAAATCATTAAACAATTTCGTGTCGATGAAGTCGCAATTAATTTATATTTTCCTCATCGAGTTAAAGCACCAACCAAACAATGGCACAAGGATGCCGCATTTCATCCGGCTTTCTATTATGAATCTTTCGAGTTGCCTGGAAGAAAAATGAACAAATCGAGAGGTTGGGAAATTTACCCTAAAATTGTTTACGATTTTGCCATGCGAGTGAAACAAGAATATAACAATCAATCGTGGTTTATCTGTGAAAATGGCATGGGAATTGAAGATGAAAAACGATTTAAAAATAATCAAGGAATGATTCAAGACGATTATCGAATTGATTTTATTTCACAGCATCTTTATTGGACTCTTAAAGCCATTGAGGATGGCGCTAATTGTGGTGGTTATATGTTATGGGCATTTACTGATAATGTTTCACCAATGAATGCATTTAAAAATCGTTATGGATTGATAGAAATAGATCTTGAGCAAAATCGCAACAGAAGATTGAAAAAATCTGCATTATGGTTTGAAAATTTAATTAAAACACGTCAACTAACCGTAAATTTAGATGACGAAGACAAATAAGGAACAAAAGATGAAACAAGTTATTTTTGCCTGTGCAGGTGGCATGTCAACCTCATTATTAGTCAATAAAATTAGAAAAGAAGCACTCGAACGATCGCTAGACTTTGATTTTATCGCTATAAGCGAGCAACTGTTGTATCAGCATCTTAATAGTGATAGTGATAATATTGTCGCGGTATTGTTAGGTCCTCAGATGAGATTTGCTCTCGATGAAAGTAAAAAGCAAACGGAAAAATTTGGTATACCGATTGACATTATTGATCCTGTTGCTTATGGTACAATGAACGCAAGTAAAGTATTAGATCAAATTTTGCAAATGATCAAAGCATAATAATCAATACCAATCTTAGCAAAGTTAATGCTAAGGTTGGTATTTTAGCAGGAACCGGTGAATGTTAACTGACAATAATTTATCAACTCAATATTCTAAAAAACAATATCAAGAAATTGCCGAAATTTTGCTGGAAAAAATTAACCAGAACGAATATCCCTTAGGTTCTAAATTACCGCCGGAAAGAACTATTGCCGATGCCTATGGTGTTAGTCGAACGATTGTACGTGAAGCGTTAATCGCTTTGGAAGTAAAAGGTTTTGTTGCAATTAAGCAAAGTTCGGGTATTTATGTGATTAATAAACCGGATGCAAATTATTGTCGAATTCTTGGACCATTTGAACTATTACAAGCCAGTCAACTTATTGAAACCAACATTGCTTCGTTTGCTTCGCAAATGATAACAATTGCTAATATTGAAAGTTTAAAAAAAATCTTAGAACAAGAATTGCATGCCACCATGAATAATGAGTTTGATAACAACAATGATTTTAACTTTCATCTCAATATTGCCCAAGCAACGCAAAATCAGATGTTAGTCAATTCATTAAAAAATTTATGGGAACATAAACAAAAGTCATTTAATTGGCAGCAGCTGGTAGAGCATACCAATACCAAAGGTTATCGATTACAGTGGCATGCTGACCATCAACAAATTTTAGCCGCTTTATGTCGTCGTGACAGCGTAGGGGCTTATAAAGCGATGTGGCAACATATTGAAAACGAAAAAAATATTTTGATGAACTTGTCGGATAAAACTTCCATCGATTTTGATGGTTATATTTTTTCATCGATTAATTTATTAGAAAATTTTACTTAAACTACATTTAAACTCGTTATTAGTACGGCAAAATTGCTAATCCAATTATATTACCCCCTATGGTATTGCCATTCTCCTTTGAAAATATTAAAGACTTTTCTAATTGTTGATTAGCAACTAACTTAAAAAGCGGCAATTCTGGAGGGATTCAAATAGTGGTTAAGGGAATTAATAAAAATTCCCTTAACTTTATACTTAGTCAGTTCAATTAAGATCGCTATTAAACCTTTAATACATAAAATTGCTTAAATTAAAATACGCCGATCACTACACCAACCGTTGTAATAGCAGTCAAAATTAATATAACTTTGGTTGCAGTCATCTGTTTTGCTGAGACCAACCACCACGCCAATAGCACCATAGATAATGGTAGTATTTTTGGGAATATGCCATCAAGTACACTTTGTAATGAGCGGATGCTTTCGCCCATTGGAATTTCTAAAGTTGAATTAAGCACAATATTACCTGTGGCTAAGCCACCAACTACCATGATACCAAGTATGTTAAACGCATCAGTAATACGTTTGACGTTATCACCAATAATATTATCAATCGCATTAACCCCCAATTTATAGCCATAATGGAAGCTGAGATAAGAGATCAAAGGTCCTAAAATACCATAAGCTAAAATATAGAAAATCGGTCCGATAGCATTACCACCGGCAGCCATCCCCATGGCTATTGATAATAAAATTGGTACGATAATCCCTTGAATGAGTGAGTCTCCAATCCCAGCTAAAGGACCCATTAAGGTAGCTTTAATGTTTACTGGTAATTCTTCCGGTACATTTTTACCTAAGGCGATCTCCTCTTCCATTGACGCAACAATACCGTTGATGATTTGACCAGTTTGCGGTTCGGTATTATAAAACATGGAGTGTCTGACTAATAAGCGACGTTTTGCTTCGGGATCATTTTTATAATACTTTTCTGCAAAAGGAATATAGGAAAAAGCCCAAGCATGTGCTTGTAATTTTTCGTAACTCATTGATGATAGGTGGGTAAAACCCCATCGATACCAAATTTGACGTAGCTCTCGTTTGGTTAAACGTTGTTCTTCAATTAATTTATCCATTTTTATTCTCCTTTTTAGAACAAATCTTCATCTTCAAACACATCTGAATTTGATGAATTTGTCTCTTTAATTGGTGTTGCTGCCGATTTATTGCTTGCAATAAAATATAAGTAAGCAACTAAAGCGGAGATGAATACTAGAGCTATCATGCTTAAGCCTGCAAAAGCTAATAACACGAAACCTGCGAAGAAAAAGATTAACTGAATTTTTGATTTAATCACAATATTCATAAGCATTGCGATACCTAATGCCGGCAATACACCGCCTAATACTGAGATGATTTTAGTTATGACTTCTGGGACATTAGCTAATAACCACTCCACCAAACCAGAACCATAATAGATAGCTAAAAAGACTGGAACGGCGCGTAATAAAAAGGTGGTGATTTGTGGATAAAATAGGTGATTTAACACGATACCCCGGGTATTATTAGTTTCAGCTGCATGCTGTGCTTTATTATTCCAAAATGAGTATAATGCCATTCGAGTATTATAGAATATCAAGCCGAAAGTCTGACCTAATAAAACGGAAAGTGTGACGGCTACCGCAGGTTCTTTGGTGGTAGCAAGGGCTAAGCCAATGCCACCATAAGCTGCATAAGTGATTTCACTATTGGTTGCTCCACCAGTTGATAAATTGGCAATAAAAACAGCTTGAACGGCTAAGCCGCACAATACCCCAGCTTGTACATCGCCAAAGGCTAAACCAACTAATAACCCCGCAACTAATGGCCTACCCATTATATAAAATCCACCTGACATACCAAACAGCCATGGTGATTCAATCGCGCCTAAATAACAAAATATCCCTGTTAATAAAGCGGGAATAAAAAGCGTTGTTTCCATAATTTTTCCCTCAAAATATGCAAGTTATAAAGTGTCGTATTTCTTTTTCATTACATCCCAACTTTTAGCTTCATCATCAGGTAGTAATTGAAATTCGATCTTGATTCCTTGGCTTTCAATGTAATCAAATGCTTTATAATCGTTTTCATCAATGGCAACTGTGCGTCCTAATACTTTTGCTCCTGCCCGAGTATTCATACAACCGATATTTAATGTTGGCGGTAATTTAGCACCTGCCTGTAATAATTTTTCAAATGTCTGTGGTGAATCACTGATTAAGAAAAAATTTTTATTTGATTCCATTCCTTGTTTTATTTTTTCGACCCCTTGTTGTACGGTGTAAATGCCAATTTTTAATGTTCCTGCTGCTGCTTTTAATACCCGTTTCCGCAAATCGTCTGACGCGATATTGTCACCCACGACTAGAATGCCATCGACAGGTCTGACTTTGGTCCAACGAGTCATGATTTGACCATGAATCACACGGTCGTCGACTCTGGTTAATGTAATTGCCATAATTGTTCACTCCTATCGTTTAATTAAAAATCTATATCTTGATTGTTATTTTCGCTAATTGGTGCCATTGATACCGAGGTTTGTCCTGCTTCTAAAATTGAATCAAGCGTTTCATGAATATCATCTTGGTCTATCAGTGTTCCAGCTTGGATCAACATAGGTAAATTTAGCCCTGCTAATAGATAGACCTTATTCGGATGGGCTAACATATAACGGAAAGTTTCGTTGTAAGGTGTCCCCCCAGTAATGTCACTTATGACAATCACCACACCATTTTTTATAATATGTTCATCTAAAACTGCTGTTAAGCGTGATGAAAAGTCACTAATTCCTTTATCATCAAGTTTGACAGCGATAAATGGCGATATATCACCGGCAATCATTTGGTAACTAGATAAGATGCCTTCGCACAAATCACCATGTGACGTAACCACGATTTTCATTTCGACCAACCTCCTTTGAACATTATTTAAATATATATTTACATATTTATTTTTTTAAAAAAATATATTATGAGTTATTTTTCATAAACTGAGAGGTTTATCACATTTTCATCAGGCTTTTTATTGACAAAAAGTGAATTATTTTTAATATATGTATTTACATATTGTATTAAGGAAGAAACATGAAAAACTATTCTTTAGATGATTTAAGTCGACTTATCGATCACACCAATTTAAAACCAGATGCAACCGTTGCTATGATGGAAAAACTATGTAAGGAAGCGAGTGACTATCACTTCAAGATGGTCGCAATCAATCAGGTGCAATCAAAATTGTGCGCTGAACTATTAAAAGGTACCGATGTCGATATCGGCGCAGCTATTGCATTTCCTTTAGGTCAAACAACAATTGAAGCCAAATGTTTTGAGACTAAAAATGCCATTGAAATTGGTGCGACGGAAATTGATTATGTGATTAATATTTCTGAATTAAAGGCGGGAAATTTAACATATATTGAGCAGGAAATGTCTGAAATTGTTAAAATTTGCCGCCAACATAATGTTATTTCAAAGGTGATTTTTGAAAATTGTTATTTAACTGATGAAGAAAAAATAGCACTTTGCAAAATTGCAGTTAAAGTTAAGCCAGACTTTATCAAAACCTCGACTGGTTTTGGCCCATCAGGGGCAACACTTGAAGATGTTAAATTAATGAAGGCACAGGTAGGCGATGCAGTAAAAGTTAAAGCAGCTGGTGGTATTCGTAATGCTGATACATTTATAAAGATGATTGCTGCAGGGGCAGAGCGTATTGGAACCAGTGCCGGCATCGCAATTATTGAAGAACTTAAAAAAGATTTACAAGCAAAACAAAAACAGATAATCGAAATTTAAGCAATTAATTATATACCCACTATCAGTGGGTATATTTTTTCAAAATTAGCTAGAATGATTTAGCTCAAACACAAATGAATTAATATCACCACGATATTTTGATATTGAATATTCAATTGGCGTTCGATCGTGACTATAGCCAACAGAGTGGAAATAAAAAATAGGATCACCTTCTTCAATATCTAATAAATCACTGGTGGTTTCGTCAGCTTTTAAAACATCTAATTTTCGCCGTATTTGGACAATAGGCAAATTCATCTTTTCTAAAACTGAATAAAGCTTTTGGTGTTTAAAATCATTATGTAAAAAATTAGGTAATAATTTTACCGGTAAATAAGTGGTCACGAGCACTATTGGTTTGTTTTCCGCATAACGTAGTCGAACTAATTTATATATAGCATCCAATTCATTAATAGCTAAGTGGTTTGCAATTTCACTGGTTGCTTTATCCACTTTGAAAGTTAGAACTTTAGTGGTTGGATGAAGTCCTTTACGATTCATTTCTGAATCATAACTTTCAATTATATGGGTAAATTCTTGATTAATTTTTTGTTGTTTAACTATCGTTCCACGACGTTTTCGGCGCTCAAGGAATCCATCATTAACCAAAAACTGAATAGCTTGACGGACGGTAGGGCGACTGACTTGATAGATATCAGTTAATTCAGACTCTTTAGGGATTAGTTGCCCTTGGGCATACTCCCCCGATTGGATTTTTTTTAATAAATCTTGCTGAATAAACAAATGACGTGGAATTTTATTATCTGAAACCATGATGACAATTGTTAATTATTATGTTTTAACATATTAATATATTCGTTTTATTGTGTAAAACGGATGCATTTAACCTATTAAAAAATAATAATTTTTACCCTATTACAAAAAATTAATCAAACGCTTTAGCTAAAACGCCTACTCCGGTATAACTGTAAAGACCAGTTTGATAAGCAATAAACGCTGAATCACCTTTCTGCAATGTTAGTGATTCAGTGTCGGTCGATAATGTGACTTTACCATCAAGACACAACAAAATCTGTGCACTATCGACTTTTTCATTACGTATGTTTTCATCACTTTGGATAATTTCAAACTTAAAATCATTGACAGGTACAGGGAAATCAATTTTATTGTCCTTCACGATAGGTTTAGTTAACAATTGATTTAGTGCTAGGCTAGTAAAATCAGTATTATTAATAAGCTCTGAACTATCTATATATTTGTGTGTTAAACCTGCTCTGAGTACATTGTCTGAATTAGCCATAATTTCCAGCCCAGTACCAGACAGGTAAGCATGTGGGGTTTTGGCAGATAAAAACATCGCTTGTCCAGGCTGAAGTTCGATGACATTTAACAGCAACGGCATAAATAAACCAATATCGTTAGGATAATCGTTAGCTAAGGTTTTAATGGTCAAATATGGTTCTTCTTCAAATGAGCTAATTTTCAATAATAGCTGTTCAATCAACGAGTTTTTTACCGACTCAGAAAGGTTTAATAGGTAGGCAAAAAAATGTTTTAATTGATCTGGATGCGGGTTGCTTGCTAATTGTGATATTGGTTCAATTAAATCTGGAATCGCTACTGTTTCAAAAAGCGTGATAATTTCTTCAATTTGACGGAAGGAACGCATAGCTTTATATGGTGTTAATGCATATATAAGTTCAGGTTTATGATTAGGATCTTTATAATTTCGATTTGCTGCGTCAAGTGCAATACCTAGTTGGTTCTCTTTAGCAAAACCAAGTTTTGCATTTTCAAGAGTTGGATGAACTTGAATAGATAAAGCTTTGTTAGCGGAAAGAATTTTAAATAAGAAAGGAAGTGAGGCAAAATTTTGATAAGTTTTAGCGCCTAACATTTGCTCTGGGTTCTCTTGAATTAATTTATCTAGCCTGATTTTTCCTTGCTTAGCGTCAAAAACTAAAGAACACCCCAGTGGATGAGCCCCCATCCAGATTTCCGCCATTGGTTGTGACGTTGGATTTGCAATACCAAAGAAATTGGTTATCCCATCAATACTGCCCCAATCATAATGCTTGGTGGTATTTTCAAGTTTCCATATAGTTTGACTCATATTTACATCCTTTAAACTATTTGACTCATCAATATCGATAAGTTATGTGATAAATATACTACTGCCATAATTATCTGCAATAAATGATAAAAAAGCCAGTTTAACTTAGAGATTAAACTGGCTTAGTTGACTATTTAGTCAGGTTAATTAATAAAAGTATTTAAATCTTACCCGAGCACCATAACGATCATCGGTATTATCGCCATGTGATTTATTTCTATCAAGTAACGACCAATAAGCACCTAAATAGATATTAAAATTATCCATATCTAAAACATTATCAATTAAATAAGATGTATTAACTGTATGAATTTTATATTTTCCTTTATTATTGATATGACCATCTTTAATCCGATTATCTGGATTAAATTTTTTAATATCGTTATTCGCAAAATAGTATCCTAAACCGATTTTTTCCCACACAATATCGGTACCAATAGTCATATCTTTTTCATCTTTAGCATCCATATAGGCAAAGCTGGTATTGATTTTAAAACCTTTGTTGGCAGCGTCCCAATCATCTTCGCTATTCCATGAAAAAGTTGCGCCATATCCAGTTCTTTTTGACTGATCGCGAAATTTACCGTTATCATCATAATAACCGTAAGCGTTTTTGACTACATTGGTTTCGGCTGCAATGGCGGTTGAAAAACTGTCATTCTTCCAAGATAGTACCGGACGTAGATAGACCACATTTTTCTTTTTATCAATTTGATAACCATGATAGGTCGATTTATTAAACATTTTTTCGCCATTATTGATTAAGGCATTTAATTCGAAATTCATATGATTAAATAGCGGTTTATTTAATTGAATACTACCACCATTTTTACTCCGACCTCGGCCTTCTTTCATCATATAAATATAACCAAAGCCGTCTTCATATAAATCATTGGCGGTATTGCCTGAATATTCGATAAAGGTGTCTTGTCCAAGCGGAAACATATCATAAGCTTCATAACGCCCAATTTTAATATTCCACTCTTGTTTCTGACCAAAATAAAATGCTGCATCATCTAGATTCATATCACCACTTAAATCCGCTAATGGCTGCACTACGAAACCAGCAAAATTCTTGTCGTTAATTTCACGATAGCCATCTAAACCGATTAATATACGTCCATTGATATCCCAACGATCCTTATCAGCCGGTTTATTTTTTTTATCCGCAGTCTCTTTTAAAGAACTAAGTTGCTGTTTACTACTAGCGGCATCAACGTTAAATTCGACGTCTCCATATAACTTTAACTGTCCTTGTGGCGTATTCCACTCAATAGCCGCATTTGCCATTGAACTTAATCCAACTAGACTACATATAAACATCTTCTTCATAAAATTAACTCCTTGAATAGTTACAATATTTAACAATACTTATGTATGCGATAACAATATTTAACAAATAACGGTGGTGCAATTTTAAAGAAATGCTTTTGGATTCGTGATGACATCGTTTACATAAAATGTTATATGCAGTGACGATGTTTTAAAATGAGCAAAATCAAAATTTGTGACACAGGTAACATTTTTAGGTGAATCGATTAATTATTTATTATTAATATGATGTAATTAACAATTTTATTTAACTTTACTATAAGTAAGCAGAAACTGTATTTTAAAGGCAATTGAGTATATAATGCCGAGCAAATTCATTTAATCATTATCAATTATATAGAGTTATGAAACCTTCAATTATCAGTAAATTGGAAACGTTGCAAGAGCGTTATGAAGAGGTTCAAGCATTACTATCCGATGCAACGGTTATTGCCGATCAAAACCGATTTCGAACCCTTTCGAAAGAATATGCACAATTAACCGATGTGGTTAAGTGTTTTGCTAATTGGCAGCAAACACAAGAAGATATTGAAACAGCTAAAATGATGCTTGCCGATCCTGAAATGAGTGAAATGGCTCAAGAAGAGTTAAACCAAGCATTAAGTCAAGTTGAACAGCAAGAAAAGCAGTTGCAAGTACTTTTATTACCGAAAGATCCAAATGATGACTATAACTGTTTTGTCGAAGTTCGAGCTGGTACTGGCGGCGATGAAGCGGCTATCTTTGCTGGTGATTTAGCCAGAATGTACACTCGCTATGCCGAATCTCGCAATTGGCGTGTTGAAATCATGAGTTTTAATGATGGCGAACATGGCGGTTATAAAGAAGTGATCTTGTTAGTAAGTGGTGATGGTGTTTATGGGCACTTAAAATTTGAATCAGGTGGACATCGTGTTCAACGCGTACCTGAAACCGAATCACAAGGGCGTATTCACACTTCCGCTTGTACTGTGGCGGTTTTACCTGAGATTCCTGAAGCTGAAATGCCAGAGATTAATCCTGCTGATTTAAAAATTGACACCTATCGTTCATCAGGTGCCGGTGGTCAGCATGTTAATACTACTGATTCGGCAATTCGTATTACCCATTTGCCAACCGGGATTGTGGTTGAGTGTCAAGATGAGCGTTCTCAACACAAAAATAAAGCGAAAGCCATGTCAGTGTTAGCCGCGCGCATTCAAGATGCTGAAATGCGTAAACGCCAACAAGAGGAAGCGTCAACCCGACGTAATTTATTAGGTTCTGGTGATCGTTCAGACCGTATCCGAACTTATAACTATCCTCAAGGTCGTGTGACAGATCATCGTGTCAATCTTACCATTTATCGTTTGGATGAAGTGATGGAAGGTAAGTTGGATATGTTAATCGAACCAATTGTTCAAGAATACCAAGCAGATCAGCTTGCAGCGTTATCGGAACAGGATGAATGACCTATTTAGATTGGCTTAAATTTGCGTCGCAAACCTTGACCGAAAGTGAAAGTCCTAAGCGTGATGCTGAAATTTTATTAAGTTTTGTTACGCATAGGACGCGCACCTTTTTAATGGCATTTAGTGAAACCTTATTAACTGATGATGAACTCATAGCTTTAGATGGAAATTTAAAACGGCGTCAAGACGGTGAACCAATAGCGTATATCACCGGTGAAAAAGAATTTTGGTCATTAAAATTTAATGTTTCTAATTCGACTTTAATACCTCGACCTGACACTGAAAAACTGGTCGAGCTTGGTTTAGATTATTTGCCAAAAGTACCTTGTGAAGTATTAGATTTGGGCACAGGTACTGGGGCGATAGCGATTGCCATGGCGACTGAGCGTCCTGACTGCTTATTTACGGCAATTGAAAAGAATAAAGATGCCTTGATATTAGCCCAACAAAATGCCAATCAAATTGGTGTCAATAATGTTTACTTTTTACAAGGTGATTGGTATAAGCCGATTAAAAATCGCAAATTTTCAATGATTACCAGTAACCCGCCTTATATCGATCCAACTGATATTCATCTATCACAAGGCGATGTGCGTTATGAACCGCGCAGCGCTTTAGTGGCTGAGGATAATGGCCTTGCCGATATTAAAGTTATTGTCCAAGGTGCAACCAAACATTTGAACCAATATGGCTGGTTGCTTATCGAACATGGTTGGAAACAAGGCTCAGTAGTCCAAACAATTTTTAAACAACACGGATTTCAATTAGTCGAAACCATCACTGACTACAGTGGCAATGATAGAGTCACCCTTGGTCGTTGGTTTAAACCTTAACTAGGAATAAGTTTATGATTAAACAAAAAAAAGTAAAAGTCGGTAATATCACTGTCGCCAATGATTTACCATTTGTCTTATTTGGTGGCATGAATGTGCTTGAATCGCGTGATTTAGCAATGAAAATTTGTGAACATTATGTCACGGTAACCGACAAACTCAATATTCCTTATATTTTCAAAGCGTCTTTTGACAAAGCGAATCGCTCATCAGTTCACTCATATCGTGGACCGGGGTTAGAAGAAGGAATGAAAATCTTTCAGGAATTAAAACAACAATTCGGCGTAAAAATTATTACTGATGTGCACACTGAAGAGCAGTGTCAACCAGTTGCTGATGTGGTTGACGTTATTCAATTACCAGCCTTTTTAGCAAGACAAACCGATTTAGTTGTAGCAATGGCGAAAACTGGTGCCGTAATTAATGTTAAAAAACCACAGTTTGTGAGCCCAGGTCAAATGGGCAACATTGTCGAAAAATTTGAAGAAGCAGGTAATGATCAAGTAATTCTTTGTGATCGTGGTAGCTGCTTTGGTTATGATAACTTAGTGGTTGATATGCTTGGCTTTAATGTCATGAAGAAAGTCAGCAATGGATCGCCGGTGATTTTCGATGTAACTCATGCATTACAATGCCGTGATCCAATGGGGGCAGCTTCAGGCGGTCGTCGTGGTCAAGTTACTGAATTAGCTCGTTCCGGTATGGCAGTGGGGATTGCGGGATTATTTTTAGAATCACATCCTGATCCAAGCCATGCAAAATGTGATGGTCCATCAGCATTGCCATTAGCCAAACTTGAACCATTCTTACAACAGATGAAAGCCATTGATGAACTCGTTAAAAGCTTTGCTGAGCTTGATACTGAAAACTAATTTAAGTTTAAAATGACTAATAATTAAGAGAAATGCTATGCATTTCTCTTTTTTATTGCCTGTTTTTTATTAGCGACTTGTTTTTAATTATTACTCTTTGCTAATTCCTTTCTTAATGTCATGCCATGTCTTCACCGCAAAATTTAGAAAAAATAATCAATTAATTTATTCGGTAAAAAAAGTGTGGCGAATTTCACAAAAAAAAGCCAAATTTTTAATTTTTTGGTGATTTAGATCACGAATTAAGAACATTTAATTCGCGGACTAAAATATGTTTATGTATTATAAAAATGCATATTTACCTTATCTACACTTTAAATATGTTCAGTAAATATTGTCTAAACAACAATTAAAAGCAGTTGAAAATTTAGTTTAACTTATAAAAACCAATCAAAAGTTGGCAATTTTAATGCTCGTTTACACAGCCTAATTTTAGGGAAGCAACTATGAATAATAATGAATTATTACCCTGCCGTTTAAATCTTTTTACTAAACTTATTTTATCTATCACCGTGTTAACCAGTATATGTCCAGCGCAAGCTGAGTATGCTAGTGATTTTGTCGATGATGCTTCACTAACTGGTAATGTATTTTTCTGGAATCGTGATAGGGAAAGAAAAAATATTGAAGTACATAAATATGAGAAAAATCTTAGACATTCATCATTTAATACCAATTTAGATTTTAAGTCAGGTTATATTGCTGATCGGCTAGCTATTGAATTGGGTGGTTATGGCGCATGGGAAGTCAGTAATGGCGGTAACGGGCATCCGAATGAGATTGGTTTTAGTGGTGCTAATACTCGTTGGAATGAAGATTGGAAAAAAGATGTTAGTGGCTTAAGTTTTTATAAAGCACAACTTAATTTTAAACTTGATGAGTTGTTTTGGATCAAGGCCGGTTATATTCAACCTTCAGGGCAAACTTTATTAGCACCGCATTGGAGTTTATTACCTGGTACTTATCGTGGAGCAGAAGTTGGCACCGTACTTGATTTTGATGCTGCTGGCGCTTTATCTATGTCCTATATGTGGACAGATAAATACAAAGCGCCTTGGTATAAACGCCTCTATGAATTCAAACGCTGGGGAAAAGGCAAAAAAATCGATTTTTTACATTCCGCTGGCCTTAAATACGATTTTAAAAATAATTTAGTGGTAGAAAGCGCATTTGGCCAAGCACAAAATTACATGAATCAGTTTTTTGCTAAAACCTCTTACAAAATGGATGTGTTAGATAATCCTTTAACCATGAGTTACCAATTTTATGGTGCTAAAGATCAATCTCACAAAGGTACCAATGTTTATGATGGTCTAGCGTGGTTGCAAGCAGCGACTTTAGGTTACCAAGTTGGTCCAGTTGGATTCCGACTTGAAGGGGTTTCGGTAAAAGCAGAAGGGGAGCAAGGGTACTTTTTACAACGTATGACACCTGATTATGCATCATCTAATGGACGATTAGATATTTGGTGGAATTCACGTTCTGACTTTAATGCCAATGGCGAAAAAGCCGCATTTTTTGAGGTCACCTATGATTTAGGTCATTTAAACCATTACTTAACGGGTTGGAAAACCGGTGCATCTTATGCTTATGGTTGGGATGCCAAACCAAATTCGACATCAGATAAACGCAAAAATCGCTTAGTAGAATCAGCTTATAATTTCGATTTGGGGTATACCATTCAAGATACTTGGGCAAAAGATACTTCATTCCAATTACACTACACTAAATATAACAACCATGAAAATCATATAAACAGCTGGGAGCATGGATATGGCAATATTTTCCAAGATGAACGCGATATCAAATTTATTGTTACTTTCCCTTTCACCATTTTCAATGCTAAACAAAAATAGGTAACCGATATGAAAAAGTTTAAATCAGCTATACTTGCTACTTCGATCACATCATTATTAACTCTAGGAGCCAGTCAATCGGTTAATGCTTCACAACAAATAGTTGATACGATGAGTTCACAGCTCCGCTTAAATTATCAAATAGTCGATAACAACGCCGTAAATGCAGGGGTAGATTGTGCAGCATTGGGCGCAGATTGGGCTTCTTGTAACAAAGTGACCTTAACGCTTAAAAACACAGGGCCAGCAATAACCAGTAAAGATTGGGCTATCTACTTCCATAATATTCGCATGATTTTAGCGGTTAATAATGATCAGTATAAAATTACCCACGTAACCGGTGATTTACATAAATTAGAACCGACAGAAAAATTTACCAATATTCCTGCTAACGCACAGGTAACTATCCCAGTTATTGGTGAATATTGGCAAATAAGTGAAAGTGATGTGATGCCTCGTTGGTATGTAACTTCAACGGATGCTAAACCTAAAATAATTGCCAACACCAATACTGATTCTGATAATTTGTCGGCATTTGTGGCTCCACTAGGTGAACAATGGAAAATATCACCTAACGATCATAATATTTTAATGACCCCTGAAAGCCGTTACCAACGTAATAGTGACATTAAAAAAATTGCAACAGATTTATTGCAAGGCCAAATTTTACCAACCCCAGTTAAACTTACGGTTGGCAAAGAGACCATTACTCTCAATCAAAACGGTGTTAATTTAATGCTTAATGGCTTAGCACAAGCTAGCCAATCAGTGTTAGCAAGTCATTTTAAACAATTAAATATTGCGGTGACAAAACAAGGTTTTAATGTCAAAGCATCGATTGACAAAACAGCCTTTGAAAAAGGTGTTAATGGCAGTTATAAGCTTGATATAACCTCAGAGGGCGCTACTATTGTCGCCTTTGATGAGAGTGGTATTTTTTATGCTGTAGAATCGATTCTCTCGTCAATTGGCAAATCGTCAATCATTAATACACTTTCAGTTGAAGATGCGCCTCGTTTTGAATATCGTGGAATGATGCTTGACACCGGTCGAAATTTCAAAAGTAAAAAAGCGGTATTACAGTTACTTGATATGATGTCAAAATATAAGATGAATAAATTCCACTTCCATTTAAGTGATGATGAAGGGTGGCGAATTGAGATCCCCGGCCTACCAGAACTCACTGATTTTGGTAGTAAACGTTGTCATGATTTAACTGAAAAACAGTGTCTATTACCGCAACTAGGATCTGGGCCAAACAGTGATAATAATGGTAGTGGCTATTTTACTCGCGCAGATTATATCGAAATCGTTAAATATGCCAATGCGCGATTTATTGAAGTTATTCCAGAAATCGACATGCCAGCCCATGCCAGAGCTGCTATCATGTCAATGGAAGTGAGGTATCAGCGCCTTATGGATCAAGGAAAACCAAATGAGGCTAATGAATATCGATTACTTGACCCAAGTGATACCTCCAATACCACCACAGTACAATTCTATAATCGGCAGAGTTACCTAAACCCATGTTTAGACTCTTCGAAAAAATTTGCTGATAAAGTAATTAGCGAAATAGCCAAAATGCACGTTGAAGCTGGACAACCGATTTCAACATGGCATTTTGGTGGTGATGAGGCTAAAAACATTCACTTCGGCAATGGTTACCAAGATATTCATGCCGCGCAAAAAGAGGCTGGTAAAGGTTTAATCGATCAAAGTGTCGAAGATCATCCATGGGCAAAATCACCAGCATGCCAAACCTTCGTCAAGCAAGGCATAGTAAAAAATATTGAACATTTACCAAGTTATTTTGCGGTTGAAGTGAGTAAAATCATAAAAAATAATGGAATTAATCGCATGCAGGCTTGGCAAGATGGCGTAAAATTTGCCACTAACGCCAAAGCTTTTGCTACCGATGAAGTGGTGGTCAATTTTTGGGATAACTTATATTGGGGCGGGTATGACTCAGTCAATGAGTTTGCCAATAAAGGCTATAAAGTCATCGTATCTAACCCTGATTATGTTTATTTAGATATGCCTTATGAAGTTAATCCAAAAGAAAGTGGTTACTATTGGGCTTCGCGCTTTAATGATGAACGCAAAATATTCAGTTTTGCACCGGATAATTTACCACAAAATGCGGAAACCTCATTCGATCGTAATGGTGATGCATTTGCCGCTAAAGGTACCATGAATTGGCCAGGCGCCTATGGCTTATCAGCACAAATCTGGACGGAAAATATTCGCACCGACGATAAATTGGCCTACATGGCTTATCCTCGACTATTGAGTGTTGCTGAGCGAGCATGGCATAAAGCTGAATGGGAAACCGACTATCAAAAAGATCGTGAATTCCAACAAGGCAAAACGCAATATGTTGATCAGCAACAACTGCGCAATGATTGGAATCACTTTGCTAACTTAATTGGTCAACGAGAATTAGCTAAATTAGATCTTGCTTCAATTAACTATCGTCTTCCTGTTCCTGGAGCGAAGATTGAAGATGGCAAATTAGTTGCTAATGTTGTTTTTCCTGGCTTAACTATCGAATATTCAACCGATAAAGGCGAAAATTGGCAGGCTTACAACGGTCCGGTAGCGGTAAATGGCGCGGTTTCGATCCGCAGTGTTTCGACTGATAATAAAAGAACAAGTCGTGTTGAACAGCTGAAATAAGCATTTTAACTATTCCTATCCGTTTATTGGCGGATAGGAATAGTCTTAATTAAAAAGCTATTATTCATTAATGAATGGTTTCATTAGCTTCATCATCAAATTCGTCATCAAATTCGTCATCAAATTCGTCATCACTACCATCTTCGAAATAGGTTCCCCAACCGTCATAATTAACGTTAAATTGGTTTGCCAGTGTAATGATTTCGGCAATTTGCGCATTTATTAACTCAGCATCTAATGGACTTTCAGTAATAATGTCAAAACCGATAACAAAATTACCTGTATCATCAACATCTTCATCTGGATCAGTTGCCTCGTAGCCTAATTTATAAGCCTCGACTGCTACTTTTTCTAACTTATCAAAGTTTTGTGATGAAATATGATGTTCAATAATGTAGAGCGCATGCGGATCACTACCGTCTTCTAAAAGTTCTTGAATAATAGCTAGCGTGTCTTGCTGAGCAAGTTGAATTTGATCTTTCATAATATACCTTTTAGTGGTCGTGCAAATTGTGTGGTATATTACACTTTTAAAAATAATTTTCGAGAAAAAAGTGATCGTCGACTTACATTCGCACACTACTGCATCAGATGGTATTTTAACCCCAAGTGAACTAGTTAGAAGAGCTGCTGATAATCAAATCAGTATGTTAGCAATTACTGATCACGATACAGTCAAAGGTTTGCCAGAAGCAAAAGAGACCATCGTGCGTGAAAACATACCAGTAAAATTAATTTATGGCGTAGAAGTTTCAACCATATGGAAACATAACGAAATTCATATTGTTGGCTTGAATGTCGATGTTGAAAATTCGCAGTTGCTTGAACTGTTATTAGCTCAAAAGCAAGGGAGAATTGATAGGGCAATTAGCATTAGTGAAAAATTGGCTAAAGTGAGCATCCATGATGCCTATGAGCAAGCTCAACAATTCTCCAAAGGTGATATTGTTTCGCGTTCCCATTTTGCTCGTTTTTTAGTGGCGAGTGGTTATGTGAAAGATATCAAACAAGCGTTTAAAAAATATTTAGGCAAAAGTGGTTATGCATATGTTCCGGCAAACTGTTGTAGCATTGCCGATGCGGTTAATGTGATCCATGCCGCTGGTGGACAAGCGGTTTTAGCTCACCCATCTCGTTATGATTTAACCTTGACTAAATTAAAATTATTAATTAATGAATTTAAAACCTATGGTGGTGATGCCATTGAAGTTTCACAAAGTCGACAAACTCAAGAAGATCTACAGCAACTAGCCAAATTGGCTAATGAATTTGAATTGTTGGCCTCACAAGGTTCGGATTTTCATGATTTGGTAAATTATCTTGATTTAGGTAAAACAGCGCCATTACCGGGCAGCGTTACGCCAATTTGGTCTGATTGGCGCTGATATTAGATCACGCATTTAATTTGTTAAACCATGACAAAAAACTCGTTCCTTACATTTTTTAATCAGCAATTATGAAAGAAGATTATTATGAGCCAGACCTTTTATATACACCCGGATAATCCACAAACCAGATTATTGGATCAAGTTGTCAAAATATTAAATGACGGTGGAGTGATAGCATTTCCTACTGATTCAGGTTACTCACTAGGCTGTTTACTTGATAACAAATATGGCGTAGATCGTATTTGTCAAATCCGAAATCTGGATAAGCACCATAACTTCACATTAATGTGTCGCGATCTATCGGAACTCTCATCTTATGCATATGTCGATAACACCACCTTTCGGTTATTGAAAAATAACACGCCAGGTAAATATGTCTTTATTTTGCAAGCCAGCAAAGAAGTACCTCGACGATTAATGAACGAAAAACGCAAAACAATAGGATTGCGTATTCCGGATAATAAGATCGATTTAGCGCTTCTTGAATTGTTAGGGCAACCTTTAATGACCACCACTCTCATTTTACCGGATGAAAATGAAGCCCAATCCGATCCTGAAGAAATCGAAGATAAAATCGGTCACCAACTCGATGCTATCGTTCATGGCGGTTACATTAGCGAACAACCAACCACGGTTATTGATTTGACCAATGATTATCCAGATATTATTCGAAAAGGTAGCGGTGATATAACACCTTTTGAATAAAATAAAATTAAGCAATTAACAAGAAAAAATAAAATGAAGAAAATAATGTCGGTTATTTTAGTGCTTAGTATTGGATTAATGTTATTTTTAGGATTTTTCTCTATCAAACAGATAAATTTTATTAATTCATCACTAATAACTACCGGCACTGTGGTTGACTTAGAAGTCTCCTATATAAGAAACTCTGATGGCACACGATCATTATCTTATCATCCTATCTTCTTATTTGTAGATAACCATCAACGAGTAAGAAAGCTTCAATCCGATGTCGGTAGTAATCCGCCCACTTATCGCAAAGGAGAGGTGGTTGAGATTATCTACAATCCTGAAAATCCTGACCATGCAAAAATTAATAACCTTTTCACCTTGTGGTTTACTGAAATTATTATTGGGATATTGGCAATTGTCCTATTTTTAATTAGCGGGAGTTATTTTTATTTTAATGTTAGAAAAAACCGATTTAAGCGTAAAATGCTAACCAATGGTCGACAAGTTGAAGCACAAATAACTTCGATTGAGGTTAATACAGCCATAGTTATTCAAGGCCGCTCCCCTTATGTCATTTACAGTCAGTGGCAAGATAAATTAACCCCTGATGATATATATATTTTTAAAAGTGAAAATATTTGGTTTGATCCGACGCCTTTCATCAATAGAGAGAGCATAACCGTCTATATTGATGTAGTAAATGCAAAACGCTATTATGTCGATATTAGTTTTTTACCTAAGGTAAAATAAATCATCCTTAAATAGAGATACCTGTGAAGGTAGCGAGGCAAAATGAAAAAATTGAATTCTGAAAAATTACAAAAAGTGTTAGCCAATTTAGGCAATGGCTCACGTCGTGAAATTGAAGCGATGATCGTTGCGGGCAAAATTAGTGTTGACGGTAAAATTGCAACATTAGGTGACCGGGTCGATGTTAATGCCAACCCTAAAATTCGTATTAATGGCCACTTGGTGCAATTAAGAAGTAAAGAAAAAGAGGTCTGTCGAGTACTTGCTTATTACAAGCCAGAAGGCGAGATCTGCTCTCGCCATGATCCGCAAGGTCGTGCTAACGTATTTGAACGATTACCACGCTTAAAAAATGCTCGTTGGATCAATATTGGTCGACTTGATATAAATACATCGGGTTTATTGCTATTCACAACAGATGGTGAACTAGCTAATCGCCTTATGCATCCAAGGCATGAAATTGAACGCGAATACGCCGTTCGCGTATTTGGTAATATTACTGACCAACAACTTAATCAACTTCGCAAAGGCGTTCAGTTAGAAGATGGTCCTGCTGCATTTAACTCCATCAAACCACAAGGCGGTGATGGACTAAATCAATGGTTTAATGTGGTTATTACCGAAGGTCGTAATCGAGAAGTTCGTCGTATGTGGGAAGCCATTGATGTTCAAGTTAGTCGCTTACTTCGTATTCGCTATGGTAATATCACGTTACCAAAAGGTTTATCGCGAGGTACATGGATGGAACTGGGTATTGATTCAGTTAATTATTTACGCCAATTAGTCGGCTTACCTGCTGAAGTCAAAAGCTTTACCACTAAGTCATCTTCCGACAAACGCATAGCCAAACCGAAACGACCGAAACTTAATCAGACAAGCAGATCTACTCGTCAAAAAGTGAATAAAAAACCGACACGAATGTAAAATTTTGCTAACCCTTAAATAAAAATGACTATTTTATTTAAGGGTAACATCATCCCGCCAATTAATTTTAAACATTTACCAAAACCACTAATAGCATTTATTGTTAATAATTAATAACAAATAGTAAAAAAAGTAGCAATAAAAGTTAATAATTAGCTAAAAGTTTAGCATAAACTCAACCAACAGTTTTTTCATAAACTGATAAAAATCTCCATTTTTATATAAACATATCAAAAATGGATATGAAATACTTGAAATAACTAGTAGAAAAAAGAAGTAAAGAAAGGAAGTTTATGCGCACGATTATTGCTATTTTTTGTATATTTTTATTAACGGCATGCCATACGCGAACAGCTGAAGATGCATTTAAGGAAGGTCGCTATATAGAAAGTATCAATCTTTTAGCTGCCAGTTTGGATGAAAAAGGGCCAGCAAAGTTTGAACAACAGGACGCTAAGCGCCTACAAACTATTGTTAGTAATGTAATGCAGTTTTACGAAAAAGACCTAAATCACTTCCATCAATATGATTATCCTCAAAAAATAGATGCATATAAGCATTTATTAACTATGAAAGAGATATTAAGTCATCGCTTTTATTCTGATCACATCAGTTTTTTCAATGATAAATATGACACTAGGCAATTAAAGCAAACTCTTGCTAAAGAGTATTATGATTATGGTAATTACCTCACTGGCACTGACAGTGAAAGTTATCGAACAAAAGCCGAATTATTTAAAAATAGTTTGTCATACGACAATTATAAAAATGCCGCCACTTTATATAAAAATGCCAATACTAAATATATGCAGATGGCAGCCAAAAATTACTATGACCAAGGTAAACAATTCGAACAACAGGGAAATTATAAAGCTGCTGCTCAAGCCTTTAGTCAGGCTTCATCGATATACAAACCACTTGGTAAATATAAAGATAGTGATAAACTTGCGAAAGATAATGACAAAAAATATGCTACCCAGCAGGCTCAAGAGGCTTATCAACAAGCTAAACAACTGGCAATGAATGCGACAAAGCGTTATGAATATCGAGAAGTTGCCAAGTATTATGCGCAAGCAGCATCTATATATCGGCCATATGGACAATATTTTGACGCCAGTTCATTAGCTGATACTTATGCTAAAAAAGGCATAATTAAAGTTTATTACTATGGTTCAAGTTTCACTGATGAAATAAGAGATAAATTAAGTGCAAATTATATCCAATTTGCCAATTACTCGAGTAGTGCAGAGATAGATATTCGAATTGACTTTAAAAGTGATTTTGTCGATCTAGATAAATCAGTAACCAATGAAACTAAGATTGAGCAAGTCTTTGATAAATATATTGAAGCAAAAGATAAAAACGGTAATACAACTCAAATCAAAACTTACAAAGATCAACGATATAACTTACAAACAGTAACTCATAGTAACAAATTAACCTTAACGGCTAGCATTGAGGTTCACGGTATCTATAGTTATAGCAAATCATTTAAAATTCAAGAATCCTCAGTTAAACATGACTATATTTATAGTGGTAATGTACCTACCAGATTTCATAATCACAGTGATGGTCGCTTAAAATCGAAAGATGATTTATACACTCAAGCCAAAAGAGATTTATTATCCGAGCTAAACTCAAGATTAGACGATATTGCCAAAGATCTTTCGTACCTTTAATGGACAATTTTTAATAAGGAAAAATATGATGAGAATTATTACTACTTTTTTAATGATGTTTTTATTAATTGGTTGTACACATCAACGGACATATCGAGATGTTTATGCGGAAAGAAATTATCTTGAAAGTATCAATTTGTTAGCTACTACAATAGAAGGAAAAAGTGAAGCAAACTTTAAGAAAACTGATGCCGCACAGCTGCGTCAGTTAGTGACTGATGTAATGAACAAATATGAAGATGAATTAGCCAGCACCAATAACACAGATTATAAAAAGCGCATTGAAATCTATCAAAAACTGTTAGAGATGAACAAGCGTTTAAGTAATCGTTTTTACAGTGCGGAATTAGTGAACTTTTTCGATAAATATCCTGATGAAAGTTTGAGGCAAAACATTGCTAAAGATTTCTATGACCAAGGGGTAAATTTCGAAACCCAAAACGACTATAAAGCTGCAGCTGAGGCATTTAGTCAAGCATCATCAATATATCAACCACTAAGTAAATATAAAGACAGTGATAAACGCGCTTATGATAATGCTAAAAAACACGCTACTTTAATGGCCGAAGAGGCTTATCAGCAAGCAAAAATGCTTTCGAAAAACGCAACCCTACGCCTAGAATATCGTCAAGTCGCCAAATATTATGAGCAAGCCGTAGATGCTTATCGTCATTATGGACATTATAAAGATGCGGCTTCTTTAGCTAACACTTATAAACGCAAAGGAATAATAAAAGTTTATGGCTATGGTTCTGAATACTTTTCTGACATAAAATTGGCTCTAAATAAAGATTATATCACTTTTGTTACTTCTCCTATTGACGCTGATCTCAAAATTAAAATAACTTCTGATAAAGAATATAAAGTAACAAACACACAGATTGACATGCCAAACACCCGAAAAGTATTTGATAAATACATAGAACATATCGATGCTCAAGGGAATAGCATTCAAATCCCAACGTTAAAAGATGAAACTTACTATACGAAATTGGATACTACTAACAATATTTTAAGCCTAAAGACTGTAGTAATGATGAAAGGACTTATTGACTTTTCTGACACTATGTATGCAATAACTTCAAGCTATTATGAAAATGATGATGATTTACTACCAGTAGCAAAAAGAGAACAGATCACTAAATTAAGATCATTGCTAGAAAGTATTGCTCAAAAACTTTCTTCCCTTTAATGGACAATTTTTAATAAGGAAAAACATGATGAGAATTATTATTGCCGGTTTATTAATGTTTTTATTAGTGAGTTGTACTTACGAACGCACATCTCAAGATGCTTATGCTGAGGGAAACTATGTTGAAAGCATCAATCTATTAGCGGCAAAAATAGAGGAAAAAAGTGAAGAAAACTTTAAGCAAACTGATGCCGAAAAACTCAGTAAGTTAGTAACTGATGTGATGAACAAATATGAGGATGAATTAACTAGCACCAATAAGATTGATTATAAAAAACGCATTGATGTTTATGAAAAGTTATTAGAGATTAACCAACGCTTAAGTAACCGTTTTTACAGTGCTGAATTGGTGTTCTTTTTTGATAAATATTCTGATGAAGACTTGAGGCAAATCATTGCTAAAGATTTCTATGACTATGGTAATTCAATCACTGGTACTGATTCTGACAGTTATCATACAAAAGCTGAGTTATATAAAAGTGGTTTGTCTTACTACAGTTATAAAAATATTGCTACTTTATATAAAAATGCTAATACCAAATATATGCAGATTGCCGCTAAAGATTTCTATGATCAAGGTAGAAATTTCGAAAAACAGAAAGATTATAACGCTGCGTCTGAGGCATTTAGTCAAGCATCATCAGTATATCAACCACTAGGTAAATATAAAGACAGTGATAAACGCGCTTATGATAATGCTAAAAAACACGCTACTTTAATGGCCGAAGAGGCTTATCAAACAGCTAAAAAACTGGCAAAAGGCGCTGACAGCCGCTCAACTTTTCGTTCAGTTGGCGAATATTATTGGCAAGCCGCAGACGTATATAGTCGTTTTGGACGTTATAAAGATGCAGCTTCTTTAGCTGAAAAGTATCATAATAAAGGTTTAATATCGGTTTATTTTCATTCTGACGATCTCTGTTCTGATGTAGGCTCAGCTTTTTCTGCTGATTATCTCTACTTTGTCAGTTCTTTATCTAGTGCAGATGTCATAATTAGTGTGACTTGTAATAGCCGTTATTACTCCCCTCAACAATCGTATAACATGGAAATAAAACGCGAAAAAGTATTTGATAAATATGTAGAACAGACCGATGATCAAGGGCATACAACTCAGGTCGAAACTTTTAAAGAAGTGTCTTACAACGAGTCAACCAGAACTTATCGCAATAGCTTAACATTATCGACTGAAGTAAGCGTTAGAGGACTTATTAGTTCAAGTAGCTCATTTACTATAGAAAAATCTTCAGAAAAATATGAGGTTAATTATTGGGGTGGAGATGTACCTTCACATGTACATGACTATAACGAAGGTGTTTTAGAATCTCCAGATGAATTAGAACAAAGAGCTAAAAGCGAACAAAGCAGTCAATTAAGATCAATAATTGAAAGTATTGTTAAAGATCTTTCATACCTATAAAGGACAACTTTATGAAAATTAAAAAATTAATGAAAATTATTTTGGCCTCTTTATCAATATTTCTATTAGTTGCTTGTGCCCACCAACGCACATATCAAGATGCTTATGAAGAAGGAAACTTTCTGCAAAGCATCAATCTATTAGCGGGAACAATAGAAGAAAAGAGTGAAGGAAATTTTAAGCAAACTGATGTAGAAAAACTGCATGAGTTAGTGGCTGAAATGATGAATAAATATGAGACTGAATTAGCGAATACCATTAAATCTGATTATGAAAACCGCATTGAAATCTATCAAAAATTATTAGAGATGTCCCTGCGTTTGACTAATCATTATTATAGTCCGCAATTAGCCTTCTTTTTGGATAAATATTCAAGTGAAGGTTTAAAACAAAAATTAGCTAATATTTATATTGAACAAGCAAACGCTATCCTCGCTATATATCCTGGAGATTATGAGAAAAGAGCAATTTTATATAAAAAATCATTAGATTGGTATTATGATAAAGATATCGAAAAAGCTTATATTTACTCTGATACTAGATACCGGCAACTTGAGGCAGAAGTATTATACAAACTTGCCAAACAACAAATACAATTAGGAGATTATAGTACAGCGGTAACTTGTTTTAGAACGATTATCGATATTTATAAGCCTTTAGGTCATTACAAAGACACTAAAGAATTAACTAATTACTATGAAAAAAAAATGATCAAACGTTAAGCTTATAATTGATATTCACAAGGTGAAAATACAGCTAAAGATGCGATACGACATTATTAATATCGACAGGCAGCAACAAATATTTATGCAAAGTATGGTAATTATCGAGATTCGCAACAAAAAGCAATAAGTTATGCTGACCAAGGTAAAATAAGACTATAGGTGACAGGTAATACAAATTCATTTTCTAATTTTGTTGAAGATTATTTCAAAAATGATGATGCTATTATGTTAGTTAACAACAGCAGAAATAGTGACATTACTATTAATCTTAGCGAAGATGAGCGATATTCGGATGATGGTGGTTCAGTAACAAATGACACTAAAAAGAATGGTGAAAAAGAATATAATTTACAAACTGGAACATTGGTAAATAATTATAGTTTAAACCTTAGCGTATATCTTTTTGAATTAAACGGTTATTCTGAGAGATTTTCAGCTGAAAAAAGTTCAAGACAAGTTAAGTATACCTATACTGGTGATAAACCTAGTTACGAATTTGATAGTACAGACGGTAATTAATATTCTCGTAGTGAATTAAGACAACAAGCAGAGGATGATATAAAATCAAGTTTTAGCAATTACCTTTCTAGGCTTTCTTCAGCAATTCATCAATTATAAATAACAATCAATAAATATAATCCCACTCAGTTATTCTCTAGGTGGGATTTTTATTTTTAAAGATGACTAAATCTCAGTTAAATTTTTAATCAAACAATTATTCAATGCCTAATACCATTCGCCCATTTTTGGTGGCAACATTTACCACATTATCTAAATCTGTATAACGACAGCCAGTGACTAATAATTTAAGCTCTTCCCACATATTACCGGTTGAAAAAGGTAACATATAATCACTGACGTTATCAGTCCCAATTGCCACCGGTATCCCGGCGGCAGCAAGTTCATCGACTGGCGTTAATGAATTGCGGGTTGGGCCATGTTCTTCACGGCGTGGGCTATCAATCCAAGCAAATGGGCAAGCAATTACCATCATTTTAGCTTCTTTCATTTTTTGGTAGAGTTTTTGACGATATTGCAAACTATGAGCAGTAATTGAAATACTATGAATGGCCACCACGCGACCATGCATATTATGCTCAATGGTTTTATCAGTTAATTGTTCGGTTTCGATCTCATCCGATGAATTAAATTGGTCAACATGCACATGCACCATCTTGCCTAATGATTTACCGGTCTGCATTAACACATCTAAATGTTTAAGTCCCATTCCTTCACCATGATCGCGCTCATCACGACGAGGTAAACCACCGATAATATCGACTAAATCAGCGCCTTTATCAAACCAATAACGTGCTTCTTTATCAATTACCCCTTTGAGGGTTTGGTTGACTAATTTAATGATAATGTCACTTTTATAGGTCTCACGCGCTCGCAACGCTCCTCGAATTGCGCGCTCTTCAGCAATCGGGTCGATATCGACAAACGACCCCATGGCAGTTACACCTTGTTCAATCATACGCTCAACCGCCATGCTAAAATGCCGGTAATAATCATCTTCGGTCATTGCCGCTTTGACTTTATCCAGCGTATCCCATTTTTCAATCAGAGTTTGTTTTTGATAGACATCAAAACTATCGACAGTGATTGTAAAAGCACGATCAGCATGCATATGTGAATTAACCCAACCACCATTTTGCTTAATTTTATTCATCAAATATGCTTTTAAACTTTGGTCTCGACTGGTTGATAACATTGTTTTATTATCGGTCATAATGTGCCTCTACAATTCAGTTACTATTAAGATTTAAATCGACAAAAAAAATCCTCCAAAAAGGAGGATCAAAATGACTTACACGGGTTATTGTTTGCGATGACTAAATTATTATTTTTCATAGAATATTTATTGCTAGGTTCTAATAAGTTGTCGAGAATTCTAATGTTTTTATTGATAAGATCAAGTACTTTAATTTTAAAAATATCTAAATAAATGAAATGGTTAAAGTATTATTTTTGAGATTATTTAACAGCAAAATAGTTTTTTGCGCTCAGCGATGGGCAATTATTAAATTTTACCACTCTAACTTATTATTTAATACTAAGTATCGTGGTCGAAAAAATGAGATTAGCATAAAAACGATTTATTAATTATAGTGTGAATCATAAATTAATTTGTTCTAAAGGAAAATATATGACACCACTCAATATTATAGCCACAATTACGGTTAAACCAGAATTTCAAGAGGCATTTACCCCTATTTTTAAACGATTAGTTACTGGTAGTCGAGCTGAAGCAGGTTGCTTGCGTTATGAGCTTAATCAAAGTATTGAAAATCCGAATGTTTATATTGTAGTAGAAAGGTGGCAATCACAGCAGGCGATCGACTTACACAATACCACTGCGCATTTTGTTGAATTCGCCAATTTTGCAAAGGATCATGTTGATGGATTATCGATTTCAGTCGTTAAACAGGTCGACATCTAATAGGTAAAATCACCGACACTCAAAAGTGTCGGTGGCTTATCATATTACATCTTATCAACCGTTTTGATACCCAGCATATCCAAACCGGTCTTAAGCGTTTTCGCGGTTAAAGAGGCCAGTTTTAAACGGCTCAGTTTCAACTCTTCATTTTCAGCCGCTAAAATAGGGCAGTGCTCATAGAAACTGGAGAATAGAGTCGCTATATCATACAAATAAGCACAAAGCACATGTGGAGTTCCCTCTGCGGCGACGTTGGAAATCGTTTCATCAAATTGAATTAATCGAATGGCTAAGGCACGCTCTTTGTCGGTACTTAAATTGATATTACCTGTTAAGCTATTTTCACTGATATTAGATTTTCTAAATACCGAAAGTACACGAGTATAAGCATATTGCAAATAAGGCGCGGTATTGCCTTCAAATGACAACATATTATCCCAATCAAATACATAATCGGTGGTACGATTTTTCGATAGATCAGCATATTTCACGGCACCAATTGCCACCGCATCAACCACTTGAGCCAGTTCCGCTGTAGAAAGCTCAGGATTCTTACTTTTAATTAAGGCTTCTGCACGTTCAGTTGCCTCATCAAGTAGATCATTTAATTTAACGGTATCACCGGAACGAGTTTTAAACGGTTTGCCATCTTTACCAAGCATCATACCAAACATATGGTGTTCTAGTTTCAACGATTCTGGAACATATTTAGCTTTATGGACAATCGTCCAAACTTGTTCTAAATGTTGATGTTGACGAGAATCAGTATAATAAAGAATACGATCAGCGTGTAACGTTTCATAACGGTATTTAGCACAAGCGATATCGGTTGTTGCATATAGGTAGCCACCATCACGTTTTTGGATGATAACGCCCATCGGTTCGCCTTCTTTATTTTTATACTCATCTAAAAATACCACAATGGCGCCTTCACTCTCAACGGCTAATTTTTTCTGTTTTAAATCGGCAACAATACCCGGTAGCATACTGTTATAAATGCTTTCGCCCATGGTATCTTCAACTGTTAATGTTACATTTAATCGTTTATAAGTTGCGATGTTTTGTGTCATGGTAATATCAACAAGCTTACGCCACATATCACGACAATACTCATCGCCACCTTGGAGTTTAACTACATAATTTCGTGCTTTTTCAGCAAAGACTTCATCTTCATCATAATGTTTTTTAGCAGCACGATAGAAAGATTCTAAATCCGACAGTTGCATATCGTTGGCATGTTCATTTTGCATCTTTTCCAGATAAGCAATCAACATACCAAATTGAGTACCCCAATCACCAACATGGTTAGCTCGAATAACATTGTGACCTAAGAAAGATAATACCCGCACACTGGCATCACCAATAATGGTTGAGCGTAAATGACCAACGTGCATCTCTTTGGCAACGTTTGGTGCAGAGTAATCAACCACAATGGTTTGCGGTTTGGCTGGTAAGGTAATATTCAGTTTATCACTACTTAAAGCCAATTCGTTCTGATCGGCAATCCAACTATCTTTTAAAAAGATATTAATAAAACCGGGACCTGCAATTTCCACTTTATCGGCAATATCATCAATATCAAGATGTTGCAAAACCTTCTCTGCCAATGCTCGTGGTGGCATAGCCAATTTTTTAGCGGTAGACATGATACCATTAGCTTGATAGTCACCAAATTGAACTTTAGCTGATTGCTTGATTAAAGCATCACAATTTTTATCGGCACCTGCCATAATCATTGCTTGGGAAACTCGTTGCGTTAGTAATTGTTGAATATTCACACTATACCTAATCGATAAGAAATAAATGAGGCATATAATACCGACAAACGTAACAATTGTCACTGATTGGCTGATATCTAACATCTATTGCGCAATTATCTGGCTATCGACAAAACGCTTGTTTACAATTCTACTTGCTCACACTAAACTATTTATTGTTCTCAACGGGGTGCCCTGGAGGGCTGAGAGTGTCAGAGTGACTGACATAACTCGTCGAACCTGAACTGGATAATGCCAGCGGAGGGATTTGAGTTAATATATCTGCTCAAACCTTTTGTCTTTTACTAATTACTTTGGAGGCAAAATGTTTCGTAAAAACTTTTTACTATCTGTTATTTTTTCCTTATCACTGTTTAGCCAATTAGCCAATGCTGAACTTCCTACCTTAACCGTATATAGCTATAACTCATTTATGTCACAATGGGGGCCGGGTGAGGTGATAAAAAAAGGGTTTGAAGCGCAGTGCAACTGCCAGCTTGATGTTGTCACTTTAGGTGATGGGGTTTCGGTTTTAAATCGTATTCGCCTTGAAGGTGATAAAACTAATGCTGATGTTATTTTAGGACTTGATAATAACTTGTTAGAACAGGCAAAACAAGCCAATCTGCTTATTCCACATCAAATCGCTAAACCGGACAATCTTAATACCAATTGGTGGGACGATAGCTTTATGCCTTATGATTTTGGGTATTTTGCTTTTATCTACAATATAGACAAAGTCAAAAATCCACCTCACTCTTTACATGAACTGGTCGACAATAAAGCGGGTTGGAAGATCATCTATCAAGATCCAAGAACTAGCACGCCAGGACTCGGTTTACTCTTTTGGATGAAAAAAGTGTATGGTGACAATGCAGCAAATGCATGGCAACAAGTGGCTAAAAACACCGTAACTGTTACTAAAGGTTGGAGTGAAGCTTATGGCATGTTCTTAAAAGGTGAGGCCGATTTGGTACTCAGCTATAATACCTCTCCGGTGGCGCATATCATGAACGAAAATGATCGCCATTATCAAGCGGCTATTTTTGATGAAGGACATTATCGTCAAGTAGAGGTGGCAGGTATCATAAAATATAGTCAAGAGGTCGACTTAGCTCGACAATTTTTACGCTATTTACTCACGCCAGAAGTGCAACGCCAATTTGCTGAAAAAAATGTGATGTATCCAATTATTAAAACCGATATCCCTAATGCCTTTGCACAAATTAATTCGGTAAATAGATCGCTAGAATTTAAACCAGAAGAGATCGAAAAACATCAGAAAGCTTGGATTCGAGAGTGGCAATCGGCAATTAGTAAATAGTTTTGCCTTAGAACTGTACTACCAATGTTAAAATTTAAATCGTTACTACCGGGAATCAGTGCTGCTAGCTTAATTCTTATTATATTAGGCTCAGCACTCATTGCTATCTGGCGATTTGCCTTACAATCAGGTAATGTAGCGATCTATCTAGATAGCTATGTACTGCATATCGTTTGGATCACCTTTTATCAAGCTTTATTATCGACAATACTTTCGCTTACATCGGCAATCCTAATGGCTAAAGCTCTCTCCTTAATTGAGTTTAAAGGTAAACGATTATTGATAAAGTTAATGCCAGTTACCTTTATTCTGCCGGCCTTAGTGGTGGTGACAGGATTATTATCGGTGTACGGTCAACAAGGGGTACTGGCTTACTTGTGCCAACTACTGCATATACCATTCTCATTTTCAATTTATGGATTAAAAGGAATTTTATTGGCGCATGTTTTTTTAAATTTTCCTTACGCATGCGCGCTATTTTATCAAACGTTAAACAGTGTTCCTATTGAACAAAGACAGCTCGCTGCACAACTTAACTTTTCAACCTTTACCTTTTTTAAATTACTCGAGTGGCCTTTACTTCGTAGACAAATATTGCCTATGGCGGCACTTATTTTTATGCTCTGCTTTTCGAGTTTTGCCATTGTCCTCGCTCTTGGCGGAGGCCCTAAATATACCACGTTAGAAGTGGCTATCTATCAAGCAGTGCGTGACTTTGACCTATTACAAGCAGCATTGCTTGCTTGTGTGCAGTTGCTTTGCTGTGTGGCGTTTATCGGTTTAATGCAAAAAATCAACAAAACTGGAACAAAATTTACTGTCACATTTAGTGACACAAACTATCGATTACCGACAGCCAATTGGCTAAAAGTTATCAGTATGTTTGTTATCATCAGCGGTGGACTATTTATCTTTTTACCAATGCTCACCATATTGATTCAAGGTATCTTTTTTTTCCGAATTTCATTGTTAACATTCATGTTACTACAAGCGTTACTGTTTTCAATCGTTATCGCTTTTGGCTCTGCCATGATTGCGATGTTACTTGGTTTGTTGTTGCTGTGGACAAATAGTCGACTGTTAATCAATCAGCAGCGTCAAATAAGCAATCGATTGATGCTGATAGCCTCACTTATCTTAGCCATACCGAGCATGGTATTGGCATCTGGACTATTTTTATTGCTATTTGGTTATAGCAATAACACGGTTTTTATCTGTTTATTAATTATGTTATGTAATGGATTAATCGCCTTACCTTTTATTCTAAAAAATTTAGCCATGCCATTGTATGACATCACAGCGCGTTATTGGCAGTTAACTCAGTCATTGAATATTAATGGTGTAGCCCATTTTTATTTAGTGGACTTTAAAGGATTGAAAAGTAAAATGTTAATGAGTTTTGCTTTTGCTGCAGTGTTATCATTGGGTGATTTTGGAGTAATAGCACTATTTGGTGGGCAGTCAGTTGCCACGTTACCTTATTATCTTTATCAACAGATATCGCATTATCATTACCAAGAAAGTATAGTAACAGCAACGATTTTATTACTTTTATCATTTAGTTTATTAGTTGTGATGGATTATGATCGAACTTCAAAAAATTGAATATCATTATAATGACTTCAAAATGCACTTTGCGCTAAATATTGCCGCTAAAGAACGAGTTGTTATTGTTGGTCCAAGTGGGGCAGGTAAAAGTACTTTACTCAGTTTAATTGCTGGATTTATTTTTCCTAACTCAGGGCAAATAATTCTAAATCAGCAGAATGTTACCTCAACTTTACCTGGCAAACGCCCTGTATCAATGCTATTTCAGAATAATAATTTATTTAGCCATCTCACTGTTGAACAAAATATAGCCTTAGGCATTAAACCCACATTAAAACTTAGTCGAACCGAACAAACCACAATTGACGATATTTTAGTTCGCATAGGACTAGAGGGCTTTAACCAACGCTATCCGGAACAACTATCAGGAGGGCAACGTCAACGAGTAGCATTGGCACGCTGTCTAATACAACATCGCCCTATATTATTATTAGATGAACCATTTTCTGCCCTTGACCAAGCATTACGTTTTGAAATGTTAGCCCTGGTCAATCAAGTTTGCTCAGAATTTAATCTTACCTTAATGATGGTCTCTCACTATTTGGATGATTCTCTTAACCACTTCTCACGCTGCTTAGTTATTGAAAATGGCAAGATTATTTTTAATGCAGCACCGAATCATCTGAAACAAAACGAAAATCAGAGGATTGCCAGGTTATTGGGTTTTAGATGATACTAATATCCTTGTTCAGATTATTAAAAGTCAAGTCAGATCATAACTTAAAGACTTTAATTGACAGATTAACTAATTGGAATAATGAAAAAATAACTTATATCAATTGTTTGATATTAACTTAGTAAAAAATAATTTAACACCAATACTTTCATCTTTTTATCGAGCTGAGCTTGCATTTATGACATCAATTAATCTTAAGTAATCTTTCAAGTTATATCTCGAAATTTTCCTGACAAATCTTTAATGTTTTAGCTTTTAAAAGTGTATGTAGCTTTTATAAAACGTAATATCAAAAGTCGAATATTAAGGCTTAAAAATGAAAAATTTTTTAGTTATAGCCAATATTAAATGATTAATTTTTCACAAAAATCTTGACGAACTCAATAAGTTAATTTTTTAAAATAGTTGCATAGTTATTTAAAATCATTATACTTCTTACCCCTCAAAGGTTAGTAGCCCACCATTTTAATTAAAAATCAAACAAAACATAAAGTTAAATGACATGGATGTCGAAATGAATTATAATTTTAAAAGCACAATATGGATAACCTATAACTTAAATTCGTTAAAGTTAAGCTCGCAAACTTTATATTTCGCTATAATTTATTTTTTATCGAAATTGCATGAAATTGCGCGGGTTTTATCGCAATCCTTGCAATGTTCCTTTTTATCTCGGCAGATGCTTTCAAGGTTAATGTTTGTTTTGCCGTTAATAGCTTCCTATTCTAGTCTGGCATTAACCTCTAAAACGTCAAATATAATTAATGGTAGTGCCCCATATTTAACCTTCGACGGTGGTCGCTCTCCGGCAAAAAATATTGACGCACTACTCGAAATATCTCTTTCGAATGGAGATAAATTTACCCCTACAAGCAATAATTCAAGTTTAACCAATCCAATTGAATTGCCTACTGCTGGTCAGAGTTTTGCTGATATTGGTATGTTAGTACCAACCAATACAGATTCTATTGCATTAGGTTCACTTATAGGTTCGCCCTATAATTATTGGGGGGATGATGATGGCGATGGTCAGGGGGTTAATGGTATAACTGTTACAGGTAGTTTAAATTTATCCATTGTTGATAAAAATAACCAACCAGTTGCCCGTAATGAAGTGCTTACTGTTTGTAATGCGCCGTATAAATTAACGTTATCTAGTACTGAAGGTGCATTAACAACACGTTATGGTGTACCGAATGAAAGTCATTTTAGTGCGAGTAATGTCAGTTATTATATTAATCCTAAGGCCGCACCAGTGATTTGTTTTGCAAAACCTAACATGAGACTCGGTGGTACAAATTTTTATCCTAATCAGAATGCTGGCCCAGCTTCCATTTGGAACCCTGATAAGGGATTTCTTATTCAGTCGGTTACGCCGTCGTCTTATGGTTCAAATTTTCCTACTACGGGAGCTAATGGTTTATATTTTGATTTAGAGATAGGTGGAGTTGCTCAACCTTTAACATGGAAGGAGGTTTCACCAAATGGTGATATTAAGGCGACGATGTCCAATTCAACAAATACCAGCGTTCGGGTCACCCTGAAAGGTCCTGCCGTTACTGAAAAAACGCAATGGGGCTCAAGTAATCCTGCTAGTATCGGTAAGCCATCTTTTCCTCAGGTATTTGAGTTAGTTGGCCTTGACAATAATAATAACGAAGTCGTCAAGTATGGTTTTGTGTTAAAGCAGTGGTTTGTCCCCCGTGGTGACGACCGACATAATGATATCTACTTTCCAACTGATGTCTCATCTTGGTGTACTAAAATTGGATATCGGTTACCTATGATTGAAGATTTAACCAACGCAGTTAATGGAAATGTCAGCGGTGCTATACCTGCATCATCCGGTAATCATTACCAACGTAATATTGGTGCTGGATTTTTTACGGAGTGGGGGGTCGTGGGTGATTATTTTAGTCTCACCTACACGGACTTTTATTATTGGGCGAATGATGGCATGAATCAAAACGATAAGTATGTCGTTTCGCCTCGGGGCGGCATAGTTCCGATTAGTGCCAGTTGGCAACGCTGGCACGGATTGTGTACCTATCCTTAGCGCTTATTCTTACTCCTTGGGTAAGGGAACTAGGAATAGGTTAAGTAGAGTTAGAAAGCTAAAAAATAACTGTTTTGCCAAGGCAATGACGCTAATCAAGTGGGCAATAAAGAGCGATTTTGTGACATTAGCGTTAACCATCCGCTCTAATTGGGCGGATTTTATTTTTGAGAAATGGAGTTTTTTTACAGTAAATTTTTTAATCAAGCAACATCGACTGTCGGCATAGACTATTTGCTTATTTTCACAAAAAATAAACTGTTTTATAAAGCGCCTATAAATATGGTAAATAACATTTGTTTATTATTGTTTATTCTAATTAGTTGCTGTATTGAGAGTATCGTTTAGGTTATTTAAGCCAGATATATTGAATAAACCTTTACCACTTAATCTTGTTGTTTCAAAGTGTAGCTATTACAGATCTTTAGTAAAACGTTTACAAGTGTTAACAATTCTATTCGGATAATAGGTTGCGATAAATTTTTTCCATCTTTATACTAGTCCTTTCTTTTTTAAAGAAAAAGAATGGCTATAATTCGGTCGAATAGAATTATTGAATGCAAATTAAACATAAGGTTATTCAATAGGATAGTCGAAATGCATTATAATTTTCAATACCAAACATGGATAACCAATAATTCAAATTTTTCTAATTTTGGTAATGGACGTTCAATGTTTAACCATAATTTATTTTTTCTTAAAACTTTAGAATCTTTGCTAAGATGGATTCGGCAATGCTTATTATCTTCTTGGATAATTTCAATGTTATTATTTTTTTCGATCTTAGTAATTTCTCACCGTAGTTATGGATTAACATCTATTACATCAAATTTTATTTATGGTAATGCACCCTATTTAACCTTTGATGGTGGTCGTACTCGTGTGACGAATACTGACGGTCTACTTGGAATAACTTTATCAAACGGTACTAGCTTAACTCCGGCAAACAATATTTCAAGTGCTGCTAATCCTATCGAATTACCCTATGGCGATAGTTTTGCAGATATTGACATGTTTGTGCCAACTAATCTTGATTCAGTGGAATTAAATTTACTTATTAGGGCACCATACAATTATTGGGGTGATGATGATGGCGATGGTCAGGGTACTAACGGTATTTTGGCTGATGGTCATTTAACTTTATCTATCGTAGATAATGATGACCAAGCTGTCGCGCGTAGTGCGAGTTTGGATATATGTAAATCGCCTTATAAATTGACATTAACTAATGTTCCGGGCTCCTTAAGTACGATGTATGGTTTTCCTAAAACTACAGAGTTTAATCGTGGAAGTGTAATCTATTACATTAATCCGGGTAATGTTTCTCCAAAGGTTTGTTATGCTCAGCCTAATAAAGAATATGGTTCTTTGATGGATACATAGACTTTCGTGGCCCTGTTTCAATGTGGAATGAATATAAGGGTTTTATTCCTCAGTCAACTAATTCATCTGGCTATGGTTTAAATTTTCCTACTACAGGTGCTGATCATTTATATTTTTATTTAATTATAGGTGGAAGTGGGCGTTTGAATTGGGCTCCTGTTACTCTTAGTGGTATCACAGCTTCAATGGAGCCAGATTCTTCAGGTTCAAGTGTTAAAGTATTATTAACCGGTCCTGTTGCCACAGAAGCACAATGGGTTTCTAATAAACCTGATGAAATAAAACAAATATCTAGACCGGAATTACCTCAAACATTTGAGTTAGTTGGCAAAGATGATACTGGTAATGTTGTGGTTAAGTATGGATTTACTATAAAGCAATGGTTCTTGAACCGTGGTAACGTATATTCTGACTTTAATTCTTCTGAATTATGGTGTGGCAAACTTAATTACCACTTAGTGCAGGTAAAAGATTTAACTAATGCAACTTGTAATGGCGCAAGTTCAGGTAGCCATTGTATAGGAGCTGAGGGCGCTGCCGTAACTACTCATCCATCACCAAATAATTATTATCAGCGTGTCATTGATGCAGGATTTCTGGCCGAATGGGGCGATGTTGAATTTTATGGTTCTAATAGCTCTATGTCAGGTTCAGCTGCTAATTTTTCAGGTTCTTATTGGACGCGAGACGAGGCAGATAGTATCAACAACTTCGTGATCGATTCTCCCCATGGATCTGTTTTTAGATGGGATAAAACAAGCATTGATAGAGACCATACTCTTTGCGTCTCTCATCCTAGATCTAGCCGTTAAATCATTTCTATAGTTTCCCCTTATTCGTGTAACTGGAATGTCTACCCTTTTTCATACAACAAAATTAAGGGGTAACTGTTTATTAAATGCCATCGGCGTCAAATAACCTAATGATGAATGCAGCCGATTGTTGTTGTACCAATATGCATAAGCAGAAAAATGTTGTCGTAGTTCATTGGTATTGGTGAATATCTCATTTTTGACAAATTCCGTTTTAATTGTCTTAAATGTCGCTTCAGCAACGGCATTATCGTAAGGACATCCTTTATGGCTCAATGAGCGAGTGATACCAAATACCTCAAAACAACTATCGAGTAATTGATTATCAAACTCTTTTCCTCGGTCTGAATGAAATAGTGCGATTGAGGATAATGGTGCTTTAATTTGGCTTAATGCTTGCATCACAAGCTCTGCTGTTTTGTGTTGTCCAACACTGAATCCGGCTATCTTTCGTGCTGAGAGTTCGAGTAATACACACAGATAATTCCATTTTTGCCCCACTTTTATATAAGTTAAATCAGCGACAATAACATTTGCTTTTGCACCAACAGTAAAATTTCGCTGTAATACATTGGCAATCGCAACAGTATTAACTTCTTTAGAATGGTTTTTATAACGTTTTACGGTATATTTTGATTTCAATGATAATGCTTTCATGACTCTAGCCACATAACGACGCGATACGATTATACCTTGATTTGACAACGCTTTTCGTATCCGTCGCGTACCATAAGATTGATAACTACGATTAAAAATAGATTGAATCTCTTGTGCATACTTTAAAACTTTTTTTTCAAGGCGCGTTTTGCACTGATAATAAAAGTAATGCCTTGATACACCTAAACATCGACACAACCAACTCAATGAATGGCGATGTCGATTTGATTGTATCACTGCGATTTTCGTGCCATTATCAGTGCGGCTTGCTTTAGGATATCGTTTTCCATCAATAACCTTTTATTCTCTTTGCGCAAGGCTAGCAACTCATTATCCTCAGGACTTCGATTATCTTTAGTTTTGAATGAACCTGTTGTGGAGTATTGTGTTATCCATCTATCTAATGCTGATGGCGTTAACTCATACTGTAAAACTAATTCACTGCGGGCTTTACCTTGTTGATAGAGCGTTACCATCTGCTGTTTAAAATCATCTGTATAGGTTCGTCTTTCTCGTCGTTTTATTTTCATCGTATTTTCCTTTTTTAGAGTAGTTTATCTTATCCCTTAAAAAAGTTGTACGATTAGTGTAGCCTATCCATAATGAATAAATAATCTTATAGTAGCCTCTTAAGGTTTTGTTAATCTGCTTTTGTTAGTTTAGTGACACTTTTTTATTTGTGATTAATTGTAGCTATGCAAAAGTTAGATAACTCTAGGAATTTTAATTGGTGTTCGTTAGTTTATGTTATTTTGTATTTTTGTTACTTTTCAAGTGCGTTGCAACTTTATATTGCACTGTCGGGACATGCTAATTTTACTGGTTTGCGGGATTCGATAATTTATAGCTTAATTTGGTTGGTGCCGATACTATTTTTTCCTAATATTACCAAAAAATATGCCGCTATATATGGCCTTGTCATCGGTGGATTGTCATTAATTTCCATTGGTTATTTTACTATTTATCGACAAGAATTTTCACAAAGTGTCTTTTTTGTGATGGCGGAGTCGAATTTCAATGAATCACACGAATTTATTGCCCAATATTTGAGTATTAAGTTAATCGCGGTGCTAGTGATTTATAGTTTGGTTGGGATCTTATTGTGGTTTAAAGTTAAACCTATATATGTCAAGAATATGACTAAATGGCTAGTGTCGATAGTGATTATAATATATGCCTTGATGCCGCTGTTTATTAGTTTAGTGATCAAAAAGACGTCGTTGGAACGTGCAACTGAGCATTTGCTACTTCGGATGGAAACTACAGTGCCATGGCAATTAGTCACCAGTTATCTCGCCTATCGTTCGCAATTGTCTAATATGGAAGATATCTTAAATCATCTACAAACCTTACCTGAATTTGAAAATTTAACTGATGCCAATGGTAATACCCCAAGAACCTTAGTGCTGGTCATTGGTGAATCGACCACGCGTAATCGGATGGGAATTTATGGTTATGAACGTGATACGACACCGTTAATCGAGCAATTTAAGAAAGATAATCCCGGTTTTGTGGTGTTTAATGATGTGGTTTCTTCACGGCCTTATACTATTGAAATATTGCAACAAGCACTAACCTTGGCCGATGAGCAACATCCTGATTTATATCTTACTAAACCCTCATTAATTCATTTGATGAAGCAGGCTGGTTATAAGACGTTTTGGATCACCAATCAACAAACCATGACAAAACGTAATACGATGTTAACGATGTTTTCTCAGCAAGCGGATGAGCAGTATTATATGAATAATGATCGGAATCAGAATTCAAGGCAATATGATACTTCTGTTTTTGTGCCGTTTAGAAATGTACTTAACGATCCAGCTGAAAAGAAATTTATTGTTATCCATCTACTCGGTACACATATTAAATATGAGCTGCGCTATCCTGAAGGTGATGAATATCAACGTTTTAATGACAAATCAGGTTTAACTTTCGATTTGGATGACGATAAGTTAGCGGTTTATAACAGTTATGATAATGCAGTCGCATTTAATGATTTTGTTACTAGCAAATTATTTAATCTGTTTAAGGAAAATGATCCTAATGGCTTTATGCTGTATTTTTCTGATCATGGTGAAGATGTCTATCAAACTGCGCCACATGAAGTTTTAGGTCGTAATGAAAAGGCACCAACGAGGGTGATGTATACCGTTCCATTTATGCTATGGCAATCGCCTAAATGGTTGGCAAATCATCCTAATGATTTCCAATCCTATGTAAATCGAAAATTTAGTACACAGGATTTAATTCATACTTGGTCTGATTTGGCAGGCCTTAGCTTTAATGATTATCAACCGCAAAGAAGTATTGTGAATAAAAACTTTGTGCAAGCAATTCGTTGGATTGGCGATCCTCATGATAAAAAGGGGTTAAAGGATTTCGATAAGTTGGCTAAATAGTGATTTACAGATAAGATAAAGGTATGATATTGTATATTTATACAGTTATTTTTAGATGTTATTACCCCCTTTATGCGAAAAATTATTCATGTCGATATGGATTGTTTTTATGCCGCTGTTGAAATGCGAGACAATCCTCGTTATCGTAATGTGCCGATAGCCGTAGGTGGCGATCCGCGTAAGCGGGGCGTGGTAGCAACCGCTAATTATATCGCTCGTCAATACGGCGTGCATAGTGCGATGTCAATGGCACAGGCAATTAAGCTGTGCCCAAATCTGAAGGTTATTCCCGGGCGTCATGCTGTTTACAAAGAAGTCTCCAATCAAATTCATCAAATATTTAAACGTTATACTCAAGTCATTGAAACTCTTTCGCTCGATGAGGCTTATTTGGATGTGACTGACTGTAAGCTTTGTCATGGTTCAGCTACGTTAATCGCCCAAGATATTCGCCAAGCCATTTATAAAGAGCTTGAATTAACCGCTTCGGCAGGTGTGGCTCCACTGAAGTTTTTGGCTAAAATAGCATCTGATATGAATAAGCCAAATGGACAATATGTGATTACGCCTGATCAGGTTGAAGCGTTTATCGAAAAGCTTCCACTTAAAAATATCCCCGGAGTCGGTAAAGTGACCGAGAAGAAATTAGCCGAATTGGGTCTGTATACTTGCCAAGATGTGGTTAATTATGATCTAACCAAATTACTTAATCAGTTTGGTAAGTTTGGACGTATTTTATACGAACGTTGCCAAGGGATTGATGAACGCGAAGTTTGTAACGATCGGCAACGTAAGTCGGTTGGCGTAGAGCGTACTTTGGTCGATGATATCCATAGTTGGGATGAGTGTTTAGCGCAATTTGATCCGCTGTTTGACGAGTTGGAGAAGCGGTTAAGCAAAGTTCGTTCCGATCTCTCTATTGCTCGACAAGGGGTGAAATTTAAGTTTGATGATTTTCAACTCACTACACAAGAGCATGTGTGGTCAAAGTTAGATAAAACTGATCTGATTGAACAAGCTCATAAAGTTTGGTTAGAAAGACGCAATGATCGAGGCGTTAGGTTAATTGGTTTTCATGTGACGTTGATTGACCCACAAGTTGAAAAGCAATTAATTTTTAACTTTTGATAGGGCGCTTTGTTTAGCGAGGGGGAGTTATTAAGAAAGGATCTGTTTAGAACATTAAAATCAGATCCTTTGTTCTTATTGTGACTAACTAGCTATTTTAAGCTTTGACCATTGGTCTTAATCACATTTTTATACCACTCAAACGACTCTTTTTTATAGCGTTTCATGCTGCCGTTACCTTCGTTGTCACGATCAACATAAATCACACCATAGCGTTTTTTCATTTCGCCAGTCGTGAATGATACCACGTCGATAATACCCCAAGCAGTGTAACCAATTACGTCAACACCATCGTAATCCATCGCTTTTTGCATCGCTTTAATATGCGCGCCTAGGTATTCGATACGTGGTTTATCGTGAATTTGGTTGTCGTGCTCAAGTTCATCAATTGCACCAAAACCATTTTCAACAATAAATAGTGGCAGTTGATAACGATCGTATAAGCGATTGAGTGTATAACGTAAACCTTCTGGATCGATCGGCCAACCCCAGTCACTGCTTTTAATGTATGGATTTTCAACTGCATTTGGTAATGCACCATTGACGATATTGTCGCGGTTGTCGTTGTTAACATCTGCTTTTACCACAGTTGACATATAGTAACTAAAACCAATGTAATCAACGGTACCTTGCTTCAAGCAAGCTAAGTCTTCTTCGGTGATATCAAGTTGGTAGCCTTCACGTTCAAACTCTTTTAATGCATATGATGGATAATAGCCACGAACATGTACATCAGGGAAGAAGAAGCGTTGGTGCATAGCGATTTCTGATGCCATCATATCTTCTGGATTACAAGAGTATGGGTAAATAGGCACGTGAGAAATCATACATCCAATTTCAAAATTAGGATTAATTTTTTTACCAGCAATAACTGCTTTAGCGCTGGCTAGTAATTCGTAGTGTGCCACTTGATAAAGTACTTCTTGTGGATTTTCACCCGGTTTAACTTGTACACCAGAGTTAGTCCAGAAGAAAATTGGGTTACTGGTATCCATTTGGTTGTTGATTTCGTTGAAGGTCATCCAATATTTGACTTTGTTTTTATAACGTTCAAAACAACTAATGGCAAAACGTTCAAAGAACTCTACTGTTTTACGATTTCTAAATCCACCATATTGGCGAGCGATATGTAATGGAATTTCAAAGTGAGAGAGAGTAATAACTGGCTCAATGCCATTGGCAATGAGTTCATCAAACACGTCATCATAAAATTGTAGCCCCGCTTCATTTGGTTCTAGTTCATCACCTTTCGGAAAGATTCGTGTCCAAGCAATTGAGGTACGAAGACATTTTAGACCAAGTTCAGCAAACAGTTTGATATCTTCTTTATAATGATGATAAAAGTCGATTGCGGTATGATTTGGGTAAAATTTACCGGCTTCGATATCTTGAGTGATTTGTCTTGCAACACCATGCGCGCCAGCGGTCATGACATCAACCACACTTGGTCCTTTGCCCCCTTCATTCCAGCCACCTTCGAATTGGTGAGCAGCTAATGCGCCGCCCCATAAAAATGGTTTTTTAGTCATTTTTGGTTCCTTGTTATTGCTTAATTTCGAATATGATATCGTCAAGATTTACATCTTTATTTTCAGTTAATGTGATCAACTGGTATTGATCGGTGTTAACAATAATTATCGGGGTAATTAAAGGATAACCCGCTTGTTTGATCGCTTGAGGATCGAAGCTGATTAATAAATCACCTTGGTTAACTTGTTGTCCCTTAGTGATATGATAATTAAATTCATTATTAGTTAGATTAACGGTATCAATACCAACGTGAATTAATAATTCCACACCGTTATCGAGGACCAATCCGACCGCATGTTTTGAACTTTCAAACACTGCACTAACGACGCCATCAAATGGTGCATAAACATGATTATCAGTTGGTTCGATGGCAATACCTTCACCCATTAATTTTTGGGCAAATGCTGGATCGGGTACTTCGCTCAGCGGTAATGCTTTACCAATCATTGGGCTAGTAATATTGATTTTATCAAGCATAACTTTTGGTGTGTCGTTTTCGATTTTTTCATTATTTAACTTGTTTTCATTAGTACCCAAAATTTGCAGAAGAATAACAGGTCCAAATAATGCTATTGCTGAGCCAATTGCTACACCGATGATTGAACCATAATGTTCTGGATTAATCGCATTTACAATGGTCAAAGGTCCGGGTAATGCGGCATAGGTATAGTAGTAAGGTGTAAAGAAACCGGCGACCATACCACCAATTGCAGCACAGACACAACCATAAATAAATGGTGTTTTAAAGCGTAGATTAACCCCATAAATCGCTGGTTCAGTGATACCAAATAGACCTGTCACAAAAGCTGAGATTGATACTCCTTTCATCTCTTTAGAACGAGTTTTGAGGTAGAATCCTAATGCCGCACCGACTTGACCAATTACCGCAATAGTTTGGTAGGCTTGGAAGGAATCTTTACCATATGTATGAATATTTTCAATAATAACTGGTGTAATACCCCAATGGACACCGAAAATAACAAGAACTTGCCAAAAAGCACCGATAATTGCACCGGCTATCCATGGCGCAAGATTGACAATCCAGTTGTAACCACTTGCTAGATAGTGTGCTGCGCTAGCAGTAATCGGGCCAATCACTAATAAAGTTAGTGGTACCATAATAACTAGACAAATCAATGGCATTACTAACGGTTTGATAATGCTATGTAAGCGAGGCTCTAAAAGGCGTTCTAAATAAGAAAGTAACCAGACTAAAAATAGTGGTGGTAATACGGTTGACATATAAGTGGTTTCAGATAGTGGTAAACCGAATAAATCAAATGTTCCACCATCCTTAATCAATTTAGCAATCTCAGCCCATGTTGGTGACAGCAGTGCTGCACAACACGCTACCGCAATGTAGATGTTACAACGGAAATGTTGCGATGCGGTAATAGCAATAAAGATCGGTAAAAAGGTGAATGGTGCCCAAGAGATAAAACTAAATACTTGGCAAGTGTTTGTTTTTTCAAAACCTGGGAAGGCCAGATTAATTAAAATCAAGATCCCTTGTAATATCCCTGCTCCGGCTAACACATAAACAAATGGTGCAAAAACCGCTGACATTGTCGCGATAATCCGATTCAAAATATTACTTTTGCTATTTGCATCAATCTTATTATTACCGCTCATCAGTTGAGTAAATGCACTATAGACTTTATCAACATTAGTGCCGATAACGACTTGAATCTGTCCACCTTTTTCAACCACCGTGATAACACCGGGAAAGCTGGCAATTTTTTCTTTGGCATTTTCAGGGGTGGATTGCGTCACGACACGTAAGCGAGTTGCGCAACGAGCGACAGAAACAATATTATCTTCACCGCCTAACTCATTTAGGATATCAACTGCTAATTTATTATAATCTCTAATTTTAGATGACATTAACTAAGCTCCTTTCAACAGGTAAGAAAGCCTATATTATTCCTAAAATAAAAATTGTTAATTACCAATTTTATTGTTTGTGATCTAGATCCCGTTTTTAGCAATTTTGATTTATTTATTTCAAAAAAAGTATAAAATGACGAACTATTTAGATAAATATTAAAGAACTACTAATGTTAAAATACCAAGATGTGGCAGCAAAAATTCAGCAGGCAATTTATCAACAAAATTTGCCTAAAGATACGCAATTGCCTAATATCGAGGGGTTAATTCAACAGTATCAAGTTAGCCGTACTACAATCATCAAAGCACTAAATCGTCTTGAAAGACATGGAGTCATTTATCAAATACAAGGCAGTGGCATATTTGTTAGGCAGCCGAAAAAACGCGGTTATCTTAATTTTTTAGAGAGCCATGGTTTTAGTGTTGACTTAAATGACTTACCGGGCGCCTCACAAGTATTTAATGTTGATGTTATCCAACCTAATGCCAAAATCAGAGAAAATTTGCAATGTGAAGATGATGAACAGGTCTATTATATAAAACGTTTACGATTGGTTGAAGGCAAGGTATATGGCTTTGAACAATCTTATTATCGTAAAAAAATTGTCTCTTATCTTAATCGTGAAATTGCTGAACATTCCATTTTTAGCTATGTAAAAGATATTTGTAAAATCAATATTGGTTTTTCAGACAAATATTTTAAAGCTATAAAATTAGATGAAGAGATCGCCCCTTATTTAGGATTAAATCCTGGCGATCCTGCATTATGTGTGGAAGAGATCTTTTATACCACCGCAGGTGAACCCTTCGATTTTTCACAAATTATTTACCACTACGACAACGCACAATTCTATGTTCAAAGTCATTCGAAATAGTCAGCAAGATTTCATTTAGTTAATGATTTATTAACCAAATGAAATCTAATCAATCTTAATTACCTTATATAGACTTGTATTAAATCAGTTGTGCTCGACCTTTTTAAGGGTTTCGAATGAGCCTGATAAGGTTAGGGTGATTTCATATTCAGGTGGGGTATAAATATCAACATCACTAGAGCCCATTGAAGCCATTCTCAACATTTGATTACTGCTATAGTTATATCTTTCATGAATTGCTTCAGGATATCTTGATTGAAATTCAAGTGAAATAGGTGCACCAACGACATATTGTTTAGCTATTAAGCGCTCAACTTTAGAGGTTAATTGATTTAATAAAAGAGTTTCATGTTTTTTTACTGCGGTTTGAATGGCTTCTGGTGATACGCTGTAAGAGATATCATTATTGACTTGCATTTTTAACTCTTGTGCTTTGGCAATAATTTTACCGATAAGATCGAGTTTATTTATTTTTATCTTTAAAGTGTTGTTAACAAAATAGCGTTGCTCATTAATTGTATCTTTATCAATTGGGGAGACAGATGAACTTTTAATTGAAAAGTTAGTTAATCCAATTTTTTTTAATTCATTTGTAATGCTAGTATATTTTTGGTACAGATCTTCTTTTGTTTTGCTTTCACTATTACCTACGGAAACAATTTGGAATAGATAATAGTTAGTTAACTTATCCGTTTCAAACGGAGAAATATTATTTATATTATATTTATCAAGGGTTTTATTTAGATTGATAAAACTGTCATTATTATCAATATTTATTACGACATTAAGAGTAGCCTGATAATTGGTATTTTCTTGATCGTCTTCTTTTTCAATAGTTTTGACACTATTTTTGTAGTCAATAGTGACTAGATTATCGTCAGTGATATTCAGTGTGCTTAGATAGCTTTTTAATTTCTTCATTGTGTTAACGTTAAGATCTGAAGCTTCAGTTGGAGTTGTTCCCTCTGTTTCTAACGTGATGGAAAATTCGACGGTATCAGGTTTTAGTTTAATGCTATCGATAATACTTGAGGTAATTTCTCCTACTGGTATGAGATTCTTGCCATATTTTAATTGTTGTAGTTCTAAATAAGAATTACTGACGTTTAACTCGTTATATTTTGCCTCAGATGAAAATATGGCGCTTATATTGAGTAAAAGAATTAATATAATTTTTCTTTTCATTTTATTTCCTTAATTCAGTGTTGTTAAATGGGCTAGCAAAGTAGATTTAATTTAGAAAGATGTGATATATGGTAATTAATTTAACCAAAAAAATGTAAAAACATTCAAATATAAAAAAAGCGTCTTACGACGCTTGATTATTTAATTCCATATTCAGCACGATAAGCTTCCACTTGTGAGACTTGATCTTTACGTGATGGATCTTGATAAAGATAATGGATTAGATCATCTAAAGTAATAATTGAAATCACATCGCAATGATAAGTTTGTTTGATTTCTTGAATAGCGGATAAATCACCGCGGCCTTTTTCTTGGCGATCTAGACAAATTAAAACGCCTGCAAGTTTAGATTGATTATCTTCCAAAATTCGCATTGATTCGCGAATGGCAGTACCGGCAGTAATTACATCATCAACCAACATAACGCGTTGCTGATAAATTGAACTACCGACTAAGTTACCACCTTCACCGTGATCTTTGGCTTCTTTGCGGTTAAAGCAATAAGGAACATCAACATTGTGGTGTTCAGATAGGGCTACAACGGTTGATGAAACAATTGGAATACCTTTGTAGGCAGGACCAAAGATGACATCATATTTTAAATTGGCATCCATCAAGGCAGCGGCATAAAAACGACCTAATAACGCTAAATCCTTACCGGTATTAAATAATCCTGCATTAAAAAAGTAAGGACTTTTTCGACCTGATTTTAGGGTAAACTCACCAAATTTTAGGGCTTGCCTATCTAAAGCAAATTCAATAAATTCACTTTTATATGATTTCATCTATCCTCTCCAATTAAGCTGTTAAAGCTTGTTTTTGTGCTTCAGTAATGGTAGTAATACCATTTTTGGCTAGTTCTAATAGGGTTAATAATTCTTCATGGCTAAAAGGTTCACCTTCGGCGGTACCTTGCACTTCGATGATACGACCATCGTCAGTCATTACTACATTCATATCTGTTTCAGCATTAGAATCTTCAATGTATTCTAAGTCGCACACTGCTTCACCATTAACAATACCTACCGATACCGCAGCCACTAAAGATTTAATTGGGTTTTGCTTAATTTTACCATTAGCTAATAAGGTGTTTACCGCATCAACCAGTGCAACACAAGCACCGGTAATCGATGCGGTTCTTGTGCCACCATCAGCTTGGATAACATCACAATCTAGCGTTATGGTATATTCACCTAATAATTTAAGATCAATCATAGCGCGGAGTGAACGGGCAATCAGGCGTTGAATTTCCATTGTACGGCCGGTTTGTTTGCCTTTTGCTGCTTCGCGTTGTGTTCTTGAATTGGTTGCACGAGGTAACATGCCATATTCAGCAGTTACCCAACCTTGATTTTGACCTTTTAAAAAACGGGGTACAGATTCATCAATTGTTGCATTACAAAGTACTTTGGTTTCACCAAACTCGACTAATACAGAACCTTCTGCATGCTTAGTGTAATGACGGGTAATTTTGATTGGGCGGACTTGTTCCGCGGATCGACCAGACGGGCGCATGCAATTCTCCAGCAGTTTTATTTAACAATTATTTTCGAGCTAATTTTTTTTAGGAGGACATCAACAGGAAAACGCTGATGTTTAGCCTAAGCTAAGGGCACATTATACAGAATTTGTGTTACAATGCATACTAAGTTTTTATAAATTTAGGAAGCTATTATGATTTCGAGTATGACTGCGTATGCAAGAAAAGAGGTAAACCGAGCATGGGGTAGTGCGTCTTGGGAGTTGCGTTCAGTGAATCAACGTTACTTAGAAACCTATATTCGTTTACCGGAACAGTTCCGTTCACTTGAACCGATCGTTCGTGAACGTCTTCGTGCTCGATTAACTCGTGGTAAAGTCGAATGTAACTTACGTTTTGAACTTGATCCAGCCGCGCAGCACCAAGAGTTATCATTAAATATAGAGCTCGCTAAACAAATATTATCCGCCGGTGATTGGATAAAACACGAATACCAAACAGGAGCAATCAATCCACTTGATGTTTTACGTTGGCCGGGTGTGATGTCGAGCAAAGAGCAGAATTTAGATGCAATATCGCAAGAAATTATAGTTTTACTTGAAAGTACAATAGATGAATTTATCGCGGTTCGCGAACGTGAAGGCCAAGCTTTAAGTGAATTAATCACTCAACGTTTAGCAGCCATCACGGTTGAAGTTGATAAAATTCGAAATTGGATGCCGCAAATTTTAGAGTGGCAAAAAGAACGTTTAAAAAGCAAAATAGCAGAGGCTAATATTGAACTTGATAGCTCACGTCTTGAACAAGAAATAGTGATGGTTGCACAAAAAATCGATGTGGCTGAAGAGTTAGATCGTTTAATGACTCATGTCAAAGAAACCTATTCAATCCTAAAGAAAAACGAAGCCGTAGGCCGTCGACTTGATTTTATGATGCAAGAGTTCAACCGTGAATCAAATACTATTGCTTCAAAATCAATCAATGCCGATGTTACTGCTAGCGCTATCGAACTTAAAGTCTTGATTGAACAAATCCGTGAGCAAGTACAAAATATCGAATAATTTAATGAGCAAGTACTTCGGTATTTTAGCGGTTATCTTAGCCTCGCTATTATGGGGCACAACGGGCACTGCTGCCACGTTTGCTCCCTCTTTATCGTCTTTATTTACTGGCGCATTTGCTATGGGTATTGGTGGAATATTGCAGTGCGGATTGGCAATACCTAGCATCATCCAAGCGCAATCGTTACTCAGATTGCATTATCGTTATTTGATTGTTGGTGCATTAGCGGTTGCTATTTATCCCTTAGCTTTTTATTCATCTATGCGCTTATCAGGCGTTAGTATAGGTACCGTTGTTTCGATAGGCTCAGCACCAATCTTGTCAGCAATTATTGAATATTTAAGTCGTGATTTCCAGTTCAGCAAGCAGTGGGCGATAGGCGCCTTATTGGGAATTATCGGTATGAGTATGTTGGCTTTTTCGGGAAATGAGGCAACGCAATACAGTCATCTCAGTTGGGGGATTTTATTAGGGTTAGTTGCTGGCCTTACTTATGCGCTTTACTCATGGTCAGCACGGCAATTAATGTTAAAAGGGATGAATAGTAAAGCAGCAATGGGGGCGACTTTTGGTGGAGGTGGATTATTATTAATCCCAGTGATGGTCATTACCGGCTCGGCTTTTTTGACAACATGGAATAATATAGCAGTTGGATTTTATATGGCATTGATTCCAATGTTTATGGGTTATTTATGTTATGGCTATGGATTATCAAAAATATCGGCCAGTATGGCTATTACCATCACGCTGTTAGAACCGGTTGTGGCGACAATCCTCGCGATATTGATTGTTGGGGAAGATTTATCTTTAATCAGTTGGCTTGGCATATTACTGATTTTTCTCTGTCTAATAATGGTTATCACATCAAATCTAAATAAAAAATCGTTTTAATTCAATTTATTCATCATCGTTTACTTTTCCGTAAGTTAGTCTAAAATGCACACGTCAAATTAATAAGATATTTCCTACTTTTATAGGAAAACTAAAGGAATTGACAACGATCATTTTACGTTAACTAAAAATTAAGTTTTTATGTTTCATCTGTTTTTAAAGGAGTAATAAGGAATAAAACATGAGCTTTACCGTTAGTCATTATCAATCATCACAAAAATTTAATTTGGTTTTAACCTTAGGTTTTTTCTTAGTGGGTATTATTGCTGCGATAATTTTGGGCATTATCTATTCAGTTATCTCTTATTATTCACCCATAATGTTACTTAATATCGTTATAGTTGTTGGTCTGGGATTGGCACTAGGTATTATTACTACTCAGTTTGCAAAATTAGCCAAAGTAAGAAATACCGTTGTCAAATTCGTCATGGGATTTTTTTTCTGTTTATTTGCTTATTATTCAAGAGTATGTGCTTTTGAAATTAGCCTTTTATCTGGCGATCAACTAGATTATGTTGAACTGTTTTTGTCACCGTTCTCAGTGTTTGACATTATGTTTAATGTTATTCTTCCAAACCGTGAAATAGCCATCACCAAAGGCTCAACGACAAGTAATATTTCTTTTTTCGTTTTGGCAATATTGTATTTTATCGAATTTCTCCTCTTCTTCTGTCCCTTAATTGTTGTACTGAAAATTGATGATTATTATTGTGAAGATTGTCAGGTTTGGTATCAAAAATATCGTTTTTTTTCATCAAGCATTCAAAATTTAGAATCTAATATCACTAATAATATAACTGGCAGTTATGCAGATGTGTTGTCACAACTGACTTTCTTTTCGGCTAAAAAAGGGTTTGCTAGCCAAGTCGATCAATCAGCTGATAGCCAAGATATTTTAGTTCATCATTATAGCAAATGTCCGAAATGTCAGCAAAAAAGTATACTTAGCATATATAAGAACTTATTGGAAAAAGGAAAAAAAGGGCAGGAGTTTAAGCTTTTTAGAAAGGGTATATTGGTTGAAAATGCTTATATTGATAATAAAACCGATGCATTATTTGTACAGCAAATAGCAGCATATTATCAATCCAAATGACTTTATAGGGGGCGTAATGCCCCGTTTTTATTGTTTGGCGAATGTCGATTTATGTTTGCTTTAAGCTATCAATATAACATTGCCTAAACAATGTTGGTTACTCCAAAAGCAACAGCAGTTAATGATCTCTCAAGTCATTCAAGTTGAAGAATAGTGGTAGAATATAAATCGATGGTAATAACCTTAAGAGTTGTCTTGTTAGGTTTAGCAAAATAGAGAATCTCGCTATAGCAAAAAATTGGAAGAGGCTAGTTGTTGCCATTTGCTAGCCTACAAAGACAAATGAAGACTTCGTATAACCTAATACAATGGCGGACATTGCCACTAAATCCACATCATAACTAAATGCTCTAATCAATACATCAGGCATAAAACAACCTAATATAAAGCCAACACTGCTAATTACGCTAGCAATTTTAACTAGGTAGATAAAGGCTTTCTTCACGCTGACATAATTATTAGAGCCATAATTATAACCAATAATAGATTGCATACCTTGGTTAATGCCGATAGCAGTAATAATCAGCGTAATTAGTCGGTTAGCATTAGCTTAATATGCAATTATATCGCAATGATTCTGATGGTTGTCGATTAGCTAACTTATGGTATAAATTATCAATTTCTGCCTATATATAGCCATTGTTTTGACACTATTAAGGTCGGTAGTGGCAGCAATTTTGACAGTATTAATTGTCTCTGAAAATTTATCATTATTCGGTTGGAATGATATATAGCTGATTATATTTTTCTACCAATGATTACAATATCATTATTTTGTGACAGGTTAGACAGATTTTCGTTTTACTCTATTTTAATATTGTTAATTATTAATTTTTTAATATAGCTAATATTATCTTGAATATCTCAAGATAATAAAATAGTTTAACGAAACTAGTTATCCGCAAACCTATTTTGAACGTTTAAAAAAACGCTAAACTATAAAATTTGTTTCTACTAGTAAATAAAATAGATAATGCTAGTAAGGTAGTGCCTCTTTTATTATAAATATAGCTAAATTTTAATGGATGAAAAGGAACAATGAATATGAAGAAAATACTTACTTTTGGATTATTAATTCTATGTTTAGTTGGATTTGCTAATGCACAATTATTAAATAATTTATCCTATGATGAAGTACTGAAACTAGCAACTGAAGAAAATGATCCGAATGCACAAAATGAGTTAGGTTATAGACTGGTGCAAGGTAAAGGGGTTCAACAAGATCCCCTGAAAGCGAAAGAATGGTTTGAAAAAGCCGCTGCACAAGGTGATACAGGGGCTGAATTTAATTTAGGCAATATGTATACTCTGGGTATAGGTGTTCCACAAGACTATGCTAAAGCTAAAGAGTGGTTTGAAAAAGCAGCAGCAAAGAATGATCAAGTTGCCCTATATAATTTAGCCGATATATATAAAGAAGGAAAAGGAGTTACTAAAAACCTAGCAAAAGCGAAAGAATTGTTTGAAAAGTTAGCTGAACAAGGTTTTGCTGACGCACAAGTTCGTTTAGGAAACATTTATTTCTTTGCTGAAGGGGTAAGCAAAGATCTTGTTAAAGCGCTATATTGGTATGAAAAGGCCGCCGATCAAGGTCAAGTAGTAGCCCAATATTATTTGGGATGCATGTATTTAGTTGGTGAAGGTGTTGAATTAGATCTCACTAAGGCAGTATATTGGTATGAAAAAGCCGCAGAACAAGGTCAACCAAAGGCTCAGTTTAATTTGGCTAAAATGTATGAAGATGGCGAAGGTATTGAAAAAGATCTGACTAAAGCGCTATATTGGTATGAAAAAGTGGCCGAACAAGGTAATGCAGATGTGCAATATTATGTAGGAGATATGTATTTCACTGGCGAAGGCACTAAAGAGGATCATTTCAAAGCTCGATACTGGTATGAAAAAGCTGCTGCACAAGGTCAACCAGAAGCTCTGTTTAATTTGGGCGTGCTTTATCGAAATGGCGATGGTGGTCTAAAAAAAGATTCTAAAAAAGCCATAGAATTGTTTAAAAAAGGTTGTGAAGCGGGTATCCAACATGAAATTTGTCTAAAGTTCATGAATGAGTAAAATGTGAATTAAGTAAGCGATTTAACAATTTAATTTTAAAGGGGTATTTAGTCCTAATGCTTATCATAAATTTAATTGACAAGCATTAGTCATGATGTCCCTTTTTTATTAAAGAATATTAGGTATGTTTTGGATAATGCCTTCGCTTAATCGATTTAAAATACCAATATAACGTAGCGTAAGCGATACCGGTTGATAGGAAATCAGCGGTTGGTGATGATGCCCAAACGCCATTTAAATCAAAGAATAGTGGTAAAATGTAGAGCGTTGGTAACAGAATTAAAAGTTGTCTTGAAAGGCTTAACAAAATAGAGACTCTCGCCATACCAATACATTGGAAGAAGCTGGTTGTTACCATTTGGAAACCGACAAACACAAATGAAAACGTAGTATAACGTAATGCAATCGCGGATATTGCCACTAAATCCACATCAGAACTAAATGCTTTAACCAATACATCAGGCATAAAGCAACCTAATATAAAGCCAACACTGGTAATTATGGTTGCAATTTTAACTGCGTAGATAAAGGTTTCCTTCACGCGGGCATAATTTTTAGAGCCGTAATTATAACCAATAATAGGTTGCATACCTTGGTTAACGCCGATAACAATCATGATAATCAACGTAATTAATCGGTTAGCGTTAGAATAACCGGCGATCGCATCATCACTTGAAACATGCGATATTGGGGCATAACGTGTTAACTGCCAGTTAATAAAGACCACCACAACCGATGCCGCCACTTGCATAGCAAATGGTGACATACCAATCGACAAAATAGACTTAATGTAAGTAAAATCGAGCTTAAAGTTGCGACGGTATAATTTAATATTACTGTTTTTGCTGATAAAGTGCTGCATCACAAACAGAAAGCTAATAAACATTGAGAGGGTAGTTGCAAAAGCAGCGCCGCGCATTCCCCAACCTAAAGCAATAATAAATATAGGTGCAAGAATAATATTAGCTATCACACTAATAAACATGGTCACCATGGCTTTAAACGGATAGCCACTGGCGCGCATCATATTGTTGTAATTGAATGTTAAGGTGATAAATATACTGCCCGGTAAAAACACCTCTAAAAACTCACGGGCATAAACATGATTGGTAGGGCTTGAGCCGATAAAGTGTAAAACCGGATCGATAAAATAAAGTAACAACGCTAAAGTAATACCGCTAAGTACCGCGGTTAACATAAATGAGGTCCCAGCAACCTTTTCTGCCTTGTCAACCTCGCCACGACCTAAAAATATTGAAATACGACTTGCCGAACCAATACCCACCAACATACCAATACCGGCAGCAAGATTCATCACTGGCAAAATTATACCCGCGCCACTTAACGCTTCACGACCAATCCAATGACCAATAAAAATTCCATCAATAATATTATAAAGTGTATTTACCGTCGTCCCAATAATTGAAGGGAGTGCATATTGCCAAAATATTAGACTAATTTTTTTATGTCTAAAATCATCATAAATATCGCGTGAGTTTGTCATTTTATTCACATTGATAAAGGTTAAAAGTTGTTAAGAATTTTTAGAATCACTATACGTAAAAGTATAAACTTGACTAGAATAATCCTGTCTAGTTTAACAGAGATAAGAATTGATGATAGCACTTTTTTAGTGCTTTGATAAAATAGACGCTATTAAATCGTCAAGCTAATTAGGAATCTTCATGAGCGTACAAATAGAAAACGTTGTTTTACATAAATTAATAAGAAAAAGCGATACGGATATCGAATTACAACTTCGTGACTCACTACTCAGCAATGAACAGTCGGTAGCCAACTTAATTGAAGATATTAATCGCATTTACAACAACAAAAGCAAAGCTTACGGATTATTTAATAGTGAGAGCCTTTTTGAACAATCATTAAAAGAGTTACGGGTAGGTAATCAAGATTTTCTTAATTTTAGTCAAGAATCAACCAAACAGCTGCGTAATGAATTAGCCAAATATCCATTTGCTGAAGGTGGTACAGTTATCTTTTGCCATTACCGATATTTGGCTGTTGAATATCTTATTATTGCGGTGTTAAATAGTTGTTTAAGTATGTTAGTCAATGAACAACTCAACATATCAGAAACCCAATATTTGGATATTGATCATGCGGATATCATTGCACGTATAGATATCACTGAGTGGCAAACGACCCCAGACTCAAAACGCTATTTGACCTTCTTAAAAGGTCGAGTAGGACGAAAAGTATCCGATTTCTTTATGGATTACTTAGGGGCGAGTGAGGGGCTAGATGCCAAAGCACAAAACAAAACCTTAGTTAAGGCGGTGGATGACTATTGCCAGGAGATGCAATTTGACAAGCAAGATAAAACTAACGCTCGTGAAAATGTTTATAATTATTGCCAAGCGCAGTTGCAAGCGGGAGAAGAGATTGAACTGAAAAATCTTGCCAACGAACTGCCAACAACTGCCGAAAATAATTTTATGGAATTTGTCAAAAATAGTGAATATGATCTAGAAGACACTTTCCCTGTCGACCGTAGTTCACTACGCCAACTCAAAAAATTCTCGGGTAGCGGTGGGGGATTAACCTTAAGCTTTGATTCCGATCTATTAGGAGAACGTATCAAATGGGATCCGCAAACTGACTCACTAGTGATTAAAGGTGTACCACCTAATTTGCGTGATCAACTTCAACGAAACACTGGCTCAAACTAGGAAAAGACTATGAAATATATTGGCGCACATGTGAGTGCTGCTGGCGGTGTCGATAATGCTCCTATTAATGCTTATCAAATTGGTGCAACCGCTTTTGCTTTATTCACCAAAAATCAACGACAATGGCATGCAAAACCGCTTGAAACAGCAGTGATTGATAGTTTCAAAAAACGTTGTGAACGCTATGGATTTACTAGTAAACAAATCCTACCGCATGATAGTTATCTTATTAACTTAGGTAGCCCTGATAGTGAACAACTTGAAAAATCACGTACCGCGTTTCTGGACGAAATGCAACGTTGTGAACAGTTAGGCTTAACCTTGCTAAACTTTCATCCTGGTAGTCATCTGCAAAAAATATCGGTTGATGACTGTTTAGCGCGTATTGCCGAATCGATAAATATCACGCTAGATAAAACCAAAAGTGTCGTCGCTGTGATAGAAAACACAGCAGGACAAGGATCTAACCTAGGTTATAAATTTGAACATCTGGCACAAATCATCGATAAAGTAGAAGACAAAAGCCGTGTTGGTGTCTGTATTGATACCTGTCATGCCTTTGCTGCAGGTTATGACTTACGCAGCGAAAAAGCCTGCAAAGAGACCTTTGATGAATTTGAAAAAATTGTCGGTTTTAAATATTTACGAGGTATGCATTTAAACGATGCTAAAAGCGAACTTGCCAGTCATGTTGACCGTCATGACAGTTTAGGCAAAGGCACCATTGGTGAAGCTGCATTTAAATTTATTATGCAAGACTCACGAATTGATGAAATTCCACTTATTCTTGAAACTATTAACCCAGATATTTGGGCGCAAGAGATAGCATGGTTAAAACAACTGGAAAAATAATCAAATGCGAATCAAAAAAATAGTAGCGATATGTTTATTTTTCTTATTAAGTTGTAGCTTTTATGCAATTGGTAATACACAAGAAACATTAGATATATTTAATCTTTTTCCTCTAGAACATAAGGGGAAGAAATTTTATTTTACATCTGTATCGGAAAACATTACTTTTAATTCTTATGACGAAAATGGTAAAAGAAAAACTAATATTTTTGAACCAGACCCAACTGATAATTACCAAAAAGAGCAATATCTATTAACTAAAAAATATCGACAACGGTTTTTGGCTGCAAGTAAAATATCAGAAACAGATACCTTATTCGTATATGATTATGTTCATAATCAATTGTATAGTTTTCCGATTAACAAATTAGCGGCATTTGCAATAAAAGATGATTATTCTGGTGGAATAGATGAGACTGAATATAATTTTGGCTTTGCAATAACCGCTAACCAATTTCCACCAGATTTCGATCCTTATAAAACTGCGTTTGTTTATATTGGGAAAACCAATCCCTTTGCTCAACAACAACTTACTTTATTAAATTGGCAAGAAAGTAATGATGAAACTTATGACTATTTAGCTCAAGCTTATGGATTTAATTATTACCTAACAGAATGTGTGGCACCATTTGATTATCCTGTTTGTGGCAGATTGGTAGTAAAGAATAAAACCAACAACATTTTATTTGACTATGATTATCAAAATGGGGATGTACATCTACCCCCTTTAAATGGCAAAAATAAAGATCATGAATATAAGATACAATGGTCAGGAAAACTCTTTAAAAATAAACCGTTAGTCGTAATTGGCTTTGTAGATGTGGTTTTTGGCTGTCCAACAATAGACTTTATTGAACCATCTTATAAAAGTATCACGATAAAATGTGATAATCGCCATTAAATTAATTATTAAAAAATGATTGATATAATGAGTTAAGTTACTGAACACAAGCAATATGCAGTGGATGAGAATGAAAATAGTAAAAATAGTACCAGTTTGTTTAATGCTCATATTAAGTTATAGCTTTTATGCAATTGGCAATACACAAGAGCGATTAAAGATATTTGAACTTAATCTTGTTGATGATAGCGAGCCAAAATTCTATTTTGTATCGGTACTCTGGGGCAGTCATATTGTTATTTATGACAAAGATGGCAATAAAAAACAATCTATTCAACCAATATTTTCTGATATAGAGGATGGTTATAAAAAGGATAAATATCAATTACCTCAAAAATATCGACAAAATTTTTTGACTGCCAGTGGTATATCCGAAACAGATAGTTTATTCGTATATAATTATGAATATAATAAATTGTATAGTTTTCCCATTAGTAAATTAGAGGTATTTGCAATAAAGGATTATTGTTTTCCGACTGATGAAACATATTATCACTTTGGATTTGCATTAGCGTTGAACCAATTACCTCAAGATTACGATCCTAATGATACAACGTTTGTTTATATTGGCAAGGAAAGTCCTTTTGCTCAAGAGCAACTAACTTTATTAAACTGGCAAAAAATTAGCGACAAAGAGTATAATTATTTAGCTCAAGCTTATGGATTACATTACTATTTAAGGCAATATCCTTCTCACCGCGATGATTATCCTAAATGTGGGAGACTAATGATTATGAATGAGAAGAATAAAATCTTACGTGATGATAACTATGTTACGAGTTCGTCATATGACGGTCTACCTTTAAATGGCAAAGATAACGCTCATGAATACCAAAAGCAATGGACGGGAAAATTATTTAAAAATAAACCATTAGTCGTGTTTGGGTTTTTCTCAAAGGCGTGGAAAGGGTGCCCAGTAATAGACTTTATTGATTCATCTTTTTCTCGTCATGGCATAAATCTACACTGCGATCGTCTTTATATGTGTAAATGATATGCCCTACAGGGCCAGATATTGATAAATTAATACATAGGGAAGTGAATAAAATGCCAATAAAGAAAATAATACCGATATGTATATTGTTCTTATTAAGTTGTAGCTTTTATGCAATTGGCTATACACGAGAGCAATTAGAGATATTTAAACTTAATCTTGTTGATGGTAGCGAGCCAAAATTCTATTTTGTTAAGTTACTCCAAGGTAGTCATATTGTTATTTATGACAAAGATGGCAATAAAAAACAATCTATTCAACCAATATTTCCTGATAATGAGGATGGTTATAAAAAGGATAAATATCAATTACCTCAAAAATATCGACAAAGTTTTTTGACTGCCAGTGGCATATCCGAAACGGATAACTTATTCGTATATAATTATGAATATAATAAATTGTATAGTTTTCCCATTAGTAAATTAGAGGTATTTGCAATAAAGAGCGGTTGTTTACCTACTGATGAAACAAATTATCAATTTGGATTTGGATTAGAGTTGAATCAACTACCTCAAGATTACGATCCTAATGATACAACATTTGTTTATATTGGCAAGGAAAGTCCGTTTGCTCAAGAGCAACTAACTTTATTAAACTGGCAAAAAATTAACGATAAAGAGTATGATTATTTAGCACAAACTCATGGATTACATTACTATTTAAGGCAATCTCCCTTTTCCCTAGATTATCCTAAATGTGGGAGTTTAATTATTAAGAATGCGAAGAATAACATCTTATTTAACGATAACTATGTAAAAAACTCAGTAACTTCTATGCCTTTAAATGGCAAAGATAAAGACCATGAATACAAAAAGCAATGGACGGGAAAATTATTTAAAAATAAACCTTTAGTCGTGTTTGGCTTTTACTCAATGTTTGGGGGTGACTGCCCAGGGATAGACTTTATTGATTCATCTTTTCCTAGTTATGATATAAGACTACGCTGCGATTCTCGTTTTGTATATTATAGTTGTAAATAATATTGATTAAAAACAACCTTTTTTAAGGAATAATGTAAATTATTCTTAAAAATGGAAAAAATGATAAAAATAAAACGACGATAAAGACGAGCCTATACTTGAGATTTTGAACAACAGATGGTAAGGCGTTATCAACAAGTAAAAACGCGTAATGAATTTGGTTTAAAGTATAAGTTAACGCCACCAATATTATAGCGATGGATAACTTAATGCACCATTACACGTTCATTTACATTGTCTACATTAAATGATTCAAACTTTAGTGATATTTGGTTTTGATTCGCCTTAATAGCCAGATATTGATGAATTAATACATAAGGAAGTGAATAAAATGCCAATAAAGAAAATAATACCGATATGTATATTGTTCTTATTAAGTTGTAGCTTTTATGCAATTGGCAATACACGAGAGCGATTAGAGATATTTAAACTTAATCTTGTTGATGATAGCGAGCCAAAATTCTATTTTGTTAAGTTACTCCAAGGTAGTCATATTGTTATTTATGACAAAGATGGCAATAAAAAACAATCTATTCAACCAATATTTCCTGATATAGAGGATGATTATAAAAAAAATAAATATCAATTACCTCAAAAATATCGACAAAGTTTTTTGACTGCAAGTGGCATATCCGAAACGGATAACTTATTCGTATATAATTATGAATATAATAAATTGTATAGTTTTCCCATTAGTAAATTAGAGGTATTTGCAATAAAGAGCGACTGTTTACCTACTGATGAAAAAAATTATCAATTTGGATTTGGATTAGAGTTGAATCAACTACCTCAAGATTACGATCCTAATGATACAACGTTTGTTTATATTGGCAAGGAAAGTCCTTTTGCTCAAGAGCAACTAACTTTATTAAACTGGCAAAAAATTAGCGATAAAGAGGATAATTATTTAGCACAAGCTCATGGATTACATTACTATTTATGGACATCAGGGAAATCTTCTTGGGACCCAGATTATTACCCTAAATGTGAGGGTTTAGTGGTTAAGAATGATAAGAATAAAATCTTACTTGATGAAGTTTTAACTCAGGCATACAGCTCTCTACCTTTAAATGGCAAAGATAAAGATCATGAATACAAAAAGCAATGGACGGGAAAATTATTTAAAAATAAACCATTAGTCGTGTTTGGGTTTTTCTCAAGAATGGGTTGTCCAGTGATAGACTTTATTGATTCATCTTTTCCTAGTTATGATATAAGACTACGCTGCGATTCTCGTTTTGTATATTATAGTTGTAAATTATTCTTAAAAATGGAAAAAATGATAAAAATAAAACGACGATAAAGACGAGCCTATACTGAAGATTTTGAACAACAGATGGTAAGGCGTTATCAACAAGTAAAAACGCATAATGAATTTGGTTTAGAGTATAAGTTAACGCCACCAATATTATAGCGATGGATAACTTAATGCACCATTACACGTTCATTTACATTGTCTACATTAAATTATTCAAACTTTAGTGATATTTGGTTTTGATTCGCCATAATAGCCAGATATTGATGAATTAATACATAGGGAAGTGAATAAAATGCAAATAAAGAGAATAATACCGATGTGTATATTGCTCTTATTAAGTTGTAGCTTTTATGCAATTGGCAATACACGAGAGCAATTAGAGATATTTGAACTTAATCTTGTTGATAATAGCGAGCCAAAATTCTATTTTGTTAATTTACTCCAAGGTAGCCATATTGTTATTTATGATAAAGATGGCAATAAAAAACAATCTATTCAACCAATATTTCCTGATAATGAGGATGGTTATAAAAAGGATAAATATCAATTGCCTCAAAAATATCGACAAAGTTTTTTGACTGCCAGTGGCATATCCGAAACGGATAACTTATTCGTATATAATTATGAATATAATAAATTGTATAGTTTTCCCATTAGTAAATTAGAGGTATTTGCAATAAAGAGCGATTGTTTACCTACTGATGAAACAAATTATCAATTTGGATTTGCATTAGAGTCGAATCAACTACCTCAAGATTACGATCCTAATGATACAACGTTTGTTTATATTGGAAAGGAAAGTCCTTTTGCTCAAGAGCAACTAACTTTATTAAACTGGCAAAAAATTAGCGATAAAGAGGATGAAGAGGATAATTATTTAGCACAAGCTCATGGATTTGATCATTACTATTTTAGCGATAAAGGTTATAATTATTTAGCTCAAACTAATGGATTACATTACTATTTAAAGCAATATCCTTCTCACCGCGATGATTATCCTAAATGTGGCAGATTAGTGATTAAGAATGAGAAGAATAAAATCTTACGTGATGATAACTATGTTTTCAGTTCGTTATACGGCGGTCTACCTTTAAATGGCAAAGATAAAGACCATGAATACAAAAAGCAATGGACGGGAAAATTGTTTAAAAACAAACCGTCAGTCGTTTTTGGCTTTTTCTTTGAGGGGGCGGAAAAGTGCCCAGTGATAGACTTTATTGATTCATCTTTTCCTAGTTATGATATAAGACTACGCTGCGATTCTCGTTTTGTATATTATAGTTGTAAATAATATTGATTAAAAACAACCTTTTTTAAGGAATAATGTAAATTATTCTTAAAAATGGAAAAAATGATAAAAATAAAACGACGATAAAGACGAGCCTATACTTGAGATTTTCAACAACAGATGGTAAGGCGTTATCAACAAGTAAAAACGCGTAATGAATTTGGTTTAGAGTATAAGTTACCGCCACCAACATTATAGCGATGGATAACTTAATGCACCATTACACGTTCATTTACATTGTCTACATTAAATGATTCAAACTTTAGTGATATTTAGTTTTGATTCGCCTTAATAGCCAGATATTGATGAATTAATACATAAGGAAGTGAATAAAATGCCAATAAAGAAAATAATACCGATATGTATGTTGTTCTTATTAAGTTGTAGTTTTTATGCAATTGGCAATACACGAGAGCAATTAGAGATATTTGAACTTAATCTTGTTGATAATAGCGAGCCAAAATTCTATTTTGTTAAGTTACTCCAAGGTAGTCATATCGTTATTTATGACAAAGATGGCAATAAAAAACAATCTATTCAACCAATATTTCCTGATATAGAGGATGATTATAAAAAAAATAAATATCAATTACCTCAAAAATATCGACAAAGTTTTTTGACTGCAAGTGGCATATCCGAAACGGATAACTTATTCGTATATAATTATGAATATAATAAATTGTATAGTTTTCCCATTAGTAAATTAGAGGTATTTGCAATAAAGAGCGACTGTTTACCTACTGATGAAACAAATTATCAATTTGGATTTGCATTAGCGTTGAATCAATTGCCTCAAAATTACGATCCTAATGATACAACGTTTGTTTATATTGGCAAGGAAAGTCCTTTTGCTCAACAGCAACTAACTTTATTAAACTGGCAAAAAATTAGCGATAAAGAGAATGAAGAGGATAATTATTTAGCACAAGCTCATGAATTTCATCATTACTATCTTAGTGATAAAGGGTATAATTATTTAGCTCAAGCTCATGGATTACATTACTATTTAAAGCAACATCCTTCTCAACGCGATGATTATCCTAAATGTGGCAGATTAGTGATTAAGAACGAGAAGAATAAAATCTTACGTGATGATACCCATGTTTACAGTTCGTTTTATGGCGGTCTACCTTTAAATGGCAAAGATAACGATCATGAATACAAAAAGCAATGGACGGGAAAATTATTTAAAAATAAACCATTAGTCGTTTTTGGCTTTTTCTTTGTAGGGGCGAGAGAGTGCCCAGTGATAGACTTTATTGATTCATCTTTTCCTAGTTATGACATAAGACTACGCTGCGATTCTCGTTTTGTATATTATAGTTGTAAATAATATTAATTAAGAACTACTTTTTTAAGGAATAAGATAAATTATTCTTAAAAATGGCAAAAACGAAGAAAATAAAACGACGATAAAGACGAGCCCATACTGAAGATTTTAATCAACAGATGGTAAGGCGTAATCAACATGTAAAAACGCGTAATGAATTTGGTTTAGAGTATAAGTTAACGCCACCAACATTATAGCGATGGATAACTTAAAGCACCACTACACGTTCATTTACATTATTTTACTTATAGTAAATGATTAAAACTTTAGTGATATTTGGTTTTGATTCGCCATAATAGCCAGATATTGATGAATTAATACATAGGGAAGTGAATAAAATGCAAATAAAGAGAATAATACCGATGTGTATATTGCTCTTATTAAGTTGTAGCTTTTATGCAATTGGCAATACACAAGAGCGATTAGCGATATTTAAACTTAATCTTGTTGATGATAGCGAGCCAAAATTCTATTTTGTATCGGTACTCTGGGGCAGTCATATTGTTATTTATGACGAAGAAGGCTATAAAAAACAATCTATTCAACCAATATTTTCTGATATAGACGATAGTTATAATAACAATAAATATCAATTACCTCAAAAATATCGACAAAATTTTTTGACTGCCAGTGGTATATCCGAAACCGATAATTTATTCGTATATAATTATAAATATAATAAATTGTATAGTTTTCCCATTAGTAAATTAGAGATATTTGCACTAAAAGATGATTGTTTTCCGATTGATGAAACATATTATCACTTTGGATTTGAATTAACGTTGAGCCAACTACCTCAAGATTACGATCCTAATGATACAACGTTTGTTTATATTGGCAAGGAAAGTCCTTTTGCTCAACAGCAACTAACTTTATTAAACTGGCAAAAAATTAGCGATAAAAAGTATGATTATTTAGCCCAAGCACATGGATTACATTACTATTTAAAGCAACCTCCTTTTCATAGCGATTACCCTGTTTGTGGGAGTTTATTAATTAAGAATGAGAAGAATAAAATCTTACGTAATGATGACCATGCTTTAAGTTTGTTATACGGCCGTCTACCTTTAAATGGCAAAGATAAAGATCATGAATACAAAAAGCAATGGACGGGAAAGTTATTCGAAAATAAACCATTAGTCGTGTTTGGGTTTTTCTCAAAGGGGGGGAAAGAGTGCCCAGTAATAGACTTTATTGATTCATCTTTTTCAGGTCATGACATAAATCTAATCTGCTATAGTCCTCCTCATAGGTGTAGTTTTTAAACAACCATTTAAATAAGAATAGGATATTTCAGGCGCTGCAATAGCAAAAAATCCGAGTTGAAAGAAATACTGTCTAGGCTAAGTTGCGATGAAATTAGAAGTACCACGGCCTGAGTTCAGCATAATTCGGTCAATATGGCTTTGCGCCTGCTTAATTAAGTTAACTTTTAATTCAGATGGACTCAAATTAGCATATTGAACATAATCGATTGATTTATTAATGATCTTGAATCCTTATTGGGATAATTTAAACAAAAGCAATAATTAAAGAACATAATATATTTTAATGTGTTTAATGATTTCGACTAATATCAAGTTGGTAAATTATATTTCTAACGTTATATATAATGTTGTTATAGCGTTAGTAAGAGTATTAGCCTTGTATTAATCAATCAATTAAATCCACTTTTAATTTTCTGCTGTCGCTTCGCCCTAGATCATCGATTACAGATATTTTGTAAATACCGCTTTTGCTAGGAACCCAATCCAGTGTATTTTCAACTGAACTACTACCAAGAAAATTTTTATCGACAAACCAATATAATTTCTTAACTTCACCATCTGCAATGGCATCTAACGTAATTTTCTCATTCTCTTTATTACTTAACCTTACTTTGTAAACCACGTTTTTTAATGGTGAAGTAATCCGTGGAGGAGAACCAACATAATTTTGAGTTGTTTCACAATGTGCACTATTAGGTGGCGTTTTTTTGGGAATTCCCGCTTTAGCAAATACTTTAACTAAGTCTGATGACCAATATTCATAAACTTCTACATGTGTATTCTTCGGATTGAAAGGAGGACAAGCAACTTTATTGGTTTTATTATCAATCACAACAGGGCGATAAACTGTATCAACATTAATCGGTGATACACCAGGTATAAACCATGTTTTACCCTTTATCTTACACCACTGCGTAACTAAATTCCCACTAGGTAAACAAATATCGACTTTCGTTAAGTTAGGTGGAATTACGTTTTGATAACCTTTATGATTTGGATAATAAGCTGTTATTGAATCAATAATATTGAAAAACAGAGGTGCTGCGGCATTAGCACCAATAAAAGCATTATTGCTATTCCCGTCAAAATTACCCATCCAAACAATAAGAGTATAATTATTAAATCCTCCCGCTGTCCAAGCATCTCGAAATCCCCAAGATGTGCCTGTTTTCCAATATATAGGTGTTAGAGATTGCTGTTTTTTAGCTAAAATATCTTCATTGCGCGTGTTTTTTAATAACATATCTAATGTCATGAAACTCGCTTCAGGACTCAACAGACGCTGAGTTAAATGTGGTTGATTATCGGTATTTCTTGTCATTCTTAACGGTTGCCAAATACCTTGATTAGCTAACATGGCATATAGTGTTGCTAATTCTTGGGCTGTCACTTCACCGCCGCCAAGAACTAAAGCTAAACCATAATGATCTTCTGTGTTCATCTCGCGAATATGGGCTTGTTTTAAAAATTGATAAAATGAAGGTTTTTTTAATTTACCAGCAACATATACCGCAGGAATGTTACGACTGTGAATTAACGCATCTGTAACAGAGATAGGGCCTTTAAAATGGTGATCAAAATTCTCAGGAGTATAAAATCCAAAATCTGTTGCGACATCTTTTACTACTGTTCTAGGATGAATAATACTTTGATCCATACCCAAAGCATAGATGAAAGGCTTTAGTGTTGAGCCGGGTGAACGTTTAGCAGCAGTTCCGTTAACTTGCCCTTGAATGCTACGATTAAAATAATCGGCAGATCCAACTAATGCTTTCACCTCCATTGTGTTGTTATCAACTAACAATACAGATGTGTTATAAATCCCTTTTATTTTATTGCGTTCAATAAAGGCGCTGACTTGCTGTTCAATAATTGTTTGTAGTTCTATTTTTAATGTAGTTTTAATAACTTGTTGTTCAGCATTAGTTTTTTGAATTTGTTGCTGAAGTATTTGGTTGGTGAAATGGGGGGCGATAAACGGTAATTGCTCAGGTTGACGCATCATTAGTGGTAAGTCAAATAGCGCAGCTATATTATCTTCGGTTGCATAGTGTTCTTGCCAACGTTCAAATAATCGTTGTCTAGCATTAACTAATGCTTTACCTGCAATACCTTTTTTCTTGTCTATACGATAAGTAGGTGATTGAGGAAGAACCGTCAATGTTAACGCTTCAGGTAAGTTAATCTTATCAGGCGTTTTATCAAAATAAATTAACGATGCCGCTCCGATACTTTCTATATTGCGACCGAAAGGGGCATAATTAAGATAGGCTTCTAAAATGTCATGTTTAGAGTATTTTAACTCTAATTCAATAGCTCTAAATATTTGCAATAATTTACCAGCTATTGTTTTAGTATTAATTTTCCAATGCATACGTGCCAGTTGCATAGTAATGGTCGATGCGCCTTGTCGATTACCGCCCCCGATATAAGTTGCTCCAAATGCCCTTATCAAACTAAACGGATTAAATCCAAAATGATAATAAAACCACTGATCTTCATGTAATAGAAGGCCATTAATGATGTGTGGAGAAATTTTTTCCAGAGGTGTCCATGTTCGATATCGTTGGTCGTTTGCTAAAGTTATGCGCAGTAGTTTGTCGTTTTCATCATACAAAATAGTGGAAAAATTTAGCGATTGGTTTAACGGTGGGTTAGGGGTTAAACGAAAGGCGATGACGATTAAAGAAAGAATAATAAAGATAACAATAATATTCCCAATATACCTAAATTTTTTTACCATTTTATTAAGTTACACCAATGATGATATAAAATTAAAAAACTAATGTTAATAATCATGCAATAAATACAAAATAGCAGAGGGAAGGCGTGACCCTCTGCCAGTAACTAATTAACGAGGCTCAATAATAATCTTATTTCCACCTTTAGATACAGCTTGAATATCGCGATCATACATTGCTTCACCATAAGCTGGAGGTACCGCGTACTGGCCAATATTGGTCGCTTTTATCTGATAATTAAATGTTTGTATCTGATCACTTCTAGTCGAACCATAAATAATCACGCGATCTTCTCTAACATCTGTATAGTCTGGATACCAAGTATATTTACCTGTGGCAATTGGTGATATCCACTGTTGTTCAGAATCATAATTATCATTTTCACCCTCATCTTCGTCGCTTTGTTTATCGTTTTCAGTTTCAGCATGATTATTAACCGCTTTTTGTTGAACAACTTCAAAACCACCTAGTAGCATATCAACAATTGCAATGTTAGTTAATCCTTCTTTAGATAATGAACGGATTCTGACGGTTACATTAATAGTATCACCTAATTTCACCGTATCAATTTGCTTACCATCGTTATCTGTAAATTCACGATAAATTTCAAGCCCTCTATTAATTGGTTCTTGTTGCATTGAACGATCAAAGCCTTTCTGCGATATTGAATACCAAGCTGGCAAATTTTTAGCGTTATGGAAGCTAATAGACTCTACCGAATCATTGAATTTTCCGTTGGCTAACAAGTTCTTCAATTTAGCAATAGTGGCAATTTTTGCCTGTTGATCGTTAGATTTTGTTGTGACAGTAAGATCGTTTTCATCTAACTCGTGAGCTTTAATTGCTGAATTATAACTATCTAAAGCCAACATAGTCATCGCAGCTGATTGAGTTGTATAACGTTCCTCATTTAGCATTAACACCATATTCTCAAGAGCTTGCGCAGGGATATCATTAATTTTATTATCAAAATGTTTGGCGATTAAATAGATTTTCCCAGCATCAATGACTAATGGATCATAATAATTGTGACTCCACCATGCTTTATCATAGGCTTTGGACAGATCCTTCCAAATCGGTTTTAAAAGATTATCTGCTTGTTTGTCCATTTTGAGCATTTTGTAGGATGATGCTAAATACAACGCCGTAAGATCAGTAGACCAAGTTTGGTAATTATGATTTAAATCCTCAATGACTGAAGCAATTTGATTAGTTGTAATAATATTTTGTCTAGTTAGCAAATAAATTGCATAAGCTCGCAATCGCAAGTTGTAACGATCAGTTAATCTACTAGCAGCAACTAACTTAACATATTTATTGGCATTTTCTAGTAGATCTTTTGGTATTACTAATCCTGCATCTTTTGCTTCGAGTAGAAAGTGAACCGTATAAAGTGTAATAAATGGATCAACATTATATGTTGAATACCATAAACCAATCGCGCCTTCACTATTTTGGCGGCTTTGTAGTTTTTGCATTACTCCGGTAAATGGTATTGTTTTATCAGTGATTAAATTGAATTCAGGATATTTATTGCCAATCACTAGTGGTAACGCACGACTAACAATCTGTTCAGAACAGAAATATTCATAATTATCTAAATATTCGGTAAGACCTTTAGCTAAGATCATTGGAGAATAAGAGACGCCAGCATTCTGTTCATTAAATTCTGGATACATATGTCTAAACCCAGCAAAGGTTTGTGTTTTACCATCCATTCGACCCATAATTGTTTTTATTCGATAAGGATTTATCGGACGAACAGAAGTACTTACTTGTCTTGTTATCGTCTTATCTTTATAAGTTGCAGTAAAGAGTAAATCACCACTACCTAATTGTTCGGTTGCTTTTAAACGGAAGCTTAAAGTACCTTCTTTCATTGACGCTAAGTTGACGGTTTTAATTGGCTCATCTAAAACTGCTAGATGTGGCGTTGTGGTTAGCTTAACCTTAATTGGGATTTCTTCATTACCGATTTCAGTGATGTTATTTGCAACTAATAAACTTATTTCAAATTCATCGTTTGGCGTGACGAAATAAGGTACATTAGGGTTTAATACAAAGTCATTACGAACTGTAGTCGACGTTTGGGTAACACCCATTGTTTTCTTACCGACTGTCACAGCCATCACTCTAATTTTTCCACTGAAAAATTCAGGTACTTTGTAATTGAGTTGTTTTTCACCATTAACGTCTATAATTCCGGACCAGTAGGTAACAGGTTCATCGGTCTTACGTTTAAATGGATTCAAATGAGCATTAAGTTTATTATCACTATCTTGATCACCTCCTGGTGCAGATAAAGTTAGTAAACGTTTATATTCAGGCAAGATAAGATCTAAAATCTGATCCGTTCTTACTGATAACGCTTTTTTACGTATAAAGTTTTTAATTGGATTTTTTAATTGATAGCCAGCAACTTGTAATATACCTTCATCAACTGCGAAAACTACGACTCGTTGTTGGCTATTAGTTTTAATTGTGATTGGAATCGTCTCTCCAGGTTTGATTAAATTCGGAGTTACTAATTTTACTTTCTCCATAAATTTATCATCTGAAACCTTAAATGGAATAACACCATAACTAAGCGGACTCATGAATATTTCTTCTGAATTTGGATCGCGAATAAACTGCACATTGATATAGGCATTTCCTTCCACTTCTTCAGGTAAAGTGATTTTTTGTACTGAGCTAGTAGTATCAGTTTTAAACCATTTCCATGCATAAACTTTATCCCTTTCGATAGTGATAATTCCACTTCCGGTATAAGGTGCAGTTATTGCAATTTCTATCTCTTGACCCGGTTTATATTGATTAGCATCAATTTTTAACATTAATTCACTATTACGATCTAATGAACGTGTTACATTTGCTGATCCTGCTACCGAGTATTCGGTTTGATAAATTACTTCATTTTGGTTATTTAACAATTGAAGAATATAGTTACCAGGGGTCTTAGTTGGAATCTGGTAAACAGTTCCTTTGTTATCAATTTCAAAAGGAATTTGTGAAATTACCACATCTTTTTGTTTAGATTCATATTTATAAACACCTGAAGATTGTTCAACTAACACAGAAAGATATTTTTTCTCAAGGGTAACGAGTTTGAGTCCATCTAGTGTAATTTGATCTAGAGTTGGATTTATTGCAATAAGATTAAGTAAACGCTTGCTGTCCCGTTTTATATAACTTAACTTACCATCAGGTTTTGCCCCAACTAGATAATCAGATGCAGAAATCAAAATTGAATCCATTGCTGCAACACTACGTCCACTATTGGGTTCAAATACATCAGTCAAGAATTTGGCTACATATTGACCTTCAAAGTCTTTAATATGCAAATCAATATCAGCAATTCCTTCTTCATTTGTAAAATTGTCTTCAAGTTCAATTTTGAAATTACTACGGTTAGTACCTACGCGATAAAACTGATAATCTTGATATTTTTTAAAACTAAATCTGGTTGGTTGTAAATATAATTTACTCTCAACTCGACGATCTTGGGCAGGGGTTCCAAAGAGATTTTTTGCAGTCACTTTGGCAATTATATTCGATTGATTAATCCATCCTTGTTTGTTTTCAGTTACTATTTGTGCGGTAACTTTAGTTTTATCTGGTTCAAATTCTCGAATAGTCACTGAAGTAGAACCTAGGAAATTTTGATCATCCTCCTCCGAATCATTTTCATCATTTTCAATGTATAGATAGACATGCCATTGCCCTGTTGGGGAACTTTCTTCCGTTTTAAATGAAATATCATTAAAACCGTAATCATCAACTTTGATTTTTTTAGTCGTAACAAGATTATTTTTAGCATCATAAATGTTGGCTACTAACTTAATTCCATTCAGTGATTTAGTCCAATCATCTGCTTTAATGATCATCCCAATGTGGATGGTTTCGCCAGGTCGATAGATTCCTCTATCAGAAAATAGATGCGCATGTAACTCTCCCCGGTCAACTGTTTCATATTGACCATCAACATCAAAACGAGAGTAATTAAGTTTTCTGTCATAATAGCGATAACCTTTAGAAATTGGCAAAAATGACATATCTTTACCTTTTTCAATTAAGAATAACAACGGTTTAATGCCTTTATAGTAATCTGCTAATGGTGCGAAATTGACATGACCAGTGTTATCGGTGATTGAAGAGGTAATTTCAATACCATTGGCACCGAGTATGGAAACTTTAGCACCGGCAACAGGTACCCCACTGTTGATAGATTGCACAAAGAGATCATAAGAGCCATCAAGTGATTTTTTATTTATAATGCCTAAATCTGTCACTAATATGAATCGAGAAGTGAAATAATCGTAAGGCTCTTCACCTTCTACTGCATCATCATTTTGGGCATAGAGATTTAATAAAAATACTCCGCGATTAACTTCGTTTTCTTTAACATCTTTTTTAAGGTATGGTGTTAAATCGAAGTCAGAGTAATGAATAGCCCCTGATTTACCCTTAACATCTTTTATAATTGAATATTTTTCAACAAAATTATCACTTTTATAATATTCAAAGCTCATTGAACTAAAATCACTGTCATTATCGTAGACCAAATGGTGTAATTGGGATGGAATAACACGTTTGAGTTCTAACTTTATTTGACTAACATTACGAGAAACCACAGGAATCTTTTTATCACCTGACAGCGATAATAGAGAACCAGTAGCAGCGAAATTAAGCAATTTATCAAATTCATTAATTTGCATCAATTTCTCATATCTATTCTTAAATGTGTAGCCACCTTCGGACGTTAAGGATGGATCAATAGTAATAAATATTTGTTGACGTTGATCACCGTTTATTTCAAAGCTAAATTGATTTTGATAAGTTCTATCGTCGTCAGTCTCAATGTATCTAGTTGTTAATCGTTTTGATTTATCTAAGATGGCTTTATCGATAAAATATTTAGTTTTGTATGTGTTATCAGTTTTATCGTAATATTCTTCACTATATTTGGCGTTTGGATCGGGTAACTGCCAGATTGATAATGCTTTCTGTAAATCACTAGCTTTAACATTATAACTTAAATTAATTGTGATAATCTGACGTATTTCATTATTCGACAGTTCAACAAGGGAAATATCAGATGAAGTGATACTAAGATTATATTTATTCGGTATACGGATATCTTCCGAACTTTCTGAGGTTGTAGGGGATCCTCCCATTGAAGATGTTACCCCCTTTGCAATTTTTAATGATAAATACCTATTCACATCAGCAAGTTCTAATTTATCACTTTTTATATAGGCAATTGTTTTATCTTTATTATAATTAATTGTAAAGTTTACATTTTGGACAAATTTATTTGGCTCATATCTTCCAATTGTTACTTCAAATAGTGATAATTTTAAATTTTTTTCAAAGGTTGTCGGATCAACAGGATGAGAAAATTCTACTCTATAAATACCTTGTTTATCATCAGGAACAATAGGATTTTGATATAATTCACTGTTCATTATTTTAAAAGAAAAATCGGTTGTATTAAATGTAAAAATATTCTCTTTTTTATTTATTAAATTGTTAGAATCAAGTAACTTCGAATCATCCAATTTAACCGTATAGGTTTCACCCATTGGCCATGGTTGTTCTGGTTTAAAATAGATATTTACATCGTCATGCCAACTCCAAGTCCCTTTAATTTCAGGTGAAATTTCAATTCCCTCAGTTATTTCCTTGCCAATTTTATCTATCGGAGCGGGTGATCGTTTATGTCCAGTAAATTTAATTTTTAAATAAGATTGATTAGGATTAGTAAGCGTACCGGATTCTGTAGGTGCATAAAAAGAAATACCATACGTATTAACAATTACGGGGGCTGGCTCAATAGGTTTTGGTTTATTTAAGTACCAATGATAGGCATAATTACCACTGAAATAGGTAACAATTCCCAGTATAACAACACCACCAATAATTAAACTATAGTTATTGAGTCTTGTAATTGATGATTGATAGATATCTTTAGCACGTGGATACCACTTAGGTATCGACCAATTAATTTGACCAATAATTGGGCTTATAAACCATAATATGGATCGTAATACAATTAGTAGAAAAAGTGCAAAATAGAGAATCGCTTCTAGACCGATACAGAAGATTCGATAGGGTAGACGGAGAAAGAAACGTATTATATCCATGATATTCCTTATCATCTCAATTAATTATTATCAATAATTGAGTTTTATTGTATTATTTTTTTGTGTGAATAATTTGGTATTACTAAAAACTAAGTAAATACTTTGGTGAAAGTATAAACTATAAATAAAATTAATTGAATGACTATGGTTCTTTTTAGCAATAAAAACCTATCGCCTTGGTATTTGATAAACTTCAATATTTTTTGTCAGTCATGTCGATCAAGAAAATCACTAAGATAATCCGTTGTCATCCAATCCGTTTTTTGCTGTTTTTGTAAATTATTAATAATTGGAACAACTTTTTTAAGGAATAAGATAAATTATTCTTAAAAATGGCAAAAACGAACAAAATAAAATGACGATAAAAACGAGCCAATACATGAGATTTTAAACAACAGATGGTAAGGCGTAATCAACATGTAAAAACGCGTAATGAATTTGGTTTAGAGTATAAGTTAACGCCACTAGCATTATAGCGATGGATAACTTAAAGCACCGCTACACGTTCATCTACATTGTTTTACTCTAGATTAAATTATTCAAACTTTAGTGATAATAGGTTTTGATTCGCCGTAATGTTCAGATATTGATGAATTAATACATAAGGAAGTGAATAAAATGCCAATAAAGAAAATAATACCGATATGTATATTGTTCTTATTAAGTTGTAGCTTTTATGCAATTGGCTATACACGAGAGCAATTAGAGATATTTAAACTTAATCTTGTTGATGGTAGCGAGCCAAAATTCTATTTTGTTAAGTTACTCCAAGGTAGTCATATTGTTATTTATGACAAAGATGGCAATAAAAAACAATCTATTCAACCAATATTTCCTGATAATGAGGATGGTTATAAAAAGGATAAATATCAATTACCTCAAAAATATCGACAAAGTTTTTTGACTGCCAGTGGCATATCCGAAACGGATAACTTATTCGTATATAATTATGAATATAATAAATTGTATAGTTTTCCCATTAGTAAATTGGAGGTATTTGCAATAAAGGATGATTGTTTTCCTACTGATGAAACAAATTATCAATTTGGATTTGCATTAGAGTTGAATCAACTACCTCAAGATTACGATCATAATGATACTTACGATCCTAGTGATACAACATTTGTTTATATTGGAAAGGAAAATCCTTTTGCTCAACAGCAACTAACTTTATTAAACTGGCAAAAAATTAGCGATAAAGAGGATAAAGAGTATTATTATTTAGCACAAACTCATGGATTACATTACTATTTACCGACATTAGGGAAAGTGTGGGACCACCTTGAACGAGATTATTACCCTAAAATTGGGATATTAGTGGTTAAGGATAGCAAGAATAGCATCTTATTTAATCATGACTATTTTTCAACGACGATATACAGCACTCTACCTTTAAATGGCAAAGATAAAGATCATGAATACAAAAATCAATGGACGGGAAGATTATTTAAAAATAAACCATTAGTTGTGTTTGGCTTTGTCTCAATAATGGGTTGCCCAGTGATAGACTTTATTGATTCATCCTTTCCTAGTTATGATATAAGATTACGTTGCGATCTTCGTTTTTATAGTTGTAAATAATATTAATTAAGAACAACTTTTTTAAGGAATAAGATAAATTATTCTTAAAAATGGCAAAAACGAACAAAATAAAACGACGATAAAAACGAGCCAATACATGAGATTTTAAACAACAGATGGTAAGGCGTAATCATTAGGGAAAACACACAATGAATTTGGTTTAGAGTATAAGTTAACGCCACTAGCATTATATCGATGGATAACTTAAAGCACCGCTACACGTTCATTTACATTTACATTTACATTTACATTGTTTTACTCTAGATTAAATTATTCAAACTTTAGTGATAATAGGTTTTGATTCGCCGTAATGGTCAGATATTGATGAATTAATACATAGGGAAGTGAATAAAATGCAAATAAAGAAAATAATACCGATATGTATATTGCTCTTATTAAGTTGTAGCTTTTATGCAATTGGCTATACACGAGAGCGATTAGAGATATTTGAACTTAATCTTGTTGATGATAGCGAGCCAAAATTCTATTTTGTTAAGTTACTCCAAGGTAGTCATATTGTTATTTATGACAAAGATGGCAATAAAAAACAATCTATTCAACCAATATTTCCTGATAATGAGGATGGTTATAAAAAGGATAAATATCAATTACCTCAAAAATATCGACAAAGTTTTTTGACTGCCAGTGGCATATCCGAAACGGATAACTTATTCGTATATAATTATGAATATAATAAATTGTATAGTTTTCCCATTAGTAAATTAGAGGTATTTGCAATAAAGAGCGGTTGTGATCCTACTGATGAAACAAATTATCAATTTGGATTTGCATTAGCGTTGAATCAACTACCTCAAGATTACGATCCTAATGATACAACGTTTGTTTATATTGGAAAGGAAAATCCTTTTGCTCAACAGCAACTAACTTTATTAAACTGGCAAAAAATTAACGATAAAGAGTATGATTATTTAGCTCAATCTCATGGATTACATTACTATTTAGCGACATTAGGGAAAGTGTGGGACCCAGATCATTACCTTGAACGAGATTATTACCCTGAAATTGGGATATTAGTGGTTAAGGATGGCAAGAATTACATCTTATTTAATAGTGACTATCTTTCAAAGACGATATACATCACTCTACCTTTAAATGGCAAAGATAAAGAACATAAATACAAAAAGCAATGGGCGAGAAGATTATTTAAAGATAAAGATCATGAATACAAAAATCAATGGACGGGAAGATTATTTAAAAATAAACCATTAGTTGTGTTTGGCTTTGTCTCAGAATTAAACTGCCCGGTGATAGACTTTATTGATTCATCTTTTCCTAGTTATGACATAAGATTACGTTGCGATCTTCGTTTTTATAGTTGTAAATAATATTGATTAAGAACAACTTTTTTAAGGAATAAGATAAATTATTCTTAAAAATGGCAAAAACGAAGAAGATAAAACGACGATAAAGACGAGCCCATACTGAAGATTTTAAACAACAGATGGTAAAGTTTTATCAACAGGGAAAAACATACAATGAATTTAGTTAAGAGTATAAGTTAACGCCACCAACATTATAGCGATGGATAACTTAAAGCACCACTACACGTTCATTTATATTGTCTACATTAAATTATTAAAACTTTAGTGATATTTGGTTTTAATTCGTCTTAATGGCCAGATATTGATGAATTAATACATAGGGAAGTGAATAAAATGCAAATAAAGAAAATAATACCGATATGTATATTGCTCTTATTAAGTTGTAGCTTTTATGCAATTGGCAATACACGAGAGCGATTAGAGATATTTAAACTTAATCTTGTTGATAATAGTGAGCCAAAATTCTATTTTGTTAAGTTACTCGAAGGCAGTCATATTGTTATTTATGACAAAGATGGCAATAAAAAACAATCTATTCAACCTATATTTCCTGATATAGAGGATGATTATAAAAAAAATAAATATCAATTACCTCAAAAATATCGACAAAGTTTTTTGACTGCAAATGGCATATCCGAAACGGATAACTTATTCGTATATAATTATGAATATAATAAATTGTATAGTTTTCCCATTAGTAAATTAGAGGTATTTGCAATAAAGAGCGACTGTTTACCTACTGATGAAACAAATTATCAATTTGGATTTGCATTAGAGTTGAATCAACTACCTCAAGATTACGATCATAATGATACTTACGAGCCTAATGATACAACATTTGTTTATATTGGAAAGGAAAGTCCTTTTGCTCAACAGCAACTAACTTTATTAAACTGGCAAAAAATTAGCGATAAAGAGGATGATTATTTAGCACAAGCTCATGGATTACATTACTATTTAAGGCAATCTCCCTTTCCCCTCGATTACCCTGAATGTGGAAGTTTAATTATTAAGAATGCGAAAAATAATATCTTATTTAATGATAACTATATAAGAAGGCGTGTAAATTCTATGCCTATAAATGGCAAAGATAAAGATCACGAATACAAAAAACAATGGACGGGAAAATTATTTAAAAATAAACCGTTAGTCGTGTTTGGCTTTTATTCAATGTTCGGGGATGACTGCACAGAGATAGACTTTATTGATTCATCTTTTCCTAGTTATGATATAATACTACGTTGCGACTCTCGTTTTATATATTATAATTGTAAATAATATTAATTAAGAACAACTTTTTTAAGGAATAAGATAAATTATTTTTAAAAATGGCAAAAACGAAAAACTAAAACGATGATAAAGACGAGCCCATACTTGAGATTTTAAATAACAGATGGTAAGGCGTTATCAACAAGTAAAAACGCGTAATGAATTTGGTTTAAAGTATAAGTTAACACCACCAACATTATAGCGATGGATAACTTATTGCACCACTACACGTTCATCTACATTGTTTTACTCTTGATTAAATTATTCAAACTTCAGTGATAATAGGTTTTGATTCGCCTTAATAACCAGATATTGATGAATTAATACATAGGGAAGTGAATAAAATGCAAATAAAGAAAATAATACTGATATGTATATTGTTCTTATTAAGTTGTGACATTTATGCTGATGAAAACGATAAATTACCACAGCAGCAAAGTCATTCAACGCAGAAATTAGATATATTTACACTTGATTATATTGAATATTTAGAAAATGAATCCGCTTTTTATTTTACCTCGCTATCCGAAAACATTACATTTGACAATTATGATGAAAATGGTGTGGTTATTTTACCTAGAAATCTTCAATTAATTCCAGATACAGTTGGTAACTATAAAAAAGATATATATATTTTAAATAAAGAGTATCGGCAACGATTTATGGAAGCAACTGGGATAGCGGAAACCGATACCTACTATCTTTATGATTATCAGAATAATCAATTAACCACTTACCCTATTAGTGAATTGGAAGTAATCGCAATTATAGATGCGTATAGTATGGATGAAAAACCGTGTAAATTTGAGGATTATTATCAATTTGGCTTCAGATTAACTTCCAATCAATTGTCGAAGGCTCTCGATCCCGATAGTTACCAAACATTAGTTTATATAGGCAAAGAAAATCCTTTTGCTCTGCAACAACTTACAGCATTAGACTGGAATAAAATAGACAATGAGGATTTTCCGATAATAAGTGGGATAGAGACATCCTCTAAATTTATTCAGGACAGTTTTAACAAAACTTATCAGGCTAAAGCGAATGGATGGAATTACTATGTTCAAGATCATTTTTCTCAGGAAATTGATATTAATAGTGCTTATTACAGACAGGTAGTTATTAAAGATCAGGGAGAGGCTATTTTATTTAACAGTGAATATGCTTTTAATGATGAGATTATTCCTGCATTTTTAAATGATCAACATCCAGAATTCCAACATAAAGTCCAATGGTCAGGTAAATTATTTAAAAATCAACCTTTAGTAATATTTGGTTTTGAGTGGAAATCATTTGGCTGCCCAGTTATTGATTATATTGACCGATCTTATAAAAGTTTAATAATAAAGTGCGACAATAGGCATTAAGAAAGTTATTCTAACTAAATGATTTCTTTGTAGCAGTATGATTTAGTTTTTAGCATAATAAAATATATATCTCAATAAAATGAGACATTAATTAACATGATATTATCAATTTGATTAACATTATTATTCACTGATGGCGTAAAGAGAAACCAGTTAAAACTAGTTCCATTTAAATATATTCTTTAATCCCAATAAATATATAGGATAGGGCAGTTGTGAATTAAATGTTTGTAACAGAGAAGATTATTTTTTATTATTAAGAAAAAATAATTGGCCAAATCAGTCTTGTTAGTTCAAAATTAAATCAGCGATTTTTGAAAAACTAATAATTAACAATAATTTAAAATTATTGCGATGCCATATGGATGTGAGAAGTATATTTAAGGAAAATGGTGAACTAATAAATGAAAAATAAATTAATTAGCTTTCTGTTTACATTTTTTGCCTTATCATCAATTAGCTTTTGCAGTAGCGCGGAAATGTTAGGTGGAAACAAATTATTAGAATGGGAAGGGGGACATTATAGGGAAGATATTCGAATGTATACACTCACCTCGATAGATTATATTAAAGATGAGCCCGAATTTGACTTTATTTCATTATCTGATGATATTGTTTTATATGATAACAAATACAAAAAAGATATCTATTTAATTCCAAGCACTGAAAAAAAAACTTATAAAAAAGAACAATATTTACTCACGGGTTCATACCGTACTAAATTGCTCAATTTGGCAGGTATATCAGAAGATGATACAGTATTTATCTATGATTACTTAAATAATAAATTAAAATCGGTTCCTGTTTATGGGTTGAATACTTTTGCTGTCGTGAATACTTATTATCATCCTCATGAACCTTATGAATTAGATGCATATATGTTTGGATTTAAATTAAATTCAAACATGTTTGATCAATATGCATCCTATATTGTCTATATAGGTAAGGAAAATCCTTTTCTACAGAAACCCTTAACTCCACTAGTTTGGCATCAAATTGATAGCAAAGACTTTCCTGTTCTTGAAAGTGATGACGAAATTACTTCCCTTATACCTGTATATAATCCAGAAGATTTAATAAAGGGTGATAATTTTATGGCTGAAGCGATCGGTCTACGCTTTTATATACAAAATTATGAAACTCCAAGCAAAAACGAAATCATTATAAGACATTTAATTATCTTAGATTCTGATTCAAATATGATAACAAATGTGGTCCATGGTTATTTTGAAGGAGGAATGCTTTTACCATTAAGCAGTTCAATAGATGACAATAAAGAAATATTTCAATGGGTCGGAAGCATTTTAAAAAATGAACCGCCAGTTATATTTGATTTTAGTAGTGAAGCATTTAGTTGTCGTCCGCTTTTTCAATTTATCCATCCATTACATGAATATTTTATACCAAGATGTGATTGTCGGCATTAATCTATGAATAAGATTGTATCTAAAAACAGTGATACTTATTTATCATTTTGTCTGTTAAGGATGTTGTTTTTTTAGCTAACAGAAATGTATTGAGCCCAATAAGTATTTAATTCATTAGAATAAAGTAACAAAATAAATTTATTAAATAAAACGAAATGATGATAAAAAAGATGAGGATCTAACTTGTCGCCATTTTATTTACTAACATCCAATAAACTTATCTAGCTTTTTGGAGTGATTTAGGTTGATTTGCAGCGTTCTATATTTATACAAATGATAAAATTGAATTAGAATAATTAGCCTTGCAAAGTTGCAAATATGCTAAAATAACATATGGATAATTAAGATTTTATCCTTAATAGGGAAATAATGGAAAATAAAGGAATATGAAAGAAATAAAACAATTATCAACTAAAACTCACACATCCGAAGAATTAATTACCGCTATCTTTAAGCCATTAAGTGATCAAGATAAATCTTTACCAACACGGATAACACAATATATCTTGCATGGTAATGGAATTGATGTATTAGTCGATTTAGAGAAATTATGTCAAATACCTAATAATGCAAATGCTCTTTATGAATTATTGCAAAGACCCTCAGGTATTTATCGTCCACGTTATTATAACTATATTAATGAGGAATTCCATCCATCATTTCAAGCTCGCATTGATGTGTATAAGTCTTGGACAGATATTTATACACCAGAACAGATAATTCGATTTGCCCGAGTTTTTGCCACATTATTTGATCATTTAAGTTTTATTAAACTTATAAACGAACAATTACCATCATGGTTTATCTATCTTTTATATGATGCACTAATTACCTCGTTACCAGGTCCTAATGGAAACGAGAATGAAATTATTGAGCGCGAAAATTGGTCAATACAACAATTACATCAATTACTTGAATGTGAACAAGCCGGTTTAGGCGAAAAATTACTGTTTGCCATTTTTGACCGTCAAAATATTCCTGTTAATCGTGTTGGTTTATTTCATAATTTTACCCGATTAAAAGGATTATTTACCTATATTCAAGAACGAATTGAATTATTTAAACAACTCCCCGCACTCGGTTTGGCGCTTTTGGGACAAGTGGAACAACTTAAATACATTCAACGATATCCAGAACTTCAGTTACAATTGGTCGATTTTCTGGCAATGCAGTCATTAAATACTTCAAAACAGGTGAGTCAATTAGCCACAGAAATACTATTTAGCTTACCATTGGAATTGGCTCAACCACAATTACAGCACTTTTTAACTTCAGGTTCGGTTAAACAACGAGCTAATGCCACAATATTACTCTGTCGAATCATCTCTGAACCGACAATTTTACAACAAGCTTTAGCTAGCGAACCCAATAAAACAGTTATTACTGCTATTGAAAGTGCTTTATCGAGATTGGAAAGTGCCAACACGGCCAAACAGCAAGCTGATTTAGTTATTCCAGAATTTGAACCATTTAGTGATACGCCATTGCCTATGACTACTCGTGATGTTTTACAACAAAGTTTTGACGAGTACCTTATTGAATGTAAAAAATCGATGCAAAATGAACTAGAGGAAAACAAAGAAAAAAATAGATCAAGGGATTATCATCAAAACCGTTATAAAGAATTGAAAGCGCTGACACCAAAGTCCCTTGATAGTATATTTGATTATGTGAATGGTAAAATCGATCGCTCAACATTATTCAAAGAAATCGATGAAAAGATTGATTTTCGATTTTTACTAACTAAAAATCGATTATCAAATTTGCCTGAAATTACGTTATTTCACTTAGTTCGAATAAGACAATTAACTGATTATATAAGTATCTCTAATTTATTTCCAAAACTATACGAAAACTATGACTTGGTTAAAAATGCCGATCTTAGACAAATAGCTGATGTGTTGATAAAAGTGAATATTATTCCAGATGTTGAATATACTGTTGCTCTACCGTTTTTAAGCAGTGATGTTTTTCATGATATTCATGAAAATGAACCTCACAAATTATGGGCTTTTTTTGCTGAAAATGAATTTTTAATTGATGAAGCTTTGGGGTTTGCACCTATACAAATAGTTCAGAATTGTTATGTCCGTATTGATAAAATTAATGCCATAAAAATATTACAGCTATTTCCAATCATTCCTGCTAAATATGTTGCTTACCTACTTGAATTAGCTTTAGGCGAAATTAAGCAGATACGTTATGCGGCACAAAACGCCTTAAAGCGGATCCCCAATATACATAATCAAGTTGAACAAGCCCTATCTTCTACAAAACAAGAGGTACGTATTATTGCTGCTAATTGGTTGGCTGAGTTAGGACAAACAAGCTCGATTAAAGCACTAAATGCTGCGCTAAAAAAAGAGAAACGCGAAACAGTACAAGCAGCAATATTGATCGCACTGGAAAAAATTGGTGAAGATATTAGTCAGCACTTAACGCCGAAAAAGTTATTGGCTGATGCCCAAAAAGGTTTAAAAGGTAAAATACCAACCGATTTTGATTGGTTTGATTTTAACTTAATACCGACGTTAACTTGGCAAAATGGTAAGATTGTTGAGCCACAAATTATTCAGTGGTGGATCTGCTTAGCGGTCAAATTAAGAGATCCGGCTAATTTACTGTTAACCGTTTATAATCGATTGTTAAGCACCCAAAGTCAGCGACAATTAGGCGAATTTATTTTACAAAGTTTTATTAAACAAGATACGCTAAGTCCATCACTGGAAGAAGCAGAAGCCAAAGCTAGCTCAGAGGCCGATAAACGATTACAAGACTATATTGGATATTATCAGCGCTATCCGCAATATTTTTCTAAATACCAAAATATAACTTATGAGCAGGTTTTTGAAGAAATCAAAAATGAAACATTAGCAACCTATCTTGGCTCAGCCATCAAAGCAAAAGGAATATTAGCATTAACCAGTGGTATTGAAGGCCCTATTGCAGTGTCTCTCTTACGCAGTTTTATGAAAAATCATTATCAACGTCGAGCTCAAATTGAAGCGATGCTTGAACCACTGGCAAACAGTGATGATCCGCTGATCATTCAACTATTATTGTCATTAGCTCGTCGCTATCGGACGGCATCCATTCATGAAAAGGCTAAATACTTGGTAGAAAGTATTGCTGCGCGTTCAGGCTGGAGTACAGAAGAATTGGCAGACCGCACCATATCGACTGCAGGGTTAGATGATAATGGCTTGTTAATTCTTGATTATGGTGAGCGTACCTTTATTGCTAGTTTGGATGATAAATTTAAGTGGCAATTAAAAAATGCTGATGGAGAAAAGATCAAAGCATTACCTGAAGCACGTAAAAACGAAAACCCTGAACTCGTCAAAGAGACCAAAAAACAGTTCAGCAATAGTAAAAAAGAACTTAATCAATTACTCACTATGCAAATAAGCCGTTTTTACGAAGCCATGTGTGCCCAGCGTCAATGGCGAGTGGAAGATTGGCAGAAATATCTGCAACCACATCCGATTGTGGGGCGATTAATTCAACGTTTAGTGTGGTTACAATTGGATAATAACGGTCAGATCGTCAATAGTTTCAGGCCTACTGAAGATGGTAGCTTAATAACCAATCAAGATGACGAAATCTTACTTGATCAAAATCACTTTATTTCCGTTGCGCATTCGGCGTTACTAGCGAGTGATGATATAGTTCAGTGGCAAGCGCATCTTGAAGATTACAAAATAACCCCATTGTTTGATCAGTTTAGTCATGCATTTCCAGAGATAAGCAAATTTAACGATGGCGTTATTGATGATCGTTTAGGTTGGTTAACGGACAGTTTTACCATTCGTGGTATTTTAACCAAATTGAGTTATGAGCGTGATGCTACTGAAGATAGCGGATGTTTTTATGGTTACCATAAATACTTTGGCAGTTTAGGTATTTATATCAATATTGAATTCAGTGGTAGTATGCTGCCTGAAGAAAATATTCCAGCAGTACTTTATAACCTTTATTTCAGTAATAAAAAGGGATTCAAAGATAGGGCAATTGCGCTCGATAAACTACCTAAGGTGTTATTAGCCGAAGGTTATACTGATTATATGGCGGTGGCAAAAGCCTGTAGTGGTTTTGATCCTAATTGGAAAGATAAATTAATATGGTAAAACATGACCAAAACCCGATGGATCAGGTTATTCTTGATTGCTTTGCGGGTTTAAATAAATTAGAACAATCAATATCTGAACGGATTTGTCATTATATTTTATATGGCAAAGATGTCGTGGTTCTTGATGAGCTAAAAGTATTATCAAAAACTTATAAATATGATAACCGGGTTTATAATTTGCTTGGTATGCCAGGTTCTGTTGGTTTTTTAGATGAAAGTAATGAACCACAGCAAAAAGTACGAGCTAAATTTTATCAATTATGGACGAGTCAATATTCACCAGAACAGCTCATCAGGTTTGGTAAAATTTTAGCAGCAGCTTATATTCCGGATACGCCTCAAAGATGGTCTTTTTATGAGAAAACAAGTAGTAGTGTTATCACTCCCAAACTGCCTTTGTGGTTTTTATATCTGTTTATTGACGGTTTGGTCACTACTTTTTTAAACCGCAATTTCGATGCTGAGCAAAATATGGCTGAGCGTGATAATTGGTCCATTGAGCAATTACATCAATTACTCGAAATTGAGCAGAAAGGGTTGGGAGATCAACTTATGTTTGCTTTTTTTGAGCGGCAACATGTACCAGAATATCACTACCGTTATTTTAATACTGTTTTTGCGATTAGAGGGTTGAAATTATATATAACTAACAATTTAGAAAGGTTTAAATCTTTACCAGATCAAGAATTATCCACAATTGGTCAATTACAACAATTGCAATATATTGCTAGTCATAACGATCTTAAAGAACGAGTAGTTGATTTGTTAGTCAAACAATCCACTAGTAGCATCAAAAAAATAAGAGAGTTAGCGACAACGCTATTGCTTAGTATTTCTAAGGAAAGTGCGCAAAATCAGTTAATTGCTTCATTCGCACAAGGCACACCAAAGCAACGTTGTCAAAAAATTGCGCTATTAGTTAAATTGTCTGTTGATAAAGAAATATTTGAAAAAATACTAACTGAAGAAACGAATAAAATAGTGGTTAAAAGTATCGAAAGTGCTTTATTTTCTATTAAAGATGATAAGTTAGTTAAGCAGGAAGAGGATGAAATTATCATTCCTCCTTTTATGCCAATTACTGAAGTTGATTTACCTGTCAAAGCGCGCGATATATTGCACCAAAATTATCAAGAGTTGTTAATACAATCGCAAAACAGAGCACAACTAGAGAAACTCGATAATCAAGGATATCATAACCTAGAAAGGAATGAGCAGGAACGTTACGAACAATTAACTACTTTTACTGACAATGATTTAGATATGATTTTTCATTATCTAAACGGTAAAGGGCAGTTAATGCAATCTGATATTAAAAATCAGCTAACTAATGAGATTATTTTACATAAAGGGCGTTTGCAAACAATTCCTGAATTTAATCTGTATCACTTATTACGCGCAGAAAAAATTACTTATACAAACATTGAATCGTACTGTTTAGCTTTAAGTTTTTTAAAACATGAAATATTGCCATGTACCGATTTACGCTTGATCGCTCAGGTGTTAAATAACATATCCGATATGCCAGATGTCAAACGTATTGTTGCCGCAGCATATTTGATGAATTATTATTATGATCTAACATTTGAGAGTGACGCAAATTGTGTTTGGCCTTTTTTTGCTGAAAACCTTATCTATCTTGATGAAGCATTAGGATTAATCCCCAGCCTTGAGCCACAAAATAGTAATTATACTTTTGATAAAAAGCGTGGACTAAAAATCTTAACTTTTTTTCCAAAACTTCCAGTTAAATATAATATTTATTTATTAGAGTTAGCATTAGGCGATACCAAAATACCTCGCTTATTGGCCCAACAAGCACTAAGTAAATCGCCTTGTATACATCGTCAAGTTGAAAACGTATTAACTTCCAATAAATATAAACAGCGCATTTTAGCAGCTAACTTATTGGTAACATTAGGCAATAAATCATCGATTGCAGCTTTAAATACCGCTTTAAATCAAGAAAAACAAGAAGTGGTACAAGCAGCACTATTATCCGCGCTTGAAAGTTTAGGTGAAAATATTGGCCAATATTTAACACCATCTCGATTACTTGATGATGCAAACAAAGGTTTAAAAAGTAAAAAACCAGCGGGTATTGAATGGTTAGTTAATGACACTATCCCTGCTTTAACATGGCAAAATGGTGAGCAGGTTGATCGTAAAATTATCATTTGGTGGATGTGGTTAGCTGTAAAACTAAAAGAGCCGGCCAATCCTTTATTAACTATTTATATTCGTCTATTAAGTGATAAAAGCCAAAAACAGCTTGGTTTATTTATATTGCAAAGTTTTATCCAACAAGATACTTTAACCCCGACCTTAATAGAAGCAGAAAATGAGGCCAAATTAACCGCACCAGCTCGACTACAGTCCTATTTAAATAGTTATAAGAATCATCCTGACTTATACCCCGAATATCAAAATATCACTCTCCAGCAAGTTATTGAGCGTATCGAAAAAGAGGTGCTAACTCGTTTAATTGGTTCAGCAATTAAATCGAAAGGTTTATTAGCTCTAATTGGTGGAATTGAAGGTCATGTAGCCGTATCGATAATAAAAGCATATATGAAAAATCATTACACCAGACGAGAGCAAATTGAAGCAATGTTAGAAGCGATCGCTGTTAATGATGATTTCATCATAATTCAATTTTTATTAACCATTTCTTACTCGAATCCCAAAAAAACTATTCAAGAAAAAGCAAAATCTTTAATAAACCAAATTGCTGAGCAGAAAAAATGGACAACAGACGATCTTACTGAACGTACTGTTCTAACTGCTGGGCTGGATGATTCTGGCATACTTATGCTTGATTATGGTGCAAGAACTTTTACGGCCAGTATTGATGATAACTTTAAATGGCAATTAAAAAATTTGGAAGGTAACATTATAAAAACCTTACCAGAAGCGCGTAAAGATGAAGATCCAACCGTGATCAAAGAAGTGAAAAAACAGTTTTCACGTAGTAAAAAAGAACTCACACAAATTGTTTCAATCCAAACTGAACGCTTATATGAAGCCATGTGCACCCAGCGCCGTTGGCAAGTAAGTAATTGGCAACAATATCTATTTGCCCATCCAATTGTCGGGCGGTTGGTGCAAAGATTAGTATGGTTAGCAGTTGATGAACAAGGCAAGATTTGCAACAGCTTTAGGCCAACTGAAGATGGTAGTTTGATTAATTTACACGATGAAGAGATCACTTTGAATCAAAATCACTATATCACTCTAGCTCATAATGTGTTGTTACCAGCCAGTCATATAAACCAGTGGCAAGTACATCTTAAAGACTATAAAGTTACGCCATTATTTGCCCAATTTGCTAACCCTTTACCAAAGAGCCAATGGATTGATGATGGCATAGTGAATAATTATACAGGCTGGTTAACGGATGCGTTTACCATTCGCAATGTCCTTACTAAAAGAGGTTATAAAAATGAATATTTTGAAGATAGTGAATGCTTAGATTGTTATTGTAAATACTATAGTAACCTTAATTTGTATACTATCATTCAATTTAGTGGGCGTTATATTTCTCAAGAAAATAGTTTAGTAGAGCGTTATTATCTCTCTTTTCGTCAAAAAAGGATCTATACCAAACCCAAAATTGATGCTAACGACATCCCAGCGGTGTTATTAGCCGAAAGTTTTGCTGATTATATGGCTGTCGCAAATGCATCATGCAAATTCGAAATTTGATTCAGAACGAAAGAATAAAAGCGATGGTAAATCAGAAACAAGCAATATGATTAATTGTATAAGAGTGTTATAGCTAATAACTAGCAATATTAAGCAAAACCGATGATAAAAAATAAGCGCTAAGATGGGTAGTTATCACCAAAATCAGCTGGTCAATTTATTTTAAATAACGAAATAGTAGTTGTAAATTTTTTGGTGAGGTTCCGTCAGTTTAACGTGCAATTATCTCACTATTAGAAAAACAATTTTTAATACTAATTGGTCAAGCCTATATCTTGTTGTTTTGCTAGATAATACGAATGATATTAAATAAATCTAATTTTATACAGATAATAGGGTACCTAAGCGTGCCAGAAAATCTGATATATAGCATAGTTATTATCAAGTATAAAAAACTTTTTGAAAATAACAAATCGCTATGAAACCCAATTAAAAATGGATATCCCAGATTTAAATCTTAATGGGAGAACAAAGGAATATGAAAACAACTGAACAATTATCAATAAACTCAAATGGTTCTAAACAGTTAATCAATACTATCTTTAAACCATTAAGTGAATTAGACAAATCTTTACCAGAACGGGTCACACAATATATCTTGCATGGTGATGAAATTGATGTGTTGGCCGATTTTGATAAACTATGTCAAAAGTCAGCTAATGTTGATAAAATTTTTGAATTATTGCGAGGACCAGCTGCCTTTTATAGTTCATATAATTATAAAAAGATTCATCCGTTGCAAAAAGCGCGCATTAATTTTTATAAGCTTTGGACGGATGCCTATACACCAGAACAAATCATTCGATTTGCCCGATTTTCTGCTATTTTATTTGATCATTTAAATCATATTAAACGCATAAGCGAACAAATTCCTTCTTGGCTTATGTATTTGTTATATGATGGACTGATTACTACTTTACCTTCTTATAGCGAAAACAAATATAAAATTGATGACCGTGAAAATTGGTCAATCCAACAATTGCATCATTTTCTTGAAATTGAACAAGCAGGATTAGGCGAAAAGTTGCTGTTCGCGATTTTTGACCGTCAAAATATTTTTGAAAGTTCTTTGCGTGATTTTCAATATTTTACTCGGTTAAATGGATTATTGACTTATATTCAAGAACGCATTGAATTATTTAAGCAACTCCCTTCACTCGGTTTAGCGCCTTTAGGACAAGTAGAACAACTTAAATACATTCAACGATATCCAGAACTTAAGCTGCAACTGGTTGATTTTATTGCCATGCAGGCGCTAAATACTTGCAAGCAGGTGAGTCAATTAGCTACACGAATACTATTTAACTTACCACATGAGCTGATTCAACCTCAATTACAACACTTTTTAACTTCAGGCTCGGCTAAAGAGCGTGCTAATGCAACAATATTGCTTTCTCGAATCATTTCTGAACCAACAATTTTACAACAGGCTTTAGCTATTGAAACCAATAAAACAGTTATTGTAGCCCTTGAAAGTGCCTTATCGAGATTAGAAACTGCCAATGCAGCCAAACAGCAAGCTGATTTAGTTATTCCTAGTTTTGACCCATTAATTGACACGCCATTGCCACTAAATGCTCGTGATGTTTTACAGCAAAATTATGACGAGTTTATGAACGAATGTAAAAAATCGATGGAAAAAGAAATTGAGGAAAATAAAGAAAATAATAGATCATGGGATTATCATCAAAAACGTTATAAATTGATGAACACGGTAACATCAAAGTCTATTGACTACATATTTGATTATTTGAATGGTAAAATTGATCGTTCAGCATTATTTGCAGAATTAAACGAAAAAATTGATTTACGTTATTTCCTTCCAAAAGATCAATTAGCAAATTTACCCGGATTTTCTTTGTTTCACTTATTCCGAATCAAACGGTTAATCGATCGTCGAGATAATATTTGTTTTTTTGAAGGAATATATCCATATAACGACGTTATTATAAACTTCGATTTAAGACAAATAGCTGATGTTATGGTAAAAATCAAATTTCGGCCTCACGCCGAATTTACAGTTGCTTTGCCGTTTTTAACCAGTGATGTTTTTCATGACGTTTATGCCAATGAACCTCATAAATTATGGGCTTTTTTTGCTGAAAATGAATTTATAATTGATCAAGCATTAGGTTTTACTCATGTACAGATCCCTAAGGCAGCTTATGAGCGTATTGATAAAGTTAGTGCCATAAAAATATTACAATTTTTTCCAACTATTCCAACGAAATATGTCGCTTACCTATTTGACCTAGCTTTAGATAAAAGTAAACGGATACGTTATGCGGCGCAAGATGCCTTAAAGCGGATCCCCAATATACATAATCAAGTTGAAAAAGCCTTATCTTCCTCAAAACAAGAGGTGCGTATTGCCGCTGCAAATTGGCTAGCTGAGTTAGGCCAAAAAAGCTCGATAAATGCATTAAATAGTGCGCTAAAAAAAGAGAAATGCGAAACAGCACAAGCAGCAATATTGGTTGCACTTGAAAAAATTGGTGAAGACATAAGTCAGCACTTAACCCCGCAAAAGTTATTGGCTGATGCCCAGAAAGAGTTAAATGGTAAAATACCAAGCAACCTTAATTGGTTTGATTTTAACTTAATACCAGCTTTGACTTGGCAAAATGGTAAGGCAGTTGATCCACAAATTATTGAGTGGTGGATCCGATTAGCAGCTAAATTAAAAGATCCGGCTAATTGGCTGTTAACTATTTATAATCGATTATTAAGCACCCAAAGTCAACGCCAATTAGGCGAATTTATTTTACGAAGTTTCATCAATCAAGATACCCGAACACCAACATTGGAAGAGGCTGAAGCCAGAGCTAGTTCAGAAGCCGATAAACGATTGCAACAATATATTAGAGGTTATCAGATTTATCCGCAAATTTATTCTAATTATAAGAATGTTACATATGAACAAGTTTTTGATGAAATTAAAAAAGAGACATTAACATCCTATCTTGGCTCAGCGATTAAATCAAAAGGGATATTAGCATTAACCTGTAGCATTGAAGGCCCTGTTGCTGTATCAATATTAAATAGTTTTATGAAAGATCACTATCTACGTAGCTCACAAATTGAAGCGATGCTTGAAGCACAGGCAAACAGCGATGATCCGCTGATCATTCAATTATTAGTATCATTAGCACGTCGCTATCGAACGGCGTCCATTCAAGAAAAGGCCAGATATTTAGTAGAGAAGATTGCTCAACGCAGTGGTTGGACAGTAGATGAACTAGCCGATCGCACGACATCAACCGCAGGGTTAGATGATAATGGTTTGTTAATTCTTGATTATGGTGAGCGTACCTTTACTGCTAGTTTTGATGAGCAATTTAAATGGCAATTGACAAATGCTGAGGGAGAAAAAATCAAAGCATTACCTGAAGCACGTAAACACGAAAACCCAGAATTAGTCAAAGAGGCAAAAAAACAGTTTAGTAACAGTAAAAAAGAACTTAGCCAATTACTCAAAATGCAAATTAGCCGTTTTCACGAAGCCATGTGTGCTCAGCATCAATGGCGAGTAGAAGATTGGCAAAAATATCTGCAATCTCACCCAATTATAGGACGGTTTATTCAACGTTTAGTGTGGTTGGAATTAGACAGTAATGGTCAAATAGTCAATAGTTTTAGGCCAACAGAAGATGGCTGTTTAATAACTAATCAAGATGAAGAAATCTTACTTGATCAACATAATTTTATTACCGTTGCTCATTCAGTGTTGCTTTCAAGTGAAGATATCTCGCAATGGCAAGCGCATCTTAAAGATTACAAAGTAACTTCATGGTTTGACCAGCTAAGTCATCCATTACCAGATATTAACAAATTTAAAGATGGCGAAATTGATGATCGTTTAGGCTGGTTAACTGACAGTTTTACTCTACGTGGTATTTTAACGAAATTGGGTTATAAGCGAGAAAATCTTGAAGATGGCGAGTGTTTTATGGACTACCATAAATACTTTGGCAGTTTAGGTATTTATATCAATATTGAATTCAGTGGTAGCACACTACCTGAAGAAAATATTCCAGTTATACTCTATAGTCTTTATTTTAGCAATAAAACGTCTTTCAAAGATAGGGCAATTGCACTAGATAAACTACCTAAAGTGTTATTAGCTGAAGGTTATGCTGATTATATGGCAGTGGCAAAAGCTTGTAGTGGTTTTGATCCTAATTGGAAAAATAAATTAAGATGGTAAAAATCGCAAAAATATATTGCACAAGTCATTGTTAATTGCTTTATAGGCTAGGTTAACCTGATTTAGAGTGATTAATATTTGAATGGATTTATAGTCTGCTTGATTTGCCTAATTTTTTGCTCAAAGTAATCATGACCGTAAAAATCGACATTAATAGCATCACGTCAGCGTTATTAGCTGAAAGTTTTGTTGATTATATGTTGATTGCCGATGCATCAAGCAAATTTGATTTAGATTGAAAGGATTAAAGATGTGAAATCAGAAACAAGCAATACGATTAACTGCACAAGAACGTTTATCTGGCGTAGTTATTATCAAACATCATTTTTTTAGCAATGTTAAATCACTATAACAATTGATTATAAATAAATACCAAAGATTTCAACCTTAATGGAAAAACTAAGGACTATGAAAAAAACAGAACAATTCTCAACAAGTCCATTGATATCTGACCAGTTAATTACCACTATCTTTAACCCATTAAGTGAACTGGATAAATCTTTACCAGAGAGGATCACGCAATATATCTTGCATGGTGAAGAACTTGCTGTGTTAGCTGATTTTGATAAGTTATGCCAAGTGCCGAATAACTTTACCAACATTTATGAATTATTACAGAGACCAGCAGAATTACATAATGTAGATTCTTATGTCAAAATTCATCCGCCATTACAAGCTCGCATTAATTTTTATAAACTTTGGACGGATGCTTATACACCAGAACAGATAATTCGATTTGCCCGAGTTTTTGCTACTTTATTTGACCATTCAAGTTTTATTAAACATACAAGCGAACAACTCCCATCATGGTTTATCTGTTTGTTATATGATGGACTCATTACTACATTATCTTGTCCTAATTGGCACAAAAAAGAAATTGTTGAGCGTGAAAATTGGTCAGCACAACAATTACATCAATTTCTTGAAATTGAACAAGCAGGATTAGGCGAAAAGTTGCTATTTGTGATTTTTGACCGTCAAAATGTTGCTGCTGATCGTTCTGATTTCTTCCGAAATTTTACTCGGTTGAATGGATTATTGACCTATATTCAAGAACGAATTGAATTATTTAAACAACTCCCTTCACTGGGATTGGTGCCTGGGGGGCAGGTAGAACAACTTAGATATATTCAACGATATCCAGAATTTCAGTTACAACTGGTTGATTTTATTGCCATGCAGGCGTTAAATACTTGCAAACAGGTGAGTCAATTAGCCACAGGAATACTATTTAACTTACCACATGAGCTGATTCAACTCCAATTACAACACTTTTTAACTTCTGGCTCGGTAAATGAGCGTGCTAATGCCGCAATATTACTTTCTCGAATTATTTCTGAATCGACAATTTTACAGCAAGCTTTAGCTAACGAAACCAATAAAACAGTTATTGCTGCTCTTGAAAGTGCTTTATTGTGCTTGGCAAGCACCAATGCAGCTAAACAGCAAGCAGATTTAGTTATTCCTGAATTTGAACCAATTAGTGACACACCATTGCCAATAACGGCACTTGGTATTTTACAGCAGAATTTCGACGAATGCCTTATCGAATATAAAAAATTGATGGAAGATGAGCTAGAGAAAAACCAAAAAAATAATACATCATGGCAATATCATCAAGAAAGTTATAAACATCTGGAAACGGTCACATTAAATTCTCTCGATACTATCTTTGATCATATAAATGGTAAAATCGATGGCACAGCATTATTAAAAAAACTTGGTAAGCGTATTGATTTTCGAATTTTATTTACCAAAAATCGACTAGCAAATTTACCTGAATTTTCTTTATTTCATTTATTCAGAATGAAAAAATTAACTGGTCCTACAGATAGTATTTATTTTTTTAAAAAGTTATACAATAACTATGAGGTGGTTAAAAATGCCGATCTTAGACAAATAGCGGATGTTATGGTAAAACTCGATCCCAATAAAAAATTTGTATATACAATTGCTCTGCCATTTTTAAACAGTGATTTTTTTTATGAAATTTATGAAAATGAACCACATAAATTATGGCCTTTTTTTGCTGAAAATGACTTTTTGCTTGATCAAGCATTAGGTTTTGCACCTTTTCAAATCGATCCGTTTTTTGTTCGTTTTATTGATAAAATTATTACCATTAAAATATTAAAGCTATTTCCAACGATTCCGATTAAATATGTCGCTTACCTATTTGAGTTAGCTTTAGGCGAAAGTAAGCAGTTACGTTATGTAGCGCAAGATGCTTTACAACGGATCCCTAACATACATCATCAAGTTGAACAAGCCTTATCCTCCTCTAAACAAGAGGTGCGAATTATTGCAGCTAATTGGTTGGCTAAGCTAGGACAAAAAAGTTCGCATAAGGCACTAAATGATGCACTAAAAAAAGAGAAACACAAAACATTACAAGCGGCGATATTGGTGGCGCTGAAAAAAATTGGTGAAGACATTAGTCAGCACTTAACGCCGAAAAAGTTATTGGCTGATGCCCAAAAAGGTTTAGAAGGTAAAGTGCCAACCGAACTAGATTGGTTTGATTTTAACTTAATTCCCTCATTGACTTGGCGTAATGGTAAAGCAGTTGATCCACAAATTATTCAGTGGTGGCTCTGCCTAGCGGTCAAATTAAATGATCCAGCTAATGCGCTGTTAGCTATTTATAGTCGATTGTTAAGCATCCAAAGTCAGCAACAATTAGGCGAATTTATTTTACAACGTTTCATTAAGCAAGATACGCTAAATCCAACGTTAGAAGAGGCTCTAGCCGTAGCTAGCTTACAAGCCGATAAACGCTTGCAAGAACGTATCTTAAATTATCAGAACTATCCAGAATTTTATCGTCACTATAAAGATATTACTTATGAGCAGATTTTCGACGAAATTAAACAAGAGACATTAGCAACCTGTTCTGGTTCAGCCATCAAAACAAAAGGAATATTAGCGTTAATATGTGGTATTGAAGGTCGAATTGCGGTATCTCTCTTACGCACGTTCATGAAAAACCATTATCAACGTCAAGCACAAATTGAAGCGATGCTTGAAGCGCTAGCAAACAGTGATGATCCGCTGATCATTCAACTATTATTATCATTAGTATCCAACTATCGCACAGCATCCATTCAAAAAAAGGCCAGATATTTGGTAGAAAATATTGCCAAGCGTTCAGGCTGGACTATTGATGAACTGGCTGATCGCACCATATCGACGGCAGGGTTAGATGATAATGGCCTGTTAATTCTTGATTATGGTGAGCGTACTTTTACTGCTAGTTTGGATAACCAATTTAAATGGCAATTGACAAATGCAGAGGGAAAAAAGATCAAAGCATTACCTGAAGCAGGCAAAAACGAAAACCCTGAATTAGTCAAAGAGGTAAAAAAACAGTTCAGCAATAGTAAAAAAGAGCTTAATCAATTACTCACTATGCAAATTAGTCGTTTTTATGAAGCCATGTGTGTTCAGCATCAATGGCGAGTGGAAGATTGGCAACAATATCTGCAATCTCACCCAATTATGGGACGATTTATTCAACGTTTAGTTTGGTTGGAATTAGACAGTAATGGTCAAATAGTCAATAGTTTTAGGCCAACAGAAGATGGCAACTTAATAACTAATCAAGATGAAGAAATCTCAATTGATCAACATCATTTTATTACCGTTGCTCATTCAGTATTGCTTACAAGTGAAGATATAGCACAATGGCAAGCGCATCTTAAAGATTACAAAGTAATCTCCTGGTTTGACCAGCTTAGTCATCCATTACCGGATATGAACAAATTTGAAAATAATATCATTAATGATCGTTATGGTTGGTCAATGGACAGTTTTACCCTACGTGATATTTTAACCGAATTGGGTTATGAGCGTGAAAGTGCGCAGGAGGGTGAAAGCTTTTTTTGTTACCACAAATACTATAGCCGTTTAAAAATTTATATCCATATTGATTTCAGTGGTGGTATGGTACCTGAAGAAAATATTCTAGCAGTACTTGATAGACTTTATTTCAGTAAAACACCGGGTTATCATGATGGCGTAATTAAGCTAGATAACCTGCCGAAAGTGTTATTAGCCGAAAGTTATGCTAATTATATGGCGGTAGCCGACGCATCCAATGGTTTTGACCCTAATTGGCAAAATAAAGTGATATGGGATACATGATCAGAAGTCGAGAGAGAAAGTTATTGTTGATTGCATTGCGGGTTTATATGATTTAGAACAATCAATACTTGAACGGATCTGTCAGTATGTTTTATCAGTCAAAGATCTCAAGGTTGTTGAAGATCTTAGGTATAGTTAATTTTATGGTTATTAATTAGGCTAACAACATTTTTTTAATATGACATCTTGTGAAAATAAACGAGCAAGGTTTATTGTTTTATATGATGTTTCACTTACCTTTTTGCGCAACGATGGGTTGGTAAACGATCTATCTATTAACATTGAATTAAATTTGCTATTTGGTTGGCGTGATTGAAAAGTCCAAGGATAATTTTATATAAAGTATAAAATTAGAGTGTGATTATCAAAACTGATTTTAGTCTATAAAGATATTGCCAATCGAAATTGATAGATAAGACAGATTTATGAATTACTATTATTAAATTAAGCATAAACAGCATAATTGTTAGCTAAAATCCCAAGTGTATTAAAAAGAGTTATCTTAATAACAATGGCATTTAGTGTGATTAAAAGTTCAAATTAAATTTGAACTTTTAATTATATAACATTATATTTATTAATCAGTTGGAAATGATTTTAATGTTCTAATTCTCAAGGAGAGTAAAGCAATATGATAGATATAAAAAAATTCATACCAAGAAAATTAATGCCCAATAAATTATTTTCTAAAGAATTAATTTCAACTCTTTTTGAACCCCTAGAAAAACTTGATAAAAAATTACCATTACGTATTACACAATATATCTTAAAGGGAGAAGATCCAAGTGTGTTGGTAGATTTTGATAAAATGTGTCAATCATCCGATACCGCAGATAAACTTTATGAATTATTAAATAGACCTTGTGAATTAGATTGTGGACATTATCATAACCATATTTCTTCTTTAGAAAAAACACGCTTTGCTTTTTACCGACAATGGACTGAAAACTATACGCTCGAACAGCTAACCCGATATGCTCGAGTTTTAGCCACTTTATGTCAGCATTTACCGTTTATTAAACTCTCTACTAATCAATTACCCGCATGGTTTATCTATTTGTTATATGATGGTTTAATTAGTACATTGCCATATTTTAACAAAGATAATAAGAAATTTGATGAACGCAAAAATTGGAATATCGAACAATTACATCAATTACTTGAAGGTGAACAAGCTGGTTTAGGCGAAAAGTTATTGTTTGCCATTTTTGATCGTCAGAATGTACAAATTAGTTATTACAACTACTTTGAATATTTTATGACAATAAATGGCTTATTATCGTATATCAAAAATCATATTGAAATATTTAAACAATTACCAACACAAGGGTTGGCCATTTTAGGGCAATTAGATCAATTAAACTATATTTACCAACACGATGAACTGCGGTTACAGTTAATTGATTTCATTACTATGCAATCGTTGAGTACTTCAAAAAGAGTGAGTCAATTAGCAACAGAAATGCTACTTAGTTTACCAATTACTTCAGTTGCACCTCATCTACAGCATTTTTTAATTTCTGGTTCAGTTGATCAACGTTGTCGTGCAGTAGTATCACTGTCGAGAATGTCTGTCGAACCGACAATTTTACAACAGGCGTTAGCTAACGAAACCAATAAAAAGGTGATTACCGCAATCGAAAGCGCTCTATCACGACTCGAAAGCGCTAACAGTGTCAAACAACAGACAAATTTAGTTATTCCTGAATTTCAACCCTTTACTGATACTGAGTTACCAATAAATGCGCGCGATATTTTACTGCAAAATATTGAAGAATATATTATTAAGTATGAAAAATTAATGCAGAATGAGTTAGAGGAAAACAAAAAAAACAGAACTAATCAGGATTATTATCAAAAAAATTATAAATCATTAAAGAAAATTAAATCGCATTTTTTGGATGATATTGTTGCTTATCTGAATGGCAAAATCGAATATTCAACACTTCGTACACATTTTGATAGGGATACAAATTTCAAATTTTTACTTACTAAAAATAGGTTACAAAGTTTACCCGAATTTACTTTGTTTCACCTTTTTCGAATATATCGATTAAAATATCGATTCCAATATAACTTGGACGGTAAAAGTAACTCTTATAGCTTGGACGCTAGTTACTTTCTTGAAAGAATATACAAAAAATACGACTTTATGAAAAAACTTGACCTTAGACAAATTGTTGATGTCATAGTCAAGATTGAAAGCAATGAGAATGTCAAATATACTGTTGCTGAACTATTTTTACATAATGACACCTATCACGATCTTTATATAGATGAACCTCATAAACTTTGGGCATTTTTTGCCGAAAATGAATTTTTGCTAGATGAAGCATTTGGTTTTACCCCTCTATCTAATGACTGGTATAATTCCCATAATCGCGATAAAAGAAATAACGCCGACTGGTATAGTGTTGATGTAACTAGCGCCATTAAAACATTACAATTTTTCCCTATTATTCCAGCCAAATATGTTACCTATTTATGTGAATTAGCTTTAGAGGGAAGCAAATCGATTTGCTATGTTGCCCAAGATGCCTTAAAACTGATCCCTAATATACATAATCAAATTGAACCATCTTTATCGTCCGCAAAACAGAATGTCCGTATTGCTGCAGCTAACTGGTTGGCTGACTTAGGACAAAAATCTTCTATTGAAGCTTTACATGTAGCCCTGAAAAAAGAAAAACGTGAAGCTGTACAAGCCGCAATCTTAATTGCCCTACAAAAAATAGGTGAAGACATCAGTCAATATTTAACGTCGAAGAAGTTATTGGCCGATGCCCAAAAAGGTTTAAAAGGTAAAAAGCCAGCAGAACTTGAATGGTTTAATTTTGACTTAATGCCATCTCTGACTTGGCAAAATGGTGATGAAGTTAATTCTCAAATTATTGAATGGTGGGTATGGTTAGCGGTTAAATTAAAAGATCCCTCTAATTCCCTGTTAACCATTTATTCTCGTTTGCTTAGTCAATCAAGCCAACAAAAATTGGGCGAATTTATTTTGCAAAGTTTTATCAAACAAGATACCCGAACAGCTACCATAGAAGAGGCTGAGGTTAAGGCAAATTTATTAGCTCCTCAACGTTTTCAGGAATATAAAGGGTATTACAAGCGATATCCGGAGTATTATGCTAATTATGCAAATATTACTTATGAACAAGTTTTTGAAGAAATCAAAAATGAAACGCTATCAACCTACTATGGCTCAGCGATTAAAGTAAAAGGGATATTAGCTTTATCCAGTAATGTTGATGGACGTGTAGCTGTTGCACTATTAGCCAGTTATATGAAAGATCATTATCGACGTCGTGCACAAATTGAAGCTTTACTTGAAGCGTTGGGAAACAGTGATGATCCATTGATTATTCAACTTCTACTATCCTTAGCACGTCGTTATCGAACTACATCAATTCAAGAAAAGGCGCGATTATTAGTAGAAAATATAGCCCAGCGTAAAAGTTGGACTACCGATCATTTAGCCGACCGTACGATATCAACGGCCGGTTTAGATGATGATGGGCAATTGATCCTTGATTATGGTGAGCGTACTTTTATTGCTAGTTTGGATGATAAATTTAAATGGCAATTAAAAAATGCTGATGGCGTTAAAATAAAAGCTTTACCTGAAGCCCGTAAAACCGAAGATGCAGATCTAGTTAAGGAAGCAAAAAATCAGTTTAAAAACAGTAAAAAAGAGCTTAGCCAATTACTTGATATGCAAGTTAGTCGTTTTTATGAAGCAATGTGTACTCAGCGTCAATGGAGCACAGAAGATTGGCAAAAATATTTGCAATCCCATCCTATTGTAGGACGGCTTATTCAACGTTTAGTTTGGTTGGAATTAGATAATGATGGTCAAATTGTAAATAGTTTTAGACCAACGGAAGATGGTAGTTTAATTAACAATCAAGATGATGAAATCGTTTTAGAACCCAATCACTTTATTACACTCGCTCATTGTGCATTAATGTCAAATACTGATATTGAGCAATGGCAATCGCATATTAAAGATTACAAAATAAATCAGTTGGTTGAACAATTTACCCATAAATTACCGGATATTAGTAAAATGAAAAATGATGTAATTGATGATCACTTAGGCTGGATGACTGACAGTTTTACTATACGCGGTATATTAACTAAATTAGGTTATAAACGAGATGTTATAGAAGATGCGGGGTGGTTTGAAGGTTATCATAAATACTTTGCAAGTATTGGAATTTATATCAACATTGAGTTTAGTGGTAGTTTTGTACCTGAAGAAAATATTCCAGCAGTGCTCTATACAGTTTATTTCACTGAAAATTCACGTTATACCGATAAAGTCATTGCTCTCGATAAATTGCCGCAAGTGTTACTTGCAGAAGGTTATGCTGATTATATAGCTGTCGCTAATGCGTCAAGCGGATTTGAGCCAAATTGGAAGGAAAAATTAGAATGGTAAATCAGAAACAAGCAATTCGCTTAACAGCGGAAGAGCGTTATGAGCAAGAATTGGCAACATTAAGCAAAGTCGATATAGACAATAATAAACCACAAGGTTGGCTTTTATCTCCAAAATCAGTTCGTCAATTTATTTTAGGTAACGAATCTTTGGGAATTAGCCGAAAATTTTTTGGTGATGACCCATTAGTTGACCGTGCAATTGTATCACTATTAGGAAAACAAGGTTTAATGCTAGTGGGGCAACCCGGTACAGCAAAATCCATGTTATCAGAATTATTAGCAGCAGCGATAAGTGGTGATTCAAATCTGACCATTCAAGGTACTGCTGGTACTAATGAAGATCATATTCGTTATTCGTGGAATTATGCACTATTACTTGCTGAAGGCCCCACTAAACGGGCTTTAATTGGCTCGCCAGTTTATCAAGGTATGCTACAAGGTAAAATTGTTCGTTTTGAAGAGATAACCCGTTGCCAACCAGAAATTCAAGATATGCTGGTTTCAATTATGTCTGAAAAACAAATGATGATCCCTGAAATGGGGTCTAACCGTGTTATCAAAGCTAAGCCCGGATTTAATATTATTGGTACAGCAAACTTACAAGATCGTGGTGTGCACGAAATGTCAGCCGCGTTAAAGAGACGTTTTAATTTCGAAACGGTTAATCCTATAACCGATAAAGATTTTGAAATTGAATTAATCCAACGGCAACTTAGTCAAGAATTAGGTGATTTAAAAGCACAAATCACTGTACCTATTGACGTTATCGAACTATTGGTGACGACATTTCAAGAGCTTAGACAGGGGCAAACGTCGGGAGGTGCCAAATTAAAAACACCCGATGCAGTAATGTCCACCGCCGAAGCGGTAAATATTGCCTATGCATCAGCATTAGATGCCCATTATCTTGGTAATGGGACATTAACAGGTGAACAGATTGCCAAACAGTTGATTGGCGTTGTTTTGAAAGACAATGCGGATGATATTAAAAGAATCCAATTTTATATGGATAATGTGGTACGAGAGCGGGCTAAAAAGTCTGATATCTGGCGTAGTTTTTATCAAGTATCAAAAACTTTTTGGAAATAACTAATTGCTATGACAATCAGCCATTCATTATTACCGGAAAGGTTATCAAAAGCGTTACAAAGTCTCAAAGCGCTACAGTTACAGCATATCTACTTTGCGCCAGTGCGTCATCATAGCCCTGCCTGTAGCTATGCACTAAAACACTTAATTGAAGAAGTCCAGCCAACACACATATTGATCGAAGCGCCATCAAGTTTTGCTACTATCATCGATCAACTGTTACATAGTGACACTAAGCCACCTATTGCTGTGCTATGCCAAACCGAAATAAGCTCCTTTCAACCAACCACGTTACTAGACACAACAGAAGATGATACCGATAATTTAACACCTGAATCAATAACCTACTCAGCATTTTATCCATTTTGTCACTACTCACCAGAGTGGTTAGCAATGCAGATGGCAAAAAAGCAGCAGGCTAATATACAATTTATTGATTTACCATGGAATTTACAAACGGATCTAAGTATCGATTTAGAGCAAGATCGCTCGCTACTTTCTGAAACTTATCTCAAACATAGTCAATATATTCAATGTTTAATGCAAAAACTGCACTGCCGAGATCATGACGAAGTCTGGGAGCATCTATTTGAATTAAAAGATTATGAGGAAATTGCTGATTGGCAAACGTTTTTTGTTGATACATTTATTTGGTGCGCCATGTCAAGGCTCGATTATAGTCAAGAGTCGCTAGCCGCTGAAGGATCGGCACAACGTGAACAGTATATGTTATCTGCAATTGGTGAGCTAAAAAAATCTAATCCTAAAGCCAAAATTGTTGTGGTAACAGGAGGCTTTCACACTTTAGCGTTAGTTGAAGGATTATGGAAAAATCGGCTGATATTACCGAAAAAAGCTGACATGACACAATTTAATCGTCAACAAAAAAGTGGTGATAAAGATCAGACATGGTTAATTCGTTACAGTTTTGATCGCCTTGATGCCTTAAATGGTTATGCATCCGGTATGCCTTCACCTGCGTATTATCAAACAACGTGGCAATCGATGTTGGATTATGATAAGACTGCTAATGAAGAGCAAACGGGGCGAGAAAATCGCCAAAGACAAACTTTAACTTTACTGTCAGAAATTACCGATAAATTACGCCAACAATCAAACTATAATAATTTAACAGGATTTGTGCCGTTAAAATCAGCCATAGAACAAGCCATATTACTTGCTGATTTGCGTGGGCATAATGGACCAGGACGATATGATTTACTCGATGCCATTCAATCTTGCTTTATTAAAGAGAGCATTGATAATGCGCGTAGTGAGTTTTGGTTAACAATACGAGATTGTCTATCAGGCAATTTACTGGGCGAAGTACCAATCGGAATAGCACAACCACCACTGGTTAATGATGTCTATTTAACTTTAAAAAAATATCGTTTCAAATTGGATGATACCAATCAAAAACTCACTCATATCGATATTTATCGTAAACCTGATCATCGACAACGTAGTCGTTTTTTACACTTGATGACTTTTTTAAAGGTCGGTTTTGCTAGTCGAGTTGATGGTCCTGATTACATTCATGGTCAACGTTTAAATGTGATGTTTGAAGATTGGCGTTATGCTTGGACACCAATGGTGGAAGCGAGATTGATTGAGTTATCACAAAAGGGAACTAAGCTGGAACACATTGCCATAAGTAAAATGCAAATGGACGCCAAACAATTTATACAAAATAACATGGTGTCAGCAAGTTTACTGGCGGTTGAGCAGTTAACGCAAGCGGCGTTAATGGGGCTAGATGATTATTTTAACCATATACTTGATAATCTAGCTGATTTCATTCTAAGTGAAGGTGAATTGGATTCACTCATTCATTGTGGCCATCGTATGGTTTACTTGTGGCAAGGGCAAACTTTTTTGCAACTTAAAGCGACATCGACATTACTTACTTTATTAAATAAAATTGTTCAACAAGGCTTTTTTCTATTAAATAAATTAAAACAACCAGAAATTGAGCATCAACAGCAAAATTTGCAAATATTACTTTCGTTTAGAGACTTATTAAACTATTTGCCAGATCAACTTGATATTAAACAACTTAAGCAAGATTTTTACCAGAATCTGCATCGTTTACAATCTGAGTTAAATGAGGTCTCATTAATCCGAGGAGCAATTGATAGTATTAGCTATTTGGATTCCTATTTTAGTCAACAACAATTGGAAGAAAATATCAATATCAATTTTAGTTTAGCTACGCAAAATGAACAAACTATTAACTATTTTATTGGCATTATGTCATGTGCGCCAGAATTGGTTATCCATTCATCCATCCTATTAGACAGTTTAGATAAATTACTGATAGATTGGTCAGCAGAACAGTTTATCAAAATCTTACCTGATTTGCGTTTAGCTTTTAGCCAATTAAATCCAAATCAAAATGCCTCCTTGGCAGAAAAAATTGCTAAAAAATATCATATTACTGATGCTGATTTGCATCTTCAACAATATCAATTTAGTGAAAGTCAGCTACAAAAAGCACTCTCGCTGGAATTGTCAATTAACGAACACATAAAACAGCAACTACTCATCGATTGGTTCAAACACTAGGTATTGCATGAATAACGATAAACAAACCAAAGAAGATAGCAAACCAGACGAACAAATTAAGCGCTGGCGTTTAATTTTAGGTCAATACGCAGATGAACATCTCAATCCCAATAATGATTTAAATCCCTATGATCGGCAAATTGATCAAGCCTTAAATTATCTCTATCAAAATGAATATCGCTCTCGAGGTTTATTAACTAAGGACGAAAACGCTTCAAAATCAAAATATGGAGGTAAAGATAACTCGGTTTACAACACTGTAAATTGGTTAAGACAGACACGCAAATTATTTCCTAAAAGTACTTTTGAACGAATGCAAAACCAAGCAATTGAACGATATGAATTAAAAGGTATTTTAAACGATCCAGATGCAGTGAAAGTGTTACAACCCAATTTCAATTCAGTAAGACTATTAATGAATTTACGTGGTAAGCTCAATAACAGTGTGCAAGAAGAAGTAAAAGCGCTTATCAAAAAAGTAGTGGATGAAATTCTGCAAAAAATTAAGACGAGTTTTATTAATGCGTTGACTGGCAAAAAAAATCGATTTCGACGTTCATTAATTCAAAGCAATCAAAACTTTGATTGGCGAGCAACCATTAAAGCTAATTTAAAACATTTTGATCAGGATAAACAACGCATCATTATTGAAAAAGCCATCTTTAACTCTCGCGCTACTCGCCAACTTCCTTGGGATATCATTTTATGTGTTGATCAAAGTGGTTCAATGGATACCTCCATTTTCTATTCGGCTATCTGTGCCAGTATTATTACTCAGTTACCAGCTGTTAACTTACATTTATTGGTTTTTGATACTCAAGTGGTGGATTTAACCCATTTAGCGAGCGATCCAGTTGAAATACTGATGACAGTACAACTCGGTGGTGGTACCAACATTGGCTATGCATTAAATTATGCGGAACAAAAAATAACTAATCCATCGCGTACAATTATGGTTGTTGTCAGTGATTTTTATGAAGGGGTGAGCTTAACCAATCTTTATAACACCGTTGCGCGCCTCAACGCTAATCGCGTTAAAATGCTTGGCTTAGCCGCTTTAGATTATGATGCAACTCCGGTTTATGATCTGCAAGTATCCCAACAACTGGCTAATCGAGGGATGCAAATTGCGGCTTTAACACCCGAACATTTTGCTACTTGGCTTGCAGAGGTGATGAAATGAGTTGGTCGCAAATCTACTTAAATTACGATCAAGATGCTTTAGCTGTCTATGCTAACGTTGGCGTCATTCGACGTGCATTTAAAGATATTCAAGCCAATAAAGTCCAATTAATCGAACACCAGCAATCACATCTGTTATTCGAGGTTGATAGCCAACAAGTCAAACTGACACCACAAGGCATCCAAACGGCTAACTGTAGCTGTCCAGCCAGTGAACATTGTAAACACATAATCGCTGCTGTGTTATGGTTACAAGAAAATCCCGTTATTGATCAAGTTGCTGCTAAAGCAAATAGTGACACATCTAATCAGCCAATTGAATCCTCTAACCACTATAGTGATCCTTTAGCCGAACTATTAACAATTGATAGTAACCAATTATTTAAAACAGTGGGTAAGGCCAATATAAGATTAGCCTATCAACTTTTATTTGATTGGTTACAAAACGATGCGGTCAGCGTGCAAAAGCAGGGCGTTCAACTTCGTATTCAAGTTCCACTCAGTACTACACCAATTATCTATACAGCGGGTACGGGATTTGCTGGTATCATTTCTGAATTACCAGATAAGCAAAAACAGGCAGTACATTTAGCGGTTATTGCTTATCTATTTCAACAGAATCAAAAAAACTGGCAATGGCCAGATCAAATTATTACCGAACATCAGCAAAATAATCAGCAAGATCAGCTTAGTGATGATGAAATTCTCTTGATTAAACAGGTGCAGTCACAGATTAACTCATTGATACAACATGGTTTGTCTCATGTTAGCAAAAGTCAATCTAACCAGCTACAGCTACTTAATATGTCCGCCAGAGCACAAGGGTTACCTATGTTAGCCGCTATGCTTAGGCAAATTTGCCAGTTAATTGAATTACAAGTTAATCGACATTTTTCTATTGAAGAACAAGATATTTTATTACTTTTAGCCCGTTTAACCGCGCATTTGCAAATACTATTAAATAGCCACGGTCAACAGCTTACAGATATGCGAGGTAATCAAAAACGCCAATATCAAACCAAAAATCAAACGTTAGATTTATTGCCACTAGGTGGTTATTGGTGGCAAAGCAAAACCGGTGCTCAAGGTGCCACATTCTACTTTTGGCAACCTGAGGATAATCAGTATTACCAAACAACAATAGCCAGACCCAACGATGCCGATATCAATTTCTATCGCGAAGCGATCTGGCAAACTGTCTCTCTATGGCAATCAATACCAAATATGCTGATGAAAAGAGGGTTTACCTTGCATAATCCACGTCTAGCTGATGGTAATAATTTATCTGCTTTGGGTTCTAATGTAACGCTAAAGAATACCGGTTGGAGTGATCAGGATTATCAAGTGTTTCGCACCACTAATGGTTTTCATGATTGGGCAGAGTTGTCCGATTATCTGCAAAAAAATGATGTAAATGATTCTCTGTTTGACAATATATTGGCTATTCATATCACCAATTCACAAAAACCAGAATTAGATGAAATTAGACAATGCCTAGTATGGTGTATTAAAGATAATAAAAATAATCAACTACAATTGAGACTATTTTGGGATGGTATAGATGAGCAGCGTATTAGAATATTAAATTGTTTTTTAAAAACAGAACATAAACCTTTAACTGTCTTGGTAAAATGCATAAAAAATGATAATAATTTAGATCTAGAGCCTTTTGCACTTTTTTATCAAGAGTCGCAAACCAAGCAGATTAATTTACTATATTTGGATTTTGATAACGAAAGTTTATTTGTTAGAAATAATACCCCCAAATTTTTCGAAAAATTCAATCAACTATTTGAAAAACTAAAATTATCAAACAAGAAAAAGCTCAATACGCAAATTGCTTACCAACAAGATCCTATTGCAACATATATTATAAAACCAACCCTAACCTTACTTGAAGCAATAACCAGTTCTGGTCGGCTAGTATTATCTAGTAGCGATAAACAAAAAATCGAGGTGTTACAATTTCACTGTAACTCACTTGGGTTAACCACGCTAAGCCATACGCTAAATAAACTAACACAAAATCAACCAATAAAAATTGACCATATTCTACAAATGGCATATCTCTGCCATTTAATGAGCAAAACTCATTATCAATTGCCAATAGTATTAATGGATGAATTATGAATGGCTGATTTAATTAGGGGAATGAACAAATAAAAGAGCAATTATATGAAATGATCTGTCTATAAACTAACTAATCAAGATATTAATTACCATTTGCTTTGCTAAATTTTGTCTACCGTTAATAAATAATTTTATAACGGTATGGACTTATCAATATTTTTGCAAGATTATTAGATAGATTATTGCAAAATACCATACTATTTATCCTTAATTGGTTCATAATGTTACTATTTTATTTGATAATAACTATCCCAAAATAACTCTTTCTTTATTAAGGAAGGTCAAAACAATTCTATTAAGCTGTTTGATTACTCAATTTACCAATAAGAGACATTATTTCTGGCAAAATATCTAAAATTAAAGCTAATTGCTGCATTACCAGTAGATCATTATTGATTTGATCATCATTGAATGACAATGATTCAATATAACTGGTAACCACTTTTTTTAGGGCTTGATATTCACCATCGATTTTTTGACTACTTAAAATATTAATTATATATACCGACACATCATCAAAAAGCTCAAGCGTGTGGGTAGAAATACTTTTATCGCGATGAGCACCGAGCGTCGATAAATAACTAATAAACGTATGATTAAGTGTTAATAATCGGAAACCTTGTTCAATGACATCTGGTTTTACATGAGGCTCTTTGGTCATTAAGCTGATTAAGGATGATAAATCGGCATTACTGTCATGAGCAGCTCGTCGCGCAACGCGATATTTAGGATCATTGGTTTTGCCAGATACATATTGGCTTCCAATTAACGCTAAGTAATGACTATCATCATGGCAAACTCGATCGAGTAATTTAGGCAAATTTCTAAACTTCCAATCCGGCCAAATAAAACTAACAGCCAACCAAGCAATAAAACAACCAATTAATGTCGCAATAATGCGCGAAATTGCTACCGAAATACTGCTTTCACCAATCAAACTAAAACTAAAGAACACCAATAAAGTGATAAAAGCGGTCGCATAGGCGTATTGTGAATTCTTAAATAAGAAAAACAACCAACCGGTCAAAATTATTAATACTAATTGCGCTTCAACACTTGGGAATAAATAAGTTAATGGGATACCGACAACAATGCCTAAAACCGTGCCGATCACCCGTAATTTTAAGCGGTATTTTGTGGTCGAATAGTTAGGCTGACAAACAAACAGGCTGGTTAAAATAATCCAATAACCATGAGAAAGATGAGAAAAGTAAATCACCATATAGCCAACAAAAAGTACAATACTCATACGAATTGCATGACGAAATAGTGATGATTTTAGCGTTAAATTTTGCTTAATTCTTGCAAAAATATCATGGAAGCGAGTTAGCTCTTCATCAATTAATTGATTATCTTCTTGTGCTTTAGACAGATGTTGCTCGGTATCAATATTGGCCAATAATAAATCGATGGCGAGTAAATTTTGGTGGAGATTTTGCAACGACTTTATTAATAACAAATTGGCATTAGATTGTTGTTGATACTGAACGATTGCTTCTTCTAAATAAGTAAAATAACGAGCAAATAACGGATCATGATGATAAGTTTGATTTAATTTAATCGAAACTGCCAGCTTGGCACAAGCTTTAGCTTGTAAATTTAAAATTCGTGCAAAACGAAATAATAGATCGCTATGCTTAAAGTGTTCACTGAGCGCTTGATAATCACCGTGAGATGAACTCGCTCGTTCATGAATATCTTGGGCAACAAAATAATAGCTTAACATTTTTCTGATATAAGCTTGTCCACGAAATCCCTTTAAACGATTAAACAGCGAACGCTTAGCATCGTTAAACACCTTAATCACTTGAGTGTTGCATTCCGTTAATTCAAGTGTTTGCCGTTTGAAACCTTCTGTTTCATCAGGATCGAACATGGCGGCTTTGGCATCAAGATAGAGTGATAGTTTTATAAAACAATTTGTTAGCGTTTGTTGAGTTGTGCGAATTGGTTGCACAATCGACTCAACTAATGAAACCACATTATACCAAAGAGCGCCCAATAGCAGAAAACAAGGGAGGGTATAGTTATCTTCAAACAGATTATGCCCAAGCATTGTATAAGCTGCAATCAACAACGAACCAAAAGCTATCACTCCGTAACGTTGCCCAAGCGATCCGAGCATGATGAACATAAATGTTGAACTCACTAGACCAACAATAAACAGTAAAGGAAAATCAAACAATAACTCGACAGAAAACGTTGCAATCGCAAAGCAAACTAATGTAAGCAAAATATTAATACAGCGACTCAACAAACGAGTATCAATTTCGGTCAATCCAGCGGCAACCACACCTAAAGTGACCGGAATCACCAACGAGACCGAACCAAAATACCATGGCACAAGTGTAGAGCCAGTTAAGCTCACCAGCATACGAATACTAAATAGCAAATTACTGCTATAAAAAACTTTGCGTAAAGATATGATAAAAGAATGCACGTTATCGAGTGTTCGAAGTGAATTAATATAATTAAGATAAGAATACTATAATCTTTAAATCAAACAAAGCTTCTTTCTTTTTTATCAGCTAATAATGATATCTTTAATTTATGATTGAATTATGAAACAACAATTAATTATTTAAATCTTATTTTATATTTATTACTGTTTTTATTACCTTCATAAATTTATTTGTATGTTCTATTTTAAATTATTGGATGTTTAAAAATTGATTGTTGTCATATTTAAAACCTTAATTTCACAGTAAAACTTCGCGATAATTTTTACAAAAGTTTATAATTCAAATAAAAAACGTTACTTCGTTTATACTAGTTAATAAGATTAAAGCGAAGCAAAAAAAGCCAATTGAGAGGTTGCAAATAAACATAGACAATGCACAGCATTGTCTGTGTTTCTATTTAAAAATGATCAGTTAATGATTAAATCATCAGCAGGAACGCCACCATCATGACTACCATTATCTTTGGCACCAGGTAACGCACGGGTGCGATCGATTGGTAAATAGTTGCCATTAGAGGTTTCGATTTGACATTCGCTCCAAAAAATAGAATATTTGGTGTTTGCATGCATACTTTCTCCGCGGAAATAACATTTTGCCGCATTGTACAAGTCATTTCGACAAATAAGCGCAATTAATAACCAAACACTAGCAACACCAATGGAAATCCATTTTAAGTTGTGCCATAAAAAAGACCAAAAACCCTGTTTTCGAATACGACAGTAAACGAAGACTAATATTATAACTCCAACGAATCCTAAAAATTCATATAACCAAAATAACCACATATTGTTATCTCCTAAGCAACAATTGGTAGTTATTTTATACTATCTTTTGGATTACATCCACGAACCATTACGAATAATACCAACAGCAATACCTTCAATAGCAAAACTCTGTTGTTCTAAATCGATATCGATTGGCGCAAATTCAGGATTTTCAGCAAGAAGTTTTACATGTCGACCCTTTTGCGATAATCGTTTAACCGTGACTTCGTCATCAATGCGTGCCACAACCACTTGACCATTTTTTACATCTTGGGTTTTGTGTACGGCAAGCAAATCACCATCTAAAATACCAATGTCTTTCATTGACATACCTTGGACTCTTAATAAAAAGTCAGCTTGTGGTTTAAATAATGCAGGCGACATTTGATAATGGCTTTCAATATGTTCTTGTGCCAAAATTGGCGATCCAGCGGCAACTTTACCAATAAGGGGGATGCCTTCAAATTCGGATAAGTTCTCAGGTTGTTCCAATAATAGACGAATACCTCGCGATGATCCGGCAATCATTTCAATCGCCCCTTTTTTAGCTAATGCTTTAAGATGTTCTTCAGCTGCATTAGCAGATCGAAATCCTAATTTTTGGGCTATTTCCGCTCGAGTAGGTGGCATTCCGGTGGTTTGAATGTTTTCCTTAATTAAATCATAGATTTGTTGTTGACGTTCGGTTAATGGTCTCATAATCAATTCCTGTTTTTATATACAGATATATGTGATTATATACAGCTAAATAAACAAAACAACTGTTTTATCTAATTTTTTTGTTAATTGATGGTAAAAATTACAAAAAAAATTAGATTTACGATTTAAATCGCAAAATGAAATGATATTTTTCATAAAAGTGCTTTCCCAATAATTATTGGGCTAGGTGATTAAATAGGCTGAACATACTTAGGACTATTGAAAAGCTTATTTCAAGGATAGATTGTTATATATTCTGTTGTGAAGTTGTATGTTATAATCTCCACCAGTTGTCATTAGTCGGAATCTAGATTATGTCTTATATTGTTGCACTTAGTGGTGGAATTGCCAGTGGTAAAACTACCATTGCCAATCTATTTGCTCAATTAGGTGTGCCAATTATTGACGCTGATGTAATTGCTCGTCAAGTAGTTGCAATAGGAACCTCTGCTTTGACGCAAATAGTTAAGCATTTTAGTCAAGAAATCTTGTTAGCAAACGGTGAATTGGATCGTAGTCAGTTAAGGGAAATTATTTTCAATAATGATCATGAAAGATTATGGTTAAATAATTTACTGCATCCTATTATTGCACAAGAGACGCAAAAACAGTTTGCCGAGCAAACTGCACCTTATGTGATTTGGGTAGTGCCATTATTAATTGAAAATAATTTACAACATTTGGCTGATCGAATTTTGCTGATTGATACACCGGAAGAGTTACAATTAGAGCGATTAATTAATCGAGATGGAATCAGTGAGTCATTAGCAAATAGAATGATAAGAACACAAGTTTCTTTAACCGATCGTTTGGCATTTGCTGATGATATTATTGTTAATGATGGTAATTTAGCCGCATTAACAGTTCAAATTGATCATTTACACAAGCAATATTTACATAACTCAAAAGTTAAGAATAGCTATGAATAACATTATTTTTGAACATCCATTAAATGAAAGAATGCGTACTTGGTTACGTATTGAGTTCTTACTTAATCAGTTATATTTAAATCGCCATTTTCAACAAGCTAATGCGTTATTGTTTTTTCATTTATTATCAGAATTGTTGGAAATTATTGAACGTAATGATATTAAAGGTGATTTACTTAAAGAACTTGAAGCCCAAAAGCAAAAACTTTTATCTTGGATCGAACTTGATGGCGTTAATAAAGAGTTACTTAATGAGATGATTGAAAAATATGATCTTTACTTAACTCAATTTGATTCAAATTTACGCTTAGGACAAGTTTTGAAAGATGACCGTTTTATCACGGCAATACGGCAACGTTTAATGATACCTGGTGGCTGTTGTAGTTTTGATTTGCCATTGTTCCATTTATGGTTGAACCAGCCTCAGGAAGTACGTAATACACAAGTTGATAAATGGTTGCAGAATTTTGCTTTGCTTGATGAACTTTTAAAAACATGTTTGCAGTTTATTCGGCAGTTAGGGGAGTTTCACTCCTTTATTTGTACCAATAACTTTTTCCAAGAAACCAATGGTGAGGTAAATTTGATTCGGATCCGTGTTGCTTTAGATAAAAATACGTATCCCCAAGTTTCTGGCCATATGTCGCGATATAGTATTCGTTTTTTACCCCTGCATACTGGCGATTTTACCAATAACGATGCAATAGAATTTGAACTTGCATGTTGTTAGCTTACTATTATTTAAGAATGTTCAAATGAATAACAATACCATTACAATTGTAAAGTGTCCTGCCTGTCACAAAGATGTTGAGTGGTCCGAAAAAAGTCCATATCGACCATTTTGTTGTAAACGTTGTCAACTAATAGATTTAGGTGATTGGGCTACGGAAGAGCATCGTATTGCTGATAAAGAACTTACTGAACAAGATCTTTGGAGCGAAGACGAGATTTCCGATCTAATGAGTAAACATTGATGAAGATTTTAGGCATTGAAACCTCATGCGATGAAACTGGCGTTGCCATTTATGATGACAAGCAAGGACTTATCGCAAATCAACTCTATTCACAAATTAAATTGCATGCTGATTATGGTGGTGTAGTGCCAGAATTGGCTTCGCGCGATCATATTCGTAAAACTGTACCATTAATTCAAGCAGCGCTAAAACAAGCTAATTTAACGGCGAGTGATATTGATGGTGTGGCTTATACTGCTGGACCAGGCCTAATCGGGGCTCTAATGGTCGGAGCATCAGTCGGGCGTTCATTGGCTTATGCTTGGGGAGTGCCTGCCGTTGCGGTACATCATATGGAAGGCCATTTATTGGCACCAATGTTGGAAGATAATCCGCCAGCGTTTCCTTTTGTTGCTTTGCTAGTTTCTGGTGGTCATACCCAATTAATTAAAGTTACTGGCATTGGTGAATATGCGCTTCTGGGTGAATCAATTGATGATGCTGCTGGTGAAGCGTTTGATAAGACTGCCAAATTATTAGGATTAGATTACCCCGGTGGCGCAAAATTATCCAAACTCGCTGAACAAGGGAATACCTCACGTTTTCATTTCCCAAGACCGATGACCGATAGACCAGGATTAGATTTTAGTTTTTCTGGTTTGAAAACCGCTGCGGCTAATACTATTAATCTGCAAAAACAGGATCTTGATGAACAAACTAAAGCCGATATTGCAAGGGCATTTGAAGATGCATTAGTTGATACTTTGTTAATTAAATCACGTCGTGCATTAGATCAAACTGGTTTTAATCGTTTAGTCATTGCCGGTGGTGTTAGTGCCAATAAGACCTTGCGTAGCAAATTAGCTCAATTAATGGCTGAACGAAAAGGACAGGTTTATTATCCGCGATTGGAATTTTGTACTGATAATGGTGCGATGATTGCCTATGCTGGTATGATTCATCTTAAAGCATCACAATTTGCTGATCTCGCCATTGAGGTTAAACCAAGATGGCCGTTAAGTGAATTGTAAACGATGAGTAATTTCTAAGTTAATAACTTAATGATTGAATTTATTACACTTTATTAGTGGGATTAGTGGGGAAACTTCCCCACTTACATCGTTTTGCATTATAGGTTTTTATTATCAATAGATTTGTTTGAAGCGAGTTTTTCGATATTTCGGTTAATATTGAATAATATAGAAATTAACTCATATCCAATACGAGTAAACACAGTACCTACAATAATTGTTAGGATGCCACTTATGATGCCCATTAGGCCAGAACCAAAACTATATCGCAATATAAAAAGACTAGAGAAGATTACAACCAGACCTGAAATTGCGATAAGAATTAAGCTTATCCAATAGACTATAGTAATAATTTTCGGCGTAATCATCTTGTTAAAAAAGAATAAGTCCTTAAAAGAAAGACCTTCGGTATCGATTATATTTTTCATTTTTTATTTCCTTAATTAAAAATTAATAATTTTATTACTTTCACTTTACGAAAAAAAACGATACATTTAATAACAATTGGATTAATAAATCAACGCTAATTTCAACAAAGGTTTCCTTAAATTCAGTATGAAAACATTTATTCCCGGTAAAGATGCCGCATTAGAAGATTCCATTAACTATTTTCATCAACAACTAGATAAATATGATTTAGCCGTCAATGAGGCATCATGGCTTAACCCCGTGCCTAATGTTTGGTCGGTACATATCCAAAATACCCAATGTCCTCTCTGTTTTGCCAATGGTAAAGGTGCCAGTAAAAAAGCAGCTTTAGCGTCAGCACTTGGTGAGTATTTTGAACGACTTTCAACTAATTACTTTTTTTCTGATTTTTATTTAGGTGAAAAAGTGGCTAATGGTGAATTTGTTCACTATCCATCTGAAAAATGGTTCGCAATCCCGAAAGATAACAGCTTGCCAAAAGGATTATTATCACCCAATTTAATGAAGTTTTATGATCCGGATCATGAATTAACTGCGACCGATTTAATCGATCTACAGTCAAGTAATGGCGAACGTGGAATTTGCGCATTACCATTTGTGCAACAATCCGATGGCAAAACTATTTATGTACCTGTTAATTTAATTGCTAACTTATACGCTTCTAATGGAATGTCAGCAGGCAACACGCCAAACGAAGCACGCGTTCAAGGATTATCAGAAATATTTGAGCGTTATACTAAAAATAAGATCATCGCCGAAGCAATCAGCCTGCCAACCATTCCTGCTGAAGTACTCAATCGTTATCCAGCTGTGTTAGTGGCAATTGATGCGCTAGAAAAACAAGGTTTCCCCATTTACTGTTTTGATGCGTCTTTAGGCGGCGAATTCCCAGTTATCTGCGTAGTGTTATTTAATCCACAAAATGGGACTTGTTATGCCTCTTTCGGTGCACATCCTAATTTTGGTGTAGCCCTAGAACGAACGGTTACCGAGTTACTGCAAGGTCGAAGTCTTAAAGATCTGGATGTGTTTTCCCCGCCAAGCTTTGATAATGATGATGTGGCGGATTTAAGTAACTTAGAAACTCATTTTATTGATTCAAGTGGCTTAATCTCGTGGGATCTGTTCAATGAAAAATCGGATTATGAATTTGTAGACTGGGATTTTTCGGGTACGACCGAACAGGAATTTGCCAACTTAATGGCTATTTTTGATCATCATAAAATCGAAGTGCTTATCATGGATTACCAGCATCTTGGTGTTTATGCATGCCGCATTTTAGCTGTCGGTATGTCAGAAATCTATCCGCCGGAAGATCTATTGATCGCCAATAATAATATGGCGATCCACCTGCGTGAACTGATCCTATCCCTCCCTCAACAAAAACGTACGGCAAAACAATTATTGGCGATTATTGAACAATTGGATGATGAAGGTTTAGATGATTTTGCTCGAGTTCGTGAATTACTTGGCATTGCAACCGGTAAAGATAATGCGTGGTTAACCTTAAGAATTGGTGAGTTAAAAGCCATGTTGGCATTAGCGGCGGCTGATTTACCGCAAGCAAAATTGTGGATCGACTGGACGGTTGAAATGAACGAATCCATTTTCACACCGGAACGCAATCACGCTTATCGTTGTTTACAAACTTTAGTCAATTTTATTATTGAACGCGGAGAGAATCAATTTAGTGATTACCAAAAGGCATTTAATAAAATGTATGGAAAAGACTGTGTTGATGATATGTGGCAATATGCGACCGCTAAAAAACAATTTTTCGGTCTAACTGAGTCGAAGGATGCTCAGTATGACAATAATCCAATGGAACAATTTGCTATGCATCAAAAACTTTTAGCGGTTTATCATAAATTACAACAAACTATGTAACATGATGCCTTCTTATTAACGTAAAAAATGAGATAACCTAACCATAGTTATCATAACCGTCGTGAATCGTTATTAGTGATTATCTAATAGCGATTTTGGTTTGATATTTAGTAATAAAAGGAATATATTTGAGAGATATATCACAAAATTTAGTTTTTGTGCTTATCAAGCTTATCTAAATCACTTAATATAAAAACAATCCTTAATTGGATTATTCTATAACTGATAAATCAAATTATAGTTTTTTGAACATAATAAAGCCCTTTGAGGCATCGTTTTTTACTTAAAGCAATAAGTCTAATTTCCTTATTGCTTTTCATTTTTTCTCTACAATTTTTATCGCCAGCATAGTTAGCTAAAATATAATCAAGTTGAACAAAATTAAATCATAAATCGCTATATCATAAAAAACTAGATCAGATCATTTTTCAATTTTTAGTATTGTTTATTAACTTATCTATCGAGGCTAAATGATGACAATTCTTACCGTAGGTTTTGCTTGTTTAGATTTGGTTTGTGTTAGTTCCGCTAGTTTAGAACAAAGTGGTTTAAACTCATCAGCTAATATTGTGCGTAGTGGTGGTGGGGCATGTGCTAATGCGGCTTATTTACTCGCCCTTTGGGGGGAAAAGATTTATCACATTAGTCATTTAAACAACGATAATTATGCTAATCAGATTGTATCAGAACTTACCGATGCTGGTGTTAATACTGGGCAATTTATCTTTTCTGAAAAAATGGTTACGCCTTTAGAGGCTATCACCATTGATGAGAAAGCCGGAACCCATTCAGTGATATCTCACCGGTTAACCACACCGCCTAAGTTAACCATGGCGGAAAAGAATAAGCTTAACCATTTTATGCAAACCATGAATGGTCATAAACATGATATTGTTATCTTAATTGATGGATATGAGGCAGAATTAAGTGAATATCTCATCGATCATTTACTTAAAACTAAAGTGATTATGTGTATCGATAACCTATCTGATTCTAGCCTATACTTAGCGCAACATGCTGATTATTTAATTGTGACGGAAAAATTTGCCGGTGCATTTTTAAAATTAAAAAACTTTCGTCATCGAGAAGAGATTAAAAATGCGCTTAAAAGATTACGCAGTTTAACCAATGGCAAAGTTATTATTCGCTTGGACAAAAAAGGCTGCGCATATCTTGATCGTCAACAAGTGGTCATCATCCCAGCCTTTGAGAATCAATCATCTGATTACCTGATTGATGTCGCTATTTTTCAAGGTGCTTTTGCCTATGGGATTAGTTATGGTTGGTCTTTAGAAAAAACTATATTATTTGCCAACCTTTCACTTGCCGCAACTAATCAACAAAAAAGAGGGCGAAACGCAATGCCAAATTTGGTTGATATAAATCGTGTAGGGAAAAGCTTCAGTAACAAATTTACTCAATATTTTTAATGTATAAGTTAGCCTATTAACAGCCTATGTTGTTTTTATTTAGGCAATTTGAAAACACCAAAAAAAGTGTTCCTCTATTTTTTTATTTAAATAGCTTCTCTGGATTTTTTACTACTAACTGGCTTTTTAATTGATTGCCTTTAAGTTATTTTCGCTTTTCGGTATTATTTCTCAACGGCGACAATATCTAGATGAGGAAGGCGAATGAGTTTTTTCAAATGGCTAATATCGACCGAAGCTCCATCTTGTTAAAATCAGCTTTACTGAGTCATATTAACCAATTCTTCCAGTTGATTGATTATGGGCATGATAATATGCCCAAAGTATAACTATTAGTTTTTTACACCGTTCGATTTTGATTCCCGGATGTTATTAACAAATAGCTAGATGATACTCACCGCTCTTGAACATCAGCACTTTGTTACAACGTAGCGATTGATGCATCCCAGAGTATCGATAAGTTCTCAATAATTTTTCATCGCGACTAACCTTGTCTGGCAAACTCACCGGCTTGCTGGATGAGTTCATCATTAGGTGTCACGCCAGTGTATAAAATAAATTGTTCAACCGCTTGTAACACTGCAACATCTGCACCGGAAATAATGGTTTTATTTAACTTTTTGGCATATTTAATTAGTGGTGTCTCAACGGGTAGGGCGACTACATCAAATATAATATCCGCTTGGTTAATCATTGCTTCACTAAACGATAGTTGGTCTGCCTCAACGCCACCTTGCATGCCAATTGGCGTAACATTGATAATTAATTTTGCTTGTTCAGGAGTAATGGTTGATTCGTCCTTGACCCATTTGTAATGATAACGCTCAGCTAAAGCTTGGCCTTTCTCCTCATTCCGTGCACAGACAATTCCATATTTAAAACCTGCATCATAAAATGCACCAATTACAGCATTTGCCATCCCACCGCTACCTTTTAAAACAAACGGCGTATTATTACTTATATGATTGGCTTTAATCAGCTTCTCAACAGCAATATAATCAGTGTTATAGGCTTTTAGATAGTGGTCAGTATTAACAATGGTATTGACCGCTTGGATGGATTGTACTGAGACATCTAATTCATCAATAAATTCAATACAAGCTTGCTTATAAGGCATCGAAATTGCACAACCGCGAATCGACAATGCTTTGATACCATAAATCGCATCTTTTAAATTATTGGTGGTAAATGCTTTATAAAGATAATTTAAATCTAATTTCTCATATAAAAAATTATGAAAACGAGTACCAAAATTACTAGGTCTAGCTGAAAGTGACATACAAACCGTAGTATCTTTGTTGATAATTCTTGCCATTAAACAAAATCCTTGTGATTATATTAATTAATTTAGTATTCTAACATTTTTTCAAATTTAACTTTATCAAATTATGGTTGCAAATAATACTGGTCCCAAAATTACTCAAGAAAAAGCCACGGTAAGGGTGATGATGGCCCTTTATTGCCGCCAGAAACACCATACCCCGAAAAATCAGCTTTGTGATGAGTGTAATGATCTGTTGCAATATGCCATGCAACGTTTAACTATGTGTCGATTTGGTGAACAGAAAACCACCTGTGAACTCTGTCCAAAACATTGCTATCGCAAAGACTACAAACTAAAAATCAAAGAAGTTATGCGCTATGCCGGCCCTAGAATGATGCTCCATCACCCAATAATGGCTGTTAAACATCTCTATAAAAACTTAAAAACTATCTTGAAGAGATTTCGAGAAAAGCATTCAATTAAAACGAAATAGCATTAAGGAAAATATCGAAGGATAGCCTATTTTATAATCATTTCTTAATTCTGTTTATAACCTATTCTAACCATTAAAATCGTTGTAATGCTAATTTACATCACCATCTCAAACTTCATGATTGAGATAATGATGTTAATCAGATTAAATCATAGTTATATTAAATGATAGCTTTACTAAATGATAGTTGTATAGACCTGATTGTTCAGTAAGTTTTTAGGATCGAACTGCTGTTTGATAGCGCGCATAAGTTGGCGATTTGTTGCTGGAATGGCGTCGTTGTAATAACTAACTTTTGCGGTACCAATGCCATGTTCGGCTGAAGGTAAGCCACCAAGTTCCAAACATTTTTGATACAGTGCTTGATGGACTAGTTGCAGATCGCTTTGCCACTGATGGTCATCACGATCATCACGCAAAATACAGAGATGAATATTCCCATCCCCAGCATGACCAAAGGCTAACATGCGTACTTTGGTTTGTACTTCAAGCTGTTTGGTAAAGTTAATAAAATCGGCAATACGATTTATTGGTACCACAATATCAATCGGATCTTGCTGGGTTACTGCCTCAACCGCGCGCACTAATGAGCCGCGGATTGTCCAAATTTGATTGGTTTGCTTACTATCTTCGGCAACAAAAAAGTCACAATCACCTAAATTAGCCAATAATTGCTGGCGTTGTTGTTCGATGGTTTGCAGATCGGCGCCATCCAGCATAATAATCAAATAAGCTTGACTATTAGGTAGTGGGAATTGAAAACCCGAATACCGCTCGCCCCATTGTGCCACTTTACGCTCGACAAATTCTAACGCTGTTGGGGTTAGGGTATGCAGTACGGTGGTAATATTGGCAATGGCTTGTTCAATGGTATTAAAACCGACAATAAACGTTTGCGATACTTTCGGTTTAGCTATCAGTTTTAACGTACATTGAGTGATAATACCTAAAGTACCTTCACTACCAATAAACAGATGTTTTAAGGAAAGTCCGGTATTGTCCTTAACATTTTTGCTGCCAATAGTTAACACACTTCCATCAGCCATTACCACTTCGAGGGCTTGCACATAATCACGGGTCACACCATATTTTACTGCTCGCATGCCACCAGCATTGGTACTGATATTTCCGCCAACAGTAGCGGTTTTCGCGCCAGGATCGGGCGGATAAAATAGGTCATGTTGTTCGACAAACTGTTGCAGATCTTGCAGCAAAATACCAGGTTGTACGGTAACGGTAAAAGTTTGCTTATCTAGCTCAACAATATTAGTCATCAATGATAAATCAAGAATAATACCACCATTAGGAATGGTAGAACCAACCAAGTTAGTCCCCGCGCCACGAGTAGTAATATTCAAATTGTTTGCATTTGCAAATTTAACCACCTCAACCACTTCGGCAGTGGTTTTGGGGTAGACTAAAATATCAGCCTGACCGTATTTTAGCTGTAAACCATCAGTCAGGTGCGATGGTGGGATGGCATTTTGTAAGACGACACGTTGAGGGTCTTTAATAATATCTGTTAGTTTGTTCATGTTGAATTACCGACTATTTATAGCTTTTATCAAAGTGGTTGGCTAACTTGTCACCAAGGTATTGAATCACCATTACAATAAAAATAAGAATAACAACACATAAAATGAGCACTTCGGTCACATAGCGTTGATAACCATAACTGATGGCTAAGTCACCAATGCCACCACCACCTACAACGCCGGCCATTGAGCTAAAGCTGATAAGTGAGATGGTGGTGACGGTTGCGTGACGAATTAATTGTGCCATCGCTTCAGGAAACAAAATGCCAAATATAATCCGCAGATGTGATGCTCCACTGGCTACCGCTGCCTCAATTACCCCTTTGTCAATTTGACTAAAGGCGTTTTCCGCTAATCTGGCATAAAAAGCGATAGCGGCTATCGAAAGTGGTAAGATCACAGCTTTAGGACCAACTGCGGTATCAACCAATAATGCTCCTAAAGGCAGTACTGTCACCATTAATATTAAAAACGGAATGGAACGAGTCGCGTTGACGACAAAATTAGCAATACTGTTGATGATTCTATTTTTGAAGAAGAATTGATTCGACATTAAAAACAGCACTAAACCGATTAATGTACCGATAATTAAACCGGTTAACAATGACCAACTTACCATAATAAATGTCTCGTAAGCGGCTTTCCATAACATTTGCGCTATTTCGGCAATGGTGAGTTTTATCATTAATTTATTTCCTCAATAATCACTTCTTGAGCTGCTAATTTGGTTATTAGATTTTCAATATTTGCCGGTTGACCAATGAGTTCAATCACTAAATTACCTAAAGCTTGGTTGTCGAAGTATTCAATAAAACCATGTAAAATATTAAATGCAACCTGCGTTTCAATAGCAGATTGATACAGTATTGGTTGGGTGGTGTTTTCGTTAATGTAACGCAAACGGACCAATTTACCTTTAACGTTTTGTTTGATGATATCCGGTAAATGAGTGTTTTCATCAATATTAAGAAATTGTTGCGTGAACGGTTGTTTCGGACAGGCAAAAAGGTTGAAGGTGCTATTCATTTCGACAATTTCACCTTGCGACATTACTGCAACCCGATGACAGATTTTTTTTACCACATCAATTTCATGGGTGATTAGTACAATGGTTAATCCAAATTCTTGATTGAGCTGTTTTAGTAGATCAAGTATTGCGCTAGTAGTGGTGGGATCTAATGCACTCGTTGCTTCGTCACACAATAGAATTTTGGCGTCATTAGCTAGCGCTCTGGCAATGCCGACTCGCTGCTTTTGCCCACCACTGAGTTCAGCAGGATAGGCACTAGCTTTATCACTTAATCCGACTAAAGCAAGCAATTCGTTGACTCTGTTTTTAACGGCATCGCCTTTTTTACCGGCAGCTTTAAGCACAAAGGCAATATTTTCATAGACAGTTTTCGATGATGCCAAATTGAAGTTTTGAAAAATCATGCCAACATGAAACCGAAACGCCTGTAATTCACGACCGCGTAAGGTTTGAATATCAACACCATTGATAATAACTTGTCCGCAAGAGGGTTCAGCAAGTCGATTCAGTGTTCTTACTAACGTACTTTTACCGGCACCGCTTGAGCCAATGATACCGAAGATTTCGCCTTGATTCACATCAAACGAGACCTTTTTAACTGCTTCAACTACTTGCTCTTTGGCTGTAAATTTTACTGAAACATTTTTTACTTGAATTAACGGATTAGTTTGCATAATTAAAATAACTGATAATCAGGTTTTTGGAAGGTATAGAAAATACCATTTTTATCATTAATCACTTGATTAAATTCAGGTGATTGCAGCACCTCAATAATGTCTTTACCTAAGCTATCTTTTGATTCAGCACGAATGGCAATAACATTTTTATGATCCTTATCTAATACTTCGTGATAAAGCGCTTTAGAAAGATCTAAACCAGCACCGATGGCATAATTACCGTTAACGACTGATAACGCAACATTGTCTAAAGAGCGTGGTGTTTGTGGTGCTTCAATTGGCACTATCTCTAAACCATAAGGATTTTCAATAATATCTTTAGGGGTTAAGTTATTTTTATCTACATTTGCATCAAGTTTAATTAATCCTGCTGCTTCCAAAATACGTAAAGCACGAGCTTCGTTAGTTACATCGCTAGAGATGGTCACTTGATCGCCCTGTTTTAATTGCGAAAAGTCAGTAATTTTGTTTGAATAAATACCGGCGCCAGCAGTCGGAACAAAGCCAATCGCAATAATGTCTAAGTTGCGAGCTTGTTTGAAGTTATTAAGATAAGTCAAATGTTGAAACAAATTAACGTCGATATCTTTGTTAGCTAACGCTAAATTTGGTTGAACATAATCGCTAAATTCACGAATTTCAATGTGGTAGCCTTTCTTCTCTAAACCTGGGGCGATAGCTTGTTTAAACATATCACCATAAGGACCAGCGGCAACGCCTACAGTAATTTGATTCTCTTTTTTAGCACTGTCACAACCAGTTAATACCAACAGTGAAGTTAAAATGGCTAAACTTGCCACAATTAATTTTTTAAACATGATAATTTTTCCTTAAGTTTGGAGAGTCTTTCTAAAGCTGCAATTAGCGTAGGTTCTTGTTTAGCGAAATGGAAGCGAATATAACGATATTCAGGATGTTTAAAAAAGGCCGACCCTGGCACTGCCGCTACGCCGACTTCTTTAATTAACCATTCACAAAATTCAAAATCAGTCTTAAATGGATTTAACGTTGAAATATCCACTAAAACATAATAAGCCCCTTGTGGCTCATAATAAGTAAGCCCCAAGTCATCTAATCCTTTTAAAAATAGACGACGCTTAGCGGTATAGGTTTCGGTTAATTGTTGATAATAATCATCCCCTAATGCTAACCCGGCACAAGCCGCTTTTTGCAATGGTGCAGCTGCACCAACGGTTAGAAAGTCGTGGATCATCTTACAACCATCAATAATTCTTTTATCGGCAATAATATAACCGAGTCGCCAACCAGTGATCGAATAGGTTTTAGACAACGAGCTACAGCAAATAGTACGCTCTTGCATATTGGCAAAGCTGGCTAAGTAAAGATGTTGATGTGGAGCATAAACCATATGCTCGTAAACTTCATCGGTAATAATATAGGCATCAAATTCAATCGCTAATTGGCTAATATATTCAAGCTCACTCTTAGTGAACACCTTGCCACAAGGATTGCTAGGATTACATAGAATTAGCGCCTTTGCCCCTTGCTCAAACGCTTCACGAAGTTGTTGCTTATCAAATTCAAAGGTAGGTGGAATGAGTGGCACATAGATTGGCGTCGCATCTGACAAAATAGCATCAGCGCCGTAATTTTCATAAAACGGTGAAAAAATGATAACTTTATCTTTCGGATTACAAACCGTCATCACCGCGCACATCATCGCCTCGGTACTACCGCATGTTACCAACACATTCTCATCGGGATTGATATCAATCTGCATTAATTTTTGTTGCTTTTTAGCTAACAAACGCCGAAACTCAGCCGAGCCCCAAGTGATTTCATACTGATGAGGGCCGTAATCAGCAGCTTGTTTTAACGCATCGATTAACGGTTTAGGTGGATCAAAATCGGGAAATCCTTGTGACAAATTGATAGCTTGATATTGGTTAGCGATCCGAGTCATCCGACGGATAACCGAATCTGAAAAGTGATCGAGTCGATTGGCTAGTTTATGCATTGTTTTTTATATATTAAAATTATGAGGTCGAAAATTATAATATAAAATCTTTATTAAACCGTTAAATAATATATTTATATATCGTTATACTTTTTTCTTATAACTCAGTTAAGTTAAAAGTTAGATATGGTACATCTACACTTTTTCATAGAATAAAATTAAATGGAAACGGTTTATTTAATGCCAGCAATGTTAAATAACCTAATAATAAAAGTTATAATATTACAAACCGATAAGCCTATTTTGCCACTTTTATCTAATTTAAATTAAAGGTAATAACATCAGCTTTCATGTCCACGATAAAATATGACATCAACTTATACTCTACAACTCATTCAGGGAAGGGAGAGCTTATTAATAAAATCTTTCTATCTAAAAATCATTGATATAGGTTCGTTTTCTGGTTATTCGATTTTATCCTATTTGGTTTTTGGGGATCAGTTTATTTTTATAACTTATAGAGTAGGTTGTTTAATTTATTTAACTTTTTATTTTTTTGAAGAAAAACTGAATAATGGTAAAAAAAATTCTGTTTATAAAAAGCTTAGTTGTTCCAATTCATTAGTCAGTTCTTTACGATAGTTAACAAATAAAAATAAAAAAATGTTGCATAGTGTTTTTTCAGTCACTATACTTTTTTAACCGTTTATTGCAAACGGTTAAAATTTGAACAATAAATATAAAGTGAAAATAAATCATATAATTACTTGACAGGGCTGTCGAAATGCATTATAATTTTCAACACACAACACACAACACACAACATGGACAACCTATAATTTAACGTCGTTAAAGTTAAACTCGCAACTTTTATTTTTCGCTCCAATTAAATTTTTATCGAAATTTCATGGAATTCAGCGAAACTTATCGGTATTGTGGCATGATTCCTTTTTATCTCAGCAGATCTTTTTAGGGTTCTCATTGTGCTTGTTGTTAATAACTTCCTATTCGAGCCTTGCTTTAACTTCTAAAACTACGAATATAATTAATGGCAATTCGCCATATTTAACTTTCGACAATGGTCGCACCCGAATAACAAACACCGACGGTTTGCTCGGAATATCCCTTTCGAATGGTGATATATATACGCCCACAACCAATAATTCAAGTTTAGTCAATCCTATCGTTTTACCTACTGCCGGTCAGAGCTTTGCGGATATTGCTATGTTAGTGCCAACAAATACAGATTCTGTCGCATTAAGTTCACTTATTGATACACCTTATAACTATTGGGGGGATGACGATGGCGATGGTCAAGGGGGGAATGGTATCACCGCTACGGGTAGTTTAAGCTTATCCATTGTCGATAAAAATAATCAAGCTGTTACCCGTAATGAAGTACTGGCTATCTGTAACGCGCCTTATAAATTAACCTTATCAAATACTGAAGGGATATTAAAAACACGTTATGGGGTTCCTAATGAAAGTCGTTTTACGGCAGGTAATGTCAGTTATTATATTAATCCTAAGGCATCGCCTTCGGTCTGCTTTGCTAGACCAATTTTAATTAATGGAAGTGGTTATTATGCAGGTCTGGATTCTATATGGAATCCTGATAGGGGTTTTCTTCCACAGTCGGTTATGCCTTCATCTTACGATTCAAATTTTCCTACTACTGGTGCAAATAATTTGTATTTTGATTTAGAAATAGGTGGTATTAATCAGCCCTTATATTGGGCACCAGTTTCTCACGGTGGTATTACGGCAACTATGACTAATTCAACTAGTAATAACGTTCGCGTTACGCTAACCGGCCCAGTAGCAAAGCCATTGCAATGGCAATCAGATAATCCAGGCGAAATCGACAGACCATCTTTACCTCAGGTATTTGAGTTAGTTGGTCGTGATAGTCATGGTAATGCCGTCGTCAAATATGGATTTGAGTTAAAGCAGTGGTTCGTAAATCGTGGTCATCAGGAATTTGATTATCCTAATATATTATCTTGGTGTGCTAATATTAAATACCGCATGCCTAATGTTAAGGATCTAACTAATACGTCTTGTCAAGGAGCGAATTCAGGTTATTGGTGTGAAGGTGTAGTTGGTGCTACACCTTCATCACCTAATAATTATTACCAGCGTCGCATTGGTGGGGGATTCTTTGCAGAGTGGGGATCTGTGTCTTATTACGACTCTGCTGAATTCAATTATTATGCTTATTGGACGAGTGATGTGCAGAGTACAAGTAATCACCAGTTTGTTGTTAGCTCGAACAGTGGTAATGCAGCTCGCTATACATCCATCGACCATGGAATTTGTGCCTATCCTTAATTAATTTTTTAATGTTTAAATCGAGACTGACGCAGTATGAGCTGGAAAAATTGCGTCAGTTCGCTAGATAATAATTGACTTACAAAAACGATTTCGTGACATTAATGTAAATTATCGACACTAATTGGATAAATTTATTTTTTGAGGAATAGTTTTTTAATAAATTTTTTTAATTAGTTAATATCTACTGATGGCATAGACTGCTTGATTCATTTCTACAAATGAATAACCTAATTTATAAATTACAAAATGAATGTAATTAGCAACAACTTTTTATTAATCCTTATTCTAAAAAATTAATGTATTAAGAATAATATTTAAATTGTTTAACTCTATATTTTTAATGAATAAACAAAGGTTTATGACATGGGTTTCTTGACAATTTTTCTAAAAGATAACCTTTTTTTAAGGAATGAGGAAAAAAGTAATTAACAACAATTTTCTATTGTTATTATTCTAATAAGTTGCAGTATTTAAAGCTAATGTTTAGCTTTTTTAGCTTCAATGGCATTAAATAAACCGTTACCACTTAATCCTTTTATATGAGAAAGTTAATTATACCAATCTTTTTGTCTGTTCTTTACGATAGTTAACAAATAAAAATAAAAAAATGTTGCATCGTGTTTTTCCAGTCACTATACTTTTTTATCCGTTTAATGTAAACGGTTTAAATCTAATTGATTAGTGTGAAAAAACATATAATTCAAAAGATTATTTGATGGAACAGTCGAAATGTATTATGGTTTTAATCAGGCAATTTGGTCAGCTTATAATATAACTTTCCCAAAGTTTAACTCGCGACATTTATTTTTCACCTTAATTTATTTTTTATCGAAATTGCACCAGATTATGCAATTTTTTTCACGACAATTCTTATATCATTCCTTTTTATTTCTGCATATTTTTTTAGAATTCGCATTTGTCTTGTTATTAATAACTCCCTATTCTAGCCTAGCCATAACCGCTAATACTTCGAATATAATTAATGGTAATCCACCATATTTAACTCTCGACGGTGGCCGCAGCCAAATAACAAATACCGACGGTCTGCTTGAGATATCCCTTTCGAATGGCGATAAATATACTCCCTCAACTAATAATTCAAGTTCAGTCAATCCTATCGTTTTACCCGCTGTAGATCAGAGTTTTGCGGATATTGCTATGTTAGTGCCAACGAATGCTGATTCTATTGCATTGAGTTCACTTATTGATGCGCCTTATAATTATTGGGGTGATGTTGATGGCGATGGTCAGGGGAGAGATGGTATTACCGCTACTGGTAGTCTAATGTTATCCATTGTTGATAAAAATAATCAGCCGGTATCACGTAATACAGTGCTTACTATTTCTAACGCACCTTATAAATTAACATTATCTAATACTAATGCTATGCTAAAAACACGTTATGGTGTACCTAATGAAAGTCATTTTACTGCGAGTAATGTCACTTATTATATTAATCCTAAGATATTAGCAATGATTAGTTTTGCTAAACCGGACATGAATAAAAGTTCAGGTAATTTTGCTGGCCCTGCTACCATTTGGCACCCTAATAAGGGTTTTCTTCCTCAGTCAGTTACGCCATCGTCTTATGGTTTAAACTTCCCGACTACTGGTGCTAATAATTTGTATTTTGATTTGAATATTGTTGGTAGTAATCAAGCATTATCTTGGGCGGCAGTTTCTCATAGTGTTATTACTGCTACTATGACCAATTCAACAAATACCAGTGTTCGCGTCACCCTAACTGGTCCTGTTGCTACACCAACGCAATGGAATTCAAGTAATCCGGGGAATATCGATAAACCATCTTTGCCTCAGGTATTTGAGTTAGTCGGTCGAGATAGTCGTGGTAATGATGTCGTCAAATATGGATTTGAGTTAAAACAATGGTTTGTCAACCGTGGTTCTGATAGATACGACTATTCTAATACATCATCTTGGTGTGCCAATATTGGATACCGTACACCTAAGGTTAATGATCTAACTAACGCGACTTGCCAAGGAACTTGGGCCGGAGGGCTTTATCCCTGCCAAGGTGCTGTAGGCGCTACACCTTCGTCACCCAATAATCATTATCAACGCCGTATTGGAGCCGGGTTTTTCACGGAGTGGGGGTTCATGCCGGCTTACCCTAATGCCAGCTTCGGTCACTATCATTATTGGACGAGTGATGCTACCGGTCTTGACCAGTTTTCCGTTGGTTCATACCATGGTACCGTGGCTATAACTCCCACTAGTTCGCGCGACATTATTGGTCTTTGCGTCTATCCTTAGTGTTAATTTCTTAGTTTTTAATCCTTGGTTAAAGTGAGCTAAATATAGGGAAAACTAAAGTTAGTTTGTTAGAAAATAATTACCTTGCAAAAGCAATTGCCTTGACGAAGTTAGTAGTAAAAACAATGGTCTGGCGTCAGTGAGAATCATCCATCATCCATCATCAATAATTTGGTTAAATTTATTTTTGAGGAATGATGTTTTTAGTAAATATTTTTAATCAAAAACATCGGCTGACCGTATAGAGAACTTGATTCTTTTTACAAGAATAACTTAATTTATAAATTACAAAATGAATGTAATTAACAACAGTTTTTTATTACTATTTATGCTAAAAAATTAATGTATTGGCAATCATATTTAAATCGGTTAACTCTATATTTTTTCTTAAATGAATACTGATTGACGATATGAGGCTCTTGACTATTTTTACAAAAAAATAGCTTATTTTATAAAATGCGGAAAAAATGTAATTAACAATAATTTCTATTGTTATTATTCTAATAAGTTGCAGTATTTAAAGCTAATGTTGAGCTTTTTTAACTTCAATGGAATTAAATAAACCGTTACCACTTAATTCATTTATAGGGAAAGCTTAATTATACCAATCATTTTGTCCATTATTTACTATAGTTTACAAATAAAAATAAAAAAATGTTGCATCATCTTTTTACTGTCACTATACTTTTTTTAACTGTTTAATGTAATCGGTTAAAATTTAAATAATAAGTACAAAATCGCAGATAAATTAATGGAATAGCCGACAGGATTGTCAAAATGCATAAAGATTTTAAAAACGAAACATGGACAACCTATAATTTAAATTCGCTAAAGCTAAGCTCGCAACTTTTATTTTTTACTTCAATTAAATTTTTATCGAAATTTCATGGAATTCAGCGAGATTTATCACCATTCTGGCTTCGTTCCTTTTTATCCCGGCAGATCTTTTTAGGGTTCTCATTTTGCTTGTTGTTAATGACTTCCTATACTAGCCACGCGTTGGCGTCTAAAACTTCGAATATAATTAATGGCAATCCGCCCTATTTAACCTTCGATGGTGGTCGAACACGTGCGACTGATACCGAAGATCTACTTGGAATATATCTCTCTAATGGTGATAAATTTACCCCCACAACTAATAGTTCAAGTTTAACCGAACCAATTGAGTTACCTGAAGTTGGTCAGGGTCTTGCCGATATTGACATGTTTGTGCCAACGAATGCAAACTATATTAATTTAAATACACTTGTTAATCCTCCCTATAATTATTGGGGTGATGATGATGGCGATGGTGATGGTGCTAATGGTATCTATGCTAATGGTAATTTAAGATTATTAATTGCTGATAAAGACAATCGAGTAGTTACACGTAACCAAGAAATCTCTATTTGTAGAGCGCCTTATAAATTAACATTATCTTATAGTGGGGGTAAATTAATAACACGATACGGTGTACCTAGAGAGACTCTTTTTAGTTCAGGTAGTACCATATATTATATTATTCCTAAGGTGGTATCTCCAATGCTCTGTTTTGCTAAGCCTAATTTAGAATATGGTTCACCAAATGATTACAATCACCGTGAATTTGCTGGTCCTGCTTCCATATGGGATTATCGGAATGGTTTTCTTATCCAATCATCTGTTCCGTCCTCTTACCATTTAAACTTTCCTACAACTGGCGCTAATAATTTGTATTTTGATTTATATATAGGACGTGTTAATCAAGCTCTTTTTTGGGCACCAGTTTCTCGTGATGGTATTACGGCTACTATGACCAATTCAACAAATACTAGCGTGCGAGTCACCTTAACTGGTCCTGTTGCTACACTATCGCAATGGAATTCAAGTAATCCGGGAAGCATTTCTAAGCCATCTTTGCCTCAGATATTTGAGTTAGTCGGTCGTGATAATGATGGTAACGCGGTTGTCAAGTATGGCTTTGTGTTAAAGCAATGGTATGTCAATAGTCCTAGGTATCTCACTTATTCTCTTACATCTTCATGGTGCGATAATATCGGATACCGTCTACCAAAGGTCAGTGATTTAACTAATGCGACAGCTCAAGATGTTGTTGGCGCTATGCCAGCATCATCTGGAAATCATTACCAGCGTCGTATTGCTGCCGGTCTATTTACGGAGTGGGGAAGAATGGATCAATATAAGAGTGCTAACTTTGCCGGAGGCTTAGAAGATAGGTCTTACTATTGGACAAGCGATATCAATGGTCGTTACATCGGTACTGTTGATCCAAAAACGGGTTTAGTGCTGTCGCAACGTTCTTCCGATTTCTCTGGAAACCACGTACTCTGCGTATATCCTTAGCACATGTTTCATTGTTCTTAATCCATATATTTGAGCGCTAAGGAGGGGAAATATAGAGTTAGTTTGCTTGAGAATAATTGCCTAGCAAAAGCAATTGCCTTGACGAAGTGAGTAGTAAAAACAATGGTCTGGCGTCAGTGAGAATCATCCATCCTCAATAATTTGGTTAAATTTATTTTTGAGTTAGTAAATATTTTTAGTCAACAAACATCGTCTAACGGTGTAGAGAGCTTGATTCTTTTTAAAAGAATCACTTAATTTATAAATTACAAAATGAATGTTATTAACAACAGTTTTTTATTACTATTTATGCTAAAAAATTAATGTATTCACAATCATGTTTAAATCAGTTAACTCCATATTTTTATAAAATAAATATTGGTTGACGATATGGGGCTCTTGACTATTTTTACAAAAAATAGCTTATTTTATAAAATGCGGAAAAAATGTAATTAACTACAATTTTCTATTGTTATTATTCTAATAAGTTGCAGTTTTTAAAGCTAATGTTTAGCTTTTTTAACTTCGATGGCATTAAATAAACCGTTACCGTTTAATCCATTTATATGAGAAGGTAAATTATACCAATCTTTTTATCTGTTCTTTACGATAGTTAACAAATAAAAATAAAAAAATGTTGAATCGTGTTTTTCCAGTCACTATACTTTTTTAATCGTTTGATGTAAACGGTTAAGTTCAAATAGCAAGTGTAAAGTATAAATAAATCAAGATATTACTTGACAGGGCTGTCGAAATGCATTATAATTTTCAACACAGAACACAGAACATGGACAACCAACTAATTTAAATTTGTTAAAGTTAAGCTCGCAACTTTTATTTTTCACTCCAATTAATTTTTTATCGAAATTTCATAGAATTTCACGGAACTTATCACCATTCTGGCATCGTTCCTTTTTATCTCAGCAGATCTTTTTAGGGCTCTTATTTGGTTTATTATTAATAAGTTCCTATTCTAGCCGGGCTTTAACCTCTAAAACTACGAATATAATTAATGGCAATCCACCATACTTAACTTTTGATGGTGGTCGCACCCAAGCAACAAATACCGACGGTTTGCTCGGGATATCCCTTTCGAATGGTGATAAATACACGCCTACAACCAATAATTCAAGTTTAGGCAATCCTATTGTTTTACCTACTGATGGTCAGAGCTTTGCGGATATTGCTATGTTAGTGCCAACAAATACAAATTCTATCGCATTAGGTTCACTTATTGGCACGCCTTATAATTATTGGGGTGACGACGATGGCGATGGTCAAGGGGTTAATGGTATCAGCGCTACGGGTAGTTTAAATTTATCCATTGTCGATAAAAATAATCAAGTTGTTACCCGTAATGAAGTGCTGACTATTTGTAATGCCCCTTATAAATTAACCTTATCAAATACTGAAGGTACATTAAAAACACGTTATGGGGTTCCTAATGAAAGTCGTTTTACGGCAGGTAATGTCAGTTATTATATTAATCCTAAAGCATCACCAGCACTCTGTTTTGCAAAACCTAACTTGAATAATGGTACAGGTAATTATGCAGGTCCTGCTTCCATTTGGAACCCTGATAAGGGTTTTCTTCGCAAGTCTGTTACGCCATCGTCTTATGGTTTAAACTTCCCGACTACTGGTGCTAATAATTTGTATTTTGATTTAGATATTGGTGGTATTAATCAGGCCTTATCTTGGGCACCAGTTTCTCACGATGGTATTACGGCAACTATGACCAATTCAACTAATACCAGCGTTCGCGTTACCCTAACTGGCCCAGTTGCAATCGACTCGCAATGGAGTTCAAATAATCCGGATAATATCGATAGACCATCTTTGCCTCTGGTATTTGAGTTAGTTGGTCGTGATAGTCATGGTAATGCTGTCGTCAAATATGGATTTGAGTTAAAGCAATGGTTTGTTAATCGTGGTACTGATAAATATAACTATTCTAGTTTATCATCTTGGTGTACAAAAATTGGTTACCGTTTAGCTATGGTTAAAGATTTAACTAACGCAGCTTGTCGAGGAACTTATTCGGGGCCTCATTGTCAAGGTGCTGTCGGTGCTATACCTTCGTCACCTGTTAATCATTACCAGCGGCGCATTGGATCAGGTTTCTTCACGGAGTGGGGGACATTGACCGATTATACTGGTGCCAACTTCGCCAACACTCCCTATTGGACAAGTGATGCGTTTAGTTCGAATAATCTGTTTTTTGTTGTTAGCACGTACTTTGGCCATGTAGCTAGCTTTGGTACTAGTGATACAACCAACGGGGTTTGCGTCTATCCTTAGCATTAACTCCTTAGATCTTAATCCATAAGCAAGTGAGGAGGTAGGAAAAATAGAGTTAGGATTCTAAAGAATAATTGCTTTACAAAGATAATGGTATTGTCGAACTGGGTGATAAGAACCGAATTTGTGGCATTAACATGATTTATCGATCCGCTCTAATTGAGCGGATTTATATTTGAGGAAGGTGTTTTTTACAGTAAACGTATATGAGTAACGGGGGGAATTTATCAAAATTTATCATTCTAGAGGTTAAGTTATTAAAACTTCATGGAAACTGAAGAATTAAATAAAGCACCTTAAAGTAGAAGAATGCATTTTTATAGTTCAAAACCGATCAAAAATCCAGATTCTTTTTATATACGCATAAAAACGACTATTTTTCTCTAAAACAAAATTTTTTATTGTTAAATCCTTTAAGTTTGTAAGAAGAGGTAAAGTACTTATTTCTTAGTTATAATAAACATTAGAGTCTGTCATTTTAGAGACTTAAATGATCATCTTTACTAAATCTAACCTTTAATCGATGAAAATAGATTGCGGAGATTTTTTTCGAACTTTATACTATTTTAACCTTTTAAAGGAAATGAGCGGCTGTGGATTAGTCGCTCAAAGATGTAAAATTTAAATTAAACATTAAGTTATATGACAGGAACGTCGAAATGGATTATAATTTCCACCCCCCAACATGGACAACCTATAATTTTAATTCGGCTAAATTAAGCACCAAATCTTTATTTTTCACGCCAATTTATTTTTCATTGAAATTGCATAGAATTACGCGAATTTTATCGCGATCCTTAGATCGTTGCGTTTTATCCCAGCAGATCTTTTTAGGGCTATTGTTTGGCTTGATGCTAATAACTTCCTATTCTAGCCTTGCCTTAACCACTAAAACTTTGAATGTAATTAATGGTAATGCGCCATATTTAACTTTCGACGGTGGTCAAACCCGGGTGACTAATATCGAACCGCTATTCGGGATATCCCTTTCTGATGGTAGAACATTCACGCCCGCAACCCCTAATTTAAATAACAATCCTATTGAGTTACCTGTTGCCGGTCAGAGTTTTCTGGATATTGGTATGTTAGTGCCAACGAATACCGATTCTATTGCATTAAGTTCACTTATTGGCCCTCCCTATAATTATTGGGGGGATGATGATGGCGATGGTCAGGGGATTAATGGTATAACTGTTACTGGTAGGTTAAGCTTATCCATTGTTGATAAAAATAATCAGACTGTATCACGTAATACCGTGCTAACAATTTGTAATGCCCCTTATAAATTAACCTTATCTAATAGTGAAGGTACACTAAAAACCCGTTATGGTGTACCATATGAAAGTCATTTTAGCGCAAGTAATATCAGTTATTATATTAATCCTAAGGCAGCACCAAAGATTTGTTTTGTTAAACCCTACTCGAGTACCAGTTGGGGTATTTATGCTGGTTCTGATTGGTATGCCGGAAAGGGTTTTTTGCCTCAGTCATTTGTTTCATCAAATTATGGTTTAAACTTTCCGACTACGGGTGCTAATAATTTATCTTTCGATTTAGATTTAGGCGGTGTTGTTCAACCTTTAACTTGGAAAGCGGTTTCACCTAATGGTGATATTAAGGCGACGATATCCAATTCAACAAATACTAGCGTTCGAGTCACCCTGACCGGTCCTTCTACTGATGAAACTCAATGGGGTTCAACTAATCCTGGCAATATCGGTAGACCATCTTTACCTCAGATATTTGAGTTAGTCGGCCTTGACAATAATAATAACGAAGTCCTCAAGTATGGTTTTGTTTTAAAACAGTGGTTCGTTAGTCGTGGTAACAGATCATACGAGTATGTTGATGCAACATCGTGGTGTAAAAAAATTGGTGATTATCGGCTGCCTAATGTAAAAGACTTAACTAACGCGAGTTTTGAAGGTACTGTTGGTGGTACACCACCATCATCAGGTAATTATTTTCAACGTAGTATTGGTGCAGGGTTCATCCCCGAGTGGGGGGTAATAAGTATTTACCCTGGTACTAACTTCAATGAGTTTTACAATTGGACGGCTGATAAATCCAGTTTTTCTGGCCTTTATATAGTTAATTACGATGGATCCGTAAGTTGGAGTACTTTTCCCACGGGCGTAATTTGCGTTTATCCTTAACCCTTATTTTTTAGATCTTAAGCTTTGGTCTGGTCGGGAACAAGCAAAAGTAAAGTTAGGATTCTCCTAGCGAAGGCAATGGTGTTGACGAAATGGGTGATAAATAGCGATTTTATGACATTAACGCAAATCAGCCATCCGTTCTAATTGGGCTGATTTATATATTTGAGGATGGTGTTTTTTACAGTAAACGTATATAAGTAACGGAGGTAATTTATGATTCTAGAGATTAAATTATTAAAACTTCATCGAAACTGAAGAATTAAATAAAGCAACTTAAAGTTGAAGAATACACTGTTTATAGTTCTAAAACCGACCAAAAATCCAAGATTCTTTTTATATACGCATAAAAACAACTATTTTTCGCTCAAAAAAAATTTTTCATCGTCATAACGGTTAGTATTGTTAGGATAGTTAAAATACTTATCCTTCAATTAGAATAAACCTTAGACGATGCAATTTTAGCGCCTTTAATGAACATCTTTACAAAAGTTAACAATTAATCGATGAAAACAGATTGCGGAGGTTTTCTTCGATCTTTATACTATCGCGGAATTTTAAAGGTAATTATCGACTATATTTTAGTCAGTTAGAATTGTAAAATGTAAATTAAACATGAAGTTAATTGACAGAGAGCATAAAAATGGTTTATAATTTTAAACAACCAACAACCAACAACCAACATGGCCAACCTATAATTTAAATTCGTTAAAATCAAGTTCCCAACTTTTATTTTTCGTCAAAAACAATTTTTTATCGAAATCCTTATATCGATTCTTTCTGGGGATAATGTTTAGTTGTTCGATAATAACTGCCTATTCTAGCCATGCATTAACGTCTAAAACTACGAATGTAATTAATGGTAGTGCACCATATTTAACTTTTGACGATGGTCGTACGCCAGTAATAAATGCCGATGGTCTACTTGAAATCTCCCTTTCTAATGGGGATAAATATACCCCTGCAACCAATACTTCAAGTCAAACAAGTCCTATTGTTTTACCTAATTTTGGTCAGAGTTTTGCTGATATTGGTATGGTGATACCTGCTGACTCAGATTCAATTGAATTGAATTCTCTTATTAGCGCACCTTATAATTATTGGCGTGATGATGATGGTGATGGTCAAGGCCTTAATGGTATAACAGCCACCGGTAATTTAAGTTTGTCTATTGTTGATAAAAATAATCAAGTTATATCACGTAATACCGTTCCAACGATTTGTAATGCACCTTATAGAGTTAAATTAACTAGTACAGAAGGTAAATTAGAAACGAGTTATGGTGTTCCTAAAAGTATTGATTTTACCGCAAGTAATGTGACTTATTATATTAATCCTAAGCCAACACCTTCAATCTGTTTTGCGAGACCAAATTTAGAGAAGGGTACAGGACCCAATGCTGGTCTGCCTAACGAAAATGAATGGGATGCTAATAATGGCTTTTTCATAAAGTCAACATATAATAAAAACTTCCCGACTACTGGCGCTAATAATTTATATTTTGATTTGATTATTGCTGGTAATGATCAAGCCTTAATTTGGGAAAATGTTTCTCATGATGGAATTACTGCAACCATGAACAATTCAACAAAAAACAGTGTTCGCGTCACCCTAACTGGACCTTCTGCGACTTATTCACAAATAAGAGATCCGGAGCCGGGTGTTATCATCAAGAAGCCATCTTTACCTAAGGTATTTGAGTTAATTGGTCGTGACAGTAATAATAGAGAAGTCGTCAAGTATGGTTTTAATTTGCAGCGGTGGTTCGTTTATCGAGGAGATAAGAAACGAAGTGCGGAAGATGATCAACTTGTGTCTGACCTAACTGATGAGGATAATAATCCTAATCCTGTACCTGGAGTTGCATTTGCTCATGCACAAAAATCATGGTGTGAAAAAGTAGGATACAAACTTTCAGATATTACGGATTTAACTAACGCGTATTGCTCGCATACAATCGATTCAACTGTTGATGGTAGTTGCCGAGCCCAATCTGGTATTAAACCTCTCTCATTAGGTAATAATTACCACCGTAAAATCGGCGGGGGTCTTTTAGCTGAATGGGGAATAATATCGAAATATGATGAAAGTATTGATCCAAGGGCAGGCTATTGGACGGGGAGAACAGTTGAATATAACAATATAACCTATGGTTTTCTTGTAGGCCATCAAGGTGGCGGCATTTATGGATATGCTCCTAACATTTTCCTAAGAACGGCATTTTGCGTAACAGATCATGCACCTATTCCTACTGACTAAAAAACTAAATGAGTTAAGTATTAATAATTAATTCATAAATTCAATATCCGAATGCTGGATTACGGCGATGTTGTAGAACAATTTAATTATCTACCCCAACAGGGGGTATTATTGAGGTGCGATGTTTGTGCTAACAAACCAGCTAAGGAAAGGGATTTTTGTACTTTATAATTCTCCTCGAAATTATCAAAGTCAGTCACTAAATTATCAAAATAGTTAATAATTAAACTAAGGTGCGTTTTTTTATTATAAATTTTATCATTAAGAGTGACTATTTGTGGCGAGAATACAGGCGTTATTATTTTGTTTAGCCACAGTATATTATGTTTCGATATGCGGTTAATTCAATGATCTTCTTTACAAAAATTGATAATAAAAAGATTAAAAACTTTGCGGGGGATATTTTTGGATCTTTATACTATTTTAACCTTTTAAATGAATTGAACGGCTATAGTTTAGTCGGCCAAAATTATAAAATTTAAATTAAACATAAAGTTAATTGACGGGATCGTCAAAATGATTTATAATTTTCAACATTCAACATTCAACATTCAACATTCAACATTCAACATGGATAACCTCTAATTTAAATTTGGCAATGTTAAGCTCGCAAACTTTATTTTTCACCGTAATTTATTTTTTATCGAAATTGCGTGAAATTGCAGGAATTTTATTGCAATTCTTGCAACGTTCCTTTTTATACCGGCAGCTACTTTTAGGGTTAACGTTTGTTTTGCCGTTAATAACTTCTTATCCTATTTATGCGTTAACGTCTATAACTTCGAATAAAATCAACGGTAGTGCCCCATATTTAACCTTTGACGGTGGTCGTTCTCAAGCAACCAACATTGATGAGTTACTTGGAATATCTCTTTCTGATGGTAGCATATTCACTCCCGCAACTCCTAATTCAAAAGACAATCCTATCGTTTTACCTGTTGCAGGTCAGAGTTTTGCGGATATTGGTATGTTAGTGCCAACCAATACGGATTCTATTGCATTAAGTTCACTTATTGGTCCTCCCTATAATTATTGGGGTGATGATGATGGCGATGGTCAAGAGGGTAATGGTATAACTGTTACTGGTAGTTTAAGTTTATCTATTGTTGATAAAAATAACCAACCGGTTGCCCGTAATGAAGAGCTTAAGGTTTGTAGTGCGCCTTATAAATTAACGTTATCTAACACTGATGGTACCCTAACAACACGTTATGGTGTACCGAATGAAAGTCATTTTAGCGCAAGTAATGTCAGTTATTATATTAATCCTAAGGCAGCACCAGTGATTTGTTTTGCTAAACCCTACGCAAGTAACAATTCTGGTTCTGGTAATTTTGCTGGCCCTGTTTCTATTTGGCTCCATAATAGGGGATTTTTTCCTCAGTCAGTTACGCCGTCGTCTTATGGTTCAAATTTTCCTACTACGGGAGCTAATGGTTTATATTTTGATCTAGAAATAGGTGGTGTTGCTCAACCTTTAACGTGGAAGACGGTTTCACCTGATGGTGATATTAAGGCGACGATGACTAATTCAACAAATACCAGCGTTCGAGTCACCCTGGAAGGTCCTTTTACTGAAAAAGAACAATGGGATTCAAATAATCCGGGCAATATAGTTAAGCCATCTTTACCTCAGGTATTTGAGCTAGTCGGCTTTGACAATAATAATAACGAAGTCGTTAAGTATGGTTTTGTTTTAAAACAGTGGTTCGTCAGTCGTGGTAATGAAAAATACTTGTATGCTAAAACATCTTGGTGTACTAATATTGGATATCGGTTGCCTAAAGTACAAGAGTTAACTAACGCGACTTGTCAAGGACTGTACTCAGGTCCTCACTGTCAAGGTGCTGTTGGTGCTACACCTGCATCATCCGCTAATCATTACCAACGTAATATTGATGCAGGGTTCCTCACCGAGTGGGGGCCAATAGAATATCAGCCAGGTACTAACTTCAGTAAGCTTTGGTATTGGACGATTGAAGAATTCAACAGTTTTAGCCATTTTATAGTTTTGAACGATGGATCCGTGGGTTGGAGTAGTACTGAATACATAGGCCTGCTTTGCGTCTACCCCTAGCTCTTATTCCTTAGTTAGAATGAACATTAGAGGTTGTCATTTTAGCGACTTAAATGATCATCTTTACGGAATTTAACCATTAATCGATGAAAATAGATTGCGGGGATATTTTTTGGTCTTTATACTATTTTAACCTTTTAAAGGAATTGAACGGCTATAATTTAGCCCGTCAGAGTTATAAAATGCAAATTAAACATAAAGTTAATTGACAGGAACGTCGGAATGATTTATAATTTTAAACACACAACACACAACACACAACATGGATAACTTCTAATTTAAATTCGTCAAAGTTAAACTCACAAACTTTATTTTTCACCGTAATTTATTTTTTATCGAAATTGCATGAAATTACAGGAATTTTATTGCAATTCTTGCAACGTTCCTTTTTATACCGGCAGCTACTTTTAGGGTTAACGTTTGTTTTGCCGTTAATAACTTCTTATTCTATCTATGCGTTAACGTCTATAACTTCGAATAAAATCAACGGTAGTGCCCCATATTTAACCTTTGACGGCGGTCGTTCTCAAGCAACGAATATTGACGCGTTACTTAGAATATCTCTTTCTGATGGTAGCACATTCACTCCCGCAACGAATAATTCAAGAGACAATCCTATCGTTTTACCTGTTGCCGGTCAGAGTTTTCTGGATATTGGTATGTTAGTGCCAACCAATACAGATTCTATTGCATTAAGTTCACTTATTGGCCCCCCTTATAATTATTGGGGTGATGATGATGGCGATGGTCAGGGGATTAATGGTATAACTGTTACTGGTAGTTTAAGCTTATCCATTGTTGATAAAAATAATCAGGCTGTATCACGCAATACCGTGTTAACAATTTGTAATGCCCCTTATAAATTAACGTTATCTAATACTGGTGGTACATTAAAAACACGTTATGGTGTACCGAATGAAAGTCATTTTAGTGCAAATAATGTCAGTTATTATATTAATCCTAAGGCACCACCAGTGATTTGTTTTGCTAAACCCTACGCAAGTAACGAATCTGGTACTGGTCATCTTGCTGGCCCTGCTTCTATTTGGCTCCATAATAGGGGATTTTTTCCTCAGTCAGTTACGCCGTCGTCTTATGGTTCAAATTTTCCTACTACGGGAGCTAATGGTTTATATTTTGATCTAGAAATAGGTGGTGTTGCTCAACCTTTAACGTGGAAGACGGTTTCACCTGATGGTGATATTAAGGCGACGATGACTAATTCAACAAATACCAGCGTTCGAGTCACCCTGGAAGGTCCTTTTACTGAAAAAGAACAATGGGATTCAAATAATCCGGGCAATATAGTTAAGCCATCTTTACCTCAGGTATTTGAGCTAGTCGGCTTTGACAATAATAATAACGAAGTCGTTAAGTATGGTTTTGTTTTAAAACAGTGGTTCGTCAGTCGTGGTAATGAAAAATACTTGTATGCTAAAACATCTTGGTGTACTAATATTGGATATCGGTTGCCTAAAGTAAAAGAGTTAACTAACGCGACTTGTCAAGAGGTTTACTGTCAAGGTGTTGTGGGTGCTACACCTGCATCATCCGGTAATCATTATCAACGTAATATTGATGCAGGGTTCCTCACTGAGTGGGGGCCAATAGAATATTACCCAGGTACTAACTTCAGTAAGGATTGGTATTGGACGATTGAAGAATTCAACTCTTATAGCCATCTTATAGTTTGGTCCGGTGGAGGCGTGGATAGAACTGATAATAACGGCGGCATACTTTGCGTCTACCCTTAACCCTTATTTTTTAGTTAGAATGAACATTAGAGGTTGTCATTTTAGCGACTTAAATGATCATCTTTACGAAAGTTAACAATTAAAAATAAAAAAATATTGCATATTGATTTTTCAGTCACTATACTTTTTCAACCGTTTAATGTAAACGGTTGAAATTATCAATGAGAAGTATAAAAAAACAAATAAATCAGTAGATTACTTGACAGGAATGTCGAAATGCAATATAATTTTAAACACCCAACACCCAACACCCAACCTGTCTAACCTATATTATAAAGTTAGCTAATTCAGGTGACCAACGTTTAAAATTCTCCTATAGTCCGTTTTTTCATCGATTTTTAAATATCTCTTATACTTTATCTTTATTTTCAAGGATTTATTTAGCTGTAGCACCACTGCTATTCCTATCGTTTTCAATTAGTTGCCAAGCTTTATCGGCTTATACAACGAATATTATTCAAGGAAATGCACCTTATTTAACCTTCGATGGCGGTCAAACTCGAGTTAATAATACCAACTATTTATTAAGTATCAGTTTATCTGATGGAAAAAAATATACAGCCAATAATAATTCGTCAATCAAACCAATAATTTTGCCAAATCTGGGTGAAACATTAGCTAATGTTAATATGTATATTCCGATTGATAATGATTCGATCGCATTAAATTCAGTGATAGGTTCGCCGTATAATTTTTGGGGAGATGATGATGGTGATGGTCATGGTCTTCTGGGTATTTCAGCAACCGGTAATTTAAGTTTAACTATCACTGATAAGGATAGCCAAACAGTATCACGTAATGCAGCTTTGGATATATGTAGAGCACCATATAAACTAACATTAATTAGTACCAGTGGTGAATTAACAACTCAATATGGTATTCCTAATCGGAGTCTTTTTACGGGTAGTCATGCGACGTATTACATTAATCCTAAGATAGAACCAAAAATTTGTTTTGTCAGACCACAATTAGCTTATGGTTCAAATACCGAAATTAGTGGTATTGATTTTCGTGGGCCATCTTCAATGTGGAACATTAATAAAGGTTTTATTCCTCAGTCTACAACATTATCATCTTATGCTATGAATTTTCCTACCACAGGAATGAATAAATTGTATTTTGAGTTAGATATAGGTGGGGCTAGACCTTTAAGATGGGATGAGGTTGAACATGAGGGTATCAAAGCTGAGATAACACCTGATTCTACGGGTTCACGAGTTACCGTGACATTAACGGGACCCGCCGCTAAAGATTCACAATTTAACTCAAATACACCAGGACGAGTTGCCAAACCTGTACTACCACAAACATTTGAGCTAGTAGGTAGAGATAGCAACGGGAATGTAGTGGTTAAATATGGCTTTCAATTAAAACAGTGGTATGTTAATCGTGGTGATCATAACTATTACACTTATGATAGTACCTTATCCTGGTGTAACAATATAGGATACCGGCTTCCTCATGTTAAAGATTTAACTAATTCGATTTGTGCTGGACCATGGAGCAGCCCTTCTTGTCAGAGTTCGGTTGGCGCTACTCCACCGTCAAACGGTAATAATTATCAACGTATAATCGCTGCAGGATTCTTCTCTGAGTGGGGTTATATGGACTATTATAATGGTAATCAACAAGACAATCATAACTACTGGACGATTGATTCTTCAAATATGGGAGGGTATTTTTCCGTTCACTCAAATAATGGTCATATCAATTCGCATTCCAGCGATATACTACTCCGAGGTCTTTGTACTGTACCTTAGTTTTGGTCAAAAAAGAACTATAGAAATAAACACTAATAATTAGTTAAACAACAGTAACAATATGAAAAACTGATGTGACCGTTAATTTGAGATGGTTAATATTTAAGAAAAGGTTTTAACGTTAAAAATTTGAACAATTCGTTTTTTTAGCTATCATTTTGTTAAAATTAGTCCTCAATAAAAAAAATGCCCATTAAGTTATATTTATCTATTAGAGTGAAAGTTGAAATCTATATAACTTGCAATTGTTCTACGCTAAAATAGCGTCTTTATTTTTATCGTATATTAAGGAATCAACCTAATGACAACTGAATTGACAACGCTTGATAAGATTAAACGGCAAATTGCTGAAAATCCAATTCTACTGTATATGAAAGGGTCGCCAAAATTACCAAGTTGTGGTTTTTCTGCTCAAGCGGTGCAGGTGTTATCGCAATGTGGTGTGCCGTTTGCGTATGTTGATATTTTACAAAATCCGGATATTCGTGCTGAATTGCCAAAATTTGCTAATTGGCCAACCTTTCCACAACTTTGGGTTGAAGGCGAGTTGATTGGTGGTTGTGATATTATGCTTGAGATGTTCCAAGCTGGTGAATTACAAACATTAATTAAAGAGACAGCTGAAAAGCATAAATTATAATTGATGATGCAAAAAAAGAGAGCATTCAAGCTCTCTTTTTTATTTCTTGATATGGAATCTTACTATTCTTCATTTTCCGACTCATCAACCGCTAATGGCCAACCTCCTAATCGTCTAAAACGATTCACGATTTCACAAAATAGAATCGCAGTTTTTTCGGTGTCATATAAAGCGCTATGAGCTTGTTTATGATCGAAAGGAATTTGTGCTGCTTCACAGGCTTTGGCAAGCACGGTTTGACCAAATACTAATCCACAAAGTGAAGCAGTATCAAAAGTGGCAAAAGGGTGAAAAGGATTACGTTTAATCCCCGCTCGCTCTGATGCAGCCATTAAAAAACGGTGATCGAAATGGGCATTATGGGCAACAATCACCGCTCGGGTACACTCATTTTCTTTAATGCCTGTTCTAACCACTTTGAATATTGCTTCTAATGCGACTTTTTCATCAACGGCATCACGTAAAGGGTTATCAGGATCAATGCCGTTAAAGGCTAAAGCGGTTGGCTCTAAAATGGCGTTTTCAAAAGGATTGACGTTAAATTGTAAGGTTTGATCCGGCAATAAAAAACCATCGTCATCCATTTTTAAAGTGATGGCGGCAATTTCTAAGATTGCATTTTGCTGGGGATCGAAACCTGAAGTTTCAATATCAATAACGACTGGATAAAATCCACGAAAACGTTCACATAATTTAGCGTTCGGCACAATAGTTGTCTTATTTTTACGAGAATTAATGATATTATGCCAGTTTTTAGCTATTTCGACTAGAATCAATTTAAATCATTAAACATAGATTAAATCCGTTATCAATAAATTATTGACGGTCAATTGAACTCAATTTTTGTCGTGATTGATTAATCTCTCTAATCCATTGATTGTTAAGTTTTTTAGCATGTTTAGGTAAATGCTTTAAGCGGTGATCGATAATTTGTAAAACTTGATTTGCTTTATTAATCTCATTCCAATCAATCAGTGTTTGCAAATAGTAAGAGATAGCTTCAAAGCTTGGATAGTAATCAATAAGTGCTTCAAACTCCTCTTTGGCTTGCTCAATTTGATTGAGCGAAACCAGAATTTTAGTGTAAAGTAGATGGCCTTCATCCGAATAGTAGTTAGGGTTGGTTTCACGAAGGTAGTCGAGTGTTTCTTTGGCTTTGCTAAATTGTTTATCTTGATATAACGCATTAGCATATTGTAACAAGATGTCTGGTGCGGTTTTATAAATGCCTGATAAAGCTTGTTGATAATAGGCTAGGGCCTCATTAGCGCGATTATTGTCGACCAGCGCTTTTGCTAAACGAACCTGGGCATCGACGGTTGGTGACAAGTCATAATTATTCTGCGCTTCACGTAGTTCACGTTGTGGATCGATGGCTTTTCGTAACAATGATTCAATTTCATAACCAGTGCGGGTTGCCCGAATATCAGGTAAGTAGCAAACAAAAAAATAAGCAAGACACCCAACAACAGGAAACATAAATAAAAGATATATCCAATAACGATCCTGGTTGTTTTTTATCGCATGAATCGCAAAAAATACCGCAAAAAGCGTACTTAAACCAATTCCAAAAATAGGCACAATAATTCTCTTTTTTTATCAATGTTATTTTTTAAAGATGCGACAATTTATCATGTAATTAGGTTAAAATGAATTTTAAATTGTAAGTAAGTCGATTTTTGATGTTTTATTAACCATTATATTGTTTAATCACAATATATTATTCGTATCGCGGAATAGTAGTTGAGGTTATACGTCAATGAGGTACAATGGTTTGATTATTGAGAAGCTCATATTTACCCAATATGGTAGATGATACTCTCAATATTGAAGGAATTTAACTATAGTAAAAAATAGAAAATTTCAGGAAGCTGGTATTTGTACTGATGAAAAACTCGGCAAACGTCTAAGTACTTTAGTGGATAAGATGTTAACTAAGTAAAATAGTAAAACCATTAGAGTGAAATTAACCTCCATCGCCGAAGCTAGACAAAAAACAGCTATGAGCCAGTAAGAGTTTGTTAACTTACTCGGTATATCTAAAAAAACGATATAAGGCTGGAGACAAGGAAGGCGGTAAACCATAGCGGTCAGCAAAATTGTTGATTAAAATTTGCAGATACTCATCCTGAAGTACTTCGGAAAATCACTAACAATGATACTCAATTCGCATAGAGGTTGTTATGCATCAATTAGAACTTCAACAGATCATCAATAATGAATTACAAGTGTCGCGATATCGTGACTATGCACCGAATGGCTTACAAGTCCAAGGTCGATCAGAAATTAAGAAAATTGTTACTGGGGTAACGGCTTGTCAATTGTTGTTAGATAAAGCGGTCGAACTTTGTGCCGATGCGGTGTTGGTTCATCATGGTTATTTTTGGAAGAACGAGCCTGAAACTATCACTGGCATTAAATATAATCGAATGAAGACTTTACTCAGTCACGATATTAATTTATATAGTTACCATCTTCCATTAGATGGTCACCCAGTATTGGGCAATAATGTGTTACTTGGGAACCTGTTTGATATTACGGTTGATGCGCGTGATGATATTACCGATTTACTTTTTAAAGGGACACTCAATAGTCCTTTAACTGCGCTTGAATTTAAACAACAACTTGAACAAAAACTTCATGATGGCCGTCGTTCTGTTTTATTTTGTGGAGATAATGCCCCCACAGTGATTAACCGAGTTGCATGGTGTAGTGGCGGGGGACAGGATTATATTGAATCGGCCGCCCAGCTAGGTGTCGATGCGTTTTTTACTGGTGAAGTATCTGAACGCACAATTCATATCGCACGAGAATATGGCATTAATTTTTATGCCGCCGGTCATCATGCAACTGAACGTTATGGCATTAAAAAATTAGGTGAATGGTTAGCCAGCCACTATGACTTACAAATTATTTTTGTGGATATTGATAATCCTGCATAACAAAAGTTGAATTTAAATAAGAAATATCGCATACTTATTCGCAGTTTTTTTAATCTTTAAGTTGTTTTACTATCAATAATATGAGAGGTCACTTTATGTTTACAGGAAGTTTGGTCGCACTTGTTACCCCAATGGATACGAAAGGAAATGTCGACCATGTAAGCTTAAAAAAATTGGTCGAATATCATATTGCAAACGGCACATCTGCCATTGTATCTGTGGGAACTACTGGCGAATCAGCAACGCTCGATCATAATGAACATATTGATGTTATTAAGCGCACTATCGATTATGCAGAAGGTCGAATCGATATTATTGCTGGTACCGGTTCAAATGCCACTAAAGAGGCAATTGAATTGACGCGTCAAGTTGAAAATATTGGTGTGGTTGGCTGTTTAACCGTAGCGCCTTATTATAATAAACCAACTCAGGAAGGTTTATACCAACATTTCAAAGCTATTGCCGAAAGCTCGCCATTACCACAAATTATTTATAATGTTCCTGGTCGTACATGTAGCGACATTAAACCTGAAACGGTTGGACGATTAGCTAAAATTAAAAATATTATTGCACTAAAAGATGCAACAGGTGATCTATCTCGCGTTTATAAGACACGTAAATTAGTTGGCGATGACTTTAAGTTATTAAGTGGAGATGATGCAACTTTCTTAGACTTTATTATTTTAGGTGGTGACGGTGTTATTTCGGTCACAGCTAATGTAGCGGCAAAACAAGTCGCAACCGTTTGTGAATTGGCGTTTAACAACCAAATCCAACAAGCAAGAAATTTGAACGATTCTCTAATGGCACTACATACCCATTTATTTATAGAGCCTAATCCAACGCCAGCTAAATGGGCGTGTACTCGCTTAGGTTTAATGGCTAATGGTACTATCCGTTTACCGCTAGTGCAATTGAGTGACGCATCTATCCCAGTGGTTGAGCAAGCATTGAAAGATGCTAAATTACTTTAATATTGACTATAACCTTAATTAAAAAGCAGAAATCTATGTTGAATAAAACTGAATTGAAAAGCAAAACCTTAAAGAAAATAGCTGTTTTATCGGTTATTACTTCTATGTTTGTTGTTGGATGTAGTAACGATCAACGTTATAAACGCGAGGTTGATAGCAATGAAGATTATCTCAATGCACCCGCTTTAAAATCGTTAATTATTCCTAAAGGCGTTTCCGTACCACAAGAGGTGGGTGAATATTATGTTATTAATAATAATGTTGAAGGTGCGGTCGGTAAACAGTTGGATATTCGTCCACCAGAATTAACTATCTCTACTATTCCAGATGCTTTTGTAGTTTATAAAAATGGTACGGTCAACTTTAATGTGCCTGTCAGTTATGGCATTTGGAATAATATCCCGAATACTTTAAACAAACAGAATATTCAGATAAGTTCAAGCGATAGTACAACTATTAAAATCAATGGTGCGATTATTACTCGTAAAGATGAACAACAACCGGTCAATGCATCTTTTGTTTTGACACGCCAAATGCATGGCAGTGCTGAAACAATCACTATTGTGTTAAGTGCATTAACACGCGGTGGTGAAAATCTTATGTCACAACAAATTGAAGTCCAGCGTTATGTGGTTGGGTTATTTAATCACATAATGAATGATGTCGCTCCTGAATCGCTATGGACAGTACCGGTTAAAGACAGTACAGATGAAAATAAAAAAGATGATTAATGATTAAATCCATATTGATCTGAAATAAAACCTTAAAGGTAAAGTCAGTAAATGTCGGTAGGTTAATGATTGAATAATCTTTCATTTAAACGAATTAAAACGGAGCTGTTATTTAGTCTATTTTAACCTAATAGCGGATTAATTTTAGGTATCTTAGCTTAGGATTGAAATAGCAAGGTAACAAAACTAGATTTGACATTAAGGGGCGTATAGCTCCTTAATTATTTATTGGTAAATTGATATAAGGTTATAAACATGAAAAAGTTGGCTGAGCTTTATCGTGGTAAAGCAAAAACTGTTTACACCACTGACAATCCTGATCTATTGATTCTTGAGTTTCGTAATGATACCTCGGCATTTGATGGACTGCGCATTGAACAGTTAGATCGTAAGGGAATGGTAAATAATAAGTTTAACTATTTTATTATGACTAAGTTGCGTGAAGCAGGCATTCCAACACAAGTTGAAGCCTTATTATCAGACAATGAAGTACTGGTAAAAAAACTTGAAATGGTGCCGGTTGAATGTGTAGTGCGTAATCGTGCAGCGGGTTCATTAGTCAAACGTTTAGGAGTTGAAGAAGGTAAAATACTCAATCCAGCAACCTTTGAACTCTTCTTAAAAAATGATGCTTTACATGACCCAATGGTTAATGAGTCACACTGTAAAGCCTTTGGTTGGGCAACTGATGAACAGTTAGCTACCATGAAGGCACTAAGCTTTAAAATCAATAGCGTTTTAACCGAGCTATTTGATAAAGCCGGATTAATTCTAGTTGACTATAAATTAGAGTTTGGTCTATTTAAGGGTGAAATCACCTTAGGTGATGAGTTTTCACCAGATGGTTGCCGCTTGTGGGAAAAACAAACCTTAAAAAAAATGGATAAAGATCGTTTCCGTCAAGGTTTAGGTGGCGTGATTGAGGCTTATGAAGAGGTTGCTAAACGTATTGGTGTTCCGCTTTAATGTTTGCCCAATTTGACATCTCTTTCTTTCTTTTATTAGGTTTAGCTGCACTGTGTTATATCACGCATAATAACACAGTGACTTTTGCTGTATTGTTACTGTTGTTATTTAAATTAACGCCCCTAGCAAGCTATTTTCCATTCTTAAATCAATATGGTTTAACCATTGGTATTGTGATCTTAACGGCGGCAATGATGGTGCCATTGGCTGATGGTTCATTAAATATCACCGATATTTTAAAATCATTCACTACTTGGCAATCATTGTTGGCTATTTTAGTTGGGATTTTAGTTTCTTGGCTTGGAACACGCGGTGTATCATTAATTGGTGCTCATCCAACCATAATAAATGGCTTAATTATTGGCACGTTGATTGGTGTGGCTTTTTTCAAAGGGATACCTGTCGGTCCATTGATTGCAGCGGGAATTTTGTCGTTATTGATTGGAAAAAGTTAATTAATGACTAATAGCACCAGAAAGCTTTGGGTGTTAAATGGTTCGCGTACTCAGCTATTTAATCAAATTAATCCCATTATTCAACAATATCCTGGGGATTGGCTGGCGATTACCTCGCAAGTCAATTTGCCCGAAGCAATTAGAAATCACATTCAACCCAGTCAAAGCAAATCATTACTTGGACAAGAGTTTAAGCATGCTATCTTTGATGCCACTGAAAGTTTTAATCTAGAGGCTTTTGCGATGTTAGTAGGTACCTTAGTTAAAGGTAGCGTGCTAATTTTATTTTTACCGATTGATTTTTCTCATTGGATTGACCAAGATAGTTTGCGCTGGAATGAATCCACTACGCCAATTGCTGTGCCCAATTTTGTCTGTCATCTGCAACAAACTTTGTCGGAATTTGCCACAAAAAAACCAACAATGTTTACCTCATTGAATGATACACAAAGCGATTTAACCCAACAGCAGTTGGTGTTGACCCAATTATTACAAAGCAATAGTCACTTAAATTTAGTTATAGCTAAACGTGGACGGGGGAAATCAGCCTTAGCAGGTCTGTTTACTCATCACCATGATTGCTGGGTAACTGCACCAAATAAAAATGCTTTAACAACTTTTTATCGCTTTGCTAAATCAAGCTCGCTGTTTTATGCTCCTGATCAATTAATCACAATGGACGATTATGCATTTCCTCAATGGTTAATTATTGATGAAGCGGCAATGATTCCATTGCCAATGTTAGAACAACTAATACAAATAGCATTAGCTAAACAAACTAAAATTTTGTTAACCACTACAGTCGAAGGTTATGAAGGGACAGGCCAAGGTTTTTTATTAAAATTATTGGATAAGCATATCGTGAAGCGATTTTATCTAAGTTCACCTATTCGCTGGCAAGAAAATGATCAGCTCGAACAACTATGCGATAAATTACTACTTAATGGTATAATAGATGAAGATATAAAATCGCGAACTAATGAGCATACTATTAGCTATTCGCTTACAGAAAGAGATGATATAGACACACTAAAATCAGTCTATTATTTATTGAAAATAGCGCATTATCAAACAACATTAGTGGATTTAAGACGATTATTTGATGCAGAGAACTTATTGGTTTGGCAAGCGAAAAGGGCTGATCAACTAATTGCTGCGGCTATTACAATTGATGAAGGTGGTTTGTCAGAAGAATTAATTGATGATGTATGGAAAGGCTTACGCCGACCTAAAGGTAATCTTGTTGCACAATCATTGGTTGCACATGCTGGCGATAAATTAGCGGCTAAATTAAAATCGGTCAGAATTAACCGTATTGCAGTTATTGAACCTTATCGACGTCAACAAATTGCTAAACAGTTGGTAGCGCAAATCTATCAACAGGCAAAGAAACAGAATAATGATTTTGTCTCAGTGAGTTTTGCTTACAATGATGCAAATTATCAGTTTTGGCGTATTTGTGGTTTTACCTTAGTACATATTGCTAGCCATAAACAAGCCAGTTCAGGTAGCTATTCGATGATAATGATTAAGCCTATTTCCAAGCAAGGTCATGAATTAACTCAACGTTTAGCGCAAAATTTAATGAGAAATGGCTATTGGCTTAATGGCATTATTGATTTGCCAATTAGCCAGTTAGTATCCGTTGATGAGCAGCAAGCATTAACGCCGCAAGATTACCAAGACTTGCAAGGATTTTGTAATTACCATCGACCATTTGAAGCTTCGTATCCTTCACTTTGTCGTTTACTGAAAGATAACGAAAATAATAGTAAAATGCCAATGCCATTATTAGCTGCATTATTGCAAAACAAAAATAGTGAACGGTCATTGATTAAACAATATCAATTAACTGGTAGGAACGAACTGCAGCTAGCCATCAAACAAGAGGTAAAAAGGTGGCTTAAAAATTATCAAACAGTATGCCAAATTGATTAATTTCGATTATAAAGAAAGTAAAAAGAAAGTAAAATGAAAGTAAGTTGCTGTCTGATTTAATTAATGGTTAAAATGACATCAATATTAAGTAAGAGGAACTCATTGTGACAACACCTAAGTTAGAACACCAATCACAACATCCACATTCCACCTCTGATAACAGCCAAAACCCTAAATCAAGTATAGATTACTTTATTAAAGGATGGTCTTTAGCTTTTAGTCCTGGCTTAAGACGTTTTGTGTTTTTACCATTATTAGCTAATATTGTTATTATGTCAGCACTATTTTATTGGTTTTTTATATCGATTACTGGTCTGACTAATTGGGGATTATCATTTATACCGAGTTGGTTACATTGGTTAGGCTATATAATAAGTGGTATTGTGATTTTAACCTTAGTGATCTTATTTTGTTACTTCTTTAGCACCGTTGCTAACATTATCGCAGCTCCATTTAATGGTTTGCTTGCCGAACAGGTGGAAGCAAAATTAACTGGTGTTACGGTGCCCGATGTCTCTTTGATGAGTTTGATAAAAGACTTACCGCGGATATTTAAACGTGAACTACAAAAATTTGGTTATTACTTATTATGGGCTATCCCAATTTTGGTTAGTTATTTTATTCCTGTCTTAGGGCAATTGGTAACACCAATAGTGTGGTTTTTATTTACAGCATGGCAAATTAATATTCAATATGCTGATTATGTTTTTGATAATCATAAAATTCCTTTTAAACGTATGCGCCAGATATTAAAACATGATCGCTTGGATAATTTACTGTTTGGTATTTTAATCAGCTTTTTTACCATGGTACCATTATTAAATTTGATTATTATGCCGATAGCAGTTTGTGGCGCAACAGCGATGTGGGTTGATCGTTATTCAAATCAAACTATCTTTGCGAGAAATAATCATAATAATCAATAAACGGTAAATTATTTTTGTTGAGGACGACTTGGCCAATCGTCGTCCTCATCATCGTTATAAGGTATAGGTTTTATTCCTTTCTTTTTATCCAGATAGTGCTTATAGTTCAATTTATTCAGCGCTTTAATTGTGTTAATAAAGATTCCCACTAAAATAATTAGAATTACCCACCAATAATCTTTAAGCCACTCCATTTAAATCCCCTTAAACGTTGATTTTAATAATTAGCATACAGTGTCTTTACAATTTACGCATCATTCATCACAATAAAATCGACCAACTAAGCAAGTAACAATCTTTCTAAGATATCGATATAGATAGCTTGTAATGTAACGACATCTTGACAATTCACATTCTCATTCACTTTGTGAATAGTTTTATTTAACACGCCAAATTCAATCACTTGACAACCTAATTTGGCAATAAACCGTCCGTCAGAAGTTCCTCCACTGGTAGATAATTTGCTATCAAGTTGAGTAAAGGTCTTAATGGCACTAGTGGCAGCATCAGTAAGTTCTCCTTGTGGGGTTAAAAACGGCTGACCAGATAATCGCCACTTCAAAGTATAGTTTAAATTATGTTTTCGCAAAATCGCGTCGACTTTTGCTTTAATCATCTCATCCGTTAATTCACTACTATAACGAAAGTTAAACTGTACCGATAAATCACCGGGAACCACATTTTCGGCGCCGGTTCCACCATTAATATTAGCTATTTGCATGGTAGTTTGTGGAAAATACTCATTACCATTATCCCACACGGTGGTTACTAATTCATTTAAAGCTGGGGCAAATTTATGAACCGGATTATCAGCAAGATGGGGATAAGCGACATGGCCTTGGATACCATGCACCACGAGATTTGCAGTTAAGGAACCACGGCGACCATTCTTGATCTGATCACCTAATACGCTATCGCTGGAAGGTTCGCCGACAATACAATAATCGATCTTTTCTTGGCGTTTAATTAACAAATCGACTACTTTAACCGTACCATCAGTCGCTTCAGCTTCTTCATCGGAGGTTAGTAAAAATGCTACTCGACCAGTATGATTAGGATATTTTTTGACAAACGACTCGGCGGCACAAACCATCGCCGCTACACCACTTTTCATATCCGCCGCACCACGACCATAAAGTACGCCATTTTCATCGATAGTCGGTTCAAAAGGTGGATAACTCCATTTACTTTCATCACCGGCTGGTACCACATCTGTATGACCAGCAAACATTAAAGTTTTACCGTTGCCATGATAAGCCCACAGATTTTTTGTTTTACCAATATTCACCTCTTCAATTACAAAGCCTAACGGTTTTAGGCGATCGATAATCATCTTTTGGCAGTTTTTATCATCGGGGCTTATGGATCTTTCAGCAATCAATGCTTTGGTTAATGCAATAACAGGTTCGGTCATAGTGCTCTCAATCTTATGGTTTAGGATTAATAAATTGTGAATAGCTCTCATCAGAAAAACCTAAAAGAGCTCGCTTGCCATCAACAAGTAACGGACGCTTTAAAATCGATGGATTAGCTAACATAATTTTCATAGCGGCATCTTGATTATCAATTTGAAGGCGTATTGCCTCATCAAGTTTACGCCAAGTAGTACCGCGAGTATTTAACAAGCTTTGCCAATCAACAAGTTCTAATAAGCGACTTAACAACTCAGCCGACAAACCATCAGTTTTGTAGTTATGAAATTGATAACTAATCTGCTGATCATCAAGCCAAGTAAATGCTTTCTTCATGGTATTACAGTTTTTAATCCCATAAATAATATACATAACTATCTTCCTAAAAAAATAGAAAAATTGATTATAACAGCTAATTCTATAAGACAGCAATCGAAGGGCAAAATGATATTATTTACTTTTTAATGTTGAAGAATTATATCTTTTTGCTGAAAAAACCATAATTAATAAATAATGATCTCTCAATACGTTAATGTATTGAGAGATATGGTGATATTTATAATTTTTCTCTTTTAATTAACAGACTTTGTGATAAAAATTGTCCAGTTTTAGTGGTACATAAACCACCTTGGCAAGTACAACGGAAATCTGAAGGTAGTTTTTGTCCTATATCGTACATTGAAGCTATGGTTTCATCTAATGGAATAACAGGATTAAACCCCCACATTACCATATTTGCTGACAGTACGGCATTACCTATAGCGCTTACATTACGGCTAATGCATGGTATTTCTGTTAATCCTGCAACTGGATCGCAAATAAGGCCTAACATATTTTGTAAAGCCATCGACGCGGCTTGAAAAGCTTGCCCAATTGTTCCACCAAGTAATTGAACAATCCCACCAGCAGCCATTGCACTAGCCGAACCATTTTCAGCTTGGCAGGCCGCAACCTCAGCCCCAAAAGAAGCGTTATTAGAAATAAATGATCCTATTAAGCCACTTGCAAGTAGTCCTTTTATAATATCCTCCTTTGGCAAGTTTAAATCTTCTCCTATTGTTATGATGCTGGCAGGTATAACACCACTCGATCCTGCAGTTGGGGCGGCAATAACTATATTATGGGCACAACTATTTTCCATAACAGAAATTGCCGCTAAAGTAGCATTATTAAGTACACCTGTTGATATTGCACTTGAATTTTTGATAGACTGCTTCATTTCTTGTGCTTTATAAGGTAAAAAACCATACATAGGTGTTGTAGTCGGATCTGGTGGAATGGTTGATTGCTTCATTATATTATATGTATGTTCTGCAAGCTGCCATATTTCCTCTTTACTTGCTTTACTTATTGAGAGTTCATAATCTAAAGCAATTTCCCACATCGGTTTTTTCGTGGTGTTACTGTATTGTAAAGCACCATCAGCATTTGAGAAAATAGCTTGAGGCTTAGATTGCATTTCAACAGGCATAATTACTGGAGCATGTTTTATCCATAAAATGTATTGTTGATTTTCTAAAGCTAACAGTTTTTCTTTGGTGGTTATATCAAAAGACGAAAGGCAAAAGAGTATTTGATTATTTTTTTCAGAACTAGTTATTGAAAGGTTATAAAGTTGTAATAATTCTGCCAATTTTATTGAGTATTCAGATTGGCAACAAATAAAAATTTGCTCTTGATTTCCATCAATAAAAACAGGAAAACCATTTAATTCAACAATTTCAAACATACCACCACCAGTTGAAAATGTTAAAACGGATAATTCTATTTCATCTTTTTCATTATAAACATTTATCAATGCTTCATTTGGATGCCTTGAAAAAAGTTTTTGTTTAGAAAACCAGATGTTTTTGTTCATTTTTTTTGCTATTTCAACTGAATCTTTAACTTTTGCGTTATCAGTTTTAAAACCAAGGAGCCCTCCAGTAAAACCAAAATTTGAACCTTGTCCAATATAAGTTTCTGGGTAGGATCCATTGGCATCAAATATGATATTTGCTTTATTAATTTCTCTTCCAAATAATAATCTTGTTTGTAATCCAATTCTTGCACAACCGGCAGAATGTGAGCTAGAAGGACCGCACATTATAGGTCCTAAAACATCATTAAAAATACTATGAACAATCATATAACCTCATTATTTACGATTTTTAATAAAATAGATTCGAATAAATTTAATTATCATAAGTATGACAATTGCTGAACCAACATAACCACTCATGATATATACCGCATTGATGATGACATCAAATGGTAAGGCTAGAGCTCCAAATAAAGAAATGAGAGCAACACCCCAGACAATACATTTATGTTTTTTTGTACCTTCTTCGGAAAATTTGATAGCGATAACATGCAGTAACGGAGTTGATATGGTGTAAATAGCGAAAAAGATTAATGCACCAAATGCAATACCTAAAGGGGCCCAAATTTGTTTAGCTAAAAATAAATTAATGATCTGTTTATTTGCAACTTGATCAATATTAGACGTGATTGCGTAAGAAGCGGTAATATCAAGAAAGGCGTATATGATCAAACCAATACTTTGACCAATTACCAGTGGTTTAATAGCAAATTTTGTTGCTAAATCAGCCGAAAATGCAGCTAAAAAAAGAACCATCAATCCAACTAAAGAAATTCCAGAAAGAAACCAATTATTTGCAACTTTCAAAAGATTAAATTCTCCAGATTCTATACGAGAAACATTTATATCAATATCATTACCATTCATTATTAAAGTTGCTATACTTACAATAATAACAAATGCCGTTAAGAATGGCATGATAATGCCCAATGATTTGAGGATTGATTTTAAACCGATTGAAACTGTTCCGGCAGTAATAATGGCGGTGATAATCGCCCCAATAATAATGGGTAAATCATACTGTTCATGTAAAATTGACCCGCCAGCAGCTATTTCAGCTATAAACATAGTAAAACAGAATAAAAGTGAAAACCATTCAATGGTTTTACCTATAAACGTTCCGCAAAAAAAAGTAAAAACATCAGTACCTTTACTACAACCACCATATTTACCAGCATAAATGAAGCCGAAATTTACTAAAATGATAACGAAACTAAATACCACTCCAACACCAATAGCATTATGTCCAAAAGGGACAAAAAATTGGATAGTTTCTTGACCGCTCATAAAACCACCGCCGATTAAATAACCAAGGCTAGATGCAACAAAAATATATACTTGGCTTAAAAATAGTTTATTCATATATTCACCTCAAAGGTATTTCAGAAAATAATTCACATCCGTGATGATCATAATTATAAAAAAATAGTCTATTTATTTTATAATTATGAAAATAAACTATCATAAATAGATTTTTAAGCCACTTTAATTATCCATAAAAATAAATAAAATTCCATAATTGTGAATTTGATCAAATTTTTGCAATTAAAATTAGCAATTAACGAAAAAGTATTACAGTCGTAGTGGTTTTAGTAGAAAGTGAGAAAAGTTAATAGAACAATAGGAATTTTAGGAGAGATTGGGAGTATTAACTCCGCAATTTTATTTTTTTTTATAAAACCAATAACTAACACATGTTGAGTTACCAACATTTTTAAATGTATGCAAAGTATTTTTCTTGATGTAAATACTATCCCCAGCGTTGATTATAAATTTTTGATTAAGCATTTCAATACATAAACTACCTTGGGTAATTACTGCTATCTCATCATAATCATGCCCCCAAGAAGTTCTTTCGTAACTAAAACCTTGTTCAACGGTTATGCAGATACCTTCTATATCATGCTCACCATTATTTAACATTTCATATTTTACTTTGTCTTTTTCAGTAAAAAAAACCTTTCTTTCATTTGCTCGGGTTACAGGGCTCGATGGTGGTTGATTGATTGTTAATACGTCTGTAATATTAATATTTAAAGCAAAACATACCTTTTGTAACTGAGCGATGGTAGGGCTTATAATATTTCTTTCCAAATTACTCAGATAACCACTTGATAGTCCACTAATTGAAGACAACTGCTGTAAAGTTTTGTTTTGTTTTTTTCTAATTTGTTTTATTTTCAACCCAACATTACAATCTGAATAATCTTCATTCATTCTCTTGATAATCTCCAATGATATTTTTTAGGTTATAAAGATTATAGTGAAAATTAACAGTGTCAAGTTGATGTTGAAAATGTTTTGCTTCTGTTCTTAGAACATGAATACCATCTGTTTTAAATTTCGTTTATTTTAAATTCTGATTTTTAGTTTTCAAGAAAGTTGCAGAATGTACTTTTAGCAGTTAACTGCATGCCTAGAAAATTGACTTTGTATCCCCAATAATAATCACTAATTTTTAACCACTAAAACAAAATTTTCCATCGTAAAAAGACTAAAGTTTATAAGGATATGCAAAATGCTTTTTTACTATTAGAATAAACATTTATTAATCTATTTTTATATCTTCTTTGTTTCTCTTTACGAAAGTTAACAATTAAACGTAAAAAAATATTGCATCGTGTTTTTTCAGTCACTATACTTTTCGCATCGTTTAATGCAAACGATAAACATCTAGATAATCAGTGTAAAATTACAAATAAATCATATGGTTAATTGACAGGGTTGTCGAAATGCATTATAATGTTAAAAAAGAAACATGGAGAAGTTGTAATTTAAATTCCCTAAAGTTAAGCTCGCAACATTTATCGCAATTCTGGCATCGTTTCTTTTTTCCCCTGCAGCTCTTTTTAGAGTTATCATTTGGCTTGTTATTAATAACTTCCTATTCAAGCCTTGCGTTAACGTCTAAAACTTCGAATAAAATTAATGGTAATGTGCCATATTTAACTTTCGACGGTGGACGAACACGTGTGACTAATACCGACGGTTTGCTTGGGATCTCCCTTTCTGATGGTAAACAATTTAGCCCTACAAGCAATAGTTCAAATTTATCCGCTCCTATCGAATTGCCTGAAGTTGGACAGAGTTTTGTCGATATTGGTATGTTTGTTCCAACGAATAAAAGTTCTATTACATTGAGTTCACTCATTGGCCCTCCCCATAATTTTTGGGGGGATGATGATGGTGATGGTCAGGGCGTTAACGGTATCACCAGCTACTGGTAGTTTAAGGTTATCCATTGTTGATAAAAATAATCGAACGGTTGCCCGTGATGAAGTTCTAACTATTTGTAAGGCGCCTTATAAATTAACTTTATCTAATACTGAAGGTCTACTAAGAACCCGATATGGAGTGCCTAATGAAAGTCGATTTAGTGCGAATAATGTCACTTATTATATTAATCCTAAAGCATTGCCAGTAATTTGTTTTGCTAAACCTGACTTAACTTACAGTATAGGTGATTTTGCAGGCCCAGCTGCCATTTGGGATCCAAATAAAGGTTTTCTATCTCAGTCAGTTATGCCGTCGTCTTATAGTTTAAACTTTCCTACTACCGGAGCTAATGATTTGTATTTTGATTTAGATATTGGTGGTAGTAGCGATTTATCTTGGGCGTCAGTTTCTCATGGTGGTATTACAGCTACTATGACCAATTTAACAAATAGCAACGTTCGTGTCACGCTAACAGGTCCAGTTGCAACCAAATCGCAATGAAAATCAGATGATTCAGGTTATATCGATAGGCCATCTTTGCCTCAGGTATTTGAGTTAGTTGGTCGTGATAGTCATGGTAACGACGTCGTTAAGTATGGTTTTGTGTTACAACAATGGCTTGTTAATCGTGGAGACATAAAAACAAATCATGGTAGTACGGCAAAATGGTGTGCAAACATAGGTTATCGCCAACCTAAAGTTAAAGATTTAACAAACGCATTTTGCAGGCCAGACTATCCGCATTGTCGAGGCAGTAAAGGCGCTACTCCAGCATCTGATAACAATTATTTCATACGTAGAATCGGTGGAGTTTTTTTTTCGGAGTGGGGAAACTTGAGTCCGGCCGGAACATTCTATGATAGTCAAAAAATACACTTTTTCGAATACGGTTACTGGAGTAGTGATCTGGGTATTGCAGAAGTGATAAACGGCAATTCAGATCCTGAGAGAACTGGAGAGGATCCTTGGCTTGATGTTTACTCTCGTGATGGTGCCTCTGGTTGGTATTACTCTCGCGCAAACGGTGCTTATGGTTTGTGTATCTGGCCTGGCTCTAACTAAGCCAACCTTTGATAGAATATAAAAACAGTTTTGAGTAATAAGAAAAGTATGATTGATAAAACACTAACCAATTTTGCTTAGAAGATAAGTATAATTGGTTAGTGTGCTGCATAGATATAAATGTTAAATTATATCAAAAATATCCATTTCACCTAACAATAGGCTCCCAAATGCTATTTATGGTAGTACACTGTATCTAATTTACGATGACAGTTATACTCATATCGTTTGACACAAACGGTCTGTTCAGAGAATCAGCACTACCAAAATGCCACCTAATAATCAATTTGATACAAGAGCTATATCACATTAACTGGCTCTGTCGGTCTAAAATATCCATTTTCAATCGTCTATTGAATGAATATTAAAAAGTATATAATTTAATTAATTGAATTAAATTAATAATAGCCTCACTGTTCAATATTTAAAACTATATTCAAACGCTTTTTAGAATAAAAAATATAAAATAATTGAGTAAAGCATAGCACTTGAAAAATGTATAATTTAACTAGATGCTTTACAAAAGCTAACAATTTAAATTATAAAAAGGTTGCGTAGTTCTTTTTCCATCCTTATACTCTTTGCACACTCTTAAGTGAAATAATCAAGTAATATTTATTTAATATAAAAAATCTTCAATTAATCATTAATTTACTTGACAGGAACGTCGAAATGCACTATAATATTCAACAGCACACAGCACACAGCACACATTGCACAACCACTATCCAATTTATGATTTAAATTGGCGTAATTTTAGTAATCATAGTTCTGTATTCCACAGTAGTTTATTTTTATATCAACTTTTAATCTCATCATTAAGATCTTTTTTATCTCGGGAGAGCATTTTAAGTTTGGCGCTTATGTTATTATTTTCATTTAGTAGTCAAGCATTAGTAGCCCATACATTTAATACCATTAATGGTACTGCGCCTTATTTAACATTCGACAATGGTCAAACTAAAGTTACTAGCTTAAATGATGAATTGTTCAAAATTACTTTATCTGACGGAAGAGAGATAACGCCAGTCACGAACCGTTCATCAACCGCACCTATTGTATTACCTAATCTTGGGGAGACTCTCGCAGATGTTAATATGGCGGTACCAATTGGTTCTAGCTCTGTCAAATTAAATTCTCTCATTGGTGCACCCTACAATTATTGGGGAGATGATGACGGAGATGATGACTTCACAATTTCAGGTGATTTAAATTTAGTCATTACTGATAAAAATAATCAGGTTGTGCCACGTAACACTAGATTAGAAATTTGTAACGCACCTTATAAAGTTACATTGAGCAATACAGATGCCATATTAAAAACTAGGTATGGTATTCCCAATGAAGCTAATATTAGTACTCGGAGTGTGACTTATTATATCAATCCGAAAGTAAGTCCAAAAGTCTGTTTTGCTAAACCAAATACAGAAGATATATATGCTACTGATCATAATTTTGACGGTCCCGCTAACATGTGGAATCGTCAAAGAGGTTACATCCCACAAGCTACTTATGATTCAAGCTTCCCGACTACTGGAGCTAATGAGATGCATTTCTTTTTAGATTTAGGTGGTGTTGTTCAACCATTGATATGGAATAATGAAAACGAAACATCAGGAGTAAAAGTTGGAGAAGCCAAAGTCGTTCGTGGGGGAGTTACTGTTGAAGGTGAACATGATAAAAATGATGTTACAATGCTTCGCGTTACACTAAAAGGTCCATCTGCTACCCCAGAACAATGGAAGGCTAATGATAAGCCTAAGCCTGGTAGCGTAGATAAACCTAATTTACCACAGACATTTGAATTAGTCGGTAGATACGATGAAAACGGCCCTGTAATTGTTAAATATGGTTTTGTGTTACAACAATGGCTTGTTAATCGTGGAGACATAAAAACAAATCATGGTAGTACGGCAAAATGGTGTGAAAACATAGGTTATCGCCAACCTAAAGTTAAAGATTTAACAAACGCATTTTGCAGGCCAGACTATCCGCATTGTCGAGGCAGTAAAGGCGCTACTCCAGCATCTGATAACAATTATTTCATACGTAGAATCGGTGGAGGTTTTTTTTCGGAGTGGGGAAACTTAAGTCCGGCCGGAACATTCTATGATAGTCAAAAAATACACTTTTTCGAATACGGTTACTGGAGTAGTGATCTGGGTATTGCAGAAGTGATAAACGGCAATTCAGATCCTGAGAGAACTGGCGAGGATCCTTGGCTTGATGTTTACTCTCGTGATGGTGCCTCCGGTTGGTATTACTCTCGCGCAAACGGTGCTTATGGTTTGTGTATCTGGCCTGGCTCTAACTAAGCCAACCTCTGATAGAATATAAAAACAGTTTTGAGTAATAAGAAAAGTATGATTGATAAAACACTAACCAATTTTGCTTAGAAGATAAGTATAATTGGTTAGTGTGCTGCATAGATATAAACGTTAAATTATATCAAAAATATCCATTTCACCTAACAATAGGCTCCCAAATGCTATTTATGGTAGTACACTGTATCTAATTTACGACGACAGTTATGCTTATATCGTTTGACACAAACGGTCTGTTCAGAGAATCAAACACTACCAAAATGCCACCTAATAATCAATTTGATACAAGAGCTATATCACATTAACTGGCTCTGTTGGTCTAAAATATCCATTTTCAATCGTCTATTGAATGAATATTAAAAAGTATATAATTTAATTAATTAATTAAATTAATAATAGCCTCACTGTTCAATATTTAAAACTATATTCAAACGCTTTTTAGAATAAAAAATATAAAATAATTGAGTAAAGCATAGCACTTGAAAAATGTATAATTTAACTAGACTTTTTTACAAAAGTTAACAATTTAAATTGCATATAGGAGTTGCGAGGTTCTTTTTTTATCTTTATACTTTGCTCGTATTATTAAGTGAGATAATCGAATAGTATTTATTCGATATGTAAAGAAAATTTCAATTAATCATTAGATTACTTGACAGGATTAGCGAAATGAATTATAATTTACAACTGCCAACTGCCAACTGCCAACTGCCAACTGCCAACTGCCAACTGCCAACTGCCAACTGCCAACTGCCAACTGCCAACTGCCAACTGCCAACTGCCAACTGCCAACTGCCAACTGCCAACTGCCAACTGCCAACTGCCAACTGCCAACTGCCAACTGCCAACTGCCAACTGCCAACTGCCAACTGCCAACTGCCAACTGCCAACTGCCAACTGCCAACTGCCAACTGCCAACTGCCAACTGCCAACTTGCACGACTTACGATCTAAATAGGCCTAATTTTAGTAATCAAAGTACGGTATTCCATAATAGCTTATTTTTCTATCAATTCGTAAGATTATTATCACGATCTTTTTTATATTTGCAGTTCATTTTAAGTTTGGCGTTTATGTTGTCATTTTCATTCAGTAGCCAAGCATTAATATCTCAAACGTTTAATACCATTAATGGTACTGCGCCTTATTTAACATTCGACAATGGTCAAACTAAGGTTACTAGCTTAAATGATGAATTTTTCAAAATTACTTTATCTAACGGAAGAGAGATAACTCCAGTCACAAACAGTTCATCAACTATACCCATTGTATTGCCTAATTTGGGGGAGACTCTCGCAGATATTAATATGGTAGTACCAATTGGTACTAACTCTGTCAAATTAAGTTCTCTCATTGGCGCACCCTACAATTATTGGAAGGATGATGACGGAGATGATGATTTCTCAATTTCAGGTGATTTAAATTTAATCATTACTGATAAAAATAATCAGGTTGTGCCACGTAATACTAGATTAGAAATTTGTAACGCACCTTATAAAGTTACATTGAGTAATACAAATGCTTTGTTAAAAACTAGGTATGGTGTTCCCAATGGAACTAATATTAGCACAAGGAGTGTGACTTATTATATCAGTCCAAAAGCCAGTCCATCGATCTGTTTTGTTAGACCAAATTTAGTTAATAACCCTCGGGTTTCGAATGTTCATAATTTTAACGGTCCCGCTGACATGTGGAATCCTGATAAAGGTTACATCCCACAAGCTACTTATAGATTAAACTTCCCGACTACTGGTGCTAATGAGCTGCATTTTTATTTAGATATAGGTGGTGTTCAACAATTGAAATGGCAAGAAGTTAAACGGGAGGGTATTACTGTTAAAGCTGGATACGATGTTGATAGTAATGGTGAAATAGTTAATGCTACAATGGTTCGAGTTACACTAAAAGGTCCAGCTGCTACCAAACCACAATGGGAGGCCGATGAGCCTAGTAGTGAAATAGACAAACCTAATTTACCACAGACATTTGAATTAGTCGGTAGATACGATGATAGCGGTCCTGCAATTGTCAAATATGGTTTTGTATTAAAAAAATGGTTTGTTAATCGTAACAGAATATACGCAAATAATGAGAAGATGGCAAATTGGTGTAGAAAAATAGGTTATCGTCTTCCTCAAGTTAAGGATTTAACAAACTCAGTTTGCAGTGGAGCTGGAGCTCTTGGGTTCTGTGAAGGCGTTAAAGGCGCTACCCCTTCATCAACCAGTAATTTTTTTCAACGTATAATCGGTGCAGGCTTTTTTTCGGAGTGGGGAAACTTGAGTTACAACCAATTCTACGGAACAGAAGCTAACTTTTACGAATACGGCTATTGGACTAGAGATATAGGTGATGAACCCAACCCTGATCCTAATAAACCAGCAGCATTCTTTGATGTTTACACACTTGATGGCACCGTTGGTTGGGATTACCCTCGAGAAAACGATGCGCTAGGCGTGTGTGTCTATCCTTATAACTAAATCAACTTGGTAAAATATAAAAAACAGTTTTTGAGTAATAAGAGAAAAGATAATTGATAAAAACCAACCGATTTTGCATTAGTAGATATATATAATCGGTTGGAGCGTTTCAGTGATATAAAGGTTACATTATATTAAAAATATCCATTTCACCTAACAATGGTTATCCAAATACTATTGTTAGATGCATTGTATTTAACTTATGATAGTTGTTACACACCTATTATTGACAAAACAGTCTGTTTGGAAAATCAAACACTACCAAATTGCCACCTAATAATCAATTTGATACAAGAGCTATATCACATTAACTGGCTCTGTCGGTCCAAAATATCCATTTTCAATCATCTTTTGAATGAAATTAAAAAGTATATAATTTGATTAATTGAATTAATAATAACCTCACTGTTCAATATTTAAAACTATATTCAAACGCTTTTTAGAATAAAAAATATAAAATAATTGAGTAAAGCATAGCACTTGAAAAATGTATAATTTAACTAGACTTTTTTACAAAAGTTAACAATTTAAATTGCATATAGGAGTTGCGAGGTTCTTCTTTTATCTTTATACTTTGCTCGTATTATTAAGTGAGATAATCGAATAGTATTTATTCGATATGTAAAGAAAATTTCAATTAATCATTAGATTACTTGACAGGATTAGCGAAATGAATTATAATCTCCAACTGCCAACTGCCAACTGCCAACTTGCACGACTTACGATCTAAATAGGCCTAATTTTAGTAATCAAAGTACGGTATTCCATAATAGCTTATTTTTCTATCAATTCGTAAGATTATTATCACGATCTTTTTTATATTTGCAGTTCATTTTAAGTTTGGCGTTTATGTTGTCATTTTCATTCAGTAGCCAAGCATTAATATCTCAAACGTTTAATACCATTAATGGTAATGCGCCTTATTTAACATTCGACAATGGTCAAACTAAAGTTACTAGCTTAAATGATGAATTTTTCAAAATTTCTTTATCTGACGGAAGAGAGATAACGCCAGTCACGAACCGTTCATCAACCGCACCTATTGTATTACCTAATCTTGGGGAGACTCTCGCAGATGTTAATATGGCGGTACCAATTGGTTCTAACTCAGTTAAATTAAGTTCTCTCATTGGTGCACCCTACAATTATTGGGGGGATGATGACGGAGATGATGACTTCACAATTTCAGGTGACTTAAATTTAATCATTACTGACAAAAATAATCAGAATGTGGCACGTAATGCTAGATTAGATATTTGTAACGCACCTTATAAAGTTACATTAAGTAATACAGATGCCATACTAAAAACCAGGTATGGTGTTCCTGATGGAACTAATATTAACACACGGAGTGTGACTTATTATATCAATCCAAAAGCAAGTCCATCACTCTGTTTTGTTAGACCAAATTTAGTTAATAACCCTCAAGTTTCGGATGTTCATAATTTTAACGGTCCCGCTAACATGTGGAATCCTGATAAAGGTTACATCCCACAAGCTACTTATGATTTAAACTTTCCGACTACTGGTGCTCATGCGTTGCATTTTTATTTAGATATAGGTGGTGTTCAACAATTGAAATGGCAAGAAGTTAAACGGGGGGGTATTACTGTTAAAGCTGGATACGATGTTGATAGTCATGGTGAAATAGTTAATGCTACAATGGTTCGAGTTACACTAGACGGTCCATTTGCTAAGCAAACAGAATGGGAGGCCGATGAGCCTAGCGTCGAAGGTGGTAAACCTAATTTACCACAGACATTTGAATTAGTCGGTAGATACGATGATAACGGTCCTGCAATTGTCAAATATGGTTTCGTATTGAAGCAGTGGTTTGTTAATCGTGGAAAAAAAGAATATAGATATAATAATACAAAAAATTGGTGTGAAAAAATACATTATGGAATTCCTAGAGTTAGTGATTTAACAAATGGAGCTTGCTCGGGTGCCGGATATCTTGGAGCTTGTAAGGGCGCTATTGGTGCTGATCCAAACGCAACTGATAATTATTTCACACGTGTAATCGGTAAGGGCTTTTTTTCAGAATGGGGAAACATGGACGACGAAAAGTTCTACAAAAATGCTAACTTTGGCTCTCACGGTTATTGGACTAAAGATATAGGTAGCGAAGAAGATAACGAAACTTTTCAAATTGACACTAATGATGATAACCCCCGTCAATTAGATGTCTATTCGGTTGATGGTCAAATCAGTTGGAATTACGCTGGAGAATATGGCGCCTATAGTTTGTGTGTCTGGCCTGAGTCTAACTAGACCAACCTCTGATAGAATATAAAAATAGTTTTGGGTAATAAGAAAAATATGATTGACAAAACACTAACGGAATAGATAAAAACGTTACATTATATTAAATATATTCATTTCACCTAACAATAGTTATCCAAATACTATTGTTAGGTGCATTGTATTTAACTTATGATAGCTGTCACACTCTTATTCTTGACAAAACAGTCTGTTTGGAATATCAAACGAAACTAGGTTTCCAACCATTGATTAATAATTCGAGTGGATCACATGTTATCGAATTATCATGTGAGGTCAAAGGATTAACAATCTCGGTTTCTTGGTAACAACTGATTCAAGCGAAAAAAACACTAATTTCAACCTTAAAACAATATTTTATCGTCAAAAAATGAGTGAACTATTCGCGCCAATTGGGGCGAGTTTATTTTTTCTGGATTGAAGTTTTTTATAGTAAAAAAACTGTGAACCAGGGTTTTTGATACCCCCAGTTCACTCTCTTATATAATCGAGTATAGCAATTACTAGAATTTCATGCTGGCGCTGACGATTGCGTGAAACTTGGCCGCAGGAATGGATTCGTAAGCTGTGGTATAGTTTTTGTTTAAGATATTATTGAGATCTACTCCAATATGGTACTGGCGATCAGCTCCAAACGACGTAGTAGTTGATAAGTTCAATGTGGACCAGCCACTGTAGTGGTAAACGCCTGAATCACTGCGTTGTGTGGCTTTGGTAGCAAATCGCATAAATAGGTCGGAATCAATATCAAATTTTTCAAAATAAGCAGTGTGTTTTATCCCCGCGTTGCCTGTAAAGCGGGGATTGCCGGTGTCACGTGTTCTATAGGTTTCGGTTTTGATTTTACGGCTTAGGTAATTCCCTTTGAGATAAGGGTTTACCGGTAGGTCGAGATATTCAAGACTTAATTCTAAACCATGGGTTTTGGCTTTATTGGCATTACCGTAGTAAGTAACGTTACGCCCGGATGCACCATCGCAAATTGCTGAGCCATTACAGTTCATTTGCGTGATATAATCTTTTGCATCTGAATAATAGATAGCACCATCAACTAACCATTTGTTGTTATTATAACGCAAACCAATTTCGTAATTATTGGATTTTTCGGCTTTTAGATTAGAGTTTCCATAGATGGTTTGTGAAGCTGCTGAGGTGACTGCATAAAGATGAGCAAGAGTTGGATAAACATATCCTTGGGCAAAAGAGGCTCTTAATTGAGTGTTTTCAATGCCTGAGTAAGTTAATCCTGACGATACTACAAAGTTATTGTCATGATCTTTCTTTTTACCATCAATTTTATGGTTAGAGGTCGCTGAACCCATAGCCGGGATTTTGTTGATAGTAGTATGGCCATTTTTTAATTTTGATTCGACCCAATATTGCCGAGCACCTAAATTCCAAGAAATATCATCGGTGATATTCCAGTCATTTTGACCAAATAGTGCGATACTGGATTGTTGCCATTTATTGGTTAAGTATTTGTGTTGAGTATAGCTTGCTCTTGGTGAAGGCATTTTTGTTATAACAACATTGTGTGAGTCTTGGTCGACATTATCTTGTTGATATTGTATACCGGTAATGAGCTTCATATCTCTACGTGGTTCAATATCGGATTGGAATGTCATACCATAGGTTTTTTGTTCATCATTGGTAGCTGTGTTGGTGGTTACTTTCATAACTGAAGCCGGTGATACTACAACATGGTTTCTAAATTGACGATTTAGTTTTTGGGCGTAAGCATCATAATGCAGTTTTTTTAACAAGTTGCCATCGACATCATAATCATAAAAAAATCCGATTTTTTCACGTTTTAGTTCAGGTAGTTTCACCCAAAACTCTTTCACTTCTGGGGAGTTGTCGTCTTTGTCAGTATAGGTTTTAGTGTTAAGTTTGTAGCGATCGAGTGATAGCCCAAATTTGTGTTTATCAAGATTGAGTCCAAACCATGAACTTAAGCTATTATTATCAAAATCGGTATCATGTAGTTTGCCTTGATAAGCTTTGCGATCATCGTTTTCCGAATAGGTCCCACTAATACGGTAATCAAATATTCCATCGATAGTGCCGTTAACTGTACCCATTTCAGTAAAGCCATCGGTTGATTGGTTATAGACTAGTTTTGCATCACCATTAAGGGGTTTTCCATCTTTACTACCTTTACGTGTAATAAAATTAACCACACCGCCAATAGCCTGTGAACCAAATAATACAGAGTGAGGCCCTTTAATGACCTCTATACGTTCAACGGACTCCATGTCAATTAATACTCCAGCGCTCGAACCATGTCCTGAACGATGATAAGTAACTTCTTGTCCGTCAATCAACATCAATATACGTGAAGGGGCTTCACCACGAATCATAATCTGTTTACGTCCAGCTAATGCGTTATCGGTAATTTCAACCCCAGGAATATCACGTAGTACTTCAACCACCGAGTCACCATTAAGTTTTTCAATTTCATCGCGATTGACCGCATTAACGGATACTGAACTATCCCATACGCTTTTTCCGTTACGATCAGCTGTAACGATAATGGTATCTTGTGGATTGCTTTTTCGTTCTTCAGCCAAAAGATCTGCAGAAAAGCAGAGAGTTAATATTGCTATATAATAGTTTGGTTTGAGGGGATTTTTTGCCATAATGATTCTCTTTTGTATCTTATCTTGGACAACTTTTTATTACCTAAGTAAATTTAATGTTAATGATAATCATTATTATTATTTATGTAAATAATTAAATTAATTAGAATTATGGTAATTTTGTTTTAAGGACAGATCTTTGGTGAAAAGAAAAATTTGTCATTATTGATAACAAATTTTACAATAAACCTCTAATATATAAATTAGGTTTGTAAAATGTCTATTGCTGTAGTAGAAGTTAATCGTAAATCAATTTTAGCTAATATCGAGTTTTTTAGAGAAAAATCACCAGATGTTACTTTAATGGCAGTTGTTAAAGCTAATGCATACGGTCATGGTATGGAAGGTGTTGCTCAATTACTGGATGATAAAGTTGATTATTTTGGTGTTGCCCGTGTTTCTGAAGCAGTTACATTGCGTCAAGTTGGTATTCGCAGTCCAATCGTTCTTTTGGAAGGCTTTTTTCCTCATGATGATATTAATGATTTACTCGATTTCAATTTGCAACCGGTTATTCATTCGAGTTGGCAAATTGATGTTTTAAACACTATCCCCTTTCCTAATGAGATTGCAGCTTGGTTTAAAATTGATACCGGTATGCACCGTTTAGGTTTTCATTTTGATGAAGCTATATCCGAATTTAATCGGTTAGCTAGCTGCAAAGCAATCCGTCAACCAATAAATATTATCAGCCATTTTAGTAGCGCTGATGAGTTAAGTTCATCTCAAACCGATAAACAAATAGCTCAATTTGATAAGTTTATCAATTCAATCGATAGTAATTTAATCGGTGGTCAGCAATCAATAGCGGCATCTGGTGGTATTCTTGCTTGGCCTGATTCTCACCGTAATATGGTTCGAATTGGTATTGCGTTATATGGGGTTTCGCCATTTAATGATGAAGTTGCTGATTTACAACCGGCAATGACGCTTAAGTCTGAATTAATTTCAGTCCGTAAGCATAAAAAAGGCGAAACCGTTGGCTATGGTCAAACCTGGATTAGTCACCATGATACTATGTTAGGGATTGTCGCGATAGGATATGGTGATGGTTATCCACGCAGTATACCTGAAAATACTCCTGTCAGTATTAATGGTCGCCTTGTGCCGATTGTCGGTCGAGTTTCGATGGATATGATTGTGGTCGATTTAGGCCATGATTGCCATGACAAACCCGGAGATGAAGTCATTTTATGGGGCAAAGAATTGCCTGTTGAACAGATCGCCAAGCACACTGGAATTAGTGCTTATGAGTTATTAACGCGCTTAACTTCACGCGCAAAAATTCGTTATAAAGATTAGTTATGATAAAAAAATTATTTTTGTATACGTTACTGCCCTTAGTTTTAGTTTTCTGTGTTTCGTTTTGTATTGGTTATTATTATTTGCAACAATTTTCGAAGCAACATATGAATGTTACAGCTGATAATCAGATGTTTGTGTTGGCAAAGGGGACTTCTTTACATCAATTAGTTGAACAGGTTAAGGAAAAAGATTTAATGCAACAAGCTTATTTGTTGCCATATTTGTATAAGTTAGATCCTTCTTTAGGTTCGATTAAAGCTGGAACTTATCAATTACATCCTTATATGACTGTTGAGGAATTTTTAAAGTTATTAGTATCCGGTAAAGATAGCAAATTTTTTGTACAATTCGTTGAAGGTAAACGAGCTAAAGATTGGTTTAAAGTACTTAGTAATACTCCTTATATTCAGCAAACACTGACAGATAAGTCACATGATGAAATAGCTAAATTGTTAGGAATTGAAGGTGAGCTTGAAGGTTGGTTTTCACCTGATACTTATCAATATACAGCAGATAGTTCCGATTTCAATATTTTGAAACGTGCTCATTTGACCATGAAGGCTAATTTACAAAAAGTCTGGGATAATCGAGCTAGTGATCTGCCTTATAAATCTCCTTATGAATTATTAATTATTGCTTCCATTATTGAAAAAGAGACCTCGGTCAGTTCAGAACGTGCTAATGTGGCCTCAGTTTTTGTCAATCGTTTAAAATCAAATATGAAATTGCAAACTGATCCAACTATTATTTATGGTTTAGGTGATAATTATACCGGTAAGATTAGACGTGTTGATTTGACTGATAAGAATAACCCTTATAATACTTATGTTATTGAAGGATTGCCGCCAACACCAATTTCTATGCCAAGTTTAGCTTCTCTTGAAGCTGCTGCTCATCCTGCTGATACTAATTATCTGTTTTTTGTTGCCAATGGTTCAGGTGGGCATACATTTAGTAGCACCTATCAAGGGCATCAGCAAGCAGTAAGGGAATACCGTCGATTGACTAGAGGTAATTAACCTTGCTATCTGATAGCCACATGTTTGATGTGGCTATTTTTTCAAAAAATAATTTTATTCAACTATTGGCAACTAGTTGCTAATTCGTCTAGCTGTTTAATCAATATTAATAATTTATTTACCTCAATTTCTTGAACTTCTTTAAATGCTTCTTCAAAATAAGGATGCAGGGCGAATTTTGGTATTTCACTTTTAGCATCGATTAATGCTTGCATGCGTGGAATAAAGATCCATTGTAACCATTCATGAGGTTGCATAGTATCGAGCGCAAATGGTTGCTCACTTAAAAAAGCTTCCGGAGCTGGTGGTGATGGTTGCCATAAGTTAAGATGTTGTAGTTCGTACTTAATTGAATTAAGTTGGTTGATTATGGCATTAATTTGCGATTGCTGGTTAACCAATGTTTGATAATAGTGCCAATTAAAATAGGGACCAGGATCGGTTTTACGACCTGGGGCAATATCACTATGTCCGGTGATATTTTTGATTGGATAGTTTTGTTTTAATAGGGTCGTTACGTTAGCGAGTTGTTGGTATTGCACCTGAGTAAAGTCATCACTATCACAACCTTCCATTTCAATGCCAATTGAAAAGTCGTTGCAATTTTCTTTACCTTCAAATACTGATTTACCAGCATGCCAAGCGCGTTTGTCAAACGGTACAAATTGAATAATTTCACCATCGCGTCTTATAAATAGATGGCTTGAGACTTGTAGTCGGTAAATTTCTGCAAAATAGGGATGCTCATTTGGATCTAGCTTGCCAGTGAAGAGTTGTTCAACATAAGGCCCACCATATTGTTTAGGTGGTAGACTAATGTTATGAATAACCAATAATGAAATGGGTTGGTCAATTGGCCGATCATTATAATAGGGCGATTTGACTTGTTTAATATTTTTAATTCGACCATCAACAATTTTTGCGGACATAATTACTCCAAGCGTATAGATTTGCTGTTATTGCGATTTAATTCACAACTTTACTTAATAGCATATTGAATGTGATATTCAATTTGTGTTTTTGTTTCCACTTTTTTATCTGATTATTATTTCATTTTTTCAATTTGGTATAAAGTCACACCATTCATCATTTAATTAATCTTTCGAGGTTTTTATGCGCAGGCAGTATGGATTTACACTCTTTGAGTTAATGATCGCCATTGTGGTAATCGCCATTTTAACGGCTATCGGTTTGCCAGCCTACCAAAGTTATGTCAAAAAGGCGGCTTTAACTGATATGCTTCAATCGATGACAGCGTATAAAACCGCAATTGAGATATGTGTTATTGAACAAGGTTCGTTAAATGAATGTAATAGTGGGGCCAATGGTGTGCCGACCACGAGAACGACCAACTATGTTGCTTCAATTTCTGTCAATAAAGGTGTTATTACAATAGTTGGTAAAAGCGCATTATCAAGTTTAACTACTACTTTAACTCCAAAGTTAAATACGTCGTTAGGTAATGTGGATTGGTCGCGAACCTGTGTATCTAATCCAGTTGATGCCAATTTAAATAAAGCTTGTGAAGATGTGTTTAAATTTTAATTTTTGTTAAGTTAGGTAATAAACGCGATGATTATTCAAGAAGATAAAGTGGTCGAAAGCGTCGATAAATTATTATTGTCTGCATTGGAAAAGCGGGCCTCTGATATCCATTTCGAACCTTATCAACACAATTATCGAATCCGCATGCGAATTGATGGTGTATTACAAAATATGCAAATGCCACCGCTAAGTCTTGCCAAACAGATTTCTGCTAGATTAAAAGTTATGGCTAATCTAAATATTGCTGAATATCGTTTGCCGCAAGATGGCCAATTGGTAATTAATAACTATGCAATGCGAATCGCCACATTACCGGTGATTAACGGTGAAAAAATAGTATTGCGAGTTATGGATAACCATGAATCCGAATTAACTATTGATGATTTAGGATTAAATGAGCAAGATCTCATCACCTTTAAACAGATATTGGATTATCCACAAGGATTAATTTTGGTTACTGGACCAACTGGTAGTGGCAAAACCATGACGTTGTATAGTGCTTTAAAACGTTTAAATAAAACGGAATGTAATATTTGTAGTGTTGAAGATCCGATCGAAATTCCTTTAGAGGGTATCAATCAAACGGCTATTAATCTGAAAGCAGGTTTGAGTTTTTCAGTAATATTGCGTGCTCTGTTGCGCCAAGATCCTGATGTGATGATGATCGGCGAAATTCGTGATCATGAAACCGCAGAAATCGCCATTCAAGCGGCGCAAACAGGGCATTTGGTATTATCAACTTTACATACTAACTCCAGTGTTGAAGCGATTGTTCGACTAAATCAAATGGGGATTAAAAATTATCTTTTATCCTCCAGTTTAAAACTGGTTATTGCTCAGCGCTTAGTACGTAAACTTTGCCAATATTGTAAGGTGGTAGCGAGTGAACTTACCTTAATTGATAATCAACCTTCGCCACACTTTATTGCCATGGGGTGTGAAAAGTGTGTCGGAGGCTATTTAGGACGAATGGGCTTATATGAACTGTTAATAATAACACCCGAAGTGCAACAACAGATTTTAAACAATCAACCAATCTCATCGAAAAATAGAGTCAATTTAATGCAAGCGGGCTATCAATTAGTACAACAAGGTATCACTACGCTTGCAGAGTTAAATCGGGTTTTAGGTAAGTAAGGAGATGGAAAATGAGGCGACTCTATTTTTGGTATGATATTAACTTTCATCCAAATAAGATTATTGCCACATCAAAGCAAGATGTAAAAAGACAACTATTATTGCAAGGCCAAATCGCGATTAAAATTCGTGCGGGTAGTGTTATTACCGCGAAAAGTTTTAAGTCTAGCGAATTAATGATAATTATTAAGCAACTAGCCACTATGTTAAAGGCGGGGTTATCAATTGTTGATAGTTTAAGATTACTTATTGATGATCAACCCAAACCGCAATGGCAATTTGTATTGAACGATATCAGTCAGCAGATAGCCAAAGGTGAATCGTTATCGGCAGTTTTAAAACAACATCATTGGATATTTCCCGCACTTTATTGTGAAATAATCGCCGTTGGTGAATTAACTGGGCAATTGGAACACAGTTTTGAACAGCTAACTTTACATCTTGAAAAAACATTGGAATTGCAAAAACAGATTAAAAAAGCCATTCGCTATCCGCTATTTTTATTGATTGTTTCAATGATGGTGATTATGGTGATGTTGTTTATTGTATTGCCAAAATTTGCCCACATCTATCAAAGCTTTGATGCTCAATTACCTTATTTTACGCAACTGATTATTGATTTTGCTAACGACGCTCAACGAGGTGGCTTGATTGTATTATTAGTTGTTGCACTTAGTTACTTTTTATACCAACGTTTTTTTAAAATACGTTATAAGTTAACTATTGATCGACAAAAATTAACGTTGCCATTGATTGGCCAAGTTATTCAGTCACAGAACTTAATGCAGATTTTCCATACATTAGCGATTACTCAGCAAGCAGGGATTCCATTACTAACCGGACTAACCGCTTCAGCAAATAGTATAGACAATCGTTACTATCAAGAAATTATTAGTAAAATTATTCATGGTATTGAGCAAGGTAATGCGTTTAGTCAGATGTTATCGTCCTATTTTCCTAAACTTTGTGTACAACTGATCCATGTGGGTGAGGAGTCAGGGGCGTTAGATGTCATGCTTAAAAATTTATTTATCTACTATCAACAACAAAATCAAACTTTAACCGACAATTTAGTAAAAGTATTTGAGCCATTATTGATGTTATTTTTGGCTTTGATCATTGGCAGTTTAGTGATTGCGATGTACTTACCAATATTTCAAATGGCGGATGTGATCCATTAATGGCGGTGGTAGTTTTTTCTATTGGGTTGGTGGTTGGTAGTTTTTTGCCAGTTGCTTATTCGCGTTACTCGCCTTCGCAATCACTTTTTACTTATTTGGTAGCTATTTCAGTTCCTCGTTCTTCTTGTCCAAATTGTCATCAGCCACTTTCTGCTTGGCAGTTAATTCCGCTGGTTTCATGGCTGATGTTGCGAGGGCGTTGTTATTTTTGTCAGCATAAAATCGCTTTTTATTATCCATTTACGGAAGTGACAATAGCAGGGTTATTTTTATTAATCTATTTGGATAAAGGACTAAATTTTCAAAGTGGTTTATTGATGTTTCTTATTGCATGGTTTTGGGTTTTAGCTTTGATTGATTTTCGCCATTTTTTACTGCCTGATTTCTTTACTCAACCATTAATGTGGGGTGGAGTGATGCTGGCTTATCTTAATCTGAGCTCGTTAACCATTGCCGATACCTTAGTGGGAATTTTTTGTGGTTACTGGATGCTTAAATTGCCGGCTATCGGTTATTTCTGCTTGACTAAAAGAGTCGGTTTAGGTGGCGGTGATATCAAACTAGCTGCGGCTTTGGGGGCTTGGTTACCTTACCAATCTATGCCGATATTATTAATTATGGCATCATTATTAGGCATCCTCTATTTTATTTTGACAAAATGCAAAACGCCAAAGCATATCGCTTTTGGTCCTTTTTTATTATTATCTGGTTATTTAATCATCTACCAAATCTAGACTATAGTTTTAACTGATTGAGATTTAGATCTTTATTCCTCTCATTGCTGATGAATTTACCTTATTATTTGGCTTATAACTAAAAAGGATAACGTTAGGATAATTAGTTATTTTTATTTTCTTACAATTAAGATTATAGTGCTAATAAAATCTTTTAGATTTATGGCTAAATGTAAGGAATAATCAATGACTAGTACTACCGTGAAAAACATTGCTGCATTAAAAGATGAGATGATTGCATGGCGTCATCATATTCATGCTTACCCAGAAACCGCTTTTGAAGAAAAACAGACTACCCAATTTATTATTGAAAAGTTAAAATCATTTGGCATCACCGAACTATATACCAATTTTGCGCCAACAGGGGTGGTGGCAGTGATTCATGGTAAAAGTAAAGGTCGCACGATTGGTCTGCGAGCGGATATTGATGCATTGGATATATTTGAAGAAAATAAAATCGATTACTGTTCAAAAATATCCGGCAAAATGCATGCCTGCGGACATGATGGTCATACTGCTACATTATTAGGTACGGCAAAATATTTAAGTGCCAATCGTGATTTTTCGGGCACAGTGGTAGTGATTTTTCAACCCGCTGAAGAGAACGAAGGCGGTGGTCGAGTGATGGTGGAAAACGGTTTATTTGACAAATTTCCGATCGAAGCCGTTTACGGTATGCATAATCAACCTAATTTAGAATTGAACCATTTTGCGATTAATCATGGTCCAGTGATGGCTTCTTATGATGTGTTTGAAATCAAAATCACCGGTATTGGTTCCCACGCGGCTGCACCGCATTTAGGTAAAGATACCATTTTAACTGCTACCCATATTGTTAATAATTTGCAAACCATTGTCAGCCGCAATTTAAATCCAACAGATTCGTTAGTTATTAGTGTGACACAAATTCATAGTGGGGATACCTGGAATGTGTTACCTCAACACGCGATTATCCGTGGCACAGTTAGGGCGTTAAGTGTCGAAGATCAAAATTTGGCAGAAGAACGAATCAAACACATTTCAACAGCAACGGCTTTAACATTTTGTACCAAAGCGGAAGTTGATTATCAACGTCGTTATCCGGCAACCATCAATCACCCTAAACAAGCCGATATTGCGATAAAAGTTGCACAAAAACTTGTGGGTAACGATAAGATTATTATTGATCCACCGCCAACAATGGGTTCAGAAGATTTTGCCTTTATGCTACAAAAAGTACCGGGAGTTTATATTAAAATTGGTGCAGGGGAAGGCGCCAACCTGCATAATCCATCATATAATTTTAATGACGAGATCCTTACGATAGGTGCTCAATATTTTGTTGAAATCGTTGCTCAAGAATTAGGAAGTTAAAAGATTAAGCTATAAAAAAACAGGAATAATTATAAAATTATTCCTGCTTAATAAACAAATATTACTGAATAATTTCTAATTAAAAATTTAATAAGCTGTCCGGTTGACCTTTGACTCTAAAGCTCGTTTCACCATCAATGCCATTCGCTAACACTACTTGAACATAAACTTCATCAGTTTGACTTAATTCTAATGCAGCGGTAACCTGACCACCTTCACGCCAATTGCCTTCTAATTCATATTCAAGCTTATCACCGATAATTGGTAAAACCTTACTGTGACCTTTTAATAGGTAGAGTCCGCGATTATTGGCACCACGAAATTGCGCTCTGGCAACCATCTCTTGCCCACAATAACAACCTTTATCAAAACTGATCGCTTTGAAATGTTGTAAATTACAAGCTTGTGGAAGCAAGCTATCGATATTAGGTGCATCGATAATAGCGTGACCAGCTTCTAATTCAAGTTTTAACCAATGCTCAGCAGGTAGTAAGTTATTTGGTAATGGCTCAGATGATACTTTTATTATTCTTAGTTTAGGAGCTGTGAGTTTGATATAAGTCACATCATCAATAGTTATACAATTTTGATCCCCGAGAGCCGAAATTACTACTGGATCAATTGCATCTTCTTCTAAACCAATTATATTTAAATCTTGAACGGGTTCTATTGTTACTTTAGAAAACACAGCGGGTTTTTTCAATTCAGTTATTTGTTTTTCAGCAACACTTTTACGTAATATATAAAAAATATCTTCCCCGCGTTGAAATAATATAAAATTACTCCACATACGTCCTTTTGCATCACAATGAGCGGCAAATGATGCTGAGTTTTCATTAATACGATTAAGATCAGCAGTTACTTGTCCCTGTAAAAATTTACGATTATCCTCACCTGAAACTTTGACTAATTGCCAATCAGATAGGGAAGTTGGTTTACAATAAGAATTGGCCATCAAAAACACCTTTTTTTAAAATAAGGTACTCTAATATTACATGAATACCATCGATAAGCTATAAAAGAGCGTAAAATATAAGTGATAAAACTTTTAATAATTCAAAATTAATCAATTAACTCACCAATTAACTTATCATTATTATTTCATTAAAATAGATAAAATGAAGTTTTACAAGTTATTTCTTGTAAAAAAAGAGTATTAGTTAGCAAAACTGCATAAAATAAAAGTTAGATTGTTGACTTTATTGATTTTCTCTATGAGTTCATGCAAAATGGAACTAAAAATGACAAATTAGTTATAAATGGAGGCAACAACCATGGCAAAACTGTCAGGCGCAGAAATGGTCATTCAATCCTTGATTGACCAAGGAGTTAAGCAAATTTTTGGTTACCCAGGAGGCAGTGTTCTTGATATTTATGATGCAATGCATACTTTAGGTGGGATTGAGCATATTTTGGTGCGTCATGAACAAGCTGCCGTGCATATGGCTGATGGTTATGCTCGATCAACAGGTGATGTCGGCGTAGTATTAGTCACCTCCGGCCCGGGAGCGACTAATACTATTACGGGTATTGCCACCGCCTATATGGATTCAGTACCGCTAGTTATTTTGTCTGGTCAAGTTGCCAGTAATCTAATCGGTAATGATGCTTTCCAAGAATGTGATATGGTTGGTATTTCTCGTCCAATTGTTAAACATAGCTTTCTAATTAAAGATAGTAAAGATATTCCTGAAACAATAAAAAAAGCATTTTATATAGCCTCAACAGGCAGACCAGGACCTGTCGTAATTGATTTGCCAAAAGATATCGTTAATCCGGCCAATAAATATAACTATAATTATCCAAAATCCGTAACAATGCGATCTTACAACCCGACTATTCAAGGGCATAAAGGGCAAATCAAAAAAGCATTAATTACATTATTGTCGGCTAAAAAACCGGTTCTCTATATTGGTGGAGGGGTAATTAGTGCCAATGCCAGTCAGGCAGTTAAATCTTTAGCGGATAAATTAAATTTGCCAGTTACAACAACCTTAATGGGAATCAGCGCCTTTCCTGGAACCGATAAAAAATATTTAGGTATGATTGGTATGCATGGTGTCTATGAAGCGAATATGGCCATGCATAATGCCGACGTGATTTTTGCCGTCGGTGCTCGCTTTGATGATAGAACCACTAATAATGTGGAAAAATATTGCCCTAAGGCCAAAATTATTCATATTGATATCGATCCAACCTCAATTTCGAAAACGGTATCAGCCGCTATTCCGGTAGTGGGCGATGCGAAAAAGGTACTTGAAACTATGTTATCGCAACTTGATGAACTTAATGTTGATCGTGATTTAGATGCGATAATCGATTGGTGGAAACAGATCGACCATTGGCGTGCGCGTAAATGTTTAGCATATAGTCATGAAGGCAAAAGTATTAAACCACAAGAAGCGATTGAAGTTTTATATAAGCTGACCAAAGGTGATGCTTATATTGCTACTGATGTTGGTCAACATCAAATGTTTACTGCGCTCTATTATCCCTTTGACAAACCTCGTCACTTTATTACCTCTGGCGGTCTGGGTACGATGGGCTTTGGCTTACCTGCAGCTTTGGGCGTTAAGCTTGCGTTTCCTAAAAAGCATGTAGTATGTGTGACCGGTGATGGTAGTATTCAAATGAATATTCAAGAGCTTTCAACGGCCTTGCAATATGGCTTACCGGTGATTGTTTTAAATCTTAACAACCGATTTTTAGGTATGGTTAAACAGTGGCAAGATATGATTTATGCCGGCCGTCATTCGTCATCTTATATGGAGTCATTACCTGATTTTGCTAAAATTGCCGAAGCATATGGTCATGTAGGCATGAGGATTGATAAGCGTGAAGATCTTGAACCAAAACTTAAAGAAGCTCTTTCAATAAAAAATCGTCTAGTTTTTATTGATGTCATGACCGACGCTACCGAACATGTATATCCAATGCAAATTCGTGGTGGAGCAATGAATGAAATGTGGTTAAGTAAAACGGAGAGAACCTAATGCGTTATATATTATCAATTTTAACTGAAAACGAACCAGGCGCATTGTCACGAATTATTGGTTTATTTTCACAACGTGGGTTTAATATCGAATCCATTACTACCGCACAAACCGAAGATCCAACCATGAGTCGCATGACGATTCAAACTTCAGGTGATGAACATGTTTTAGAACAGATCCAAAAACAGTTACATAAACTAGTTAATGTTTATCGCGTTAACGATTTAACCGAAGGTCCACATGTTGAGCGTGAGATTATGTTAGTCAGAGTTGCTGCTAAAACAGCTGATGCCCGAGATGAAGTTAAACGTTGTGCCGATATTTTTAGAGGTTCGATTGTTGATGTGACAGCAACTCATTATATTGTTCAAATGTCAGGTACCAGTGAAAAATTAGAGTCATTCTTATCTTCAATTCGTGAAACTTGCAATATAGTAGAAATTGTCCGTTCAGGGATCATCGGTTTATCTCGCAGCGAAAAAACGGTTAAATAAGTAATCTTCTAAATAAAACAAAAGGCGCATTAAGCGCCTTTTTTATAAATCTATAATAACATTAAATAAATTTTGAAAAAATATTGGATAAATATCAAACAAATGATATAGTTGTCCGTTTTTTAACATTCGCGCGCGGTAATATAGGGAAATAAAGAATGTTGGATGCATTATTTTGGATTGTGATGATATTTAATATCTTCTCCGGTGTAATTGTGTTTGCCTTTATACTCATTTTCATTTTTGGTTACTTTTCTGTTAGACATGATCGCAAAAATCGTAATAAAAATAAGAAAAAAATAAAAGATTTTATTGCAAATCGTGAGTCATATAGAGATTTAACTAATGAAGAATTAAAACTATTAGAACCTTTCACCAACCATAAAATATCTGTTCGACCTTATAAACTCCAACCATTAATTGATTGCAAAGTATCGGTAATAAAAGGAGCTTGTATTCGAAGAAAAGTAATCACCGAAGACAACAAAAGGTGTTATTACTATGAAATCGATAATATTGATCTTTTCTTTCCGTATGATTTAGATATGTATCTTTCAAATTATAATGTTGTTGAAGTCGTTTTTACGGAGACATATGCATATGTAGTTAATGTCAACAATTATGGTATTCAGTTTGCTTTCGACAATTATGATCCTAATAGAATAAGAACAACTGATGTTCCAAGATCAGAGTCAGCTCCTAACAATGCCGATTTCGCTTCAGTAAATAATAACGTAGTTGTTTTTGAAACTTTGTCTACACGTGAAGAAACACCATTGGAAATAAAATCTCGCAATCTAAGCAACTATGGCATATTAACTTCATTTTGTTTATTATTTGCAACTATTCTCTTCATTCGTGAATGGTTAGCTGAAAATGACCAAATATTATCTACGCTGATCAAAGTGATAATATGTTTTGTTGTAGCTGCATTTTTTGCTTTGCATAAATCTAAGCTAAAATCAAAACCACAACAAGTGAAAACCATTAAGGTTAATAACTTCAATAAAAATTCTAAATCTCACACCTTAATTGTCGATCCTAAAACGAATATATGTTATCCAAAGTATTGGTCACGGTTTATACCTGAAGTATCAAAAACAACCACCGAAATGGACATAAGAGGTAATCTTAAAACATTATTGCGTTGTGGAAATATTTTATCAATTCATCGAGAAATACAACAATTCGGACCACCAAAATTTGTTTTTCGCAATAACGTGTTATTTTTTATAGGGTTAATGTTGACAATCGTCTTCTATATTTTTTCTAATCCAATTAACAATAGTTTTTTAGCTTATCGATATTACAGCCATCAATTACAAAATTGGCAAATCAATGATTTAACCAGCTTGTATAATAGTGATGTTAAGCGAGGTGATCTTATTAACATTTCTGTCAACGGTATTTCATGTGATATTAAAGAGAGAAATAAAAATATTGACACTAAATGTCATCATTTGGCTATCAAGGATAAACCACTGGAAAATGAGGATAATCAACTTATACTTTTGTTTAATACTATAAACAAAGTATTTGATGAAAAATTCATTGAAGCAGTGGTAGATCCAAATACGCTCCGAATTTCAGTTTATAAAGGTGAATCTTATTTAAGATTGAAAAATATGGGACAAATGGTTATTGATATAGATAAAATTTGTAACATTCTTGAAATTGAATGTGAATCAGTTAAATATAAATTAATTCAATTATATACTAATAAAGAAAGTTATGATGAAACAGAATGGACTAAATTAGTTACTGAAGCTGAACTTAATCCAAATTTTTCAAAATCAATAGAAATATCAAAAATTAAAGAACTTATCCCTTATATTGATAAGATTAAAAAAGATATTTTATATGAATTGAAAAATGTTGTTTATAATTATCAATTTAATGGCTTAGGAGTTGAAATAGTATTAATAGAAAATAGTGATATTAAAATAGCTCAATCAGATAGTATTGAAAATGCATCTTCTAAGGAAGATTTGCAATTATCATTAGATTATTACTATAAAATTTTAACTAATGAAGCTGATGAGAGTGATGCAATTAATTTGATTGGACTAGTGGGTGATATTAGCTATCGCGAAGATGGTAGCATTTCACAACTTAAGCTTAATGTTAAAGATTATTATAAAGTCGATTCAGAAAAACTATTTTCATTAACGTCGCCAGTCATTATTGATACTCTTATGTTCATTATTATGGCAGCAGTAGCATTAATTAATGGGGTCACACTACTTTATAAAATTATATTTAATCAACGTCGTATTAAACTAATCACCAAATATTATTCGGATAGAGTAGTACATTACTATGGCTAGGTATTAATAACAATAGGATTAAATTGTCATTTTTTATTATAAAAATAATAAACAGTTTAAGATTAAGGAATAACAATGGATTTGTATTTAGTCTTTAAAATAGGTATTTTAATTTTTGGATTAATTAGTTGGTTACTTTATAAAAGTGATCGTGGTATCAATAAGAACGTTTTAAACGATCACATAAGACATCGTGAACGAATAAGAGATTTAACCGATGAAGAGTTAGAACTGTTACAACCTTTTCTAACTAGTAGATTAGCGGTTTATCCTTATAAATTCCAACCTTCCTTGGTTGATAACAAAGTATCGTATTTACTTGGTGCTTGTACTCGTGAAAGTCTTTATAGTAACACTGATGAAATCGCCTATTATTATGATGTCGATAATATTGAAATATTCTTTCCATATAATATGGATATGCATATTGCTGAATCAAATATTTTTGAAGTTGTATTTACCAAACATTATGGGATCGTTATTAAAGTCAATGATTATGATATCAAAACAGCGTTTGAAAATTATGATCCAAATGAGGAATATTTATTTAGAGATTTAAAGCAAACTGAAGACAATGGAAAGAATTTGGACAATGAATTCTTAGATGAACACAATAGTTTCAGTCGGCAAGATGGTATAAACTCTTCTGATGTTGAATCACTCGGCATTTATGAAGACAGTAAAAATCTAGATAAACATCATGATACTAAAAGTTATCCCAAAAAAGATTTAAAAAACATTGCTAATAGTGAAGCTTATTTAGAAGCGTCAAGAAATTATTATAAACGCCTTTATCAACGTGAAGAAACTCAATTTGAAGCGGCTATACGTCGTAAACATAGTCTTGGTTTGTTGACGTCGCTTTGCTTAATTTTAGCAACGGTTTTCTTGATTCGCTCATGGTTCGGTGAAAATGATCAGATTTCCATTTTAATCTTAATTTGTCTTGGCGCAGCTGCCTTTTTTGCTTGGTATAAGCCTAAACATTATTCAAAACCGCAGCAAGTATCTGTCGTTAAAGCAAAAATTTATGATAAAGACCGTAACACTTGTTCCATAGAGGTAGGTAATCTCATGGTTTTACAATACCCCAAGTATTGGTTAAATTTTATCCCTGAGATTTCAGAATCCGCGACTGAAATGGTTATCAGTAATGATAATAAAAAATTACTTCGATATGGTCAGACTTTATCCATAAATAATGAAGTAGAACAATTTGGACCACCTAAGCTAGTTTCACGAAATAAGATTTTATTGGTAATTGGCGGAATTTTATCTGCTGTTCTCTATTATTTTACTGATCCAATTAATAATGGTTATTTTGCATATAAATATTACAGTCAACAATCTGAAAAACTGCAAATTAAAGATTTCACCACTTTAAAAAATAGTGATATCAAGCCGGGTGATATTGTGAATATCACTATCAAAAATACATCTTGTGATGTCAATGATTTAAACGAAGAATATCAATGTCATAACTTATTTATCAATAATCAGCCAATGGCTATGAAGGAAAATAATCTTATGGCCATTGAAGGTTCATTAAAACATGTTTTTAATACAAAATTTGTTAATGAAGTGGTCGATTTTGAAATGATGCGTTTTGAAGATGAACAAAGCCTATATCTTGATATGCTTAACCGCAATGCAAATGATAGACATTATGTTAAAAATCCATTTTCCAAAATAAAAAGTATTGGTCAAATGGTAATTGATATTGACAAGGTTTGTCAGATTTTACCGGTTAAAAAATGTGACAGTGTCAAATACAATTTGATTCATTTATTTGATACCAGTTGGAGTAAGGCAAATGTTACCTGGGATGATTTATTGACTGAGTCTACAGAAAATCCTGGTTTTAGTGAAATAGTCGAAACCCGCAGAATGCGTAGCCTCAAACAAGCGCTAGAACTATTTAAATCAGAACTTCAAAGTGAATTAGTCAATGTAATTTCTAAATATCAATCTGACAATGGTGTAAAAATTACATTAACCAATCAAAGCTATGTTGACATGGCACCATTGGTTATGAGTAATTCGATGAGATTCAATGAAAATGGTTATATTAATTATTATTTTGCTATTTTAAACAACACTATCCCGGCTAATATTAATATTGTTGGTTCGGTGAGTGATATAATTTATTTCAACAGTGAAAATTCTGATAGACTTAATCTTGAAACACAGAGTATTTCCGGCCTGAAAGTGAACGCAAATCAACATTATAATTTAGACGAGAATCAACAATTATCATCAAATTTGTTGATTATTATTAATGTTATTATGTTTGTTGTGATGATATTAATCGCTACGATTAATGCTGTAAAACTAGTTCAGAAAACGAGAATTAATCGACATCGTTCTAAAGAAATTTTTAAATATTATCAAGATAGGTTAATTTAAGTATTAATCTTTATGAAAAGGTTTTAATAGGAAGATATCAATAATATGGCAAATATTATCTATTTTATCGTTATTCCAGCTTTTGCTCTCTTTGTACTTTACATAGTTATCATGACTAAAGAAGATCTAAATGAGCTAAATAAACTGTCCCAAAATAAGCGAGTCGAAATTGCCCCTTTTATTCGTGAAAATGCTATCCGACAGTTAACTGAAGAAGAAATTCTTTTTCTTCAGCCTTATCTTGATAATAAAGACCCTATGCCAAGTCCTTATCAATGGAAAAGTCCATTAATCAGTTCAGATGTCACAAGAATAAAAGGTTATATTGAAAAAATTTATACGGATAGATATAGTCTGGAATGCTATTACAAGATGGAGGATATACATTTACTTTTTCCTTACAATATGGACGGCGATATTATAGGGTTTCATAAAAACTATGAAGACTATGAAGACTATGAAGATTATGAAGACTGTGAAGACAATCTACTCAACATTAAGTCAAAATGTATCAACACCGCTGAAGTTGTGTTTACTAGAAGTTATGCCATTGTCGTTAAAATAAACACTTGTGAGTTATTGGAAGTTTGTCTAAATCTATCTGATCGTAAAGTGTCGCAAATTATAGATTATTGGCAGACAGGAGATTTGAAACCTATTGATTTGAGTAGCGTTGAAAAGGCTAATGAAACCATTACCCAACTAGTAACAGAAGAATCAGAAAAAGCACTTCCTTTTGAGATTGTTAATAAAAGAGAAAAAAATCAATATGAAACTGCCATGGAAGACCAAAGCAACTCTGGCAAATTAATGGTTTTTTTGTTTGTATTAGGTGTGATGGGGTTATTGGTTTTAGAGCATTTTCAATCGCTCTGGTTGGCAGTTTTCTCAATCCTATGCTTTATATTAGCTATGATAATATCGCATATAAAACGAGAAATACCTACTGAATATGTCAACCATATCAAAGCGCAATGGGATACTGAATTTGACGTTCCCGATCACTGGAGAATGTTCATATCAAATAAAAGTGACACGCCAATTGATATAGAGGTCGAAGTTAATTCTCTAAAATTACTCAGTTATGGCGACTATCTATCAATAAGTGAAGAAGTGGAAAATTATGGCGCACCGAAATTTATCAAGCATAATGTTATATTGGCTATTACAGGATTAATATTGACAGTATTAATTTACTATTTTACCGATGCCGGTGAAAAATTTGATTTTAGCTATCAGCAATTAACCTCACAAGCCACTACTTGGAACATTGATGATAAAACTAACTTCAAGAAAATAGCCTTTCAATTTATGGATCGCGTTAATCTCGATTTATCAAGTGTCTCGTGTGATATTAAAAATAAAGATCATTCTCAATGTAATAAAATATTTGTTAATATCAATCCAATAGACAGTACAAAACTTAATCTTTTTTCTTCATGGCCTCAATCAACACGAGCGATTTATGATAGCAATATTTTAAAAATGATAGAAGATCAAGAAGTTATTGTAAAAACAGCGTTAGCCAACAAACATTTAAATCAGCGTTTAGAGAATGACTTCAAAAAATATGGGAATAATCCAAAAAACAAACAATACACAAAAAACAAAAATATAGTTGAATTGATAAAAATTTATAATATTGAGACTGCTATTTTAACCTTTGATGACAGTTGTAAACATCTTAACCTTGAACCTTGTGACCAAATTAAAAAAAGTCTAGCCAATTTACTGTCAGAGCTTAGTGGTGTTGATTTAAACAATTGGTCTGACGTGGTGGCTTATGCGGAATCGCATTGCAATATTAAAAAAATAGTAAATTTAACCTCGGCGCAAAATATTGTCCAACTAGTTGCTGAGTATCGAACAAATATTCTTAAACATTTTATCTTTGATGCTAAAGAAAAAGTAGCAATGCTGCAAAATGATGAAAATAACCTTAGTTTACAATTTACTAAATTAATCCCACTCTATGATAAAAATTATAACCACAATCATAATAATGAAATTTTCAAAAAACAACTTGATTATTATAATGGTATTTTAATGGGAAATAATGCTAACTTAAGAATTACAGGTGTAGTCACCAATGTGAGTTACCATAATGGAGCAGTTTCAAAACTAACGATTTCAACAGATCCTATCTATAGTATTGATAAAAATCAGTTATTCTCATTTTCATCGGTTATTTTGATCAACAATATTGTGTTTCTATTTGTTATCCTTGTCACCTTAATTAATTGTATATTGTTTATTTGGAAAAAAGTTGCCAATCAATTAAGACTTGAAAAAATCATTGCTAATTATAGTGATAAAATTTTAAAAGATCAGTCAGAGGTTGAGGAATAATATTAGATAGATTATTGAAATGATAGATATCAAATTAGTAGGTGTTGTGAGCAACTTATCGATTAAACATAATTATTCAATTGTGAGATAAACCATATTCTGTTATACTAATTTCCCGTCTGATTCATCATATATTGCATGGTTTTTATCGTTTAAACTGATGTGATATTGTTCAATTAAATTAATAATGGTCTGGTATTAATGGTCACGAATTATATTTTTGTTACAGGCGGTGTCGTTTCTTCTTTAGGTAAAGGCATTGCCGCAGCCTCATTAGCTGCAATTTTAGAAGCCCGCAATTTAAAAGTCACCATGCTAAAACTTGATCCCTATATCAACGTCGATCCGGGAACAATGAGCCCAATTCAACATGGTGAAGTTTTTGTGACTGAAGACGGTGCCGAAACCGATCTTGATTTGGGTCATTATGAGCGTTTTATCCGCACTAAAATGAGCCGAAAAAACAACTTTACAACAGGACGTATTTATTCTGACGTTTTACGCAAAGAACGTCGTGGAGACTATTTAGGCGCGACAGTCCAAGTTATTCCTCATATCACTAACGCCATCAAAGATCGAGTTATTGATGGTGCCAAAGGTTATGACGTAGCTATTGTTGAAGTTGGTGGTACAGTTGGTGATATCGAATCACTACCATTTTTAGAAGCAATTCGTCAATTAGCGGTTGATGTTGGTCGTGAACATACACTATTTATGCACTTAACATTAGTGCCTTATCTTGCCTCATCAGGTGAAGTAAAAACTAAACCAACACAGCACTCAGTTAAAGAGTTATTATCAATTGGTATTCAACCTGACGTATTAATTTGTCGTTCAGATCGGGCAATTCCAGCTAACGAAAGAGCTAAAATTGCGCTATTTTGTAATGTGCCTGAACGTGCGGTAATTTCACTTAAAGATGTTGATTCGATTTACAAAATTCCTGCATTATTAAAATCACAAAATTTAGATACTTTTGTCTGCAATCGCTTCCATCTTGAATGCAAAGAAGCGGATCTATCTGAATGGGAACAAGTCATTTACGAAGAAGCCAATCCAGTTGGTGAAGTAACTATCGGTATGGTTGGTAAATATATTGCTTTACCAGATGCTTATAAATCAGTGAATGAAGCACTAAAACACGGTGGTTTAAAAAATCGTTTAACCGTTCACATCCGTTACATTGATTCAGAAGATCTTGAATCTCGCGGCAGCGAAATATTACAAGGTTTAGACGCAATATTAATCCCAGGTGGCTTTGGTTATCGTGGTGTTGAAGGCAAAATTATGGCGGCACGTTATGCTCGCGAAAACAAAATTCCTTATTTAGGTATTTGTCTTGGCTTACAAGTAGCATTAATCGAATATGCGCGTAATGTTGCTGGTATTAAAGATGCTAATTCAACAGAATTTGTTAAAGATTGTCCAAACCCAGTTATTGCTCTAATAACTGAATGGAGTGACGAATCGGGGCAAATCGTTCAACGTAATGAAAATAGTGATCTAGGTGGCACCATGCGTTTAGGTTCGCAAATCTGCCATTTAGAACCAAATTCACTAGTTGCTGGAATGTATAACAAAGAGTCGATAACAGAACGTCACCGTCACCGTTATGAAGTCAATAACAACTTATTACCAGAAGTTGTCAAGGCAGGTTTAAAAGTGACAGGGTTATCAACAGATAAAAAATTAGTCGAAATTATTGAAATTCCAGATCATCCTTGGTTTGTTGCTTGTCAATTTCATCCAGAATTTACATCAACGCCACGTGATGGACATCCATTATTTAGTAGTTTTATTAAAGCTGCCAAAGATTATCAAGATCAGCAGCAAAAATAGTTTATATTTACATTAGGTATATATCTGTCATATAGAGGAAAATAACATGGCAAAAATCGTTAAAGTACATGGTCGTGAAGTCATTGACTCACGTGGTAACCCAACTGTTGAAGCTGAAGTTCATTTAGAAGGTGGTTTCGTAGGTCTTGCAATCGTTCCATCAGGTGCGTCAACAGGTTCACGTGAAGCGTTAGAACTTCGCGATGGTGACAAATCTCGTTTTTTAGGTAAGGGCGTACTTAAAGCTGTTGAAAATGTTAATGGACCAATCGCCAAAGCAGTTGTTGGTAAAGATGCGTTAGATCAAGCAGCAATCGACCAAATCATGCTTGATTTAGATGGTACTGATTTCAAATCAAACTTAGGTGCTAACTCAATTCTTGCCGTATCTTTAGCGACAGCTAAAGCAGCTGCAGCAGCTAAAGGTGTACCTCTTTATCAACATATTGCTGATCTTAATGGTACTCCAGGTCAATACTCTATGCCATTACCAATGATGAACATCATCAATGGTGGTGAACATGCTGATAATAACATTGACCTTCAAGAATTTATGATTCAACCAGTTGGTGCTAAAACAGTACGTGAAGCAATCCGTATGGGTTCTGAAGTATTCCACAACTTAGCAAAAGTACTTCACGCTAAAGGCATGAATACTGCTGTTGGCGACGAAGGTGGTTTTGCACCTAACCTAGATTCAAATGCTGAAGCATTAGCTTGTATCAAAGAAGCAGTTGAAAAAGCTGGTTACGTTTTAGGTAAAGACATCACTTTAGCGATGGACTGTGCCGCTTCTGAATTCTACAACAAAGAAACTGGTAAATATGTATTAAAAGGTGAAGGCAATAAAGAGTTTACTGCTCAAGAATTCACTCATTACTTAGAAGGTTTAACTGAGCAATATCCAATCGTATCAATTGAAGACGGTTTAGACGAAAGCGATTGGGAAGGTTGGGCATACCAAACTAAAGCATTAGGTCACAAAATCCAATTAGTTGGTGACGATCTATTTGTAACTAACACTAAAATCTTCAAACAAGGTATTGAAAAAGGCATCGCTAACTCAATCCTAGTTAAAGTTAACCAAATCGGTACATTAACTGAATCTATCGCAGCTGTTAAAATGGCGAAAGATGCTGGTTACACTGCAGTAATTTCACATCGTTCTGGTGAAACAGAAGATTCAACAATCGCTGATTTAGCTGTTGGTTTAGCTGCAGGTCAAATCAAAACTGGTTCTATGAGCCGTTCTGACCGTGTTGCTAAATACAACCAATTAATCCGTATTGAAGAAGCTTTAGGTTCAAAAGCGCCATTTAACGGTTTAAAAGAAGTTAAAGGTCAATAATTCGTTTTTATAAACGATACCTTTTAATAAAACGGTGACTTAGTTCACCGTTTTTTATTACTTAAGCGATGATATAACACCATAAGGGTTGCGTTGCTTTGGGTTGTGTTGTACTCTTAGGCACTTACTTTGAAATGGTACCTTAAATTTGAAAATAATCATAAATATCTAATTGATAATTTATAATTTAACCACATTTAACTCTTTAATATATTAACTAATACGAATACTTTTTTCTGCTTATGAATAATATTACGAATATGTCCCAGCCTAAAAGTAAATGGCAACTTTTTAACTGGCTTTGTTCAGGGAAATTACCACTTAACGAATTATGGCTTAAACCGACTTATCGTTATAAATTTTTTTTTCGAACCCTATTTTTAAGTCCTATTACGCTTAAATTATTAGACAAATTAAGACAATACAAATTACTTGGTTACTATTTATCATGTCAAACTAATTTACCTTGTAAACTACAACGACCTTATTTAGCTTCTTGTTTGAGCCAACAAGAACGGTACGAGGCATTAGCTTATCATTATGATTTTTTAGCTAATCGCCCTGATAGTATGACAAAAGCCTTCTATAACTTAGATGTCCCCTTTGAATTGGCCAGTATTACGGCAAAAAATGAAGCCAATATAAAAATTGCGATTCAAGCACGTAATAAATATGCTCGGGAGGGTGAACTCAGCCTCTATTTTTATGATAATGATGGCATTGATTTAGCGACGTTAACTTTTACCATTGCGCAATATCAACAAAAGTCGACACTGTTTATTTCCGGCTTACAAGGAACAGGGCATCATGAAGCTCGAACTCGAGTACAACAGGCAACAAAACAGTGCTATGGACTTTTTCCTAAACGTGTGGCTGTTGAGGCAGCGTTAATTATTGCGAGTTATTTTCAACTTGAACAGATTATAGCGGTAGGTAATAAAACGCATGTCTACAACAACTGGCGTTATAACAGTCGACAAGAGAGAATCTTATCTGACTATGATGATTTTTGGTTAACCATTGACGGTAAACAAGACGAAAGATCGTTATTTATCTTACCGACACAAATCAACCGAAAATCAATCGAAGAGATTGCCAGTAAGAAACGTTCTGAGTATCGCAACCGTTATGCATTATTGGATGAACTTCAGAATAAAATTGAAACACAATTAGCGTCATTAATCTAATCGTATCAATTACTGTATTATACAAAAAATTGCTTGCCCAAAATGGCAAGCGATCTACAAAAGACCTAATTTTTACATTTTAAAATAAAAAAATTATAAGGAATAGAACATGTATTTTGGTATTCTTATTGCTTTAGTACCGCTATGTCTAGGTTATTTGATTAGATTCAAAGAGCAAAAATGGATCGCCAAAATAAACCAAGTCCTAAGCTGGATGGTCTATTTTATCCTATTTATAATGGGAACCGAACTAGCTCATCTCGATAATCTAGCAGCTAACTTAAAAGTCATCCTTTTTTATACTAGCATTATCTTTATTTGTACTTTTGGCGGTAATTTCATTTTCTTAGCCCTAGTCGATATATTACTGCCATGGCGCACCACCCACAGTAGCCAAACTTATGAGTCACGATTTAAAATGATCTTAGAATCACTGCGAGTATGTATTGCGCTCGTTTCGGGTTTTATTGCTGGGCTCTTTCCACTATTTATCTGGCAATATAGTGAAGATATAACTAAAGTCGTCTTAGTCTTTTTACTACTCCTTATCGGCATACAACTTCGTAGTAACAACATCTCACTAAAACAGATCCTACTCAACAAGGTTGGAATAGCCACCACTGTAATTGTATTACTAAGCACGTTTTTGGGTGGCATTGTAGCAGCACTAATAATGTCCCTGCCAGTACATGTGGGATTGGCAATGTCATCAGGATTTGGTTGGTATTCACTGTCAGGAATTCTCATGACCGAAGCTCATGGGCCAATCATAGGTAGCGCTACCTTCCTAAATGATATCTTGCGCGAGCTATGTGCTATTATTCTAATTCCTACATTAATTAAACGTTACAAACTCACAGCATTAGGCTTATGCGGCGCTACCTCAATGGATTTTACCTTACCCATGCTACAAAAAGGTGCCGGTGTCAGCATCGTGCCCCCCGCAATCGTTCAAGGTTTCTTATTAACCTTAATCATGCCGATTTTTATGACACTGTTTAATTATGGTGGGATTTAACCAAATTTGAAACGTATTGAAATAAAAATTTTTTATCATAATTTTAGAGATTAAATCAAAATTTAAATTTTATAAAGAATTATCAACTTTATGATATTAAGTTGTTTTTTTTCAATATATTTTGCTGGTGTTCTCAATATAAAAGTTCATTACACCACATTTTCATTTACAAATCTTTACATTAAAAACGATACAAATACATTATTTTAATTTAACATACTGATTCGCTTAAGTTAATAGAGCTTAGGAATGTTACGGGTAATATATCACATAAAAAATATATCTTATTGTATATATTTGTGATTTACCGTTAAAGTGTTATATGGAGCAGTAAAGACATGTTAAAATGTAATCGTAATCGATATCCTATGATTCTGGATAGGACAATTAAAATAAAATATTATCATTCAATTTATAAATCTATATTTTATACCTTTTCTTTAATCTCTTGTAGTTAGTTTACTTATCCCCTTATGTGCAAAACAATATTCAAAATAATAAATATTTTATTTTTTACGATAAATAAAATCTTTTACGTACTTATAATCCCTATCTTTCTGTCGCTATTTTCTACAGCATATGCTATTACCGTTCATACGACGAATATAATTCACGCCAGTAAACCAGAATTTATTCTGGAAACATCATGGCAAAAATTAGGCTTTACGGTTGATGGAGTACATTATAGTCAAGATGAAGCAACTATAACAAGTGATGAGATAAAATTTTTTAGTGGTGATTATCGATTTAGCGATTTTGTTATCGATCCTTCTTATTCAATGAGTAATTTAGACAGCTCTTTGAATTATTTCGATGCGAATGGAGATGTTGCTGATGATGTGGAGCCGTTTACGCTGAATCCTAATGTTTCTTATGAATGGTATGATGCGGATGGTAACGAAATAACTACTGGTCAACATAACAATATTATTGGCTGTGGTAGTGGATTTAAAATGCCTTTGCAATTAAAAATTCATATTGGTGTAAAACCTAACTCAAAATATGGAGTTCCTCGTCAAGGAGATTTCAGCGATATTTTGGTAAAGTATAAAATAGCTTCGAATCCAGAATTATGCTATGTAGCACCAAACTCATTAAAAGTATATCCAGATAATCAATGGTTGAGTTTCAATAATTCAAATAAATATAAAGGTTGGAATGTTGCCAACTTAACTTCAAGAAAGAGTGATGTCGGTGGTGGTTATTCTTCAGACTATGTGCCTAATTATGGTTTTAAAGTTAATCCATCTGGTGAACATTTTCCGACAACAGGTTTTCCTGGTGCTTCATTTAACTTAGTGGTTAGTGGTGCACAAACGGATTATGAATATTCATTTGTTGGTGATTCCACAGGTGTATCAGTTGATAAAAATGGCAAAGTTCTTCTTGAAAAAAAACCAAATGGTTCAATAACTGTTCAAATAAAATCGAAGCTAGAACCATCGTTCAATGTTAATTATACCTTTGATCCTACAAAAATCTGGGTTTATCCATATAATCCAAGATATCCAAATGGTAATTATAAGACACATTGGGATAAAGCTATAACTATATGTAGCGAAGACAATTTACCGTCATTCCAAGCATTAACCAATGCTCCAATGAACCCAGCTATTCTTACCATGGATTTTGATATGAATAATGGCTATACAAGAGCTATTGGTCAAGGCGTATTACCTGAGTGGGGTTATACAGTTCGAGATGCTTATCCTGAATCACGTTGGTCTTCGGTTACAAATGATAGGTATTGGACTAAGGATATCGATCCTAATAATAGAGCAAGACGGGTTGATGTAGATGCAAGTTCTGGGCATTTAGGTGTTGATTCAAGATGTGACCATTGTCCTGATTTTATAGTATGTATGGTTGATGTTAACTAAAATTAATCAGCTTTATGAGGACGTTAAGTATAATAATCTACAAAATTATTTATCTGATGTCCTCAATATCTGTAATGATTTGATATTAAAATCTCTAAAAATTAATGCAATACTCTCGATATAGTGAGATATTGCTATTTCATGAAACTACCTTTGTGAGTTTAAGATCTAGGTTGTTATTCAGTTAATTTGATTTAAATTTTATTTCTGGTTTTAAATAATATGTTATAAATTAAATAATTAATTATAATAAATGAAAATTATCAAGAATTTTTAACGATAGTTACATCACTTTTTTAACCGAAAAAAGCTAAAGGAAAGTTTTTAAATTCCTAATGGCATTAAATTTAAATTACTATCAAGATAGTGATGCTACAATTAAATTGAAATATGTAGCATATCAACTTTTTCGTGTTTAAGTAACCAAATTTTTTTATCAATCCCACCAGCATAACCGATTAAATTTCCATTTGCTCCTATTACACGGTGACAAGGAATAATTATTGATAGTGGATTATGTCCGACGGCGCCACCCACTGCTTGACTGGACATATGGGGTTTATTAATTTTTGAGCCTATCTGTTTAGCAATATCACCATAGGTGGTCACCTCGCCGTAAGGAATTTTTGTCAGTAAGTCCCAAACCATATGTCTAAACTCACTACCTTGTGGCGCCAAAGCTAATTGGCTAATTGCGGGTCTTTTACCGGAAAAGTAATCATCTAACCAATGTTTGGTTTGGTTAAAAATCGCTAAATTGGCCATTTCTTTTTTGTTCGCGCTTAGCATCTGACCAAAATATTTTTGTCCTTCAATCCAGACACCAACTAATTTACTTTGCTGACTAGCGAGAGTGATTTCCCCCATTGGCGACGAATAATGACTGATGTAGAACATAAAAAATCCTTACTTTGGTGATTATCAACTGTTTTATTATAACGAATTTTTAAGCAGTAAATATGGCGATGTTAAGAAGAAAAGACTCACCTTGGTGAGTCTTTTTTAGAAGTTACTTGCTAGCTTTACCTTTTTCGACATAGCTCATATCGCCTAATGATTCAACAATAAATTTGCCATCATCAGTATAACGGATTTTAGTTACGCTAGCGTTACCAAGTCCACTCGTGATTGGTTTGTCTAACATCTCTTCAACCATTGCCATAATAGCCATACCGTGAGAGACCACCAATACATTACCACCACCTTGTTCTTGAGCAGATTTAGCAATAGCCTTTAATGAGGCTTGCATACGAGTTTTAACGGCATTATAGTCTTCAGCTTGACCAGATTTCTCAACAGCTTTGATCGCATCCATGATTTTTTTAAGGGTAACTTTACCTTTAGCTAAATCAGCCATTAGGGCTTTGTCAGACTCATAACCTAGATGTTGTGCAGCTGGGTTCCACATGTTTGGATCAAGATCACCTTCAAAATCACCAAAGCAAGTTTCACGCAGGCCTTCCATTTCATTAATGTTTAATTTAGTTTCACCTTTAGATTCAAGTACGATTCTTGCTGTTTGTCTAGCACGACCAGAGTCACTTGAATATACCGAAATAAAATCAACATCTTTTAAACCTCGGCCAAGTTGCTCTGCAACTTCAATACCAGGTTTAGTAAGAGGCGTGTCTGACCATCCTTGAGCACGATGTACATTATTGAACATAGTTTTACCGTGACGAGTAAAATAGATATTTACATCGGCAGCAAATGATTGCGCGATTGACGCTGTAAGAATAGCGGTTAAGCCAATAAGTTTAATAAGTTTTTTCATAGTTTCGTCCTTTTTATAACAAGTTGAATCGATAATCAATAACGGTTTCTGCTGATAATGATGGTGAACGTTGAGCTTTACCGTCTCTTAATTTAGGGGTAACGTCTTTACTGCTCATGGTTTTATAAGACCAACCGTAACCAAATTTTGACAAAATGGAGAGGTTTTTAAATGTTCCACTGGTTGGTTTAAAGATGTTAAACACGTTAATTTCGCCATTTTTTAGGGTTTCGTGTTTATAGTTAAATTCTCCATAGTTTAGATACAAACCTGTGGTGTTATCTTTAAAAAAGTCGTAACCTAATACGCTGGATAATACGATTTCACCATCGCGCATATAGTCACCACCGGCTGCGGCCATACCGTTGTAGCGACCACGATTATTTTTACCTAAATGACGCCCATAAAAACCGATAGCCCCTTTACGGTTAGCGTTGGTATAAGCAATACCGAATTTGGCACTCCAGTCAGCTTCTTTCCATTCAACATCGGCTGCATAATGCCACGCGGAATCATCAAAATCACGCACGTTGGCTTTCATTTTGTCATGATTTTTAAGGGCAGTGCTACCGTAAATTTGTGAGCCGAAGGTGAGTTTATCCATCGGTTTATAAGCGAATTCGATAGCATGACGTTTGATGTAGTCCTTAGCCACGCCGTAAGAGTAATCGAGTTTTAGTGCTTTATCGTTATAAGCAATACCTGCAGTTTTGATATTATCGATTTCGTGCTTTCTATCTATGCTGTAAAAATGTACTTTTTGCGATGATTCTCGCGGTAAGGCACTGTCGATATAGGCTAATGATAACGCAAAGTTTGCGTATTTTAATACGCCACTATATCCTAAATAACTATAGCGAGTTAAATGTTGTGACGAACTCACTACACCCATATCTTTTAAACTATGCCAACCGACTTTACCATTAAAGTTGAGGTCTGTAGAATTGCCGAGTTTGACTTTGGCATAACGTTGAGTAAATTTGTTAAATCCATGGGCATTATGTTTATTTGGTTTTTTACCTGTGTTATAAAGTAAGTTACGAGTGGCAAAGTAGTCACTGGCTCCAAGTTTAATAACGTTGTCGTAAGTGAAATCGAATCCGAGGATATCTAACAAATAACCAGATTTGTAATTAAATGTGAATGCTTGACCCCATGCACTGTGAACTTCTTTAGGTTGGGATGCGTTTTCCTTCAAATACTTCCAATGGTTACGTGTTGAGAATTCAAATTTAGTATCTTTAAAAAAGTTTTGATCTAAGAAACTTTTATCTGAAAGACCTTTTTCTGCATTCGCCGAATTTGAATCTGCAGCTATCGCCACAAAGCATATAAAGTTAAGTACTGCTAATGAAAGATATTTTATTTTCATTGTTATTTCCTATCCTTTAAAAAAATTCTCCAAAAAAAAACCTAAATACCACCCAAACAATATTGCTTGAGTTGATATTTAGGTTTTGCCTGCAAAACAGTAACAATCCTATTCGACTAATTCAATTATTTAACTGATTTTATTATGGTATTAGTTTATTTTTTATATTAAATGATTTAATCAATTAATGATGATTTTCCTTGATTGAGGTAGTCCATATTACCAATTTCAACGACATTATATTTACCATTTTGATAAACAATTTTAATTACAGTAGCATTGGAAAGTGGTTTATTTTTTTCAGGGTTATCAGTCAAATCTGAAATCATGGCTTGCATTGACATCCCAGATGAAATCACCAATATATTTTTTTGATGTCGATACTGAGCATTTTTTACGATCATATTCAATGCGTATTGCGTCCGTTGTTTAACACGAGCGAAGTTCTCAGCGTCATGTTTATAATCACTTTTAGCAATAGCGTTGGTAAGTTCTGCTACTGGAATTTGCCCCTGTGCATAGCTTTTATAGAAGGTATCAACCGATTTATAGCCTAGTGTTTTCATCGCTGCCGATACCATATTGGCATTGCTACCACCTTCAAATCCGCCATAAAAGACTTCTCTTAACCCCTTTAATTCATTGATTTTGTAATCTTCCACGCCTTTTTGTTTTAACAATACTTGCATGGTTTCTCGTTGGCGACCAGCATCACTGGTATAATAGGCATCAAATTCGATTTGTTTCTCTTTAAATCCTTCGGCTAAATAGCGAGCGGTTTTAATTCCTTGGTCGGTTAATGGTGAATCCGCCCAGCCTTGAACTCGATCATAGGTATTAAATAGGGTTTTACCATGTCTAGCAAAATAGATGGTGATTGCATCGTCACTATTAGCATTAGCAGCCTTACTTGGTTGATGGCTACTACATCCAGTTGAGATTGCTGTTAATACCAGTATACTGGTGGTGAGTACTGCTTTAATGGTTTTATTTTTCATCATTAGCCCCGTGTGGCATTAAGTTATAGTTATACTGAATAAAGTCACAGGTAAAGGCTCGTAAACCCTACCTGCATCATTATTATTTTAATGTCGCTCCTTTGGATGAAATCACAGATTGGTACCAATAGAAGCTTTTCTTTTTATAGCGCTTTAGTGTACCAGAACCATCTTGGTTTAAATCCACATAAATAAAACCATAACGTTTAGTAACTTCAGCTTTTGATGCACTAATGAGGTCAATTGGCCCCCAACTGGTATATCCCATAACTTCAACACCGTCATTTATGGCTTCACGGATTTGTACAAGGTGATCGTTCATATAATTAATACGATAATCATCATTTACGGTACCATCGGCTTCAAGTTTATCTTTAGCACCTAAACCGTTTTCCACAATAAACAGTGGTTTTTGAAAACGTTCATAAAGTAGATTTAATAGGTAACGAATGCCAATCGGGTCGATCTGCCAACCCCATTCAGATGCTTTTAAATGAGGATTTGGTACCATATCAAGAATATTACCTTTTTGGCGAAGCGAATCGTCTGCCGTTCCACAACAACTCATATAGTAACTAAACGAGATAAAGTCGATGGTTTCTTTTAGATCTTCTCGGTCTTGATCGGTTATCGTTAACTCAATGTTGTTCTCTTTAAAGTAACGATTCATGTAGGTTGGATAATAACCACGAGCTTGTACATCACCAAAGAATAACCAACCATGATTTTCTGTGTGTGTTGCCCAAACATCTTCAGGTTTTGGAGTAAGCGGGTAGGCGATAGCACCAAGCAACATGTTACCTATTTTGGCATCAGGGATGATTTGATGACACAATTTTACTGCTCGACTACTGGCGACTAATTGATGATGAATCGCTTGGTAAATATCAGCCTTGCTGCTGTTACGAGCTAGACCAACTCCGGTAAAAGGTTCGTGTAATGACATATTAATTTCATTGAAAGTTAACCAATACTTCACTTTATCTTTATAACGTTCAAACACGGTTTTGGCATAGCGGGTAAAAAATTCGATGACTTTACGATTTCCCCAACCACCATATTGAGTTACCAGATAGTAGGGCATTTCGTAATGCGATAAAGTCACAAGTGGTGTAATGTTGTGCTTTAGCATTTCGTCAAACAATTTGTCATAAAAGGCGAGTCCTTTTTCATTTGGTTGTTCTTCGTCACCGTTTGGGAAGATTCGAGTCCATGCGATAGATGTTCTTAAGCAGGTGAATCCCATTTCGGCAAACAGCGCAACATCTTCGGGATAACGATGATAAAAGTCGATAGCCCGATCTTTAATGCCAGTAATATCGACTTTATTGCGATCGACGATGTCGCCAAATAGACCGTTAGGTGTGCAGTCAGATGTCGATAACCCTTTGCCATCTTCACAATATGCACCTTCAACTTGGTTGGCGGCAATAGCGCCACCCCATAAAAAATCAGTTGGAAAAGTATTTGCCATGTTTTACTCCTTGTTTGCACTTAACGCTAATAATGCGTCACCTTGTTGAACATCATTTTGTTTAAATACGCACGTTACATCAAGATAGTCATCACTGTTAGTAATAATAATTGGGGTAGTGACTTCAAAACCTGCTTGTTTGATTGCTTCAATATCAAAGCTTACAAGTCGCTCACCTTTTTTCACTTTTTGACCAGCTTCTACATGCGCTTCAAAATGTTGACCATCTAATTTAACAGTATCGATACCGATGTGGATGAGCATTTCAGCTCCAGAATCTGTCTGGAACCCGATCGCATGTTTGGTCCTAAATAATGAGACGACTTCACCATCTTCTGGCGCTACTGCTTCGCCCACGGAAGGAACAATTGCGACACCTTTCCCCATTAAACCACTAGCAAAGGTGGCGTCATTCACTTCTTTTAACTCTACGAGTTTGCCGGTCATTGGGCTCGAAATAGTAATAGTATTGCGCTGTATAATTTCTTCCGCTTTCTTTTCTGTACTACTTGATACTTGATTGCCGTCGGCTACATCTTTATTTTTAGGGATACCAAATAGATAAGTTACGATGGTTGCAACAACAAATGAGATTATTGAACCAAACACCACCGCATAGAATTTTTCGTCAATTCCTGTTGCGGGAATTAATTGCAAGAATGAAAAAACACTAATAAAACTAAACGAATAAATAACAGAATGGTAATAACCAATAATACCGCCACCAATCATGGATGAAACACAACCGATGATAAATGGACGCTTTAATGGTAAATTAATCCCATAAATTGCCGGTTCAGTTACCCCAAAAATCCCTGACAATACTGAAGAACTGGCTAACGTTTTAACTTGTGGATCCTTACTGCGTAACATAACAGCTAATACAGCACCGACTTGCGCAAATACTGCTGGGAATAAGATTGGGATCATAAAATCTTCATGATAAACCGAAATATTGTTCATCGCAAAAGGCACCAATCCCCAATGGATACCAAAAACAACCATCACTTGCCAAAGAGCAGCTAAAATCATGGAAGCAATAACCGAGTTGAGTTCATAAACAAAGATGATCCCGCTAGCAACACTATCACTTAAAAATGAGACAACAGGACCGATAACGGCGAAAGTTAATGGTACGGTAATTATTAAGCCAAAGAGTGGCGCAATAAATTTTTTGAACGAGTCATGCATTATCTTGTTAAAGTTACGTTCTAACAAGGAATAAAACCATGCAGCCAAGATTATTGGGAAAACCGATGAAGGATAAGGGATTAATTTAATAGGAATGCTAAAAAATTCTGTCTGTAATTCAAATTTATTACCTAACATGCCAACCACACTGGGATGAACCAATGCACCACCTAATGCCATACCTACATAAGGATTACCACCGAATTTTTTAACTGCTGAAAATCCTAGAATGATTGGTAAATAATAGAATGGTGCATCTGCAATGGCATTTAAAAAGTTATAAGTTGGATCGCCAGCTTTAACTACTTCCATTACTTGTAATATGGCAACTACACCTTTAAAAATACCGCCAGCAACTAGCACGACTAGTGCTGGTATAAAAATGCTCGATACCAGATCAATAAGTTTTGATACAATCCCTTTTTTGGCGCCAGCCACCTCATCAGTGGTAGGCTTTTCATTTAGGTTAGTTAATTCCATAATCGCATTAAATACATCAGCAACATTGTTGCCAATGACCACTTGAAATTGTCCACCGCTTTGCACGACAGTGATTACGCCAACTTGTTTTTTGACTAGTTCCGGGTCTGCTTTTGATTCATCTTTTAATACAAATCGAAGTCTGGTTGCACAGTGTACTAAACTAATGATGTTGTCTTTACCACCTACATGCTCAATAATTGATTCGGCAAGTTGTTTATTTTTCATAGCTTATCCTTATTTAAGCGCAAAAAAAAACCTAAGCCTAATAATTATAGGCTTAGGTTTTGCTTGCATCGTTAAAATTAACGAATGCAATAACAATCCAAAATTTGATATTAAATTAACATAAAAAGAGCCAACTTGTTGATAAGATGTTAGCTATTTTGTGACTTATATCACATAATTATTTTTTTAGCTCCGCTCTTAATCGTTCGATGTGAATTGTTAAGTACAAACTTTCATCGTCAGACAGCGGATGTTGATATTGTTGAATTAAATGTAAATCTATCTGTTTGGTGCAAAAATAGGCTTGTTCATATTTTTCGCGGATAATTTCGTACAATGTGGAATCTTGTTGAACGGGTTTACCTTGGCTTAGAATGCGATGCGCGAAAAACTTCAAATGTGTCACAAATCTCTGATAGGAAAGGCTATTTTCGTCATATTCGAACCGAAAATGATACTTAACGATATTTAAAATTTCGCGCATGATTTTGGTCATATTGACGATATTTGGCATGGTATCATTAAGCTCAGCATTTACAATATGAAACGTAATAAATCCAGCTTCATCTTCATGTAGTTGTATACCGAGACGCTTTTTAATTACATCTAAAGCATATAGCCCAATTTCGTACTCTTTAGGATAGAATTTTTTTATCTCCCAAATAAAGTTATTGGGAATATCAAATCCTTGTTTATGCCGTTCTATAGCAAAATAGATATGATCGGTTAATGAAATATAGATACTATCTTGTAATTTATTGCCTAAAAATTGTTTGGCATGATTGATAATAATATCGGATGTGGTATGAACCTCGATCGGGATCTCAGAAAGCAGTTCAGCAAATTTTGGCAGTATTTCCTGATTATGCAAAGAAAACTGTTTTTCGATAAGTTTAGGATCGATTGGGTCACCTTCCCGTTTTTTAAAGCCTACTCCTCGGCCAGTAACAATCAATTCATTTCCTTTGGGATCTAAAGTCACTACAACATTATTATTTAATATTTTATGAACTTTCATTAGATTCAGTCTGAATTATAAGATTGGGTTATTATCTATCGCTAATTGAAAATGGAAAGCAGTAATATAAAAAAATGTGACTGACTTCATAATTTTGAAAAAAATAAATTGATTATTCTCAAAAAAAGTCATCAAAAACAGACAAAAAACCCGATAGGCAGGGCATATCGGGTTTAAGATTAGATGAATAACTTAATCTATTATTGGGCAAGCAATTTATTCATTGTTTGTATAAATTTGCTTGGATCACTTAACGAACCTTTTTCAGCCAGTAAAGCTTGATCTAATAGTAACTCGACCCAATCGCCAAATGCGACGTCGTCTTGAGTATCAGCTACACGTTTCACCAGTTGATGATCTGGATTAATTTCAAACGTATATTTGATTTCTGGCGCTTTTTGTCCTGCAGCAGCAAATAGTTTTGCCATTTGGGTTGACATTTCATCAGCAGCAGTAGTCACTATCGCAGGCGTATCAGTTAACCGATGGGTTAATTTAACTTCTTTAACTTTGTCGCCTAATACTTTTTTAACACGTTCAATAAATGGTTCAAGCTCTTTTTCAACTTGTTTTTGTTCATCACTATTTTGATCGGCTAACTTTTCGATTGATTCGTCAGATTTACTGATAGATTGGAACTGTTTGCCATCAAATTCAGTTAAATTGCTCATCATCCACTCGTCAATACGATCAGAAAGCAATAACACCTCAATACCTTTTTTACGGAATAACTCAAGGTGAGGGCTATTTTTCGCTGCACCGTAGCTATCAGCAGTAATATAATAGATCTTCTCTTGACCTTCTTGCATACGGCTGAGGTAATCTTCTAGCGATACAGTTTGTGCATCACTATCACTTTGCGTGGTTGTAAAGCGTAATAATTTCATAATCGCTTCACGATTTGCATAGTCTTCGCCAGTACCTTCTTTTAAGACTAAGCCAAATTCACTCCAAAATTGTTGATATTGTTCTTTATCATCTTTGGCAAGTTTGTCTAGCATTTGTAAAACACGCTTAGTACATGCATTACGTAGGTTTTGCGTGACTTTGTTATCTTGTAAGATTTCACGCGATACATTCAATGGTAAATCATTTGAATCAATTAGGCCTTTCACAAAACGTAAATAATTCGGCATAAATTGTTCAGCATCGTCCATAATAAATACACGTTGCACATATAGTTTTAAACCATGTTTATTATCACGATTCCACATATCCCAAGGTGCTTTAGATGGAATATAAAGCAAACTAGTGTATTCTTGTTTACCTTCAACACGATTGTGACTCCAGCTTAATGGATCAGCGAAATCATGTGAAATATGTTTATAAAACTCTTTATACTCATCATCACTCACTTCTGACTTACTGCGAGTCCAAAGTGCTTGTGCTTTGTTGACTTTTTCCCACTTAACTTCTTTGCTCTCTTCGTCAGTGGTTTGCACTTCAACGGGTAATGAGATGTGATCAGAATATTTGCTGATAATTGAACGTAGGCGCCAATCATCTAGAAACTCTTTTTCATCCTCTTTTAAATGTAAAGTGATTTCAGTACCGCGGGTTTCTTTTTCCGTATCAGAAATAGTGTATTCACCTTCACCGGCTGATTCCCACATTACCGCTTGATCAGCATTTGCTGTAGCAGCACGGGTTTTTACTGTTACCTTATCGGCTACAATAAATGCAGAATAGAAGCCAACCCCAAATTGACCAATCAATTGACTGTCTTTAGCCTGATCACTACCGATTGATTCTAAGAAGGCTTTAGTACCTGATTTGGCGATCGTCCCTAAATTTTCGATGACTTCATCACGCGTCATACCAATACCATTATCAGCAATGGTTAAGGTGCCGGCTTCTTTGTCGGTTGAAATACGAACACCAAGCTCAGCATCACCCGCATATAAATTAGCATTTTCCAATGCTTTAAAACGCAGTTTGTCGGCTGCATCAGAAGCGTTTGAAATAAGTTCTCTTAAAAAAATCTCTTTATTCGAATATAAAGAGTGAATCATTAAATGCAGAATTTGTTTAACTTCGGATTGAAATCCACGCGTTTCAGTTCCTTGCTTACTCATTGACTAATACCTCAACTATATTTAGTAAACTCAATTAAAAATCATCGGCAACGATGAGTTAGGTTTTAATTGATTAACTTTGACATAATGTTTTGATTAATTGTTGTAATGCTATATGGGAATAAAAAAAACAATTTCAAGAGACAATATTGTTATAAACAATTGATTGCTGATTTTTTAATTCATCATCCAAAAAAAAGCCCTGATAGTTATCAGGGCTACTGTTGATAATTAAATTATCGAGTTTCTGGTAAAAATCCACAAATTAAAATTAGAACCACGGCAACCGGAATAACGACGCGAGTTAATACAGTCCACACACCAAACCAGAAGTTGCTTAAGTTAAGTTCTTTACGAATAACTTTTTGATTCATCATCCAAGCACCAAAGATAACGGTACCTAATCCTGTCACAGGCAACATAATTTTACTGGTTAGATAATCAAGAAGATCAAAGATACCTTTATCAAATAGTTTAACATCTGCCCATTCGTTGAATGATAAAATACAAGCGATACCTAGAGCCCAAATTAACACACTACTCACCACGGTTGCCGTTTTACGGCCCATGTGAGTTTTTTCTTCTAAAAGCTCTACTGTTGGTTCAAGTAGTGAAATTGACGAGGTTAATGCAGCAAAAGTTAGGAAGATAAAGAATAAGCAACCTAAAATCGATCCGGCGGCCATATTACCAAAAGCAATTGGTAAGGTTACAAAGATAAGACCAGGACCTGAACCCGCTTCTAATCCATTAGCAAATACTAATGGGAAGATTGCCATACCTGATAACATCGCAACGATTACGTCTAAAATGACCACAGTGCGAGCCGTAGACAATAAGTTCACATCTTTTCCAAGATAAGAACCATAAGCCATCATAATCCCCATACCTAAAGACAAGCTAAAGAATGCATGACCTAAAGCTGCTAAAATTGCTGTGCCATTTAATGCAGACCAGTTTGGTGTGAATAAGAAATCAAATGCTTTGCCAAATGATGATCCACTTACGATTGCCGCATAAGCAACTAAGATTAACAATAGAACCCCTAAACCTGGCATCATTACTTTACAAGCACGCTCTAAACCAGCGCCAACACCCATTGCAACAATAATGGTATTAGCTGCCATAAATACGGTATGCCAGATTAATAAGCTATTGGTATTGCCAAGGAAGCTACTAAAGATTTGACCAGTGGCTTCACCATCTACGCCATTAAACGTGCCATTAATAGCTAAAAAGATATAATCGGTTGCCCAGCCACCAATTACACTATAAAACGAGAGAATCAAAAATGAGCCAAGTACACCAATGATGCCAACCCAACGCCATAATTTTGAGCGGCCTTCTGATACTGCAACATCTTCCATGGTATGAATTGGATTTTTTTGTCCGCGACGACCAATTAACCATTCTAAAACTAAAATAGGCAAGCCAATTACAAACATAAATAGTAAGTAGGTGAGCACAAATGCTGATCCACCCATTTCACCTGCCATATATGGAAATTTCCAAATATTACCTAAACCCACAGCAGAACCAGCAGCTGCAAGCATAAATCCCATGCGAGAGCTCCACTGTGAATGACTTTTCTTCATAGTACCTGTACTCATGAATATATTTTCCCTTGAGTTTTTTTGATTAAATATTTAATTTCTAGCATCAGCCGAAGCCTAACTATTTTTAGATAAATTAAGCGCTAAATCATGCCATGAATTAAGTCTATAAACAAGAAGACATTATCATTTATAACGATAGTCAATAAAAAATTAAATCGTAAAAGTTAAGTTTAGTGGTGCTTTGAAGTGGTTTAGTGTAAAAAAAGCAATAAAAATTTTGAGGAACGGGGTTTTTGAAACTTAAATTCCTACTTATTGCTAACCCTTTTTTTTAACATAAAATAAAATCATTAAAAATCAATATATTAAAAAATCACTTAAAAAAAGGGTTTTGAATAGTAAAATTGCGCTTTGTCTTTTTGCCAACTGCATTTATAGTATATTGGATTCTAGTTCACTGCCGTGTAGGTAGTTTAGAAATGTTTTTCTGTGCCTTTTAATTTTGGAAAATTGTTCACTGCCGTGTAGGTAGTTTAGAAAATTCACAGATTTGTAATAATTCCAGTTAACTGGTTCACTGCCGTGTAGGTAGTTTAGAAAAAACCTGTCGAAATACATTTCATTGTTCGCGCGTTCACTGCCGTGTAGGTAGATTTAAATTTTAAGCCATTACATTATGTTGACGAAAAAGATTGAAGATCATGTCAAATATGCCTTTTTGACAAGGATATTTATGTTCTAAAACAAATAATAGATAATGTATAAATACTTAACGTCAAAAAAATTAGTCACGTAATGAACAGCTAGTTTCGCTGTCGATGGCGAAAACTAGTGGGGGGGGTAACCCCCTTATTCGAAAATATCCTTTGTACTAAAATCCCCTCACAAATTATTTAAACCTCTAAACGTTAGTAAGCTAAAACAGTTCAGTGTGATAAAAAGTTGGGAAAAAGAGAGCATGAAATCTTTGATATTGCTAATCATCAGTTCATCGCATATATTACATAAAAAATCCATTTCTTTATAAAAAATAGTCATGACACTAAATATCGATTTAAACGAGATAGATAAGTTTGCAAAACTTGCTACCCAATGGTGGGATCCTAATGGTCAATGCAAACCGTTACATATTATTAATCCATTAAGAGTAGATTATATAAAACAACAATCCGGTGATCTAAATGGAAAAAATGTATTAGATGTTGGTTGTGGTGGTGGTATTTTGTCAGAGAGTCTTGCAAAACTAGCGGCTAATGTAACTGCAATTGATCTTGCTGAAGAATCATTAGTGGTGGCAAAATTACATGCCGAGCAAGATGGCCTTTCAATTAATTATCAAAAACAGACTGTTGAACAGCACGCAGAACACTATCCAGCACATTATGATGTGATTACTTGTATGGAGATGTTAGAACATGTGCCTGATCCGTTTTCTATTATTAATGCCTGTGCCAAACTGCTTAAACCGAACGGGCAACTCTATTTATCCACTATCAATCGCAACAATAAAGCCAAACTTATGCTGATTTATGGCGCGGAATATATTGCGCGTTTAGTACCAAAAGGCACGCATGATTTTAATCGCTTTATTCGTCCTTCTGAATTAATGGATTGGGTTGAACATGCTCATTTAACCGTTAAAGATATTATTGGGATGGAGTATCATTTACTTAGTAACCAATTTCGTTTAGGCCGTAATGTTGATGTGAACTATATTTTAATGGCTGAAAAAAACGAGAGTGATTAAAAAGAGCGCAACAGTTAACTCCTGAAAAATAAATATTAAATTCTACTGGTCTTTTATATCAAAAGTAAGTAGAATACATCGGCAATATTTTATCAACAATCCAACTCAATGGTGAATATTGTCATGTCTCGTATAGTTAAAGAAGCCCTCACGTTCGATGATGTTTTATTAGTTCCAGCCCATTCAACTGTTTTACCCAATACTGCTGATATTACAACTCAACTGACGCAAACCATCAAATTAAACATTCCAATGCTATCTGCTGCAATGGATACCGTTACTGAAGCCGAACTTGCTATTGCTCTTGCTCAAGAGGGTGGCATTGGTTTTATTCATAAAAATATGTCAATTGAAGCTCAAGCTGAACATGTAAAGCGCGTTAAAAAACATGAAAGTGGCATTGTGCAAGACCCAGTATCAGTACTACCAACGGCGACTATTAAACAAGTGATCGACTTAGCTAAGGAGTATGGCTTTGCAGGGTTTCCAGTGGTGACTGAATCACAAGAATTAGTTGGTATCATCACGGCTCGTGATGTTCGTTTTGCTACAGACTTATCATTGTCTGTGACTGCGGTAATGACACCGAAAGAGCGCTTAGTCACTGTTAAAGAAGGTGAATCTCGAGAAAGTGTTTTGAAAAAAATGCATGAATATCGGGTTGAAAAAGTATTAGTTGTTGATGATCGTTTCCACTTAAAAGGCATGATAACTGTTAAAGATTATAACAAAGCTGAACAAAAACCTAATGCTTGTAAAGATGAAAAAGGTCGTTTACGTGTTGGTGCCGCAGTGGGTGCTGGTGCTGGTAACGAAGAACGTATAGCTGCTTTGGTTGAAGCTGGGGTTGATGTTTTACTTATCGATTCATCACACGGCCATTCAGAAGGCGTACTTGAACGTATCCGCCAAGCAAGACAAGCTTATCCAAATCTACAAATTATTGGCGGTAACGTTGCCACTGGAGAAGGTGCTAAAGCACTAATTGACGCAGGCGTTAGTGCAGTAAAAGTGGGTATTGGCCCCGGTTCTATTTGTACCACTCGTATTGTAACCGGGGTAGGGGTGCCGCAAATTAGCGCCATAATGGATGCTGTCGAAGTAGCAAAACAACACAATATTCCGGTTATTGCTGATGGTGGAATCCGTTTTTCAGGTGATATCGCTAAAGCTATTGCAGCTGGTGCAGCTTGTGTTATGGTTGGCTCAATGTTTGCCGGAACAGAGGAGGCACCGGGCGAAATCGAATTATTCCAAGGTCGTGCTTATAAATCTTATCGTGGTATGGGATCACTTGGTGCAATGGCGAAAGGATCATCTGATCGCTACTTCCAATCTGATAATGCAGCTGACAAACTAGTACCGGAAGGTATTGAGGGCCGAATCGCTTATAAAGGGCTATTAAAAGAGATTATTCATCAACAAATGGGTGGCTTACGCTCATGCATGGGATTAACAGGTTGTGGCACTATCGATGAATTACGCACAAAATCGAAATTCTACCGCATTACTGGCGCAGGTATGAAAGAGAGTCATGTTCATGATGTTCTAATCACCAAAGAACCACCTAACTATCGAGCAGGCTAATAACGACAAATAAAAAGGGATTGAAGACAATCCCTTTTTTATTTGTGAAAAATATTCAGTAAAAGTTTAGAAGCGGTTTTTTGAAAAATAACATTCCCTCAATTACTATCCCTTTTTTTAGCAAAAAATAAAATTGTTAAAAATCAGATAAATATAAAGTCGTCCTAAAAAAGGGTTTTTGCAAATAAAAATCCACTTTTACTTTTTGCCAACAATGTTTATAGTATGCTGTGTTCTAGTTCACTGCCGTGTAGGTAGTTTAGAAACTGGTAACGAATCAGATATTAACGATTGTGGCGTTCACTGCCGTGTAGGTAGTTTAGAAAATTAAGCGGTAAGAAATTGGGATTTTTTGCAGGTTCACTGCCGTGTAGGTAGTTTAGAAATGTACAAGTCCTTTAACTGGAACCTCGACGGAGTTCACTGCCGTGTAGGTAGTTTAGAAAACCCAAAACCTTCTAATGTGTCTTTATAACTAGTTCACTGCCGTGTAGGTAGTTTAGAAAATGCGCGGTAAAATTAACAATTTATGTTTAACGTTCACTGCCGTGTAGGTAGTTTAGAAATCGGCAATGAAGATAGCTCCCTCAAAAGAGGCGTTCACTTCAGTAAATGACGGTTTTTTTATTGCCCAAATCTGTTAAATAACATACTATTACCCCAAAAAAGGAGAATGGTATGAAAAGAATTGTGTTGTTAGGTTTGGTTTGCTTTACGTTGTCAGGTTGTGGTGACGAGAAGGTGACAAAAGGGTATCTTGTTGGTAAATGGGAGTGTAAACTAGAACAGTTTTCAGCCAAAAATGAGAATGGAAAACTGTCCGATTCTGCAAAAGAAGGCGAGGTTTCTTTTGTAAGTGAATATAAATTAGATGAAGGTAAACTATATGCTAAAAAAGATAACTCTAACAATTGGGTAAACATGAATATAGTTAATGAATATACGAGTAAAACTGATGTTATGTTTGAAGATAAATTTAGGTCAACTTTAATGACTAAAAAAAATGATAATCAATTCTTTATTAAAGAAGAATTTTTTGTAATGAGAGAGAATACTGATAACAAAAAAGAATATGTAGTTTTTCAAATAAATTCGGAAGGTTTATGCACAAGAATAAAATAATTTTTATTAAATTTATTTAATCTCTAAAATCTATGCCGAGAGGCTGAGGAATAAAGTTCACTACCGAGTAAGGTTCACTGCCGTGTAGGCTGCCATTCTCCTCAAAAAACTGAGGAAAATTTCTATAAGATTCAAATCAGTATTTACAACGCACTAATTAATAATAACATTTACAAAAGTTAACAATTTAAATTTCAAAAGCATTTACATGGATTTTTTCTATTACTATACTTAGTAACTATTATTAATTCAAAATTAGGTTGGCATTTAATTGTTTATATCATAACATATATGATATAAATCATTAAGTTAATTGACATGAATGTCTTTATTTATTATCACATGGAACAACTGACCACCAGCCAAATCAACCCTTTAAATTCAGCTAATCTAAGTAATAAACCAATCATTTTACTTTTATTTACGTTATTTTTTTTAGCTTTTAGTCCAAAAAGCCAAGCAATCACAGCACATACCGTAAATACCATTATTGGTAGTAAACCGAAAGTTGTCGATATGGAAGTGGCTGCAAAAAAACATGGCTTTAGCTTAAATGGTGTTTTTTATAGCTCAAACACGCATAATTTAAGCGATACAGGTATTAATGAATTTGATGGTTTAACAAAATTTAGTGATTTTCTTATTAAGAACTATTCTGCAAATGATTTAGATAATTCGTCTAATTATATTGATTCTGATGGCGATAGTATTCGCAATAATATGCCCTTTGTCGTCGAACAAACAATTTACAATTGGTTTGACAATAATGGAGGAATAATTCCTGATAGCGATAAACAACATATGATTGGCTGTGGAAGTGGTTATGCGTTACCGTTAACGTTGACAATAACAACCTCAGTAAAAACTTATTCTGAATATGGTAACCCGAATGAAAGCGAGGCAGTAGAGATAACTAAAATATATAAAATTGCACCTACAGGTGATGTATGTTATCTAAAACCAAATTCAACTAAAGTTTTTCCTTCAGCGCAATGGCGTGGTAGTGATGCACAAGGGAATATGTACCCATGGAATTCAGGTCCAATAAAACGAGATCCCAATCATGGTGGTGGCTATACTGAAGATTTTATTGTTGATAAAGGTTTTAGAGCTAGGCCAATTATTTCAGATAAACCCTTTCCTACTACAGGTTTCCCTGGTGCAGAATTTCAATTAATAATGAATTATTCTCAAGATAGTTATATTTATAGTGTAGTGGTTAATCCTGGTAATGTAGCAACAGTTGATCAAACAGGTAATGTTTTGTTAAGAGCTAAACCACCAGCAGGTAATGGTGATATCGTTGTCCGAGCTACATTAAAATCATCCCCTAACAAATATTTTGATTATAAATTTAATCCAACTTCCGTTTGGATAGAACCTCAGAGTGTGGGGCGTTATGATTGGCAGACTGCATTTAACCGATTTTGTGGAGGAATAGATGGCTTCCCGACTCGTAAAGATTATTCTAACTCACCTGTAGTTAATGTTGGTCCTAATTGGAATCGTGATGGTAAATGGAATTTTTCTACTAGGGCAATTGATCAAGGACTTTATCCTGAGTGGGGATATATAAATCGTCGTAGTTATCCAAATTCCAACTGGGAGTGGGATGCAACGACTTATTTTACTAAAGATCCTAATTCTGCTACACAATACTTCATTGTTTATCTACATGATGGTGGGCTATTGCCTGCTCCTCGCCCTGCGGGAGATACTGCTGGAGATAATGTTGCGTATATTGCTTGTAGAAAATAACATTTTTTAAACTAGGTTATGCTTTATTGTCATCGATGCTTGACCTAATAAGTTATCGCAAAACAGATATCATTGATCTTTATTGATATTGTAGCGAAATGGCGCACGGATATCATGGAATCAAATAGTATTAGTTAAACAATGAACTACGCCAGACATTAAAAAACTGAATTAGTTTTTCAGCGACTTTTGAAAAGTATTTTTCGGCTATATTCCATTACATTTTTCAAAGCGTAAATAGCTTATAATTTCAATGAAAGCAGCAAACTTTATTACCATGCCTCTAAATATTGTGTTTTTTTACTTTAGTGCTGCTTCTATTTGCTTATGCGGTACTGAAACGATAGCAAAACTAATCTAATATATTATTACTATGGCTGAGAGCTTTTTTATCTATAAGGTCTGGAAGATTTAATCCGATAGTCATAAAAAAAGACCGCGTCGTTATCTGACGCCGTCTTTTAATTCAATTAGCTTATCACACCTTGACAAACAAGCGCTATATTCTAAAAAGCTATTTGATTTTAATTATTTTTCAATTTTCTTTTCAAATCTGACAGAATAGCCCATTCCTCTTTTACTGTAGGCCATTTTAGCTTGATAACAAGGAAAGGTATCGGTAATTTGACGTTCTAAATTATTTTTTTGACTCCATTCTAATTTTTGCGCGTCTAAGGCAGCTATTTTATCAGCACATGAATTAAAGGTATTAATGAATTCCTCATCATTTTCAGTGAAGAATTTTACATGTTTATCACTTTCTCTATCCCAAGCGTCTTCCCAACTTTTTCTACAGGCGTTGGAAGAGTAGATATCTTCAGCACAATAAATTGATTTTTTGGCTTCGACTGTTTGGATATCAGCGTTAGCTAAATCTTCTTTGGCTTTTTCTTCTAAAACTAACTCAGCAACGCTACAGTTTGAATTTGGTCGTTTATCTAATTTACATAAAGAACCCATTTGCTCTTTAATACTCTCAAATGGTAATTTTATTAACTCTTTTTTACCTTCATCAACTTTTTCGTTATAGATTATTTTCCAAGCTTTACATTTAGGAGAACGTGTTGAGAATAAGGCATTGCACTCATCAACTTTTAAATATTCATTGATCGACTCTTGCCATGATTTGCCCGCTACTTGGTTTTTTATCGCTGTTAGTTCGGTTTCTAAAGCTTGTTTTTGCTCTGCTTCTTTACGTTCTTGTTCTAATTTTTCTTGTTGTTTTCGATCTTCCGTAATAGCACTATCCGCCGCTAGACATTCTGGGTCTTGTGTTATTTTTGTAAACAATTTTTCATCATTTTCCTTCATAGCTTTGTATAAAGTTTTATCGCACTCATTTAATTTTTCTTTAGCGGAATCAATATGTTTTGAATAGTACTCTTGATTTTTTTCTTCACATCCAGCCAAAGCTAAACTGGCTACTAATAAAAGTGCTAGCACTTTTAGGTCTTTCATCATCTCTCCTATTTAACTTAATCAAAAAGTTAAGTAATAATTATTATATATATTGTTGGGTATAATTCTAAATGTTAGAAAAAAAGATAAAGCACAATTTTTTTATAGCCTTTAATGTAAAGAGTATTTATTATAGCATTTACCTTTAGTATGCAAGATACACAATAACGATAGATTTGAAAAGTGATTTTATTTTAGCAAATGCTATGGCAAAAGAAGTAACTTGAATCGAGCTATTAAAAGAATTTTAGGAAAAGGTTTTTTTGAAGTTTAAAATCAAATAAATTTAAGCTAAATGAACTTCAAAATGATGACCTTGCGCATAAAATTTGGTTATTATTAAAGAAGCGCTTTTTAAATCTAATTCAGAATTGTTTATTTACAAAATTTAACAATTTAAATTTTAAAAATGAGTTGCTTAGTTGACTCAAATAACTATAATTGCCCGAATATGGTTGAAAAGCGATCAACCAACCAATCAGATAGTGCAATTAAACCTAACATAAACTTGCTAGACAAGGTTGTCTATATGTATTATAAAATGCGATGTAGTTCAGAGCGAGAGATAAATCCAGTCGGTTTTAGTATTCTAAGTTTAGTAACTCGATATAACTTATTTTTGGTTATTTTTATTGTTTTAGTGTTTACATCTTATTCTAGTAAAGCGTTAACATCGATAACATCGAATCCTATTTATGGTCGTGCGCCTTATTTAACCTTCGACAGTGGTCGCACTCGAGTGACTGATATTAATGATTTGCTTTGGATCTCCTTATCAGATGGGACTAATTTTACTCCGACAACAAATAATTCATCGGTTACACCAATAGTGTTACCAAATGCTGCCCAAAGTTTCGCTGATATTGATATGTTGGTACCAACCAATACCAATTCAATACCCTTAAATTTGATTATCGGAGAACCTAATAATTATTGGGGGGACGATGATGGAGATGGTCAAGGTAGAGATGGTATTAGAGTTAGTGGCACATTAAGTTTATCCATAGTTGATAAAAATAACAATATTGTTGCACGTAATGATGTACCGGTAATCTGTAATGCGCCTTATAAAGTAACATTAACAAGTACAAATGTAACGTTAAGCACTCTATATGGTATTCCTAATAATAGTAATTTCAGCGGTGGTAGTGTAAGTTATTATGTTAACCCTAAGGATTCACCAAAGGTGTGTTTTGCTAAACCTGTTTTATTGTTTGGTAATAAAGTTGATGACCATAACTTTGGTGGTTCTCTTGATATTTGGAATGAAAATAAGGGATTTATTACTCAGTCTACAAATCCATCATCTTATAATCTAAATTTTCCGACTACAGGGGCTAATAATTTATATTTTGATTTAGATATAGGTGGAGCACGTTTTTTAACATGGGAAAACGTAGAGCAAGGTAAAATTACTACCATTGTAACCCCCACACCAGGTGATTCTACAGGTACAAGCTTTCGTGTCATACTAAAAGGACCTTTCGCCACAGAAGAACAGTGGGAATCAAACGAACCGAATAATATAAAAGTAATACCTAATGTTGAATTACCTAAAACATTCGAGTTAATTGGTAGGAATAGTAGTGGTGATGCGGTTGTTAAGTATGGTTTTCAGTTAAAACAATGGATAGTTAATCGTGGCACCAATGTACATAACTTTAATAGTGTTTCTTCATGGTGTAACAATATTGGTTATCGCTTACCTATGGTAAAAGACTTAACTAACGCGTCTTGTAGTGGAAGCAGCCAATATCCTTTATCTTATTGTCAAGGTGCGGTCGGTGCTATGCCCGCATCTCCCGACAACTATTATCAACGTCAAATTGGTGCCGGTTTTTTTTCAGAGTGGGGTTATATATACTTATATCCAGGAGCTAATTTCCATGATCGCTTCTATTATTGGACTAGTGATTCCAATGGTAGAGGGTCACAGTTTATTGTTGACTCGCATAGAGGGGACATACATAGCGAACAGAATCATTCCACTTTCGGTCTCTGTATATCGTTATAGTTCTAACAAGAGATTTTTTAGTTCATAATCACGATAAGGGATAAAACTAATCAACCAAATAATAGGTTGCTATACTGGGACAAACAAAGGAATAAAAATAATTGTTGATTAAGGAATTTAAAAAGTTAATAAATGGGTGAGCAAAACTTAAATTGCATCACCCAGTTATATTTTTAACAGGAAAGTTAATTACATTAACCTACCTATTTTGATTTTATTTTATCGCTTTAGTGACAATTTGTTGTGCTTCTTGCTGTAAGGTTGCTAAGTGTTCATTATTGATAAAACTCTCAGCATAAATTTTATAGGCATCTTCGGTACCAGACGGACGAGCGGCAAACCAACCGTTTTGTGTGATAACTTTTAGACCGCCTATTGGTGCGTTATTCGCTGGTGCAGTAGTTAAGCATTGGGTAATTTCCTCACCGGCTAATTTATCGGTAGTTAATTGGCTTGCATCAAGTTTGGCTAGTTTCTGTTTTTCAGTAAATGAGGCTGGTGCTTGAATTCGACCATAGTAAGAAACACCAAATTTTGCCTCCAACTCTTGATATTGTTCTTGTGGGTTTTTGCCAGTTTTTGCTGTCATTTCAGCCGCTAATAGGCATAAAATGATACCATCTTTGTCAGTAGCCCAGACTTTGCCATTAGTTCTTAAGAATGATCCGCCAGCGCTTTCTTCACCAGCAAAACCCAGTTTACCGTGATAAAGTCCATCAGCGTACCATTTAAAACCGACAGGATATTCAAGATATCTTTTATTCAAGTTGTTAGCGACTCGGTCGATCATTGAGCTGGTTACTAATGTTTTTCCTATTGCCACATCTTTTTGCCATTGTGGTCGATTCTGGAATAAGTAGTTAACACAAGTTGAAAGGTAGGCATTGGGGTTCATTAATCCTGTTTGTGTGACAACGCCATGGCGGTCAGCATCGGTATCGTTACCAAAGGCCAGATCGAATTTATCTTTTAGATTTAATAATCCAGCCATCGCCCAGCGACTAGAGCAGTCCATACGGATCACTTCGTCATGGTCTAAATGCATAAAGCTGAAGGTTGGGTCAATTTTGTTGTTGACGATTTCAAGGTTTAAGCCATATTTTTCCGCAATGCGAGGCCAATAGGTGATACAAGCACCACCAAGAGGATCAACGCCAATTTTTAATGATGAGGATTGGATAAGCGATAGATTAATGATGTTTTGTAAATCATTGACATAATCAGTTTCATATTCTTTGGTATGCAGGTAGTCAGATTTAATGGCTTTTTCTATTGTGACACGTTTAACTCCATTTAGGTTGGCTTTAAGGAGTTCGTTGGCACGATTTTCGATCTGTTTGGTAATATCAGTATCCGCCGGACCACCATTAATTGGATTGTATTTGATTCCACCATCCTCAGGCGGATTATGTGAAGGCGTAATCACAATACCATCAGCCAATTGTGATTGTCTTCCTTCGTTGTAAGTCAAGATGGCGTGCGATATTACTGGTGTTGGTGTGTACCCCCAATCTTTAGCGATAACTACCGTTTGTTCGTTGGCAACAAAGACTTCAAGGACAGTTTTTAAAGCGAGTTCAGACAAGGCATGGGTATCTTGACCGATAAAACAAGGTCCAGTGATGTTATTTGACTTTCGATATTCAGCCACCGCTTGAGCAATAGCTAGAATATGAGCTTCGTTGAAAGTACCTTTATTGGAGCTACCACGATGGCCTGAGGTACCAAAAATAACCAACTGGCTAACATTGTCAGTATCTGGTTTAATTTGGTAGTAATTGTTTTTTAATGTTCCAAGATCAATAAGGTCTGATGGTTGTGCTAATAATCCTGCACGACTTGGTTTGGCCATTTTTTACTCCTCTTTCACAATTTTTTTTATTTATTGGGTTAATTGTGTTTATTGTGGTTGCTGAAATTGTCATTTAGTTTACGGTAAAAAAGCAAGAGTAACTTGATTAATCATGTTTTCTGATATACCCATGTCACTCATAATCGATTCGATAATTAATAATTTACGAGCGGTATTGGTATTACTAATAACCCAATATGGAGTACCAATAATTTCTCTTGGTTTGGTGTTTTTACCAGAAGTTTCTAACGATTGTTTATCTTTAGCCAAATATTGTCGTTTGCTGCCATGTAGTGATGTTGCAGCAATTGAAAATAACGCTGGGTTGTAATTATATAATGCACCTAGTAATAATATAAAGCGACTGATGATAGATTTTTCATTAGTAAAGGTGTCACTTTGGAGTAAATCATCAAAAAGAGAATAGTGATGCTCTTTGTGTGGTACTTGGTTAGTTTTATTTGATACCGCTTGTTTGAAGTTTAATAAACGTCGCAAAATACTTGAGGCATCTTCACCAATATGTTTAGTTTGACCTGCAATAAATTGATAAAGTTCTTCGTCGATTTCGATAGTTTTCATTTTGTTACTTTGCCTATTGAATTATTTTACTTAACAATTATCATTAGGGATAACGTCAAGATCTAAATTTTTGTCTGCTTTGTCATTCAAGCAATTTTGCTTTGATTGATGAATGACGGTTTCATTTTAAGTCATCAGTTTTTGATTTTCATCATTAATGCCAGTTATCATAACTGATAAAACTGAAGGAAAAAATAACCGTTTCATGTACTTATTGTATGGTAGATTAAGTATTGAACTGAGTATAACCTAAGTTAACAATAAATTGTATTATCTATCGCTAAAATAATGAAAATGATATTGTCGTTTTTACAAAAGAATATTATGCTAAACATGGTATAAAAATTTATGCCCAATTATATGAGGAATTTATTATGAAAAAAATCGTCACATTAGCTATTCTTGCTGCAATTTTGTCTGGATGTAGTAATAGTGATATATATTCTGGCGATGTTTATACCGCTGATCAAGCAAAACAAGTTCAGCAGGTGAGTTATGGTACAGTTGTGGGTGTAAGGGCTGTTAAGATTCAAGCAAACACAAATAATAGAGATGGTAATGTTGCTGGTCCTTTAGGTGGCGCGGTACTTGGCGGAGTTTTAGGTAATACGATTGGTAATGGTACTGGTCAAATATTAGCCGCGGCAACAGGCGCTATTGGCGGTGCTATTTTAGGTGATGCTATTGAAAACCAATCTAATCAAGCCGCAGCTGTTGAATTAGAAATAAAACAAGAAAATGGCTCTAACATTGTTATTGTGCAAAAAGGCGATGTTAAACAGTTTTATCCTGGTCAAAAAGTGAAATTAATCACTAACGGGCAACGCATAAACGCAGCTCCCCGAAACTAATACTGTTAATACAATTTATTTCATAAATTCTCCTGTCGATTTGCTTTCACTTATTATGATAATGAGTGAAAGCTCCTTTCTAAGTTAATTTTACCCCATCAATATAATTGCTAATTTATAGTTTTATGGTTTTTAATTGGCTAATTTGTCAGCATAAAAATTTGCTTGGTTAGTCACAAATAGATAAACTCAACTAAGATGATTAATTATAATAAGGAACAATAAAGCAATGCGTATTTTACATACAATGATCCGGGTTGGTGATCTAAAACGTTCAATTGATTTTTATACTCGCGTGATGGGGATGAAGTTGATTAGAACAAGTGAAAATCCTGAATACCAATATTCTCTTGCCTTTGTTGGTTATAGCGATGAGTCAGAAGGTTCGGTAATTGAATTGACATATAATTGGGGTACAGATAAATATGATCTTGGTACTGCCTTTGGTCATATTGCTATTGGTGTTGATGATGTTGCTAAAATGTGTGAGAACGTTCGTCAAGCTGGCGGTCGAGTGACGCGTGATGCTGGCCCAGTTAAAGGTGGTAAGACTATTATCGCTTTTGTTGAAGATCCAGACGGTTATAAACTTGAGTTAATTCAAAATAACCAATCAGATAAAGCGTTAGGTAACTAATTATATTTGTTGATATCGCCATTTTTGGCGATATTTTTTTCAATTTGGCTTTATTCGTATTTAGGAGTAAGCAGATCTGCAAGCAGTTGCTGATGCGATGTCGTTTGTTTTGACTGTTCTAAGCTCGCGGTTATCATGATAGCATTTAATGCGGTTAATGATTCATCAAAATCATCATTAACAATGATGTAATCATATTCATTGTAATGCGATATTTCAGATTGAGCTTTGTGCATTCTTTTACTAATCACTTGAGCATCATCTTGGCCACGTTTGATTAATCTATTTTCTAATTCTTTTAGTGATGGCGGTAAGATGAAGATGCTTTTTGACTCAGGCATCTGTTGTCTTACTTGTTGTGCGCCTTGCCAATCTATATCAAGAAAGACATTTATTCCTTGTTGCAAAGATCGTTCAATTTCTTTTTTGGATGTGCCGTAGTAGTGGTCGAAAACGTGAGCATATTCGACAAAAGCATTTTGTTTTATAAGTGATTCAAATTCCTGATTGTCAACAAAATAGTAATGTTCACCTTGTTTTTCACCAGGTCTTGGTTTTCTTGTCGTATGTGAGATTGAAACTTTGGCCGGATGGTGACCGTTTTGTGCTAAATAGGCGCGAATCAGGCTCGATTTTCCTGCACCACTTGGGGCCGAGATAATAAATAAAGTGCCAGTATACATAAATAATTTTACCGTATTAGTAAGATAATTAGTGATTTTAATTGTCACATAAACTTGTTCAGCGCTATTATAGCAAAATTTGTTTATTGAATGTGGCTTATTGTTTTAAGTTGATTTTATTATTAGCATTCTAATCTTTTTTAAACAGAGAAATAACCAAGATGGTTGATTTTTATTATTAAAATTATTCAAAATAGAAAATAGTGTTTGTTTTGTTAAGGAAGGGAAAATGTCATTAACATTTAAAGATGGTGCATGCGCATGTGTTCCTACTTTATTGGGATATATCGGAATTGGTATTGCAGCAGGTGTAGTGGGTAAAGCTTCAAATTTATCAGTTTTAGAAGTTACATTAATGTCGATTATCATTTATGCCGGTGCATCGCAATTTATTATTACTGGTTTAATGATGGTGGCGACACCAATTACTGCTGTGATATTTACGGTATTTTTGGTTAATTCTCGTCATTTTCTGATGAGCATGGCAACAGCACCCGCGTTTCGGCGATTTTCGCTTCTGAATAATATCGGTATTGGCAGTTTATTAACCGATGAGAGTTTTGCTGTTGCCATGAATGCTATTGCTAATAAAGAGCCTATTAATCCGCCGTGGATGCATGGCTTAAATGTCACCGCTTATGTTGCGTGGATATTATCTTGTTTAGTAGGAGCATTAATTGGTGAATGGTTACCAAATCCTGCACAATTTGGTTTGGATTATGCATTAGTGGCGATGTTTATTGGCTTATTATATTTGCAGTTAATTGGTGATAAAACAAAAAGTATAAGAAATCGAATTATCGCCATGTTGACAGTCACTGTTATGTTAATTTTTTTATTGCGTTTTGTATCATCAGAAATGGCAATCTTATTTAGTACGTTTGCTGGTTGTTTTATGGGAATTATTGTGGAGCGTAAGGCATGAGTACTTATAGTTTGCTGATTATTTTAGGTAGTGGCATAGTGACGTGGTTACCACGCATCATTCCGTTTTTGTTAGTACGAAAATTGCAATTACCAGATGTGGTAATTCGCTTTTTATCCTATGTGCCTATTTGTATTTTAACTGCGCTATTTGTACAAAATCTTTTTACAGTTAAGCAAGGTGAATTTCCTAGTTTTAATTTGGAATATTGTATAGCGGCAGTACCAACCATTATCGTGGCAATTTTGACAAGGAATTTGATGTGGATAGTTATTGCAGGCATGAGCAGTATGGCTTTGATTCGATATGTTATTATCTAATTAATAATATAATAACTAATGTATTGCAAACAAAAACAGGGCAGTAGCCCTGTTTTTTATGTTCGTTCTTTTTGAGTTAAACGCATTATGTTTTTATTTAACTCTTCAGCTTCCGCTGTTTGCCCTAATTGTGTTAGGTAATTAACCATAGCTTTTTGGTTAGCCAGATTATTGACGATAGCTTTGGGTTGTTGTTTCCACCATTTTATTAGTGCAAGTGGATCGATATCAGTAGATAACTGTTTGATACGACCAATGTAGGCTGCTTGTTTAAACTGATCGAGTTGTGAATCAGAATAAGCCTTGGTTTTGTATAAGATAGGTAATAAATCTATAACAGCTTGATAATCTTGAATTTCATAATATAGCTGATCAGCTAATTTTAATACCTCAATATTGCGTGGTTTTTCATTTAAGAGTTTTTCAATTGAGATTTTAGCTTTATCATACTCGTGGTTTTTTAGTTGCAACCGAATTTGTACAAGTTGAAAAGCAAATAATTCATTAGGTTGACAATATTTTGCTGCATGTTCTAAAGATTCATTTGCCGCAATTAATTGATCATCATCAATTTGTGTTTGAGCCGCAAGCAAGTAGGAAAGCGTGGTATTTTGAGCTCCTTTAGCACTCTTCATAAATAATTTTGCCGCTTGGTGATAATTACCTTCTAACAAATAAAATTGTGCTTGCTCAATGCGTTTAAATGATTTTTTGGGTGAACTTAATCCTAACAAGCTACCGAAAAATGTTTTTGAATTGAAAATTTTAGTTAAGATTTTATAGAGCATATAAAGGCAAAGCAGACCAATTAGCTGTAATATGAAAAATGCGCTAAAAGACATGCTAATGCGATAGTTAGCAATTTCAAATACCGCTGAACCTTGATTACCCTCAAGTAATGGACCAAGAATAAATCCACCAACTAATACTAAGAATATAATGAGTATTCTGAACATTATTATTCTCCTTATTTACCTGATAGCGATTTAACGCGAGTCTGCATTAATTTTTCTAGTTCGCTAATGCTATCGAGTTTATCAGGGATATTTTGGTTAGTGATTGGTTGGCTTTGTAAATTTTCAAGTTCATTTTGAAATGCGATTACCGCTGGTGCGTTGCCATCAAAATATGCATTAACCCAAATGGAAGCATCATTTAATGCTCGTTGATAGATAAGTTCCTGATGTCTTGGTACAGCTTGCGCTGCAATTAATAAACGAAAACGAATATTTTCGCGGAGGTAGAATGATTGCTCAGCACTAAGTGGTGTTTTTAGGATTTGGCATTTGACAATTTGTTTTTCATCATCTCCAGCCTTATCTAAACATTCGGAAAAATAGTTATCTTTAGTTGCTAACTTCTCAATTTTTATGAATTTATCCATAAATATCTTAGCATTTGCTAACAGATTATCAGACCAATTGTCTGTCGAATTGCTAATATCACTATTATTTGCAGCGAGAGAGGATTGGTTACTTTGCTCATCATTCGCAATAGTATCATCATATTGATTCATACCAAGATCGATATCTTTATAATTTCCAACTAACGGTAATTCGGTTAATGATTCCGTTAAACCAAGTAGTTTTAGAATAATACCATCAGCATCAACTGATGTGACATTGGATAGTGAATTAATATCTTTGTTAATAGCTTGTCGAGCTTTTAGTAGGCTAGGATCATTGACTTCAACGAGACTTTCATCAGCACTTTTAAGTAACAAACTCGCAGTGGTGTAATCTTGATCATTCCAAATCTTTCTGCCAGCTAAATTAACCAGATAATTAGCTTGTGCGATTAACCAATCATTGTTATCGGGAGAGTCTAAAGCGGATAAACGTGCATTGATAGTATTTAGATTCTCTTCGTTTCGTGTAGTGATATCTTCTATCTGATGGCTAAGTTGCTGTTGAGTTTTTTGGTTGTCGCTTAACTGACGATCAATGCTTTGCGTTAATAATGAGAAATCTTGTTTTTGTTTATTGACTGCCTCATTAATTTTATTTTCAAGGTCACTAACTACGCTGGCTTGATTATTCTGTTTTAAATTGGCAATATCAGTTTGCAGAGTTGAAATCGTCTGTTTTTGATTTTCAATTTGCCTATGTCCTTCATAACACATCAATCCAGTTAATCCAATTGTTAATGCTATAGCAAGTAGCGATAGTTTTGATACTGGCGCCTTTACTTTATTAGTCATTGCAGATTGTTTGACTTGGGGCTCATTTTCAGGACTAGAAGTTTTTTTGATTGATTCTTTTTCATTTATGTTCATCGTCTTATTCGCTTCGTTGTTGCTGTTTTTTATTGGCGTTTGACTAAATGAAGTGGTGCTGACGTTGGAAAGTGTTGCATTGGCACCATAATATCTTGATGGCATAAACTAACCTCATTTAGATTCTTGAGAAATATTGTTTGCATTATGACATAGAGTTAATATTGTTTTAAATAAAAATTGATTATTTGCACTAACAATTTGTAAAATTTTATGCCATTTAAGTTGTTTAGCTTTTTCAAATATCCGAGGGCTGGTTACGATTAATTGGGCTTCACACTTATGTTTATTTTGGCAGTAAGCGTCAAGTTGTAATAGATGATCAACACTTGTTACCAGTATGCGCTGTTGATCAATGTTATTGGCTAATATTGTGGTTGGGTAAGTAATCGGTTGGCGAACATAACATTCAACTGATGTTACACTTGCTTTTTCGGCTAATGTTCGAGATAGCAGTTGTCGACCATTATTTCCACCGAGAATTAATACCGAACGCCCTTGTAGATCAGTTATTAGTTGCAATAATCCTTCACTATGTTCTTCATTTGGATAATTAACATCAACGCCATTTTGCTGACTAAATAATTCGGCCGACTTTTTGCCTATGGCAAAATAACGTAGATGTTTAGGAAAACTTAGTTTTGATTGATACTGGCTTAGCATGTGGCTGACTTGCGGTGAAACCACAATAACGATATCGGATGCAGTAAGTTGATTGAGTTTTTGTTGAAGATTATTTAGTCCTTGTCCAACTGAGATTTTAAAGAAGGGGAGATGAGTTGCCGGAATATTAGCTTGATTTAATTGCTGAGTTAAAACATCCCCTTCGGGAGAAGGGCGAGTAATATAAATCATCGATTATTTAGTTCCGCTAATATTTTATCAGCCCCTTTGGCTAATAATGCTGATGCCAGTTGTTGCCCTAATGCTTCAGGTTGAGTTGCGGTTCCTGATACGGTAACTTTGATAATTTTGCTACCATCAATACTGCCCACTAAGCCATTTAAGCTTAATGAATCATTAGTTAATTGGCTGTAACAGGCAATCGGTACTTGGCAACCACCTTGTAAGGCTTGATTCATTGCTCTTTCGGCTTGAATACATATTCGACTGTTTTTATCGTCGAGTGGAGCAAGTAATTTTAGGAGCGTCTCATCATTTGATCGTGTTTCAATACCAATCGCACCTTGGCCAACTGCGGGTAAAATTAAGTCAGTGGTAATATATTGTTTAATTCGTTCTTGTAATCCTAAACGCTTTAAACCAACAGCAGCGAGGATAATGGCGTCGTATTCTTGATTATCTAACTTAGCTAATCGTGTACCTACATTCCCACGTAGATCGGCAATTTTTAAGTGTGGGTATTTGGCGCGTAATTGACATTGGCGTCTTAAACTTGAAGTGCCAACAATGGCCCCTTGTGGTAAATCGTCCAAGCTTTGATATTGGTTTGCTATTAATGCATCACGAACGTCGTCACGTTGACAGATAGTGGCTAACATTAATCCTTCTGGAAATTGAACAGGGATGTCCTTGATTGAGTGAACCGCGATATCAGCCGTATTGTCTAATAGCGCTTGTTCTAACTGTTTAACAAAAAGTCCTTTACCACCAATTTTCGCTAGTGGGCTATCTAAAATCATATCACCTTTGGTTACCATCGGGATCAGTTCAACTGTCAGATCTTTATGAATGTCTGTCAGTTGTTTTTTTACAAAGTTAGCCTGCCAAAGTGCTAAAGGGCTTTTTCTTGTTGCGATACGGATTTTCAATGGTGTTTCCTATCTTGCAAATCTTGGGTCATATTATTTTTATATTAGGTCTTAATCGATTTACCTAAAGCCGATACTTGTAAGGCTTTAGGTATCGAGACGTTTTATTAATCTTTGAAAACTTTTTTCGAGCTCATTGTTTAAAGAACATTGCTCAAAAAACATTGTTTAAAAACTTAGGTTAAAAACTTTCTTTAAAAACCTAGTTTAAAAACATGGTTTAAAGAGCTCAGTTTAAAGTTCGTCGACAAAATTAATGGCATATCCAATATAGTTTGCTGGAGTTAATTGTTTTAATCGTTCTTTCTCATCTTCTGGTAACGCTAAGGAATCAATAAATTGTTGCATCCCTTGTGCATCTACACGTTTACCGCGAGTGAGCTCTTTTAATTTCTCGTATGGTTTCTCAATACCATAACGACGCATCACCGTTTGGATTGGTTCGGCTAGCACTTCCCAATTGCGATTAAGTTCTTCAAGTAAATATTCATAATTTACTTCAAGTTTGTTTAAACCTTTGAGTGTTGATTGATACGCAATGATCGCATAACCAATTCCGACACCTAGATTTCGTAAGACTGTGGAGTCGGTTAAATCACGTTGCCAACGAGAAATAGGTAATTTACTACCTAGGTGTCCCATAATGGCGTTCGCAATACCTAAATTACCTTCCGAGTTTTCAAAATCAATTGGATTAACTTTGTGCGGCATAGTTGAGGAGCCAATCTCACCGGCGACGGTTTTTTGTTTGAAGTGATTTAATGCGATATACCCCCAAACATCACGGTCAAAATCGATCATGATGGTATTAAATCTGGCAATACAATCAAAATATTCAGCAATATAGTCATGAGGTTCAATTTGTGTGGTGTATGGATTCCATTTTAAGCCTAATGAAGTGACAAATTCTTCACTAAACTTATGCCAATTTATTTTTGGGTAAGCAACCATATGAGCATTATAGTTACCCGTAGCGCCATTAATTTTACCTAGAATTTCGATTGACTCTAATTGTTTCAGTTGTCTGTTTAGGCGATAGGCAACATTGGCAAATTCTTTACCAATAGTTGATGGAGTAGCCGGTTGTCCATGTGTTCTCGATAGCAAGGGCAGATCACGATAAGCTTTTGCTTGAGCGGTAATAGTCGCAATTAATTTTTTCCAATAAGGAACGATTACCGTATCTTTAGCTGTTTTTAACATTAATGCATAAGATAAATTATTGATATCTTCTGATGTGCACGCAAAATGGATAAACTCGTTAATAGCTTGTAGCTCTTGGTTGCTATTGACTTTTTCTTTTAGAAAATACTCAACGGCTTTGACATCATGATTTGTCGCTTTTTCGATGGTTTTAATGCGTTGTGCATCGTGTTCGTTGAAGTCCTCAACAATTTGGTTTAGGTGATTGATAGCCAGATTACTTAAAGTTGGAACTTCTAGAATATCTGCTTGGCTAGCTAATTTTTTTAACCAACAAACCTCAACTTGAACGCGGTATTTTAATAAACCATATTCACTAAAAATGGGACGTAATTCTGTTGTTTTGTCACCATAACGACCATCAATTGGTGATAGGGCGGTTAGAGCAGATAATTCCATCGGTTTTACTCCATTGTTATTTTTTAAATCTAATAACGTTGTTAATTAATCTCTTTTAGTAATTCTTGTGCAGCATTATTTATTCGTTTGCGACTGAATAGAATCTGGAGGCGATTACCACCAACTTGATACCATAATATGGCAGAACGAACACAACCTAATAGTGAAGCCCTAACTTTGGCTTGAACTAATGTATTTTGTAGATACTCAGCTTTACCCACCACTTTGATTTTCGTTGATAATGGGCTGATGATATCTGAATAGATCCCCGCCAATGAATAAGATAGGTCATCAACATGATCGCCGATTATCTCGTCATTCATTGCGGAATAGAGGCCTGAAATTCTTTGTAAACGTTGATCTATTTTGTCTAGTGCTTGGTTATTTTTTATTAGTTTACCTGTGATACTTAACGTGCCAAAAAGATAACGAAGAAGTTCAACTTGCTGTTTTTGAGAAGATGATAGTAGGGTAATGAGTGTTTCTAAACCCGTTTTAATATTGTTAATCCCATCATAAACATCGTCAGTGGTTTTTGGTGATGTATTAAAAATGCTTTTTAATGATATTTGGTAAAGGGTACTGTTACAAACCCCAGTATTGGCAAGCTGGGGTATAAGTGTTGCACTCTGCGTAACACCGGCAAGCGCTATCGCAATATGGTGGTATTTATTATTCACTTTAATGCTCCTTACAGCTTTTTATTCGTTCCTCGATAATACCGCCACCTAGGCAGACTTCACCTTGATAAAATACCGCTGATTGTCCTGGTGTGACTGCCGCAACGGGTTGGTCAAACTTCACCTCAATTTTATCTTCACTTATTGGTGTGACACGACAAGGGATATCTTGCTGACGATAACGGGTTTTGACAGTGCAATCGAACGGCTGCGTCACTACTTTACGATCAACCCAATGCAGTTGTTGGGCAATTAAACCATCTGAATATAGTGCAGGATGGTCATGTCCTTGAGCAACGATTAATTCGTTATTATTAACATCTTTATCAACCACGTACCATGGCGTGTCATCGGCTTGTTTTAAACCACCAATTCCTAATCCTTTTCGCTGTCCTAAAGTGTGATACATAAGTCCTTGGTGTTCGCCGATAACTTTTCCTTCTACGGTACGAATGACTCCTGGCTGTGCAGGTAAATAACGAGCTAAAAAGTCACTAAATTTTCGTTCACCAATAAAGCAGATACCGGTTGAGTCTTTTTTAGCTGCGGTTATTAGGCCTAATTCTTCGGCAATTTTTCTTACTTGTGGTTTTTCAAGTTCTCCAACAGGAAACAAGCTTTGACGAATTTGGTCTTCACTAAGTGTATATAAAAAATAACTTTGATCTTTATTATTATCGATTCCGCGTAGTAATTCGACTTTGTTGCCATTTTCACGTTTACGAACATAATGACCGGTGGCAATATAATCGGCATTCAAGTCCTCGGCCGCGAATTCTAGGAAAGCTTTAAATTTGATCTCTTTATTACATAAGATATCCGGATTTGGCGTACGACCGGCTTTATATTCACTTAAGAAATGTTCAAATACATTATCCCAATATTCAGCAGCAAAATTGATGGTGTATAATTTGATATTTAATTTATCACAAACGGCTTGTGCGTCGGCGAGATCGACTGCTGCCGAGCAATACTCTTCGGTATCATCTTCTTCCCAATTTTTCATAAATAGACCAACAACATCGTAACCTTGTTGTTGTAATAAATAAGCAGAAACGGAAGAGTCTACGCCGCCGGACATGCCGACAACGACTTTTTTTCGACTGTTTACATTTGGCATAATAACTAAATTAGAGGACTAAATATTGAGGTTATTTTAGCACAACTGAGGTAAAAAGTATAAGGTTATGCCGTTTTTGATACGGATAGATGGGGTAATTTTCTTGATGATGAGTTTATTGATAAATAATTCGCAGAAAAAGTTGAATTATTTATCAATAAAATACTGCATTGATTACCAACAATGCAGTAAGAAATGAAAAAAGATTAATAATATTACTCATTCTAATCCAGATTTTTTAACAAATAAATTACATGACCGATAATTTTAAAATTTTGTAGGTCGTTTTTGTCTCCAATAATATTGGGGTATTTCGGGTTATCTGAAATTAAGACTAAATTTGAACCTTGATGTTGAATACGCTTGACGGATATTTGGTCATCATATTGTACGGCATAAAGAAAACCATCTATTGGTTTACAATTTGCTTTATTAACAATAATAATATCCTGATTAGATATGGTAGGTTCCATGCTATCGCCTTTAGCCCAAACAGCCGCTAAATCCTTAGCATCATAATTATGATGTTTAATTAGGGTAAGATCAAAAGGGATTGATTCTAAAACTGAAAACGCTTTATTGGTTTCATTTAAATTATGAAACGGTATGTGAACAGAAACTTGACCCGAGCTTTCATCAGCTAATCGACATCCCCCTTTACCTGTCGCTAACCATTCAATTGGCACATCACATTTTAGCGCAATAATTGCCAGTCGATTGAGTGATGGATAGGTTTTACCACATAAGTAATCACGGATGACGGCTTCGGACATCCCCACTTTTTTGGCAAAGGCATTACCGGAAAGACCTTCTAGTACGAGATTTAATCGGTTTTTAAAATTTATTACACCTGTCTCAGTTAAATTTCGTGTTTTTTCTTGTTCTGATAGTTTTTTTACTTTGCTTTTCATTCTATTAATTCCATTTATTGTTGATTTTTTGTTTTTATTATTTTAATTCGTTTTTTTATGTGTTATCCTTTCTGATAGTTTCATATCGGATTCATCTTATGATACCGATAATCTGTACAATAGCAAAAAAATTTAACTAATAGAGGATCTCATAATGAGAGAACAAGATCAAGACTGGACACCATCAAGAGTTGTAGGTGAAATTAAAATACGAGGCGGAAATTTAAGGGCGCTATCCCGTTCAAGTGGTTTACAGGCTGATACTTTACGTAACGCTTTATATCGTCATTGCCCTAAATACGAACGTATTATCTCAGAGTATTTGAATGTACCTGTTGAGCAAATTTGGCCATCAAGATATGAAGACAAAGGTGGAAAATAAATTTTTTATTATTTTCCCAAATTAATTAAAAAGACGCCTTTTGTAGGCGTCTTGCATTTTATTTGTTTATTTAATCTTTTATATTTTATTTTTTAGCTTGTTCTGCTGCTCTAACAATCGCGGCAAAGGCATCTGCTTTTAATGAAGCACCGCCCACTAAAGCACCATCAATATCCGGTTGAGTAAATAGTTCTGCGGCATTTTTGTCGTTTACAGAACCACCGTATTGGATAATAACTTGTTTAGCGACAGCTGCATCTTGTTTAGCGATGTGGTCACGAATAAATTTATGAACGGCTTGTGCTTGAGCTGGAGTTGCAGATTTACCTGTTCCAATTGCCCAAACTGGTTCATAAGCAATTACCGCACCATTAAATGCTTGAACACCTAAGGCATTAATTACAGCATCAATTTGGCGAGCGCATACCGCTTGAGTTTGACCAGCTTCGTTTTCCTCTTCTGTTTCGCCAATACAGAGAACTGGTACCAGTCCAGCTTCTTTTAATACGCCAAATTTTTGTGCAATAAACTCATCTGATTCTTTATGATAAGTACGGCGTTCAGAGTGACCAATAATGACATGGGTCACACCGATCTCTTTTAACATAGTCGCTGAGACTTCACCAGTGTAGGCACCAGAAAGATGAACACCAACATCTTGTGCGCCTAATAGAATATTTGAGCCACCTAATTGATGTTTAACGAAATCTAAATAAACCGTTGGTGGTGCGATTGCAATACCACAGTTTGCTTCCGTTGATAGCTCAGATCTTAGCCCTGCAACTAAGTCTTTTGCCATTCCGATACTACCATTGAGTTTCCAGTTACCCATAACGAGAGGTTTTCGCATAATTTTCTCCAACTTAAGATTTAAAAAGGTGTTGATTTCATAATGAATTGGTTATAATGGATGTTATTATACACCAAATAAATTGAGCTTGAGGAAAAATATGTCATTAGAAATATTGAATCAGTTAGAAACTAAAATTCAAAACACAGTAAACACTATTAATACTCTGAAACAAGAGATTGCAATTTTAAAACAAGGTAATCAAGAACTTGAACAATTAATTAATGAGAGTTCTGATGAGATGAAAGCATTACGTGACGAGAATGAGAAGTTAAAACAAGATCAACAAGTTTGGCAACAACGTATTCAAACTCTGTTAAGCAAAATTGGTGAAATAACACAGTAAACGGTTCAATCTTCTTTAACGCGACTTAGGTCGCGTTTCTTTTATTAAGCTCAACTAACGTGAAGACGATATTTAAATGCGTGAACAGTTAAAAACTCTATGGCTTACTGAAACTATTCATTTAATTGAGTCAGAATCCGGGCGATTTGCTGATCAAGACATTAATCGGCAAGTTAATGCTATGCCAACATCTTTGGTTAATCGAATTGTGATGCGTGCCACTCTATTGTCAAAACAAAATGGTTTGTATTCGGCTCAGAAAATTATTTTGCGTTCTATAAAGCTCTCTTTTTTATTGTTACTGTTATTATCAATTTTTTTAGGTAGCTCATTAACATTTAGTGCGTTGAGTCAAAATCCAATCAATTTGTATTGGGCGCTATTTAGTTTATTGGGTGTTCATTTTATTACACTCATAATTTGGCTAGGTTCATTTTTCTTTTTTTCACGTTTTGGCGGAAGTCTATTAATTCATTGTTGGTTATGGATAGCCGAAAAACTGTACCAAAAAAAGACCGTGCAACAGCTGATCCCGGCTTTTATCTCATTATTTGGCTCGCGCATTCGTTGGTTGATTGGTTTTGTTCTGAATCTGTTTTGGACAATTATTTTAAGTAGTGCATTAATCATTTTAATTGTGTTGTTCTCAACGCAGCATTATAGCTTTGAGTGGAAAAGTACATTATTAAGTGCAGATACCATTATTCGCATAACCCATTATTTAGGTTATTTGCCCTCTTTGTTGGGCTTTTCGTTGCCGAAAGATGAGGTAATAAAACTTAGTGAACATGCATTAAATCCTGGTGATATTCGTTCTTCTTGGGCAATTTGGTTATTAGGTGTTTTTATCTGTTATGGATTGGTTATACGGCTCGTTTTGATGATTATTTGTGGGATTACTTGGCTAGTCAGCAGTCGAAAAATCAAATTAAATTTGAATGATCCCGATTATCAAATTCTAGCTCAGCAATTACAACCACTTTTTAGCAATGTGGTTGATGAAGATAAGTTAGGTGAACATAAATGGCAATTACCAATATCACAGATTGAAGATGGGCAGGGCGTTTATTTAGTGGCTGTAGATATCGGGGAAACTTGGAATCCTCCCGATTCAAGTCCTTTTTATGGTTTTCTAAATACTCATGAAGCGCGTAGGGCTATATTAGATTCTTTACAATTAAAACCTGCTCATAAGTTGTTAATTGCAATTGATACTGACCGCGCCCCCGACCGCGGAATATTAAACTTTATTCAACAATTGATAAATAAATCACAACAAAGTCGTATTTGGTTTATTAATCAAGGTAAACAATTGCATAATTGGCAATCTCTTTCTTTACCGTTAGCTAATCCTAATTGGTTAGAACAAGGTGATTAATATGATAACTTCATTAAAATTAGCGATAGTCGGGCATGCAAATTTTGGTAAAACGTCATTGTTACGTGCATTGATTCGTAATAGTCATTTTGGTGAGGTTTCTGATAGGCCTGGCACAACCAGACATGTAGAGTCGATCAAACTGCCTTTAGCCGATAATACCGACATAACCTTTTATGATACCCCTGGATTTGAAGACAGTTTGGCGCTTTATGATTATATTAATCGGTTGGTTCCACAAAATACTAAACTTGACGGTATTGATAAATTAACGCTATTTTTACAAAGCCCTGAAGCTGAAAACCTATTTAACCAAGAAGCTAAAGTGATTCGACAGGTGTTAAATTGTGATGCAGCTATTTATGTGATCGACGTGCGAGAGACCGTTCTACCTAAATATCACGATGAATTAGCTATTTTAGCTAATAGTGATAAACCAATTCTTGCCGTACTTAACTTTGTTTCAGCTGAAGAACAAAATGAAAAAGAATGGAAAAGGCTACTTTCAAGAATGGGAATTCATGCTATCATTGGGTTTAACGCGGTATTTCCACCATTAGATGGTGAAGAAAAATTATACAAAAGCTTGGCGTTACTGATTGAACCAGCCAAAAAAATATTGGATAATTGGTTGGTTAACATTGCTGAAATTCGTGAATCACGTAATCATACAGCTAATTTGATTATTGCCGAAACATTAGTCGACGTGACTGCTTTTTATGAAATGGCTAAATCTGATGATAAACAAGCTGTAGCTGATATGCAAAATAAAGTCAGAAAACGTGAACAGAAAGCAATTAATGATTTATTGAAACTCTATCAATTCGATTCAACTCAAGAAAGTGAAGAGAATCTGCCTTTAATTAAAGGCAGATATAATGCAGATTTATTTAATATTGATGCGTTAAAAATGATGGGGATTCATTTGACTAAAGGTTTTGTGTCAGGAGCGACAATTGGTGCAAGCATCGATTTAGCTACCGGTGGATTATCATTTGGTTCCGCCGCATTAATAGGTGCTGCTGTTGGCAGTTTGATGCAAACAGCAAAGCATTATGGTTCTAGAATGCGTTATCAGCTTTCTGGATATAGTAAACTAAGTGTTGATGATGCGATTATTTGTTTTCTTTCTATACGATTAGTTCGGCTTAAAGAAAGTTTAAATTATCGTAGTCATGCTAATCTTAGCCCAGTTAGGTTGTCCAAATTAGACAAGAACGAGTGGCAAAAAGGTGTTCTGCCGAAAAGTTTAAAGGTAGCAAGACGTTATTCGCATTGGTCGACTTTAAGTAAAGGAACAAAAAGAAATGACAAAAAAAGACAATCGATTATTAACGATGTTGCACAACAATTGCAATAGAGTTAAAAAGCGATTTTCAATAATTACTTTGATTTTATCGATATTCTTATTATTTGGTTGTGGTACTAGTCAAGGTAAGATGTCTGTGAAGTCTGATCCTGTAATGTTGACAAAAATTGAACAACATTACAATAAATGGAAGAAAACTCCCTATCGTTATGGTGGAACCACGCTAGCCGGTAGTGATTGTTCGGCTTTAGTAATGAATTTTTTTAAAAATAAATTATCAAAAAATCTACCGAGAACTGCTGCAGAACAAGCTAAATTAGGTTATCAAGTGACTAAGCCTAAGGCGGGTGATTTAGTATTCTTTAAAACCGGACGTAGTAATAGTGGTTTACATGTAGGTATCTATTATGCTGATGGTCGATTTTTACATGCTTCCACCTCAAAAGGTGTTATCTACTCTAATTTGAATGATACCTATTGGAAAAAACACTATTGGATGACTCGCCGTGTAACAGGTAGTTAAAAAGATTTATATTGCTAAAAAATAAAAAACTCTCTATAGGTTAACTTTAGAGAGTTTTTTATTTCTCAAAAAATTTCAATTTTACTAAATCTGTTTTTAATGAAGTTAAACGGATTAGTTTAGTAAACCAATCCGTTTTTAAATTTAACTATCTGCTGGCGTTTCTATATCAGAATAGGTGGCTAGCATCTGTAAGAATTTAAATTTAGAGTTCACCATTTTAGCTGATTGCGTATGTAAGGTATTGGCAATCACAGGTTCGAGCGTTTCTAAACGGCGGAAACGTTGTTCTCTGAGTAATACATCGGTTAATGATTCGCTATTTGGTGCTTTTGAATCTAATGCTAAACCTGGTTTACCTTCTAGTGCACGACGAGGATCGTAACGATATAGTGGCCAAAAACCAGATTTAACCAAATCTTTCATTTGTTCATGAGATTTAGATAAATCATAGCCATGCTCTTCACAAGGACTATAAGCAATAACAAGAGAAGGACCGTCATAGGCTTCAGCTTCTTGTAAGGCTTTAAGTGTTTGGTTCAATTGTGAACCTAATGCAACTTGAGCGACGTAAACATGACCGTACATCATTATACTTACCCCCAGATCTTTTCGGGCTTTATTTTTACCTAAATCAGCAAATTTAGATACCGCCCCCATTGGGGTTGCTTTTGATTGTTGGCCACCGGTATTTGAGTAGCATTGAGTATCAAGTACTAAAATGTTAACATTTTCGGTTAAACTCATTACATGGTCGAGTCCTCCAAAACCGATATCATAAGCCCAACCATCACCGCCAATTGCCCAGACTGACTTGTCGATCAGGTAGTCGGCATTCTGCATTAGCTCTTTAGCTTCTGACGAGCTTAAATGCGCTAATTGTTGACGCAATAAATTGACTTGCTTACGTTTTTCATCAATGGAAAGATCCGATGATTGTAAACTCATTACAATCTCTGGTGAAATTTCACCAGCGACATGTTCCAGTAAACGTAACGCCCGTTTTTTATGTTGGTTATAGGTAATTCGATAACCAAGGGCAAACTCAGCATTATCTTCAAATAATGAGTTAGCCCAAGCTGGACCACGACCACTACGATCGGTAGTATATGGAGATGACGGTAAATTACCGCCATAAATTGATGAACAACCGGTCGCATTGGCAATAGCCAGATGGTCACCATATAGCTGTGTTAGTAACTTAATATAAGGTGTTTCACCACAACCAGCACATGCTCCAGAATATTCAAATAATGGGGTTAATAGTTGTGATGTTCTTATATCTATTCGTTCGAGTGTTGTAATCTCACGATCAGGTAGGGCAGTAAAGTAGTTGTAGTTGTCTCGTTGTGTTTCAAGATTATCGATGCGTGATTGCATATTGATTGCTTTGATATCAAAGTTATTGCGATCACGTGATGGACAAACTTCAACACACAACTTACATCCGGTACAATCTTCTGGGGCAACTTGTAATACATAACGTTGACCTTTCATGTCTCGTGCTTTTACTTCAAGTGAGCTTAGTGATTCTGGTGCATTGACCATATCATCAGGTGTTACTACTTTGGCTCGAATAGCGGCGTGCGGACAAGCTACCACACAATGGTTACATTGGGTACAAAGTTCAGGTTTCCAAATTGGAATTTCTTCAGCAATATTACGTTTTTCCCATTTGGTCGTACCAACAGGCCATGTTCCATCCGGCGGGAAGGCTGAAACTGGTAAGGTATCACCTAAACCAGCTAACATGGTAGCCGTTACCATCTTAACAAAATCAGGTGCATTACTTGGCACGATAGGTGGTCGCGAAGGGCTACTTTGATCAACACAACTTAACGGAATTTGTTCAAGAGACGCGATAGCCAAATCAAGCGCTTTCCAGTTATTTTCAACAATATCTTGCCCTTTACTGCTGTAACTTTTGGCAATAACTTCTTTTAGCTGATTAATACTGAAATCATTTTTGAATATTTCCGATAAATGGAAGAATGCGGCTTGCATTACGGTATTAATTCTTGTCCCTAAATTACATTCTCGAGCAATTCTAGCCGCATTAATTATATAAAAATGTGCTCTTTTCTTAATTAGTTGGACTTGTACTTCCTTAGGTAATCGATGCCAAATCTCATCCTTGCTATAAGGTGTATTTAACAAGAAGATACCGTCGTCTTTTAATCTTTCGACGATTTGGTATTTATCGATAAACTGATCTTGATGACAACCGATAAAATGTGCGCTAGTGATTAAATAGGGAGAATCAATTGGCTCAAGGTTTACTCTCAGGTGAGAAGTGGTTAAACCGCCAGCCTTTTTCGAGTCATAAACAAAATAACCTTGAACATAAAATGGTGAGCTATCACCAATGATTTTGATATTATTTTTAGTCGCAGATACCGTTCCATCACTTCCCAAACCATAAAATAGGGCTTCGAGGGCGGATTTTTGCGGTATAGATTGTTCGGGTAACGGTAATGACAAACCGGTAATATCATCGTAAATGCCAACAGTAAAGCGAGGTTTTGGCATGTCAGTTGTTAATTCGTTAAATATCGCTAATACACAGCGAGGATCGAACTCTTTTGATGATAAACCATAACGACCACCAATAATTTTTGGCAAATAATCGCGTTCACCACGAGAAAAGCTTTCCGCAAATGCGGTCATTACATCTAAATAAAGTGGTTCAGCTTGAGCTCCTGGCTCTTTGGTGCGATCCATCACCGCGATTTTTTTCACGCTTTGCGGAATAATATCAAGAAGATGTTTTGCTGAAAAAGGGCGGAATAATCTAACGATGACTAGACCAACTTTTTCATCGTTTTTGATAAGATGATCGACCACTTCTTTGGTTGTACTGACACCAGAGCCCATGATGACAATAATACGCTCAGCATCTTTTGCGCCATAATATTCGAAAGGTTGATATTTTCTTCCGGTCTCTTTTGCAAATGCTTGCATCGCATCAACAACATGATGGTAAGCATTTTCATAATACGGATTAACCGCTTCACGACATTGGAAGTAAGTATCCGGATTGGCTGAAGTTCCGCGTATTACCGGTTTATCTGGAGTTAATGCTCTAGCTCGAAACGCATCTATTGCTTCGGTGGGTAATAACTGCCGAATTTGGTCATCACTAATTGGATGAATTTTATTAACTTCATGTGATGTTCTAAAGCCGTCGAAAAAGTGGACAAATGGTACTCGGCTGTTAAGGGTTGCTATTTGCGAAATCAACGCCAAATCTTGGGCCTCTTGTACCGAGCTAGAACAAAGCATAGCGAACCCCGTTTGCCTGATTGACATGACATCTGAGTGATCACCAAAAATAGATAACGCATGAGTTGCAACAGTACGAGCGGCAACATGTAAAACAAAGGGGGTTAACTCTCCGGCTATTTTATATAGCGAAGGAATCATTAATAGTAAACCTTGGGAAGAGGTAAACGATGTTGCTAATGCGCCCGTCATTAAAGCACCGTGCACGGTTGATATTGCACCGGCTTCGGATTGCATCTCTACCACTTTTGGCGTATCACCAAATACATTGGGTTTATTAAAGTCTGCCCATGTACTTGCTTGCTCAGCCATGGATGAACTTGGTGTAATTGGATAAATAGCAATGACTTCGTTTGCACGATATGCGACAGATGACACCGCACTATTAGCATCTGATATGATCATTAAAAAACCTTGTATTTTATAGTGTTATGACATTACTTCATTATTATACTTTTGGCTATTGTACCAGAAAGTCTGATAGCTTTTAGTTATTTTTATGTTAAATTTTTCGTTGTAGCTGGTCGTTTTTAATCACAACTAAGGAAATTATTAGCTGTAAACTGTAGAGAAAAAATTAATTACTGAGCTAATTAAAAGCGTTAATAGCTATGAAGATTTTTAACGTCTGAATTATGCTTAGTCATGATAGGCAGCACTTATGTAAAAATTTATATTATCCAACTAGTTGTAGTTGAATAATATAAAAAAAGAGGCGTTATTTTATAATTACTCGCTCAGCGGATGATGACGTTTTTATTTCACCTAATAGCCATGCTTTTTCACCATGTTGATTAAGTAACTGGATAGCTTGGTCTACTGACTGTTTTGGTAAAGCGATAATTAAACCGACACCGCAGTTAAATGTTCGATACATTTCATGACGGCTTACGTTACCAGCCTGTTGTAGCCAGTTGAAGATGGCCGGCCATTGCCAACTAGATTCATCAATAATCGCTTGAGTGTTATCCGGTAAAACTCGAGGAATATTTTCCCAAAAACCACCACCGGTAATATGGGCAATTGCATGAACGTCGATTTTTGTAATCAAATCTAACACTGATTTGACGTAAATTTTAGTTGGAGCAAGTAAATGATCGGCTAATGGTTTGCCATCCAATTGCTCTGTAGCAGGGTTTACACCACTGACTTCAATTATTTTACGCACCAAAGAATAACCATTGGAATGAGCACCACTTGATGCAAGGGCAATTAATGCATCACCATCTTGTACTTTACTGCTATCAATTATTGCCGATTTTTCAACAACACCGACACAAAATCCAGCTAAATCATAATCGTCACCTTGATACATACCAGGCATTTCCGCCGTTTCACCACCAACTAATGCACAACCAGATTGTTTACAACCTTCAGCGATACCTGTAACGACAGTTGCTGCTACATCAACATTGAGTTTACCGGTTGCATAATAATCTAGGAAGAATAATGGTTCTGCCCCTTGAACAATCAAATCATTAACGCACATCGCAACTAAATCAATACCAATTGATTCATGACGATTTAAATCCATCGCAAGACGTAATTTTGTACCAACGCCATCAGTACCTGACACTAAAATAGGTTGCTTATATTTTTGTGGAATTGCACATAGTGCACCAAAACCACCTAGTCCACCCATAACTTCAGGACGTTTGGTCTCTTTTACGACAGATTTAATGCGATTGACCAATTCATTACCAGCATCAATATCGACACCGGCATCTTTATAGCTAAGAGATTTGTTATTTGACACGGGGAGCAGTCCTTACAGTAGAAAAATTGCTGGTTATTTTAGCAAGGATGAAATTTATTGGCGACTAATTATTGCTAAAATAACTCATTGATTAAATGGAATCGTTATTTTCAAACCAACTTTCTAAAATAATAATGGCGGAAGTTGCATCAACATGGCCTTTTTCAAGAGCTCGGTAACCGCGCGAAGCAAAAATATGTGATTTTGCCTCAACAGTTGATAATCGTTCATCTTGTAGATGTACTTGATAACCAAACATACCATGCAAGCGATTAGCAAATTTACGTGCTCTAGCTGTTAAAGGTTGTTCTGTTCCATCCATATTTAGTGGCAAGCCTACCACTAAATAATCTGGTTGCCAGTCGTTGAGTACTTTTTCAATAGATTGCCAATTGGGTATGCCATCACGCGCTTTGAATGAACAAAGCGGATTTGCTGTTTTAGTAATATCTTGGCCAATAGCCGCCCCTATACTGGCCGTACCGAAATCAAAAGCTATAATGGTAGCCATGGTTTATGCATTACCCATTTGATGAGAAATCGTACTGATATTAATACCCAATGCTTCAGCGGCTTTTTTCCAACGATCTTCAATAGCAACTTCAAAAATAATTTGTGGATCAGCTTTAGTGACTAACCAATCATTTTTGGCGACTTCATCTTCAAGTTGCAAAGAGTACCAACTGGAGTAGCCTAGCGCTAAAAAGATATCTTTCGGTTGTTCAGGTGAGCCGATTGATTTCAATGCATCAAGTGATGTGGTTATCATAACATCGTCAGAAATTTGTATACTAGAGGCAAATCCCTGATGCGGTGTATGTAGGATAAATCCTTGCTCATCAGCAAGAGGTCCTCCACAAAATACTGGATGCTCAAGCTCAGCACAACTTTTTGAGGCGGTGATTTCGAGCCGAGACAACACAGTTTCAACATTGAGTTCTAAAATAGGCTTATTAACAATAATGCCCATCGCACCATCTCGATTATGTTCACAAATATACACCACAGAACGACTAAATATAGAATCATGAACTGTTGGCATAGCAATAATAAAATGATTTTTTAAATTCATACGCTCACATTGTAGTTAAATTATAATGCACATTTACCAATTTTGACTTTATGTTCAACATTACAACGCATTAATACTTCAGGATAATTGGTTTCCTCATTGATGGATTCCCCAACAATTGCAAAATCTTGTGATAAATAAAAGTTTATCGCATCACTATTTTGCTTATATACATGAACTGATAGTTCTTTGTGGTGCTGTTTGGCTTTTTCTAATAGCGCCGAACCAGTACCTTGATGTTGAGAGTTTTTTTCAACAAACAATCCAGAAATATAATTTTCAGTCAAACCGATAAAACCGACAACACCATTAATATCTTGTACATAAATCGTCGACATTGGAATCAACATTTTAACTATATCGTAATTCTGTTTAAAAAATTCAGGATCTATAAAATTGTGGGCCTGCTCGTTACCTTGTAGCCATAAATTCATTATGGCATCTAAATCTTTTGCTTGGTATTCTCTAATCATGTTTAACTCTTTTTATTTAATCTTAATTCAATCGCATCCATTAAAAGCCCTGTGATTGATAAATCAGGATGAGCAGCTTCAATTTCTCGTACACAAGTTGGGCTAGTGACGTTTATCTCAGTTAACTTATCACCAATGATATCAAGCCCTACAAATAACAGTCCTTTCTGTTTTAATGTTGGTCCAATACTGTTGGCAATTTTCCAATCACTATCGCTTAAAGCTCTTACTTCACCATGTCCACCAGCGGCTAAGTTTCCTCGTGTTTCACCTTTTTGCGGTATCCGTGCTAAACAATAAGGAACAGGGACACCGTCGACAACTAATACCCGTTTATCACCATCTTTGATGGCGGGTATAAAGTTTTGAGCCATACAATAACGGTGGTTATGTTCAGTAAGCGTTTCAATAATAACGGAGATATTTGGATCATCTTGTTTGATCCTGAAAATTGAAGAACCGCCCATACCATCAAGTGGTTTTAAAATAATATCTTGATACTGCTGATGAAAAGCCTTAATTTGTGATGTTTGGCGAGTAACTAAGGTTTCTGGTGTAAATTCAGCAAACCAGGCCGTAAATAATTTTTCATTACAATCACGTAGGCTTTGTGGTTTGTTTACCACTAAAACACCTTTTTCCTCGGCGCGCTCTAAAATATAGGTCGCATAGATAAATTCGGTATCAAAAGGTGGATCTTTACGCATTAATATTACGTCAAGTTCACTTAAAGCTATTGTTTGATCATCACCTAAATCAAACCAATGTTCACTGTTATTATGCACCGTTAATGTTCGAGTGGTAGCACTTGCTTCACCATTACGTAAAAACAGATCATTCATCTCCATATAATAAAGTTGATAACCTCGCTTTTGTGCCTCGAGTAGCATAGCAAAGCTGGTATCTTTCTTTAATTTGATATGACTAATGGGATCCATAACAATACCAAGTTTGATCATGGTGACTCCTTACTGATTTTATTTGATGGTACTAATTTTTGATTGTAGTAAATTTGGTGTTGATGACCTGCATGCTTTTCTACCTATTCAATAAATCTTATACGAAATTAGGGTAGAGGGTGGTGTTAGCAAGAGTAATCAAATTTGCAACTATCATACTCGTTACCGATTAATAAGCAAAGCAATCATTTGTTAACTTATTCATTTTAAGTAATTAACCTAAATCACCTAGACGAACCTGAAGGGCGGTTATTGCTGTGAGCGCAGCGGTTTCAGTACGTAAAACCCGCGGTCCGAGTAAAATATCAGTAAACTGATATTGATGTGTCATTTGAATTTCTTCATCAGACAGTCCACCTTCTGGTCCAATTAATAAACTCAGATTTTTATTATCAGTGGGTAATTGATTAATCCCTTTTTCGGCTTTGGGATGTAAGTTTATTTTTAAACTGTTCGTTAAACTAGCGCACCAATTTTCCAATTTTATTACTGGATTTATGGTTGGGACGATGTTACGGCCACATTGTTCACATGCTGAGATGACAATTTTTTGCCATTGTTGCACTTTTTTTTCTAGCCTTTCTTGATCAAGTTTGACACCACAACGTTCAGAAAGTAACGGTGTTATGGTTGTGACCCCTAATTCAACTGATTTTTGAATGGTAAATTCCATTTTATCACCACGAGAAATAACTTGTCCTAAATGGATATTTAGTGGTGATTCACGATCATCTAGGACAGTATTGGCAGTTTTTACCACAACCGTCTTTTTGTTCACTTCTTGGATCACAGCGGGAGTAATATGGTTAGAACCATCAAATAAAGTTATGGATTCGCCGGGCTTCATTCTTAAAACACGGATCAGATGATTAAATGCATTATCATCTAAAGTTATTAAACTATTTTGATTAATCGAGTAGGGCTGAAAAATTCGCGTCATATAAACTATTATTTACTATAATTTGCAATAAATTATAGCGTAATTTATTAAGTTTCGGTAATCTCTATTTTAAATATTAGTAATATATGGAATTAAATATGACCTTGATGATTACAGATAGAGTACTAATTGAATCACTAACGGTTTATACCACAATTGGCGTCTATGATTGGGAGAAAACCATAAAACAAAAGTTAGTTCTTGATTTAGAAATTGCTTGGGATAATAAGCCAGCAGGAAAAAGCGATAAAGTTGAGTTTTGTTTAGACTATTTTGTGGTTTGCCAATCGATAACTTCATTTATTGAAGCTAATAAATTTGAACTAATCGAAACGGTAGCCGAACGTGTTGCAGAATTAGTCATTGCACAATTTTCAGTACAATGGTTAAAAATAAAAGTTTCAAAACCAGATGCTATTGCCAATGCTGGTAATGTTGCTGTGCTAATTGAACGTAGTGCTAATTAACCTCAACAAGATTAAATTAATGAGTAAACAAAACAAACTACTGAATGAGTCACTTAATAAACTAACTGATATGTCACATCATAAAGCTAGAGGATTTGATAATATCGAACCTTTTTCGATTAGATTAATTGATGCTTTGCGTTGGCGGATTAAACGTAAAGTCTTACCACCAAAAGCGGGATATCACGCATTTAATCAAACTTGGTGTAGCTCAATTGATATTAGCCTAGAAGGAAATAGAGTTTGGTGGATAGGTCATTCAACTACGTTGATAAGACTTAAAAACAAATGGATATTAACCGATCCAGTTTTTTCTAACCGAGTATCGCCGTTTCAATTTATCGGCCCAAAACGACGAACCCAGCCGGCCATTACTATTGATCAATTACCTATGGTTGATGTGGTTGTGATATCGCACAATCATTATGATCATCTTGATTTTAACAGTATTCGGCAACTTATAACACGTTTTCCACAAATGACTATTTTGGTTCCTTTAGGGCTCAAAGCAAAATTGAAAAAGTGGGGAGCGAAGCAAATTATTGAGTTAGACTGGTGGCAATCTATAAATACTCATGAGATAACATTTACTGCTACCCCAGCAAAACATTGGAGTAATCGTGGTGTTTTTGATGTAAATAAAGCCTTATGGTGTGGTTGGGTAATGCAAACTGATATCGATAATCCATTGTTAACCAAAACCATTTACTTTATGGGGGATACCGGTTATTCAGCGAGTTTAAAAAAAATTGCTGACCGATTTAAACAGATCGACCTAGCGCTGATACCAATTGGTGCATATGCTCCGCGATGGTTTATGCAATCACAGCACATCGATCCACAGCAAGCATTGCAACTTTATGATGAGTTAAATTGCCAATCGGCTATAGCGATTCATTGGGGCGCTTTTGAATTAGCTGATGAGCCATTAGACGAGCCACCAGCTTTATTAAATTCATTAAAGGAAGATCGAGTTTTTCATTTATTAAAAATAGGTGATAGCTTAGCTATCAATCCGTTTAATAATGCATTAAAATAATCCACAATAATAATTTTAAATAACATTTTGACATTTGAGAGGGAAATAAGATGAAATCGGTAATTCTTGCTCTAACTTGCATTACGCTAAGCTTAAGTTTAATGGCTTGTGGTGGTAAAAATGATGAAGGCAAACAATATCATTGGTCAAAAGCACATGGCGTACTTGAAGATTGTCGTGGCGTGATGAGTAAATCAGCACAATGTCAAAAAAATTCAAACAATCAACAATACTTAATCCAAATCGATAGGTATTAATATGAGTCCTTGGCTTATTTATGCCTTGTTATCGGCGATTACCGCGGCGGCTGTTGCGATTCTCGGTAAGATTGGTTTACAACATCTTGACGCTAATACCGCCACTGCAATTCGGGCAATTGTCATGGCGATATTCTTGGTTGGTGTGGTAGTAGTACAAGGAAAGCTAAATTTAATCAATACGTTTTTTAACGACAAAAAGGCACTTTTTATTATTGCATTGAGTGGGGTAGCTGGGGCATTATCATGGTTGTTCTACTTTATGGCAATAAAAGAAGGAAAAGTATCCCAAGTTGCGCCTATTGATAAATTAAGCGTTGTTTTTGCAGTAATTTTTGCCGCTATCATCTTTGGTGAAAAAATTTCATTAATTTCAGCCATTGGTGTTGCCATGATTGCGGCAGGTGCCGTTTTAGTTGCGCTATTTTAATAAACTATTAAATAGCTCAACTGTCACCAATTCCCCTTGAGCAACATTGCCTCTATCTTGTTCAAGTACAATAAAGCAATTGGCGTGGTTAAATGATTGGGTTAGATGCGATCCTTGTTGACCTGTTGAAACCACTTCTAGCTCACCGTCAGAATTGATTTGCAACCTGCCACGTTGAAAATCTAAGCGACCAACACTTTTTTTAAGATTAGTTGCTGTTTTTACTTTAAACGACAGCGTATCATTGCTTAAATTCTGTCCGGAAAGTGCAACAATCAAAGGTTGAACTAACTGATAAAATGTCACTAAAGTCGAAACAGGATTGCCAGGTAACCCACAAAACAATGCATTACCTATTTTGCCAAAAGCAAACGGTTTGCCTGGTTTTATGGCAATTTTCCAGAAATTAATTTCGCCAAGTTCCGCTAAAGCGGTTTTAGTATAATCTGCATCACCGACAGAAACCCCACCGCTAGTAATCACTAAATCAGCGAGTTTAGATGCGGTTTCTAACGATTGTTTAATTAGGTTTGGATCATCGGCAATAATACCTAAATCGATGATTTGGCAATTTAATTGCGTCAATAATAATTTGAGCGTAAATCGATTACTATCATAAATAGTACTATTATTTGTTAGCGGATTACCTATATCGGATAACTCATCGCCAGTTGAGAAAATAGCGACTTTTAATTTACTAAATACGGTTAATTCTGCTATGCCAAGTGTAGCTAAATTCGATAGTGTCGCAATGGTTAAACGAGTCCCTTCATCTACTACCACTGAACCTTGTTTACTATCTTCACCGATATAACGAATATTGCTGCCTGATTTGATTTCATATGGAAATTTAATACCTGTAGCGGTTGATTCGGTCTGTTCTTGCATAACAACCGCCTCAGCTTCATCAGGAACAGGGGCTCCAGTCATAACACGTAAGCAAGTCCCTATAGGCCAATTTAAATTTGAGATATCATCGCCGGCAAAAATAGTGGTTGCTAACGGTAATGACTTCGACTGATTGATATCTGATAACCGCACCGCATAGCCATCCATAGCTGAATTATTAAAGCTAGGCACATTAATTGGCGAAATCACCGGTTCAGCAGTAACACGATCTAAAGCTGCTAATAACGTCACTTTTTCAGTTGAAGGTTTATGATTTAATGATGCCGCTTCAAGTAAAGCTTTTTTAGCTTGTTCAAAGGTTAATAACATAAATGAAATTCCTTATAATCGTTTGTCCGTTATCGTGATAGATGATAAGTCATTGAGTTTTGAGGGGAAAAAATTACAAATTTTAGTTAATTGTTAAACAAGAAACTAGGTGCCGAACTCTACGGCACCAATTAAAACATAATTAAACGTTAAATAAGAAATTCATAATATCGCCATCTTGCACGATATAATCTTTTCCTTCTGAACGCATTTTCCCAGCTTCTTTTGCCCCTTGTTCGCCACCATATTTAATAAAGTCATCAAAGGCAATGGTTTGCGCACGAATAAAACCTTTTTCAAAATCGGTGTGAATTTTACCAGCAGCTTGCGGCGCAGTATCACCAACAGAAATAGTCCAAGCACGAACTTCCTTAACACCAGCAGTAAAATAAGTTTGTAAATTAAGCAGGCTATAACCAGCGCGAATGACTCTATTTAAACCTGGTTCGGTTAAACCAAGATCTTGCATAAACTCATCACGGTCAGCATCATCTAGCTCAGCAAGTTCGGCTTCAATAGCTGCACAAACTGGTACGACTACGGCTTTTTCTTGTTCGGCAATGGCTTTTACTTTGTCTAGAAAAGGGTTGTTTTCAAAACCATCCTCATTGACATTCGCAATGTACATAGTTGGTTTTAAGGTTAAGAAGCTGAGATATTTAATCGCAGCCAACTCTTCTTTGCTTAAGTCTAAAAGTAATAGTTTTTTACCTTGTTCAAGATGAGGAAGACACTTTTCAAGAATCTCAAGTTCATATTTTGCCTCTTTATCTCCTCCTTTAGCGCGTTTTTGTAAACGGGTAATTGCTCTTTCGCAGGCTTCAAGATCTGCTAATGCCAATTCAGTATTGATGATTTCGATATCTTCAGCCGGATCGATTTTCCCTGCAACATGAACAATGTTTTCGTTTTCAAAGCAACGAACAACATGGCCAATTGCTTCGGTTTCACGAATATTCGCTAAGAATTGATTGCCCAGACCTTCACCTTTTGACGCCCCCTTAACTAAACCTGCGATATCAACAAATTCCATCGTCGTTGGTAATGTTCGTTGTGGCTTAACAATTTCCGCTAGTTGATCTAAACGCGGATCGGGCATTGGCACTACACCTGTGTTTGGTTCGATAGTACAAAACGGAAAGTTAGCCGCTTCAATACCAGCTTTAGTTAATGCATTAAAAAGCGTTGACTTGCCCACATTAGGTAGACCGACAATTCCACATTTAAATCCCATATTATTTATTACCTTGTGTTATGAAAATCTTAATAATAGGCGCTAATTATATACTAAATCGAGCTCATTGTGCCAATGCTGACGTGGTTTAAAAAAAGTTTAATCAAATCAATAGAGAATATTGCTAAAAATTGATTATCAAAATCAGATAATTAACTGTCAGATATTTTTTTAATTTTCAAAGGTTAAACCGAGTTGATATAACTGATTCTTTTTCAGTCCATATATTTCAGCCGTTATTGCCGCCGCTTTTTTCAATGGTAACTCTTTGAGCAGTAGTTTTAGCGTATTAATTGCTTTTGGATCAATTGCATCAGCAGTTTTATTATTACCCTCGACAATCAGTACAAATTCCCCTTTTTGGCGATTACTATCTTCCTGTAACCAATTAATCAGATCTAATATGGAAAAATTGACGATAGTTTCCCAAGTTTTAGTTAGCTCTTTGGCTAGCACGATCTGCTTATCACTTCCCCAAATGGTTTGCATATCCTGCAAGGTATCTAAAAGTCGATGTGTCGATTCATAAAAAATCATCGTTCTTGGTTCATCTAGTAATGTAGTTAGATAATCTTGTCGGGCTTTTGTTTTGGCGGGTAAAAATCCTTCATAACTGAATTTATCAGAAGGCAAACCAGAAGCAGATAGCGCTGCGATAGCAGCACAAGCACCGGGAATAGGTACCACATTAATATTATTTTCACGGCAAGCTTTAACTAAATGATAACCAGGATCATTAATTAATGGTGTTCCTGCATCCGATATTAAAGCAATGGATAAACCTGATTTTAGTTTTTCAATCAATAGTTGTGACTTTTCTTGCTCATTATGATCATGTAAGGCGAAGAGTTTGGCTTTAATTGCCAAATGTTGTAAAAGTAGTCCACTATGACGGGTATCTTCAGCGGCAATTAGATCAACTTGTTTAAGCGTATTAATGGCACGCAGTGTAATATCTTCTAAATTTCCAATAGGGGTTGCAACAATATATAGAGTCATTATTTCAGATTTTTGTCGATTTTAAGCAAGAAATATACTATACCAAACATTGATTGTATATACTGTTAATAGCGAAAATCGCCTTAGCGGCAATCAATTAATTAAGAGTATCTTTTAGATAATTGTTAACTTGATTATTAATTGGCAGATTTAATGCTGGTTAATAATTATACTTTTGCGTTTAATTATACTATATTATGTGATAATAAATTGCGAATTTTGATGAATTTCTAGCTGTTAACTAATAAATCAGCATTTTTAGAAGTGATTTTATTGATTTAGCTTATCAGTAATTAATATAATAGCAATTTGTTATAAAAACGATAAAATATGTTTATTAAAACTATACGAATTAATGAAAGGTGTAATTGTGAAAAAAGTTATCACATTAAGTTGTTTAAGTCTGATGATTGCTGCGTGTACGCAAACTAATCCAGCAGAAATAGAAGATATCTCTGTTAGTCAGGGCTCTTCAACCTCATCGGTTTATTCTAAGCCGCCTAAAGATATTTCTACTGGTAGTCGAGGGGCGTCCTCTTCGACTTATCCTACAGCAACAACAGCTTCTCGTTCTTCAACGGCGACTAGCTCTAACCCTGATCAAGAACAAGTTGTTACATCTACTGAGCGTATTGTTTATAATCGAGATTATAATAATATCCCTAAAGGGGGATATAAAGGCGATACCTATACTGTTAAACGAGGTGATACATTATTTTATATTGCTTGGGTAACTGGTAATGATTATCGTGCACTAGCTGCTAAAAATAACATTAAAGAACCTTATGCAGTTAATGTAGGTCAAGTACTTGATGTAAGTGGTAGTACCACGATTGTTAAAACTAAAAAAACTACATCAACTCCGGTTAAAACGACAACTGTTCAAACGACAACAGTTAAAACTCCAAGCGTAGAAACTACTACGGTTGAAACAATTAGCGAACCAGTTTCTCAACCGACGACACCAGCTAAGCAGCCAACTCAGACCAGTACAACATCTAATGTGGCCAATATTAGATGGCAATGGCCGGCACAAGGGAAGATTATTGAAAAATTTTCAAACTCGACTAAAGGTATTGATATTTCAGGTGTTTTAGGTGATAAGGTGGTTTCTGCAGCTGATGGGCGAGTGGTTTACTCTGGTAATGCATTGCCTGGTTATGGTAACTTAATTATAGTGAAACACAACGATGACTATTTAACAGCCTATGCGCATAACCAAACTATTTTAGTTAAAGAGCAACAAAATGTTCGAGCAGGTGAACAAATTGCCACAATGGGCGCAACCGGGACCTCATCAGTAAGATTGCATTTTGAAATTCGTTATAAAGCGCAATCAGTCGATCCATTAAAATACTTATCAAATTAGTAAGTATTTTAAATAAATAAAAATGATTAAAACATTAAAAATGTACTAATTAAAACGTACATTTTTAATGAAAACCAAATTCATTTATCCATTTTATTTTATGTAACAAAGGAGTTATATTCATGGCAGTAAAAAAATTAGTTCTCATTCGTCACGGAGAAAGTGTTTGGAATCAGGAAAACCGTTTTTGTGGTTGGACTGATGTTGATTTATCTGACAAAGGTAACAAGGAAGCTGCTGAAGCAGGTAAATTATTAAAACAAGAAGGTTTTACATTTGACTATGCATATACTTCAGTATTAAAACGCGCAATTCATACATTATGGCACATTCTTGATGAAGTTGACCAAGCATGGTTGCCTGTTGAAAAGAATTGGAAATTAAATGAACGCCATTACGGTGCGTTACAAGGTCTAAATAAAGCTGAAACTGCTGCTAAATATGGTGATGATCAAGTTAAATTATGGCGTCGCGGTTTTGCAATTACCCCTCCTGCGTTAGAAAAATCAGACGAACGTTTCCCTGGTCATGATTCACGTTATAGCAGCTTACCTGAATCAGAGTTACCTTTAACTGAAAGCTTAGCATTAACTATTAAACGTGTACTTCCTTACTGGGAATCAACTATTGCCCCGCGTGTTGCAAAAGGTGAACGTGTTATTATTGCTGCTCACGGTAACTCTCTTCGTGCTCTAGTTAAACATTTAGACAATATCAGTGATGATGACATTATCGATGTTAACATCCCAACTGGTGTACCTTTAGTTTATGAATTTGACGACAACATGAAAGTGGTTAAGCATTATTACTTAGGTAATGCCGATGAAATCGCAGCTAAACAAGCAGCGGTAGCCAACCAGGGTAAAGCAAAATAGTTTTTTTACCCACAAAAGGTAAGTTGTAAAACTTACCTTTTATTTTTCTGATAACGATTATTACTATTTATTTTTTGAGACGCTAATTTTGTCAAAAATTTATTATATTTATGGCGTGATGAACGCTGGAAAATCTACTGAATTATTACAAATCGATCATAACTATTTAAGCAATAATATGCAGACACTATTACTTAAATCATCGGTCGATACAAGAGACTCGGCTGTTGAAATTGTCTCTCGATTGGGTTTACGTAAAAAAGCATTACAACTTGATGATAATACTGTTGATGATATCATCGAACAGATAAAACGAAATAACTATGCTTGTATTTTGATTGATGAAAGTCAGTTTTTATCCTCTAAAACCATCTGGAAATTATCTGACGTATGTGATGAATTTAGCGTTCCAATGATGTTCTTTGGTCTAAAAACAGATTATATGGGACACTTATTTGAAGGTTCCAAAACACTATTAGAAATAGCTGACAATTATAGAGAACTGAAAACGGTTTGTTGGTGTGGTAAAAAAGCCACAATGATTCTTTTAGAAGGTGAAAATGGACAAATAGTTAAATATGGGAATTCGATACATTTAGGGGATAGCGAATACCATTCAGTTTGTCGGAAGCACTGGAAAGCAGGGCAAGTCAGACCAAATTAACAAATATACTTGTTCTTGATGGATTAATATTAAAAATAAGGAATTAACTCATGAAACTTAGAAAGCTCTCGTTAGTTACTGCTGTGGGATTAATCTCATGTTCTGTTAGTGCACAACATTATGTTATTACAGATACCGATTTACAAATTAGAAAAGGTGCTTGGGTTGTTAAAAATACTGACATTAACCAAGATGCACCGACATTTTTAATAAGAAATACTGTTCTTAGTGGCGGATTGCAAAATGACTCTGAAGTGTTAACTATTCAAAGTGATGGATTGACCATTAGATTAAGTCCAACTCGCGGTTTGGGTATCTTGTCTGTGGAAGGTGATGGTATTCGTTTAGGTTGGAATTCTCCAGTTAAAGAAGTTGTTAATCCACAGTATATCAATTTAGAAAGCCGTGGTGGTAATGGTTGGCTAGAAGGCTTTAATGAAATGCTGGTTCGTTGTGGTTTTGAATGGACAGGTCATGCCGTACAAGCTGATGGTATGTTGTATACCCTTCATGGCCGGGCGCAAAATACTCCAGTTGCAAAATTGTTTGTTGATATTGAAGATAAAGCTCCATATACCATCACCGTGAGTGGTCTAATCCAAGAAAAAGCTTTCAAAAAAAGTAATTTAGAAACTTGGGTTAGACTTAGCTATGTTCCTGGTAGTAAAGAATTTACTGTTCATGATACAGTGACAAATAAAGGCGATTATCCTAAAGATTATCAAATTATTTATCACAGCAATTTTGGGACGCCAATTCTTGAAAGGGGGGCAAAATTTGTTGCACCAGTTAAAGAAATTTCACCATTTAATGATTATGCAATAAAAGGTCTAAAAAATTGGCAAACTTACTTAGGACCAACCAGAAACTTTGATGAAATGGTCTTCAATATTTATCCTTATGCCGATACAAAAGGGCAAACTCAAGTTATGTTAGCTAATAAGGTGGGTAATAAAGGGGTAGGTATTTCATTTAATACTCGGGAATTACCTGTGCTTACTTTATGGAAGAATACTGATACATTTAATCAAGGCTATGTAACAGGTATTGAACCAGGTACAAGTTTCGCTTATCCAGTCACTATAGAACGTGAACAAAAGCGTGTTCGTCAATTACCACCAGGAAAAAGTGCTAACTTTACCTTAAAATATAGCTTATTATCGAGTAAAGAAGCAGTAAGAGCTTACAATAACGCTATCAAAACGATTCAAGGGGATCAAAAAACCACAGTTGTTGACGAACCAATGGCTCTAGAATAAGTTATACTCAATATCACCACTGACCATGTAGTTGGTGGTGTATTCAACTCTTTTAACATTTTAAATTCCTATCCCCACGAAAGATAATGTTATCTATTACAGCTTAATCTAAGTTAAAATAGTTAGCAAATTCTAACATTAGATTTAACAGTAGGAATTGAAATGACTGTGAGAAGGATAATAATTGGCATAAGTGGTGCAACAGGCTTTGCTTATGGTATAAAAGCTTTAGAGCTTCTCAACCCCATGGATCTTGAAACTCACCTCGTTATCTCTAAAGCAGCAAAAATCACAGGAAATTACGAGCATTCTAAATCCCAATTGGCCCAATTAGAATCCTTAGCCGACGTCGTCTATGCTGTTGATAATATTGGTGCCGCAATCGCTAGTGGGTCATACAAAACGATAGGCATGTTAGTCGCACCTTGCTCGATGCGAACTCTGGCAGCAATAGCTCATGGTTTATCCGATAATTTATTAACCCGTGCTGCGGATGTTGTCTTGAAAGAACGCCGTCGTTTAGTTTTAATGACGCGTGAAACACCATTACATTTAGGCCATATTAAAAATATGGAAATGGTGACATTAATGGGCGGTATTATTTTTCCACCTGTCCCTGCGCTATATCAACACATCGAAAGTATCGATGATATGATTACCCATAGTGTTGCCAGAGCACTTGATCTGTTCGATATTGATGTACCTAGTTTACCACGCTGGGGTGAAGATATGCATTTAAATCAAAAGCCTGAATAGTAGAATGAAACTCCCCGATGCTAAAATCATAAAATTTATTCAACAGCAACATGTCTTAAGTTTAGGTGTGATATTAGCAGAACATCAACCATGGACATGTAATGCATTCTATGTATTTGATGAAGAAAATTGCTGCTTATATCTCTTATCAGAATTAAAAACCAAACATGCACAAGCGATGTTAAAAAATCCAAATGTCGCCGGTACAATTAGTATTAGTCCAAAATCGGTCGCTAAGATTCAGGGCATTCAATTTTCAGCTAAAGCTGAACTACTTACTGAAAATCAGGCAAGCCATGCCTATAAGCTCTATTATCACGCTTTTCCCTTTGCCAGAGTGATGAAAGCTCCGATTTGGTCAATATGTTTACAAGAAATTAAGATGACCAGTAACCTAATGGGTTTTGCGCATAAAACTTATTGGCAACGTAGTGAAGTGCTTTAAGACGATGATATTTCGGTTTCGCCATGATCATCGTCTGGTTAATTACGATTTATACTATTACTGGTCTAATTTTACTTAGCCGGAATACCTTCTTCATATTCAGGGTAACCATCACAAATAGTATCCCAATTTGCTTTTGAACCGGTATATACATGAATACGTTTTTCAGTATTAATCGGTTCGTTAATCAGACCTATGCGCAAACGATAAGTACTAGTATCATTATCTCGACTAGAAAAAATATGCGAACCACATTTACCACAAAAATGGCGATTAACGCCAGCGTCGGAATAGACTTTGATATTCTCTTCGCCTTTAATAAAGGTTAAATCTTCTTTATTAACCACTGTAGCCGAATTAAAAGCCGAACTAGTTTGTTTGCGACAACGTGAACAGTGACAAAAAACTATCGCTTTAATCTCACTATTAAGTTGATAGACAATGTCACCACACAAGCAATTACCGGTCATCATAATTAATTTCCTTATTTATCAGATTTGTCATTTCCTACTGCATTATATAGGTAATTAAAAATATGATAAAGATGATTTAATGATTAACCTCATTAGGAGAAATAGCAAAATAGTTGGGAAACGGTTTTGGTGGAAATAAAGAGATTAATAATTAGAACCAAATTAATTTCGTGATTTAGTTATTGGACTAACCACTCGTTAAAGCATTGTATGGGTGAAAAAAAATATGATGCAGATGATTTAATGATTATCTTGTTGAGAAAAAATAGCAAAAAAAATGAGAAACAGTTTTGGGGTAATAAAGCCGCGAATAATCAGCGCCTATTTTCTTTATTGTGTTGTCAGATTTATCATATGTAGATAAATAAAAAAATAATGCCGATGACTTAATGATTAATTTCATTGAGGAAAAATAGTAAAAAGATGAGGGAACGTTTTTGTGGTAATAAAGATGCTAATAATTAGAACCAAATTAATTTCTTAATTTATATATCTGACTTAACACTTGTTAAGGAATTGTAGAGTTAAATAAAAAAGATATAAATGGTTTAATAATTAATCTTATTTAGAAAAAAATAACAAAAAACTTGAGTAAACAGTTTTTGGTAGTAATAAGTAGGCTAATAATTAATGGTAATAACCAAATTTTCACAAAACACCCCATGTTTATCCATTAAAAATGAGGTGTATCTTCAATTAACATTTTTCAACAAAATAGCGCATTATGCGATTATCAGCCGTTAATTCGGGATGGAATGAACAGACTAAAATATTATTTTGTTCTGCCATCACACAATGATTATCAACAAACGCTAATTGTGTTACTTGCTTAGCCGTTTTGGCAATATAAGGTGCCCGAATAAAAACGGCAGGAATTTGTTTACCGATAGGAACAATATCTAACATGGTTTCAAAGCTGGCGATTTGTCGACCAAAACCATTACGTTCGACAGTAATATCCATTAAACTAAGTTGTTCAACCTCATTATGCGGAGTTGTACTACCACAAAGTACCAATCCAGCGCAGGTGCCAAAGATACCTTTACCTTGTTTAGCAAAGGTTTGAATTGGTTCAAATAATCCATTTTGTCTAATTAAACGGCTAATAGCGGTCGATTCACCGCCGGGAATAATCAAACCATCAAGCTGGTTTAATTGCTCGGGTTGCTTAACTGTTATTGGGGTCACCCCATCAAGGCTGGCGAGCATATTTAAATGCTCAGTTACAGCACCTTGTAAGTTAAGCACACCAATGGTTTTACTCACCTTTGAAGTCATTACCAACCCCGATCTTGCATTCTTTCTGATTCACTTAATTTGCTGATCTCAATTCCTTTCATCGCTTCACCTAATCCTTTTGATAGTTCAGCCAATCTTGGATAATCATCAAAATAAGTGGTGGCTTGAACGATTGCTTTGGCAAATTTTTCTGGATTTTGCGATTTAAAAATACCCGAACCGACAAATACACCATCTGCACCAAGTTGCATCATTAGTGCTGCATCAGCAGGTGTCGCCACACCGCCAGCGGCAAAATTAACCACAGGTAATTTTCCAAGTTGTTTGATTTGTAATACTAATTCATAAGGTGCACCAATTTCTTTAGCAAATGTCATCAGTTCATCTTTTGATTTGCCAACCACTAGACGAATTTGCTCATTGACACGACGCATATGTCTTACTGCTTCAACAATATTGCCAGTTCCAGGTTCACCTTTGGTGCGTAGCATCGAAGCTCCTTCCCCAATTCGGCGTAATGCCTCACCTAAATCACGGCAACCACAAACGAAAGGTACGGTAAATTCATCTTTTAATAAATGATATTGTTCATCAGCAGGGGTGAGCACTTCGCTTTCATCAATATAATCCACGCCCATTGACTCTAAAATACGTGCTTCAACAATGTGACCAATTCGTGCTTTGGCCATCACCGGTATAGTTACCGCCTTCATTACCTCTTCAACGATAGTTGGATCCGCCATTCTTGCTACGCCCCCAGCAGCACGAATATCAGAAGGAACACGCTCTAAAGCCATTACCGCCACAGCACCAGCTTGTTCAGCAATTTTTGCTTGTTCGGCATTAACGACGTCCATAATCACCCCGCCTTTTTGCATCTGCGCCATTCCACGTTTTACAGTTTGTGTACCTGTTTTCATTGTTACTCCTGAATTGTTAGCTGTCTAGTCTGGGGACTATTATTCAGAATTAAATCACTGCAATAAACAGCCAATTGGACTATAATTAACCCATCCAATTTTGCGTTTAAGGTAATAAGTTCTATAAAACTTAATTAATAAAAGATGTGGAATAAACAAAAATTAAGCCCTTTTAGTGGTGCATTATTTAAAAAAGTCACGCAATTGATTGAAAGCTATATTGAACAAGGGGTGTTAATAGCTGGCGAACGATTACCATCTGAGCGTAATTTAGCCAAGGAACTACAAGTTAACCGTTCAACTATAGTGCATGCGCTAGACATCTTGACTGAACGAGGAATTTTAGTGCGTAAGGTGGGCAGTGGGACTTTTGTTAATGAACAAAAATGGGGGCTACAAGTTTATTCCACTATTAATTGGCGATTGCCTGCCAATTTTTATCAGCATCGTAACAATGTTTACCAACAAAAAGTGGTACAAGTTCGGCAACAAATGGCGCATATTTGTGATTTAGCTAATGGTGATTTGCCAACCAATATGATCCCTAAATTGATATTACCCCATATCACCTCTCATGAAATGGTTGCTTATGAAAAGCAGAGTGACAGGTTGCAATTGGGATTACCTTCACTCAAACAGCAAATCGCCAACTACATGTCAACGCAATTTGCTATGACAATTAATACTGAGCAAATCTTAATAACCTCAGGTACCCAACAATCACTATTTTTAATTACCCAAGGATTATTAAAGCCTGGCGATGCAATAGGTATTGAATCACCTTCTTATTTTTATTCGTTGCCGCTGTTCCAAGCGGCCGGTGTTCGGCTTTATGGTATTGAATGTGATGACGAAGGGATAACCTTAGAGAGTTTACAAAAAGTGGTGTTAGAGCGGCAAATTAGATGGTTATTTCTAAATCCGATATTTCAAAACCCCACTGGCTGTGTGATGAGTAATCAACGAAAAAAACAGATATTGGCCTTTTGTCGGCAACAGTGTATTGGTATTGTTGAGGATGATGCTTATAGTGGATTAGCCTTTGATGCAAAGGTTAACATTGCACCAATAAAAAAATTCGATACCAGTAATCAAGTGGTTTATTTAGGTTCATTATCCAAATATATTGGCCGTAATATACGTATTGGGTGGATGATTGCTCCCAAGGAAATCATCGAAAAATTAGCCAATATACGGCACTATATAGATTCTGGATTGAGTATATTACCGCAACTTTTAGCCGAAGAGTATTTAACTCATCACTATCAAACCCATCAAAAATGGTTACGTCAACAACTAAAACATAAAGCCAATCAACTAATGGATTGGTTCAATGACTATTTCAAAGGAGAGATTACTTACCAAATACCTACCGGTGGTTTTCATTTATATGCTCATTTACCCGTTAACAGTGCCGCACAAGAGTTGGTGATTTTAAACCAACTGTTATCCAAACATATAATTGTGTCCCAAGGCATTGAGTTCGGGGATAATTTGGGTTCAATACGATTAAGCTATGGACATTTTAAAGAAAATCTGATTTGATTACGCCTACCAAGCTTTTCGTTGGTCAAATTATTATGGAAAATTCAAAAACCGCTTTATTATCTACAAACAAATTATTGCTCATTGCTGGCACTGGCTGGCTTTTTGATGCAATGGACGTGGGATTACTCTCCTTTATTTTAGCTGCTTTAAAACAAGATTGGGGGCTAACACCTTCACAACTGGGTTGGATAGGTAGTGTAAACTCAATTGGTATGGCTGTTGGTGCCTTTTTATTTGGCATTTATGCCGATAAAAAAGGGCGCAAATCCGCCTTTTTATTTACTTTACTAATGTTCAGTATCGCCAGTGGCTTAAGTGCTTTTGCTTGGGGACTAGGCAGTTTACTGATTTTACGATTCTTCATTGGTATGGGCTTAGGTGGCGAATTGCCAGTAGCATCAACGCTAGTGAGTGAAAGTGTGGAACCTGAAGTACGTGGTCGCGTCGTGGTGTTACTCGAAAGCTTTTGGGCTGTAGGTTGGATTTTGGCCGCGTTGATCGCTTACTTTTTAATTCCTCTTCCGGCTGTCGGTTGGCGTGGCGCAATGATCTTATGTGCAATACCGGCTTTTTATGCGCTTTATCTACGCTTTAACTTACCTGACTCACATTCATATCAATATCAAGATCATAATGCTCAAAAAGAACCAATCATCAAGAAATTACAATCACTACTATCAAGCTCATTCCGTCGTCAAACGATAATGTTATGGATAGTTTGGTTTTGTGTGGTATTTTCATATTATGGCATGTTCTTATGGTTGCCAAGCGTGATGATGCATAAGGGTTTTGATATGGTAAAAAGTTTTGGTTACATATTTATGATGACTTTAGCGCAATTACCGGGTTATTTTACTGTTGCTTGGTTGATCGAACGAGTAGGGCGAAAATGGGTATTGATGGCGTATCTATTAGGAACCTTGATCAGTGCCTATCTATTTGGTATTGCTGATTCAATTAACCAACTGCTTATCTGTGGTGCATTATTATCATTCTTTAATCTAGGCGCATGGGGAGCAATGTATGCTTATACCCCAGAACAATACACTACGAATATTCGCGCAACAGGTGCCGGTATGGCTGCTTCAATTGGCCGAATTGGTGGCATATTAGGTCCACTGATGGTGGGCTTCTTAATGGCTAACCAAGTTAGTGTTAGCATGATATTTGGGCTATTTAGCTTATCAATTCTTGTGGCTATTTTAGCCATATTATTCCTTGGTAAAGAGACCAAACAAACTCATCTTTGCTAACGCATTAAACCTTTTTCACTTTTTCAATTAAATTGAATGTTGAAAAAGGTTTATCTCTTAACTAGCCGATTATTTTCTTAGTTAACATGCTAGCAGCGGTCAGCAAATACGCTGTAAATTCAGCAATTCGTTCTTGCGGCATTTGAAACCTTATTCCTGAGGTACTTATGGCGGCGATAACATTACCATGTTTATCAAAAATCGGTGCTGCTAAGCAAGTTACTTCATCAAAGTCTTCGCCGTCGTCAAACGCCCAACCTTGTTTTCTTACGACTTGTAATGCCTTTTTATAATCAGTTTTAGTTGCTATGGTATTTTTGGTTTTACTCGGTAATTGTTCATTAGGAAACAGCTCATCAATATGTTGCTCCGGTAACCAAGCTAACAAAACCTTACCCAATGCTGAACTATGTAAAGATAATCGGCGACCTAACCAACTTTTAATCTGTATTGCGTTATCGCTCTCAATTTTAGCTAAGTAGATTGCTGCATCGCCATCTAAAATACCTAAATGACAAGCTAGCTGAGTTTTATCTCGTAAAAACGAGAGTGGTTCGAGAGCTAAATCCTTAATATTAAATTGCTCAATCGCTTTGTTACCAAACTCATACAGATTAAGCCCTAAAAAGTATTTATTTCCTTTTTGCCGTAACAAACCATTAGTCACCATACTTTTTAAGATTAATGATGAAGAGCTTTGCGGTAACGAAAGCCCTTGATAGATTTGCGTATAAGTCATCCCGCCATTTTGAGCAATAAAATTCAAAATTAGAGCGGCTTTATCGATGGCTGGCGCTTGAGATATTTTAGCCATACATTTACACCAATATATTGAAACGAATTTAGTCTAAATACATCTATAATTTTTTACAATGATTTATTAGACATATTTATGCTTTAATTTGGTGATCTCGATCACAATAACTAAAAAATATTATTGAGTAATTGGCAAATTGATTAAATAGTTAGTTGGTAATAACTGTTTATATATTATTTCAATATATTGGTGTAAAACATAAGGATCTTATTATGAAAAAATCCCCTAAATTCTCAGGAACCATTTGTCCTGCTATCACGCCATTTAACTCTAAAAATGGTGTTGATTTTGCCGCTATGGATAAACATTACCAAATGTTAACCGAAGCAAAAATTAACGGTATTTTGGTGATGGGTACCATTGGTGAGTTTGCGACATTAAGCATTAAGGAACGATTAGCTATTATCAAACAAGCACAGCAATTCACTGACTTACCGCTAATTGTCAATGTATCTACCACCGTTGTTGATGACATGATCCGTTTAGCGGATGCGGCGTATGATGCAGGATATCCAGCGGTAATGGCTTTACCTCACTATTACCTATCACAAACAGCCAATCAATTGTATGAATATTACAAATATCTCGATTCGCGTTTTTTAGGTGATTGGTTTGTTTATAACTTCCCTGCGCGCACTGGCTGTGATGTTGATGCAAAACTTGTCGCAAAACTTATGCTAGATTGTCCAAGGTTTATTGGTATTAAAGATACGATTGATTGTGCTTCACATACCCGTTCCATTGTGCTTGCTTCTCAATCTATCCGTAAGGATTTCTCAGTATTTGCTGGTTTTGATGAATATTTTATTCCAAATTTACTTAATGGTGGTGCTGGGGTACTTTCTGGTCTAAATAATGTGGTTCCGGAGCTCTTTGCAAGTGTAATGAAAGCATTTAATGAGAATGATTTTCATCAGATCCAACTTCTACAAAAAGAGATTAGTCGTTTATCAAATATTTACAATATTGGTGATGATTTTGTTACCACAATAAAAACCGCAGTTGCTGAAAAACATGGTTACTTGAAAGCCAATTCAAGGAACTATGGTGGAGCATTGCATGATAAGCAGATAGATGAGGTAAAACAATTATTTAAACTATAATGACTAAATAGAAGGTAACCGCTTTAGTAGTAAAAACCTTAATAGTCTTACCAATAATTTTATCAATTCATTATCAATGCTTTGTTGGTAAAATTAACGTTAAACATTAACTAAACAACAACAGCAGCTCAATGCTGTTGTTTAAATGGTTAAAAAATAAAGCCAAGAATTTATCATTTTATTTACAAAAAATTATCTTAAACCCTGATATAACAAGGTTTAACTCCCTTGCTATCTATGTTAGATTACTTGCTCCATTCATTATTGAGCAGGTAGGTTGATTTTGAATCTTTCTCCAAAAGCTTTCCATTATTTGGGTGTCGTCGCAACGATTGCATCGTTAGGCATGTACGTATCCTATATCCCGCAAATTATTGACAATCTTCATGGATTTAAAACCAATCCGACACAACCTTTGGCGGCTGCAATTAACTGCTCTTTATGGGTCTGTTATGGTTTATTACAACAGAAAAAGGATTGGCCAATCGCGATAGCTAATTTTCCTGGTGTATTATTTGGTTTAATCGCATTTTTTACTGCTTTATAACATCTTTATATTATCTTTATAACTTCTTGTTTAAATTTCTTGTTTTTTTTACAGCATAATTTAAAGGTTATGCTGTATTTTTTTAGCCATTATTACTTAATGTTACTCAAATGAATTGTAATTTTTGTAAATTAAATTTAAATATTTTTGCCCAAAAATATAGAATACTGGTGAAGAACAAAATTTAACCAAGAAATTAAATTTATAATAATCATAATATTACATAGTTATCAACAGGTTTGTTAAATACTTATTAAGTAATGAAGTGGATAATTTCATCTTGGCATTTTTTAGAAAAAGCTAACTTATCTGTTTTTTTATTCAATTCGATCATTGTCATGCATTATTGATTAGATTATAGTTAAAGTCAGTCTATTTTTTAGGCTGGATTCATCTTTGATATCAATAGAACGTAATGATGTCATTAATCTGAATTTAATTAAATTTGCATGGTTAGTATGACAAGTGTTACAGACATAAAATAAGGAAATCACCATGGCTAACATTAATCTTTCTGATGATTTAATAAAAGATTTTATTTATTCTATGTACCGCAAAGAAGTGTTATTAAATCTAAAAGGTGTGGTTTTGACGGAAGAAGATCGAAAACAACTTCATGAAAAAAGAGATTTTGTAAATAGACTATCTGAAGCCGAACTATCTGATATTCGAGCTTGGGTTTTAAATAAATTAAAATTACTTGAAAACCAACATCAAGAACGTGATTAAAAAAATTTAATCCTATTTATATTAGGCTAGCTTTTTCAACGATCTTGATAAGATATATTTATTGCATCTAAGCAAACGATATGGAATGATCATATAATCGTTTTATAATATTTATTTAGATAATTTAAAGGAAAGGTTATGAAAAAATTAGCGATAATGTTATTGTTAAGTTTTCCAGTGGTGGTATCTGCTTCTAATTGTGACGATATTAGAGCAAATATCGCCGAAAAAATCAAAAATAACGGTGTGCCTGAAGATAACTTTCGACTAACACTGGTCCCCGCTGATCAAGATATACAAGGTCAAGGGAAAGTAGTTGGTTCATGTAATGGTGGTAAGCAACGCATTGTCTATATTCGTGGTAAAGTCAGTTCATCATCAAATATACAATCTGTTAAAGATGAAACTAAAGCCCCAGTTGAGCCATCAATATCACCAAACTCAACAACGCCGCAGGATGATGGCACTCATAATAAAGATGTTGCACCTGTTACCAATTCATCTGAAAATGAGAAAATTCAATCAGTAGTGGAACCTACTGTAACCTCATCAACGGAAACAACAACTCAAGCTCCTACAACTGAATCTGCTACATCAGAAGAAAAAGTGCCCGAGGTAAATGATACCGTAGTACCAGAAGTAAATGATACTGCAGTGCCAGAAGTCGCCCCTAAAGATGATCAACCAATCTCTGAAGGTGAAACATCGGACGATAAATCATCAAATTAATTTTTAACATTAACAGTGCGGATAACCTTATATCATTAAAAATGAGTAAGTTATCCGCATTAGCGATTTAATAAACTAAGCATAGGCTGTGCGTTAAACACCAAAAATCTTCGTATTGGTTAGCTTTTGTCTTTTCTTACTAAAAACCAGTGAAGGGGAAAAAGGAATAGGACAATAATAAGCTTGCTTTTCCAACCAATAAGTGGAAAAGCAGCTAGGATTTAATTTACAAAAGTTGTTGATAATTTTGCTTAGTCATATCATCCCAAACGCTTGCTTGAACTTGACCAATATGTTGTTGTTGTAGAAGTAGCATTGTTAATCGAGATTGCCCAATTCCGCCGCCAATTGTCTGCAAAAAATCACCATCGGCTAACGCCTTATGCCAAGCATATTGTAAGCGATCTTCATTATTGGTTAATTTTAATTGACGTTTTAACGTTTCAGGATCGACACGAATCCCCATTGATGAGATTTCAAAACCACTATTTAACACCGGATTCCAAACTAAAATATCACCATTTAAGCCTTTCGAGCCCATCTCATTGTCACTGCTCCAATCATCATAATCCGGAGCGCGAACATCGTGTTTTTCATTGTTTGATAATTCACCACCAATACCAATTAAAAATACCGCACCCAACTCTTTAGTAATTGCATTTTCACGTTCTTTCGGTGATAAATTCGGATAACGTTTTAACAATTGCTCACTATCCATAAAAGTGATCGTTTCTGGTAAAAAACAAGAAAGGTGATATTTTTCGGAAACCGCTTTTTCGGTTGCTTTAATCGCACTATAAATCTTCTCAACTGTATGCTTCAAATAAGCTAAATTACGATCTTCAGGACGAATTACTTTTTCCCAATCCCATTGATCGACATAAACCGAATGGATAGGAGAGAGTTTTTCTTCATCAGGGCGTAGGGCCTTCATATTGGTGTAAATACCTTCTCCAACTGGAAAATGGTGTTGGCTCAAAATTTTACGTTTCCATTTCGCTAATGAATGCACCACTTCAAATTGTGCATTTGGAATACTCTTAATATTAACTTGGACTGCTTTTTCAGTACCAGATAAATTATCTTGAACTCCATCACCAATTTGACTCAATATTGGTGCTTGAACTTCAATAAGTGAAAGGTTATTGGCTAATTGCTCGGCAAAAAAGTGCTTAACAAAATTGATCCGTTGTTGCTGCTCTTTAAATGATATCGTCATGTTTCATCTCAAAAAGTGAATTGGTTAGTGACGATAAATTAAACTAGAAAACATAAATATGCAAGTCTAGTTAATCGAAGTGAATCACAGATGAAAAATTATTCTTATCATTCTCAAAATACGATAAGTATTCAAAATATTTTTAATTTTACCAGTTAGTTAAAAGAAAACGATTAGAAATGAATTAAATAGTTTATATTATTCATAATAAAATATAATTTGTTTTTAAACCACCTTGCTTAATCTTATTGCATCAATCTTCTCAATTGGTAATCACATGGATTAATCACTTAAATTACTCATGCTTGTTAAATTGATGGTAGTTATCCCATTTTAATGAGTGTAAACATTGAAATATTTCAATTTTAATGCTAAAGACCATCAAATAATCAACAATTATCTAATTCTCCTTCTATCAACACATATAGAATTGACGAAAGATCGAATATAGATAATCCAGTATGGTTAAAATATCAATCAATCCTTTCTAATTTCATTCCATCATACCATACATAATATAAATCGCTTATAAGCTTAAAAACGTGCAAAATACAAATAGCTATTGGCTAAAAATAACTCATTAAAACTCATGAAAAAATTTTTAGAAATACAGTTTTGCTGCGCAAAATCTGTTCTAAAACTTAATAAATTCCTTGCTCGAATTTTTTAGAACAACCAATTATCTCCGAATAAATTTTTTTATCATCAATATGCTTAAGTTTGTAAGAAAAGGTAGAGTGCTTATGCTTTATTTGGAATAGGGGTTATAAGATGCAATTTTGGTGTCTTTAGTAATCTTCTTTACGAAAGTTAACAATTAAATAGAAAAAAATGTTGCATCGTTTTTTTTCAGTCACTATACTTTTTCAACCGTTAAATGTAAACGGTTTGAATCTAACTGATGAGTATAAAATCGCAAATAAATCAAAAGATTACTTGACAAGGTTGTCGAAATGGATTATAATTTTAAACACGCAACACGCAACATGGCCAACCTATAATTTAGTTTCATCAAAGCTAAGTTCACAATCTTCACTCTTAACAATGGTTTATTTTTTATCGAGATTGCAAGGAATTGCACGAGTTTTATTGCAATCGTTGTCGCGATCACCTTTATCCCAGCAGATCTTTTTAGGGTTATGGTTTGGATTGTCGATAATAACTTCCTATTCTAGCCACGCTTTGACCTCTAAAACATCAAATATTATTAATGGTAATGCACCATATTTAACCTTCGATGGTGGTCGCTCACGAGCAACCAACACCGATGCTCTGTTCTGGATATCTCTTTCTAATGGTCGAAAATTTACGCCTACAACCAATAATTCAAGTATAACCAATCCAATCGAATTACCTACAGTTGGTGAGAGTGTTGCAGATATAGATATGTTAGTCCCAACTAATAGTGATTCTATTGCATTAAGTTTACTTATCGGTCCACCCTATAATTATTGGGGCGATGATGATGGTGATGGACAGGGTGATGACGGTATAACGGTTACAGGTAATTTAATGTTAGCTATCTCTGATAAATATAATCAAACTGTTGCCCGTAATGAAGTGCTTACTGTTTGTAGGTCACCTTATAAATTGACCTTATCTAATACAGAAGGAACATTACAAACACGTTATGGTGTACCTAATGAAAGTCTTTTAAGTCAAAGAAATGTGACCTATTATGTTCAGCCTAAAGCATCACCTTCGGTCTGTTTTGCTAAACCAAATTTAAATGCTGGTACAGGTCGTAACGCTGGTTTTGCTTGGATTTGGAACTCTGATAAGGGGTTTCTCACACAATCCATTTCGTCGTATGGTTTAAATTTTCCTACCACAGGTGCTAATAATTTATATTTTGATTTAGAGATAGCTGGTAGTGAACCTTTAACTTGGGCGCGAGTTTCCCGTGGTGGTATTACTGCTACTATGACCAATTCAACAAGTACCAGCGTTCGCGTTACCCTAACTGGCCCCGTTGCTACCGACTCGCAATGGGAGTCAGATAATCCGGGTAATATCGATCAGCCATCTTTGCCTCAGGTATTTGAGTTAATAGGTCGAGACAGCCATGGTAATGCCATCGTCAGATATGGTTTTGAGTTAAAGCAGTGGTTTGTTAACCGCGGTGCTAAAAAAGGTTACAACTATTCTAGCATATCATCTTGGTGCCCTAATATTGGATACCGTATGCCTAAAGTTAAGGATTTAACTAATTCTAATGAGCGTGGATTAGGTGCCACGCCTTTATCAACGGGTAATTATTATCAGCGCCATATTGCTGCAGGTTTATTCACGGAGTGGGGCTATATGAAAGACTACCGAAATGCTAACTTCAGCACTTATGGCGGATATTGGACGACCGATAACCAGTTTGCCGTTTGGTCGGGTTCTGGTTGGTTGTATGCCGTTATTAGTCCAAGAAATAGCAATGGGCTTTGCGTCTATCCTTAGCGCTTTATTTCTTGCCTATTAGTTCTTAAACTGGAGTGGCATAAACAGTAAAAACTGAGTTAGTTCTCTTGGAAATATTTGATTGCTAGAGACAATTGAATTAATGAAATGGTTAATAAAAAACGATTTTAAGACTTAGCGTGTACTCATCGCTTCGAGTAGAGGCTATTTGGGGCGTAATGGTATTATTACCGCAAAAATAAAGGAATACATGTTTTGAAACTTTAAATTAACCCATTGCTAACCCTTTTTTTTAGTTAAAAATAAAATCATTAAAAATCATTGCATTATAATACAACTTAAAAAAAGGGTTTTTTAAACCCAAATTGCCCTTTGCCTTTTAGCAAACAATGTTTATAGTATGTCTTGTTCTAGTTCACTGCCGTGTAGGCAGTTTAGAAATTTAACGCCGATGGATTTTTTTATAAATTCAGTTCACTGCCGTGTAGGCAGTTTAGAAATCTGCAGTCATAGAATCAATCTTCAACTTACAGTTCACTGCCGTGTAGGCAGTTTAGAAAACGCATCAACATATAACGATTGATTATTTTCAGTTCACTGCCGTGTAGGCAGTTTAGAAAAAGCTATGATAGATACTGGAGAAATAAATCAGGTTCACTGCCGTGTAGGCAGTTCTCCGTCTCTCAAAAAAATTGAGAAACGGGGTTTTTGTTATTCTAAGTTTATTCAGCAAACTTATTTTTATGATCATAACGATTATAGTGAATATCATCACTAATTAAGTAATTATAGATATCATCAACAATCTCTATGCCATTTTTTAAGTAATCGGCTTCACGTTTTTTGCTTCTTTCGCCGGGAAAGAAAACTTCACTAACGCCTTTGGCTGGTTTAGCTTGTTTTAGTTGGTCTAGCATAGCGGACATAGTTTGTTTAAAAATATCTAGGCCGATAAAATATTCAGGATTGATTACAATATGCAGATGACCGAGGTTTCGACCTTTAGAGAGGTCGGCATACATTGATGAGACGTTTTTGCCAAATGGCAAGCCCAGTAGAATGCCAGAAAGCACATCTACCATCATCATTAAACCATAACCTTTAGCATCAGCGATTGGTAATAGGGCATTTACTTTGTAGGGATCAGTTGTGGGTTCACCATGTTCATCAACGGCCCAAGTTGGTGGAATTGCAGCGCCTTTAGATCTTGCGTATAAGACTTTTCCCCATGCTTGGACTGTGGTTGCCATGTCGAACGAAACAACACGCTCATCGTTAGTCGGTGCAGCAAAAGCGATAGGATTGGTGCCAAAAAACTCTTCGGCGCCACCATAGGGAACAGCCATTGGGTCGGACTGGCACATGGATATGGCGACTAAGTTTTGTTTAGCTGCCATTTCAGTAAAGTAGCAAAGCGAGCCACTATGCGACATTCGACGAATTCCTACCACGGCAACGCCATTTTTTTTTGCCATTTCTATCGCTTTGTCCATACCAACTTTAGCGGCAACTAAACCGCAACCATTATCAAAATCTAATATTGCTGACGATGGACCAGTCTGTTTATAGCTGACATTAGGATAGGCAGTCATGCCTCCTTTGGCAATGCGTTCAGCGTAGTATTCAACTCGTACGGCGCCATGTGAGTGAATGCCTCGTGCATCGGCAAATGCTAGCGTATCTGCGGCGATATCGGCATGCTCTTGAGTCAATCCCGCTTTATGTAATTTTTTGGCAATTAAGTTGTGTAGTGTTGGTCTATCTAGTCTCATTTTAAAACTCCTCGCCACGCTATCGGTTATGGCTATTTAGATTTTGCGCTATTGTGTGATGATGGTGCCTTTGGTTTGTGCTAATAGCGATTCAATATCGGTTAAGTTGCCGATATAAGCGGTGTTACCGGTTTGCTGAACAAATTCAATGACTGATTTTATTTTTGGCCCCATAGCGCCGTCATCAATTGCCATTGGTTGTATTCGTTTAGTATCGACTTTGCCTAAAGCTGTTTGTTGCGGTGTTCCCCAGTTTTCATATACGGCGTCCGTATCTGTTAAGATCATTAAATGGTCGGCTTTCAGTTCAATGGCGAGTTGTGCAGCGCTATGATCTTTGTCGATCACCGCCTCAATACCTTTGTAACCCGATTTATCTTTAATTACTGGAATGCCTCCGCCACCATTGCAGATAACGATAGTATCTTGGTTGACAAGTTCTTTGATGGTATCAAGCTCAATAATTTTTTGTGGTTTTGGTGATGCGACTACGCGACGTAGGTATTTGCCATCTTGTTTAAATTGCCAGCCATATTGAGCTAGGAGTTTTTGTTGTTCTTCTGGTTGATATACAGGCCCTATGTATTTGGTAGGATCTTTAAATGAAGGGTCGTTACTGTCTACCTCGACTTGCGTTAATACACAGGCGACTTGGTTGACATTGTCATATCGCTGTAAGCTTTGCTTTATCATATAACCTAACATGCCTTGTGTTTGTGCAACTAGCACATCCAGAGGGTAAGCTGGTACATTTGGGTAACTAGCATTTTGTAGGGCAAGTAGTCCCACTTGCGGCCCGTTACCGTGCACAATAACAAGTCGATATTTATTGGCTAATTTTGCAATAAATTTAGTGGTGCTGTTGATATTATGATATTGGTTATCAATAGAGAGTAATTCGTTTCGTTTCGAAATCGCATTACCACCTAATGCTATAACTATGAGTTCCATACGGTGTCCTATATTATGTTTATTGTTTAAAGTTCCACATCACGATGGCAATCTTTAGAGTAGATATAACTTAATGGCTGTTGGCCAACGGCGTAACAAGCTTGCAAAGCATAGGCACCCATAAAAATGTAGTCATCCTTTTTGACCGGTATCCATTGATTATCAAGCAAATACATACCTTCACCGCTAAGTAAATAGGCGCCATGTTCTTGTACATGGGTTTCGATATAGCCATGACTTGCGCCTGGTAGGAAAGTGAGAATATGGAAATTCATATCAAATCCGAGCTCTTTAGGCAGTAAGTCTTGGATGAATACGTTATCCATATTTTCATATTTTACCCGCTCAAGATGTTGAATATGATTGGCAATCACACGGGTTTGATATCCTGAAATAGGGTTATAGCGGCGTTTGTATAAAAATAAACGCGACGAAGCCGTCAAATTTTGTAAATAGAGTTTGACGCCTGCGGGGCAATAGATATAGCCACCAGTTTGTAGATGATATGTTTGCTTATTAGCTTTAGCACTAACTTCGCCTTCAATCACATAAGCAAATACTTCAATGCCATCATCACCAAATCCTTGTAAGTTTTGTCCACCTTGATACATGGTGAGAAGATAATCGACAAAAGAAGCTCCAAGTTTAGGCGTAGCTAAAATAGTAATGTCACAATTTTCAAAACCAGGAATTATATTTTTAACTAGACCATCTGGAGGGATTAAGGCAAAATTTTGCCTTTTGATCACTGCGCGTGAAGCTAATAGGTCTTTTGGGTAACCGATGTTATTGTTGATATATCCCATAATGATCTCCTTGGAACATATGCTTGAGATTTTAGGCAAAATATGCCGTTAACATACTAATTTCAATCAACTATTTATCGCATTTCTTGTCGATAAATAGTTGCTAGTTTGCGTTATTAATTGGTTATGTGTTTACGCAAATTAATTACAAAGAATAAGGCTGTTGCAATAAATAATATTGCAATAGCAACATAAAACCCTGTAATTTTGGTTCCGGTTATATCCGCTAATAAACCAGTTAATGGTGGGGCGATCACTGATGAACTCATACCGAAGAAGTTAAATACCCCAAATGCTGTACCATAACTGTTTTTAGGCGCAATATCCGCCACATGCGAAATGAGAATCGGTTCAACCACAAACTTACCAAATAATCCATAAAGGATTAATCCCATTAATAATAAGGTGATGGTTGAGGATTGAACTGCCATTAATAGAGTCATCGCAGAGAGCAGTTCCAAGACAATGATAAAGAAAAGTCGTTTAGACCGAAATTTATCCGAAATTTTGCTGATAACCAACGCACCAGGAATGGCGGCGAAAGCCACTAATGATGATGCCGAACCGATACTACCGCCGGTAAAGCCACGTTCAGTTTCGAGAAAATTAGGTAACCAGCTTACCACCATGTAGTAGCCATAACATGTCGCAAAGTACATGATGTAACACGCTACCATCGGGCTAGTAAAAAAGTTGTTTTTTTCTTTTGGCGCAATATTTGTATCTGGTCTCTGCTGTTTTTTCTGAGCAATAACGGTTTTGACTGATGGTTCTTTGATAATGATCGCAAATCCAGCAATTAGGCAGAGTGTTAGCACAGCAATAATATAGAGCATATATTGCCATGGCATATCTAAAGCTTTAACTAAAAAGCTAGTGGAGAGTAAACACACCCCCATACCTAATGCGGCTCCAGTATTGATAATGGCTGAAGCAAAACTACGGTTTTCAGCAGGAATATTTTCAGCTGACAGGGACCAAGCCGAACCATAATAAGACCCACAACCAAGACCAGCGAGCAGACTACCGATGTAGATCATCGTCATGGTTTGTGCATTACCAATCATAATTGCCGCAATGGTAAAGAGGATAAAACCGGGAATGACGACAGCTTTTTTGCCATATTTATCGACTAAGATCCCAGCAGGGATTTGCATTAAGGTATAGGAAAAAAAGTAACAGCTAGCAATTAAACCAAGTTCAGTATTGGATTGCGGTCCTACAGTTTGCTGAATTTCCGGAAAAATTGCAGCTAAAACCGGACGATAAATCCACATGACTAACCAACCAAGGAATAGTAAAGCGACGATTTTATGCCAGTACTGAATGCCACCTTTTTTTTCTGTCATTTTATTTCCTTATTATTCTTGATAAGCCAATTGATAAAGGGCGTAAGTTAATGCTTTTATTCCTTCGACTAAATCTTCAGTTTTAGTGTCTTCTGCTGGATTGTGACTAATGCCTTTGATGCTCGGTACAAATAACATCGCGGTTGGCACTCGTGGTGCGAATATTTGCGAATCGTGACCAGCTCCGCTATGCATCACGCGATAGCTTAGATTTTCTTGTTTGCAGATGTTTTCAAGCATTTTGATTAGTTTGTTGTCCATGGGAATTGGTGGTTCATCCATCCAACGATTTATTTCAATTTCAAGACCAAGTTCTTTGGCAATACGTAACATGTCAGCTTCAAGTTCTTCAGTAAATTGCTTCAGGTCTGCTTGATCTGTATGACGGCAATCAATTGTGAACATCACTTCACCAGGAACCACATTAACCACATTCGGTTTTGGCTCGACATGACCGAAGGTTAATACTAGCGGATCGCCTACTTTGATTGCTTTATTAATTGATTCTTGGCAAATTCGGCTAAAGGCGTAGATGGTATCTTTGCGATAGCTCATTGGCGTGGTGCCGGCGTGATTAGCTTCACCAATTAAACGAATATTATAACGACGTTGGCCGACTATGCTGGTAACCACCCCGATGCTTTTTTGTTCTCTTTCCAGCACACCACCTTGTTCGATGTGGATTTCTAAAAAGGCTTTGATATCGGTACGCGCTTTTTGGCTGTTAAATTTGAATCCGCAGTTGCGCATAGCGTCGACAAATTTAATACCATTATTGTCTTCAATTGATGCAACATCCTCATTATTAGCAATGGCAAATACGTTTTTGCTTCCCCAAAAGACATAAGGAAAGCGACTGCCTTCTTCTTCGGCCATGGAGATAAGTTCTAAGGTGCGTAACGGTTGACCGTAATTTTCTTTAAGGTATTTCATGGCAAGCATAGCGGCAATAATGCCAAGTTGACCATCGAGTTTGCCGCCATTGACCACGGTATCAACATGCGATCCCGACATGATAACTTGATCTCTGTATTTGCTACCTTCAAATCGACCATATAAGTTGCCGACATCATCGAAATAGGAGTTCATGCCAATATGTGAAAGTTTTTCTTGGATGGCTTTTTGGGCAGCTAGCCACTCTGCTGTATAAAGTAATCGGGTAGTACCACCTTGTTCTAAACCACCAAAGCTAGATATCCATTTAACGGCATTAGCAACATCATCGTATAAAATATTCATAAATATTTACCTGCTATTTAAAACTCCATCATTGTTAACATCGACTATTTTTGATATTAACCGCGCATATCATTTCGATATTACCGATCATTTTAAATGTTTTTTTTGTTTACCATACTATTAATAGCAAATAATAATGTGATCAAACTAGCTTTTTTATGTTTGTGAAATTTAATTAAATTAAGGAGTTATTATTATAAAAAATTTTTTAATAATTCTTTATCATACTGATTTTAAATAATATTATACTTCTGATATCGTTAATGTTTTGTGATGTATTACCTGCTTATTCGGCATTTTTTCCGTAATATATAAATACTATCTAACGTGTAGATTTTTATAATGAGCTTAAAGAGGTTCAAAGTTAATCGCATTTTTCATAATTGAGAGGCCTGTTCTCATGATTCAATCTTTTATAAAAAAGGGAAGCTTTCAAGATTCTGTCAGTTTGATGTTGATATCGAAAAAACTCAGTAATCTTGATGAGGTTGAAGAAGTATCTGTCATGATGGGTACTCCTGCCAATAAATCGTTATTAACCGCAACAGGGTTTTGGAGTGATAGTTTCAATGATGCGACACCAAATGATATTTGCGTCGCTATTAAAACCAAAGATGATGCTAAAGATGTTGTTGAGTTAATCAGTCAACAACTTGAGGATGCTTTAAAAAATATTGCTCAAGCTCAACAAGGTGGTGCCAAGTTACTTAAAGCTAGACGCTTGGCCAGTGCAACAAAAAAATTACCTGATGCAAATTTAGTCTTAATTTCGATTGCAGGTGAGTACGCCGCTGAGTTAGCCGATCAGGCATTAGATGATAATAAAAACGTGATGATCTTCTCTGATAATGTATCTATCGAAGACGAAATCTGTTTAAAAACTAAAGCAGCTAAAAAAGATTTAATTGTGATGGGACCAGATTGTGGAACCGCATTTATTGCCGGTGCACCATTAGCGTTTTCTAATGTTATTCCTAAAGGAAATATTGGCGTAATTGGGGCATCTGGTACAGGTATTCAAGAGGTGGTTTCGCAAATCGCTTTATTAAATCAAGGTATCACGCAAGCCATCGGCTTAGGTGGCCGTGATTTGTCGCTCGAAGTAGGTGGTATTAGTGCGCTTACAGCGTTAAATATGTTAGCGGCCGATGCCGATACCCAAGTGATTACCTTTATCTCTAAACCACCGGCAGAAAGTGTACGGGAAAACGTGATTTCAGCGATGAAATTAATTCCTAAACCAGTAGTAGCGCTATTTTTGGGCTCAAAAATCGATAAACCTCAAGACGATAATATCTATTTTGCCAGAACACTCGATGAAGCCGCACGATTAGCCTGTTTGCTCAGTCCTGTTGAGGCGACAGCCAATAAGTTACCTAATTTAGCCAATAAAACTATTACTGGCTTGTATACTGGGGGAACCTTAGCTTCCGAAGCGGCGATGTTGCTTGCTCAGGAACTCGGTTTAACCACCAGTCATCATCACGATAAAGGAATTATGTTAGATCAACAAGGGCATAAAATTATCGATTTAGGTGATGATTTTTATACGGTGGGTAAACCTCATCCAATGATTGATCCTTCTATTCGTGAAGAGGAGATCGCTCAGTTAGGTGATAAACCTGATGTTGGCGTATTACTTGTGGATTTGGTGATTGGCTATGGTGCAAATGGTGATCCAGCCGAATCAGTGATTGCTGGTTATCAAAAAGCCTGTACTAAGCGAGATGAAAATCATCCACTGATTGTTATTGCGACCGTGACCGGTTCAGAACAAGATCCACAATGCCGTAGTAAGCAAATCGAAGCATTAAAAGCAGCCAATATTGTTGTGATGAATAATTTACCTGAAGCTATTTTGCTTGCCAAAAAACTGATCACACCAACTAAATCAACCAACTTAATTAAAACCTATCCTTTATTAAGTCATATTAGTGTTATCAATGCTGGTTTGAGAAGTTTTGCTGAAGATCTTCAATCATCGAATATTCCTGTTGTGCATTATCAATGGGCGCCAATAGCCGGCGGCAATAAAAAATTAGCGGCTATTTTGCAAAAATTAAATTAAGAGGTTTTGATATGTTAAGTACCGCAATAAATGAAGCAAACCAAAAAATTATTGAAAGAATTAAAGCGGCTAGACCACATTGGGTAGGCGTTGTTGCCGCTAAAGAAGCCGTACCAACCTTAGCGCAAGGTAAAAAACTTTTACATGCTGGTCCGCCGATTGTTTGGCATGATATGACTGGACCAATGCAGGGAGCTTGTATTGGTGCCTGCTTGTTTGAAGGTTGGGCGCAAGATGAAAAACAAGCTTTGCAGTTATTAGAATCAGGCCAAGTCGAATTTATTCCTTGTCACTCTGTTAATGCGGTTGGTCCGATGGGGGGCATAACCTCAGCCAATATGCCAATGATTGTGGTTGAAAACGTTACCCATGGTAATCGCGCCTACTGCAATTTAAACGAAGGTATTGGTAAAGTGATGCGTTTTGGTGCTTATGGTCAAGAGGTGTTAGATCGTCATCGTTGGATGAAAGAGTCATTAGGACCAGCCTTAAACGATGCTTTAAAGCTGTTTGATAATGGTATCGATTTAACCGCTTTGATGGCACAAGCGATTACCATGGGCGATGAATTCCATCAACGAAATATTGCCGCTTCAGCGTTATTATTAAGAACACTTTCTCCGAAATTAATTTTACTTGACCGTAGTAAAGCAGAAATGGAAAAAATCTTTAGCTTTTTAAGCGTGACAGATCAGTTCTTCCTAAATGTGGCGATGGCATTTTGTAAGTCGATTATGGATAGCGCGGCGCAGATTAAAGAAGGGACTATTGTTACCGCAATGACGCGTAATGGTAAAGAATTTGGTATTAAAGTCAGTGGACTTGGCGATCAATGGTTCACTGCTCCAGTGAATACACCACAAGGTCTGTTCTTTACCGGCTATTCGCAACAAGATGCTAACCCAGATATCGGTGATAGTGCCATCACTGAAACCTTTGGAATTGGCGGTGCGGCGATGGTCGCTGCGCCGGGAGTAACTCGCTTTGTTGGCGCGGGTGGTACAGATGCAGCATTTGAAGTATCTGAAGAGATGAGTGAAATTTATCTAGAACATAATATGTTGTTGCAAATTCCGACATGGAACTTTCAAGGATGCTGTTTAGGCTTAGATCTTCGTCTGGTTGTTGAAACGGGGATCACACCATTGATTAATACTGGTATTGCCCATAAACAAGCCGGTATAGGTCAAATTGGCGCAGGAACAGTTAGAGCACCGTTAGCCTGTTTTGAAAAAGCACTCGAGGCATTAGCCAAAAAACTAGAAGTGTAGATTATGAGTTTGCTATATGCCGATGATGAATGCTTAAATAAGCCGATTAATCAGGCGCGACCAAATATGCGCGCTGTTGAGCTTTTTCAACCGCGTGCTATAGCGCAAGCAACGCATATTATCAAACCTCTTTTAGTTAGTGCAGATATTCCGATAGAAGCGGGTGAGTTGTCACTTTTTAGTACTCATCCGCAAACTATTAATTTAATCACTCCAAATCAGAAATTAATCACCATTCATCGTTATAATAGTGGCTTATCGCCTATGGGCATGGTGCTTAAATCATCTGATTTTGATGACCTTTTAACGTTTTTATTGGATGGTGAGATACCGCTTTATCAATTACCAACTGGCGAACTGAAAATTGGGCTATATCTCATTTCACTTGCAACACATGTTTGTCAGTTAACTCTTAAAAGTCATTCATTAATTAATAAATCCGATATTGCCAGTCTGTTAAAGCAAATTAACCAACCAACCGGTTTATTTGGTGAATTGAGCAATAATTTAAGTGGCGAGTATCCACCGCAACTTGAAATGTTATGTAGCACTATGAATAATTTAATGAATGGCAACGCTGATGATATTACCCCGTTTATTGGTTTAGGACCGGGTTTAACCCCAAGTTTTGATGATATTATTGTCGGCATGTTGGCAGTTATTTCTGGCGATCATCGTTTTACCACTCAAATGCGACAACTAAAATTAGCCTTTGAGCCATTGCCATTAGATTTATTAACTACTAAGGTGAGTGTTAGTTTTTTGACTTATGCACTGCAAGGAAAATTTTCTTTATTGGTGTTACAAGTGATTAAATCATTTGAAAAACATAATTATCACCATTCATCAATAAAAAACTTAGTGAATTATGGTCACACCTCTGGATCCGATTTGTTACTTGGTATATGGTTAGGTATAGATCGTTTTGTTTTAAGGGATTAAATCATGCTAGATACTGAAACCATGCGAACCTTTATAAAAGTAGTTGAGAGCAATAGCTTTTCTAAAGCGGCTAAGCTACTTTACAAAACACCGGCGGCAATTAGTTATCGTATCAAATCATTAGAAGCGGATCTCAATACTCAGCTTTTTGAGCGCACCACGCGAACCGTGACACTTACGCTAGCAGGACAACATCTTTATGAACAATGTAGTCAATGGTTACTTTGGTTATCAACCATGCCGGATGAGTTGCAACAAATTCGGGATGGTGTTGAGCGTAAAATTAATATTACCATCAATAATCTGTTATACGATGTTGAAGCGGTAACTGATTTATTAACGTTTTTAACAGAGAAATTCCCATTCACAACTTTCAATATCAATCGACAAGTCTATATGGGCGTGTGGGATTCTTTATTGCATGGTGAATGCCATTTAGCTATCGGTGCAACGGGTACTGAATCGCTCGATACCATGATTAATATCTTACCACTTGGTGAAGTGAATTGGGTGTTTGTGGCGGCAAAACATCATCCTATTACACAAATTGATGGCGCATTATCCAATGATATCTTACGTAAATATCCAGCAATTAATGTTGAAGATACTTCTGTTCATATGAATAAACGAGTAGCCTGGTTATTACCAAGTCAATCCGAAATCATTGTGCCAAATATAAGCACCAAGCTAGCTTGTCATTTAAAAGGGTTAGGTATTGGCTTTTTACCAAAATCAATTTGCCAATCATATTTAGAGTCAGGTGAATTGATAGCATGTAAAGTGGTGAATGAACGTAAACCATCACCACTGTCATTAGCTTGGAAAAAATCCCATATGGGTAAAGTGATGAATGAAATTGTGAATCTATTTAAATTTCATCATCCCATTGCCAACAATTTTTTAAAAAATATAGATAAAAGAAGATGAATCAGTGTAATCTTCAACTAATTAACTCGATATAATAAAGGAAAAAAATAATGTTAGACCTAGATAAATATGACCAAATTAATCCGCCTACGCGACTATTAATGGGACCAGGTCCAATCAATGCTGATCCACGTGTGACTAGAGCGATGGCGGCACCTTTAATTGGTCAGTTTGACCCAGTTATGACTGATTATATGAATCAGACTATGTCACTTTATCGGGATATTTTCAAAACCCAAAATGAACAAACATTTGTTATTGATGGTACTGCAAGAGCCGGTATTGAAGCAGTTCTGGTGTCAACAATTAAACCAGGTGATAAAGTATTAGTGCCAGTATTTGGTCGTTTTGGTCTATTACTTTGTGAAATTGCTCATCGTTGTCGTGCTGATGTGCATACTATTGAAGTGCCATGGGGCGAAGTGTTCGATCCTAATGTGATCGAAGATGCCATTAAAAAAGTTAAACCAAAACTCTTACTTTGTGTACAAGGTGATACTTCAACCACATTATTACAACCGCTAGATAAAATTGGTGAAATTTGTCGCCGTCATGGGGTGTTGTCTTATGTGGATGCAACTGCATCGATTGTAGGTAATCCACTAGAAGTTGATAAATGGCAACTTGATGGGGTATCAGTTAGCTTACAAAAATGTTTGAGTGGTCCTCCGGGAGTTGCACCTCTTACTCTAAGTCCAAAAATGGTCGAAATTATCCAAGCTCGTAAATGTGTTGAACTTGGTATTCGAGCGGATAATGATGAAAGTGGCCGAGATGAGATGATCTACTCTAACTACTTTGATATTGATATGATTATCCGTTACTGGAGTTCAGAACGTATTAACCACCATACCGAAGCGACTTCAATGCTTTATGCTGCACGTGAATGTGCGCGAATTGTGTTGCAAGAAGGTCTTGATAATGTTATTGAACGTCACCGTATTAATGGGGCGGCGATGGTTGCAGGTTTACAAGCCATGGGACTTAAATTGTTTGGTGATCTGGATCACAAAATGAATAACGTTGTTGGTGTTGTTCGCCCGGAACATATCAACGATCTCGAAGTTCGTAATTTAATGCTAAATGATTTTGGTATTGAAATTGGCGCTTCATTTGGTCCGCTCAAAGGCAATGTATGGCGCATCGGAACTATGGGCTACAATGCTAGAAAATCTTGTGTTATGCAAACATTAACCGCTTTCGAGGCCGTGTTAAATCGGGTTGGCTTTAAAACCACCCAAGGTGCTGGTTTACAAGCGGCTTGGAATGTTTATAACAAATAGTAAATATAATAATAAAAGTTCACTAAAGTGAACGGAATTATACCCATTGGATTTTTGAGCTTTTGATTTACCACGATTAATAGTAATTTGTTGACCTAGTTAGCGACAAATTACTATATAAATACTGCAATTAACAATATGGTAGTTATCAATACGATAGTTATCAATACGGCAATTTTCAATATCATAGTTAAAGATAGAGCAGTAAAAAATAGATCTGTTAAAAAATGTAGTTGAGAAACTGTAACAAAAATAAGTTAACTGTTGTTCCAAGTTAATTAGGATGACACTATTTAAGGAAATCGTATGAATGAGTTAAATACTAAAATTCCTACCTCTGGGTATAAGCAAAAAAAATGGAAAGGGAGGTATACCATCTTATTACTTTTATGGTCAGGTTGGTTACTTTCATTTCTTGATCGCATGGTCATGAGTGTATCACTGCCTTTTATTGGTCACGACCTTGGTATTGATAAGACTGTGCAAGGTTCTATTATCAGTGCCTTCTTTATTGGTTATGCACTGTTTCAAATTCCCGGTGGTTACTTAGCGGATAAATTTGGCCCGCGTAAAGTGATGGCTTTTGCTATTATTTGGTGGTCAATGTTTACTCTGTTTACTGGGCTTATCTATGTATTGCCTTTAATGTTATTAACCCGATTTATGTTTGGTGCCGGTGAAGGCTGTTTTCCTGCCTCATCTTGGAAAACTATTGCTACTTATTTCCCCGCCAAAGAGCGCGGGCGAGCAACGGCAATTCAATCATCAGTTAATACCTTAGGGCCAGCAATATCGGTAATTGTGGCGGTTGCCATTATTGAATGGTTAGGTTGGCGTGATGTCTTCATCATTCTAAGTATTCCCGGTTTTATATTAGGCTTTTTTATCTACAAATTTATTCGCAACAATCCAACGGAAAATAGGCTGATTGATGCAAATGAACTACAAGAATTAGCAATTAACAACGATAATACCGTTGAAACTGTCACAAATAGTTCGGCTTCATTAATAAATGTATTAAAAATGCCAATACTGTGGAAATTATCGCTAATCTGGTTTCTATTCGACATCACATTTTGGGGCTTCACTACTTGGTTACCAAGTTACTTACTTGAAGCTAGAGGATTGTCACTATCCAAAACCGGCATCTTAGCGGCAATACCTTTTCTATTTGGCGCATTAGGCACCTTAGTTGGCGGTTATTTTGCTGATAAGTTTGCACAAAAATTAAAATATGTCTATGGCTTAACGGCTTTCATCTCGGGAATATTTCTATTTTTGATGTTCCAAGTTGAAAACCTTCAAGCGGCAATGGTCTTCCAATGTGTATCGGCACTATTTATGTTTATTGCATTCGCTATCTTCTGGGGAATGTTAATGCATATGATTCCACCAGCAATCATGGGTAAAGCCTCAAGCATTGTTAATTTTGGCGGCCAAGTCGCTGGCGTATTATCACCATTCATCATCGGCTTCCTAATCGATAACGCCAATGGTGGTTATAACCATGCCTTCTTATTTATGGTTATAGCGTTAATAAGCTCAGCCATATTGACCTTTTTCATCAAAAAGATGAATATTTAAAGCATTGAAAATGATGAGTTGAAATAGAAAAATACTCAAACCTAGTTTGAGTATTTTTTGTGTCTTTAAGTAATATTAATTTATTATAATTAATTGATAAATAAGTAATAATTCATCAAAACTATCCACTTTATAATTGACAAAATGATATAGACTGCTCAATTTTGCACAAAAAACTCAATGAACTTACGTCATGATGCTACCAAAAAGTATTGGAGCAATTCGGTTATTTGTGGGTAAGAGGGATATGATATTTTCTAGTCAATAAGCGTATTTAGTCGAGGAAGTTATCTTATTTTATTCATGTTCTTCAATATTAAAACAGTGAATAGTCACTTTAATATTAGTGATAAGGTATGGACTGCTCAATTATTTTTTACAAAAAACTCAGTAAAAATACGTCATGATGCTAGCAAAAAGTATTGGAGCAGTGCGTTTATTTGTGGGTAAGAGGGATATGGTATTTTCTTGGCAATAAGCATGATTTAGCGAAGGAAGATATATTATTTTATTCATGTTCTTTAATATTAAAACAGTGAATAGTCACTTTAATATTAATGAAATGGTATAGACCGCTCAATTATTTTTTACAAAAAACTCAGTAAAATTAGATAACGATGATTCCCAAAAGTATCTGAGCAGTGCGGTTATTTATGGGTAAAGCTAGATATAATATTTTATTGAGAGCCTTATAAGCTTGCCATATTGACCTTTTTATCAAAAAAATGGTCATGTAAGCTGTCGATAATAAGAAATGATAGAAAAATACTCAAACCTAGTTTGAGTATTTTTTGTGATAAATAATAGAGATGAAAGTGAAAAACTCGCTAAGCCACCACACCAACAGTTAGTAATATATTGGCGAATCGCCGATTTTCACCGGTTGCAATAACTAACAATGTATCGTTTGATTTAGCTAATGAATAAAATTCATTACGTGCAACATGTGCTATTTCTACTGCTTCAGGGAGTCGTTTTTTGTATTCTGTTTCAATTTCATTAACAAAATCAGCAGGGCTTTCCATTAAAACGGCTTTTTCAACATTAATATATTTTAAGATTTTTTCGAGAATCAATGTACTTTTAATCTCACCCACACAGAAATTAAGATAGACAATTGTGGCATGAGGTGAAGAGTTTGTCACAAAAGAATAATTACTGTCGGCAATTAATATATTCGTTTTATGTCCGCATTTTGCTAATGTTTCTAATAGCTGCGGATGTAAAATTTCAGTTTTTATCATACAAATTTCCTTGTTTCTTGACATAACTTTACATTATGTCAAGTCAACTAATTACATTCTATAAACTCCACCATTAATATCGATTGTCGCGCCAGAAACAAAACCGTCGTATTCTGATGCTAAAAATTTAATTACCCGCGCGACATCTTCAGAACTACCAGCTCGACCTAATGGAATGGATCTTATGGTTTCATCTGCTGATTCTTTAGTGGTATGCTGATTGTGAAAACGAGTACCAAGAATAAGACCAGGCGCAACAGCATTAACTCGGATACCATGCTCACCAAGTTCTGCGGCTAATGACCGCGTCCAAGTTAAAACCGCACCTTTGGTCATTGAGTAAACTAATGAACCAGCATGACCACCAGATCGACCAGCTAACGATGCTAAATTGATAATACTGGCGCCATCTTTAGCTTGTTTTAAATGTGGTAGTGCATTTTGGGTAACATTTAACATGGTAGTCATATTGACATCAATTACGGTTTGCCAAAATTGTTTATCGATTTCACCTAACCATTTTCTGGCAATAATTCCGCCTACATTATTGATAAGAATATCAATGCCACCTAAAAATTCTGCTGCCGCATTAACACATTGTTGCGTTTCTTCTTCTTTGGTTAAATCTGCATAGCCATATTCAGCTCTTTGACCTAATTTATTGGCTAGCTCAACTAACTCTTTAGGGCCTTCTTCGCCACTAAAATAGTGCAGGTAAACATCACAACCGGCTTCAATCAGCTCTTTGGCAGTTGCTTTGCCGATACCTTGTTCTGCACCTGTAATAAATACTTTTTTACCAGATAACTTATCCATTTTTATCTCCTTTTAGATAATTTATGTGAAATAAAATTTGACTGTTACTGGTAACGGGATGAGTTTTAAATTATATAGCCAAATTTTTTAGAAAATGTGACATAAATCACAGAATAAAATAATTGTATTTTTATCAGAATAGTCGCTTTGGTCGATCAAGCTAGGTTGTAACAAGTAATTCACTAAAACGTTACAGTTGTATTATTTCTCTTAAATATGATCTAAATCACACATTTAACATTTTCTTAAAAAAACTTATTTACTAATTTATCTAATTGAAATTATAGTTAACTATAACGTTACAGTAAAACGTTATAGCTGGTACGGGATGAAAACGTTTTTTGCAATTAATCTAAGTTAAGGTTTTTAATATGAATAATTTAAAACAGCTATCAACAAAAATTATAACTGGCGCAGTATTGTGCTTGTCATCTTATGCATTGGTTCCGCAAATATCTTATGCGGCACCTCAAGTTAATGTCAGAGTTTATTCTTCCCTACCTGAAAACGATAATTCTGCTCATTATATATGGTATGCCAGCTTCAAAGAAAATTTAGCCAAACGAGTAAATGATAAAGTTAAATTTAGCTATTTTCCTAATGCCATGTTAGGTAAAGAAGCCGATGCTGCACAACAGGTAAAAATTGGTGCAATTGATATCATGATTTCAGGTACGTCTATTTGGTCTACGATTGTACCAGAGATAGGTATTCTTGATTCAGGTTATTTATTTAATGATATGGATCATGTCGGTCGTTCATTAGATGGTGATGCGGGTACTAAACTTGCTTCAATTATGCAAACAAAAGCTAATATTAAAGTATTAGGATTTGGTTATAGCTTGGGTGCAAGAAATATTTATACCAAAAAACCAGTCAATCAACCGGAAGATTTGAATAGCCTTAAAATTAGAGCACTTCCGGTACCTAACTTCCTTGAAACCATAAAAAGTATGGGTGCCGTGCCAATTCCTATGCCTGGTGGTGAAGTTTATTCTGGCTTACAGATGGGGGTAATTGATGGTGTTGAACACGATGCACCGACTGTTTTGACCAGTAAATATTATGAACAAACTAAAAACGCTATTTTAAGTCAACATATTTATAACCCAATCGTAGCGGTAATGAATAAAAATGCTTTTGAACGTCTTCCAGCTGAACTTAAAGAGGATTTTATTGCGGCAGCTAAAGAGGCAACCGATCATGAAAGAAGTTTATCGGCAAGTTCTGAACAAAAAGCTATTGATGAACTTAAATCACTAGGTGTCAATTTTGTTACTGTGGATAGAGCTTATTACAAAGAAAAAACAAAACATGTGCATGAAGATTTTGTTAAAAAATATCCACAAACAAAAGAAATTGTAGAATTTATTCAATCAATTGAATAATTTAGAGTGTTGTCAGGAGAAAGTTATGTCAGATATTACTGGTACAAACACATTACTTGTTCCAGTGATATCCCCATTAAGTCGATTTTTAACAAAAATAACTGCGATTTTAGGGGGATTATCACTCTTTATTAATGTTCTTGTGGTATTTTCATCGGTTATATTTCGCTATGCTTTCCATTCACCTTTAGAGTGGGCGGAAGAGGTAGCTAGAGCATTAATGATAGCGTTAGTCTTTTTCGGTGTTGCCACTTCTTCAGGCAGAGGTGGGCATATAGGGATAGATTTATTTTTAGGATTATTACCTAGCTCGCTAAGAGCCTATGTTGTGCATAGTACTCGCTGGATTTTAGTCTTTGTTTCAATTGGTCTGGTCATCTCAAGTTATGATTTGGTTTATATATCGTTAGAACAAACAACAGAAACCGGCATGCCGTTAGCATTATTTTATATACCGGTATTTATTGGCGCTATAGTCATGTTTGTTGCAACGTTAGAACATGTATTTCAACAAGAAAAGAAAATAGTATTGAGAAGTGGTATTGGCGTTTTAGGGTTAATTGTTATTGGTTTTACTACTTATTCATTATTTCCTGAATTAGAGTCATTACCAGCCTTTTTTATGTTTGCTTGTTTTTTCTTAGGAATTATAGCTGGGATTCCGATAGCCTTTACTTTGGGTCTATCTTCGATGGTATTTTTCTTAAGTAATCCAACTTTACCATTTGTATTTTTCGCCCAACAAGTTTCGGCAGGTGTAGACCATTTCGTATTATTAGCGATACCATTTTTCTTACTTGCTGGTTCGGCAATGGAAATCAATGGTATGTCTTCTCGTTTAGTCGAATTTATTGTTAGAGGAATGGGTAGATTCAAAGGCGGTTTGAATATGACAACCGTGTTATCCATGGCCTTTTTTTCCGGTATTTCTGGTTCGAAATTAGCTGATGTAGCCGCAGTCGGTGGCGTATTAATGCCAGCGGTAAAAAGAACAAAGCAGAGTCGCGAAGATGCTGCCGGTGTATTTGCCGCCTCAGCGGTTATGGCTGAATCAATCCCTCCTTGTGTTAATCTGATCGTTATGGGCTTTGTTGCCAATATTTCAATTGGTGCTTTATTTATTGCCGGTATAGTGCCAGCCGTATGTTTGTTAATCATTCTATTAATTACGGCTAATATTTTTGGAAAGAAAATCAATGTATCGGATGCTTATCCTGTTCTTATGCCTAAAAAACAGTTAATCCTTGGTGCAGCTGTTGGGTTATTAATGATTCTTATGATTGGTCGTGGTGTGGTGGCCGGAATTGCAACATCAACAGAAATCTCGGCTTTTGCTGTGGTTTACGCTATAGTCGTTGGTCGCATTGCATTTAGAGAATTAACCTTAAAAGCAACCATCAAATTGTTTATTGATATGTCAGCCATGTCAGGGATGTTGTTATTTATTGTTGCCTCAGCAACAAGTTTATCTTACGCATTAACCATTGAGATGATTCCGCAAAAATGTGCTGATATCTTGGTATCTATCGGTACTAATCATGGAGCATGGTTATTTTTAATCTTATCGATTTTGATACTCATTGTATTTGGTTCAGTATTAGAAGGTGCACCAGCATTAATTATATTTGCTCCAATTCTGGTACCAATTGCAATTCAATTAGGATTCCATCCATTACATTATGGTATAGTAATGGTTTTTGCTATGGGTTTTGGATTGTTCTCGCCACCTATTGGATTAGGGCTCTATGCTACCTGTACCATTTGTGGAGTAACAATGAAAGATGTTATGAAACCTATGCTTAAATATCAGATGGTAATATTTGTTGGAATAATCTTAGTCGCTTTATTCCCATTTATTACAACATGGTTACCTAACATAATGGGATATTAATATCATCAATTTGCTAGTTAAGTATTACTTAATTAGCAAATTAATTTTTAATCAACCAGTGTAATTGTAAACAACTTGATTAACATAATTACCATCTTTATTTATACTCATCTTTTAAAATAAGTTCAGTTGTTACTAAACTTTTTGTATAGTGTATTTTATCTAAAAGCGTATAAAAATCTTTAAGGAATTTAGTATGGTTGACATTCGCGATGTTGCTAAACATGCCGGCGTCTCTGTAAGTACTGTCTCTAATGTATTAAATGGCCGAATAGACCAAATGCGAAAAGAAACATTAAAGCGCATAGAAGAGAGTATCAAAGTATTAAAATATCATCCGAATAAACTTGCGCAACAATTGAAAACTGGACATGTAAAAATGTTAGGGATATTAGTTCCTTCCATCATGAATCCAAATTTTGCTGCCTTAGTTAACAACATTGAATCAATAGCTAAAGAAAAATATGGTTATCAAGTCCTATTGGCCAACACCTCTCGTCAAGATAAACAAGAAAAATTGTTTCTCAATGATCTGCTGTCTTTTGGGGTTAAGGGTGTCATAGTGGTTTCATCGTCAATTGAAAAGAAACATTTTATTAACGCCATTAATAAAGGGATGGTGATGGTAAATTATGACGGTTTAACTTCAGAGGAAGCTCATAACAACAAAAAAATTCTGATTGATAGTATTTCAATGGATAATTTTCAAGCAGGAAAGCTTGCAGCAGATTTTTTATTACAGCAAGGGTGCAAAAATATTGTCTTTGCTACGATAAAAGGAAATATTACCAGTCGGAATAACAAAATATTAGGTTTTTTAGATAGTTTAAAAAGTGCCGGTTTAAGTACCAAAAATCGTATTATTGAAGGCACGGCGCAGTTTGCCTATGGTGATAGTGAATTAGCGGAAATAGGTAAATTATTGGCAAATGAAATTATCAAAAACAACAAAGCGTTGCCTGATGGAATAGTCGCTATTAACGATATGTTAGCGATAGGTATTATTTCTGAATTAACTCGCTTAGGCGTGAAAATCCCGCAAGATATCTCCGTTATTGGTATCGATAATATGTTTTTAGATACCGTGTTTAGTCCGTCATTAACATCGATAGCTTCACCATTATCGGATATGGCAACATTAATGGTTGATCGCCTAATTGCAATGCTTAATGGCGATAAAATGGAACCTGGAGAGTTTCTATTTAAACCTTATTTAGTTAAACGAGAATCGGTTCGTTATTAATATCAATCAATAAGAATATGAATAGTTCGTGGTATTAGTTCATATTCTTAATTTTAGACTGACTGAAGATTTAAAATGACCATCAACGGTAAAAATAGATCACAATTGACCTAAAAAGTTAAGGGGCAGGGTATCTAGCCTCTCGAAATGCATCAATCTTTTAATCAAGAATAATAATCAAGTTAAATAATAAGTTGCAATATTTTGCTTAAAAGTTATTATATTTCGAACACTTATTTATGGATAGGACTGTGTATGCGCAACTCTTTTTTTTCTGTTATTTTATCTTCATTGTTATTATTAATCTCTTCATTTAGTTTTGCTAGCGAGCAGACTTATGTGGTTGGTGCTGGTGGAACCTATCGACCTTTTGAATACGAAAATAGTGATAAACAATTAGAAGGTTTTGATATTGATCTTATTAAAGCGATTGCTGAAGTACAAAACTTCAATATCAAACTAATCAACACCCCTTGGGAAGGTATTTTTGCTACCTTAGATAACGGTGAGCGAGATATCATCATTTCAGGTATTACGATTACGGATAAACGTAAAAATTCTGTCGATTTTTCATTGCCTTATTTTCCTGCTGAACAAGTTATCGTTTCGCAAAAATCAACTGAAATTAAATCAATTAATGATTTAAGTAGTCATACTGTTGGTGTAGTTAACGGTAGTACCGCTGATGTAGTTGTTTCTAAAGTATTAGGTAAAAATAGTACGGCAATCAAACGTTTTGATAATACTCCGTTGTTACTTCAAGAACTTTATGAAGAAGGCATTAGTGCCGCGGTTGGTGATGTTGGTGTAGTTAAGTTTTATATCAAAATGCATCCCGGCAAAGATTTTAATTTAGTTTATGATGATACGTTTGAATCGCAATACTTTGGTATAGCCGTCGCTAAAGGTAATAGTGAGCTACGTAATAGCATCAATGAAGGACTTAAAAAGATTGTTGCAAACGGGACTTACGCTTCAATTTATAAAAAATGGTTCGATAGCAATGTTCCATCTTTACCATTAGATTCTAAAGAGTAAAGTGGAATTGTCATGGCATTTAATTGGCAAATTGTTGAAGAATATACCCCTCTTTTTATAGAAGGGGCAAAAACTACCGTTCAATGTACTATTATTTGTGTGATTTTAGGGACATTATGGGGATTGACTTTAGGTATTGGACGAACAGCATCCACCAAATATGGTTTGTGGAAATGGGTGCTTTATTATGGCGTGCAATGGCCTGTCAAAATTTATGTTAGTGCTTTTCGCGGTACACCATTATTTGTACAAATCATGGTAGTGCATTATGTTTTAATGCCGTTTTTTCTAAATCCGCGTGATGGATTATTGGTCTCTGATAATCTTATTTCAGTGGCAACCGCGCGCTATTGGCGTTCGGAGTATGGTGCTTTTATTTCTTGTGTTACGGCAATTACGTTAAATGCCGGAGCCTATATTTCCGAAATTTTTAGAGCGGGTATCGAATCAATTGATAAAGGTCAAATGGAAGCGGCTAGGTCACTTGGAATGAGTTATGGCAGTACCATGCGTAAGGTGATTTTACCGCAGGCTTTTAAACGCATGCTTCCTCCGTTAGGTAATAATGCCATTGCTATTTTGAAAGACTCATCCCTAGGTGCAGCCATCGGTCTTGCTGATTTAGCTTTTGCCGCAAGAACATCTGGTGCTGCATATGGTTCTTACTCTGAACCTTATATTGTTATTTCCATTGTGTATTGGGTAATGACTTTCTCGCTTTCATTATTGGTTAAATATTTAGAAAAAAGGTTAGGCAAAAGTGATTCACATTAAAAATCTACAAAAACAATTTGGTGATATCCATGTGTTACGTGGTATTTCTTGTGATATTCAGGAAAAAGAGGTGATTTCAATTATTGGTCCTTCCGGATCAGGAAAAAGCACCTTTTTACGTTGCATTAATGGACTAGAAGACATTACTTCAGGAGAAATTGAAGTCAATGGATTTAAATTACCTGACGCTAAAACCAATATCAATCAATTGCGCGAATCGGTAGGTATGGTTTTTCAACGCTTTAATCTTTTTCCGCATATGACTGTGTTGCAAAATCTCATTTTGGCACCAATGGATGTAAAGAAAATGCCCAAAAATGAGGCCATAACTAAGGCGGAAGGTCTGTTAGTTAAGGTTGGATTGATTGATAAGATTGATGCTTATCCCAATCAATTATCAGGTGGACAACAACAACGTGTTGCGATTGCTCGCGCATTAATGATGGACCCGAAAGTGATGCTTTTTGACGAACCAACTTCGGCGCTTGATCCTGAGTTAGTTGGTGAGGTATTGGCGGTAATGAAGTCACTCGCGCAAGAGGGGATGACCATGGTGGTTGTCACCCATGAAATGGGGTTTGCCAGAGAGATGTCGACTCGGGTTATTTTTATCGATCAGGGTATTATTCAAGAACAAGGCTCGCCTGAGCAAATCTTCACTCGACCACAAAATGAAAGAACCCAGTTGTTTTTAAGTAAAGTATTGTAAACCAGCCTCATTTAGCATTTGATTGATTAAATAGTCTGCAACAAAAACCGCACTAACCATTGGTTAGTGCGGTTTTCAACTTGGAGTTACATACAAACTGGTTTTATGCTTTATATTTTTTCATTACAATTGAAGCATTAGTACCACCAAAACCGAAGCTATTTGACATGACTGTGGTTAATTCACGCTCGGTTGGTTCGGTAATAATGTTCATGCCTACTGCTTCATCAGCAAGTTCATCAATATTGATGCTTGGTGTAATAAAACCATGTTCTAGCATAAGTAGTGAGTAGATCAATTCTTGGGCTCCCGTTGCACTTAATGAGTGACCTGTCATTGATTTAGTTGAAGAGATAGCCGGGATGTTATCACCAAATACTTGTTTAATTGCCCATAATTCTTTAACGTCACCAACAGGAGTTGAAGTACCGTGAGTATTGATATAATCAACTGGTCCATCAAGATCTTGAATAGCTAGTTGCATACAACGCATTGCACCTTCACCAGATGGTGCAACCATGTCGTAACCATCAGATGTTGCGCCATAACCAACTAATTCACCATAGATGTGCGCGCCACGAGCAAGAGCATGTTCAAGTTCTTCAACTACCACCATTCCTGCACCGCCAGCGATAACGAAACCATCACGGTTTTTATCATAAGCACGTGATGCTTTTTCTGGTGTGTCATTGTATTTGGTGGATAATGCACCCATAGCGTCAAATTCACATGACATTTCCCAACATAATTCTTCACCACCACCAGCAAAAACCACGTCTTGTTTACCAAGTTGGATAAGCTCGGCCGCATGACCAATACAGTGAACAGAGGTTGCACAAGCAGATGTCATTGAGTAGCTAATACCTTTAATTTTAAATGGGGTGGCTAAACATGCAGAAATCGCTGATGACATTGATTTCGTTACTGCATAAGGACCAACACCGCGTAAACCTTTTTCTTTCATGCCAGCAACCACATTATATTGAGTTTTGGTTGAACCACCATAACCAGCGATAAGACCTGTGCGCGGATTAGATACTTGTTCTGGGGTTAATTTTGCATCTTCAATTGCTTGTTGTAGTGCAAGATATCCATAAATAGAAGCATCATTCATAAAACGGACAACTTTACGATCTATTAATCCAGTGGTGTCTAATTTTACATTACCACATACATGACTTCGCATTCCGCTATCTTTCATTTCTTGCGAGAAAGTAATACCGCTTCGGCCCACTCTCAACGACTCTAAAACTTCTTTGGTATTATTTCCGATGCTTGAAAGAATACCTAATCCGGTAATAACTACACGTTTCATCTAATGCTCTACTCCTAAGTTAACTGGCTTCATATGAAAAATTGGACTGATTATAGCGTACACTTGTAAGCTGAACAATACCCTACGATTGATTTTATTTATAAATTTTTAAATAAGATGAGGTTTGTAAAATAAGTTATCAATAGCATTAACCCTCTTTACATTTTCTTAATGCTTTCTTAATGAAATTGGCTATAAAAGTGGTTTAATGGCACACATTTTTTGTTATTTGCGATCTGATTATTTACTTGCGAAGGCATCTAAAATAGTTATAATACTGTTAATATATACAGTTATTGGTAATGATTATGATTCAAGACAAAATGATATCAAAGCTTGAGATATTGGCGGAATCTGCGAAATACGATATTTCGTGTGCCTCCAGCGGTACTTCTCGCAGTAATAAAAACAAAGGTATTGGTAGTGCTTCACGTTGTGGTATCTGTCATTCCTTTACCGCCGACGGTCGATGTGTCTCGTTACTAAAAATCATGTTGACCAATTACTGTATGTTTGATTGTGCTTACTGTATCAATCGCCAAAGCAATGATATTCCTCGCGCTGGATTTACACCGAAAGAGTTAGCCGATTTAACGATTGAATTTTATCGTCGTAATTATATTGAAGGGCTTTTTTTAAGCTCTGGTATTGTGCGTAGTGCTGATCATACCATGGAAAAAATGATTCGCGTGGTTAAAATTTTACGTCAAGAATATCACTTCAATGGTTATATCCATATGAAGGCGATCCCCGGGGCAAGTAATGAATTAATTCGTGAAGCAGGGTTATTGGTAGACCGAATGAGTGTCAATCTTGAGATCCCAACGGAACGCAATTTAAAACTGCTTGCGCCGGATAAAGATCATCAAACCATCTATCAACCTATGCGCCATATTCAACAAAATTTGCTGGAAAATATTGAAGACCGTAAAAAACTCAAATCCACACCAAAATTTGTCCCTGCAGGACAAAGCACGCAGGTAATTATTGGCGCGACAGATGAAACCGATAATCAAATATTACAACTTACCGCTAAGTTATATAAGCGGCCAAGTATGAAGCGAGTTTACTATTCAGGATTTATTCCGGTAAATAGTTATGATAAACGTTTACCCGTACTGCAAGAAGTACCAAGAGTGCGTGAAAACCGTCTTTATCAAGCGGATTGGTTATTGCGCTTTTATGATTTTAATGTCGATGAGATTGTTAATGATGAACATCCTGATCTTGATTTAACCGTTGACCCTAAATTATCTTGGGCGATTCGTAATCCTCAATTTTTTCCGGTCGATATTAATCGCGCTAGTTATCAAAAGATTCTGCGAGTACCCGGTATTGGTGTTAAATCAGCAAAATTAATTGTGATGGCAAGACGACATCGAAAGCTCAATATCGAAGCGTTAAAACGGATCGGCGTGGTGCTTAAACGTGCGCAATTTTTTATTGTTTGTCATGAAATGACAACCTATAAATTACTTGATTCATCCGCTGAATATATTCGACTTAGCTTGCAAGATCAGCCTCTGATTGAAGTTAACAAAGATCCTATTCCACAACAACTAGTGATGGGGTGGTAAGCTATGCTTGGGTTTTATTATGACAAAACTTTTGAAGGGCTGTTATGTGCGGTTTTTGATGCGTTTAAACTCAAAAAAATGCCTGAATGTTTGTTGACAACTGATGACATAGTGCCGCTTTTACTGTCAGAATCTCACCAAGTGGAATATCGGAACAGTAAATATGAAAGAGTATACACGGCGCTACAAAAAAAGTTATCGCCGATAGCCCTTAATCAAATCTTGTTTACTTGGTTATCTGAACTGCCTGAAAGTGACTTAATCATCTTTCGTTATATTTGCAAAGTTTTTAAATCAAACCGTTCAATTGAAACCGATTTTGGTGATCCAGATGTACTTGCAGTTCACGATATAGCAAAAAAAGTGAATAAAGAGAAGCATCATATCCAGCAATTTGTACGATTTAATAGTATCCAAAACCCAGCAAGCGATATTGATGAAAAAATCTATTTTGCGGTTATCGAGCCTATTTATAATGCTTTACCATTAACCACACGATTTTTCAAAGATCGCTATGCTGACCAAAAATGGGCAATTTATGATGAAAAGCGCCAGTATGGTTATTTTTATAATTTAGAAAAGCTTGAGCAAATTTCGTTAAATGAGGATGATCATCTCATTGTTGATAACAAAATCAATCAAGATTATTTGACAGATGATGAAAAGCGTTTTCAAACCATGTGGTATCGCTATTGTAATGCGCTAACGATCAAAGAAAGAATTAACCCTAAATTACAACGACAAAATATGCCAAAACGGTTTTGGCATCATTTGCCGGAAATGCAAGGAAAATAAAAAACGCCGAACAAATCGGCGTTTTTTATCAAATTTATCTAGTATTAATATTAAAGCAAGCGATAATTATTGGGCGTCGATATCGCTAATAATGCTGTTAATACTTTCTTGACGTTGTTTCTCTTTTTGCTCATCAACTTTACCGCCAGACGCATTAAAATCATTACGTTGGAAGTAAGCATTACGCATAAAGTTATAAGGATCATCACTATTTTTAAGTAAATCTTCATACTCAATTGCTACGGCGCGAAGTTCTATACCATCAACAGCGCCACGCACTAATGCCCATTCCCAGTCTAACCAAACAAGTGGTGGATACAAAGAATCAACAAGATCACCACCTTCTTGACGAAGGGTTGCTGAACCATAGAAAGGCAAAACAACATAAGGACCATAAGGCACATCGTAATGACCTAATGTCTGACCAAAACTATGTTTAGCACCTTTTTGTAACTGAGGATCAGCCATTCCTGCAACATCAAAAATACCAACTACACCAAAAACGCTATTGATGAAGAATCTGGCTAAATGTTTACCCGATTCTCGTCCTTCACCTTGTAACGCACTATTGACAACCGATGCAGGTTCAGAGAGGTTAGATGAAAAATTCACGACGCCTTTACGTACTGGTGTAGGTACGTAATCCTTCCAAACTACAGCAGCAGGACGTAAAATATACGGGTCAAGTGCATAGTAGTTAACATTAAACATGGTTTTATTAAAACCCGATAATGGGTCACTATAACTATTTGTTTCAGGTTGATAGGTTGCGCAACTAGTTAGTGCCATAACCGAGAACATCATACCTATTATTCTTTTTTTCATAATGTTACCGAATAAAAATAATAAATTGCCGAATAGATGAATTGTATCATGTTTGCTCAAAATAGAAAATTTTTCATTAATTAAATGGCATTATCTTGATAAATTTATTAGAATAATCGTCGTTGCTGACCTCATAGTTAAATGGATATAACGAGCCCCTCCTAAGGGCTAGTTGCAGGTTCGATTCCTGCTGGGGTCAAATTTAATATGTTAATCTATTCTATAAATTTATCAACTATCAAGCACTGATTGGATTTTTTTAAAATCTAGGCCATCTTTAAATTGTTTTCTGACCTTTTCCCATTCTGCTTCTCAATATTTAAAAGGATTTGGTAAATTTTTTGCGAATCATATAATCTGCGCTTCCAATTAGAGTGTCTTATATCACTAATCCTAGTTTATAGAAGAATTTCTTCTTTAACAAAATAAACGAGTTTAAGCATTTTTTGCTGAGTAGTTATGGCAATTTGGTAACGCTATCCCTTTGGTTACCAACAACAAATTGTATAATATTTGTGAAGTAAAATTTTGCAAGACTGATAGCGAATAAGTTTTATCAATGCAGTAGCGCTTTCTGATGATGCTAATAAGCAATTAGATCGAATTATTAGGAGGTTAACAATAAACAGGAAAAGTTATATTATCAAATTAGGTGAATATTCTATTTCTTGAAAAACATGAAAGACGATAATCTTAGAAAGGTTCACGAATTGATTCAAAATAAACCGTGGTGCGACGACATTCTAGATCAAATTCAAAAGTTGATTGACAATGAAAAATGCCTACCCATCAAACGCATGATGTCAATGAGTATGAGCTCAGTTATAAATCAAATTGAAAATCAGAGGTAGATCCTCGCTTAATTGGTGGGTAATATTCTTGCAATCAAAAAAATTGATTAATTAAACGATAATAAATAATTAATTTGTTTATATAGTTTTTATATTTGATCACTATAAAATAAGAAATTGGGAGTTTATTTATATGTAATTTATTTGATTCAAATTTTAAATTTCCCTACATTTTAAGAATATTTTTAATCTTTAAGCATTCAATAGTGCATATAATTGTTCATTTTAATATTGTGACTTCTGATAAAATACGATTGGTATTTTCTATTTTGATATACGATTTTTAGCTTTCTAACATTAATGTAAAGATTTAAAAGATGAATTAATAAGTTTGTAAAATTTATAAACTAACTTGATTTAAGAAAATGATCAATTCGTTTAAGATGGTTATTAATGGTTAGAATTTATAAATCAGAAAGTTAGAAAACTTTGAAATAAAATTTTAAAATAAACGCTTAATGATGATGCAAAAAAATAGATAAGCTCATAATCAAGTTGATTAGAATTATGTTTGTTGTTATAAAATAGATTATAGTTCCATTATTACCTATTGAAATTTTATATAATCACTAATTCTGCAAATATGCCAGTCAATATTTTTCTTTATGATTTTTGCAGGATTACCACCAAGAATTACATTTTTTTCTAAAAAATTCTTGGTTACAACGCTACCCATTGCAACAATTGAATTATCAGATATTTGCGTATTTTTAGTTAATAATACTCTTTCACCAATCCAACAATGATCACCGATTGTTATATAATGATTAGGTTTATTTAAGATTTCTCTAGAACCATGGTCTAAAATTGTATGACCGTCGCCACTCATAGCTTTTATTCCTTGGGAGTACAAACATTCATTTCCTGATATAAATCCTGAATTATGTTCACAACATATAATAGATAATCCACCTTGAATTTTATTATTTCTACCAAAACTAATAAAAAAATTATCAGCTAAATCAGCAATTATTTCTAAATTATTCAGTTCACTATCTCCTTCAATTTTTAAGGTACCATTATTTGAATAGTCTATTTTAATAGATGAATTTTTGAATATAGTGTTACTATCAATAATAATAGTATTATTATTACCAGTAATATGGAGATTAATCCCAATTAAATAATTTTGATAATTGAAGTTATTTATTTGTATTTCGTTATTATTATCTTTATAAATAATTTTGTTATTTTCACCAAAAATAATAGGAGGGAGAATTTCTGCTACAGTTTCTTGTTCGTTTCTTTCTGAGTCTGACTTTTTGCCAAATAACTTGAATATGTTTAACATTTAAATAACTCTCTTAATTACTTTTTACCACCTTACTGTTTACTGAAATTTTATATATTAAATATAAAACATTATGTTACAAAAAATAGTTTCTTAATTTAAATTATAAAGTGTTAATAATACATCTTTTTTAATATTTTGTAAAAATAAAATGATAGTCAAAAAATTAAAAAACATCTATTTAGGTATAAACTCTATTTATTCAGTTATTACTTTATTTAAGAGAGTTAATTAGGGTTAATTTAGTATATGCTCGTTTTTTCAGACAAGTTATTTTCGAAACTAAAAATTTAGAATTAAGAAATAGCGTTTAGAATTAGTACTCTAGGCTGGATTCATACCAATGGCTTATAATTATGTCACGTAGATATGTATAGAGTACAATTATCGACAATTATTGAATAATAGCGCAATCTTAACTAAAAATGATTGCGCTATTATAAGTTTTGAAGATGAAGGTTAATAAAAACTTCCATATGGATTGATTTTTCAATGAGTTGAGCCTATTTCATCTGCATATGTAGAATTAAGATTGATAATAACATTGCTGGCAGCAGTTAAGACAAAAATCTTAAATTTGTGGTTACAATGATTGGTACAATTTAGGTAGCAATTGATCGTCTATTTCTGGAGTGTAGTTATGATCGTTGTGTGTATCTATGATGGAACTTTTGACAGTTAGTTAGATATTGTAGCTATCTGATGCCATTTTAATATAAATCAGTTATTTTAATATATAGAAGATAGTAGCGAATTACTGAAATTTCTATAAGCATAAAAAAGTTAAGCCAACTAGATATTTCGCTAAACATAATGGGTCTAGCTAATAATTTAATAGATTATTTTTTCAATGATTTTATTCTTTTTCTCAGTGTAAACAATACAGTTATTGGGAATATCTCGAGTGATAAATGACATCGCGCCTATCTCTGTATTGTCACCTATTTTTATTTCACCACCCAAAATTACGCTTGATGCTCCAATCTTTACATTATCTCCAATTATTACCTTGAGAGGGTGGCTTTTCCAGCCTATAGTCACATTTTGGCGGCAAATAAAGTTATTCCCGATCTCTGCATTACCGTTAATGACAATGCCACAGAAGTGACTTATAAAAGGATTAAATCCAATATCTACATTTAAGGTTATTTCAATATTATAGTTTTTGATTAAGCCTAGGTTTATTAAATTAGAGATTGATTTTTGTTTTTTGCTTCCATGTAGATGCATTTCTCTAGCAAGCCTCCACCAAAACCAATAACGGGGGTTAAGGTCTGTTGAGCGTGTGATAGTTTTTAGTAGTCTTGACCATTTAAATTTTCTTCTTTTGATTATATCTCTTCGCCAATGTTCTTTTAATTGACTTAAATTATGAGTCATTAAAAAATGAATTATATGAAAATACTTAAACATTTTTGCTCCTTTTATACTAATTAAATAATATCATAAATGAAATAGGACATATAGCCCTTAACATTAAGTTAAGCGCTTTTTAGGTTGATAAATCTGATATAATATTCACAATTAATACTTCATAGCATCTAACTATATAACAAAATGTATTATATTCTACATAGTGATATCAGTTTAGTAGCAAACAAAGTTATGATCGTCGTGAGTATTGAGCACGTAATATTAGCCCGACACTTCTATTTCATTATCATTGGGCGTCATCCTAATATAAATAGATGTATTTTATTGTTAGTATGAGATTGAAAATAGTTAGTTTTATGAATCATAAACTAAAATATTTTTATTCTTTAATTTTATTAATCAAATAGTTGTAATTTAATTATTAATCCTATCGTGACGGTCCTAGTGGGAAATGTTCTTTAGACGAATTGCATAAAATCTACCTACAACATGCAATAATGATTTCTCTTTTTATATAAATTTGAAGTGTAGATATTCCAAAGTTGGTTAAAGAAAGATTTTAACCGTGATTATGATCGTTTTATTTTTTGGCTCGGAATGGCGAGAAAGGGATTTTCAAAGAAGATGGACAAAAGCTTTGAAAATCTATCAAAAAAATTCAATACTAAATGAGAGAAATCAAAATATATCAACACTTCAAAACACCATCGCTATAGATATGTGGGAAGATGATGTAGAAATGCTAAGATTATAGCTAAATATAGAATTTTGTAAATGCGTTGTGATATCGAACATTAATGGCTCAACCAACCTAAATAAAGTTAACTGATACACAAAACCCCTTGGTTATTTTATTTGAAGTTTTATTTATTTTATTAATTACCTTTAGTTGACTTCTCTTGTAACGTTTTTATTACAAATCCATTCATTAACTTAATTTTTTAGTTTATGTCATTATTTTTAGCGAGTCATTTTATAATATGCAAATCCAATGCACTGCACTAAATAAAGTGCTCATAAACTAAACATTACAATAAAAACAATTAACTTTTTCAATTACCTTATTGGTGATTTGAGATTTTATTTCAGGGATAAGTATATGAGTGAAAATGTAACTAATTATCAGAAAACGACTAGTTCTAAAACTAATGCGAAATCAACTGCTGATACAACGAAAGTAACTGCTGACAAAACCAAAAGGTGGATGTCGAATACTACTGATAATAACGCATCGAATTACCCGCAAGACGGGAAGAACTATAGCGAAGAAAATCAAAGTATTAGAAATATTGAGTATCCGATCAATTCAAAGAATGCTACTACTAAAGATTATGTTTTAATTACTGACATTGTTTCTGATTTAAGTTTAGATTCTAGAAATGTTTGCTATTCACAAAGTAAAAAAATCTTTGTGCCTAAAGGTGTTTCAGTAAGATGCAATTTATTACCAACGGATGATGTCAGGAAATTTCTAGGCCAAGGAAATTTATTAACTAAAGATCCATGGGGTTATGAACACGTTTTTAATATAGATAAAGCAATAAATGGCTCAAATTTTGGTGTTAAAAATATTATTCATCAAGCGGCTAGTAGAAAAGGAGTATCACCATGTTCGGTAGGCGTAGTTGGGGATTCAATATCTGACGGTGCTTGGGGTAAACAATCGTGGAGACAAAATCCGAATTCTGGCGCTCCGGATTACAATTTATCTTCAACTAACTACAATCATTCGTATGCCGGTGGTAGTCATAGCTGGGCTGCTCATTTTGAACAATCGGCTAAATATATTGCCTCCAGATGGTCACCTTATGCATTTTTAAATCTATACAATATTTCGTTAAATAGTATGAAACTAATCGATGGTTGGGCTTATAGAAATTTTGATTATGGTTTTTTTCAAAATTCAGCATACGGAAATACGGCGCCTGACAGCTTGCTTATCGCAATGGGATGGAATGATGTACCTAAAGATTTTAATCAATATTTAGATTCATTCGATGCGCTTATAAGGAAAGCATGGGGGTATGGTTGCGCGGTAGGTTGTGTGACAGTAAATCAAAATAATGAGCTAAGAAGCGCTTTCGAACAATCCCTTAAATCTACGATTTTTGAAAACTATCCTAAAGTTGAATATTACGATTTATCTGAATATTTATTTAAAAAAGCATCAAAAAGCATTACAGATAATAGCTTGTTTTATATAAAATCGGATGGCTCTTTTGATACGATACATCCTCAGGAATTTGGGCAAGCCGTAATGGGTGATGCGTTCTCTTATGAAATATTTAAAAATTCATATATACCTTCATTTTGCCCAGGAGATAAATTGTTATCAAACACTGCTCCAAAATGGTGGGATTGCGTAACGTTATCAAATAAACATATTCAATTTAACTTTGTAAAATCCTCAGAAAGTATTGGATTAAATCAATTTGGTTATGATGCTGTTGCATCGATCGGCGCAGGCTCTAATGTAACCCTCAACGTATTAGTTTTTTGTGAAAAAGCTAATACGACACTTACAGTGTTGGAAAGTGGTACTTTTAAATTTACAAACAAAAATAGATATCACAATATTTCAGTGTTTTCAAATACAGGAAAGAGTTTTGGTGATTCAACACGTGACAATTTAAGATGTTTGTGTAAAAGAAAAAGGCTTGCCTCCGGTGTATTAAACGTAAACAAGCCACTTACCACATATGTGTGTAAACTTGAATATGGGTTAAACCGGATTGAAATTATTTACGACGGTTCACCATCAGAAATAACATGCCCAATTTTGATTTTTGGTGATTATTCAACTCATGGGATTAAATTTAATAATATTCGTTTAGCAAAAAAACCATCCAGTCATGCTCCGTGGGTTGATAATGAAAATATCAATACAATAGGTAGTAACGTTTTTGATGGTTTTCCTTTTTCTAAATTACCTAATTGGTTTGCAGATAGTAGATTGTATGCAGGGTATATTTCTGTTAACGAACCGTTAAGTGATAAAACAGGTATTTTATTAAATTATGATTCTGTATTTAATAATGCGATTTGTATTTATCGGGATGGGGACACATTGAAAGTTGGTACAATGATTAATGAATCTTTAACACTTGAAAATACTCAACTTAAGGGCGCTGAAACGTTTAAAATTTATTCATATCAATCCGGAACAGAAACTCAAATAGTCATTAATTCTGAAAATGAATCAGTAATAAAGAAATATCCTATAAATGGGGGAGTAATTGGTGTTATTAATGATAATAGCTATAATAGTATTTTTAATTTATCAGCACAATATCAGAAGCTGTAATTTACTATCTATTTGTAATTATATTTCACATATAGAAACATATTATAATTATAAATAGATTTTTGATTTATTATCGCTTTTGGCATCAATGGTATTTTTACGGTATTTGTTTTTCTAACTTTTTTCATTTTGTCTAATAATTGCTTTATTAATTGTTATAACTTAATCCTGCAAGAAAATTCAAAGTGTTAATCAATAAAATATAGTTATTAACATTAAAGCAATTATTAGACATTTTTAGCAATATAGATTCTCATTAAATTCCTTTTTTGACTCGTTCATATTCTGCTTTTTAAACATTCTGAATATTTTGGGTTAATTATTTTTGCTAATTATATAATTAGCTTTCCAAATTAAAGGTTTCTTTTTTACTCATATTATTTAATGGTGAAATCAAAATTTACATTTGTTGAACCATTTCAATTTAATTGTCGCAATGGCAAAAAAATAGTTTTTAGATAAAAGATAGTATCATGAAAAATATTGCCATTTTCTAAATGGTATTGGTATCTGACAATCACGAATATCTAATGGCCAAAGCAACCAAAAGAAATCTCGTTGATAATCAAAAATATTAGTTTTATAGGCAAGGTTTTTATTAATATTTTATATTTTGAGATAACATTACCTATGCCACTTGTATCATTTTTTATTACAAATTCATTCATTAACTTATTTTTTTAGTTTATGTCATCATCCTTAGCGAGTCATTTTATGAAATGCAAATCCAATGCACTTTATAAAGTACTCATAAAGTGAAAATTACAGCAAACACAATTAACTCTTTCAATTACCTTAATTGGTGATTTGAATTTTTATTTAAAGGATGAATATATGAGTGAAAATTTAACTAATCCTCGATGTGCGACTACATCTGAATCATTGGGCATTGAAACACGCTCAATTATTAATAACAATCGACCCCGGATTTATTATAGGTGCTCAGACATGACAGGAAACGGAGCTTGGTATGAGGCCCTTACAACCGCTAATGCATCTGCTGATCTTGTTGGTGCTTTACCTGCGACAAAAAGTGTTGAAAATGGAACAACTACCCACTCAATATGTTCTAATGTTGAGTTCAAAAAAATGCCGACTGTGGATGGTAAATCATTAATTACAGATTTAACTGATGTTGATAATAAAATTAACTCAATTAGAGATAGTTTAAATACTGTTAGTAGTCGCGGATATATTGTTGAGTCATATCATAATGGTAACGCTTGGTGTCGAGTTTATTCAGATGGGTTCATTGAACAATCTGATGCTCAATATATAGAAACGAAGAGCATTAATGCGGTAAATGGAACATTTATTAATTTATTAAAACCTATGAAATCATATAATTATGGAATAAGCATCGATAAAGTTGATAGTGGCCCTTGGGCTCAAAATGAGTTTGCGTATTCTACCGTTTACTCAACTGGGTTTTGGCTTGCTTCATACACATCATGTCTTCCGGGTGCAGTGTTAGTTCGTTGGACAGTAAGAGGATATTAATATGACAATTACAAATCAAGAATATGCAGAAGCAGCGATAAAAGCTAACGAAGCAGGTAAGGCGTTAAAAATTGAAAACGGCAAATTAACTTTCGTTGATCCGCAACCAATGAAGTTAACAGATGAGCAAATTATTTATCAAAATCATCAGGTTAAACAATCTTTGTTGAAAGAAGCAAACGCCGAAATAGATATACTAAATGATAAAATAGAGTTTGATGAGGCAGCTGATGAAGATATAGCAATCCTAAAAAAATGGAAATTATATCGAATTAATCTAAAAAAATTAGACGTCAACGATATCAATCTCACTTTCCCAGAAAAGCCACATTAATTTTTTTAACACAATTACAATAATAAAAAACCACCTTCGTGAAGTGACCCCATAAAGTTGGACACTTTTATTAAGCGGCTTGTAAGGCCTGATTTCGAAATTCAACCGGAGTCAGGCCTTTTAATTTGGCTTTAATCCGTTTGGTGTTGTAGTATTCTATATATTCTTCTATTTTTTCAATCAATTCATCTGCATCTTGAAAGCATTGTCCATGGTACATTTCTGATTTTAATAGACCAAAAAAGTTTTCAGCTACCGCATTATCTAAACAATTTCCTTTTCTGGACATACTTTGTTTGATGCCATTATTAGCTAGTAGCTTCTGATAATGGCAATTTCTATATTGCCAGCCTTGGTCACTATGTAGTAACGGTTTTTCACACTGTTTTAATCGTGATATCCCTTTTTGAAGCATATCTGTCACCAAGGTCAAACGTGCATTTTTAGCCACTTTATAAGCGATTACTTCTTGATTATATAAATCGATAATGGGCGATAGGTAAATTTTCTGTTCATTTACCTTAAATTCTGTGACATCCGTTACCCATTTTTCATTTGGTTTCGATGATTCAAAATCTCTTTTAAGATAATTAGCTACTGTTTTACCTGTCTCTCCACGATAAGAACGATATTTTTTAGGTCTTACTGTCGATTTGAGATTAAGCTGACCCATTAAGCGTTGTACCGTTTTATGATTGAGCTTAATGCCTTCATTTATCAACGTTAAATGAATTCGCCGATAACCATAACGCCCTTTATGTTCATGGTAAATCGATTCTATACGTTTTAACTCATTTTCATAAGCAGACGGCATTTTCAACCTATTAACATGATAATAAAAAACACTTTTTGCCAGTTTTGTTGCTGATAGCAAATGTTTTAAAGAATACTGATATTTAAGAGCTAAAACAACTAACGTTTTTTCTTTGTTTGTTGACGTTTTGCTTGCTTCAGCTCTTCTAACTTTTTTAGAACAGCATTTTCTGCTCGTAAATAAGCAATTTCCTCTTTTAATTCTTCAATTGTTTTTTCATCATCACTGTGAGTGGGTTCAATACGGGTTCGCTTCATACATGGTCTTCCTCTGGAACGATATTCAAGCCCTCGGAAACCTTTTTTATGATATCTATCAAGCCAAACAAATAGAAGACCGGGGGAACTTAAATTAAGCATAGCACTAGTGTGCCCGAGAGACCAATTATTTGTCCACATTAATTTTAATGCTTGTAATCTTGCTTCGGCATGACGTAAATGAGGTGTTGGTTGAAAGGCGTTATCATCATGAATCGCAACCACTTGGGACCAATACCGAATCTGACGAGAAGATATCGCATATTTTTTTGAAAGAATTTTCGATGATTCTCCTGATAAGAATTCATTAGCTATGATAATTTTTAAATCTCGACTATATTTTGACATAAAAAGACCCTCAGTAATTGGTTGTCCAACTATTGGGGGTCACTTCATTCGGGTGGTTTTTATTATCTAAAATTGGAAAAAACAATACTATTTATTAATAGGAAACTAATGGCTTCCATAAATGATATATTGCTACTATATGAGTTATCTAATCAGAAGGGTAGTACACTCATTGGCTATCACGGCAGCAATCTACAAACTCAATTCGATAATCATGGACAATTTGCCTATTGGCTTTAACAAATGACTCCTAACAAATCTTCAGAGATATACGTCGTAATAGGTAAACTTGAAGTCTGGTATATTGGTAAATAGCCAACAAAACGCTACAGTTTAGTAAGGAACTAAAATCAATAGCTGAATTAGTGGTGTGATCAACTAAAATTTAGAAATTGAATTGCAAAATTAGCTATTTTGATATTAACAATACAAACTTCTTGTCGAAGGTTTTACCCCAACGTTTTTTTAAGCTAATTAGAATCTATTGTAAGGTTTGTAGAATAACGCGTTGAATTGGTACGCCCGGGTGGACTCGAACCACTGACCCCCACCATGTCAAGGTGATGCTCTAACCAACTGAGCTACGGGCGTATATTTTGGAAACACGCAAATATTAGCGGGCAAATAGTTTTGTTTCAAGTAAAATAATTAAAAATAGCTGTTTTTTTAATCTGTCGAACAAATTTGATGATAAAATAAGCAAATTTTATATTGAAAAGTCGAATAATAGTCACATTTTTATTATTCTATTTCTACTTTAATCTAAACGATTATTCGAAATTGATTCGATTTTTTATTATTGTTTATAAGTAAATGTGCGTTGCTAGTGGTTTGCTAGTTTTAAATTGGCTATACTCCACAACTTTATTAAGTATTACTGGTTCAGGTTATTATGTCGCTAAAAGATCAGATTGAAGATGTTCTACATAATGTTTTTGGCTATAAGTCATTTAGGAATCAACAAAAAGATATTATTGAATCAGTGATTGGCGGACGTGATGTTTTAACTGTTATTCCGACTGGTGGGGGTAAGTCCCTTTGTTACCAAATTCCGGCGGTTGTTTTGTCAGGTACTGCTTTGGTGATTTCTCCGCTTATTTCCTTAATGAAAGATCAGGTCGATCAGCTATTGGTAAATGGTATCCCTGCTGCTTTTTTAAATGCGACTCAATCTGGAACAGAACAACAATATATTATTCAGCAATATTTAAATCATTCAATAAAGCTATTATATATTTCTCCTGAACGATTGGCTGTTTCTTCTTTTTTGTCAATGATCGAGCAACATCCACCATCCTTAATTGCTATTGATGAAGCGCATTGTATTTCACAATGGGGACATGATTTTAGACCTGAATATCGTCAATTAAATCATTTATCAATGCGCTTTCCCAAAGTGCCAATCATCGCTCTTACTGCCACTGCCGATAAGATGACGCAGCAAGATATTCTTCACCAGCTTAATTTAGTCGATCCGTTGGTTGTCGTACGCAGTTTTGACCGGCCGAATATTCGTTATACGGTGGTGGAAAAATTTAATCTCACTGAGCAAGTAGTATCATTTATTGAAACCCAAAAAGGCAATAGTGGCATTGTTTACTGTTCTAGCCGTTCTAAAGTTGAGGATATGACAACCAGACTTGTGGCACGAGGGTTTTCTGCTATGGCTTATCATGCCGGTCTATCAACAAATGAGCGCCAAATGGCTCAAGAGAGTTTTTTAAAAGATAATACCCAAATTATTGTTGCAACGGTTGCTTTTGGAATGGGGATTAATAAGCCTAATGTAAGGTTTGTTGTCCATGCTGATTGTCCTCGTTCAATTGAGGCTTATTATCAAGAAACCGGTCGTGCAGGGCGTGATGGTGTGCCCGCAGAGGCGATACTATTATTTAATAATAAAGATTTAAATTGGTATCAGCAACAAATTGCTGAAAAATATGATAATGAGCAGAAACAAGTGGAACAGCATAAAATTGAGGCGATGGAGTCGTTTGCACAATGTATGACTTGTCGGCGGATTGTGTTGTTAAATTATTTTGGTGAACACCGTACCGAACCTTGTAATAACTGTGATATTTGTCTTTATCCGCCTGAGCAATATGATGGGTTGATTGATGCGCAAAAGGTTTTGTCTTGTGTTTATCGAGTCGAGCAACGTTATGGTGCGCAATATATTATCGATATTCTACGCGGGTCAGGACGTTCGCAAATTAAAGAAAATGGTCATGATAAGTTGTCGGTTTATGGGATTGGTAAAGAGCACTCGTCTGATTATTGGCATAGTGTGATTAGACAGTTAATTTTTTTAGGGTATTTACATCAAAATATTTCAACGTTTGTCACTTTGCAATTGACTGAAAATGCTCGGCCAATATTGAAAGGTGAAGTATCGTTAAAGTTAGCCAAACCACGATTAGAAATAGTTAAGAAAAGTCGTCTTAATCGTTATGCAAGGGCGATTAATTTAACCACTATTTTATCCTACGAAGAACGAATCTTATTTAATAATCTTAAGCGATTACGTAAACAAATTGCCGATATGGATGACATCCCTCCTTATATTGTATTTAGTGATGCAACCTTGCTTGAAATGGTGCAAACTATGCCAGACAGTAAGAAACAACTTATCAACGTGTCGGGTGTGGGTAAAATTAAATTAGAGAAATACGGTGATCTGTTTTTAGATGAGATTACTGATTTTACACTAAAGAACAGATAACCTGAGATTTAAGTTATTCAAATTACTCCATCGGTAAAAAAATTAAGAAAAGATGATTTTTAAATGAAAGATACCTTATTTAAGATGGTGTCTATGATAAATTTATTTCGAAAATAATGTCGGTTCAATAGCCTAATTGAACAGAAATCTTCCTTATTAATAATATGTTGTCAATGATTAAGTCAGCGATCGGCATCTTAAAGACTAATTTGACTGATTGTGGTATGATTAGCAAAATTTAATAGTAATAAGTAATGGTGATTATGAGTTATCAAGTTTTAGCACGTAAATGGCGACCCAAATCATTTTCTGAGGTAGTAGGGCAACAACATGTTTTGAAGATTTTATCTAATGCCCTTTCTCTTGGTCGGGTGCATCATGCTTATCTGTTTTCAGGTACCCGAGGGGTGGGAAAAACTTCGATCGCTCGTTTGTTAGCTAAAGGTTTAAATTGTGAAAGTGGTATTACCGCAACTCCTTGTGGTGTTTGTGATAATTGCCGTGAAATTGAACAAGGCCGTTTTGTTGATTTGTTGGAAATCGATGCCGCCTCACGAACTAAAGTCGAAGATACTCGTGAAATCTTAGATAATATTCAATATTTACCAACTAAAGGGCGTTTTAAAGTTTATTTAATCGATGAAGTGCATATGTTGTCACGCAGCAGCTTTAATGCACTGTTGAAAACCTTAGAAGAGCCGCCGGAACACGTTAAATTCTTGTTAGCAACAACTGATCCTCAAAAATTACCTATTACTATTTTGTCGCGCTGTTTGCATTTGCACTTGAATGTGCTTGATACGTCGATAATTGGCGAACAGCTGAATCATATTTTACAATTAGAGCATATTGAAAGTGAACCAAAAGCGATTCAATTGTTAGCAAAAGCAGCAAATGGTAGCATGCGTGATGCGTTAAGTTTGACCGATCAAGCTATTGCACTTGGCAATGGTAAGGTCGATGCCGTTTCGGTTGCATCTATGTTAGGCACCTTAGATAAGGCCATCCCTTTTGCATTAGTTAATGCGCTTTATCAAGGCGATGGAAATGCGTTGATGCAACAAATTGCCGCGGCGGCAATGCAAGGTGCTGATTGGGATAATTTATTGGCGGAAAGTATTGCATTGTTGCACCAAATTGCATTATTGCAAGTGGTACCTACTGCCTTAGGTGATTATGCAGATCATGAGGAGCAGTTGCGCTTTTTAGCGCAATATATGGCGCCAAATGATGTGCAGTTGTTCTATCAAATTTTATTAATGGGGAGAAAAGAGCTCGCCTTTGTACCAGATAAGAAAATGGGCATTGAGATGAGCTTTTTACGAGCTTTAGCTTTTATGCCTAAAAATGTTGATTCGATTACTCCACCAGCTACAACCGTTAGCGAAACGGCTATTGGACATTCACCCATCGCAAAGTCTAATCCGCCAAAAATGGATCCGGCAACAGTAGCAACAACCTCGGTGACTTCTTCTCCGAACTCTACAATCAAAGAAACCAATAAGTCATCAGTTGAATCACAAGTTGAGGAACAACCACAAAAGCAAACCGACACACAATTATCTGCTTTTGCTGCCAATAATGCAGCATTACCACAACAGGCTAATCAAGCTAACAATGCTATTTCATCTGGATCTGATTCGCCGATATCGCTTCCTGAGGAAGCCTCATCCATCACTAAAAATATTTTAGAGATGCGAATGCAGTTAATCAAAGAGGAACAGAAGCCAAAAAAGTCTGAATCGGTTGATGTCAATCAACCAGCAAGCAACCTCGTTAAATCTAAATTGAATCGCGTTAGTCCTGTGGCAAACTCAAAGAGTAAGGTTGAGGTAGCGGTGGTTGATGAGTTGGATGATGAAGAAGAAATTACCGCAGAAAATTATCAATGGCAATCTAGCGGACTAAGTGACGCTAAAAGTGACTCACTGATTGATGCGAAATCGGTTCGTGAATCGCTTAAAGTTGATAAAACACCAGAGATGACGAAAAAATTGGTTGAAGAGATGGTCAGTAAAGATGCTTGGAGTGCGGAAATTGAACAGTTGGAGATTGCACCGTTAATTAAGCAAATTGCGATTAATTCCTACCCTGAATTAATTGATGATAATCATATTATTTTGCATACGCGTTCGGCTGTGGAGCATCTAGCTAAATCGTCAGCAAATTGCATTAAGTTGCGAACTGCGCTGTCAAATTATCGTCAAAAAACACTCAATCTAGAGGTGGTGATTGATGATAATAAGGCTAATAAGACACCGTTAGAAATGCGTGAGGATTTATATCAACAAAAGCTTGAACAAGCTAAATTGACGATTAACCAAGATCCTAAAGTTGAGACGATTTGTCAATATTTTGATGCCAAGATTGATGAATCGAGTATTCGTCCTGTATAATTACAGACTAAATGTTTTTAATGAGGAATAATTATGTTTCCAGGTGGAAAAGGCGGTTTGGGTAATTTGATGAAACAAGCCCAACAAATGCAAGCAAAAATGCAGCAAGCTCAGGAAGAGATAGCTAAACTAGAAGTTACTGGTGAGTCTGGCGCGGGTATCGTTAAGGTTACAGTTAATGGTACACATAGTTGTAAACGCGTTGAAATCGATCCATCTTTATTAACCGAGGATGATAAAGAGATGTTAGAAGATCTGATCGCTGCTGCTTATAATGATGCCACTCGACGTTTGGAAGAAGCTCAAAAAGAGCGTATGGCTCAAGTTACTGGTGGCATGCAATTACCACCTGGTTTTAAAATGCCATTTTAATTTGGATAATTAACGCTATATTTTATTATTGGTTTTGCCAACTTGTGTTGGCAAAATTTCTATTTATCGCCTGTCTATTTATACAGTTTATCTTTATTAATTTTTTCCTATCAGGTAAACTAACTCACAATCGTTTTTTAATTCTAATTCAATCTTGATCATGCTAATTAGACTGATGTTGAAGGGTAGAAGTTATTTAATATCGGTCTTATTTGATTCAAATTGTTTGATTAACATTAATTATTAAGGATATGCTGTGATAGGTCGTTTACGTGGAATCATAATTGAAAAGCAACCACCCAAAGTGTTAGTTGAAGTTGGTGGTGTTGGCTATGAAGTTTTTATGCCAATGACCTGTTTTTATGAGTTGCCTGAAAATGGTAAAGAAGTAATTGTGTTAACTCATTTTGCCGTGCGTGAAGATGCTCAAGTGTTATATGGTTTTAATCATGAACAAGAACGAGAGCTATTTCGTGAGTTGATTAAAGTCAATGGTGTTGGACCTAAATTAGCGTTAGCTATTTTATCAGGAATGTCCGCCAGTCAATTTATTAGCGCAGTTGAACAAGGTGAAATTAAAACGTTAGTAAAATTACCAGGTGTGGGTACCAAAACGGCTGAACGATTGATTGTTGAGATGAAAGATCGTGTTAAACGATTTGGTGAAGAGTTAGCTAATGTGAACGCAACTGTTGATACTGGCAGCGTTAAAAAATCATCCAATCAAATTGAAGGTGAAGCGGTTTCTGCGCTTATTGCTCTAGGTTATAAACCGCAAGAAGCGAGCCGTATTATTAGCAAAGTCATAAAACCAGATATGGATTGTGAAACGCTAATACGTGAAGCATTAAAGTCAGCATTATAAAGAAAGTAGGGATCGATGATGATTGAAGCGGATCGTTTAATCGCACCACAGGCTCAAAAAGAAGAAGAGTCGCTAGATCGAGCTATTCGTCCTAAATATTTGGATGAATATATTGGTCAACCTCAAGTGCGTGAGCAGATGAAAATTTTTATTCAAGCAGCTAAGCAACGCAGTGATGCACTTGATCATGTTCTAATTTTTGGCCCACCAGGCTTAGGTAAAACAACATTGGCCAATATTGTTGCTAATGAAATGAATGTTAATTTGCGCACAACTTCTGGTCCTGTGTTAGAAAAAGCAGGTGATTTAGCGGCAATGTTAACCAATTTAGAGCCGAATGATGTGCTATTTATTGATGAAATCCATCGTTTATCCCCCGTTGTTGAAGAAATCTTATATCCTGCAATGGAAGATTATCAGCTCGATATTATGATTGGTGAAGGTCCTGCTGCACGCTCAATCAAAATTGATTTACCACCGTTTACGCTCATTGGCGCAACCACACGAGCTGGTTCTTTAACATCGCCATTACGTGATCGTTTTGGAATTGTGCAACGCCTTGAGTTTTATCGGGTTGAGGATTTGGAATATATTGTAAGCCGTAGCGCAAAATTTTTAGGAATGGATCTCTCTAAAGAAGGAGCTTACTTAATTGCTAAACGTTCACGAGGAACTCCGCGCATTGCCAATCGTTTATTGCGACGGGTACGAGATTATGCGGATGTGAAATCTAAAGGTATTATTGATGAACGTATTGCCACACAAGCTTTAGATATGTTAGATGTCGACAATGCAGGCTTTGATTATATGGATCGTAAGTTACTACTGGCTATTATCGAAAAGTTTATGGGTGGACCAGTAGGATTAGACAATATTGCCGCTGCAATAGGCGAAGAACGTGAAACCATTGAAGATGTGTTGGAGCCTTTTTTGATTCAACAGGGCTATATTCAAAGAACGCCAAGAGGACGAATTGCAACGCCGCATGCTTATCGACACTTTGGTATTGTTCAAGATGATTAATTAGACTAATTTACAATTAGATTAATTTACATTCAGTTTAAATTACCGAATATTTGATAAAACACCGCCGATTGGCGGTGTTTTGCTGTTGTAGTATAAATTAACCGAGTTCTTTTTCAGTAAAAATACCACTGAATAAATCAGTACTAAGATAACGTTCACCTGAAGATGGTAAGATAACCACGATGGTTTTATTGGCATTTTCTGGTAGGCGCGCCAAGCGGTCAGCAGCAAATACTGCCGCACCGGATGAAATTCCCGCTAAGATGCCTTCTTTTTCCATTATTATACGCGCCGTTTCGATGGCTTCTTCGTTAGAGACTCTTTCGACCAAATCAATCAAGCTTAAATCTAAGTTATCAGGAATAAATCCAGCCCCAATACCTTGTATTTTATGTGGTCCTGGTTTGATAGGTTCACCTGCAAGCGCTTGAGTGATGACTGGTGAGGTAGTCGGTTCGACTGCGACCGCAGTAATATTTTTACCTTGGGTCTTTTTAATGTATTTGGTTACGCCGGTAAATGTTCCACCGGTACCAACACCGGCAATAAAAATATCGATTTGGCCATCAGTATCAAGCCAGATTTCTGGTCCGGTAGTTTTTTCGTGAATTTCTGGATTGGCGGGATTACTAAATTGTTGAAGCATGATATTTTGTTTTGGGTTGCTGGCAACGATTTCTTCCGCTTTTTCGATGGCACCTTTCATCCCTTTGCTCGCTTCGGTTAATATTAGATTGGCGCCTAAAGCTTTAAGAAGTTTGCGACGTTCAATACTCATACTTTCTGGCATAGTTAAGGTTAACTTATAACCGCGAGCAGCAGCCACTGCGGCTAATGCAATACCGGTATTGCCACTGGTTGGTTCAATAAGTTCAACATCAGGGGTGAGTAAACCTCTTTTTTCGGCATCCCAAATCATATTTGATGCAATACGACATTTTATGCTGAAGCTAGGATTACGAGATTCGATTTTGGCTAATATATTACCTTTACCAAAATGTTTTAATCGAACTAAAGGCGTATGACCAATGGTTTGGGAATTATCATCAAATATTTTACTCATGTTAGTATCCTTTTTATTGCCTAATGATAAATAGCATTTAGTTAGTGCTAATAAGTAATACCATTATAAATACAACGATAAAAGATGAAACTAATTAATAATTATAACAATATACATTTTAGTCATAAGCAAAAAATAATGAGAAAAATGACTGACATCAAAGATGTTAGAATACTAATTGGAAAAACGTGTTAGTTGCTAAATTCCATCTCTCCATAACAATCATTGATGGATTTACTATTTTATCCTTTCTTGAACTTTTAATCTGCAAAAGATAATATCTAAAATAATATGAAATTTTCCAGCTGTGCCGATGATTTGGTGACTATTGCTCTAGACTCTTGATAACTAACACGATGATTTTAAAACATTATCTATCTTGATTGAGAGTGTAATCATTTAATTTACACAATAATCGAAAATTTAACCGTTTAATTTTGCAATTGTGATTAATCAAACATGATGACTTCCTTGATCACGGTGAACTAATACCTATTCAGGCTAATAACATCGAAATAACGCATATTTTAATGCATCACAGACTAAATGTCGGTCTATATAACGGATTTGCTAACCAATTGCATGTCGTCCATACAAATCGATAATCACAGCCAGAGATAATCAACCTTCACCTATTTTGATGTATGTGATATCCATTGCCCAAGTAATATTGAGTTTGTCGGGATTAAATTAGGTTGCAAACGTATTACTAACGACATTATGAGGTGTAATCGTATCAGTTTTATACTTGAATTTATGTACGCCTTTACTCATAAACTTAAACCTTGAAGTACTCGACTTACTGTTTTTTCTGAGACTTGATATTCTGCATCTCTGGCATCATGCACTAAATTTTGGGGTGGGACTTAAGCGAGCTTCGTGTTGCCAATGCTATTTTTTGATATACCTGTTGAATGAGGATATTTCATTGGACTTTTCAGCCAAGTGCAATAACTCGACCGATTGACCTTAAATTATTGGCAGGGGAGTTTTATCGGATAATTAGATTGTATTAAAGCCAATTTACCTACGGATTCCTGTCAACGATGGCGATTAAATCAAGGTTTACCAGTAAAAATCGCATTAAATAAAATATTAAAAAAAATGGTAAAATGATGAATATCAATTATTGCATCGACATTGAATTGATTTAATGTTAGCATGGTTTAGTATAGATTTGTGTGTGATGATGTTTCATTGTTAATTTTATGGATTTATTAATGAAAAGGTATTTATTGGCATGTAGTCTCATAGTTTTACCCACGATGGTTACGTTAGCTGAGCCGCCACCCACGCAGCAACTTAACGATCGACAGCTTATCAATCAAGTTAGTGATCAGCAGCTTATCCATCAACAAGAGCGTGATAAAGCCATTCAAGATACATTAACACCTTCATCACCCGACATTCATCTATTAGCTCCCAGCAGCGAAACCGGTGAAATCATTTTTCCAACTGAACCTTTATGCTTTAACATCGAGCAAGTGCAATTATTGGAAAGAGATAAGTTACCTTGGTTTATTCCTATCAATAAACTAGCACGTCAGGCAGACCATCATTGCCTAGGGTCAGAAGGTATTGGTTTACTGATGAGTAAAATTCAGGACCGACTGGTTAGCTATGGCTATATTACCACTCGAGTAGTTGTGCCAGAACAAGACCTGACATCCGGAACATTACAGCTATTATTGGTTGAAGGTAAGGTCAGAAAGCTCTATTACAGTGATGATAGCGATAAATATGCGCAGTTATATACCGCTATGCCGGTAAGAGAAAATCACACACTTAATCTGCGCGATATTGAGCAAGGTCTGGAAAACTTACAACGCTTGCCGACTGTATCGACACAAATGGAACTGGTACCGGGAGACAAACCGGGTGAAAGTGATGTAGTTATCTCCCGCCGACAAAGTAAAATGTGGCGCTTAGGCTTATCAGTTGATGATTCGGGCACCAAAACCACCGGGCGTGACCAAGGTGGCGCTACACTATATTTAGATAACTTATTATCGTTAAGTGATTCTTTTTACGCCTCCGGTGGCCATGATATTAATGGTAAAGGCAAGTATGGTTCACGTAACTTTCTTTTATCCTATTCAATTCCGTTTGGTTATTGGTTACTCAGTACCTCATTATCAGGCAATAAATATCATCAAACCATTGCCGGGCAAAATGAAAATTTTGAGTATAGTGGTCGCAGCCGCAATGCCAATGTCCAATTAAGCCGAGTCATTCATCGTAATGAATCGCAAAAAACCACCTTAAGTTATGGTATTACGCTTCGTGAGTCTCATAACTATATCAATGATACTGAAATGGAGCTTCAACAGCGTAAAACCACCAACTGGCAATTAGGTTTACAGCATCGACATTATATTAACGACATCACCTTAGATGCAGGGGTAACTTATCAAAAAGGGGTTAGATGGTTTAATGCTAAAAAAGCACCAGAATAGAATAATGGCGAATATGACAGCAGTGCTTTAGCCAATATTTTTCTCATTAACTTCTCAGCCAATATTCCTTTCAGTGTCAAACAACAACCGTTTCGTTATCGTTTTGACTATCAGGGGCAATATACACGAGGTGATCATTTAACTTCGCCGGATCAATTTTCTATTGGTGGACGTTGGTCGGTGCGCGGTTTTGATGGCGAGCTAACCTTAAGAGCAGATCATGGTTGGTATATCCGTAATGAACTAGTCTGGCAAGCCCCCTTTAATCATGAGCCATACTTTGGCATCGATACAGGTGAAGTCTCGGGCGCCAAAAGTGAATACTTATTAGGTCGGCACCTAACCGGTGGCGTAATAGGCATACGAGGAAATAATTATGGTTTTTACTATGACCTTTTTGCCGGCAAACCGATTCGCAAACCCAAAGGTTTCCAAACCAATCCATTAACATTAGGCTTTAATGTTAACTGGAACTATTAAAATAATAATAAAGTTATACAAAGTAATACGCAGCAATAAATTTCTAAAAATAAAGTAAGTCCTAACAATTAGCTATACCGAATATCAAGTAAAAATAAGAAGTATAAAGTCAGTAAGGAATAGGTTATGAATAAGAATTTATATCGTGTCATTTTTAATAAAAAACGTGGTATGCAAATGGTGGTTGCAGAAATAGCCACCACCAGCAAAGGTCATCAAAAAGCTGCAACCGATGAAAAACCGCTCATGGTTAAAGCGCGCTTTTCCACGCTTAAACCCATAACCTTATTCGTTTCATTATCTTTAGGCTTTGTCACGCTTAGCTTACCGGCATACGGCAGTGATATTGTTGCGGACAATCAGGCGGCTAAAAACCAACGGCCACAGGTTATTTCAACAGCCAATGGTATCACACAGGTCAATATCCAAACGCCCAACAGTAAAGGGGTATCACACAATAAATACCAGCAATTTAATGTATCGGAGAGAGGAGCGATATTAAATAACAGCGGCAAAATAAGTCAGACGCAAATTGCCGGTTATGTGCAAGGTAATGAGTTTTTAAAAAGTAGTGGTCCGGCAAAAATCATCTTAAATGAAGTTAATTCACGCAACCCTAGCCAATTAAATGGGGTGATTGAAGTGGCTGGGCAAAAGGCACAAGTGGTTATCGCTAACCCTTCGGGGATAACCTGTAATGGTTGTGGATTTATTAATGCCAGTCGTTCAACGTTAACGACCGGTAAGCCGGTCATGCAAAATGGCGAATTAACTGGTTACCGGGTCGAACAAGGTCAGATAGTGGTCACCGGTAAAGGGCTTGATAGCTCAGGGCAAAGTTATACAGACTTGATTTCCCGTACGGTATCGGTCAATTCAGCGATTTGGGCGAATGAACTAAATGTGGTCACCGGTAAAAATCAGGTCAGTCAGGATGGTAAAACTATTACGCCATTGGCAGATAGTGGTGAGCATGACAAACCAGAAGTCTCAATTGATGTATCACAACTAGGCGGCATGTATGCTGGCGCTATCCGAATGGTGGGGACCGAAAAAGGGGTTGGGGTGCATAATGCGGGTGAATTGGGCGCCAGTGTAAGTACGCTTAGTATTAGTGCAGATGGTAAAATCACCAACCGTGGTGCCATACAGGCGCAGCAAAATATTGAGCTGCGTAGTCGGGGTGATATTGACAATCAAAAACAACTCAATAGTCGAAAAAACATTCAATTAACCAGTAACCAAACTATCATCAATCAGGGAAGTCTTGTTGCGCAGGAAAATATCGATCTAAATGCGACAACCCTTGATAGCCATGCGAAAAGTCTTATTGCCGCAGGTATCGATAAACAAGGTAAATTAACGCAAAAGGGTAACATTAGTGTTAATGCTAATAATGCCTTTTTGCATGGTAAAAATCTGGCGGGTCAAAATTTAACGGTTAAAACTGAAAAAAATGCAGATTTTTCAGACAGTCAAAATCTTGCAACTAAAATCACCTTTACTGCTGAAAATATTAACCTTAATTCAGCAAAAATTAACAGTGAAAAGAACATCGATTTAACAGCAAACAATTCAATTGTTAGCCATCATTTAGACGCTAAAACTAATAATAACTATATTGCACACGCCACTAAAATGGATAATCAACAATCTACCATTTTAGCTGATGGCAATATCCAATTTACAGCAGATACTATTATTAATGCCGAATCAAAACTAAATTCGGGTAGTGAAGTTAACTTGCTTGCTAAAGACACAATGGATACTCAACATAGTATAATTTTAGCTGATGGTAAGATTAACTTACAGAGTCAATATATTAATAATAACCACGCCTTATTAGTCACGAATAAACAATTACAAATAAAAGCCAATACTTTAAACAATCAAAACGCATTATTACAATCCAAAGAGGCATTAACGGTTGATAGCGACCTTTTCGATAATCAAGAGTCGGAGTTACTGACCGAAAGCACTTTATCTCTATCAGCCAATCAACTCAACAATCACAAAGGCAAATTAAGTGCCAAAAATGATATTAACATTCACAGCCAGTTTATCGATAATCGTTTTTCAACATCGATTTCTGAAGAGAGTATCAATTTAACTAGTCAAACCCTTCTCAATCATTACGCAAAACTTTCCGCATTAAATAATCTTATGCTTACTGGCAAGCAAATTGATAATCAATATTCAATGCTAAAATCAAATGGTCATTTATCGATCAACGCCAATGAATTGAATAATCAATCGGCTAATTTAACCATTACTGATGATATCAATATTCAATCCGCCTCGATTGATAACCGTGATGCCACCATTTTAACGTTAGGAAAGCTTAAATTTCAGGCGAAAAAGATTAATAACTCTCAAGCCAACATTCAAGCGGCAAAGTCAATTAACCTTAACGCGAATGAAATAAATAATCTTGCCGCACTGTTATTAACCCACTCCAGTTTAGAATTAACTGCTAAGGATATTAACAACAATAATGCTGAACTTAATGCCAAAGCGCAGATAACTATTGCCGGGCAACACTTATCGGCTGATCAAGGTTTACTGATAAGTAATGACGATATCAATATTGATAGTCAAAATTTCGTTGCGAAAAAAGTACAAATTAAAGCAAAAAAAGATATTAACATCACTTCATCTCATCATATTGATATGGATGAAGGATTAATTATCAGTGAACAACATGTAAACCTGGCAACCGATGATATTAAGCTCAATGCTGCTACCTTAAGTGCTAAAGATGATATCGCGATCACTGCCGACTCTCAATTAGCCAATAACGCTGCAAAATGGCTAAGTGAAGGGAATATCACGGTCAATACTCAAACCTTTGACAACCAAAATGCTTCAATCTCCAGTTATAAAAATATCTCGTTTGCTACCTCCACATTAAATAACCAAAACAGTCAATTACTTAGTTATGGTGCAATTAAATTAACCTCAAACGAGATAAACAACCAAGCATCAACTCTCAATGGGTTAGGTGAGATAACTCTGCTCGCAACCCAGATAAACAACCAAAATGCACAACTTATCAGCCAACAGTCAATCAACTTACAGGGAGAAAATATTGATAACCGTCAGTTAGCTAGCCAAGCGAATAAAGGACTGTTGATGGTTGCTCATGGTGTTCTGAATAATACTGATGCAACCTTGATTTCTGGTGATAAATTAACGCTCAAATCCAAACATATTATTAACCATAAGGCAAAAATCAAATCGGCGCATGATTTACTGATGCAAGGGGAAAAGATCGATAATCAGCAAAGTAAAATGCTCGTTTCTGGTCATGTCGAATTTCATGCCGATAATCTTATCAATAACCAACAAGCTGATATTCGTGGCCAACAAAAAATTATCCTCAATACGGGTGAGCTTAATAATGAAAATGGTTTAATCGTCGCGGGAGAAGAGATCACTGTTAGCGCCGATCAATTAAATAATCAATCGGCAATATTAAAAAGCGATGACAGTATTAATATCAAAGCAAAGAGAATCGACAATACCTCATCGACATGGTTAAGTGGTAAAAAAATAGCGATTGAAAGTAATGAACTCAACAATCAGTCAGCGATCATCAAAGCGGATAAGGATATAGCGATTAAAACCGAGCAGGTAAATAATCAATATGCTAACGTAATTGCCGGTGGGCAAATAGCATTAGTTGCCACCACGCTATCTAACCAATTTGCTAACTTAAATGCGCAAGAAGCGATTAATATTCAGGCCAATGTACTTGACAATCAATCAGCAACACTGATTAGCAAACAAGATATTACAGTAAGCAGTAACCAATTAGATAACAAAAAATCATTATGGTTTGCTAATAATATCACCATATCTGCGCAGGAGCTGAATAACCAAGAGGCAGGTTTGCAGGCGCAGCAAAAAATGCAACTAGAGGTTAATGGCCATCTCAATAACCAAGATGCTACACTCATTTCGGGGCAAAAGGGGCTTATCATTCACGCCACTTCTATTGATAATACAGCGGCGGATTTAAATAGCCAAGGCATAATAAATATTAATGCCAAACGCATCAATAACAACCAAACCCAAATCATCACTGAAGATGCACTAACCGTGCAAGCTGATAATATAAATAACCAATCAGCCGATATCCAAGCCAAAGGCAACATCAACTTAAGCGCACAACAGATCAATAACAACCAAGCTCAAATCATTACCGAAGATGCACTAACCGTGCAAGCTGAAGATATAAATAACCAATTAGCTGACATCCAAGCAAAAGGCAGTATCATCTTAAACGCTCAGGGCGTCAATAATCAACAAGCCAAATTCTTAGCTGCCGGAAATATTGAGGTAAATGCTGAAAATAATCTGATTAATAATGATGCAATACTTAGCTCCCTACAACAAATAAAACTCAACAGCCAATATAATATTGATAACCAAAATTCAACCACGACGGCGAATAAAGGGATATTGATTGAAGCAAATTCAATCAATAATAGCAATGCAAAACTGGAAACTTCCGGTTTGTTAAAAATTATAGCAACCATGGTTAACAATTATCAGGCACAACTTAACGCCGATCACCTCGAGATAAATGTGCAAACCCTTGAAAACCAATTAGCCAGAATGATTGTTCAAAACCAATTAACCATTCAGGCCGGTAATATTGTCAATAGCCTTGCGTATCTATTAGGGCATGATATTGCAATTAATGCCGATGAACTGACAGGTGATGGGGAACTGTTAGCGGTAAATAACCTTGAACTAAATCTGACAAATATTTTCAAAAATCTCACCAACTTAATTGCTAATAATCAAATTTCGATTAAAGCCAGTCAAATTAGTAATCATGGCAAACTAGCTGCCGGCAAAACGATTAGGCTCAACAGTGATAAGATTGACAATAGCCAGCAAGGAACGATAGAAGCAGAACAGATCAACATCAAAGCCGATGTATTGGTTAACCAAGGACTAATTGATGGTGAAGATGTCAACTTTGATATAACTCAACGCTTAGACAATATCAATGGAGCTCGCTTATATGGAGACAATATCTCTATCAAAGCCAATGAAGTTAATAATTATGCGACATCATTAAATAGCCCTATCACCCCAACTATTGCATCTAGACAATCACTTTTTTTAGATGTTAATACTTTAAATAATAAAAATCATGCTTTAATTTTAAGTTTAGGTGATATGCAAATAAATGGGCTGACATTAAACAATCACTCTGCTCGGATTGAAGCGGGCAATAATATGCAATTAAACGTTAACCAAATTAATAACGTTAATGACAATATTGTTACCGAAGAAGTATTAATTAGTAGCCAGCCTATTGTCGAATACTCACCTAATGGCGATCCTCGACGTTTCAAACCGGAGGAAGTGAGGATCCGTAATAGTCCGAAAAAACGACATACCTATCCTGTTTTACACTCTGTAGATGGTTCTTTTGGCGCTACTTATGAATTCTATAGTTATTACTATACCCAAAATATCTATGAAACCAAGATTAAAACTACTGAGCCGGCGGAAATCATATCCGGGAATAATTTAGTGATTCAAGCTAATCATATCAACAATGATAATAGCAAAATATTATCAGGCAATGGCTTATTTATTGCTACCGCAACACTTAACAACCACTCATTAAAAGGTCAGAGAACGATTGATGAAAAAGGTACTAAGTTTTGGAATTATCGCCACAAAGGAAAAAAACGTGGTCGAACTGAATTTACTAAACGCGGTAGGCCTTTTGATTATTTAAATAAATCAGTAACGTCAATTGATCTACAGCTAGCCCAAGTGGTCGAACATACGCGGATTAATCATACCGCCCTCGCCTCAGAAAATCGCGACATGGTAAATGTCGAGAATCAGCATCATCTTAACGCGGTTAATGAAAATATCAAAACAAATAAATCGTTAAATCAATTGTCTGAGTCGGCGATTACTAATAACCCAGCAATTGGCAATATTAGTATTGCCGAGGCGGAAAATATAGCGGATTTATTCCAACCAACCACAGTTATTGAAACCGAAAATTGGGTAGATTCAACCCATTCCGCTATTGAAAGCAAGCCAAATAACTTGCAGCCGGACGAATCGATTACACAAATTGATAAACAGCAGTATGAAGCCTTAATCAGTTATGTTGAACCCAATACATCGATCCCACAAAACAGTATTTATATTGTTAATAAATCACCGCAATCCAATTATTTAATCGAAACCGATCCAAAATTTACCAATCGCAAAAAATGGCTAAGTTCAGATTATATGTTCCAACGCCTGAGATTCGATCCAGATAATATTCAAAAACGGCTTGGTGATGGTTATTATGAACAGCAACTCATTCGTGAACAGATTGTCGGTTTAACCGGGCACCGCTATTTAGGTGATTATTCGAACGATATCGAACAGTATAAAGCCTTAATGAATGCTGGTGTTGAATTTGCACAAATTTATGGCTTAAAAATTGGTGCCTCTCTTTCAGCAGAGCAGATGCAATTACTGACCACCGACATTGTATGGATGGAAAGTAAAACCATCATGGTTGATGGACAAGCAATATCAGTATTAGTCCCACAAGTGTATCTGGTAAACAGACCGCAACTGACCGCCGAAGGGGCATTATTAGCCGGTAAAAATGTCAATATTCAGGCGACCGACGATATTGAAACCTCGGGCTCGATCTTAGGTAAAGAGCACGTAGCATTATTAGCCAATAATATCAATAATCAGGGCATTATTGACGCTAATTCAATCAGTATTAAAGCGAAAGATACGATTAATAGCAGTGGCAAACTCACCGCTGTCAAACAGGTTTTATTGGCCGCCAATAATGATATCAATCTACAAAGTACCACGGCAACGACGGCAACCTATTATGGAAAAAATAAAAGTATTAATACAGTTCTTGATCAAGTATCTACCATCAGTGTAAAAGATGGTGATATCAGTTTACATGCTGGTCATGATATCAATCTTGGCGCAGCATTACTCATTAACGGTGGCGAAGCGGGTGAAACGGATATTATTGCCAACAATAATATTAATTTAACCACGTTAAAAACCCAAAGTAATCAGGAAGACTATTGGAATAAAAATAACTATCGCAAGGTTAATCTAGAAAATAGTGTTGGTACAGAAATCTTAACTAATAACGATTTAAACTTAATAGCGGGTAACGATATTAGAATTAAATCGGCCGAGATTTCCAGTAATAAATCGTTAAACTTACGAGCTAAACATGATATAGCTATCACTAGTGATCAAGAGCGGCTTCAATTAACCGATCATCATAAAACAACTAGCAAAAGCTTGCTGAGTAAAGAATCAACTACCAGCCATATTGAGATAGACAACGCCACCCAAAAAGGCAGTGAACTTAGCGCCAATAGCGTAACGATAAAATCCGGTCATGATTTAGATGTATCTGGCAGCATGGTGATAGCAACCCAAGATGTCTATCTTAATGCCGGCAATAATGTAAATATTGCAGCTGCGGAAGAGAGCTATTACCGTCATGAAGAAAGAAAAACCAAAAAATCAGGGGTATCAACTAGCTCAAAAGGGATTAGTGTTGGTTCACAATCAACCAAGGCGACCTCAACCTCGAATGAAGTTAATCAATCACAGGCGGGGAGTTTAATTGGCACTTCAGGTGGTAATGTGATTATCGCTGCCAATAAACAAGTGACCATTGATGGCAGTGACATTATTGCCGGTCGCGCACAAGGGGATGATAAACGTGCAACCGGTCATATTGATATCAGTGGTGAAGATATTTTAATTATTCCGGGTCGAGATATTGTTGATAAAAAGCAGACTTACAAATCAAAATCTTCGGGAGTGGGTATTTCGTTTAGCAATCCAATAACGGATAGTGTGCAAAATATGCGAGATATTTTCAAATCCTCGGGCGGTAAAGTCGAAAAAGCTAAACAATTTACCGGTGAACTGGCTGCATTAGCTATGGATATAGGTAACCCGGTCTCATCACCGATTTCGTACCATAAATCATCAACGAAGAGTCAATCAAGCTTACACGGTGAATATAGTAGTGGTAGTACATTAACCGCTGCTGGCAATATACAGCTTCATGCCACCAATAGTCAGGAAAGGGATGCACAAGGGCAACTAACGCATGGCGATGTCGTCATTAAAGGAAGTGACTTAACCGCAGGAGAAGCAATTATTATCGATGCTAATCGTCATGTTGCTATTGAAACCTCGGCAGATAAACAATCGGAGCACAGTAAAACAACGAGTAAAAATTGGAGTGCCACGACAGCGGCAGCGACAGCGGGTTCATCGGTACGATTTATCAACGGCAGTCCAAATCATGGTGCGGGTATCTTACCTTATGGTAGTGAAAGCTCTGGTAATCGAAGTAATAGTGATGTAGTGGGTCAAAATGCTTCCACGCTCACGGCAAATAACATTGCCATCAATAGCCGTGAAGGCAATATTGACATAAAAGGAAGTCTATTAAACTCGCAATATGATATTAATTTACATGCAGCCAACGGCCATGTAGATATTAGCGCCAGCACCAATCAATCACACAGTGAAAATAAAGGTTACCATAAAGTGATTGGTGAGCTTGGTGGTGATGGCTATAGTGGCACAGTGGGTTACCAACATTCACGATATAAAGAGTTAGAAGATAAAGCAACCCAAAGTAATATCCGCAGTGGACTTAACAGTACGAAAGGCAATATTAATGTTGTTGCAGGTGATGATGTTAAACTGGCGGGTGTTGATATTAGTGCCGGTAAATCTGTCAACCTCACGGGTAAAAATGTCATTATGGAAACCAGTGAAGACAGTCTGCACCAAAAAACGCAGAGCAGTAATAAACAATATGGTGTCACGGTTTCCACCTCCGGCTATGCGGTTACAGCGGCACAGTCAATTGAAAAGGCCGCCAAAGCAATTGAAAATAAGGAAGACAAACGTTTAGCGGCGATTTATATGGCACAAGCTGGGGTGAATGCCGCACAAGCTAATTTAACGGCGGCTGATTCCTCGGCGGAAATAAACCAACCAACCGTAAATGCTGAAAATAATGCTAATGCTAATGCTAATGCTAATGATGGTGGTTCTGCCTCTTTAATTAAAGTCAATGTAAGTGTAACGGCAGATAACTCAAAACAAAAAACAGAGTATCACAACAATGCTCAAACAGGCACGGTGATCCATGCCGGTCAAAATGTGAATATCAATGCAGAAGAGAACATTGAAGGGAAAGGCGTTGATATTACCGGGCAAAACATCAATCTCAATGCGGGGAATGATATCAAATTTGATGCGGCCCACAGCACTGAAAAATTGAAAAGCACCGATTCAGGCAGTCACTACGGAGCTGGTGTTGGCTTTGGATTAGTGGGTGGGCAAAATGGTTTTTCAATTGAGTTAGCCGCCAGTAAATCCAAAGGTAAAGAAAACGGTACTAGTGATATCAATCACAACAGCACCATCACCGCCAGTAATACGCTTAACATCCAGAGTGGTCGTGATGTTATTCTAACGGGCGCGGAGTTATCTGGTGAGCAAGTTATTGCCGATATAGGCCGTCACTTAACCATCAGTAGTGAACAAGATAAAGAAAAATACGATGCTAAACACACCTCTGTTGGTGCGAGTGCCAGCATCTGCGTACCACCATTTTGCTATGGAGCAAGTAGTGCGAGTGCTAATTTTGCCCAAGATAAAATGAAAAGTAATTATGAATCGGTTAACGAGCAATCGGGCATATTTGCCGGCAGTGGTGGTTATGATATTACCGTGGGCGAACATACCCAATTAAATGGTGCTGTGATAGCCTCGAAAGCTGACCCGTCAAAAAATCGCTTAGATACCGGCACTATTGGCTTTACTGATATTAAAAACAAAGCGGAATATGATGTCAGCAGCATCTCTGGCTCGGTTGGGGTAAGTAAAGGACCGGGTAGTGGCGGTTTTTCACCAACCAGTGGCCAACCAACCATTTATGACCATAACGATGAAGCTTCGAATATTACCCATGCGGCAATTAGTGACGGTGAGTTAATCATTCGTGACCAAGATAAACAAACACAAGATATCAATGAACTCAGTCATGATACCGAAAATGCCCATAGCAAACTTAAACCAATCTTTAATAAAGAGGATGAGCAGACCAGATTAAACATTGTCACTAGCTTAAAAGAGTTAGGCGAACAGGTAAAAGAGCTCGAACGCACTATTCATAAAGATGCCGATAAAGACTCGCAAGATGGCAAAATGGGCAATGACTTTAGTAAAGGCGTTGACTCAGCCGTATCAATTATTACCGGCATTATCACCGGCGATATGACCGGCGGCCTAGCTGGCGCCAGCGCACCATGGCTGGCTGAGCAGATAAAGATACAAGCCGGTGATAACGAAACCGCGAGGTTAGTTGCCCATGCAATACTTGGTGCAGTAGTCGCTGAGCTACAAGGCAACTCAGCATTATCTGGTGGAGCCGGTGCTGTGGTTGGTGAAGTTGCGGCAGATATCATCCGAAAACAACTGTATGGCAAAGAAGTCAAAGATTTAACCGAAGAAGAAAAACAAACCATCAGCGCACTATCTCAACTAGCATCCGGCCTTGCAGTAGCTGCCGGCGGTGGTAATATTGGTGATGCCAGTGCGGCTATTAATAGTAGTAAAAATGCGGTGGAAAATAATACAGAATCAATGGACTGGTGGCGTGAAAAACATAAAGGCAGTATTGATTATTATAAAGATAAACTTAGAGAAACTCTTGGTGAAAATACGATTTCACAAATCATCAATGGTGCACTGACTGCTTATGGTGATACGGTCGATCTTGGTGCTGGTACTGCAGATACTGTTCTTGATGGTATTCTTGCATTAAGTAGTTGTGCTGTGGGGGTTAATTATTGTGATACCGCATTGAACGACTTGAGAAAAGCAGATCAAACCGTGGCAAACGCCGTAAATGCGATCATTAACGGCCAAGCATGGGATGCAATTAAAGATAATTTTGTTAGAGCTGCTAATGGTGATCAGATAGCCCTAGAGAATTCAGCGGCATTGTTAATTGGTGTAATTACACCGTCTAAAGGATTGGGAAATGTAGGTAAAACAGAAAAACTTATCAATAAATCAGATAAAGTTATTTCAGATGCTAATAAAGCAGGTAAATTGGATGAGGCATTATCCGATGTTAACAAATTAGACAAAGAATATTTTGAAAATCAGTATGGTAAAAATAATGTTGAACAAGGATTTGGTGATTATAAAGAAATAAAGGATAATATAAATAATAATCATGCAGCAAATCAACAGGCTAATAAAAGCAGTAATTTTGATGAGCATGTAGTAAATGAGAAAGGCTTGGAGAATGCTGGAAAAGGGGCTACTGTTGCACCGGCAGATAAATTAGCAGCCCAAGCTCAGCAAGATTTAATCTCGGAAATTAATAAATTTCCATCAAGGACTCAAGCGACCAATACCTCAACAATGATAGGTGCTTATGATCCTATAACAGGAAAAACTGCTGTCGGTTCAAGTAATGCTGCGATAACGGCTGATGCACTACATCCAACAACAGTTGCATATATTGAGAAACAACTTGGTGTTAAAATCGGTGATTTTACTAGTTTTTGTAAAAATAAAGCAGGGGCATGTGCTGAGGTATCAGGTGCTGATGCCTTAATTAGACAAGGTTCAAAGCCTGAAAATATTAAATTTACTCAGGCTCTTAGACCTAGGGAAGTATGGCAAAAAGAAACCATTCCACCTAAAGCCATTGTTGAAACTTGTGAAAACTGTGGCACTGTTTGGCCAAAAGGAGCGCATAAATGAGTGTACTAAATATAAATTGGGAACCTGGGTTTGGTACTATTTTCACTTGGTTCGCTATGGATAAAAATGGAAAGATAGCTGTAATGATAAATAATGGGTTTGGTGATTTGCCAAAAGCATTGTTGTTAACTAAAAATATAGAAGAACTGTTAAACGACCTTAATGAGTATATGTGGGAAGAGTCCCAATCATTTGTTGAATACCCAGCCCCGAAAAATGGGTTTGGGCAATTAGATATGTACTCCTCATATTTGTATCACTATGTGAAATCTAGAGATGAGGTGGAAAAATATATTCAGAACGATTTGATTGAATCAGGGCATTATAGCGATACTAATTTATCAGCAAATAAAGGATTATATGTATACCAAGCTATAGAGGGAAGCAACCCAGGGCAAGATTACCCAGTTGGCTATGATGGTGAAACTAAAATGGGAGACTATTTTAGGTATTTGATGCCAACCATATATGCCTCAATTGAGGATTTTCCTGAAGAACTTCGACATGGGATAGCCGTTTCTGACACAGTTGATTTTACCACCGATAGATTGTTTGATAACAATAAAATCAACGAATACTTTCCGAGAATGTATAGGAAGTAAATATGAACTCCCAGCCTAAAACTGGGAGTCTAGTTTTTCTAGGCTGCCACTGAAAAATATAAGGAAATGATATGTTATTAATAATGTTAGCCATCTTTTTGATAAATATTACTTTCTTAATAAAAAATCCCGTATTGAATCAGTGGATAATTTACTCTGCATTGAATTTCTTGAACGAACTCATACAGACGAAGGGCGATATCTCTATTCCAGACGATGGCATCACTCATGCGGGCAATGAGCTAGTCATGGTGGGAAACAACACAACGAGTATCGGCATCAATAGTCATACTGTTCACAACAAGATCGATCTGTCCCAATTCATAAACCATCAACAAAGTAGCCAGAATACTGCCGCATAAGTCAGCTTAACCTTTTTCCTGCAAATCAGATGCCGGAAAGGGGACGACGGATACAGAAAGTAAAGTAGGAGAGTATCTCGAAGACTTTAAACCATCGCTAACTCCAAGTGAATTAGTACAACAACAAGCTGGAAAAGGAAGTCGGGTAACAATCAATACTGAGCATATCTTAAATGGTGAAATTAAGACCTATGCAAACGGTACAAAAGTTGGAACCGGTGGGCATTATCTGCGGGATCCAAATATTAAAGTAGATAGCTGGACAGGTGCCGCGGATGCGAATGGTGTAAAGACAGGATATATATCGGTAAGAGATCCAGCAACAGGACAATGGTATAAAAAACAAGCTGAAACAACATTTTTCCCTGAAAATTGGTCTAAACGTCAAACTGAAATGGAAATTAAGAGTGCTTTTGAAAATTCAAAACCTCATACTGATCCACGAAAAAAAGAAATGTGGCAAGGGACATCCTCTACTGGATTAAAGATTGAAGGCTATTACAAAAAACCTGATGGAACTGGTGCAACGGCTTGGCCTGTTTACCAAGGAGTTAAGAAGTAATGTTAAAAAAGAAATTATATTTTATATGGTATAAAGGAAAATATATTCTTTCTGGAACAGCAGAAGATGAAAATATTAGATATACGCCAAAACAGGGTTATGGAATATGTGAAATAGCTGCTTGGCTAGCGACAGATCTTCCTGCGGGAATTAATTCTGTCAATATTTGGATTAATAATCTTACCGATTTAGAACATAGCCGAGCACCTGATGGTATGTTTGGTATCGGTAATGCTCATTGGGTATTAATTACCGGTGATTATGTCTTTATTGGTACTGAATACGTCGAACAACAACAAGTTATTATTACTAAAGATCAACTTTTATATGTTCTGGAACAATACAAGGCTTGTTTAGACGGTGTTTATAAAGACCCATATAATCCACCTGAACCAATAAATGTTGAGCTTGTGGCTGAAGGACAAGAAGCTATTGATCTATATAATGGATTAGAAGGCTCTCACCTGGTTCCTTATGCTTGCTAGTAAAATCCCCGTTCCTCAGAGCGGGGATCTTTTTTATCCCTTTCTAGATCTGCATAGCAAGTTCAATAATCAACTTATTCTGCTCAACTTTAATGATGACTGGCTTATCGGTATTAAAGCTGGGAAGGGGACGGCGGAAGTTACTAGTAAGTATTTTGGTAATTTAGTAAAAGTAAATAAAGCAGATCCTGCTGCGGATGCACTTGCTCAACGAATTGGTGGCGAATCTACTGTTAGATTTTGTAATGATATAATGATATTAGGGAGTTTGACGTCATTAATGATTTATATGTGGCTCAAACGAAGCCAGCACTGAAGCAGTTAAACGCTGCCGTTAGAAAACAGATGAAAGCAACATTTGAAGCAGCTAAAGAAACTAACCGCACTGTTTACTATCATTTTGAAGGTCAACCAGCTACATCAGTAATTAATAAACTTAATGAATATAGTAATTGTTACGGAGTAAAAGTTGTTATCGATACTAAACCTCTTAACCCAAAATAATAAGGTAATCAATGATGAAGCCTCGAATATTACCCACGCGGCAATCAGTGACGGTGAGTTAATCATTCGTGACCAAGATAAACAAACACAAGATATTAATTAACTCAGTCATGATACCGAAAATGCCCATAGCAAACTCAAACCAATCTTTAATAAAGAGGATGAGCAGACCAGATTAAACATTGTCACTAGCTTAAAAGAGTTAGGAGAACAGGTTAAAGAGCTCGAACGCACTATTCATAAAGATGCCGGTAAAGACTCACAAGATGGCAAAATGGGCAATGACTTTAGTAAAGGCGTTGACTCAGCCGTATCGATTATTACCGGTATTATCACCGGCGATATGACCGGCGGCCTAGCTGGTGCCAGTGCTCCATGGTTAGCGGAGCAGATAAAGATACAAGCCGGTGATAACGAAACCGCGAGGTTAGTTGCCCATGCAATACTTGGTGCGGTAGTGGCTGAACTGCAAGGCAACTCAGCATTATCTGGTGGAGCCGGTGCAGTGGCCGGTGAAGTTGCGGCAGATATCATCCGCAAACAACTGTATGGCAAAGAAGTCAAAGATTTAACCGAAGAAGAAAAACAAATCATCAGCGCATTATCGCAGTTAGCCTCCGGCCTTGCCGTTGCTGCCGGCGGTGGTAATATTGGTGATGCTAGTGCGGCTATTAGTAGTAGTAAAAATGCGGTGGAAAATAATACAGAATCAATGGACTGGTGGCGTGAAAAACATAAAGGCAGTATTGATTATTATAAAGATAAACTTAGAGAAACTCTTGGTGAAAATACGATTTCACAAATCATCAATGGTGCACTGACTGCTTATGGTGATACGGTCGATCTTGGTGCTGGTGCTGCAGATACTGTTCTTGATGGTGTTTTTGCATTAAGTAGTTGTGCCGTGGGGGTTAATTATTGTGATACCGCATTGAACGACTTGAGAAAAGCAGATCAAACCGTGGCAAACGCCGTAAATGCGATCATTAACGGCCAAGCATGGGATGCAATTAAAGATAATTTTGTTAAAGCTGCTAATGGTGATCAGATAGCCCTAGAGAATTCAGCGGCATTGTTAATTGGTATAATTACACCGTCTAAAGGATTGGGAAATGTAGGTAAAACAGAAAAACTTATCAATAAATCAGATAAAGTTATTTCAGATGCTAATAAAGCAGGTAAATTGGATGAGGCATTATCTGATGTTAACAAATTAGACAAAGAATATTTTGAAAATCAGTATGGTAAAAATAATGTTGAGCAAGGATTTGGTGATTATAAAGAAATAAAGGATAATATAAATAATAATCATGCAGCAAATCAACAGGCTAATAAAAGCAGTAATTTTGATGAGCATGTTGTAAATGAGAAAGGCTTGGGGAATGCTGGAAAGGGGACGACTAACTTACAACAGTTAGCCAAAACTGAAATGGATAGTTTGGCGACGCTATATAACAATAAAAATGTTCACCCTAAAGATTTTACCATTTCGGTAAATGGTAAAACATTAGTAACGGATAAAAGTGTTAGTGCAGGAGCACCTGTATTTAAAGGTGCATCTGAGGCCGATGTTATGGCTTACTTTAAACAGCTTTCTGGTGTTGATGCTATGCCAACAGCAAAAATTATTCCCGGGAAAGGAACCGTATATTCAGTCAAGGTCACTGAAGGCCCTAATGCTGGTAGCAATATAACATTAAGAAGTTTTTCTGATTCAGCGACACAAACTAAGGCTAAATGGACTATAGATATTAAAAATCCAGGTATCAATAAAGGAAATCGTGTGGAGATGAAATTCCAATGAATTTTGAAAAAATTTATCATTCAATATTAGAAAGTGCTTTTGGTTATTCAATGGGCACAATGTGGCAACATGTAGCTAATTACATGAAAGATATGAATGAACCCTACGAAATCAGAAAGGATGTCTTCTTTATATTATTAGAAAAATTAATGAAAGATGGGCATATTAGATTAGCTAGTCATGGTGTTTTTCTATCGGGTACTATTGAGGAACAAATCCAGTCGATTAAAGATATTTGGCCGCCTTACCCCTCTGATGATGAAGACGATGATCTTGATGATATTGGTATGTGGTTCTATGTGAAATTGAACTGTGGTATTGTTTGGATTACACCAGACGGTCAAGAGATCTGGACGTAAATTTAAAAAACTTCCCGGATTATGGCGGGAAGTTTTTTATTACATCCTAGCACTGCCCCTCAATCCTGATAACCAACAGTCCTTGTTGTGCATCAATAGTTACCTGCTGGCCGGTGGTAAAGCCGAAAGCTTCCAGCCAGCGGCCTTTAATGGTCAGTTGCGGTCTGGGGTTGGGTTGCCCGCCATTAGGGCTGTAACCGACCGTTAAGCTGCGCTTGGGTCGTGGTTTTACCGTTCGGGTTTTGGTAATGGTGGTTTTTAGCGTAGAATGCGCCTTAGCCATAGTTAACTCCTTACTAGTTAGTTGTGGTTAGCTGGTTAGCGGTGGTGAGACACCGTTAATCTGCGCTATTGTTTACTGCATTAGCTTTTACTTCTTCTTTAGCCGCCCTGTTTTAACCAATCAACTGCTTAGCCTGATGCTTTATTTACCGGTGAACTGGCTGCATTAGCTATGGATATAGGTAACCCGGTCTCATCACCGATTTCGTACCATAAATCATCAACGAAAAGTCAATCAAGCTTACACGGTGAATACAGTAGTGGTAGTACATTAACCGCTGCTGGCAATATACAGCTTCATGCCACTAATAGTCAGGAAAGGGATGCACAAGGGCAACTAACGCATGGCGATGTCGTCATTAAAGGAAGTGACTTAACCGCAGGAGAAGCAATTATTATCGATGCTAATCGTCATGTTGCTATTGAAACCTCGGCAGATACTCAATCGGAGCACAGTAAAACAACGAGTAAAAATTGGAGTGCCACGACAGCGGCACCGACAGCGGGTTCATCGGTACGATTTATCAACGGCAGTCCAAATCATGGTGCGGGTATCTTACCATATGGAAGTGAAAGCTCTGGTAATCGAAGTAATAGTGATGTAGTGGGTCAAAATGCCTCCACGCTCACGGCAAATAACATTGCCATCAATAGCCGTGAAGGCAATATCGACATAAAAGGAAGTCTATTAAACTCACAATATGATATTAATTTACATGCAGCCAACGGCCATGTAGATATTAGCGCCAGCACCAATCAATCACACAGTGAAAATAAAGGTTACCATAAAGTGATTGGTGAGCTTGGTGGCGATGGCTATAGTGGCACAGTGGGTTACCAACATTCACGATATAAAGAGTTAGAAGATAAAGCAACCCAAAGTAATATCCGCAGTGGACTTAACAGTACAAAAGGCAATATTAATGTCGTTGCAGGTGATGATGTCAAACTGGCGGGTGTTGATATTAGTGCCGGTAAATCTGTCAACCTCACGGGTAAAAATGTCATTATGGAAACCAGTGAAGACAGTCTGCACCAAAAAACGCAGAGCAGTAATAAACAATATGGTGTCACGGTTTCCACCTCCGGCTATGCGGTTACAGCGGCACAGTCAATTGAAAAGGCCGCCAAAGCAATTGAAAATAAGGAAGACAAACGTTTAGCGGCGATTTATATGGCACAAGCTGGGGTGAATGCCGCACAAGCTAATTTAACGGCGGCTGATTCCTCAGCGGAAATAAACCGACCAACCGTAAATGCTGAAAATAATGCTAATGATGGTGATGGTGGTTCTGCCTCTTTAATTAAAGTCAATGTAAGTGTAACGGCAGATAACTCAAAACAAAAAACAGAGTATCACAACAATGCCCAAACTGGCACGGTGATCCATGCGGGTCAAAATGTGAATATCAATGCAGAAGAGAACATTGAAGGGAAAGGCGTTGATATTACCGGACAAAACATCAATCTCAATGCGGGGAATGATATCAAATTTGATGCCGCCCACAGCACTGAAAAATTGAAAAGCACGGATTCAGGCAGTCACTACGGAGCCGGTGTTGGCTTTGGATTAGTGGGCGGGCAAAATGGTTTTTCAATTGAGTTAGCCGCCAGTCAATCCAAAGGTAAAGAAAACGGTACCAGTGATATCAATCACAACAGCACCATCACCGCCAGTAGTACACTTAACATCCAGAGTGGTCGTGATGTTATTTTAACGGGCGCGGAGTTATCTGGTGAGCAAGTTATTGCCGATATAGGCCGTCACTTAACCATCAGTAGTGAACAAGATAAAGAAAAATACGATGCTAAACACACCTCTGTTGGTGCAAGTGCCAGCATCTGCGTACCACCATTTTGCTATGGAACAAGTAGTGCTAGTGCTAACTTTGCCCAAGATAAAATGAAAAGTGATTATGAATCGGTTAACGAGCAATCGGGCATATTTGCCGGCAGTGGTGGTTATGATATTACCGTGGGCGAACATACCCAATTAAATGGCGCGGTGATAGCCTCAAAAGCTGACCCGTCAAAAAATCGCTTAGATACCGGCACTATAGGCTTTACTGATATTGAGAACAAAGCGGAATATGATGTCAGCAGCATCTCTGGCTCGGTTGGGGTAAGTAAAGGACCGGGTAGTGGCGGTTTTTCACCGACCAGTGGCCAACCAACCATTTATGACCATAACGATGAAGCATCGAATATTACCCATGCGGCAATCAGTGACGGTGAGTTAATCATTCGTGACCAAGATAAACAAACACAAGATATTAATGAACTCAGTCATGATACCGAAAATGCCCATAGCAAACTCAAACCAATCTTTAATAAAGAGGATGAGCAGACCAGATTAAACATTGTTACTAGCTTAAAAGAGTTAGGCGAACAGGTTAAAGAGCTCGAACGCACTATTCATAAAGATGCCGGTAAAGACTCCCAAGATGGCAAAATGGGCAATGACTTTAGTAAAGGCGTTGACTCAGCCGTATCGATTATTACCGGCATTATCACCGGCGATATGACCGGCGGCCTAGCTGGCGCCAGTGCGCCATGGTTAGCGGAGCAGATAAAACTGCACACCGGGCATATGGGTGAAGATGGTAAATGGCAAACCGATGATATTGCCGGTAACTTAATTGCCCATGCAATACTTGGTGCGGTAGTGGCTGAGCTACAAGGCAACTCAGCATTATCAGGAGGTGTTGGTGCAGTAAGCGGAGAGCTAGCGAGTAAAGCAATTATCAACACCCTTTATGGTGGTAAAGATGCTAGCGAGTTAACCGAAGATGAAAAACAAACCATCAGTGCACTATCGCAGTTAGCCTCCGGCCTTGCCGTAGCTGCTGGCGGTGGTAATATTGGTGATGCCAGTGCGGCTATTAGCAGTAGTAAAAATGCGGTTGAGAATAATTATTTGAGTGCATCAGAGGATAAAAAAAGAAAAGATGCACAAGCTGAATTAGAATTAATCAAGAAAGGCTTACTAAACGCTTCTGATGAACGAAAACAAGAATTAGAAGATTTGATTACTGCACTAAATGCCTTAGATGATTATAAAAACCAAGTTTTAATTATAGCTTGCCAGAACATAAAATCTACAGAATGCAGTGTTGCTAGAGCAGAGTTAGATAAAGCTTATCAATCATATTTTGATTCGTTATCGCCAGAAGATAGAATAGCTTATAATGATGCGTATGCAAATTATACTAAATATTATAATGGTTACAAAGATATTGAATCTTTGCAATTTGGTTTAGATGTTGCAAATGTAGAAAAAGATAGAGACATTCTAGCTCAACGTATCAGTGAAAATTGGGGTGTTGATAAAGCCACAGCTGATAAAATAGTTCTAGGTATGCGCATCAATAGTGATTTAGCCGCTATTGCTGGTATAGTAGTGGGGCACAAACTCAGTGAGGCTGAGTTATCAAAGTTAGAAAATGCAATAAACAAGGGCGGACAAACTCTAGCGCAACCCAAATTACCAACTGGTTATAGCAAACAAGGCGATAATATAGTTGGACCTAGAGGTGGCGTTTATACAAATACAGGCCAAGTTGATGCTGCGGGAAATCCAATCTATAAAAACAATGGCTCATATTATATTTTTGAAAAAAATGAGAAAATAAATGTTCCATCACCAGGAAATACTGGAACAACGACTAATGGTCGTCCAACTTCAGTGGATTCAGAAAAGGATGTTGGTAAAACGTTAACTCCTGATTTTAATGCTCAGGAAAGCTATCTGAATGGTCAAAAGGTAAAATGGGGAACAGACGGGAGTGTAAGACCAGATTTTTGTAATGGTACTACTTGTTCAATAGAAGTAAAAAATTATGATATACAAAATAATATTAATGGTTTGATTGATAATATTTCCAAACAAGCCATTGATAGAAAAAAACATCTACCATCAGGAGTACAACAATTAGTTGTAATAGATATTCGCGGTCAAAAAATAACTGCCGCACAAAAAAATAAAATAAGGGATGGTATTGAAAGTAAATCAAATGGAATAATTAGCTCAACACAAATTAGATTTATAACAGATTAGTAATAAGAGGTAAATAAATTATGTCACTAAAACACGGTTTTATAGGTGGAGGTTCAATATTTAATTTAGGTACAGATAGTGATATGCAGCTATTTTTTGACTGTATTTTATATTATGTTCTACCTAAATATCCTGACCAAAATTGGTCACTGATTACTGACCGTTTATATCGTCGTTATTTAAAATTAGAAGAACTAGATGCCGCCGTAGCATTAATGAAATTAGTAGAAAAAGAGTTTAAACAGTTGGATAGAGAAGCATTTGATTGGAGTAAAATATTATCAGGTCAAGTTAAAAGTGATTTAGATAGAGCTAAATCAACTTTATTTGAAATTTTTGGTAAATATTTTGAAGCATTTTATGAGTGTATTGAATGTGCTATAGTAAGTTATGAAGCATTCAAATCGCGTCCTGATTATAACTACGAACCTGTAATGGTAGCAATTACTACCATTCCTTATTGTATAAGCTACAGTCAGATCCCTTTATCTGTTTTCGATAATTTACAACCTGATGAAAAACCAATTTGGTGGACAGGTAAAATTCCTAAAACCACAACTTAGTTACTTTTTAACTTACCTCTAATCCCCTTTTCCTAAAAATTTTAAGGAAATGGGGGATAGATATTATTACTGATTTTAATTTCACATTAATGTTGTTTTATTTAGTTCGTTTAGTATGTCCAAATCCTGATGTCTAAAATTATCTTCAGCGACTTCTTATTGCTTTATTAATAGCCCACGGATACTCAAATATCAATAAGACGGTATACACTCCTCAATTATATTTACTAATAAACCTCAATAAACCAAATCAGAATAACCATTATCTAAAAAATATAATCACCAATTAGAGCTGTTACTAGTAATGACAGTTTTTCACCAACCAGTGGTCAACCAACCATTTATGACCACAACGATGAAGCCTCGAATATTACCCATGCGGCAATCAGTGACGGTGAGTTAATCATTCGAGACCAAGATAAACAAACACAAGATATTAATGAACTCAGTCATGATACCGAAAATGCCCATAGCAAACTCAAACCAATCTTTAATAAAGAGGATGAACAGACCCGATTAAACATTGTCACTAGCTTAAAAGAGTTAGGAGAGCAGGTTAAAGAGCTCGAACGCACTATTCATAAAGATGCCGGTAAAGACTCACAAGATGGCAAAATGGGCAATGACTTTAGTAAAGGCGTTGACTCCGCCGTATCGATTATTACCGGCATTATCACCGGCGATATAACCGGCGGCCTAGCTGGCGCCAGTGCACCATGGCTGGCTGAGCAGATAAAGATACAAGCCGGTGATAACGAAACCGCGAGGTTAGTTGCCCATGCAATACTTGGTGCAGTAGTCGCTGAACTACAAGGCAACTCAGCATTATCAGGAGGTGTTGGTGCAGTAAGCGGAGAGCTAGCGAGTAAAGTAATTATCAACACCCTTTATGGTGGTAAAGATGCCAGCGAGTTAACCGAAGATGAAAAACAAACCATCAGCGCACTATCTCAACTAGCCTCCGGCCTTGCGGTAGCTGCCGGCGGTGGTAATATTGGTGATGCTAGTTCGGCTATTAGTAGTAGTAAAAATGCGGTTGAGAATAATTATTTAAACTCAGATGAGCATCAAACCAAAAAAGGTTTAGAATACAAAGAAAGAAAAGGTATATTAACAGATGAAGAAAAAATGGAATTACTTGAACTTCGTCTTAAAGATGATAGTTTAAGTGATGCATTAATAAATACGTGTATTGATGTAAATAGTGATGAATGCCATGAGGAACGCCAGAAAGCCTACGATGCTTTAAAAACTTATAAGCATTTAACTTATTCAAATCCTCCAAATGCTCAAATTGGTTACCAAGAAATTGAGCGTTTATTGAACAGCACATCATTAGCAGCAAATGAATTCCGTGCTATTTATAATGGATATGTAGTAAGTTTTAAAAGTTTTGGTTACAGTGATGAAGAAGCTGAAGTAATGGCTGGTAGAACCATTGCAATAATGATGATGATTAATGGTTTGGAAGGGCATTTTGCTTTACCTATAATAAATAGAGCATTAAAAGGAAGTAAATTATTAACGGCCAATAAAAGTAAAACTAGTAATATAACGGGAAAATTAGATAAAGATTATTTTGAATCAGTATATGGAAAAGAAAATGTTCACCAAGGTGGTGGAAATTATAAAGAAACAAAGGATAATATAAATAATAATCAGGCAGCAAATCAACAGGCTAATAAAAATAGTAATTTTGATGAGCATGTAGTAAATGAGAAAGACTTGGGGAATGCTGGAAAGGGGACTGGTGGTGTTTCAACTCAGACAGGAACTGTTGTATATAGTCCTAATGTCAGCCAACAGAAACAAATGAGACATATTCAAGGTACAGTTCTAGCAAATAAAAGCTATTTAAACTCCCTTGATGATGCTCAAAATGTATTGGATGCCTATAACTCAGGGAATCATAGACTTATAAGCGAAAATGCTAAACAAAGTACGGTTGTTATTGAGGTAAAAGGAATTACAGGAAGATATATTAATACTTGGATAGGCTACACTAATTCGTACAACTTTTTTAAGGGATAAGATAAACTACTCTAAAAAAGGAAAATACGATGAAAATAAAACGACGAGAAAGACGACCCTATACACCTTAATTTTATTGAATGGGATTACTTATATTATTCAATTAATAATTATAAGCGAAAGATTCGGGTTATTTATTCTGAACTTTAATTGTGATTTGATGGCTATAGATTTCTAAATTAAAAAATCAACAATGTCACTAAATCATTACGCCTAGTATGATTTAATTGAATTAGCTTTTATTTTAGTAGGAGAGAAGCTGTTTAATTTATTATGGTTAGCATTAACTGTCATTTAGTCTCTGAAAAATTTGAAAAAACATAATTCTCAAGATTAAACTCACATTTTTTTTCATAACTTGAATTAGCATTACTCAACAATACAACTGTTTGCAATTTATTATTATCTCTATACCAAATAGCATAAACACCATAAAATTCGGATGAAGGCATCTTAGGATTGGCAATACAATATCCATTTTCATCATATATGAACATATTCTTTTCACCGTTTTCTTTATAGTCAGATATGATTAATATTTGATTTAAAAATTTAATTTCCACTACCTGAAAAACTCTCATTTTAAAATTTTTGCTTATGGTTGAATTACAGTTCATCCAAGATATGTTTCTTCCAGAAGAGTCTACTGTAAGATTACTAATCATTATTACTTATTCCATTACATAATTAAACGTTAAAGCGTTTAGATATTTTACGCGCCTAGCAATTATCGCACCATATTAATTAACTTGGGCTATGAATTTCACCAAAAAAAGCTCACTATAATGGTATTTAGCTATTGCTATTTTTATCTTGTTGTAGCGATATCCATTATAGGCAGAATAAAAAAAATATGATTATAGTAGGTTTAAATATATCCAAACAGAACTTTATCGGTTAATGCCATTGTTTTGTATTAGAATCATGAATAATATAGAGTTTTGACCTAAAATTTCTGGCTATGCCGTTATTTCAATAAATTCTCCTTAGACTTACAATGAGTTGTGAGCATGAAAATTAACGACCACTTAGCTATTACCTCAATTAACTTTTTACCACGGCATAAACCATAATCAATAAAACTGATTGCATAAGATAAAAAAATATTTTAATTTTAGAGATTAGTCATTTAAAAGGAGAAGAAATGCGAGACCAAAGAGAAAGGATGTATATTATTGAAAGTACAATGAAAAATGAATTTGAATATGCCTTAGAGGTCAATTTAATCACTCAAGAGCAGCATGACAACTATCTACAAGAGCTTAAAGCACTAACTGATTATATTTATGAAAAGTATAAAAATGATCTCTGTTTTTACGATGAAGATTGGTTAAAAATTCATGCCTATTATGAAAGGGTTATTACACTTAGTTTTGTGAGAGAACGTACTAAAAACAATCTAGAATATACATGGCTTATAGAGATGTAAAAAGGATATTGATACTATGAACGAAGTTGATGAACTATATGAAAAAATTCAATTAGCGGATGAATCTCTGCCTACTCCCAATTTTAACCAAACTAATGTCAATTATCCTAAAAACCCCTATACCAATGAAATCTATGAAGCTAATGATTTATACAGATATGGTCATCGAAAAGGATTTAACGAAACGTGTTGGTTAACTGAGGAGGAAATAAAGGCTACAGGATTACAGTTAAAACCCGATGAAATAGCAAATTTTATCGAAAGTGATTTATATCAAAATGATACTCATTATAGAAATGTTAAATTTTATAATGTTGAACAGCTAGATAAAGCCTCTTTTGACACTTTACCCATTGATGTAAAACCTACTCCGAGTTGGGTTAGAAATGATGCTGCTGAAGAAGTTATGAAAGCACAAAAGATTACAATATTGCACAATAGTTGTTCTAGCCCTCGCTATAATCCTATCAATCACTCTATTCATATGCCACATCCTTCACAATATGATACCGCGGAAGGTTATTATAATGACTTGTTTCATGAATTTGGACATTCAACGGCTAAACAATTAAATCGAACTCCGACTACTCTAGCGGAAACAGTAGTTTTTGCAAGAAAAGAAGCATTAGTTGCCGAACTGACAGCAATCAAACTGTGTGGGTTATTCAAAATATGATAAGAGTTTAGCATATATTAAATATAATTTAGCTAAATTTGATAATGATATGCTGGAGCAGAAAAGTGAGTTAGGAAATGCTTTGCATGAAACGGATAAAGTCTATAATTTAATATTTGACAATTGTCCAGAGGACTTAAGGGCATCATTAAAAGTACTGCAAACTAGTGAAAATGCAGCAATATCAAAGCAAACAGCCGCCAGTATGGAGTTTTAATGGTGCTGTTGTTTATATGTTGATCCTCGGTAAAAAGTAGCTAAATTATGCCTAGCTCAAAAGAGCAACTCAGTCAAACTACCTCAATGATTCAATTCATTAACGACAAAAAAATAATGCGAATGATATATTACAAATAACTATCATATTACTTCATGAAATGAACTATGGATCCTTTAAGTTTTTTTATTGATAATTTTCTATCTAATAACAAAAAAAGAGCGTTGGCAAATTCTAGCTAAGGGAAAATGGCAAAGTTTTGCTAATTAAATCAATAAGCTGGATAAACATTTAAACAATAATTGTCACTGAATTGAGAATAACTGTCTAGATAAATTTAAAGATATTGTTAAGCAATATAATATCAACTCCGGATATTATTATGACTTTTATTCAAAAGCATTAGAATTAAAAACAGATGATTTTAAGGATATTTGTGATGATAGTTTTTAGTTTGTCTAGAGCAAAGGATAGCTTTCTTTTTTATCATGATGGATGAATATGGTTTGGTAAAATCAATTAATTTATTAAATTAATCCGGTATACTATTTTCCATTTCTAACTCAATTTTTGTTATCGCTTGTTGGCAGCGATATATTCGATTGTCAAGGGCGGCTAATCTAGTGTGATCTATTAACTTTGGTGAGAGTTCAAATTCATACTTCATCTCTTGTAATCGTCGTAAATAATCCAAATGTCTTGAGTGTTTTTCTACTAATGTTTCTTGAATAATATCCTCAGGAGTTGGTTTACGTAGATGTACTGTGGCAAGTTCACGTGTTAGGGCGGTGATTTGGTTAATAAGTTTTTCAGATAAAAATTCAATTTGAGTTAGTTTTTGTAAGCGTGTTGCATCACAAAGTGCTTGATAGGTTTGTTTGATTTTGTCCAAATAGAATTGAAGATTAGTTTCAATCTTACTCGTATTAAACAGATGTTCATCAAAATAGTGCTCTTGATAAGAGTGTTGATCGGCTAAGTTGATCTGCTGTTCAAGTTCGTTTATTTGAGTTTTTAATTTATCCAAAAATTTTTGCATGGATCTATCTTCTTTATTAATTATCGTTATCTTGTCCAAAATAATTACCTAAATGAATTTTAGATAAGTTTATAAGTTTCATTAACGATGCAAAAGTTAATTTTTCATTTGGATTTTTATTTGGGCTTAATACTTTTTTTTCAATTAGTTGCAATTTAATTCGGTTATAGTTGTCAACTAAATTGAGTGGTAAAGGTGATTGGGAGCGATAGCCTAACCATAAGATCCCTTGAATAGGTAAGCTTAAAGTAAATAAAATGGTGATGATTGTTACCACTAATTGTGCGGGTAAATAATATTGCCAAAGAATTAGACCGATGATGATTGGCGGTAAAATTTTTTTTGCCATTTTGATGTAGTTTATAATTTTTAATTCAGGAAATGAGTAGGATAGTCCTTTATCATTTGGGCAAATATCCATATATGTTTGTCCTTGTTTAAAAATTTTAACTAAGTTCATCTGCTTTGGATTCCTCGACATTCACATTTTATTGTCTTAAAATAGTGCCATTCAAATTGGGGGCTCTCTTTATTTTATATCAAAATTCAAGATATCAGAAGTCGCCTTGTATAACACATAGATTATTTAGTCATGTGTAGAGTTACCAATTTTGATTGGTATAAATCTTTTATTCAATTTATAGGAATTACTATGTCATCAAGTAATAACGCTCTCGTTCTGAATTGTGGAAGTTCATCTTTAAAATTTGCGATCATAAACCCTGAAAATGGCGATGAATTTTTGTCTGGCTTAGCTGAATGTTTTCACCTTCCTGATGCTCGTATAAAATGGAAATTAGATGGTGAAAAGCAAGAAGCTTCTTTAGGTGCTGGTGCGGCTCATAGCGAAGCGATTAGATTTATCGTTAATAACATTTTTCCACAAAAACCAGAATTATTAGACAGTATAAAAGCAATTGGGCACCGTATTGTTCATGGCGGTGAAAAATATACCCAATCAGTTGTGATTGATGATTCCGTTTTAAAAGGTATTGAGGATGCAGCTGCTTTTGCTCCTCTACATAATCCAGCACATTTAATCGGTATTCGTGAAGCTTTTGCTGCATTTCCGCATTTAAAAAATAAAAATGTTGCCGTTTTTGATACCGCTTTCCATACTACAATGCCTAAAGAAGCATATTTATATGCCATTCCTAATGAATTATATACTAAGTATGGTGTTCGTCGTTATGGTGCACATGGTACTAGCCATTATTATGTAAGTCGTGAAGCAGCAAGATTACTCAATAAGCCAGTTGATCAAACAAATGTGATCACTTGTCACTTAGGTAATGGTGCGTCAATTACAGCTGTGAAAAACGGTAAATGTGTTGAAACTTCTATGGGTTTAACGCCGCTTGAAGGGCTTGTTATGGGAACACGTAGTGGTGATATCGATCCGGCTATTATGTTCTTCTTACATGACAATTTAAATATGTCTGTTGCTGATATTAATAACTTATTAAATAAAAAATCTGGTTTACTAGGTTTAACTGGTGTTAGCAGTGACTGTCGTTATGTAACTGATAATGCAGATAAAGATGAAAATGCTAAAAATGCCTTAGAAGTATTTGTTCATCGATTAGTAAAATATATCGGTGGTTATGCAATGCTATTAGATGGTCGTTTAGATGCAATTGTATTCACTGGCGGTATTGGTGAAAATGCTGAAGGGATTCGCCGTAAAACACTAGAAAAATTAAGCATTCTAGGTTTTGAGATTGATCAAGAACGCAATTTAGCAGCACGTTTTGGTAACGGTGGTGTCATCACTAAAGATGGTTCAGCTATCGCAATGGTTATCCCAACTAATGAAGAACTTGTCATTGCACAAGATGCTGCACGCTTAACAGCTTAAGAATTTTAAAACCGCCGTTAAGGCGGTTTGTTTTTGGATTTAATAAAGAATTAAGAGGAAACATATTATGTCTCGTACCATTATGCTGATTCCAACTGGTACTAATGTTGGATTAACAGGTGTAAGTCTTGGTGTTATTCGAGCAATGGAACGTCAAGGTATTAATTTAAACGTATTTAAACCTATTGCACAACCGAGATCTGGTGGTGATGCTCCAGATAATACTACAACTTTAGTTAGCAACAATACATCAATTCCAACTTTAAAACCTTTAAAAATGAGTCATGTAGAAAACTTATTAGGTTTAAATCAACAAGATGTATTAATGGAAGAAATTGTCGCACTTTACGCAGAAAATACTAAGGGTGCTGATGTTGTTTTGGTTGAAGGTATTGTACCGACCACTGATTATCCATTTGCAAATGAATTAAATAATAATATCGCCAAAACGCTAGGTGCAGAAATTATTTTTGTTGTGAATATGGGTAAAGATAGCCCAGAGCAGTTAAAAGATCGTATTGAGATTGCTCGATCTAATTTTGGTGGTATTAAAAATGATAAGATCATTGGTGTGATCGTCAATAAAGTAAATGCACCGGTTGAAGAGCAAAATCTTGCTCGTCCAGATGTGGTTGAAATTTATCATACCCCTAAATTTGACGGTAAAAAAATCACAATTAAAGATTTAAATGAACATAGTCCTTTACCGGTACTTGGCTGCATTCCTTGGAATATCGATTTAAGTGCTTGTCGTACCTATGATATAGCTAACCATTTGCAAGCTAAAATCATCAATGAAGGTGGCATTAAAAACCGTCGAATTAAGCATGTTTCATTCTGTTCACGTAGTGTTCCAAATATCATTAATCACCTCCAGCCGAACGCGTTACTTGTAACTTCTGCCGATCGTGCTGATGTATTAGTAACAATTTGTTTAGCTGCCATGAATGGTGTGGCGATTGGTGGTGTATTACTAACCGGTGGTTATGATATTGACGAAAATGTGTCTAAATTATGCCAACCAGCATTTGATACAGGTTTACCGGTATTTACAGTTAAAACTAACACTTTTCAAACTTCAATCAACTTACAACAATTTAATTTAGAAATTCCTGTCGATGATAAAGAGCGTATGGATAATACTCAAAACTTTGTTGCCGACCATATTGATGCAAGTTGGATTAAATCTTTAAAAGAAGTAGTTAGTTCAGCTCATCGTCTATCTCCTCCTGCATTCCGTTATCAATTAACTGAACTGGCACGTAATGCGAAAAAAGTAGTGGTATTACCAGAAGGTGACGAACCTAGAACAATTAAAGCGGCTGCAATTTGTGCTGAACGTCAAATTGCTAAATGTGTGTTAATTGGTAATCCTGATGAAGTACGAAAAGTAGCTGCATCTCAAGGTGTTACTTTAGGTGCTGGTGTTGAAATTGTTGATCCAGAACATATTCGTGACAAATATGTACCTCGATTAGTTGAATTACGTAAAAACAAAGGTATGACCGAAGTTATTGCGCGTGAACAATTAGCGGATAACGTGGTACTTGGTACAATGATGCTTGAAGCAAATGAAGTTGATGGTTTAGTATCTGGTGCAGTGCATACCACCGCTAATACTATTCGTCCTCCATTACAATTAATCAAAACAGCACCAGGCAGTTCACTTGTGTCATCAGTGTTCTTTATGTTGATGCCAGACCAAGTGTATATCTACGGTGACTGCGCGATTAATCCAGATCCGAATGCCCAAGAACTTGCGGAAATCGCTATTCAATCAGCAGATACCGCTATTGCCTTCGGTATTGAACCACGTGTTGCAATGATCTCTTACTCAACCGGAAGTTCTGGTCAAGGTGCTGATGTTGAAAAAGTGAAAGAAGCTACAAGAATAGCTCAAGAAAAACGTCCAGATTTAATGATTGATGGACCGTTACAATATGATGCGGCAGTGATGCCAGATGTGGCTAAATCTAAAGCTCCAAATTCACAAGTAGCGGGTAAAGCGACAGTGTTTATCTTCCCAGATTTAAATACTGGTAATACCACTTACAAAGCGGTACAGCGATCAGCTGATCTTGTCTCAATTGGTCCTATGTTGCAAGGTATGCGTAAACCTGTGAACGATCTATCACGTGGCGCTTTAGTTGACGATATCGTTTATACTATTGCACTAACAGCGATTCAATCCGCTCAAGAACAAAATGCTAGCAAATAGTTAAAATCTATGTTTTAATTTATGAGAGGTTTTTCTATAACCTCTCAATTTTCCTGTCTCACAAGTCTTATCATTTTTATAAATGACAAAATTAGTTAAGGATGATGTAAGTTTTACATTGTTTAATGCTGTTTTTTGATCTTATTCTCATAATTATTGAATAGTTTTTGGTTAATATTTAAATAATTTTTTATTTGTAACCTATATTTTTGTAATTCAATCATGTGGTTACATTTGCTGTTATGCCTCACCTCTTTAATTATCTAATTAAAAAAATGATTATTTTGCGTCTCTATTTCTACATTAAAAAAATTAGGTTTTATTTTTCCAAATAGATCAATTTCTCATTAATTTTACAAAAGGTAGAACGAAATGAACTGTCTTAATCATGACTCCATAAGAGTTATTGCACCAAATATATATCATGACACCTCATGGAATGAGGCAGAAGTATTAGGTGCTATGGTTTGGTTGTGGAACAGAAACTCATATTACCGAAATGCTGCCATAAACTCGGCGGTGGAAACATTACTACCTATCATTCAGTCTAAAAATTTCATTTTACTCATTAAAAATAACCGACCCTTGGGTTATCTCAATTGGGCTTATTTGAACTCAGATGAAGAATGGCAATATTTAAATAAAACTGATAGTTATATAAATTTTGTTCAATGCAATACCAAAGATGATAGCAAAAATTTATGGCTTTTATCTTTTTTTTGTCCATTTGGATTGAATGAATCTCTCTTAATGAAATCAATATGTAAAAAAGTCCTAAAAAATAATCTCTGCTTTTTTGGTTATCACAAATCGAAAACAAAAACTGTCGTAAAAAAAGTTCAATGTTAGAGTCTATAAGGATTAAATTATGAATCGAATATACCAAACTAAATATAATTTTATTACTGGTACTAGCATAGTTTGTTCTGAATTGACACGACGTGTTAGTAAAGTAATGATAACGGTTTCAATTTTGTCTGCCTCCGCCTCGTCTTTTGCGTTAGATTGTACACCGAGTGCTAATGGATCATATTTAGTCGGTCAAAATAACCCTAGTTGCAATAATATAAAGGAGGCAACTGTAACGCAAACCGGTAATGCAAGTTTTTATATTTTAACAAGGAGTAAATTACATGAACAACTTAATGTTGGTGATACAACCCTTACTGCAAATGTCAGAGGCGATTATACCGGTTTAGGTAACCAATATACTTATGGTGTTTACGGTAGTTCAATTAATGCTGGTAATTTAAATTTTACTATTAATAATAATGGTAATGTGTTGGGGTTGATCACCTACAACAACGTCGATATAACCGCTAAAGATGTTGCATTAAATATAAACGATAATTATACCCGTGGTCAAAACTCTAGTGGTGGGGTTGAAGCTTATGGAATATTAGCTGGCTCAGCCGTTAATTCAGCTGAAGGAAACACCTATAATGGTAAATATAGCACAATTACAGTCGATAAACTGACAATCAACCAAACAACATCAGGAGGTAAAACTTCACCGTTATTAAATAATGGTATTCGCGCTATTCAAGGTGCATATACTAATAGTGGTGATGGTTCAACCGGTCGAGTTATTGTTAATGATGATTTGGATATGACGTTGACAGGTAATCGTGCTGTAGGTATTTATGTATCTGGTAATGCAAGCAATTATAAGGGAGCCATCGAGACAGGTTCTAATGGTCAATTGACGCCAATAGTGATTTTAAAAGGTGCTAAGAATAGTATTGTGTTGAATAAAGGTAGTGATAGTTCATCAATAGATTGGGACAGTAGTGGCATAAAATTAGGTAAGACACGTAATATGGGGGAAGGCCCCGGTATTTTAGAATCTCATGGTGAACTCACCATTGATACGACTAATGCTTTAAATGGTTCTGGTATCAAAATGGTGCGAAATTCTTTATTAAAAGCTGATTATGATGCTAGTTCGACAATTATCAAGACCAATGGTTATGCACTTGAAATAGGTACCCATGATGATACTAATTCAAATGGCGAATTTGAACAAGCGGCCTCACATAATGTTAGTGCCAGCTTTAAAAATGCCATATTTACTACTAATGGTACCAGTGCTGATCCTGTTATTAGTGGTTCGGTAGGGCGTAAAGATTTAATATTTGTCGATCAAGGGCAAGTCAATACCGTTTTATCATTCAGTGGTGATAAAACAGATCTTACGGCAAATGATGCTGGTTATATTATCAATGTGAGTGGCAATTATACCGCTCCTGGATATCAATTCTTTTCTAACATTTATGATCAAACTGGTGATGAACAGAACCATGATGCCTATCAAGCGTCATCGGTTACCTTTAATGCTTCTGATAAAGGTAGTATGACTGGGCTAGTTTATAAAGGGTTAGTTAAAACTGAAGAGGGTGAAGTATTAGATACTGATAAAACGCCATCACTTAATTTAAACTTAAATAATGGTTTTACTTGGAATTTGAAAGCAAATGGCGCAAATAAAACCGCATTATTTGATAATTTGACCTTAGCCAATGGCGCAGTACTTAATGCGGCATTTGATAATGCCGGCGATAATGAATTTGTTTTACAAGGCAATGTAACCAATAATGGTGGCATTATCAACATGGATAACCGTTCACATGGAGAATATAATGATATTTTAACCATTCAAGGTAACTATTTTGCATCCAATAATGCGATAGTTAAGATGAATACATTATGGAATAATCCAAGTGATACTTATGCTAACAATTCGCAATCAGACTTACTGAAAATTATGGGTGAAGTTAAGGGTTTGACCAAAATCATACCTGTTGATACCAATGGCGATGAAAATGTTATTGATGGCAATATACATCAAGTTGCTACAGTATTGAATAGTATACCGATTATTAAAATAGAAAAATCAACCACCGTAAACAATTTTACTGGAGATGCTCAAACCAAAGGTGCGACTGAAATTCAATTAGCAAAACGCCAAACAGCTAATGGTGATGAATACTATTGGACGATGGAGGCTGCTAAGCCAGTAACTCCGCCATCGCCACCAGAACCGCCAACACCACCGGGACCGCCATCGCCACCAGAACCGCCAACACCACCGGGACCGCCGTCGCCGCCAGAACCGCCAACACCACCGGTACCACCGTCACCACCGGTACCACCGTCACCACCGGTACCGCCGTCACCACCAGAACCGCCAACACCACCGTCACCGCCGGAACCACCGTCACCACCGGTACCGCCGTCACCACCAGAACCGCCAACACCACCGTCACCGCCGGAACCACCGTCACCGCCGGAACCACCGTCACCACCAGAACCGCCATCACCACCAGTGCCTCCGGCGCCACCGAAAAAAGTGATTTATTCACATGCAGTGGCTGGATATGTTTCAATGCCGCGAGTAAACCAAGAGCAAGGTTTATTAAGTATTGGTACTTTGCATGAACGTAGAGGTAGCTATACCAATTTTAATTTAGCAAATTGTAGTACCTGTGATAACTATCTAAGTGAAACATGGGGAAGAATATTAGGAAAACATCTAAAATTAGATGGGAAAAAACGGCTGAATTTAGAAACTGATGTCTACGGATTACAACTTGGTCATGATCTAGTAAATAATTTATTTGCCGATGGTAGTCACAATTATATCGGTGCCTATTTTTCATATACCAAAGCCAATACTGATTTTTCCGATAAATATCGTGCTGTTAATGGTTTAATTGCTCATAACAAAAAAACAGGTAAAGGTACCTCGGAAGCATTTAGCCTTGGAATAACTAATACTTATTTTTCAGTTGATAATAGTTACATCGATTTAGTTGGCCAATTCTCGGCATTACGAAACAAATATGATGCGCATAAAAGCACTAGTTCAATTCACCAAAATGGCTTTGGTGTAGCGGTTTCCGCAGAAGCTGGATATGCCTTTAATTTTGGCCCAAATAATATTAAGCAAAGTGACTGGTCAATGGAACCACAAATGCAGCTTGTCTATCAATATATTGATTTGGATAACTTTAAGGATAAATATCGAAGTGTGGATCAAAATAACCAAAAACTACTTCGTGGTCGCATTGGTGTTCGATTGGCTTACAATGACCTGGCGCAATCACAACAAATCTCTTCTTTTTATACTATAGCCAATGTTTGGCACGATTTTATTAAACCAAGTAGTATTGAAGTGGGTAGAGACCGTTTAAGTGAAAAATATAACAGTAGTTGGGGGGAAATTGGTTTAGGCGCAAAAACACCAATAGTTAAAGATACCTATTTATATGGTGATGCGCGCTTCGAACATAATTTCAGTAGTGCTAAACATCAAGGTTATCGCGGTAATATTGGTGTTGAGCACAAATGGTAGTATCACAGGTAATTCATAAAGTTGCTTAGTTTTATCTATTTATATATACGTAGTAATTTGCTCCATAATTGCTACGTATATATATTTTTATTATTCATAAACTATCTTCTAAAATTTTCTATAACTCTTACTTCACATGTCTATAGAATTATCTCCTTTACGCAGTTCATTTCTCGAAGCAAGTTATCGATCTATTAATACATAGACACAATATACAAAAAAAATACTGCTACGCTATTTAAGCATAATGATTAGATGATACAATAGCCTCCAATTTTTGTATTAGCCCATATTTTAGGAATTAAAATTGATGAATAAAGACATCCACCAACAGCGTATATTGATTTTGGATTTTGGTTCACAAGTAACGCAATTAATTGCTCGACGAGTTCGCGAAATAGGTGTGTATTGTGAACTGTGGCCATGGGATGTTTCGGAAGAGAAAATTAAACAGTTTAATCCTAAAGGTATCATTTTATCGGGTGGTCCGGAAAGTACTACCGAGAAAAATAGCCCTAGAGCACCGCAATACGTGTTTAACGCAGGCGTGCCTGTGTTAGGTATCTGCTACGGTATGCAAACGATGGCGATCCAGTTAGGTAAGGGCGGGCAAGTTACAGCATCTGATCAACGCGAATTTGGTTATGCTAAAGTTGATATCGTTGCAACCTCTAAATTAACTGAAGGTATTTTAGATAGCACAAATGATGCTGGTGTTAATCAACTCGATGTTTGGATGAGTCATGGTGATAAAGTCACTGCTTTACCTGACACATTTACCGTAATCGGTCAAACAGAATCCTGTCCATTTGCCATTATGGCAAATGATGAAAAACAGTTTTATGGTGTGCAGTTCCATCCAGAGGTAACCCATACTGTTAAAGGATTTGAATTATTACAACGCTTTGTTATCGATATTTGTCATTGTGAAAAATTGTGGACACCTTCTTCAATTATTACTGATGCAGTGGCACGTATTAAAGAGAAAGTTGGCCAAGATAAAGTATTATTAGGTCTTTCTGGTGGCGTTGATTCATCTGTTACCGCACTTTTATTACATCAAGCCATCGGCGATCAACTAACTTGCGTTTTTGTGGATCAGGGTTTACTACGTTTAAATGAAGCACAGCAAGTAATGGAGATGTTTGGTGATAAATTTGGTTTAAATATTATTGCTGTTAATGCTGAAGATCGCTTTATGGCCGCACTAAAAGGTGAAGCCGATCCAGAAGCTAAACGTAAAATCATTGGTCGTGAATTTGTCGCAGTTTTCGATGAAGAAGCAGCAAAACTTAAAGATGTAAAATGGCTTGCTCAAGGGACTATTTATCCTGATGTTATTGAATCTGCGGCGGCTAACACCGGTAAAGCCCATGTCATCAAATCTCACCACAATGTCGGTGGATTACCTGAAGATATGAAATTGGGCTTAGTTGAACCGTTACGTGAATTATTCAAAGACGAAGTACGTAAAGTCGGTCTGGAACTTGGTTTACCATACGATATGCTATATCGTCATCCATTCCCTGGACCGGGTTTAGGCGTACGCGTATTAGGTGAAGTGAAAAAAGAGTATTGTGATTTATTAAGGCAAGCTGATGCGATTTTCATCGAAGAACTCTATAAAGCTGATTTATATCACAAAGTTAGCCAAGCATTTACCGTATTTCTACCGGTACGCTCGGTTGGCGTTATGGGCGATGGCCGTCGCTATGATTGGGTTGTCTCACTGCGTGCGGTTGAAACCATCGACTTCATGACCGCCCATTGGGCGCATCTTCCTTACGACTTTTTAGGAAGAGTATCAAACCGTATCATCAACGAAGTTAATGGCATATCACGAGTGGTTTATGATATCAGCGGCAAACCGCCTGCAACTATTGAGTGGGAGTAATGTTCTCTTTTTGTTATTAATATAAATCAATATTTAAAAAGCCAGTGATATATGAAGTGACCCCATAAAGTTGGACACTTTGATTAAGCGGCTTGTAAGGCCTGATTTCGAAATTCAACCGGAGTCAGGCCTTTTAATTTGGCTTTAATCCGTTTGGTGTTGTAGTATTCTATATATTCTTCTATTTTTTCAATCAATTCATCTGCATCTTTAAAGCATTGTCCATGGTACATTTCTGATTTTAATAGACCAAAAAAGTTTTCAGCTACCGCATTATCTAAACAATTTCCCTTTCTGGACATACTTTGTTTGATGCCATTATTAGCCAGTAGCTTCTGATAATGGCGATTTCTATATTGCCAGCCTTGGTCACTATGTAGTAACGGTTTTTCACACTGTTTTAATCGTGATATCCCTTTTTTAAGCATATCTGTCACCAAGGTCAAACGTGCATTTTTAGCCACTTTATAAGCGATTACTTCTTGATTATATAAATCGATAATGGGCGATAGGTAAATTTTCTGTTCATTTACCTTAAATTCTGTGACATCCGTTACCCATTTTTCATTCGGTCTCGATGATTCAAAATCTCTTTTAAGATAATTAGCGGCTGTTTTACCAGTCTCTCCACGATAAGAACGATATTTTTTAGGTCTTACTGTCGATTTGAGATTAAGCTGAACCATTAATCGTTGTACTGTTTTATGATTGAGCTTAATTCCTTCATTTATCAACGCTAAATGAATTCGCCGATATCCATAACGCCCTTTATGTTCATGGTAAATCGATTCTATACGTTTTAACTCATTTTCATAAGCAGACGGCATTTTCAACCTATTAACATGATAATAAAAAACACTTTTTGCCAGTTTTGTTGCTGATAGCAAATGTTTTAAGGAATACTGATATTTAAGAGCTAAAACAACTAACGTTTTTTCTTTGTTTGTTGACGTTTTGCTTGCTTCAGCTCTTCGAACTTTTTTAGAACAGCATTTTCTGCTCGTAGATAAGCAATTTCCTCTTTTAATTCTTCAATTGTTTTTTCGTCATCACTGTGAGTTGGTTCAATACGGGTTCGCTTCATACAGGGTCTTCCTCTGGAACGATATTCAAGCCCTCGGAAACCTTTTTTATGATATCTATCAAGCCAAACAAATAGAAGACCGGGGGAACTTAAATTAAGCATAGCACTAGTGTGCCCGAGAGACCAATTATTTGTCCACATTAATTTTAATGCTTGTAATCTTGCTTCGGCATGACGTAAATGAGGTGTTGGTTGAAAGGCGTTATCACCATGAATCGCAACCACTTGGGACCAATATCGAATCTGACGAGAAGATATCGCATATTTTTTTGAAAGAATTTTCGATGATTCTCCTGATAAGAATTCATTAGCTATGATAATTTTTAAATCTCGACTATATTTTGACATAAAAAGACCCTCAGTAATTGGTTGTCCAACTATTGGGGGTCACTTCATATAATTTCTGGCTTTTTAATAATACTAAAAAAATCTATTTATTTTAAATTGTTAACATTCTCTTTTATTTTTTTATCTATCTGATTAATAGTTTGTTTTCGAATATCACCATGACATAAAGCATGCTGCTTAAAAGTCAAAGCTTTAGAAATAACAATATCAATAAGATGATTACATTTGTTAATGTCTAATGCAGAATCTTTTATTAGCTTTATCACATCTTGTTTGGTTGGACACTTTGCCTCGCCCATTACCGCCATTTGATGGTAACCGTTAGGACCTTCGTTAAAGGTTAGGTCATAAGCAGGCGAAATATGCCATTGTTGATTTTTATCCATCATAAATGAAAAATTTTTAGTATGATCATCGCGATTATTAAAAATGATATTAAAAAGGATACGTAATAACATGGCATACACTTCTTGTTTATTTTGCGTAATTGCACGAGTAAGTCTTAATAAATCCCTATAATCAAAATTAGCTATACGAAAATTTAAGTCAAGTGCTCCAGCAACTGTCAATAAAGGTATTCTCAACCCTTCGTTAGTTCGATCAAAACGCTTAATTGCAAATGCTGAATATTTCTTATCAAGATTAAAGTATTGTGTGGATGGAACAGTAATTCCAATATCCCGAGCTAAATTTGAATAGATATTTTCTATGGCACATACTTCTAAATGATCTTGTTTCGCAGGAAATTTAACTAACCAATCTTCACCGGTTGCAGTTGCTTCAGTACTTATATGCTTTGTTTCGGTGTTATAACGAACCATTGATTTAGGTCTAGCTCCTTGAGGCGAACCTCCTACCAAAACAAGCTGTAGTAATGCATCAGTATCTTTATCATTTACCACCTGCTGTATATGATTTGATAATTGTGCTAAACCCAGTAAATGATCATGATCGTTTGCTATTAACTCTGCCGGAACAAAAGAGAGTGCGCCTATCGCACGATCGCCAACCAATGCTAAACGTTGTAAAGGTGTTATTTGGTGGGCAGGGATGTTATGTACTTTCAACAAAAATCTATCAACTAACAATTTTCCCCATCCATCTGGTAGACAATCGGCAATAAAACCGGGTAAATTATCTTGATGTTTTGGAAAATCACTGAATAAACCTAGTGATAATGGTGTTTGTATTGGAGATAATTGAATATCGGATTCTAAAGCCTTTGTAGTAAACTCAAAATAGATCTTTTGATCCTTTTCGACTAACGTACCATAGTGTATGGATTTGCCCCAACCATTATAAAAAACATTTAATTTTTTCATAAAATCTCTTTAATTGCGATTCGTTACTTTCTTACACGTTGGCGTTGTTTTAATTGATAATCTTGCTCTAAATCAGCAATACTCGACATTTTTTTGAAAAAAAGCGGTGATAATTCTTGTACAGCACCTAACGCCATGACAATTTTGACAAAAGAATCTAAAGAGACACTTTGACCGTTTTCTAATCGTTGTATTGTCGAAAATCCAACATCAGCAGCAAAAGCTAACTCTTTTTGCGTCATATTCTTTGTTAAGCGATATTTTCTTAATCGAGTTGAAAGGATTTGAATGATTTCTATCTCAGTTGCTAAATTAAAATTCATTTGATTTACTATTAATTATTTATTTTTGAGTAATTATATCATAAAAACATTAATAAATATTCATTTTTGAATTATTAAAATATGGGATTGAACAATAGTAAAGTAATATAACTACGATCTGTTACTTACATAGTTAAAATATTTAAACCACCGAGTTCACCTTCCTTACAACTTTTTAGGAAGAGTATCAAACCGAATTATCAATGAAGTAAATGGCATATCACGAGTTTTATACGACATCAGCGGCAAACCGCCTTGGACTATAGAGTGGGAGTAAAGATTTTTTTAGTTGTTAATTATAATAAGTGTATGTAAAAGCCAGTGATATTAATTGTATTACTGGTTTTTTGCTTCTTTCAATTGTAACTATCCCCTAAAATAGTACAGCAAAAAAGTAGAAAATTCTCTATGATAAAAGTAAAGGGGATTTAATTATGAAAAAAATGACTGAACATCAAATAGTAGCTATTTTAAAAGAAGCTGAAGCGGGTATTCCTGTCAAAGAGCTCTGTCGTAAATATGGCATGGGTAATTCAACTTTCTATAAATGGCGGGAAAAATATGGCGGAATGGAAACTTCGGATATCAAACGCTTAAAGGAGCTTGAGGCTGAAAACGGTAAGCTTAAGCAGATGTTTGCCGAACTGAGCTTAAAATCCCAGCTTCAGGAAGAAATTATAAAAAAGCTTTAGTGCCCACAAAAGCATGTAAAACGTGGGCACAGCAACTACAACAAAATCATTCTATTACTATCGCTATGAGTTGTGCCATTGTTGGCTTAAGCCGTTGTGCTTACTATTATCAACCTAAGTTACTGGATGATTCGGTGATTGTTTCGGTGTTGAATGCTATCACAGACCGGCATTTACGCTGGGGCTTTCCTAAATGCTTTAATCGTATCAGAAAGCTCGGCTATAAATGGAATCATAAACGAGTATATCGGGTGTATTGTGAATTAAAGCTTAATCTCAGGGTAAAGCGTAAAAAACGCATTCCTCCACGAACTCCAGAAAGGCTATCAGCAGCCAATAAACAAGGTGAATGTTGGTCAATGGATTTTATGAGTGACAGTAGTTGTAATCAACGTCACTTTAGGACATTCAATGTCATCGATGACTTTAATCGTGAGGCGCTAGGCATTGATATAGCTGTAAGCTTACCAGCAGGGAGAGTTACTTAGATAAATTGGCTGAATATCATGGGTATCCATTAAAAATACGAGTCGATAATGGGCCAGAATTTACAGGAAAAACCTTTATAAACTGGGCTAAATCCCATGATATAGCCATTGATTATATCCAGCCCGGTAGTCCTTATCAAAATGGCTATATTGAACGATTTAATCGTACCTATCGTACTGAAGTACTCGATTTATATCTTTTTAACAACTTAGCACAAGCAAGGAGAATAACCGAAGAATGGTTAACGATTTATAATACCGAAAGACCGCATGAGGCATTAAATAACATGACACCGATTGAGTATAAAACACTAAAACAAGCAGCATGATTTTCTACTTGAATCTTGTACTAGGTTTGGGGTATTTACAAAACAGTTTCAAATCGCCAATCTTGACTTTTTATTCATCAAATAATGAAAATCCGCAGTAAGTAGATAAATTCTGTGTTTAAAAATTTCTGTTCAAAACTTTTCAAAAATTTGGGTACTTTTTGTTTTCAAAACAGAATCATCTTCAAGAATTAAGGTATATGGAAGGTTATTATCGATAATTTTGGATAGGCTACACTAATTCGTACAACTTTTTTAAGGGATAAGATAAACTATTCTAAAAAAGGAAAATACCATGAAAATAAAACGACGAGAAAGACGAACCTATACAGATGATTTTAAACAGCAGATGGTAACGCTCTATCAACAAGGTAAAACCCGCAGTGAATTAGTTTTACAGTATGAGTTAACGCCATCAGCATTAGATAGATGGATAACACAATACTCCACAACAGGTTCATTCAAAACTAAAGATAATCGAAGTACTGAAGATAATGAGTTACTCGCCCTGCGCAAGGAGAATAAACGATTATTGATGGAAAACGATATCCTAAAGCAAGCCGCACTGATAATGGCACGAAAATCGCAGTGATACAATCAAATCGACATCGCCATTCATTGAGTTGGTTGTGTCGATGTTTAGGTGTATCAAGGCATTACTTTTATTATCAGTGCAAAACACGCCTTGAAAAAAAAGTTTTAAAGTATGCACAAGAGATTCAATCTATTTTTAATCGTAGTTATCAATCTTATGGTACGCGAAGGATACGAAAAGCGTTGTCAAATCAAGGTATAATCGTATCGCGTCGTTATGTGGCTAAAGTCATGAAAGCATTATCATTGAAATCAAAATATACCGTAAAACGGTATAAAAACCGTTCTAAAGAAGTTAATTCCGTTGCGATTGCCAACGTATTACAGCGAAATTTTACTGTAGGTGTAAAAGCAAATGTTATAGTCGCTGATTTGACTTATATAAAAGTGGGGCAAAAATGGAATTATCTGTGTGTATTACTCGAACTCTCAGCACGAAAGATAACCGGATTCAGTGTTGGACAACACAAAACAGCCGAGCTTGTTATGCAAGCACTAAGCCAAATTAAAGCACCATTATCCTCAATCGCACTATTTCATTCAGACCGAGGAAAAGAGTTTGATAATCAATTACTCGATAGTTGTTTTGAGGTATTTGGTATCACTCGCTCATTGAGCCATAAAGGATGTCCTTACGATAATGCCGTTGCTGAAGCGACATTTAAGACAATTAAAACGGAATTTGTCAAAAATGAGATATTCACCAATACCAATGAACTACGACAACGTTTTTCTGCTTATGCATATTGGTACAACAACAATCGGCTGCATTCATCATTAGGTTATTTGACGCCGATGGCATTTAATAAACAGTCACCCCTTAATTTTGTTGTATGAAAAAGGGTAGACATTCCATTTTTTTATAAACACTTATATGACTTAGTCACAGTCAATTTCACCGTTAGTTAGATAATCGTTAGAAATACGTCGAATGTAATCATCAGATAATTGATAACCATCAATAGTTTTAATAGATTGATAATCTTGTTCTAAACTTTAACATTTTTTTCAATACAGGATTTTTTAATGATTAAATTGCTAAATTTATAATAAATGTTTTTATTTGTTGTTTTTATTATCATGATAAATTTTAACATCTCATAAAAATTATAAAATGTCGTTATACTTATTAATAAATGATCTACAAAAAAACATCGCTTGAGTATATACTCTTGCCTAAAGATTTTATGCTTCCAAAGTTATATGTAGAAGCGTATAAAAATAGTTATTGCATCAATTTATCTGTTAAGGACCGTTAAGTATGATTTTAGGTAATATTAATCATTTGGATTTAATTCCTTATTTGCCTACCAAGATTAAACAATCAATTGAATATGTAAAAGACAATGTTAATAACAATACACCAGCTGGTCGTTATGATATTGATGGTGATAATATGTTCTTTGTTGTGTCTGATAATTCATTAAGATATATTCATGAAGCCAATCCTGAGTATCATAAGAAGTATATCGATGTGCAGATTGTTTTAGATGGTCAAGAAGGGATGGCTGTTTCTACTCTACCTCCGCATACGCAAGTATTAGATGATAAAATAACTGAGAATGATATTGCTTTCATCAAAACACCTGACGAAGAAACTATGTTAGTATTACAGCAAGACGATTTTATTGTATTTTTACCGAATGAAGTACACAAACCGCTTTGTGCAGTCGACAATAAGATTGCAAATGTTCGGAAAGTTGTGGTAAAAATCGCATTAGATTATTTATAAGTAGAAGTAAGGATTTTAGGTAGCACTATGACAACAAAAATCGCTGTTATTGGCGAATGTATGATTGAACTTTCAATAAAACAAGATTCAACAACCCGTAGCTTTGGCGGAGATACTCTTAATACGTCAGTTTATTTATCTCGTTTATTAAAAAATAAAGATTTTTCTATTCACTATGTGACAGGTTTAGGAACCGATCCTTTTAGTCAAGAGATGCTTGATAGCTGGCAAAAAGAGCATGTTTCAACTGATTTAGTACAAAGAATGTCGGATAAAATGCCGGGACTTTATTCGATTGTGACTGATGATCAAGGTGAGCGCTCTTTTTATTATTGGCGTAATGATGCAGCGGCTAAATTTTGGTTAAAAACAGCTGAAACAGCCCAAGTTGCTGAACAAATCGCTAAATGTGATTATGTCTATTTAAGTGGTATTAGTATCGCGATTTTAGATGCAGAAAGTATTATTAAATTATTAGATCTATTAAAACAAGTTAAAGCCAATGGCGGTAAAGTGATTTTTGATAATAACTTCCGTCCTCGTTTATGGAGTAGCTTAGATTTAGCGCGTAGCGTTTATTCTGATATTTTATCTTTTACTGATATTGCGTTTTTAACTCTCGATGATGAAGACTTATTATGGGGTAAATTACCTTATGAACAAGTTATTGAGCGCACCAAGAAATTTGGTGTTAGCGAAGTTGTGATTAAACGTGGTAGCGATAGTTGTATTATTGACTCTTTGGAAGGACGTTTTGAGGTACCTGCTAACAAAATCGCCAAAGAAGATGTTATAGATACAACTGCGGCGGGAGATTCATTTAGTGCTGGTTATTTAGCGGCGCGTTTAAGTGGTCAGAATCCTTCACAATCAGCAAGCCAAGGTCACTTAGTTGCTGGTACTGTGATTCAATATCGTGGCGCTATTATTCCGTTAGATGCTACACCAAAATTAATTGAAGGTTAATAAAATAACGGTCATTATTGACCGTTTTTTATTTCAAATTAACGAAAATATAATCTTGATTTTAGAGCCTAATAACTATTACGGCAGTATGGCAAAAGAGCGTACCGGAAAACCTGAAGCATTATTCGGTTTGGCAACAATATTAAAGATCACCGATCCTTTAGCTGGCACTTGATCTAAATTGGTCATTAACTCAACTTGATAAGTGTCTTGCTCTAAAACATAGTATTCACCTTTTAACGCATTGTTTTCTCGGAATGCTTTCGCTGAATCAGTATCAAAAGTTTCATGACCAATAGCTTTAATTTTTCGCTCCTCGAATAAAAATTTCAATGCATCAAGTCCCCAGCCAGGAATTTGATTATTTCCAGCGGCATCTTTGTTTTCCATCGCAGATTGAGATGGCCATTTCTTACTCCAGTCTGTGCGTAACGCCACAAAACTACCAGCTTCAATTTGTCCATGCTGCTGTTCGAAAGCTAATACGTCATCTTTAGAAAACGAAAAATTGGGATCTAACTTAGCTCGTTCAGATTGGTCGATGACGATTAATGGTAATACAAGCTCTTGCAACTCCAGTTCATGCAAATAGCGAGTTTTAGGAACAAAATGAATTGGCGCATCCAAATGAGTACCATATTGACCGGCAAAACTAAAGTTTTGAGCTAAAAAGCCATCGCTGTGGTCGAATAGTGTTTTTATTTCAGCAGGTTTAAACATAAAAAAGTGGGGCGAATTGTGATCAAAAGCATGAGTCAAATCTATCCATTTTTTCGACTTTAATAAAGTTAATGCTTGTAAGACTTGGTTATTCAAAATTATTCCTTATATTTAAAAAAATCTCTTTTTTATTGTAAAATGAATAGATTAAGTTAACCAATAATTTTGAGTTATAAAAATATAACTTTTTGTTTTAATCAATTAAGAAAAAGTTGAGGAAAGGATTTTTTAAATAAGAAAAATACTTTATTGGTGTTTTTTAATTAAGATTTTTGCTTTGTATCATTGAAATTCTGCTAACCGACACTATTAAACTAAATAGTTGTATATTTAATCAATAAATACTGGCATAATATACAGTTAATTTTTGTTTCATTCATCTATAAACACACAAAAGAAGAGATCTATGTCAATTAAAGATATCGATATTCGTGGTGCAAGAACACACAATTTAAAAAATATAAATGTAATTATACCTAGAGATAAATTGGTGGTAATTACAGGTCTTTCTGGTTCAGGTAAATCATCATTAGCATTTGATACCTTATATGCAGAAGGACAAAGACGATACGTTGAGTCGTTGTCGGCCTATGCTCGTCAATTTTTGTCACTCATGGAAAAACCTGATGTCGATCATATTGAAGGATTATCGCCTGCTATTTCGATTGAGCAAAAATCAACATCACATAATCCCCGTTCAACAGTGGGTACCATCACTGAAATTTATGACTATTTACGACTTTTATTTGCTCGTATTGGTGAACCGCGTTGTCCAAATCATAATCTACCGTTAGCAGCGCAAACTGTTTCACAAATGGTTGATAGTATTATGGCGTTGCCATCTGAAAACCGTTATATGTTACTTGCGCCGGTTGTCACTGAGCGTAAAGGTGAGTTTGTTAAATTATTTGAGCAACTTGCGGCAAGTGGTTATATTCGCGTTCGAGTTGATGGTGATGTATATGATCTGTCTGATCCACCGATACTTGAACTTCAGAAAAAGCACACCATTGAAGTGGTTGTTGACCGTTTTCGTATTCGTGATGATTTGAAATTGCGTTTGGCGGAGTCAATCGAAACCGTACTTTCCATCACCAATGGTATTGTTAAAGTCGCTAACTTGGATGATCCTAAAGCAGAAGAGCATCTGTTTTCTGCCAACTTTGCTTGCCCGTTATGTGGTTATAGCATTTCTGAACTTGAGCCAAGATTATTCTCATTCAATAATCCTGCTGGTGCTTGTCCTGAATGTGACGGTTTAGGTGTACAACAATATTTTGATCCGAAACGGGTTGTTCAGATGCCAGAAGTATCATTGGCAGCGGGAGCGATTAAAGGATGGGATAGACGTAATTTTTACTATTTTCAGATGTTAAAATCGTTGGCTAACCATTATAAGTTTGATATCGATAAGCCATATCAAAAATTATCTGAAAAAGTAAAAGATATTCTCTTAAATGGTTCTGGTGACGAAGAAATACAGTTCGTTTATACCAATGATCGTGGTGATGTTGTTAAACGTAATCATCCTTTTGAAGGGATTATCAATAATCTTAGTCGCCGTTATAAAGAAACTGATTCGCAAACTATTCGCGAAGAGTTAGCTAAGTATATCAGTAATCGTCCTTGTCCATGCTGTGAAGGTTCACGTTTATGTAGAACTGCCCGACATGTATTTATTAATGATACTAACTTACCAACCATCAGCGATTTAAGTACACAACAAGCTAAAGATTTCTTTGATAAACTCACTTTAACTGGACAACGAGCTCAAATTGCTGAAAAGATTTTAAAAGAAATTAATGATCGTCTACAATTTTTAATCAATGTTGGATTGAACTATTTAACCCTGTCACGTTCTGCGGAAACTTTATCCGGAGGCGAGGCGCAGCGAATTCGACTGGCTAGCCAAATTGGTGCTGGGCTTGTTGGGGTGATGTATGTGCTTGATGAACCATCAATTGGTTTACATCAACGGGATAATAGCCGCTTGATTGATACGCTTACTCACTTACGAGATTTAGGTAATACCGTCATCGTTGTTGAACATGATGAAGAGGCGATCATGGCTGCTGATTATGTTATTGATATTGGTCCAGGAGCAGGTATTCATGGCGGTGAGGTTGTCGCTCAAGGTACACCAAAGCAGATTATGGCATGCAATAATTCATTAACCGGTAAATATCTTTCAGGAAAAGAGAAAATCGAGATCCCAGCAGAGCGTCATAAAGTTGATAAGAAAAGAATGCTATCGTTAATTGGTGCGACTGGTAATAATCTTAAAGATGTAACTTTAAATATTCCAGTGGGACTATTTACTTGTATTACCGGTGTATCTGGTTCAGGTAAATCAACCTTAATTAATGACACCTTATATCCTTTAGCTCAAAACGAATTAAATGGTGCAGAAAAAACCGAAATTGCGCCATATAAATCAATTAAAGGATTGGACTTTTTCGATAAAGTTATTGCGATAGATCAGAGCCCTATAGGGCGGACACCACGTTCAAATCCAGCAACTTACACTGGGTTTTTCACATCGATTCGTGAACTTTATGCCGGGGTGCCTGAAGCAAGGGCGAGAGGATATAATCCTGGTCGTTTTAGCTTTAATGTTAAAGGTGGACGTTGTGAAGCTTGCCAAGGCGATGGTTTAATTAAAGTTGAAATGCACTTTCTACCTGATATTTATGTACCTTGTGATCAGTGTCATGGGGCTCGATATAATCGTGAAACATTAGAGATCAAATATAAAGGCAAATCGATTAATGAAATTCTAAATATGACTGTTGAAGAAGGGCGAGAATTTTTTGACGCGGTACCAATGATTTCCCGTAAGTTACAGACATTAATTGATGTGGGTCTGGCTTATATCACAATTGGTCAGTCAGCAACGACATTATCTGGTGGTGAAGCACAACGAGTAAAACTTGCAAAAGAGTTATCTAAGCGAGATACTGGTAGTACGCTTTATATTTTAGATGAACCAACCACTGGGTTACATTTTGCTGATGTTAAACAATTGCTTGCTCAATTACACTCATTGCGGGACAAAGGTAATACCATTGTGGTTATCGAACATAATTTAGATGTTGTCAAAACCGCCGATTGGATTGTCGATTTAGGTCCAGAAGGCGGAAGTGGTGGTGGTGAAATTATCGCTGAAGGTACACCAGAAGATGTGGCTAATTCAAAAAGATCCTATACTGGTCAATATTTGAAACCATTATTGGAAAAGCAAAAATAATAACTACTGATATATCTAGATCAAGTAAACCTTAGGAGAAAGGATTTGGCATTACAAATTATATTAATGATCATTATCGCTTATCTTTGTGGTTCACTTTCTGGCGCTATGATTATTTGCCATTTAATGAAGTTAAATAATCCTTCTTTATATGGTTCACATAATCCTGGCGCAACTAATGTATTAAGGATAAATGGACGATTACCTGCTGTTTTTGTTTTAATCTTTGATATGTTAAAAGGTGCTATTCCGGTCTATATTGCTTATCGCCTTGGGATATCACCTTTCTTTTTAGGTATTATTGGTATTTCAGCTTGTCTTGGACACATTTTCCCCTGTTTTTTTCGTTTTCGTGGAGGAAAAGGAGTAGCAACTGCGTTAGGAATGATGGCACCTATTGGGCTTGATTGTACGGGTTGTTTTCTTTTGACGTGGTTTTTAGTGTTAATGATAACCGGTTATTCTTCCGTTGCAGCAATAGTCGGTTTTCTTTTTGCGCCTTTATATGTATGGTTATTTAAACCAGAATTGACATTGCCTGTGACAATGCTTTCATGTTTAATCATTGTTCGTCATAGCAGTAATATTATGCGATTGTTGAAAGGGGAGGAGTCAAAAAGTTTTTATCATCGCAGTAAAAATTAAACTAAATGCTAGTCTTTATAGATCCTAATCTTTTATCACTAAAATCTTAGTGATAAAAATTCGAAAAACTAAACTAATTAATTTTGATTGAAATTTCTTAAAATCTAAGTAATTTTAAATTGAAGTAATAGAATATTTTTTGTTTTATAGACAATTGAAACAAGGTATTATTATTTAATTAGTATAACTATGTGGTAACAAAATAATTCATGCAAATCAGTCCGCTTTTAGAATCACTTATTAGTGCATTTCGCTGCCTACCAGGGGTTGGTCCCAAATCGGCTCAACGAATGGCTTACCATTTATTACAACGTAACCGTCAAGCTGGGCTCCATTTAGCTCAAGAGTTAAATGAAGCAATGATTAACATAGGTCATTGTAAAGAGTGTCGAACTTTCACTGAGCAAGAGATCTGCAATATCTGCGCGAATGTTCGACGACAAAGTAATGATCAAATCTGTGTGGTTGAATCGCCAGCAGATATTTTTGCTATTGAACAAACTGGGCAGTATAGTGGTCGTTATTTCGTTTTACTTGGTCATCTATCGCCACTCGATGGTATCGGTCCGAGTGACATTGGTTTGGATTTATTAAAAAGGCGACTAGAATCAGAATCAATAAGTGAAGTTATTTTAGCCACCAATCCAACGATTGAAGGTGACGCTACTGCCAATTATATTGCTCAAATGTGCAGTGAATTTAACATTGTAGCCACTCGCATCGCGCATGGTGTTCCTGTGGGAGGTGAGCTTGAAATGGTGGATGGCACTACATTATCGCATTCATTTATTGGTCGCCAGAAGATAGATTTTTAGCTTTTATTATTAATTACGATTTATAATCCAACAGGGTTATTAAATATCAATATATATTAAATAATGGGAAAAAAGATTTTATGAAATATAAAGCAGTCGCCTTTGATATGGATGGTACTTTACTTGGTAGTAACCGATTAGTTCTCCCTGAAACTGTAGATATGATAAAAAAAATCAGTGATAAAGGAATAAAAGTCATTTTGGTTTCCGGTCGCCATCATACCGCTATCTATCCATACTATTATCAATTGAAATTATCAACACCAGCGATTTGTTGTAATGGAACTTATCTCTACGATTTTGAAAAACAACAAAGCTTTGCTGCAAAACCAATGACTAAACAGCAAGCACATACATTGTTAAATTTAGTTAATCAACATGGCATCCATACTTTAATTTATACCGACAAATTTATGACTTATGAAGTTCTTGATGATCATTTAGCCGGTTTCTTCCAATGGATAAAATCTTTACCTGAATTTTTACAACCGGAAGTGAAAAAAGTTGATGACTTCGAAAAACTTATTGAACAGGCTGATTTAATTTTTAAATTTGCGACAAGTAGTCATGATATTCCAGCATTAAAACGCTTCTCAAAAGCGGTTGATGCGCTTGATGAATTTTCTTGTGAATGGTCATGGTCAAATCGTGCTGATGTGGCGGTAAAAGGAAATACTAAAGGCAATGGATTAAAGCATTGGGCCGAACATGAAAATATCAAATTAAGCGAAATCGTTGCTTTTGGGGATAGCTTTAATGATATTAGCATGTTAACTATTGCGGGATTAGGTATCGCAATGGGTAATGCTGAAGAAGAGGTCAAAGAAAAAGCGAGTTATTCAATTGGTGATAACAATAGTTCAAGTATTGCCGCTGAACTTGAGAAAATATTTTTTAATTAAGTTAATTTTAAGATAATGTTTGAAGTTCTCTATCAAGACAATGATTTAATCGTAATCAACAAGCCAGAAGGGTGGTTAGTGCACCGGAGCTGGCTTGATAAACATGAAACTGTCGTGGTCATGCAAACGTTGCGCGATCAAATTGGTCAGCATGTCTATCCCATTCATCGCTTAGATAGACCAACCTCAGGTGTACTCATTTTTGCCTTATCTAGTGAGATAGCAAGGCTGTTGTCGGAACAATTTGCCTCAAATAAAATTGAGAAAACTTATCATGCCATTGTACGTGGTTATGTTGATGGTGAAGCCGTCATCGATTATCCATTAGTTGAAGAATTGGATAAGATTGCTGATAAGTTTGCCAATAAAGATAAACCTGCTCAAGATGCCATAACCTTTTATAAAGGTCTTAGCAAAATAGAGTTACCTATCGAAGTGGGAAAATATAAAACAGCAAGATATAGCTTTGTTGAATTAAAACCACAAACAGGGCGAAAGCATCAATTACGTCGTCATCTTAAACATATCTTCCATCCCATTATTGGTGATAGCAAACATGGTGATCTTCATCAAAATCGTGCTTTTAGTCATTATTTTGCTGTTAAGCGTCTTATGTTGCATGCTAGCACCGTTAAAATAATCCATCCTATTACCCTTAAACCCCTCACTATTCATGCAAAATTAAGTGATGATTGGTTAAAAATATTGAGGGAGTTCAAATAAAGTGAATTGATTAATCGTTAAATTTTGAATATTTTCCTTAATATTATTAATAAATCCCTATTATTCAATTTAATAAAAACTCATTGGTTATTGCATTATTCAATTAGGTGGTATAACCTCTTACCGCAATTAACTATTCCATTACACAATAATTAAAAAACTTTATTCATACTGTTTTTAAATTATTATTTGCACTGTTAGAAAGTTATAAGATCCAAATTAAACAAATTATTTAGGAAAAACAATGAAACGATTAGCTCAGTATATAGGAATTCTTTTTTTTACTTTACTTGCTGTTGCCTGTTCATCAGGTGAAAGTTCACCAGAAAAAGTTGCAGAAAAATATGTAAGCGCCATGTATAGCGGTGATGCCGATACCATAATAAAGATGATAAATATTCCTGACAGTGAAAAATCATCTCAGGTTAGTATGATGATCAAAGGTAAATTACAAGATAGTGTAACCAGAGCGAAAACCTATGCTGAGAATCATGGTGGCGTAGATAAAGTTGAATATCAGCCAACAAAATATCTTAATGATGATAAAACTCTAGCTGTGGTTGAAATGAATGTTGTCTTTAAAGACAATAAGAATAAAAATGAAAAACTTAAATTAATTAAAGTTGATGGTAATTGGTTTATTGAATTAGGTCATTAGGTTTAATATTATATATAAATGGTTTTCTAATCATGTATTAAATGAGAATGTTTTTTATTATTTTCTGTTGTTCAGTTAAAAGTAAAGAATAAAATAAATAAGTTATTAAATAGGGAAATAAAATATGAAAGTGTTATTTAAATTTTTAAGTGTATTTATGTTGGCATTAGTTGTTACAGCTTGTTCTTCAAATGATACACCTGAGGCGGTAGCTGAAAAATTCATTAAAGCTGGTTATACAGGTGATGTTAATGGCCTTATCGATGCTTTATACATTCCTGATGAATTAAAAACTAAAGGTGTTGATGTCAAGGGATTAATGAAGAGTAAAATGAAAGGTGTTACCGACCAAGCCGTCGCTACAGCCCAACAAAATGGAGGTTTTGACAAAGTAGAATTATCACCAATTGAATATAATAGTGATAAAACGTTAGCAAATGTTAAAACAACCGTTATCTTTAAAAATGGAACTAAGACTAATTCAGCATTATCTTTAATAAAAGTTGATGATAAATGGTTTATTAATTTTAAATAGTTCATAGAATTATTTGATAACCTAAAAAGGAAAACTAATTGTATTACCTTTTTAGGTTATAGATTACAACTTTAAATGTTTATGAAATTTCTTCATTATATTTTTATTTTTCTCCTTTTTATAAAAACTTCTGTTTATGCACTAGACTTGGCAAATTCGGATATTTCCTCTATAAAAAATTTTTCACAAATTAAAGCAGGTGATTGGATTTTCCGTAATGGTGTTCAAATAGATAGTTTTATCGTTAAAAAACTTGATGGTAGTGATTATTCCCATATTGGCATGATCGTTTCGGTGGAACCTGAAATTAAGATAATTCATGCAACAACCAATGATAATGAAAATAAGCCTAATCAAGTAATCATTTCTACTTTAACTGAGTTCACTGCCCCCGATTTAGCGCAAATGTATGCGGTGGCAAGACCGAATTTTTTATCAGATAAGCAAAAAAAGCAGATTATTGAAGAGCTGTTAACCAAACAAGGTGAGAGATTTATACTTGCTTCTCGCGATCAAGAACATTTATATTGTACATCTTTGTTATATGATACCATTATCAAATATCAACCTGATTTTAATCCAGAATGGCAATACGCCAAATTTCCACTGTTAAGTGGTGATTATTTATTTCCCGGGGCCTTTGCTAATTATCCAAATATCACTTGGATTTATGTTTATCCAGACAAAAAGCCATAGAGCATGTTGCTTTCTATTGCCAACTAGGAGCTGCGCTTAAACACTATTAGAAGCGTTTTTTTAAATAAGAAAGCGCAATTTTACAATTACGCTTTTGAATTGTTTTATTTGATGATTAATTTTCTAGATAAATAGACTGCATTCTTTCGAAATCTTGGTCGGTGAAACCAAGTTCTTGCTTAATGTAGTTGCTCGGTGAGCCAGCTATTTTTCTCATCGTATCGAAAATCTCATTAATAAAGCTTTCTCTGGTATCGATTAAACTTAATAGATAACCTAAAACATCTTCATTATCTGTAATTTCTCGATAAGCTGCCATTTTGATTTTATTACGTTCTAGACGATTATCATGGGTTAGCATATAATCATAAATAATATCAGATTCAGATACACCTAACATAATTTGGATTAGCATTACACCATAACCAGTCCTATCTTTTCCTCCACGACAGTGTTGTAGGCTAGGACTATTGTTGGCGTCTAAAATGACTTTTAACATTTGTCGATAAGCTGTTTTCGATTTTTCACTCAGTACAAAGTTACGATACTGTTCAAGAACCTGTATGCCATCGCCATTAACTAACTCTTTTGGAATATCGCGCAAGACACTTTCAATCAATGCTTGATCTTCATTACTAGGATCGGCAGCAAATTGCGCAGCAAGTTCAGCTGTTTGTGCTGACGCATCAAAATTGAAGGTTTGTTTTTCGCCTATTGTATCATTGGGGTTAGTTTTTATTTCATTTTCACTACGGTAATCAATTATCGTTTTGATATTCAACGCCTGTATATATTGTTGCGCATCGGGTTTGAGTCCATGAAGATGATTGGAACGATATAACAGTCCCCATTTTACCCGTTTCCCTTTGGCACCAGCATACCCACCAAAATCACGGAAATTATTAAGTCCTGTGATTGGTAATGTCCTTTCTGCAAATAGATATGGCGATTGGTCATGAATATCTAATATAAGATAGATTCGACTTTTGGCGTTTAACGGATCATCAAATATTACCGGTGAGTTTAATGCCTTTCCAATTAACGTTTTATTATTAGTATGGGCATTAGCTTCGGTTGTCCAATATAAATTAGCAGGCTGATCACTACTAAAAGTTACCTCCAATTTTCCTTGTTTGTTGCGAACTACAGATATTTCGTTATTTTTTTCTATCATAGCTATCTTCCTGCTTAGTGTAATATACCGAATGATGAAAGAATGACACCGATTACCATAACCGCGATAATTAGTGATACCGTATACTTACCTTGGAATTTTCTAACTAAGAAAAATACAGCTAAGGTAAAAAGAAGTGTTAATAAATTCGGCATTACCTTATCAAACATCTCTTGTACTTTTATTGATTGTTCTCCAACTTCGATTAAATAAGGTGTTGAAACTTTTACCGTTGAAGCAATCAGCGATCCCAATACCATCACACCCACGACATTGGCTACATTACTAATTCTTTGGATAATATTAGAATTTTTGGATTGTTCAATAAGATCAATCCCTTTGTTATATCCATAGTGAACAAAGAAATATTTTGTGAAAATATTCACAAAATTGTAGATCAAAAACATTAATATTGGACCAATAATATTACCTTGTAATGCAAAGGCCGCTCCAATACTTCCGCATATCGGCATCCAGGTAAATTTTAGTAAACTATCGCCCAATCCAGCAAACGGTCCCATTAATCCAGCTTTTAATGAAATGACGGCATCTTTTTCTTCTTCGCTTGTTTTCTCTTCGACAGCAGCAGTAACACCAAGGACTAAAGCACCAGCATTAACCTGAGTATTAAAAAACTCAAAATGACGTTGCATTGCCTTAACACGGGTTTCTTTATCCGCATCTTTATAAAGACGATCAAGAATTGGAATCATGCAATGTGCAAATCCAATAGTTTGTAATTTTTCATAGTTGAATGAAAAAGGGATAGTTTGAATTTTCCAAAAGACGCTATTAAGATCTTTTTTCGTAATTTTCTTCTCATTGCTCATAGGTCATATTCCTCTTCAATGCTGTCATTTTGTATCGGTTTTTCAGTGTTAGTTTGATTATTATTTTTACCAGCGGTAAATGCCATGTCATATAAAACAGCAAAGGCAAGTGCAACAAAGGTAACTGGTATGATCGGTAGTTTTAGGTAACTCGTTAAAACAAATCCAAGTAAAAAGAAGAACCACATAGATCCTTTTAAGAGCATCAGTAATAAAATACAGATACCGACTGCGGGGATTAATTTTGAAGCGACACCCATACCGTCAATGATATTCTTTGGAATCGCGTCTAATATTGTTTTAATCAGATCACTACCAAAATAAATAGCTAAGAAACATGGGACGGCTCTAATCAAAAACCATATAGGCGTTGAAAAATAGTGTACTTTAACAAGTCCTTTATAATTACCATTTTGTATACTTTTTTCTGCCCATGGGTTTAAGAAACAAGCAAATGATCGCCAAAGTATAAGTAACTGCTGACAAAGAATTGAAACCGGTAAGGCAAGAGCGACGCCTGTTGCAACGCCACCATCGGTTGAAATTCCTAATGAAACGCCAATAATTGCGCCAGCAACAATATCAGGGGCAGAATAGGCACCAACATTGCCAACGCCCATCCACATTAGTTCAAGTGTTGCGCCAATGGCTAATCCTTGAACCATATCACCCATAATTATCCCAGCTACAGTACCAGTTAATAAAGGTCGACGTAACATCTGTGGTCCGACGTCATCGAGTGAACAAATTCCCGCCCAAATGGCGACAAGAATAGCTTGTGTTAACATATGTTAACCTCCAAATGATGAAATAAAGATATATTAATTAACTGAGTAGTGTTTTAAGATCGACAATTGGATCTTTAGGCACCATTTGAACTTCAACTATGACATTTTTCGCAATTAGGTTCCTAAATGCTTGTTCTTCCTCAGGAGTAACTGAAACCGCTCTGGATAATTGATGACGACCATCTTGCATTCGCATACCACCAACATTAAGTTTTTCTAGCGGCAATCCACCATCAACTAATGCGTCAACATCAATGCTGTTGGTGAAAAGTAACATCGTCCTTTTTTTGATAGTTGTCTTTTTAAGAATTTCGATAAATTCTTGTACTCCAAATACTAGTACTTTTAATCCTGGTGGTGCCGACATGGTTAATACTGATTGTTGGACCTTGTCGTTAGCCACTTTATTGTTGATAACTAACACTTGCTCTATATCATAATTTTTTACCCAAGTAGTAATAACTTGTCCATGAATTAGGCGGTCATCGATTCGTGCTACATTAATTGGCATTGCTGTTCTCCTTACAACTCATTAGATTCTTCATGTTGAACATTTAATAATTGCTTAACATCTATACAGCTTTGAGGAAAAATATCTTCAATAGCTTGTTTTACATCATTTAATGTTCCTTCTCGATTGTTTAAAACTTCAAGTAATACAGGAATATTAAATCCACAAAATAACAATACATCGTTATGGGATATCAGTAATTCGCTAGCAAGATTGCAGGGAGTTCCTCCCATAATATCAACCAAAATAATCACTCCATTACCTTGATTAAGTTGACTATAACTACTCTGCATTTCTTGGCGTAACATATCGATATTGCTATCAATTAAGACTGAAATAATATGGATATTTTCTTGTTCGCCCATAAGCATCTGTGCGCACTCAAGTGCCCCTTGAGCAAATGGACCATGACTGGCTAAAATGATAGGTAAAGGATTTGACATAAAAATTTCCTTATAATGTAATTTTATTACTAAATATTTTGCTTTGCTTAGTAACAAAATTACATCTTCAACTAAAAATAGTCATCTATTTTTTGTTAAATTTTTATAATTTTGTGAACAAGATCAAATTTATTAAGTGAAAGGTAGAAGATAGTAACCCTCTAATATGATGGGATTATTTGGTATGTTTGTTTATTAAACTTTGTTTTTAATTATTTCGCGGATATTTTCGTTTTTCACGATTTTGCGTTTGTTGTAACAATCTTTCATCATATTTTCGAATGAATAAGTTAGTGAGTAACATATTCACCACCGATATTTGTGATATTTTAGATCGTATTGGAATTAATCTCGATGCGTGTTCCATTGAGGTGGTATGCAAGACAATAGAGGCTAATGAGGAGATTTGACTTTGTCCCATTTTAGTAATCGCAATTGAGGGGACAAATGATTGTTCAGTGAGTTTAAGTAATTCAACACAATCGGGCGTCTCACCCGAATGGGAAATAATAATAACCAGATCATTATTGTCTAATGTACTGATTAAATTCCGCGACATATGTGGATCAAAATGGCAATTTACATCTTTCTTAATTTTAATTAGTTGATATTCAAGTTCTTTACCAACTAAGCCGCTACTACCCACGCCAAAAATCACAATTTTGTTACTTTGAATAATTAATTCAATGGCACTATTTAATGCGTTCACATTAACAATAGAGTGAGTTTCGTCTATTGAGGATTTTTCCATAGCTTGAACTTTACTGTTAACATCTTCAAGAGAATCATTGAGATTAATATCATCTTGAAGAATTTCAGTACTTAGTTTTTGAGGAATTGATCCAATAAGATCGACCTTAAAATCACTAAAGCCTTTATAACCCAACTTATTACAGAGTCGTAAAATAGTGCTTGTACTAACATGATTGAGCTTGGCTAAGGTTTGTATACTCATATTTTTTAGTGCTTGAGTATTGGCAATAATATACTCTGATACTTTTAACTCTTTAGTTGATAAATCTTTTTTCACTTCTCTGAGTTTTAATTCAATCATTGCACACCTCAAAAAACACTTTCAGTGAAGTAAGTATATAAAATTTGACTAAAAAATTAAAAAAAAATTATAAATTATGTAATTAATAAAATTATCATAATTAAAACTTGTGGTAATTATCATTTATAAAAGAAAGGAAGTAATAAAAAGAAAAGGTAAAATATAACTAGATTTATTCATATAAAACCCGCTTATGCGGGTTTTATCGGTTAACCAAGGAAATTATTTATCAAATTCACTGATAATTTCTTTAGCTGTTTTACCGTTAAGTTTGCTTTTAATTTCATCAAAGATTTTGTTTTCATCGCCAGCATTCGCTTGGTTACTTGCTGCAGTAGCAGTTACTTTAACCATTGCACGTGCAAAAGCAATTTTATCCGCGTCACTTAATTTTTCACCGGCTTTTTGTACAGAAGTTGTATAAGCTTCTTTTGTTGATAAGTCCAGTTTAGGAGCATCGTCACCACAACCAACAAGAACAAAACTTAATAATGATACCGCTAATAATTTTTTGAACATTTCCTTTCCTTAAAAATATATGGTTAATAGGTAGCGCTATTTTTATACTAAATACACATGATTATCAAGTAATAAATCCATTCTTCAATAAAAATAAAAATTGTTAAAAAAAAGATGAATTTAATCAAATTAATTTTAGCTAAAATTATTTCTTTTTAGGAAATTATCAAGCAATGTTCTTTCGAATAAATCGGTTTTTAAAGTTTGGAATAATTTTTCAACTTTTAATAATAATACTGCTTTATATATACTCATTGGCGTATTTAATTACTGTTCTATGTTTAGTACAAGTGAAATAATCTAACCGACTGCTGTAATTATAAGCTATTAAGCCTTGACGATAAGGTAAGCCAATGCTAATATTTGCCACCTATTCAGATAGACCTCTACGGCGCGTTGGCAGAGTGGCCATGCTGCGGATTGCAAATCCGTCTACCTCGGTTCGACTCCGGGACGCGCCTCCATTATATTATCAGATTTATCACTTTCTTATAGTCTTATCAAATTCGATTGTTTTAACATTTAGAGTATTAAGTTTGCTTAACTTTTTTATCTATTTACCTAAGGTTAGTCCGTTTGTAATACGTTAGTATTTTTTAAAGCGCTATTAACTCATAAAGTATAGGATGAGTACTTTTAAAGCCTTTGAACATATCTTACTATTTAATTTTTTTAAATTTATCAACAGTAGCTTCCGTTTCACTAAATTATCTATAAAAAAATTCGTATTTGGCACCACAATTAAATAATATCCTCATGCAAAGAGAATCGGAATAATGTCTTCTTCATAACTTTAATTTATCGAGAGGTTTGATTTTATTCAATTAATATTTCATGCTTATTACATTTAGTTACCTTTTTTGATGGTTATTTTTTTTAATAATGCAAATTTAATGGTTGTTAAAGCTATTTAATAAAGTTTCAATTACCTAATAGCTTTATCCGACTGTCTCACTTAGACTTTTCCCATAATTCCCATAGTTTACATGATTTCATATATTAAATGTAATTATAAGAGGTTAGTTACCGAGAGTAAGTAGGGTGATTAGAGAAATAATAATCGGCTCATCTCAAAGTTGATTTTCACTATACCTTTCAGGATAATTGGTTACCAATGTGCATAATGATTTTTCAAAATTACTTATAGATGATCACTATGCTTATCATCCGCACAACCAGAAATCACTAATGCTATTAATGTATTCAAAATCAGAGATTGAATCTATTTTTTACTAAATCTTTGTGATTAATTAATGCACTATTGATTTCGATTTTTTGCTTTATTAATTAAAATTAACGTCTGGGTTTCAATCAAAATTAGAGGTCATCATTAGTCCTGAGTATTGATTGAATATTAGCTTCTTATAATGTTGCTGAATAATTAGGATGAAGTAAATATGGGTTACTTTAACTATCATGCCAAAGCCAAAAATTTGATAAAAGAGGGCTTACTTGTTCGATACGAGTTTGTTGATAACTGGAACGGTATCAAACCAGCGTTAGTTTTATATTTTAAAAATGCTAATCCAATGCCGATAAGAGAATATCGCTGGCAAGAATATTTACCGCTTATTGGGGGGGAGGGTGAAAATGATTAATATCCAATATATAAAGCTATTTATCGAGTTGTAATGCAATATAAAGCAGTACACGATCATCGAATTTTGATAAATCTAATCCCGTTACTTTGGCAATATTGTTTAATCGATACTCAAGTGTATTGCGATGTATGAATAGGGCTTTTGCTGTATTATTGTTATGTAGATTATGAATAAACCAAGTTTGGAGAGTATTTTGCAGTAAGCCATTTGTATCAGATGCTTTTAATTTATTTAACGGTGAAAGTAACTCTTCCGCTTGCCAATCTTGGTTTAAACCATCCAATAAAACTGGTAAGATTAGGTCCTGATAATAATAATTACGACAATGTGGTAATCTTTTTTTTCCAATTTCCAATGCTGTTTTGGCGGTTTGATAAGATCTTGCTATGGCATCGTTACCTTGATGGAAGTAATTTCCTAAAGATATTTTTATTTTAAATTGACTGAGCAGTTTTGTCTGACTAACTAACTTTTCTAATTTTGTTTTATGTTCTGCTAAATCCCATCGATTAAATTTATTTAAAGCTGGAAGTAATATCACAATTTCGGTTAGCGATTTTATGGCAACTAATTTGGTTATTGTTTCGAGTTCATTTTGAATTTGTTGTAATTCACTCATAGCTGTTTGAATTCCTAACTGGCCACTTTCGATTTCAATAATCACAGTTACATATGGTAAAGATAAATCAATATTTAATTTTCGACTCCACTCAGTTATGTTTGTCATTGTGTTATCTGGTTGAATTATTGATAATATAAATTCTTCTTTTAAACGATTATCTTGAGAGAGCTGATTAAGTAATAACGCTTGTTCTATCATCATCTCAGCTATCATACTTACTAGTTCTGCAAATTGGATGATTTTATTTGGTTCGCCCGTGACACCAATAACACCAACAATTTCATCTTTAAGTTTCAACGGAAAATTAACACTCGGTTTAACACCTTTAAGTTTTTTGGCAGTTGGATTGTCAATGGTAACCACTCTGCCTTGTGATATGGCTAATACTGCACCTTCATGTAATTCGCCAATTCGTTCTAAATCACCGCTACCGATAATTTCTCCATGGTTATTCATTATATTTACGTTACAATTGATGATTTGCATGGTTTTATCAACAATATACTGAGCAAGTTTTGGAGAGATGCTTTGAACTTTCATAGTGATAAACTCTTTTATTTTTTAATGACTTATACTTTATAGTTTATTGATTTTTATTGCTAGGATCCTTATCGATATCGTCTGAAGCATTTCAATTAAAGCTAATTTGAATAGGTTATTTTAATGATAAAAATTATTGGTGTTTATAATAATTGGGGAAATAAAACTAGCCTCTTTATTTCCCCATTCTCTTACTTGTTAGTTGTCTGAAAATGTTAAAGTTGAGTGATATTAATTAGACGACCAATATTCTCACTGGTGCGTTCAATATTTTTAAAGCCATCGGCTAATAAATCTTCAATCTTAGCTAAAGAAGGAATAATGCCAAAAATGGTGTTAATACCTTCAGGATAAAGTTCCTCGATATTTTCACCAATCATTCCCGCTAATGCAATAACCGGAACATTGTGCTTTTTAGCCGTTTGTGCAACACCATAAGGCGTTTTTCCAAATTTAGTTTGAAAGTCAATTCCACCTTCGCCGGTAAAACAGAAATCAGCACCAATTAATTGATTTTCTAAATTACTGTACTTGATAACTATATCAATGCCTTTTTCCATTTTACTATTGGTAAAAGCCATTAATCCGGCACCCAATCCACCAGCAGCGCCTGCGCCAGGAATCGTTACGACATCTTTATTTAGCTGAGTTTTTATGATTGATGCATAATGCTGTAAGTTCGCATCTAGTTGTTCAACCATCTCAGGGGTTGCTCCTTTTTGCGGACCAAAGACTCTTGAAGCACCTTTTTCGCCACATAATGGATTGGTAACATCACTAGCAACAATAAATTCAACGGTATCTAATTGAGGATTGATTTCCGAGGTATCAATTTTAGCTAAATCTCCTAATGCACCACCGCCTTTAGGAAGTAATTGATTATTTTTATCATAAAGTTTTACACCCAAAGCTTGTGCCATGCCAGCTCCGCCATCATTAGTGGCACTACCACCAATACCTAAGATGATTTTTTTAATTCCCCGTTTTAAGCAATCGAGAATTAGCTCCCCAGTACCAAAGGTTGTAGTGATTAGAGGATTACGTTGTTCTTTAGGAACAAGGTGAATACCGCTTGCAGATGCCATTTCAATAACTGCGGTTGTGTTATCACCCAAAATTCCATAATAGGCCGTTACCTTGTTACCCAGCGGGCCTGTAACTTCACAAGCATATAATGTACCGTTAGTGGCATCTACTAATGACTGTGTTGTACCTTCACCACCATCAGCCATCGGGACATGAATATATTTTGCATCAGGAAAAACTTTTTTTAACCCTGATTCCATTGCCTGACATACTTGTTTTGCCGTTAAACTTTCTTTAAACGAGTCAGGTGCAAGTACAAATGTTTTTTGTTTCATAAAAATTACTCTTAATATTACATAATAAATTGATAGAAAATAGTGGCAACGAGTGTCATTGTTCCACCAACCATAGCTTCATATGGGATCAGTTTCATACGTTGCTTAATTGTCATATTCATACTTCCACCAGTGACATGGAAGTAATTTCCTTGAGGTAATGAATCAATAACCGTTGCACCAGTATGCATCATAACTGCTGCACTAATAGCAGGTATACCCATGTTAGTAATGGTTGAACCAAAAGTTCCGGTTGCTAAAATAACACCAGTAGAGGTTGAAGCTGTGGCTGCTGCCATTAATACACCGGAAATTGGTGATAAGTAATAGCCAGAGATACCCATGGAACCAATAATATTGATAACTTGAGTTGCCAAGTTTGATGCACCAATTAAACCAGCAATAGCACCCGCACCAACCAAGATGAGTACAGTTGGTGTCATTTTTTCAATTCCCGATTTGGTATACATAGCAATGTTACGATGTTGTCCCATGGCTAGCATTCCGATGATCCCCGCAACAGGAAGTACATATAAAGCATCAAGTTTTAAATTAGCCAATGTCTCAATATGAAAAATATTGCCTATAGGATTGATCATTAATAGTAAAATTGCCGTTACAGGCGCAACAACAGCTTTGCCTAAAGAAGGGGTGTTATTTTTTTGTTCAGTATCATTTTTTTGTAAAGCAATCACTTCTTGATCAGTTACTTTATCACCTTTGTTTTTGATTAATGAAGCAATTAAAACTGTTGCAGTTAAACCAAATATTGCAGGAATAAAACCAGCTATCATCACGTCACTTAAGCTTAAATTGAATCCATTGGCAACCGCAATAGTATTCGGGTTAGGGGAGATAATATTTCCTGCTTTACCACCACCAGAAAGTGCTAGTAATAAAGCTAATCGGGAAATGCCCATTTTATTACCTACAGAAAGCGCAATTGGGGCAACAATTAATACCGCAACAGGAATAAATACCCCTGATGCAGTGATAATACCTGTAGCTAATGCTAAAGCGAGTAAAGCTTTCTTTTCACCTAATTTTTTTACCACAGCTTGTGCGATGGTTTCCGCAGCACCAGATTCCATCATTACACCAGCTAGAATACCTGCCGCTAATACTCTTATTACGGTACCCATAATACTTTGTGTGCCGTCAGTTAAAATGGTAACAGTTTGTACTAGATTCGCACCACCAATAAAAGCACCAATTATCGCGCCAAAAAATAACGAATAAACAGGATTTATTCCGCGTAGAATTAAAAAAATAGCAAGAAAAAGCCCTATAATCGCTCCATACCAACTAATGAGTTCAGTCATTTTAATTTTCCTCATGTTTTTAAGATAATTAAAAAAGTTGTACTAATTTTATTATTGAATTTGTTTATGCTATGTGGTTTTGTACAAATATAAGCAATAAAAACTAAAAAAATATTGGGCGTTATAATAGTTTTATGTGATCTTAGTCACAAATTTAGGGTCTTTTAACGGTATTCTATTATTTATATTTTTATCCGATTTAAAGAAATATTTCACTATTTTTATTTAAATTTATGGCATAACTCCATATTCTACAAATTATCGTTTCTTGTTAGTCATTGAGATTTTATTATTCTTCATTACAACTACAATTAATTTGCCAATCTGATAGCTAAAGCGTAAAATGCCCATCCTATTTTGCTTAACCTATTACCTTATAAGGTAATACTGACTTGAAATCAGAGGCATTTTTTAATGACAATGTTATATCCAAAACCAGAATTACTTTCACCAGCTGGTTCACTTAAAAATATGCGTTACGCATTTGCTTATGGTGCTGATGCAGTTTATGCCGGGCAACCACGCTACAGTTTGCGAGTGCGCAATAATGAATTTAATCATGAGAATCTTGCTATCGGTATTAACGAAGCTCATGCTCAAGGTAAAAAGTTTTACGTAGTTGTGAACATTGCACCGCATAATTCGAAATTAAAAACCTTTATCCGTGATTTAGAGCCAATCGTAAATATGAAGCCAGATGCATTTATCATGTCTGATCCTGGCTTAATTATGTTGGTTCGTGAGCATTTTCCTGAGATGGAAATTCACTTATCTGTGCAGTCCAACGCGGTTAACTGGGCGACGGTAAAATTTTGGCATAAGATGGGATTGACGCGTGTCGTGTTGTCACGAGAGTTATCCATCGATGAAATCAAAGAAATTCGCGAAAAAGTGCCGGAAATGGAACTTGAAGTTTTTATTCATGGTGCGCTGTGTATGGCTTATTCTGGGCGTTGTTTATTATCGGGTTATATTAATAAACGTGATTCTAATCAAGGTACTTGTACCAATGCTTGTCGTTGGGAGTATAAAGTGTCCGAAGGTAAAGAAGATGAAGTAGGGCAGATTGTGCATAAATGCGAGCCAATTCCTGTACAACAAGTTGAACCAACATTGGGCATTGGCACAACAACTGATCAAGTTTTTATGTTAGAAGAATCTGGTCGCCCTGGCGAATATATGCAAGCTTTTGAAGATGAACATGGTACTTATATCATGAATTCAAAAGATCTAAGAGCGGTTGAATTAGTCGAAGATTTAACTAAGATCGGCGTACATTCACTTAAGATTGAAGGGCGAACCAAATCGTTTTATTACTGTGCAAGAACAGCTCAAGTCTATCGTCAAGCTATTGATGCCGCCAGTGAAGGTAAACCATTTGATCCTCGCCTATTGGTTGAACTTGATTCATTAGCTCATCGCGGCTACACCGAAGGCTTTTTGCGTCGTCATAAACATGAAGATATGCAAAATTATCTGCATAGCCACTCAGTTTCAGATAGACAGCAATTTGTTGGTGAGTTTAGTGGTCAACGTCTAAATGGATTGGCTGAAGTTATTGTGAAAAATAAATTTTCAGTAGGCGATAGTGTTGAAATGATGACTCCTAAAGGTAATATGACATTTATTATTGAACGAATGGAGAATAAAAAAGGTCAACCTGTTCCTGCTGGCCTTGGTGATGGTCATATTGTTTACATTCCAGTAGACGAAAATATCGATTTGAATTATGCACTTTTAATGCGTAATTTTGATTAATCTATTTAACTTATATAACTAATAACCATATAACTAACTGTTCAGGTTTATGAACAGTTAGTTATTATCATTACTGACGAATTAAATCTTCGCCATAACCAATCCATTTATAAGTGGTTAACGCTTCCAGACCCATTGGTCCTCTGGCATGTAATTTTTGTGTACTGACAGCAACTTCCGCGCCTAAACCAAATTGTGCTCCATCAGTAAATCGTGTTGATGCGTTGACATAAACCGCAGCTGCATCCACTAAATTAACGAACTGTTCAGCATTAAATAAACTACGAGTTAGAATGGCTTCTGAATGACCACTGCCATATTCTCGTATATGTTCGACGGCTAATTCAAGTGAGTCTACAATTACAATATTCAGATCTTTAGAAAGCCACTCTTGTCTAAGTTCCTCATCCTTCGACGGGAATACATTAGCAACCCCTGAATTTAAAATTTTATAAGCATCGGTATCCGCATGTAATACGACTTGGTTATCAGCCATGATTTGGTTAAGTTTTGGTAAGAAGGTGTTAGCAATTGCAGTATGGACAAGCAATGTTTCCACGGTATTACAAGTACTTGGTCGCTGAGTTTTGGCATTAACTATTATCGATAGCGCTTTATCAAAATCAGCACTTTCATCGACAAAAATATGGCAAACTCCAATACCACCAGTGATCACAGGTATGGTTGAATGTTCACGGCAAATTTTGTGTAAAGCAGCACCACCACGAGGAATGATCATATCGACATATTTATCCAGTTTAAGCAGTTCAGTGATGTATTTACGATCGGGATTATCGATAGATTGAACAGCTGTTTCAGGTAAACCAACTTGTTTTAACGCTTGTTGAATAATAGCTATGATAGCGGCATTAGTATTAACCGTCTCTTTGCCACCACGTAGTATGGCTACATTGCCGGTCTTTAAGCAGAGAGCTGCAATATCAATAGTCACATTAGGACGGGCTTCATAGATAACGCCAATTACCCCCAAAGGGACTCTGTGACGTTGTAGCTTCAATCCACTAGCTAAAGTTGAACCATCGATAACTTGGCCAATCGGATCTTTCAAAGAAACAACATTTCGAACATCATTGGCAATAGATGATAATCGTTCAGATGTTAAGAGCAGACGATCCAGTATTGCATCACTTAAGCCTTGATCTTTTGCTATAGCCATATCTTTCTGATTTGCGTTAAGAATTTTATCAGAGTTCAGTTCTAATAAATCAGCAATATTAATCAATGCGTTATTTTTAGTTTCTGTTGAACATTGCGCTAATTGATATGAAGCAAGTTTGGCTGCTTTTCCCATTTCGTTTATCATTACTTAACCTTTATAGATTTTGTTCACAAAATTTTCTAATAGACTGCATTTTTTCTAAATATAATTGTTTGTCTGTATCCAACATCATATTAAGATCAATAATATAATCCTCAATAGTATTGTTTATCTTGTGTTTTATTATTATGGTATTAGAATTTTTTTCTGAGATATCAATAATATTTTTAAACAGAATACAGGTCATTTTATTATTATCTTTTCTTCTTAGAAATACATAAACAATAAAAAACAGTGTAAACAGGATAAGATCCGTAACAGTAAACTGGCTATTTCTAATACTGATAAATGTTGTACCCAAAATGATATATTTTTCTGCCCACTGCAATAACAAAAAAACAATCATTAATAATAAAACTAATCCGAGGTGATAAGGGATTTCGATTATGTGTGAGAAAATAAAGAAAGCAATAAAGCAAACAAGTAGAATTATTATAAAAGTTTTGATGTATTTACGTCGATAAAAGACTAAATCTTGATCATCTTTTTGCCATTTTTCGTGATAACTACTAACTTCAATACTCAATGTTATAACCTTTTAATATTTTATATTAGCTTCTTTTTTCTTTATCTTTGAACACGGTATGTAAGGTGTTTAAAAGCTCAGTTTTAGTTTTAGACGTTAACTGATTGGTATATATTTTTAATGTTAACTCTGCATTTTTGATTTTACTAAAATAATTGATATGCACACATTTAGGCTCATATCTTACCGAGGTTATATTTTTAAAAAGAACTGTTTGCTTCATTCTTCCTAGTGTTGGTTTTAATGTAATAAAATCATGCCCGATTTTCACATAAACCATGTTGTATTGAAGTAATATTAAAATTGAAAGAAATATAATCAAACCAAGAACTATTATGATAAATTCGAGGCTTATTGTTAAAGGCAATAGTACAACGGGAAACGTTAAGGCTATTGGTAAAATATAGCCTCGAGCGTGAAATTCTTTAACACTTTGATTTTTAGAGTCCATTTTTAATTTTAACCTAGATTTATTGTTTAATAATCATATCATTGCGATATACAGTAGCAGATGCATATTCATAACCAATTACCTACTAATTTGTTGTGAATGATGATCTACAATTTGTATCAAAAAAGCATCACTCTCCTAATGTGGAGTCATCAATTAATAAAAAAGTTGAGAACAAACATGTTTTAATCTTTGTTCTAAATCATAACTTTTATTAGTTTATTGTTCCTTATCTCTTAATAACGTATGTAATGTAGTTAAAAGTTTTTCTTTTTCCTCATTTTCCATAACTGTTAAAGGTATTTTTACAGTATGTTCTTTATGACTAATTTTATTTTTGTAATTAATAATTACTTTATTTTTTTGATAATTAATTGATGAGATTTCTTCAAAAAGCATACTCACCCCACTTCTTAGCGGTGCAGTAGGTCTATAGGTAATATAATCATCGCCAATTGAGATATAAATCATATTAAATTGCCAAATAACACGAATCAATATAATTATCGGCACTCCTATACTTAAATTCATCTCTATAGGAAGCATTAACGTAATGAAAAATAATATAACACATAATATCATCAAAAGTATGACGTGACGTCGAGCTTTAAATTGTTTTATATTTTGATTTTGTGATTCCATTTTTTATCCTTAAAAAATAATGTTCATGTTATTTTATGAATTGCGTCTCTCTTCTAATGTTTTTTCATTAGCAAGATCAGTTATTTTTCTCGCGCCCAAAATCCCAATTAATCCCAAAGGGACAAATATTATGCTGCCAATAATAATCAAAATACTTGCTATTTTTTTATTATCTCCTGCAAAAAATATTCCTATCGTACTTATTAATGCTGATATGCATGCAATAGGTAAAATACTTCCATAAATTTGATCTTCAAGTGAGCACATGTAAACGATTAATACACCAAACCAGTTGGCTATTATACCACCTATAGCTAGTCCCATTTTTTATTTCCTTATTATTTGTTATTTAATAATCATATCATTTCGATGTACAGCAACAGCTCCATATTCATAACCAATAATTTGACTAATTTGTTGTGAATGATGGCCGGCAATTTGTTTTAATGCATCGCTATTATAACGACTTACACCTCGTGCAATTCGTCTTCCAGACTTATCACAAATATCAATTACTTCTCCACGTGAGAAATCTTTTTCAACCGCGACAATTCCTTTTGGCAAAAGTGAACTACCATTATTTAAAATAGCATTAATAGCGCCATCATCAAGAATAATTTTTCCTGCATTGGGGGCACCATATAGCCAATGTTTGCGATGCTCTAAAGGTGTTTTTTGTGGTAAAAAACGGGTACCCACAGATTGATTATTGACGGCATCAATAATCACATTTTCTTTGCTCCCGGCAGCAATTATTACTTCTATACCCGCGCTACCAGCTACTTCAGCTGCTTGGATTTTGGTACTCATACCACCGGTTCCCAGACCTGATACACTATCACCAGCAATGCTACGTAAACTATCATCAATCTGAGAAACTTCTTCTATCAATTTTGCATCGTGATCGGTTCGAGGATCGGCTGTATATAATCCTTCTATATCGGTAAGTAATAAGAGTTTATCCGCTTCAGCTAAAATCGCGGCCAGTGCTGATAGATTGTCATTATCACCAACTTTAATTTCCGCAGTGGCAACCGCATCATTTTCATTGATAACAGGAATAATATTATTATCTAACATCGCTTTTAGGGCATCTTGTGCATTTAAAAAACGTTCACGATCTTCTAAATCTGCCCGTGTTAATAGCATTTGACCGATATAAATTTTATATATAGAGAATAACTGTTCCCAAAGTTGGATAAGTTTGCTTTGACCAACCGAGGCAAGTAACTGTTTTGATGCAACGGTATTAGGAAGGTTAGGGAAGTTTAGATATTCTCGGCCGGCAGCGATAGCACCCGAAGTAACGATAATAATTTTGTGACCATTTTGATGTAAATAAGCGCATTGACGAATCAGCTCTACTATTCGAGCACGATCTAACTGTTTAGTACCACTGGTTAAAACGCTAGTACCTAGCTTAACAACGACCGTTAGTTGTTTTTTATTCTTCATAGCAATACTCTTATTTAAATCATTTATTACAAAATAGATTCCATCCATTTAACTGATTGCGTTAAAGCGTTTTGTAAGCTTTTTTGTAATGGTGTTTTAGCAATAGTCACAATTTTACTTTGTTTTGAAGATTGAATTAATTTCGCCTCAGTTAGATTACTCAATTTATCATCTTCAAAGATAATATTCATAATAGGCACAGGGCAGGAACGAGTTAATAATCCCTGATTTTTAAGCGAAAAATAATTCAATTCTGCCGCTAATTGCTGATTTGATACCGATGTTAAACCCAATCGACAAGCCAACATGTCTTTATAACAGTTAGGTAAATTTTGTTGTAAAGTTTTATCCACAAATATCTGATGTACAAAAGGGGTGAAGTTGAAAAGTCCCTTTATTTTATTGGGCATTAAATAGGCAAGGCGAGTTGCAATATGCGAACCAAAACGGAAGCCCGCAACTATCACACGATTACTATCTACCCATGGTACTGTTGCTAATTGTTCGATAATAGCTTGATGAATTTGGCTACTATTTTGGGTTAATACAAAATTTCGACTAAATCCGACCGTTGGTAAATCTACCGTTAACATTGCAAAACCTTGTGGAGCAAGATATTCACTAAAGTAACGATAATAATCGATCTGTAGATTGCCTAATGCATTACATACTAAGACGACAGGGCATACGGCATCACAATTTTGCGGTAAATGTAAAATCGTTTTAATACTACGATTTTCAACTTTAAATTCAATCTGTTTTGTCGTGTAAGGCGAATATTCGAGTGCTTTCATATAAGCTTGATATGCACAAGTTTGTGCATACATCGCGAGCTCATCATTTTTAAAATGAGGATAACTTGCGATACTTGCATATTCGCTTGCAATTAAATAATCTTGATGTAAATTATTTTTAGCTTCTGCAGATAAGTTTGTTTGATCTACCGCATCAATTTTTGCTTGCCATTTTGCTGCTTGATTTAAAAACTCATAAATCCAATTGCCAGGTTGATAACCAATAACTGTATCTAGCCATTTATCATCAGTATGACGTTTAGTCGATATAGCGATTTGTGATAAAACCGCTTCGATTTCTAATTTTGGCAAACCTCGCCAATACCATAAAATAGGGTTAATGATTCGGTACCACTTTGAATCAATTTCACCATCAAATGGGCTTGTACTGCTACCATTACTACTATCTATTCGTTTGATTAGCGATGATGTTTCAGGGTAGTCATATTGTGGTTTGAATATCTTTTCTGACAGGTTTTCAGTCATAACCATGGCAACCTTGTTAAAATAATTAATTGTTAATGATCGCTAATTGGTTTAACAAACATTACACCAGTGTCCCATGGTTGTTCAATCCAAGTATCTTGAGCAATATTGATAACATAGTCATCAACTAATGGTTTGCCTGCAGGTTTAGCGAAGATAGTCACAAAATGGGCCTTCGGATATATTTCACGAATCGTGTGCGCAGTACTTCCGGTATCGACTAAATCATCAACCACAATAAAGCCCTCGCCATCACCATTAGCTTGTTTTAAGATTAGTTTTTCACGTTGATGATCGTGGTCATAGCTTGAAATACAGACAGTATCAACATAACGGATACTCAGTTCACGAGCTAGAATAGCCGCTGGAACTAAGCCGCCTCGGCTAACGGCGATAATACCTTTCCATTGGTTGGCGGGTAATAATCTTTCAGCAAGTTGACGCCCATAAGATTGAAGCATTTCCCAAGTAACGTTAAATTTTTTCTTTTCAGCAATGATCTCTGCTTTATGCTGTTTTTTTGCTTTGATTTGTTCTTCTGTTAAATTTTGTTCTATTGACATGTGTAACCTGCAATTTTAATCGAATAAACGAATTCAATAAATTAATATTAATGGACTTAAAATAGATGTAAAATTGCACCTTATTATAGAGTGATTAGATAAAAAAATCACTCATTAATTTTTTACCCACCTAATATTGAGGATAAAATATGCTATCGACCTTAAATCCAAAATTTGTTTGGCAGATTTTTAATGATATTTGTAAAATTCCCCATCCTTCTCATCATGAACAAATGATAACCAAGTATATTGTCGATTTTGCAGCAACTCATCACATTGATTGTCAGCTTGATAAAGCTGGAAATATTTTATTAAGCAAAGCTGCAACTAAAAGTATGGAAAATTGCCCATCTATCGCCTTACAAGCTCACATGGATATGGTTCCTCAAAAAAATGAAGCTACACAGCACGATTTTCTAACCGATCCTATTCAAGCCTATGTAGATGGTGAATGGGTTAAAGCAAAAGGAACAACATTAGGCGCTGATAATGGTGTTGGTCTTGCTTCTGCGCTAGCGGTATTAATTGATCCCTCTGTTGAACATGGTCCACTTGAGGTATTAGTCACTACTTCTGAAGAAACTGGCATGCATGGTGCTTTTGGTCTTCAACCAAATTGGTTAAAAAGCCATTATCTCATCAATACTGACTCTGAAGATGAAGGTGAGATATTTACAGGTTGCGCGGGTGGTGTAGATTTCTCAATTAATTTTGCAATTACTTATGCGGTAATGCCAGAAATTCACGATTGCTATATTGAACTTGCGTTAAAAGGTTTGAAAGGTGGTCATTCAGGTTGTGATATTCATCTGGGGCGTGGTAATGCCATAAAATTAATGGCGAGATTGCTAGCTGAATACGGGCAAGATATCTCATTTAGATTAGCTGATATCAGAGGAGGTTCATTACGTAATGCAATTCCAAGAGAAGCCTTTGCTGAATTAACTTTAAATAAACAAGATTTACCTAAATTAGCAGAGATAGTTAAACAATACCAATCAATCTTACAAAATGAGTTTGGTCAAATTGAACCTGATATCGAATTGACGGTGAAAGAAGTTACAACAGATAGTGTTAAACGGGTTATCGCCATTGAACAACAAAATAAAATCATCAATATGTTAAATACTGCACCTAATGGTGTGGTCACTATGAGCAATCAGATTCACGGTGTGGTAGAGACATCTTTAAATCTAGGTATTGTCACTATTAGTGATAGCCAATTAAGCGTGAATTTTTTAATCCGTTCACAAGTTGATAGTGCCAAAGATGCTGTAGTTTCAACCTTAATATCATTAAGTCAATTAGTAAATGCTAATTATGAGATCAGCGGTGGTTATTCAGGTTGGGAACCGAATTTAAATTCAAGCCTTTTACAATTGGCCAAGGATAAGTACCAAGAGATTTTCTCAAAACAAGCTAAAATTATGGTTATCCATGCTGGTTTAGAATGTGGATTATTCAAACAGTCATATCCACATATGGATATGATTTCAATTGGGCCAACTATTGTGTCGCCTCATTCACCTGATGAGAAGGTCAATATTCAAAGTGTTTACCGTTATTGGGAATTATTAATTGCTATCTTAAAATCGGCCTGTTATTTGAAATAATCACTGTTATTCCTCCTATTAATAAGTTGGTAGGAGGAATTATCCTACCTTTACATCGCCTTTTTCAATGATTGAAACCTTGTTATATGAAAATAAATTCACAAAAAGTGAATAAAAATTCAATTTTCACTTGCTTTGTTTTATTAGAAAGCCTACTATAATAGCTAAAAAAATCAATAGAAATGAATAAGGAAAGGTATGTTGAAAGCAATAATTGTTGGAGCAAGTGGTTATGCAGGTGCAAAACTAGCATATTATTTAACCAAGCATCCTAATATTGAGTTGGTGGCTTTAACCGTTTCAGAAAATAGTCTTGATGGTGGCAAGCTGATTTCGGATTATGATTTATATCCGCAATTAAAAGGTGTGGTGGATTTACCATTAATTGCAACCGCTGATTATTCATCTCTCATTAACGATATTGATATTGTTTTTTTAGCTACCGAACACTCAGTTAGTCATGATATTGCACCATATTTCTTAGCAAAAGACTGTACAGTTTTTGATCTATCCGGTGCATTTCGCGTTAATTCCTCATCTTTTTATACTCAATTTTACGGTTTTGAACATCAGCACAAGCAATGGTTGGATAAAGCCGTTTATGGATTAGCTGAATGGAATTTTGAGGCAATAAAACAGGCGCAATTAATAGCTGTTCCTGGCTGTTATCCAACCGCATCACAATTGCCATTAAAACCACTAATCGAAGAAGACTTACTAGACAAAAGGCAGTGGCCTGTTATCAATGCCGTTAGTGGTGTGAGTGGTGCAGGCCGCAAACCTTCAACAAATAATATATTTTGTGAAGTCAGTTTACATGCTTATGGACTATTTACTCATCGCCATCAACCTGAAATTGCAACACATTTAGGTCAAGAAATTATTTTTACACCTCACCTTGGTTGTTTTAAGCAGGGTATTCATGCCACCATTACCTGCTTGGTGAAAGAAGGGGTAACATCAGATGATATTCTTAACGCGTTAAACAAATATTATCAAGATAAGCCGTTAATAAGAGTTTATCAAAAAGATTGGCCTGCATTAAAATCAGTAATTGGTCTACCTTATTGTGATATTGGCTTTGTGCTTAAAGGGCAACATCTAATTCTAATTTCGGTAGAAGATAATTTATTAAAAGGTGCTGCTGCACAAGCGGTGCAATGTATGAATATTCGATTTGGCTTTGATGAAACAACAGCCTTATTATAAATTAATAATTTTATACAAGATGACCCATATTAAAATTGATAGGAAAGCAAAATGAAACCTTTAATTATTAAGTTTGGTGGTGTTTTACTCGATAATAAAGATGTATTAAGTAAATTATTCATTGTCATTAGCGAATATAAAAAGAATTTTAAACGACCTTTAATTATTGTTCATGGTGGTGGTAGTGTAGTTGATGCATTAATGGATCGACTTTCATTACCGGTGGTTCGTCGTAATGGTTTACGTGTTACTCCAGCAGATCAGATTGATGTAATTGTGGGTAGTCTTGCTGGAAGCGCCAACACGACAATATTATCGGAAGCCAAAAAACAACAAATTCCTAGTATTGGTCTGTGTTTAGCTGATGGTGATAGTGTCAAAGTTAAGCAAATTTCTGAAGAGTTAGGTTATGTAGGCGAAGCTCTAGTCGGTGATCCATCTTTAATCAATTTGTTACTTAATAATGGTTATTTACCTATTGTTAGTTCAATTGGTATTACTGATGAAGGCAAGATGATGAATGTTAATGCCGATCACGCTGCCGTTGCACTAGCAAAAACGTTAGATGCTGATTTAATTTTGTTGTCTGATGTTTCTGGAGTGTTAGATGGAAACAAACAACTAATTGCATCATTAACACAAGCTGAAGCTGATCACCTCATTGCCAAAGGCATTATTACAGATGGCATGATAGTCAAAGTCAATTCGGCCTTTGAAGCAGCAAAAACGCTCGGACGACCAATTGATATAGCTAGTTGGAAAGAATCAGATAAACTCATTGAATTATTTAATGGAAAATCGGGAATAACAGGTACAAGAATCATTGCTTAAATATAGATCAGTTAGTATATTAAGTGGGTGTATTTGTTATTAAATATACATTATTTAATCTTTAAATCATTTATTTTTTTCGTCAGTAAATTAAGAAAGGGTATAACATGAAAAAAAGTGCAACAAAAAAGGTGGTTTTAGCCTATTCGGGTGGATTAGATACATCCGCCATTATTCCTTGGTTAAAAGAGAATTATGGCGGTTGTGAAGTTTACGCATTAGTCGCTAATGTCGGTCAAGATCCTAAAGAACTAAAAGATGTCGAGAAAAAAGCCAAAGCATCTGGCGCAGTAGCATGCAAAGTTGTCGATTTACGCGAAGAATTTGTTAAAGATTATGTTTACCCTGTTTTGAAAACTGGCGCGTTATATGAAGGAACTTACTATCTTGGAACTTCGATGGCTCGCCCAATTATTGCCAAAGCGCAAGTTGAATATGCGTTAGAAATTGGTGCTGACACCCTTTGCCATGGCGCAACCGGTAAAGGTAATGACCAAGTCCGTTTCGAAACAACCTATACCGCTTTAGCACCGCAACTTAAAGTCATTGCACCTTGGCGTGAATGGGATTTACGGTCACGCGAAGCTTTAATTGATTATTTAAAAGTACGAAAAATTCCAACAACAGCAACCGTTGAAAAAATCTATAGCCGTGATGAAAATGCGTGGCATATCTCTACCGAAGGTGGTGTGCTTGAAAGCACTTGGAATCAAGCTAATGCAGATTGCTGGGCTTGGACAGTGTCTCCAGAAGATGCGCCAAATGAAGCAGAACTTGTCACCATTGGTATTGAAAAAGGTGAAGTTGTGGCTGTTAATGGTAAAAAACTATCACCATATAACTGTGTAGCCACGCTCAATAAAATTGGTGCCAAACATGGTGTAGGTCGTGTTGATATCATTGAAAACCGCCTAGTTGGCATCAAATCTCGTGGTTGTTATGAAACCCCGGGGGGTACAATCATGATGACCGCATTACGAGGTTTAGAACAACTGATTTTAGATCGTGATAGCTTTAAATGGCGTGAACAACTCGGTTTAGAGATGGCATATGTTGTTTATGATGGTCGTTGGTTTGCGCCATATCGTCGTTCTATTCAAGCGGCGGCTGATGTATTGGCAGAAGATATGACTGGTGAAGTTGTCGTTAAACTTTACAAAGGAAATGCAACAGCTGTTCAAAAGAAATCACCAAATAGCTTATATAGCGAAGAGTTTGCAACTTTTGGTGAAGATGAAGTTTATGATCATAGCCATGCGGGTGGATTTATTCGTTTATTCTCATTATCTTCACGTATTCGAGCATTAAATGAAGGTAAGAAAAATCAACCGGCCAAAAAAGCTAAAGTAGCAGCAAAAGAAACTACAAAATCTAAGAGCAATACTAAAAGTAAAAAGTAATTTTTAATACTTTTTAGTAAGATATAACACACAATATATACAGGCTTTAGTCTGTATATATTTTTTATCGTATTATTGCATTTTAATTTATCATTAACATTATTAGAAAAACGATAAAATTTAAATCGTTTAGGATTGATTGAAAATAACATTTGAGGTAATTATGGCATTATGGGGTGGGCGTTTTAGCCAAGCTGCGGATCAGCGATTTAAACATTTTAATGATTCTTTACGCTTTGATTATCGGCTTGCAGAGCAAGATATCATTGGATCAATTGCATGGTCTAAAGCATTGGTTACTGTGGACGTTTTATCTTATGATGAACAAAAAAAGCTTGAAATAGCGTTAACCGAATTATTAGATTCAGTACGGCAAGATCCGCAGCAGATTCTACAAAGTGATGCGGAAGATATTCATAGTTGGGTAGAACAAAAACTGATTGAAAAAGTTGGCGATTTAGGCAAAAAATTACATACTGGCCGTAGTCGCAATGATCAATCAACCACCGATCTTAAATTATGGTGTAAGGCTGAAATTGCTCATCTTATTTCTGCTATTAATCAATTAAGAAAACGCTTAGTGCTTACCGCGGAACAACATCAAGATGCGGTTATGCCTGGTTATACTCATTTACAACGTGCTCAGCCCGTCACTTTTGCGCATTGGTGCTTGGCGTATTATGAAATGTTAACGCGTGATGAAAGTCGCTTGCAAGATACGCTTAAACGCTTGGATGTTAGTCCTTTGGGATGTGGAGCGTTAGCCGGTACAGCATATTCAATGGATCGCGATCTACTAGCTAATTGGTTAGGTTTCTCAACTGCAACGAATAATAGCTTAGATGCGGTATCAGATAGGGATCATGTTCTAGAATTACTCAATAATGCCTCTATAGGTATGGTACATCTATCTCGATTTGCTGAAGATTTAATTATTTTCAATAGTGGTGAAGCAAATTTTGTTGAACTATCCGATCGGGTAACATCAGGATCATCATTAATGCCTCAGAAAAAAAATCCTGATGCTTTAGAACTTATTCGAGGTAAAGTTGGGCGAGTAGTCGGCGCATTAACTGGGGCTATGGTGACTTTTAAAGGCTTACCGCTTGCCTATAATAAAGATCTACAAGAAGATAAAGAACACCTGTTTGACGCATTGGATACTTGGCAAGCGTGTTTAGATATGGCCACTTTGGTTCTTGAGGATATTAAAATTAATTACCAAAATTGCCAAGATGCCGCTAAACAAGGCTACTCTAACGCGACAGAACTTGCTGACTATCTGGTTGCTAAAGGTATTCCATTTAGGCAAGCTCATCACATTGTTGGTGAAGCAGTTGTAGCTGCGATAGCTAAGCAAAAAGCACTAGAGGAATTAACGCTTGAAGAATTAAAAGTATTTAGTGATGTTATTGAAAATGATGTCTATCCAATTTTATCGTTGGAATCTTGCTTAGCTAAACGATCTGCTAAAGGTGGGGTATCGCCTATACAGGTCAAATTTGCAATTGACAATGCCAAGCAGCAACTTTCACTATAATAAATTTTACGAATTATTCTAAATGCCGACTTTAGTCGGCATTTTTATGCTGCCAAAAAACGTTTAGCAACTTTTTTTGATAAAAAAATTGATTGTATATCGGTAAATAGAGTGTAAAAATAGATTTTCTATTTTTGACGGATGAAAATGAATTGCAATGAAGAACAGTTATAATTTTAGTGCAGGTCCAGCAAAACTTCCTGCGGATGTTCTAAAACAAGTACAAGCTGAATTACTAAATTGGCAAGATACAGGTGCTTCGGTGATGGAATTAAGCCACCGAGGTAAAGATTTTGATGCATGTGCAATTGCAGCAACTGACGATCTTCGTGATATTTTAAATGTACCAGAAAATTATAAAATTTTATTTTGCCAAGGTGGGGCTAGGGCACAATTTGCTGCTGTGCCATTAAATATATTAGGCAATAAAACAGATGCCGATTACATTAATTGTGGTTATTGGAGTCAATGCGCCGCCAAAGAAGCAACCAAATACTGTAATGTGATTGAACAAAATGTGGTTGTTAAAAATGATGGAGTAACCTCAATCAAACCGATGTCTGAATGGCAATTGAGTGATAATAGTGCCTATGTCCATTATTGCCCTAATGAAACTATCGACGGAATAGAAATATTTGAACAACCAAACTTTGGCGATAAAACAGTCGTTGCTGATTTATCTTCTTGTATTTTATCTCAACCTATCGATGTTAGTCGTTATGGCATTATATATGCCGGTGCCCAGAAAAATATTGGTCCTTCAGGTATCACAATTGTTATCGTTCGAGAAGATTTAATTGGCTATGCTCAAAAGGTATTACCCTCAGTATTAGACTATAAACTATTAATGGATCATGATTCGATGTTTAATACGCCACCTACATTTGCATGGTATATGTCAGGCTTAGTGTTTAAATGGATTAAAAACTTGGGTGGATTATCTGCTATGCAACAGCGAAATCAAGCTAAAGCACAATTACTTTACCAGTTTATCGATCAATCCGGTTTTTACCGCAATACTGTAGCAATTCCTAATCGTTCAATTATGAACGTTACCTTCTTATCACCAAACGAAGAACTTGATAAAAAATTTGTTAGCGAGGCTACTCAAGCAAATATTATTGGTATCAAAGGTCATCGAATCGCTGGCGGAATGAGGGCATCTATTTACAATGCAATGGATATCGATGGTGTTAAATACCTAATTGAATTTATGAAACAATTTGAAAAGCAAAATGGTTAATAATATTTGTAAGCTAATTAAAAAGGGATAACAATATCCCTTTTTTTATTGACGATTTATTATTTACAACGATAGACTTCACCAGTCATCACGGCATCTGTCGGAGCAATATCTGAAACATATTGTAAAGATGCATCTTGCGCATTATAAATCACATTACCGCCCATTGCCGCCGCTTTATTCATCAGATCTGTTGCTGCATCACGAATTAACTCACTATGGGTTTTTAAACCAGAAAAGAAAGTGCCACGACGGCCTTCAGCTTTGCCAATGAATTGGCAATTTGCTGCAGGTTTGGTATCAATGAACTGCACTTGTCGACCAGCTGAAGTGGCTTGGTAATTTGAGTTACTACAACCATTTAAAAACAATGCAGTAGATAAAGCTGCGCTCATAAAAAGAATTTTTTTGATAGACATAATATTTCCCCAACCAATATAACGATCATTAGTAGTAATTGTTAAAAGCATTGTATCAGGTTAATTAACTAAAAAATATCGCTTATTATAAATGATGATATTCTGACAGAAGTTAGTCTAATAATTAAGCAAATCAACCTTTTTTGTTAATTAAATGTAGCAAATTCAATTTAACTCTATTATAATCGCAACCCTACTAAGTCAGTAGCACCTCAAAAGAGGCCCCTTAGCTCAGTTGGTCAGAGCAGTCGACTCATAATCGATTGGTCACTGGTTCAAGTCCAGTAGGGGCCACCATCAAATGCCTTTAAATTCAATCAGTTATCTGTCTTAATAATGTTTTCTTTTATGTGTTATTTTGAGCTGTGGCGATAAAATGGCGGTTGATTTTTTCCGTTTAACTTTTCAATCTTGTCAGTTAATAGTTAATAGTTAATAGTTAATAGTTAATAGTTAATAGTTAATAGTTAATAGTTAATAGTTAATAGTTAATAGTTAATAGTTAATAGTTAATAGTTAATAGCTAGTAGTTAGTAGTTAGTAGCTAGTAGTTAGTAGTTAGTAGTTAGTAGTTAGTAGTTAGTAGTTATTAGTGTGGTGGTTAGGTATTTTCGTTTAGTAAATTAGGTTGTTCCTCTGCAATTACGGCTGGTAGTCTAATATTAAAGCTATCTGTTTATAATGATATTAGTTATGTCGTTAGTAGATGTTTTGATTGGGAGAGGGCACCAGATTGCTGTGAGGTGCAATCTGGTGATGGTTTAGGCTTTTTTGGCGTGTCGGCTGTATGGCGATATTGGGATGTTGACTTTTGGGTCTGGGATTGCGCTTGGTACAATCGTTTCTGAGATTGATTGCATTGCAGTAAAAGTATGTCCACAATATATGTTGGAACATTGGTAATACTGTTTGCGAGTTAAGTTGCTTATTTCTTCACTAGATCGGATAAATGTTTTGTTTCGGCAATGTGGACATTTCATGTGACTAACCCCTTTGAATTAAACTTTAGTTAATTTTACATTAATTTAAGTTTAAGTCTAGTGTTTTTCTATTTTTATTTTTTTGCCATGTCTTTTGTTAATTGGTGATGAAGTTTAGCTGAGCGATAACTTGGTTATCTATTGATTTTATCTGTTTTTTTGGGGTTTAATGGATGACTCTTGGTAAGAGTCATCATTTGCTAAGTATTTAAAACAAAATTAAACTTAACTTAAGTTGATTTGCTGTACTGTGTGGGTGTTATTTTAAGATATTTTCGTAACTTTCTTCTTCAGGTTTTATTTGTAATTCTAATTCAGTAGTAAATCCACTACCTTTACTTAATGAATGTGTACATGATGCGATAGTCCAATTTGTTGAGTTTATTTCTTGTTTGAATCCATCTACTTCAACCGGCATTTCGCTAAATAGGTCGGGACGGCCTAAAGCAAGTTTGAGTTTAAACTGTGCTATTCCTTGTTCAATTTTTTTCAATTCACTTTTTGCTGCTGCTGTTGCACTCTCTTCATTGGCATAAACATATTTGAGTTCTTTGATTTTATCTTTCATATCATCTCGGTTGGCATTCTTTTCATCCGTCCCCTCAACGTGAACTTTACTATCTTCAATTTGCTGTTTATAAATAATTTTGTGCGGTTCTTTGGTAGGTTTTTGGTAATCATACCATCGGGTTTTTACACCTATATATGGACTTTTAATGAATGTGTAGCTGTGCATGTCTCCAGATGCTCTTTTGATTTTAGCCGGTGGGATTTTTTTGCCATTTACGGTTATCCCTTGACCTTTATTAAACACGATTAACATATCATTTTTAATCGTTACGCCCCCTCCATAGTCATCAATTAATCGAGTAAGAAATGAGCTATCTGATTCTTTCATTTGGTCAATATATGGTATGAAGTTAGAACCTATCAATTTATCAAAGCGATAAGGTAACTTGTTGCGTATAGCAATCTGGGCGATTATCTGGCCTAGGGTGAGGTTTTCATAAGATTTTTCCTGAGGTTTTAGGGCGGCTCCGTCTATTAGATTGGCACTTGAACCTTGCAGAGTAATGATATCTGGTGTACCAGAATGGGTAACTTGCGTAATGGTAAATACATTTTTTATATTTGCTTCAAAGATTTTCGCTTCTTGATCGTCAATCGTGGTTTTTGGCTTATCCGCTTTCCAACCAAGGGTAATTTCTAATTTAGCCTTTGTTTTAGGCAAATTGACTTTCTGATCGGAATCGTCAATGACTATAGTGATTGTGTCTGCTTGAAATCCATTTTTATCTTCAATTTTCATTGATATAAGACGATTATCAAATTTTTCGGTAATATCTTCTCGCTGCTCATCATCTAATAAGATAATTTTAAAATATGGTTTTGCCATGTTGTACCTATATAATAATATCAATAATATCAATAATATCTTTGATTATACCCTCATCAAAGAAGTCTGAAATGTCAACTTTAGTTAGTTTTATGGTGAAGTTGATTTTTCGTGGAGCGCCGTGACGATCGAGTTCGGTGTATTTTCTTTCGACACCATTTAATACAAAAAAGCCAAGCGGTACCCCATCGCCTTGAATAAGCGGCAGTGGTACAGATAAATATGCCATACGTTCTAAGACTTCAATGCTGACTCTACCATGGGTTAATTCGCTGAATACTGAACCCGATAAGGTAATGGTTTCGTTATTTGGGCCGGTGAACTGTAGTGCTGAACGTTTGTTGACCCTATTATTGCTTGCCCAGTTCCAACTTTTGTTTAATGTCATTTCTTGGTAGGGTAATGTTTTTAAGCTGAAAACAAAAAAGCCGTAACACATCATCATTTTAGTAGATATCCCTTAAGCTGCTTCTAATTTGAAATAATTGTTGTTGTTCTCGACGATCGAGTTCTTGAGTGATGACTCTAGCGATTTCTTCTTCATTCATACCTGGTGCGGCATTGATGGTAATGTAATATTGTGATGTTCCACCTTGAATAGTGTTAATCGCTGAATTGCTATTAGCATTTGGTATATTATTTGCGGTATTGGTTGGAATCTGCGGCGCCTTGGTACTAACTTTATCAGCAAATTTACTCATTGAGTCTAAAGCGGTATCTTGCGTTTCATCAACCCCATTTTGATAGCCTTCAATGGTGTTAACACCAAATTCTTTAAAGACTGTCGATGGTGAGTTAATGCCAAGTTTTGATTTGAACCAACTGCAAATGTTACTTCCAAGATTACATATACTTTCCTTTAAGCTGTTCCAAGCATTTTTGATACCGTTTATTATTCCGTCGATAATATCTCCGCCTATTTTTAAAAACTTATTAAATAATCCATTTTCACCAGTAAAAATTTGTCCTATTTTTTCAGGTAGTTCTTTTATTTTTTCAGGTAATGACATAATAAGATCCCATGTCTCACCGACTATTTTTGAAAGACTTTCAAAGAGTCTGATTGGTGCCATAAGGATACTCCCCACAACAGAACCAAAAGAGGTTCCGGCCGATTTACAGCTTTCAAACTGTTCATCTGTGAGTTTCATTGGTGATAATAATTCACTAAACCAGTTGATTACTCCACCTATTGCATCACCTATCGTTGTGAATACTGGTCCTAAGGATGAGAAAGCATCAATAACTGGCTGTATTTCATTGGTAAGTCCTTGCCAGAAACCAGTGAAGAATGCGCTAATTGGTTCCCAGAATTTGCGAATCAGCAGTGCTGAAGCAGCGATGGCCATAACAACAAGGCCGATAGTACTAAGTGAAAATGCTTGACTAACTGTTGCGATAACCGTGCCTAAACTTTTAAATGCATTGATTACGCCTTTGATAGGAATTTCACCTAATGTACCTAATGCTGTACTTGCCATGGAGCTGATTGAAATTATTTCCATAAAGGTAGCAACAAAAGTAGGGTGGTTTTTTACCCATTGCTGAGTACTTGCTGTTAGCTCGGTTAACCATGGCATTGCACTAGCTATTGGTCCTTGCATGGATCCACCCATAGAACTTGAGATATTAGTTAGTGTGGCTTTTAATATTTCAAATTGTGACGCAAAACTTTTACTGTCAATATCGGCTTTTATTTGTAAAGAACCCATGGCATTGGGGTTATTAATTACTGATTGTTGTTGGGTGAGTAAAGGCAAATTATTGGTAAGTTTGCCGGTGTTTTGCGCCTGTTCGCTACCAAATAACTGACTAAGGATTTCTGTTTGTTGGGTTGTATTCTGTTGTTTAATGGTTGTTAGTACTTTTTGTATTGTGTCAATGGCATCGATTGACATATTTTTTTCTATTTGTGTGGCATCAAATCCAAGTGATTGTAATGTTTGTTGGAATTGCTCCGATTGCGTTGTCGCTTTTGATAAACTGTTGACGATAGCATTGGTGGCGGCAATCGCACCATCTGGTTTTATATTTAGGTTTAAGAATGCCGAATTTAATGCCATAACTTGTTTGAAATCGAGTTTATCAGCAATATCATCCATACTTTTTAGTGAGCTTATGATATCTGCTACATTAGCATCGGTGTTATCACTTAGATAATTAATGGTGTCGGCTAAATTTTCAATATTTTCTATTGGAATATTGAATAATTTGGCAATTTCACTCAGATCTGAGGCTAACTCATTTGCCGGTAAGCCAAAGGCATTGGCTGAAATTGCTGAGATTTTAGTAAAGTTTAGTAGTTGTTTGTGTTGTTCGCTTATAGGATCGCTTTGTTTAGTTAGGCCTAATTTGGCATTGGATTCTACCTGTTCAGCAATATCTAATGCTCCTTTGGCAGCTGGTATTTGTTGACTTAGTGATTGAATTTGTTCTTTCATGCTGTCAAATAATTTAGTTGGTTTGCCTTGTAGGTCATATAGCCCTTTAACTTGCCTAGCAACTTTATTCATAGCCTGTTCAAGTTCTATAAAGGATTCAACCGAACTTAATATTGGTTTACCAAGATTTGTGCCAAACTCTTTTAGTTTTTCACTTTGCGAACTTGTTTTTTCTTCATCTTCTGAATTTCTGTTATTTTCGTTGGCCATAATTAATAAACTTTTATTTTCTGATTTTGATTAATGATGTTTATGTTGGGCGCATTGATTAAGTACTAATTCGTTTTTTAATTATTTAATAATCAATGGCGTCAAACGGTACCTTATTTTTAATAATTCACTCCCTGATTATTGTTGATTATTGGTACCGTTTCTGACGCGAGCATGCTCTCGCCACTCCATAAGTTCAGATAAGTTTAATTCATCCATGGCAGACGGTTGCCAATGAAAGATTAGTGCAATATCTGCCATTGCCTCTTCTACTCGGTTAGGGATTCCTTGTTGGCATCGTTCGAGTTCGGGGACAAAAAATTGATTACCTCTTTGGTGATTTCCGACAAGTCAATTAAATCTAAAGTATATACTTCATGTTCAGCAATTGATGGTGTGGTAATGCGTGGTAATACTTTTGCTAATGAGTCGATATCTAAATCAATAAATTCGAGTAATTTTACACCACGTAAATCACCAGTTACTGGTTTGCGAATAGTAAATTCGGTTATGGTGGTTTTACCTGATTTAATTCCATTTTTTAATGTGATTTTTTTGCTGCTTGTCATTTGTTTCCCCTCGTAAGAAGCCCTTGCGGGCTTTTTTATTTAAATGATTAATTAGGATTAAATTAATTGTTATAATCCAATTGCACTACGTGCTTTTGATAGACGATCTTTTCCGTTTACTTTGTCGATCATGTTGATTAGGTCGATTTCAGTAATTTCTTCGTTGTCGATGATCTCTTTATAGTAAGTACATTGCGTAGTAATTTTGGTTGAGTTGCTTTCACCTTGTTTAAGTTCACCACGGTCTTGTTCTTTATGGCGTCCGTTAACGATGATTTCGACTTTAATAAAATCTTCACTATCATCTTTTTGGTAAGCACCAGCAAAACGTAATGTAACACCATTGAGTAAGCCACCATGCTGTTTTAGCACTTCGTGAGCTAAGCCACCGATTGTCCATTCAACATTTAATGCATCATCTTCATATCCCATGTCGATTGGTACACTGCCTGGCATACCGGCACCGCGATAGTTTTCAAATTTGCGGGTTAATTTTGGTGGTGTGAATGATTCGACTTCACCAGCAAAAGAGGTTCCGTTAACGTAGACGTTGAAGTATTTGAGTTTTTTAGGTAGAGCCATTTAATTGTTCTCCTTAGTTAGTGGCGACTGAATTAGCCAGCTCAACCAAATATTTATCGGTAATGCGTTGGCGTAACATAAGATTTTCGAGAGGCGGGACAGGTGTGTAATCATAATCAATATATAATTTACCTGCTTTTAGAATGTCTGGGGTATTAGCTTCAGGGTCAAACCATGCTTTACCATCAACAATGTAGCCGTTAGATTTTAATTCACGGAATTTGTTATTGATTGATTCAATTAAATCTTTAATTAATGAGGCATGCATTGGAGCATCAACTAATTGGAATTGAGCTTCAGCGATAGTGTCAGCTAAAACTTGAGCGGTACGGGTGTAGTTTTCAAATGCAAATAAGGTATCCGCTGAGCAAGTGCGAGATCCCCAGAAGCGATATCCTTGATTACAAATTAAAGTTGTTACATCGTGCTCGTTTAAGTAATTTGAATCTGAGCTTTCTTCTTGCAAATCCCAAAATACATCGTTAGAAATGCCAGTGACGCCATTGACAGGAACATTTGATAATGTTTTATGCCAGCCAACTTTTTGGTCGATTTGGGCACGTAGACCTAACGCTCTAGCCGTTGCAGCTAAAGTGACATTTTGTTTTTGTGTAGCATCGAAACCGACAAAATCAGGCCAAATTACCATTGCTTCACGCGCACCTAATTTATCGCGATAAAGTACTGCTTGTTCTTTGGTTTTAGCGCCGTAAGCCGATACATAACAGAAGGCACGTAATTTTTGTGCTAATGAAACTAGTGCTGTTGCAACTGGTAATGAGTCATAACCAGGTGCACCTAAAATACGTGGTTTTACTTTCAATTGCGTTTGTGCTGAAAGTAGCGCTTTCATACCTGTATATTTGCCATCTTCAGTGGTGGTACCAATGATATTTGCTTCTGTTTCTGCAACAGTTGCACCTGTCTCAACACGAACAGCAACAATCACTGGTGAACACTGATCGGCAATCGCTTCTAGCGTTGGTTTTAGTGTACCTGTTGAGCCAGCTTTACCGATTGCGCTATTGACATTGGTAATTAAAACAGGGGTGTTAAGTGGAAATTGCGTCGCATCGGCATCATCGCCAGTACAGACAATACCAATAACAGCGGTTGATACTGTTCTGATAGAGCGTGAACCTTCATTGATTTCGATGACTCGGACGCCGTGATGATAATCGTTAGCCATAAGTTCTCCGTTGTGGTTTACATATTGTAAAGTTAAAGTACATGGCAATATTTGCATATTTAATACAAAGTGGTTAGTGATTGGATTTGTAGCGAAATTTGTTACAATTTATAACGAAAATGTTTGTCAGATCAGATTGATATAACAGGCAAAAAACTGTCATTTATTATTGGAAATCAGCTAAGTAAATGACAGTCATTAATATTGAAATTAGCTATTTGGCATATTTGGCCAGTCGATATTTGGTGCTTGTTGAACATCAATGCGATTTAGTAGTGCGCGGTATTTTTTCCATTCAGCGAGTAATTGAATTTCTTGTTCGCTGGCGATTTGCGAATCAACTGCATCTTGTAAATAACTGATTTGCGAGGTTGCTTCCGAAATGAGTTGTTTTTTTTGAGTTGTCGCTTGGTTAACTTGCGATTGGTGCTGTTTATTTTTATCTAATTGCCATTTTTTGCCATCCCACTTATCAAATTTACTGCCTGGTTTTAAGGTGGTATAACCTTCAGGAATCTCACCAACCTCTTGCATAGTCGTTTCTGCGCCAGTTTCGGTAGAGTAGATCTTAATGCCGCGTAAATCTTTAGGGTAGGTCCATTGTTGGCCATTGTGGATGATGGCTTGATTGTCTTGCACGTTTTTCGGGGCTTCTAAGTAAGCATGAGCCGGTAGGCCAACGCCAACAGGCAAATATTGATAGGTAGCTTGTGAAAATTCACCTTTGGTATCAACATTATAAATAATTGCCCAACCGGCAGAGATGGTTAGACCATTTTTATCTAATACGGCTGATGCTGGTTGTAATTCATATTTCATTATTTGTTCTCCTGATTATTCTGCTTTAACGATATACATAAATGCAATGTTTCGCGGATGATTATCATGCGATGTCGGCACAACGCGTGACGCATTAAATATTAATGTCTGATTTCCGCTGTGCGTGCTGCTATTAATACGAGCATTTGAGCGAGACTCCGTGTAAAACGCACCGGATGCGAAGACTGGGTTAGCAGCTGTCATAAATTCTGCGTAGATGTTGCGAATTGCGTCTTGTTGCCAGCTTAATATGCCACGACCGGGATCGGCTCCTCTTGTATTATCCCATCCTCGAATAAATTCACCGCGTAAATCGGGTAATTTTCCAGATGGATAAGCAGCAGCGAGTTTCGGAAATTGATTTTTATTAAACGTTGAACCGTTACATTCTAGCCAACCAGCAGGAGGTTGAGTATTTGGCCATGGCAAAGGCACACCGATAGGAATATAATTAGAAATATTGGCTGTGGTGATAAATTCATTCCAACTATAATCGCCAGTATAACTTGGGTTTTGTTCATAAGTTATAACACCCCTGTATTTAACTCGCTTACTTAAAACATCAATGGCAATATCACCAAATGAATCACCAACAAATGATCGCATTACATGGCTATAATCGAATGGTTTACACCCTTGTGATTGTTGTTGAGTGAATAAAAAACCACTATACTGGTTCTTAGGCTCATCTATGGATTCATTGCCTAAAACATGTGAAAAGCCAATTCCGTAAGAATATTTAGTTAATACGGGGTGACCTTTTATTTTCAGCTCACCAGTTATATCATCGCCTGAACGTTTAACTGCCGCCATAGCTATATCATTCACTATGTTGACTCTCTCATCCACTTTTGTGACTTTCTCATCCACTCTTTTGACAGCTTCATTTACTTTTTTGACTGCCAATGGGGTTGCTGCTTGGTTTTCAATGGTTAAATTAGTGGCGGAATTTAATTGCACAAATCCTTTGGATGAAGTGGTCGCAGTCGGGTGATTGGTCGATTTTTCATGAGCCGTCATTCTAGCGGTAATTAAATTATCAACATATTGACGAGTGGCTAATATTACTGCTGGGTCAATTTTCAAGGCAATGGCATCAGTGTTTTCAACGATGATAATGATACGAATGACTTGCGTTCGTCCACTACCTTCGGATAATTGTGGTTTATAGGTAGCCGGGCAATTACCCACCGCAACTAAGGTGTTACTCTCATCATATAAGCCAATTTCATGAATAAACCATCCTCCTTGACTTTCCGGAATAATTAATTCGGCAATAATTTGATTCGCATTATTTTCATCAATGGTTAATGAGTTAATGGGTGCTTGATAGACTTCATGAACTAATTTGCTTTGATTGGCATTTGGTGTAGTTGCCTTACCATTACCATCACCAACTCCCATCTTAGTTAATTTGAGTGGGATACCAGATGCGGTCGCATTTGCTAGTAATGCGGCGCCTTGTTGGGTAATTAGAGTATAATATTTTTGACTCATATTTTCATTCCTATAAATAAAAATTCGAATCGCCATTAAGGCGATCGAATGAGCTACTTGTTTGGTTTTAAGAAGCCAGTTTATGAATCCTTTATCCAGTCCTAGGACTTTTATTTATAAAGTGGCTTGCTAACGATAGTGACATAATCTTAGGAAGTGATGTAATAAATGGATATGTAATAAACAAGTTTACAAGTGGGGTAGGAGAGGTTCTTTGAAAAGATAAACAATTAATAAAAACCTTGGTGGTGAAGTGACCCCCAATAGTTGGACAACCAATTACTGGGGGGCACTTCAGTTTAAACCAAGGTTTTTATCAATTAACGTTATTTAGGCTGTTTTGGCCAGTCGATATTTGGTGCTTGTTGTACATCAATGCGATTTAATAATACGCGGTATTTTTTCCATTCAGCGAGTAATTGAATTTCTTGTTCGCTGGCGATTTGCGAATCAACAGCATCTTGTAAATAATTGATTTGTGATGTTGCTTCCGCGATAAGTTGATTTTTTTGAGTTGTCGCTTGGTTGATTTGCGATTGGTGCTGTTTATTTTTATCTAATTGCCATTTTTTACCATCCCATTTGTCAAATTCACTATTTGGTTTTAATGTGGTATAACCTTCAGGAATGTCACCAACCTCTTGCATAGTCGTTTCCGCGCCAGTTTCGGTAGAGTAGATCGTGGTGCCGCGTAAGTCTTTAGGGTAGGTCCATTGTTGGCCATTATGGATGATGGCTTGATTGTCTTGCACGTTTTTTGGGGCTTCTAAGTAAGCATTGGCCGGCAAACCCACGCCAACAGGTAAATATTGATAGGTAGCTTGTGAAAATTCACCTTTGGCGTCAACATTATAAATAATTGCCCAACCGGCAGTGATGGTTAAACCATTTTTATTTAATACGGCTGATGCTGGTTGTAATTCATATTTCATTATTTGTTCTCCTAATTACTCTGCTTTAACTATGTATATAAATGCGACATTGCGCGGATGGTTGTCATGTGAAACAGGGACTACACGCGATGCATCAAGTGAATAAGTTTGCCCCCAATCGTCACTATCACCTATTTTTACTGCAGCATTCCATCTTGAATCAGATCTGAACACCCCATCTGCAGTAATGGGTGCTGCACCACCGGCACGAGTAACAACCGGGAACCGACCACTTATATTTCTAATTGCATCATCTTGATAACTTAAAATGCCTCGATTAGGGTCTAATCCTCGACCGTTATCTTTCCCTCGAATAAATAACCCGCGTAAATCCGGTAGGGTTCCCCACGGATAGACGGCTGCTAATTTAGGAAATTGATTAACATCAAATGGTGAACCATTACACTCGAGCCAACCGGCAGGTAAATGGTCACTAGGCCAAGGTTGCGGAATCCCAACAGGTAAAACACGTTCTTTAACAAATTCATTCAATCCAAAAACTCTCTCTGATCCAATATAACCAGCTATCCAGCCATCATGATTGATATGCCAAGAAAATTCGTTTTTATAGGTATTATATACTCCGGAAATTCCATCATTACGTACAACAAATATATGTCTTTTGTCTCCCGAATATACCTGCGATTCAAATTCGGACATTCGGAACTTATCTACAATTGGATCAATTCGATTATGCGCGGCGCTTGCATGGTCATAGGCAGCCTGTGCTTTTTGGTCAGAATATCGAGCATATTCATAAGCATCACGAACCGCTTTTGGGGTTGCCGCTTGGCTTTCAATTGTTGAATTGGTTGCCGAGTTTAATTGCACAAAACCTTTTGAAGAAGTAGTGGCATTGGGGTGATTAGTTGATTTTTCATGGATTGCCAGTTTGTTAATAATTAAATTATCTACATATTGACGCGAGGCTAATACTACAGCCGGATCAATTTTAAGTTCAACTACACTTGCATTATCTACTGCTACAATCATGCGGATTACTTGTGTACGGCCACAGCCTTCAGGCAATTGAGGTTTATAGGTAGCAGGGCAGTTACCGACCGCAATTAAGGTATTGTTCTCATCATATAAGCCGATTTCATTAATAAACCATCCCCCTTGGTGTTCCGGAATGATTAATTCAGCAATAATTTGCTTTGGATTATTTGCGTCTGTGGTTAAAGTATTGATTTGTGCTTGATAGACTTCATGAATAAGGTGGGTTTGAGCAGCATTTGGCGTGGTTGCATCACCATTGCCATCACCAACCCCCATTTTAGTTAATTTGAGCGGAACACCTAAAGCAGTAGCATTTGCCAGTAAGGCGGCGCCATGCTCGGTTATTAATGTACAAAATTTTTGACTCATATTTGTATCCTATAAATAAAAATTCGAATCGCTCATAAGGCAATTGAATGCGATATTAGTGTCGGTTGTTATGTCTAGTTTTTGAATACTTTATAAACTGCATGCGATTTGCATTTCATAAAATGGTTTACTCACGATAGTGACATAATCTAATGAAGTGAGGTAATAAATGGATATGTAATAAACGAGGTTACAAGTGGCGTAGGTGAGGTTTAGTGAAATGATAAATTATTAATAGAACCTTGGTGACAAGACCAAGGTTTTTGTTTATCTATTAACGCTATTTAGGCTGTTTTGGCCAGTCGATATTTGGTGCTTTTTGTACATCAATGCGATTGACTAGTGCGCGGTATTTTTTCCATTCAGCGAGTAATTGAATTTCTTGTTCGCTGGCGATTTGCGAATCAACAGCATCTTGTAAATAATTGATTTGTGATGTTGCTTCTGAAATGAGTTGATTTTTTTGAGTTGTCGCTTGGTTGATTTGCGATTGGTGCTGTTTATTTTTATCTAATTGCCATTTTTTGCCATCCCACTTATCAAATTTACTGCCTGGCTTTAAGGTGGTGTAACCTTCAGGAATCTCACCAACCTCTTGCATAGTCATTTCCGCGCCAGTTTCGGTAGAGTAGATCTTGGTGCCACGTAAATCTTTAGGGTAGGTCCATTGTTGGCCATTGTGGATGATAGCTTGATTTTCTTGCACGTTTTTCGGGGCTTCTAAATAAGCATTGGCCGGTAAGCCAACGCCAACAGGTAAATATTGATAGGTAGCTTGTGAAAATTCACCCTTTGCATCAACATGATAAGCAATTGTCCAGCCGGCGCTGATGGTTAAACCATTTTTATTTAATACGGCTGATGCTGGTTGTAATTGGTATTTCATTTTTTCTCTTTCCTTTATTATTCTGCTTTAACGATATACATAAATGCGACGTTGCGAGGGCGAGTTTCATGTCCGCCGGTATGTGTTGTATTGAAAGTATAATCCCCCTCGTATCTGTCACCTCCAGATCCCCATGGGTTACCACCACCTTGCTCACCTACTAGGCGGATAGGTGTACTATGGTTATGGCTTTCGATCATGCAATTTTGCCAACTCAACATACCACGATTTGCATCAACTCCCTTGCCGTTGTCCCAACCTCGAATAAATTCACCTCGCAAATCCGGTAAAAAGCCATGAGGGTATGCAGCAGCGAGTTTAGGAAAGTGATCTCTGTTAAATGTCGAGCCATTACATTCAAAATAGCCAGCTGGCGGATGAACTTGTGGCCAAGGTAATGGTACGCCTACCGGAGGGGTTCTGTCTCTAACAAACTGATCTAAGCCACCTACACGAGGCGCTTCAATAAATCCTCCACACCATCCATCGGAATTAAAAAACCATGAAAAATCGTTTTTATAGGTATTATATACCCCAGCAACTCCGTCATTGCGTACAACAAATAGGTATCGTTTATCTGCAGAAAATAATTCTGATTCAAAATCTGGAGTACGTAACCGGTCAGTTACATTTAAAAGAACATTATTGACATCAGTTATTCTGTTATGCGCATTACTGGCATGGTCAAAGGCAGACTGCGCTTTTTGGTCAGTAAATCGAACATATTCAAAAGTATCATGAACCGCTTTAGGGGTGGCTGCTTGGCTTTCAATTGTTGAATCAGTGGCCGAGTTTAATTGCACAAAGCCTTTGGATGATGTTGTCGCTGTTGGATGGTTGGTTGATTTTTCATGAGCTGTCATTTTGGCGGTAATCTGGTCATTCGTGTATTGCCGCGTGGCCAAGACAACGGCTGGATCGATTTTCAATTCGACAGATTGGGTGTTGTCGACAATAATGACCATTCTAATTACTTGCGTTCGGCCACTGCCTTCAGCTAATTTAGGTTTGTAGGTTGATGGGCAGTTACCCACGGCGATCAGATTACCGTGATCATCAAATAGACCAATCTCATGAATAAACCAGCCACCCTCGCTCTCAGGAATGATCTGTTCGGCAATAATTTGATTGGGGTTTTCTTGGTCGACAAATAGTGTGTTGACAGCGGCACGTCTGACTTCGTGTACTAATTGGGTTTGGTTTGCATTGGGTTTTGGAATGTTACCATTGCCATCACCAACTGCCATTTGTGTTATTTTAAGAGGAATGCCAAGTGCCGTGGCATTGGCTAATAGTGCCGCGCCTTGTTTGGTTAAGACGGTGTAGTATGTTTGATTCATGGTTTTATGCTCATTGTATCGATTAAATGAATAGTTGCGCCCGAATGGCTTTCAGATTGAGTAGCGACAGTTTCAGCAATATAAGGGTAGATATCTAAAGTATTACCATCATAGCTACTGGCTCCCATGGTTAATGAACCTTTAGATACGAGCTGGATAGCCAATCCGGTTAGTTGACGTGATACTGGTTTGACATCATCAATGATACGGCTAAGTTCGTTATAAGACTCTTCGGTAATACCTTTGTCTAATACGCCAATTTCCAGCCCAAAAGAGCCAGGCGTTTGATTGTTTTGCCACCACTCGGTAATCTTGATTAAGAAACCAAATGGCTCGACAGCCCGGCGAATTGCCTCTTTGGTGCCTTTGAGCTTATGGATTTCAAAGGCTTCGGCGATGACTTTACGTTTGATCTCCTCAGACCAATTTTCATCCCAACGGTCTACACTATATTGCCATGCCAGATAGGGAAGTAATTCGTAAGGACAAGTTTGCGGATCCCAAAGTGAGCGTAACGGTATTGGCGGCTCACAAGCAATCGCTTGTGAAAGGTTTTTCTCCAGTTTGGTAGCTGTAGGGGGGAGTAGCGTTTTATTCGCCATAACCTGCTACCTCAACTTGATAGTCTGAACAATAACTCGCTTGTTCCCGGTTGATGATAATATCTTGTGCCGGTTCTTGGAGTTCAACCCGTTGTACGCCAACCACATGTAACGCTGAGATGATAGCACTTCGGCTGATTCTTCGGCCAATTCGATGTTTTTCGCTAATGTAAGCTTGTAAATTATCCATAGCGGTTTTTTTAATCGGTTCTGACTCGGGACCTGGATATAAGTAAAGTTTCGCTTTAATTTGGTAGTCAATTAATTCGACTGATTTAACGGTCACCCTGTCGGCAATCGGTCGACGATCATCTTGATTGACCGCTTTTTTGACAACTTCAATCAACTCATCCGAGGCAATACCATTATTATCCCGCGCTAAAATTGCGAGAGTAACACAGGCAGGGGACGGGCTTTCAGCTGCCGCGTCTAAGACTCGTCCATCAGCACTACGGGCAAAAAATTCATATGCTGCGCGCGGTCCGGCAACCGATAATCCTTCAAAGGCTGATTGAATGCGGACTCTAAAGTCACTATCGGCTTCTTTAATTTCTTTGATAGCCGGAACGACACTATTGTCTGCAGCTTGCACGGTTAGACGATAAACATTGAAGTTGGCGCCTAGGTTATCTAAATCCTGATCTTTAGCATGGGCAATCATTAATGCTTGTGAGGCTTCGTTGATTCTTTGCCGTAAAATCAGTTCATAATAACTGCTCTCTTGTAACAGTTTGACAATCGGCTCACTTTCAAATTGTAATGTTTTGGCAACTTCTTCCTGTTCTTGTTCACTATAAAGTGAAATGAATTTGGCTTTGCGGCGGTTAAAGATCTCTTCAAAATCTAGGGATTCAATTACATTTGGGGAGGGTAATTTTGAAAGGTCGGTTAATGCTGCCATGTTGCTACCTCGATTTCGCTATTAAAGGTTTGGTTCGGTTTGTCTATCCGTGAACCGGTTATTTGTAAGGTTAATTTTTCTTTATCAGGGAACACATCGACCGTATCAAGTTTTATTCGTGGTTCCCATTGAGTAAGTGCCAATACCGTAGCCGAAATCACACGTAGTTTAGTTGCTTCTGTATTTGGGTTGTCTAAAAGTAAAAACAGTAACGAACCATAATTACGTCGCTCAATTCTCGAACCAATCGGTGTGGTGAGAATATCTTTAATGGACTGATTGATATGGTCCATATCGGTAATTGTTCGTCCTGATTTGCTATTCATGCCAATATAACTCATTGCGGTTTTCCTGTTGAATCGCCACCAGCTTTAACGCCGCTGTGGGTGTGAGAATCTAATACAATACCGTTTGATGATAATTGCCCTTGAGTGTGGATCACATTACCGGTTAATGTGCCGGTACTACCTTTGGCGCCACCACCGCTAGCACTGAATGATTTGAATGTTACATGATCGCTACATTCAACCAATGGGGTATCAAGTTGAATTTTGCTACCCGCTTTAGCCGTAATTTGGTCACTGGCTTCAATGATAGCGGTTTTGATCCCTTTAATGGTTAATTGACTGGTTTCTGGTTCATATTCAAATGAGGCTCCGTCAGGAAAGGTCACCAAATAACCATCTTCAGATTTAGCAGGAGCGGGATTGGCATCACTGAATATACTAGGTAATACGCAACCTAACGCTAAGTTACCATTAGGGCTTAAAATAAATACCTGCTCACCAACTGATGGTCGCCACCATGTACGGCTTTTACCAGCACGATGGGTGAACCAAGGTAACCACGCGGTAATTAATTCACCGGTACGGACTTTAACCCGATCACCATTGGTTTGATAAACAACGCCAGGGCGAATCAGGTTTTCAATTTTTCGTAGAATGTCGACTAAGTCGGCGGGATGATAATTTTTCATAACGCCTATAATGAAATTTTATCAAGTAAAAATAAAGTAAGCTTAGTTGTAGCGATTGGGCTTACAAATTTTCAAGGAGTTAAGTTAGAACAGAGTGTGGTTTGAATAATGCGATCACTAACTTTCTTTTTACCCTTTTTTTTCTTAAAATAAAAATAACAATAAAATCAAAATATTAATTGAGTGGTTAAAAAAAGGGTTTTTAAAAGCCAAATAGCACTTTGCCTTTTTGCTAACAGAGTTTATAGTATATATGGTTCTAGTTCACTGCCGTGTAGGTTGTTTAGAAATATACCTCAGCATATAAGCTATCTAGTGCGATGTTCACTGCCGTGTAGGTTGTTTAGAAACCACGCTTTCGCTAGTTCGATCGCTTCTTTTGGTTCACTGCCGTGTAGGTTGTTTAGAAATACAATAGATGAAAAAAAGGAACGAATTAAAGGTTCACTGCCGTGTAGGTTGTTTAGAAATGTAGAGAATCCGCTTGCAGACAGTCCGAATAGTTCACTGCCGTGTAGGTTGTTTAGAAAGATTGTTCCCCATACGCTTTCATTGAGGTTTTGTTCACTGCCGTGTAGGTTGTTTAGAAATCTTTTATCGGTACAGTAATGCAAAATCCGCCGTTCACTGCCGTGTAGGTTGTTTAGAAAAACTGGGGTCATGACCCCAGTTCGAGATTCAAGTTCACTGCCGTGTAGGTTGTTTAGAAAATTCTCCTAGACCCAAAAAGAAAAAGGCTAACGTTCACTGCCGTGTAGGTTGTTTAGAAAACCACGTTCAGGGTTAAGGGAGGCGGAACAAAGTTCACTGCCGTGTAGGTTGTTTAGAAAATTTTTTGACGTCCAATGAGCTGATTTATCAAGTTCACTGCCGTGTAGGTTGTTTAGAAATGATAGTGGCTGGCTAAAAAAGGAAAGTGAAAATTCACTGCCGTGTAGGTTGTTTAGAAATATTTCTTATTTTGCTTATTTTACCCCATTTTGTTCACTGCCGTGTAGGTTGTTTAGAAAAGATATTACATTCACCAGAGGTGAACAATTGAGTTCACTGCCGTGTAGGTTGTTTAGAAACAGAGCAACAGGTTTTCTTTAATGCGTCATGGGTTCACTGCCGTGTAGGTAGTTTTAAAATGATGAGTTGTGCTATTTTAATAAACAATTTGCTAAGATGTAATATTATAAATCTAGTTATTGTCAAATATATACCAACTATTAATTTTTGCTGCTTGTATAAATTTTCTTTACTATTTACCTTATGGTATTTATAATCCAATCGAAGTTAACATTTAAAGTGATTGTTGACTTTTTATATTAATTCATGAGGTGAAAATTATGGGTCACGCACAAATAAAGGAAGAACGTCTGTACATTCCTCCACGTGACAGGCAAATAGAGGTTAAAGCAAAGCCAGCATTGGGTAAAGATTGTACTCATGGCGATCAAATTTTAAATGCTTTTTCTATTGGATTTTCGCACTATAAAGAAGCCATGAAAGAACTGTCAAAGGTTTAGATAATGCCTTTATCCCAAATTGGAGAAATTGTTGACGGGATCAGTTATCTTTCCATGGACGATTTAATCTTAATAAATTCGTTACTGATAAAGTTACAAACACCTAAAGAGCCTATTCAAGTTCGCGATAAGAACTTACTAGGTTCCTCTCAAGCCAGACCTAGCCAGTATAAATACCTTGCTCAAACGGAAGATATTTTTAAACTGACAGCAGTATTAATTGAAAGTCTAATAAAAAATCATCCTTTTGCTAATGCAAATAAAAGAACAGGTATGTTGTCAGGTTATCTATTTTTACTATTAAATGGACAACAACTAATTGCACCTCAAGATCAAATGATTGAAATGGGGGTAGGAATAGCGTTAGGAAAATATGATCTCTTTGATATAGAAAGCTGGTTATTTAATCACTCGATAGAGTTTGATTCTCGTCTACTTTGTGTGAAAAATGACAAACCAATCGAAAGGTTAATCAAAGAATTAATTTAAAGATTACACGGCAGTGAAGGCAAATTAGAAATGCCGAAGGGGCGCGCGCTATCTCTAAACTACCTACACGGCAGTTTAGAAATTTATAACGTCTTATTTCTATCACATGCGTAGGTTCACTGCCGTGTAGGTAGTCTAGAAAAATCAATAATTATGTTTAGTTTTTACTTTACTTGAATTGAAAAAATCGCTTATATTTTGCTTAACTTAATCGCGTGAGCTATGAATTTTGATATTTAATAAAGGGGATAATATGGCTAATTATAGTGTGGTTAACTCAGCAGTTCTTGTTGCGTTACTCGCTTTTTCTAGTCAAGCAGATGAAATTTCAAACTCTTTTGAAAGCCCTTTTATTGTAAGAAAAAAAAACGATAATAGTGCAGACGAAATAAATACCAATGAAAGTATTACTGCTTTATTAGATCAAGCAGCTAAAAAAGCAATAAGTTCTTCTATTAATTTATGTGAAACAATTGATAAGCGTTATATTGAATTAATTAACTCACCAGAAAAACTCTCCGATAATATGTATATCGCGCTGAACAAAATAAGCGATATATTTGTGTTGTTAGATACTCTTTTTAAAACAGCTATGGCCCAAAAAGGTAATATTAACTCAGTACAGGAATATAATCAGTTTAATGAGGCTTATAGAAATTACAAAATAGTTTATGGAAAATTTAATAAACTAGTATCCTTAGCTAAACAAATTAAAGTGGTACCAACATACTTTGAAAGTGATATAGATTTCAATGGATTAAAAGAGTTAACAGAATACTCAAATAGAATTTTGGCATCTTAACTGAATGGAAAGGATGTTAAATGGATTTTTCAGTATCTATTAATTATCAAACCAGAGAGCGTTTTTCACCCCTATCTTTGATAAATACCCTAATTTAGAAAAGCAAATTATTAATGATTTTCAAAAATATAAACAAAGCAATGGTGATTTGGTTCCTAATTACTTCGGTAGGGATGTTGCTTATATTGAACCATATTTAGCAAATAAGATTGGTTTGATGCACATTCATATGTGCTTTCCTCCAAATAAATTTAATGATTTAGACGCACAATATTATAGGGTTTGCAAAAAAGGACAAACTGACGCTTGCTTAGTTTATATTAATGGCTCATTAAATATCAATCACTTCTCTCTATTAGCTATTTTTTCTCCCGATGCTCACAAAAAATCCAGAGATAGATCAATAATGAATTATATTTGTAGAGTAGCAGAAGATTTTTACAATAATAATTAAATACATTCCTTAAGTGCTTTCTATATACACGAGAATATTAATTGCCTTATAGGAGGAGTTAAATATTAACGCATTGTTTTTTATTGTTCTATTATAGCTAATCTAAAGCTGTAGGTTCGAAGAACGGGTTTTCGATTAATACAATTTATTAGCTAAATCGCCTATAATTCATTTAAAAAAATTTAATAATCAATGTCTTAATATGTATTTTAACCTGGTATTAACTTGATTATTATTGTTACGTAGCAGTTGGTTCATCAGAATTTAGCCCTAGATGATTACTCAAGCAGCAGATTATAACAATTGCCATAATCAACAATCATTAACTAACGTTTTTTAACCTATGAATTTTTAGTTAAAACTTTGAGAGAGCACTTTTTAATCTCAGAAAAAATTGAGCAACGGGGCTTTTTAACCCCTTAAAATCATCTTTTAAACAGCAAATTTAAGATATTAATATCAGCCCATTTTATTGGTTAAGCCAAGTAAAAGTTATTTATGGCCATACTTTTCTAACGGTTCTTGCAGAATTAGCCGATCTGATAATGAATCAAATTCCAGTTTATCTTGTTTTTTTGTCGCCTTGATCCGTTCCGATAATTTTAATTCAATGGTTAAATCACATTGGTTGTCAGTGATATTATCTAAATTAAATTTAATTGCTTGTTGACGAGACTGGGTGTTAATCAATGCCTCAGGTTGATTATTTTGCATCCAACTGACAATGCTAGCGATCAACTCATTAAAAGGATAGCAATAAGCGCTTAAACTTATCGTCAATGTAAAATGGTATTGGAATCCCGAATTGTCGACTGAGAAGGGCTCAATGAAGCCGTCTTTGATGGTAAATTGATGGGTGCCTGCTGTACTGTTATTGAGCAGATTACGTTCAAGTAAATATTGCTTTAATTGATTAATTTTTTTCATATAAATCCTTTAATGTTGTGAATAATCATGATGATTTTCTTTTTTTGCTCGATTTTGGTTTTCGGCAAAGCGTACCGATATTTCCTTTACTTTTTAATAAGCAGAGTAATAGTGTTAGATTCATCACAATCTGCGCCAGATAAGCACGATGTGATAGATTGAAAAAAGTAAATAAGCAAACGGCGACACTCGAGACAATCATTAACCATGCTAACCAACTGTATACAACTTTGTAGCGAGAATTGTGGTGGTCAAAGGTAAATAATCGCACAGCAATCATTAAACAAAAAATAGCATTGAGGGTGGTGGTTATCATGATTTTTTACCCTTGAAGATATTGAATAACTCAGTTGGATCATCAAATTTTTTAATCAACCAAAGTAATAATTTAACACTTATTGCCGAGGAAACTAAGGCGCCTAAACCAAGAGGGATTTTGTTTTGGATGCTGATTGGAAAAATGGGTATCAATAAGTAGAGTGTCATTTCAGCTAGCAGCAATCCCATAGCAAATGAGATAAAAAATAAGATGATACGACGTAAAACCGAGATGCGTTCTTCACTAATGACTAATAAAATCGAACCACAAAGTGCACCTAAAATAATGCCGTTTTCGATGTTGGGATAAATCATTGATACTGAAAAAGCACTAAAAACAGCGGTAAAAGTTAAACTGGTGGGTTCTGTCATTAAGTTAGTCCCATAAATTGATGGTATTTTTAGTTTTTTCGGCTACCATTTCCGGTACATTGACCTCGGTGCCCATTGGTAATATTGCCGGTAGCTCACATAGTTTTGGATTATTTTGATAAATTATTTCCACAATGCCTGCCGTTCTGCCAAAAACTCGATAGGCTAGCGCATCAATGGTTTCATTTTGCATGGTATAGACGATCATTTTCAATTACTCCAAAGTTGATTATTGACTTATTGTTAACCGCGACATCGCCGATTTATCAATAAAATAGGGCTCGGCGGTAGACAAAGTTGTCGATCTGAAAACCTTTGAACCGCCGAGATGTGGGGGTCACTCTTTATAAACAATTAGTTACGATTATGGTCGTTGCTAAATCGTTTTTAAGCAATCAAGCTAAATTGTGGCAAATTGAAATACAAAGCTAAAAGGTATTATCAATCAGTTAACCAAAAATCAATTGCTATCGGCGTTATTAATCTCGCGAATAGTTTTTTTATCTGCATTACATTTTTCAATGACATTCAATAAATGTTCATTGTATTTTAAGCTATCACCAAAAGTCATTGGCTTAGGCGGTAAATTTGGCTGACAATTATTGAGTAAATTAGCGGGTATTGGTTGCGTCACGAAGACTTTTCGCTCGGTTGTACAAGCTACCAGAGATAGGCATAGGCACCAGCTGGTTAGCGCAATAATTATCTTTGAGTTGACCATGAATCTGCTCCTGATTTTGCAATGATTGGTTCTCTAATGACTGTTTATTTTGCTCATTGTCGGCAATAAGTTGATTGTTCCTCAAAATTGTTTGCTCTAATTGGCCTAATTTTTCAGATAATTGCTGCACTTCATTTCGTGCTGATTGTTTATCATGCAGCAAATCGCCAATAATATAAATGAGTAAGATAAACGCGAAAGCGATTGTGAAGTTAGTTTTATTCATACTAATCCTGGTAAATAAATAGTTTTGCCGTTTTGTTTAATAGCCGTAAGGACCTGTTGGCGATGACCTGTGGGGTTGAATTGGATATGAACCCATTGATTATGCTCTTGTATAAGTTTGTCAAATTCGATACCACTAGCGATTAGACGTTGACAGATTTGTTTAGGATCACCATAGGCACAATGAAAATCAACAGCGAGACCTTTGGTATGCGCGCTAGTTGGCGAACCGCCTACCTGAGTATTGAGAGCCGGGCAACGATAGCCTGATGTGATGATGATTGGATGGGCTAAAACTTTCCTGACTAATTCAAGTTTGTTGGCAGTAAATTGAATATTTGCCATCAAGTGATCGGGAATTTTATTCTCGATTTTTAACCGTTTTGCGGTGGTTGAACAGCTAAATTCCTCTAATGAGAAATGTTCGGTTAATTTCATTGTTGTTTATCTCCTTTAGCATGTTTAATTAATTTTTCTTCCAGAGTTTTAATTAATGTTGCGCCAGACCAACCTGCTAGGCCCGCTATTCCTCCCGCTAATTCAAATCGCCAATCAAAATAACTTGCGGCTAAAATCGCCAGTGCCCCAGCAAAAGCTGAAATTAACATCTGGGCGATTAGGGTACCAATACGAAATTTATTGCCTTTTAAAACGTTATAAAAGTAATTGGCTAATGAACCGAGCGCGGTGATGATGAACAAATAAATGACCACATACCAGTTTAAATTATCAGGATCTTTAATTGGCATAATTGATTCTCAAAATAGATATGGCCACCAAGATATGGGTTAAAATTTTGCCAGCTTGGTAGCCATTTGGGTTAGTGAATTAAGCCGTTATTGGTGAATTTAGCTTTTAAATCAAGCAAGTTTGCTATGATTGAGAATTTATGATTAATCACGACATTTATGGGCAATAATTTCATACTGGTAATATAGGGTTGGATGCAAATCTGAGCTCCTATTTAACACACGTCCGATACGGCAATTTAGCATATAGGCTAAAGTATTTTTATCGAAAAATTCATCTGAATTTGGATTAACCATAATTATGTCAGAACGGGTTGGATATTTTTTATAAGTTTTACCGTCATAATAAAATCTATCATTTTCCAATGCATTTTTACTACGCTGCTCTATGTTATAACTTGCAGGTTTCAAATGACTAGGTGGATTATTGAGTTTTACTCTCCATTCAGCTGGAAATCCTTTTAGAGCATATATCCCAGTTCCGATAAGTCCCGGATCATCTGACTGATCAAATAATACAAAATAATTAATATTAATTATGATATTGTAATAAAGATGAATTTGTTTTAGATGCTCAGCTGTATATCGGGAAAAAGTAGGAATAGATACATCAAAATCTATACTTGAATTTTTACCTTCAAATAATATTCCTTCGTGTAAAAACGATCCCTTACCTAAAATTAATGTTTCAGGCATGTAAAGAATTCCATTATAACCAAAAGAGATTTTGTTAAGTGGGTTAGGGTCTCGTTGGATAACATTTGGTTGAATAAAATCATCTTCCCGAAGGACTCTAAGGGAACCGCCTGAATAAGGTGGGTTATTGTACATTACGACAGGTTTTACTAATGCCATATTTTCATCCTTTTATAAATCTTAGTTGTGTAATTATTAGTTATTTTCTTTATTTATTTATTTATTTATTTATTTAACTCTTTTTGACTGCAAAAAGTTCATATTGATAAAAATGTTTAAACGGTGTAGTTATACTAGTTAAATTCTCAATTGATAGGTAAGCCCAACCAGATCCATCAGCTAGGTATGCATCAGTTTTTAATGGATAAATTTCGTTGTTTATTGAAAAAATAGCGTATTCAATCTCTTCGTTGTCTGCTCTTTTAACAATGTTGAAAATAATATTTCTTTTTTCTTGGTAGGATGTCGGTTTTATATTAAATCCTTCATTAAGGTGTAATAGAGAAGATGGCTCAACTTGATTCCCGTAAGCTTCATATAGACAATGAGTTATATTTTGAGGAAAAGATTTTGTTTTTTCACATGCTAAATAGGAATTAAAGCGTACAAAAATTTGATATTGCTTGCTAATTGATCTGAGTTGCTCTGTAGAAAAAGATTTATAACAAGGGAAAATGATATTAAATGGTCTTTTATAGGCTAGCATGTCCTGTTCAAAACGTCCACTGCCTAATATAAAATAGGATGGTAAGCAAAGCAGCCCTTCCTTATCAATTTTTAAAGTGTTATTAGGCTCGTTAGATAAAGCAATGTTTTGGGCTGACAGTAAATCTTCATCTTTAATTTCACTAAAATAGAAGCGATCAGTTTTATCCCAATTTTGTACAATAGGTTTTTTTATTTCCATGTTTTTTGTCCTTTTTTCTTAAGATTTCGTTGAATTAAGCGGGTTAATTTAACTGGTTAATTATACAGTATTTTGCTTGTTAAACCTAATTATTAGGCCTTAAATGGCTAAAAAACAACTTTAAAAAAACAATAATAATCATGACGTTATCATTATCTTTTAATGATGATTTGTCGTTTGCCGTTCGACAATGAATACCGTTTATTTATTATGGATTTAAAACGTTAACTCACTTTAAAAAGTGGATAGCAATAATGCGAATGGAAAGTTAATTAGCGGCAGTAACTACATGACCAGGCAATTATTGGCTAATGACTTAAAGAAGGGTCATTTGACGGTTGAAAACCTTATTCTCAAAATCCTTAGGCAGTTATGCAGAGAAGTGGGGGGATAGTTGATGATTATAGATGAGTGGGGCATGAATTATTGTCAACTATCCCAAAATGTTAAGAATTATTTCGTTTTTCAATAGAGTTATGAGGTAACTGTTCTTTTAAAGGTTCGAGCAAATCGCGGAACCAGAACAATATTATGTCCTTATCATTTTCTCTTAAATGTATATATTCGGTAATTAGGCGAGAAAGTAATTCAGCTCGCTCAATTATTTTGATTTTTTCTAATTCATCCATTTTAATCACCTCTATCATCGTATCACTGTATTTATATACAGTATATAATAATTAATAATTCGATCAAGTCCTTTTTTTTTAAAGATTCGTTAAGATCATCAATAATCTTTATTTATTGATTTTATTAAGATATTTTTTTGAGTTATGCACTCAATAACCATCATTTAAATGCTCTTTTTTAATAGATTAAAATTCATGTTTATATAACCTTTTTGGCGGTATTTTTTGGCTGTCGATACAGTGGTTTTTGACAGAATGGTTACTAATTATTAAATGTAGCCCATCGAGCCTGTCGGTTAGCATCAAATGTTGATATGGGTTGATTTTGATACTCTCCCTTAAATAGAGGCGATTCACATTGAAATCATTATCCGCTAAGCCGATAATTTTCAGTTGTTGTTTGATGACTCGCCTTTGTTGTTCACAATCATTAGTAACCGTACAGTTATTGACAGAACTCCAAGGCGTGCGTTCCGCCCGCAATGGTGATGCTTGATTGGTCTTTACACTATTTAGGTTACTTTTGGGTACTAACCGCCATTTAGTTAATCTGGTGTAAATAGTCGATGCAATCCCATGAATTGGCGCATAGATGCCTTTTATTTTTTTGATGATCTCCTCATATTGATTCAGCTTATCTTCATAAGCCAGGCGGACTTTAAGGTCTTTACGTTTGACTAATGGTCCTCCTTGATGCGCGGTATAAGCTGCCCAATCCCCAATATCAGCTGACGCTAATACCGGATCGATAATATCATCAGTCACTTTTTTGCTTTTTAAACGCCGTAGTTCTCGCCAAACACTGACAGGTGCGCCACCCAATTGTTGAAATTGACGAATCTTCCAGCGACTAGCCCAAGCGGTGATCGCTTTCGATGACGCTTTTAAGTTTTCGCCAGTTTGGGTATCTATTTGATTTTCGAGCGCATATCCATCAATGTTTTTGGCAATATATTTGGCGATATAACCGGTTGCCGATCCTCTTTGTTTATCGATATCCTTAAATTCAAAGCGATTGATGGCGGCACCTTGTTCTTCGCCATCTTCATCCATGGCATAGATCCACATAGTGTAAAAAGCCTTTTGGATATCTTCTGGGCGCATAAAAATTAAAATATGCCAATGAGGTGTACCATCATGATGCGGTTCGGCAACCCGAAAGCCGAAAAATTGAATATGTTCACGATTTAATTTAGCGCGAATACGAGACCAGACTTTGCATAAATAAGCTTGTGTTTCTCGAGGTGTGTTGCCCTGCCAATTTTCGACAAAACCGCCTTTGGCATGCGCGCTGTGATATTTGGCGGGAGCCGTTAAGGTTATAAATGCGCCTTGGTAACCTAGCTCATCGGCCAAATCCTCAAAACCTCGCATCCGCGTCATCAGTTCTACCCGTCTGATAGCCGGATTCGCAACTGATTTATACACTTGCAAATCAAGAGGAATCTGTTCGCCAGTATCTTGATTTTCAATCATCATCTTTTCAAGATATTTTTGATTGCGACGCTTTTGCTCCTTCCACTCCATTTGACAGCTACGGCTAGCATACGGCGAGGCCTTTTTTTGCACTTGACCTACAGCAATGGCTAAATGCTCATGCTCAAAATCTCGACGCGTCTTTAATTTACGCTGCCACCATTCATGATTGGTTATTTTAGCCAATGCCTTAATGCAGTTTTCGTTGGTTAATTTATTATGGTTAAAATCGTTCAAATAGGGTGGGGGAATGTTGATACCGCTTAGTTCTTTTAAAACGCTACGATAAAGTTTCTGCTCCAAACTATCGCTTTCAATATGATTAGCGGTTAAGCAAAAGTCCTGATCTGCAAGGCAACGTTGAATGTGTTTATTCAGATAATTACTTATTTCAACACTTAAATTAGCCAACTTTTTAGTGCCTAAAGTCGCTAATTGAGCAAATTCATCAGCAAAATTAATCGCTAAGGCACTAGGGCTAACAGCTTGATAACGAGCTTTGACTTGTGATAACCGTGATTGAATATTACCACCCAAAGTTTGCCGTAAAAAACTATTGGCGGCTTTGCGGCCCTCATTTTGCAACAGATGAATATATTTATCGGCAAAATAACCGGCTAAAAAATCAGGCAAATCAGCAAAATATTGCGCGCGAAATGGGTGGTCTTCCTGATCTACTTGCCACAATTTAATTTCATTATAGCTTAAAGATTGTGGCATTTTTTTTCCACAATCATATTGTGCTATTGGCGTTCTGACTATTTTTTTATTCGCTTTATACTGGCCAATATTTTCATAGTAATCACGCATCGCTAATAATAAAGAGTGTTTATGTTTAGCGGGAATAGCCGGCAAGGAGAAAGATTGGCATTGGCTAGTCATAAATTCTCGGTCGCAATTATCGTTTAGCAAACTGTTCTTTTAGATTTTGACAATCCACGCACAGTTGACAACCTTTTAACAATTGTCGGCGTTTTTCTGGGATTGGCTCACCACACTCTATACAATCCTTTGCTGATTCACCCTTAAAAACTTGGCGATTAGCAAGTAGATTATCCAGTTCAAGTTGAGCCAAATCGTTAGCTTGGTCTATAATATCTCGCATTAGGCTTCAGTCTCATAGCTTTGGTTACGAAGCTTTTGCCCTTCTTGATAAAGGAGTTCATTTACTTCGCTTGCGGTTAAACCTTTATCAACAATATGTCCGCCTAATTGCATTAAACGGCTGATATAGCGATCACAAAGTCGTTGCTCGGTTTCTTGTTTAATTTGCTCGGTTAAATCTTGTAATTTACTTTGAGTGATATTGTTTAAATACATCATATTTCCTCATCTGGTTAGTTATTATTGTTTGGTAAAATCTTGAGGCTCGCAGTGGGCAAAAACATCAACGATGGCTTGCAAACGGCGAAGTCCTATTTCTAAATGGTCTATTTCCTCATCATTCAGCAGATCATAATTAAGGTTACGCGCTGAAGATGAGAATCCTGCATATAAAGGTGTGATTCCCGCGGCGGCTAATAACAACCTTTTTTGTCCGGGTTTTAACCGATTAAAATTACTGCGCACCAAACTTCGATGGCCATGAATCAGTTGATATAACCGCCTGATATGTTCAAGTTGACGAGACCGCTCAATATTATTCATCGCTACTCCTACCTTGACTGTCGTGAGATCCAAAAAAGAGCCATGTCTTTCGAAAAAGCCAAAGGCATTTAAATTGAATTAAGTTAGTTTTAGCGATGCTTAACTGGCCATAATTTAATGGCTTTACCGTTACTTTTTTCAATCCAACCATTAGGATTATGTCTATTGGTTGCAATTAAAATAACTACTGGTTCAGTGGTCGTTTTTTGACTTAAATAGATAGATCGTTTCATATCAATGCTCCTGCAAATTTAATTCAGGATTAAATGCTTTCGCCCCTTCAAGCGTCAGAGCAGTCATGTTAATTAAGGTGGTTGAACGATCATGCTTACCGGTGATCTTCTTTTTACGAATTGGCAGCAATCCTTCATGGACATATTTTTTAACAGTACGGGGATTCATACCCGAAACACGGGCAAATTCATCCACCGTGACATAAGGAGCAGAAATAGTGATTGAAATTGTTGTCATCATAGTGCATTATTCCTAGCATAAATATGCTTATGTGTAATTATGTGTATTTATGTGTAAAATTAAACTTAATATAATTTATCATTAAGCTTAGCTTAATGTCAATTATATTTTTATCTTTTATTTAATCTAGGCTTAATTTAATATGAGTATTAATTTTAATTCTGGTGGTGCTAAAGTATTGGACCGGATTATTGAAGCATATGGTTTCAAATCCAAAGTGGAATACAGCAATTATTTAGGTACATCGGCAGCAAGCTTATCAATCCGTTATCGACGAGATTTATTTCCATCAGATCTGGTGGTTAAATGTATGGATGAAACGGGGGCATCATTACAATGGCTAGCGACCGGTGAAGGGCAATTTAATCCTGCAGATCAGACTAAAGAAACCATAATATCTGACGAAACATTAATAAAACTTGAACGATTAGCAAGCTTAAAAGAAAAGGGAGCTATTACTGAACAAGAGTTTAATGAATTAAAAGCGCAGTTAATTTAAATTAAGTTAGGATGAATTGCCGTTATGTCAGTAAGAAAACAACCTAATGGAAAATGGTTATTTGAAAAATATCTCCCTGGTGGCCGTCGAATCCGTAAGAACTTCGCCACCAAGGGAGAGGCATTGGCATATGAAAACTACCTTGAAGAGCAAGCTAATGAAAAACCATGGATTAATGAAAAAATCGATAAACGCCGCTTATCGGAATTAATCCAAAGCTGGTATTCGTTGCATGGTCAAACCCTTAAAGATGGGCAAACTCGCTTAAAAGCCATGCTATTTGCGAGTGAATGTATGGATAATCCATTAGCAAACAATTTCACCGCTAAACAATTCACAACTTATCGTCAAAAACGAATTGAGGGTGAGATATATCGCACCGACCGCATTAAAACGGTTGCGCCCAGAACAATGAACCTTGAATTAACCTATTTCAAAGCGATGTTTAACGAGTTAATTCGATTGGGGGAATGGCAACATAAAAATCCGCTAGAACTGGTTCGCTCATTTAAAACTGACGAACAAGAGATGGCTTATCTAACCAAAGAACAAATCCAATCGCTACTCAACTCATGTGAGCAAAGTAGTGCTAAAGATCTTACCATCATTGTCAAAATCTGCTTAGCAACCGGCGCCAGATGGAGTGAAGCTGAAAGCTTAAAAAGCGCACAAGTCAAAGATGGAAAAATCACCTATATCAACACCAAAGGTAAACGCAACCGCACCATTCCAATCAGTGACGAACTATATCAACAAATCCCCCACAAAAATGGCCAACTTTTTACCGCCTGTTATTCAGCCTTTCGCTCGGCACTAGATAGAACCGGCATCGAACTCCCCGAACGCCAATTAACCCATGTATTACGCCACACCTTTGCCAGCCACTTCATGATGAATGGTGGCAACATATTAGTCCTACAAAAAATCTTAGGCCACACCGACATCAAAATGACCATGCGCTACGCCCACTTTGCACCAGATCACTTCGAAGATGCGGTGAAATTGAATCCACTGGAACATGATTAATAACACCGTGATTTACAGATGCTATAAAACAAAAAATAAACGCCACTTAAACAAAAAATGGCGGTAAACTGGCGATCGAATATGATTTTATAGCGCTTTATATGTGTTTATATGCAATCTCAACCTATTGATTAATATGTAAATTATTGATTTAAAAAGACCTTGCAAAGAACTCATAATCGATTGGTCACTGGTTCAAGTCCAGTAGGGTTATTATCTTGTGAATTGATATTAATTGTTCTTAAAATTATTTCTTATTTCAAGGATAAATTTTTGCTGTTTTAAATTACTCAACTAACCGTCATATATCAATCTCTGTGTCTGAAGGCCTGTTTTTATAAAGTCACATTTGAGATCTCGCTTAAAAAATATAATACTTTTATCTATTGTAAACCCTTCTAATAAATTTTTTTTACATTGATTGTATCTTTTTTTGATATCTGATTGTTCGTCGAAATATATCCAGATGTTTATCTAACAAAATCTTGTAAATTTCCTAAATGGCTATCAAATAGAAATGAAATATAATCTTTACCTAACTAAATTGAATCTGTTGCTATTTTTCATTAAATCTATCATTTACGATTAATCATTTTTTATTAAGTAATATCAGTTGTGCCAGGGCAGTAAAGGCACAAATTGAGATGAGTAGAATTAGATTATTAGACAGGAAAATAATAGGTAAAAATAAGCCTAAACCTGTGAAGTGACCCTCAATAGTTGGACAACCAATCACAGGGGGGCTTTTTATGTCAAAATATAGTCGAGAATTAAAAATTATCATAGCTAATGAATTCTTATCAGGAGAATCATCGAAAATTCTTTCAAAAAAATATGCGATATTTCTTTGGTCAATAGCAGATTGTGTTGTTTCACAGGTAATCATCGATAGAATGGCGTAAACCAGAGCAACAATAAAGAAAAAATGACTAATGAAGAGTTTATAAATATTATTTAACTGATTATTTAATAAGATACTAGGTATTAGATACTAGCTGAATTTCATCTAGTATCTAATTTCAAAGGTTACTAATTTATGTTAGAACTATTTATAGTCATTTTTATTAGTAATTACAGCCTATAAATAGGATTTATTTTTTCTCAAATAATTTTTCACATGGATAGCCAGTTAAGTCTTTAACTATGAATTTAGTTTCTTCAGATAACTGATTAACATCTCCATTTGATTGCAAGACATCGATTGCGTTAACTAATAATCTATGTTTTTCTTTATCTAGATTAAATGTAAATGTAACTAACATCGCTAAGAAAACCAGTAATCCAGTTCCTAAAAATAGAATTAATGCAATTGTGGTTATAGCTTCTGGAGATTGATCTGCTTGTTTTTGCACAAAACCACCAAATTCTAATATTAAGCCAACACACAGAGTTGATAAGGCGACCGTTGTTTTTCTAGAGAATGTCATAACAGCAGCAAACAAACCTTCTCTTCTTTTTTTAGTGATCATTTCATCAATATCTGGAATGAATGGGAAAATATTCCATGGTGTGAACTCCATCAAACATCTGCCTATTTGATATACAGTACCAATAACAAATAGTATGGCTATTTTAGATGATGGATTAAAGACAAAAACGAAGTAGGTAGCAGCTAAACATAAAAGCATGGTCGTATAAGCACTAACCAGAAGTTTTTTCGGGCCATATTTAACGAATGCGAATCCTGCAACTAATGTAACTGGTAATCCAATAATACTTAAAGATAATAGACTTCCGGCTACAGAAGCATCAAGTGTTAAACAATATACACAGAAAAATACAAATACAGTGTTATAAATATCTTTACCAGTAAAAGATAATAAATAGATAGCTAAATGCTTTCTAAATGCTCTAACTTTCAGAGTAGAGAAATATTCTTTAAACAGACCAAAAACAAAGATAACTGGATTAACTTTTTTATCAGCTTTAGATTTTTCTAATTCTTTTAGCATCTCCGGAGTAAGTGGTCTCTCCCATGTTGAAAAATAGGATATAATTACACAAATCATGAATAATACAGCAAAAAATATACCATTAAATAAATAAGCATTTGGATCGTTTTCACCATAAATTGCAATTAATCTGCCCGGTACAAATGTTGCCATAAAAGTACCCACCGCAGAAATAAACATTCGACAAGTAGATAGTTTTGTTCTTCCGGCATAATCGCTGGTCATTTCAGATGGTAGGGTTTCCCAAGGAATCATTACCATGGCGACAACTACCTCAAAAGTTAAATAGATAGCTAGATAATATAGGTAGCCCATACCATTAATCCATAATAATGCATAGGAAAGCATTAATGGTGCGCCAATTATTAAGAAGAATCTTCTGCGCCCAAATTTTTTACCTAATTTATTTTTATAAAAGTGGTCGGTGAAACTGCCCATGAAAAGGCATAATATGGCATCTAATATTCGAGCAATTGCTACAATGGATGCGGCTTCAATCGGGCTTAATCCAACAAAAGTAGTAAAAAAGTATAACAACCATGCACCTATAATGGTGAATGCTCCCCCTCCAATGATATCAATCATCCCAAAACCTATCGCTTTAGGAATAGTGATTATTTTTTGATTTTTCATTTTCCAAACCTCGTAATAGAATTAAGCAATTAATTTATTGAAATTGCGTAAGTTTTAATTTCAAAAGGGCTTAATTTTATTTTTAAATTCCCTTTATTTATGTTTTGATCAATAAAGTTCTCCATCAAATCACACTCTCTCCACCAGTTGATATTGTAGTGAGAGCTGATATTGACATTTTGTGTTCCACCGGAGAAATCATGAATTCTGAGAATTAACCAATCACCTGACTCTGCCTTTTTCAAAGCATCAACCTGAACTAATTGATTATCTAATGTAAGAATTGATAGGTTAGATGGCTTAATAAATGGTTTTAATTTGCCATCATAAATTCTTAGCGGTTCATTTAAGAACCAAGCTTCTTGGGCAACATTGCTTTCTTGCCAATTTTTAGTATGAGGAAATAAAGAATAGGTAAATTGATGTTGTCCTTGGTCAGCTTGTAAATCAGGGCTTATAGCTGATTTGATGAGGGTTAATTGCATTATATTGTCTCTGATAGCATGACCATATTTGCAATTATTTAATAGGCTAACGCCATAACCATATTCGGATAAATCGGCCCATTGATGTGCTACACTTTCAAATTTTGCATAGTCCCAACTGGTATTCCAGGTAGTTGAACGTTTAACATTACCAAATTGAATATCATAGGTTGCTTCAACCGCTCTAATATCCACAGGGAATACTGTTTTAAGTAATTGATTACAGTCATGCCAATCAATATCAGTAATAAAATCAATTTTTGGATTATTACTGTAGACTCGCATTTTCTGGCAAATTGAACTCTTATTAAAATTCCATTTAAATGTGACTTCACAAATTAATGGTCCTATTTCAGTAAGTTCAACCGATTGCAATTGTACAACTGGCGATTTTTTCTGAATATGAAATATTTCAATATCCCAAGCATCATATTTCATTGGTTTATCTTCATACACAGTCAATATATTGCCACAACCTGATAATACTTCTCGATTATTCTTCTTATCAAAAATACGGGTAAGGTGGCCAAATTCATTCCACTTAATGAGATAAAAAGGAGTATCTATTTCATCATCATTATAGATAAATGCATCTTTTGCCTTATCATTTTCAGGTGTAGCGTTATTTTCATAACTTACATTTATACAACTTAGTGGCGCAATTGATGGTATTTCAACAAAATAACCATCATTTTGTTTTGATTTTTGTATAGTGAAATGTTGATTGGAGTCATCTTTTATAGTGAGATTTTCTGCACAAGTAGCAAAATAAACAACGTCATTTTTCCTCTCAAAGTTAGAACTATTAAGGATAATTTTGCTATTATCATCACTGTCGGTAATATTTTGTAACAGCGGATTAAGAATTTCGTTATGTTTATTATTTAGATCCTGAAATTCAAGTTTGGCATCTTGATAAACTTCATGTATTGATGAACCAGGAATGATGTCATGAAACTGATTTCTAAGAATGAGTTTCCAACAATAGTCTAGTTTATTTTTTTCATAACTAGACCAGTCATTATTTAAGATTGAGTTGGTCACCGATAACCACTCGATGAAACGAATATCTAATTCGGCTAGTCGATTCGCTTTTTTTATTTGCGCTTGACTGGTGTATGTTCCGCGATGGGTTTCAAAATATAATTCGCCATCCCAAGTATGGAACCAATCATTACTGTGACTAATGTTATCTTCTAATTCATGAAAGAATTGCTTAACGGTACCAAATTGAATATTTGGCAATACTGGCATTTTTTCGAATCGTTCTAATAATTCCAGCATCTGCTCATTTGGCCCACCGCCACCATCACCATAACCAAACGGTAACAACAGTGTTTTGGTTAAACCTTTATCTTTATAGTTATCCCATAAACCCTGAACAGACTTAGCATTAACAATGCCATTATAGGTATATCGCGGATGTCCCTCTTCTGGTGTTGTAACAAAATGAGCTAAAATATCGCTACCATCAATTCCTCGCCATTTAAAAGTATCGTGTGGTAGTTGATTAAATTCATTCCAACTAATTTTTGTTGTCATGAAATATTTAATACCTGATTTTTTTAAAATTTGTGGTAATGCCCAAGAATATCCAAATACATCAGGTAACCATAAACATTCAGGTGTTATACCAAACTCGGTTTCCATGAAATTTTTGCCATACATAATTTGTCTGACAAACGATTCGCCAGAAGGTATATTACAGTCAGCTTCGACCCACATAGCGCCATCAATTTGCCAGCGACCCTCTTTGACTCGTTGCTTTATTTGATCATAAATTTCAGGATAGTCACTTTTAATATATTCATAGAGTTGTGGTTGAGACTGGAAAAAATTATATTTTGGAAATTGTTTCATTAACTTCAAAACAGTCGAAAACGAACGCGCACATTTTTCTCTGGTATGTTTTATCTGCCATAAAAAAGCGAGATCAATATGAGTATGGCCAACACTATTAATCACAACTGGAGATTTCACCGCATCTTTGCTGTAATTTTCTTCTAAATACCTAGATGCACTGCTGATTGATTGGTAAAATTCTTTACTAGATGGGTTTTGCCAATTAACTAGTAGAAATGAACTATCTAAAAGATTAAGTAATCGCGAATAATAAAAATCGTTGGTAGAGATAACATCTAACGTTTGTAATATAGCGGTAGAAGTCACGTACAAATCATGAGTGGCTTTATCTCTTAAACCGAAGGCAACTTGTTTTATACTATTACCTACATGAAACTCATCAAAATGTTGTCTAACTTTTCCTTCAAGTACCCCTGACCATATGCGAATATCAAATTGAACTGTTTTACCAGAAAAGTCATCGGGAAATGAAATAACATTATGATTTTTATCTAAACCATGCCATGGTTTACCATTAACATAGAGTAGTGCTTCATATTCATCACGTAAAAAAGATAAAGAAAAATTAAAAAGACCTATATGAGTGGAACGTTTCGGATCGGCTTTAGGGAAAGTATGACTTAATCTTAACCAAACATAGATATCCTTTTCTTTCCATTCAAATCCTTGCTCAATTTTTTGCCAATCGGCATTTTCATCTGGGGGCGGGGCGCCATTAACTCCTTCACGGTCATAACAAAAATCAAAACTTTGTATTGTTTGAAGATCATGTAATTCAAACCGCAATAGTTCTTCAACTCGTTGTTTTAATTTCCTTTCAGTAAAAAACATAATTCCCTCTAATTTAGATAAATATTTAAAAGCAAATAATTGGTATAATAAGTTAAATAATAAAGTTGTAATTCACAAATATAAAAACCATATTTAGTGATGGCGATCACAAAAAAATTTAATTTAATTAATTTAATATCCTGTTTTAAGCCTTTAGAAAAGGTATAATAACTCTTAATATCATCGTTTTATTGATAATCAATCAAGAGGATTTTGCTTAGTATTCTCAAGTCTTATGGAACCAACATTATCTAGGTAAATTATTGAATAATGTATTAATTGTATTTAAAAAATTAAAATAACTATAAGTGGTAGTCGGCTGGTTAGGAATTATCCAATATTAATATTATCAATTGATAAGTAAACTAATGGTTTGTAAATTGATTGGTCAAGAATAGATGAATTGGTAAGACAAATTTGTTTGACTAAAACGATCTCAAATAATTTTGAATAAAGATAGTTTTTCACTGAAAAATACCGTTGAAAATATAATGCTGATTTCAATTATGTAAGTTAAAAATCATACATCCGCATTCATTCGAATGCCCAATGTGAGATATTAAGAATAATTTGATTTCTTTATTTGATAGGGATCGTTTATGCACTATCAGTGATAGTAATTTATAAAAACATAGATATCAATTTCACCATATCTAAATTGTTTTTTGAATAATATTAAACTAATCTATATCCTTAAAAAACATTATTTATAAACAATTCTCCAAAGGATTAACGAGAAGTTTAATGATATTTTTAAGGATTAGATGTGTTAAACATTATTAAATATTTGCTTAAAGATTCTGTATTGATCGGTCTCTTCTTCATATTCTACTTTAGTATGGACATAACATTTTATGTAGTTTTAGAAAATCGCCACTCGTTTATTAGCAATATAGGTAAGCCAATTGTTGATATTTTAATTGCTCTAACGGTTGTAGTTGAAATTATTTTCTTTCTCTCAATGTTGATAAAACTATTTGTTGTTAAAAGTACACATTTGTTAACCTCTTATTTAGGATTAATATTGGGGTTAGCATTTTCTTTTGTTTGGCTATTTATTTTATGTGTTTATTTCAACCAATATCACGGTTGGGGATGGGATGGTTTTGAGTTTTTTGGTTGGGCGTTTTTGCCTGCGATTGGCAGTTTTATCAGTTATATTATTTTAATACTTATTAGAATGTTATATTCTTTATATTGTGTTTTATTTGTTGAAAGATCTAAATAATATTTTTTTGATTAACTGTCATTTTTAGATATTGCTTAAGAGAATTATTTAGCCATCTAAAGTAGAATGAATAACTGATTATTAAGCAGTTAAATATTAATTTTATCTGAGTGTAACTATATTTATTTGGATGGGATTTTTTAGGTTAACAGTGAAGTTAACTTAAGTCTATAGGGATTAATTATGCCAAAAATTATTAAATATTTATCTAAAGATAAATTATGGATCTGTCTTTTTGGGATTAGTTATTTGACATTTATAGTTACTTTTAATTTTTTTTCATTAAGAAGCGAATTCTATATTAGTCATGCAGCTCCATATATCCTTTTGATAATATTTTGTATAATAATAATCTCTGAAATTGTTTTTTTCCTAATACAATTAATAAAATTATTTATCATCCCTAAGACACATGTATTGACTTCTTTTTTAGGATTATTTTGTGGATTAATTTTTTCTTTTTGCTGGTTTGGTATTTTATATTTTTATTTTGAATATGTTAGTAATGGTTATGATGATATAGGATTCATCATTGCGATGTTTATTCCTGCACTCGGTTGTTTTTTCGGTTACATTATTTTAGTTTTAATTAAAATTTTAAGATGTTTATATTGTTTTTTCCTTGTTGAACAAGCCAATAAGTCTTATCCGTAAAATAAAATATCTTAAAAGGGCTTTTAAAAATTAGCTGAATTTTATTAATTATTCGCCAGTTATTTTAAGATGATTGCGTACCCTTTGTTAATTGCTTTTAATAAGCCATTATTATCAATTTAAATAGGATAGAATTACATTGCTGTTGTTATCAAGTATTTAAGGTTTAAAATCTAATTTTTTTATATTTTAAAGCTATTTAGCGAAGATATTGAGAGTTTATTCAATCTTGACTTGATTTTTGTTTCAATCAGCGTTTATATATTACTGTAATAAGCAAATCGGCTTATTATTTATAACATTTTACTAGAGGAGCTTATAATGGTACAAAAATTTGCTGCGTACGGTAGTGATGTTTCGGCTGGCACTTATAAGTGTGCTGATTGTGGCTATATATATTCAAACCAAAGTAAAAAATCCTTACCTCCTTGTCCGGAGCATAACAAAAAACCACACAGTAAAAATGGTTGGTATGTGGTTAGTGGTCAAGGTGATTCAGTTAAAGATCCTCATCATACTAAAAAGTAGTAGTAATTTCATGTTGTAACTTTAAAAGGTAACACTTAGTGTTACCTTTTTTGTAAACGTCTCATGTCGAATAACCTACTGACGTTTTTCGATGCTGGTAAATGCCTATCTTTTTGTTTAGCAAATAGCAGAGTTGATTAAGGTGCTTTTGTTGGTATCTGAATATTTAAATCTTGCTGATATTTACTTCGCAATAATATCTTTTCCAATATAGATGTATAAAGTGGCATTCCACCTAACGCTTGGGCAATTAATGTCGCTCCCAAGCAAGTAATGATCATCGGTAAAATAAGTTGATAGTTATCGGACATTTCCATCACTAAAACAATACCGGTTAGTGGTGCTCTTACTGTAGCGGCAAATAACCCTCCCATACCAATAATAGCGCAGGCGCCAAGTTCGATATGATAATTCGGATAGAGCTGTTGTGCGATTAAACCAAAGGTAATACCAACCGTTGTTCCTAAAGCTAAGGTTGGAGCAAATATTCCTCCTGGCGCGCCAGAACTAAAGCATAAAACTGTAGTGACAAAACGTAGACATAAAACTATCATCAAAGTATTGATAGCGTAATTACCGGAAACAGCATCGGGAATAAAATCAAAACCGCTACCGGTTATTTCAGGAAAGATAAAACTTATGACGCCAAACGATCCGGCCAAACAAAATCCGGTTAAAATAAAACAGAATTGATTTAATTGATAAAATTGTTTGAAACGTTCTTGTAACGTTAATATGCATTTGTTGGATAAAACCCCAATAGCACCGAAAAATGTCCCCAAAATAAGATAAAGCCACAAGGATTCAATAGGAACGGCACTAAAGTGACCTATTTGGAAAACGGATTCTTGATTGTATAAAAATTGGTACATCACGCTAGCCATGATGACACCAACAAAAATAGCTTTAATTGAAGTTAAATTGTAGCGAAACTGCGGTCGCATCTCTTCAATAATAAATAGAATTCCTGCTAGAGGTGCATTGAATGCGGCGGTGATACCAGCGGCGGCTCCAGTGGCTAAAAATGTATGTCGATAGGCTTGTTTTTTGACTTTAAGCAGATCTGATACCATTGCCCCGATGTTACCACCAATCTGGACGGTAGGACCTTCGCGACCTAATACCATTCCCGAACCTAAAGCAGCCACACCACCGATAAACTTAACCGGTAAAACCGCGCGCCAACGTACCGGTCTTAAATTGAGTAATGCGCCTTCTATTTCTGGTATTCCTGAACCACCAGATTCGGGCGCAAAGCGTTTTACTAAATAATATGCCAGTAATCCCATCATTCCAGTAATAGTGAAGATTAAAAGATAATTAATCACTAAATTATCAACAAGATTAAATAATAGCGTTTTACGCAGAGAGATAATCCAATTCACCGCATATTGAAATAACACGCCAGCAATACCCGTAATTGAGCCGATAATACCAGCAACGATTAAAACAATTAGCGGAGCTTTATCCTGAAAACTACGTATTTTATGATAAAGTTGGATCCTTTTTTTGATAGCAGAATAACTAGGCACAATATTCAATATAATTTGGCAAATGAAGGCGAATTTTACGCCTGTTCAACTGAAAAAGATAGAAGTAACGCGTTCAAATAAATTGTTTAATATTGAACTAAGTACTCTAGCTATTTGGCTATAATGACAATTACCCGGTAATGTAGGTACGTGATTTTTTTATCCATATAACTAAAAACAGGGTTCGGCCTAAACTAAATAAAATATAAGAAAACCATAATCCATTATTTCCAAAGACTGGCACGGCAAAGTATTGTGCTATAAACCAAACTAATAACGCCAATAGCATTGAGTCGCGTATAGATGAGGTGTAACTGATACCTGAAAACACGCCATAATAGATTAATCCTCCAGCTGCAACAATAGGGAATACCATTAACCAAGATTGATACTGAAGCGATAGGGTTATAATCTCAGTTTGATTCGTTAATAGTTTTATAATTGCAGTATCAAAGGTTAACCAAATTGCAATCAAAATTATTGGGCAAATAATACAAGCTTGTAGTGACCATCGTAAAGTTTGATTATAAAGTTGAATATTTTTAGTTCCTTTAGCTCGACCGCTAAAGACGCTTGAAGCATTAGCAAAACCGTCAAATAGGTAAGCCATCATATAATGAATCTGAAATAAAACGGCATTAGCGGCTAATACTTCGGTATTGAATGTTGAACCAATCGAAATAAAGTGATTAGTTACCGTTAATAAACAGATAGTGCGAATCATTAAATTAGTATTAACTAAAATGACCCCTTTTAATGATTGCCATGACAAAATAGATTTTATATCGATTTTTTGCTTAGTTTTGGGTAAGTATCGGTAGATAAACCAAATACCGACCAAAGTACAACATATTTGGGCAATCAGTGTCGCAAAAGCCACTCCTTGAATGTCCCAATGCATCCACCAAACAAAAAGCATTGCCATTATAATATTCAATAGATTGATAAAGACTTGTAAAAATAGCACGGCTTTAACTTTGGATATCCCCATTAACCAACCAACTAGGACATAATTAATCAGAACAAAAGGGGCTCCAAAAATTAAAATCGAAAAATAGAGATCCGCATAATGCTCTACATCTTGACTAGGTTGGATAATGTACATTGAGGCGCAAAAAATCAACTTTTGAAAAATAATAAATATCAAACCTAAAAAGATAGCAATAAATAAAGGTTTGATAAGAGAAGATCTTAATAATAAACAATCATCCAAAGCTTGCGCGGCAAAACCAGTAGTACTGACTCTTAAAAATCCAAATAACCAATAAATAGTATTAAATATTACTGTTCCTATTGCAATACCAGCAATAAAGGCAGGATTAGGCAAATGACCAACTAAAGCCGTATCGACCACCCCTAGTAAAGGAGTGGTAATAGTTGAGAGAATAAACGGAATAACTAATTTAAGATAATCTTTAAACTGATATTGATGATTCGTAGTTGATGAATGGGTCATTTTTAAAAACCTAAAATTGATTCAAGTAACTGTTTAGAATAAGGATTTTTAACTTGACTTAATTGTTCTATTTTATCAATGTATTCAACGATTTCACCTTTATAAAAAAAGGCAATTTTATCACAAAGGTAAGTGATTGTGGTTAGATCATGCGTAATAAAAATACTGGTTAAATTTAGCTGTTTTTGCAAATCGGCAAGTAGTTCTAAAATTTGGGTTTGGACAGAAATATCTAATGAGCTTACTGCTTCATCAAATAAAATAAATTGAGGAGTGCAGGCTATCGCTCTTGCAATGCAGACGCGTTGCAATTGACCGCCACTCATTTCGTGTGGAAGCCGCTCATAAAAAGAGCTATCTAATCCTACTTGTTCTAATAAAGCATCGATACGCTTCTTTCGATCATTTTTAGCTAACTTTTCATAAATATCAAGTGGTTCAGCAATAATCTGTGCAGCAGTAAAATAGGGGTTAACAGAAGCATTATAATCTTGAAATACCGCGCTGATATTTTTACGTATGGCTGATTTTTTCCATGTGCGTGTACTAATATCTTGTCCATTAAAATAAATTTTGCCACTGTCAGGTTTTTCTAAGCCTAAAATTAGCTTTCCTAATGTACTTTTCCCACTACCACTTTCACCAATAATACCGAGACACTCTCCTTGCTTTAAATCAAACGATACTCCTTTAATAACCGTCGTTTTTTTATTACTAAACAAACGTTGGTTAGGTTGTAGAAAAGATTTTTTAACATTAGCAACTTGTAATAACGGTGGCATTAAATTGTCTCCAATATTAAATTTGGATGATTGGCATAAGTAACCGCATTAAATTTATTCAATAATTGTTTGCGAGTATTGATTAGATAACGAGTATATTCATGTTTGGGATGATAAAAAATCTGATCACGACTCCCCGATTCAACAATCTTACCTTTGTTCATCACTATAATTTCATCGGCAATATGATGAATAACGCCTAGATCATGAGAAATAAAGATCATGGTAGTATTGGATTTGATCTTTCCAAGCATTTTTAGAATATGAAACTGGCTAATCGAATCTAATGCCGTTGTAGGTTCATCGGCGATAATAAGCTCAGGCTCAAGCATTAACGCCATACCGATCATTATTCGTTGCAGCATGCCACCACTTAACTGATGCGGGTACTTTTTATAAATCTCTTTGGAATTATCAAGACCTATATTTTCAATCATCGTTAACGTTTTAGCAATAGCATCGTTTTTGTTAATAATGAGATGTGCTTGCAGGGTTTCGACCACTTGCTTACCAATGCAATAAAGTGGATCAAATGCACTCATTGGGTGTTGTAAAATTATCGAAATGACACTACCAAGCATTTGATTTAACGTCTTTTTATTCTGTTTTAATAGATCGAACGCTAAATTAGCATTTTGGGGTTTAAACAGTATTTGCCCAGTCACACTAAAATAAGATTCTAATAAGCCGATGATAGCTTTACATGTTATACTTTTGCCACTGCCACTTTCCCCAACAATACCTAAACATTGATGATGATTGACCGTAAACGATATATCATCGAGTAGCTTGTTACCATTATTAAGGGTAATGGTTAGTTGTTTTACGGCTAACAATGGGCTACTCATGCAGTTTTTCCCTTTGGATCTAAAATATCTCGTAAACAATCACCTAACATATTAAATGCTGCCACAACGATTAAAATGGCTATACCCGGGAAGACCATTTGCATCGGGTGCTGCGTCATTACATTTTTTGCTTCACTTAACATTAATCCCCATTCAGCGGTAGGAGCTTGGACGCCTAATCCAATAAAAGATAAAGCCGAGATATTTAAGATTACCCAACCCGTATCTAACGTTGCTAATACAACCAGTTCTGCCATTATATTAGGTAATAAATGACGACAAATGATAAAAGAATGTGGTGCGCCAATGGCTCGTGAAAAAAGAATATAATTTTTGCGGCTGTACTTGATCACTGAACTTCGAATCATGCGACTATACCAAGCCCATTTAACGACAATATTAGCAATAATGACGTTTTCGATACCTACGCCTAATACCCCAACAATCGCCAAAATCATCACTTGGCTAGGAAATGACAGCATGATGTCACAAAGACGCATGATACATTCGTCAAGTTTACCGCGTCTATAACCAGAAATAAGGCCGATGACACTACCAACGATTATTGTAATGATCATGGTTAACAGTGATAAGAATAGGGTTGTGCGAATACCATACAGTAGTCGTGAAAAAATATCACGACCAAGATGATCACATCCAAGCCAATGTTCGCTCGATATCGCAGCATATTTACGAACGATGCGAACTTTATTGGGATCAAACGGTGCAATATAAGGGGCTAATATCCCTAAAATAATCATTGTGGTGATGATGATCAGGCAAATTAACGCCGTTTTATTGTTAATCAGTTTCTTAGTTAGATTCATATGGCACCACCATTATCACGTAATCGAGGATCTAGCCATTGATGAATAACATCTACAATAAAATTACACATTACAAATAAAATAGCCATAATCAATATATAAGCTTGAATGACGGGATAATCGCGATTCATAATAGCTGCGATACATAAACGACCCAATCCCGGCCAAGAAAATATATATTCAACAACAAAAGAGCCAGCGATTAGTTGCGGAATGGTCATGCCTAAGGCGGTGATAGTGGTGTGCAGTGAATTAACAAGCACATGTTTAACTATAATCGTTTTCTCTTTCAAACCTCGACAGCGAGCGTAAAAGACCGAATAATTATGCATATTTTCTAGCATATTATTACGAATAAAACGGATATACGTTGAGATATAAACAAACGATAAAGTTAAAGTTGGTAGAATCAGATTTTGCCAAGTACCATAACCATTGGTAGGCAGTAAATCTAGATAATTGGCAAACAGCCAAATAAAGAGTAAACCTAACCAATAACTCGGCATTGCCGTGCCAAGAAAAATAATAATACGAACGATATGATCGAAAGCTGAATTAGCAAAAATTGCACATAATACGCCTAAAATTAAACTGATGATGAGGGTAAATGCAAATGATGACATTGCTAAAACTAAGGTCGGTATTAAGCTGCGGATCATCTCATCCCAAACGAGTCTGTCTCGATGAATAAAAGAACGACCAAAATCAAGATGTAAAACATCATAGAGCCAAATAAAATATCGTTCAAAAAAAGGTTTATTTAACCCTAGCTCTTGGCGCATACTTTCAATAGCATCAGGGGTTGGCATGATTTCGTTTAAGCGTAATGCAACTTCAGCCGGATCGGAAGGCGCTAGATTGATAAGCAAAAAGGCGATAAAAGAGATACCGAATAATATCGGTATCATCATCGTTAAGCGTTTAATAATATAATTTAACATTATTGGTCAATAATATTAGTCTTTTAAAAATGCATTTTCTCAAACGGAATATCAAATTGAGAAGGGGCGAACTCAATTCCTTTTAGAGTTTTAACCGCAATCGCACGATTACGCTCATAAGTTAGCGGAATATAAACCGCTTCATTATGCAAGGTTTCTAGCACATAACGGAATAGATCTTGGCGCTCTTTTTCATCAGTTGAAATTAATGCCTTACTGATACTTGCATCAATTTGTGGTTTTTCTTTTAAGCCTTGTTGGGCCATGTAATCACCATATACTGGTAATTTCATCCCTGATAAAAATGATTGTGGATCATATGGCGTACCCCATGAGATATCAAACACCATATCAAAATCGCCGGCTTTTTGACGATCACGATAACCTTGTTCTTCTTCACCATGAATATTAAGTTTTAATCCAACTTGCTCAAATTCATCTTGCATATATTGGGCAATTGTTTTTTGAGATGCGGTATTACTGTCGTAATATAAGGTAATTTTAAAAGGTTTACCGTCTTTTTGACGATAATCTTGACCTTCAACTTTCACCCAACCGGCTTTATCAAGTAAGGTTTCGGCTAATTTAGTGTCATATTCATAAGGTTTTAAACCTAGGTTAGCATAAGGAATATTGGTTGCCATTAATGTATCAGCAGGCGCTTCACTGTTATTGAAAATACCTTCTGAAATATCTTTTTTACTGATGATGTGTTCAATCGCTTGGCGCACATTAACATCACTAAGTTGGCTTCGGGTTGTATTCATTAGAACAATTCGGCTTGAAACTGGTTTAGACATTAAGGTTTGAAACTTATCCATGCTAGAAAAACGTTCAAACGAATCCGCATCAACCATATTTTTACCATAAATCAGATCGATTTCGCCTTTTTCCAAAGCCATTAGTCGGCTTTGATTATCCGCGATAACTTTCATCGTCACTTTTTTTAGTATTGGTTTAGTTCCCCAATAAGTTGGATTGGCGTTAAACACCGCATATTGATCTTTTTTATGATCACCTAAAACATATGGGCCGGTACCAATGTAAGACTTAACACCATTTTTAGTTTCACCGTCGATCATAGAGTTAGGTGAAATAAAACGCATTGGACGAGTTACGGCAATCTCAATCATGAAAGGGTAGTAAGGTTCAGAAAGGTTAACTTGTAGCGTATAATCATCTACCGCTTTCACTTCAGTAATTAAGCGCACCATTTCTAACCAAGTGTGACGGACTTTATTTGATAACACGGCATCCCAGTTTAGTTTTGCACTGTGCGCATCAAATTTTGCGCCATCGCTGAATGTAACATCTTTTCTGAGTTTGAATGTGTAAGTTTTACCGTCGTTACTGATAGTCCAGCTTTCCGCGAGCCAAGGAGAAAAACTGCCATCTTCGTTATAGTGAACTAATGATTCATACAACATATTTTGCGCCCACATTTCACCAGAGTATAAATGCGGATTCAAATCACGAATATCACGAAAATTGGCGAAAGTAATATCATCTTTAGCAAAACAGTTAAAACTACAGCAGCTAAAAATCAGAACGATAAGTATTTTTTTTAAATGAGAGAAATTGAAAAACATACCTATTCCATTAAACAATTATTCTTAGGAGAGCGAATAATATAACAAATGATAATGATAATCAATATCATTTAAAACAGGGTGATTTAAAAACAAACAGAATAGTAAATTTATCTTAAGTAAATAATAACACATTTTATGTGGTTAATCTTACTAAAAATTGACATTTATAAAAACTAGTTTTTAAAAAAAAATAATAAAACAATTATTATCAAATTGTTTTATAATGCTTAATATTATTCACTTTTTCGATTATTTAGGAATCATTGCATGTCATTTGACTCTCTTGGTTTAGATACCAAGATTTTACAAGCCATCCACGAGCAAAACTACACTGAACCCACTCCCATTCAACAACAAGCTATCCCCGTTATTTTATCAGGCAAAGATTTAATGGCCAGTGCACAAACTGGTACAGGGAAGACGGCCGGATTTGGTTTGCCTATTTTACAGAAATTGCATGAAATGCAACTCAAAACAGCCGTTAAAGCAAAGCCGAGAAAAGGTATACGTCGCTTATATGCATTAATTTTAGCTCCTACTCGCGAATTGGCAGCACAAATTGGTGAAAATATTCGTGACTACAGCCGATATTTACCGATTCGTTCCCTAGTGGTATTTGGTGGTGTCAGTATCAATCCGCAAATGATGAAACTTCGTGGTGGAGTGGATATTTTAATCGCTACACCAGGACGATTATTGGATCTAGTACATCAAAATGCGGTGGATCTCTCTTCGGTAAAAGTGTTAGTACTGGATGAAGCCGATCGCATGTTAGATATGGGATTTATTCATGATATTCGGCGCGTGATAGCCAAATTACCTAAAAAACGACAGAATTTAATGTTTTCGGCGACTTTTTCAGATGAGATAAAAGCTTTAGCGCAAACCATTTTAAAATCACCAGAGTCTGTTGCTGTGGCTAAAGACAATAGCGCATCAGAACAAATTACTCAGTATGTACATCGGGTAGATAAGCGTCGTAAACGTGAATTGCTCTCTTATTTGATTGGTAAAAATCAATGGCAGCAGGTATTAATTTTTACCAGAACCAAATATGGAGCCAACCATTTGGCTGAACAGCTAACCAAAGATGGTATTAAAGCTTCGGCGATTCATGGTAATAAAAGTCAAGGGGCAAGAACAAAAGCTTTAGCTGACTTCAAGTCGGGACAAATACGAGCGCTTGTCGCTACCGATATCGCGGCCAGAGGTTTAGATATTGAACTATTACCTCATGTTGTCAATTATGAACTACCACAAGTGGCAGAAGATTATGTGCATCGTATTGGTAGAACAGGGCGAGCTCAAAATCAAGGGCAGGCAATATCATTAGTTTGTATTGATGAGCTTTCTCAATTAAAATCAATTGAAAAATTGCTCAAAACATCGATCCCAGAAATTTTTACCCAAGGATTCGAAGTTGATCCTCGAATTAAAGCGGAGCCGGTAAAGAAAGCAACAAAGCGTGCTCCAGCAAAAAGAAGAGGTGTTGATAAAACATCAACTTCTAAAAAAAATCAGAATAGTATGAAGCAATCTAGCCATCATACATATTCTAAAACTAACTAAATTATCTACAGTAGAAGGATATTATTATGGCAAAGGTTAATCGTAGTCGTCGTTTAAGAAAAAAATTACATATCGAAGAGTTTAAAGAGTTAGGATTCACCGTAAGTTGGTCATTTGACGAAGGTACCAGTGAAGAAACCATTGATAATGTTGTCGATCAATTTATCATTGAAGTGATTCAAGCAAACGGTTTGGCCTATGAAGGAAGTGGTTATTTAAGTTGGAAAGGGATCGTCTGTACGCAAAAATTGGGTAATTGTAGCGAAGAAAACCGTGACGTTGTCACTAAGTGGCTTGAAAGCCATGGCTTAAAAAATGTCAAAACTAGTGAATTAATTGACATTTGGTGGGATGAATTAGATTTCTAATTTCCAAACGTTAAATTAAAAATAGCCACAAATGTGGCTATTTATATAGAAAGATATCTTGTTTTACTCAATTCCTTGGCTACGCAGGTAATCCTCGTAATTACCCGTATAATCAATTACTTTCTCTGGAGTGATTTCGACAATTCGGCTAGCAAGTGAGCTAACAAATTCCCGGTCATGGGAAACAAAAAATAGCGTTCCTTGATAAAGCTCTAATGCCATATTCAGTGATTCAATTGACTCCATATCTAAATGGTTAGTCGGTTCATCCATCACGATGATATTAGGGCGTTGCATCATCAATTTACCAAATAGCATACGGCCTTTTTCACCACCTGATAGGACTTTAACTTGTTTTTTGATGTCATCTTGTGAAAATAATAAGCGACCTAAAATACTGCGTACGGCTTGCTCATCATCTGTTGGTTGTTTCCATTGACTCATCCAATCAAACACAGTTAGATCTTCTTCAAATTCATATTCATGATCCTGCGCATAATAACCAATATTGGCATTTTCAGACCATTTTATATCACCTTGCTCTGGCGTTAGCTCGCCCATTAAGGTTTTTAGTAATGTGGTTTTACCGATACCATTCGTCCCTAAAATAGCCACTTTTTCGCCGACTTCGACCATTAAGTTTAGATTTTTAAATAGTGGTCTATTATCAAATCCTTTAGTTATATTTTCGACAACTAAAGCATTACGGAATAATTTTTTGTCTTGCTCAAAACGAATAAATGGATTTTGTCGGCTTGATGCTTTAACTTCTTCAAGTTTAATTTTTTCAATTTGTCTTGCCCGAGAAGTCGCTTGTTTAGATTTTGATGCATTCGCACTAAAACGACTGACAAAAGATTGCAGTTCACTAATTTGAGCCTTTTTCTTGGCATTATCGGCTAATAGTCGCTCTCTAGCTTGTGTGGACGCAGTCATATAATCATCATAATTACCTGGATAGATTCGAAGCTCGCCATAATCCATATCTGCCATATGGGTACAGACCATATTAAGAAAATGGCGATCGTGCGATATAATAATCATGGTACTTTCGCGTTCATTTAAGGTATCTTCCAACCAACGAATGGTATCGATATCCAAGTTATTGGTCGGTTCATCTAATAATAAAATATCCGGATTTGAAAATAGGGCTTGGGCTAAAAGTACTCGCAATTTCCAACCGGGTGCGATTTCACTCATTAAACCATAATGTTGTTCAATAGGAATTCCAACTCCCAACAATAATTCACCCGCACGAGCTTCGGCACTGTAACCATCCATTTCGGCGTACTGGGTCTCTAAATCGGCGACTTTAAAACCATCTTCCTCGCTCATTTCAGCTAATGCGTAAATGCGATCACGCTCTTGTTTTATTTGCCATAGCTCGGTATGCCCCATAATTACGGTATCAAGTACGCTATAGTCTTCAAAAGCAAATTGATCTTGGCGTAATTTACCTAATCTCTCATGGGGATCTAATGCAACATTTCCTGATGTTGGTACTAAATCACCGCCAAGAATCTTCATAAAAGTGGACTTGCCACTACCATTGGCACCAATTAATCCATAACGATTACCATTACCAAATTTGACGGAAATATTTTCAAATAGTGGCTTACTGCCGAATTGCATTGTGATGTTATTTGTACTTAACACTAAGCTTTTCTCTCGTTTTTAATACGTTTTGCCTTGAAGATATCGATCATTTTAAGCAAAATCGTTGAAATGTGAATTGGCGTACATTATGCCATAAAATGACTTTTTTGAGGATCTTTGATTTGTTAAACTATATCAGTAATCTGTTAGCCGCTATGTCTTAAGATAGGGTTTATTTATATTACGATTTATTAATTTAGTTAGCTAATTAAATTTGTTAAAGATCGCTCTCAAAATTAGATAAGGATATGGCATGAAATCTTATTTCTTCGCTATCATGTTTTTTATGATTGGTAATATTGGTTTATGTGAAGCCACAAATTATAAGAATTTAACATCTTGGCAATATTATAATCATGAAATTCCCCTCAAAGAAATTAGTGGTGACTCTTGGACATTTGATGATAATCAAATTAGTTGCGATTGGCTCCCAGATAAAGAGGAATATAATTGTCATGTAATTTTTTTAAAGTCAAAGAAAAACTTTGATTTTTCAATAGCAATTCCTGATTTCCTAGACAGTACTTCATTCAATGCATATCTATACAAAAGTTCTGCAAATAATTTATTTAACGTGTTTCTTATTGAGGGGGAGTCTGAACGTGGTACAGCAGGTTACTATGTTTTAATCTTGGATAAAACTAAGTTGGTTAATCATTTCTACCTTGATTATGGAAGAGCTGGTATCTATTCGTTTGACGAAGCTAAAAAATTATTACAGGATTCTAACGTTACAGATAATGAACAGTTATCAATATTGAATAACTATAATGCTGAAAATTTTGATGAAATTTATATCAATCCAAAATATTTTATTTCAATTTATAGCAAAGATAATAAGTTTTTGTTTAAAATTGCTAGAAAATATATGTGGAATCCTGACGATATTCCTATAACGGATGAAAATAAATATATCTACATTGAAAAGACAATCAATTAATAATTCGATATAGAAATTAATAAGTATAAGTATTGTAATCAATTTATATTTCAAAAGGTTTACAACTGCGATATGAATTGCTAGGATGCGTGCCTGTTTATCATTATTCAATTATCCTATTATGTATTACCTTATTTTTGTCACTATTGTTTGGTCGTTTTCATTTAGTTTTATTGCGGTTTATTTAAGTGGCCAAGTGGATACTTGGTTTGCGGTAGTCATGCGCGTTTTGCTGGCTTTTATTACCTTTATTCCTTTTTTACGTTTCAAAAATGTCTCTATTAAACAGATGCTGCTATTGATGGGGGTAGGTGCGTGCCAATTAGGAATTATGTACTTCTTTTATTACAACTCTTTCCAATATATTTCGGTGCCAGAGGTTTTATTATTTACCATTTCAACGCCAATTTATGTCACCATCATCTATGATTTACTGCAGGGACATCGACTAAGACTTAATTATCTATTAACGGCGATTATAGCGGTCATTGGTGCGGCAATTATCCGTTATGATCACATTAGTCGAGATTTCATCATCGGCTTTTTACTCATTCAGGGCGCCAATATTGTCTTTGCTTTAGGGCAAGTCGGCTATAAACGTATTATGGAACTCTATCCATTACCACAACATCAAGCTTTTGCTTGGGTCTATTTAGGGGCGATTGTTGTAGCCACTATTGGTTGGTTATTATTTGGTAATACTGACAAACTCCCCACCACGCAATTACAGTGGGGGATTATTATTTGGTTAGGTGTTATAGCTTCAGGCTTATGTTATTTCTTGTGGAATTTAGGTGCGACTAAAGTCGATTCTGGTACACTGGCGATTATGAATAATTTGGTTATTCCAACCGGAATTTTAGTCAATGTCATTATATGGCACCAATCGATTGATTGGAGCCGGTTTTCTGTAGGTAGTGCCGTTATTGTTTTTGCCTTGATTCTTCATCATAAATTCAAAGGATCGAAATAATCTTCTCTAAGCAAAAGGTAACTGTAACATTATTGATAGAATTAACGGCGTTGTCACAGATGATAATGCCGTCGATATCAATAAACTCGAAGCAATAGGCCCTTGCAATACCGCAAACTGTCTTGCCATCATATAACAATTTATCGCAATTGATACTGAACTTAATAATACGATAACCTGCAGCTCTAATAGCGGCAATCCCACCAGTATTGCTAGGATATAGGTAACAATAGGTAAGATGAACAGTTTTAAAATACAGATTGTTATGGTGATCGGTAAGTCATCGCGGATCTTATATTCAGCAAGTCCCATTCCTAATACAATTAATGAGAGTGGCGCGGTCATATCGCTTACCATCTTTGTTGCTTGATTGATAAAGAATGGTAGTGGAATTCGCACATAATTGACGACAATTCCTGCAAAGATACCAATAATAATTGGATTTTTTGATACATTTTTAAACGCTTTTATAAAGCCTTTAGCTGATAGTTTGCCCATCTGTACAAATTCAATCGATACGGTTGCTAATGTCCATAAAATGAGAGCATTAAAGATTACAATAATGGCCACAATTGGAATGGCTTTTTCACCTAATAACATTTTGATAATTGGAATACCGACAAACACCGTATTAGTATAAATTCCCCCCATCGCAAACATGGTACTTTGTGAGCCATTTAGTTTGAAAAATTTAACGGCGATAAAGCAACCTAAGGCAAACACCATAAATGAGCCACCAAAAAAGACCAATAAAAGATTGGCGTCAATTTCAGAATGTTCGGAAAAGTGGCTCATAATCTGAAATAACATAATCGGAAAGGCAATATAGAAGGTAAATTTGGTAACACTATCTGTTACCGTTTTTTGCCAACGGCCTGCTTTTACCGCTATATAACCTAATAAAATCAAAACGAACAGAGGCAAAGTTGTTAAAAACTGTTGCCATAATGTGATTAGAAATTCCATGACTCTTTTATGCGTGATTTCTGGTAAAGTACCATTCTAATTCAGTTGAGCGTTGTGAATCAAATTGGTAACCTGCCAAATTAAAACTTTTAATATCGTCACTATTATTAATGCTATTTTTTATAATGAATCGACTCATCAAGCCACGTGCTTTTTTGGCGTAAAAACTAATCACTTTATAATCCTCTTTACTTTTATCTAAAAATATCGGTTGGATAATTTTGGCTTTTAGCTGTTTGGGTTTGATTGCTTTGAAATATTCGTTAGAAGCTAAATTAATTAATGTTGGCTGCGATGATTTGGCTAATTCATCATTGAGTTTATCGGTTAATTTATCTCCCCAAAATTGATATAGATTAGTATAGTTACCATTTTTAAGACGGATCCCCATCTCTAAACGATAGGGCTGAATTAAATCAAGTGGTCGTAATAAACCATATAATCCTGATAAAATGCGTAAATGGGATTGGGCAAATTTTAGATCACCATCATTAAAATCTTCAACATGCAACCCCTCATAGACATCACCTTTAAAAGCCAAAATAGCTTGTCTTGCATTATCAAAATTAAAATCAGCCTGCCAGTTTTGAAAACGTTCATAATTGGCGGTAGCCAGTTTGGGGCTGATTGACATTAATTTAGCTAAGTCATCACTGCTAAGTTTTTGGCAAACCGCCACAAGTTGTTTTGTCGATTGCAAAAATTCGGGTAAGCTATGGGTTTGGGTGGTGAGGGGACTTTGATAATCAAGCGTTTTGGATGGAGAGATAATTGTCAGCATAAAAAATACCGCCTATTGTGTTTTGTTTCAATTGGGTTTATTTTACCTGTAATCTTAGCAAATAAGGAGAATAAAAATGAATAGTACCAAAAAAGAAATCCATGATATTCGTTCTTGGGCAAACATTCGTGAAACTTCTATCGAAATTGCCGAGGCTATTTTTGAATTAGCTAATGATGATGAAAAATTAGCAGAACAAATTTGGGAAGAAGGCAGCGATGAAGTATTACAACGCGCTTTCGCTAAAACTAAAGCTGATAAGCTCTTCTGGGGCGAACAGACCATTGAACGTAAAAACGTCTAATCTATACTAAAAATCACGAATTTAACTAAATTCTGCACTATAAATTGAGTTTCAATGTGTTATGAAAATAATAAAATTAATGACTATATTTATTATTTCTGTGCCACTACAGATTTATGCTAATCGAAGTTGGCTGATTTAAATCAGCTTGAATTACGCAGTTACTGTAGTGGGTCTACTTCTTCAGAAGGAGAATTGACTAAATGTTGAGAAAAAATTTTTTATACCAGTCAAGCTGAATTACATAAATCGCAGCAGAAATTTTCCGACGCACTTACCAATTGGTATGAAAACAAACAATACATCATAATTGCTAAAACCAAACTGAAAAGAACTAACCAAGAATTTATTAAATATCGTGATTTGCAGTGTGACTTTGCGTTTTCGTTAGGTGGTGGGGCAATTGAAAATGCGCTTAATATGTTTAAATTCTCTTGCCTTGCCGAACTAAATTTTCAACGAACAAAACAACTTGATCTTTATTGGTCTAATTTTAATTAAACCGCGTAGAAGATAAAATCATTATTTAAATTATTCTACTAATTTTAGCGATATCAACATTTTTGCTTTATCCTACAGCTATAAAGGAATTAATGACCAAAGGTGCTACTATAAAAATTTTTCCGTTCTTTATGACAAAATAGAATTATCAATAGTTATTCTCAGTATATAATAAGATTTTCAATCACAATTTGATTTTGGTATGAATTTAACTTTTTTAGGAACAAGTGCCGGTTCTCCAACCGCTGAACGTAATGTAAGTAGTATTATGCTTGATCTTCGACAAGAACGAGGGAGATTATGGCTGTTTGATAGTGGTGAAGCAACGCAGTTGCAAATGCAAAAGGCTAAGTTTAGTTTATCTAAATTGGAAATGATTTTTTTGACGCATTTGCATGGTGATCATCTATTTGGTCTACCAGGTGTCTTGACCTCTCGTTCATTAATGCAAAAGCAATCGGCATTAACGTTAGTTGGACCTAAAGGTATTAAACAATTTATTCAAACAGTGATTGAAATTAGTTCTTCATGGCTTACTTACCCTTTAAATATTATTGAACTTGAACAAGATAGCTTAGTGTTTGAAGATAATAAATTTCGCGTCGAAGCCAAATTATTACAACATCGAGTGCCTAGTTTTGGTTATCGTATTGTTGAAAAGGATCTTCCGGCAAAATTGGATATTGATAAATTAAAAAAAGATAACATCCAAATAGGTTCACATTATGCTCATTTAAAAGAAGGTTTAACCGTTACTTTAGAAGATGGTAGAACAATTAATGGTAAGGATTATCAAAGTGCTATTAAACAAGGTAAAAAATTAGCTATTTTAGGTGATACCATTCCTTGTCAAGCGTCCGTTGATTTAGCTGAAAACGTCGATTTATTAGTGCATGAGGCCACTCAAGAGCAAGCTCTTGAGGCAAAAGCTATTGAGCGAGGACATTCAACGACAGTGCACGCCGCTAGCATAGCTAAACAAGCTAATGCTAAACGGTTAATCATAACGCATATTAGCCCTAGGTATAGTTTACAAGATAATCAAAAACTGGTTACTGAAGCTAGGAGCATCTTTGCTAATACTGAAATTGCCACTGATTTTGCTAATATTCAAATTTAATCAGTCACGCCGACATCGTCGGCCATTGCTAATTAAACTTATCAAAGTTGAAGCTAAAGTATGACTTTTCTCGTGTATTTTTATCAGTCTAAGATGTTGTTTGGTAAAAAATATTGAGTAGTTTATACCATTTTATTTAAGACGTTGGTAGCAGTTATGCCTTTTAGATTAACATTCCTAATCTTTTCATCCAATTAATATAATCATCCGCGCTTTTATTTATCTCATTCAAGGTAATTTTATCTGGATAGTCAGGCTCATTGTTAGCGCCATAAATTGCAAATATCGGTTGATAATCGGCATGAACGTAATTCATTAATAATTCGAAAGGTTTTAGTATTTCTTCAAGCGTAGATTGATATTTTCCTGTTTGGCAATAATCAGTTTTCTTTATACCGGCAGAAACCGCTAAAGTGACTTTTTTATTTTTCAATTTATCGCCTAGGGCACCGAAAGCCCATCCATATGTAAAAACATCATCAAACCATTGTTTCAACAATGGCGGACAATTAAACCAATATATTGGGAACTGAATCACTAAATTTTGATGATTTTCAACTAGCTTTTGTTCGAACTTAGTGTCTATTTGGTAGGATGGATAACATGAATAGAGATCATGTATGGTTATTTGTTCTTTGTATTGTTTTAATCTATCAAACCAGCAGCGATTAACGCTTGATGATGATAAATCAGGGTGAGCAACAATTACTAAAGTATGTTTCATTTTTAACTATTCCTATTTATTGTGATAAATATTGTATTCATAGTAGTATTGATACAACTATTTTTAAAGTAAGGTAATTATCGTTACGTACTATCTTTAAGGAGAGCGTAAATATGGAAAATCATCATTGTGCAGAAGGCAATTTTGAGAATAGCGGATTTAATTACACGCTCTCGATGATCCGAGGAAAATACAAGATCGTTATTCTTTATTGGTTAAATGAAAATCAACCATCTATGCGTTTTAATGAACTAAAACGAAACATAAAGGAAATCTCTTTTAAAACATTGAGTAATACTCTAAAAGAGATGGAGAGAGATAAATAAATTAATTTTTAGAAAAGAATATCCTCAAATTCCGCCTAAAGTTGAATATGGATTGTTAGAACGAGGCAAAACATTGGTACCTATTTTAGATATGCTTTGCCAATGGGGAAATATTCATAAAGATGATGAGTTAGATTAATTAAGCAATAGATCTGAAAAAAATATTACTAAGTCAATATCGTCTAAATCTCGAGATATTTAATTATTACCTATACTGCGATAAGCTTTTTCGTCGACTGTGTCGACGAATGTATCTATTTATAAGCAAAAATCTTTAATCAAATTTTCAATGGTTAACTTAGTTGGTTTTGAAAAATCGATTGAGATAAATTGCTCATTTAACGCTATAGGTAAGAAGAAAAAGAGGGTTTTTGTAAAAAATATTGCCAAATCTATATTATTTAAATATCAAGATATTTAATTATTCTCTTTAACTGGGTTAAGCTTTTTCGTCGACTGTATCGGCGAATGTATCTATTTATAAGCAAAAATCTTTAATCAAATTTTCAATGATTAACTTAGTTGGTTTTGAAAAATCGATTGAGATAAATTGATCATTTAACGCTATAGGTAAGAAGAAAAAGAGGGTTTTTGTAAAAAATATTACCAAGTCAATATCGTCTAAATCTCGAGATATTTAATTATTACCTATACTGCGATAAGCTTTTTCGCCGACTGTGTCGACGAATGTATCTATTTATAAGCAAAAATCTTTAATTAAATTTTCAATGGTTAACTTAGTTGGTTTTAAAAAATCCATTGAGATAAATTCATCCGGTTGGTGGGCTTGTTCTATTGAACCAGGGCCTAAAACAATGGTCGGGGCAATTTGATTGAGATACGGTGCTTCGGTACTATAGTTAACGGTTTGCGCGCTGTGGCCAACAAGTTTTTCGATATGCGTTAAAGCGGGATGATCTTTTTTACATTCATAACCAGGAATCGGCGCGACCTCATATTCGATGGAAACTCGATTTGGGTACTGATCCATAACAGGTTGTAATGCTTGACAAAGTGCATTGTAGATTGCGTCAACATCATTATCAGGTAATACCCGGATATCAATAATCAGTTCACAACAACCACAAATACGATTGGCAGCATCACCTCCATGAATAACACCTAGATTCATCGTTGGGTAGGGGACACTAAATCCATCATTATGATATTGTTCTTTGAATTTCTGCTTTAAAAGAAGCAATTGCTCAATCACCAAATGCATGATTTCGATGGCATTAATGCCTCTGTCCGGATCACTTGAATGGCCAGACTTACCAATGACTCTAATTGCATTAGATATAAATCCTTTGTGGGCACGTATCGGAATTAATGAGGTAGGTTCACCAATAATAGTACAGTCAGGCTTTAATTTTGTTTGCTCAGCAAAAAATGAAGCGCCTGCCATGGACGTTTCTTCGTCAGCGGTGGCCAAGACATAAATTGGTTTAGTGAGTTTTTTTAGATCGATATCTCGTAAAGCATCTAATATAAAGGCAAAAAATCCTTTCATATCCGCCGTACCTAATCCATAAAGCTTATTGTTTTCTTCGGTTAATTTAAAGGGATCTTTGGTCCATTGTCCATCATCAAAAGGAACCGTGTCAGTATGACCACTTAGTAATAGGCCTCCTTGACTTTGATTTTCACTGTTTGAATAGGTTGCCAACATATTGTATTTATTGCGGGTGTTAGGCACAGCTTGAAGTTCAACACTAAAGCCTAAATCGGTAAACCAAGTTGCTAGTTTGTCAATTAATGGCCTATTGCAGTAGTCTAATTTTTCGTTGGTTACATTACTAATTGTTGGGGTAGAGATCAATTCGTTATAGATAGTCAAAAAAGAGGGAAGTGCCATAAAATCACCTTTATTTAAGAAAAAACGTCTAGCTATATTACTAGTTGAAAGTTTTTAATGTTATAATTTTGTTAATACTTCATCAAGCTAACGAAAATATTGCTTGTAATTACTTATATAATATCTTATTTTACCTCGACATAAAGTAAAAAAATTTTTCATTCATCGTTAACAAGGAAATGGGAAGTGAAAATTAAATCATTTTGTTTAATTGGATTATTTGCACCTTTTTTGGTAAGCGCACAAAATTCATCATTTGATGATGACGTTACAGATTTATTAAAAAGTTTTACTCAATGTGATAGAACTTTTTTTTCTGATTTAAATAAAGAAAACTATCACCAATATTTTCCGATTGAAGCTTTACCTACTGGTTACAGTAAATTTGCCGTTAAACCAGAAGGAAAGTCAGGAAAAAAGAGCATAAAATTTGATCCACCTATCATTTTTAATGGTGTGAAATTAGAAAGCTATGAAGAAAATAGTGATTTCACTAATGATGAAGAACAGTTCCATTATTGGGGTTTTACTACCGATGCATCATTAGAAGAGATTAAAAAAGCATTTTCTTGGATTGAATGGGAAAAGCCTAAAAATACTGATATCAATATTGCCAATGCGTTTTTTTATAAAAATGGCTATTGGTCTCAAAATCGCTATGTTATAACCCACACCAAGCCAGCAAAAGGTACTGCTGAAAGTTTATTCTTTATCGGGGTGGATAAAGATAGTTATGAAATGACGATTAAATGTACTATTCAGGGCGATATTCCGATAAAAGAATTAAGACGTTTTAGACCTGATCTATAATTTTTTTCAACATTAATCATCAAACTCCAAATAAAGCTTACTGTTATTTGGAGTTTGATGATTAACTCTCGTTTGCTACTTTTCTACCTTTAACTAATGACTTTCTTCTATTAATCTACAATATACTCGTCAGAGGTTATATTAATTTTCCTTTCTAAATAACTAAGAATTTACACTAGTTTCAATTACGCTCAAAATTATAAATTGTTTTTTTTAGCATTTACTGCGCTTGCTTTCAGAGTCGATTTTATTTGTAAAAAACATCTGTTATTATGAATTAATTGAAAATAAATAGCTTATAACAGTTAAATTTTTTGTTAATAGTTATGATAATTTGGGCACTTTAGAATAGGTATTATTCATGAAACAAATAAGCAAAAAATGGATTATTATTGTCGTTGCGGTTTTTGCTCTCGGTTTTATCTTATGGCAGCAATTAAAACCTGATGGTTATGGTTCCGATTTTACCAGTGGTAACGGGCGCATCGAAGCGACTGAAATCAACATCTCGACAAAATTAGCCGGGAGAATCGAAAAAATTAATGTTGATGAAGGTGATTTTGTTACTGCAGGTCAGCCTTTAGTCATTATGCAAACGGATACTTTGCAAGCTCAGCTAAATGAAGCTCAAGCACAATATCGACAAGCAATGAGTAATGAAGCTACCTCAAAAGCCCAAGTTGCTTTAAAGATGAGTGATAAGGTTGCGGCATTAGCTGGCGTCACTCAAAAAGAGAGTGATTTAGATATCGCCCAAAAACATTTACAACGTACGGCAACTCTTTATCAAAAAGGGGCGATTTCTGTGCAACAATTTGATGATGATACCGCTAAAGTAAATAGTGCCAAAGCTGCACTAGATTCGGCTAAATCACAAGTGACTGCGGCAGATGCGGCTATTGAAGCCGCCCAAGCTGGGGTAGAAAGTGCTAAATCAGCAATCAATGTTGCCCAAGCCAATATTAATCAAATTCAAGCTGATATTAATGACAGTACTTTAACTGCGCCGGTTGATGGTCGGATTCAATATCGTATTGCGCAACTCGGTGAGGTTTTACCATCAGGTGGTAAGGTACTAAATCTGGTTAATCTTTCTGATGTCTATTTGACTTTCTTTTTACCAGAAACCATTGCCGGTAAAGTAGGTATTGGCGACGAAGTAAGATTAGTACTTGATGCGCTTCCGAATAAAGCGATTTCAGCAAAAATTTCATTTGTTTCAAGTGTGGCACAATTTACACCTAAAACTGTTGAAACCAAAGATGAGCGTCAAAAATTGATGTTTAGAGTTAAAGCTCAATTAAGCCCAGAATTGTTAAGATGTTATATTACTCACGTTAAAACAGGTCTTCCTGGTGTGGCTTGGGTAAGACTTGATCCTAATACGGAGTGGCCTTCAGGTTTATCTGATGTTGCAAAATGCCAAACAAAATAATTGGAGATAGCATATGTCAGAATCAGGTAAAAAGGATTTGACGTTACTTGCGGATGGTAAGGCCATTGATGATGCGGTGGTAAATGTGAGTAATGTCACATTGCATTATAAAAAAACCTGTGCACTTAATGATGTCAGTATTGCAATCCCACCAAGATGTATGGTGGGATTGATTGGTCCTGATGGAGTAGGTAAATCTAGTCTGTTGTCATTAATAGCGGGTGCGCACATCATTCAAGAAGGAATAGTCAACGTTTTAGATGGTGATATGAAAGATAAATCACATCGTAAAAACGTGTGTACACGTATTGCTTATATGCCACAAGGTTTAGGGAAAAACCTTTATCCTACACTTTCCGTTGAAGAAAATTTACAATTCTTTGCTCGTCTTTTTGGTAATGATGCCGCCGAAAGACGACGTCGCATCGATGAGTTAACTAAAAGCACTGGCTTATATCCTTTTTTATCCAGACCTGCTGGACGTTTGTCCGGTGGGATGAAGCAAAAAGTTAGTTTATGCTCTGCCTTGATTCATGACCCAGATTTACTTATTCTTGATGAACCGACCACCGGTGTTGATCCGCTTTCTCGCGCGCAATTTTGGCAATTAATCAATAAAATTCGCCAGCAACGACCGCAAATGAGTGTTATTGTTGCTACTGCTTATATGGATGAAGCGCAAAACTTTGATTGGTTAGTCGCGATGTATGGCGGTAAGATCCTTGAAACCGGTACGCCACAAGCCTTATTGGCTAAAACAGGCAAAGATAATTTAGATGATGCCTTTATTCAGTTAATGCCAGAAGATGCTAGAGAAGGTTATCAAGCGGTTGAAATCCCACCATTAGATCTGAACAAAGATTTACAAGTAGCGATTGAAGCCAAAGGCTTAACCAAGCAATTCGGTGATTTTATTGCGGTTGATCACGTTAATTTTTCTATAAAGCAAGGTGAGATTTTTGGTTTTTTAGGATCGAATGGTTGTGGTAAATCAACAACCATGAAGATGTTAACCGGTTTATTACCGATTTCCTCTGGTGAAGCTTGGTTGTTTGGTAAACCGGTTGATGCCAGTGATATTAATGTTAGACGGCATTTAGGTTATATGTCGCAGGCGTTTTCACTTTATAGTGAATTAACTGTTGAACAGAACCTTGTATTACATGCCCGGTTATTTGGTATTGAAGAGAGCAAAATACCAGCAAGAGTTCAAGAGTTAGTTAAGCGTTTTGGTCTGGAAAATGAGTTGAAAAGTTTGCCAGATAGTCTACCTTTAGGGGTGAAACAGAGACTTTCTTTATCTGTTGCTGTGGTGCATAATCCTGAAATTCTTATCCTAGATGAACCTACCTCTGGGGTCGATCCGATTGCTCGTGATGACTTTTGGCGTTTAATTATTGAACTTTCTCGAAAAGATAAAGTCACCGTATTTATCACTACCCACTTTATGAATGAAGCGGCGCGTTGTGATAGGATCTCATTAATGCATGCAGGTAAGGTATTAGCGAGTGATACGCCTGACAATATCATCCATTCCAAAAACGCGAAAACCCTTGAAGATGCCTTTATCCGATATTTAGTCGATGCCGGAGCAGATGATACTCATAGCGATGAAAAAATCAGTGAAGAGCCGAAAACTGTACCGAATGAACCAGTTCAGACAGGTACTCAACATCTACAAGGATTTAGTTTAACACGTCTGATTGGATGTTTATGGCGTGAAACCTTAGAGTTATCACGCGATCCGCTGCGAGCATTGTTAGCACTACTTGGTTCGGCGATCTTAATGTTAGTGATGGGTTATGGTATCACTATGGATGTCGAGGATCTAAATTTTGCGGTATTAGATCGTGATCAAACGATTACTAGCCAAAATTATGTTACTAATCTCTCTGGTTCTAAACGCTACTTTATTGAGAAACCGCCAATCATTGATTATGATGATATGGATCATAGAATGAGAAGTAATGAGATAGCATTAGCTATTGAAATTCCACCTAATTTTGGTCGTGATATTCAGCGTGGTGATCCGGTTAATATCGGTATTTGGATTGATGGCGCCATGCCATTACGTGCCGATACCATTAAAGGATATGTACAAGGTATGCACCTTGCTTGGTTAAGTGACAAAATCAAAACCACCACCGGCACCGCATCTAGCTCATTGGCAAATATTGAAACGCGTTATCGTTATAATCCGGATATTAAAAGTTTGCAAGCCATGGTGCCAGCCGTCATTCCTATTTTACTCTTGATGATTCCGTCAATGTTAGCGGCATTATCCGTAGTGCGCGAAAAAGAGATGGGATCAATAATTAACTTATATGTAACCCCGGTTACACGAACAGAGTTTTTACTAGGTAAACAGGTTCCTTATATTGTTATTTCGATGCTTAGCTTTTTATTGCTGTTGCTAATGGCCGTTACTATATTTGGTGTACCGATAAAAGGCAGTTTGCTAACTTTATGTTTAGCCGGATTAGCTTATTGTATTATTGCTACTGGCTTTGGTTTACTTGCTTCGACGGTAACACGTAGTCAAATTGCGGTTATCTTTTTAACCTGTGTTGGTACCATGTTACCTGCAATACAATTTTCGGGGTTACTCAATCCTGTAGCATCATTAGAAGGGAGTGGGCGATATATAGGTGAAGTTTATCCAACAACCCATATGCTTATTATTGCCCGTGGTGTTTTCAATAAGGCATTAGGATTTTTTGATTTACATAACTCGATATTTACCTTACTGATTACTATTCCGATTATACTTGGTGCAAGTATATTCCTCCTCAAAAAACAAGAAGGATAGATATTATGCAAAGTTTTATTAATATTTATCGCTTAGGTATTAAAGAGTTATGGGGATTAATTCGTGATCCAATCATGTTACTGTTAATCGCCTACTGCTTTACACTGGATATTTATACCGCAGCTACTGCAACTTCAGACTCGCTTCACCATGCGTCGATTGCAATAGTTGATGAAGATGATTCACCGTTATCTAGGCAAATTATCGCAGCACTTTATCCACCTATGTTTAATAAACCTGTTAAATTAAATTCAATGGATGAAGTTGACCGCGGAATGGATACCGATAGTTATACCTTTGCATTAAATATACCGCCTAACTTTCAACGCGATGTGTTAAATAACCAAAGTCCAGAGATTCAACTTAATATTGATGCAACGCGAATGGGGCAGGCTTTTGTTGGTAATGGTTATATTACGCAAATTGTCACCAGTGAAATAACTAAATACTTTAATCAAATGGATAAACCAACCAGTTTACCGGTCAATATTGAAGTTCATGCGGCCTTTAATCCTAATTTAACTCGTTCTTGGTTTGGTTCTGTCATGGAGATTATTAATATAGTTACCACATTGTCGATTATTTTAACTGGTGCTGCGTTAATGAAAGAGCGCGAGCATGGTACTATCGATCACTTGCTATCAATGCCTGTGACACCATTTCAAATTATGATCTCAAAAGTTTGGTCTATGGGGCTAGTGGTACTAGTTTCGACTTGGGGTGCACTGTTAGTTGTCGTTCATGGTTGGTTAAATGTGCCAATTGAAGGCTCGATTACTTTATTTTTAATAGGCGCAGCACTGCATTTATTCGTGACAACGTCACTTGGGATCTTTATGGCAACCGTGGCTAAATCAACAGCACAATTTGCGATGCTATTTATTTTGATTCTTTTACCGTTACAGATGCTGTCTGGTGGTAGTACGCCGCGAGAAAGTATGCCGGAAGTGGTACAAAATATTATGTTATTTGCGCCAACCACTCATTTTGTCGAATTAGGGCAGGCAATTTTATATCGAGGAGCTGGTTTAAGTGTGGTTTGGACCTCGTATGCGTGGTTATTAGGAATCGGTAGTGTGTTTTTCCTTATTGCTCTGAAACGCTTTCGTAGCTCAATTGTTAATATGGGTTCTTAATTTTATGAATAATAAAAGTGCAAAAATTAACTTTATTTGCACTTAACAATTTAAATTGTTGAAGTTTTTTATGAAAAAAATTCATTTATTAAAATATAGTATCGCAATTGTAGCTGTTATTACTATTCCTTTTGCAATGGCCGAGTCTTCAAATAATATTGATAATAATACAACTGAAGCTATTACCGTCTATAATCCAAGAGCACAATTTTTAGATGTCAATAACAAGGCAACTGAATTTATTACCGTTTATAATAAAGAGCATCATACTAATTTACATACTGTCGAAGTAAATGGAACATATTGTTTACCTAGTTGCCTTGTACCATTAAAAGCTGATTGGAAGATATCTCAAGCTCATGGTGGTAAAATTCCTTTTCGATATGTTATTTCTGTTTCTTGTGAAAAATCGACGGATAATAGATATAGAGAATGGTATATTGATGTGCTAGTTCGCAATGAACAAGGAAAATCAATTCAATCGATTGATTAAAGGATTATTTTTTTGATTTATCAGTTAATCAATTGTCTATTTAGCAAAAGTTAACTTATACCAATGATTAATATACCATTAACTGAGTAAATTTCGCTTGATTTGCTAAGCAACGGTTTGTCTGATATTGCCTAGTAAATAGTATTCATTCTATTGAATTAAAACCGACAAATCTTATCGTGGTTTAAGTATTTTTGGGCTGTTTTGTTGCATGCGTGGTTAGTTGCTAGTGGTATTATCTTCTTTATTATTGCGCTTAAACGTTTTGGTAGTTAATTGTTGATATTGACCTCAACATTGTATCAATGTTAAAGTTATGAAAATAATATTTTTTTACTTAACAATTTAAATTATTAAAGTTTTTTATGAAAAAGATTCATTTACTAAAATATAGTATCGCAATTGTAGCTGTTATTACTGTTCCTTTTGCACAGGCTATGACACTTGATGAAGTTTTCGGTGAAATTGATAATAAGGCGGCTGAATTTATAGCCACCTATAATCAAGAACATCATACTAATTTACATACACTTGAAGCAAATAGAAAATTTTACGCATCTAACTGCCTTTTACCATTAAAGGTAAAGTGGCATAAAATACGCTTAGGCTTAAAAAATCTTCCTCACAAATATGGGCTTTCAATTTCTTGTGAAAAATCTATTGATAGTGATTATAGAAAATGGGATGTATATGTTGATGTAAGAAATGAACAAGGTAATTCAATTCAATCGATTGATTAAATTATTATCTTAGCGGTTAACCCGTTATCTATTTTACCAAAGGTAACTCATCCCAACGAGTCGTATATCGTTGGCTAAGTCGCTCTCGCTTGATTTGCCATGCAGCAGTTTGTCTGATACCACCTAAGTGAATAGTATTTTTTCCCATTTTCTGATTGATGTCATCTATGGTTTTCATTAATTGTTCACTTTTGTGTTTTTCAGTTGCTGATGTTTCAGCAGTAAATAAATCCGATTGACAATAATTATCTTTAGTTTTTAAATCAAGTAGCATCACACCTGATTTCATAAATAAAAAACCTGGTTTATAAATGGCTCGTAACCCTTTTTGAGCCGCATGAATGATTAATCTTGAATCATCGGTCGCCGATAATAATGGCACCACAACTGACGGATTATATTGAGGTAATTCTGGTCGAAATCGGTTGGTTTTTAAAAAGATCAATACGGCACTGGCAACTGATTTTTGCTTTCTTAGTTTCTCTGCGCCACGGCTGGCATGCACACGAATTGCTTCTTGTATATCAAATAAATTATTGGTTAAATGGCCAAAACTACGTGATGTCATAATATTTTTTTTAGCGGTATGCAGATCATCTAATTCAATACAACTAATACCACGAAGTTCAAGCACAGTACGCTCAAGGACAACTGAAAATAACTGTCTGATTTGTTTTAAATTAGCTTGATATAAATCCCAAGCGGTGTGAATACCTAATACTTTTAATCGTTGAGCAATTCGCCAACCAACTCCCCATATATCTTCAACCGAAAATTGTTTTAAAGTGGTTGCTATCTCTTCTTGATTAGTAGGAAAACAATAAACACCTTGATAGATGGGTTGTTTTTTGGCGATATGATTAGCTAACTTTGCTAATGTGCGAGTAGTGGCAACCCCTATACTGACAGGGATGCCCGTATCTCGTTTTACTATTGCTTTTAAATTTTGGCAATGATTTAAAACATGACTAAATCCGTTTAAATGAATAAAGGCTTCATCGATAGAATAAAGCTCGATATCCGCAGTATAATGGCGAACGGTATCAAATACTCGCTGACTCATATCTCCATAAAGCTCATAATTAGAGCTTAATAAGGTAATTTTTTTTTGAATATGGGGTGGAATTTGATAGGCCGGCATACCCATAGCGACTAATGGTTTTAATTCATTAGAACGAGCGATTACACAACCATCATTATTAGAAAGGATTCCAATTGGTTCTCCTTCTAATTTGGGATTAAATACTCGTTCACAGGATGCATAAAAATTATTACAATCAATTAAACCAATCATCAATGCCCCCGTTTGCGTAGAGAGTGAATAGTATGTATTACTACTCCCCAAATATGTACTTCTTTGCCAGCTAGTGAAATAGGTGGATAAAGCCGATTACCAGACAATAAATGATGTTCGCCATTAATAAAACTTAAACATTTACAAGTTAATTCACCGTCAACAGCAGCAACAACAATATCATCGATTTTCGGTTCTAAAGAGCGATCAACAACAAGCAAATCACCACTATAAATACCATAATCGATCATTGAGTCGCCAATCGCTTTAATATAGTAAGTGGCGCTTGGATGTTTGACTAAGTGGCTAGTAAGATCTAATTTTGTTTCTAAATAATCATCAGCAGGCGAAGGAAATCCTGCTCTTACTGGTGTATCAACCAAAGGTAAATAAACGGCGAGCGAACTATTTGCCTGCCCAAGAATTACACAATATTTATTCAAGAAAATACTCCAACAAAATAATAAAAAACGAACAATGCAAGGTTATTCGCATTAAAAAAAGAAATATGTATAAATATACAGTGTAAAATTCTTAATTCAATAAAAATGAGTGTAAAAAAAGATAAAAATAGATTACTAAAAAGGATAATTTGTTACTTTACAAGTCACTAAAATTTAATTAGGATATGCGCCATTATAAATAGCGAAGGAGATTTTATTATGATTTATTTAACAAACCTTTGCGGGCTGATCAGCCAATAATTAAGTAACTTTTTCTATTCTTACTTCAATTCAGTTAGCTGACCTTAACCTGCCAATTAATTTATACCCATTGTTTAAAGACAACTTGATACTATTCAAGTAAAACTAATTATTGAAAAACGTATTAATAGTGATCACATCGTCACTAGATAAAATTAAACATTTCTTAACGGCCAATGTTTGAGTTGCCTATGCGTTTTATTTAAATAATTCATTTAAAAATTTGTCTTTAAACAATATTAGAAAAAATAACAATAATATTTATTTAAATGGATTGATATATGGACAATTCTATACAGGTGCTATCTGATAAAGCGTCACTAATAGCATCTAAAAATACTTGGATCGAAGGTTTAGCAATACAACAATTACTGACAACGGCCGATTTACCCAATATGGTTAAAGTCATGGGGATGCCCGATCTTCATCCAGGCAAAGGCTACCCGATTGGTGCAGCATATTTAAGTCGTGAAATAATTTATCCGGCATTAATTGGTAGCGATATCGGTTGTGGCATGGGATTTTGGCAAACTGATATTAATCTTGCCAAATTGAGTATTGATAAATTAGCTAAGAAAATAGGTAATATTGATTTGCCTGATACTCATCATAAATATAATTTAGGCACTATTGGTGGCGGGAATCATTTTGCTGAAATTCAAAAAATCAGTAAGATTTTTGATGCAACATTATTTAATCACTACCAACTTAATGCCGAAAAACTGTTTTTATTAGTACATAGTGGTTCAAGAGGTTTAGGGCATGCTATTTTGCAAAATCAATTATCACGCTTTGGTTATCAAGGCTTAGCAGATAATAGTGATGATGCATTAAGATATCTTGAAAAACATGATAATGCGGTGGCTTTTGCTCAGTTAAATCGTCAAGTAGTGGCTGACAGATTAATGACTAATTTGAATACTCAAGGCCATGAAGTGCTTAATGTTTGCCATAATTTTTTACAAAAAGTTACTATAGATAAACAGAGTTATTGGTTACATCGTAAAGGTGCATCATCAGCAATGGATGAACTAGTGATTGTGCCAGGATCACGTGGTGATTACAGCTATTTAGTTAAACCGATTCAACGCGAAGATCTACTTATGTCATTAGCTCATGGTGCTGGACGTAAATGGCGTCGAGCTGACTGTAAAGGTAAATTGGAGAATCGCTATTCAATGCAAGAACTTAAACGTACCAAACTAGGTAGTCGTGTTATTTGTGAGGATAGTAGTCTTATTTTTGAAGAAGCACCACAAGCTTACAAATCAATTGATAGTGTAATTGAATCAATGCAGCAAGCGAATATTGTTACTGTGATTGCACAATTGACACCAATATTGAACTATAAAACACAAGGAGGTCACTAATGGCATTGCTGTATTTTTCCTCCGCTAGAGGACCTGATGAGTGTACTTTAGCTGTTGCTAAAGCGGTAACACAATTTTTAACAGAGGCCGATCAAAAGTCAGTCACTACTGAAATTATCGAAAGCGTATTGGGCGATAAGCCCAATACTTTTCGGTCTGTATTATTGTCGGTTGAAGGTATAGAAAGTGAGGCGTTAATACAGCGTTGGTTGGGTACAATACAATGGATCTGTCAAAGTCCTTATCGTCCAACCCATAAGCGTAAAAATTGGTTTTTGGGAGTAACTTGTTTACCTAACCCTATGGAGTTAAAGGATAATACCATTGAATTTACTACTATGAAATCATCAGGAGCAGGTGGTCAACATGTCAATAAAACAGAATCAGCTGTGCGAGCAATACACTTAGCGACCGGTATTAGTGTTAAAGTGCAAACCGAACGTAGTCAACATGCGAATAAACGGTTAGCCAAATTACTATTGGCGCACAAATTAGCGCAATATGAGGTAGATCAACATGAACAACAAAAAAATATCCGTCAACAGTTCCACTATTCTATATTAAGAGGTAATAGCCAATTGATCTTCTATGGTGAAAAATTTCAGGAGAAAAAATGATAAAGAAAAATTAAAAAATTTCTGTATTATAAGCAGATAGATTCTTTTTCATATTTTTTTAGCTGAAATAGATGCGACAAGATAATTTAGATTTTAGATTAAAATCTGTCAAAATGATATTTAATGATGGGAAATAATAATTATTAATGTTGTTATTTACAGAACTAATGACTAATATTAATTCTAAAATAGTAATAGAAATTATATTTTGAGGGTAGGAATAGGGAAATGATAAAATATGGTTTATTGGTTTTATCAGTTTTAAGTTGTTTAGGAGCTTCAACTAATGCGATGGCGATCAATGCTAATGTAGAAGAACGTTGTCTCGCTTTAAATAACTTGCATCTAGATAATGCAAGAGTTGTAAATACCGAAATAATTGTTGATAGCTTTTCACCATCTTCTCAATTATCTGACACCTTAAGAGGTGCTACCACCAAAGAGATTGTTGATTTACCACAGTTTTGCCGCGTCGAATTAACAATTCAACCCTCTATTAATGTTGAAATATGGTTGCCTACTAATTGGAATCAACGATTACAATCAATTGGCGGTGGTGGTTATGCTGGATTTATACCATTTGATAAATTAGCTGAAGCCGTTAAGCATGGTTATGTTGCCGCGTCTACCGATACCGGACATAAAGGTAATTTGATGGACGGTAAATTTGTGCTGAAAGATAGAAAATTACAAAACGATTTGCTAACTGATTTTGCTTATCGTAGTGTGCATGAAATGACTGTCAAAACCAAACAAATAATAATGTCATATTACGGTCAAGCAGCAAATTACGCATATTGGAATGGTTGTTCAACCGGGGGAAGACAAGGGTTAATGGAAGCACAAAAATATCCTGATGATTATGATGGTTTATTCATAGCCGCACCCGCAATCCATTGGGATAAATTTGTACCTGCAGAATTATGGCCGCAAGTGGTGATGCAAGAGGAGTTAGGTAGGCCGTTCGAAGAAGAAAAACTCGAAAAAGTCAGAAAAATGATTATTGAGCTTGCTGATGAAAAAGATGGTATTAATGATGGCTTAGTTAGCGATCCAACAACATTATTCGTTAATCAAGAGTTGTTAATTAACGCTGGGCTTGATGATGATGAAATTCGAGCATTGCAAAAAATTTGGCAAGGCCCAACAGATAGTAATGGCAAGTTTTTATGGTTTGGTATTGAGCCGACTGCGCCACTTGATGTATTAGCTAGTAGTAAAGGTCCTTTTCCAATTCCAATTGATTATTTAAAATATTGGGTTAAAAAATCGCCGAATTTTGACTGGAGAAGGTTAGGCTACAAAGGTTTTGAGAACTATTTTAATGAATCGGTTGAACTATTTCGCCCAATTATGGGAACAGATAACCCAGATTTAACCGAATTTAAAAGATTGGGCGGTAAAATGATAATTTGGCATGGTTTGAATGATCGTTTAATAGCGCCCAAAGGAACCATTCAATATTATAATAATGTATGGAAAATGATGGGTGGCAACGATTCGGTAGATGATTTTTTAAAACTCTATTTAGCGCCGGGTGTTGACCATTGTAATGGTGGCGAAGGTCCAGATAAAGTTAATGGCTTTGAGTCAATGGTTGTTTGGGTAGAGAAAAAACAAGCACCGACTAGACTTATCGCGCAAAAAATTGAAGATGGTGAAATAACCCTACAACGTCCTCTTTGCCAATATCCACAAAAAACGATATATAAAGGTGAAGGTGATACTAACAATCCTGAAAACTTTATCTGTCAGTAATTTAATCACTAGCTAGCCAATATTTTGGGTTAGCTAGTTTTTAACTTTTTCAAAAAGAGATATTTGCATAATCATAAATTTTGTGTTTTTCTCGCTCGACAAATCGCTTCATGATTTTCATCCGCCCACTGTATTAAGGTATTCATTGGTTTAAGGAACGATAAGCCAAGTTCAGCTAAAGCATACTCTACTCGAGGAGGAACTTGAGCGTAGACGGTTCGAGTAATATAGCCATCATTTTCAAGCCTTTTTAATGTTCGCGAAAGCATTTGCCGAGATATATCACCGATTTCTTTATGTAATGTATTAAATCGCATCACATCATGTTCTAACGATTTTAAAATTAAAAGGCTCCATTGATCACCAATTCTATCGAGAACATCACGAATAGGGCAAGGATGATCGTATTTGATCAATTCATTTTTTGCGTTTTTTTTCATATTTATTTTTTTCCTAAAAATGTTAAGTCATTTTGGATTGACCTAGTCATATTTATGTTACTTCTTGTTTTATTTTATTTTTATTGTTACCATTCAAATAGTCTATATTGTAGACTAATTATATGTTATAGCTAGAATTAATTTAAAGTCAAATAGGAGTGGGACTTATATGAATGTAATTAAAAAGCGTTTTTTAGTTGGATTTTGTTTGCTAAGTATTACCAGTATTGTTGCTGCAAAAGATTTAACTCCAAGAAATTTAACTCAAGAGGAAGAAAACCGCGCACTGGTTATCAATTTTTATGATAACTTTTTTAACAAACACCAAGTCGATGTGGCAACTAAAACGCTTGCTGAAGATTATAAACAACACAATCCATATGTCCCAGATGGTAGATCACCGGCAATTACTTATTTCGAAGGTTTTTTTAAAGAAAATCCTCAATCAAGTGCTAAGATAATTCGCTCGTCAGTGGATGGGGATATCGTATGGTTGCATGTCCATTCTAAAGTTAATAATGATGATCTTGGTAAAGCGGTAGTGGATATATTTCGGGTTAAAGATGGCAAGATTGTAGAGCATTGGGATGTGATCCAAAACGTACCAGAACATGCTGAAAACAGCAATACAATGTTTTGAGGATTGTTTCTATAATTTATCAGCGCCTTAATGGCGCTTTTTAATTCTTCTTTAATTTTTTCAACTTAAATATTAAGTAAAATTTACTGTTTATTTCGATATTCGATCTCGTTATTTGCCTTTCACAAAAAAATCGCTGTTTTTTTGTTCTTTTGATAGTGTCTTTTTTGAACTAGATCACAAAAATAAGCGTTTTTACCTTGAAGAATTCAATTTATCAATTTTTAGTGGTTTTAATGAATTTTTTATTTATTAATAATAATCATAACGTTAACTTTTTATCTTTTCCCTTCATCTAATTATTTTGACTTCAACTTTATGATTACTTTGTGACTTGAATCACCCACTGTATCGAACAGTGTGATATTCATCACGAATCAGTAACTTTTCCTTATTTAATATAAAAATCACCAAATAGCTTAATAAATAAGAAATTTGTAAGAAATTTATATTTTAGTTTTAAGTAAAAAAATAACTCAACGTTATTTAAAAAGTCAAAAAGGAGATTAGCAATGTTGAAAATTAGAACAGTATGTGGGAATGGTATTGGTAGTTCATTAATGGCAGCCAATCACGTTAAGAATATCTGTGCTGCTTTGAATATCAAAGCTGATGTGGCGTCTATTGATTTTGCTAATGCCGAAGGTGAAAAAGCAGATCTATATGTGACCATTAAAGATTTAGCTAAACAATTTTCTGATCAATCAAAAGTTGCAGTTATTCGTAGTTATGTCAATAAAAAGCAAATTGAGGAAGACATTAGTGAAAAATTACAACAATTAGCTGAAATTTGATGTGCTTTCAAAGGAGATATTATTATGCAGTTATTACTTTCATTTTTAACGGAAATTTTTAGTCAACCGGCTTTTTTAATGGGAATTATTGCCTTTGTTGGGTTAGTTTGTTTGCGTTCTCCATTAAATAAACTCTTAACAGGTACTTTGAAACCGATTTTAGGTTACCTCATGTTAAGTGCTGGAGCGGGTGTTATTATTAGCAATCTAAATCCATTGGGTAGCATTATTGAAGCTGGATTTGGTATTCGCGGTGTTATTCCTAATAATGAAGCAATAGTATCGGTAGCACAAAAAGTTTTAGGTATTGAAACCATGAGTATTTTGTTGCTCGGCTTTATTATAAATTTAATTCTTGCTCGGTTTACTAAATATAAATATATCTTTTTAACTGGTCACCATTCATTCTTTCTCGCCTGCTTGTTTTCAGCAGTTCTACGAGCCGCCACATTTGATGGTTGGGAACTCATTATTATTGGTGGTTTTTTACTAGGTTCATGGTCAGCCATTTCCCCGGCAATCGGTCAAAATTATACCAAACAAGTGACAGATGACGGTGGGATTGCCATGGGGCACTTTGGTTCCATCGGTTATTATTTATCGGCATTTATTGCTAAAAGAGTCGGCGATAAAAATAATTCATTTGCTGATACCGAAATCTCTGAAAAATGGGGTTTTTTACGAGATACTACTGTAACAACGGGTATCATAATGGTAATCATATATTTAATTTGTAGCTTAGTTGCTGGTAGTGAATATATGTCTACTATCACCGAACAAAGCCCAATCATCTTTTCGATCCTAAGTGGTTTACAATTCGCGGTTGGTGTCGCCATTGTTTATAACGGTGTTAGATTAATTCTTGGTGATCTTGTTCCAGCCTTCCAAGGTATTAGTCAAAAACTTATCCCTAATTCAATACCAGCAGTAGACTGTGCTGTATTTTTTACCTTTAGTCCTACAGCTGTTGTTGTTGGTTTTATTTGTTCATTTATCGGTGGATTAATTGGCATGTTCATTTTAGGTGGCATGGGTATGGCACTGATTATTCCAGGTATGGTGCCTCATTTCTTCTGTGGCGGTACATCAGGTGTATTTGCTGACAAATTAGGTGGCAAACGTGGTTGTATTATTGCATCGTTTATTGGTGGAATTTTATTAGCATTCTTACCAGCATTATTATTACCTACATTAGGCGATCTAGGTTTCCAAAATTCAACTTTTGCTGATTTTGACTTTGCCGTTTGGGGGATCATCATTGGTAAATTATTTAATATTTTCGGTCAAACTGCGATTTATGTTATCTGCTTAATTTTAATCATTGTTCTTTGTGCGCCATTCTTCTTCAAATCTATCAAAGTTGTTGGTGATTCCAGAAATGTAGACCAAGCATAATTTGAAACTTCATGGTCGAGTAATTTAAGACTCAACCATGAATTAATAATTATTTACATGAATGAATCTTAGGAAAAACAATTTTTATAGTTAAATGATGAATTAAGGATTAATTATGACAATACTGACAATTGGATTTGCTTGTTATGATCAGTTTTATTTTACCACGAGTTATCCAAAGGAAAACAGTAAATCATTTGCTTATGATTTTTTTGAAAGTGGTGGTGGCCCATGTGCCAATGCTGCTTATTTATTGGGTTTATGGGGAGAAGATATTTACCATTTAGGACATTTACATGATGATATATATGGCAACAAAATTGTCTCTGAATTTAAACAAATAGGCGTGAAAACCGATCAAATTATCTTCTCAGATGAGATGATTACTCCACTCGCGGCTATTACCGTAAATAAAGAAAATGGCTCGCGAACGATTATTACGCGCAAATTAAATACTCCACCATTAATAACTACTACTGAAAAAATTAAATTAAATCAGTTTATTCAATATTTACAAGAGAATAAGCGTGATTTGGTTATTCTCATCGATGGGCATGAGCCAGAGTTAAGTGAATATGTCATTAAACAATTACCTAATGTCAAAGTTGTCATGGATGCTGGGTCGCTACGGGAAAGTAATCTTTATTTAGCCAAATATACGGATTATCTAGTTGCTAGTGAAAATTTTGCACTCGCTTATGCCAACATAGATGAATTTACAAATAAAAAGTCATTAGAGCTCGCATTGAAAAAATTAACATCAATAGCTAGAGGTTCGGCTTTTATAACATTAGGTGAAAAGGGATGTGCTTATATAGAAGATAAAAAAGTTAAAGTTATTCCTAGCTTTATATGTCAATCAATTGATACGACAGGTGCTGGCGACATATTCCATGGAGCGTTTGCCTATGGCGTGAGTTACGGTTGGAACATTGAAAAGATTATTTCATTTGCAAGTTTAACCGCAGCAATTTCGATTGAACGTAAAGGTGTCCGTAAAGCAATGCCTAATTTATCTGAAGTCAATAAAACACAACGCCGATTTGAAAGAAATTTAACTGAATATTTTAAATAACTAATTAATAAATATAGGATTAAGAGGTAGATTATGTTAGTTTCAATGAAAGACATGCTAAATAATGCTTATCATGAACATTATGCGGTAGGACAATTTAATATCAATAATTTGGAATGGGTAGCTACAGTTTTAAAAACAGCAAAAGAGAATCGATCGCCAGCAATTCTTGGTGTATCAGGTGGTACAATTAAGCATATGCTGGGCTTCAATACTATCCATGCTATTGTCAAAAATGCAATGGACTATTTAGATATTGATGTGCCCATTGCTTTACATTTAGATCATGGTCAAAGTTATGAATCCTGTTTCGCCGCAATTAATGCTGGATTCAGTTCAGTCATGTTTGATGGTTCGCATTTACCATTTGCAGAAAATCTCGAAATAACCAAACGTATAGTGGATTATGCGCACAAAAGAGGGGTTTCGGTAGAAGCTGAATTAGGAACTATAGCCGGAAGTGAAGATGGCATAGTTAATTCTCAAGTCATCTATGCCGACCCACATCAATGTTTAACCATGGTTAAAGAAACGAATGTGGATTGTTTAGCGGCGGCATTAGGCTCTACTCATGGTCTATATAAAGGAAAAGCTAAATTAGGGTTTAATGAAATGCAGCATATTTCTAATTTAATAAATATACCATTAGTACTTCATGGCGGAACAGGGATTTGCGACGAAGATATGTTGCATGCAATTTCTCTAGGAACTGCCAAAATTAATGTTAATAGTGAAAATATGTATACTTGGTGCGTTGCTGTAGGAAAATTATTTGCTGAACAAAAAGATCATGATATCAATGATCCTCGTAAGGTAATTAATCATGGATTAAATCCGGTAGCAGAAAAAATAACCGAAAGAATGAAATTATTTGGATCAGTTAATCGATATTAATTGTTCCTTTTATTTATCGAAAAATAAAGCCATCTATTATGATGGCTTTTTTATTAAAAATAATATTACAAATTAAAATAAATTTTATATTTTGCTGTTTATTTTTTGTTAAACCAAATATACTTGCCACCCCACACAAATAGTAATGATAATCATTATCACTACCATTTGTGTGGTTAATCTAAATTTAAATATGCATTTTATGAAGGATTGAGATATGGATTATAAAAAGGTGAGTGCCCTAATGCTCTTTATGAGTTTTTCTCTTCAAGCTACACCACAGCCTGAAGAGAATAAATTGACTAACAATATAGCTGATCAACAAAAAAATAATCAAAACAAAATTGTTAATGAAGATATTGAAGATGTAATTACTGTTATTGCGCGATCTTCATCACCAGATGAGTTAAAAAAAATCAATAGTGTGATTGCTGGTCGTTCTACACTGTCTTCAGGTATGATTGAGCAAAAGCAGGCAGATAATGTCGCGGAATTACTTAATACCTTACCTGGTGTAAGTTCGGCTGGTTCGATAAGACCGGGTGGGCAAACATTAAATATTTGGGGATTTGGTAAAGTTGAAGATGTCAAAATAATCGTTGATGGTGCTCAAAAAGGTTTCCAAAAATATCAACAAGGCTCAGTTTTTGTGGAGCCTGAACTACTGAAGCAAGTTGAAGTCAATAAAGGTCCACATGATGTTAAATTTGGTAATGGTGGGTTTGGTGGTGTGGTTAAAATGGAGACTAAAGATGCTATTGATTTACTAGATCCAAATAGATATGTGGGTGGATTGCTTAAATATAGTTTTCATTCCAATAATCATCAGAATATGGAAACCGGTGCCGTCTACGGTCGAACTAAGAATAATTTTTTTGATGGTTTATTTTACTATACCAAACGAAATAGCGGTAATTTTAAACGTCCAGATGGTTCAAGATTTGTTTTTTCTGAAGATGATATGAAAAGTTACATGGGTAAGTTGAATATTAGGCCTAACGAAGAGCACACTTTTACCTTATCTGGCATTCACTCAAAACGCGATTCCTGGCAACCGTGGGCGGCAAAGTATGTCGAAAAAATGACACCACCAACAGCAGCACAGATTAAAAAATATGGTTATAAAGCTGCATGGTTAAGGAAATTGGTAAAAAGATACCAAACGGATGACTCAGCACAATTTAAATGGAATTACCAACCCACTTATAACCCACTCATTGATTTAACACTACATACAACTTACTCCAAAACCAAACAAGATGATAAGCGTCCAGCTAAATATAACCCGGTTGCCTCGTTAGGAACAATGGGCAACAAAAGTTGGGTCAGTTATACCGATAAAACGATTGAATTGGAAAATATAAGTTTAATTAATATTGGTGATGTGAATAATGCCTTAAAGATTGGCGTACAAACTCATTTACATGATCGAGATACGCTAATGTATTATAAAAATTATGAGAAAAAACCAAATTATCATTATGGTTATTTTCAACCAGCTTATATGCCATCAGGTAAACAACAGACTTATAGTTTTTATGTGCAAGATGAAATTTCGGTGAGTAATTGGGTGTTAACACCAAGTTTCCGTTACGATTATGTGCGCAATCATGGTAAAAAGAATTATGCTTCCGCTTATAATGATCCTGATCCAAAATTTGGACATAATTATTCACCAGTGACATATAGTGGTTGGACACCAAGATTGGGTACTTATTGGCAAGCGACCAATAATATTGGTTTTTTCGGTGATATCAGTTACGCTTGGCAGGCTCCAACAGTAGATGAAAGCTATGAAGTGCAATTTACCCCTAAAAATGGCGGAAGTGGTAAGATCAGTGCGACAAGCCGCAATTTAGATAAAGAACGTGATTTATCCATCCGCCTTGGTAATATTTTAGATTTTAATAATTTAGTATTGGATGATGATAAATTACAGATTCGCAGTACAATCTTTAGACAACGAGTGACCAACGAAATATTTGTTACGCGCGGCTTTAATGGATCTATCTGTGGGACAGGTAAATCATGCCCATTAGGCCAATCTAATTATCGAAATCTTCCGGGTAAATTAATTGTTAAAGGCTTTGAACTTGAGGCGTTTTACGATAGTAAATATTGGTTTTCAAGTGCGACATATTCTATGCAAAAAGGGGAGAGAGATACAGCCCCTCAAGCTCCTTGGATGCATAATAAAACCTATGTTGCAACTGTTGCTCCTCGAACGGCTACATTGACGACAGGTTTTAAAGTACCCCAATGGAATATAAGAGCTGGTTGGAATGCACAATTTGTCCGAAAACAGGATAGAACAGGGCATGAAGATAGAAATCATGATGGGTTGCCTGATCTTGGCGCTTACGCTTTAGGTCCTTCATCTGGTTATTCGTTACATAACTTGTTTGCCAGTTGGCAACCTACTTTTTTACCAAAGGCAGAGGTAAAACTAGCTGTGGATAATTTATTTAATAAGGATTATCGACTCTATCTTGGTGAAAATACTTATGGATTGGCGCGCAACTTTAAAGCGAGTCTTTCATATCGATTTTAATATTTAAAATATTCCTAATTCTCGATAGTTATTCTATCTTTCCCAAATTTATTCTATGAGAATTAGGGAATATTGTCATTTATCTAAATAATCAATAATCGTTATTATTGGTGATAATTAATTTTTTAACGATTCTCTGGTAGTGATTTTTTTCCTAATGATAATTGCTGTCTATTATTTTCTCGATTTTATAGCATCATCAGCTTTGTTGTAGTGATATTTCATAAATTCAAAAAAACTAATTTTTCTTCGATATTCTTTGATACCCCATGTAGGCAATTCGCTGCTTTGCCAAAAATACCTTTCAGATAAATGTCGTCTATAACAAAACCTTGTCAGTTTATGTCTTTAATCAATATAATAAAATAAAACTAATGTTAATCAATTAAATATTTAACCGAATTTTTTATCAAGAATTGTTTAATCTATTTTGTTTACTCATACAAAAGATTATAATATATGTTATTTTGATAATATGAAATGATATAAAATTAAGATTAGACAATGACTGTAAATATATTAACCATCAAATGTCCTCAATGTAGTAGCATTAAACATAGTTCATTAGGAGATGATAAATATAAATGTGAAAGCTGTGGCGCTATTTATTTTATTGATAAAAATGAACAACATATTTATATTCATCAACAAAATCAATCTCAAGAAACACTTGAAGTAAACAAAATCACAAATTTCAAAATATTGGGTTTATTGGGTTGTCTAATTCCATTGGTTCTAGTTTTATATTTTTATCTCACTGAAAACAGCAACGATATTGATCCGGTTATTGAATCTGATAGTTATCAGTCAACTATTAGTTCATCAGAGATAAATAAGATTAAAAAAGAAGAATGGACACATAAAAATATCAAAATGTTTGTTGACAATGAAACACCATTTTTAATCATGGAAAGCAAATTACATGTAGAAGATCCAGACTTGTTTGCGCAATCAAAAGATCAATTTTTTATTAAGATTTTTGACATCAATGCCAAACAATTTGTTAGTGAATTTAATGTGACCGATGACAATAATAAAAAAATATCTTATGAAATAAAAACTTGGGATCAAGATGAAATTTTATTACTTATTAATAATCAAAAACTTTATCAGTTGAACAAAAAAAATAAAACATTTCAAGATGTTGAACAGCGCTTTTTCACTAATCATACTGAGTTTTCACAAGGTTTGGCTAAAATAGAGTTCGTTAGACCACAATGGGGTAGCGGTTTGTATGTCTACACCAATAAAGGTAAACATTTTTATTACTATCCAATGATTGATAAACTTTATGATGAAGATGCATTTTATAATGCTAGGGATGGTTTTAAATCATTACCAGCAAATGCATCCACACGTATTAGTTATCAATTTGATTTAGAAAGTTATGATTATCCGGACGAGAATCATCAATTAATAAAATATGAATATAAATATTTGCCTGGTTTTCCAAGAGAAGAACCAATGTTTCGTTGGAGAAAAATATATGATAATCCTTCAAATCAAGCAGTTGTTGTTATATATGAAAACACACCTTTTAAAAAACTGTTAATTCATCCAACGAAAAAAAATGATTCGAGAATTATAAAATATGCCGATTTTACCCCTGATCGTCTTTACTTTTTTCCACAACTACTGACCTTTAATGACGATGCGGTTTTAATTGCTTTTACCACATCGCCAGTAAAAACAGAAAATTATATTGTCCAATTATTAAATGCAAAAAATACCGATATTATATTTAGTTACAACTTCCCATTTGAGTTTAAGCAATTAAATGCTGAAATAACTAAAGATCATATTTTATTAATGACAGAGGATCATTTTATTGGACTAAATCATGAAGGAAAACAAGATTTTCTTCTTGATATCCAATCGCTAAATAGTAGGGAATAATTATGCTCAAATTTTTCAAAAAACAATTAGCTTCCGTTATAGAGTGGAATGATAATTCAGTTGATATATTATGGTATCAATTTCCAACCATAAACAATAATCAGATTATCAATGCTAGTAAACTTATCGTAGCGCCTGGACAAGGGTGTATATTGGTATATGAAGGTAAGATTGCCGATGTAATTTTAGATGCTGGTATCTATAATTTACAAACTGATAATCATCCTTTCATTACTACTATTTTAAAAATAAGACAATCTTTTAATAGTGAGCATAAATTATATCTCTATTTCTTTAAGACGACTGAAGTTGTTAATCAAGGATGGGGAACCGCATCTTCAGTTAAATATATTGATCCTGAGTATCAATTCCCCATTCAATTAAAAATGAATGGTAATTACTCGTTTTCAATTAATGATATTCGCAAGTTTTATCAAGAAATTATAGGAAGTCGTCAACAGTATTCCGTCACTGAAGCAAAGGAGCTTATTTCAAATCGTATAATTCAAGAAATAACCAGCGTACTGGCTGCAAATCAATATGCGTATCAAACAATTGATTCTCAACTTAGTCAAATTTCCCAGCTAGTAAAATCCCGTTTATATGATGATATCAATAAACTTGGTCTTAACTTGTGTGATTTTCGTATTCTAGCTTCAGAATTTGATAGTGAAACTGAAAATAGAATCGCCAAAATAGCCAATATTTCAGCAGATGTTATTGCTGCTTCAAAAGCAAATTTAAGTTATGCGGAAATGGAAAAATTGCAAGCTTTAAGAGATGCAGCAAAAAATGACGGTGCTGTTGCTGGTCTAGGTGCTCAGTTTGTGGCCGGGGCAGAGTTGACTAAAACCTACTCACAAACAATGACAAACACCGAACCTCAGCAAAATACTGCAACTAACCAATCATCAGAGCCGGATGATATATATAGCAAATTGACTAAATTAAAACAACTTTTAGATATTGGGGCTATAACCCAAGATGAATTCAATATGAAGAAAAAAGAATATATTGATAAGCTTTAATTAAGGAATAAAAAATGAAAACAATCTTAGCCAGCTTTTTTCTTGCTGCACTTTTTGCTTTTTCAATGGGCATAATATTATTGATATGGGATGTCAATATTTTTCAATATGTTAATCTATTAAAAATTCTCTTAACAATTTTAACTATTGTTGTTAGCGGTATTATTTTAACTCTTTTTTGGGCACTATTTTTTAATAACAGTTCTTCGGACTATAACAAGAATCTAGGTAATATTGCCCTACCAAAGAGAAAATAAATTGTGACAAATTGGTCTGTTTATTAAAATCAATTTTAAATAGAGTTAGTGTCGGTTATTATTTTTGCCAATAATAATCGACCTAATTTATTATTTATTCTTTTTCATTAAGTGGATAACTATAATACTTATCAAAGCTAATAAAAATGCGGTTATGTAACTGAAATATTCTGCAACTGCCACTGAAAGTGAGGATGCGATAATTTCGGAAAGTAATAGCGTGCTTTGAAAAATAGCATAATCTGTAGCTGATTGTTTGCCTTGTTTTGCATAGATCATCGTAATGGTATAAATACTAACATTTATAATGCCAATACCAATACCTAATATGGTCATCAGAATAGTGATAATAATAGGATTAATAAAATTGGGTAGATAGTAAATGACACACCACAACATAATTAAACAAGATAATATACCAAAGCCTAATTTCAGTGTTTGATAAGGAGGCATGATTTTTAATAAATAGGATGCAATTATGCAACCGAACAGCATGGTAATATAACCACCAATACCGGTATAAATACCGATATCACCCACAGAAAATCCAACATCAAGTAAAATAAATTTAGTTATGGATAAGATTACAGCACCAGCAAAAGGAACTAGCAAAGCAATCAACAACATATGATAAGCGTTTTGTCTTTTAAAAAATTGGCTAATTTTTGCTCTTGGATTGCTTTGTAAATTACGCAATAAGTCAGGTTCTCTCCATATAATAAGCTGTATGATTGAAAATATGATAAGAGCTACTAAAATTAAGATACTATAGGTTTTTCCTAAATAATCATAACAAACTGTTACTCCAGCTCCACCAATAAGCATACCAGTAATATTGCCCATCACTTGAATACTATTTATCTGGCTAATAGTATTGTTTTGCGATAAATCAGCTGCCAGTCCATCAGTTGCAATATCGAGTGTTGCAGAAACGATACAAGATAAAATAATAACTAGAAGAAGATAAGTGGTAGTTTCTGCCGTAAAAGGGGTGAAGGCGATGATGGTTATAAGTATTGCTAATAAACATTGCATAGGTAGTAACCAACTTTTCCGATAGCCAATTTTAGCTATCCAGTGATTTTCAACAATAGGGGCCCATAAAAATTTAACGACCCATGGTAAACCAGCTAGCGGAATCATGGCTATCACTGCCAGTGAAACACCTGAATCTCGTAATAAGATAGGATAGGCGTCAAAAGCCAGTCCTACTGGAATTCCTTGTATAATATAGAGCTGAGCAATAATAAATAAAAAATAGTTTTTTTGTTTATCTGCGGAGATGGTTTTATCGTCCATGTGGTGTTTTATAAGCTTTTATAATAAAAATATTATAAATTCTATGCTCCAAAGGATATTAGCTGATAAATGGTAGCTTTATTTTGTTGTAAACGCAAATGATATTTGTTATCGTTTATTTGTTTGGAGGATATATGCATTTAGATAAATTACCCAATAATAAAAAGAACAGTTCATTCATGGAGTTACAACCTGGTTTAGCGGTATGTGTGAATAGTGCCGATGATCTAAATGCCATCGATATCAGTAAAGTATTTCCTAGTAGTGATAAATGTTTATGTTTTAATTGTCAGTTACAAGGTAAGTTGAGTATGCAAGTTAAAGATAGGAAACTTATTACCCATAAAGGGGATTTGACTTTCGGCTTTGCTGATGGTGAGACATTTCATCTACAGCACTCTAAAGATTTTTGTAACATTGAAGTTATGATAATGCCTGAATTATTGGATGTTTTACTCGGCGAAATGGATTTTCAATTTTCTAATTTGGATAAGAAAGTGAATTTTTTTCTGCATCATCATCCCATTCATCAAAATAGCAATGTATTATCTTGTGCTCGCGAGCTATTTTACTTGATGCAAAACACGGACCAGTCAAATCGATTATTAGTCTATGCCCATGTATTAAAATACTTAAATTGGTACTTCAAGTCTTTTGATAATCATTTAGGACATCAAGAATTTACCCAATGGGAGTATAAACAATTTAATGATGCACGTGACTATTTAATCAATGATTTAACCAATCCACCAACCATTGATTGGTTAGCTAAGCAGGTTGGTCTTAATCATAGCAAGTTAAAAAAAGGATTTAAGCAGATTTTTGGTAAAAGTATTTACGCCTATTATTTGACGGAAAGAATGAATAAAGCTAAACAATTATTAACCGAAAATAGTGTTACCGAAACAGCTATTATGTTGGGATATAGTAATATTAGTCATTTCAGTTCAGCATTTAGGAAACAGTTTGGTATGTTACCTAAAGAGATGCGCCGCCAGCATTCATATAATAATGTTAAATAGTGGCAGCACAGATCAAAGTTAATAATATCAGGTTGTTACATAATGCATGTTAATAGTTATAAATGAAACCAACGCCGATTGTTCTACCTCTGCCTGGTGATCCAATGGTTGCATCTGGACCATCCGGATACATGGCAGGAATATAATATCCCCATATATCATAAGATTTATTAAGCAGATTATCGCCCCATACATAAAATTCAGCATTTTCAGTTTTAACGGCAATTCGAGCATCAAGTTTGTTATAAGCTTTCAAACCAAAATTATTTTGCACATCGGCTTTACGAGAGCCAATATAACGATCTGTTACTTGTGTTTCCAATGATATTCCTGAAGCTAAATTAAGCGGTATAGAGTGCAAAATGGTTAAGTTAGCATTCCAATGCGATGTATCCGGTACTTGGTTATGTTTTTTCACATGAGCTAAACTTTGGCTTGGAGTGCCGACGATTTTAGCATTGGTGTAACCTATGCCGCCGGTAAAGTCTAAGTTTCCAGGTGCTTTCCAAAAACCATCTAGCTCTACACCATAACTTCGAATATCATAATTTTCAACCACAGATACAAATGTTGCTGGATTGTAAGCCATTAAGTGTTCACGTTTTGTATCGTTATAAAATAGTGCAGTGTTTAGTCCAACGGTATTATTTTCAGTTTTTAATCCAATTTCATAAGTGTTTACATAAGCTGATTTATAGGCTTGGTCTGAATAACCCAATGTGGCAAAATCGGTTCCTTCATCATTAAAACCACCTGTTTTATAACCTCTAGAATAGAGACCATAAAGGGTGGCATTATCGTTGAGAAGATAGTTTAATCCAAGTCGACCAGTAGTATAATGATCAGTTATTTTTTGTTTATCGAATGCTAAAGTTGGCATCCCCGGTGCATTGTCGGTATAAATTGAGTTAGCTGACCATTTTGCTCGATAATTTTTCTTTTCGTAAGATTGACGAATGCCGGTTGTTAATTTCAATTTTTCAGTAAGAGGATAAGTAATTTCCCCAAACAGACCTACATTATCTGTCTCAAATTTTCTCTTAATATCTGCATTTAAAGGATTAGTCGGGTAAAAAACATCTATAACATCATAGGTGTTTCTATGTCGGTTATTAGTATAATAATTAACTCCGGCAACCCAAAATATAGATGCATCAGGTTTTGAAGAGATTCTAAATTCTTGATTGAAAAGATTCTCTTTAGTTAAAAACGACCAATTTGAAGGAGGGGATATACCTATTAAATGGTTATATAATTTACCTTCGTAAATCGGTGCTCGATTGTCATTTTTAGAGTAAGAATAACTTGTTATAGAACTTAAAACACTATTATCAAGTTGATGTTCAACTTTAAAATTAAAACGGTAAATATTTTTATCATTCTTATCGCTGCTATTAGGAATGTTAATTTTTGGATGGTGACCGTATGGACGCATCATATACATATCGTCCATACCCATAGCCTCTTCTATTTCGGTAATAAATGAGATAGATGTGAGTTCGGAAGCTTCCCATAATAATGTACCTCGAGCGATTTTATTTCTAAGAATACTCACCGGTTTATGGTCATTAACATTTTCTAGAATGCTATCTGCTTCATCATAACGGACAGCAAAACGGCCACTTAACTGCTCGGTTAAAGGACCACTGATGACACCTTCCGTTAATATTTGATGTTCTTGTCCAAATTCGGTTCTAAAAGTTGATTCAAAATAACTAGTTGGTTTTTTTGAAATAACATTGATGGCGCCAGCCTCACTATTTCTACCAAATAGTGTTCCTTGTGGACCTTTTAATACTTCGACACGCTGAACATCAAGTAAATTTAAGGTCGTATTACTTCTTGATTGTGGCATCCCATCGACGTTAATACTAACCGAACTGTCATCGCCACTCATTGGTAATACCGAACCTACGCCACGCATCCGTATCGATTTCGCCGCTCCCATATTACTAATTACTTGCACGCCAACGGTATCGTTTAAAGCTTTTTCTAAAGTCGTTTCCCGTCGGTCAACCAGTTTTTTATCGTCAACAATATTAACCGTAAACGGAATATCCTTGGCAGACTCTTTTACATGCCTAGCGGTAACGATTAATTGTTCTACTTGATTAATATCGTCTTTTTCATCAACTGTATCTGCCATTGCACTAAAAGATAAACAGAAAATACCGGTCAATAACCAAGGTGAATCAATAATAATTTTTTTCGAAGATATGGGGAGATTAGTTACTCTATCAATAAAAGCTAATTTGTATCTCATATATTTTTTCCTAAAACTACATATAAAAAGCATTTTGATATGCTCTATAAAGGTATAAACACTCTTTGATGTTCCATTTAATTCATAACAATAGATAAATTTAAATAAGAATAATTATCATTTATAAAGTAAAGGTTTTACCAAAAAAGTTCTCCCCTGATCGGGTTAAAAAGACCGTATCGGTTTTAAATTCGTTTAAATTTTCTTTTTTTTTATTTAATAAATTAATTTTTAAGGAAAATATATTTGAGATTTTTTAAATATTTAACAACATTAAGAATCTTATTTAATTAATTCGTATTAGGTAATATTGTTAAATGAGTGTTTTTATTCACTATAAATGGCGGATAGTGAATAATTTTGCTAATTAAATTTGCAATCAAATTGGTCGGGGAATAATTTAGTTTGAGTTCTTGTGTTTTATCTGTCTATTTTTTGGAAATTAGAATATGGCCCGTCGTTATTTTCAATTTACTTGCAAGTGAAGATAATTGCTAATATTTTTGTCTTGATAAAAAAAGATGAAAATTCTAACTATAGGTAGCGAGAATATAATTTAATTAATCCATAATATATTCAATAAATTAGATATTGAAATTAAGGTAGAATAGGAAAAGTAGGCGATTAAAGACTAAAAAAGAAAATAAACAAACTCTAATTAACTGAAAAAATTTATTGATAATAATAGTTTTCTTCAGTTATTTCTTTATTAGGATAATTATCCATTATGACTAAAAGAGAACTATACTATATTGAAATCTCTAAATTTGTTAGATTTTTAAATTGATTTTTTCATAACACAAAATAGAAGGAAAAAATTATGAACAAAGTAACAGCGGGAAGAGATGTGCTTGGCGAATTTGCACCTAAGTTTGCTGAGCTTAATGATGATGTATTATTTGGTGAAGTTTGGTCTAGAGAAAAAGAGCTCTCAGCAAGAGACAGAAGTTTAGTCACAGTTACGGCATTACTTGCTAGTGGTATCTTAGATAGTTCTTTACAATTTCATTTACAGACCGCAAAAAATAACGGCATCACGAAGCAAGAAATAGCAGAAGTTTTAACTCATGTAGCATTTTACGTTGGTTGGCCTAAAGCTTGGGCTGCGTTTCGTTTAGCAAAAGAGATTTGGCAAGATTAGCTTTTACCACAGAATTACAAAGAAATTATGAAATTAATCTGAATAAGATAATTAAATCCATTTTATAGAAAAGATAGTGTAGATTGATATGTATCTAATAATACTCACATTTACACTGTTACAGACCTGTTAAATTTGCAATAAAAGATTAAAATAACAAATAATATTTACTATGAAATAATGTAATGCCACAATCTAAACAATGCTGATACATTGATAAACCAGCAAATAACTGGATTGCGATTAAACAGACTAAGAATACAAAATGAGAGATAATTGCCAATTTATTACTACTAAATTTTATCGATATGACTGCATTCCCTATGGACAATCTGATTGTTATCGTATTATTACCAATGAGGGAGTTTATTTTTTTTATAAATACCAATTTATCGATGTAAGTGTCTTAGATAAATTAGATGAAGGCGATGTTATCCATATTGCTTCTCACGCACTTAATGATGGCACTTTTTGGCTCCACTGGTTGGTTTCATGCAAAGGGGACTTAGCTATTCGTAATAAATTACATTGTGCTATCCCTTATCCTTCTACGTTAATTTTACCATTTTTGATCTTGATTGGATTTTGGCTAGATCTTCAATTTATAACGCTATTTTTAGCTGCTGGACTATTTCTAATTTTGATATGGTGTATTTGCTCAACGCTATTTCGTCTAATAAATTTGGTTTTACCTAAACAAATTTTTTTACGTCAACGATATTATAAATTAAAAAAAGGCGATCTTGGTTTTATGAAACCCCTGCTTTTAGAACATCGTAAAACCCTTAAATGTTCATCAACAGACTTACCTGTATATGAAGGGATTGCGACTAATATAGATAGCCAATTAATTTATCGATCACAACGAAGGAAAATTTTATTTGATTTTAATGGTGTTCAACTATTTTTCGATGAACTTGCTTTAGATAATTATCATATACCGGTTGTTTATTCTTTTTGCCATCCGACGTTTATTGCCTCAGGAGATAAACTCAGTTTAATATTTGAAAATAACAAAATACAAGGGATTATTAATCATACCGATGGTTCAAGTTATTTAATTCCTCATTGTAGTTGGATAAGTAAACAAAAAGCAAAAACGTTATTACGTAATTGGTATTTTTATACTATTTTTGCCCCATTTTTATTACTGATAATTATATATCCAATTAAAGAGTTTGATTTTATAATGAATGGTTTTTTATGGATAATATCCGGAGCAAAAATTATTCCTTTACTTCTGTTACTATTTTATACGCTATTTTCATATCTTAATGATCGTTCCTATGCCAAACGAGTTTTAAAATGGTTATATCAAACCACAGGACATTGGCCGAAAGAGCTCTGAATTACAACAACTAAGCGAATATAATCAAGATGAATTAATCTAAAATTTTCAGCATGGTCTGGCATTATTCAGAAATTATCTACTTCATTTGTGCTAAGGTTGTAGCCGCATCTGTAAAGCGCTGTATATGAGCAAAATAATTCTTGAAAACAGTGAATTATAAGAATAAATACTTATGTCGTTCTTTGATTACATAAAACAACCAATTCTACTACATCGTATAGAGTGAATTGAGTAAATCTCTCTTAAATTACAAAGATGTTTGTTTTCTAATGTTAGTAGATTTTTAACCATCTTATTCTTGAAGATATCGAGTGTTGGTATTACTTTATTATTTTTTGTCTCTTTTGCTTGCTATATAGTTGTAAAAAAAGCAAATTATATAAGTATTTATGACATCTAAGTTATGTAAGAACTACGACTCCACATAAACAAGCGGTTTTTTAATGCTGTTTAAATTGTATTAAATTTATTGCATAAACTGCTTTAAAACATAGATAAGCAAGGCGAAAGAAACCGTGATAAGTATAAACTTTTCATAAAACCACCTGATATTCATACAAACACCAATAGAGTACTGATCTCAAGGGGGAGGGGGGCGAAATTTTTCAGATCCTAAACACTTGTTGACAGTTCGTTTCAATTTAAATATTTACAGTTAATTTTGATTACTGCTTTCTGATAAGCCAGCCTCATGATAAACGTCTTGCATCAACAGATTTGAAGATGACAATCAAATTTATAAATAAGTGATCAAAATCAAAATATTTAGTATTGCAATTAATAATTCAATTTTGCCCCAAAAATGACCTTAACCTATGATAATAAAGGGAAAGTATATCGTTAAAAAATGGCTCAATACAAATGTTATTTGAATTAATTCTATTAATATCAATATATTAAATAAGTTTTGCATGATAAAAAAGTAAGCGTTCGATGGGTTTGACAATAAGTGTTCAATATGATAAAAAGCTGTAATTGAGAATGGTTATCAATATCATTAGCGCTCGATTTTATCTATATACCGATAAATAAAATTCTATTAAAAAAGTAAAAAATAGCTATTTAATAAAATATTATTGAATAAAAAGTGACAAATCAAAACTTTGAGGGGAAGTTGGTGTTAATTTCGAATTGATATACATACTTCAGTAAGAGTTTCACACTTATTTTCGAATGATTGGAATATATAGTTGCCCTGTTTTTTTCAACCAAACATACACACTAACAAAAAGAAATCGGAATTTTGGATTTGGTACTAGCTGGTCATTAATATGCCACAATATGAGAATAACATTGTAATAGGATTTGTATATGAGCAGTTTAAAGTCAAAATTAAGTTTTTTTAGTTTGTGCATGAAAGATATGGACTAAGGATACACTTAATTATGAATCACACGGATATATTTCTACCAGTAAAGAATAAAGTATCTCATTCAATATTTTTGGCATCAATTGCTCAGGTGCTTAAACTGAGTATCTGGTTAACGTTGATCTGGGTTTTACACCAATTGATGTTGGATGCTAGCGTCTTCCCGGGATTGCCGATTGTCTCTCTACTTGTTCTGAGTATTCTTTTTTATACGCTGAGAACTTATGCTCACGATAAGTCTCACTATGCGGCATTTGAACTAGAAAAAATATTACGAACTAGGCTTATCAAAAAGATCAATCAATTGCCAATTGAAATGGTTAGAAACATGGGCAACGGAAATCTTGTCAAAACATTAATTGATGATATTAAAGAATTACATGCCTTTGTGGCTGATGCTCCGCCCTTAAAAGCCGAGGCATTCGTTACGCCAATTTTTACCTTGCTGGTTTTATTTATCTTTAATTGGGTCTTTGCAAGCATTGTATTTGCCATCACTTTAGTTACTTTTCTACTGCTGAGTTTTATCATGAAAAAAGCTAAGCTTTTAAAGGAAAGCTATAATAATGCAACTATTCAAATCAACAGTAAAATCATTGAATATATTCAGGGAATGAGTGCGGTAAGAACATTTGATGCCGGGGAGGGAGCATTCGGTCAATATCAAAAAGCACTGGAAAACTATAGCCAGGTGGTCTTTCATTGGTTACAATCTATGCGATTGTCTACAAAAATTGCTCGCAGCCTTTTCTCCGCTATGCCGATGAGTATCATATTAGTTGTTGGATTGAGTTTAGCCCAACTAAATGACCAAATCTCATTTATCACGACGTTCTGTTTTTTATTGCTGGCGATCGGTATTGCAGAAAGTGCTCATCCAGTGATGAGTCTATTTCAGATATTACAAAAGTCAAAGGCAGCAATAGAAAGAATATTTGAAGTTGAAAATCTACCAATTTTAGAGGCGCCTTCCAACCCGCTATTACCTGATAATAATGAGATAATTTTCAAAAAAGTTGGGTTTTGTTACCAGAATTCTGACACTATTTTATCCAATATCAATATTAAAATTCCTGAAAATTCATTTACTGCTCTTATTGGTACATCTGGTTCTGGCAAGACGACGCTAACCAATCTCATTCCACGCTTTCTTGATGCAACCACTGGAACGATAACTTTAGGTGGAGTTAATATAAAAGAGATTGAATACGCTGAACTTATGTCGAGAATTTCATTTGTTTTTCAGGATAACTTTTTATTCTCATGTTCGATCGCAGATAACATACGCTATGGGTTAGACGATATCTCTGATGAAGATGTTATTGAAGCCGCCAAAAAAGCTGAAATTCACGACTCCTCAACAATATAACACTCTGGCAGGAGAAAGAGGGCAGCTATTATCCGGTGGTCAAAAACAGAGGATCACCATTGCCCGAGTTTTTTTACAAAACCGACCGATCGTTATTTTAGATGAACCGACGGCTTTTTCTGATGCCCGAAATGAAGCATTGTTGTTAAAAGCCTTTAACCGTTTAATTGATAGAAATAAAACTGTCATTATGGTAACCCATCGCTTATCGACGATTGTCAATGCCGACCAAATAATATTATTGGATAAAGGGATGATTAAAACTCATGGGACACATAATGATTTAATCGAAAATTCAAGTGATTATAAATTGTTATGGCAAGAGTATAACAAAGCAAAAGATTGGTCGATTCCAGTCAATAATTTGGCTGATGGAGAAAAGTGATGAAAGAGTATATTAATACAGACACACGCACAACAAAATCATTGCTGAAAACGTATATTGGCTTAATCAATGCGGCTGGTAAGCAAAAGAAAATATTGATCCGCAGTCTGATTTATACTGTGATCTCCTCTTGTCTGTTTGGCGTTTCGTTGGTTTTACTATATCCCTTATTTGCAGCACTAGAAGCCAAAAGTGTTACTGCAACAGTTACTCATTTAATTATTGTAGTTGTTCTATTGATAGGTAGTTTTATTTTTAAGGTGCTTTGTGAACGCTATGATGCGGATGGTTATTCGACGTTGGCAGTTACCGAGCTAAGGGAAAAATTAGGTAACAAGCTAAGACATATTTCCTTAGATTATTTAAGTCAGTTTAGATCTGGGGAAATAAATTACCTTATGATGCAAAGTGTCAATGAAGCGGCAGTATTTACATTTATGCTACTCAATATCATTATTACCGGCGTGGTTATACCACTATCAGCTGCAATCGCCTTGTTCTTTTACAGTTGGCAACTTTCTTTGATGATGCTTTTGGTCTTTCCAATGGCAATTCCACTTTACCTGTGGCGTAGGAAGGCCTATCGCAGAGGTTTTAGCATTCTGGCAGAAGCCAATGCCAAATTAAAAGGGGAAGCTGTTGAGTTTGTACAAGGACTTGATGTATTGAAATCCACAGGCCAAACCGAAGAGAAGATGACAGAATTTATTAAGGTAACAACAGATGTGGCAAATATACTGCGTATTGGCACGAAAAAAGGCGAAAAACCTAACTTAATTATCACCATTATAATTCAAGTTGGTTTGATCCTTATCATATCGTTAGGTGCCTATTTGGTGAATGTTGCAACCATTTCTTACCTCTTATTAGCCAGCGTGTTATTAATCGTTGCTCGTTCCACGGATGTATTAAACTATTTTGTACAAATGTCATCGATGCTTGAATCATTGGTTATAGGGTATGAAAAATTGCAGGAACTGTTGAATGCACCATCATTACCTGAAAAAAAGGCAGAGATTATGCCTGATCAATATAATATTGAATTTGAACGAGTTAACTTTTCGTACCGAGGGCAAGAAAAATATGTACTTAAGGATATATCCCTTCAGATCCCAGAAAATGCATTAACCGCTTTGGTCGGTGCCAGTGGTTGCGGTAAGACTACAATAACCAAGCTTATTCTTCGGTTTGCTGATGTAAAATCAGGAAGTATTAAAATCGGTGGTATTGATATTCGAGATATGTCTCAAAGTCAGTTAATGAGTCTAGTCTCTGTAGTATTTCAGGATGTCTATTTGTTTCAAGACACCATTATTAATAACATTAGAATGGCAAAATTATCCGCTAGCGACGAGGAAGTCATCGAAGTTTGTAAACAAGCAAATTGCCACGAATTTATCCAGAATTTCCGCGACGGTTATCAAACACAACTCAATGATATTGGCAAAAGTCTCTCTGGTGGGGAGAGGCAGCGTATCTCTATTGCCAGAGCCATTTTGAAAAATGCACCTATTCTTATCCTCGATGAGCCAACTGCCGCTCTCGATACTGAGAATGAACTGGCAGTGCAAAAGGTGATTAATAAGCTAGTGCAAGGGAAAACGGTATTAGTTATCGCCCATCGACTTTCTACTATCATCGGAACTGAGCAAATTGTAGTAATTGATAAAGGCGAAATTGTGGAAAGTGGTACTCACCAGCAGTTATTGCAACAAAATGGGATTTATAATGAGTTTTGGTATCTTCAGCAAAATTAACCTCATTTGTGGCATTAATGTGTTGTTGCCCATAGTGAGTTACGGAGTGTGAACGGTCTGGTGCTCATAAAACGGTACATAACCGGTAAATTCTTATGGGACGTGTTGGGGCATGGTCAGTAAGTACAATAATCATATTGTACATACTCTCTTCATTGCTCACCAACTCAGTTGCCCGAAACGTCCCTAAGTGAGCCTTTCGAATCATCCCAAACAAATACCCAGAAGGATTTACGTACTTTCCGTGGTGTTCATTTTTTTAGATAGTCAATATAGTTAATTGCGATAAATAATTTTCATAATGCAATAAATGATTGGAATTATACAGTTATAAGATTGTTTGCTAGCATAAATTCACTATATCTCCCACTAAAAAATTTATAATATGAGTGAATGACATGGAAAAAACCAATAATACCTTCCCCACATTGAGTCTGCTTGCTTTAGCTACCGCACTATTTATTTCTATTATGACTGAAGCTTTGCCTGCTGGATTTTTACTATTAATAAGTGAAGATCTAAGTGTTACCGAGGCTCAAGCTGGACAATTAGTGACGCTATACGCATTAGGTTCTCTACTATCAGCTATCCCATTAACAATTGCTACACAAAGTTGGAATAGAAAAAAATTATTAGTAATTGTTATGCTTGGTTTTGCTATTACTAATTTTATGACTGCCTATTTTTCGTCTTTTATCCTGATATTAATAGCTAGATTTTTAGCAGGTATTTTTGCCGGACTTTTGTGGGCAATGGTAGCAGGTTATGCAACCAGAATGGTTAGTGCTGATAAACAAGGCAGAGCAATAACGTTAGTTATGTTAGGGGTTCCAATTGCCTTATCTATAGGTATTCCATTGGGGACTGCAATAGGGCAGTTAGTTGGTTGGCGATTAACTTTTCATATGATTACTATCATCTCTTTGTTGTTGGTTATTTTTATATGGCTAAAATTACCTAATTTAGCAGCGTTAAAAGCAACGAAAAAGAATTCCATTTTTTCTGTATTATCTATACGTTACGTAAAATCTATCTTAGCAATAAACTTCATTTTTGCATTTGGGCATAATATTTTTTACACCTATATATCACCATATTTACAACTATCTGGTAATGATGCAAATGTCGATGTTGTGCTATTTATTTTTGGTATTTCTTCAATAATTAGTATTACCATTGTTGGCATCTTTATCGATAATTATTTACGTAAATTAATTATTTTATCCCTCAGTTTATTTGCTATATCTGGATTGTTATTTTATGCCTTTGACCATCTTTATGGGCTAATTTTAATCTCAGTTGTAGTTTGGGGATTGGCCTTTGGCGGTGGCGCAACATTATTTCAAACTGCTTCAGCAAAAATAACCGGACAATCAGCCGACATTGCACAGTCTTTACTTGTCTCACTTTGGAATTTAGCAATAGCTGGTGGTGGATTTTGTGGGGGAATGTTACTAAATGTTTTCGATGCAAAAGTTTTACCTATCATAATGTCTATTTTGTTAATTTTTGCACTTTGTCTGGTGTTATATGCCAGTAAATTGGGTGTTACAAATCCAAGCGGGGGGATTCAATAGCTAAGTGATCTGCAAACTTACGCTATTAAAAGATGTTGTAGATATAGTTTAGTATGCAAACATATAAAGCTGACTAAAAAGCAAAAAGGGTAATCATCTGGATCACTGAACATAGTTCGGACTAGATGATTTTCCTCAGCGAAAAGATGTCTTAAATATCAATGCATTAATTTTGAGCAATCAAGATAATGTCTAAATACTTTAAGGTATAGAATTTAAACCAATGTATTAGGATGGAAATATTGATTATGACAATAATATGTTTAAGACCAATAGATTAAGTCGTGATAGGTTTCCATTTTCCTCTATTTGTGAATAGTATAATTAATAAAAACAATGAAGCAAATAAGCCCCCTTTGTCAGAATTATTAACCTATGCTGAAAACCTTAAATTCACCATTGATATTAATGAAATTATTAAAATTGTATAAAAAACAAAGTAACACTTAAGTTATATTGAGAAATATCCAATGGTTTAGAACTACTTGTCATCTTATATGTTTCTTCATATAAGTATCTATGAAAAGATGTAGTTGTAATATCTCTTTAGTTTATACGGTTATTTTTGCTTTAGAGTAGGGCAGAGATTATTGTTAATTAATGATTAAACAATATAATTGCAACTAACGTCATGAATTTTAATAATTATAAAAAATTTATTTATCTCTTATCTCATTAATAAATGTGAGAACATCTTTGCCTGCTTTTTCTTCATTCCATGACACGCCAATTTTCCATTTTGATCCTTTCCCCATAAGTTTTTTATATTTGATGGTTGATTTAAGATTATCAACTAAACTATTGGGTAGTATCGTTACATTCGAATGTAAATTAGCCATAGATATAATGTTGTAAACATTATTTGTGTAATATACATTTGGATAATTTAACGCATTACTAGAAAGATATTTGGTAATTTTTTGTGACAGATCAAAATGTGAATCATAATCAGGTAGACAAAGTGTATACTTATCCAAAATTTGCTTAACATCATTAAAATCATGTATCTGAAAATTTTTTTTTGATTGAATATAAAGACTAAATGATCTGAGCCTATTTCGGTATACTTTATTTGTTTATTCGTCGGTTTTTCCATAAAAGCGATATCTAATTCGCCTGATAAAAGCTTCTTTTCCTGCTCTGCTGAAGACAACTCATGTAGCTGAATTTTTATCATTGGATGATGTTCAGTATAATTATTTATTATTTCCGGTAATCTATTTATACAGGAAAATGTATAGCCGATATTCAAGACGCCCGTTGTACCATTTTTTATTTTTTTACAACACAGAATAATCTATCTAACTCATTGGCTAAATTAACCGCATATTTGTAGATTATTTTACCTTCCTCAGTTAGGTAACAACCCTGATTATCTCTAAGAAATAGTTTAAAACCAAATATTTCCTCAAGAAGTTGAATTTGTTTGGTAAGTGTTGGTTGGGTTATATTCAGTTTCTCAGCAGCATCGCGAAAACTATCACTTGTCGCTAATACAATAAATGATCTTATTTTCTTTACATACATAAGGAAATCCTTTTCGTTAATTATTGACTATTATACTTAATTATTCGATATCTATGACCTATTAAGAAAATTTGTTTTAACCAATAAATCTATTTATTCGGTTATGTAACTAACTATACCTATCATTACAGTAAGATCTGTTAAAAACGAAAATTAATGTCAGGCAAGTTCAAGTTCAAAGAACTATTACCAACGTTAAGACTGTGCTCTAACTGCGTTAATGAAATATGATTTAGTTTTGGCGTGTCAGCTTGACTAAATGAATTAAATTTTTGCTTGCAATGGACTATTTTGCAGAAGGTTAGGGGATATCATTTAATTTCAATGGATGATTAACAACCTAAACGCAATGGTGTTTTTTATTATAATTAATACGTTAAAGTAACTTAGTTGCTAGTTTTAAAAGATTTAATTGAAAAATTGATGTTTATTGTAGATCCCTTATATATCAATTAATAATAGATTTAAGCTTTTCCTGCCTTTTTGGGTTATTGTTAATTCACGTTTATTATCTTCTTGTTTAAACCATCCTTGTTGTAGCATTGATTGCAGTAGTAAAGTCCCTAAGGTGCCACCAATATGATCCCGATGTTCAGTAAAATCTATACAGCGCTTGCCAACACAAGTTGTGTTAGATGTGTTAAATAATAACTTATGTTCATTAAAAAAGAGTTTACCTTTTTCAGTAACCACAAAAAAATTGTCTTGTATAACAATAAATTCATTATTAATAAATGATTGGGTCAGTGCTACAGACCATGAGCCAGCTAAATGTTTATAACATGTTCTTGCCTCTTTAAATTTTTCTTTAGTTTTAGAATTAGATAAAAATAAGCAATCATTTGGTGGAATAATGTTAAACGTTGACTCTATAAACGTTGCTGTATCTTGATTTTTTATTTCATAGTAGCGGTGTTTACCACATGTCCTGTGATGGATAAGTGCAACATCTTCTAATTTTTTTAAATGAAAACGCGTAGCTTGTGGTGATAAATTCAGTCGATTTGCTAACCATGAGGCTGAAAGCGCTCTACCATTCATTAATTCCGTAATAATCATAACTCTACTAACGTCAGACATTACATCCGAAAATCGTATTAAATCCTCACAATATAATTTATTCACTCTTTATAATCTCCAAAAAAATCAATGATGTTTTTAGTTATTATTCAATTGGCAACCAACAAAGCAAAGCATATTAATATACGCTTTTTAGCTAACTTGTTTAAATTTCTTTTTAAACATAATTTATAAAAAGTAAATAAGCTAATTGGATATTTTCATCAACACAAAAAGAAAGTACATGAAACTCTATGAAAAAAAATATTTCATTTTTGCAACTTCTATTCTAATGGTTGGTTACTTTTGCATTCACTTTTTTCTGTAGGTAGTCAGTTAAAAGCGAAATTTTAGTAAGGTGAGACCTTTAAATGACTCAAGCAGTTAATAGTACTAAACCAATGTATTCTATTTATATTATATGTTTTTTAGGATTATTCTTATCAACATTAGATACTGGGATTATAAACTTAGCGTTAAATTCCTTTTCAATCGATTTTGATGTTTCTTTAGAATATATCGGATTATCAATTACTTTATATTTATTATTGCTAATTATTTTTCTAGTTCCTAGCGGTTGGCTTGGTGACTTTTTAGGGCAAAAAATAGCGTTAATAGTAGGCTTCTTGCTTTTTGGTCTAACCTCAATGATTGCTGGATTTTCAGATTCTGCTAATCAGCTTATTTTATCTAGATGTGGACAAGGAATAGGTGCCGCATTATTGCAAGCAAATTGTCTGGGATTGGCTGGTTTACAATCAAGCAAACAAAAAATAAAATTAAATTCTTTCATAATGTTGGCGATAAGTTTAGGACCAATTTTAGGACCTTCTTTGGGAGGTATTATTTTAAAATTATGGGGGTGGCAATTTTTATTTCTAATTAACGTTCCATTGTGTATTGTGGGATCTCTTTTTTGTTTGAGAATAAATGAATCAGTAATCTTACTAAATAAAGAGACTTTCGATTTAAAAGGAATGATACTATTTTTCATGATGTTAGTCGGTTGTGTTTCTCTCATTTATTCTAATAATATAAACCTATCGTCGGTTGAAACAAGCTTCATCGGTTTTTCTTCTTTGATCATATTTTTATTTTTTGGGAAGATTGAATCAAAACACTCCAATCCTTTTTTCCCTGTCAAATTATTATCAATTTCGTCAATTAGATACATTTCAAATGGCAGTTTGATTTTTGGACTGACCGCGGGCATTATTTTTTCAGCATCACCTATCATATTTACTAGAGAGACTAGCTATCCTATTGACGAAATAGGATTAATTTGTACTGCTTCACCCATTGGCGTTATTTTAAGTGTGTTTGTCAAAAAAGTAATAAATCCAAATTATAAAAAAATTATACTAATTTATGCTTTACCGCTTATGTTATCTGCTTTTGCCTTGCTTTTCTTGGTTAGTTTTAATATTTCAGTCTTTAATTATGTTATAGCTGCTATGTGCTACGGATTAGGTGGCGGACTGTTTCAAAGTTCATTAATTCAGATAGCGATGGAGCAAAAAAAAGATAAACAATCCACGATTGGTGGCTTGTTAAGACTTTTTCAAAATGGCGGAATTATTATTGGAGCGGCATGCTCTTTAGCGTTGTTAGAAATAGATATTTCTCCATTAGAGTATAATTCTAACTATCAAACATTATGGGGTATCACTTTCATCGTACTTACTATCATGTTTGTTTATTCATATGTGTTTTTAGTTAGGATGAAAAATAATTAAAATCTCATTTTTAATCAGGTAGATAATAATGCAAAGTAGATAATATTCAAGATAATTCATTGTAAAAAAAGTGTTTGAAGTGTATGTATCCGTTAAAACAAATATTGCAGAACTATCTATAACTAAGTCCATCAGACTATGAAATATTGACGAATATCATGCTACTTCTATTTGGGCAGGTATTTTTTTGTATGCTCTTTGTTACTTCAATTAGTGTTAATAATAATTCACTTTTTATAATAATTTTAAGTAGCATCATCTAATTTGTAACTTCAGTACTGCTTGGCGTAGGTCTTTTATCTATAATTTGGATGAAGAAAAAATTAAATTTTGGGATGCATAAATCAAAAAACATGATAAACAATAACAAGGAAGTTAATGCAATAGTTGGCTAAGTTTAAAATGTCATTATTAAACATCAAAATTTATCAATTGATGGGTTATTGAGCCATTAACCGAACAGAACTTTACTGCACAAGAAGTTTTCAATTAAAATCAAAATAGTAAAAATAAACCGATAACTAAAAAATTAGTCATGGAAATGAAATAAATATGTCAGAGTTTGGACAGAAACGCCGCCAAAAATTATTGGATGAAGATTTTTATCCATTTGTTCAAGAAAGATTTGAATGGGAGATAAACGAGTTTAAAAAAACAATACAAGCTATTGAAGATCCTTATCTGGAACCAATGATAGATCTCTATTATCAACAACTATGCCTTGATTATACGGCAGGTAAACCGATTGTTGATTTACTGCCGACGATGGAGAAAGTAATAAATTATACCGAAAATACAATTGATCACGTTAAACGATATAATCTCGCTCATCCAGGTGATAGGGTAGACATTACAATTTTAACCGAATACTTTCAGACTGAAAAATTATCAAATTTATTAGGTTTATGTATTTTATTTGAACGTCAAGACTGGTTAGAAACGATTGTTAAAGCGGTCGATTTAGATTATGAAAATCGAGAAAAAGCATTAGATAGTTTGATTGCTATGAAAATTCCTAACTATCCGATTACCGAAGAAAAAACACCGCGATCACTCAGCTTTCGTAATCCTCTTTATAAAGCGATTCATGCAGAAAAACCAAAAGATACCTTAAAATTCTTAGATGAATATTTACGCCGTTGGTATGATGGATTATATAAAGCAGGTAATGTTTACATGGATAGTCATTTAATACAACAAGGTGATTCACGAGAATGTTGTACATTTCATGGTTACTGGTGTTTTGAAGCGGCAGCCGTTGCATATTTAAAAAATATTGATGATAGTACATTACATCGTTTTATGTATTATCCAAAAGACATGGTTGAATATGCTCGTCAGCAATCTTCATAATCGATTGAAGCGCATAACCTAAACGGATATAGACTACCTAAGCCCATCAGTCTATGAAACTAGATAAGTATTATGCTGCTCACTAAAGTGAAGGTAGTAAAAAGCAGAATAAATAAAAAATAAGCCAAGGAAATGAAATAAAATAAATATGTCAGAATTTGAACAACAACGTCGTCAGAAACTATTAGATGAGGATTTTTACTATTATTTCCAAGAAAGACTAACCAAACTAATTAGTATGGTTGATAGTGATATGAAAAGGGAAAAAGATGGTTATGCTGAATTTATGATAGGACTACAATATCAACAACTCTGTTTAGATTATACCGTAGGTAAAAAAATAATTGGATTATCATCCAGAATGGAGTGTATTTTAAAATATATACAAAGTTCTATCGATTATGTAGATAAATATAATATTGCCAATCCTAATGATAGAATGGATATTACTATCCTGACGGAATATTTTGAAACGGAAACATTATCAAATTTATTAGGTTTAGCTATTTTATTTAAACGCCAAGATTGGTTTGAAACTATTGTTAAAGCTGTGGATTTTGACCAAGAAAATCGAGAAAAAGCGTTAGATAGTTTGATTGCCATGAAAATTCCAAACTATCCCATTACCGAAGAAAAAACACCACGAGAACTGAGCTTTCGTAACCCCCTTTATAAAGCGATCCATGCCGAGACCCCTAAAGATAGCTTAAAGTTCTTAGATGAATACTTGCGTCGTTGGTACGATGGGCTACGTAAAGCAGGAAATGTTTATATTGATATTCACTTATTGCAACAAGGAGACTCCAGAGATTGTTGTTCTTTCCATGGCTACTGGTGTTTTGAAGCTGCTGCTGTCGCGTATTTAAAAAATATTGATGACAGTACGTTGCACCGTTTTATGTATTACCCAAAAGATATGGTTGAATATGCTCGTCAGCAATCTTCAACGATTGAAGCGCATAAACTGAACGGAAATAAAACTACCTGAGCTCATCAGTCTATGAAACGGTATAAGTATCATGGTACTGATGTTGGGCTGGTGTTTTTTGTTTGCTGTTTGTTACTCCTATGCGTGTTAGCAATAATTAACTTTTTATAGTAATTCTCAGTCATATCCTCTAATTTGTAACGGTAGTACTGTTTGCTAAAACTTTAAAATTTGAGATACACAAACCAGGAACTACGATAGACAATGACAAGCATAGTCAATTCAATTTTTGGTTACGTTTTGAATGTCGTTAATAAATATTAAAATATATCGAACGATGATTCTTTGAACAATCAAAGTATGATGAAGCGTTTGAATAGGATAATGAGCAACTTGATACTGTTAATGAAGAGTCTACTCAAGATGAAAAAATAGTTATGCCGAAATAACGGGGGATATGGACTTTACTATAGCATCCAGTATTCCAACCGCTTCACTAATATGGTGAGCCGACTATTGAAAATATTATTAAAGCCAAACGTGAACGTCTTGAAAATAAAGGTTAATATAACAAGCCGAAAAAATAAAGAATAAGCCAAGGAAATGGAATAAATATGTCAGAATTTGAAAAACAACGTCGCCAAAAATTATTGGATGAAGATTTCTATCCATTTGTTCAAGGAAATTTTGATTGGGAGATAAATGAATTTAAAAAAAAGGCACAAGCTACTGAAGATCCTTTAATGGAGCCATTGATAGATCTCTATTATCAACAATTATGTCTTGATTATACAGTAGGTAAACCGATTGCTGATTTATTGCCGACGATGCAGAAAGTAATTAATTATACTGAAAATTCAATTGATTGTATTGAGCGATATAATCACGCTCATCCTGGTGAAAGGGAAGACATTACAATTTTAACCGAGTACCTTGAAGCAGAAATGTTATCAAATTTATTAGGTTTATGTATTTTATTTAGACGGCAAGACTGGTTGGAAACGATTGTTAAAGCGGTCGATTTAGATTATGAAAATCGAGAAAAAGCATTAGATAGTTTGATTGCTATGAAAATTCCTAACTATCCGATTACCGAGGAAAAAACACCACGATCACTCAGCTTTCGTAATCCCCTTTATAAAGCGATTCATGCAGAAAAACCTAAAGATACTTTAAAATTCTTAGATGAATATTTACGCCGTTGGTACGATGGTCTACGTAAAACAGGCTATGTTTATATTGATAGCCATTTATTTCAACAAGGTGATTCACGAGAATGTTGTTGTTTTTATGGCTACTGGTGTTTTGAAGCCGCAGCCGTTGCATATTTAAAAAATATTGATGATAGTACCTTACATCGTTTTATGTATTACCCAAAAGATATGGTTGAATATGCTCGTCAGCAATCTTCATAAACGATTGAAGCACATAACCTAACTAGAAATAAAACCACCTAAGCCCATCAGACTATGAAACGGTATAAGTATCATAGTAATTGTGTTGGGCTGGTGTTTTTTGTTTGCTGTTTGTTACTCCTATGAGTGTTAGCAATAATTAACTTTTTATAGTAATTCTCATTCATATCCTCTAATTTGTAACGGTAGTACTGTTTGCTAAAACTTTAAAATTTGAGATACACAAATCAGGAACTACGATAGACAATGACAAGCATAGTCAATTCAATTTTTGGTTACGTTTTGAATGTCGTTAATAAATATTAAAATATATCGAACGATGATTCTTTGAACAATCAAAGTATGATGAAGCGTTTGAATAGAATAATGAGCAACTTGATACTGTTAATGAAGAGTCTACTCAAGATGAAAAAAATAGTTATGCTGAAATAACGGGGGATATGGACTTTACTATAGCATCCAGTATTCCAACCGCTTCACTAATATGGTGAGCCGACTATTGAAAATATTATTAAAGCCAAACGTGAACGTCTTGAAAATAAAGGTTAATATAACAAGCCGAAAAAATAAAGAATAAGCCAAGGAAATGAAATAAATATGTCAGAATTTGAAAAACAACGCCGCCAAAAATTATTGGATGAAGATTTTTATCCATTTGTTCAAGAAAGATTTGAATGGGAGATAACGGAGTTTAAAAAAACAATACAAGCTATTGAAGATCCTTATCTGGAACCAATGATAGATCTGTATTATCAACAATTATGCCTTGATTATACAGCAGGTAAACCGATTACTGATTTATTACCAACGATGGAGAAAATAATAAATTATACCGAGAATACAGTTGATCACGTTAAACGATATAATCTCGCTCATCCAGGTGATAGGGCTGACATTACAATTTTAACCGAGTACTTTCAGACTGAAAAATTATCAAATTTATTAGGTTTATGTATTTTATTTGGACGGCAAGACTGGTTGGAAACGATTGTTAAAGCGGTCGATTTAGATTATGAAAATCGAGAAAAAGCATTAGATAGTCTGATTGCTATGAAAATTCCTAATTACCCGATTACTGAAGAAAAAACTCCGCGATCACTCAGCTTTCGTAATCCTCTTTATAAAGCGATTCATGCAGAAAAACCAAAAGATACCTTAAAATTCTTAGATGAATATTTACGCCGTTGGTATGATGGATTATATAAAGCAGGTAATGTTTACATGGATAGTCATTTAATACAACAAGGTGATTCACGAGAATGTTGTACATTTCATGGCTACTGGTGTTTTGAAGCTGCTGCTGTCGCGTATTTAAAAAATATTGATGATAGTACCTTACATCGTTTTATGTATTACCCAAAAGATATGGTTGAATATGCTCGTCAGCAATCTTCATAAACGATTGAAGCACATAACCTAACTAGAAATAAAACCACCTAAGCCCATCAGACTATGAAACGGTATAAGTATCATAGTAATTGTGTTGGGCAGGTGCTTTTTTGTTTGCTGTTTGTTACTCCTATGCGTGTTAGCAATAATTAACTTTTTATAGTAATTTTCAGTCATATCCTCTAATTTGTAACGGAGTACTGCTTGTTAAAACTTTAAAATTTGAGATCCACAAATCAGAAACTACGATAGACAATGATAAGGATAGTCAATTCAATTTTTGGTTACGTAGTTACGCTTTGAATGTCGTTAATAAATATTAAAATTTATCGATCGCTGATTCTTTGAACAATCAAAGTATGATGAAGCGTTTGAATAGGATAATGAGCAACTTGATACTGTTAATGAAGAGTCTACTCAAGATGAAAAAATAGTTATGCTGAAATAACGGGGGATATGGACTTTACTATAGCATCCAGTATTCCAACCGCTTCACTAATATGGTGAGCCGACTATTGAAAATATTATTAAAGCCAAACGTGAACGTCTTGAAAATAAAGGTTAATATAACAAGCCGAAAAAATAAAGAATAAGCCAAGGAAATGAAATAAATATGTCAGAATTTGAAAAACAACGTCGCCAAAAATTATTAGATGAAGATTTTTATCCATTTGTTCAAGAAAGATTTGAATGGGAGATAAACGAATTTAAAAAAAAGGCACAAGCTACTGAAGATCCTTTACTAGCATCATTGATAGATCTCTATTATCAACAATTATGTCTTGATTATACAGCAGGTAAACCGATTGCTGATTTATTGCCGACGATGGAGAAAGTAATAAATTATACTGAAAATTCAATTGATTGTATTGAGCGATATAATCACGCTCATCCTGATGATAGGGAATATATTTCAATTTTAACCGAGTACTTTGAAGCAGAAATGTTATCAAATTTATTAGGTTTATGTATTTTATTTGGACGGCAAGACTGGTTGGAAACGATTGTTAAAGCGGTCGATTTAGATTATGAAAATCGAGAAAAAGCATTAGATAGTTTGATTGCAATGAAAATTCCTAACTATCCGATTACTGAAGAAAAAACACCGCGATCACTCAGCTTTCGTAATCCTCTTTATAAAGCGATTCATGCAGAAAAACCTAAAGATACTTTAAAATTCTTAGATGAATATTTACGTCGTTGGTATGATGGTCTACGTAAAACAGGCTATGTTTATATTGATAGCCATTTAATTCAACAAGGTGATTCACGAAACTGTTGTTGTTTTTATGGCTACTGGTGTTTTGAAGCAGCAGCCGTTGTATATTTAAAAAATATTGATGATAGTACATTACATCGTTTTATGTATTACCCAAAAGATATGGTTGAATATGCACGGCAGCAATCTTCATGAGCGATTAAAACGTATAGTCTCGGATATAAGACTACCTAAACCCATCAGACTATGAAACGGTATAAGTATCATGGTACTGGTGTTGGACAGAAATTTTTTTGATGCAGGAGGTAATTCTAAATGATTAGCTTTTCTAAACTAAATAAACTTCATGGCGGTTTGATGGTTGGAGTTTTGGCATTGACCGTATTGAGTAGTTGTCAGGCATTTAACAAGGATATTCGAAGGATTACATTACCATCAAAAAAGCAGCAGTCGGTGACTTCGTTAATTTCAAACTCCCCCACACGCTGTATTGGTACTTATTTAATCGAACTGCCCGTTGAATTTAAAGCTTATAAAGAGGGCATCTTTTATTACAAAAGTAGTGGTGATATTACCATTACTACCAAACAGCAGTATTTACCATCGTTTAAACAGATGATTGCCCAGCGCAAGCAGGATCTAGAAAATACTAAGCCTCTTGACCAAATCTATGGCAAATATCTAAAACAGGTATATAAAGTACAGACAAATAATCCTGATAAAATGCAAGGTATTATTTTTGAACGAATGATAGATCCTGATCTGAATGATGTTCTTAGAGTTTTAGAAGGTTATCGTTGGCAAGATGACGTGACTTTACAAATTGAGATGAAAGCACGTAATGGCTCTGGGGAATTATATGCTAAAGATAGGATAAAAGATCCAGAATCTTATGCGAATAATGTCTCTCAAAAATTAATTGAGCTACGTAAACTTTTTGACCGGATTAAGCCGCGCGATGATTTGACTATCCCAACCACGCCAGGTTTTTGTATGTTTAACAGTTTTATGCAGGGGGAGGATCGCGAATGGAAAGATATGAATTATGGTTATCGGCACGATAATAGTAATGACTATTTTTCATTCTATTTTGAATTTAATGATTTTGCCGATGACTATGCATTACTTGATAAGCCCGAAGCTTATTTTACACAAGGTAGCGGACATACCATCTATAAAGGAACCCGTGAAAGCCATGGTTTGAAATTGGAAGAGTGGGTTGTCAAAGGCAAATATTTTGAAGAGCCCCAAGGCGTTAATAATAATTATACAGACTATATATTTACTTTAGGTATTCATATTACCGATCCAACCTATAAAACGCCACGATTACGCGTAGAAATGACCTATAGAGTTCCCGAAGACAAAACACAAGGATATACTGAAGAGCAATTGATGGTCATTTGGCGTGAAATCACCAACACTATTCGAATACGCGAAAGTGCTTTTGAATCGAAGTAAACGTATTATTTGAGGAATAGCCTTAATTTATTAAGGCGTTTTCTGGTAGAATTAGTTTGCGTGGATCAAGATAATAATATATTCACTTCCTTTACTGTGCTAACGAACATATATTAATAAAAAATATTAAGATGTATATTTAGTACAATTTTATACATTATGAATTGGAGCGGGAAACGAGGTTCGAATCCAGTTTCATAACCTATTGTATATAAAAAATTTATCCAGACACTAATATTGCTTTCGCTAACCTTCAGGACTAATTTTTGGAATAGTTTTTTGTGGTACTTTATGGATTGTTATGGACTTCCACGGACTCAAATTACAATAACAACTTATTTACTAGACCTTGCCTTATCATTTAATGGTATGAGGCTATTCATTGACAAGTCATTTGATAGAATAATTTGACATAAATGAATTGGCAGCGTTTTTATAAGATTTAAATAATTTTTCCGCGCGTTCAACCATTTCGTGACGTATATGCTCAGGCTCTAAACAAATACATTTATGACCTAAGCTCAGCAAAATTCCATAACTGTAGTCATCATCAATAAAGTTAAAATTTACAAGATATTGTTGTTCGTTTAATTTCTTAATATCTTTTTCGTCACAAAAATCTAAAATGCGATCCAAAAGAGATTCATCTATTAGTAATTTTATTTTAAAAATCTTTTTTTTCATATCCTTTTCAAATAAAGAAAATACTTCAGGAACAGTCTGACTAATAAATTTAGTATTAGTTTCTCTAATGTTTGACATTTTTGACAATTTAAATATACGAAAATCATTTCTATTTAGGCAAAAAGCTTGTAAATACCATTGTTTTTCCTTAAAAATAAGTTTATATGGCTCAATCAAACGCGAGGTTTGTTTATTTTTAACCCCCAAATAATTAAACGATAAAAGTAGTTGCTCATTAAGTGCCAGTCTTATAATGGAAATTTTTTTATTAATATTTTGCTTAGAAAACCAAGGTGATAAATCAACAATTAGTTGATTTAAATTATTTGTAACTTCTTCATCAAGTTCTTGTTCTGATAAAAAACTCTTAATTTTTTCAAAAGTTCTTAAATTTTCACTTTCTTTTATAACCGGTGAGGATAACAAGTTGAGGCCTTTTAATAAAACAATGACATCTTCTTTAGTGAATAAACTTGTATTAACTTTATAAGTTTTTAAAATACTTATTCCGCCCGCACTTCCTTGATATGTAATAATGGGTATTCCTGCTCCCTCAATAACTTGTATATCTCGATAAATAGTACGCAATGATACATTTAATTTTTCTGCTAATTCTTTACCGCTTATTTTTTCTCTTTGAAGCAATACCATTATGATAGTAATTATACGATTAATTTTCATGCTTTATGTTTACAAAATAATTTACATTAAATTTTAAATATGACATACAGTTGTCATCAATGCTACATCATAATATAGATAACCAAAATTAACTAAATTAATTTTTATCACTAAGAGGAAACAAAAAATGTTTAAACCTAATAGCGTTATTGTTTATGTCAAAGATGTCGATACTAGTACTGAATTTTACACAAAAATACTAGGGCGCCCACCTATTGAAACTTATCCTGGTTTCGCTGTATTTTTATTGAATGATAATTTTATTTTGGGGCTACAAGGTGCTGATGAAATAACTCCAAAGGCACCGAATCATTATGGTGGTTTTGAGTTGTCATTTAGTGATGTAACAAAAAATGATGTAGATAAGATTTATGCGACATGGAAGGAACTAAACGTCAAAATTGAACTTGAACCCCAAATGCTCGATTTCGGATACACATTTGTAGGAAATGATCCCGATGGTCATCGACTCCGTGTTTGTGCTACCGACACTTCAAAATTTCAATAAAAAGATATCTTAAGAAATTGAAATAACGGATGCTTCATTATGCAGCCATTGTTTATGAGGAATTCATTTCATGAGAAGTATGGTTGATCACGGGAACATCTTGTGGTTTGAGTTTCGCTTGGGCAAAATCTGCTCTGGATCGAGGTGATTTGGTAATCGGTGTTGCAAGAAATATTAATAATTAATATGTATTTAAACAAGAATATTCCTCAAATTTCATTTCAGTTCAGATGGATGTTACTAGTGAAGCATCAATCAAAAAAGTTGTAAAGGAAGACATTAAATTATTTAAAAGAATCGATGTACTAATTAACAATGCTGGTTATGGTCTCTTTAGCCCTGTTGAAACAGCAGCAGAACAGGACAGCCAACGTATTTGAACCAAATTTTTTTGGTTCATTAACGTGTTATTCAGGAAGTGCTTTCAATTATGAAACAGCAAAAACATGGGTACATTATCCAAATTTCAAGTTTTGCGGGTTTAGTAAATTTTCCTTCTATAGGTTTTTATAACGGATCAAAACCTGCGATTGAAAGTTTTATTGAATCGTTAAATCTAGAAATACAAAATACCAGAATTTAAAACATCAATTGTAGAGTCAGGTCATCATGCTACTGATTGGATTGATAAATCATCAGTTAGTCCTGAGTACGATACGAGTTATCCAACAAAAAAAGAATTCATAGAAATCAAGATAACACATTTTTGGACTAAATTCTCTTGAATGACTCAGGATTACTTTGTTCTATACTGGAAAGTAAAACAGTTAAATCACTTTTAAACTCCGAGCTTTGTGGACTTTAACGGACTATACTGGATGTTATATTGGAGCGGGAAACGAGGTTCGAACTCGCGACCTCAACCTTGGCAAGGTTGCGCTCTACCAACTGAGCTATTCCCGCATGAGAAGTGTTTTAAATGGTGCCCGGGGCGAGACTTGAACTCGCACGGCCAAAAAGGCCGAGGGATTTTAAATCCCTTGTGTCTACCGATTTCACCACCCGGGCTCAAAGCTTAGTACCGAAAGGTAACTGCGCTTTGGATGCTGTGCATTTTACCTATCTTATCATTTCAGTCAATAAAAATTTCAAATTAATGGTTTGATTGCTCAATGTTTGACTGATTAGTTGTTAAATTAGGCTATTTTGCCTATTTTTGCAAAATTATTTAGCGAACTTAATTATTAAGGCACTGTATAGATAATTTTGCCATTTTTATGAATATGTTTAATCTTCGTCTAATAAATCACTGTGAGCAACCCAAAGATATTGCAACATAGATAATAAAGTTAACACAGTTGCAATAAGTAGGGCAGCTAGCCCTGCATATATAACCAGATCGCAAGGACGCCAAAGTAACCAAGTTAATGCTGTCATTTGGGCAATAGTTTTAATTTTGCCAATTGATGAGACGGCAACATTATTGCGTTTGCCAATTTCAGCCATCCACTCTCTTAATGCAGAGATAATGATTTCTCGAGAAACGATGATGATAGCCGGAATAGAAATCCACCACGCTTGATAATATTGGGTTATGAGTACTAAGGCGATTGTTACCATTATTTTATCGGCAACAGGATCTAAAAATGCACCAAATTTAGTTGTTTGACCTAATCGGCGGGCAAGATAACCGTCAAAAACATCAGTAACGGCAGCAATTAAAAATAACAATGCCGAAAAAAAACCGGACCATTCATGAGGAAATAGATAGAATGCCAACACAAAAAATGGAATCAGTATGACTCGAAATAATGTTAAGAATGTAGGTAAATTAATTTTCATGTGACATTAGCTCATATTGTTTTATTAATCAAATGGTTAGTGATAATTAAAAAAACAGGGTTTTCTGCTTGCTTATGTTGCCTGAAAAATGTTAATTTTTCAATGTGTTATTGCTGTAAATTTAGATAAATTTTTTCAGCTAATGATTTTGAAATGCCTTGTACTTGGGCAATTTCATCAATACTGGCATTTTTTAACTCTCTAAGCCCACCAAAATGCTTAAGTAATGCTTGGCGTCTTTTGCCTCCAACGCCTTCAATATGCTCTAAAGCGCTGTCGGTTAACTGCTTAACGCCTTTCTTCCTTTGACCAACTATCGCATGATCATGTGATGCATTACGGATCTGTTGGATCAATAGTAAAGCAGGGGAGTGATAATCTAAATAATAACCTTTACCATGCGCTTCAAAGAAAAGTGTTTCTAAGCCTTCTTTACGTTCAGCACCTTTGGCGACACCAATTAAAATAGGGTGATTTTTATCCCAGTTTACTTGTAAATTATCAAAAACTCTCAATGCTTGGTTAAGCTGGCCTTTTCCGCCATCAATAAAAATGATATCAGGCACTTTATCTTCAGGAAGATCTTTCTTACTATAACGGCGAGTTAGAACCTGTTCCATTGCTGCATAATCATCACCTGGAGTAATACCGGTGATATTATAGCGACGGAACTCAGATTTAACCGGGCCTTTATCATCAAAAACCACACAAGAGGCAATGGTGTTTTTACCCATAAAATGGCTGATATCAAAACATTCCATTCTATTGATTTTATCAATGCCCAAAAAGGCTTTTAATGCATCATATCTTTGTTTAATGGTTGAGTTTTCAAGTAATTTATTTTTAACTTCAGTTTGTGCATTAACTGTCGCGATATTTAGTAATTTTAGATTATCACCTTTGGGCTCATCGACTAATTTAACTTGATGTTCAGCAACGAGTGATAAAGTGTCTTCCATTGCCTGTTTATCAGACAATGAAAAATTGAGAAGAATTTTCTTCGGAATATTTCTATTTTGATTGCCTTGTAGATAAAATTGCCCTAAAAATGTCTCGATCACCTCTTCAAGTTCGGTATTAGACGGCACTTTCGGAAAATAAGAACGATGCCCGAATGTTTGACCATTTCGAATAAAGAGTACATAAATACAAGCTAAACCAAGTTCATAGTGGAAGCCAATCACGTCTAAATTATCATTATTATTGTATATCGCCTGTTTTTCATTAATGTGTTTAATTGCTTGTAACTGATCACGCAGTGCGGCCGCTTTTTCAAAATTAAGCTCACTACTGGCTTTTTGCATATCTGCAGTAATTTTTTGCAAAATCTGGTCTGATTGTCCGGAAAGAAACAATCTAACGTAATTAACTTGTTCATTATAATCTTCATCACTGACTAAACCCGGTACACATGGGCCTAAACAGCGTTTGATTTGATACTGTAAACAAGGACGCGTTCGATTTCGATAAGTACTATTTAGACATTGTCTTATCGGAAAGGTTTTTTGTAATAAAGCTAAAATTTGTTTAACCGCATAACCACTAGGATAAGGACCAAAAAACTCATCCTTTTTACGATTAACCGCCCCTCGATACAACGACAATTGTGGATGTCTTTCTTTACTTAATTTGATAAAAGGGTAGCTTTTATCGTCTTTAAGCAAAACATTGTATTTTGGTTGATATTTTTTGATATAAGTTTGTTCAAGTAATAGTGCTTCGGTTTCAGTATTGGTGATAGTAAATTCTACACGATGAATATGGCTCACCAATCGATCCGTTTTGATGGTTTTTTTACTACTATTAAAATAACTTTTTAAACGATTGTTTAGATCTTTCGCTTTTCCCACATAGATGATGGTATCTTTATCATTAAACATTTGATAGATACCTGGTTTATGTGGGACTGTTTTTAAGAAAGCTGTTGAATCAAATTGGCTCATTTTAGTTTTCAAAGGTGAGGGCTGTTTTCTCTATTATCCTCATAATGGTGCTTAAAATGCCATTTATCAAGAGGTAAATAAGCCCCGCGACCACAAAAATTGAGAAGTCATAGTATTCACCATTTAGTGCATTACTATAACCCATTAAATCCATAACCGGAATCATTGACGCCAATGCTGTTCCTTTAACCACAAATACGACTTCATTAGAATAAGTAGAAAGCGCTCGTTTTAATGCATATGGCATCAAAATTTTAAGAGTCTGTCTTTTATTCATCCCTAAAGCACTACATGCTTGCCATTGCCCTTGTGGTATAGATTTTAATGCACCGTAAAAAATTTGGGTGGTATAAGCGGCACTATTAAGGGTTAATGCTATATAAGCGCAAAACCAAGGTGACGAAATAAAATCATAAAACGCAGGATACTTGCTTAAGAATTCACCAAATTGTGACGGTCCATAATAGATTAAAAATAACTGCACTAATAATGGTGAGCCGGTAAAAATAATAATATAAGTCCGAATTGTTTTCGTTAACAACTTAGAATTCAATGATAAAAGACATGAAAAGACAATAGCCAAAATACCAGCCGATAATATTCCAAAAATACTCAGGCTTAATGTATCAGGTAGACCTTGAAGAATGATTTTAAGATAGAAAATAAAATTATCAGACATAAAATGACCTTACTGACTATTGACTGATGGTTCAAAATGGGTAGCACGTTTTTCAATACGTGAAATAACTTTTTGACTGAAAATTGATATCACTAAATAAACAATCATCGCAATAAAGTACCATAAAAAAGGTTGATTGGTTCTAGCAACAATTGTTTTGGTTTGCATCATTAAATCATCTATCGCAATTGCTGAAACAAGCGCGGTGTCTTTTAATAAAATTAACCACTGATTGCTTAAACCTGGTAATGCATGTCGCCACATTTGCGGCATGATAATGCGAAAAAAAGTACGAGATTTACTTAATCCTAACACTTGAGCCGCTTGTTTTTGACCGCTGGAAATCGCTTTGAAGGCGCCACGTAATGTCTGTGAGGCATAAACGGCATAAAGTAAAGATAAAGCAAAAACACCACATAAAAATGGATCGGGCTGAGTATTTTCAATATTCATTTTAATGGTGATTGATGTTAGCGGAATAGTAAAACCATCATCTAGTGCCATTAATAACAGAGGTAAACCGGTATAGATTGCAACTACAATTAATAATTCCGGTAATGCCCGGATGGTTAAATTGAACAACGACATTAGCCATGCAACAGGTTTGAATGGTACCGCTTCTAAAATAGTAAATATGAACGCAAAAAACATTCCAACGACTAATGATACTAACGCTAATGATAACGTAATCGCGGTTGCTTTCGTAAGCGGCAAAATATACCCATCCATAGAAGGGAGTAACAACTCCATACTGTGTGCAAAAAAGTCTGACATAAAAAAACCGTAGTTAAATTAAAAAATAAACTCGCCGCAAGATTTGCGGCGAGATCTCAAAGAACAGATTTTGTAATTAATGATTATTTGCTAAACCATTTTTTATATATAGCATCCAATTCACCATTTGCTTTTAATTTATCAATTGCTTGGTTAAATTGTTCAAGTAATTGATCATTACCTTGACGTAGAGCAATACCTAAACCTTCACCAAAGAATTCATGATCGGTGATCTTATCGCCTAAAGGAACGATCTCAGTATCTTTTCCTAACCATTCCCCCGCAACAAAAGAGCTTGATACAATGGCGTCAATACGTTTAGCTTTTAAATCAAGGAAAGCAAATTGATAGCTGTCATAACTTACCGCTTTAACATCAGGATATTTTTCGGTTAAGTATTTCAAGTAAGTGGTACCTTTTTGAATACCTACTTTTTTACCTTTTAATTGGTCAAGGTTAGTTAATGTATCTTTCAAGGTAATAAATTGGATTGAACTATCATCATAATAGATTTTAGTAAAAGCAACTTGTTTTTGACGTTCTGGGGTCACATCAATACCGGCAATAGCGGCATCAATTCGACGGGTTTTTAAACTAGGAATTAAACCATCAAATGATTGATTAACAATCTTACAAGATACTTTCATTTCGTCACAAAGTTTATTCATAACGTCTATATCAAAACCGATAATTTCATTTTTATCATTAGTGAATTCGAAAGGCGCGTAAGTTGCTTCGGTACCAATGGTTAAAGTTTCCGCTGCTTGAGCAGCAAATGCAGATCCTGCAAGTAAAATAGCTAGTAATGTTTTTTTCATATATCCACCCAATCAGATTTTTATTAATATTAATGTGATAAATAAGCTTTGAACTCTTCGGTTTTGGGATGAGCAAAACACTCGAGTTGTCCCTGCTCTATAATTTTACCATGTTCCATGTAAATCACTTGTGAAGCCACTTTACGCGCAAAATCGACTTCGTGAGTAACAATAATTTGTGTAATGCCGGTTCGTGAAAGTTCATTAATAATTTCGGCAACTTGCGATGTGATTGCTGGATCTAATGCCGCAGTCGGTTCGTCAAATAACAAAATTTTAGGTTCCATCATTAATGCTCTAGCAATCGCGACGCGTTGTTGTTGACCACCTGAAAGATGGAGAGGGTAGCGATGAGCCATTTCATCAATTTGTAGACGAGCTAAAATTGACATCGCTTTATAACTAGCTTCTTGTTTCGATAATTTTAATACTTGGCATGGTGCTTCAATTAAATTTTCCAACACGGTTAAATGTGGCCATAGGTTGTAATTTTGAAAAACCATGCCAACATTTTTGCGTAGCGACCGAATCGTTGATTCACTTATCTTTTGCGAAAAATCGAAATGTGAATCAGCAATCGTCATTTCGCCTGATGATGGAATTTCAAGTAAATTAAATACTTTCAACAAAGAACTTTTACCTGCACCGCTTTGACCTAGTAAAACAATCGTTTCACCTAAAGGGTAACATAAAGAGACATCATTCAATGCCTGATGTTTACCATAAAAACAGTTAATATGGCTTAATTCAATATTCATTATTTTTTTGATAAATTGTTTAAATTTTAATTGACTAAATATTACTTTTTTCTGCATAAAAATGCAATCTAAATTATTAGACAAACGTGTTTTAGTCTGATATTTATGCTATAAAATTCTGTTCCTCACCTTTTTTATGCGCATAATATTAACGCTATATAAATTTATATTTATGATTATAAAGAATAATGTCATAGATAATCATCTAAATTGTAAAAAAAGCATAAAGATACTATAGCTCTTATAAATTAGTTCTTATAATTTAATCCTATATAAGCTCTAAAACGGCATTCTTCAACTTGTTTTAGTCGCTTAATCTTTATTAATTTTCATTATTAATGATAGGGATGGATGGACCAAGAAATTTGGGTTCTTTATTAAGGATATAAAGATCAATAAAAGCACTAACGCGCGCAAACATTTCTCGGATGCGCACCAATTTCATTTGTTTAGGAGTAGGAACAGCAAAACATTGTGCTTGGATATCTTGAGCGAGTGCTATAAAAATCGCACGTTGACAGTGAAATTCTTGAGTAATAATGGTAAATTTATCCGCATTAAAGACCTTATTGGCACGAACAACAGAATCAAAGGTGCGAAATCCAGCATAGTCTAATACAATCGCTTCTTTGGGGATACCAGCCTTAATCAGATCTTTTTGCATCATAATTGGCTCATTATAATTTAATTGAGCATTGTCTCCACTTAATAATAGATAGTCGACTTTACCTTGCCAATATAAATCAATAGCACCATCTATCCGATTTCGATAAAAGCCATTAATTCCCCCATGTTTGACATATTTTGAAGTACCCAATACCACCCCAATTTTTTGATAAGGAAGTTGATTTTCATCATGATAGATGTAAGGCGCTGTTTTATAGCTAATCCAAAAGTCGAGACCAATCACCAAAGCAAATAGTGATAACAAAAAGGCAATAAAATAAGCAATAAACTTTTTTAACGTCATGCTAAAACCAATCAAAAATAAAGATCATTATTGGAAATAAAAATGGGGCTGTTAATGAGGTCATAATACCACATAATACCAATGATAGGGAGCTATAAGCCCCTTCATTATAATCAATTTCAATACAGCGAGCCGTACCAACGGCATGTGACACCGCACCAATTGACAATCCTCTTGCTGAAGCCGTTTTGATTTTAGCAAAGTTTAACAATTGATGGCCAAAAATACCGCCTAATGTCCCAACAAGTATTACACATAAAGCTGCGATAGATTGAACACCACCTTCATTACTGGCAATGGTGACTGCAATGGCGGTGGTTACAGATTTAGGTAATACTGATGCTGCAATTTCTTTGCTACCACCTAACCATAATGCAATACAGACACCTGTCACCATAGAAGCGATAGAAGCAGTAAAGGTAATCATCATAATAGATTTCCAACGAGCCTTTATTTGTGGAATAAGTTCATATAAAGGATAAGCCAAAGCTACGACAGAATAGGGAAGTAAATCGTTAATAATCTTTACATTTTTAACATATTCAATGTAGCTCGTTCTAGTTATTAATAAAATAGGAATTAAGACAATTACCGAAATAACTAATGGATTAAATAGCGGGTTTTTTACTTTAAATGAGATTCTTCGAATAATCAGAAAAACCACAATAGTTAATGGTAGCATCCATATCATGATTGTTTTTCCTTATTGTCAGACGCTTTAGCTACTGGCTTATGTAAATGCTCAGTTAAATAAGCTGTTAAATATAGGACAATAATCGAACCACCAACACTAGCAAAGATAATCGGGATCCAATTAGCTAAAAGTAATGAATAATTATCCATAATACCCATTGCAGCTGGAATAAAGAGTATAGTCATGTATCGCATGAAAAGATTACAGCTATTTTTGATCCAACAGGTTGGTATTAATTGAAAAGCTAATAAAAAAAACAAAATCAATAAACCAATAATGCTGCCAGGGATCATGATCGGCAATATTGCAGAAACAATGTTACCTGCCCATAAACAGAGAGTTAAAATAATTAAGCCTCGACCATAACTAAATAGTGTGTAATATAAAGAATAGAGTCGATGCTTAATTGTTGCATGTTTGGCTAAAAAGTGTTTCATAAGTTAAATGCTAGATATTTTAAGCTAAAATTTTGGCTGTTAGTTATTGATTGAAAAATGACACAGAACTCCGAACTGAATTATATGATACGCTCCTCAGATTCAATTATCCAACTAAATAATGACAATATTGGTATAGCTGCTTTAATAAGCTCAATTTTTCAGGCTGTTGTGTATAAATTTCTGCAAATTGTTCAAGGGTTTGTAAATAATCTTGAATCTTATGCGGATTTAATATGTCGCGACAATGATCTTGCCAAATACGCAACTCTTGTTCAGTTAATGTTTGTGGATAGTTTCTTGCTTTATAACGAAAAAATAATTTTGCTAATCGTGAATCGTCAAAATTTAGAGATAAGCTGTCTAATAAATGGGGGAGAGTGGCGCGTATTGTCTCACATTTCAACAGATCTTGACCATTTAAAAAATTCGCATAGATTTGCGCATCAACATCAATATTATTGTTAGAATATTCATTGCTCACATTAAATAGTTCATACATTTTACTTTGCAATGTATTTTGGTTTTCTAACAATTTTTGTTGGTTGGTTAGGCATTTCTGTTTATCAAGATTGAAACGTTTAGCATTATCAGGAAGAAGAGTGCTTAATGGTGCGACTATTGGGCATTTATTAATATGAATTAATTTCAATGGAATCCGCTGTTCGTCAATTTCAAGATCTTCGGTTTTGGTGTAGAGTTTTTCCCGAATAGTTTCAACTGGTAGCGTTATGAGCGAATCAATATCACCGCTGAGATCACAAACAATCACAGCATTTTTTTGCGTCGGGTGCCAAGCAATAGGGCTAACCAGTGCCATGTTACCACGATGACTACCTAGCATGCCTGACACATGAATGATTGGTGTCATATTGGCAATATCAATCAGTTCGGCAACTCTATTTTTATTGCGTAGATTAAAAAAATAGTTGAATAATTTGGGTTGTGCTTGTTTAATTAATTTTGCCATCGCAATCGTGGCATAGACATCAGACATAGCATCGTGCGCATGCTCATGTTCTATATTGTTAGCTTTAGTGAGATCTTCTAACCGAAAACTAGGAAAACCTGAATCATTTGTTGGCCAATTAATTCCTTCCGGCCTTAAAGCATAACAGGCACGAACGACATCAAGCAGGTCCCATCTGGAATTGCCATTGCGCCAACTATAGGCATAAGGGTCATAAAAGTTGCGATATAAGATGTTGCGAGTAACTTCATCATCAAAACGAATATTGTTATAGCCTAAGATACAGGTATTTGGTCGGCTAAATTCTTGATGGATTAATTTGGTAAATTCAGCTTCGCAAATACCATTTTGATTCGTTTTTTGGGGTGTTATTCCTGTTATTAGCACGGCTTCAGGATCAGGTAAATAATCTTGAGCTATCTGACAATAAATGACTAAAGGTTCTTCAATAATATTAAAGTCACTGTCAGTCCTTACGCCAGCAAACTGGGCGGGGCGATCTAAAGCAGGATTTATGCCAAATGTTTCGTAATCGTGGAAGTAAAAAGTAGGTTGATTTGTGCTGTTTTCCATTATTGTTTTTTGATCTCATCTGTTCATTTATTTATTAATCTTCGATTAATTATTGATTTGTTTAATTTTACTCATTTTAGTTTAAATATTTTTTCATTTTTTGATTTGCAGCTGTGTACATAATTATGCTCTTAGTTTTTTCCTGCAGATAAAAAAATAAAATAGCACTTTAAGAGTAACTCTTAACATTATTAAAGAGATTACCTGAGATTATAGATGACAATTTTAGCTTTAAGGATATCACAAAAAGAGACTATTGAATTCTAATTTCGTTATGGATGTAAGGAAAATGGTCAAAAATTAACAATTGGGATATTAACCGTCATGTAGCTAGTAATAAAACTCATCATCAAAATTCATTTACTCGCAATGCATTCTTTTTATTGCTCAGATTTTTTAAATAACTTACCATTATTTAAAAGTTACGAGGATAATATGAAAAGAATAATTTTAGTTGGCTTGATTGGTTTTGCGTTATCTGGTTGTGGAGATAATGAGGATACAAATAATACAATTAATTCAGATAAGTACCTTGTTGGTAAGTGGGAATGTAAATTAGAACAATTTTCTGCAAAAGATAATAATGGCAAACTATCTAACTATACAAAAGAAAATGAGGTTATTTCGATTGAGGAATATAAGTTAGAAGAAGGTAAATTATGGAATGTCTACCCTTTTTCATACAACAAAATTAAGGGGTAACTGTTTATTAAATGCCATCGGCGTCAAATAACCTAATGATGAATGCAGCCGATTGTTGTTGTACCAATATGCATAAGCAGAAAAACGTTGTCGTAGTTCATTCGTATTGGTGAATATCTCATTTTTGACAAATTCCGTTTTAATTGTCTTAAATGTCGCTTCAGCAACAGCATTATCGTAAGGACATCCTTTATGGCTCAATGAGCGAGTGATAGCAAATACCTCAAAACAACTATCGAGTAATTGATTATCAAACTCTTTTCCTCGGTCTGAATGAAATAGTGCGATTGAGGATAATGGTGCTTTAATTTGGCTTAATGCTTGCATAACAAGCTCGGCTGTTTTGTGTTGTCCAACACTGAATCCGGCTATCTTTCGTGCTGAAAGTTCGAGTAATACACACAGATAATTCCATTTTTGCCCCACTTTTATATAAGTCAAATCAGCGACAATAACATTTGCTTTTACTCCCACAGTAAAATTTCGCTGTAATACGTTGGCAATCGTAACGGAATTAACTTCTTTAGAACGGTTTTTATACCGTTTTACGGTATATTTTGATTTCAATGATAATGCTTTCATGACTTTAGCCACATAACGACGCGATACGATTATACCTTGGTTTGACAATGCTTTTCGTATCCTTCGCGTACCATAAGATTGATAACTACGATTAAAAATAGATTGAATCTCTTGTGCATACTTTAAAACTTTTTTTTCAAGGCGCATTTTGCACTGATAATAAAAGTAATGCCTTGATACACCTAAACATCGACACAACCAACTCAATGAATGGCGATGTCGATTTGATTGTATCACTGCGATTTTCGTGCCATTATCAGTGCAGCTTGCTTTAGGATATCGTTTTCCATCAATAATCGTTTATTCTCCTTGCGCAGGGCGAGTAACTCATTATCTTCAGTACTTCGATTATCTTTAGTTTTGAATGAACCTGTTGTGGAGTATTGTGTTATCCATCGATCTAATGCTGATGGCGTTAATTCATACTGTAAAACTAATTCACTGCGAGTTTTACCTTGTTGATAGAGCGTTACCATCTGCTGTTTAAAATCATCTGTATAGGTTCGTCTTTCTCGTCGTTTTATTTTCATGGTATTTTCCTTTTTTAGAATAGTTTATCTTATCCCTTAAAAAAGTTGTACGAATTAGTGTAGCCTATCCATTATATTTTAAACAAGATAATGCTAAAGATTGGGTATACAAGGATAATGTTAGTACTATTAATAAAATTAATAAGTATTTAGGTAAAACTGATACTAATAATGACAAATTAGGGTCGATAGTTATAATAACATCAATGGTTATAAGTTCAGATAAACATTTTTCAATTAAAGAAGAATTATTTTTCAAGAAAAAAGATATCGCTAATAAAAATGAACATATATATTCGAAAATAAAATCAGAAGGTTATTGTACAAAAATGGAATAATTGCAAAGTGGATCAATTCTAAATTAAAAACCTCAAATGTTTTTTGTTTTTTTCAGATTGAAAAAATAATTACAAAAAAGTAGAAAAATTTGGGGGGAGAGGATGAAGAATATCCTCTTCTCCGTTTTATAGTTACTTATGTAACAAACTTAAATTAATAATAAGCATCAAGTTCTTTTTGAAATATTTTTAACTCTTCTATCCATAATTTAGCATTCATTGTTGTGCCATGACCACTGGTTTTGTCACTGGCTGGGATAAGATAATATTTGGCTGCTACAATATCTTTCAACGCTTTTTGCATCACACCAGTATTTGGCGGATTTCTTTCATCATCTTCTGAGTTAATAACTAAAATAAACGCCTTAATCTTAGTTAAATCTGGTGTTGGATCAAAGTTTCTTGCGGCATCCCATTGATATAAAAAATCATTGGCATCCATATTAATTCGTTCTTTTAACTTATTTGACAATATTTCTTCTGTTTTTTCAGTATTGTAGGCTCTATTTTGCCAAGCAATATCACCACCATTAGTTGCTATATCGTAATAATTATAGATAGTTTGGAATTTTTCTGGTTGTTGGCTATAAAAACCGTTGTTCCAATCAGGATCATCTTTAATTGAATTAATGATCATTTTTCTCATAATCCAATTTCGACTAGACATTGGGGCAGGGGTTGCTGCCATTGGAATTGCCGCGGTCATATAGTCCGGGTACTTAGTGATCCATAACCAAGTATTCATGCCCCCCATCGAATTACCAATAATAAGTTCAAGATGATTTATACCTAATCCATTTTTCAAAAGTTGATATTGTGCGTTAACCATGTCTGAATAATCATAATGAGGAAAGTTACCTTTCATGCCATCTGAAGGTTTTGATGATTTACCTGTGCCAATTGCGTCAGGTAATATAATAAAATATTTTTCAGCATCTAATGGCATACCTTTATCAAATAAGACATGGCCAAAAGTGTCATTAAGCATTGAAGCCCCATTACTAGCCGTACCATGTAAAACTAATACGGGTTTTCCTTTGGGATTGCCGATTGTGACATAATGAATTTTTAAATTTTCAATGGTATTACCATCATTAAATTTAAAATTCTTAATAATATAATCACCTTCATATTGGTTGTAAAATTCGTTACAAAATCCTGGTACAGCAAATGTTAGAAAAATAAAAAATAGCAGTACTTTTTTCATAGTATTCATAAGTGACGCTCTCCATCATAATTATGTTATGAAACATTTGTGTAAGAGATAGGCAAGGAAGGTAATATCAACGTTGTAGTATTCTAATCAACGTTAGCAAGCATAACAGTTTATTAAACGGCTGTTATCCAATAAAAAGTCCGTTTATATACATTAAATAATTAAATTCAGAAATAAATTTATCAAGCTTAAATCTAGATGTTTTCGTTATTAAAAAAGAGAATATATTATTCTCTTTCTTATATAGATTTGATCTAGCTATTTAGTTTTTAGGTGCACTTTCAATAATGTCAGCTAACTTTTCAAGAGTTAATCTTAAGAATTTAGGCATAGCTTCTATTTCAATTGAGTCCATTAAGTTTTTTACATAAAGACCTAATTCAGTATCACCTTCAACAATTAATCGACGTTGGAAGAATAAGGTATCAGGATCTTGTCGTCTAGTCGCAATCATAATTAAATCATTAGCATTACCGATGAAGCTCACATCTGGTATTTCCTCGCGACTAACCACAAGTTTGTTATCAATCAAACTGACAAACCAAACCAACTGAAGATCTGTAACTTGAATTTTAAGCCAACGATTTTCTAAAAAATCTAAGTCACCATCTTCAAGTGAGTGTTTGAATTGTAATTGTAATAATTGTTCGATAGTTCGTTTTTTTAAGTTGAAGGGGATACAGCGTAGTGTCATCCCCAACATTTTTGGCGCTTTCTCGACAAATTGTGAATGAATTGTGCCAAGAAATTGGTGTTTATTGCCAATCATTTAGGCATCTCCAGAGATCATCTTCTCATAAATATCTAAATCTGTATTTAGATGCTCATAAACCTCTTCACTAACTTCATCACGAATTTTCATTTGCAGCAATGCTGTACGTTCCGCACCAATTGCCACTAAACGCATACGTCTTTCAAGATTTTCAGCCTCAAGTGCTTTTTGTTCCAAATCTTTAAGACCAGTTCGGCGTCTCAATGAACCAATAACCCGGGAACCAACTTCATGAATAATTTCTTGATCTAAACCTGCTTCAGACGTTTCTTGTAAAAGACTAGACTGCATTTTTTCTAGACTAACAATAGCTTCTTCGGCCATTTGTCCTTTAACAGTTAAAATCTCGTTTTCTTGCTCGGAATTATCCAAAATCACACTTCCGCGTAATAAGATAGGTAATATAATAATAGCGGATATTAAAGATATCAAGATGATACCCGCGGCGATAAATACTAATTGATAGCGCCCAGCAATGGTTATTGGAATAGATAATACCCCAGCTAGTGTGATTGCTCCGCGAACTCCAGCAAAAGTTGAGATCCAAAGATCGCGTGTTGTATATGAACTAAATGCTAATGAACGTTTAGTACCAAAAGGCATTGCAGGCATCTTTTTCATTGCCCAAAGCCAAGCAAATCGAGTCCCCATTAATACTACAAAAACGAATAATACAATTAGACATAGTTGCCATAATTCAATGGATGTATCGGTTTGATTTTCAGCAAATGTATTAGTCAAAATACTTGGTAATTGAATACCTAATAAAACGAAGACAAAACCGTTAAATACGAAAGTTAACATTGACCAGGCACTATCTGATTGTAAGCGCGTTGTTAGAGGTGCATTACGCATCATTCCTGAATGATTAACTGTCATACCTGCACTTACTGCGGCTAAAATGCCTGAACAGTGACACTCTTCAGCAATGATGTAAGCTGCAAATGGTAGTAGGAATAACAGTACAATTTGGATTGCTGGGTCATTATTGGTTAGTTGGTTTATTTTACGTAAAATACGCGCATATAACCAAGTGAATATAACCCCAACAGCTAAACCACCGATAGCAACCACAAAGAAAGATATACTGATTTGTAATAAGTTGAATTCAAATGCACCAGCAGCAATTGCAAGTGCAAATTTTAAGGAAACCAGACCAGAAGCGTCATTCATTAAGGCTTCACCTTCAATGATTTCCATCTTCTCTTTTTCAATTCTTCCTTTACCAACAATACCACTTAGTGCAACGGCATCAGTAGGTGATAATACTGCTGCTAAGGCAAATACGGCTGCCATTGAAATATCTGGTAACATCCAATGGAGAAAATACCCCAAAGCAACAATGGAGATAACGACAAGAACAAGGGCTAATCCAACAATTTCTCTTACGTTATGTACAAAGTCTTTTACTGAAGTTTTTCGACCATCAGCAAAAAGTAGAGGGGGAATGAATAAAACAAGAAATAAATCTGAATTAAACTCCAAATAAATGCCTAGAGCAGCAAGAATACTACCTAGTAATATTTGCATTAGTGGTAATGGGATTTGTATTGGTAACATTTTTATAATGACACCAGAAAGTGATACAATTAATACAATCAGTAATATTGTTGAAAATAGTTCCATAGCGACTCTTTTTTTAGTTATCCCATATATAACTATCTATTATATAGGATTTTTAATATAAATTCAGGTTAAAATTACACAAAATTATTCAAATTTTAACCAACCTCTATTTTTGATCAAAAAAACTAATAATTTAATTGACAGGCATTGTAGATGGAAAATTGGCGAAGAGCATTTGTACTTCATACCAGAACATATAGTGAAAGTAGTTTATTAGTCGATTTATTCGTTGAAGATGGCGGAAAGGTAACCATCTTAGCCAAAGGTGCTAGGCGTAAACGATCGGCACTAAAAGGTATTTTACAACCTTTTACACCATTAATAGTTCAATATTCCGGAAAAGGTGAAATAAAAACTTTACGCCAAGTAGAAGCGATATCGCTTACCTTGCCGCTAGTTTCTGTTTTTTTATATAGTGCTTTCTATTTAAATGAGTTATTACATCGAGTGCTAGTTGCCGAAACCGAAATTACCACGTTATTTGATGATTATCTGACGAGTATACAGCAATTAGCACAACAAGTTCCTGCTGAAAACGTACTGCGAGCATTTGAATTGGCTTTACTTGATAATTTGGGGTATCACGTTGATTTTTTTCATTGCAGTGCAACGGGCGATGATATTGTTAAAACCATGCATTATCAATATCAGTCAGAAAAAGGTTTTATTAGTAGTTTGTTACAAAATAGTACCAGTTTTACTGGCGAGCAAGTTTTAGCCTTAGGTAATAGGCAGTTTCATAACACCGATACACTCAAAGCCGCAAAGCGTTTTACTCGAATGGCTTTAAAACCTTATGTTGGTTCGAAACCTTTTAAAAGCAGGGAGTTATTTCTAAAAATTTAGTTTTCGATTTAGCTATCCCACCAATAACTATTGGTGGAATATTCTACAAACTATCATTTAGTAATTCATATTTAGTATCTTGGCGGTTTAGCATATTTACTATCGTGACTATCGACAGGAAAAGCGTTTGGGTTTGATAATTCCTTATGTTCATAACTAGTTTCCAATAGGAAGATTGCTGTACCAATTACTCCAATATTGTTTGCTGAAACTTCATCGGTATGATTTGCATAAACTTTTGATGCTTGCGAAAAAGTAAATGCAGCAACTTCACTATCATTTTTTGGAAACCTTTTAATTGATAGCGTCCTAAATGGCCTTAAGATATAACCATTATTGTTCAATGAACCTGCTTTTCCGTTGATAACATCTAATCCATTAACAGTTGCTACAACTTCATAAGTATTTCTTGAATAATTGATATAATAAAGTTGATATTTTTTGCCCACTTCACCAAGCATATTGATTTCATCAGCCTGTTTGATAAGCAACCATTTATTATTGTTATCATCAATTATTGACATACCAACATCGCTATTGAGCTTGAGTTCTTGAACTGCTTTTCCATTCATAAATGCTTTATTAGAATAGTGAATTACCGCAACATCTATTGGTGTATCCTTAAGACACGCTAATTCAACTTCACGAACATGAGATTCGACTCCGTCACCCCATTGTGTTCCTATTCATCTATAATTTGAGGCTTTGTATTGATTGCTTGTTAACATCACCTTAAAATTAAACTGATTAAACCAATCACTAATAAATTATATATGTTGTAAAATTTATTCAGTAATATTTCCTTTTCTAAATATGTCCATCAATTATTTTTAATTTTATATATTAATTTCTTTGGATGTCTTTTATCAGTTAATCATTTAGCTTTTTATCATGCTCCACTTGATGCTCGGATAACTAATTCACCATTTACGTATATAGTACGAGTCGGTAAGGTTGGATTATTTCTTCTTTGGATTAAAGTTTCTACCGCAGTCAAAGCTATACTTGCTAACGGTTGTTTATAAGTAGACAGCGGGGTAGATAGATGACCAGCATAATCAGCATCATCAAAGCTGATCGTAAATAATTTTTGCTTTGGATTTATTCTTTGATTCAATGAGATCAATTGCATTGCTGTAAAGTCGTTACCACAAACAACGTGCTTGATATTTAATTTTGCTAAATGATTGATGACTATTTCATCTATTTGTGGCACTTGAATTATCCAATCATTAATTTTTGTAATACCTGCGTCATATAGTGCTTGTTTATATCCTATTATTCTTAAAGCAATGGTATTAGCCGAATCACTTTTTGAGAGAAAAGCAATTCGCGTATTTTTCTGTTGAATGAAATGGTTTGTGACAATGTAACCGGCGGCAATATTATCAATACTGACTAAGTCAGCATTACCACGACAAGGAAAAACACAGTAGTCTCTCTCTAATAATATGCAAGGTATCTTATAAAGTGATAGATAATCCATTATTTTTTGATTTATAATATTGGCGTAAGGATGAAATTCTAAAGGAGTAAAAAATATGCCGTTAATGTTATTCTTAGTATAATTAATGATGACTTTTTCCACGTCATTTAAAATCGATTGAATATCTTGGCTTTTAGTCAACATTCCAGCCCATAAAAGAGAAAATTGATAGTCATTAGCTAAACTAGCAATCTCTGAATACAAACTATCAAGAATCATTCTACTCTCATCTTGCTCCAACCTTGGGGCCAATATTCCAAAAATATATTTGCTTACTTGTTGATCTTTAGGTGGTTTAACATAGAACTTACCACCTTGCTTACCTTCGATAAAACCTTCATTTTTTAATTTTGAAAAAACTTTGCTTATTGTTGGTCTCGATGTTTTATATATCAAGCTTAAATCAGATGAAGAGGGGAGAGCACTATTGCAGTTTAAAACTCCACTTTTGATCTGCAATACTATTTCTTGATATATCTGCTCACTCTTATTTGCCATGTTGCTACCTATTAGACTTTTAATAATATGTTTAGTATGACATAACCTGTAAACTTGATAAATTAAATTTTACAAGTTTTAAAAAAAAGTGACTTTGATATCATAAATCACAAAAATTATAGATTAATGTTGTTTAGATTATTGCAGATAATTAGACTGAATTTGCGCAAAATATTTGGTAGATATTTTTGATGCTTTTACATAATTAGTAAATTATTTCTATAAATCATTTAATTATCTGAGGTGTCTTTATGAAAAAATTCATAGCAACATGCTTAACAATTACAATTATATTTTTTACAGGTTGTTTTCAACTTGTAAACGCCGATGAAAATAAGCCTATTAAGTTTGCTTTTATCACTTCAACTTTAAACAACTCTTTTTTCACAGCTATCTCTGATACGTTTTCTGAAATAGCTAAACAAAATGGTGATCACTATATACTCATTGACCCCCAATATGACCAAGCTAAACAAATATCTATGATGGAAGATGTGATTAATCAAAAAGTAGATATTATTTATTTAATTGCGGTGGATTCTGAGGGGATCAGACAAGGTTTACTGGCAGCTAAACAAAAACAGATCCCTGTGGTAGTTATTGATAATCCGATTAGTGATGATGATTTAGTTGTTAGTACAGTGGCGTCTGATAATTTCTTAGCCGGTAAAATTAATGGTGAACAGATGGCTAAAGATTTTCCTAATGGCGCCAAAATTGCTGTGATCGATTGTCCTTTTAATCGTGCTAGTGTGTTAAGAGCTGATGGTTTTTATGCTGGATTAGGTGACAATAAAAGTAAATTTAATGTGGTATCACAGCAAAATGGTAAATGTGCATTAGAAGTGACGATGCCAATTGCTGAAGATATCATTCAAGCTCACCCTGATTTACAAGCATTTTTTGCAGTTAACGATCCTTCGGCTTTAGGGGTAGTTGTTGCATTGAAAGCTTCGAATAAACTGAAAAATGTCAAAGTATACACAGTTGATGGTTCTCCTGACGGTAAAAAAGCTTTCAGTGACGGTGACTTAACCTTAACTGTCGCCCAAGCACCTATTCAATTAGCGAAAGAAACCTATAAAGTCGGCAAAAAAGTATTAGCAGGAGAACCGGTCGCGAAAGAAATCTTAGTACCAACTTTTCCTATCACCAAAGAAATGATTGAAAAAAATGGCGTAAAAGTTTGGCAATAATAATCTGCTTAACCCGGTTATAGCTATTGCAATCAATAAGGTGATATAGATATGGAACAAGTTGTATTACAACTATCTCATATAGAAAAGAAATTTGCTGGTGTTCATGCTCTGAAAGATATGCATTTTAATTTAAATCCATGTGAGGTGCATGGATTATTAGGTGAGAATGGCGCTGGCAAATCAACATTAATTAAAATTATCGGTGGCATCTATAAACCCGATGCCGGTGAAATTAAAATTAATGGAAAAACTGAGATAATCAATGGTATCAAAGATGCGCAATCCAGAGGAATTAATGTCATTCATCAAGAAATTGTCTTAGTTCCTTATATTAGCGTGTATGAAAATATATTTTTGGGACGAGAACCAAAAACAAGGTTAGGTTTTAAAGATCATCGACAGATGATCACCAAAGCCAAAACTATGATGGAAAGTATGGGGCTAACTATTGATGTATTACGCCCTGTAAATGAGTTAACCATAGCTCAACAACAGCTTATTGAAATCGTTAAAGCGATTTCCTTCAATGTCCGCATTTTAATCATGGATGAACCAACTTCTTCTTTAACCGATAAAGAAGTAGAACAACTTTTTGTTATGATTAAAAGACTAACTGAACATAACGTTAGTATCATCTATATTTCCCATCGTATGGATGAACTATTTACCATCACTGACCGAATTACTGTGATACGTGATGGTAGTTATGTTGATACAGTCAATACAAAAGAAACGAATATTGATGAGTTAGTCAAAATGATGGTGGGGCGTAATTTAAATAATTATTATCAACGCCATTATCAATCAGATGGAGAATGTCTATTAGAAGTTAAAAATCTGTCAAAAAAAGGCGTTTTTCATAATGTAAATTTCAAATTAAAAAAAGGTGAAATTTTGGGCTTTTCTGGTCTGATGGGGGCTGGAAGAAGTGAAATCATGCAGGCAATTTTTGGCGCAGACCAATACGATAGTGGTGAAATTTATTTTGATAATAAGTTAGTTAACATCCAATCTCCTCAAAATGCAATTGATATCGGCATCGCATTGATACCTGAAGACAGGAAAAAACAGGGGCTTATATTAGGTAATAGTATCGCGTTTAATCTAACAATTACAGTATTAAAACAATTTATGCATGGTTGCTTTGTGAATCAACAAAAGCAAAAGGAAATTATTCAATACTATATCAAAAAACTGAATATCAAAACACCAAGTGCTGACAAAATTGTTGGGCAGTTAAGTGGTGGCAACCAACAAAAAGTGGTGATAGCTAAATGGTTAGCGACTAAACCTAAAATCATCATTTTAGACGAACCGACTCGAGGAATTGATATCGGTGCTAAAGCTGAAATCTATCAAATTATTGATGAATTATGTGCCAATGGTATTGCCATTATCATGATTTCCTCTGAATTACCCGAAATTATTAATATGTGTGACAGAGTTTGTGTCGTCGCTAATGGTCAAATCCAAGGTGAACTATCACGTCATGAACTTACTCAGGAAAAGATTATGAAATTAGCAACAGGGAGAGCTTAAAGAATGGTTAGCCAATCTATTAAACAATCAGATGATAGCTGCAATCATCACTCTGCAATAACCCAAAATATCATTATTAGGAGTTTCAAAAATTTTATTACGCACAATATAGGTATACTAATTGCGCTTTTATTGATAAGTGCCATTTTAACATTTACCACTCCTGTTTTTCTTACTCAAGAAAATATGTTATCGGTGTTAAGACAAATCTCTACCAATATGTGCTTAGCATTAGGAATGACGTTAATCATCATATTAGGCGGCATTGATTTATCAGTAGGATCGATTGTTGCTATGGCAGGCACGCTAACTGTTGGATTCATATCAATAGGTGAAATGGGCATTATCCCAGCAATTTTTTTAGGATTGTTTATTGGCACACTTTGTGGTGCAGCTAATGGTATTGCTATTGCTTACACAGGTATTCCACCTTTTATCGTTACATTAGCTATGATGATGATCGCTCGAGGAGTTGGTTTTATATATAGCGGTGGCCAATCAATTCGTATTTTTGATGAAAGTTTTACCAGTATTGGTACTGGTTATTTGGGAATGATTCCCTACCCAGTGATCTATATGTTGTTTTTTATCATCATTATGTTAGTTCTGGTTAATCGAACTCGTTTAGGTACTTATATTTATGCTCTGGGTGGCAATCGTGAAGCAGCAAGACTATCAGGTATAGCAATTAAGCGTGTTGAAATCACAGTTTACACCATCGCTGGCTTTTTAGCTGCTTTCGCAGGAATCGTTCTTGCGGCAAGAATGTATTCAGGGCAACCCTCTGTAGCACAAGGTTATGAAATGGACGCGATAGCCGCTTGTGTGTTAGGTGGTATTTCTATGTCTGGTGGTATAGGTCGTATTAGTGGCACCATTTTAGGCGTCATCGTTATCGGTGTTATTAATAATGGTTTGAATTTATTGGGTGTTAATTCATTTTGGCAATTGGTAGCGAAAGGCGTGATAATTTTTTTAGCCGTTTATGTCGATATGTTGAAACGAAAAAGAGCAAAATAAATTATTTAATCATTTGAATAATAAATAATTTAATTAATAGGACAGTAAAATGAAAAAATGTACTTTGATGTTAAATAATCCAGATGGCATTAGTCGACAAAATGAACCGGTCATCACCCGTCTTTTTTTTAAACAACAGCCAATTGATCCTACTCAAGTAAAACTCGTCGATGAAAAAGGCGATATTGTGCCACATCAACTATTTGATGTGGTCTATGATGAAACCAATCGGTTAATCACAGCCTGTTCAATCGCTTTTATAGTAACCAATTTAAATCAATTAGTTGAAAATTATACTTTATATTTAGATTCGAAATCCCAATTGAATAATTTAAAGGGTATAACACAATTAGATACTACATTGAAAGATGGAATTAAAAGACTAGATACTGGGCATTATGTTTTAGAATTATGTCGTGGAACTGCAGACGGTACTTCATATGGAAAATGGGGAATTCGTTATTTTGCAGCTAAAGCAGAAGGGCGTAATTTAATTAAAGATTGTTCTAATGCTATTGGTGGATTTTATGGACCGTTTTTTACGCCAGCAAATGGCTTAATTAATCCCCCTGAACACACAGTTGTAGATTGTCAAACCGAAGTTGAAGGCCCAATCTATTGTCGCTATCGATTTAATGGTCAAATACCAAATGGCTTAGATCCAGCTTTACACAATAAATCATTTTCAATTGTGTGGGAGTTTTTCTATCAATCACCATGGTTTAGACGTACTTATTATGTTGATGATTTTGAAACTTCTGTTGATGGTATGCCAGTGATAAATAAGATTACTGTTGGTGATGAGTATGAGAGTGGTCAAAATAATGTGGTATTCTCTCGCTTTGCTAGTTATGGTGGTACTTATTATCGGCAGGGAGATCAGTATGCTAACATTCTAGCTGATGAAGTGAATCGAATTTTATCTCAATCGCTTGATGAACTTTCTCCAAATGCAAGACGCTATCGCGAATCAATAGGCGATAACATCAATGCTGTATCTTGGGATTTCTTCTGGCGACTTTTTTGTGTTAAAGAAGGTATATTGAGTGATGAAGAAATAAAAGCACATGTTAAAACGATTTTACGTAAAGCACATCATGTAGTTCATAATAGCGACCGAAATAAAGCCGTATTATTCGCCAAAGAGGTCGATGTTAACAGCGTACCTGAACAGACTATTTTTCCACTTGCGGCAAATAAAACGGCTGAAATTAATCCGGAATCAGGGTATGCTATGGTCTGGTATACGAGCAATATTGTCGGACGTTATCAAATTGTGCAACGTAAAGATTCAGGTTGGGTGAATTGGGGGACAAATGGTGAAAATGAATACCCTGAATTACCGACCGGATCAACTATATATACGGCATATGGTCAATTTGATGATTGGCAAAAGCAAGCCGACAGTATGGAAAAAAACATTGATGTCAAACAAGGACTAATTGAAGATGAATGACATAAAAGTTGTCGCAATAGGTGAGTTTTTATGGGATTGTTTACCTAACGGAAAAAAAATTGGCGGGGCAGCTGCCAATTTTTGTTATCATGCGAAATCAGCTGGAGCAAACGCAATTTTGGTTTCTGCCATTGGTGATGACGAAAATGGTAAAGAATTAAGCAATCAGCTTGAAAAACTACAAATTCCCCAACAACTTCAAATATCAAAAAGTTATCCAACAGGAACGGTATTAGTCAAATTGGATTCAGCAGGGAAACCAACTTATGATATTGTTAATCCTGTTGCTTGGGATGATATTCAGTTAACTGAGCAGCTATTAGAACTTATTAAACAAGATGATTTAGATGCAATTTATTTTGGTAGTTTAATTCAACGCAATCAACATAATCATGAGTTACTGAAAAAAATTATCACTTATCGATCACCAAGAACCAAACTCATTGTTGATATTAATTTGCGTCAAAACCATTATAATAACGCGACTTTACTTTTGTGTATTGAACATGCCAATATCTTAAAGTTAAATGATGAAGAATTACCAATTATTGCCGATTTGTTAAAAATAAATTCTGAACCAAAAGTACTTTTCGATTATCTTAACCAGCATTATCAACTTGAGTTATTAATTTATACTTGTGGTAGTTATGGCAGTCACCTAATCACAAAAAGCGAGCAAAACTATCATCCAGCAGAGAAAATCACTGCGATTGATACTGTTGGTGCTGGTGATTCATTTATGGCTATTAGTAGTGTGCTATATTTAAAAGGTAAGGAATTAAAAGAAATTAATAGCAAAGCAAATCATATGGCTGCTTACGTTTGTACTCAAAGTGGTCCTATGCCAATTATACCAGAAAGTTATTTAGCTGAATTATAATTTCTATAGGCCTAGCCTTATGTTAAACCACTAAAGCTAGGCTATTTAACTTCTTTATTTAATTTCTAATATATAGATTCAATTAATATTGATTTAACTTTCAAAATAAATTCATTTTGACAATTATATTGCCCTGAAAATAACATCCAATAATAAGATCAATTAAGTCTAATTTTAAATCGAGTTTAAACCTATTTAAAATCCTGATGATAAGTGATAGTATACTCCGTCTATTTATTTATGTACGCATGTGCGCTTTCGTGTGGCGCACCACTGTTATAAGGATTTATTATGCCAATTATTACTCTTCCTGACGGAAGTCAACGTCAATTCGATAAACCGGTTTCTGTATTAGAAGTTGCTCAAAGTATTGGAGCAGGGCTTGCTAAAGCTTGTATTGCTGGTCGTGTTAATGGCGAGCGTAAAGATGCGTGTGATGTGATTGATCAAGATGCTACCTTAGCTATTATTACCGCAAAAGACGAAGATGGGCTTGAAATTATTCGTCATTCATGTGCACATTTATTAGGTCATGCTATTAAACAATTATGGCCAAATACGCAGATGGCTATAGGACCAACAATTGATAATGGCTTTTATTATGACGTTGATTTAGATCACTCTTTAACGCAGGAAGATCTTGATGCTTTAGAAAAACGTATGCATGAATTGGCCAAAAAAGATTATGAAGTAAAAAAAGAAGTAGTAAGTTGGGAACGCGCTAGAGAAGTATTCTGGGAACGTCATGAACCATATAAAATTGCTATTTTAGATGAAAATATTCCTAAAGATTCTACGCCGGCACTTTATCATCACGAAGAATATATTGATATGTGCCGCGGGCCACATGTACCTAATATGCGTTTTTGTCACCATTTTAAATTGCAAAAAATCGCTGGAGCATATTGGCGTGGTAATAGTGACAATAAAATGTTACAACGTATTTATGGCACAGCATGGGCTGATAAGAAACAACTTGATAGCTACTTACAATTTTTAGAAGAAGCGGCTAAGCGCGACCATCGTAAAATTGGTAAACAGCTTGATCTGTATCATATGCAGGAAGAAGCACCTGGTATGGTATTTTGGCATAATGATGGTTGGATTATTTTCCGTGAACTTGAAGTTTTTGTGCGTACCAAACTAAAAGAATACGATTATCAAGAAGTGAAAGGTCCATTTATGATGGATCGCGTATTATGGGAAAAAACAGGGCATTGGGGCAACTATAAAGAGTTAATGTTTGTTACTTCATCAGAAAATCGTGAATACTGCATTAAACCAATGAACTGTCCGGGCCATGTACAGATTTTTAATCAAGGCCTAAAATCATATCGTGATTTACCATTACGTATGGCGGAATTTGGTAGTTGTCATCGTAATGAACCTTCTGGATCTTTGCATGGTTTAATGCGAGTTCGAGGTTTTACTCAAGATGATGCACATATCTTCTGTACTGAAGGTCAAATTCGAAGTGAAGTTAATAACTGTATCAAAATGGTTTATGATACTTATAGCACATTTGGTTTCAAAGACATCACCGTTAAATTATCTACTCGCCCAGAAAAACGCATTGGTAAAGATGAAACTTGGGATTTAGCTGAGAAAGATTTAGCTGAATGTTTAACTGAAAATGGCATTGAATTTGAGTATTTACCTGGTGAAGGTGCTTTTTATGGACCAAAAATCGAATTTACGCTTCATGATTGCTTAGGTCGTGCATGGCAATGTGGTACTATTCAACTCGACTTTATGTTGCCTGAACGTTTAGATGCAACATATGTTGGTGAAGATAACGAACGTCATGTTCCAGTTATGATTCACCGAGCAATTTTAGGTTCCATGGAACGTTTTATGGGAATTTTAACAGAAGATTGTGCTGGTTTCTTCCCAACTTGGTTAGCACCATTACAAGTTGCTGTTATTAATATCACCGATAATCAAGCTGATTATGCCAAACAATTAACCGAACAACTACAAAAAATCGGTATTAGAGCAAAAGCAGACTTGAGAAATGAGAAAATTGGGTTTAAAATTCGCGAGCATACTCTAAAACGTGTTCCTTATATGTTTGTTTGTGGAGACAAAGAGATGGAATCAGGAACAATTTCAGTTAGAACTCGCCAAGGTAAAGATCTTGGTAGCTTTGAAGTGAAACATGTTATAGAATTATTGCTTAATGAAATTCATAGTCGTTCATTAGAACAGATGAATTAATGATAAATTACTTTGGAGGAATGAGATATTAAAGTCAGTAAACGAATTCAGTCAACACGCGCGCATAAAATCAACGATGAGATTACCGCTCGCGAGGTGAGGTTAACCGGCGTCGATGGTGAACAGCTCGGTATTGTTAGCTTAGATGAAGCTTTAAAGCAAGCTGAAGAAGCAACGTTAGATTTAGTTGAAATAAGTCCTAATGCAGAGCCACCTGTTTGTCGAATTATGGATTATGGCAAGTTCCTCTATGAAAAGAGTAAAGCAACAAAAGAACAGAAGAAGAAGCAAAAGGTTGTTCAGGTTAAGGAAATTAAATTCCGACCTGGTACAGACGAAGGCGACTATCAGGTAAAACTCCGCAGCCTGATACGCTTTCTTGAAGATGGCGATAAAGCTAAAGTTACGTTGCGTTTTCGTGGACGTGAAATGGCTCACCAACAGTTAGGTACTGAAATGCTTGATCGCATTAAAGAAGACTTAGCTGATTTGGCGGTAATTGAATCTTATCCAACTAAGATTGAAGGTCGTCAAATGATTATGGTGTTAGCGCCGAAGAAGAAGTAATGGTTTTGCAAGTTAATCTTTAGTTTTCTAAAAATTACACCATTATTTTATTTTTATTAACAATGCGAAGTGGGAATTATAAAATGCCTAAAATTAAAACTGTAAGAGGCGCAGCAAAGCGCTTTAAAAAAACAGCTTCTGGTGGCTTTAAGCATAAACAAGCTAACAAGAGCCATATCCTAACTAAAAAATCAACTAAACGTAAACGTCATTTACGTGGTTTGACTACTGTGTCAAAAGGCGATTTAGGTTTAGTAGTGGCGTGTGTTCCATACGCTTAAATATTGATTAATTATTTAGAGGATATAGTTTATGGCTCGTGTTAAACGTGGTGTTATTGCTCGTGCACGTCACAAGAAAATTTTAAAACAAGCAAAAGGGTATTATGGTGCTCGTTCACGTGTATATCGTGTTGCTTTCCAAGCAGTAATTAAAGCAGGACAATATGCTTACCGTGACCGTCGTCAACGTAAACGTCAATTCCGTCAATTATGGATTGTACGTATCAATGCTGCTGCTCGTCAATGTGGTCTTTCTTATAGCCGTTTCATTAATGGTTTAAAGAAAGCTTCAATTGAAATCGATCGTAAGATCCTTGCAGACATTGCAGTATTTGATAAAAATGCATTTGCTGCATTAGTTGAAAAAGCAAAAGCTGCACTTTAATAGCTTTATAAGAGCCGAGTTATCTCGGCTTTTATGTTTTATACATCTTAATTATTTAAGAGTTGATTATGAATCTAGTTATCTTTCGTTTCTTTTTTAGCTTCAGTATTGCTATTCGTTCATGAGGCAAATGAAAAACGAAAAATAATTATAAAAGCCTCAGAAGAGGCTTTTTTTATGTAATAAATAATAAGCAGGAGAACTGTATGTCTCAATTAGTTGAACTGGTAAACAATGCCAAATCTGCTATTGAAAGTGCTAACGATATTAATACCATCGAGCAGATTCGTGTAGAATATTTTGGTAAGAAAGGCTATTTTACCATGCAAATGGCTTCTTTACGTGATGTTTCCGCCGATGAGCGACCAGCTGTAGGTCAGAAGATTAATGATGCTAAACAACAAGTTATTGAATTATTAAATCAAAAGCGTAATTTTTTAGAGCGTCAGGCTCTTAATGCAAAACTAGCAAATGAAACTATTGATATCACACTTCCAGGCAAATCACTTGAATTAGGTGGATTACATCCGGTTACTAAAACAATTAATCGTTTAGTGGAATTTTTTGGTGAACTAGGTTTTGTGGTTGAGACTGGACCAGAGATTGAAGATGATTATCATAATTTTGATGCATTAAATATCCCAGCACACCATCCTGCTCGTGCTGATCATGATACCTTCTGGTTTGATGCAAAACGTTTATTACGTACCCAAACTTCAACAGTTCAAATCCGAACTATGGAAAATCAAAAACCACCAATCCGGATCATTGCCCCAGGAAGAACTTATCGTAATGATTACGATCAGACCCACACGCCAATGTTCCATCAAATGGAAGGTTTATTGGTTGATAAAGATATCAGTTTTACCCATTTGAAAGGCTTGTTACATGATTTCCTTCATTGTTTCTTTGAAGATAATATGGAAATCAGATTTAGACCAGCATATTTCCCTTTTACGGAACCTTCTGCAGAGGTGGATATTAAGGCTAAAAATGGTAAATGGTTAGAAGTCTTGGGTTGCGGTATGGTTCATCCTAATGTATTACGCAATGTAGGGATAGATCCTGAAGTGTATAGTGGTTTCGCATTTGGAATGGGAATAGAGAGATTGACCATGTTGCGTTACGGTGTCACTGATTTACGTTCTTTCTTTGAAAATGATTTACGTTTTTTAAAACAATTTAATTAATTCTGGAGATCAAAACATGAAATTTAGTGAAAGTTGGCTACGTGAATGGATCAATCCAGAAATAAGTAGCGAAAAACTTGCTGACCAGTTAACTATGGCTGGTTTAGAAGTAGATGATATTGAAAAAGTGGCTGGTGATTTTACCGGTGTAGTGGTGGGTAAAATTGTTGAATGTAAACAACATCCTAATGCTGACAAATTACGAGTGACCAAAGTAGATATTGGTAAACCAGAATTATTGGATATTGTTTGTGGCGCACCTAATTGTCGTCAAGGTTTAACCGTAGCTTGTGCCACAGTTGGCGCTGTATTACCTGGTGATTTTAAAATCAAAGCAGCAAAGCTTCGAGGTGAACCATCGGAAGGGATGTTGTGTTCTTATTCTGAGTTAGGCATTTCCGACGATCATAATGGAATTATTGAATTACCAGAGGATGCCCCTTTAGGACAAGATATACGACAATATTTAAATTTAGATGATGTAATGATTGATATTAGTGTAACACCAAATCGTGCTGATTGTTTCGGCATCATTGGTGTTGCAAGAGATATTTCTGCTGTGAATAATATTCCAGTTAAAGAATTGAAAACTCAAGAAGTTACGCCTACTATTCAAGATACTTTGTCAATACAAGTTAATGAAGCTAAAGCTGCCCCTCGGTATTTAGGCCGAATCATTAAAAATATCAATGTTGATGCAACCACGCCACTGTGGATGAGAGAAAAGTTACGTCGTGGTGGTATTCGTTCTATCGACGCAATTGTCGATATTACTAACTACGTCTTATTAGAACTTGGTCACCCAATGCATGCGTTTGATTTAGCCGAGATAGAAAAGGGCATAGTTGTTCGTTATGCGAATCAAGCAGAAAAACTTGTATTACTCAATGGTAATGAAGTTGAACTTAATGAAGAAACATTAGTAATAGCCGATCATCAAAAAGTTTTAGCTATAGCTGGTATTATGGGTGGGGAAAAATCAGGTGTTACTAATACTACTAAAGATATCTTCCTTGAATCAGCATTCTTTTCTCCTTTAGCTATAACAGGAAAAGCACGTGAATATGGCTTACATACTGAAGCCTCTCATCGATATGAACGAGGTGTTGATCCTTATTTACAATCAACTGCAATCGAAAGAGCAACTCAATTGATTGTTGATATCTGTGGTGGTGATGTTGGTCCAATCACAGAAGTTACCAACGAACAACAACTTCCTACTCAAGCTACAATTCAATTACGTAGAAATAAAATAGATCGAATTATTGGTTATTCAATTGAAACTCAAAAAATTACCGATATTTTAGTTAGATTAGGTTGTGAAGTTTCTTATAACGAAAACGTTTGGACGGTAAAATCACCTAGTTGGCGATTTGATTTACAAATTGAAGAAGATTTAGTTGAAGAAGTCGCTCGGATTTATGGCTATAACAACATTCCTAATGTAAATTTGAAGATTGAATCTGTAATGAAGCCAAAACCAGAAAGTATAATTCCTTTATCTAGAGTAAAAAATTTATTCGTTGATAAAGGTTATCAAGAGGCTGTGACTTATAGTTTTGTTGATCCTAAAGTTCAACAAGCATTACATCCACAACAAGCACAAATTACATTACCAAACCCAATTTCGAGTGAAATGTCGGTTATGCGTCTGTCCTTATGGTCTGGATTATTAGATGCAGTGTTATACAACCAAAACCGCCAACAATCTCGAATGAGATTATTTGAAACGGGTTTGCGTTTTATCCCTGACAGCTCATGTGAATTTGGTGTTCGACAAGAATTGATGCTTTCCGGTGTTGTGACTGGTAGCCTCTATGAAGAACACTGGACATTACCTAAACAACATATCGATTTTTACGACTTAAAAGGGGATTTAGAATTACTATTCTCTCTTTTAGGTTGTAATGATACAGTCGAATATAGAAAATCAGAACTTGAGGCATTACATCCAGGCCAAAGTGCAGCAATTTACATAAATGACGATCTTATCGGCAATTTTGGCGTTTTACATCCAGAAATTGAAAAAAAATTATCTTTAAATAGTAAAACGCTTGTTTTTGAAATAAATTTAGATAAAATTAATGGCAAAAGAGTTCCTGTTGCTCATGAATTATCTAAATATCCGTCTAACAAGCGTGATATAGCTGTAGTCGTATCAAATACAATACCAGCAGCAGATATTATTACTGAGTGTAAGCGTGCTGGTGGTGAACAGCTTATAAAAGTTAATTTATTTGATGTCTATCAAGGTGAAAATATCGAAAAAAACCAGAAAAGCCTTGCTATCAGTTTGATTTTACAAGACAAATCACGTACACTGGAAGAAGAAGATATAACAAACATTGTAAGCAAATGTATTATTGCTTTACAAAATCGTTTTAATGCCCAATTAAGAGAATAATAATTATGACATTAACTAAAGCTGATATTGCAGATCGACTTGCCGATAAATTTGATATTGATCGTCAAGAAGCTAAAGTCCTAGTTGAACTTTTTTTCGAAGAAATTCGAGTTGCTTTAGAAAAAGGTGAACCTGTTAAACTTTCTGGATTTGGCAATTTTGCTGTTCGTGATAAAAATTCACGACCAGGTCGTAATCCGAAAACCGGGGAAAGTGTTGATATCTCAGCTCGACGAGTTGTGACATTTAGACCTGGTATTAAATTTAGAGAACGAATCGAGAAAAATTTAACTTTATAAGTTATATTAGTTCTTAAATTTCGTTTCGTAAGTAATAGCCTTTCTGTTGTTATTACACGACAGAAAGGTTAATTTTTTTTATAAAAAAGTATTGTAATAAATTGCTAATTAAAGCATAATACTGCCTCTTCAATGGAGGCTCTATGGGTCCTCTTGCAACATTTTTTTGCTCATCAGGTCAGGTCCGGAAGGAAGCAGCCAAAGTAAAAAATATGTGTGTGGGATGTGGCTGATAGGGTCTCCTCCAAAAAAGTTAAAACCTGAATCCTAACATTAAGTTACTGCTCCCCATTGTGGTGTTGGCTATTCAATAGTCATTTAAATTATCCTTTCAAAATTTCCTATCAAAGAGGTTGTAGTAACGAAACATTTTTGCGATCATATTTTAAATTTTATTTATTTTATTAAGTAAAATTATTTATTTTAGAAAAAAGTAGTGAGGAATTATTTATGATGCGAGTTGGATTATTCATCCTAACTAACTTAGCTGTTATGTTTGTATTTGGTATAATTTTAAGTATTTTTGGGGTCAATGCCCATAGTACATTAGGATTACTCATATTTGCAGCTATTTTTGGTTTTGGTGGTTCTTTTATTTCTCTACTTTTATCCAAAACAATGGCTCTACGGGCTGTAGGTGGGAAAATAATTACAGATCCTCGCAACGCTCAAGAACAATGGTTAGTGGATATTGTTAGTCGTCAAGCTAATATACTTAAAATAAAAACCCCGGAAATTGCAATTTATCAAGCTGATGATATTAATGCATTTGCAACAGGAGCAACAAAAAATAATTCATTGGTGGCAGTAAGTTCTGGTCTATTGTCAGCGATGACCCAAGACGAAGCTGAAGCCGTAATAGGGCATGAAATGAGTCATGTAGCTAATGGTGATATGGTGACTATGACACTTTTACAAGGTGTACTTAATACTTTTGTTATTTTCATTTCACGAATAATTGCTTCAATGGTAACAAAAGTATTGGAAGAGAAAAGTGAAGGACTATCAACCTTGGCCTATTATGTTATCGTTATGATTTTTGAGACAATATTTGGTATTTTGGCAAGTATTATTGCTATGTGGTTTTCACGTTATCGAGAATTTCATGCCGATGCAGGTTCAGCCAAATTGGTGGGCGCAGCTAAAATGATTGCCGCATTAGAAAAACTAAAAATAAGCCATGAACCCAACGAAGAGGCCTCAATATTGGCATTTTGTATCAATGGTGAAAAGAAAGCTAAGTTCTCGCAATTATTTTTATCTCATCCACCTTTAGATAAACGTATTGAAGCATTACGTAATCAATCTTACATTGATTAAAAAATTTGATTAAAAAAACACTAATGGCAAATATTTATCCTATTTGCCATTTTTATATTGTAATTATCATCTAATGCTATATTTCCAGAGAATTTTATATGTATCGGCAACATATCACTAACAATAAACTAGAATTACTTAGTCCAGCAAAAAATATAGAAATTGCAAAAGAGGCTATATTACATGGAGCTGATGCTATTTATATTGGCGGTCCTCATTTTGGTGCTCGTCATAATGCAGGTAATTCAATAGATGATATTGCTAAATTGGTTGAATTTGCTCATCATTTTTATGTCAAAGTTTTCGTCACTTTAAATACCATCCTTCATGACAATGAACTTGAAGCTGCAAGAAAACTAATTTGGCAGCTATATAATGCCGGTGTAGATGCTTTAATAGTTCAAGATATGGGCATATTAGCCATGGATATTCCGCCAATCGATCTACATGCTAGTACCCAAATGGATATTCGAACGCCGGAAAAAGCTAAATTTCTCTCTGATGTTGGTTTTTCTCAAATAGTTTTAGCTAGAGAACTAAATTTAAGCGAAATAGCAAACATCCATCAACAAATTGATGCCAATATTGAATTTTTTATTCATGGAGCACTATGTGTTGCCTTTTCTGGTCAATGTTATATTTCTCATGCTCAAACAGGTAGAAGTGCTAATCGAGGTGATTGTTCTCAAGCTTGTCGATTACCATTTACATTGAAAGACGATCAAGGTCGAATTGTAGCATATGAAAAGCATCTTTTATCAATGAAAGACAATAACCAATCTGACAACTTAATCCAGCTAATACAAGCAGGAGTGAGATCTTTTAAGATTGAAGGTCGGTATAAAGATTTAAGTTATGTGAAAAATATTACCGCATTTTATCGTAAAAAATTGGATGAAATTTTAGAAAAGAACACAGATTTTATAGCAGCATCAAGTGGCAAAACTGAACACTTTTTTACTCCTGATCCAAATAGAACATTTCATCGAGGAGCTACCGATTATTTTGTTCGTGGTAGACAACCCAACATTGGTGCTTTTGATTCTCCTAAATTTATCGGTTTACCTATAGGTGAAATCATAAAAATTGCTAAACAATCAATTGATATCAAATCAGAAAATGCGTTAATCAATGGTGATGGTTTAAATGTATTAATTAAACGAGAAATTTTAGGTTTTAGAGCAGATAAAGTAGAAAAAATTGCTAATAATCTTTATCGAGTATTTCCTAATGAAATACCTAATGACTTACATTCCATAAAATTACCTTATCAAATTAATCGTAATTTGGATCATAATTGGCAACAAATTTTATTAAAAGAATCAAGTTCTCGCCGAATCGGTGTGAAGTTTGAGCTTAAAAATAGCGCAAATAGTATACAATTATTCGCAACAAGCGAAGAGGGTTGTTGCGTTAATATTGAACTAAAAGGCCAATTTGAACTCGCCAAACAACAAGAAAAAGCACTTAATACTATAAGAGACAGTTTATCTAAGTTAGGCCAAACATCATATTATCTATCGGAAATCATTATTCATTTAAAAAGTATCTATTTTATTCCGAGCAGTCAATTAAACCAATTAAGACGAGATATTATTGATAAATTAACATTAGAACGATTAAATCATTATTGTAGAAATAATCGTAAACCAGAAGTATACCCAGCGCCAACATATCCAGAACAGCAATTAAGCTTTTTGGCTAATGTTTATAATTATAAAGCTCGTGAATTTTATGCTACACATGGCGTGAAATTGATTGATAGTGCCTTTGAAGCGCATGAAGTTAAAGATGATGTGCCTTTAATGACGACCAAGCATTGTCTTAGATTTGCGTTTAATTTATGTCCCAAACAAGCAAAAGGCATTCAAGGAGTTAAAACCAAAGTAACTCCAATGAAATTGGTTCAGAATAATAATGAAGAGTTAATCCTAAAATTTAATTGTAAGGCTTGTGAAATGCAAGTTTGGGGTAAGATTAAAACACATATTTTTAAACAATCGCCTCCAGGTAGCGAACTAATTTTATTGGTAAAAAATAATTGATTTTGTTATTAAAATGTTGTTATTAAAAAGTAATTATTGATGAATATTTGGTGTAAATACCCCATTGTTAGCACACAAACCAAGTAGAAAATCATGCTATTTGTTTCATGTTTCTATATTCAATTGGTGTCATATTATTTAATGCCTCATGCGGTCTTTCTGTATTATATATTTCTAACTACTCTTCGGTTATTTTTCTTACTTGTTCCAGATTTTTAAATATATACAAATCTAATACCTCCGTTCGATATGTGCGGTTAAATCGTTCTATATAGCCGTTTTGATAAGGACTACCTGGTTTAATATAATCTAGGGTTATTCCATGTGATTTTGCCCAGCTTGTAAATCTGTTTGAGGTAAATTCTGTGCCATTATCAACGCGTATTTTTAATGGATAACCGTGATATTGAGCCAGTCTGTCTAAATAACGGGTAATTCTACCTGCCGATAAACTGACCGCAATATCAATGCCTAATGCCTCTCGATTAAAGTCATCAATAACATTAAAGGTTCTAAATCGGCGGTGATTTTGAGAACTATCACTCATAAAATCCATTGACCAACATTCTCCCAAACGACTTGGTACTGATAATGGCTCTGGATAACGTTGGGGCAATCGTTTATTGCGTTTAGAACGAATATTGAGTTTTAACTGACAATAAACTCGATAAATCCGTTTATGATTCCACGTATATCCCAGTTTCCTGATTCGATGAAAACATTTAGGAAATCCCCAACGTAAATGCTTGTCTGTTATTGACTTAAGTAACGAAATAATCATAGTGTCATCTGCCGATTTAGGTTGATAGTAGTAAGCACAGCGACTTAAATTCACAATAGTGCAACTCATTTTAATTGTTATACTGTATTGTGACTGTAGTGTTTGTGCCCAACTCTTACGAACTGCCGTCGGCACTATAGCTTTTTTATTATTTCTTGTTGGAGCTGAGAGGTTAAACTTAATTCAGCATACATCTGCTTAAGTTTACGATTTTCAGCTTCCAGCTGTTTTAACCGCTTAATGTCCGATGATTGCATACCGCCATATTTATCTCGCCATTTATAAAAAGTAGAAACGGCCATACCATATTTACGGCAAAGCTCTTTAATAGGGATACCAACTTCAGCTTCTTTTAAAATGGAGACAATTTGGTGTTCCGATAATTTTTTCATATTGAAATTTTCCTTAAAATTCTACTTAAAAATATTATAGAGAATTTTCTACTTTTTTATGTACTATTTTAGGGGATAGTTACATTGGATGAATAATAAATTAGGCCTTAGTTCGTAATAATGTGCTATATTTAACATAATATACATTATTCTAACCTCAACATATTGATTTATATTAATTTATTTTGAAAAGGAAAGGGCGGTAATATTCCTTCTTATAGTAACTTAACAAGGGAATAGAACCTATTTTTTTAGTTAAGTAGATGTATTGTGTAACCATCTCTTAAAATAGTACATAAAAAAAAAGTGGCAAATTCTCGATAATATTTTTAAGGAGAATTTCAGTATGAAAAAAATTATCAGAGCACCAAAATAGTCTAGATATTATTAAAAAAAGGTAAAGCAGGTGTTCCTGTTGAAGAACTTTACCGTCAATATACTAGCAATATATTTTTATAAATGGCGAGATAAATATAGCAGTATGCATTTTTCGGATATTAAGCTGTTAAAAACAACTGGAAGCTGAAATCGTAAACTCAAATAAATGAAAATTTCGTCGATTTATAATCTTTAACGTTATTTTATCGGCAGGTAGAGTTACCCGTTATTTAGACAACCTAGCGAATACTATGGTTATTATTAATTAAAAATACACGTTGATAATGGGGCAGAATTTACCTCAAATAGATCCATAAGCTCGACATAATCACATGGAGTGCCCCTAGATTAAATTAAACCAGGTCATCCTTATCAATACGGCTATATAGAATAATTGAACCCAACATATCCAATGGAAGGTATAAAATTTATATATTTAAAGATCTGAACAACTAAGAAAAATAACCGAATAGAAATTAGAGATGTATAACACAGAAAGACCGCATAAAGTAATAAATAATATGCTAGCAATTAAATAATAGAAACATGATTTTCTACTTGGATACTAACAATAGAGTATTTATAATATTTTACTTAAATAGCTAAAATAACTAATGTTTATTATAAATTAATGCACATAATAAAAATACATTATTATGTGCATTAAAGAAATTAACAATTATAATACTGTTTTTTTCTCTTTGAATTGTGTTTCCAGCTTTTTAACAATTTATATGCGTTTGAACTATAATCATCATACGGATTGGGTAAATTTTTTCCTCTTGATGTTCTAATTTTTAGTTTATAGCGCTTATATTCAATTATATGAAGAAAATAAGCACTTTTTTCTTGTTTGGTACTAAAACATTTAAATATATAATTACGAAGATAAGGGTAATATCTTACTGGTTTATCTTTTTCGTTATATGTAATTTCATAATTATTTCGATATTGCTGTTTAAACTTCAAAATATTTTCTCCTAATGTATTAAAATACTTAGAAGAAAACCTCTTTATAATAATTCATAAAATATTCCTTTATAATTGATTAAAAGTGTTGGGTTAAAAAATCATAACATAATTGAGTATCTCTCTGTAGAACTTTAAAATGTCATATTCACACATTATTAAATGACGGTTATCAATATGAGCAAAATTTACTATCGATTGGTTTAAGTAAGTTTGTTTAAGTAAGCTGCAATTACAGAATCTACAATAACAGAAAAATAATGTAATGATGTATAGAGTTATTGATATTATTTTTTTTAAACAATGCTCAGCTTGGTATTAAGAACCGATATCATTTTATGGTAACAATGAAAACCTTTTGTTATTTAAATTTGCATCATAACTTTGGCTGCTTATAAATATATGTTAGTTCGCATAATGTATATTATGTTAAATAATAAATATTAAATAGAATTCATTAAATGAATTATCTTCAATAACCAACTTTAAATCTGTATAACACTATTTTTTTTCAATAAATTGATTTATATTATTTAAATAACTTATTTTAATGGCAAGTTATAAATTTAAAGGTGATTTTCGATTCCTTTTCTTTTTATTGAATTATAAAATAAACAAGAAATGGGTAGTTTTTGTTTTTTCGCAATATATGGTACCCTTATCACCCCCAAATTTATTGCGTTTATATTTAGGATAATATGCATAGTATTTATAAGACATTACGTTCCAATAGTTATTCAGTTCCGTGTGAGTTATGTAGCATTAGCGGACTTTGTGTTCCAAGGTTACTCAACAATACATTAAGTAGTGTTTTAGAACGTAAAAAATCTTATTCCAAGGAAGAAATAATAGTTAAAGCAAAAACACCATTAAAAAAATTTTTCATCGTTCACTCTGGTGCTCTCAAAACTTTTGTAACAACACCTGAAAATAATGAACAAATTAATGGATTTTATTTACCCGGAGATATTGTTGGATTAGATGCTATTTCAACAAAAATTCATAATAATAATATTCAAGCGTTAAGCAATACCTTAATCTGTGAACTCGATTATGATGAATTGATGAACATGATTGATACTCATAAAGATGTTAGAGATTTAGTATTGAAATTACTAAGTGCTGATATTTATAATTATCAAAAATTGGTTCTATGTTATTCTCAGAAAAAATCCGATGAACGTCTCGCCACTTTTATTTACTCTCTTTACCTTCGATATCAACAAAGAGGACATACGTCTTTAAGCATAAAATTAGCAATGAGTCGAGCTGAAATAGCTAATTACTTAGGATTAACCATTGAAACTGTTAGCCGTAATTTATCAAAAATGCAAGAGCAAAATATTTTAACGGCTAAGGGGAAATATATATATATTAATAATTTGGAAGCTTTAATAGATTTAGTAAATTGAATTTATTTGTGCTAAAATAATGGAAAATTTATTGTAAGGTTTTTTATATGACAAGTTTAAAAAAAACAATTATCGCAACTACTGTCGCGCTTGTGCCTTTTTGTTCTTTTGCTGCCCAGCAATTAACTGAAGAACAAGCCAACAGTATGCAATCTTTTAAAAGTATCACTATTCGTGGTGCATTTTATACAGATAGCGATTACGTTATGGCTATGTCAAAAGCTGCAGATAACGAGGGAGCGGCTTCTTTTTATATAACAACAACTAATATTAGTCCTTCTAATGATACATTACGTATTGTTTACGCAAAATTATACAAATCAGATGCACCTAAAGCTGTCGAAAAAACAGAAACTTTACGTAAATTTGAAGGCGTATATGAATATCCAAAATCAAAAGCTATTCGGTTAGAACCATTTAATATTGTGCGTATCCGTGGTTACTTCCCAACTGATTATGATATAAATCAAGCTATAGCTAAAGAAGCATCAGCTCAAGGTGCATATGGTTTCTATATCGATTCTCGCTCAGAATTAGGGAGTAATTTACAAATAGCTGCTTATTTGTTTAAAAAAGATGCTCCAGAACGTAAGTTACAACCTGAAAATGCAATCCCTTATGATTCTGAGGCTGGTCAATTGGCCTTAGCTCAAGGTGGTGAAGCTGCAATGCAAGTTGAAAAACCTGGTTATTATTCCCCTTCTGCATTCAATGAAAAATATTATGCAGATAAATTTAACAATAAAGTTATTGAAAAAAATACAACCTCAACTACAGCCACAACCACAACGGCTAAAGTTGCAACACCTTCAGATAATGGAACAAGCAATCCTGTCGTTACTGAACCTCAAAGAGTTAATCGTTACACGGTAACTTTGTCTGATGGGAGGAAAATTCAGGAACTTAATGACGCAACTGCTGCTAAGATGGTTGCTTTTGATACAATAAAATTCAGAGGATATTATGTGACTGATCAGGAAATTTCCTATCAGGCCGGAAAACGTGCTATTGAAGGCGGAGCAAAATATTACCACATAGCTCGAATTGCTCACGATTCAAAAGGACCAAATATCACAGTATTTGTTGATCTTTATAAATAATAAAAATGGGCGTCTAAACGCCCTTTTTTACAACTCTACTTTTTATCACAATTCAGAAGATACCATTTCGATTTGTTGTTTTATCCGTTTTGCAGAAATTGGAAAAGGTGTTCCCAGTTGCTGAGCAAATAGGTTAACTCTAAGTTCTTCTATCATCCATCTTATATTAGTAACTTTGCTCAATGATTTTTGATTTTCTGGCAAATTATTCACCCAAGTTTGATATTCACTTTTCACTTCTTCTATTACGTTCATCGCTTGTCTATCTTTGGCAACATTAGTACCAAGTTTCTCCAAACGTTTTTCAATAGCCGATAAATAGCGATAAATGTCATGCAATTTGTCATAACCTGTTTTGGCAACAAAACCTTTATAAATTAATTCACCAACTTGCTGTTTTATGTCTGATAATGCAAATGCTAAGGATAAATCAACTCGACCTTTTAATTTCTTATTAATATTAAAATGAAGAGTTAATATTGATTCTACTTGTTTTGCAATATCTACTACGGTTTCATTGATATGATTTTTAGTATAAATTAACAATTGTTGAAATTGCTCTTGATTATGCACTTTCTGATTATTCTTTTCTATTAAATGATCTACCCCGCATGCAATACAATCATCAATGAGATTAAGTACCGTACCAAACGAATTAAAATATAAACCTAATTTAGATTTATTTGGTAACTTTTCATGTAGATATTTTATCGGTGACGGAATATTTAAAATCAACAATCGTCTAATTCCAAGCATTGTCAGTCGCCTTTGTTCTTCAAGTGAATCAACGAGTTTAATGCTAACCGAATTTTGGTTGTCAATGATTGCAGGATAAGCCTTGATCGTGTAATTATTCTGTTTTTCTTCGTAAATACTTGGTAGTACTCCAAAATCCCAATCGGTAATATTACTTTGCTCTATTGGTAAAGATTTTTTTTGCGTCAATGCTGATAAAGCCTTTTGAACTTCGCTTTTAAGTTGTTCTTTAAGCTTCATCAGATCTTTACCAAAAGCAATTTCACGGTTGTGATCTACAATACTAAAATTCATCTTTAAGTAATTGGGAATTTGATCTAACTGCCAATCTGTTGGTTTTATTCTTACTCCCGTCATTTTTCTAAATTCATTTTCTAATATTTCAAGTAAAGGATGCTCTATCGAATTGACTCTAGTCAAAAATGCATCCGCATAGTTAGGTGCTGGAACTAAACTTTTACGTAATGATTTAGGCAAAGATTTAATTAAAGCAATAATTAAATCATAGCGAAAACCTGGAACTTGCCAGTCAAACCCTCTATTTTTTATTTGATTTAAGACATTAAGCGGAATAGAAATTGTTACACCGTCACGCTCATTACCAATATCAAATTGATAAGTTAATGATAATTTCAAATTATCCTGATACCAAAAATCAGGATAATCATTAAGTTTTACTGGTTGTGCTGATTGTTTAATCAGCATATTCTTTTCAACATTCAAAAAATCAGGATCAACATTTTTTTTGTTTTTCCACCAAGTATCAAAATGCTTTGCAGAAATAATGGATTTGTCTATTCGTTTATCATAAAAATCATATAGGTCATCATCATCAATTAGAATATCTTGACGGCGAGATTTATGTTCAAGATCTTCTACTTCATTAATTAAATTTTGATTTTGTTTATAGAAACTATGATTAGTTTGCCAATCGCCCTCAACTAAAGCATGGCGGATAAATAACGAACGACTTAATATTGGATCAATTTTACTATAATTAATTATGCGGCTGGCAACAATTGGTAAGCCAAATAAAGTGACCTTTTCATTAGCAATAGTTGTTCCCTGTTTTTTAGACCACCTAGGCTCGCTATAACTATATTTTACGAGATGTTTGGCTATTGGTTCGATCCATTCTGCTTCAATTTTAGCCGCCGTTCTGCCCCACAATCGACTGGTTTCGACAAGTTCACTAGCAATACACCATTTTGGTTGATTTTTGAAAATGGCTGAATTTGGAAAAATAGCAAATTTAATATTTCGTGCACCAATATATTCATGCTTTTCAACTTCTTTCATCCCAACATGTGATAACAAGCCACTTAACAGTGCCGTATGTAGCGATCGGTAATCGGCTGATTGGCTATTAATAGGAAATGCGAGTTGTTTAACTGTTTGCCTAATTTGCGTATAAACATCTTGCCATTCACGAATTCTAAGATAATTAAGGTATTCTTTTTGACATAATCGTCTAAATTGATTACCAGATAACTCAGCTTGTTGACTTGCTACATAGTTCCATAAATTAATCAGTGAAATAAAATCAGATTCCTTATCTGCAAATCTACGATGTTTCTCATCTGAAGCTTGTTGTTTATCAAAAGGCCGTTCTCTAGGATCTTGTATAGATAATGCCGCCGTAATGATCATTATTTCTTTTATACAACCTAATCTTCTTGCTTCAACTAACATTCTAGCTAATCTGGGATCAATGGGTAATTGCGATAAAATCCGCCCTATTTCGGTTAAATGATAATGATGATGTTTAGTATATATAGCGCCTAATTCTTCTAATAATCGTACCCCATCACGAATATACCTAGAGTCAGGAGACTCAACAAATGGAAAAGCGGTTATATCACCTAATCCCAATGATGTCATTTGTAATATAACTGAAGCTAAATTGGTTCGAAGAATTTCGGGGGCAGTGAATTCCGGTCTAGATAAAAAGTCTTGTTCATCATATAGACGGATACAAATACCATCGGAAGTTCTACCGCAACGCCCTTTTCGTTGATTGGCTGACGCTTGAGAAATAGGTTCAATCGGTAATCGTTGAACTTTGGTACGATAGCTGTAACGACTAATTCTGGCTAAACCCGGGTCGATAACATATTTAATACCAGGAACCGTTAAAGATGTTTCAGCTACATTTGTTGCTAAAACAATTCGCCTTGCAGTGTGTGGTTGAAAGATACGATTTTGCTCAGATGCAGATAATCTCGCATATAAAGGTAAAATTTCGGTATGCTTGAGCTCTAATTTTCTTAATGTATCAGCCAGATCACGTATTTCTCGCTCTCCTGTTAGAAAAATTAAAATATCCCCGGCACTTTCAGCTGATAATTCATCGATTGCATCAATAATAGGTTGAAAATCATTATTTTTATCGTTTTCCGAATCCTCAGTAAAAATAGTTGGGCGGTATCTGACTTCAACAGGATAAGTTCTACCGGATACTTCAATAATGGGCGCCTGATTAAAATGGTTAGAAAAACGTTCAACATCTATTGTCGCTGAGGTTATAATGACCTTTAAATCAGGGCGTTTAGGTAATAATTGTTTCAAATATCCTAAAATAAAATCAATATTTAAACTACGTTCATGAGCTTCATCAATAATAATCGTATCATATTGAAGTAATAATCTATCCTGCTGAATTTCTGCTAATAAAATCCCGTCAGTCATAAGTTTAACTAAGGTAGTTTCACTGATATGATCTGAAAATCTAACTTTATAACCAACTAATTGCCCTATTTCAGTTTTTAATTCTTCTGCTATACGATTTGCAACCGAGCGAGCAGCTAATCTTCTCGGTTGGGTATGACCAATAAGACCTTTGATCCCTAAGCCTAATTCTAAGCATATTTTAGGTATTTGTGTGGTCTTTCCTGAACCGGTTTCTCCGGCAATAATCACAACTTGATTATTTTTTATTGCTTCGGATATCGTCTGTTTTTTATCGACTACGGGTAAATTTTCAGGAAAATTAATATGATTAGGTAACGATTTTAATCGGTCATGATAATGTTCAACAGCTTGATTGATAGCTGATTGAATATCGTTAAAATTTGATGTTTTATTTGAAAGCTTTCTTATTTTGTATTTATCTAAGAAAGTCATTGATTCTAAAGATTTAATTTGCTGTTGAGTTAACATAAAAGTAAAATAATCGTATCCAATTTTTAATTAAATTCATTATAACAAATTTAACCTTTTATTAGGAGTTAAGATGAAAAAGACTTTACTATCAGCTGTACTACTTTCAGCAACTCTGATAATGACAGGTTGTGATCAATCCAATAAGGTTAAAGCGGAAGATTTGATGCACCACCGCTTTGTGTTAATTAAAGCTAATGGTCAAGATATTTCACCCGATAAACACGCAGAACTTGAATTTGGTGAAAACATGAACATTTCAGGACAAATGTGTAATTATTTTACAACCAAAGTAAGATTAATTGATGATACGATTATAAGTCCTATATTTAATATAACGCACTTGGTTTGTGAAGATAACCAATTGGATAAATTAGATACTATTATTACTCAATTAATTCAAAATGGTGCATCAGTTAGTTTGAATAAAGAACAACTAACATTAAAAAATAAAGATAATGAACTAATTTACCAACTTAAGGATCTGATGTAATTTAACTGAAAACATTTTAAAACTTCTAAGCTGAAATTTTATGCAAGATTGAAATTTTACTGTTTCTTAAGCAAATGATGTCTAGTTTTTTGATAAAAAACTTTATTTAAAATGTCGATAAGACTATAATAAAAAAAGTTTTGAGGATGCCGTTTTTGATGAAATTAATTAATTCTTTAAATAAGGTTTTTTATAAGAGTAACTTAAAAAAGTTACTCTTCCCCCTTTTATACCAATGCGCTAGCATTGGTTTTTTTTGTTTAAATATTTTTAATTAAAACCATTTATTCAAATTTGAACATTAACTTTAACAACTAGTAGATAATATTATGAAAAAGACAAAAATTGTTTGTACTATAGGTCCAAAATCCGAATCAAAAGAGATGTTAACTAAATTATTAAATGCAGGCATGAATGTAATGCGTTTAAACTTCTCTCATGGTGATTTTGAAGAGCATGGTAATCGAATTAAAAACTTACGTGAAGTAATGCAAGAAACTGGCTTGAAAGCAGCTATTATGCTAGATACTAAAGGGCCTGAAATCCGAACTATTAAGCTTGAAGGTGGTAATGATGTATCACTTGTCGCGGGTCAAACTTTCACTTTTACCACTGATGAAAATGTAGTGGGTAACTCAGAACGTGTAGCTGTTACTTATAAAGGTTTCGCGCAAGATCTAAAACCAGGTAACCGTGTGTTAGTGGATGATGGCTTAATCGCTATGGACGTTCAAGAAATCAAAGGTAACGAAGTTATTTGTAAAGTATTAAATAACGGTGACCTTGGTGAAAACAAAGGTATTAACCTACCTGGTGTTTCAATTAAATTACCTGCACTTGCTGAAAAAGATAAAAATGATTTAATTTTTGGTTGCGAGCAAGGCGTTGATTTTATTGCAGCATCATTTATCCGTAAACGTTCTGACGTAGAAGATATCCGTGCTCATCTTAAAGCTCACGGCGGTGAAGAAATTAAAATCATCTCTAAAATCGAAAACCAAGAAGGTTTAGATAATTTTGATGAAATTTTAGAAGCATCTGACGGTATCATGGTTGCTCGTGGTGATTTAGGTGTAGAAATCGCGGTTGAAGAAGTGATTTTTGCTCAAAAAATGATGATCAAAAAATGTAACAAAGCATCAAAACCTGTTATTACTGCAACGCAAATGTTAGATTCAATGATCAAAAATCCACGCCCTACTCGTGCTGAAGCGGGTGACGTTGCTAATGCTATCATTGATGGTACAGATGCAGTTATGTTATCTGGTGAAAGTGCTAAAGGTAAATATCCATTTGAAGCAGTTAATGTAATGGCGACTATTTGTAAACGTACTGATGGTACTATTCCAGCTAAATTAGAGTTAACAACCAAAGAAGAAACATTACGTATTACTGCTGCTGTATGTTGTGGTGCAGTAGAAATCGCTGAGCGATTAAATGTGCCATTAATAGTTGTTGCAACTCGTAGTGGTAAATCAGCTCGTGAACTTCGCCATTATTTCCCAACGGCTCGTATTTTGGCACTATCTTCAAGCCAAAAAACTGTTAATCAATTAGCATTATCTAAAGGTGTTGAGCCTATCTTAATTGATGCAATTAATTCAACAGACGATTTCTACCGTTTAGGTAAAGAAATGGCAGTTAAAATTTGTAATGCGAAACAAGGTGATACTATTGTTATGGTATCAGGTGCATTAGTTCCAAGCGGAACAACTAACACAACTTCTGTTCATCGCATTTAATCATTTTTAATTTTGTTTAAATGAATAATAAAAAGCTAGCTATATGCTAGCTTTTTTTTTAACTTCCGCTATTCTGTTATCTATGAAATTAGTGGAATGGACATAATAAAAAAATGATAATAGAAAAAGTATATTTACCCAAAGAGTTAAGTTGGTTGTCATTTAATCAACGGGTGTTACAAGAGGCTGCTGATGAAAGTAATCCTCTTATAGAAAGAATCCGTTTTTTAGGCATTTACTCAAGTAATCTTGACGAATTTTATAAAGTCCAATTTGCAAATTTAAAAAAATATGTCCTTATTGAGCAAGAACAAGCTCAATCCACCTCAAATGCTAAACATTTGTTACGTCAGGTTACTCAAAAAGTCATTCAACTTGAGTTACAGTTTGATCAGCTCTATAACGAGCTATTGTTAGAAATGGCAAGGAATCAGATTTTTTTAATAAATGAAAGACAACTTACCTCTTACCAAGAAACTTGGATAAAAAATTATTATAAACAAAATTTAAGGCAGTACATCACCCCTATTCTTCTCGATAGTCATACTGAATTAATTCAGTTTTTAAAAGATGATCATGCTTATTTAGCCGTTGAAATTATTTGTAAAGACAAAATTAGTTATGCATTACTCGAACTGCCAACCGATAATGCTCCGCGTTTTGTGCTATTGCCATCAGAAGTTTCCACCAAAAATAAATCAATCATCTTTTTAGATAACATTTTACGTTATTGTTTAGCGGATATTTTTAAAGTTTTTTTTGATGCTGTAGAATTAAATGCTTATTCGATTAATATTAATCGTGATGCTGAATATGAATTAAATACTGAACTCGATAGCTTACTTGAACTCATGTCTCAAGGTTTAAAGCAACGATTAACGGCACAACCGGTACGCTTCACTTATCAAAAAGATATGCCTAAAGCATTATTTGAATTATTGATAAATAAATTAAGATTAACCGAACAAGATGCCATGCCTGGCGGTCGTTATCCTAACTTCAAAGATTTAGCTAATTTTCCCGATCTTGGTGTTAAAAACTTACTCAATAAACGTTTACCTAGTCTTGCTTATAATCGATTTAAAAAATTCCGCAATGCTTTTGCAACCATCAAAGATCGTGATGTATTGCTCTATTACCCTTACTATTCATTTGGTCATGTGCTTGAGATTATGCGACAAGCATCGTTTGATCCTGCTGTCACTCATATTCGTATGAATATTTATCGAGTTGCTAAAGATTCTCGCTTTATTCATGCGGCAATAAATGCCGCCAATAATGGTAAAAAAGTTACAGTAGTAGTTGAGCTACAAGCTCGATTTGATGAGGAAGCCAATATAAAATGGGCTAAAAGGTTAATTCGAAGTGGTATAAAAGTTATCTACTCACAACCAAAACTTAAAATTCATGCTAAATTATTCTTAATTGATCGAAAAGAAGACGATAGAATTGTTCGTTATGCCCATATAGGTTCGGGTAATTTCAACGAAAAAACTGCACGAGTTTATACCGACTTTTCATTGCTAACCGCCGATCCGGCTATTACTGATGAAGTGATCAAAGTATTTAACTTTATTGAAAATCCTTTCAAACCAGTTTCATTTAATCATCTACTCGTATCTCCACAAAACACCCGCCAGCGTTTTTATGAATTCATTGAGCGTGAAATCAATAATGCCAGATTAGGTAAACCTTCTGGGATCTATTTAAAACTTAATGCTATTACAGATAAAGAGATGATAGATCAACTTTATCGAGCCTCTTGTGCTGGTGTCAAAATTAGGATAATTGTCAGAGGAACTTGTGTGTTAGTACCACAAATTGCTAATTTAAGTGAAAATATCTATGTTACTAGTATAGTGGATCAATATTTAGAACATGCTAGAGTCTATATTTTTGAAAATGATGGTAAAAAAGATACTTATATTTCATCAGCTGATTGGATGCCTCGTAACCTAGATAACCGAATTGAAGTGGGGGTTAAAATTTTCGATCCCATTTTGAAAACAACTATTCATGACATTTTTAATTTGCAATGTAACGATAATGTAAAAGCTAGAATTATTGATAAAGATAATATGAATAATTATGTTCAACGAGGTAATAAGAAAAAAGTAAGGGCGCAACATGCCATTTATGATTATTTAAAACAGATGGAATCATCGGTCTAAGGATTTTAAACGTGAACAAATTCAATGAATATGCTGTCGTCGATTTAGGCTCTAATAGTTTTCACATGGTTATAGTCCGTAATATAGATGGGGCTAGGCAAATCATCTATAAAAATAAAAAAAATATTCATTTAGCCACTGGATTAAATGAATATAATGAATTGAGTGAATCAAGTATTCAGCGAGGAATAGAGTGTTTAGCGCTATTTGCCGAACGATTAAACGGATTTCCTCCAGAAAATGTCAGAATTGTCGCCACTTATACCCTACGTATTGCGACCAATAGACACAGATTCTTGAATGAAGCGGCTAAAGTTTTACCCTATCCTATTGAAATAATTTCTGGACAAGAAGAAGCACGATTGATATATCTCGGTACAATGACCGCCGAGTCAACCAACGAAAATGATACTAAATTTGTTATTGATATTGGTGGTGGTTCAACTGAAATCGCAATAGGTAAAGGTAATAATCTAAAACCAATACTTGTTGCCAGTCGACCAATGGGCTGCGTAACCTATACTAAACACTATTTTCCACAAAAAAAAATCGATAAAGATTCCTTTCTACAAGCAAAATTAGCCGCAGAACAACAAGTCGAAAATTTAATTAATATAATTAAAAAACAAAATATTACTGCTGCTTTTGGCACGTCAGGTACCATCAAAAGTATCTATAATATTTTACTTGATCTTGGGGTTAATGATGGGATTATCACCCCAAAACGTTTAGAAGACTTAATCAGTTATGTTTTAGAATTTAATGATTTTCATGCTATTGACTACCCTTCCTTATCTGATGAAAGAAAGAATGTTTTTGTCAGTGGGCTTGCTATATTTAGTGGTGTCTTTAATGCATTAGGTTTGCAACAACTGCAATTTAGTCCTTGTGCTTTACGTGAAGGTGTATTGTATGAACTTATCGGTGGTCCAAATTATCGTGACATACGAGAAACCACCGCCGAGTCACTATCACAACATTATAATATTGATGAACGTCATGCAAAACAAGTTGTAAAAACGGCAGAGTATTTTTTCTCTCAATGGAAAGATCAAACCTCAATGATGGTACCGCATAGTGTGGAGTCAATCTTATATTGGTCGGCCCAGTTACATGAAGTTGGTCTGAAAATAAACTATTCCTCTATTCATAAACATTCGAGTTATATATTAAAAAATAGTAATTTACCCGGATTTAATGAAGAACAGCAGCTGTTGTTATCCACCTTAGTTCGTTATCATCGTAAATCAATTAACATCGAGGAATTCCCTTATTTTAGCTTGTTTGAATTCAAACATATTATGGCAATGTTACAAATTTTAAGATTATCAATCCTGATTAACAACCAACGCAATACTGATTTAGACTTAAATGCTTTTCGGTTAATTTTATCCAAAGAAAAATCAACTAAAGTGACGTTAGCCATTAATAAACAGTTTGTTGAAAATAATCGTCTGATTTTATTAGATTTAGAACAAGAAAAAAAATATTGGAAAGCGGTTAATGATTGGAAGTTATCAATTGAAACCTTCTAATTTGACTTATTATTCGAACAATTAATTAAAAACCGCCATTATTTTTGAAGTGACCCCCAATAGTTGGACAACCAATTACAGGGGGGCTTTTTATGTCAAAATATAGTCGAGATTTAAAAATTATCATAGCTAATGAATTCTTATCAAAAGAATCATCCGAAATTCTTTCAAAAAAATATGCGATATCTTCTCGTCAGATTCGATATTGGTCCCAAGTGGTTGCGATTCATGGTGATAACGCCTTTCAACCCATTTACGTGATGCCGAAGCAAGATTACAAGCACTAAAATTAATGTGGACAAATAATTGGTCTCTCGGGCACACTAGTGCTATGCTTAATTTAAGTTCCCCCGGGCTTCTATTTGTTTGGCTTGATAGATATCATAAAAAAGGTTTCCGAGGGCTTGAATATCGTTCCAGAGGAAGACCATGTATGAAGCAAACCCGTATTGAACCAACTCATAGTGATGATGAAAAAACAATTGAAGAATTAAAAGAGGAAATTGCTTATTTACGAGCAGAAAATGCTGTTCTAAAAAAGTTCGAAGAGCTGAAGCAAGCAAAACGACAACAAACAAAGAAAAAACGTTAGTTGTTTTAGCTCTTAAATATCAGTATTCTTTAAAACATTTGCTATCAGCAACAAAACTGGCAAAAAGTGTTTTTTATTATCATGTTAATAGGTTGAAAATGCCGTCTGCTTATGAAAATGAGTTAAAACGTATAGAATCGATTTACCATGAACATAGAGGGCGTTATGGTTATCGGCGAATTCATTTAACGTTGATAAATGAAGGCATTAAGCTCAATCATAAAACGGTACAACGCTTAATGGGTCAGCTTAATCTCAAATCGACAGTAAGACCTAAAAAATATCGTTCTTATCGTGGAGAGACAGGTAAAACAGTAGCTAATTATCTTAAAAGAGATTTTGAATCATCGAAACCAAATGAAAAATGGGTAACGGATGTCACAGAATTTAAGGTAAATGAAGAGAAAATTTACCTATCCCCCATTATCGATTTATATAATCAAGAAGTAATCGCTTATAAAGTGGCAAAAAATGCACGTTTGACCTTGGTGACAGATATGCTTCAAAAAGGGATATCACGATTAAAACAGTGTGAAAAACCGTTACTACATAGTGACCAAGGCTGGCAATATAGAAATTGCCATTATCAGAAGCTACTAGCTAATAATGGCATCAAACAAAGTATGTCCAGAAAAGGAAATTGTTTAGATAATGCGGTAGCTGAAAACTTTTTTGGTCTATTAAAATCAGAAATGTACCATGGACAATGCTTTCAAGATGCAGATGAATTGATTGAAAAAATAGAAGAATATATAGAATACTACAACACCAAACGGATTAAAGCCAAATTAAAAGGCCTGACTCCGGTTGAATATCGAAATCAGGCCTTACAAGCCGCTTAATCAAAGTGTCCAACTTTATGGGGTCACTTCAATTTTTGGCGGTTTTGGTTATCGAATATATTAACCTAATCCAATAATTTTCCACCATAATATACCGATGGTAAAGACAATAATTAGGTTAACCACACTACAAATAAATCCAACTTTCCACCAAGTTTTTACTGGTACAAAACCTTCAGCAAAAAGTAATGGGTTTCGAGCATTAGCAAATTGCGTAATTGAACCGAAATAGTTAGTACAAATTACCAAAGCAAAAATAGCTATCATTTGTGGAACACCTAATGCAATTGCTACAGATAAAAACACTGGGAACAATGCAGCAATATGCGCGTTACCACTTGCGAAGAAGTAATGCAAATAAACATAAGCGATGCATAAAATTACAATAACTAAAACCCAGCTACTATCACCCAAATGCCCTTTTACTGCATTTCCGATGGTATCGCCTAGCCACTTAGTTACGCCAAGTTTATTTACTTGACCAGCCATCATTAACAGTGCGGCGAACCAAATTAAGGTATCCCATGCAGCTTTTTCACCTTTGATATCATCCCAGCTCAATACACCAGTTAAGATTAAAATGGTTAAACCGATAAATGCTGTTGTAGTTGAATCAATACCGACATTTTTACCGAAGATCCAAAGTGCTAAAAGTAGAATCACGGTAGAGCCCATAATGATCTCTTTAATAGTGATTGCCCCCATTTTTTTAAGTTCTTCAGCAGCTAATTTTGGCGCTTCAGGGGTTTTCTTTAACTCTGGGTTGGTTAAGAAATAAATTACTAAAGGAATAACAATAAATGAAACCAAACAAGGAACTATAGCTGCTATAAACCATTGTCCCCACCCTAAGGTGATCCCAAGAGATGAAGTGACTAGTTTTGCTGCTAATAAATTTCCAGTAAAAGCAGTTAAAAACATTGCTGAAGTAATGTCATTAACGTGACTAATGGTTAACATCAAAAATGTCCCAATCCGGTTTCTTGATTCATCTTTCGGGTTGGATTTGAAGTTTATCGCTAAAGCTTCTGCTATTGGATAAATAACCCCTCCAGCTCGAGCAGTAGTACTCGGAATTGCTGGCGCTAAAGCCACATCGGTTACTGATAGTCCATAAGCTAAACCTAAAGTGTTTTTTCCTAGAATTTTAACTAAAAAATAAGCAATACGTTTGCTTAAACCAGTCTTGATAAATCCTCTAGCAATCATAAAGGCGATAACAATAAGCCAAATTAAACTACTATTTAATTCACTTAAAGAAATTTTGATTGCATCCGTAGCTGTTTCAGCACCTGATGGTCTTAATACAGCAAAAACCGTAATGGCTAATAAACCAATAGCACCAATAGGCATAATTTCGGCCACAATACAGGCGATGGTTGCAACAAATATAATACTGGTTCGCCAACCTTGTAAACTAATACCCTCTGGTGGGGATACCAAAAGCCACAATAATGCCGATATCCCCGCAATAATGAGAAGTGGAAGCCATTTTACTGGCGGTTTCTTTGCTATATTCATAGTATTTTCCTTTTAATTAAAAATTAATTTGTTCAAATTCATAATGAAATGTTGTAAACAATATCTTATTGAAAATATTTTATTTTATTTGATATGTCTCATTAAGAAGTTGAAAAGCAAAATTGTCTGGGTTTACCAATTTTATTGTTTTGTTTTTCAATAAAAAAATACCCGACAGATTGCGATGTTTTTTTAAATACTCACATCCTTTAATTGAACCAAAACCGTACAAAAGTGTTGAATAAATATCACCCTCAAGTGAGGTATCAGAAATCACCGTCACACTTTCTAATTCGTTATTTAAAGGATAACCGGTTTTAGAATCGAGAATGTGATGATAAAGATGATGATTTTGAATAAAGTAACGTTCATAAATTCCAGAAGTAACGATAGATTTATTTTTAACTTTAATTAAACCAACTAGTTCATTTTGAATTGAGGAAAAAGGTTTTTTTAGTCCAATATGCCAATAACCTTGGCTATCAATCGGCGATTCACCTACTGTTAACACATTCCCGCCCAAATTAATTATTGCTTGATGGATATCATTTTGTCGTAAAACTTCTTTAATCACATCAGCAATATAACCTTTAGCTATCGCACCTAGATCTATTTCCATTCCCTCTTTTTTCAAAAAGACTGAACATGACTTAGCATCAAGTTGAATATCATTAGGATCAATCAATGATCGTTTATTCACTATTTGATCGTTATTGGGTACTTGATGACCATTAAAACCTATCTTCCAGAGTTTAACTAATGGACCAATAGCGACATTAAAACAACTGTTTGGCATTAAGCTTATTTTACAAGCTTGCTCGATAAGCGAATAAACGGCATGACTAACCCTTACCGGATGCTTTCCAGCAGCATTATTAATTAACATCACTTCGGATATTGGCCGATTAACAGTCAACCTATCTTCAAGCTGATTAATGGTTTTAAACACAAGTTGAACAACGAAATCATTTGGCTCAAAAAGCATTAATGATACCGTTGTTCCCATCATCGCTTGAGTATATTCATAACGTGAATTAACCATGTTAAATAGACTCAAGAAATATTTGGCAATTTATTGATGGATATAGTCTGTAGCTTGCCTTCCAGCCTGCATACCAAAAATGATGATATCCGCTACGGCGTTACCACCTATACGATTAGCACCATGAACCCCTCCCACAACCTCACCTGCAGCAAATACACCTTGGATAACGTTTTTAGCAGTGTCGAGTACCTGCGTATGAGTATTGATAGTCACACCACCCATAGTATGATGAACCCCAGGAGCAATCTTAATTGCATAGTAAGGGGCTTTATTTATTGGATGACGCATTCCCGTTGTTCTTCCATAATCTTCATCTTGTTTGGTATTAACAAATTGATTATAGCGTTCAATGGTGTTCGATAGCGTATTTGCATCAATTGAGAGTTTTTGTGCTAACTCATTGATCGAATCAGCTTGTACCACGAGATCGTGGGAAACATATTCTTCAACAGCCTTGTTTTCATCCCGAACTTGTTGGTCAAATAAAATATAAGAATAGTGTTCTGGTAATTTGATAATTTCGGCCGACACTTTGTCTCGAGTATCTAATTCATTAACAAAACGTTTGCCTATTTGTGATACCAAAATAGCACCACCGCCACGAATTGATTCAGAGATTAAATAAGAAGTCGTTTGTTCCACTGTTGGGTGAATTTGTATTTCTTTCATATCCACCGTGCCAGCACCTAATTTTTCCAAGATCATGATCCCCGAACCAGTAGCGCCTTTGTGATTAGTCGTGACAAATCCTTTGAGGTCAGGACGATATTTTTCAACCATTTCACGGTTAGCACTAAATCCACCAGTTGCAATAATCACTGCTTTAGCTTTAATGGTTTGAATCGAACCATCTTCTTCGGTAACTTTAACGCCAACAACTTTATGATTTTCAGTAATAATTTCAGTCACATTGCTATCAAGCATGACTTCGATACCTCGACGATTAATATTTTTAACTAAACCACTAATTAAATAACCGCCAACTGCTGCGCCAGTGGCTGGACGATGCGTACGATCGACACTCATACCGCCCGTTGTCGTAATCCCACTAAGTTCAATCCCATTATTGTCTAACCAATCAATGGCATCAGGGGCATTTTCAACGAAATATCGTAATAATTCAGGATTATTTTTATTTTTACCACCAGTCATGGTTTCGTTATAAAATAGATCTTTACTATCCACGATGCCTTTGAGTTTTTGGAATTTTGTTTCAGCAGCATTCATACCTGCTGAAGCTTTATTAGTATTTCCACCAATAACTGACATCTTTTCAACCACAACTACACTTGCACCAAGATCGTGAGCTTGAATAGCCGCGGCCAAACCTGCACCACCACTACCGACAACCACAACATCATAGGCTTTCGTATTAGGATCACCACCTTCGGCAATAATAGCTTCTTTGTTGGATTGAGCCATAGCCTTGGTTACGGCCTTTTTGAAAGCTTCACATTGTGATGTTGCCCCTGAAATGGCATCCACATGAGGACTGTTTGAATCAATGATGCGATGTTTGATTTCCGAAAAGTTATTTAAAACTTCACTATCATAATTAGTCGGGTTGACTAATTGCATATCTTTGATGAAATCTTTACCAAGTTCAACATTAATAACATAATCATAAGATTCATCATTGACAGTTTCTTGATAATTACCTGGTTTGAATTTTTTAACATTTAAATTTATATCTCGAATCAAGCTTTCAACCAATGAAAAATGCCATAAAGGTTCAGGAATATTAAGTTCTTCACGTTTATCACTGTTGATATAGAGTTCAAGTTGTTCGCCTTTTTTAATACGATCTGTCCAATCAGGATAAGCAATACAAGCTCGCCCAACAGCTACTAAATCAAAACCATTCTCTAACGCAGCTTCAACATCTTTCTCATTTACCACATTACCAACACCAACAACCGGTATTTTAGCTAAGGTTGCCGAACGCATTGCCACATATTTATTAATTAATGGTGTCGGATCTTCGGTATCAACGATTGATGGTCTTAAGATTGCTCCCATTGAAAAGTGAATGTAATCTAAGCCTTTTTCAGCCAACTTTTCAAGCAGATACATAGAGTCGTCAAAACGAATACCGGGAACTTCTAACTCTTCTGGTGAAAAACGATAGCCGACAATAAATTCAGGATTTGCGTAGCGTTTTACCATCTCATGAGTAATATCTAAGATTGCTAGTGGAAACAGTGCTCGGTTATCGCGACTCCCTCCCCACTTATCATTTCGTTGGTTAGAATTAGGTGAATAGAATTGTTGAATGAGATAAGTGTTAGCGCCATGAATTTCGACTCCGTCAAATCCAGCTTGAATAGCACGGCGAACCGCTTGACCAAACTTATCTATCATCTGCTCTACTTCTTCAGCGGTTAATTCTATAGGGGTAGCTGCACCGGGTCTTGGTGCCGCTATTGCACTTGGTCCTACAGGACTTTGGCCACCGATGAGTTTAGGGTCAACCATTCTACCACCGTGATAGACTTGAATAACCGCTTTCGAGCCTTTCTCTTTAATAGCTTTGGCGACCTTAGCAAGGCCTTCAATCTTATCGTCATTATCTAAACCAATAGCACCTGGAAAAGCTAATCCCTTATTATCTACAAAACCACATTCAACAATTATTGTGCCAATTTCACCAGCTCTTGCTCGATAATATTCGATTAAGTCATGAGTGACTGAACCTTCATAAAATCCCGAACATGTGGTCATTGGTGCCATCATAATGCGATTTTTTAGAGTAATACCATTGGGTAACAGTACTGGTTTAAAAATATCTTTGTTTTTCATATTTCAATACCTAATCATTAATATTTAAATGTTAATATGGATCATAGCATCCGAAATTTTTCTTCTCCACTTACATAAGTTTCATTAGTCGCTAAATATCATTTTTTCGACAAAAAATTCCTTATATTTATTAATAATTTATAAAGCAATTTGCTAATACAGCTTTAAATGGTTGTCTATTTTTTATTACTTTGAAATCGTCAGCCTATTATGAGAGGTATACTAGTCTAAAAAAAAACACTGTAACTATTTCATTTACTTATAATTTTTTTGATATCTATCACTTGTAGTTTATTTTTATTCAGCTAGAATGCTTATCAAATTTAGAAAAGAGAATTTGATTATGCTTGTGGTGCAAACAAAAAAACCAATAACAAAAGTAAAATTAAATTGTCTTTTTATTTTGAATATGGATCCTCCTTTATGGAGGATTTTTTATATCTATAAATTTTACCTCTCAATTTTATATCAAATTATTAATCAATACCACTTCAAGTACAGCCATAAACAGGAGATAGCATGAAACCTTTGATCCCTTTTTATAATCCAACTATCAGTTATGAAGATAATTATGCCAAAGGCCCTTTTGGCCTTTTTGCCGAATTAGACAAGGCAGAACAAGTTTCTACTAAACCAAGCAAATTCTTAAATGTTGAAGTCAATCTTCCATTTGGTCAGCCTGCCGGACCGCTATTGAATGCAAATTATATTAAAGCTGCTTTTGCCTATGGATTCGATTTATGTGTGTATAAAACAGTTAGAACTAAATTACATAAATGCCATCCATTACCTAATGTCTTATCGGTTCACCCTAAAGGCAAACTTACATGCAATTTAGACACTGTTTTAGCTGATAGCAATTATAGTCAACCGTTATCCATAACCAATTCATTTGGTGTCCCATCATTTGCTCCGGATATTTGGCAACCTGATATGGCTGATGCAGTCAAGGCAGCCGGTATTGGGCAATGTGTTATAGGTAGCTTCCAAGGTACTCAAGGTAATGGAGCGATTGAGCAGGATTATGCATTAGCTGCTAAATTAGTCAGAGAAACCAATGCGCCAATTTTAGAAGCCAATTTGAGTTGCCCGAATGAAGGCGCAAGTAAACTACTCTGTTTTGATGTAGATAGAGTTGAACGCATTGTGAATGAAATCAAAAATGCGGTACCGGATCGCCCTCTTATCTTAAAATTAGCTTACTTCCCTGATGATGAAAGAATTGTTTCATTATTAACTCGAGTAGGCAAAATAATTGATGGTTTAAGTGCAATCAATACCCTATCAGCAAAACCTGTAGATGCCAATGGACATCCAGCATTGGGGGAAAACCGCAAAGAAGGTGGAATCTGTGGTGACGCAATTCGTTGGGCTGGTTTAGATATGGTTAGTCGACTTAATAAATATCGTAAACAAATGGATTTAAAATTTGCCATTATCGGTGTGGGTGGCGTGAGTAACAGTGAACATTATCACCAATTTATCAATAATGGGGCTGATGCTGTTATGAGTGCAACTGGCGCTATGTGGAATCCATTATTGGCAATCGAAATCAAAAAAAGTCTTTAAAACAATTGAGTAATATTATTTATCATGTTTATGATGTTACAGGGTAACTTTGTTGCCCTGTAATTTTTTATACCCTATTTCTTCTTTAAAAAATAATAAGAACCAAAAATCAGATGAGCAAGAAAAACGATTAACAAAATAATCCTTACATGCAAAGAATCAAATAAAATAAATGGTATTAATAAAATGATAAATACCATGGTTAACATTTTTATCAATCCTGTTTTTGATACTTTTTTCTCGATAAGCATTTTCTGCACATAAGTCTGATAATAACGAGTTTGGGTAAAATAGTTATATAGGCGATCAGAACTATTTAACCATAGATATGCAGTAAGCAAATAAAAAGGCACTGTAGGCAACAGAGGAACAAAAATTCCCACCGTACCTAAAGCAAAAGAGATCCCACCAAGAAAAATAAATAGTGATTTTTTTAACATTTCTAATCAATTAAAATAACTTTAACTTATACAAATAATTGTTGAAGATAACATAAATAGATAGAGAAAGTTACAATTAAATATCAAATGATTGAACAATGAGGCTCGAATCCCATTTTTAGAGAAAGACTAAATATAAGTGGCTATAGAAAATTTAAATCGAAATATCACAGCTAAGCTAGTTTCATGTGGTGATATCACCTATATTTGAAATTAAAATCAGTTGGTTCAGATTTATTATATCAATAATCGTGAATTAGTTTTGTTTACATGAATTAGTTAAACAACAGAACAATATTGATTAAGATACGATAAATAAGGATACAGTCATAGGAGATGATTGACGATGACAAAACACAATACGACCTTTGATGAACTTAAGGAAAAAGCATTAGCCAATACTGTTGCCCGAGCGGCATATGATGAAGCTGAAGAGAAATGGAAACTAACACAATTATTACTTTCAGCAAGAAAATATGCTCAGCTATCTCAAACTGAGTTAGCTGAGCGTTTAGGTGTTTCCTCAGCCAGAATAAAAAGTATTGAGGGTAATCCTTTAAATACAAATTTTAAAGCAATTCTGAAATATTTTAATGCATGTAATGTGAAATTAAATTTTAGCCTAAAATAAAACCTACAACTAAGATATATTTCCGTTTTTTATATCAATTTATATCTAAATCTCAACTAATAAGCTCTTTAAATAACCACCCAGATATTCAACAAAATATGCCCCCACCTTTTGTGGAAAATTAGAGCTAAAAAAGGTATAAAATTAATTTGTTGTTACGAAATTTATTTTGTATTTATTAACAATAAATAGGTTGAAGTAAAATTAATCAAGAAATGTTATAAATTTTATATGGATGGTTTTATAGAATTTTTTGTATTATACACAAATTGAGTAAAACTTTTAAGAATTGGCGGAACGGACGGGGCTCGAACCCGCGACCCCCTGCGTGACAGGCAGGTATTCTAACCAACTGAACTACCGCTCCGCTTTTTAGATTCTTCAATGCACTGCATCAAAGTAGGCGTGATATTAAAGATTATTTTTATTTTCGTCAATATAATTTTTTAAAATTATGTTTAATTGCATAGAAAACAATCATTAATGCACTTTCCATAATGCCCCACCACTCTTTTTATCAATTTTCTCTAAAATTGATTCATGGGCAGAAAGCTCAGTCTCATTCGCTTTAATCACAGATAATCGAGTTCCATTACGCTCAATTTTTTTGACGGTATTATTTAATATTGCTGATGGGTTATCTTCCGCACTAAAAGCCAACGTGGTTTGTCCACCAGTCATAGCTAAATATACTTCAGCTAAGATCTCGGCATCAAGTAAAGCGCCATGTAGGGTACGATGTGAATTATCAATTTCATAACGTTCACAAAGGGCATCTAAGTTATTACGTTTACCGGGGAATAACCGTCGCGCCATTGCTAATGTATCGGTAACGATACAATGATCGGCTGTTTTGAAATTTAACCCACAAAGGCGAAACTCATAATCCATAAATCCAACGTCGAAAGATGCGTTGTGAATGACTAATTCGGCACCATCAATGAATTTAATAAAATCATGAGCAATATTTTTAAATATTGGTTTATCTTTAACAAATTCATCACTGATGCCATGAACTTTAAAGGCTCCTTCATCAATTAAACGTTCTGGATTGATGTAAACATGGAAATGGTTGCCAGTTAAGCGTCGATTTAATACTTCAACAGCACCAATTTCAATAATCTTATGCCCCTCATAGTGATTATTGCCTTCTTGGTTCATACCTGTTGTTTCTGTATCTAATACAATTTGACGTGTTGAATGTGTTATCACGTTATACTCTTCTTTTTCTAGAATTGGGAAATTAACAATTTAGTGGTATAGTTTAACACCAAAACGTGCTGATGTTGATACCCACAGTGCTTTAGTCGGTGGTCAGGCAGCATCACCGATGGTTTATCAATATTTAATCCTAATTATTATTCAATAGGCAAAAGTTTATTTAGTATGGCAAAAAAAATAGAAATTTTTACTGATGGTTCTTGTTTAGGTAATCCTGGACCGGGTGGTTATGCTGCGATTTTAAAATATAAACAGACAGAAAAAATATTATCTAATGGTTATTATAAAACCACCAATAATCGAATGGAATTATTAGCAGCAATTGTTGCTTTAGAACAGCTTAAAGAAGCGTGTGAAGTTCAACTTTATTCTGACAGTCAATATTTACGTAATGGTATTACGAATTGGATCCATGGTTGGAAAAAGAATGGTTGGAAAACTGCAAACAAACAGCCAGTTAAAAATGTTGATTTATGGCAACGTTTAGATGAACTAGTTAAATCACATCATATCGAATGGATTTGGGTTAAAGGTCATGCCGGTCATATTGAAAACGAACGTTGTGATATTATTGCTAAAACGCAAGCAGAATCACCAAGCTTACATGACACCATTTTTGAAACATCATCCACGGATTGAGCAGATAAAATTTCAAGATAACATTTTAGATACCTATTTAACTGTTTAAATAACTAACAAGGTGCTAACACTATGTATAAATTACATGTGATCCCAGCTTTAAAAGACAATTATATTTGGTTGCTTGAAAACAACGATAAACAAATTGTCATTATCGACCCAGGCGAAGCTTCGCCCGTTATTAGTTATCTAAAAAAACATCACCTCTGTCCCCTTGCAATTTTACTTACACATCACCATATCGATCATACGGGCGGGGTAAGCGAGCTTAAAGCATCTTATCCCGATATTGAAGTTTACGGGCCTAGTGAAATTAATTTGCAGATTAACTATCTAGATAAGTTAGCTAAAATATCAATTAGCGATTTTCGATTTGATATTATTTCAGTACCGGGACACACATTAGGACATTTAGCTTATTATTGTCAGCCATATCTATTTTGTGGTGATAGCTTGTTTTCTGCTGGTTGTGGTAGAATTTTTGCGAGTAATTATAAGCTAATGCTGAGCTCGCTTAATAAATTAAAGCAACTTCCTGATGATACGCTTGTTTGTGCTGGACACGAATATACTTTAGCTAATTTGGACTTTGCCAAAATGATGGTTCCTGATGATCAAGCTATCCTCGAGTATGATAAGTTTATTCGCAAAAAGAACATCACTTTGCCGTCTATTTTAACCCAAGAAAAGCAGATCAACTTATTTTTACGCTGTGAAGAGAAATTTTTACAGAATAAATTCATTTGTAACAATGAGTTAGAACTGTTTGTTTTTTTTAGGAGCCAAAAGGATATTTTTTAGGTATAATATTTCGCTTAAATTAATGTCCAAACTTATAAACTAATGAAAAAATTATTAATATTTACAATTTTATGTGCTTTTTTGGTCGGGTGTCAAAATCCTGGTTCAGGGTACACTGCTGGCTCAAAAACATACAATTCTAAATCAATATTTAATTCAAGCGTTAAAAGGGGTGGTGTTAATTACGCTTCAGTGACACAAAATCCTTGGCATTACATGCTGACGCAAATTAATGTCAATGTGCCAAATAACAGTCGTGTTGTTGCCGAGAGAGAACGTTTACTACGCAATCCACAGAGATTTGAAAACGTTGCGTTGCGATCTGAACCTTATGTATATTACATCATCAATCAGTTACGAAAAAATAATCTACCTGTTGAACTTGCTTTAATTCCATTGATTGAAAGTGCCTACGATCCTTTAGCTACCTCACCTGCCCAGGCTGCTGGTTTATGGCAATTTGTGCCGATTACAGCAAAAGAATATGGCTTAATAAATAGCAATACCTTTGATGGTCGTCGTGATTTAATTGCGTCAACAGGTTCTGCAATTTCGCTATTACAAAACCTCAATAACCGTTTTAACGGTGACTGGCTATTAACTTTAGCGGCATATAATGCTGGTGAAGGCCGTGTCCGACGAGCCATAGAAAAAAACAAGGAAAAAGGATTACCAACTAGTTATTGGTCTTTGGAATTACCACAAGAAACCATGCAATATGTACCAAAAATATTAGCTATTATCGATATTGTTAAAAATAATAAACGCTATGGTATCAAATTGCCCGATTGTAACTATCAAAATTCTTTAGTCAGAATTGATATGTCTAAAAATATCTCATTGGCTAAAATAGCTAAATATACTGGATTATCGCTAAATGATTTAATGACATACAATGCCGGTTATTTGCAACAAACAGTAAGTGGTCCTTTCCATCTATTAGTTCCTTATTCTCATGCAGAAAATCTATTTAAAAAATTAAAAAAAGAAAATCTAGTTACGAATAAAGTTACTGAGCTTTTAGAAGATGTACCACATAAAAGTATGCCATTTGAAATTAAATCAACGACTACGACGACTATTCAGTACAGTACCGTTAGCGCAAAGGAAACCGAAACTGTCTTAAAAAATGGCAAAAAGCAAATCACCTACCAAGTTAAAGCTGGTGATAATCTTTATTCGATTGCCAAAAATTATCGGGTGAAAATTACCGATCTTTTACAATGGAATAAACTGAAAAATGGACGTGTTAAAGAAGGCGATGTGTTAAAAATTAAGTTGGTAAATTCAAATCCAATTTAAAATTAACAAACAATGGATTATGATCTGATGCGGCGGTATCGATAATTTTGGCCGCATCAAGTTTTAACCCTCGATAAAATACAAAATCTAACGGCCTTCCTAAAAACCTCTTTCGAATATCAATAGCAAAATTTACTGGTTTAAGCTTTATCGAACGAACCAAATGATAAAGCAGATTCAGTCGTTGCCGACTCCAAGCATTGAAATCCCCAGCCAAAATAACCGGTCCATTATGTTGTTTTATATAATTCAATAGCATGTACATTTGTTGGCGATAAATTTTTACCCCAATACTAAAGTTAATAGCATGAATATTAGCAACTAACAGCTGTTGAGTTGAATTTTTAATTGGATAAACGGTAATTAAGGCCGATTTAGGTACGCGAATGAAAGGTTCTTTTTCTCTAAACGATAAAATCTTATTTGGTGCTGAGTCGGTAATCGTCATTACCCCTGCAAAAATTTCATTAAAACAATAAGCAGGAACATGATCTGCAAGCTTATTATGTTCAGAGATAAAATTTAATAATTGCGGTGTGGTTTGCGCTTCTTGTAATAATATTAATTTTGCTTGATTGGCATATTGTTCAAGAATATGAATACAATTTGCCCTTTTCTGTTTAAAGATATTCCAAACCAAAACCGAAAATGTGGTCTGATCAATTAATGGTTCATTATGAACCACCTTATGATTAGGCAATATTAACTCAACATCACTATTTCCAAGATATCTTAATGTATAGTCGCGATTTTTAAACATTTACGCCGTTCATTTTCTTTTGCAAATATTCATCAAATGACATAGTGTCATTTTGTTCTTTCTTCTGCTGCTTTTCAATCGACAAGGTTCTTTGCTGAACAAAATCGCCATCAGTTAATAGTTGTAAAGGTTCTGAAGTAAGCTGCTTTTTATATTGATTAGCCAAAACTAAGCCAAATTTAGCGGTACCTAAATCACTTATAGCTTCTAATGTTCTTGCTGAAAGTGTCAATTCTGGTTGATCAAACATAACATCAAGTCGCTCACAAACTTTGCGATATTGTTGCTTATCATCTTGATGATCTAATACATCGGCAACACGTAATAAGTCTTTAAAAAGATCATGACCCACTTTAGCTAAAGGCTCTCGATAACTATCGCAACCCATGCCGATTTCTAAACCAGGCTTACGCCCTTCCATAATAACTCGATTCCAATTTAATTTTGCGCATTCTAATTCACCACTACTCATCTCAGGTGCTGGTGCTAATGCACACCAAATTAAGAATAGATCGATGAAGCGAATCTGCTCTTCGGTAATACCGATTGGTGAGAACGGATTAACATCAAGTGCACGAACTTCAATATACTCAATACCACCACGTAACAACGCATCTGAAGGTGATTCACCTGATCGTGGCACACGTTTAGGACGAATCGGAGCATAAAATTCATTTTCAATTTGTAAAACATTATCATTCAATTGACGATAATGACCGTCAACCTTAATCCCCAATTTACTAAATTCAGGTGATTTGGTTTTAGTAGCTCTTTTTAATCCCTCAACATAGGTATCTAGATGGTTAAAAGTAATACCTAACTGTTTTTGTGCATTATTAGTATAGCCAATATCACTTAAACGAAGTGATGTCGCATAAGGTAGATAACAATTACCATTGGTTTGCTCAATAAAGGCTTTTGCTTTCTCAGGATCTTGTATAAACGAAGAACACATTGAAGGTGATGCACCAAATAGATAAGGAATAACCCAACCAAAACGGTAATAGTTACGTATTAAGGTAAAATAACCTTCCGAGATAACCGCTTTCCCCTCTTCACTGTTCTTTACACCATCTCTTGCTTGCCAAAATGCCATCGGTAATGAAAAGTTATAATGAACACCAGAAATAGTTTGCATCATTGCACCATAACGATTTTTCAAACCTTCACGATAGACAGTTTTAAAACGGCCCTCATTAGACGTTCCATACTGAGCTAGGATAATATCGTCTTCGTTAGCCACAAAACATGGCATACTTAATGGCCACATTAGCTCATCACCAATATTCATACTTGCATAGCGATGTAAATCACGTAAAAAAGTTAACATATAATCAATATTGGTATTAACTGGTGTGATAAATTCCAACAAGGACTCGGCAAAATCAGTGGTGATCCATGGGTGGGTTAATGCCGCTCCAATTTTTTGCGGAAAAGGCGTTTTGCATAGCGAACCATCAGGCAAAATACGTAATGTTTCACGTTCAAGCCCACGTTGAATACCCTGTAAAATAGTGTAGTGCTTCTCTAACCAACTCAGTGCTTTAGAAACATCAGGAATCATAATTGTATATTTCCTAAATTCAGTTCAAATTAGTTTAATTTTAGCATAGTTTAATGGTTTATATAGGTCATTTCATCACTAATTGCCAGAAAATAGTCATCTATATAAAGGCAAAAAAGAATTAATTATCTGAAAATCGCTAATAACAAAACCATTATCTAGTTAATAAATAATGGTTAGTTTATTAACTTACCTAGACTAAAAAATGCTATTGTTTACTCATTTGTTCACTTTTCTGATTAGCGACATAGTCTTCATCAACCGGTGTAATAAGGTTATTTAAATGATCGACAATATAGGTTTTTCCAAAACCTAAAACTAATCTACCTACTGTTGGTGATATTTTATATAAATTAAAATCTTTCATTTCTGCTAACATATAAACCATCTTACTTACCCTTTTGGCTAACCGATCAATGACGGTATCAAAAAGCTCAGAATCTCTTACAATAATGGCTGTTGTGGCATGAAAGGATAGTCGTCTACGCGCATAAATGTTTTTTGTATTGCATTCGTCATCAATAATTAAAAAAGATATTTTAGGATTAGCTTTAATATTCTGACCATGCGGAGCTAAATCTGATATCAAAATATAATAATCATTACCATCAAAGAAATAAGGTGAATAACTAGTATCAACCTCACCTGCTTCAGTTATCGTGGATAATATTATTGTGTGTACTGTTTCATGTAAATTTTCTATTGTATTTTCAACAATCTCATTTTTGGACTCAGCCATTATTACTCCTTGTTATATTGAATATTGAGTTAAATAATTTATATTTATCGTGATAAATTTAATTGATAACATTTATCAAAATAGTTCGCGATATCGGTATGAGAAATTATAATAAAACTACTTGTCGTTAGGTTTGTCTTTAACAATTTCAGCAATTACTTTTCGGGCTGTTTATCTAAAACATTAGTTGCTTGATCCATAAAAAGCCAATCAGGTTTATGCGTTAAAATTCTTGCAATAATCAGACGTGGTTTTTCACCACCGGAAAGTGTTTTTAAATTATCGTTAAGTAAATTTCAATCGATAAATTCAGCAGAAAACCCCACATCTAAAAGCAGTTATTTAATAAAATTTAAATCGTTTTCCAATAATGGTTCAGGATAACTTGTTGCATGAGCTAATCCGCCAACAGAAAAATATGCATCCTGTGATAAAAATAAAATTTTCCTTTTTGCTACTTTTATAACCCCATCATAATGGGGATAAAGATCTGATATTATTTTAAAAAAAATCGATTTACCAATACCAGATGTTCCAGATAAAACAACTGAATCGACTTTATTAAGATAAAATTCGGTAGTTTTAACAGAATGGTTCCATCTGTTTTTTTACAGTCAAATCTTCAATCAAAAATTCATCTTGAATAAATTCTGATGATTTAACTGGTTGATATTGGTGAAAACTTGAATAGTGCGATTGGTTCTTACGATTCACCAAATCGAGTCAAAGCAAAACGATAATTTGCCTCTAATTGTTGCTAATGGATTAATATAGTTTTTAATTGTATATTTTTTAATTGGCTACCAAGCTTTTAAGCAAGACAAAAAATTAATAATAGCTAGATTGGTGCCAAACAATTGAAATAGTGAGAATCCCAAAATCGATATTTACTTAATTAAAGCTAACTAGATGGGGAACATAAAAGTAGGTCAGTTTTTTTTTGCTGAATAATATTTTTAATCATCATTCAATAAAAACTGACCTAAATTAGTGACGAGTTATTTTGCTTGCAATAGTACCAAAACTTCCATATGTGAAGTATGTGGGAACATATCGAACAATTGAACTTTAGTCATTTGATAGTCGGTCAAAAGTCGTAAATCTTCGGCCATTGAAGTTAAGTTACAGCTGGAATATAAAACATAATTAGGTTTTATAGTTTGCAAGTATTGAATTAAGGTCTTACCTGCGCCACGTCGAGGCGGATTAAGTAAGACTAAATCTGGAATACTTTGTTCGTTAGTCACATACTTAGTGGCATCTAGTGATTTAAAATTAAGTTTGTCATAACCAAGTTTTGCAGCGGATTTAGTTGCACATTCAATCGCATCTGGGCTAATTTCAATTCCTGTTAATTGGATGTGATGACTGCTAGCATGTTGTATACAATGCAAACCAAAACCGCCCACACCACAAAAAAGATCCCATATCGAATTTACATTCAAGTTCGCCACCCAATCACTGGCTGTTTTATAGAGTTTTTCGGCTATATAACTATTGGTTTGGAAAAAACTTTTCGATTTAATATATAAAGGTACTTGATTTAATTGGAATGCTAAAAAAGGATTATCCGTTAAAATCAGTTCTTCATCCCCTTCTAATATAGCGGCATGATTCGGTTGGATATTGATCGTAACAACCTGTAAATTATTTATTTTATCATGTAAAAGTTGGTAACTATTTTTAATTTTATCGACAAATTTTTGAGATTTTAAAACAAATCGCAACATAAAATAACTTTCATCACCTATCCTACTTTCGGTGATGATGACAAATTTTAATTCACCTTTTCGCTTATTAATATTATAAGGAACTAATCCTTGCTTACGAATATAGGTACGCACTAGTTTTAGAATATGCTGCATATTGGCGCTATACAACGGGCAATCACACAAATCAATCACCGCATTATCATTTTGAATACCTAATATTGGTTTTTCAACTGTGCCTAATACCGCCATTTTAGCTTTATTGCGAAATCCTGATTCAGGGCTAGCATAAGGGGGATTTACTTGCTTTGGATTAAACTCTGCTAATGTTTGCAATAAATAATTTTGTTTTTCAGTTAATTGAGAATGATACGCTTGATTAATTTTATGACAAGATAAACACTTTTTTTCTTGATAATAGTTACATTGCATCTTATTGAAACCTTTTCTTATAATAGATTATTATATTATTAAACGGTTTCAAGCTGTATTAGTTTTCTTTTTTTATACACAAAACCCCCATTACTCAACTTTTTTTTCGAAAAACTTAAACTTTTAATGATGAGGAATTATCCATCGCTATGCTTTGACGAAATAGCGGTATATGATAGGATATGACCATGAAAATTAAAGGAACACATTAATGTCTATTAAGTTAAAAACCCCCGCCGAAATTGAAAAAATGCGTATCGCTGGCAAATTAGCTGCTGAAGTTTTAGAGATGATCGAACCCTATGTTAAACCAGGAATTAGTACTGGTGAGCTCGATAAAATCTGTTATGAACATATTGTGAATGTTCAAAAAGCTATTCCTGCCAATATTGGTTATCATGGTTTTAAACATACCAGCTGCATCTCTATTAATGATGTAGTGTGTCATGGTATCCCTAGTTTTGATAAAAAATTAAAAGATGGTGACATTCTTAATATTGATGTCACCGTAATTAAAGATGGATATCATGGTGATACTTCCAAAATGTACATCGCGGGTAAACCAACCGTTGCTGGCGAAAAACTTTGCCAAGTCACTCAAGAAAGCTTATATGAAGCGATAAAAATTATTAAACCAGGACTTAGATTAAGAGAAATTGGTAAAACCATTCAAAAATATGTCGATAAGTTTGGATTCTCTTCAGTACGGGAATATTGTGGTCATGGTATTGGTGAGGTATATCATGATGAACCTCAAGTACTGCATTATGATGCTGATGATGGTGGCGTAATTTTAAAACCAGGTATGACTTTTACTATTGAACCAATGGTTAATACCGGTGATTGGCGTACACGTACCATGAAAGATGGTTGGACAGTTAAAACCAAAGATCATGGACTCTCTGCGCAATATGAGCACACTATTCTCGTGACAGACAATGGTGTTGAGGTTTTAACTCTTCGCAGTAATGAAAACTTTCCTCGCGTTATTGAACACTAAATAAAAAAGATTCAACAATGCCTTCAATTGTTGAATCTCCCTTTTTATAAAACTTAACCTAAATGTCTTAGATTTGAATTTTTTTCCGCTAATTTTTGGTTTAATTCATCAACTTTACTTCGATGTATCTTTTCTTGCAAAGTTTGAATACTCTGTCGAAACAAAGGATGCGAAGAAATACCTCCGCTTAACATATAAAATAATCCCAAAAAAAAACGCCAAAAAAATCTTTTATACTTTGGTTTCATAAATTTTAATATAATAGTGTATAAAGCTTACGACGATAGTTACTCGCCAATGCATTATTGGTACCTAGGGCTGCTAGCAGATCAAGTAGCGTTTTCTTAATTTGTCCGTCGCCAACATTTAGATCTTTAGTTAACGGTTTAAATAATAGCTCTAATGCTTCTTCGTGTCGTCCTACTTGCATTAGTTGTGATGATAGTTGGATCATCAATTCCACATTATCTGGCTGTTTTGCTAATTCAGCTTGTAATTGCTGTAATTCAGGTGAATTTGCTGCTTGCTCAAGTAGCTCAATCTCAGCTTGCAAACCATGAAATGCTGAATTCTGGTCTTGTAAAGGTATTGTTGCCAATACTTCTTTAGCATCAGAGAGTTGTTTTTGTTCAATTTGCGCTTTCGCTAACATAAATGCAATATCAGATCTTGGTTTGCCTAAATGATCTGTTAAGGTAGTCCAAGCTTGCTTTAATAAGGGTAGAGCTTGAGCATATTGCCCTTCATTAAATAATTTTTGCGCTTCAACCAGTTTTAATTCATCTTCATTCGGTAAAATTTTGGCTAAAAATGTTTTAATGTTTTCTTCAGATTGTAGTCCTTGAAAACCATCAACAGGTTGACCATTTTGAAACATATAGACCGTTGGAATGGCTCTTAATCCAAATTGTGCAGCCAGCATTTGTTGCTCATCACAATTCACACTAGCTAAAATAAATTGTCCATGATGCTCGGTGGCTAATTTGGTTAGTATATTGGTCATTTCTTGATAATTAGGACTTCTAGCTGACCAAAAGTAGAATAATACCGGATTATTAATTGATTTTTCGATAATTTCTTGAATATTCTGCTCATTAACATCAAAAATAAATTGATTTGACATAATCTATCCTATAAATATTTTAAATGATTATTTATTTTGTAAAATTTTATCCATTAATCGGTTGGGAAGCAAACGTTTAGCGATAGCCGCTAATTTGGTTACTTTAGTTACCCTGTAACGTATTTTCGGCTTAGCGTGTTCTAATGCATGATATAGATATGGCAAAACTGCCTCTGGCGCTAAGGTAAAGCGTTTAGCAATCGGTGGATTTTTTACAATGTTCTCTTTTTCAGTCTGATTCACGTTATTTGAAAAGTAGGTTTTTAAAGGACCCGGCTCAATTAAACAAACTTTTATATTCGTTTTAGCTAATTCTAATCGTAATACATCTGACCATGCTTCTAAGGCATATTTACTGGCAGAATAAGCCCCTCTACCCGGCGTCGCCACAATTCCAACAATCGAGCTTGTTTGAATGATTCGGCCTTCATTTTGCTCAAGCATTGCTGGTAACAGTAGTTGCGTTAGTTGGTGAACACCAAAAAAATTGGTTGAAAACTGTGACTCTAATTGTGCTCGGCTGATGGTGTTTAATCGACCATATACCCCAAATCCAGCATTATTAAATAAAGCATACAATTTACCATCACATAAAGTTAACACTTCTTGCGAGGCTTGAATAATGGAGTCGGGATTATCTAAATCTAACAGAACGGTCTCAAAACCTTGCTCAATTAATTTTTTTTGATCCTCTACTTTACGGCATGAAGCAATAACACGATAACCTCGTTTTTTCAATGCGATAGCTGAAATCAATCCAATACCACTAGAACAACCTGTTATAAAAATTGTGCGCAAATTTTATCTCCGTTATATTCATTTATTGTCAAGTTAACCTACAGCAATTATGATAGCACATTTAGAATAAATTTACGGTTAATAAACGCCAAGAGGATCTGATGAAAATTGCTATTATCGCCGCAATGGAAGAAGAAGTTGCCATACTAAAAAGTAAAATTACCGATTATCAGTTAGAACACCATTTAGGATGTGATTTTCATATTGGTAAAATAGCCAATTGTGACATCGTATTATTACAATCTGGCATCGGTAAGGTAGCCGCCGCTTCTGGCACAACCTTACTTTTAAATAATTATCAAGTTGATGCGGTAATTAATACCGGATCGGCTGGTGGACTTTCAACCGAGCTTAATATCGGTGATATTATTGTATCGAAAGATGTTTTTTATCATGATGTTGATCTTACTGCGTTTGGTTATAAGCCCGGACAAATGTCGGGTTGCCCTACTTCGTTTGCTGCTGATGAGGATTTTCAAGCATTAGCCAAAGCCTGTATCAAAAAACAAGGTGTTAATGCCGTTACTGGCTCCATAGGGAGTGGCGATGCTTTTATTAATGGTAAAAGTAATCTTGAACGAATTAAGCAAACTTTTCCTGAGGCGATTGCCGTCGAGATGGAAGCCGCCGCTATCGGTCATGTTTGTTGGTTATTTAAAGTTCCTTTTGTGGTAGTTAGAGCGATTTCCGATAATGGTGATAACGAGTCAGCGGTTGATTTTCAATCGTTTTTAAAATTAGCGGCTGCTCAATCATCAAAAATTGTTGAATCGATGTTAAGTGAACTCGTCTAAATAATAAACTGGTGTCAATGATATTTGACACCAGTTAGCGACGTTCAATCCTGAATTATATCTTAACTGTTTAAAAGTCATACTGTTCAAAGAGCGGTTTTCGCCAACCAGATAAAATCTCCGGTGTATCGCCTTTTTTATCTTTTATCCATTGCACATATTGATTGATCAATCGTCTTGAAAGAATTAATTCACGGTTAAGACCGGTTTGTGATGAAATCTTTTCAGCAATTCGCTTTAATAAATCAGTCGTTTCTTTATAATTAGGATAACTATTGATTCTTTGAATAGCGGGAATATTTGGTATTGGTTCTTGCAATATTGTCAAAATGGTCTGACCATATAAACGCACTTCTTTTCCCTTCATGCCTAATTTATCTAACTCTGCTAAAGAGGTAGGTTGATAACGAGCGATTTTCCATAAAATCACTTCGTTAACAACAAAATTCAAAGCAATATCTTGAGTTTTGGCTAATTGATAACGCCAACATGCTAGTTTGGCTAATTGACCTAAACTGTTACCTTTTAATTGCCAGCTATTTTTTATATTTAAATAAGCATTTTGCGGATCAAATGGTAGACACTTTCGCGCTATAAGATTTTGACACTCTTGATAAGCCGCATCTAGATAATTACTTGATCTTAACTTAGATTTTAAAATATTCATTAATGGAAAAAGATATAACACATCATTAATCGCATAATCACACTGTTTATCAGTCAAAGGGCGTTTTAACCAATCGGTACGTGTTTCACTTTTATCTAACTCAATGTCGAGATATTTATTAACCAAACTAGCGTAACCACTACTAATTGGATTATCTAAGAACGAGGCTAGAATTTGGCTATCGGTCACCGGAGTTGGGACACAATTAAAGGCATGGAGAAACACCTCAATATCTTCGCTACAAGAATGAAAATATTTTTCAATTTTAGGATTCGCTAAAATAGCCAAAAAATCCTGCCATTGGGTAATATTAAGCGGATCAATTAAAGCTGCATGCTCCCCATCAAAAGCCTGTATCACGCCTAATTGAGGATAAAATGTTCGCATGCGAACAAATTCAGTATCTAAGGCAATAGCGCTACTATTTTCAATTTTCCGACAATAACTGGCTAACTCTTCATTACTGATAATAAATTGATAATTCAAAATATGATTCCTATTTAAGATAATCTATTCTACTGTCGTTTTTGCGGCAAAGGAGACATCGATTACGACAATTTCAGACCGCGTCATAAGTCTTAGTGGCGGTCCACCAAATCCATAACCACAACTCACGATACTGGTAAAATGATGATTACTATCTTGATAAATTCCATAGCCATTTTTATACATCATCGCCACCAAAATATTGATGGGGAAAATTTGTCCGCCATGAGTATGCCCTGAAAGCATCAGATCTACATTTTGTTCGGCGACTTCATTAATATTTCGTGGTTGATGATCTAATAAAATGATTGGTTTCTCTGGCTGAGCAAACATAATCAAATCGGATAAAGAAGCTCGATTAACATCATAGCGAGATGAAGAAAAATCATCCCGCCCTATTAATGTAATCCCCAACTCATCAAGATAAACAATGTCATCTTTTAAAACTTTTAAATTTGCTTGTTTAAATGCAGCAATGATATCTTCTTCACGATTATCGGTAGCATGAGTCCCTAAATATTCATGGTTGCCAAAAATAATATAATTACCATATTTTGACTGCAATTGTCGAAACTGTTTATCAAAATCTTTTTCTATAAAAGGTTTTAAACGTGCATCTAGTGTATCACCGGTTATCATAATAAAATCTGGTTTTAAGGCATTTACCTTTTCCACCATTTGTTGCATCATTTTACTAGAAGTATCTGCATTAATATGAATGTCGGAAAGTTGAACAATTCTTAAGTGGTCAATTTTAGCTGGTTTAGCAATCTCAACTTGATAATGGACTATTTGCGGATTTATCGCCATTTCATGACCAAAACAGAACAAAGCAACAACGGCAGTAATATAGCAGACCTTAAGCCATAAATGGGGTTTAAACTGTTTCTTACTAAGCCAATAAATCACATCAAAAATAACGGTTATGAAAATACTACAAATTATCAAACCTGAAATGGTTATTAATAAAAGATGCAACCATGATGCTAAAAAATCATTGAATAATCGGGCAAAAGTTAACGATAATCCGGCAAAACAGATCGCAAGCCAATAGATAATCTGACAAAAACCGCTTAAATGAACATTAAACCAAAACTGCCAGCGTCTACCTAAATAGAGTGTGATCAAAACACTAATAATAATTGTTGCCAAAATGGCTATAAAATCAACCAAAGTCATAATTATCCGAACAATCGAAGACAAAAAATGGTATGATAGCAGAATTAGATTCTTTAGTTCCAATAACTTTTATGCATACCAAAAAAGACCAGTTATTTTCAGCGCCGATCGATAAATTAGGCGATTGGACTTTTGATGAAAAAGTTGCCGAAGTTTTTCCCGACATGGTACAACGATCTGTCCCCGGTTATTCGAATATCATTTCAATGATAGGCATGCTTGCAGATAGATTTGTTCAACCCAATTCAATGATTTATGATTTGGGATGTTCACTAGGTGCCGCAACGCTAGCAATTCGTCGTCAAATTAAACAAGATAATTGCCGTATTATTGCGGTTGATAATTCATTACCGATGGTCGAACGCTGTAAAAAACATATTGATGCTTATAAAGCAACCACACCTGTTGAAGTTATATGTGAAGATATTTGCAATATCAAAATGCAAAATGCTTCAATGGTAGTGCTAAATTTTACCTTACAATTTTTAACACCAGACAATCGGCAACGCGTTTTAAATAATATTTATCAAGCACTAAATCCTAATGGCATATTAGTTCTATCGGAAAAATTTAGTTTTAGTGATAGAACCGTTGATGAGTTACTATTTAATATGCATCATGATTTTAAACGTGCAAATGGTTACAGTGAACTTGAAATTAGCCAAAAACGTAATATGCTAGAAAACGTTATGCTTACCGACACTATTGAAACCCATAAGCAACGTTTAAACAACGCTGGATTTGAGCATGTAGACACATGGTTTCAATGTTTTAATTTTGGCTCCATCATTGCTATAAAATAACCTCCAGTTCTAATCTATTAACTAAGGAAAAAAGAATGATTGATTTTGGTGATTTTTACCAAATTATCGCAAAAAATAAACTTAAAAATTGGCTTGAAGTGTTACCTGCTCAATTAGCCAATTGGCAAAAACAAAATATTGATAATCGCTTCACTCAATGGATCAATAGTATTAAACATCTACCGGCGATTACTCCTTTGCAAATCGATTTGCGCAGCAGCGTAACGGCAAAAACAGAGCAACCTCTATCTGAAGGCGAACAGCAACGCATCACCCAATTATTAAAAACCATGATGCCATGGCGTAAAGGACCGTTCCATCTTTACGGTGTGGATATCGATACCGAATGGCGTTCGGATTGGAAATGGGAAAGATTAGTTGATCATCTTGAGGATCTACAAGGTAAAACGGTTCTCGATGTCGGTTGTAATAGTGGTTACCATTTGTGGCGAATGGTTGGTGCTGGCGCTAAATTGGCGGTAGGCATTGATCCTATGGCACTTTACTTATGCCAATTTGAAGCAATTCGCAAACTTTTAGGTAATGATCAACGAGCTCACTTGTTACCTTTAGGTATTGAAGAGTTACCAAAACTCAAAGCATTTGATACGGTTTTTTCCATGGGCGTATTATATCATCGCCGATCACCGCTAGATCATCTGTTTCAATTGAAAGATCAGTTAGTTGAAGGTGGTCAACTCGTGCTTGAAACCTTAGTTATTGAGGGAACTGAACATCAAGCATTAATGCCAGGTGAACGTTATGCACAAATGCGAAATGTCTATTTTATTCCATCGGTCCCCACAATGCTAAATTGGTTACATAAATGTGGTTTTAAAGAGATTAACATGGTTGATATAGCGAAAACCAGCTTGGATGAACAACGTAAAACCGCATGGATGGAATCTGATTCATTAGCTGAATTTCTCGATCCTAACGATTTATCCAAAACGGTTGAAGGTTATCCTGCCCCAATGCGAGCAGTATTTATTGCTAAAAAATAATAGATTCCATCGACTTAAAGTGGCGGTGACTTCTGTTTTCCTAGGTTTTATTAAGGTGCGTATTAACACATTAGTTTTTTCAGAATAATAGATAATTAACTAAACCCTATTCAGATTACCGTAATAAAGCGACTCACTGTAAAAGATTACGGTACTTTTTATCTTAAATTAATTGATTTAATTTAAAAACGGGCGTCTAGCCCGTTATAACACTTATTATCATTCTATTAACCTATTATTATTCTATTAATCTATTATTGTTCTATTAACGTTAATTTCGCGATAACCGGGATATGGTCACTGACTAATGGCCATTTTATCCCCCGCCACTGCTCGCCGTTATTGGGTATCATTAATGTTTGTACGTCCCAAACTTGATTGCGACTAGTGAATAGATGATCTAAATCAAGACCAGGATTTCCGGCAGGCCATGTGCGAGAATCAACATTATCTTTTTTAACTAAATTCCAATATTTTTGAAACTCTTTGATAACTCTATCATTGGCAACTGAGTTGAAATCACCCATTAATAGCATAATACCAGAAGCAAGATTAGGAAACTCATCATCTAAATCAAGGTCATCAAACACAATACTATTAATAAACCTAGCCTGAGCCATTCTAACCTCATCTTCTTCGTGCCAATCGAAATGGGTATTAAACACATATATTGGTGAATCAAAACCGTGAACAGTAATCTTACTTAGCATTAAAGCTCGTTGTTCAAAGTCGCCTGAAGGTAATGGAAAAATTTTGGTCCTCTCAATAGGATATTTAGACAATATAGCATTACCATAATTGCCATTATGCATACTGGTTGCCTTACCAAAGGCGTAATACATACCAGTTTTTTCGGCAATTACTTTAGCTTGATCCTGACCATCACTGCGTGTGGTATTTTGATCAACTTCTTCTAAGGTAACAATATCTGCATCCATTGCTTTTATAGCTTCAGCAATTAAATTTAAATCAACTTTATGCTTTCTTAATCCTCCAGCTATATTAAAATTAGCAATGGTAATCGAGGGCCTATCTTTAATTGCATATACTTTATTGGGTGATGCACTATATTGAGTTTTAACTAAATCTTCTGATGCATAACTATACGAAACAAAAGAAAAAAAACAAATGATACTGAGTAAAAAACTGCCTCTTTTCATAAAAGAATCCTTAAATTATGGAAGTATGCTTTAATTCGAAAGTATGTTTATCATTAATAACATTATAATAGTGAGACATCTAAAAGTTTACTCACCCATAGTTAAGTTAACTTAATGATTTTATTAAAATAGAAACGGCAAAAGCTATATCTGTCTCATATAGCTTTTGCTCAACTAAAATTATTTATTATTAATAATCATCTGAACCGGATAGTGATCGGAATATTTATCGGTAAAATCATCTTTTAACACCTTAACATCAATCACATTATTTTTAAGCGGCGGAGAAACGTAAATATAATCATAACGTAAAGGCACTGATGCTTGATCATAAAATACCTTAGTTGGTGCTGTTGAGATAAATTCTTTGTGTTTTAACTTTAAAGCATCAATATATCCAGCATCAAGCAGGTTTTGCTGTACAGTATAACTTAATTGTCCATTGACCAAATTTTCCAGAATTGGTCTTTTCTTCTGTTTTTCCTTAATGTCTTCTAACAGTGTACTTTTATCATAGTCAGCTTTATCAGCGGGAGAGAAAGAGTTCAAATCACCGGCAATTATCCATTTTCCGTTAGGATCACGGCTGTATTTGATTGAATCAATAATTAAATTGATTTCATCAATCCGTTTAGCTGTCCAGAAAGGATTCATATGGGTGATCACAAAATGATAATTACCGACGTCAGCAAATAACGCACCATGCCATAAATTATCAACTACTTTATTTACATTAACGATAGGATATTTTGAGGTAATAGCAACAGGAAAAAAAGCCGGATCATCTGGAGATTCTTTTAAAAGTACCGCGTATTTATGACCATAACCAGCTGCAAATTTTTCAAGCTTTTCACGAGTAAAGAAATTCATCTCTTGCCATGCAATGATGTCAGCGTCTTGTGCTTTCGCCCAATCGATATATTGCTGCTTACCTTCACTCTCATCTAATTTCATGCCGTTATAAACATTATAACTGATGATTTTAAGCTGCTTAGCCTCATCAAGTGACGCATAAGCACTTGAAGTACAAAGAATGATCCCACCTAGCAATGCAGTAATTTTTAATTTTGTTTTATTCATAAGATATTCCCTTCATTAATTAACTCATCATAAATATTATATTGATTAGCAGTAAATCATACTTTTTTTTATAATTTATGTGATTTATATCAATAAAATCATTTACAAATAGTGCTAATTAGTAACAGCGAAGACGAAAAATATTTATCTAAAAACAATTTTTTTAAGAAAAAAGGCACCTAGTTATTCAATTAGGTGCCTGATGTAATATATAATTTATCAATCAATATATGGCCATATTATTCATTAATAAACAGATTTACTTGTTCGACATCTCTAAATGCTGAGTCAATTTCTCTAATCGCAAACCTATAAGTATAATTTGGATCGTTTTCTTCAGTGCATTTGTTATCACTATTATTTCTTTTTTTGTAAGTATCCGTGGAGATTATTTGATTATGTAATTTAGTAAACTCTTCTCCCTTTAAGGTAAAAAGGTTGTTCCAATCAGCTAGATGTTGTTTCACAAATTCTCGTCCCTCATCACATTTAATATCAGCTATATTGATATTGGGAACAATATGTTTTGTTAAATCAGCATATTTTTTTGGTTGATTTGGAAATTGTAATGTTTTGAGTTCTTCGTCAGTTTTAGCTAGATATTCAATGAAATCAGCTTCACGAAATAATTTATACCTTATTGGAGCTGAAGAAGTACTTTTTTCAAAGCTTATTTGTTCTGGCAATTTATCATTTATACCATAACTCCATGCTACACCATATTTACCATAATATCTTTCAATAAATACATCATTAATAATTTTAACTGGAAGTTCTATATCCCACGGCTCGCCATTGATAGTCACTTGGAAAGTCTTAACGTTTTTGATCATTTCGTTTTTTCTTGTTTGACCCTTAGTAGAATAATAGGCTTGATACATATAATAGTTAGATTGGGTCGGATTGATAAATCCATCATTATATGATTTCGTAGGTTTAACTATGAAGTTTAATGATTGACCATTATAAGTTAACTGATGTTTACCATATTCAAAGGTATGATTAACGCTTGATTTGGCCGGAATAACTAACTCATTACCATCAATTGATACTTTTATTTCCTTGTCGGTTGGATTATCTATTTGACGACTTATAGTATCTTCATGAGTGCTTGATTCGAAACAACCAACCAAAGAAAGGCTACAGACTAATAGCATAGAATATTTAAATCTTTTCATCACATCCATTTATTCAATATATATTAAAGTGTATAAATTCTATCATAAGAAATGGATATAGTTAAAGTAGAAGGCATAAATTTAATTACTAGAATTTATGCCTTTTATTATATTTTGTTCCTTTGAAGAGAAGATTTTTACATTTATTTAATGATGTAAAAATGAATATCTCGTGTTTGATCTAAAATTTGATCCAATTGACGAAATGCTGGGTAATAAGTTTGTTCTGGATCGACCTCTTTAGGGCAAAGTTTTTGGGAATTTCTTAATTCAACTCTACCTTTATCGCCGCCTAATTCTTCATACTTACTGGCAAAATCATTACCTTTTAATGTAAACAGTTGTTGCCAACTAGCTAATGTTTCTGCTAAGTATTTTTTACCTGGCTCACATTTAATTCCATCCAGATTAATTGTCGGGAACACATATTGATTAATTTCAGTCAATTTAACTGGCTCGTTAGGGAAGCTTAAATCCTCTTCTAAACCATCTTCTTTAAGATAATTCATATATTCGTGTTGACGATAAACTTTAGTTTTACGAACTTGATAAGCCTGATTACTATTAATTCTTTCAGAAACTTCTTCAGGCATCTCTTCGTCAATATTATAGTCCCATCGGTTATCTTCGTCTTCAATGAAAACATCATTAACAACTTTTACTGGCAGCTCAACCTCTTCTTTTTCACCATTCAAAATGACAGTGACCTTATTAAGCGTTTTTTCATACATCTTATCATAAGCTTCATCGGTGGTATTGTCGGTTGCATAGATAAAAGTATGGAACATATAGTTGCTCTGGGTCGGATTAATAAAACCACTACCAGAAAATTTTGCTGGTTTGACAACAAAATTAATCGTCTGATTGTTATAGGCTAAACTATGTTTACCATATTCGAAAGTATATGAAGTTTTAGAATTAGCGGGAATGACTAAATCTTTACCATCAATGGCAATGACAATTTCATTAGCAGTAGGATTATCAATCACCCGCTCAACTGACGTTGAACCACCAAAACAGCTGCAGAGCGTAAAACCGCAAGCAAATAAAGCGGAATATTGTATTTTTTTCATCACATTCAATTATTATTTTATAACTAAGGGATGCTAATTCTATCATGTTAAAAATTATAATAAATAAATAATTAAACTTTTAAGTATTTTGATAAAAATTATCAAACATTGGTTTAACCGCAACCATTCAATAGCTTTATACAATAGATAAAAATATCCTAACAGAGTCAGTGATGAGGATATTTTTAACCGATTAATTATTGTTGTGGCCAGATAAAGCGCCCTTTTGCATCTGGATCTTGACTAATAAATTTTTTAAGTGCATCGGATTGGTAAAGTTGTTTTACATCTTGCGCCCATTTAGTATTTAAATTCTCTTTCTTAACCACAACCATTAATTCAAGGTTCGCCGTTAACTTTTCCTGAACTAAAACATTATCCGCCGGGATATGACTTAACCATGCAATTCCGCCAGGCATTATGGCGTAATCTACTTCATTGAGTGTTCTCGGCATCATTTCAGATAATATTGCTTTAAACTTCAAATGATATTTATTTTCATCAATAGCATTTAAATCTAAAATACCTGCATTATTTCCGGGCTTTAGGGTGATCCAATGCAAACTTTGCAATAATTGTAAAGCGCGCGCTTGATTTGCTGGATCATTCGGTATCAGGATAGTCTGCCCATCGGCAATCTCATTGATTGAAAGATGATTTTGGGAAAAAAGCGCCGCAGAAATAGAAGGAATGTGGACTAAAGAGACCAGATCGTTTTTAGTCTCTTTATTATAGACATCAAGATAAGATTGATGTTGTGCGGCATTAAGATCAATACTCCCCTCAACTAAAGCGGTATTCGAATCTCTTAAGGAACTGAAATTCACAAAGCGAACCTTATAGCCTTGTTTTTCTAATGCGGGCTTAACCACTTTTTCCATCATAATGTTGTGCATACTGGGTGGTAAACCAACCACAATTTCCTTTTTATCTTGTTGAGTAGTTTGGTTTGAATCTGACTTATTGTCACACCCCTGCAATATAAATCCCAACAGCATGAATAAATAAATATATTTTTTCATAATCACTCCGTATCAAGCTAGATTAGTTTTCCTGATTGATAAACTAATTCTACTATTGTGTGATGACATTATAGTTGTGAATAAACTATCGAGATAATACGAAAAAATTATATCGATATTCATATTAGATATATATTATGCAACCAATCATTAGTTTTAGTGGTAGCTATTTGTTTAAAACAATTTTCATATTGATTGTTCATGCAAGTTTTCCTTCAGCCATCTCACAAAAGCCCTAACTTTAGGATTGCGTTGCTTGTTAGCCGAAACCACATAGTAATGTTGTTTACAGTCTAATGTCATATTGGGAAACGGCATGATTAATTCACCTGAAGCAAGATAATTGTTGACTATATTTTTTCTTCCCATAGCGATTCCCGAATGATTAACTGCCGCAAGGATAGCTAAATCAGATCTATCAAACAACATTTTAGGTAAATCTTCAAAATTAAGATCAAGATTATAGTGCTTTTCCCAAGCTTGCCATTCATCAAAGTTAGAATCATATCCCCACGCTTGATTGTCGTGTAATATGAGACAATGTTTCAGATTTTCAACGCATTGATTAAGTTGATACTGTTCAGCATATAAAGAACTACACACCGGCACAATGGTTTCATTAATTATAGGATAAACATCCAAATCCTCATGTTGCAAATCATCATAATAAATTGCTAAATCAATACGATGACGATTAAAATTGACTACTTCATTACCGGTTAAAATATTCAATGTAATATAAGGATGTTTTTTGTTAAATTCGGATATTCTCGGCACTAGCCATTCTTTTGCGAAGGAAGGGCGTGAATAAATAGTTAGTTGTCCTATCAACTCTTGACTCTTGATTTCAAATATCTCTCTATTTAGTATTGCTAAAGATTTTTTTAAAATATTAAATAGATTCTCACCATCTTGAGTTAATTCAATACGGCGATGAAAGCGAGTAAACAGCTTAAAGTTGAGTTCTTCTTCAAGTTTGTTAATTTGATGGCTAACCGCACTTGGAGTAATGCATAGCTCTTCGGCCGCACGAATAAATGAACAGTGACGGGCAGCTGCTTCAAAAGTGTGAAATTTAGCTAACTGATATCCTGAAATCAATCGATTATTGGTAATAATACGGTCATCATCAAACATAGTAGTTCTTTCCTTACCTTACCTATTTTTTGCTATTTAACTACAAATAATAAATTAAATACAATTATTTATATTAATAACTCCATTTTTGTGAACTTCGTACATTTTTAATCGAGCTGAGCTCATGTAAACATGATTAATTATCGTTTGTCAGAAATTAATTTATAAAATCTAATATCTCCGGATTTGCTACTTTAACTAAAATAGGAAAATATTATGGATTTACAAATTTGGGTTTTAGGTGTTTTAATTTCAAGTATTTTATTAATTGTAATAAGTATAATCAAATTTAAACTTCATCCATTTTTAGCTTTATTATTATCCAGCTTTTATGTCGGTGCATTAATGGGCATGAAGCCATTAGATATGATTACTTCCATCGAGGATGGTATCGGTGGCACATTGGGCTTTTTAGCTGCAGTAATTGGCTTAGGTACTATTTTAGGTAAAATGATGGAAATATCAGGAGCCGCCGAGCGTATTGGTATTACCTTACAACAATGTCGCTGGTTATCACCTGAAGTTATTATGGTATTAATTGGCATGATTTGCGGTATAACTTTATTTGTTGAAGTTGGTGTAGTGCTCTTAATTCCATTGGCATTTTCAATAGCTAAAAAAACCAAAACTTCATTATTAATGTTAGCAATTCCATTATGTACGGCATTAATGGCGGTTCATTGCATTGTTCCCCCTCACCCTGCTGCATTGTATGTAACTAAGGCATTAGGCGCTGATATTGGCAGTGTAATTTTATATGGATTAATTATAGGTGTAATTGCGTCATTAGTTGGAGGTCCACTGTTTTTAACTATCATTAAAAAAGAAATTCCGTTTAAAGCGGTACCGGAACAATTTGCTGATCTAAAAGTAAGAAACAAAGATGAATTGCCGTCATTGGCTACCACGCTTTTTACTGTCTTATTACCCATTTTTCTTATGTTTATTAAAACCACAGCTGAGTTAAATATGGATAAAGACACATCTGTTTATGCTATTTTAGAATTTATTGGTAATCCGATTACCGCTATGTTTATTGCAGCTTTCGTTGCTTATTATATGCTGGGTTTAAGACGTGAGATGAAAATGACAGACTTACTCAGCAAAACGGAAGATTGTTTTTCATCAATCGCCAATATTCTTTTGATTATCGGTGCTGGCGGTGCCTTTAATGGTATCTTAAAAGCGAGTGGTTTAAGTGATAGCTTGGCCAATATTTTATCCCATTTAGATCTGCATCCAATTTTATTGGCATGGCTGGTAGCGATAATTTTACACGCCGCAGTAGGTTCGGCAACGGTAGCCATGATGGGAGCCACAGGAATCGTGTCACCAATGCTTGGGCTTTATCCTAATATCAGTCCGGAAATAATAACTCTAGCCATTGGTTCTGGTGCTATCGGCTGTACAATCGTTACCGATTCACTATTTTGGCTAGTTAAACAATATTGTGGCGCAACAATGACTGAAATTTTTAAATATTACACTACGGCAACCTTTATTGCATCACTGGTTGCCTTAATGGGAACATTTTTATTATCCAATTTTATCTAAGTGTTTTTCAAGGAGCGAATATGAATCAAATAGAGATAAAAAAACTTAGTAGCGATAAGCCATTAATAGAAGATTTAATTAAGCTTAAACCATGCAGTTGGTTTAACCCCAATACCACCAGCGTCGAGGTAGCGCTTCCTTATGTAGGACTTGATCAAACAGATATAAGCAAAGCGAGTGAACGTTTAACACGTTTCGCACCCTATTTAGCCTTAGCTTTTCCTGAAACATCGGCAACTAAGGGAATTATCGAATCACCACTAGTCGAAATTAACCAGATGAAAAAGGCCTTGGAAACAAAGTTTGCTATAACCATTCCGGGGCAGCTTTACTTGAAAAAAGATAGTCATTTACCAATATCCGGTTCGATCAAAGCTCGAGGTGGTATTTATGAAGTTTTAACTCATGCTGAAAAATTAGCCATTGAAAATGGTTTATTATCGGAAGATGATGACTATAGTCAGCTATTTTCCGAAAAATTTAAACAGTTTTTTAGTCAATATAGTATCGCTGTTGGTTCAACCGGCAACCTTGGTTTATCCATTGGGATAATGAGTGCCAAACTTGGATTTAAAGTCAGTGTGCATATGTCTGCTGATGCCCGAGAATGGAAAAAACAAAAGTTGCGAGAGCATGGGGTTAATGTTGTCGAATATGAACAAGATTATGGCGTCGCGGTTGAACAAGGCCGGAAAGCCGCCCAATCCGATCCAACATGTTTCTTTATTGACGACGAAAATTCTACTACGCTATTTTTAGGATATTCAGTTGCCGGAGAACGCTTAAAACATCAATTTGAAGAACAAGGCATCAAAGTTGATAAAGATCATCCACTGTTTGTCTATTTACCATGCGGTGTAGGTGGTGGACCTGGTGGGGTTGCCTTTGGCTTAAAGATGGCATTCGGTGATAATGTACACTGTATTTTTGCCGAACCGACACATTCGCCATGTATGTTTTTAGGAGTTTATACTGGTTTACATGACAAAATCTCGGTACAAGAGATCGGAATTGATAATATTACTGCAGCCGATGGGTTGGCGGTAGGTCGACCGTCAGGTTTTGTTGGACGGGCAATGGAACGTCTGTTAGCTGGATATTATACCTTGTCTGATCAAGATATGTATGATTTGTTAGTATTACTTGATAAAACTGAAAATATTCAACTTGAACCATCTGCCCTAGCAGGTATGCAAGGTCCAGTTATCGTAACTAACAATTCGGAATATTTACAACGAATGCAATTCACACCTCAGCAATTACAAAATGCAATTCATTTAGTATGGGCAACTGGCGGTGGAATGGTACCGAAAGAAGAGATGCAAAAATATTTAAAATTAGGAAGAATTTAACTACGCTTACTGACAAATATCCTCAGAATATTTGTCAGTAAATTAAATGTTCTCTATTGCGCTTACTTAAAGTGCACCGACGATACGATGTGGTGTATATAGCTCCTCTAGATAAGCAATATCATTCTGAGTTAAACAAACCTGCAAAGCCCCAACCGCATCATCTAAATATTGCGCTTTAGTTGCACCAATTATTGGTGAGGCAACGCCTTTAGCAAATTGCCATGCAAGTGCAATTTGTGTCATGGTAACAGCATATTTTTTGGCAATTTCATTCACTCTTTTCACTATGTTCATGTCGATTTGTTGGGTACTATCGTATTTGGCAATAGCAGTTTTATCAGTCTGACTACGTAAAGTATCAGTTTGCCATTCTAATCGGCTAAGTCTACCCGCCGCTAACGGACTATATGGGGTTAATGCAACATTGAATTGCTTACAGACAGGAATTAATTCTCTTTCATCTTCGCGATATAATAAATTATAGTGATTTTGCATCGAAACAAATGGCGTCCAACCATTTTGTTTAGCGGCTAATTGCATATTATAAAATTGATATCCATACATTGCCGAAGCACCTAATGCGCGTACTTTTCCTACTTTTACTAGCTGGTCTAATGCTGCCATGGTTTCTTCAATAGGCGTACTGTAATCAAAACGATGAATAATGTATAAATCAACATAATCGGTAGCTAATCGTTTAAGCGAACCGTCGATTTCTCTTGCAATTGCTTCTTTAGATAGATGTCCTTCGTTAAAATAGACTTTCGTAGCTAATATTACCTTATCTCGCGCAATGTTGCGCTTTAATGCTCGTCCAACATATTCCTCACTAGTACCACTTGAATAGGTGTTAGCAGTATCGATAAAATTAATCCCTAGATCTAAAGCATGTTTAATAATGGTTTCACTTTGATCTGGATTAAGCGTCCAATCATGCATTTTACTTGCCGGATCGCCAAAGGTCATACATCCTAAGCAGAATCGTGAAACTTCAATATCAGAATTACCTAATTTTATATAATCCATACAACTACTCCTCGCTATCTAATAAAAGTTTAAATAACCTAGTAAATTGATAAAATTCAATTTGAATAATATTATTTTAAAGATAACTTTTATTGAGATAAACATGCTATTCATTTATAGTATCATGAATTAAATTCAATAATTTATCCTAGTATGTATAACTATAATGAACTAAATTATTTTATTACTATCGCTGAAGCAAAAAGTTTTACAGGGGCGGCTAAATCCTTGGGGGTTTCGTCATCTGCATTAAGTCATAGTATGCGAAATTTAGAAACTCGCTTAAATCTAAGGCTGTTCAATCGTACCACACGAAGCTTATCATTAACTGAAGCAGGCGAACAACTTTATAAACAACTCGCCCCTTTATTCAAACAAATCAATGAAGAAGTCAATGCCCTAGGCGATTATTTGCATACGCCATCAGGTACAATCAGAATAAATGCCTCAAATATTGCCATTGAAAATTTTATTTATCCTAAATTAAGTCAATTCTCATTACGCTATCCTCAGATTAAGATAGAAATTCAATGTGACAACAATTTAGTTGATATTGTCAAAGAAGGATTTGATATGGGATGTCGTATTGGTAATGACCTTGCCAAAGAAATGATCGCGGTAAAAATATCCGATCCTTTACGAATGGTTTTAGTTGCCAGTCCTGACTATTTAAAACAGAGAAATGAACCTCAACAGATCAGCGATTTAGATGAGCATCTATTAATTGGCAAAAAGGTCTCAACTCAATATGGAATAGAATCAATTTGGCAATTTTTTGATAAAGGTAATACTATTGAATATCACCCCGCTTGTCACTTCTCCATTAATAATCATCTAAGAAAACAGGCGACGTTAGATGGCTTAGGTATTAGTTGGATTGGTTATCCAGATGTACAAAATGAATTAGCTTCAGGACAATTAATAGAATTATTAAGCGAATATTCAATTACTTATGAACCATTTTATATTTATTATCCTAGTCGCAAAGGCCATTCCAATGTTTTTAAATTAGTGTTAGATGCACTAAGGGGTTAATTGATTTAAGCGTTAGATCAGTAATGCAGTATTAACGGCCTAATTATTTCCTTATCAATTCGTTAATTACATTATTGATATAATGATTATTATACTTAAAATTATCTTTTATGTCCTTCAGCACCTTATAGCCAAACCGGTAACGCTTTATTTTTTTAAACTATTCTACGATTAAATCGTAACTCACACCTTAATCATTAAAAAGTCAAAAGTCATAAAGAAAAAAGATCATATGGGCAACCATTTTTACGAGTAAACCCAAATTGTTTCTCTATAGGGAACATTTGTGCTGCACCCGGGTGCTTTATCAAAATTTTCTTTTAAATAACGATATAATACCCCAATTTTCTTTTTCTCTTCCGCGGTTAATTCATCGATTAAATCTTCATTTTGCGTTAAAAAATAGCAATTATCTTTACAAAGATTATAATAACAAGCAATATTTCTAAATAAACTCCAAGCATCTAGAACATCTTCTTTAAGTGAACTTGAGTATAGTTTAAAATATTTAACCAACAGCTGATAGGGTTGTTCTTTATCTTCAAGATATCCCATCATCCCCATAAAATTCATGATATGACTATGATATCCCATATTAAATTCCTCTGATGTAAAATAGTCACCTTCACCTTTCAAATAGGCACTAACTTCATTATTATTTACTGCTTGTTCAAAATCGCCTTTCATGAGAACTCCTCCTTGGTTTTAGACCATTGGCAAAGATATTTCAGGAAACAAACATGTTTAAGTATAAGTTTTCAAATCTAGCGTTCTAATAGATAACCGGATTACATATACAATATTTTATCTTTCAAAAGGCTTGCTATGTCTTTACAATATAATAAATATAATTGGTTTTTTATTTATTTGATTTAATTAAAATATCCTGCCAGCATACATTCAACTTCTTCTTTTGATTTTACCTCCATCATATCAAATAGTTTTTTATCGCTCTCTGTGGCTGTTCTAATTCGAGTGTCATTTAACCATAATTCATTATCAACTATTCTACGAGCTAAAGTTTGGCTACTTAATTTATTTTCTTTTAACCCAATAGTAAGCCATTGTTCATTTTTGATAGGAGCAAGAGATGTATAAATTAATTTCAAAAATTGATTTGAAAATTCAGGCGCTAATGGAATTTTGCTGATAAAACGAGTGGGGTTATAATAAATACCTAATAAAATTAGGTTATGAAAAATATCAGAAATATAAACCACTTGTGCAGGAATATACAATTTATTTTGTGTTGGTATGGCAATAACCTTACCTAAAAGATTTTGATTGATACTATTTTTTTTTTGGATTGTTTTTTTCTTTAGCTCAACTGAATCCAATCCTATATATTCTACTATACCTTCACCTGTATATACATTCATACGCGTTTTTGAAATGATGATACTCTGTTTTCCAGATTGCCCCGGAATGTGCAATATAAAAATATTTTCTTTTTTATTATCCAATAGAATATCTAATGCCATGTATTGATATAGCTCATGAGGAAATATATATTTCTCTAGTTCTTTAATTGTTATTAAGCGAGCTTTTTCTTGTAAAACATCTAAATTTATCTTTTTCATTTATTAAACGGCCTCCACCTCGGGCTTATCAAGTCACTATCTTTATTAAACATACTTCGATGCCCATATGGTTCAAAAAGTCCGCTCTTTTTATTTCTAAAATATTTGACCAACTCTTGGTAGGGATTTTCTTGCTTTTTAAGATATCCCATCATTCCCATAAAATTATTTATAAAATTATGATTTCCCCAAATCATTTCCTATGGCGAAAAATAATCACCTTCACCGTTTAAATAGGCACTAATTTCATTATTGTTTACTGCTTGTTCAAAATCACCTTTCATGGGAACTCCTCCTTAGTAAAGTGATAGTACTGAGGATTTTTATGACAAAAAAGTATCTCTAATATGCTTATCAGCTTGCAAGTTCTAGGTATATTTTAGATGTTCACTTCCGGGTATAGAACATAAGCATTACCGTTTGGAATTTGTTGGTAGATTCCATACTTTACAGCAAAACCGGTAAAGCTCTATTTTTTTTAACTATTCTCCGATTAAATCGGAATTTATATACTATAATAAGAAGCAATATTACTAAATAGCATCCAAGCATCTAAAGCATTTTTCTCAAGCGAATTTAGGTATAATCTAAAATATTTTACTAACAGTTGAAACGAATTTTCTTTTTCTTCAAGATAGGCCATCATTCCCATCCAATTAATCATCTCATTATGATATCCCATGTTAAATTCCTCTGGCGAAAAATAGTCACCTTCACCGTTAAAAAAAGCTCTAATTTCATTGTTGTTCAATGCTCGTTCAAATTTACTCATTATGGTCACCTCTCCTTGGTAAAATGATACTGTTGAGGATTTTTATGACAAAAAAGTATCTCTAATATGCTCATCAGCTTGCAAGTTCTAGGTTTATTTTAGATGTTCACTTCCGGGTATAGAACATAAGCATTACCGTTTTGGGGTTTATTGGTAGATTCAACATCTTATAGCCAAACTGGTAACGCTATGTTTTTTTTAGAAAATTATTCTCCAGTTAAATCTCAACTCACACCTTAATCATTAAAAAGTCAAAAGATCATATGGACAACCATTTTTACGAATAAACTCAAAGTGTTCAGCTATAGGGGACATTTGTGCTTGACCTGGGACTTTATCAAAATTCTCTCTTAAATAACGAAATAATACCCCAATTTTCTTTTTCTCTTCCGCGGTTAATTGATCGATTAAGTAATCATTTGGAGTCAAAAAAAAGGAATTATCGCTTCGAAGAATATAAAAACAATCAATATTGTTAATTAAACTCCAAGCATCTAGAACATCTTCCTTAAGTGAACTTAAGTATAATCTAAAATATTTGACCAATTCTTGATAGGGATTTACTCTTTTTTCAAGATAGAACATCATTCCCATAAAATTCATGATGTAACTATGAGATGCCTTATATAATTCCTCTGGCGTAAAATAGTCACCTTCACCTTTAAAATAAGCACTAATTTCATTATTATTTACTGCTTGTTCAAAATCCCCCTTCATGGGAACTCCTTTTTTAAAAAAAGCTGAAATAGTAAAAAAATCACTGTTTATTTTTTCCTTCAATTGATTAAATTTTGCATTGAGGAGTATCATTTCTTCAAAATCCTCCCGCCCAATAAAGAACTCAGCAAAGCCACGCGCCCCTGCTTGGGTTGAGTAATAAGTATCTCTTGCAGATTCAATAAAATATTCAGCTGAACTTGTATCTTCAATTGCTGATGATATATCTGCAATTGTACGATTAATTGCATATAACCAAGTATCATTTTGTTCAGCAATTAAAATATTTCGAAGTTTAATAAAATCATCTAATAAGGTATTTAATAATAGTGATAACATTCTATTCTCCTTAAGGTAATGGTATTTCCGCTAATACTTTCACCTCAGTTATGTTCCATGAATATTTGAATTTGCTCTTGTCCACCTAAATAAAATCCTAGTTGATAGATGATCCTCGCCAAAAAAGTGGACAAAAGTCGCCTCTATGATATAAACAAAAATCATAGGAGACAAATATCATGGTCAAAAAATTTAATATCGAATTCAAACAACAATCAGTGGATTATGCGTTATCTAATGCACACCTTTCTATCAGCGAACTTGCCAATCATCTAGGTGTAGGTAAATCAACCCTAGATAAATGGATTAGGCAACTTTCCCCGAATAAAACCAGCCGTCGAGAGTTAACCGCTGAGCAACAGCGGATTATGGCGTTAGAAAAAGAGATTAAAGAACTGAAAATGGCTAATGATATACTAAAAAAGGCGCATGTGTACTTCATCAACAATCCAAGTCGATGAAGTACGCTTATATGAAAAATCATTTAACCTGCTATCCCGTTACTAGGATATGCTCATTACTTGGTGTCAGTTCATCGGGTTATTATGCTTGGTTAAAAAGAGCAAACAAATCAGCTAAACTCAGCGAGTATATCCAAAAGCAGTATTGGCAACATAAAGCCCGTTTGGGTGCGCCAAGCCTGCTTCATGATGCAAGAGAAGCAGGCTATCAAGTTTCAGAAAGGACAATTAGCCGTGTTTTGCAACAATTGGGATTACGGAGTAAAGCAGCACGTAAATTCAAGCATAAAACAGACAAGGCTCATCACAATATTGCGCCCAACACGTTAGATAGGCAATTTAATCCTGATAAGCCTAATAAAACATGGGTAACCGATATTACTTATATTAAAACGGGTGAAAGTTGGTTATATTTGTCGGTGATTATCGATTTATATGGACGAAAAGTGATTGCTAGGCAAACCAGTCGCTACATAGACCGCCATTTAGTGTGTAATACATTAAAACAAGCTTTATTTCGGTGTCACTTTCCTAAAAATGTACTCATTCATAGTGACCAAGGAAGCCAATATTGCAGTGCTGATTTCAAGCAATTATTGTTACAATATGGGCTAAGGCAAAGCATGAGTCGAAGAGGCAACTGCTTTGATAATGCGGTTGTTGAGAGTTTTTTTCATACACTCAAAACACATATTATTCATGACTGTTACTACAAAACGAGGAAGCAGGCTAATAAAGCACTATTTGAATATATTGAAATCTATTATAATCGGATACGCCGTCATTCAGCCAATGGCTGGGTATCACCGCAGCAATATCAACAACAATATTACCAAAACGAAAAAATGATAGAGGTAGGCTCTGTCTAATATTTTGGCGAGGATCAAGAACTTTACCATCGGTTATTAAAATTATCAGGATAGATTTGTCCTTATTGTCCTTATTGTCCTTATCGCCCTTTTATTTTTAACGTATTTTCCTTTTTTCAGAATAGTTTATCCCTTAAAAAAACTGTACGAATTAGCATAGCCTATCTAGCCTATTTAGCGAGTTTTTACCCCCCATCACCTTGCAACCTTTAGATATATGGTAAATATTTTTCAGTTTAATTTTATAAGTTTACTGATAACTTATGTTCACTTGCGGGTATAAAACATAAGCATTACCGTTTTGGGGTTTATTGGTTGATTTAGCACCTTATAGCAAAACCGGTAACGCTTTATTTTTTTAAACTATTCTCCAATTAAATACCAACTCATACCCTAATAATTAAAAAAGAACTGCATATTAACATCGTTTTTCATCGATAACTTCATCTACAAAATAAATTTAAAGCTAAAACCTCTAGTTTTTATAGACTACATTATTTTACCTTTGAAATTTTAGCAAAATGTAAAGTTAAGCCTTAATTCTATTTTTACTATAATCTTAAAACTATACTTGGTTGACTTTTCATCTTAACTTGACTTGATTCGATTCTCTAACAAAGTCAAAACAATCTTGAGCGTTAAATGGTTGCGTTAAATCTAATGCCATCACAGAATCTATATATTCTTGTGGTGGTTTATAATAATGATCCCTTATATAATGGAGGATAAGACCTGGTGACGCATAATATTGATTATTCACTTGTGATGGAATTAATAATTCGCAAAATCCTAGGGGCATATCCATAAGTGCATTTCTCTTCTTATTTATATAAGGTTGTAAAATAGATTCTTTACATAATCTACAAGAAGTATTGCATCTTATCCTATTAAATTTATAATCATAAAAATCATCGTTAATTATAATTTCTGTGAGTTTTTCAATAAATTCTGGTTCTGTATCGCCCATTTCATAAAAATGTTCATAAGAAAGCCAACCAATATTGATAATCATTTCTAGCGGTTTGTTCACATAGTAATTATAGTATGTATGATCTTTAAAATACATATTTTTCACCTCTTATAATTTGTGTATGCAGCCTACAGGTACACGACATTAAACTAAATAGAAGGAGCCTACTTATACTCCGTGCATGCAGCCCATTGGACACACCCCATATTAGAGACGATGTCGGCAATCATACTCATAATGCGTCACCAAACTTTGGTTTTTACCATGCTTTTCGGCAATTAAATTACCAAAACGGTCATACTCAAAATGTTTATTATTAAAAAGAGAATCAGATTTGGTGTGAGGCTAACACTTGTGTTTCATACTACAACAGTTTACATTCAACTCAATATTTAATATAAACACTACCATTTTACTTCATCAAAATCGCTAATTTCACCAGTTATTGGATCTATACTAAATCGATAATCACATAATGAATTATTAAATAAAAAATAAACCAAATCGTTTTCATTATATACAAAAAAATTTTTGTTAGTTTTAACATGTTTTTGTTTATATAATAATTCTCCAATGTTACACAATAAAGCTCCTTTTCCATTAACGATATAGGCTTTATTTGTAGTAAATGACTTCATCCCTTCAGTTATTGCTAACTCGCTGCGTTTTTCTAGTATACCCCCTATCACGCCATCTTCATTCACTATTGAATACTGTGAGCATTAAATTTCCATTTTATTCCAATAGGTAGTAATTCAGACTAATTTAGCATATCTGGATTATTTGATAGTATCATAGCCCTGATGTTTATTAATAAACTGAAAATCATATATTTTATCCATATTTCTCTCGTTATTCTATTGTCCTTGGTTTGCCTATTTGCATGATTTTCTTTTTATCTATAACATTTAATATCTGTATTTGAGGCGCCCCTCCTGGGTATATAACACCTTTAAAAATTTGAGGTCCAGTTATGCCTGTTTGGATTCGAACCCCTTCGGGAATGAATATTTTTTGAATATAAGCGATCTCTTCTTTGAATGCAGGCGTTACAGCTAGATTATTTCTTACAAAACTGACACTTGTTATTGACTCTGTTGTTGCCCATGAACCCAAAATCACCTCACTACCCTCTACTTGCCCAGGAGCTAATGCCATCTCCGCATATATTCCTCCTTTAGGAACAAGGATAGACTCTATTTCAGTTCCTTCCATCCATGGGTTTTCCATCGTTTTTTCTAAAAGTAATGGAGGTTGATTATTGGTGCCACTCTTCGGCATATTTTTAAACCCAAGCGGGTCTATCCAATTGACCGGATTATGGCAGTATTGATAAAAATTGAGACCACCAATCAACTTTATCGGGTCTTGGGTTATATACCGTCCGACAAAGGGGTCGTAGTAACGATTTAGGTTGTAGTGTAGGCCTGTCTCTTCATCGTAATATTGTCCCTGAAAGCGCAGCGGGTTATCAGGGATAGCACGATTGCCAACTTCATGGTAGGTTTCATCAATAATTTGCCCATAGCCATTATACTGGCATTCATATAATGTTTCACCAAATCCATCGGTTAACCCTATCGGCGTGCCGAGTTGGTCGTTTTGGTACCAGTAGAGTTGGGTTTTGCCTTGTTGGGCATTGCCCTGTACTAACGCCAGTGGCCGGAAGGAGTCCTGCTCATAGAGGTAACTTTGCCAGTGCTTGTCATTGTCGGTTTCGGCAATCAGTTTATGACCTTGCCAGATAAATTCCGTGGTTTTGCCATTAACCGTTTTACTGGTACGGCGGTTAAACGGGTCATAGCTGTAGGTAATGGTCTGACCACTGGGTTTAATCACCTTGATTAGACGATGTCGGCAATCATACTCATAATGCGTCACCAGACTTTGGTTTTTACCGCGCTTTTCAGTAATTAAATTACCAAAACGGTCATACTCAAAATGTTTATCACTAAAAAACAGTAGCCGATTGCCACGGTTCACTTTCGCTTCAAGCTGCGCTAAAGACTGTTTCTCACTGATTTTATTGCCGGTGGTATCATAACTAAACAGCTCTACTTTTTCCGCATGATGCTCTTCGCGATTCGCTTGCGGATAGCTGACCGTTTGCAGTTGACCTAACTTATCATAACGGTAATGGCGGGCTTGATGACCGTTGATTTGGGCAAGCTGACCATCAGGCTCATATTGGTACTGCTGTTGCCAGACCGGCAGCGGGGTATCATTGAGTTCAACATCAAAACCACGGTAGATTTGGTGTGACGCCAGCTGGCCGAGTTCATCATAGTGATAACGGTTAATTAAGCCATTACCCTGACGCCGCTCACGCTCTCGTCCAGCTGAGTCATAAAACATGCCAATTAAGGATTGCCCCTCTAGCGTCATTCCTCGTAGCTGACCGTTACGGTGATGGTATTCCAACCACTGCCCATCGGGGAGTTTGGTGCCGTCGAGCAAACCACTGGTTTTATCATAGCGGTGACGAATCGTTGCCCAGTTTTGATGTTCCGCCGTCATCTGACCATCAAGGTTATATTCCCAAACCAGTATATTTTGACCATCTTTAACTTTAATCAACTGACCATATGCATCATATTCATACTGCTCAATAACGCCGTCAGCAAAAATTCGCCGAACCAAGCGACCCGTGATATCACGCTGGTACTGTGTCACCAAAGGCTCCGCATCCGGTGTGTTACCATATTCCCTTTTTTCGATAATACGCCCAGCGTTGTCATAATGATAGGTGGTTCTAATGCCATCAAAGCCTATCTCTTCACTTAGCTGCCCGGTCGGGGTATAGTTTAAGTGATATACTTCACCTTTTTGGTTCTCAATCTCACTCATCTGTAAGTGAATATTGTCATAGCGAAATTTGAGTCGCTCACCATTAGGTAAGCGTTTTTCCGTTACTAAGTGCAGCGGTGAGGCATACTCATATTCCGTCACCTTGCCCGATTCATCCTTAAACCAAGTCACTTTGCCATAAGCATTATAGCGATATTCCCGTGTGGTTTTGTTCGGGTAGGTCAGTTGGGTAACTTGCCCCAAACTGTCATAGGTGTAGCTTATCGTCTGGTTTTGCCCATCACTGATGGCCGTTATTCGCCCTTGGGCATCATAGGTATAATACTCAATGCGGCCATCCGGATAGGTGGTTTGTGTTCGTTGACCGGCATCATCCCATGCTTGAGTTAATTTAGTACCATCCGGGTAGATAATCGCAATACACTGTCCATCTTCATTGTACTGATATTGCGTCTTTTTCCCTTCTGGCGTAATTTCTTCTATGCGGTCTCCATAACCATTGTAGCGAAACTTCCAATTGCGGTTGCCTTGTATAATCTCACTGATTTGCTCGTCCCACCAGTAATAGTAGGTCGATTGCCCGTCGGGGGTGTTAACTTCAACCAGATTATTAAATTCATTATAGACATAATGGGTCTGACCGCCGAGCGCATCGGTTTTTACGGTCATTTGACCGTTGTCATTATACTCGTAGGTGGTCGTGTCACCATTGGCATTGGTTTCACTAATGAGTTTACCTTGTTGATTATGAATGTAGATTAAGGTCGTGCCATCTGACTGGTAAACGGTCGATTTACGCTGCTGGGTATCCCATTCATAACGACTTTCAATACCGTTAAAGTTGGTGATTTGACGATGACAGACCGCCGATTTCCCTTCACCTTGCCACTGCCAACTAAATATCGCGCCCCCCGCCAGTTGACGCTGAACAATAAGATGCCCTTCCCCATAACGATAATGCTCGGTTTGATTTAATGCATTACTTGCCGCTATCAGCTCTTGCTGTTCATTGTACTGATAATGCATAATCGGGCGTAGCAGTTGCCATTCCTGTATTGCTGACTGGCGAGTAAACTCACTTACCTCAGTGATAAGTGAAGGGGTTTGCGCTGAGTAAGTCAGTGCTATCCGCTTTAAGCCACCAGCCAGCTCAAGGGCTATCAGTTTACCCTCTGTATCGTAAATCACGGTATGCTCATGACCATATTTATCACTGATAGCCACCAGTTTGGCTGTGCTGGCGGTAGCCGAGTCTCGCTTAAAGTGATAAATACCAAACTCACTGCTAACCAGATAGTGATTCGGTTTGCGACCTAAATAGAGGGCCGCTTCGGATAATAAGTTGACAATCGACGGCGCTGACTCGGTAGGTTGTGGGAAGCTAATAAGATTGTTTTCGTGATTTTGCCAAATAACGCGGTCATCCGCGGTAAAGGTTAACGTATGGCAAAGGCTGTGACTCCAACCATAACCCAGACCACAATTGAACTCCACCGCACTGGTTCGGTAAAGCCGCTGCCAAACAAAAGGGAACTGGCTAAATACGGTATCATCAACTAAGGTTAATAGCTCTTCACCGGTTAACATTGATACCGGATCGAGGTTTGTTACCTGTTCTTTTACGGTGTCGCTTGTTCCATTATTTAGATTTTTCGTAGTGCTTGAGGTTGTTGGACGAGTAGAGTGTGATGAAGAGATAAACTCTTTTTCACCATTATTCGTAAGTACGTTAACTGATTTCTTACTTTCATTTTTAACAACCGTTTTTAATCCGATCGCTTTGGCTGTTGAACCGCCTACGTTTGTCACTGAAGCTTTTAGCTGTTTTTTATTAAAAAACTCAATAAAACGGTCAGGAAGCGAGCCAACTATTTCCGCACTAGTTGCTTTTGCAGCCGAAGTTTTGGTTGATATAAAACTCTTGCCTTTTTCCAGTAAATTAGCGGTGGTTCGACTGATTGTTGAAGAAGAGGTTCGTAAAACGCTTGCAGCAATAGGGATAGCTTTTCCCATTACATAGCATTCGGCAAAAAACTGCGCCACATCAACGGCAAAATCAAAAAAATCTTTACCCAATAAATAAGCTTTATCTTTTGGCGACTGTATTTCATACCAATACTCAAGGGCGGCCGTGATAATATACAGATATACTTCATCTTGAACAAAAAAATAGACGTCTTTTATTTCGTTTTCTGTTTTTGGCGGTTCTGATGGCTCTTGTGTTTGGTATGATGACAGACACGATTCCAATAATTTCTTGCCTGCACCCTGGGCAATTAATGGACTCATTGGGGTATATTGTGAACCCAATATGGCGGCATGGTGAGTGGTGAGATTCCATCCATCGATAACCGGTTTTTCAGCTTTTTTGGCTACTTCTACCCCGCGATCCACAACCCCCTCAAAAAAATCACCACCAACTGCCGTTGCTAATGGGTTTTCGGTTGATCTGGGATTATTTTCAATTCGTTCAGCAGCTTTAGCCATAGCTTTATCAAAGATTTGCCACCGTTGCTCATGAACATTGTCCCATTCGGATTCTAAAAATTCAGATAAATGTTGAATAATACGTTTATAACCATTTAGCCACTCATCAACTTGTTGTTGATTTGTAAAGGGGTCGATACGAATATAATAACGCTTGCCGGATTGACAGCCATCAATAACAGCCCGGCCGTTATCATCCAATTCAAATGGGATTGCATTTTTTTCATCGAGAGAATATTCGGGATGAGCTAGGTAAGATGGTCCTGAGTTATTAGCAACCAGTTTTACTAATTGTGGTATAAGTTGCCCTTTCAAGTTACCGACTTTAATAAATCGTTGACTACTAGGCTGTTTGTCCTTCTTTTCAGGCACACTGAAAAATACAGAGGTTGAGAGTTCAAATCCATATTGAATAATAATCTGTTTATTTAAAGGGCACTGTGCGGTTACTCCATTTTTATCCTTATATCCTTCTTGTGGATATCTCCAAGGGGAAGTCTCTCTCGCAGTTTTATTAATCTTTTCTTCAAGCGTTTCACTAAGCTTATCATTTAATGCTAATATCTGAATACTGCTTGCCACGCCACTTTCTTGTAATTTCTTTTTATATTTAGTGTGAACAGAGTGGTCGATATCGTCTAAAATACGAGAGAAACGCGCTAAGACAGGCTGTAAAACTTCTTGTTTTCGATTCTTTTTATCCATATTTTATATCTCTGTGAGGTACTGAGTTTTTACAATGTGTATTTAATTAGCTGTTGAACCGCTTTACTTACGCCGTTTTCACCCTTTTCAATAACAAGATGCGATAATAGATGTACTAGCTTTTTATGTATAATCTCCTCATCAAATTGAAAATAGTAAGTTGGATACTCTTCCTGCAAACATTGGATAATATTATCAATTAAAGGTGTCTTATTTTTTTGTGATAGATAATCGTCTTGACCTCTTAATCAACACCGATAACTGATAATGTCATTGACTTGATTATAGGTGCTTTAACTGCATAAGGCAATTATATGATTGGTTTAATAACGGATAAAATTTAAGCTAATTCATCGCATAAATATTGAACAATAAATGCAAATATAGCTATTTAAGCATATCAAACACTCCTTTTTGACTGAGTAAATACCTCGGGTAGCTGATATTAAAAAGCGATCTCAATACATTAATAACGCCGCGGCGGGTAAAATAGAGAGATGGAGTGGCGTTATGAATTACTTTTAGCAACTAATTTGCAGAAATTTTAGTAATGTGGTGTTCAAGAAAAGTAATTAACCTATTGGTCGGCGGGATTATGAAAATGATGGTTAACAGATCGATAGTAACTTTGATTTAGCAGCTAACTTAGAGATTTTATGTGTTTTTTGGATAATATTGTGAGGAGCATCACTATACTCGAATAACAATAAATATTCGACATTTCTAGTTGAAATAGCAAATGAACGGATTGAAATTTTATCCTAAGATTTGTCAAAACTACGCTAAACGGCAGTGACAAACTAAAACAAGTACAAGTGTGCTTAGCAAGTTTTGCAACAGCTATATAGTTAATCTTATTGTGAAAAATATCCTCATTCAGCTAAAACCCTAACGATTTTAGCTGAATGAGGATATGCATAAAGATATTATTATAATTGTCTAAAAAAATTAAACTTTTTATTTCAATAAACTATATTGTTGATTAACCTCTTCGGTTGCCTTACGGAGATCTTCTTGAAATTGTGGAATACTTTGTAATTTGGAATATTCTACTGCCCCTACCATTCTACCGGCGTCAACATCGCTCTGCCAATGTGCACCACAGATCATTCTACTTTGACCAAATTCATAGCCTCGTTTAATTATTGCTTCAGCATGTGAAGGAGAAATTTGTGCAAGTACTAAAGCTAATGTCCAACCATAAGCGGTATGACCAGATGGGAATGAGCCGTTATGCCGTAATCGATCCTCTTCATCAATAGGTTGACACGAATGATTGCCAAAATAGACAAAAGGTCGTTTTCGCATATAAAACTCTTTAGCAGTTTTGGTGGCATTATCTGCTGAATCTACCAGTAAATCACCAAGCATTTTGTATAGTGTTGGCGTTGTTTGCGGCGAAATAGTGATACCTAACGGTTGAGAAAAAATTTTAGCCACATTAGCAATATGCAAATCAGCATCCATTGTTGCCTGCTCCCAACGTTCGGTACCTTTTAAATTATAACCATGAAGATAAGCAAGTTTATCGGCTTCAAATTCTGGGTTTTCTTCTTCAGGATAAACCGGCAAGTACTCTTTACTGCTGACGGCTTGCTCGGCAGTGTGATAAGTAACCCCTACTTCATGCCCTAAAAAATCTTCGGTTGATCCTTTTTGAAAGGCGAATGATGAAGAAAAAAATAGAGAACAATAGAGTGTAGGGATGAATATTGCTAGTTTTTTTATCTTTAGATTTTTAGCCATTATTTACTCCTATTTTCAGATAAATGATTAAACAACAATGAGTTAACTACAATGAGCTAACTGCAATGAGTTAACTACAAAAAGATTTAGCAAACTTAGATAAAGTTGATTAATAAAAAATAAAAATAGTGACTATCTTAAAAAGATACAGCGCAATAAACTGCTTAACGGTATGACACAATATAAAAATTATGAAAATTATAAAATTTAATAAGATTAAATACCATTTATACCAATGGTATTTATTAACATATGTTTAAAATAATTTTAATTGATTATCCATATTTTTCAAATAACAATTAATCTAATCCCCTTCGTGCAATATATTCAAAACGATATTGAAAACCTCTTAAATACTGAATACTGTATTCAAAAGTTTCTCCCGTTTTTAATTCGCTAATCGATCGAAGCCGTAAGATTGGATGATTAGTTTCTACATTTAGATGTTTGGCAACAATCGTGGTGGCTAAGACGGGTTTAACATCTTGTCGACTATGAGAAATTTGGTAACCTTTCTGCTGTTCAACATAATGATATTTGGATGATTCCATGACCTTAACACTAAGATCGGGGAAGAGTGAAAGTGGCATATAACTTTGCTCTAAAATTTCCGGTTCATTATCAATAGTTCTGATCCTTACTATAGAAAAAATTGATGTGCCAACTTCTATTCGCAATTGTTTCGCAATTGTTGGTAGAGCTTGTTCTAACTGAAAATGTATTACTTTTGTACCAGCAATTCGGCCTAAGGCTGTGATATTCTCATCAAATCCCTGTAATTTAATCGCATCATGCTTTGCTGAGTGATACTTAACATATGTACCGCTACCTTTAATTCTTTCAACTAATCCTTGATTTTCCAGCTGTTCAAGCGCTTTGCGAATAGTGACACGACTTACTTTATACAGTTCTTGTAAAGCTTGTTCAGTAGGTAATACATCTTCTAAGTCTAATTCCCCAGAATAAATTTTTTGTTCAAAAGTCTCAGCTATTTGTCGGTAAAGTGGTTTCGCCATTGAATATCTCAGCAGAATAAATTTGTATCATCTTATCATCTAATTTATGAAATATCATCAGATGATAAATTTCTTATTAATCTACATAAAAACATACAGTTCCTAATGTTTTTAATCCTAACAAGTTTATAGACACCAGAAATATTTTGTGATCTTTTTCACATTTGTATTAGATAAGTATTATTTTACTCAATACTTATTGATAACATATTTATATGTTATTTGTATTTTATTCAACATTACTATTAGGAAATAATATGAAAAAGATTAATTTAACCGTTGTCGGCGCAGGAAGTACTTATACTTTGGGTATTATGAGCAGTCTTGTTAGCGAAAAAGCCAACTTCCCTTTAAGACGCGTGGTTTTCTATGATATTGATGCGCCACGTCAAGAATTGAATGCAAAAGCTACTGAAATCATGTTTAAGGAACTTTATCCGGAAATTGAAGAATTTATCTATACCACAGACAGAAAAGTAGCCTTTGAAAATTCAGATTTCTTTTTTATGCAAATTCGAACCGGTGGCTTGAAAATGCGGGAACGTGATGAGCAAATCCCCCTTTCGCATCAATGTGTCGGTCAAGAGACCTGTGGCGCAGGTGGCATGGCTTATGGTTTACGATCTATTGGAGATATGATAGATCTTATTCGTGATATTCGATGCTATCAGAAAGAGGCTTGGATCTTAAATTACACTAACCCTGCCGCTATCGTTGCCGAAGCTTTAAATCGGGAATTTCCGGATGACAAGCGAATTTTAAATATTTGTGATATGCCAGCAGCCATCATGGTAAGTTATGCCAAATTACTTGGCTGTGAAATTTGGGATTTTGTACCGGAATATTTTGGTCTAAATCACTATGGTTGGTTTACCAAAATAAAAAATAAACAAGGTGAAGATCTTACTCAAAAGATAAAAGATATTATCTTAAAAGATGGAATTACCGCAGTTGATTCGGTTATTGCCAATGATCCTTCTTGGCAAGCGACCTTTAAAAATATGGAAGTCATGTTAAGGGATAATCCAGAATTCCTACCAAATACCTATCTCCAATATTATCTCTACCCGGAAAAAATGGTCAGTAAAGAGGATATCAATAATACTCGTGCTCGTCAGGTGATTAATGGCCGAGAAAAACAGGTATTTGCAATGTGCCGTCGCATCATCGAAAACAATTCAATTCAAGGTGAAGATCTTCATGCTGATATTCATGGTCGTTATATGATCCGCGTAGCTGCATCCTTAGCCTATAACAAAGGCGATATTTATTTGGTTATTGTGCCTAATAATGGAGTCATTAATAATATTCAAGATGATGCCATGGTGGAAATTCCTTGTATGCTTACTTCCGATGGTCCTAAAGCTTTTGCTATTGGAAATATTCCAACCTTCCAAAAAGCCATGATTGAAATTCAATTAGGTTATGAAAAATTGGTCGTTGACGCTTGGTATGAGGGTTCGAAACAAAAACTTATCAATGCGTTAACCCTTAATAGAACCGTGGTTAATGCCCCTAAAGCAAAAATAATCGTTGAAGAGATATTAAACGAAAATAAGCAATATCTACCGCAATTTTTTAAATAATTAATTTAACTGCAACCTACCGCACTAGGGTTGGTAACCAACCTTAGTGTTAGCATAAGTTGTTAACAAATTAAAGTGAATATTAATCAACATTTTAAAGGATTAATGTCTATATGAGAAATACAATTCAACGCTTTGGCGCAGCAATGTTTGTTCCGGTTTTATTATTCCCTGCTGCCGGTATTTTATTGGGTTTAACGGTTGTGTTACTTAATCCCCATTTATTTCCTTTCGCTACCGAAGGTTCATCTTATGTAAAAATTCTTGGTATACTGCAAAAAGCATCAATGGTTGTATTCCAAAATATGCCAATGTTATTCGCGCTAGGTTTACCCATTGCTTTAGCCAAAAAGGCATCTGGTCGAGCAGTGTTAGCTGCTTTTATTTCCTATTTAACATTTAACTATTTTATTGGCGGAATTATTGACGTATGGAGTGAACAACTTGGAATAAATTACCAGGTCGGTCAAGCCGGATTGATTGAAATTTGTGGCGTGCTAACTCTTGATACCTCAATTGTTGGTTCAATTTTGACGGCTAGTTTTACTGTTTGGTTACACAATCGTTATTTCGATTTACGTTTACCGGATTGGGCGAATGTCTTTACCGGCACGCCGATTATTGTCGTCCTTTGTTTTCCTTTGATGTTAATCCTAGCCATTTTAACCGTTCTTGTTTGGCCGCCAATTCAAAGTGGAATACAAAGTCTGCAAGTAATTATCCTTAACTCTGGTCCTGTTGGTGTTTGGCTGTTTACTTTCTTAGAACGCATCTTAATCCCAACTGGATTACATCATTTTGTCTATGGTCCAATTTATTTTGGTCCGATCGTTACTGACGGCGGTACAGTTAATTATTGGATCTCACACATATCAGAATTCGCAAATAGTACCAAACCATTAACTGAACTCTTTCCGCAAGGTGGATTTATGCTTATTGGTATGGGCAAAGTATTTGGTTGTACCGGCATCTCCATGGCTATCTATTCAACAGCCAAACCTGAAAATAAGAAAATGACCTTTGGTCTATTAATTGGCGCAACCGTCACGGCTATTTTGACCGGTATTACAGAGCCGATTGAGTTTACTTTTTTATTTATTGCACCAATGCTATTTTTTGTTCATGCCCTATTAGCTGCCACAATGGCAACTGTGATGTATCTCTTTGGGGTATCAGGAAATTTCTATTTAGGTATTATCGATTTTATCTTCCAAAATTGGTTACCATTAGGCGCTAACCATTGGGTAACTTATGTCATTCAAATTGTGATTGGCTTAATTTTCACGGTAATTTACTTTTTGGTATTTAAATTCCTTATTCTCAGATTTAATCTAATGACACCTGGACGTTCCGATAGCAATATCAAATTATTTAGCAAAGCAGATTACAAAAACAGTAAATCTGAAACATACAATTATATAAATAACGATGAAGAGAGAGCGCTTAGTGAAGCTAAAGATGAAACTGATGTTATTAAGCAAAAAGCGATAGCTTTTCTCGAAGGATTAGGCGGAAAAGATAATATTACCCATTTAACCAATTGTGCCACTCGACTACGGGTGCAAGTGGCAAATCCTGAATTAGTTTACGATGTTGAATATTTTCAAAGTTATGGAGCCATTAATGTCGTTAACAAAGGACAAGCTATTCAAATTATTGTCGGTTTAACTGTTCCTCTGGTCAGGGAGGAAATTAACGCTTTAATAAAATAGATGGTCTGATAATGTGTGAAAGGCAGTATAAATATCATTTGATTTTATATTGCCTTTTTCTTGATAAATAACATGAGGTAATAAAAAATGATAAAGTAACTGAAGGAATAATAATCCTAATTATCTAACACTTTAATGCTATATCAGAAAAATAGGTTTAATTGATATCGGTCGTATTACATAAATACTTTAACCATTTGCGAATATCAATTTTTTTACCATCTTCCAATTCGATTTTAGACTTTATATTATCAATAGGCAGAAAAATATATTTTTGCCGGCTAATATTTTTTATTATCAATTCTTGATAATCATTATGAAAAATACAGTATTTTTCGATTTCGTATAATTCCATTTTATTATCAAGTAAAATTGACATTTTTTGAGGAGGATTAAATGTAAAGCTAAATTTCTCATTGAGAGATAATTGTTTTTTTACATGATCTGCAAACTTAAATATTCGTTTTAATTCCAGTTTTAGAACTTCTTTACATAGAGATTTAAAATTATACTTTGTGCCATTAAGGCTAATTTTAATTTTTGAATTGGGTTCATTAATTGCTAGTTGTTCTATTTTTTTGCCATTAGCAACAGAAAAGTAAAAAATACCATCATCTTTCAAGATTAATTGTTTAATATAACCAGTAAGTTTTTTTTTCTTACCTTTAATAGTTGCGAAAATTGCATCACCTTCCCATAAAATAGCAATGCCCTGCTTCATTTCATAATCTAAAAATTCATAATTTTTTTCATTATTATTAACCGTTTTTATTACCTCAGGCTTAACCATAGTTTTAAGTACCCATTTATCATTAAATATCTTTTTGATAAGTAATAAAATCAGGCAAATAACAACGGCTATTATTGAAACTATTTTCAAATAAGAAACATATTCAGTCACAGAATCTTTATTAAAATATTCAATTAAACTAAAGATATTAAAAAGTGAGAAAAATAATATTAAAAAGACCTTGGTTGTTATTATCTTTTTCATTGATTCCGTTCCTATAAAAATTCAGTTTATATTTAAATATATTGTTTTAAATATATTGCTTTAAATATCAAAACTAATAACCATTTTCGCAACAAATAAATTATCCGTTATTTAAGCGGAATAAGATAATGATATTTTTAAAACCTGCACTTTACCAACCATCTGTTGATAAAAGGCAATTGTTCATTATTAGCTGCGGACAGGTCTATTATACCAATAATTATCTGACTTTTTAGCTTTTCTCATTTGCCAATATCAGCTAAATAAATTATTACTATTTATTGCTATCAATAAATTGAATTTAGTTTTCACGTTATCTTTAGCACATACCGTCTGACACTAGCAACTATCTTTATTATCTTTATTATCTTTATTATCTTTATTATCTTTATTATCTTTGTGTTATCGTCATAAATATAAACATTTACCACAGAATATTTTTATCTTAGCAGTTAAAAGCGAAATAACTCTATTTTAATAGCAAAATATAATCATTATGCACTTTTAAATTTTATTCAACTAATTTAGATTAACTACTTTCGATTGGAGTGACTACCACATGAACAACTAACAAATAATGGTGAAAAGGACTTTTAACTTGGTTATCCTAATATTGCTCGTAAAAAAATTTAAAAGTCATATCTGACTATGTTATTAATCACCATTAATCTAATTTATCTTAATATTTCATTTAGTGCGATAGTGTTGGTATATAAAATTTTAGTCATACAAACTATCACCTTGCTCTATACTCTGCCATTTTACGATATAGCGATGATATAGAGATACCTAGTTTGTTAGCTAACTCTCTTTTTTCGGCGGTTGTATTAGCTTTTGCAACTAAAGAGAAGAGTAACTGACTCTCCTGTTTTTTTATAATTGATTTAAGTGGTTTTTCAAGTTCAGAATTAGCATTAGAATCAGTATGAAGATAATTAGGTAAATTGTTTATTTTTATAACACCATTATCATTAACATTAATTAAATATTCGACCACATTTCTTAACTCTCTAACATTTCCCGGCCAAGAATAACTTTTCAAATATTTAATAGTTTGAGAACTTAAGGTGATTTTTTTATGAAATTTTTGATTAAAATATTGCAAAAATTCATTGAGTAATAGTGGAATATCATTTTTTCTTTCTCTTAATGGTGGAATAGCAAATGGAATCACGTTAATTCGGTAATAAAGATCGGCACGGAATTTTTTTTCTTTGATAAGTTGTAATAAATTCTGGTTAGTTGCACAGACAATCCTCACATTAATAAGTTGATCTATTTTTCCGCCGATGCGTCGAATGGTTTTATCTTGCAGGACACGTAACAATTTTGTTTGTGTGAGGAGCGGCATTTCACCGATTTCATCAAGAAATAAAATACCTCCATTTGCTAATTCAAACTTACCCACCTGCCCTTCTTTGTTGGCCCCGGTAAAAGATCCTTTTTCATAACCAAAAAGTTCACTTTCGATTAGATTCTCTGGAATTGCAGCACAATTAAGCGAAACCATGGGTTGGTTATTTCTATTGCTGGTTTGATGAATAACTTTGGCTAATACTTCTTTTCCGGTACCACTTTCGCCGGTTATTAGAACTGTTGAATCTGAATTAGTCGTTAGGCGAATAATATTCAACATTTCAATAATGTGTGGATCTGCGCTAATAAATTCGGTTTTATTGGAATTTTCTGGCCGATCCACTATATTAATATTCTTATTGTTTATATTATTAACTTTAACGAATTTAAATAACTTGCTCTCTAATAATGTACTTATATGTTTTAAAAAATCGATATAATTAGCACTATTAAGCATAAGTTCATTTTGAGCATTTTGATCAAAGGCAATCATACTGATAATACCAATCACTTCATTATCATAGTAAATGGGATAAGCAATATCTGCCATCTCGCTGCAAATATTGAATGATCTACAATTAGCACAAGAATTATAGTGTTGATTCTTGGTCATAATGGTCGGTTGCCCAGTTTCTAACACTTTACGATAAAGATTGGCATGGCTAATTTTTTGGCCTATCTGATCAAAATAGAGACTAGTGCCAGCAATACGTATAAGATTCTTATCAACAACGGTAATATCTGTTTTTGATACTATTGAAACAATATTCACATAGGATTGAATAAATTGTTGAATGTGATTTAATGACATTTCCATATTTTCACCATTCTTAAATTACTTGATAATCAAAGTATTTACACGTTACTGGATCATTGTTTCATTATTTGTTAAATTCAATATATTAAAATCAAGACATTATATATCGCAAAACCGCCATAAAAATAGTTGAATACAATTAATGTGATAGAGGTAACAATGAAATCAGTTAATAAATCCATTTTACCTGCTTATAAAGGTTGTTTGTCGGAACCTATTTTACCTAGAATTGTATTTATGCCGAAAAATAGTATTTACCCTAACCATTTACACGATTATGGTGAATTTAATTTTTGTTATCGGGGAGTATTAAATATTCAAATTAATGAAAAACATTTTTTAGTTCCACCTCAGTATGGTTTATGGCTACCTCCAAGGATCGAGCATATCGCCTCTAACGATGATGAAGTTATGCATTGTTCTCTTTATATTTTATCCGAATATTGTGATGGATTACCTACTGAACCAACAATCCTAATCCTCAATCCGTTAATTCGTAGCATATTATGGTATTTACAAGAAAAATCAGTGATCGATCTAACATCGAATAAGGATAAACGGTTATTGCAAGTTTTAGTCGATCAATTATCAGAAATGCCTAAAGTTGCTAGTTATTTACCTATGACAAACCATCGAATTCTAAAGCCGATTTTACAGTTTTTAGATAAAGAACCAAACTCTTCACTATCTTTACCGGATTTAGCTAAACAATTTAATACCACTGAAAGAACATTAATTCGACACAGTAAAAAAGAATTAGGCATGACCTTAAGTGAATGGAAACAACGCTTAAGAATTATTAAATCATTATCGTTACTTAACACAACAGATTATACAATTGAATCTATTGCATTTGAGCTTGGTTATAATAGTGCCTCTGCTTTTAGTTCGGTCTTTAAAAAATTAATGAAAATGTCCCCGATGGAACTGCGCAAACAGTTACGGGATTTTTAATTGATTATTTTTTAGAGAATTATATCGAATTACATTTTTCTCATTGACAATTCTCATTTTTAAGAATTTTTAAATTTAAAAAAACAGCTTAATTTTCAATTAATTAATATATTCATTACGCTTATTCAATCTTAAAAATAATAAATTTCAGTTTACCTTCATCCTATTTACAATATTTCTTCGAATAATCACAATTTTGTGAATAAAAATAAATTGCTTATTATTCAATAAATTATTCACAACTTCGAATATGTAATATCAGTTTGGCATAAAAATTGCTTTTAATGGTTAAACCAACATAACGAGAGCAATATTATGACTAATGATATAAAACTAATTCAATTACTTCGCGATGAAATGGTACTGGCATTAGGCTGTACCGAACCTATTGCAATTGCCTACGCCGCTGCCCTAGCAGCCAAACACTTAGGACATCTACCGGATAGAATCATCGCTGAATGTAGCGGTAATATGATCAAAAATGTAAAAAGTGTAATTGTACCTAATTCTGATGGCATGAAAGGCATAGATACTGCTTGTTTAGTTGGCGCTTTTTACGGGGATGCAGATAAGAAACTTGAAGTATTATCACAAGTAACCAAAGAGCAGGCCAAACAGTGTCGAAAACTTAGGGAAACAATACCTTGTGAAATTAAATTACTAGAAAGCCCCCATACCTTACATATTATTATAAGTACCTTTTATGGCGATAATAAGGTTAGTGTTGAGATTCAAGATAGCCATACCAACGTAGTTAAAATTAGTAAAGATGGTGAAATTCTACAATCTAAAAATAGTGAAACATTAACCGAACATCCAACCAATCTATTAGAAAATATCACTATTAAAGACATTATCAATTTTTCCCGTTTCTGTGATTATTCCCCCCTCATCGATCTTTTAGAACTTGAAATTGAGTGTAATTCACGTATAGCCAATGAAGGGATCAACAATAATTACGGTGCTAACGTGGGTAAAATAATTTTAAACACATCTAATGGTGATCTGAAAAACCGCGCTAAAGCTTTTGCAGCAGCAGGATCTGACGCACGTATGAGTGGTTGTGATTTACCGGTAATGATTAATTCCGGAAGTGGAAATCAAGGATTAACCGTTTCATTACCTATCATTGTTTATGCCGATCAATTAAAAACCTCGCAGTCACAACTTTATCGAGCACTTATTTTAAGTAATCTCATTGCATTATATGAAAAGTCCTATATTGGCAAACTTTCTGCTTATTGTGGTGTGGTTTGTGCAGCTAGTGGTAGTGCGGCAGGTATTACTTTTTTGATGAATGGCAATGATGAACAAATTGAAAACGCTGTTATTAATACATTAGGAACACTATCTGGTATGGTTTGTGATGGAGCAAAAGCCTCTTGTGCTGCCAAAATCGCCGCAAGTGTTGATGCAGCAATTACTAGCCATGAGATGGCAATGTTAAATAACGCGCTACACGATGGCGATGGAATTGTTAAACAAGGTTTGGATAAAACCGTAAAAGCAGTTGGCAAGTTAGCCAATCACGGCATGCGTATAACGGATAAAGAAATATTGAATATTATGTTGGAAAAGTAATTAGCTAACCAAGGAGAAAAAATGGCAAATCAGAATCGTCTTGAACAAGACATCGAAACATTACGCAATATATCTGACCCTTGTGATGGTGGTGTCACACGTATTGGGTTAACGCCCAGATATCGTCAGGGGGTTAACTACATAAAGGCACAGATGCAAGCTGTAGGATTAACAATTCGTGAAGATGAAGTTGGTAATGTTTATGGAATAATGCAAGGAACTCATCCTACATTGCCAAGCATTATTAGTGGTTCACATTTAGACACGGTGAAAAATGCTGGAGCTTTTGATGGAATTGCTGGTGTGGTTTGTGCCCTTGAAGTGGCGCGAATGCTAACAGAGCAAAATATTCAACTTAAACACAATTATGAAGTTGTGGCATTTGTTGAAGAAGAAGGTACTCATTTTGGTACTGTTTTGCTGGGTAGTCGGTATATTACCGGAGAGTTAAATGAGGTTGATAAAGATCGTTTAAGAAATGATGAAGGACAAACCTTACGCCAAATTTTACAACAGTACTCTACCGGCGTAACGACAATTTCAGCCAAGCGCGATCCCCAAACCATCAAAGCTTTTTTAGAGCTACATGATGAACAAGGTCCGGTGCTTGAAGCGACTAAAACTGATATAGGCATTGTCGATAATATTGTAGCAATTGGACAATTAGTGATAACTATCACAGGTTTTGCCGGTCACGCGGGGACTGTACCGATGACTATGCGCCAAGATGCGGGTATTGCAGGCTGTCAATTTGTTAGTCACCTTAACCAATACACTTTACGCAAATATGCTGAACAAGCCACTTTGACGGTTGGCAAATTTAGTCTATCCCCGAATTCTGCTAACACTATTCCAAATCAATGTACGTTCACTTTAGATATTCGTTCTGGTGATGAAAAGATTGTACATAATATCATCAAGCATGTGAGCTCATTAGCGCTAATTATCAATGATGAATTCAATGTAGTTTGTGAAGTTAAACAAGTTTCTTTCAAAGATCCGGTTGTAATGGATAGCGGATTACGACAATTACTACAAGCAACAGCTGAAGATCTAGGATTATCTGTGCGCCATTTAAATAGTGGTGCAGGTCATGATGCCATGATTATGTCTGGGATATGTCCTACAGCCATGATATTTATTCCTTGCTACAAAGGTATTACTCATCATCCAGATGAAAATGTGACTTGGCAAGATATGGCTAAAGGCACTGATGTTTTATTTAACACCATTATTCAACTTGATAAGAAATAAAGTATTTTCATACAACTTGAATATGTAATTTAGAGAGGAAGCAAAAATGGAAAATAACAATAAAATTGAAAGCAATAGAATTGCAGATGATTTAGAACCTGTCTCAATGTATCAAATATTTGCCAGAATGTTTATTCATCTTGCAAAAGAGATCGTTGAGGAATTTGGTGAAAAAGGTGAAGCAGCCGTTAAACGAGGGGTATGGAATTTTGGTGTTGAACGCGGGAAGGATATTGCTCGGCGAGCTCATGTTCGGGGACAAAAAAATGATAGTGATAATTATTTAATTAGTTATGACATGGATCGTAGTGATGAGTTTGAAAGTATTGATACTTATGGGGATGGCTATGTAGAACAATATTTTACGCGTTGTGTATTTGCAAGTGAATTCCAAAAAGCCGGAATGGAAAAATATGGTTGGCTCTATTGTGAAATGATTGATCCGGCAATTGCTTACGGGTACAACCCTAACTTAGAGTGTATTCATGAGAAACACTTCTTTACTGATAATGTATGTACCTTCTGTTTTAAAATGAAAGATTGCAAGGGGAGTAAATCATGACAGAACAATATAGTGAAATAGCCAATAGTCTTCTTTTATGGTTGGCTGCGGCTCCTGCTCTCTTTTTCGTATTTCTACAAGCATTTTTATTCTTTCGTAAAAGTGTTAAAACGGCTAAAAGTATTGGTATTACCGATAAACAAGTTAAAAGTGCTATCCGAGGGGCATCAATTGCCTCGATTGGACCATGTTTTATGATGTTGTCTGGAATTTTAACCCTAATGTTGTACGTTGGTGCGCCAATGGCATGGATGCGTGTTGATTTTATTGGCTCTGTGGCTGATGCTTTGATGGAAGCTGCATTTACCGCCGATGGCATGGGGATAACATTAGGTAATAGTGAACTGGATGTAAATTATCTGTGTGCTACGGCAATCGTTATGACAACTTGTGGTTTGCCATTCCTACTCTTTGTCTCCTTCTTTGCGCATCGTATGGATAAAGTAAATAAATTTATGTCAGGGGGAAATGTACACTTAATCCCAATAATTGGCGGCGGAGCAATGATTGGTAGCTTTGGGGCGCTAACCATGAACTTTGCTTATCCATTAGGTGCTAACACCATTGCCATTATCTGTTCAGCAATCAGTATGACGGCCATTGTGTTATATAACCGCAAAGCTAATATTCAATGGTTAAAAGAATGGGGATTAACTATCTGTATGGTAATTGGAATGACGGCGGCAGTTATCGCTAAGTAAATAAAGGAACTATTATGACAAAAATAAACACAACCGAAATTTTTGATAAAGATTATATGCCGTATATTGTCAGTCGGGGCAAATGGTGTACACGTTTAGTTTTACTAGTCGCTTATTTACCTGTTTTAGTATTGTTATTTTACTTTGATGCCCACCCTACTTCAGACAGTATCTTTACTGGTATGGTTTCGATGTTTTCCATTTTATTACCTTGGTATGTTGTTGATCCGATTTCGTTACAATCAATTTTTGGTGTACCCGGTATGTACCTTTCTTATATGGCTGGAAATACCAAAGAGGTCCGTGTGCCAGCATCTACACAAGCATTAAATGCAGCCGGTTACCAACTGGGAACTCAAGAAGGAACAATTATTTCGGCAATAGGTATTTCAACCTCAACTTTTATTAGTTTAACTTTGATGACATTTTTAGCTATTTCAGGACAAGTCATTATCCAAATACTTCCACAACCAATTCTTGACGCTTTACAATATTTATTGCCAGCATTATTTGGTGCACTTTTCACTGATCGCTTATTAAATAGTCCTGCAAAACTATCCCTAAGTTCGTTACCAGTGATATTTATTGTCAAAGTATTTGCTGTAATGGGTATATTTACCGTTTTACCGTTTGGTGGAGGCTATGCTTCTATCATTATTTGCGTAATAACATGCATGATATTAGCAAAAATGCTTTGTGCAAAGAAAATAGTCGATGAATCCTGTTAGTTATTAATGAAAAAGAGTTTATCTAATTTTTATTAAGCAGAGTAAAACAAGAAGTGGTGCCAGTGGTCGGACTCGAACCGACACGCTTTTAAGGGCGGCGGATTTTGAATCCGCTGCGTCTACCAATTTCGCCACACTGGCATTAGAAGTGTAAATAAGTAAACGTGGGCATTATACTAAGGTTTGTGATATCTGCAACAATTATTATCATTAACCGCTTTGTTTGTCTAAAAATCAAGCTATTATCAGCATTTATTTCCTTTAGGTTTAATATGATAGATATGTCTCTATAACCGATGGCAATATAGCAATATAGCAATATTTTGAATAACAGATTTTGTATATTTATTTATGCCAAATAAATTATCTTTAATCAGATGCTATAATTCCATCTGAAATTGCTCTAGGTTAATAATAATGTGACAGAGTTCAAAAAATCCAATCTTTATTCCCTAACAATGATTATCAGCGGTATATGATTGCTCAATCTGTTAATCAAAAAGGAGAATCATCCTATGAAATACAACCTTTGTAGTTTTTTAAAAAATATCTTTTTAGTCTGTGTCTTATCTGTTTTATATGTGACTAACTGTTTTTCATCACAGGGTATTATTGATTCTAGTAAAACAATCAAAAGTCAAATTTTAGGTAACGATGTTCACTACACGGTATACTTGCCTCCAGATTATAATAGTTCTAATAGAACCTATCCTATTTTTTATTTTTTACATGGCGGTGCGGATGGTATTCATACCGATCCTTATACTCAGGGTAATTTACAATCTCATTTAGATAATTTAATCAATTCTGGAAAGATAACGCCCATGATTGTTGTCACACCTGATGCTACTAGAAATGGGTCTTTTGAAAATAATACCTATTATATGAACGATGCTGATGGGCAGTATCTTTATGAGGATATGTTTATCAAAGAATTCATGCCTCAAATTGAAAAAAACTACAGAGTAAATAATTTACCCAAATTTAGGGCTATCGGAGGTCTTTCAATGGGGGGATTTGGCGCTCTTCATTATACCCTAAAATATCCTGGATTATTTAAAGCAACAGCGGCCTTAAGTGGAGCTGTAAGAACCAAAGAAGAAATAATTTCAATGGATATGGATAAATATAATCGACGTTATGGTAAAGCATTTGGTTTAAACCTTGTAGGCGAACGCAGAGTAAATAATAAGTTTTATGAAGATTTTGATATTTTAAATACTACATCAAATAAGTTGGCGTCAGAGGGCTATTTTTATCTTGATTGCGGTTCTAAAGATGACTTTCTTATTGGTAATACCTTATTAAGTCTTAATCTAAGGAAAAATAAAATGAATTACACATATATTGTTCGAGATGGTGGTCATGACTGGTCATACTGGACTTCTGGATTTGATGGCATGCTGCTCTTTATTAGCCAAAAAATGCAAGATTTTAGATTTATTGATTAAGATTGGTTTTAATTTCAATTAAATATTTAGTTTAAATGAATTTACTAAATAAGCAGACAACGCTGCTTATTTAGCTAATATTATTAGATTTAATCAATAAAATTTTTCTAGGTTAAAAAATAAATACTTTTTTACCACTTTCGTTTCCAAGCAGGTAATTTTTTTAGTATTACATATGCAGTGTGTTTAGCTATTGAATAATCGATATGATGATTATTAGCATAACGCAGTGCAACTTCTTGCCATTTCTCATCAAACGTTTTCATTGTGCCATCATTATGAGCGCAATGTTTACAGTAATTTTTAGACAAGTCATGCAAAGGATAATCACCAAGTGAAGTCATGGGCATGCCACAAGCAATACACATTTTCATATTTTAAATCCCAATTAGTTAGCGATGGTAATTAAAATAAATCGCCATAATGTGGTTAAAAATGCTACTCCGAGTTTGGCGGGAATACAAGTAATATAAGAAAATAGATATTTTAATATTAAAAAATAAAATCCATTTGTGCCGATTGAGTATTTGATAAACTATTTTGTTGTTGTAATTGTTGTAGTTGTTGCTGTCGATGTTGCTGCGCTAATTGATAACGACGCCTTAAAGATCGCTGTTTGCATAATCGCAAAATTTGCTGTTTTTGACTATTTGAAAATGTTAACCAATTGAATCTTTCCTCTCGAGAACGAAAACATTTGATACAGTAACCTTGCTTATCCGTTTCGCATACACGGCTACATGGGCTTTGTATGGCAAAAAATTCAATTTGATCCAATTTTACATCTTCCTATGATGATCAATAAGGTCTATTAAAGATCTTCTAAACCTAATCCTTTACTTAGTACTTTAAAACAATCTTCACAATCATGTGTTGCCGCATCAAGTAATATTTGTGTTGGTGCATGGATTAATTTATTGGTCAATTTATGTGAAAACTCAAAAAACACCTCATCAATATTGGCACCCTGTTTAATGGCATTTAATGCTTTTAACTCCAATTCCCGTTTGATGATTTGCGCATTATGCCGATACTGTTTTACGTATTGCACTGCATGTCTGGTTTTTAACCATTCGATATATAATTCGGCTTGTTCACGAATGATATATTCAGCTTCATTTGCGGCAATAACTCGTTGCTCTAAATTATTTTGAACAGTTTGTTGTAGGTCATCAACAGTATAAAGATGAATATTTTTAAGTTGACTAATTTCAGATTCAACATCACGAGGAACCGCTAAATCGATAAATAACATTGGTTTATCATTTCGTTCATGCAATGTCCGCTCTACCATTCCTTTGCCAATAATGGGTAAAGGGCTAGCTGTTGAACTAATCACAATATCCACATCTTTAAGTCGATTAGCAATATCCGGTAAAGAGATGATCTCAGCATCAATAACTGACGTCAATTTAAGGGCTTTCTCGCGGGTACGATTAGCCACAATAATATGTTTAAATTCATGTGACTTTAAGTATCGTGAAATAAGTTCTATGGTCTCACCTGCCCCTACTAGCATTACACTTAACTCAGCGGTATTAGGAAATAGATCGCGGGCAACCAGACAGGCAGCATAAGCCACTGAAGCGGTATTGGCGCCAATATTAGTTTCGGTGCGAACAATTTTGGCGACATGAAAAATAGATTGAAAAAGTTTTTCAAGTTGAGCTGACAAACAATTATTTTGTTGAGCGAAACAATAAGCTTGCTTCACTTGTCCAAGAATTTGAGGTTCGCCAATAATTAATGAATCAATACCGCAAGCGACAGACATAAGATGTTCCACCGCTTGTTGATCTACATAACAATATAGCGAGTCTTGAAAAACCGCCAGATCAATGTGATGAAACTGGGCCAACCAATTTTCCACAGATTGCTTTAGGCGAATAAAATCAGCCTCGTGTTCATAACTTAGATAAATTTCGGTACGGTTACAAGTCGATAAAATGGCACATCCATCAACTAGAGGATGCTGATAGAGACTATATAATGCTTTATCAATAATCTCATTAGAAAAAGCGATTTTTTCTCTTAAAGCGACAGACGCACTTTTATGATTTACACCTAATACTGTAATAGACATTGCCTTGATTCTTTTATAATAGTTTATTAAAGCGTCTTAAATTGCTTATTATAGCCAAAAAAATTATAAAGGTTAATGACAGTTACCTTTTCTTATTCGTAATATTATCAGCTATAATAACTCCCTCTTTGGACCATAACTACCTGTGAGTTATTTTATGACAAAAATCAAATTTGCCCTTTTTTTAATATTGCCACTAATGATTACCGCATGTCAATCAACTAAACATCAAACTAATACATCTATTGAGCAACAATGGCAAAACCATCGACAAATTCTTGAACAAATTAATTCATTCCGAGTTATTGGCACCATTGCCCACACCGGAACAGCAACGAAGAGCTATGGTCGTTTTTTAATTGACCAACAATCGCCCGATTATTATGAAGTGAAACTAACGACTCCAGTTGGCACCAATGTGCTAACATTAAAATCTAAGCCGGATTATGCCGAAATGATCGATAAAAGTGGCGGATATTACACTGATGTTAATGTTGAGCAATTAATGAAAAAAGTATCTAACATCAACATCCCGCTTAACTCGCTACATAATTGGTTAAAAGGCTTTTCAAATGACAGTCAACTCGATAAGTTAGACAGTTTAGGGAGACTTGTAACCACTTCATTTATGCAGAATGATAATAAATGGCAATTGAAGATCCCAAGCTATGCAACTTATACTTTTAAAAATCAGAATATTGATTTACCGGCGATCATTGAACTTTCACAAGGTGATGAGCTTATTCGTTTAAAAATTATTAAATGGTCTTTGAAATAACGGATACAAGCATGAATCATTGGTTATCACCGGCTAAATTAAATTTATTTTTATATATTACTGGTCGCCGCCCAGACAATTATCATAATTTACAAACCTTATTTCAATTTATTGATATTTGTGACAAGGTAACTTTTTCTGTGCGCAATGATGGTAAAATAAGATTATTAACTCAATTTGACCATATTCCTGAGGCTAAAAATTTAATCACTATTGCCGCTCAGCGATTAAAATCCTATGCTAACAACCGCCAACTTGGTGTTGATATCGCTATCGAGAAGATAATCCCAATGGGTGGCGGGCTGGGTGGTGCGTCGTCCAATGCGGCGACAGTTCTGGTGGCCTTAAACCAGTTATGGAATTTAAATATTAAACAACAGACATTAATGAAAATAGGTCGTTCAATTGGTGCCGATGTACCTATTTTTATTTATGGTCACGCCGCCTTTGCTGAAGGTATTGGCGATCAATTTCAACAAGTTGCTATCCCTGAATATTGGTATTTAGTTAGCTACCCTAATATTGAAATTTCAACCGTTAAAGTATTTAATCATCCCAAATTGCATCGTGATACACAGGTACGAACTATTGATCAGCTTATGGCTATCCCTTTTGATAAACTTAGTAACGATTGTGAAAATGTCGTACGTCAATGTTATCCTCAAGTCGATCAACTTATCGCTTATCTGTCGCAATTTGCACCAACCAGATTAACTGGCACAGGTGCTTGTGTTTTCACGCGTTGTGACTCTGAAGAACAAGCACTATTTATACAAAATGAACTTAAATCTTTGGCTGTTAATAGCTTTATAGCTAAGTCATTAAACACCTCACCACTATATGCAGACCACTAATTTTACTTAGCGCCCCCCTAATTAACCATACAAATCGAATTAAGTTGTATGGTTAATTATTCTAAAAATTAGAAATTTAAGGTTAACTTACCGCATCGTTAGGAATAACAAACAAGTGATGATCATAATATTCAACACAGTAAAGCCCTTCGAAACTTTTGTAACCTTGTTTAGCCAACTCGGTTTTTAACCATTTTTCATCTTTACCTAGTTGTTCTAGAATATTGTCAACCGGTTGTTCATTTTCTAGGACAATAACCGATATATCTTTATCCCCTTTCTTGACGATTGATAACTGTCCATTCGGTTCCAAAATCGCTTTCTCGACACTATGAATGTTAAAAACACTTTTCATTCTTAACAGTACGGCAAAACTGGCCAGATCTAAATTTATTGCGGTGAAGGCATCCAATTTTAATTTACCCTGATCCATCAATATTATTGGATTACCAACAATAAATGCCTTAGCATTTTGACTGCGTTTTTTTAGATAATTTGAGGTATACATGATTGCCGTCCACATCAACAATACCATGATAAAATCATAGATAGTTAATTTGGGGTTATAGATAATGCCACCAGCAATGCCACCTAAAATCATATTCCCTATAAAATCAATACTCGACATTTGTGACAGTGAAGTCTTGCCGGTTATTTTTAAAAATAACACAATGCAGATAAACACAACTAATAACTTCATAGCGATAATAAGAAAATCCAGATAACTAAGCATAGTACTCTCCAAAATGTTAAATACCCTAGGCAATAAAAACAATTTTTACTAAAGTTGATAATGCAAATGGATAAAAATTTTTAGTGCTTAGACGAGATATTAACCACAATACCGGTAAATAAAGGCATAACTATTCAGTTTTGATGGCTAAAAATATGCGTAATAATGAGTGATACATCAATATTAGATTGGATATTGATTATTTTAGCAATCGATTTTTATTAAACAGCTAAAATATTTAGTCAACAGAGTAAATAAAAATAGTTGTCAATTTTTCGGTTGCACAGCTACTGTCATTTTTAATAAGCTTAATTAACCATGTAGCGAAATTATTATAGAAGATATATAAGATGTTAATAACTAACTCTAAGCAAAAAGAGGTTTATTACCAAGCTTTACTTAAAAGAGATCACAGTTATGTTGGGATCTTTTATGTTGGCGTCAAAACTACTTCGGTTTTTTGTATTGCGACTTGCCGAGCCAGAAAACCGAAATTTGCCAATGTTGAATTTTTCTCTTCATTCAAATCTGCACTTGATGCGGGTTATCGACCATGCAAAATATGCAAACCAACCGAAAATGCTAATCAAGCACCCGAAGAGATAATTAAAGCCATCGCAATGATTAATAATCATCCTAAAGAAAAGATCACTGATTATCAATTAAAGCAAAATAACTTAAGTCCTGAAACTATTCGCCGTTGGTTTAAAAAACATTATGGAATTACTTTCCATGCTTATCAACGAATGTACCGAATTAACCATGCATTTCAAGAATTAAAATCTGGAAAAAACGTAATCAATACTGCATTTGATACGGGTTACAACTCGTTAAGTGGCTTTGGTTATACCTATAAAAAAATTATGAAAAAGTCACCCTCAGCAGAAAATCAACAAGACGTCATATTAATCGACAGATTAACAACACCTTTAGGCCCTATGTTTGTTTGCGCAACCAATCAAGGAATTTGCCTATTAGAGTTTGTCGATCGAAGAATGCTAGAAACAGAATTTGAACAACTGCAAAGTTTACTTAAAATGAAGATTATTTTTGGCGAAAATCAACATATCCAACAAGTTAAAGTTGAAATTGCTGAATATTTTGCCGGAACAAGAACTCACTTCACCGTTGCCTTACATACACCTGGTACCCTATTTCAACAAACCGTCTGGGATTGCTTAAAACAAATTCCCTATGGCGAATTATCTACTTATAAACAGCAAGCACAGAGAATTAATAATCCACTGGCAATTCGAGCAGTAGCCAGCGCAAATGGTAATAACCGCGTTGCTATTATTGTTCCTTGTCATCGAGTAATAGGTTCCAATGGTGAGCTAATGGGTTATGGCGGCGGATTAGAGAGAAAAAAATGGTTAATTGAACATGAAAATAAAAATCGGAAGAACTGATAATTACTCAAAAAATAGTTATCAGTTAGTCAATACCCAAAACTCAATTAAAAAAGTTTTAAATTTTTAGAGATATAAACTTTCAGAAAGATCTGATGCCAAGTTACATCTAACAAGAATTAACGTAATTTACTTCTGAGCGGTTACTTTAAACAGCGCAAAATTCAGATCAATAATGTGTATGGCAACTTTAATGCCTATAACCAATCCCATGAATTGTTTTGATTAAAATTGGAATCGTTGGGTTAATTTCAATTTGTTTTCGCAATTTTGAAATATGTTGATCGAGTGTTCGGCTATTAGGCAAATAGTCATATCCCCATACATAATCAAAAAGCATATCTCGCGTAACAACTTGATTTTTATGTTGATATAAACACTGCAAAATCTTAATTTCGCGCAATGTTAATTCAATAATCTGATCATTCCTTTTTGCATATAATTCAGTAGGATAAACATTTAAATCACCAAATTGAAAATAATCCTCTTGGGAAGTATTAGCGTTTTTTAATTTTAAATAACGTTTAGCAATAGCCTTGATTCTCGCTCTAAGTTCATGAATACCAAAAGGCTTATTCATATAATCATCAGCACCAAGTTCTAAACCAATTACCCGATCAATCTCTTCATCTTTAGCGGATAAAAATAAAATTGGCACATCTTCATCTAATTTACGGATAGCACGACAAACAGAATAACCATCAAGCTCGGGCATCATAATGTCTAAAATAATAAAATCGGGTTGATGTTGTTTAAATAGTTGAAGTGCAACTTTACCATTAGCCGCTTTGATAATCGTATAGCCCTCTTTTTCTAACAGATCTGCCATACCATTAAGAATATGCTTATCGTCTTCAGCAATTAAGATTTTCATTTCCCTGCTCCGTTAAAATAAGTGAAAATGCCATCCCTGGATTTTGATTGATAACTTTAATTTCTCCGTGGATCTGATTTGCTAACTGATTAGCAATCGTCAAACCTATTCCTGTGCCAGAAACCCCTTCGGTTATCGACGAATTGACGCGGTAAAATGGTTCAAAAATCTGTTTCAATAAATGATTGGCAATGCCTTCTCCATAATCACGAACCGTAATAATCACCTGTTTTCCAGATTTGATTAAAGATAAATCAACTTGTTTACCATTTGCAGCATATTTTTCGGCATTGCTCAAAAAATTATTGAGAATTTGCATTACACAATCTTCATCAGTATTGACAATACAATCACTATCATGCTTAGTGATGTTAAGCTGTAATGATTTAGCTGCTAAAATAGGTTTAAAGGTGTGATATATCTGCTTAAGTAGTAAGGTTAAATCAACCGATCTTATATTTACGCTATTAGGTTTATTAAAAGTTAACACATTTTGCACCAATCGAGTTAGTCGTTTACTTTCAGCACTGATTATATGTAGATAATCTGGAATTGGCGCTGGTTCATCTTCTAAATACTCGGATAACATTTCAGAATATAGCGTGATATTGGTCAAAGGAGTTTTAAATTCATGTGAAACTTGCCCAACAAAACTCACCTGCTGTTTTGCTAAACGCAAAGTTCGACTATATTCTCGATAGGCGTAGCAAATAAGTCCAAGCAGAACAATAAGGAATAAACCAATAACACCTGCACCTAGCAGATATAAATTAACTAAGTTTGGTGAGGGATAATAATAAGTTAAATGCCAATTTTGCAAGGGATAATCAAGGACAATCGAAATTTCATTATCAAAAATTTCCCCATTGCTATAAATCTGTTTATCACCGTCGGATAATCTAAAATTATCCTCAAAAGCTTGTTTATCTAATAAACTGATAACATCAAATGAAAATTTGATATTGGAAAGTTCAAAACCAATAATATTATCCGACTTAATTGACCAATAAATTAAGTGGTTATACATTTGATACCAACCAGAACTTGGTTCAAATTGTTCAGAATGATCTTGTTGCTTAAACAGAACCGAATTGTCCATTGCAATTGATTCAACCAACTTATGCCACTGAGAATCATCAAAATCACTTAAAAATAAAATCTTATTTTTATTGACGATGAAAATATTCTTAATATCAGCTTGCGTAGCTAATAAATCGTCAGCTTTATCATTGTTGTTATCAATTTGTGATGCCAAATTACTTAGATAAGATAAGCGCTGATTTAACAACGATTCAATCGATAATTTGATATTATTTATACGGCTTTTCACGAGTAAGGTTTCATTATTTTCACGCAACAAAACTTCATGCTCGACACTTCGCCAACCTAAATAGCTGATAAATGCCATTAATACCAATAAAGATAAAATCGTTGTTAATTTTTTCATAACTATTTTTTAATTACATTACTTTTGGATTGAAATTGTTGCTCAGTCATTATTTTACGGGAAACATTGCTATCCTGATTTTTAACTGCATCAACCATAATATTATTTTTCTCAATTTGACTATTTATTCTTGCTTTTGATGAAGGTGATATCATCATGTTTGAAAATGATGCTAGTCTACTACTATTTTGCATAAGCATTTCTTCTGCTTCCGCATGCATTCCTTTATCGTAAAGCGACAAAGCTTCTTCATTCGCAAGAGTCACTTTCTGTATTTCTGACTCAGCTAAAACATCTTGAATTATAGAATCTTGAACTAATTTTTTATTGTCAGTATAAGCAATGCTAACCAATTGAGTTTCATGTTCCGCTTTATTGACCAATAAATTATCATATTTTAAATCAATTTCAGCTAATGTCTTACTTTGACCTACTTTTCCTTCCTCCGGAAGCACCTCTAACAATACATATTTTTCCTGATTTGAAAACAGTTGATTCATTTTAACCGTGACTTGATTCCCTTTAATCACCCCATCGCGACCAAGTAGACGCACTGGTTTAACACCCTCTTTCAATTGAATAGTAATAACAACGTCTTGAGCAACTGTGGACATTACATCAGTAAACTCGTGAACAAACACATTTTCAAGCTCTGATGAGTTATTGACAAATACATGATTACCATCACTATAACTGGCGATCGATGACATTAATAATTCATTATAACCTGAGCCAATCCCCATGGTAGTGATCGCAATATTCTTTTTCGCTGCAATAATTGCCAACTCAGACAACTCATTGACAGAACTTGGTCCAACATTAGCTTCACCATCAGAGAGCAAAATAATACGATTAACTTTATCTTTGGTAAGCTGATTTTCAACTTGCTTAATTCCTTTACTCAAACCGGCAAATAGGGCCGTTCCTCCACCGGCAATAACATTCTTATTAATAAGTTGAATGATTTTTTGTTTATCTTTTACTTTGCTTGCAGGAACAATCACTTCTGCTTCGTTATCATAGGCAACAATAGATAATGTATCCTCTTCATTCAACAAATTGACCGCAAAAATAGCTGCTTCTCTCGCTTTTTTAATGCGATCGCCACCCATTGAACCTGATCTATCAATAACAATAGCTAAATTAAGCGGTACCCGTTTGTTGGTATCAACTTTTTGACCAGTTAACGAGATTTTTAAGTAATTTGCTTCTGGATTACCTTCTAGAATAATTGGTGAAGACAATTCTGAACGAACTTGAATTTGTTTAATTGGTTCAGCGTGGCTAAATAAGCTACAGACTGAAAGCCCTAACATGGCAAATAGTTTAATAAATTTCATTGTGTTTCCCTTCCTTTGTAAAGTTTATTTAATTATTCACCAATTGCCAAATAAACTGTCTAATTAATGTATTTATTTGTAAAAAGTTGTAAAAAAATATACCTGATAAAATAATACCTAAAAAATCTCCCTATTAGTACTGAAACTAAGCAAACTCGCTATTTTACGGTGCGTTAACTGTTTGTTTATTGCCAGTCTAAAGGGCAAAGGTATATAATAAAAAATTAGTCGCTCTTAAAGAGAATAGTTAGAGAACATTTACAATGACTCAATCAAAACTTGAACTTATTAAAAATAGTATTATCACCATCCCCAACTACCCTAAGCAAGGTATTTTGTTTCGTGATATAACCAGTTTACTTGAGAACCCAATCGCTTTTCGAACCGCTGTCGATCTTTTAATTGAACATTATAAAGATAAAAAAATCGATAAAGTTGTAGGTACTGAAGCGCGTGGTTTTATCTTTGCCGCACCGCTTGCTTTAGCATTAGGCGTTGGTTTTGTACCAGTAAGAAAACCGAATAAGTTACCGCGTAACGTATTTAGAGAAGAGTATCAACTCGAATATGGTACTGATACCTTAGAAATGCATTGCGATGCGATCAAACCTAACGAAAGAGTTTTAATTATTGATGATTTACTTGCAACCGGAGGCACTGTTGCCGCTACTGCAAAATTAATCCAAAAAGCGGGTGGGATCGCTGAAGATGCCGCATTTGTCATTAATTTACCTGATTTACATGGTAAAACTAAATTAACCGAAATGGGCATTAATTGTTATACCTTAGTCGATTTCGCCGGTGAATAACACTTATTTTTTAGGGCGAGCTGTCGCCCTAAAAAATTAAACACCAATCCCCTTTTACGCTAACATCACTCATATTTCTCGATTTGTATATAAATAAATTTATTAAATCTCTAGTTATATAGCTATTATTTGCTACTATAAATAGGAGTAAGTCTTATCCCTCAAATGAGTATTGCTTGGGTGAATGTTATGATAATTTTAAAAAAGTTTAATAATAACGCAGTTGTCGTTGATAAAAATGGACATGAAGTTGTAGTAATGGGAAATGGTTTAGGCTTTGGAGTAAGCAAAGGTGATGTTGTTGATGAAAACAAAATCGAAAAAACCTTTGTACTTACTGAAAGTAACCAAAATATACTAATTAATACCCTCTCCGACGTACCTTCAGAATATCTAGAACTTACCCAAGAAATTATCGCATTTGTAGAGCATGATCTAGGCTATAAGTTTAATGAATATTTTCTACTTTCCTTATCTGATCACCTATATCATGCCATATTAAGAAATAATCGCGGAGAAAATGTTAAAAACCCATTAAGAAATGAAATTAAAAAAATTTACCCTAAAGAGTATTCAACTTCCAAAAAAATTGTCAATTTAATCTTTGAAAAGAAAAATATTATTTTTGACGATGATGAAGCAACTTTCATTACTTTACATTTGGTTAATGGTCAACAAAATCTATTATCATCCAAATTTGAAGTACAAACTGTTCCAAGAATGGTAAAAGATATTTTAAAGATTGTCGAATTTCATTTTTCAGTTGAACTTAATAAAAATAATGTCTACTATGATAGATTCTTATCACATTTAAAAACATTTATTGAAAGAATTCTCAGTGAAAATCAATATAATGAACGGGAAAACGATTCATTTTTTTTTGATGATTTAAAACAGAAAGATCATCAATGTTATGAATGCGTAAAAAAAATTGTCAGCTATATTAAGAATAAACAGAATATTAATATATCTGAAGATGAAAGGTTTTATCTTTTCGTTTATTTATATAGAATAACCAATCAATAGGATTGTGACCATAGATAAATATGGGCGATACCTACAAATAATTTAATATAAGGATTGTTACTACATAAAAATGTAGGCGATACCTAAAGTGGACATATCAATGTTATGTCGTGCTTTAGGTATTTTTTTTGGACTCAATATCAAAGTTCAACAACAAGTATTTTTGTTGGATGAACTTATGCTTGATAAGAGTTTAGCAACACTAAAATTAAACTAATCAACTTAACGGATTGTTACTAGAAAATAATATAGGCGATACCTAAAGTGGATGCGATTGTGCATTGTGCTTTAGGTATTTTTTTTGATCAAACTTAAGGAGTTAAACTATGAATAACACATTATTTCCCAATGATTTTCTATGGGGCGGCGCAATAGCTGCAAATCAAATTGAAGGCGCATGGAACGAAGACGGTAAAGGTATCGGCTTATCAGATTTATTTATATACAATCCAGATAAAGAAAACTCAAAATTACATTCAAGCGATATGACATCCAAACAAGTTGAATTTGCCAAACTAGATAAAGAAGGTTATTACCCAAAACGACATGGCATCGATTTTTATCATACTTATAAAGACGATCTTAAATACTTAAAAGAGATGGGATTTAAGACATTACGAATATCGATTAATTGGGCAAGAATTTACCCTACAATTGATACCTCACATCCTAATGATTTAGGACTAAAATTTTATGATGATTTAATAGATGAAATTATTAAAAATGGCATGGAACCAATAATAACAATTTTACATTATGAAATTCCATTATATATCACGGAAGAACTAGGCGGATGGCAAAATAAAAAAACGATTGAACTTTATGAAATTTTTGGAAAGACCTTATTAGATAGATATCATGCAAAAGTAAAATATTGGATCCCGATCAATCAAATCAACCTGGTACATATTGAACCATTTTTATCTGTTGGTACCTGTATTGATAAAACTGATAATTATGAATTATCTAAATTTCAAGGTGTACATAATCAAATGGTTGCAAGTGCATTACTGAAAAAATATGCAACAAAACAAAAATACAATGTAAAAATTGGTTCTATGTTAGCTGACTTAACAGCTTATCCAGAAAATGCCAATCCTGACAATGTATTATTAGCGTTAAAACATAATCGCTTAAATTATTATCACACTGATGTGCAATTTAGAGGCAAATATCCTGGTTATATTCGACGTTATTTTGAAGAGAATAATTTAGCCGTGGAAATATTAGAATCGGAAGAGACCCTATTACAAAATAACGTTTTAGATTTCTTAGCAATATCTTATTATTTCTCACAAATGGTATCAGTTGACCAATCGAAAGAGTTTTCTACCTCGTACGCTTCTTCAAAGAAAAACCCATTTATTGATGCAACCCCATGGGGTTGGGCTATAGATCCTAAAGGGTTGTATAACTGTTTATCATGTTATTGGGATAGATATCAAAAACCAATATTAATTGCTGAAAATGGACTAGGAATGCATGATAAATTAATTAATGAGACAGTTAATGATGACTACAGAATAGCCTATTTACAAGCACATTTAATAGCAGTGAATGAGTGCTTAAAAGATGGCATGGAGATCTTTGGATTTTGTGCATGGGGACCAATCGATCTGGTAAGCGCTTCTACGCAAGAGATGGAAAAACGTTATGGTTTTGTATTTGTTGATATTGATAATAAAGGAAATGGCAGCCAAAAACGTTATAGAAAACAATCTTTCTACTGGTATAAAAATGTAATAGCGACCAATGGTGCATGCTTGGGAGACTAACCCTATGGATAATGTAGAACTAGCCCAAAAAATTATTGATTATGTTGGTGGTGAAAATAATATTATACGAGTATGGAATTGTATGACTCGGATTCGATTCAATTTGAGAGACAATACTTTAATTCAGAAAGATAAATTAACAAGTTTATTGGCAGTAATTAATATCCAACAAACTCCATCACAGTTCCAAATCATAATCGGCAAAAATGTTGATGTTATAACAAAAGAAATAAGCAATCTCTTAAAAGATAATCTTGAAAAGCCACTTGATGAATTAAGTTTGTCAAATTATGAAAAATCCCCAATAACGGTTAAAAGCATTATCAATAACGTTATTGAAACTATTACCTCCATCTTTTCGCCAATTCTTCCCGCTATTATTGGGGCTGGAATGATGAAAGTGGTGCTTTCAATCATTACAACTTGTCAATTATTTCCTGAAACAAGTGGTATTTTTCTAGTATTTAAATGGATTGGAGATTCAGCATTTTACTTTTTACCATTCTTATTAGCTGTGTCGAGTGCCAAAAAATTCAGTGTTAATGAATATGTGGCACTTTGTTTGTCTGGTGTCTTAATGGCTCCAGCTTTGATTTCTGGCTCATTAAACAAGTTAGCGCCTCTTAATTTCATGAGTTTAGAATTACCATATATGGATTACAGTTCATCAATTATACCTATTATACTTGCTGTATTTCTAATGCGATATATTGATAAATTTGTGGCAAAAATACTCCCCAAATTATTGGTTCCTATATTTCAATCACTATTAGTTTTAATTATCACTGTACCAATAATGTTAATTATATTGGCTCCTTTAGGTTTTTATATAGGAGAACTGTTATCAACAGGATTAATTAGTTTATTTTCAGTTTCAGGACCGATAGCTGGTGGATTGTTAGCTGGTTTTAATCCATTAATAGTCATGACCGGTATGCATTATGCATTTATGCCTGCTGCAATTCAAAGTATTGAAACAAATGGATTCGATAATTTCTGGCTCCCTTTTGCACTAATCAGCAATCTTGCACAAACTGGAGCATTACTTGCTGTTTTCTTTAAATACAAAACCAAAAAAAATAAATCCATTGCGCTATCCACCGGAATATCTGCCTTTTTTGGTATATCTGAACCAGGATTATATGGAGTTACGTTAAAACTCAAGAAACCTTTATATGCAGCAATGATCGGCGGTGCAATTGGAGGGATTATTGTGAGTTTATTAAAAGTGAAGACTTTTGCATTCACTGCACCAAATATATTTGCTCTTCCTACCTATATTTCTGCGCAAGGTGATAAAAATAGTTTATATGCAATTATCATTGGAGGGATGGTGAGTTTAATAAGCAGTTTTATTTTGTGTTTAGCTTTTAAATGCGATCTGCAAGAATCCCAGAAAACTGATGATCAAATAGATAAAGAATCCGAAAATGCTAAAATAATCACAATTTGTTCCCCTCTTTGCGGAAAGGTAGTTTCAATAAACAAAGTACCTGATCCTACCTTTTCGCAAGAAATTATAGGTAAAGGCGTGGCTATAGAACCTGAGGATAATGTTGTCTATGCACCATTTGATGGTGTAGTTAGCGTATTATTTCATACTAAACATGCCATCGGTTTAACATCCAATACAGGGGTGGAATTAATTATCCATATCGGTTTGGAAACTGTCGAATTGGAAAGTAAATATTTCACTTCCTTAGTTAATAGCGGAGATAAAGTGAATAAAGGTGATAAATTGATTCAATTCGATCTTAATCGTTTAAAAAGTGAGGGGTATAACCTCTTAACGCCTATCGTGATAACTAATTATCAACAATTTGAGAAAATAGATATAACTGATTCAGCACAAGTATCTTATAAAGATAAATTAATGCAATTGTTTTAATGATATTTAAAACTATCTTTTATCAATAACAACACGATTCACTTTAAGGGTTTGTAGATTTTACAAATCCTTCTTATAGCAAAACAACAAAACCAATAACATTTTATTAAATAATTTACAAAAACAAACAATCTTAATATCTGAATATCTTCGCAAATCAGATCCTTAACAAACTATTATCAATGACAAATGATATTGCATTTATATGCATAAATCATCTATTTTAAGCTTGATTTTGTTTTTAAAGTGAATTATTATTCAAAAATAACGCATAATTATTTTAAAGGATTTAATAATGAAAAAATTTAGCCATATTATTGCAAGAACACCAGCAAAATCGTTAATTAATGGTCTAACTTCGGCTAACTTAGGTAAACCGGATTATCAAAAAGCATTAGATCAACACAACAACTATATCCGTGCTTTACAGCAGTGTGATGTAGATATCACCATTCTGCCTGCCAGTGAAGAATTTCCTGACTCTGTTTTTGTCGAAGATGTTGCGCTTTGCACACCGCATTGTGCCATTATTACTAGGCCTGGCGCTGAAACTCGCCGAGCCGAAACAACACTCATTACTGAGGCAATTAATCGCTTTTATCCGAATAAAGTTGAATATATACAAGCTCCCGGCACCGTCGAAGCTGGTGACATTATGATGGTCGACAAGCACTTTTACATTGGTTTATCAGCACGAACCAACCAAGAAGGTGCTAAACAAATGATAGCTATCTTAGAAAAATATGGATTATCAGGTTCTGTAGTAACTTTAGAGAAAGTATTACACCTAAAAACTGGTCTCGCCTATTTGGAACACAATAATCTATTAGCCGCAGGGGAATTTATTACTAAACCTGAGTTTCAACATCTCAATATTATTGAAATACCTGAACAAGAAAGCTATGCGGCTAACTGTATCTGGGTTAATGAACGCGTCATCATGCCGGCTAGTTATCCAATAACTAAAGCAAAAATTGCCGCTCTAGGCTATCAAGTGATCGAGGTTGATACTTCGGAATATCGTAAAATTGATGGCGGTGTAAGCTGTATGTCATTGCGATTTTAACCAAACAAACAAAATTTAATCCATTAAAAGAAAGAAAACGATATGAATACACCAGTAAGAAAAAAGCTTGGTATACTTCCCCTCACTTTACTGGTGGTAGGAAGTATTGTTGGTAGTGGCATTTTTAGTCTGCCACAAAATATGGCCGAAGGATCAGGTGCTGGGGCAATTTTAATTGCTTGGGTGATAACCTTATTCGGCATGTTCTTGCTTACCCGAATCTTTCAATATCTTTCAATCCGATTTTACAAAATCAATGAAGGGTTATATGGTTATGTGCGTGAAGGATTTGGTGATTATATCGGTTTTAATGCGGCTTGGGGATATTGGATCTCCGCTTGGATGTCATGTACAAGCTATTTAGTCATTCTATTTAGTGCCTTAGGATCATTTGACTGTTTCGATTTCTTTGGCAATGGTACAACTATTCCAGCCGTCATTGCCGGACTTATCTTTTTATGGATTATCCACTTTTTTGTTATAAAAGGTATCTATCAAGCTTTTTTACTTAATTGTTTAGTGACATTAGCTAAAATTGTCCCTATCTGTTTATTTATTATTTGTGTGGTGTTAGCGTTTAAAATGGATACATTTAAGATGGACTTTTGGGGGACACCACAATTAGGGTCAATCCTTGACCAAATAAAAAATACCATGCTTTACACCGTATGGGTCTATTTAGGGATTGAAAGTGCAACCGTCTATGCCGCTCGTGCTAAAAACATAATCACTATAAGTCGAGCGACCTTTTTTGGTTTTGCCATTACCAGTCTATTATTAGTCTGTGTTTCGGTACTATCTTTAGGTATTGTCCCTCAACAGGAACTTGCCGAAATGAAAAACCCTTCAATGGCATTAGTGATCGAGCATGTAGTCGGGAGTTGGGGAGCGAAATGTATTAATATCGGTTTGATTGTTTCGGTCTGTGGTGGCTTATTATCTTGGTTAATGTTAGCGGCTGAAATGCTATTTCTTGCCGGCCAAGGTAATCAACACACCGTGCCTAGTTGTTTTGGCAAACTGAATAAAAACAGCACACCAGCCAATGCATTATGGTTAACTACCGGTTTAATTAGTGTACTGATAATTCTGGCGCATTTTTATCAATCGGGTTATAACACCCTGATTCAATTATCAACCTCAATGGTGCTTATCCCTTACCTACTATCGGCACTGTTTGTATTTAAACTAGCCATCAGACAACAAAAAAAATATCTACTGTTTATTGGTGGATTGGGTTCAATTTATGGGTTTTGGTTGATCTATGCTGGTGGTGTATCTTATTTGTTACTTTCAATGATCTTATATAGTGTTGGCTTGCTGTTCTACCTTTATGCCAGAAAGCAGCGACACCTTTCCTCTTTTAGCTATCTGCATGACAAAATTTATGCCGTTACTATCGTTATACTTGCTATTATAGCGATAATTTACTTCTACATCATTCCGCAATAATGCATAAAGGTGTTATTTACGAAACAAATAGAAATCAGCTAACCACTGCCTGAATTGTTGAGAATAACGCCTATCGTCATCCTACATACATAATTGATTAACTTTGAAAATTATCATTTTGATTGAATGAAAATGCCATAAACGATAATCAGAAATCTTTATCCGCAATATGTTTTACTAGCATTTCAGGATGTAAATATAGCTGATTTAACTCACATAATTGTTTAAATTGGTCAGCAGAATGATAAGACGTTATTTACGAAACAAATAAAAAATCAGCTAACCACTGCCTGAATTGTTGAGAATAACGCCTATCGTCATCCTACATACATAATTGATTAACTTTGAAAATTATCATTTTGATTGAATGAAAATGCCATCAACGATAATCAGAAATCTTTATCCGCGGTATATTTTACTACCATTTCTGAATGTAAATATAACTGATTTAACTCACATAATTGTTTGAATTGATTAGCAAAATGATAAGACGTTATTTACGAAACAAATAAAAATCAGCTAACCACTGCCTGAATTGTTGAGAATAACGCCCATCGTCATCCCGCATACATAATGATTGACATTGAAAATTATCATTTTGATTGAATGAAAATGCCATCAACGATAATGAGAAATCTTTATCCGCGGTATATTTTACTACCATTTCTGAATGTAAATATAACTGATTTAACTCACATAATTGTTTAAATTGATCAGCAAAATGATAAGGTAATACTAAACAAAATAGTCCACTTGGTTTTAATAAACGCCTCACCACATCTATAAGCTGTTGATAATTCAAACTCTCGGTATAACGTGCCAACTGACGTTCGGTGTTTCGGCATTCAACGGCTGATTGAAAATAAGGCGGATTAGAAACAATCAAATCATAACAGCTGTGGTCATCTATTCTAAATTGATTAACATCGATATTTAATGCCCGAATCGTTAGAAAATTGGCATTTAAACTATTTTGCTGACATTGAGCTACCGCTTTGGGATCAATATCGATTGCATCGATTTGACATAAACGGTTCTCTAAACGTTGTGCTAGCATCAAGGCAATAACACCACAACCGGTACCAATATCCAAAACATTTTGTACATCAAGATTAATGGGTGTCCATGCCCCTAGCAAACAACTATCCGTTGTCACCTTCATTGGACTTTTATCATGGGCAACAAAAAAACGTTTAAAGGTAAATCCACCTTGTTTTAACGGTAATTGATTATTTGCCATGATTAAACTTTCTAAATAATGGTTTATTTGAGGCAATTGCATCCGCCCAGCGAGTTGGTTCTGGTAATCGATAACCTCGTAAACATTGTTTTACCCAATATAATGCGCTAGTTTGGCTAATTTTTTGTCCTGCGGAAATAAATAACGGATTACAGTTATTTTTACTTTGCAATACCCAACCTATCTGCTCTTGTTTATCGAGTAAAGGCGTTACCTTTCCAGCAAGTTTAGGTTGCACTTCATACTGCCCACATAACTTGCTTTTTGCAACGCCAATCGTTGGCATATCTAACAATAGCCCTAGATGACTAGCGATACCTAATCGTCTTGGATGTGCAACTCCCTGCCCATCAACCAATAATAAATCGGGCTTTTGCTTTAACTGTTGCCATGCATTGAGCAAGGCAGGATATTCACGAAAAGACAAATAACCCGGAATATAAGGAAAACTAGTTTCTAATCGAGCGATATGATACTCAACCACGGCAAAATCAGGATAAGTCAACGTCACTATCGCTGCACGCGTTACCGTACCATCTTGTTCAAAACCAACATCTGTACCACCAATTAGTTTTATTGTTGGATTAAAATTATCCACCAAGCTTACCTGCTCGGCTAATTGTTGTTGTGAAAGTTTTAATTGTGCTAAATTAATAGACATTTCAATTTTGCTCAGTATTATGAGTTGCAATAAAACGATTTTACCAGAATAAGTATGCCTTATACATTAGCAAATCCTAGCCAATTAACCGAAGAGATAAAAAAAAGCCGCTTTATAGTCAACGCGGCACCCATTATTAATGCTCAACAAGCTGCTGAATTTATCGATAATATCAGTTACCCTAATGCCACTCATAACTGTTGGGCATGGAAAATCGGCCAACAATATCGTTTCAACGATGATGGTGAACCAACCAGCACCGCTGGCCGCCCTATTCTATCTGCCATTGAAGGTCAAGATTGTGATCAGGTGGTGGTGGTGGTTACCCGCTACTTTGGTGGTATCAAATTAGGTACCGGCGGATTAATCCGCGCTTATGGGGGTTCAGCTAGCCACTGCTTACAACAAGCAGAATTGATCGAACTTATTGCCAGAATATCATTACAATTTCACTGTTATTATAATGAATGGCCAATTATTGAAAACCGTTTGAAAGATCTCAATGCGATTATTGAACAGCAAGATTTTGATGCTGAAGGTGTCAAAGCGAGCATTGCTATCACACAAGACAATTTACCAACCCTTAAAAAGAGTATTAGCGATATCACCCGCGGAAGAGTGGTGATTGAAATTTAAAAACGTCAAAATAATAAAAGAAACCAAAAATCGGTAAAATGTAAAGTAACTATTTTATTGATAAAACAGTTTGTTACAATCAAGTACTACTGTTTTTACTTTTACCTTCATTTTTAATATCTATTTTTAATATCCGTTTTATTCAAACTTTTATAAACGGTTTTTCTATATTTAATATCAGTTAAAGAATCAGATGAATAATCAAGCAAAATTAATCGCCATTGAAGCAAATTAGAATTGTCTAATCTATTATGACGAGTTTTATAATTATGCGAAATCACCATTGAGGCAAAACAAAAATACAAAATATTAAAACTAATTTATTAAATAGTTTTAATATTTATAAATACTATAAAATGAGTTATCGATAAGTGTCCGCAATTTTTCACAAAACAGATTTACCTGTTAGTGAAAAATTTTTATTGATTAGTTCTCAGATTTTCGGCGAATTTTCAAATTTATAATAGATCTCACATCTTTATATATCTATAAAAGCAGCATAAATATCCTGCTAAAAAAGCTGATGTTTTCACTATTTAAATATATTTCCTGATCAAATTATAAGAACTGATTTTAAGGAAAAAATGCTTCACACTTATTATGAATATATTTTTTCTATTATTTTTTAGCCAATTCTTTTTCAATTCGAATTAGTTCTTGTTTAAGCCCTTCTATCTCACACGAATAAAGATCATGAAAGTATGGGAAGGGACCGCCTTTAATATAATCAAATCTAGGCATTGTTAAACATGACCTATCTAACTTTTTCTTAAATAATGAAAAAGCGTTTTTAGGAGCTTGGGATTTTTGGACCAGCAATGTTGTGTTCTTTTTTACTTCATTAAAATAATATTTATAGGTATTTTGGTTATTACACTCAGTATTAAATTCTTGTATACACCGTTGAACTGAGTTTTTATCGTAATTTGAATTGGCAAATACAATCAAATTATCAGGAAAATTCATTTGTTCACTTTCAGTTTTAACCTTTATTGCCTCAAATTTCAAATTTTTGAGGTCTATTTTATAATGCGCCCATAACCCCAACCAATCACCTAGGTCAGTAACGCCGTGATTTATAATAAAAATATTAAATTTTTTATCAATATAAAAACTCAGTTCATCTGTAAAACCACTATCTCCTATTTCGAACCAACTAACAGTTAAATGATCAACGATTTGATTGTCTTTCTCCAGAAATAAAATATATCTGGAAATTTTATCATAAGCATCATAACTAGTAGGATCTGAAATAGGTTCTCCTCTTAAGTTAAGGGAAAATTCTTCTAAAAATAGGGAAAATTGCTCTGATTGATAAAGATATATTTTTTTCTCTGACACAGATTCTTCTTTTTCTATATTTTCAGGTGTATCTGAGTCAGAAGTAGAATCAGAAGATGTTAGAGGGCAGTTTTTTATAGAATTTTCAATATCTAAATCTGTATAAGCAAGCGAATAATCAAAATAACATTTTTTATTTATAGCTTTAATATTGGACATATCTTTTATTTCTGACCAGCCAAATGGTAATAATGAGTTTGAGGGTTTAGAAAATGCAGTTGGTGTGAGTACAATCAATAAACATAATCCAACAAATAATTTACTTTTAATAAATTTTATTATTGCCATTTTGAAAAATTCCTTTTATTTCATCCCACTATAAAAAGATATATTTTATTAATAAAATTTGCCGAAATCCTAATGATTTGAATTTTTTTTGATAATTAACAAATAACAAGAATAATCATTGTGGTTCATTTTTTCTTCATGATACTTATTGGGCTAGATAATGTAAATGACTAGTTTCTTAATTAATTTAACATTTATAAATACTACAAAATGAGCTATCGATAAGCGTCAGCAATTTTTCACAAAAAAGATTTACCTGTTAGTGAAAATTTTTTATTGATTAGTTCTCAGATTTTTGGCGAATTTTTAAATTTTATAATAGATCCCACATTTGTATATATCTACAATAGCAGCATAAAAATGCTGATGTTTTCACAAGTTAAATAGATTTCCTGAACAAATTATAAGAACTGATTTTAAGGAAAAAATGCTTCACACTTATTATTATGAATATATTTTTTCTTTTATTTTTTAGCCAATTCTTTTTCAATTCGAATTAATTCTTGTTTAAGTCCTTCTATCTCACACGAATAAAGATCATTAAAGTATGGGAAAGAATCGCCTTTAATATAATCAAATCTAGGCATTGTTAAACATGACCTATCTAACTTTTTCTTAAATAATGAGAAAGCGTTTTTAGGAGCTTGGGATTTTTTGACCAGCAACGCGGTGTTCTTTTTTATTTCATTTAAATAATAGGTATAAATATTTCCGTCATGACACTCATTATTAAATTCTTCTTTTAAACACTGTTGAATAGAATTTTTATCGTAATCAGCATTGGCAAATACAACCAAATTATCAGGAAAGTTTATTTGTTCCCCACTTGTTTTAACTGTTATTGCCTCAAATTTCAATTTTTGGGGGGCTATTTTATAATGTGCCCATAAACTCAACCAATAACCTTCCTCGGTAACGCCATGATTTATTAACCAAATGTTAAATTGTTTATCAATAAAGTAACTCAGTTCATCGGTAAAGCCAAAATCATGAGTATGGTGCCAACGAATTGTTAACTCATCAACAATTTGCCCTTCTTTTTCAAGAAATAAAATAGTTGTAGGACTATTAAAATATGGATCAATATCTGGGTCTGTTATAGGTTTTTCCTTTAAAAAAAGAGAAAAATTATCTGATTGATAAAGGTATCTTCTTTCAACTTGTGAATAGTCTTCTTGTATTTCTTTAGGTTCTGCAATATCAGATAAAGATTCAAAAGGACAGTTTTTTTCAAAATATCTTTTTTCTCGTTTTGTATGATCAGCAAAAAAATCATATTCACAATATTTATTTATTGCTTTAATATTAGACATATCTTTTATTTTTGACCATCCATATGGTAATGAATAGCTTACGGACTTAGAAAACGCAATTGGCGTGAGTACAATCAATAAACATAATCCAACAAATAATTTACTTTTAATAAATTTTATTATTGCCATTTTGAAAAATTCCATATATTTCATCCCAATTTAAAAAGATATATTTTATTGATAAAATATGCCGAAATCCTAATGATATGAATTTTTTTAATAATTAACAAATAACAAGAATAATCATTGTTGTTCATTTTTTCTTCATGATACTTATATTGTAAATTATAATACCAAAATATTGTAATAATATTCGGTTGCAAATAGTTTGTTTTTTGTTAACGCTATACAAGAAATAGAGTGGTGAAAAGATCAGAAGAGAGGACTAATTCACGGAACTTACCCCTATATCATGCTTGGCTTGGAAAAGTTTTTCTTCAGTTAACATCTCCAAGTTATCACAAAACATATTGGTTATTTAGAAGAAGAACAATTAGTAATTTATTTAATGATTTTATAAAAATTTCAAAACTCAAGATTATAGCGATGGTAATCTATTTCGCTTGAATAGTTTAGATTACCATTTAATCACTATGTGAATTGGTTTAATTATAATGGATTGTAATTGATTACCTAAATGCTATAAGATCTTTATATTGTTGATCGACAGCATGCATTAACGATAAAATTTCCTCGTCACCATTAATAAAAATATAAAAATTATCCAAACGAGGATAATATTGTTTAAAAAACTTCCCTTTTGGCGTACGAGCAGGGCAAAAGTTAAAACCCAATGCTTGAGAACTACAGCCCATACACATAAAATCATCCCAATAAAAAATACCATCCATATCGGGCGATTTTATATAAATACCTTCCTCAAAAAAGGCACAATAACACTCTACCGGCCACTGCACTTTTTTATAGATTTTCTTAATTAAGCGGATCTCAAGATAGATATAGAGATAAAACTGTATAAAATAAATTATAATCCCAGCTTCAATCAGAGGAATAATTCCAAGAAATCCTTTGGCAAAATTGGTTGCAGCTATCGGGATAGCATACACAAAAATCATCACCACAAAGACAAAAATCAAGCCAATAAATAGCATGAATAATTTTCTCGGAAAATAGAGACGATGAATAATACGAGGAATTTTTGCAAAAAGCGCAGCTTGAGATCCAAATGTAATAGTACGTTCAAATAAAAAATGAGCCTCATTAGGATTAAAAGCATAATAAGGCTCTTTAATTCTTTGTTTCATTTACATTCCTAAATAGTATTTTAATTCTGTTTAGCAGTTGCATTATACAACATAATGAATTATTTTAAATTATTCATTATGCTATATGTTAGATAATGTAAATGACTTTAATAAGTGAGTTAAAATTTAAATCTTAAAAATTCCTATTCCTTTATATTTTTTATATTAATCAACTCAATAATCAATAAAGCGAATTAATGAAGCTATCAGAGTTTAATTTTGCTTAAACTCATAGACACTTCCGTCACCCCATGTTCCAATATAATAATGGTTATTGTGATAAGTTAATGCGACCGCACCAGATAAATTATTAACTAAATTTGTTACCTTTTTAGTTTTAACATCAACGCTTCTCACCATTCCGGCACCATTGTCAATAACCGCTACAACATCTGGAGCAACTAAAGCAATACCAACACCTGGGCGAGTGAATTCTGCACCTAATTCTGTTTTATCACCATTTGGGCTAACCATAGTTAAACGGCCACTGTATTGCGAAACCACTACACTATTATCAGCTAATTGAGTAACACCAACTGGAGTGGTTAATCCACGAGCAATAATACTTTTTTGTTTGGTTTTAAGATCAAGAGAAACTATTTCACCAGTTGAGCGATTGGTAATGAGTAATTGACCTTGATTAGAAAAAGCTATACCAGTAGGTGTATGATAACCGTCAGATATTTTTTCTGATTTTCCATTACTATCGATTTTTAAAATATAATCATCACCATATGATGAAACATATACATTATCTTCTGCATCAATAACGATGCCAGCTGGTGAAGATATTCCTGAATAAAAAGTCTCTTTGTCACCATTAGGTTTGACTTTGGTGATTGAATTACCCGACCAATTGGTTACATACATTACTCCCTTACTATCAAAGGCTATACCGGTTGGTGCACTAAAACTCGAGGAAATCTTGGTTAAATCTGCCATACAAAATGCTCCATAAAAACAGCAAAATATAAATATCGATAGACGAAATAGACTTTTTTTCATTTTTAATTCTCCTTACTTATAAATAATTAACTTTACTCAATATTTTTCTTTGTGTTTAACAAGTTGAATACCAAATAAAGTTAGGATTAGATTAACTACTGCAAAAAAAAACACAAACACTTATTGCCCCACTCCAATCATTATTTTGATAGACGATACCGAGTAAATATGTGCCAATACTGCCGCCCGCCAGACAAGCGAGTAAATATAAAGATGAAATCGCACCTCGAGAATTAATTGGCACAATTTTATTAAGCATGGCAATAACTAATGGTTGAATAGCAAAGACAAATAGAAATAGGCAAAAAATTCCTATTGCAATAACAGACAAAGATGAGCTAAATCCGATCGTGACAACAGAGATACATACCGCAAGCAAGCAAATAAGCAAAAGGTATTTTTCATTGACAATTTGCGATAACTTACCGCTAATTATGCTGCCAATTACCGCACTAAGACCGGCAAAGTTAAGCCATCCTAAAACGGTTGAAGAAAGGTAAAAAGGCGCGCCCTTTAAATAGAAAGTGAGTAAAGAAGATAACCCCAAATAAACAAAAAATAATAAAAATCCAACTACTAAAAAAATAACGACTATTTTATCGAATAATAATTTAATCGCTGCCAAATAAGTGCCAAGTACACTGGTAGTTGAATTTGGATTTACTGATTGCTTTATACCGAAAGGAACAAAGAGACAGGTTACAATTATCAAGCCGGCATAAATGGTAAATGCAACTTGCCAAGACCAAAAATCGGTCAACATCGCGACCACACTGCGGCTAAAAATAATGCCAACAATCGAAGCTGAAATCATAATTCCCATTGCTTGGGGTAATTTTTGATTCGGAGTATTTTTAGCGGTATAAGTAAACAACGCCGCGGGAACAGCTGCGGCAAAAAAGCCGATTAATGACATAATGACTAAATATAAATTAAAATTATCAATAATCACCGACAAAAATAGACAACAAACCGCCCCAATACTACCAATTAGAACTAATAATTTTGTTGAGACTTTATCTGATAGCGGACCATAAATAAAAAACGAAATAGCGTAAAAAAAGCAAGATAAACTAAACACATTTCTGGCTGCTAAAATATCAATTTGATAACTTTGTGATATTTCTTGAAAGATAAGTTGGCTGATATAAACCGAGCCGACTAGTAACACGATTAATAGCGCTGATAAGATGAGAGTCGATTTGGTCTGTATAAATTCTTCTTTTGACATTGCTTCAAGAGTATTGATTGATTAATTGGCTAGGAGATTAACTAATAAAACGCTTATTTAGAAATACATATTTTGTTATACGAAAATCGTATTGCAGAAAAAACATGATAAACCAATGCAAATGATAACAATCTCATTCATAATATCCGAATAATCATTGCGGTTTATAAATTACATAGCATCTAAACCTCCGCAAAAAGCTGATTAGGGACAGTAAAATTATGGATATCTATAGCAAAAGATTACCAACAATTAAGCAATTACAATATTTTGTTGCAGTTTGTGACGAGCTCAGTTTTACTGGTGCAGCTAAAAAACTTGGTATTAGCCAACCTCCTCTTTCAACGCAAATTAAAAATTTGGAAGAAACCCTGCAAAGCCCGCTATTTTTAAGAAATACGCATAACATTGTATTAACCAACGAAGGTGAAATATTAAAACTAAAAGCAAAACAACTATTAAATGATCTTTGTTCTATAGTTAAATCAACCAACAATGAAGAAAAAGTGCTTATAGGCACAACTAAAACTTTAAGCTTTGACTATATTCCTTATTTCAAGACGTTTTTAACGGAGTTTGCTGATGAAACTGAAATATATAAGCACAACTATACCTCTAAAGAGTTGCAGCTTGAATTACAAAAAGGCAATATCGATTTTGCAATTGTTTCTGACGCCAGAGATTTTACTGAAAACTCACTGCTAATCTATCAAGAACCATTAACCTTGGTTTTACCCGTTAATCATCCATGCAGCAAACAAGACAAAGTAAACCTAAATGATGTACTTGATTTACCACTATTTTGGTTTAAACAACACTCAAATCCACTTTTTTACGACCAATGTGAACAGGTTTTTAATAGCTTAAACCATCCATTACAACGTCGTACTGAACTCGCGGATAATTTATCGATGCTACTCGAAGTTGCATTAGGGAATGCAATGATGCTTTTACCACAATCTATGGCACAAGCAAAAGTCGATGGCGTGACCTATAAAAAATTGATTAGTTATCAAGATAAAAAATTAAAAATAAATATCTATCTTATATGGCGTAAAAACTTAAAAATGACGGCGATTAACAAGGCAATAATTAATTATTTCCAACAAAACTAAAATATAAAAAACAGAAGTATGAAAAACAGAAACATAAAAAATAAAAGTATAAAAAATTAAAATCAAATCGGCAAAATCGCTTTCTTCCATTTTCGGGGAATATTCAAATTAAAAGCAGGCGTGGTATAAAAGATCATCCTGCTTTTACTTAAATATCATTCATCATAAAAAATATTACTTTTCGGCATTCCTTTTAGACAATTCACCAATAATCTGTTTATATTTATCATTCCAAAGAGGATAGAAGAAATACATAAAGACTATTGTTAGAATAGCCAATGCTCCCGGATAAATATAGATAAGACTACGAATACCAAATAGTGCATTTTCACTTTGTTCAGCATTCGGTACATATCCAACAAACGCTAATACAATTCCAGGAACAAAACCAGCTATTGCTTGGGACAATTTACGGAAAAATGTATAAGATGAATAAACTAACCCTTCTGCGCGAATGCCTGTTTTCCATTCACCATATTCAACAGCATCGGATATTAAGGCCCAGTTAAGAGTATTTATGAATGAACTGCCTAAGAAAGCTAAAGAGGCAAAAGCAACAAAGGCAAAAGGAGAATCGACCACAAAGAAAGCTGTTAAATCAGCCGCAGCCCAAATTACGCATCCAATAATATATAACCAAACTTTATCAATATATTTGACTAGATTCGGGACAATAATTGTACCAATAAATACTGAACCAATTGAGAAGAATCCCATATAAGGAATGATAGACGTATCATGTAAAGTGTATTGGGCAAAAAAGATCTGAATTGCCAATTTTACATTGTAGGCCGAGAAGGTAAAAACATTAACTACACAAAGAATCAATAATGGTCTATTTTTTAGCAATGCACCATAAGATTTTTTAAGAACTGCTTTAGATAATTTTTCTTTCGGTTTGATGACGTAATGCTCTTCAACATTTTTGGCTGAAAGCATAACCAAACTGGCACCAGCAATACCAAATATTGTTACTGCGGCAAGATACCCTGTCGATTCATTATCAAATAACCATACAATAGGCATAAATGCCACGGTAGCAATAAGTAACCCTAGTGTTCCACCAGCTTGTCGGAAAGAAGCCAATATGGTTCTTTCTTGAGAATTTTTAGTCATTGCCGGTACAATCGAACCATAAGCTATATTACCAATCGAATAGACAGTACCAAAAATCATGTAACTTAGATAAGCGAGAATAATTTTCCAAGTTAATGAGAAATTTGGTATTGAAAAGGTAGCAACTAATAGTAATGCTAATGGAATGGCAGAATAAAAAATGAATGGTCTAAATTTACCTTTCGGACCAATATTCATGCGGTTATCGATCCAAGTACCAACAGAAATATCAGCAAAAGCATCCCATACTTTTGCCACTAGAAATACTGAACCGGCCCAAACACTTGGTAGTCCTAAATGATCGGTAAAATATTTTAGAAGATAGAGTTGCCCCATATCAAACAGAAAATTATACCCAGTATCTCCTAATCCATAAAAAATACGTTGTCTGACATTTGTTTTCACCGGTGTTAAAGATGAATCATGTCCTTGTGAAACGGCTATATCTTTTGGCATAAAAGCCTCCATAATTTGACTAATTTAAAACATTTAATCCTAATGGGAGGAATTTTGATGTTCCTCCAAGTTTTCTTTAAAAATTAACTTCTTAGTCTTGCAATTACCTCTTCGTCTTCTTTATCAACTGGATTGTTTAGCGGTTCCCATTTAATTAAGTAACATGTGCAAAAACCTATTAGCGGAACGATTGCTAAAAGATAAAATGCGGTTATGCCAAATTTGTACCAAATCAATGGCCAAAAAATTACACCTGCTATCCCCCCCATTCTTAAAACTGCATTGGTAAAACCGACTCCAGCTGCACGAATACTAGGTGGATAAGATAATGTGGCAATGGTGATGCCTAAACCTGCTGGACCTGCCGCATGAGAAAAAATCAATGTCATAAGAAACAATAAGGTGAGAAAAGTGCTTGATTGACCAATAAAACCTAAGGCTAATAGAGAGAACATGACGAAAATAAAACCTAACATGCTCTGTTGTCTTGTTCCTAAGTGAGCAATGAGTAAGGAGCCAATAATCGCGCCAGTTAACCCGGCTAACATGTTGACCGATGCTGTACCTAATAAAGTAGCCGATAAGTCGCCAGCCAGCATACTAATTAAGATAACCGGCAGATATGCACCAACCGCGTTGTATTGCCATGATTGCATTGTGGCAATAACACAAGAAAGAATTGTTCTTTTTAAATATTTTTTTGAAAATAAAATTTTATATTGGGCTAGTTTACTGATTTTTTCTTGTTTTAAGTCATTGTTGAGATTTGCTATAGTCGCAAATTCAGATGTAATATTAATCTCAATTTGATAGCGCTTTTTTATAACTTGATATAACTCTTTGGTACGTTTAACTCTAGCAAGCCAAATTGCTGATTCACCAATCAGACGATAGCGTAAAATGATGATACTTATGGCAAAGATTGCACCGATAAAAAATGCAACTCGCCACAGTTTTATTTCACTAATTCCAAATTTGAATAAAATAAAGAGGACTAGATAGACAAATGTAGTCGTTAAAAACCAAACTACTTGCCAAAGGTTTACTGAACCACCTGATTTTTTGGATTTTGTCCCTGCTAATTCAGCAACGGCACTGGTTGATAATGGAAAATCAATACCTAACCCTGTACCCATCATTAAAAAAACAAAAAGTAAAACCCAAATATTAGTGACAACAGGTAAAATTAAGGCACCAATAATCCACAAGCCTACCGATAATAAGAAAGCCCGTTTTTGGCCAATTTTATCAACTGTCGACTGAGCAACTAGCCCCCCTATCATCAGACCGATGAAAAAAACGGAATTAACGGTGGCACTAAAGGTTGGTGAAACGGTAAATTCTTCTGCTATATATTTATTAGCAAAAGCCATGATCACAACTTGATATGCGTCAAGAAAAACCCCACTAAGCGCAAGAAAAAAGATAAAAAAATGTCGCTTATTATTGGGAGCATGTTCATTAATTATATCAATGACATCTTGTGTACTGTTGACATTAAAAAAGCTTTTAGATTCATCAGATTGTTTAAAATCCGCCATGATTACCTCTATAAATTTTAGGCAAAGAGATACCTGCTGTATAAATTGCATCTATACAGTTTTTAAGTTGTTTGTATTAATTAATTGAACTTTACGTCAGTAATAATTCATCATTTGAGGGATAATTAGTTTTATCCCTCATGTTATAAAATTTACTGAACGTTTTTATCCAATAACCCTGCCGCTAATGCAGGAGCTAGTCCCGGAGTTAAAGGTAATCTAGGTATCACTAAACAATGCAGTAGATGATAAATATCTTGTTTACCATCCCATACTTTATTAGATACATGATTATTGGTGTCGAGCTCTTGCCACCAAGAACCTGTTTCATAGTCCATTAAATAAGTTCTGCAGTAATCCCAGAAGCGTTGGTAATATTCTTCATATTGTGGATCCTTAGTAACATCAAAAAGTGCATAAGCGGTTCCCATTGCCTCAACAATAACCCAGCGAATCCTCTCTCTTACAACTGGTTTACCATCCCAATCAACGCTATAAACAAAACCTGGAGCACCATCAACTGACCATGCATCTCTAACACCTGCAGCAAATAGATTTTTGGCATCATCCAAGAGCCAGTCAGGTGTTGGCATTTTATTGGCTAATAAGGTGGCCCGAAGATGTAACATCAAACGTCCCCACTCTACCCAATGTCCCGGTGTTCCGCCGTATGCACGAAAATGACTTGCAGGATTTTCCTTGTTATAGTCAAGAATAGGTTTCCAATTAGAATCAAAATGTTCATTAACTCGATAATGGTTATTTCTCGCTACATCATGAATAATGACTGAAGCAATGCGAATTGCCCGATCCAGCCACTTTTTATCTTTAGTTACATCATAAACAATAAGGAAAGCTTCTACGGCGTGCATGTTTGCATTACCACCACGATAATCTTCTGTCTTTGTAAATGTTTCATCCCAAGACTCTAAACACATCTGTTCCTTTTCACTCCAGAAATATTTTTCAATGATTTCTATTGCTTCAATTAATAATGCTTTAGCTTTAGGATGACCGGTTGTTACTGCACTTGCTGCACCTAATAAAACAAAGAAATGTTGATAACCTTGTTTCGAAGGATCAATAACTTTGCCACTATTGATATCAATATTGGCATACCACCCACCATTTACCTTATCTTTTAATGGCCCATTTAATGCATTAATACCATGTTCAACTAATTCATAAGCGCCTGGTCGTCCCATCAAGGCGGCTACTGAATACACATGAATCATGCGTGCGGTGATCCAAAGTTGAGTTCCCATCTCTTGTCGAACATTACCATTATTGCCGATCCAGCCGAAACCGGTTGGTACAACGGCTTTTCGACCAAATTCAAAAATACGGTCAGTTTCATTTTCCAACCAACGATTGTGTGCTTTTGTATTAATCCAACTCATCATTCTGATTTACCTCTAATTAAATTTTTATCCAATCACGTTATAACTATTTACTCATTGATTTTAATTCTTCAAAAATTGATTCAAGACTATCAATACTTTCAATTTGAACAGCAGCCATAAATGCACCTTCAATCAATGGGCAATTAACGATATAAACTTTTTGTTTAATATCTTCATCAAGCATATCGACTGCTGTTTCTGAACTCATTACGGCACTGCCTATATCAGTGAAAACAAGAATGGCTTCATCCGATTGGCGTTTTTGAATAATTTCATATATTGCAATTGGATCTGTGCCTAAATTGCCACCAGATGTTCCACCGAGAGAAAAAGTAGTTACGTTTTCTTGATTCAATGCCATTTCATCAATCATCTCTTTCAAACCGTCGGTTATCTTCTTACTGTGAGATACGAGAATGAAACTTATCACTATTAATTTCCTTTTTTATAAAATATTTCTTAGCATCGCTGTGAACAAAAAACCGCTTGAAACCGAACCTGGGTCTAGATGATCAATTGAACGTTGTGCCAAATAAGAAGCTCGCCCCTTGGTTGCCATCATTGGTTTTGTTGACTCAACAGCGCTATCAATTACTTGTTGTGTTAACTGATTTGCTAACAAACTTTTACTAACCGGCGCCCACACATCAACCATAGTTTTTTCACCACAAGTAGCCTTTCCTCGTTTAATGATGCCATTAAGTCCTGCTTGAATAATGGTAGGTAACTCATTGGTTTCTTTAGCGGCTTTTGCCATTTCCATAAAAGCCGAACCATATAGTGGGCCTGAAGCTCCGCCAATATTCCCCATAAGTGCCATCGCAGTAATCCTAAAAACATCAGAAATTGTATTAGGTGGCGTTTTAGCAAATTCCGTTTGCATGGCAATAACACCTCGATTCATATTGTTTCCATGATCACCATCACCAATTGGTGTATCAAGTTCACTTAGATAAGCCTTATTTTTTTGAATTACATCAGCAAAATCATTTAGCCAATTTAAAACGTTTTTTGTATCAAGCATGATTTTTCCTTTTTACCAAGCTAATGTCGTTACAGAATAGTTAAGCTTTTCGAGCCAATCGTTATCTACTATCTTCATCAGTGTTAATGACACCCCAGCCATATCAATTGCTGTCATATAGTTACCAACTTTGGTAAAGACTACATTGAGGTTTTCTGTCTCTAATTGACGCAACACGTCATTAGCAAATACGTATTGTTCCATTAATGGCGTAGCGCCTAGCCCATTAATCAAAACGGCATATTGTTCATTTTTTTGAAATGGAAATGCGGCTTTCAATTTACTAATTAGCTCTTGTGCTAAAAATTTGGATGATTGTAATTTTTCTCGCCTATATCCCGGTTCACCATGAATGCCAACACCATATTCAATTTCATCTTCAGCAAGAACAAACCCTGGTTTACCTACTTCCGGAACGGTAGCGCCAGAAAATGCCACGCCAATTGTTTTAATATTTGGAATAATTTTTGCTGAAAGTTGTTTGATTTCAGCTAAACTAGCACCTTGTTCACTAGCGGCCCCCAAAATCTTATGAACTAAAATCGTTCCAGCAACACCACGTTTACCTTGAGTATAAGTACTATTTTCAACAGCAATATCATCATCAACGATACAGCTATCAACTTTGATACCCTCCATTTCAGCCATATCTTTAGCCATTTCAAAATTCATAATGTCACCGGAGTAATTCTTAATTACTAGAAATACGCCTTGACCAGAATCCGCGGCTTTAATAGCGTTAAAAATTTGATCTGGTGTTGGTGAGGTAAATACTTGACCACAGACAGCCGCAGTTAACATACCTTGACCGACAAAACCCGCATGAGCTGGTTCATGACCACTGCCACCTCCACTGATAATTGCTACTTTATTGATGGCTAAATTTTTTCTAATGACTATTTGTGAATCAGCAACTCTTGCCAATAACGTAGGACTACTAGCGATTAAACCGTCAATCATTTGATTAACAATATCAGATGGGTTATTAATCAATTTTTTCATTGTGTTAGCTCCTATTAGGCAAATTTGCCGGTAGTTTTGTAAGTTTTGCCAATACTATCGGCTAGCAAAATTGCCGCTTTTACTCCCTCAACTGTTACAGGGAATGGCATGGAGTGAATAGATTCTTCAGGAATAATCGTTTTTTCAGCCACTGCTGTGAGTTGTTGGTCTGAAATGGTTTTTACACCAATATCTTCAAGACAAATTGGCAGATTCACTGATAAACAAAAATCTAAAACTTCTTTAAGTTCTTTTTCTGGTGAATTTTCTAATATAAGTTGTACTAAAGTACCGAAGGCAACCTTTTCGCCATGATAATAATGATGTGTCTCTTCAAGAATGGTTAAGCCGTCATGAATAGCATGCGCGCCAGCTAAACCACCGCTTTCGAAACCAAGTCCTGAAAGCAAAATATTCGCCTCTATAACATTTTCCAATGCTGGTGTGACTACTTTATCGATACAAGAAGCCTTAGCTTTTTTACCGTCTTTTAATAAAGTCTGATAACATAATGTTGCAAGTGCATAAGCTGCTAACGTTGGCTTTGCTCCTTCGCACAATTGTTCCCTTACTCCACATGGTAATCCGGCATTAATATTGGCATAAGATTTTTGATTTGCTCTCGCTTCAAAATAGGTTGAAAGAGCATCCCCCATTCCAGCGACTAAAAACCGAACAGGTGCTTGAGCGATGATGTTAGTGTCAATAAGTACCACACTTGGACTTTGTTTGAAATAGGCATAATCATCAAACGCACCATCTGGGGTATATAAAACTGCCGAATGGCTTGTTGGAGCATCAGTGGCTGCTATCGTTGGCACAATAATAACCGCATCACCTTCTGCCACACATTTAGCTGTATCAATAGCTTTCCCGCCACCTAAACCTATCGTGCAATCACACTGTTCAGTTATTGCTAATTTTTTCAGACGCTCTACTTCGATACGTGAACATTCACCATTAAAGTCAGCGGTAATAAACACGCAATTATATTTTTCTGCCGTATAATCAAGTTGCTTACGAACTCGTTCAATATCTGATTGATTACCAATTAATAAAGCTTTTTTTCCAAAACTTGCGACAAAATACCCTAAATTTAATAATTCATTTTCTCCTTGAACATATTTAGACGGCGATATAAATGCTTTTCTCATAATTTTCCTCACACAACGAACCATATCAAACAAATAAGATCATAAAACAACTACATTAATGACAAAAACGAAAATAAACACAACATAATTGTGCCAATTTTGTGATTTAGCGCAAACTTTTAATCAAAAAAGAATAGTTTTAGTGGTTGAAATTGTTTTTGAAAGGGAAAAAATGGTATAAAAAAAAGAAAATTGAACAATAATAAACAATAAAGAAAAAATAACTTAAAATTTAGTCATATTAAAGGATGAGTTTACTAATCTCTCTATTAACTCATAGTAAGAACGAATGAAATTATACCGAAAAAACGATATTGTTATTGATTAAAAATAAAAATCGCTATTTTTTAGCGATTCTTAATTCAACTTTATTTTCTTTTAGGATATTAATGATATTGGCGGGTGGTTTGCTGTCAGTGATAAAGGTTGAAACTTGCTTCAAGTTACCGATTTCAATTGCCGCTGATGCATGAAATTTTGTATGATCACCAATTAAAATAAAATTTCGAGAATGTTCAATCATCGCTTTAACGACGGCAACTTCATTTATATCAAAATCTAATAAAACACCATCGGGGTCAATGGCTCCTAAACTGGTGATAAGATAATCAGCACGAAATCCACTCACTAATGAAAGTGCACTTGGCCCCACAATGCCACCATTATGCGAACGTAAAATACCACCTAGCGTTATTACTTCGAATCCTTTATTTTGATATAGAATATTAGCAACTCTTATGCTATTGGTGATTATCCGCAAGTTATTTTTATTTTTTAAAGCCTTCGCAACAAACTCAACGGTAGTACCTATTGTAATAAATAACGTAGCACCATCAGGGATAAAATTGGCAACTTCATTGGCAATAGTGGTTTTCTCTTCGATATAGGCTGTTTCGCGTTTAGAAAATTCTGTATTCATAATACTTGAAATTCTTCCTGCTCCACCATGATGTCGAGAAATTAAACCAGCATCATTTAATTGACGAATATCTCGTCGGATGGTTTGTGGTGTAACATTTAGAATTTTGGCTAGTTCTTCATTACTGATATATCCATTTGACATAACGAGAGATATCAATTTATCATGCCTAGGATTTCCAGTTAACTCTACATATTCCACCACAAATTACTCCTCATCTTATATTTATTTTTGACGTTCAGTTAAAAATTCATTTACTTGTTTTATTGATGGTATTCCAGCGCGGCCACCAGCTTTAGTACATTTTAATGCTGCAACAGCACATGCAAATTCTACTACTTTATTAATGGAATATCCATTAGCTAGCGCAAAAGCAAATGCACCATGGAAAACATCTCCCGCGCCAGTAGTATCTACCACGTCAACTTTAAATCCTTTATGCCAATACTGATTTGCTTCTTCTAACCATAAACAACCTTTATCCCCCAAAGTGACATATACTTGCCCTTCTGTAGATTTTTGTGCTTGTTTTAAGGCTACTGCTACTTCGTCCTGAGCCGTCATTTTTAATAATCCGGGTTCTGAAAAAGCAGCATGACTAGATAAACTAACTAACGGTTTAATATCTTGTGGGGTAACGTCAGCATCTAACACGGTAGGAATATTTAACTGTTTTGCTTTTTTAAAACAATATTCGGTACCTTCTGGCCAACGAACATCAGCTAAAATGACATCGTAACATGAAAAATCAATATCATCTAACCACTTTGTATCGCTTAATAAATCAGGACTTGGATAATTAATAATTAGACGCTCGCCGTGTTTATCAACCAAAATAGCTGATTGCGATGACCTTGCATTAGCATATACTTTTATCAAAGAGGTATTGACACCATAATTTGCCAGCTCTGACAGTATGACTTGACCTGCGCCATCATCGCCAACTCGACCTATAAAATCAACTTTAGCACCCAGCTTAGCAATGGCAACAGCTGCTGTTGCAGCGGGGCCTCCACCTATTTCTTTATAATCATTTGCTACAAATTTACCATTAACTTTTGGGATATCATTAACATAATAAATTCGATCTTGTACTGCTATACCCACGCATGCAATTTTAATCATAAAACACTCCTTTTGTTCGTTTATATTCTTAAATATTCGTTTAATTTTAATTTAAATAATTTTTTAAAAAAGTGATCAAAATCACTTTACTAAATAAAAATTACAAATATGATAATAAAGGAATTAAAACGAACATAAAAGAGGTTTAAAATGGCAAATATTGGTTTCATTGGTCTTGGTCAAATGGGCTGTCCTATGGCTAAAAACCTAATTAAAAAAGGGCATCAAGTTGTAGTATATGATATTAATAAACAAGCAGTTAACGAATTAACTTCAGTAGGAGCTATTGCGGCAGACTCACCAGCCAATGCAGCGAAAAATAATGAATTTATTATCACCATGCTGCCTAATGGTAAATTAGTCGAACAAGTTATTTTTGCTGAAAACGGAATAAAAGAAACTATAAGTAGTAATGCTCTACTTATAGATATGTCAACAATCCATCCATTAGAGAGTGATTCAATTCGCAATCGACTTGCCGCAATAAATATAGAATTTATGGATGTTCCTGTCGGGCGAACATCCACCAATGCTATTGATGGAACATTACTGATTTTAGCTGGTGGTAGCCAAAGTCAAATCGATAGAGCTTCGGAAATATTACTTTGTATGGGATCTGAAATTATCAATACCGGAGGTCCAGGCAGAGGAATAAGAGTAAAACTTATCAATAATTTCATGAGTATTGCATTAAACGCATTATCCGCTGAAGCTGCCACACTTTGTGATGCATTAGAGTTACCATTTGATGTTGCGATGCAAGTGATGAATGGCACGCCGGCCAGTAAAGGACATTTCACTACAACTTGGCCAAACAAAGTTTTAAAAGGTGATTTAACACCAGCATTCATGATTGATCTTGCTCATAAAGATTTGGGGATAGCGCTTGATGTAGCTAACCAACTCCATGTGCCATTACCTATGGGAGCTGCATCACGTGAAGTTTATAGTCAAGCAAGAGCGATGGGACGAGGCAAACAAGACTGGACAGCAATTCTTGAACATTGTCGTTTTTGTTCAGGTTTGAAAAAATAATAAATTATAGGAGAAAAAAATGACTAAATATACAGTAAAAGATATCGCCAGAAATTCAGGCGGGTTTGCGATGTTGGCGGTAGATCAACGAGAAGCAATGCGATTAATGTTTGCCGCGGCAGGCATGTCTACCCCTATAAAAGATGAGGTATTAACTGATTTTAAAGTTAATGCAGCAAAAATTTTAACACCTTATGCTTCAGGTGTATTAGTAGATCAACAATTTTGTTACGACGAAATTATCAAACAAAAAGCGGTTGATAAAAATTGTGCACTAATTGTTGCCGCAGATGATTTTATTCCCGGTAATGGTATCCCCGTTGATAAGGTGCGTATTGATAAAAATGTCAATGCTTCTCAAGTAAAAAAAGATGGAGCTAAAGCACTGAAATTATTGGTACTTTGGCGACAAGATGAAGATCCTAACGAAAGATTAGACATGGTTAAAGAATTTAACAAAATCTGCCATGATGCCGGCCTAGTTAGTATTATTGAACCTGTAGTTCGTCCACCAAGAACAGGTGACAAATTTGACCGTGAAAAAGCAATTATCGATGCTGCAAAAGAGTTGGGTGATTCTGGCGCGGATTTGTATAAAGTTGAAATGCCACTTTTTGGTAAAGGTCAATCTAATGATTTACTCAAAGCATCGCAAAAACTAAATGAACATATCAATATGCCATGGGTAATTTTATCTTCTGGGGTTGATGCAAATTTATTTGCCAGATCTGTGCGTATTGCGATGCGTGCAGGTGCATCAGGTTTTCTTGCCGGACGAGCAGTATGGGCATCTGTTATTGGATTACCTGATACAGAATTAATGCTTAAAGATATTTCTGCACCAAGATTACAACATTTAGGCACAATTGTTGATGAGATGATGTCTTCTCGATAAATCTAATACATCAATATGTATAAAGTAATTGCATGACAATCAGTCATGCATAAACCTCATTTAGATGTATTTAAAGATAAGTCTAATGATAATAAGGAATTGATCATATGGTTTATTAGCTTTGTTACAAAGCGATTAACCGTATTATTTAAGTTATAGAGGATGGCACCATGAAAATAAGCCTTATCAATAATGGATTTGAAATAACCCAAAACGAAAAACAATTATTGGTACACACAACTGAAAACCCTGCAATATTTGTCGGTGTTGGCCAAGAAAAAATGGAAATTTATCGTGGCAATTTTGATATTCACGACTATATAGAAGAGCGTATTCCACTTCGTTTCGCGAAAATTACTGACAATATTGTTGAATTTTCATGTGGAAAGGATAGCCCCGTACAAATAACAATGAAAATAACACATCAAAATAATTTAGACGCCTTATTATCATTTGAAAGTCAAAACCAGCATTTAAATCGTTTTTGGATCCGACTATCCGCCACACAAAATGAGAGAGTATGGGGATGTGGTGAACAGATGTCATATTTGAATATGCGCGGACGCCATTTTCCACTCTGGACATCAGAGCCGGGTGTCGGGCGTGATAAAACCACTGAAATAACCTTCCTCTCAGATAAATATAATAAAGCAGGAGGAGACTATTATCATACCAATTACCCACAACCGACTTTTATTTCATCCAATCATTATGCATGTCATATTAATACCACCGCTTATGCTGATTTTGATTTTAGGAATAATGATTTTCATGAATTACAAATTTGGGAAATTCCACAATCAATTGAACTTTATAGTGCCCCAACCTACTTAGATATTGTCGAAAAATTGAGTTTACGCTTTGGTCGACAACCCAAATTACCAGAATGGGTTTATAACGGAATTATTTTAGGTTTAAAAGGCGGCGAAGAAAATACATTTTCCAGAATGGAAAATGCGATCAAAAAAGGCGTACCGGTTGCAGCAGTATGGAGTGAAGATTGGGTTGGTTTACGTATTACTTCGTTTGGTAAACGGTTATTTTGGGATTGGAAATGGAGTCGAAAACGTTATCCTAATTTAGAGCAAAAAATAAAAGAGTTAAAACAAAGAAATATTCGTTTTATGAGTTATCTCAATCCCTATTTATGTAATGATGGTGAATTATTTCCAATCGCCAAACAAAAAGGATATTTTGCATTAAATAAAGATGGTGATGTTGCTTTAGTTGATTTTGGTGAATTCTATTGTGGTGTGGTTGATTTTACCAATCCTAAAGCATGTGAATGGTATAAAGAAGAAATAATCAAAAAGAACTGCTTAGATCTCGATATTTCCGGATGGATGGCCGATTTTGGTGAATATCTACCGACGGACAATATCTATCTGGCAAATGGCGTTGAGGCCAAGCTAATGCATAATGCGTGGCCAACATTATGGGCAAAGGTCAATGCAGAAGCTATCGCTGAAGCGGGTAAAACCGATGATGTAACCTTTTTTATGCGAGCTGGTTATACCGGTGTGCAAAAATATTGTCCATTACTATGGGCTGGAGACCAATCTGTCGATTTTTCACGCCATGATGGATTAAATACGGTGATTTGTGCAGCGCTATCCTCGGGATTAATGGGTAATGCTTATCATCATAGTGATATAGGTGGTTATACAAGTTTATTTAACAATCGGCGTAGCAAAGAACTTTTTGAACGTTGGGCTGAGATGGCCGCATTCACACCTGTTATGCGAACTCACGAATGTAATAGACCTGATGAAAATTTCCAATTCGATCATGATCCTTCAACAATTGCCCATTTGGCAAAAATGACTAACATATATCGTCATTTAGTACCCTATGTTAAAGCATTAGCTGATGAAGCTAACGAAAAAGGTTATCCATTACAGCGTCCTTTGTTTGTCCATTTTGAGCAGGATATCAATACTTACGATATTCAAGATCAATATATGTACGGCAAGGATCTACTTGTTGCTCCCGTTCATCAGCAAGGGGTAACAGAGTGGAAAGTTTATTTACCTGCCGATGAAACATGGATTAATGTTTGGAGCAAACAGCAGGTACAAGGCGGTCAATTTATCACGGTCGCTGCTCCTATCGGTCAACCGCCGGTATTTTATCGCAAAACCAGCAAATGGAGTGACCTATTTGCAGAAATTGCTGATATCAAATAGTCAAAAACGCTATAGATAGTGATAACAAAGAGCGATAGTTAAAACTTATTCGCTCTTCAAACTAAAACTCATAATCAAAATTGTCAATTACTCAAAGATTAAATTAATTAACATCAGCGAACTAAGAAAACTTATTAAATAGAAATTGAACTTCTTGGTCTATATCTTCTTTGAGTAACACAATTTAGCTAACTATTATTAAGGTTTGCTCATGAAAAACAATAACGTAACCCATCTCAATATAGTATTTATTAAAAAGGGAGATATAGAAATAGGATTACTTCCTGAATTAGGCGGCACTATCGCATTTGCCAAATATAAAAATCTTGACTTTATGCGAGCATGGACTGGAGAACTTACGCCTAGACGAACTTGCTGTTATCCCCTTGTTCCATTTTCAAATCGAATTGCCAATGGTCAATTTTCGTTTGCGGGTAGATCCTATCAACTGGCGAAAAATTTTGCTGATCATCCTCACACAATTCATGGCATAGCATGGCAAAAACCTTGGGAAGTCATTGAACATTTGCAAGATAAAATTATTTTAGGTTATCAACATCGCCCCGATATTGACGGGATTGAAGGTTGGCCATTTTCATTTTCAGTTATGCAAACAGTAGAGATTTTTGAAAATAGCTTACTAGTCAAGATGGATATAACCAACAGTGACAGTTGTGATATACCAGTGGGATTTGGTTGGCATCCATTTTTTCCTCGACATGATGATGTATTATTGCAATTTGATGCAGAACAAGTGGTTATCAATAACGATAATATGTTACCTGAAAAAATCATCGATATACCTGATGATTGGAATTACCATAAACTGAAACAATTAGGTGAACCAAATCTGGATAATTGCTTCGTTAATTGGAACAGAAAAGCAATAATACAATGGCCGACTAAAAAATTATCGTTAACATTAACTGCTACAACACCATTAGCCTACTTAGTTGTCATGACCCCTTCTGCACCAATGAATACCTTTTTTGCTGTTGAACCGGTGAGCCATATTAATAACGCCATCAACAGTAATGCACCATTGCATAATGGAATCCAAGTGCTAGCAAGTAATCAAACCCTAACTGGTGAGATGCAAATGCAACTTGATGAAATAAATTGATTATTTAAATAGAACTTAAATCATAAAAAGTTAGTTCCCGCCAAAAACTTCGTTCCTTACTTTTTTAGGCAGATTATTTATTTAAATGATTGAACAAAAAGTATTAAAGAATGTTTTTTGGGGAACAATTATTGCAGTGATTATGTGCTTTTAGGTTATCAAATCATCTTTAACTAATATTGCTTGCCTGTGGTAAAATCATTACAATAAAAGCCAATTAACCACTATCTTTTTTACCGTATGATTACCTATACAGATGCGACCTTAGATGATTTACCATTTATCGTGGAGGTTTATAATTCGACTATTGCCAGTCGTCAGGTAACGGCAGATTTGCAGCCGGTTTCGATTGAAAGCCGTTTTGCATGGTTTGAACAGCATAATCCGCAGAAGCGTCCGCTTTGGTTAATCAAATATCATAATCAACCTTGTGGCTGGGTTAGTTTGTCATCTTTTTATGGTCGTCCAGCTTACGATAAAACAGTTGAGATAAGCCTATATATTCATCAAGATTTCCGGGGCAAAAAAATCGGTCAAACCACAGTGGCTAAGATAGAATCATTTGCTAAACAAGCTGGTATTGAAGCCATACTCAGCTATATTTTTGGACATAATATTGCTAGCTTAAATCTTTTCGAAAAAATGCATTATAAGCAATGGGCATTACTGCCAAAAGTTGCTGAACTTGATGGCGTTAAACGTGATTTGGTTATTTTAGGCAAACGTTTAGATTAACCCTTTTATCTATCTTAATTAGATATTTTTTTAAAAAGGATGACTCAATTCATGAGCAATCTAAAAAATCTCGAATATTTATTTCATCAAGCCAAAATTACTAGTATTTTAATCTTGCTTAATGTTGCCTGGTTTGTAATTTCACATCTCCTAGATTCACGAGCCTTTACGAACTATACAGAAATGGCCTTTCTTATTGACTGGGGCGCAGATGTTTCACTGCTCACCTTTTCCGGGGAGTATTGGCGCTTACTGACCAATATTTTTGTGCATGCAGGATTAACCCATCTAGCTATGAATATGCTGGCGCTATGGAGCGTGGGGATTATTTTAGAACGATTAATTCCGCCATTTGCTTTTATTGGGATCTACTTATTGTCAGGCCTGTTTGGTAGCTTAGCTAGTGATATTTCGACCCTGCATCATAGTGTTGTTAGCTGTGGGGCATCGGGCGCTATCTTGGGGATTATTACAGCATTACTTGCCTATTCACTGATTAATCGTACCGATCTGCAACAGATGCCCATCAAATCAATTGTAGTCAGTTTAATACTAACAGCGGGATTAGGTTTGCTGCCTTCTATCGACAATATGGCTCATATAGGTGGTGCAGTTAGCGGATTTATTTTGGGAGGATTAGTCACTATTTGTCTGAAAAAATTTCGCTACCAAAGTCAAATCTATACTAAGTTAATTTTGCTGTTATTTGCTATTTCATGTCTGCTGTTATATCTACTTTATCGATATTATCAAGGGATTGGTGGCTTTCATTATTAACCAATAAAGGCGCAAATTAACTTTGCGCCTTTTTAATTATCGAGGTTCAATTAATAACTACTTAAAACTCGGGCCGGATCGATTTTACACGCTCTGCGAGCGGGATAATAGCTAGCAAGCAAACTTAGTAACATTGCGGTAATAAACACAATAACCACATCGAATAGATGAATTTCAGATGGTAAAAAATCAACAAAATAGATATTGCTATTCAAGATTTTATGCCCCATCATCGATTCAACAACGCCCATTATATTTGAAAGTTGCCAAGCAACAATAACACCTAACACCACACCAATCACACTACCAATTAAACCAGATATCACACCATACCAGATAAAGATACGTTTTATAAGATTATTGGTAGCACCAAGGGTTTTAAGGATAGCAATATCACGCTGTTTATCTTTAACCGCAATAACCAACGTCGATACAATATTAAAACAAGCTACGCCAATCACTACAATCATAGCTAAATACATAATTTGTCGAATCATCTGGATGTCACGGTACATAAAACCAAAAGTATGTTCCCAACTGTTAAAATTGAGATTTTCTTCCAGAGTTAACGTGGCCTGAGCGATAATGTCACTAGCTTGATAGACGTTATCCACATTAATCATTAACCCAGTGACACTGTCATCGATATTTAGTAGTTTTTGTGAATCCGCTAAGGGTAGTAACGCGACATTATTACTTAACGTACCACTTAAATCTAAAATACCATGTACTTGTAAACGAACGCGACGAGGCGGTTTAAGTTGTTCTGGATTGTTGGAAACCGGAATCAATAGAGTAACCCACTGCCCTTCTTCGACGGCAAGTAATTTAGCCAACCCAGCCCCTAAAATGATCTGCTGACTATCAGCTTTAAAATCTTGCCATCTATTATTAAGTACATAATTTGGCAATGCGCTGATCTTGGTTTCTTGCTCAGGATCGAGCCCTTGCACTTCAACCGCACCAAGTTTGCTAGCGTTTTCAATTAAACCGGTAAAACTAACAAAAGGTACAGCGGATAAAATATGGTTATTCTCTTGGAGTTCGCTTTGAACATGCTGCCAATTATCCAAATTGCCTGTGTAAGAATAAATTTGCCCATGAGGCACCACCGATAAAACACGGTCGTTTAGCTCTCGTTCAAAACCATTCATCGCACTTAATCCTATGATCAGCGCAGCAATACCGATAGCGATACTTAGGGTTGAAATAATGGATATCAAGGAAACCATACCACTTTTACGGCGCCCTTTCCGGAATTTTATGGCGGTGATTAATGATAAATTCATAGTTAGTTGTCCATTTACCTTTAATTCGCCAAATTACGGTAGGATAACTGACCATCACTCATAATCAATTGTTGATCGAGTTTATTCGCTAAAGCGAGATCATGGGTTACCACTAAAAATGCCGTACCGTGCTCACGATTAAGTTTCACCAATAAATCAAAAATTGCATCCGCGGTTGATTTATCTAAATTACCCGTGGGTTCATCAGCCATAACTAGAGCTGGATTATTAATCAAAGCTCGGCCAATAGCGACGCGTTGCCGCTCACCGCCGGATAATTCAGCTGGACGATGGTTGGCACGTTTAACTAAATTCACTGACTCTAACATCACCATAGCACGTTTTTTAGCTTCACTTGGTGAAACACCACCAATTAATAACGGCATTGCTACATTTTCAAGGGCAGTAAAGTCAGGTAATAGATGGTGGAACTGATAAACGAAACCAATTTCTTGATTACGTAAGCGAGCTTTTTCTTGCTCTGATAAGCGATTAAGCTGTTGGGATTTGAACATAATTTCGCCGGAAGTCGGTTGGTCTAACCCACCTAACAGATGCAATAAGGTACTTTTACCCGAACCTGAACTACCAATGATCGCCAACAGAGATTTAGGATAAATATCAAACGATACATCTTTCAATACCTCAGTCACCATTTTACCTTCTTTATAGGTTTTACTTAGATTTTTAGCAGATAGAAGTGGCTGTGAATTATTCATAACGTAAAGCCTCGGCTGGTTGGATATTGGCTGCACGATATGCAGGATAAATAGTTGAAATTAACGATAACATAAGTAATCCGAAAATAATAAATACAATTTGTGAAGGATTAACCAAACTAGGTAATTCAATACCAGCAAAGGATAACCCAAGTACCGACATCAATTCATTGAGATATGAGGCAAGTAACAACCCTATGGCACTGCCTAGTAAGGTACCAATAACGCCAGAACTGGCACCTTGGATAATAAAAATCAACATAATTTTAAAACGTGATAAACCTTGCGTTTTTAAAATGGCTACTTCGCCTTGTTTTTCCATAACTAATAAGCTTAGTGAAGTGATAATATTAAAAGCGGCAACAATCACGATCAAACTAATCAATAATCCCATCACGTTTTTTTCCATCTTAATTGCTTGGAACAACTCACCACGTTTGGCGCGCCAATCGGTAAAGACCAAACCTTCAGGTAAAGGCGTGTTGGTAACTGATGAGATTTCAAGTGGATGCGTTAAAAATAGACGCCAGCCACTAATATTATTAGTTGGATAACGCAACAGATTTTTAGCATCAGTTTGATTGACATAGATTAACGCTTGATTGATATCCTGATTAACAGAAAACAATCCACTTACGGTAAACAGACGTTGTGAAGGAATACGCCCTACTGGAGTTATTTGACTGGCATCGGTCACCATCAAACGAATCTTATCACCAACTATTACGCCCAATTGATCGGCTAACGTGTAACCTAAAATCACATTATAACTACCGGCTTGCAAAGTATCGATCGAACCGGTGTACACATAATCCTCAATCGGATCGTGATCTGCGGCGGTGATCCCCATCAAGGTACTAACAGTAATACTGTGTTGACTTTGTAATACCACATCACTGGTAATAATCGGCGTTATTCGCTCTACACCGGGGATATTTTTAAATTGTGAAGAAGTAATTAGTGTAGAATCGATTTTACCTGTTTTCGAGGTAACTTGCGCTTGTGGAAAAAATTTTAAGATACTATTTTGCATCTGATCTTCCAGCCCATTCATTACCGACAACACCACGATTAAGCCGATGGAGCCTAACATGATCCCAATCATTGATAGCCATGATACAAAGCGACCAAAACCATCGGTTTTTTGCCCGTATACATAGCGAAAACCTATATAAAACACTAATGGACGAAATATTTTTGACATAATAGTAATAAGGTACCTGAAGTTTTAATCAAGTTTAACTCGTAGAATATAAGCTACTTATGATACAGGATTAAACAGTTATAGAAAACAGTCATATAATTACGTTATAATCGTGAGATAACTTTGTCGCAATTATCTATTACTCCAACATGCCTAAAACATATAATATTTCTGACATCATTCCTAAAAAATCAGGTGAAGTTAAACAAGTTGGCCAACTTGTTGGTTCTTCATTATCTCAATTTTGTGCGCAAACAATAGAAGCTCACGATGGTTTAGTGGTGATTGTTACCGATGATATGCAACAAACTACTCGGCTTCATGAAGAGTTAAAACAATTTTCTCGCTTTCCAACAATCTTCTTCCCCGATTGGGAAACACTGCCTTATGATAGTTTTTCGCCCCACCAAGATATTGTATCAGAACGGTTATCCTGCCTTTATCATTTGGGCCATTTAACTAAAGGCGCATTAATTCTACCAATTAATACACTTATGCAAAAAGTCTGTCCACAAAATTATTTAGGTGGACATGTCTTTATGATGAAAAAAGGTTTAGCCATAAGTCGTGAAAATCTACGTTTGCAACTTGAAAATGCCGGTTACCGTTCGGTCAGTCAAGTCATGGAACATGGCGAATATGCCACTCGCGGTGCGCTATTTGATATCTATCCTATGGGAAGTGACGCCCCTTACCGTATTGATTTTTTTGATGACGAAATTGACAGCATTCGTACCTTTGATGTCGAAACTCAGCGGACTCTTGATGAAATTAGCCAAATTCAACTACTACCCGCGCACGAATTTCCTTTTGATAAAACATCAATCGAACTATTTCGCAGTCAATGGCGAGAAAAGTTTGAAGTAAGATTAGATCCAGAAAGCATCTACCAACAAGTTAGTAAAAACATTTTACCAACCGGTATTGAGTATTGGCAGGCCTTATTTTTTAACGAACCTCTCACGCCGCTGTTTAGCTATTTTTTAGCCAATACGTTGATTATCAATACAACCAATATCGAATCGTTCGCCAATAAATATTGGCAGGATATTAGCCAACGTTATGAAAGTCGTAAAGTCGATCCGATGCGGCCACTGTTAGTGCCAACGGTTATTTGGTCAAAAACTGATGAAATTTTTGCTCATTTTAAACAATATCCACGCATTACGGTGTCGCATACTGAAATCAGTGATTCAAGCAAAAGTATTAACTTGCCGTTTAGTTTTCTACCTGAAATTGCCATACAGATTCAGCAGAAAGATCCTTATTCTCATTTTGAACAATTTATCCAAGATTTTGACGGTAAGATTATCTTTTCGGTCGAATCTGAAGGTCGTAAAGAGGCGTTGCAAGAAATTTTAGGTCGCATTCGAATACATCCAACCAGCATCACTCAACTTGACCAACTGTCAAACACGGATAATCGTTACTGTTTAATGATTGGTGCTAGTGAACAAGGTTTTATCGATCTGCAACAAAATTTCGCTTTTATTACGGAAAACGAATTGTTGGGTCGTCGGGTTATTCGACGTAAAAAAGAGAGTAAACAAGCGATCAATACCGATAGCTTAATTCGAAGTTTAGCTGAATTAACACCGGGTAAACCTGTGGTGCATTTGGAGCATGGTGTGGGGCGCTATGCCGGTTTAACCACATTAGAAACTGGCGGTATTACTGCTGAATATCTGATTTTACTCTATGCTAATGAGACTAAACTCTATGTACCCGTTTCATCACTTAATTTGATCAGCCGTTACTCAGGTGGAGATGAGGAAAATGCGCCACTCAATAAATTAGGTACCGATACATGGAGTAAAGCAAGACAAAAAGCCGCCGAAAAAGTACGTGATGTCGCCGCTGAATTGTTAGATATATACGCTGAACGTGAGAGTAAACCCGGCTTTGAATTCAAACAAGATCGTGAACAATACGAACTGTTTTGCCAAGCGTTTCCTTATCAAGAAACCGAAGATCAGCAAAATGCCATTGGTGCTGTTATTGGTGACATGTGTTCACCTTATGCAATGGACCGCCTAGTCTGCGGAGATGTCGGCTTTGGTAAAACCGAAGTAGCGATTCGTGCAGCATTTTTAGCGGTAATAAACCATAAGCAAGCAGCAGTTTTAGTTCCTACCACCTTACTTGCCCAACAACATTACGAAAGCTTTTGTGACAGATTTGCCAATTGGCCAATCCGTATCGAAAGTTTATCTCGCTTTAAAACAGCTAAACAGCAGCAAGCCATTATTCAAGAGCTTGCTGAAGGTAAAATCGACATTGTTATAGGTACCCATAAACTATTACAAGAAGATGTAAAATGGCAAGATTTAGGCTTATTGATTGTTGATGAAGAACATCGCTTTGGTGTTCGTCAAAAAGAACGAATTAAAGCAATGCGTGCCAATATCGATATCCTAACCTTGACCGCAACCCCTATTCCACGAACCTTAAATATGGCCATGAGTGGCATGCGTGATCTCTCAATTATAGCCACTCCGCCAGCTCGCCGTTTGGCTGTGAAAACCTTTGTTCGAGAATATGATAACCTAGTTATACGTGAAGCCATTTTGCGAGAAATTTTACGTGGAGGCCAAATTTATTACTTGCACAATGATGTGTCGGATATTGAAACAGTGGCAGAAAAGTTAACCGAACTGGTACCAGAAGCTCGGGTTGCGGTTGGTCATGGACAGATGCATGAGCGCGATCTCGAACGGGTTATGAATGACTTTCATCATCAACGATTTAACTTATTGGTGTGTACTACTATTGTCGAAACCGGAATCGACATTCCTAATGCCAATACTATCATTATTGAACGCGCAGATAAATTTGGTTTAGCCCAGTTACACCAATTGCGTGGACGGGTTGGACGTTCCTATCACCAAGCTTACGCTTATTTGTTAACGCCACATCCTAAATTACTTAGTAAAGATGCTAAAAAACGTCTTGATGCAATAGCCACGCTAGAAGATTTAGGGGCTGGCTTTGCTTTAGCCACTCATGACCTTGAAATTCGTGGTGCTGGTGAACTATTGGGCAGTGACCAAAGTGGACAAATTGAAACCATTGGCTTTAACCTTTATATCGAATTACTTGATGATGCGGTTAAATCCCTTAAAGAGGGCAAGGAACCGACTCTCGAATCACTACTCAATAATCAACAGACAGAAGTCGAATTACGCTTACCGACTTTAATCCCTGATGATTTTATTCCTGACGTTAATACTCGTTTATCACTCTATAAACGCATCGCCAGCATTGAAAGCCTAGATGAACTGACTGATATTCAAGTCGAAATGCGCGACCGATTTGGCAAATTGCCTGACCCTGTGTTGTTTTTATTAGAAACGACTAAAATTCGCTATAAAGCAAGTAGATTGGGTATTACCAAAATCGAATTGGGTGATAAAGGTGGCTTTATTGAATTTGGCGCTAATAACAAAATTTCAGTTGATTATTTAATTGAGATCATACAAAAATCGCCAAAAATTTATCGCTTAGAAGGGACTAATCGATTAAAATTAATTAAATCTGATTTACAACGCATTGATCGCATTGATTATATTAAGAATTTATTAGTTGATTTTGCTGATCATCTAGAAAAATAACCTGAAATATAACGAAACAGAAATTATAAACATGAAAAAGACGACTCCAATTATTGGTATTATTGCTGTACTAGGTATAAGTTACCTTGGTATAGCATGGCACACTGGGAATGTGATTGAAAAAGAAATTGATAACACAATAGCTCGAGTTACCGAGCAAATAAATAATTCGCAAAACGTGTTTAACGTACAAATCACCCATTCTAATGATAAGAAGCATATTTTTTCAACCCAAACGCATATCAATATAACCTTATTGCCTAAGGACGAAATGATCAATGATAAGCTCCCCTTGATTGACACTGATTTCACTATCTATCACGGTCCATTTCCGATAGCAGCCTTAAAGCAAGGTATTTTTTCACCACAAATGGCTTGGATTGAATATCCAATTGCCGACCCTAAATTTGACTTGGTTGAGGTTATTGGCACTCGACCATTAATAACGGGTAATATGAGTATAAGTTATAATGGTGATGTAACACTTAATTGGTTAACTAACGGATTTAAAGTTAAACAAAACAGAGAAACACATTTTCTATCTGATCTAGAAGCAGAATTAGGAGCTTCGACTTTAACATTCACTAGCAAAAGCGATCAATCAACACCGTCAATAAAATTGGATTTAGATAAATACCATCACCAATTTGCGAGCGAATATTTGACATTAAACAATCTTCATTTCACCCTTGCTGGTGAAAAGCAATCAAACCACGTTAATTTCGCTTTGACTTTTGATAAATTACGAACCAATCAAAAAAATAAATTTTTTAATAATATGTATGATTTTGATCAATCTGATCTCGACACTTTTATACTTGATAATTTAATCACTAAAGTTACGATTGATCCAGCCAATCAGGATGTTGATACGCAAATTAGTTTGGCTAATTTTACCTTAATTCCACAATCAAGTAATAGGCAACCAGCTATCCAATTAAAAGGTCTTTCAATCAAGCAAAAAGTTAATTTAAGTGATGCACGAGTTCTTAGTGGCTCATTTACCAGTAGTGTAAACTCAATTCATCATGGACAACAAAACTTAGGGAACGCCATGATAGATATTGATTATCAAGATTTAGATAAAGCAATATTTGGCGAGGAATTTGTCGATGTAGAAACTCATTATAATCAACCTATTGAAAGCAAAGTTAAGCTAAATAACTTCAGCTGGCACAATTTGAGTGGTGATATCAATATTAAAGGATCACTAGATATTACTAATCTTGATCAAATTTCTGAAGACGACAACCCTCTTGATAGCATTGATAATTTAACATTACATGTTAGTGCACCGTTAAACGTGCTTGTCCGGATTTTTGCCCAATATTGGGATCCTCTCCATCATGATCTCGTTGATGAGCAAGTTGAGTTATGGAAAGAAGAAACCCAAGAAATGTTAGAACATATGTTCGGTGATTCACCATTATTTAAGTTAAGTAGAGGTGAAGAACAAGGTTTATTTATGGATATTGAAATATCTAAAGATAGTAACGAAGCCAACATAAATGGACAAATGTATAACAAAAATGAGCTTTTGGATCTGTTTGAATAAAACAGGAATATAAATTGGCTCAGGTGATAACTTAATTGATTGGAATCGTATAGGTTGTAGAAAGAAACGGAAAGTAAGAGAGTGAAAATGAAGAAATCGAAATTAGCAGTGGGTGTTGTGGCAATATTAGGTTTAAGTTATGTTGGTATTGCATGGCACACAGGGAACGTAATTGAAAAGGAACTTGATAGCAGCTTAAAGACCATGTGCCAACAAATGAATAGTGCACAAGATCTATTTGAATTACAAATCACGCATGATAATGACGAAAAAGGGATTTTCTCAACAAAAACACATATAAAAATCTCTATCAACAATGACGAAGTGTCTGAGCCAATCATAATTTACGATGATGATATTATTATTCATCATGGCCCCTTCCCACTAGCAGCATTAAAAGATGGTAAGTTAACTCCACAACAAGTATGGGTTGAATATCAAAATAGTGAACAATTTAATCCGGCTTTGTGGCAGCGTGTTGGTAATCAACCGTTCATTAAAGGTCATGTAGGCTTATCTTATTTTGATAACCTAGACTTTAACTTATTAACTCAACCAATTTCATTGGCTGAAACTGACCAAGTTTATAAAATCTTACAAGGTAAACTTGATCTTGGTACAATTGATTATCGCTTTTCGGGAAACATCAAATTTGATAAACCATCAATGTCGATTAAAGTAAGCAAATTTGATTATCAAAGAAACGATGGCGACAGCTTATTGATCAGCAATTTAAAATCCGTTAATGATATTGATTACCCAAAAGCCTATATAGATACTCAAACTAGCTTTGATGATTTTAATTTAAATTTTAAAAGCAATATCAATACGCCGGAAATTACTATCAAAAATTTAACTTGGCACTACAAACTTGAAGCAAATAGTAAGGGACTAGATGGTTTGATTAATTTAAATGTTGACGCATTTAATTACGGCAACCAGGAAATGGGTAATGGTGCTTTAGATTTCAATTTTGAGGGAATTGATAAATCATTTTTACCCCATCGCTCGGCATTACAACCGTTAATAGCTAAAATTGATAATAACACCTCTCCTAATACCAAAATAGACTTTAAAAAAGTACATTGGCACAATAGTGAGGGAGATATTAATTTCAATGCACTAATAGATGTTTCAAATTTTAATCAAATAACCGCCTTAACCATGGGAAGTAATCTCAGTAAACTCAATAAATTTAATTTTAAGCTTGAAGCACCTTACAAGGTTTTAGGTCGTTTTATTGCTCAATTCGTAAACCCGGAAAATGAAAACATCTCGGATGAAGAGTTTAAAACAGCAGTTCAAAATGTTCAGGATATTATTGAAATGACACTATATAAATCACCTTTATTTATATTTAAAAAAGATGAAGTTGATGGACTATTCTCTGAAATGGAATTTTTAAAAGGCAGTGGACAATTTACCATAAATGGTAAAAAGATGAACTCGGATGAACTTCTGAATAATTTAGTACATTAATCTCTTTATTATAAAATCATCCCACCAATCCTCTGGTGGGATACCTATTTTACCACAACTTATTTCCTCATTAGATAAACATTCATTTTTTGTTTATAACTTATCTAAAATAAGACATCTTATTGAATATAATTGATAAAAAAATATACTATTTTCAATATTTAGATACATTTCAACTATATTTCTTACCAATTTACTAAATTGGTCTTAAAAAAATTATCCCTCTACTATAAATAATGATAAAACAGCTTAAGTGACAAACAATACCTTAAATCCAAGAAAAAACTACCATGAATGACAAAGGATCAAACCAATATCATTGCGTTAACCGATTGAGCAATTTCATTTTTTAAATATCGCTAATTAGTCACAAAAAGATCGCTTATCTCAGTAGTATCTATTACAATGTTGCATCTATTACAATTATGATTGTTAGAGCACAGTAACTAATCCATTTAAAAAAATGTCGTGCTAACAATATAAATAACTAGTATCACCGAAATAAAGCTATTTTAATAATTATTCTATCTATATAGAATTTTTGATTCTTTTACTTTAATAAAAATATACCTTTATGAATAAACATTCTTCTATTAGTAATGAAAATCAATTCAAACGTTCCATGAAAACGCGGCATTTAGTTATGCTATCTTTAGGTGGCGTAATTGGTACTGGTCTCTTTTTTAACACAGGTTATATTATTGCCACCGCGGGTGCGATAGGTGCTATTATTGCCTATTTAATTGGCGCATTAGTCGTTTATCTAGTTATGTTATGCTTGGGTGAACTGGCCGTGGCTATGCCTGAAACGGGTGCTTTCCATACCTATGCGTCACGATTTATTAACCCAGCTACTGGCTACACTGTTGCTTGGCTATATTGGTTAACTTGGACTGTAGCATTAGGATCAAGTTTTACCGCTGCCGGATTGTGTATGCAATACTGGTTCCCACAAGTTTCCGTCTGGCATTGGTGTTTAGTCTTTTGTATAGTGATTTTCTTATTAAATATCATTACCGCGCAGTTTTTTGCTGAAAGTGAGTTTTGGTTTTCGATCATCAAAGTCATTACTATACTGGTGTTTATTATTGCAGGTAGTGCTGCAATTTTTGGTATTATTCCGATGAAAAACGCCATGCCGGCACCGTTTCTTCACAATATTACCGAACATGGTTGGTTGCCGAATGGTATTACGCCAATTGTAATGACTATGGTATCGGTTAACTTTGCTTTTTCGGGCACTGAACTAATCGGTATTGCCGCTGGTGAAACACATCATCCGGAAAAAACCATTCCATTAGCGATTAAAACTACTATTTTAAGATTAATTATCTTTTTTGTTGGTACTATTTTTGTATTGGCTGCCCTACTACCGATGGAACAAGCTGGCGTTAGCAAAAGTCCATTTGTTGAAGTGTTTGAAAGTATTGGTATTCCTTATGCAGCAGATATTATGAATTTTGTTATTTTAACCGCCATCTTATCTGCCGCTAACTCAGGATTATACGCCTCTGGCCGGATGTTATGGTCACTATCCAATCAAGGTACTTTACCTAACTACTTTAGCAAATTAAATAAAAAAGGCATTCCAGTTAATGCTATTGCCGTTAGTATGTTTGGTGGATTATTAGCACTGATTTCCAGTGTCAAAGCACCTAATACGGTGTTTGTAGGCTTAACGGCGATTTCCGGCTTTGCAGTAGTTGCGGTTTGGTTAAGCATCTGTGCTTCTCATTACTTTTTCAGAAAACAACTATCACCATCTGAGATAAAAGAGCTTAAATATAAAGCACCATTTTACCCATTAGTACCCATTTTAGGCTTCCTACTTTGCTTAGTAGCTTGTATTGGTTTAGCATTCGATCCAGAACAACGCATTGCCCTTTATTGCGGGATTCCATTTGTGGTGATCTGCTATATCGCCTATTATGCAACCCGAGCCTATCAACAACGAGAAAATCGCTGATGTCTAATCCAATAACTCAATTATTAAAGCAAAACAAATATATAATCATTGACGGCGCTCTGGCTAGTGAGCTACAGCGTCGTGGTTGTGACCTTAATGACAGCTTATGGTCAGCCAAAGTATTAATAGAACAACCCGAACTGATCCGCCAGGTTCATTATGATTATTTTAATGCTGGCGCGGATTGTGCAATCACTGCCAGCTATCAAGCTACGCCGTTAGGGTTTGCGCAAAAAGGTATCGCACAGGACGAGTCAATAAAACTCATAAAAAAAAGTGTCGAGCTCGCCCAGCAAGCTAAACAAGACTATTTAGAACAAATCGACAGTAATAAACCACTAATTATTGCTGGTTCAATTGGCCCATATGGTGCTTATTTGGCGGATGGCTCTGAATACACCGGCAACTATCAATTGAGTGAAGATGAATTTATCGAGTTCCATCAAATTCGCCTTGAGGCACTTATAGATGCAAAAGTTGATATCCTAGCTTGTGAAACCCTACCTAACTTTGTTGAAATAAAAGCGTTAACTAAATTGTTAAAACAATTTCCAACGATGACAGCTTGGTTTTCGTTCACTCTAAAAGATGCTAATCACCTTAGCGATGGTACGCCACTTATTGAGGTAATTGATTATTTGAATCAGATTGATCAAGTTGTTAGCATCGGCGTTAATTGCATAGCCTTAGAAAAAGTCACCCTCGCTTTAACCGAACTACAGAAGTTAACCTCTAAACCATTAATCGTTTACCCCAATTCGGGCGAACAGTATGACCCAACCACCAAACAATGGCACCAAGATCATCAACATAATTGTACCTTTGATAATCAATTGCCAGTTTGGATAAAGTTAGGGGCAAAATTGATTGGTGGCTGCTGCCAAACTACACCAAATGATATTGCACAAATTGCTCACTATTTAAAAACTATTAATTAAACATAGTCGACAGTTTAAATTTATAGCTATAGACAAATAAATCAGCACCGTTACTTAAATCAATGAGATAAATAACGGTGCTTTTTCATAACATTTATAATCTTAAAAACCTCTTTCCTCAATTTTTTTACTGCCAAAAGGACTTGCTAAAATTTCCATTTAATAAAATAGGCATCTGCCCTATCATGCCTCCGGACGACAATAACAAGTTTTATTTAATTTTAGCTTTATTAGTCTAGTTAGCTCTTTATTCGATATTAGCATGACGACTTTTCATTAATTCAGGCGTCTGTTGCAATTCGGTCATTAGGCTGTAAATAATGCTGTCATAAATGAGTAATGATAGTTGTTCAAAAGTACCGCCCATCGGTTGATTTAGTTCAAACACTTTTATCGGAATAGCCACAATATTATCAGCTAATTTGGCTAAGCTAGAGTTGCTATGAGTGGTAAATAATATTATTTTTACACCGAGCGCTTTTGCTTGATGGGCATAAGCAATTAAGCTTTGAGTTTCACCTGAATTCGATCCTAAAATTAATAAATCACCTAAATTTGCTTTCGGCTTACTAATTTCAGTTATCAAGCTAACATTCAACCCCAAATGCATTAATCGATTAGCAAATGCACTAATCATCAACCCTGAGCGCCCTGTTCCTGCTAAAAAAATATGTTTTGCAGTCATAATGGCTTTTTTAAATTGGTTGATTTGTTCCTCATTGATAGAGCTTACTTGTGCTGATATTTCAGTCAATATTTTTGATAATACCTCTTTAGTATCCATTATGATGTTCCTATTTGATTGCTGCTTTTAGACTTTGGATATTGCTTTCAAGCGCATTGTTGTTAAAGATAAAGCCACCCGATACGATACTATTGGCGCCAGCGGTAACACATAAAGATATGTTTTGATCAGTAATATTGCCATCAACTTGAATATCATAATGATAATTACCAGTTAGTTTGGCACTTTTTAAGTGTTCTATCTTTTGTAGCGTAAAAGGTAAAAAACTTTCATTTTTTTGGCCTGGATTGACGGTCATGACTAAAACCAGATCCACCTGAGATAATAACAGTTTTAGATTTTCAACTGGTGTACACGGATTGATGGCGATACCGACTTTAATATTACTATTTTTGATTTTATTAATAATATAGGAATGATGAGCTGTTGCTTCATAATGAAAGGTAATAATATCAGCTTTAGCATCGATAAAATCAGCTACGGCTAACTCAGGTCTTTCAACCATTAGATGACAATCTAAAATAAAATCGGTATGTGTTTTTAGATTTTTAACAAAGCTGGCATTAAAACCTAGATTGGGTACATAATGATTATCCATTACATCAATATGTAGTTGACGAATACCTAACGTTTGCAGCTTTTCAAGAGTTTCTTTAATCTGATAGAGATCAGAATTGAATAGCGATGGAGAGAGTATCATGATTATCCCCCTTGATTAACAACCCATCAGCATAAAATTAACATTGCGTTTTCTTTCACGTAGTGCGTCCCAATCGACAAAATAAATTCGTCCTAACTGCCCTAACAATGGCTGACCATCTTTGATGATTAGTACGATTGAAAAATGGCCAAACAGTGATGATTTGATATGAGCATCGGTATTTAACATGACCCACTTTTCTGCGGGATAATTAGGGTCACTAAGACTTAAACCAAATTCCACATGTTTTGGACCGGGAGAGTTATACTGATTTTCGCTGGTCATCCGTGGAGCAATTTTTTCTAATGTGTTGTTGATATCCACTTGCAGAAATTCATCACCAAAAAAGTTGGTATCGTGCATACATTCTTCAAAAAATAACGAGCAAGTAGTATGAGTAGTGGCGATAGTTAATTGACCATTCTGAATATTAGACTGTTTAACAAATTGTCTTAATTGATCGGTAATGTCATGATAAGAGTGCCTGCCAGCCACGGTGTTAATTTCGATAGCATGATGCATAATGTTCATATCGCTTTATTCCTTATTACTACCTCATTTACGCTATCGTGAAATACATTAAGGTAAATGAGGCAATTTTATAAATAATTAATGATGTTTTTTAACTAGAGGGCTAAACGTTTTTTCAATTCAGCAAAAAATTCATTTAAACCCACACCAGTAAGTAATGGTAATCCATTGATCACTTTAGCTTTAATTGAGTCTGGTACAATAGTGGTACTAACCACTACGTCATAAGAGTCAATTTTGTTAAGCTCATCAGCAATCTTAGATTGATAAATTTTTACCTGATCTGTTAATTTTTCATCACTAAGCCATTTATTCACTTTGCTTACTGCGATAGTTGAAGTTGCATGCCCTGCGCCACACATGATAAGTAAATTTTTCATATGATTATGTCCTTTTAATACATTTCAATTTTTTTGATTTTGTTGATATAGATAAGCAAGCAAAGAATGACCAGCGCCAAACCAATTAAACCAATAAAACCAAGGTGAGTTAATAACAGTACAAATAAGGTTACCGGCCATAATCCACATAGGATTACGGTAACAATCCCAGCAGTACCCACATCGTAATTAGCCAAATGGAATACATCAGTAATAACTGGAGCAAGCCACGTTGACATATATAAGCAGACGACCAAATAGATGGTGCCACCTAAAATTGAACGGATAATATTCCCTTTGAAAAATGGTACCATTAAGCAGATGCCAAAGGCATAGAATGCTAAATCACCAAAAGGTAGCACTTTGTTGCCCGGTAAAATTAAGGCTAATAATAGTGATACTGGCACCATAATAAGTGCAGTTGCCATTACCGCAGGATGACCAACGGTTAACGCCGCATCCATACCGATGTTAACTTGTTTACCATTGAGTTTTTTACTGGTAAATTCACGTGCAGCATCAGCAACTGGCAGTAAACCTTCCATGAACATTGCGACCATTTTTGGCATAATTTTCATGATTGCCGCAGTTGAAATCGCTAATTTACCAATTTGTGGAACATCGTAATTGGCTAAGATACCAACGACAATACCGATGATTAAACCAATTACCACGGTATCGCCGAAAATCCCAAATCGTTTGGTTAAGGTTTCTGAATCGGCATTTAATTTATTTAAACCAGGAATACGATCAAATAGCCAATTTAACGGTATGGCGACAATTGCTCCTGATAACGCCATAAGGTGAGTAACAGCAATACCCGGATATCCAAAGAATGAACTAATTGGTTTTTGTAATAGATCGGCTAAAAACCACTGCAACATTACCGCAGTGATACAACCAATAATACCCACCCAATATTCACCTGTTACTGAATATGCTACTAAACCGAGGAAGATAGCAAACCAGAAGTTCCAGATATCGACATTTAAGGTTCGAGTCCAACCAAGTGAGATAAATAAAAAGTTGATAATTAATGAAACAGGAATCAGTAATAAACCTAAGGTAGTAGAGAATGCTAATGGCCCTCCTACTCCACAACCAATATCCATGATACTTAATGACATTCCGTATTGTTCACCCATTTTTTGGATGGCAACACCTAACGTATCAGATAATAAACCAATAACTAAACCGAGACCGACAATACCGATACCGACGGTAATACCTGACATCATCGCTTTGGAAACGCTAACTCGAAAAAACAGAGCGATAATAAAAATGATGATAGGTAAAAACACTACCCCACCTAAATTTATTAGCCATTGAAAAATATTAATAACACTATCCATTTGTAACTCCTTGATAAAAATAATCTAGCCTATTTAACGCCTGCGCTATTTAAAATAGAGATAAATTGGTTAATTGATTGACACTGTTCTAATAATTTTATTTGCTCCTCATTTTGAAATAAGCCGATTAAATTTTGTAAATTCTCAACTTGTTCATGAGGCTCTTTCATTGCTAACATGAAAATGAATTTGACCGGTATCTGTTCTTTATCATCAGTCATACCTGAAAAAATGACGGGATTCTTTAACGAGGCAAAGCAAATTTGTGATTGATTCACTTTGGTGGAATCGGTGTGTGGAATTGCAAAACCAATTGAATTAATTAATAAACCGGTTGGATATTGTTGTTCCCTTGTTAAAATCCCGGTTAAATAATCTTGTTTAACAATGCCATGTGACAATAACATTTGTGCCATTGTGGTTAAGATCTCTTCTTTGGTTTTTGCCTCAATGTTAAATAGGCATAAATGTTGATCAAAGTACATTCTTGATTCCTCTTTGATTATCCAAAAATTGTTTAAGTTGTTTGAAATTGGTAAGATTTTTTAAGGATGAAATTGCTTGTTTATTCGAAACAATTTCATAAATTTCGGTAAAAACGTCATTAATGCTATTGATATTGTTTTCGGAAAGGCTAACCATAATAATAATGCTGACATCAATCACGCCCCATTTTATTGGTCGTTTTAAGGTCATAATTGAAATACTCGATTTAATAACAAACATTGGTGAGCCATGCGGTAGAGCGATACCGTTTTCGATTGAAGTATCACCGATTTCTTCTCGATATAAAACTGAGTCACGGTAGTTTTTAGTGACTAGACCTTTATCTTCTAACTTACTTATCAGCAAATTAAGGCAGTCACTTTTATGCTGAATATCAACATTTAATTTAATGAGATCGGCATTAATAAATTTGGCAGTTGATGGGTAATAATTACCTTTATCTGAAAAATCGGATTGTTTATTTAGCACATAGTTTGCATAAGCTTGAATAATATTTTGATAATCTTGTTTATTTAATAGTGACGATATTTTGACAATCGGTTTATTGATATTGTTAATATTTAGGGTAGTGATAATCAAATCAACATTATTTAGCATTGTCGGATTTAATTTCGCAAGAGAATACACTTCGATATTGTCTTTAGATGGTAAAAGTTTGCGGACTTTATTTAAGACTAAATTTGATGATGAACATCCATATTGGCAAATAATAACAATGTTATTGGCGTTAGCGGCTTTATCTAAGGCTATTTGGAAATGAATCAATAAAAATGAGATTTCATGATCATTTAAATGAATATCAAATTTACGTTCTAAGTCTGAAAGTGCATACCATAACACACTAAATAACTTTGAATATTCTTGTTTTATTTCATCCAAGAGTGGATTAATAATACGAATCTGCTTTTGTAACCGAGTTATCATTGCAGGAAAGTGCGACAATAATGAGTGAAACAACTTGCTATCAGCCGACAAATCGACACTCTCAATATCACCTATTTTTTTGATGATCCTACGAATAATTTCCTCATAAAAACTATCATCAACAATGGCGTTTTCATCAATAATTCGATGAGCAAAAAATAATTTGCTCAGATATTTAATATCATTGGTCGAAAACCCTACTTGAAAATTGGCTTCTAATGTTTTAGCTAATTCCGAGGCAATCAAATAGGATTGCATATATCGGATATGATTAAATAAAAAATCATCTTCTTCAGGAATTGAAAAGCCTAAACGCAATCTTTTAAGTTGTATGGCAATAGAAATCAGTAAAGAAGATAAATAATGTTCAGAAGATTGAGCAACTACCGATTCAAATCGGTCTAATAATAATTGAGTTATTTGTTCATATGAGTCATCGCCAATAAAAGATTTCATTAATTGCTTTAAATAATGATCATCTTGTTTGTGAATATACAAAGATAAAAAGTGTTTAATCGCGCGTTGAATTTGGTTTTCATTACCGTCAATATAAATTCCCTTATGAGTAACATTTAACAGGATATTTTCTTGTTCAAGAGTACGATTAATAAATTCGATATCTTTGTGTAACGATGTTTTACTGACTAAATAGTCATCGGATAACTGTTCAAGTGATAATGTTTCGCTTTTAAGCAAACAGCGTTTGATGATATCTAAGCGACGGTATTCAGGACTTAACCGTCGTGATTTTTTATTGAAATAACTATGACTATTTTGCTGTTCTAAATAGCTAATAATCGGTGCAATATCGTTTTTTTCACCTATTAGCATCACTCCTTTACGAGGTAACTTTTCAATTTGAATATCCGTATTCGGGACAGTAGTTAGCTGCTCATTTAATTTTGCAATATCGTCATAGACAGTTTTAGTTGAAATTGATAATTTTGAACTAAAAAAAACAGCTGGTTTAAATTCCGATTGGCTAAAAAGCAGTTTAAGTAATTTGATCTGTCTTTCCATTACTCAACTCCTTGTAGATCTGTTGTTGCAATAAATTCATAACTTAATGATTAAAAGTATAAATAGTTAAATAAATAAGACGATTACATTTTTTTCCAGATTAATCTGGAAAAAAATGTGACCTTTTCTTGGTAGAAATCAAACAAAACATAGTGATAGGTTTTTAAACTAAACAACCAATGGTAGAAAAAACATGAGAAAAGTATTAATTTATCCAGTGCATTAGCTAAAGCTAACCAATTCACTTTGAGTAATTTTGCAGTCAGAATTTTGTCAAATAGCAATCCTAAACTACCCGGCTAATATGGATTCTACTTATGAATATTTTTATTATATTGATAAAAAACGTCTAATAAATATAAGGTACTGTTTTATAACGACTAAAACTAAATCAAACTTGAATACACTAACATTGAATTTATCAACTTCGGTGTATAGTTTTTTAGTGAAAATTTGTATTAACATTTTTGAATTATATGAGGAAATAAACGTTCCTTAACCAAATCATCTCAATTATACCTATTAAAATTGAAAAATGTTTTTAGTCACTTTAATAAAATATTACTTTTTAAAAGATAACCATATCAGGGAAGAAAAATGATTATTTTCTGCATATATTTAAGAGTTATAATTCAAAATATAAAAAATAGTATCGGTATCAGGCCGATGTTTGCTGATGTCGGTTCTTCAATTTTCAAAACAGTCACCGCCTCTTTGCTGTTAGTGATATTACCGACAGTGATATCATATCTGTCTTTAACGATGAAATTTTCTGATTAGTTGCAAGCGTTTATAAATAATTGATACTTTGATTTGATTTAGAGGCTTAGTTTTATAAAAAAATTGAGGGGTCTATATCGGGTTATTGATAATTGATTATTAGTAAACCGTTTTTCATTAAGGTGAAAATGGATAAAAACGTTAATTTGAATAGGCTAAATCACAGTCGAAACGTAAATCAGGTACCGGCTAATCTCAGGCACGGAAGTCTATTAAACGATTAGGTACCACTGGTTACAACCCTAAAATACAAACAGATCCAAAGTATAAAAGCCAATCTTAACCAACTGCTACGTTCCCATGACTAATAAGTTAGTACATATCATTTCAAATCTTTTTCATAACTAAAGCCATCGGTCCAATAATCTTTATCAATGATATACTCATCAATATAAAAGTCATTTGGATAATCAATAAAACCCGTTTTTTTTTCATTCGTTCTATAGCTAATTTAGCCTGTTTACGTGAACTATAAATACCGATTATCCTAAAATCTTCATCATCAGTATCTCCATAACGAACATGGTACAAATAATATACTTTTCGCATTTTTATATCCCTATAAGTTAATTGGGTTTTATAAATGATCTATCATCCTATTATCGGATTTTACTAAGCTATAACTTCACTATTTGGTGTGTTCTACCATCAACTTGTTTCAAGTTGGTATTTGCATAATTTTAATCATTAGCCTCTAATTTTGATTCGCTATTTGTTACAACAATTATACTCATTCACGTTACGTCATCGAGAAAAGATTCAAAACTAATACAATATTAATTTTTGATCTGATATTGATTAAGATTTATTTTTTCTAACATTTTATCTAAAAATAGTGTTTCTAATTGAGCTCTTATCACATGTTCATCATAGATATCTCCTGTCTGCGATTGCCAGAATTGTAGTAATCGCCAAGCATCAACTATTTTGTAGGCAAAAGGAAAAACATGAGGATGGATAATTATACGAGGTAAAGGAGCTATGCGTATAAACCTAAAACCTGAACCATGTTTAACAAAACTCCATTCTTCACTATTTAAACAAAATTTTCCTTTTTTTGGAAAATCTAATAAATAGCTGAAATCTAAACAATTTGCATTTAATCTTTTAAATTCAGTTGTTATCTTTTTCTGTAACTCAACATATTCAAGTATTTTTTCATACATTTTTATTACCTATTTTAGTTTTTATAATTCAAATAAAAAGTTGAGCTACGTTTTCTCTACTTATGGTTTGATCAAAATTATAGACATATTCTATATCCTAACTAATTTTGCCTTAGCAGATCCATGATGTCTATTAATAATAATCGTTTGCCAATAACAATAACTTCGTTTAAAGATTGGGTTTTACCAAGTCACTTTCTTTAATATCTTTAATATCTTTAATATCTTTAATATCTTTAATATCTTTAATATCTTTAATATCTTTAATATCTTTAATATCTTTAATATCTTTAATATCTTTAACCAAACCTTTAAAAGATTCTCCTGATACTTATTATCCCTGATAATTAAATGATTAATTGAAATATTCTGTAATAGTAATCACTCTAATTGGTAGGCTACTGTATCCGGATAATGGATACTTTGATTTGGTATATTATGGAATTTTGTAAAAATAATTGAAGATACTATAACGCTTCACTTATATTTGATCTTCATGTTAAAAAATATGCATTTGATAAAATGTAATCCATAATGATCTTTTGAAATTTACATATCAATTTAATAAGTCGACTGTATCTTTTATGATTCGGATCCGATTTTAAAGCAGCAGCAAGAGTGCTTGAGGTTTACTCGGTAATTTCAGCGTTTTATGACCAAATAAAAATAGATAACACTTTAATTCTAAAGTGATTTGTCAATATGTATTTCAATCAATATATGCTCATCTTAAAGTACTAAAAATCTTACAAGCCAAGCTTTCAAGCTATGAAAAATAACATGATTATAATTCTACTCACAGATGATTTCATAAAGTGTATCAGGTACTCCCTGATTTTTCTCAAAATCATCAAGCAAAATTTCAGATAAATGAGCAAATACTATACTTTTATAAGAATAAATATAACCAGAATCAGTTAGTGAAATTACAAGTTTAGAGCACTTTGATTGAATCATCATATCCTTTAATATATCAATTAAAATAAGCAATCGATCTTTTCCTGACGATGGAAATTTGCATTGCATTTCAGGTGCATAATCTAAATAATCTATTAAATAATCAGCTTCAACTCGTTCAGCACTATCACTCATTGAAAACACGAAATTAGTTTGATTTTTATTCGGCAAATACTTTTCTGTAAATTGAAATAGTTGCTCTGTTAGTATTTCTTTTAAGCCAATACCGTATTTTCCAGCTATTTCATCCAATACTTGTTTATAGTTATTACATTTAATTTCGGCAAGATAACCGAAAATATAATTATTCATTTATTACTCCTTAATCTATACGCTTTAAAGATAACTAATCAGGACAGCTAGGTTCACTATAATTGGGCAAGCTATGATTAACGCAGCTTAATGAGACAAATTGATTGTCGAACTTATAAAATAGCACTCCTAATAAAAAATTATTATTTTCTTTCAGATGATTTAAATTACAGAAGTAGATTAGTATTATAATTTTAAGAAAGAGTGTTATTCACTTAATTCTACAATAGTTATATTTTTATATATCATTTTGAAAACATAGTCATCATTAATATCCTTGATATGGCAACGGTCACCAATCTTATAATTATCTAGTCCATAACTGATTAATTCATTGGAATTTAGTACTAGATATTCATCTACAGCGCCAACTAAATTTTCATTATCTTCTATTTCCTCATCTTGATTCGTATCAGACATAACAATAATATTTCGTTCAACTAGCATAAGTTTATTTAATGATAGTAATTTCATCTTTACTTAATTATATGAAATGATTAATTAAAAATTGATCAATTGATTATTATCATAGATTTAACATTATTAGTTAACCTTATATAAAATTTTCCAAATCTGAAAAATAAGATGATTATCGGTTTATTCGCAGATGATTTCATAAAGTGTGTTAGGTGGTGCTTGGTATGGTGAAATCAACATGAATAAAGTCTCGCATCTCAGCGAATTTTATTTTTTTTATGGTTTCTATTTGGCAGCTATCAGTTATTGCAATCACCATTTTGGATGCTTTTGTGATTTCAATTATTTCTGACATAACATCCAAAAGAATATTTAGACGCTTTTTGCCTTCTATCGGAAAACCTATATCAGCTTCAGGGGCATAATTAATATAATCAATTAAAAAACTTGCACAATAATATTCGTTATCATCTCCAATGTTGAAAATAAATCGTTTTCTTTGGTTATTTGCTACTGTTGCCGAAGGAAAATTGTATAATTTATCTTTTTCAATTTCTTCTATTCCTATATTATATTTGTCTTCTAATAAAATTATTAAGGCTGATAAATTATAATCTTCTATATAATCTATATATCCTCTTACATCATTCGACATAATATTTTCTCAATTGTGTGATTATATTTTTCTGATAATGGTTATTTAGATTTGAATGATTGAAGTTTAAGATTATTTAATGCTATTTCAATAATTTTCGACTAACATTACAATGCATATAAAACTCATTAAAACAGAATTTTATTTATTCAATATTAATTAATTGTTTTTCACTAACCCGTATATCTTTAAATAATTTACTCAATCTATTGCTTATATTTTCTGGCAATACATTCAATAACAATGGTATTACTGGTCTAGCAAACAGCGAAATGAAATTAATAAGAACAAATAGAACAATTATAGCTTTTTTTATGATATTTTTTTATTTAACTCTTAAACATTTGTCATTGATTAACTGTACTTTTTCGCTGCTAATACCCTTTCAACCGTATCAACAATAGCTTGCGTTTGTGAATCAATTTCAATATTTACCTCATCACCAATCTTTTTACAATCTAAAGTGGTAATCGCTAATGTTTCTGGAATTAGATGAATGTTAAATTGATTATCTTTGACTTCTCCCACGGTTAAACTTGCGCCATCTATACCAATAAAACCTTTGTATAAAACATACTTCATAAATTTTTCTGGCATAGCTAACGTCATTTGACAGTTGGTTGCTGTTTTCTGGATGTCAATAATGGTGGCTCGGCAAGAGACATGACCAGACATTACATGACCACCAATTTCATCACCGTATTTAGCACTTCGTTCAATATTTACCAAATCATTTAACTTTTTACTACCGAGAGTTGTTAAAGCTAATGTTTCTTGCATAATATCAAAAGTTACACAATCATTTTCAATCCCTGTTACGGTTAAGCAACAGCCATCATTCGCTATTGATGCACCAATTTCAATATTATTGATTAAATGATGTGGCAGTTTGACTTGATAAGTTCGTAATTTATCTTGATCGATGATATCAATAATTTTACCTACACCCTGAACAATACCTGTAAACATACTTTATTCCTTAAATTAAACGAATATAAGCTTCTATTTTACTTAATCATTAGGTAATTATCTATCATTAAGCAAATTTACCTAACCCTGATATCAACTTAAAAAACAGATTCAAATAAGCGTTCTGTTTAAAATAAACAAAGTTGTATTATTTTTACTACTATCTTGTTGATCACTATAAAACACAATTGTATAACTATTGTTTTGGCAGGAAATCACATCAGAAATAAACAATTCTTCTTTGGCTAATACGATATTTTCATTAGTAAGTAAATTATTAAATTTGCCAGGTTGCTGTTGTAAAAATGCCTCGATCACTTTATTGTTTCGCAAGGTTATCCAGCCGTTTCCTGTTTCTATAGTAAAACGAATCACAAATGTTTCATTGGCAATTTTTACCGGTTCCCATACTGAATATATACAACAATCTATATCAAATAACTTATCTCGTATCGCCTCACCTTGTGAGGTAATAGTAATTAGATAAAAAATTCCATCTTCGTCATAACTTACAACATATGATGATTCTTCAAAACTTAAGTTTAAAATACAAGAGGGATAATGATCACAGGTTATATCAATACTCCTTGATTGTAATACTTTACCTTTTTCATCGATTTTACGATGTAGCCAACAGTTTTCTTCATCTTTCGCAATGATATGAATTTGTTGATTGTCATTATTTATACTAAATACATTATATTTTGGTAAAGGAATTTTTGAAGTATAGGTTTTTTTTAACTCACCGTCTTTAAATTCAACCGCAACCAATTTATCCAACTGTTTGGTTGAAAAAATATTAACATACTTAAACATGGCAAAATTATGGAAAATACCAATATAATCACTAGGTAGCATTTTTTTAGGTTTTGGATAAGTAATATTATCGCGTTCAAAACAAGGAAGCATGGTGATTAAACCGTATTTATCAGGATGATCAACCTCAATAGAAGTATACAATTTTCCATCTGGGTTAATAAAAAATGTTGGCAAATAACCATCAGATTCTATATAGGATGTATAATTTTGTAAATCACTGTCAAGCATAATATAAATCACTTTATAACTATGACCATCAGAATTGGTATAGTAGTTGCAAGTAATGATTGTTTTATTTTGATAACTAATGGCCTCCGGAAAAGAAAAACCATAAGGTGATTTTAAAATAATCATTGGCCCTAAAGCAGTTTGCTGATATTGCGTGTTAAAAGGTATATCCGTTTTTGGTAGCATAATTATGATTTTTCCTGTTATTGTTTTCTAATTCAATTTGTTAAGTTTTAAAATTAAACTAACTTTAATCATTTGATCTTATTTTATTTTTTACATCAGGTTTTAATTGTAGTTCAAAGCTTTGTCAATTATTTTATCAATTGTATAAGTTTCATTATTAATAGCAATAATTCATATAATAAATGGTAAGAAGTAAACAAAATAACCATACTTAACAAACATGTTTATATAAAAAATTATATGCATAACAACTTTATGTAATAGATTCATAATTTCTTTATTAAATGATTTTTCTAAAGTTAAGAGTAAAATTCGAATATAAGCTGTCGAATTTTTAAATCCAAAATGATGCTGCAACAAAAGATATGCATTTTCTTTTTGTCTCGGTTATAGTTATTATTCGTTGCCATTAACCATAAAAAATAAATTGAATAAAAATGTACCATATTTTTAAGGATTTTACATGTTAAAACTTATTTTAGCTATATCGGTAGGTTCAGTTGCCGGTGGTTTATTGCGGTGGTTTCTGTCACTTAAATTAAATATTATTGCCTTTGCGATTCCATTAGGAACGTTACTATCTAATCTGATTGCGGGTTATATTATTGGCTTTGCAATAGCTTTTTTTAATCATTCAAACTTATCTGCTGAGTGGCGATTATTAGTGATCACTGGTTTTTGCGGTGGATTATCGACCTTTTCCACTTTTTCGGCGGAGATAGTTAACTTTCTACAAGAAGGCCGTATTGGTTGGGGATTAACAACTATTGCTATTCATGTCGCCGGATCAGTTCTAATGACATTTTTAGGGATTTTGACCTATCAATATTTTCGTTCATAAAGATAGTTTTTCTCGCAGATAAGATAAAAATGCTTATAGAGAGTATTTACAACTCCAAATCACTGTATTAATATACACTGTATAAATCAACAGCATTGGAGTTATTATGCTTATTGAACATTCTTCACCACAACTTATGGCTATCAATTTTGAAACACCCTTTCAACAGGTGTTACAACAACAGCGGCCTTTATTACGTTCATTTAACAAAGAAAAGAAATGGCAATTGTGGTTGTCAGATCGACCGATGCTAAAACGCTCATGGATAAATATTGCAGGACTTGATAAACAGAAAGTCGTTCATTTAACTCATTTAAATAAAGAGAATTTAGTCTCGACTATTGAAAAAGCATTACAAAATAAAACTTGTAGTTATATAGTTGCTTGCATTAATGGGCTTAATGAGCAAGCGAAACAGCGTTTACAACAAGCGGTATTAACCAGTGATACTTGTTTAGTTTTAGTTGATGACGAACAAAATCAATCACCAATTCAGTATCATTAAGAGAATAGTTATGATAACAAGTTAATTATCTAATTAACTTCAAATAAAGACACTACCTTACATGGCAGTGTCTTTTTTAATTATTTATTATTTATAAAACAAATTAAAAAACTGTTTAAAAAACAGTTGATTATTCATCCTAAATTCATCATTCTTGCCACCTTAGCCTATTGATTTGCAAGTCTTGATGAAATCATACAGATCATTTCAGCAAATAAAATGAATATTGATGTTATAACGCTTTTATAGGTTTTAGAAAATTCTTGAAAATAAATTCTTTATTGCAAGAACAATTTCACACAAAAGATAATCATGCTAAAACAATCAGCCTAATTCAAAGTGGCTTCGATAAGGCTAATAAATCCGTTTTTTTAGTTGAAAAAACTGATAAACCGTTTTGGGCAACACTTGCTAAAGGTATACTTATCTTTTAATAACATACTATTAACTAGTTTAAAAATAGTTAAGAATTTTGTTTAATACATTTGATGATCTAACAACGGCTTTACTCGATTAATTGTTTTAATTTTTTTCTGTCGACCTTGCCAATACCAGTCATTGGAAATTCGTCAATAATATATATTTTTTTCGGCAGTTGAAAACGTGCAACTTTAGCTCTTAACCAAGTTAGAATTGATGATTCTGTTTGCATAGATTTTGGTGTTAAAACAATAAAAGCAATAAATCGTTGGCCAAATTCTTCATCATCAACACAAATAATCGCTACTTCTTTAATCTCTTCATGTTTTAATAAATGATTTTCGATTTCAAAAGGATAAACATTTTCGCCGCCTGATACTATCATATCGTCAACCCGCCCTTTTAAATAATAGTAACCTTGATTATCTTTTTCAGCTAAATCGCCTGTGGCTATCCAATCTTTTCCTGCAATTGACCATGCACACTTTATAAAAAGTTCATTAGTTCCAGGTGTAGTATGATTTTGGGAAATAAGCTTAGTTCTCAACCCTTTTATTGGTTTGCCGATTGTTGTCGGATTTTTACTTAAATCATCAGGTGTCGCAATCATGCATACTCCGGCTTCAGATGTGCCATATAAATTAAATAACACTTTACCCAATTGATTTAAGACTCTGTTAACTAAGGTTATAGTGATTGGCGCACCACCAGTAATGATACAACGTAAGCTCCTAAGTTGCTGTTCAGAATGATTTATCATGCGAGAGAGCATCAAAGGAACCAGCGTAACAACTTCAATCTGATATTTCGCAATCATATGACAGGCAATTTGCGTTTGAAAACGCTTGGTAATAAATATCGTTGCCCCTAATAACGTAGAGAAACATAACGTTGCCAGACCAAAGCCATGATATATAGGCGTTGCTATATACACTTTATTGTAATGGCTAAGTTTGAGTTTAATCAATAACTGACAAAAAGGAGTGATAAAATTTTGCGCATGGCTTTTTCGTGTGGCTAGCTTAAAGCGTTGTGTCGTACCACTGGTTAGGACGGTAATTTTTGAAAAGTGCGTCACTTTAAGTTTTATTGTTTGATTAAGCAATGGGCTCTTTAAAAGTGAACTGATACAAACTTGATTATCTTGTAATGTTGCTATCTTGCTGATTGCCAGTGAAGAGGCAATTTCTGATACTTCTGGATCATATATTATTAAATCAAAATCGATATTATGATTGATATTTTTAAGCTGCTCGGACGATAATTCAGTGTTAATTAGATAGATATCTGCACCTAATCTTGCCAACGCAAAAAGCGTTTGTATTAGAAGTGAATGATTATTAGCCATCATGGCAATTTTTTGACCTGGTTGGATATTACAGTAAGCTGCCAATTGCTTTGCTAGATGTTGAACTTGATTATAGAGCGTCTGATAATCAAGTTCGTTACCATTTTCGTTAATAGCTATCTGTTGCGGACATAGTTGGTGACGAATATAAAGTAAAGCCATTAAATTCATGCCGACAGTTGGTATACTTTTTAATAGCAACCATATTCCTTTAAAGGTTAATAATTTCGTTTTAATAAGTGCTAGAATAATATTAATCATTTCTTATGCTTTATATAGTATGTAGTTAATTTAAGCCAGATTCCAGAAAACAACACTGATGTTATTTGTCCTATAATTATCCACCATGGTTTATACTGGCGTTTTTTAGTTTGTAGTAAACGACAGATGATGGTTGCGGCTTGAACTGGTGTTAATGCTGGAAAATTTTGATAAGCCTTTGTTGGCAAAATCATACGCGTTTTAACTAACGGTAAATAGACTGTTGAGACATGGATATTTTGATTTCTAAGTTCTGGTGTTGCACATTGTAACCACTGATCAAACGCTGTTTTTGACGCTTGATAAGCCGCCCAATTTACGGTTGGAGCTAACAAAACATTAATCGCCGAAACATTTATAATTTGTCCGTGTGATTGTGCCAATTTAGGTATCAATGCTAAGCATAAGCTCACTGGTGCCAAATAGTTTAATTTGATCGTTCTCTCAAAATCATGCCGACGATCAAGCGATTGCATAATTGATCGACAAATCGATATCCCGGCATTATTAACAAAAATATCAATGTGATAGGATTGAATAAAATTTAAAAAGTTATCTAATTGGTTAACATCACGCAGATCAGCTGCATAGAGTTGAATGGTTGCTTTTTGGCTAGATAAAGATATTTGGATCTCTTCTAATTTCTCTTTTGTTCTGGCGACTAAAATAAGATGGCAATCAATGTTAGCGATGAGTTTGCAAAGTGATTCACCTATTCCATAGCTTGCTCCAGTAATAATAATCGTTTTTTTAGATAACTGTTCTTCGAGTTTTTGAAAATCTGGTTTAATTATCGGAAAAAGAATTTTATTAAGGAAATTAGTTAAGACAGCCATTTATTGTTCGATTAAAACTAAATATTCTACTAGTTTAAAACAGTTATCAAAAAAAACAACATATTAAGCTTAATCGATGGTGTTGTATGTTTTGTTCGCAATTAACCAATTTTGAGTATCTCATCGGTAAGTTCCATTTGGGCATCTTCTTTGGCTTGGTTAATGATAGCTTTAGCTATCCATTGCACCAGTGTGATGACTTGCTGGTTTTCTAAGTTCCAAATATCTTTCAATACCATAAAAATTTCAGAACCATATATAATCGAGATTGAGTATATAACATTATTATAGATCTCTTCAGGTAATTGCTGCTTGAGTGGCTGTAATAATCTAGACAGAATCTCTTTACGATTACCACGAACAAGTTTTTGTGATTGTTCGACAATTTTTGAGCGTTCCATCGCCCATTGTTGCAATGAAAGTCTTAGTGCCGCACGTAATACTCCTTCATGTTTTAACATTTGCGGAAATGCAAATACTAAAAAGTCATTTATTCGATCTTCAACTTTTTCTTTATCGGATGTCCAGAAAAATATAGGGCCAAGAGATTGTTCCACCACTGCTGATATCAAATCACTTTTGGTTGGAAAGTAACGATAAGCTGTTGCTCTGGAAATACCACATATGTCTGATAATTGAGTAATGGATATATCTTTACCGTGTTCTAAAGCCTCGATAGCAACATTAATTAGCTTATCATAAGTGCGTTTTTTTGCACCAGTGTACTTTTTCACGCTTGATGAATTATTTATATTCATAGTGTTATTTTTTATATAAATGTCTGTATATTATACATCTTTTATGAAAATAACTAAATTTTTAAAAAAACTTAAAAATAATGAGACTTAAATCTCATTTTTAGCATATAATTAACAATGTAGTTGTTTACAATTTAAATTAGAGTATTAGTTCTATTTTATCTGTTAAGGAAAAATGAATGGTATCGCATAAATTGATTTACTTGGTCGCTACACTAGACACAAAAGGAGAGGAAGTTGTTTTTATCAAACATTTACTGAATCGACAAAATCTTAACAGTAAAATAGTTGATATCTCTACTAAACAACCACATTCTTTTAATCACATTGCTGATATTAGCGCCAGCACTGTTGCTAAATATCATCCCGAGGGTGAAATAGCTGTTTTTGCCACCGATAGAGGAACGGCTATCGTTGCAATGGCTAATGCATTTAAACAATTTTTAATAGCGCAAAATGATGTTGACGCTATCCTCGGTTTAGGTGGCTCAGGTGGTACCGCATTAATCACTCCAGCTATGCAAGCACTGCCTATTGGCGTACCAAAGTTGATGGTTTCAACCATGGCTTCAGGTGATATATCAGGATATATCGGTGCAAGCGATATTGCGATGCTCTATTCCGTTACCGATATTGCTGGCGTAAATGTTATATCAAGAAAAGTACTCTCCAATGCAGCTAATGCTATTGCAGGTTCAGTGTTATTTAAAACCCAAGAACAAGTCGAAGATAAACCAGCAATTGGATTAACCATGTTCGGTGTTACTACTCCGTGTGTTCAATCACTTTCAGCAAAATTAAATGATAAATATGATTGTTTAGTTTTTCATGCAACGGGTAGTGGCGGTAAAGCAATGGAAAAATTAGCTGATAGCCATCTCTTAAAAGGTGTACTTGATATTACTACAACGGAAGTTTGTGATCATCTGTTTGATGGAGTACTTGCTTGTGACGATGACCGATTTGAAGCCATCGCAAGAAGTCAAGTTCCATATATCGGATCATGTGGCGCCCTTGATATGGTTAATTTCGGTAGTCCGGATACTATTCCAGAAAAATATCGAGATCGTCTGTTTTATCCTCATAATCCACAAGTTACTTTAATGAGAACCACGCCAGAAGAAAATAAAATCATGGCAAATTGGATCGCTACTAAACTAAATAAATGTCAAGGTGAAGTAGTTTTTATTATTCCTGAAAGTGGATTTTCTGCACTTGATATTGAAAATGGGCCTTTTTGGTCACCACAAGCAGATCAAGCTTTCATAGATGAGTTTGAAAAAGTCTTTATTCAAACTGAAAAACGACGATTAATAAAAACTTCGCATCATATTAATTCACCAGAATTTTGTAATTTAGTTATTAACGAATTTAAAAATATAATTAAATAAAGTAATGGAGAAAATTATGAGTAGTAAACGTGCTCAATTATTAAAAAAATTCCATGATATGATTGCTAAAGGTCAACCAATCATAGGTGGAGGAGCTGGTACAGGATTATCGGCGAAATGTGAGGAAGCTGGTGGTATTGATCTGATTGTAATTTACAATTCTGGTCGCTATCGTATGGCGGGTCGTGGATCATTAGCCGGCTTATTAGCTTATGGCAATGCCAATGAAATTGTTATGGATATGGCAAAAGAAGTATTACCGGTTGTAAAACATACCCCTGTGTTAGCTGGCGTTAATGGCACCGACCCCTTCTGCCAATTCGATCAGTTTTTAGATCAAATTAAAGCTACCGGATTTGCTGGCGTACAAAACTTCCCTACTGTCGGTTTAATTGATGGTAATTTTAGAGCTAATCTTGAAGAAACGGGTATGGGCTATGCGTTAGAAGTTGAGATGATTCGCAAAGCACATGAAAAAGATCTGCTAACGACACCATATGTATTTAGTGAACAAGATGCTATTGACATGACCAAAGCAGGTGCGGATATTTTAGTTCCACATATGGGCTTAACCACTGGCGGTAGCATTGGCGCTCAAACTGCTTTGAAACTTACAGATTGTGTTCCTTTAATCAATCAATGGGCCAAAGCAGCGAAAGCGATTCGTCCAGATATTATTATACTTTGCCATGGCGGACCTATTTCAACACCAGAAGACGCAGAATATATTTTACAAAATTGTCCTGATTGTAATGGTTTCTATGGTGCAAGTTCAATGGAACGTTTGCCAACCGAAACTGCTCTTAAACAAACGACAGAAAAATTTAAATCTATCAAACACCAACAATAAGTAAGCAATAACAGTGCGACAATTCAATGTCGTACTGCTATTTTTTAACCTATCTTCAATTAGCTGTACCATTTAGTAAATAAATATCGTTATAAAACTGAAGTTAATTTTATGTTACTTTACTATTAATTGCTAATTGTGAGACAATCGCACACGCAATATCCTATGTTTCAAATAAGTAATAGCTTTTGTAATAGATCTATATGATTTTTTTATAATTAGTATTTTGCTAACATAATATAGGAAACACAATATGAAAGAATATCAAACTGATGTAGCTTCATTTGTATTACGTATTGCTTTAGGTATGATGTTTTTGGCCCATGGTTTTACCAAATTACTTGTTTTAACCCCTGAAGGAACTGCTGAGTATTTTCATACTCTTGGTTTTCCTGGTTTCTTTTCTTATATTGTTATCACTTTTGAAATTGGCGGTGGTGCACTGTTATTATTAGGTATTTTAACCCGTGCGGTTGCATTAATTGCTTTCTTTCAACTAGCAATAATAACCATTGTACATTGGGCTAATGGTTGGTCATTTACTAATCCGGGGGGTGGTTGGGAGTATCCAGCTTTTATGTCTTTAACCGCATTTAGTCTTGCACTCTTAGATACCGGTCGATTTTCTGTTTTATCAGACAAAAAGTATCAACACTCATTAGATCATTAATAGGTTAAATTTTAGGGAAGGTAAAAGCGAACGATGAATTACCTTTCCTAAAACTTTGATATTATAACTATTTGATAATATGAAAATTAGTTATTAATTTCAATGACTAGAAGATCACCTTTATCTTTTAAGAAATATTCGTCATCTTGTGGGGCTCGCAGTGACATCATACGATTATCACCCATCTCCATCGTATCACCAGGTTTCATTGTCGCTTGACTTTGGCGTAAATAATTTAAAATATTATTAAACATATCAAAATAATAGCCACTTTCCTCATAACTATTGGCTAATGCAGCAAAATTAGGTAAACCAAATATATGCGCGCCATAAGTACGCATCCAAATCCCTTTAGTATTTTCTATTTCATATTTTACAAAACCACAAAACAATATAGGTAAACATTGCCCTAAAGTGGTTAAACCATCTTTTTCCGTAACCATTCCATGAATAGCGCTAACTGGCAATGAAGTATGTGCACTCTCATTAATTACCGCTAATGCATTAAATTGTTCAAAGCATGCCGCTAAACGTGTTAAAGCTAAGTACTGCTCTAATACATCTTGGTCATAGCCGACATAATATAATAACAAATGACTATCACTTTCATAAACTTGTTGTTTTATTTCCTGACTATAACTAGCTGGAGCAACACATAATTCTAATACATCTTTAGGATAAGGCGCATTGAGACCAATTATTCTAATAATATGTTTTCCCCAACTCACTAAAATACAGATGCCCGCTTCAAGTTGTCCATACGGTATTTCATATCGGATATCCTTTATAGTCGGATCAATCGATTTAAGTTTGGTTAATAATTTATCATTATCAATATTAAGTTCACCTTTAAACACAATACTTAAGCTAGCGGCACTATCAATATCAGGATTTGGAACAATCGAACTATCCATCTGTTTTGCTTCTGTTTTTTTGCCAAAAAAACGAGAAAATAAACCCATTTTATATTCCTTATTACAACTATTTTAAATTAAATCAAATTTAGTGCATTTTATAGTAATTGAAACTATAAAACTGAACCAATAATATCTACTTACCTATATTAAGTAAATATTTTATTTATTATTTTTTACCATTGTAAACTTTTTAATTCAATAATTAAAAAATCAATTAAACATCGATTCCTAAGTGGTAATAATTTGCGACTTGGGTAAATAGCATAAATATTTAAATACTCTTAACTAATAAATATTACAACATCAATGGTTTAATCAAATGCTAATAATGGTTTATTATTTCTATAGGGTTGTCGATAAGTTTTTATCGCCGCTTGCCAATCATTAAATGCAAATAAATTTGCTACATTTAAATCATTTGTATCTAGTAAGGGCCATATATCATCAAACATCTTTAGCCATTGATGTTGACTTATTTGCTTTAAATAGTGGCGAATATGAAACCAATGAACTTTAGGTAATCGCTTTTTAGGTTGAAAAAAAGTACCAGAAAGCAGACCATAAGAGACAAATTCACTTGAATCAGGCATATGATCCAAAATTGTTTCCGCAAGCTTGCCACCAACAGCGTCAAAAACAATATCAGCTTGTCTAGCAAAATATTCGATAGTTTGCTTATCATCTTGCTTTATATGTTTGATTGCATATTTATTATAATATTGCGCATGATTATCAGAACGACAGATAACTGTAACAGATAAAGCTGCAAATTTTATTGCCAATTTGCATAGTAATTTTGCACAATCACTACCTGCCGCTGTAACAAGAATATGCTTTCCTTTGGGTGAAAACTGTTTAATCATCAGCCATGCTGCAACAGGGTTAATATATGCTCGTGCTGCAATCTTATCTTCAATATAATCGGGAACGGGTATAGCATACTCGGCTGGTGAATCAACCAAAGATTGCCAAGTACCCTCACCTCTTAACGGTAAAACTCGTTTGCCAATAAGTTGCTGGTAAGATTTTGGCGCTTGAATGACTTTACCTATCCCTTCATAACCCGCAATTTGTGGCAGAGTGATACGATGCTGATAAGCGCCAGTAATTGGAATAAGATCGGAAGCATTGATGGGTGCATATAACATTTGAACTCTAATACAGTTCTCTTTTATAGTTAATTTATTTAAACATTCAAGCGTCAATACTTGTTCTGGCCGTCCAAATTTTCTATAAAATAATGCTCGATTCAATTATCTATATCCCTATTCAAGGTCGTTTTTCATTGAAGTTTTTATCATTTGGTCATTTTATTTTGCTGATTTTAATGACAAAAAAATGACTTTTTCAAATTTGATTTAAATAAAATGCACATTTTATTAGTTAACTTAATATTCATTAATTACCAACAAACTCCTATATAAGCCAAACTTAAAATATATGATAACTATTCCTTACCATTAAAAATGGCATAATTTCAATCTTCAAAAAATCCAATAATTAGAAAACTGATTAGTTTCAATCAGCATTTATTATACGCTTTATTGAATCGGGTAAAGGATAAACTTTTTCAATAGGCAGCATTTCGCTTGCTTTTTCTATTTGATTATTGAGAATAAATTGATGAATTGTCTTTGCATAGTCAGTAATGTCGTCAATTTGAATAATCCAATCTTCAACATACTTTTTAACCGCTTCATTTTTTAAACCAATTTGTATAGATTTGAAATCCAAGTTTTCAAGTCGAATATTTTTTTCTGGATCCCATTGTACACGCACAGGAGTCTGGCTTAATTGTTCTTGCCAACTTGTATAATCGCGATAAACAGAATCGTTGAAAGTGGATAAACATGCCCGCTTTAAAGCCCATTCAAAACCTTCACGTTTTAATTTAATAGCTAAAATATGCTCTTGTTCCTCTTTTTGTGCCCATCCTGATCGATACATCATCCAAAGAAAAGAAGGTTTAATCCATGTCATTCTCTCTATTTTAAATGGTGGCACAAATGTTTGAGCTTTTATTGCCGATAAAGCTATCTCTTTTCTGTATGCTTGATAAACTGTTATTGTTTCTTCATCAAATACTGCTCTTATTTCTCTCTCTTTCATGCAATTCCTCGCAAAACATTTCCATCATCCTACTTCTCTATGACCTGCACAACAGGCTAGCGAAGCAAACGGTGCTATTAGATACCAATAATCGGCATAGAAGCAAAGCTATGATTTGATACCTAAAATATTCGAACGCTAATATAATTCTCTTTTTAAGAGGATTTGATTGAATATTTAAGTATCAATACTCGTTCCGATATACCAAATTTTCTATAATTTATAACCGCGCTCCGTTCAATTTTACTTATTACCATTTTCCATATTAATGATGACTTAAAAATTATAATATTAATTCATTTCACACTCAGACCTTCAATAAAATCTTCAACTATTTGATGAGCTTTTTGTGCGCCTTCTAAATTCATATTAATGAAAGCTTGATCATAAATTGGCATATTATCATCATCGTCATTTTCATTTTCGATACTGTCGCCAATATTGAATATATAGAAAACTGATACATTCCAATCTTGATTATACTCATAATTATAACTACACCTTAAAACACTTTTACGATAGCAATTAATTTCTAAAGCTTCTGTTTGCGGTGGCAACCAATCTACTTGAGGAATGATTAGTGTGTTTTCATGTTTATAAAATCTATGTAATTCTATGCCATTGTTGAATTGTTTTGTCTCAAGCCAATCTCCATAACTCCAATCTTTTGAATTTCTACTTCTCTTCATCTCCTTTACATCTTCTAATCTTTTTTGAAATGATTCAAGTCGAATACCACTAACTTCATCTTTATTTTTTTTCACAAATTCGATATCTAATCTATCCAATTTTAAAAGTTCATTTTTTATATTACTGCAATAAGCCATTATTGCTTTAGATGTTGGATGAATGCATAAATTTCTTGAATTAATTCTAATTTCACTGATTTCGTCAATTTGATAGGCTTGAGCATGAGAAAAATGTTCACAAAATTTTTTTTCAGAAGTATTTACAAGAGTAGAATCAACTAATTTTCTAATCCAAAATGGTGAATATGTCGAATTAGGATAAATACGCAACATGGTATCTTTAGACAATTCAATTAAACGTCCATTTTCCCTACATTCACTACTTGGTCTACTTTCTACATATTCGATAACTACAGGTGCTATTATATAGGCAGGCCAAAAGAAAGTACAAAATAATGGTAATAATACATAACTGAATGTATAAGCAAATTTACGTTTTATACCATGAGATTTTTTCACTTGTGATTGACATAGTCGCAGTATTATTGGAAAAACAGCACCGGTTAACGAAAATAAAAAAATAATAATGTTAGTAGAATCAATAGACATTAAGCAGAAAATTAGCCAAATAATCACTGGAACTGTGAAAATTGCTTTAATAATCCAATGCATCGGTACAAAAACAAATATGAACGAATACCCATAAATGCCATAAAAAAATATTATCATAAAGAGCAAGTCAAAAACGTAACTATCAACATGATGCATATAAAATCCTAATTACTAAGTTGTTTATAATTAAATTCCTTTTAATTAGGATTATCACGAATAGCTACTTCTGTCAAAAAATGAGGATTTTTTATTCATCTTCAAAGGTTAAGAAAAGTGCTCAAACATGTTAAATTGTTTCAATAAATGATTCAAAACTCATCACTGTCGCAAACCGCATCAATGCTGACATAAAACTATTATGAACCAGTTGTGATGGGATAATATTGCCATTAAAATCAAGATCCCGCGTGGTGCAAGCATCATGGATAAGAATTGGTTGATAATTAAGTTCGCAGGCACAGCGGGTAGTAGAATCAACACACATATGACTCATCATGCCACAAATCACTAATTGTGTTATCCCTTCCTGTTGTAACCTTTGTTGTAATTGTGTTTGATAAAAACTATTTGGATAAGCCTTTTCAATTACAAATTCATTATGTTGCTCAACAGGAAGCAATTTGGGATGTAACTGACAACCCGCACTGTTCTTAACAAAAAAGAGAGCATTAGCATCTTGGTTAACATGTTGGATATAAATAATCGGTAATTGCTGTTGTCGGAAATAATTTTGGAGCTTTAAGGTACATTGCAATGTCTGTTCGGTATTGTTTAATGGGTATTTGCCATTGGGGAAATAATCATTTTGTACATCAATAATCATCAATGCTTGAGTCATTTTGCTCTCCTTTGTAATGTTTCGTGTTATTATTTTCAAATAATCAACCTTTAAATGACATAGCAAATTGAAGTAATAAACCTCAGTCTGCTTTCAAATTGAAACTATGGATAAAAAAGATCGCGCTATATTAAATGAATTAAGAAATAACAGCCGACAATCTTGGCGAGAGATCGGCGAAAAAGTATTTTTGTCTAGCCAAGCTGTTGGGCAACGTGTGCAAGAATTACTCAACAATCATATTATACAAAGATTCACTATTAAAGAACAAAGGGATCAATTACAATTTATTACTATTTATATGAACACAAATCAATTTGAATCATTTGAAAAGTTAGTAAAATCTTTTACTGAGGTAGCCGAATTTTATAAGATTACTGGTGATGGTTGTTACCTGATCGTTAGTCAATTTGATAGTAATGCTTTAAAATTATTCTTAAATAAAATTGAAAATTTTGCCCGTTATAAAGTCAACCATCAATTGCAATAAATTTTATAATCCTGCTGATTTGCAGTGCTTATCTAAATATCAATTAAGCAAAAATCATTCAGTTGAAAATTAACTTATTTACAATTTTTTAATAAATCATCAAAAAATAGTTGCTCATTAATCATTTATGTTATATTTTGTACAACAGTTAAATTTAAAGGTTTTATTTTTTATGAATTGTTTTTGTGTTTTCGTTACTAAACATCATCATCACCATCATTCCTGAATAGTCTTCGGGCGATTGGTGCTGGAAGACAAATGGTCTTCCGGTGATATCGCAAAAGCAAATAGAGAACCCTCGGAAGATCAGACTTCCGAGGGTTTTTTGTTTGTGGTTAATAATTTTATTTGGATAAGTTGGAGAATAATATGTTGGATAATTCACGTTTACGTATAGCAATGCAAAAATCAGGACGCTTAAGCGATGAGTCAAAAAAATTACTAGCTCAATGTGGAATCAAAATCAATTTGCAAGAGCAACGTTTAATTGCTTTTGCCGAAAATATGCCAATTGATATTTTACGCGTTCGCGATGATGATATACCCGGACTAGTCATTGATGGCGTTGTTGATATTGGTATTGTCGGTGAAAATGTTTTAGAAGAAGAAGTGCTAGATAGACAAGCTGAAGGCGAAAATCCACAATACAAAAAATTACGTCGACTTGATTTTGGCGGATGTCGTTTATCGATTGCCGCCCCTCGTGATTTTAATTACACCGGTCCTGAGTGTTTAAATGATTTACGTGTCGCCACCACTTATCCTCACCTGCTCCGCCGTTATCTTTCTCAATATAATGTAAGTTTTAAAACGTGTTTACTCAATGGTTCAGTTGAAGTCGCTCCTCGAGCAGGTCTAGCCGATGTAATTTGTGATTTAGTCTCAAGTGGTGCAACCCTTGAAGCTAATGGGTTACAAGAGATTGAGGTCATATATAAATCTAAAGCTTGCTTAATTCAACGTGAAGGCGAAATGTCTGCCACCAAACAGGCGTTAATCGATAAAGTAATGACTCGTATTCAAGGAGTGATTCAAGCTCGCGAATCTAAATACATTATGTTGCACGCGCCAACCGCAGTTTTAGATCAAGTCGTATCTTTATTACCAGGCGCTGAAAACCCAACCATTTTACCATTAACCGGCGAACAAAATCGGGTAGCACTACATATGGTTAGTACTGAGTCATTATTCTGGGAAACTATGGAAAAACTAAAAGCATTAGGTGCAAGTTCAATCCTTGTATTACCAATTGAAAAAATGATGGAGTAAGCAAAATGAAGCTTTCATATTGGCAACAATGTTCTAAAGAAAAACAAGCAGAATTATTAACTCGCCCGGCAATTGCAGCTTCCGATACTATTAGTCAAGCGGTTAACGATATCTTGGTGCAAGTTAAACAAAATGGCGACGAAGCACTTAAAATGTTAAGTAATAAATTTGATAAAGTGCAAATCGATCAAATTAAATTATCCCAAGATGCGATAAAAACAGCCACGAGTCGCGTTAAACCTGATTTAAAACAGGCAATGCAATTAGCGGTAAGCAATATTGAAAAATTTCATCAAGCTCAAGTTAAGCAGACCATAACAGTTGAAACCATGCCTGGCATTCAATGCCAGTCAGTAACAAGACCGATAGACTCTGTAGGCCTGTATATACCGGGTGGTTCAGCCCCATTGCTATCAACCGTATTAATGTTAGCCATTCCAGCTAAAATTGCCGGTTGTCGTAAAGTGATTTTATGTTCACCTCCACCAATTGCTGACGAAATTTTATATGCAGCAGAACTTTGTGGTGTAACAGAAATTTATCAATTGGGTGGCGCACAAGCGATTGCGGCAATGGCATTAGGTACTCAATCAGTTCCTAAAGTCGATAAAATATTTGGTCCCGGCAATGCTTATGTTACCGAGGCGAAACGCCAAGTTAGCCAACGATTGGATGGCGCAGCAATAGATATGCCAGCCGGCCCATCAGAAGTTCTGGTCATTGCCGATAGTTCCGCTAATCCGGCGTTTATTGCAGCGGATTTACTTTCTCAAGCTGAACATGGTCCTGACTCTCAAGTGGTACTACTGACACCCGATGAGAAGATCGCCCAAGCAGTTTCAGTCGAAGTTGATAAGCAACTTGCTCAACTTGCACGTCAAGGAATTGCTGAAAAAGCGTTACAAGAGAGCCGACTTATCGTTACCAAAGATTTAGATGAATGTGTAACTATCAGCAATCGTTATGGTCCTGAACACTTAATTATTCAAACCGAAAATGCCGATCAACTGGTTGATAAAATTAATAGTGCTGGTTCGATATTCTTAGGGGATTGGTCACCAGAATCTGCTGGAGATTATGCCTCTGGTACAAATCATGTATTACCAACTTATGGTTATACCGCAACTTATTCAAGCCTAGGATTACCTGATTTCCAAAAACGTATGACAGTGCAAAAATTATCGGCTGAAGGGTTAAAAGCAATAGGTAATGCAGTTGAACTAATGGCACAAGCAGAACAACTCACTGCCCACAAAAATGCCGTGACTATTCGCTTAGCTAAACTTAACGCTGATACTAAACAATAGGTGGTTAAAATGGATATTAATCAATTAGTCAGAAAGAACGTACAAAAATTGACACCCTATCAATCCGCTAGACGCATTGGCGGCAACGGTGATGTGTGGCTAAATGCCAATGAATACCCAGTGGCACCCAATTATCAGTTAACCGAGCAAACGTTAAACCGCTATCCAGAAGCACAACCTCAGCAAGTTATAGATAGTTATGCGCAATATGCTGGTGTCACTCCAGAGCAAGTGATTGTCAGTCGTGGTGCCGATGAAGCTATAGAGCTGTTAATGCGTGCTTTTTGTGAGCCAGATACCGATACGGTGCTTTACTGCCCTCCAACTTATGGTATGTATCATGTCAGCGCTGAAACTTTAGGAATAAAAACTAAAACCGTACCAACAAAATCTGATTGGCAACTTGATTTAGAGGGTATTAAACAAAATCTCGATAATGTTAAGTTAATCTATGTCTGTTCACCAAACAATCCAACTGGGAATTTAATCAATCCCGAGGATATTAAAGCATTACTTAATTTAGTCAAAGATCGCGCATTAGTTATTATTGATGAAGCCTATATTGAGTTCTCTCCAAACTCAACCGTGGTCAGTTGGCTTAATGATTATCCTCACTTAGTCATTTTACGTACCTTATCAAAAGCATTTGCCCTAGCCGGATTGCGTTGTGGATTTACTTTAGCTAATAAACCGATAATTGATGCTTTACAAAAAGTGATCGCTCCATACCCTCTTGCTACCCCGGTAGCAGACATTGCCACTCAGGCATTGAGTAAAAAAGGTATCGAAACGATGAGATTGCATGTCATCAATCTAAATAATCAAAAAGAGAAGTTTGCTAAACAACTTTCTGCTTTACCAATTGTCGAAAAAGTTTATCCTAGTGAATCAAATTATTTATGTGTTAAATTTCAAAGTAATAAAGAGGTATTTAGTAAACTTTGGCATGAAGGTATTATTCTACGCGATCAAAGTAAATCAATTGGACAAAATGGTTTTGTGCGAATTTCGATTGGTACCGAAGATGAGTGTGATGCCGTAATAACCGCACTTAAAGCGATAAAATAGGAGCAAATATGTTACAAAAATATTTATTTATCGACCGTGATGGAACGTTAATCGTTGAACCGCCTATCGATTTTCAAGTTGACAGTTTTGCAAAACTTGCGTTTGAACCTAATGTGATCCCGGCACTGCTTAAACTACAAGCAGCTGGTTATAAATTAGTGATGGTAACCAATCAAGATGGATTAGGTACCAGTAGTTATCCGCAAGCTGATTTTGATGGTCCACACAATTTAATGATGCAAATATTTGCCTCACAAGGTGTAATATTTGAAGATGTACTTATTTGCCCACATTTCCCTGAGGACAATTGTGAGTGTCGTAAACCTAAAATAAAATTAGTGCTCCCTTATTTAACCAGTGGCAACTTAGACAAACAAAACAGCTACGTTATAGGTGACCGACAAACTGATATGCAGCTTGCTGAAAACATGCAAATAAAAGGCTTACGTTATGATCCAGTTAATCTTAATTGGAATGAAATAGCCCAACGTTTAACCACCGCTGATCGTTATGCCAAAGTTGAACGCAATACTAAAGAAACTAAGATATTGGTTGAAGTATGGTTAGACCGGCAAGGTGGTAGTCAAATCAATACCGGTATTGGCTTTTTTGATCATATGTTAGATCAGATCGCCACTCACGGAGGTATTAAACTCAATATTCAAGTTACAGGCGATCTTCATGTTGATGATCATCACACCATAGAAGATACAGGTCTTGCTTTAGGCGAAGCATTAAAACATGCACTTGGTGATAAACGGGGAATTACACGTTATGCCTCTGTTATTCCAATGGATGAGTGTTTAGCGAAATGTGCAATGGATATTTCAGGCCGCCCTTACCTAGTGTTCTCTGCGCAATTTAGTGATCCGAAAGTTGGTGATATGAGCACACAAATGGTCGAGCATTTCTTCTATTCTTTAAGTTATGCGATGGCAATTACTTTACATATTGAAACAACTGGCGACAACGACCATCACCGAATCGAAAGTTTGTTTAAAGCTTTTGCGCGTACACTTAAACAAGCGATTAAAATTGAAAGTGACAGACTACCTAGCTCGAAAGGAGTGTTATAGATGAAAATTGTCATTCTCGATACTGGCTGCGCCAATCTTTCATCGGTTAAATACGCGATACAGCGACTAGGTTATAATCCAATCATTAGCCTTGATCCTGATACTGTGCTTGAATCTGACAAACTCTTGTTACCTGGAGTTGGATCTGCATCAGCTGCGATGCAAAAATTAAAGGAGCGCAATTTAATTGAGCTAATTAAAGTCTGCACTCAACCAGTATTAGGTATCTGTCTTGGCATGCAACTTTTAGCCGATTATAGTAATGAAGGGCATGTCGACACTCTAGGTATTATCCATGAAAAAGTCATCGAAATTCCTGATTGTGGACTACCACTACCGCATATGGGTTGGAATCAAGTCACCCCAAAAGCCGGACACCATCTATTTCGAGATATTCCTGAAGGTGCTTACTTTTACTTTGTACATGGATACGCCTTACCATTATGCTCATCAACTATCGCAGAAACCAATTACGGCGAAAGCTTTACCGCTGCCGTGCAAAAAGACAATTTTTACGGTGTGCAATTTCATCCCGAGCGTTCTGGCTCAGCCGGTGCAAAATTGCTCAAGAACTTTTTGGAGATGTAACTATGGCAGTTTACCCTATTATCATTCCCGCGCTTGATTTAATTGATGGTACTGTTGTTCGGTTACATCAAGGTGATTATGACCAAAAACGTGATTATGGCAAGGATCCCTTAATTCGTCTGCAAGATTATCAAAAACAAGGTGCAAAACAACTACATCTTGTTGATTTAACTGGAGCCAAAGATCCACAAGCTCGACAAATCTCATTGATAAAATCACTGATTAACGGCGTACAAGTTCCGGTACAAATTGGTGGAGGAATTCGTACAGAAGATGACGTTAAAACATTATTATCCGCAGGGGCAACACGGGTAGTTATTGGCTCTACCGCCATCAAACAACCTGATTTGGTTAAAAAATGGTTTAATACTTATGGTCCTGAATCTTTGGTATTAGCCTTAGATGTTCGTATTGATCAACAAGGTAATAAAAATGTCGCTATTCATGGTTGGCAAGAGGATTCTAAACAAACCTTAGAACAAGTTATTGATGATTATCTAGCTTATGGTTTGAAGCATGTGTTATGTACTGATATCTCCAAAGATGGTACGTTAAGTGGTTCTAATGTGAAGTTATATCAAGAGATCAGCCAAAAATACCCAACTATTGCTTTTCAAGCTTCTGGCGGAATTGGACAATTGGACGATGTTAAAGCGTTACAAGAGAGCGGTGTTGCAGGTATCATCGTCGGTCGAGCATTACTCGATGGTAAATTTACAGTTCAGGAGGCAATTGCATGTTGGCAAAAAGGATAATACCTTGTTTGGACGTTCGTAATGGGCAAGTTGTTAAAGGTGTACAATTCCGTAATCACGAAATCATAGGTGATATAGTACCGCTAGCCAAACGCTATGCCGAAGAAGGGGCTGACGAATTGGTATTTTATGATATCACAGCCTCATCCGACGGTCGGGTAGTAGACAAAAGTTGGGTAGCAAAAGTCGCTGAAGTAATAGATATTCCATTTTGTGTCGCTGGTGGGATAAAAACGGTTAAAGATGCAGGAAGAATTCTCACTTATGGTGCGGATAAAATTTCAATTAACTCCCCTGCTTTATCTAATCCGGGCTTAATTACTGAATTAGCGGATTGTTACGGGGTGCAGTGTATCGTTGTGGGGATTGATACTTGGTATGATAAAGATTCAGATAGTTACCACGTTTATCAATTCACTGGCGATGAAAAACGCACAGTCGCCACCAAATGGAATACGATTGATTGGGTGCAAGAGGTACAAAAGCGAGGTGCCGGTGAAATTGTATTAAATATGATGAATCAAGATGGCGTTCGCAATGGTTACGATCTTAAGCAACTTAAAACGATTCGGCAAGTTTGCCAAGTACCACTGATTGCCTCTGGCGGCGCAGGTACGATGGAACACTTTTTACAAGCTTTTAAAGAGGCCAACGTTGATGGTGCTTTAGCCGCTTCAGTCTTTCATAAACAAATTATTAATATTGGTGAACTTAAACAATATTTAGCTCAACATGGAGTAGAAATACGATTATGCTAACTCAACATTCCCAAATACAAATAGATACCAAACAACTTGATTGGCAAAAAGTCGATAATTTAATGCCAGTGATTATTCAGCACTATGTATCTGGCGAAGTGCTGATGCTTGGTTATATGAATCAAGAGGCTTTAGCTCAAACCCAAAGCAGCGGAAAAGTCACCTTTTATTCTCGCACCAAACAACGTTTATGGACCAAAGGTGAAACCTCGGGTAACTTTTTAAATGTAGTTAGTATCTCATCCGATTGTGATAACGATACCCTGTTAATCTTAGTCAACCCGATCGGACCAACTTGTCATACCGGAGCAAATAGCTGCTTCACTAACAGTAAAACTGAGTGGGGCTTTCTATATGATTTAGAGCAATTATTGGGAGCTCGTAAACAAGCCGATCCGCAATCCTCTTATACCGCAAAACTCTACCATGACGGTACTAAACGTATTGCCCAAAAAGTTGGCGAAGAAGGCGTTGAAACGGCGCTTGCAGCCACGGTACACGATAAAGAAGAGTTAAAAAATGAATCAGCTGATTTAATCTATCACTTACTTGTCTTACTGCAAGATCAAAACCTTGCTCTACAAGATGTGATCGGTATTTTAAAAACTAGACATAAATAACCACTAAAAAACCAAGCACACCATTCGCTGCTTGGTTTACTAAACTTTATCAGCCGCAAATGACCAATACCTTTATCTAACTGGTAATTTGACGCCATTAAACATAGCTTGCACCGCGATATTATTTTCACAAAGACTAAGTTTATCGATGGTTTGTCTATTTAAATGCGGTGAAAATTGACTAATAAAATCATACATATAGTTACGCAAAAACAGAGAACGTGCAAATGCGATATAAGTGGTACTGTAGGGGAAGATATGGCCAGCATTAAGTACCACAAACTCACTATCAGAGTTCTCATTAACTGCCATTTTAGCAACAATGCCAACACCAACACCTAACTTAACATAGGTCTTAATCAAATCAGCATCAGTGGTGCTAAAAACAATATTAGGTACCTGATTAGCCTTAATAAATGCTTGATTTAGGTCGGAACCATCATTAGAAAAGTCGTAACTGACTAACGGATAGTTAGATAATTCTTCGATTGTGATTAGACTACTTTTGGCTAAAGGATGATCTTTCATAACAATCACCGCCTGGTTCCAGTGATAACAAGGTAAAGCAATCATATCATCACTAAGATCTGACAAATCAGTAACAATAGCAAAGTCCGCTTGTCCGGTTTGTGCTTGCAAGAGACATTGAGCGGATGAACCTTGCTCCATATGAAGGGTAATACTTGGATATTGCAGCATAAATTGCTGGATAACCAAGGGTAAAGTATACCGAGCTTGAGTATAAGTGGTGGTAATTGTTAATGAGCCTTGATTTGGTTGGCTAAACTCTTTAGCTAAAATTTTAATATCTTGTGCTTTATTTAAAATTTCACGGGCTAAAGCAATAATTTGCTCACCAACTGGCGTAACTTCTGAAAGATGTTTACCTACACGGGTAAAGATTTGCACATTGAGCTCATCTTCCAATAATTTAATCTGCTTACTAATCCCTGGTTGCGAGGTATACAGTTTTTCAGAGGTAAGAGAGACATTGAGATCGTTATTGACGACCTCAACAATATAACGCAGTTGTTGCAACTTCATGACAAAGGCTCCTTTGACCATATGTATTTCCCTCTTCTCAACAATAATTTAAGCAAGAGGGAAATTGCAAGGTAATTCCTTTCACACTTTAGCACAAGACAGTTTTTTATACTAAAACTGCTACTTAACCTGATCTATTCGTCAAAATTGACCTGGTGTTCTTACCTATTTTTTACTATCAACCCATTTACCATGAACATATTTCATCACCCAACCGGTAGATTTGCCGTTCACTTCAGATGTGACATATTGTTCCTTATTTTTACGACTAAAGCGAACAATACTCGGATTACCATTTGGATCATGACTTGGTGCTTCTGTTAAATAAATGAATTTTTCCGGTAAACGATATTTAAAACGTTGTAACTCTTCAATTAAAGGTGCACGAGTTTCCCGAGATTTAGGGAAATTATGTGCAGCTAAAAAGATACCTGATGCCCCATCTCTTAGCACAAAATGGGCATCTGATTTGCTACATTTTAGTTCCGGCAAATCAACTGGATCTTCTTTAGGAGGAGCCACGTCACCATTTTTTAAGATTTTACGCGTATTTTTACAATCTTGGTTAGTACACCCCATATACAGCCCAAAACGGCCTGACTTAAGATGCATTTCTGATCCACATTTTTCACATTCAATAATTGGACCATCGTAACTTTTTACTTTAAATGTGCCCTTTTCAACTAATGAGCCATCACAAATTGGGTTATTACCGCAAATATGTAACTTACGCTCATTATCTAGCAGATAACTATCCATCGCAGTATGACATTTAGGGCAACGTTTAAGTGCTCTTAAAGCATTAGTTTCAGCTGTTTCCGCTTCTTCCAAAATGTTCAAAGTTTCATGTTCAGGAATTAAGTTGATTGTCTGTTTACAACGCTCTTTAGGTGGCAACGCATAACCAGAACATGCTAAAAACACCCCAGTTCCAGCTGTTTTGATCCCCATTTCACGACCACAGTTAGGACATTTAATTTCCGGTGTTAAAACGAGTGGATTTAATTGCATTCCTCCACGATCAGGATCTTGTTCAGCAATTTCAAGATGCTGGCTAAAATCTTCAAAGAATTGATCTAAAACTTCGCGCCATTCTTGTTTTTTATTCGCAATCTCATCAAGTGCATGCTCCATACGTGCGGTAAAATCATAACTCATAAGATCATTAAAGTTTTCACTTAACCTGTCAGTTACAATCTCACCGATTTTTTCTGCATAAAAACGGCGATTATCTAATCGAACATATCCACGGTCTTGAATGGTTGAAATAATGGTAGCATAAGTAGAAGGACGACCAATTTCTCGTTTTTCCAATTCTTTTACCAATGAAGCTTCATTGTAACGAGCAGGAGGTTTAGTAAAGTGTTGATCTGGATTTAAACTGAGTAGTTCTAAAATATCTTCAACCGATACTGCTGGTAACATCTTATCTTCATTATTTTTACTTAACTGTGATTGTACTTTTGTCCAACCATCAAAACGTAAAGTACGACCTTTGGCTTTTAAAGTAAAATCACCCGCTTTAACAGTAACTGTAATAGAGTTATATTCAGCGGATGTCATCTGACAAGCAACAAATTGACGCCAAATTAATTGATATAGTTTAACCGCATCAACGTCGACATCACTAAGACTGGTTGCGGAAATATTGACATCTGACGGACGAATTGCTTCATGCGCTTCTTGTGAATTTTTCTTACTTGCATAAACATTCGGTGATTTCGGTAGGTATTTATCACCATAGTTTTTGCCAATATAATCGCGAACCATGTTTAATGCATCTTGACTCAAATTTGTTGAATCGGTACGCATATAAGTGATATAACCGGCTTCATATAAGCGCTGGGCTAACATCATTGTCTTCTTCACCCCAAAGCCAAGACGAGTGCTTGCCGCTTGTTGTAAAGTTGAAGTGATAAATGGTGCAGTTGGATTACTTTTAGTCGGTTTTTCTTCAATATTGGTAACTTGGTATTGCTTGTTATTTAGCTCGGCTAACGCAATATCAATCGCAACTTGATCTTTTGGTTCAAACGCATCATCTTTATAATGCGTAACTTGCATGGTTAATTTTTCTTGATTAGCAGTTTTTAAATCGGCATAAAGTTCCCAATACTCTTCAGGAATAAAAGCGTGGATTTCACGTTCACGTTCAACGACTAATCGTACCGCAACGGATTGAACGCGACCAGCCGACAAACCACGCGCCACTTTCTTCCAAAGTAACGGCGACACCATAAACCCCACCACACGGTCCATAAATCGGCGTGCTTGTTGAGCATTAACGCGATCCATATCCAACATAGCCGGATGTTTAAATGCGTTTTGAATGGCAGTTTTAGTGATTTCATTAAATACAACGCGGCGGTACTTATCATCATCACCACCAATAACATCTTTAAGATGCCAAGCTATGGCTTCCCCTTCTCTATCCAAGTCGGTTGCTAGATAGATCATATCCGCATCTTTGGCTAATTTTTTAAGTTCATCAACGACCCGCTCTTTGCCTGGCAAAATTTCATAATGAGCTTTCCAACCATTATAAGGATCGACACTCATACGGTCGACTAAGACCTGTTTCTCAGATCGTTTTACTTTCTTCTCAGCTTTATCTTTGCTGGCTTTATCTTTGCCGTTTTTTTCATTGCGGTGGCTACTACCACTTACTGGAAGATCGCGAATATGCCCCACGCTTGATTTAACCACGAAATCTTTGCCAAGGTATTTATTAATCGTTTTTGCTTTTGCTGGTGATTCCACAATAACAAGGGATTTTCCCATAATTAAACCTATTTATCCTGTAGTTTAAGTTATTTACCGTCTAAATTATCATCGAGTAATGACAGTAAATCATCTTTAATTGTCGATACTTTAGTGGCATATTGCTCTTTTTGCTCGGCATCTTCAATTAATTGCGTAATTGTTTGTGACAACGTGCATTTTCGGCGTTTAGCTAAATTAGCTAACCTTTGCCAGACTAGAAATTCCAAATCAATAGACTTTTTACGTGTATTTTGTTGCTCGGCATTAAAATGCCGTTTTCGCCTTGCCCGAATAGTTTGTTTCATGCGATTATCTAAATCGGGATTTAAATGCTGCTTAATCCAATCAACGACAGCTGTCGGCTTGTGTTCTAATAATAGTAGTTCATTTACAGCTTGCTCTGCTGCACTCCTTTCTATATAACGAGTAATTAGCTCACCTTCTAAATGTCTTTTTACTAGATAGTGCCACTTCCAACCGCATTCAAGGTTTTCTAATTGTTGGTATTTCATAAGCTCACCTTGTGACGCTGTAACTAAATATGATAGTTGTAGCATAAACTCATCACACAATAAAGAAAATTATTGCATTTGACAAATTTTTTATAAATCTGCTATCGTTCACCTTTAACTTCAATCTTCTAATTAAGGAATCACGTATAATGGCAAAAGCCGATGTTATTTATATTAATGGCCACATCTACACGGCTGACAAACACGATACAGTTTGTGAAGCTATTGCAATTCAAAACGGCTATATTATTGCAACTGGCACCACACAAGAGATAAATAACACTCAATATGTTGATAATTTTACGATAATTTATGATCTACAAAATAAAACCATGATGCCAGGCATTATTGATGCCCATTTACATACTTTTTGGGGCGGTATGCAATTATCTTCATGTAATTTAAATTATCAAAGTTTAACTGTTGATGCCACTCTGGCCATTATTCAAAAATATTTAGATAACGATTCCAGTAATAATAGCACAAATTGGTTACAAGTTCGTGGCTGGTTGCGTCAAGAAGTATTACCAATCGGCACTGACATTACCCGTTTTGATCTTGACAAGCTTAATACCACGCGTCCGGTTATTCTATTCTCAAATGATTGTCATACACTCGTTGCTAACAGTATTGCTTTAGAAAAATTTGGACTCGATCGTAATACGCCAGAGCCTTCTGATGGCAAAATTGGACGTACTGAAGATGGCGAATTAAACGGTATTTTAGAAGATGCTCCTGCAATGCGCGCATTTGACAGCATTTCTAAACTTACCGATGAACAAGCGGTAAACATTGCTAAATTATCACAAACAGAATTAAATAAGCAAGGGGTAACTTCAGTAATGGATGCGCGTATTACTGAAACCCAAGCCGATGCATTTTTACAATTACAACAGCAAGATGAACTTTCAATACGTTTATTTGGAGCGCGTGAATTACCCCCTGATGATGTCAATTCAATTGGAGACATTCCAGCGGTAATTGATCGGGTAAAACAGTTCGCTAAACGCTATGATGACCAAAATTGGCAACCTAAACCGGGAATAAAGGTATCGCATACGAAATTATTCGTTGATGGCGTAATGCAAGCGCCGTTAATGACAGCGCGTTTGCTAAAACCATATCAATTAGAAAATGAAAAAGATCGCTATGGTGATCTCTATTACTCTACAGAAATGCTAGATGCCTTAATCCTTGAATCATCGAAAGCAGGTTTTCACCCTCACATGCATACCGTTGGCGAAGGGGCGATCGAAGTGGTTCTTAACGCTATTGAAAAAATGCGAAAAGCACTTCCGGATGCGGATATTCGCCCAAGTACGGCCCATAATGAACTCAGTGCGATGCATCAATTTGCCCGTTATAAACAATTAAAAACCAGTGTGGTATTCTCATTCCAATGGGCGGGTTGTAGCTCGGCAATGGTTGAACAATACCAAACACTATTTGGTGCCGAACGTTATAATGGTTTAGAAGCCCATGGCCAATATATTGATGCCGGCGTAACCTGTGCTTTTGGTAGTGATTGGCCAATTGATCCACTTAATGAATGGTATGATTTCCAAATTGCTATGACTCGACAAATTGACGCCGAACACCCACGCTTAAACAGCGACCGCAATTTAACTGCCGTTGAAGTGCTACGTTGTGCAACTATTGGTGCAGCTTACGTGTTAAAACAAGATAAGTATATTGGCTCTATTGAAAAAGGTAAATTTGCTGATTTAATTATTTTAGATCGCAATCCATTTACCATTCCGGCAACAGATATGCAAAACGTCAAAGTACTAACGACAATTGTTGGCGGCAAAACGGTTTATCAACAAGCTTAATAAACTTTAAATAAATTCACTACCCCGCCAATAGGTCGGGGTAGTTTTTTATTACTAGTCCGCATCAACAACAACATCACCCTCAACTGCTGGTTTTCGAGTAAAGTGTAAAATCGCAGCAATAATAAATGCTCCGATAAACATATCAATCACATACCACAATGCACCTTTGGTTACACCACCAAGTGCCACTAAGCCACCAAAAGCAACTAAGGAATCAATACCATTAATCATACCTAGCATACCCGCAACTGCTGTACCAACAACGATAGCGATAATAACCCGTTTGGGGTCTTTAACGGCGAATGGAATCGCGCCTTCGGTAATACCAGCTAACGATAAAAAGAACGCAGTGATCCCAAACTCTTTTTCTTCTTTGGTGTATTTTGAACGAGATACCAGTAAAGAAGATATTGCTAATCCTAAAGGAGGAATTGCACAGCACATACGGAACACGCCATTAGGACCATAGACGTGTTCCGCCATAGCGGCTAAGGTGAAGGCTGTGGCGGCCTTACTACAAGGTCCCCCCATATCAAGCGCAGCAAGCACACCGATTCCTATACCTAAAACTGCCGCGTTAACTTCTGACATATCTTTTAAAGTTCCCACCATTACTTTTACAAACCAATCGAGCGGATATGACAAAATATAAATATAGATGGGCGCCATGATCAATAATGTCACAGTTGGAATGATCATCACAGGCATAACCGAAGCAATAACCGGATGGACTTTAACGGTTTTAAACCATTTAACAAAATAACCAATTAAAATCCCAAAAATCATTGCACCTATAAATCCAGTGCTAACTTGGTTAACACCAATTGGATTATTTACTACATAGCCCATAATAAAGGCTGGTGCCAAGGCGGCATTACCACCAATAGAGTAAGCCATATAAGCCGCAAGCACTGGCACCATCATTGCAAAGCCGTAGAAAGCCACTTGTTGCAAATTGGCAAAGAATTGATTACTAGGTAGAATGGTGCCACCAGTCACATGCCCAGTCATTAACACAATTGAAAAAAGAATACCGGAAGCAATGATAACAGGTAAAAATTTACTAATACCTGTATTTAATGCTCTAAATATCTCTTTACCAATACTCTCCTTCACTTCTTTTTTGGATGATAAGGCTTCGGCATTATTAAAAATACTAGCTGTATTTTTAACCGCTTCACCAGTACTAACCTTAATCACATTTTTAAAAGGTTCTAACCGTTCAGCATTATCGATTGAAATATCTGTCGCTAATAAAATTACATCAGCACTTATCAGATCTTGCTGAGTTAACACATTATCAATACCAGCTGCACCTTGGGTTTCAACCTTACAATCCCACCCACGTTTTTTAGCTTCGTTTTCAATTTTTTGTTTAGCAATATAGGTGTGCGCCATACCAGCTGTACAGGCACATATAGCGACAATCTTTTTATTTTTTAAGGATTCTTTACTCATATAAACCTCGGATTTTTTTTGCTACAGTTTGAATATCACTATTTAATAAAACCTCAATAAAATCGTCATCAGCCAAGTTTGCCGCCAATTTGGCAATAATTGTCAAATGCTCTTTATTAGCGTTTTGTGGTGCACCGATTAGCACCACTAACTTAACTTTATTGGCATTATTCCAGACTATTCCTTGATTATATTTTGCCACGACAATAAATGGTGTTTTCACTGCTTCGCTTTTAGAATGCGGTAATGCAATATTGGGCAAAACATCAGTTTCCATCTCTTGTTCATGTTGCATAACATCAGCAGAAAATTTATTTACATCCGTTAAATAAACTTCACTCTGTTCAGCCATCAATTTAATCACCGATGACTTATGCGTAATAACATCAGTTGTTAATTCAACAGGTAAAACGGGAATTGGTTCCATAATATATCCTCCTAATTAATCACTGTTCTGTGTACAATCTTTATACATGATTTTTAAGTAAAAATATAACTGTTTATAAAAAATCGAATAGTTAGCTGATCAACGAATAAATTTGCCAATCCAACCTAGTAATAACACTATTGAACCTATTATTTTTGATTTTTTATTTCGGAAAAGCCTACAAATCATCCGGATTTATAATCTTTACTAAAAATTAGCTTGCATAATTATGATAATGTGGCAGAATTCCCTGCCGCTTTAAGCGGGTAAAAAGGCAAAACTATACTTAGTAGTTTTTTATTGTTTTTTGGGACAGAGGAGCAAATTAAGTCATGTCCGCAATAAAAATGAAACGAGTTTTAACCACACCTGCATTGATTGCATTTGGTTTAGCTTATATGGTTCCTTTAGGGATCTTTACCACTTATGGGGAAGTTACCGTTGTCAGTAATGGGCACTTACCTATAGCCTACATTATCACCCTTGCCATGATCTTTTTCACAGCATTGAGTTATTGTCGAATGGCAAACAAACTTCCTATTGCTGGTTCGGCCTACACCTATGTACAAAGAACATTTGGTGGAAAAGCAGGCTTCTTAGTTGGGTGGGCACAAATTCTTGATTACCTATTTTTACCAATATTAAATTACTTGGTTTTAGGCATCTATCTACATGAACTTTATGATAGTATTCCGGCTTATGTATATGTATTGGCATCGATTGTAGGTGTAAGTGTATTAAATTACCTTGGAATCAAGTTAATTAATTGGGCCAATATTACTTTGAATTTATTTCAAGCGTTATTCATCGTATTGTTTATTATTTTAACCTTAACAAATGTCCATTTAACACCGGAAACAATGTTAAAACCAATATCAGTGACAAGCGATGATTTTAGTGGTTTATTTTCTGGAGCGGCCATATTATGTTTAGCATTCTTAGGCTTTGACGCCATTGCGACACTAGCTGAAGAATCAAACAACGCTAAAAAGACCTTACCACGAGCAATTATTGGTACCATATTGATTGCTGGTTGTATATTTTTAGTTGTCTCCTATTGTGCACATTTAGCCTATCCGCAATGGACTGATTTTGCTGATAATAAAGATACCGCAAGTTTGGATGTAATGCGTAGAGTGGATAACATAAGTCACTTAACCAATGTACTTGGTAAATATGGCAATGATTTTATGTATAACTTCTTCCAAACAGCCTATTTAACTGGTGTCTTTGCCTCAACTATGACAGCGCAAACAAGCGTGTCACGCATCTTTTATGCGATGGGGCGTGAAGGTGTGTTACCGAAAAGAATCTTCTATAAAATTCATCCACGTTTTAGAACACCTTATTTATCAATTATTTTTGTTTCCTGTTTTTCCCTATTCGCTTTAGTACTTGATTTAAGCTTAGTCGTATCAATGATCAGTTTTGGTGCCTTAGTTGCCTTTACCTTCGTTAATCTATGCGTAATCAAAAGCTACCTAAGTGGTACTAAAAAAACAGTACCAATGCTTTTAAAATATGGATTATTGCCTGCAATTGGCGTATCACTTTCGTTGTGGCTATGGACCAGTCTTGAAACGACAGCGATGACGGTGGGTTTAATTTGGTTAGCTTTTGGATTTTGTTATCTACTTTATCTAACACGAGGTTTTACCAAATTATTGCCTTCAATTGATCATTCAGAATTGAATTCAATTATTAAAGATTAGATTAATCTATTAGGTCTACTTGAAAGTATTTAGTTAATGCCCTTTTAAAAAATAATCCCGTCGACCTTTGGTCGACGGGATTTTCATTTTTAAGTCAATAAAATAAGCTAGTAAAATTGCTTAAGATTATTCACCAAAGCCAGTAGCAAATAATTCGCGGATTTCATCCATTGCTGCTTGTTCATCTTCACCATCACAGATGATTTCAACAGTTGAACCACCTTTAACACCAGCACCAAGTAACCCCATCATACTTTTTAATTTAATGGCTTTATCGTTATAAACAAGTTCAATTGATGATTTATAACGGCCAGCTAATTTAACAAGCGTCGTTACCGGGCGTGCATGTAAACCAGTTGCATTTTTTACTACCATTTGCTCTTTTAACATATTATAGTCCTTACTTATATCTAATGTTAATACAATACCCGTATTTATATCATAAATTCATTTTTTTTGCTCTTTTTTAGCATTATTTTTTAAAATTTATTCATATCACACTGTTTTTTAATAACTATCGATTAATAATACTAAAACTACTCCACCCAAAAATATCTCACCACATGAAAAAATATTGGTGCAGCAAAGCAGATAGAATCAAAGCGATCGAGTATGCCACCATGGCCATCGATAAGCCTTCCCCAATCTTTTACTCCGCGATCACGTTTAATGGCCGACATCACTAATCCACCAAAAAAGCCCAAAAGCGTAATCATTAATGAAATTAATCCCGATTGCAGAAAAGTAAAAGGGGTGATCCAACACATGCAGGCGCCAATAAAACTGGCGGATAAAATGCCACCTATGAAACCTTCAATCGTTTTTGATGGTGAGATATTCGGGCTGATTTTATGTTTACCAAACAATTTTCCAAAAACATATTGCAACACATCTGATAATTGAACGATTAACACCAAATAAGCAATTAACAACAAATTACGACCTTGATAATGTTCGATATCCAACACTAATAACGCCGGTACACACGAAATACAATAAACCGTAATCATCAATCCCCATTGTACATCGGCAATTCTCTCCAAAAAATTGCGAGTTGAAATCGTGGCGAATATCGCAAGCAACAAAAAGGCATATACAGGAATAAAAATACTGAATAAACCATACCATGCATAGGCGACTAAAATATATTGCATTGGTAAAGCAATTCCAAAAGCAAAAATTAACACGAAATAATCGTAGCGATTGATTGGTGTTAAAATGAGAAATTCACGTAACGCCACACCTGAAATAACAAAAAATAAAAAGATCACCGCGAGTTGCCCAAACCAAAAAGCAACCCCAATTATGGCAACCATTACCCACCATGCATTTATCCGAGTATTTAAATTATCGATAACACTATTGGGGGATTTACAGCGAAATTTTAAAATTTGGCCAATCATTGTCGCGACTAATAAAAACAGGCCTATGCCCAAAAACAATAAACACGTATCATATTGATATTGGGACATTTAAATTCTCCTAGGTGCAGTATTACTAGTTAATAAAGGATTAATTATTGATAATAACATTAATAACCGCAAAAATGATTAAACAATTTTGCGCTAAAAATAAGATTAACTGCCTTTTAAACAACGATAAAACCCCTTTTTGGCGATCTGTAATGGTTCTTGAGGTAAATTGACTCGGCTTGATTAATTTTAAATTGGTTAACGCCCTATCCATCGCTAATAGTTCATCATGCAAATGATCCACATGATTAGTTAAGTGCTTGAACAATTTCCTATCAAATTCGATTCTTATAGCATAATACTTACTGATTAAACCGAGAATAAAGATCATCAAACAAATAATGGTTAATGGTATTGCCGAAGAACTCAGCAAGGCAACAAAAACAACTAACAGCGATAATAGCATTGAAAAAATATCAATCTGTTTACTTAGCGACAAAAAACTACAAAACGCCACTAAATCTATTTTAGTCATAGAATTTGTTGGTGACCGATTATTGTTACTACTTAACATGTCTTTGTCCCATCTTTAATGTTTGCCAACCAGTTAGTTAAAATTAGTTGTTGCTGATTAGAGATCACAATTGAATGCCGATGTTTTTTTACTTTGTTGATAGCTTGTTGCAGATTGTCGACTTTTTTTGTCCATAACAACCAAGCAATAACAGCGGTTGCACTTCTGGAATATCCCAAAGCACAGCAAACGAGTAATTTACCTTGTTGCCGATATTGTTCAATAATTTGGGCAGCTTGCTGACACTCTTTTGGCGAAAGTGGTGTCATATCTAAAACTGGAATAAATGTATAAACGCCGTTAAAATGACCAATTGGCAACTCGGCACACAAATCAACCACTGAGGTAAAGCGATGTTGGTTTAATGCGTTAGTTGACGGAATACGACCTAAATAGACGTTATCGGCTATCAAGTCATCGGCTTGATGTTTAATCGTCCATATTCGCGAGTTTAGCCACATAATAATAAAGTATGGTAAATAAAGCAGATTTACGGCTAACTTAAAACGGCCATTTTGCTGTTTTTGAAAACCTAAGGCACCAAAAAATAGATAATTAGTGGCAACCAATACCAATGCGCCAGCTAACCATAATAACCAAAGCGCCCATCCGGAGAGATAGATAGCCATAGTAAGGGATAACAGAGATAGGCTCAGATAGATCATCGTCCAACAATAATTTAATGGCCGATATATTGATGGTATCTGCCTATTATCAGGCCATAACCAAATGCACAAACAGCCTACCCATAATCCAGTTGGAATATCAAAAAAATGATGCTGCCAAGTGGTTAAAACAGAAAGAGCAATTAACAAACACCAAAAATGTAATATATAACGCCCTAATCCCCGAAAATATTGAGCATAAAATTGCCATAAAATAACTAATAACGTGATATGTAATGATGGTGCTTGATTAAATGGTTTATCAAAACCCATTAAAATATCAAACAGTAAACCAAAAAAGCCATCCAAAACGGGACGGTCAAAATAGAATTTAAGCGGAAAAACTAAGAAGCAAATAATACAAATCACTTGCGCGGTTAACAATCGTAAACCAAGGGTTTTCAAAGATTGCCAAGAAGTTGTCAATAAAATGGCAAGACCATACATCAGATCGATAGACCAATAAGGCACAATCGTCCATGGCCAAAGTGGAATAGAATGTTCCCAACTAAAAAATAGACTCGGCACATCCTGACGTTGCGAAGTTAGCCAGTTAGTAAAATTATAACTGGCAAAAAAGAACAACGACAAACCGGCTAACCACACACATTTATAAACATTTAGACGGTTGAATAGTTTTGGCATAATCAATGGGAATTTCGTTGAGCGACAGAAACCGTAAAAATGCCCCACTGATCGACCAACATGGTTACTTTACTAAATCCCGCTTCCTCAACTAATTGATCCATCTCAAGTTGTGTTCGTCGTCGCATAATCCACGGTTGTCCTTGTCGATGTGAAGTTAACGCTCTGGCTATAAATTCTAATTGCGGATGCCAAGGTTGATTGGTATAAATTAGATACCCGCCATGTGGAATCACATCGGCCAATCCTAATAAAGACTGGCGCAACAATTGATTATCACCAAATAATTCATATAATCCTGATACTACCGCTAAATTAGGTTTAGGTGATAATTGTGAAAGCTCTTCACGACTAAAAGCATCGCCTTTTTCAAAACGGACAATATCACTTAACCCTTGTTGCGCAATTAGTGCTTGTCCATCACGGATATTAATATCACTATAATCACGTAATAAAACCGAATTGGGTTTATCGGCAATTTGATTAATGGTTTCTAGAATGTAGCGACCATGTCCTGCAGCAATATCAACAATGTTAACTTGCTCTGATTGTTGAAACTGTTCAATGGTCTGTTTTAATAGTTGCTCTAGATGAGTCTTACGTTGTCGAATTCCTCGCCAACCAATTGATTGTAAATAGAGATAATCAAAAAAACGCCCAAGTTTAGAGGTTCCAGACGGTTCATTTCGATAGACATAATCAAGCGTACTGCCAGAATCAAACCCCGTTTCAAAACCTAGCTTAATACCATCCGACATTTTACTGGCATATTTTAAGGTTGATCTAACAAACTGCCAATACCATGGTTTGATCCAACCAGATGGAGGTAAAGCTAATCTATCGGTTTCCATTCGGGTATAACCAACCCGATCGGCATTAGTTAACAGCGGAACATTCGGTTGATTCGCAAAACAGCCTTGAATAAACTGTCGAGCTCTGGCGATAGCCATGTTTCGATCTTTCTCACCAAAGGTATCATGATAGAATTTTGGTAAAATATGGAACTCTTTTTGGATTGTTCCTAAATTATCATAAAAGGCTTTTTGTGGTTTACGTCGCACTACAAAATCAGAGCCAGAAACTAATAACTGAGTAGGTACAGTGATAGCATTGGCATCTTTGACAATACGATCCGCTACCGCATAAAGGTCAAGTAGTAATCTGACAGAAATAGGTCGCGTAATTAAAGGATCTTTATTAAAAGAGTCTGCGCGATTAGCATCATGGGTTAACAAGTTCGGTTTAACATAACTATTTACAAAGAAATTGCCTTTCAAGTTATACAACAAATTAAGCCCAGATACGGCAAATGGAACATATAATTTAACGCTAAATGCTGGTGAACCTAATACTAATGCACGAATATTTGGCACATAATCATGCACCCAAGCGCTGGCAATTACCGCGCCAACACTCTGAGCAATAATGGCAATATCTTGCATATTTAATGAATATTCTTCAATGATATGTTCAATAAAACAGTTAGCATCTTTGATTAACGTAGCAAAATTAGGGGCATCACCGCGTTCACCTTCTGATTGACCATTTCCTCTCGCATCCCATGCAAAAATATGAAAATCGGGTAACTCAAGTTCATCGGCTAAATGCGCCATTCGTCCAGAATGTTCATGACCACGATGAAAAAGTACAATTGCTTTTGAAGATGATTGGCTGGCGACAGCAGGCCAGTAGCGATAAAATAATTGACAGCCATCATGGCTAATAAACATCTTTTGTTGTTCTTCTCGCATAGCTTATTCCTTTTATTCCCTTTTATTTTTTGATTCTTGTAATCCTTTTTTAACTCTATTAATTACCGTAATTAATAGCAAAAAGATAATAAGCCACAGTAGTGTATTGAGCCAATCAACTGGCAACAGAGAGGTAGCGATACCTAAACTTATTACACTAAAAATAAAAGCCCGATCGCTTTTACCCATAGGACCATCATAACGCCGTGAACTACCAATCATCATACCGAGTACACCGGCATACTCAGTTAAAAATGATAACAAAATGACTAAAATCACTAGACTAACATGGATCTGATTTAATTGAGTAAAGATTAATAGTAATGCCGAATCTGAAACCACATCACAGATCTCATTTAAATAAGCACCAAGATTCGATTTTTGGTTATATTCTCGGGCTAGCATGCCATCAATAGCATTGAGCGCCATCCGAATAAACATCCAGAACGGTATTAAGCCAAACAACCATTGATGATCAGCAAAATAGCCAACTAACAAAGCAACCAATATCGAACCTACACAAGCGGTTAGCGTGATCTGATTCGCGGTAATGTGTGATGCATATAACGATGTTACATAAGGACGAAGCAGTGCTTGAAAGCGCGATTTTAATTGATAGATTGAAAACACGGTCCTTCCTTTTATATGTTATATGCAATTAAACAATACGTTGTAACTGGGCATACTTTAATGAACTTACCATAAAATGCAAACGGTTGAGAACATTAACCTCACCAGCACCATCATCAAAATCCAAATAGAGCAGATTCAGTTTTGGATTAAGATCGCGCATACGCTTCTCTACCCCTTTAGACACAACATGATTAGCAATACAACCAAATGGCTGCAAACTAATAACATTATTAATGCCATGCTCAGCAAAGGTCATAATACCCGCAGGTATTAACCAACCTTCACCATATTGATTGGCCAAATTCAAAATTTCCTCTGCTTTTTTCGCCATATCACGAATATTGTGAAATGGTTGATAATATTTAAAGCCAGACAATATTTCATTTGTTTTATTAATATACCTTTGGGCTACTGTTTCAAAAAAATAAAGCAGATAAGCCACATAACTTTTATTAACAATATTATTATTTACATTGGAATCATAGTTAACAAAAGTTTGGGCAAAAAATTCAATCATGGGCGGGATGACTGGTTCAATTCCCTGATCGATTAACCACTCCACACTATGTTGATTACCAAAACTATTATATTTAACATAAATTTCGCCAACGATCCCAATTTGCGGGCAATCCTTATTTAACGTCTCGATTTGATTAAAATGATCGACCGCTTCTTTTAACAGTGCAAAAATCGCTTTTTTGCCTTTATGTTGATTGATGAGTTGTTGTAACTTTCTGATATAAAGCTCTTTCAATTGGTTTGCTTGTTGCTTAAATTTTGCTCTAGGCGCAATCGAATAGAACATTTTCGAGATAGAATCAGTAAACAACATAGCAAAAAAAGTTGTTGGCAATGTTTTTAACCAATTAATTTTAAAACCAGGTTGTTCAATTTCGTTAATATTACCAAGACTAAGAGAGACTATCGGGATATCTTCAAACCCATTACTAATCATTGCTTTTTTAATCAAGGAAAGATAACTACTCGCTCGACACTGACCACCCGTTTGGGTAATACCGATTGCCACTTCATCACGCTGATATTTACCAGAATTTAGCGCCTTAATAATGTCACCCACAATAATCGTTGCTGGATAACAAATCTCATTGTTACAATACTTTAATCCCCATTCAACCGAACTTTTATCTGGTTTTGGCAAAGTCTCAAGCTTATAACCTGACAAAGCAAAAATTGGCGGTAATAATGGTGAATAAAAATCGGAGATATAAGGCGCTAAAATAGTCCGTCGTTGTTTATCTTGTTTAGCAAAAATAGCCGTCTTTTTACGCTCAACCACTTTTAATGGTTGTTGGTGATTCATACGGATTGACTCAATAATCGAACGTAAACGCAAACGCACCGAACCAGTTGCGGTGATCTCATCGACCCGAATTATTGTACAGGTCTTACCTTTTGACTCTAAAATCGCCTTACACTCATCGGTGACAATCGCATCAGGACCGCAACCAAATGAATTAAGTTGTACAAACTGAATATTTTTCGGTTGTTCAGCAACAAAACTCGCTGCGGCATATAAACGGTTTGGATAACTCCATTGCGAACAGATTTGCAACTCAGGGGATAATTGATTAATCGCCCCTAATACTGAATCCTCGGTTATCACATCACACCCCAAGGCATTTAAAATCTCTGGGGTTTTATGATTAATTAAACTATCGCTATGGTAAGGGCGACCAGCTAAAATAAACACATATCGTCCCGTCTCTTTAGCATTATTCAACACTTCAACTGCCTTGTTATACAGTGACTGTTTATATTCGGCTTGAGCAACTAATGCATCAGCAAAAGCCTGATTGGCTACCTTTTTTGTAATTCCCAGCGATGTTAAATAATTGATACAGCCCTTTTTTAATAATTTCTGGTCGCTAAAATTAATTACCGGATAATCCAAGGGTACATTGTATTTGGTTTGCGGATTGATGGCACTATTTACCACCTCAGCATAACTACTGACAATCGGGCAGTTATAACTATTAACGGCATTATCAAAATGGTCAGCCTCAAACACCACCATCGGCATAAAAATACGATCAACCTTCTGTTCGATCAGTTCCATAATATGCCCATGTACCAGTTTGGCAGGAAAACAGATACTATCCGACATCACCGTACCTGCCCCTTTCTCGTAGATATCGTGGGTAGAATATGGCGAAAGTGTCACATTAATTCCACTATTGGTTAACAAGGTATGCCAGAACGGAAAATTTTCATATTGACCTAACACCCGAGGAATGCCAACATTAAGCTTAGCTTGAGCATTATGAATATTGGTTCGCTCAAATAACAACGCATTTTTATAATCAAACATATTAAATGCATTTTTATCTTGATATTGATTATTACTTAAAAAGCGCTCGCACTTATTACCCGAATAATAGCGCTGCCCATTAGCAAAGCGATAAATCATAATGTCGCATTTATTCTCACATCCCTTACAGCGTGAAGGCTTGGCCTTATTATCTTCGGCTTTTTGTAGATTATCTAAACCAATAAATTGTGATGGAGTTTGATCTTGCTGATAGTGATTTTTCGCCACTAACGCCGCACCATAAGCCCCCATCAACTCAGGAATATTAGAACTGGCAATCTGTGCACCAGTCAACTGCTCTAAAGCTCGAAATACCGCCGGATTTTTAAAAGTTCCGCCTTGCACCACAATATGATCGCCCAATTTACGCATATCATGTAATTTCAGTACTTTATGAATAGCATTCTTAATCACCGAAAAAGCTAGCCCAGCTGAAATATCACCCATAGTGGCATTTTCACGCAGAGCCTGTTTCACTTTAGAGTTCATAAACACTGTACAGCGTGTGCCCAAATCACAAGGGTTATTAGATTTACACGCTGCATCAGCAAAATCGATGGTATTGGAATTAAGGGATTTAGCGAAAGTCTCAATAAACGAACCACAACCCGATGAACAAGCTTCATTTAACTCAATGTGATTTACCACGCCATTAGCGATAAAAATAGCCTTCATATCTTGGCCGCCAATATCCATGATAAAACTCACTTTAGGATCGATATGTTTAGCCGCGGCAAAGTGAGCCATCGTCTCAACTAAACCATCATCGATGGCAAAAGCAGCTTTCAACAACTCCTCACCATAACCGGTAACACCACTGCGAGCAATCACAATGTCCTTACCAGATGCTGCAATCTCATCCTTAAGTACGGTTAAACCTTTAATAAGTGCGGTAATTGAGTGACCGTTATTTGGTGCATAATAAGTAAAAAGTAGTTCATCATCTTCATTAATCAAAGTAATCTTAGTGGTAGTTGAACCACTGTCGATACCTAAATAAGCATTTTGCTTTTGATAAGCACTTAAAGCTAAGCGAGGAATTTCAATATATTTGCGTTTTTGTTGCCAATCAGCAAAAGATAACGACTGATTAAATAATGGTTTTAAGCGAAAAGATTGATTAACTTGAATTTTAGTTGACGCATTTAACCTATCGATAAAATCATTTAGCTTGAGCTCACTACGCTCAATAGCATGAATTGCCGCCCCCCAAGCTGACAACAAAGTAGGATGCTCGGTGGTAACTATCTGATCTTCATTTAACTTTAGTGTTTCTAAAGCCGCTCTGCCTAACGTTGGAATAAACGAAAACGGTCCGCCAATCAACATTACTTTGGGAACAATATCATAACCACGGGCTAAGGTATTAACCAATTGAATACAAACCGCATGTAATACAGAATAAGCAATATTTTCTTTGGAGACATTACGACTAATTAAATTTTGCACATCGGTTTTGGCAAACACTCCACAGCGTGAAGCGATCGGATAGACTTTATCATGTTTAGTTGCCAGCAGATCAAACTCCTGTACTGGAGTATTAAGCAAGGTTGCCATCTGATCTATAAAGGCACCTGTACCACCGGCACAACTACCATTCATACGAATATCTGGTGGGCGATCAGGAAAAAAGAAGATCATTTTACTATCTTCTCCGCCGATATCGATTAATGTGCGTACTTCAGGATATTTACGTTGTACTACTTCCGATGCTGCAACTACTTCCTGAATAAAAGCGATATCAGCCTTCTCAGAAATTCCCATTCCAGCAGAACCTGTTACCTTCACTGATAACGTAACATCATCACCAGTCTGCTGTTTAATTTCATCTAAAAGGGATAAAACGGTAGGTACAATATGGGTGTTATGACGAACATAATTGGTATAAATAAAATTATCCTGTTCATCAAGCACGACACACTTAGCTGTCGTAGAACCAACATCCAATCCAAGTCTATACATTTTTGGCATAACAAACTCACATTTTGCAAATTAGACTTAACCTATAAAAGGATCACAAAAATCTAGAAATAATTATCATTTTTTATGAATTTATTATAGCGAAATCTTTCAAATTTTTAATCAATTTGTTTGGAAAATGATATTTTTGGATATTTTTTAACTAGCAGAAACTAAAGAAAATAAATCTTATTGGCGCTAATCCTGCGCCAAACCTTGCTTAGCCGTAGCAATAACATTCTTTAAATCGATCCCTTGTGCTTTTGCAGCAAAAATACAACCGCAATAACATTGACGATAAACATCGTACTCCTTACAAAGTTCGATAGAACGCTTATAACCATTATTCTTTTTGAAATCAGAAGGCAGATAATTTACCGAAAAAAGCTCTTGAATTTCAAAACCAAGTTGGTTAATTTTTTGACTATTCTTTTTCGGACTTAGCGTTAAAGCACTAGCGAAATAATCAAAACCTAACTCTTGAGCTTTAATCGCTGCCAAATCTAAGCGCATCTTATAACAAAGATGACAACGTTCACCACCTTCTGGTGCATCACGTAGATGCTCGACCTTTTTAATAAATTCTGCTGGTTGATACGGGGCTTCTAAAAACTGTACATGGTTATTGGTCTTTTGATTAAAGTCGGCAATAAACTTCTGCTGAACCTTACTACGATATTCATATTCCACGCGGGGGTGAATATTGGAATTAGCAAAATAAATCGTAATATCGGCATACTGCGCCAAATACTCCAGTACATAAGTACTACATGGTGCACAGCAACTATGAATCAACAATTTTGGTCGCGCTGATGCTAACTGCCAATCAGCAATCACCTCTTGCAAAACTGAATCATAATTTACTTTATTATGTGGATTTAATTTTTCGAGAATATCTTTGGCATTAATTAACATTGGGATTCTTTCAGTATCAGGCTGATTGATGAATTTTAAGGCGCGTATAATATAGCGATCTGCTAAAGCGTTCAAGTTTAAGTTACAATTTTGTTTTTCGGGATTAACATTTAATTTTTTCGCTAAATTTGCGGTGATTAAAAACCCTTTTCCTCAAATTTTTAAATGCCAATTTCACCATTTTGCAGCAGTCAAAAAGTGACAAATGCCTAAATCATGAGTTAGACATTTTTAATAAAGTGTTTCAACAGAATTTTTTGACTAACTATGCGGCGGTGAACTAGTCACAGACGATATCATTATCACCGCTAACTTTCTAAACTAACACTTAGGCAGTTTGTAATATTTTTTTATTTTTATCCCTTTATGTATAGGGAACTCGGATTGGATTTATTTCTCAATAATATCGGATCCGGTTTATCACTATGCATATAGGGAACATGTTATAAAACCCTTTTAGAGGGTTTGATTATAAGTGTGTAGCTATTTCTCTAGCCACGTCTAAAGCTATCTGATCCCACGCATACTCAATAACCGAAGTAACTTTTGCATCTTTTACTCCGCTATCATTCTGTTTAGTAGAAAATTCTTTAGTCCATCTATTGCCTGATAATTCAAATGTTACATTTAAAATTACGCTCGCACTATCAATATTCGTTACTCCATAAGTGAATTTTGTTTTAGCATTATTAACTATTAATGTTAACTTTCTACCGCCAGAATTTAAATCTGCGTACGTGCTAATTGCTTCTTCAATTCTTGATGAAAGACCTATTCCAATCGGAATTCTAGTACGAGTCCCACCACCAACAAATCCTGAGGCCCCTTGTATATCAATTCGTGACGTAAAATCACTAGGGATCCATGTAATATCTAAGCTTTGTTTTTTAGTAATATGTATCTCTGATTTTATTTGCTTTAATGATTGATAAGACAACCTATCATTAAATTGATGATGAACACTACAACCAGAGAAAACAAAACCTAAACACGTTAATAATAATAATTTTTTCACCCCATTCTCCTATAAATAATTTTGATAGATAGTATAAAATTTGTTAGCCAAGTGCAATAAAAGTTATTAATTCAATCATTCTCATAATAGAGGAAATTATTTTTATCAATCTGGTACGATATTTTATCGACAATACTTATTTTTCCAATATCAAATAAAGAAGAATGAAAATGTTCTATTGATGTCATTAAATCAATATAACTATATATTTTATTTGAGATCGCCATTTTATCAAAATCTGGGAACATAAAATAATCATTTCTTATTAAAATAGAATAAAAATAACATATTGAAGTGTTTTTTAAATCAACACCAAAATCATTTTTAGCTTCATAATCAACAAACAAGGTCACTCAATATTGAGACAAATTTCCATTCTCATAATCATCTTTAAAATAATCCTTACCTACAATTTTTACGTAGCTTATCGTTGCTTTTTTGTACATCAATGATAATTTTAGCTCTTTGTAAAAGTTTGGTTACTTCATCTGCTGAGTGGTCGAATGACAGGCATAAAAAAACCGGCTACACGGCAGTGAACCGTGTTCTGCAATTTGAGGAATTGTAACTCGATTTCTAAACTACCTACACGGTAGTGAACAAGCTGATGGTAGCCAAAGCTAATAACGCGATTTTCTAAACTACCTACACGGTAGTGAACCCAAATACGTTAACTACAATAAATCATCAATGTTTCTAAACTACCTACACGGTAGTGAACATTTATTTTTCATATAGATACATCATTCCAATTTTCTAAACTACCTACACGGTAGTGAACCGATCCTTACCTGTCCCAATGGGACGTGTTGATTTCTAAACTACCTACACGGTAGTGAACTAGAATCCAATATACTATAAATGCAGTTGGCAAAAAGAAAAAGCGTAATTTTACTATTAAAAACCCTTTTTTTGAGCCATTTTACAACATATTGATTTTTAACTATTTTATTTTAAGTCAAAAAAAAGGGTTAGCAATAAGTAGGAATTTAAGGTTCAAAAACCCCGTTCCGCAAATTTTTTTGGTTGTTTGAGTTTCGGACGTTTGTTGTTTTGCGGTTGTTTCTATACGGTGATTACGTCCGAGTTAAGAGGGTTGGCGCGAACCCTCTTTACAATCTCCCGCGGCGACCACGCAAGTGGTCACGATGTGACTGCCTTCCGCCTTCGTTCGCTTTTAACGCTCCTTGCCAAACATCCCTGTTTGCCATGCTAACCTCACTCAGTTGTCAGCACATTGCGAAAGTCGCTAAATTAAATACACCAAACTTATTTGCCAAAATAAACTCTTATGTTTATAGCAAGCTAATTTTAGTTTTAAAACCGATTTCGGGGAAACTTGGGCGGGATTTTGGCTTTAAAAACCCCGTTCCTCAACTTTTTTTGGTTGTTTGAGTTTCGGACGTTTGTTGTTTTGTGGTTGTTTCTATACGGTGATTACGTCCGAGTTAAGAGGGTTGGCGCCAACCCTCTTTACCATCTCCCGCGGCGACCACGCAAGTGGTCACGATGTGACTGCCTGCCGCCTTCGTTCGCTTTTAACGCACCGGCGGTGATTTGTTCCTGACAAAACACAGCCTTACCAAACATCCCTGTTTGCCATGCTAACATCAATCAGTTGTCAGCACATTGCTAATGTCGCACCACAAAATCGTTGTTTATCGCCCTAACGTTATTTTTCTTATCCTCAACTTCAATACCTAAGAACTAAAAAATAATAGCTAAGGATAGACACAGATTCCGAGGGCTTTGTGGGAGGTGTCCCTCGCGGAACGTACATAAATTGGAGTGTTTACCCACATAACTAAATAGTTATATAGGTTATCACTCGTCTGCTCACTCGTCCAATAGACTGTGTGATAGATGTCGAAGCCAATATACCGGTTCAGCTGAATCCCCCATTCCGGAATAAATCCTTCACCAATGCTACGAACATACGTATTATTAGGGTTTGTCCCTACTATTTCATCATAACCTTTACAAAACTCTGAATTTCTTCCCTGACAAGACGCATTAGTAAAATCCCTGACCTTTGTAACACGGTATCCAAAACTATTACACTTAGATGATATAATAGAACGGGTATTGCTATAAGTACCACTATGAATAAACCATTGCTTTAACACAAACCCATATTTGACGATGGCATTACCATGACTATCACGACCGACTAACTCAAATACCTGAGGTAAAGATGGTCTGTCGATTTTACCTGGATTATCTGAACTCCATTGCGATGGTGTAGCAGCAGGACCAGTCAGGGTGACTCGAACACTGGTACTTGTTGAATTGGTCATAGTAGCAGTAATCTTTTCATGAGAAACCGGCGCCCAAGATAAGGCCTGAATATTACCACCAATTTCTAAATCAAAATACAAATTATCAGCACCAGTAGTCGGGAAGTTTGAACCATAAGACGATGGCGTAGCTGACTGTGGTAGAAAACCATGATCCTTGACCCAAACGGCATCAGAAAGACCAACACTACCATCGTTGTAAGGTGTTGCATAACAAATCACTGGCGATGCCTTAGGATTAATATAATAAGTGGCATTACCTGCCGTAAAACGACTTTCATTAGGTACTCCATAACGTGTTGTTAATCTACCTTCAGTATTTGATAAGGTTAATTTATATGGCGCTTTACAAATAGTCAGTACTTCACTACGGGTAACAGCTTGATTATTTTTATCGACAATAGATAACCTTAAACTACCGGTAGCGGTGACACCATTAACCCCCTGACCATCACCATCATCATCCCTCCAATAATTATAAGGAGTGCCAATAAGTGAACTTAATGCAATAGAATTAGTATCCGTTGGTACTAACATACCAATATCATTAAAACTCTGACCAGCAACAGGTAAAACGATAGGATTGTCACTTGAATTATTGGTTGTCGGAGTAAATCTTTTACCATCAGAAAGGGATATTCCGAGTAGCGCTTCGGTATTGGTTACCCGGGTACGGCCACCATCAAAGGTAAAATAAGGTGCTGAGCCATAAATAATATTGGTCGTTTTAGTGGTTAATGCATAATTAGAAAAAGAGATAGACTGTAAAACAACCACAGTCAATATGAAAACCATCTGCTGAGATAAAAAGGCTAAACTAAGAAATTTTGAAAAATTTTGCTGAAATTGCGGAAATAATAAACTGCAGTGAAGTAATAAACGGTGTGAGCTAAACTTTAGAAAGGTGAAATTATAGGTTGGGCAGGTTGCGTGTTGCGTGTTGCGTGTTGAAAATTATAATCCATACCAGATATCCTTGTCAATCTAATTAAATGATTTATTTGAAATTTCAAGCTTAATGGCATGAAATTTATCCATTCGTATAAATATGCTATAAAAGTATAGTGATTGGAAAAAACCATGCAACTTATTTTGACTGTTTAATTGTTAACTTTTGTAAAGTTCAATGAAAAATTATAATTCAAAACCAACTTGTTAACGATAAAAACACCAACAAATTAAAAATTTGCTCCCTCAATTTTTAGCCCTATTTTGAATTGTTTTTACTATTTCTTGGTATTTTTATCAATTAAGAACATTTTAATCATTGAGCATTTTAAGTTCAAAAACCCGCTCCGCACATTTGGGCTTATTTAGTATCGGATGTTTGTTATTTTTAGCGATTTTGTGACTATTTCTATATAACGTTTACGACCGAGTAAAGAGTGGGTTGCACGAACCCGCTTTACCAACACCCGCAGCGACTATACAAGTGGCCACGATGTAACTACCTTCCGTCTTCGTTCGCTCTTAACGCATCGGTTTGATTTGTTCCTTAACAAACTACAGCCTTACCAAACATCCCTGTTTGCCATGCTAACCTCACTCAGTTGTCAGTACATTGCTGACGTAACACCACAAAATCGCTTTTATCGCCCTAACGTTATTTTTCTTATCCTCAGCTTCAATACCTAAGAACTAAGAAATAATAGCTAAGGATAGGTACAGATTCCGTAGCCGGAATATTCCCAATTACTGAGATCCAATTTACCACCACCGTCAACCACAAAAGACGCTTGACTACTACCCACCCTATCTTGCGTCCAATAGCCTAGGATGTTGGGGTCGATATAAGGAGGGGAATTAATAAGGTAAGAGTTCACATCCCCCCATTCAGAGAACAATCCTGCATCTATGTAACGCCCGCCATAACGATCAGGTGCCGAAGGCGTTGCCCCTACAAATTCATTTGCATAATTTCGACAAAAATCTGAATTGTCGTTCCGACAAGACGAATTAGTTAAATCACTGACCGTTGGGAGACGGTATCCAATATTATTACACCAAGATGATAGACTAGAATAGTCGCGCGGATAACCAATACCTCGGTTGATAAACCACTGCTTTAACTTAAAACCATACTTAATCACCGCATTACCACTGCTATCACGACCAACTAACTCAAATAGCTGAGGTAAAGATGGTCTGTCGATTTCACCTGGATTATCTGTTTGTTGTTGCGATGGTGTAGCAACAGGACCCGTTAGGGTGACTCGAACACTGTTCCTTGTTGAATTGGTCATAGTAGCAGTAATACCACCATGAGAAACCGGAGCCCAAGATAAGGCCTGATTAGTGCCGTCAATAATTAAATCAAAATACAACTTATCAGCACCAGTAGTCGGAAAGTTTGAATCATAAACTAACTGTGGTATAAACCCCCTAGAAGAGTCATAAATGGTATGATCAAAACCTCGCCCCATTAGTAAAGGGCTTGCACCACAAATCAGTGGCGATACTTTAGGATTAATATAATAAGTGGTCTTACCTGCCGTAAAACGAATTTGATTAGGTACCCCATAACGTGTTTTTAATGTACCTTGAGTATTTGATAAGGTTAATTTATATGGCGCTATACAAGTAGTCAGCACATCATTACGGGCAACAGCTCGACCCCATCTATCAACAATAGATAAATTTAAACTACCGGTAGCGGTGACACCATTAACTCCCTGACCATCACCATCATCATCCCTCCAATAATTATAAGGAGTGCCAATAAGTGAACTTAATGCAATAGAATTAGTATCCCTTGGTACTAACATACCAATATCATTAAAACTCTGACCAGCAACAGGTAAAACGATAGGATTGTCTCTTGAATTATTGGTTGTGGGAGTAAATGTTCTACCATCAGAAAGGGATATTCCGAGTAGCGCTGCGGTATTTGTTATCCGGGTACGGCCACCATCAAAGGTAAAATAAGGTGCTGAGCCATAAATAATATTGGTCGTTTTAGTGGTTAATGCATAATTAGAAAAAGAGATAGACTGTAAAACAACCACAGTCAATATGAAAACCATCTGCCGAGATAAAAAGGCTAAACTAAGAAATTTTGAAAAATTTTGCTGAAATTGCGGAAATAATAAACTGCAGTGAAGTAATAAACGGTGTGAGCTAAACTTTAGAAAGGTGAAATTATAGGTTGGGCAGGTTGCGTGTTGCGTGTTGCGTGTTGAAAATTATAATCCATATCAGATATCCTTGTCAATCTAATTAAATGATTTATTTGAAATTTAAAGCTTAATGGCATGAAATTTATCCATCCGTATAAATATGCTATAAAAGTATAGTGATTGGAAAAAACCATGCAACTTATTTTGACTGTTTAATTGTTAACTTTTGTAAAGGTTAATGTAATATTACGTCTTAATTACTCCCTTAAAACCTATTTCGAAGAAACTTAAGGGGGATTTTTGGGCTTTAAAAACCCCGTTCCTCAAAATTTTTTTGTTCTTTGAGTTTCGGACGTTTGCTGTTTTGCGGTTATTTCTATTCGGCGATTACGTCCGAGTAAAGAGGATTGGCAAGAACCCTCTTTACCATCTCCCGCGGCGACCACTCAAGTGGTCACGATGTGACTGACTTCCACCTTCGTTCGCTCTTAACGCATCGGCGGTGATTTGTTCCTAACAAAACACAGCCTTACCAAACATCCCTGTTTGCCATGCTAACCTCACTCAGTTGTCAGTACATTGCTAATGTCGCACCACAAAATCGTTGTTTATCGCCCTCTTCGTCAGCGCCATTGCCTTAGCAAGGCAATGATTCTTTAATGTCCTAACGTTATTTTTCTTATCCTCAGCTTCAATACCTAAGAACTAAGAACTAAGAAATAATGGCTAAGGATAGGTACACATTCCTTGACCATTGCTGCCTCTTATCGGTTTACCTTGAATCACAACACCCGTGTCCGCTCTAACTTTAAGGACATATTGGTTATCACTCAGCTGCTCACTCGTCCAATAGCCGTTGCCGTTGTCGATGTTGGCACCAGTGTAATCGCGCATACGCCCCCATTCCGTGAAAAATCCTGCACCAATGTGACGCGAGGCATAATTACCACGAGACGAAGGTGTTGCCCCTACTATTTCATTTCTATAATTTTGACAAACCGCGTCTTTACTCCTTTCATAACAAGTCGCATTAGTTAAATCCATGACCTTTACGAGACGGTATCCAATCCTATTACACCAAGGTGACATACCAAAATAGTAATCATCCCTACCACGAACAACAAACCACTGCTTTAACTCAAATCCATATTTGACGACCGCATTACCACTGCTATCACGACCGACTAACTCAAATACCTGAGGTAAAGATGGTCTGTCGATTTCACCTGGATTATCTGATTGCTGTTGCGATGGTGTAGCAACAGGACCCGTTAGGGTGACTCGAACGCTGCTATTTGTTGAATCTGTCATAGTAGCAGTAATACCACCATGAGAAACCGGCGCCCAAGATAAGGCCTGAGTACTACCACTAATATCTAAATCAAAATACAACTTATTAGCACCAGTAGTTGGGAAGTTTAAACCATAAGACGACGGCGTAACTGACTGGGTTAGAAAACCCTTATATTCGTCCCAAACGGCAGTAGAAATAACCCCCCAATAAAATAAGCTAGATCTTGCATAACAAATCGCTGGCGTTTCCTTAGGATTAATATAATAAGTGGCATTACTTGCACTAAAACGACTTTCATTAGGTACCCCATAACGTGTTGTTAATCTACCTTCACTATTAGATAAGGTTAATTTATATGGTGCTTTACAAATCGTAAGTACCTCATTACGCGCAACTCGTCGATTCCATTTATCAACAATAGATAAATTTAAACTACCGGTAGCGGTGATACTATCAATCCCCTGACCATCGCCATCATCATCCTCCCAATAATTATTGGGCGGACCAATAAGTGAACTTAAATCAATAGAATCAGTATCCGTTGGTATAAACATACCAATATCTGCAAAACTCTGACCAGCAACAGATAAAATGATAGGATTGTCTCTTGAATTATTGGTTGTGGGAGTAAATGTTGTACCATCAGAAAGGGATATCCCAAGTAGCGCTTCGGTATTTGTTACTCGGGTACGACCACCATCGAAGGTTAAATAAGGCGCTGAACCTTGAATAACATTAGTCGTTTGAGCGGTTAATGCATAATTAGGAAAAGAGATAGACTGTAAAACAACCACGGTTAATGCGAAAACTATCTGCCGAGATAAAAAGGCTAACCCAAGAAATTTTAAAAAATTTTGCCGAATTTGTTGGAAAAATAAACTGCGGTTAAATAATAAACGATGTGAGCTTAACTTTAGAAAGGCAAAATTATAGGTTGAGCAGGTTGGGTGTTGAGTGTTGAGTGTTGAAAATTATAATACATATTCGACATTCCTGTCAATTAATTTAATGATTAATTTACAATTTCACACCAATAAGTATGAAATTTATCCATTCGTATAAATATGCTATAAAAGTATAGTGATTGGAAAAAACTATGCAACTTTTTTTTTACGGTTTAATTGTTAACTTTTGTAAAGAAGAATACTGATAGCCCGAAAACAGCATCGGTTATTTGTTGTTTATTAGAAATAATATCCCCTTTATCCCCTCTTAAAAAATCACCATTTTTAATATTAATAATTTGCAGATTAGGCTTTTGATTTTGACAATTTTATAATCGTTTTTAGAAGGTATTTTGGCTTTAAAAACCCCGTTCCTCAAATTTTTTTGGTTCGATGAGTTTCGGACGTTTGCTGTTTTGCGGTTGTTTCTATACGGCGATTACGTCCGAGTTAAGAGGGTTGGCGCGAACCCTCTTTACCATCTCCCGCGGCGACCACTCAAGTGGTCATGATATGACTGCCTTCCACCTTCGTTCGCTTTTAACGCACAGGCGGTGATTTGTTCCTGACAAAACATAGCCTTGCCAAACATCCCTGTTTGCCATGCTAATGTCACTAAACAAGACTCATCATACTGATTTGTATTAAAGTAATATACTTTTATCTGATTTGATTATTTAAATTTTGATTTACTTATAATAATTTAAAAAATAAAAGAACCTGCAATACAAGTTCTTTTTAAACTTTTGAATCATTGATATAAAGTTGTTGGAATTATGTCAGTGTTTCCATTTTGGTCTATAAATAATCTAAAGATTTTTTTCTCATTGTTATTTAAATTAAAATCACGTTCACGACGGGGAGCATTAAAACTACACAATCCGTGACCTTGTATAGATGCACCAATAATAACTTCACCAGCTGGCAGATAAAAAGTTGCTCTTTCTTTAGTTTCAAACTTAGCGACTTCTTGCCCATTTAAAAATAAATTAATGTAACATCCACTTCCAGTCAATCCTTTATCTCTAATAAACACTAATGTCGCATTATTATCTAGTTTAGCTTGATGATTAAATATTCTTGCATCTGGTACTTGATTTATTTCATGTTCAGCTGGTGGTCTAGTAGAACATCCAATTAAAACTAAGGTTAAAAAGCCTCCAATCAATAATTTCTTCATACCTCTCCTCCAAAAATTTTTAGTAATGGTATTTTATTTTTTTAATTTTGACAATAAAACTCCATTCCTCAATTTATTTATAATTTATAAGCCTTGAAATAGAGATATCCTCTATTGATGATGATAATTATTAATTTTGAGTTTTTTATAAAACTTAATTTCATTTTTAGCAAATAAAGGCGTTATAATATACTAAATTTTCTAAATAAATTTTTAGGCCTGAAATTGGATTTTCAACTTGTTAGTCGATTGAAGAATCTTCAACTTTATAAAAAGCGACGTTCTAATAATGTGCTGTTTTGGCGCGAAATTTACCCTTTAGCAATGCCAATTTTAATTGAGAATTTATCCGTCATTTTGATGGGTATTTTCAGTACGTTTTTAGTGAGTTGGATTGGTAAGGCCGAGATGGCGGCCGTCGGTTTGGCGGAAAGCTTTAATATGATTGTAATGTCATTTTTTATGGCTGTTGCGCTGGGAACGTCGGTGGTAGTGGCGTTCAGTTTGGGGCGACACAATCGTAAAAAAGCCGTGGTGGCAGCAAGGCAGTCGATTACGTTATTAGTTATAATTTCGATTTTACTGTTTTTGTTTGTTGAGTTTTCCGGATATTGGATTGTCGAAATTATTGCCGGTAAGGCCGATCCTGAAGTTAAGGAATTAACGCTCACCTTTCTAAGATTAACCGTTTTAGGTTACCCTGCTCTTGCCTTTATCTTAGTTGGCTGTGGTGCCTTGCGCGGCGCTGGTAATACTAAGTTACCAATGTATTTAAACATCATTATGAACATTTTGAATCTGTCGATTAGCTATGTTCTAATTTATGGCGCTTTTGGTTGGCATGGTCTTGGATTTATTGGAGCGGGTATTGGCTTAACGATGTCTCGCTATTGTGGGATGTTTTTTATTTTATTGGTGTTAACCATCAAACCAAGTCGAGCGTTATTTATTCCTTTCCGCAGTTACTTCCATGCGTTTAATGGCAAGATTTTAATCGATATTTTAGGAATCGGAATTCCGGCTAGTGTTGAATCGGTAATGTTTAACATTGGAAAATTGTTAACGCAAACTTTTGTTGCCGGTATGGGAACGTCAACGATTGCAGCTAATTTTATCGCATTCTCTATTGCTGGATTACTTAATTTGCCAGGCGGTACACTCGGTGCCACCTCTACTATTATTGTTGGTAAACGTATTGGTATGGGGCAAATCTATCAACCTACAAGGCAACTGAAGTTTATCTTTCATTTAACCAGTTTGTTACTCTGCTTTTTAGCGTTTTTATCGATTCCATTTGCCGGGCTCTTAAGTTCACTGTATACCGATGATCAGGAGGTTATCGAGATTTCCAAACATTTGTTATGGTTTAATGCGTTGTTTACCCCTTTCTGGGCTTCCTCTTTTGTTTTGCCATATGGCTTTAAAGGTGCTAAAGATGCCAGTTATACCATGTGGGTCGCCATCGGTAGTATGTGGATGTGTCGGATTGTAGTTGGCTATATTTTTGGCGTCTATTTTGACTTTGGGGTGATTGGGGTTTGGTTTGGTATGTTCTTAGATTGGATCATTCGAAGCTTCTTCTTTTATCATCGACTTATTAGCGGTAAGTGGCTTTGGCGTCATCAAAAGCGGATTTGAGTTAAATTGAACACTTGACTCTTAATCAAGAGGTCAATAAACCTGCAATTATTTCATCAGTAAATCCTTATTACACCATATCATTGCTAATGTTATGGTGCTAAAATATTTATCGATAACTTTTTGATTATTGTTACCTCAATCCTTTAGCACTTTATATTCAAAACGGTCTGTTAATCACCCCCTCTGGTTGCCATCAGTTAACAGTTTATATAAGTATAATAAGGAGTCCAAAATGAGAGTATCGTCAATTGCTATGCTAATCACCTTTGGATTAGCTAGCTCAACCGCTTTGGCACATAGTGCCGACCAAATTATTATTCGCGGTGGTCCTGTCTATGTTCATCCTCAAGATAAAAGTGATCATGTTAAAGTTGGCGGTGCAAAGAGTGATCTTAAAGCTAAAACCGATAATGACACACAACTTGGGCTTAATTTTCAATATATGATTACCGATAATTTTGCTATTGAATTATTAGGCGCAACGCCTTTTAGTCATCAACTGAAACTTAGTGGCGGCAACTCAACTGTATTGGCTGGTGCTCATTTAGGCAAGATTAAACATCTACCACCGACATTAAGTGCTCTCTGGTATCCTCTTGATAGTAGTTACGAGTTCCAACCTTATGTTGGTCTTGGCGTAAATTACACCTTCTTTTTTGATGAAAAATTTAGTGGTGAAGCTAAAAAAGCCGGTTTTCATGGTTTAGATTTGGATAATTCTTGGGGTTGGGCTGCACAAGTGGGCGCTGATTACTCACTTGATGAAAATTGGTTAATTAATGCTCAGGTCCGTTATATCGATATTGAAACTAAAGCGAAAACGCATTTAGCTAATACTAAAGTCACAGCAAAATATGATCTTGACCCATGGGTGGTAATGTTTGGGGTTGGTTATAAGTTTTAATGGTACTAAAAACCTCTCCACAGTGAAGTGAGCCCCAGTAATTGGTTGTCCAACTATTGGAGGTCACTTCAGTTTTTATTATGTTATTTAATCTCTATCCACAATAGAGTTATATTAACTAAATAATCCACAACAATTCACGGCAATTTGCCTATAAAAGCCTATCAAATATCATCTTACCATACATTATGATGTCAAATATGCCTTATAAATTTGTGATATCTATCACATTAACCATATAACGTAATTAAGGTATGCAAAATCATAATACTGTTTTAAAAATGAATTTTATAAACTCTATTTATTGTTATTTTCCTATAAGTTGTTAAAGCAACTGATAATTAAATAATAACCGTTTTATCTACATCATATTTTGATAATTAAAAGGAGTTTATGATGGATAATAATAGAAAATTATCAATCATGGAAAAAATTGGTTTTGGAATGGGGGATGCTGCCTGTGGTATTGTCTATTCCTCAGTGACGATGTTTTTGACCTATTTTTATACTGATATTTATGGCCTTTCTGCTGCTGCGGTTGGCATAATGTTCCTCGCTACGCGAATTTTTGATGCTATTATCGATCCGATTACAGGTATGGTTGCCGATCGTACTAAAACAAGATGGGGGCGATTTAGACCATGGTTAATCTGGTTTGCCATTCCTTATGCTGTACTGGCTGTTATGACCTATACAACACCAGATTTTGGTTATTCAGGTAAACTTTTATACGCATACGTTACCTATGCATTATTAATGCTTTGTTATACATTTATTAATATTCCTTATTGTGCTCTAGGTGGTGTTATTGCTCGTGATGAAAAAGATCGCCTATCCGCTCAATCCTATCGGTTTACTATTTCATCGGCATCAGGACTTATGGTATCAATCGGTACGTTATTTTTAGTCGATTGGTTAGGAAAAGAAAATAAGCAACTCGGATTTCAGTTAACCATGGCGGTTATGGGCGTTATTGCGATTGGTATGTTAGTGTTCTGTTTTGCAACCACTGAAGAAAGAGTAGTACCAATTGAAGATAAAAATGTCAGTGTTAAAAAAGATTTAAAATGCTTATTAGGCAATGATCAGTGGTGTATTGTGGCGCTTATTACCTTCTTTTCAAGTATGGCTGGCGTTATGCGTAGTTCAGCAACGCTTTACTATGCAACTTACTTGATGATGGGTGGCGTTAGCTCAGCAGCAGGTACAGCGATGAAATCAGCCTTTGTGTCAACATCGGTGGTCGGTACTATATTAGGCGCAATGGCTGCTGGTTATTTTGCTAAACGTTTTACTGCTATTCAACTTTTTAAAAATATTAATTTAACGTTATTTGTTATTGGCGTAGTAATGTTTTTTGTTCCACCGGTGTGGTTAGCGGTTATTTTCCCACTCTATTTTTTAATTGGCTTTTTCCACTCCATGTATCAACCATTTAAATGGAATATGATGGCCAATGCGGCTGATTATGGTGAATGGAAATTTGGCCGCCGAGCAACTGGTCTATCTTTCTCAGGTAATTTATTTGCCTTAAAACTCGGCATGGCAATCGCTGGGGCTTTAGTCGGAATCTGTTTAGGTTTATTAGGCTATCAAGCAGGTGTAAATGAACAAACACCATTAGCCACAATGGGCATTATTGGTCTTTTAACTATTGGACCAGCATTTTCCTATTTATTACTTTGGTGGTTAATGCGTTTTTATAAATTAGATGACAAAATGATGGAAAAAATTCAAAGTGATTTACTTGCTAGACAACAAAATAAAGATAGTGATGACTAAGATAGTATGTCGATAAGTAATAGTTACAATTAAAGGTTAATTATATGAGTTTAGATTATTATCACAATCCTATTATCTGCGGTGATTATTCCGATCCGGATATTGTCAAAGTAAATGATGATTTCTTTATGGTTTCATCTAGCTTTAACCATATGCCAGCATTACCGATCCTCCACTCAAAAGACTTGGTAAATTGGCAGATTATCAATCATGTTTTTGATGCCCTTGACTTACCCGGTTATGATGCAGTCCAACCCGGTAAAGGGGTTTGGGCGCCATCGATTCGCTATCATGATGAAAAACTTTGGGTGTTTTTTAGTACTCCTGACGAAGGTATTTTTATGTCTAATACCTCTGATCCTTGGGGTAAATGGAGCAAACCGCACTGCTTACAACCAGCACTCGGTTGGATTGATCCTTGTCCATTTTGGGATGATGATGGTCGAGCATGGTTAGTACATGCCTTTGCGCAAAGTCGTTGTGGTGTTAAACATAAGTTGCAGCTATTTGAAATGGCTAATGATGGATCAACATTGATTGGCGAAGGTCAAATTATTTATGATGGCACTGCCGATTTACCGACACTTGAAGGACCAAAACTTTATAAGCGCAATGGTTGGTATTACATTTTTGCACCAGCTGGCGGTGTTGAAAACGGTTGGCAATCGGTGTTACGTAGCCATGACTTAACGGGTCCTTGGACTGCACGCAATGTGCTATTTCAAGGCAATACCACCATTAACGGCCCTCATCAAGGTGGATGGGTCGAATTGGACAATAATGAGTGCTGGTTTGTACACTTTCAAGATGCCCATTTATATGGCCGTATTGTTCATTTACAGCCAATGTATTGGGGTGATGATGATTGGCCTCGCATTGGTGAGAGTATCAATAATGACTTTACAGGACAACCAGTATTATCATATAAAAAACCAACTGTGTCCCATCACTCAGAAGAGTATAAAATCCAAACCAGTGACGATTTCCAGCATGGTAAATTAGGTTTACAGTGGCAATGGCAGGCAAATCCTAATCCTGATTGGCTAATAGCAAGTGATCAAGGATTAAACTTAAGTTGTTATCCATTACCTATGCATAATACACAGAGTACACTCTATTTTGCAGCTAACTTATTGCTGCAAAAATTTTCAGCATGGCAATTTACGGCGCAAACTCAACTTAAATTGAATGCTAAGCAAACAGGTGATTTAGGTGGTTTAATCGTTTATGGTGAACGTTATGCAGCAATTATGGTCGGTTATGATAATGGGCAGTATAAGCTGTATTATCGATATGGCTGGATGAAAGATTCAGGTCAAGTTGACGAATATCAACAAATTGTCGGTCAATTATCTTCACAGCATTGCCAACTTAAAGTCGAAGTTGGTTTGAATGGTATCTGTCAATTTCACTATAAAGATCATAAGACAGATTGGATTTTAATTGAACCTAGCTTCGCAGCTGGAAAAGGCAAATGGGTGGGGGCTAAAGTAGGAATTTTTGCCGCAACTGAAGCAGATAATGCCATTGGCCATTGCCATTTTGATTACTTCAAGATTAGTTAACGGTTTAATAAGATAAAAAACCCTCTCATATGAGAGGGTTTTTATTCAAGTTGTTAAAGACTTTTTATGGCTGCATGCTGCTCTTGCAATTTGGCTTTATCAGCAATATAGCCTTGTTGTTTTTCTTTCTCTTTGGCAACGACTGCTGCGGGAGCTTTATCGACAAAGCTAGCATTAGATAATTTATTATCAATACGCGCAATTTCGCCATCAATACGAGCGATCTCTTTTTCAAGACGAGCTAGCTCATCTTCTTTATTAATAAGCCCAGCCATTGGGATAAGGAGTTCGGCACCATCAACCAATTTAGTGACTGATAATGGTCCTGCTTCACCTTCATCTAACAAGACAATTTCTGATAATCTTGCTAATGATTCGACAAAGGTGACATTGTCACTAATTACGCGATGAACTGCTGGTGATGCTTTTCTAATCAATAACTGTAATGGTTTGCTTGGTGCGATATTCATTTCAGCACGGATATTACGAACCGCAATGACAGCGTCTTTAATCCAATTGATATCAGCAACTGCTTTATCATCAACTAATTGGCTATCAAATGCTGGCATTGGTTGTAACATAATGGTATCCGCTTTGATTGCCATTAGTGGTTTGACACTTTGCCAAATAGCTTCAGTAATAAATGGAATGATTGGATGCGCCAAACGTAATAAGGCTTCAAGTACCGTGACTAAAGTGTGACGAGCAGCACGTTGCTGATTCTGTTCACCATTTGCCAATACTGATTTAGTTAACTCTAAATACCAGTCACAGAACTGATTCCAAGTGAATTCATATAAGATATTAGCAGCTAAATCAAAACGGTAAGTATCGAATGCTTCTCGATAGGTTTTCACAGTTTGGTTAAATTCCGCTAAGATCCATTTATCCGCTAATGAATAATCTAACTCCCCACCTTTAAAACCACAATCGTGATCTTGGGTATTCATCAATACATAACGGCTGGCATTCCATAGTTTATTACAGAAGTTACGATAACCTTCTAAACGTTTTAAATCCCAATTGATATCACGACCAGTTGATGCCAGCGCCGCTAAAGTAAAACGTAAGGCATCAGTACCATGCGCTTCAATACCATTTGGGAACTGTTTTTCTGTACGTTTGGCAATCTTTTCCGCTAATTGTGGCTGCATCATATTACCAGTACGTTTTTCTAATAAATCGGCAAGTGAAATACCATCTATCATATCTAAAGGATCGATAACATTACCTTTAGATTTCGACATTTTTTGCCCTTCTTCATCGCGAATTAGCCCTGTCACATATACCGTTTTAAACGGTACTTGTGGTTTACCATGCTCATCTTTAATGAAATGCATGGTCATCATAATCATTCGAGCAACCCAGAAGAAGATAATATCAAAACCTGTCACTAGTACATTAGTTGGATGGAAAGTAGCTAAATCATCAGTATTTTCTGGCCAACCTAAAGTTGAAAATGTCCATAGTGCTGATGAGAACCAAGTATCAAGAACATCGTCATCTTGAGACAATTCGACATCTGCTGCCAGATTATTATCACGGCGAACCTCAGCCTCATCACGACCAACATAGACGTTGCCTTGATTATCATACCAAGCTGGAATTCGGTGTCCCCACCATAATTGTCGCGAAATACACCAATCTTGAATATCATTCATCCATGAAAAATACATATTTTCATACTGTTTAGGTACAAATTGGATATCACCATTTTTTACCGCCGCAATAGCTGGTTCCGCTAATACTTTAGCTCTTACATACCATTGATCGGTTAACATAGGTTCGATTACCACACCACCACGATCGCCATACGGGATAGTTAAGTCATGCGGTTCAATTTTTTCTAAAATACCTTGAGCTTCACACTGCGCAACAACTAATTTACGCGCCGCAAAGCGTTCTAAATTTTGGAATTGTGCCGGAATATCGGTTGCGTATGCAGTACTTGGCTCACCATTAGTATCAAACACTTCAGCTTGAGCACGAATATCGCCATCAAAAGTTAAGATGTTGATCATTGGTAATTGATGACGACGCCCTACTTCATAGTCATTAAAGTCATGCGCAGGAGTAATTTTTACGCAGCCAGTACCTTTTGTCATATCCGCATGTTCATCGCCAACAATCGGAATTCGACGATTAACAAATGGTAATATGACAAATTTACCAATCAAATCTTTATAACGAGGATCTTCTGGATTAACGGCAACACCTGTATCACCAAATAGTGTTTCAGGGCGAGTTGTAGCGACAACTAGATAATCTTTGCCTTCTGCAGTTTTAACACCATCCGCTAATGGATAGCGCAAATGCCACATTGAACCTTTTACTTCACGATTCTCTACTTCAAGATCAGAAATTGCGGTACGTAATTTTGGATCCCAGTTAACTAAGCGTTTACCACGATAAATCAGATCTTCTTGGTAGAGTCTTACAAAAACTTCTTTAACCGCATTTGAAAGCCCTTCATCCATAGTAAAACGTTCGCGATCCCAATCAACCGAATCACCTAAACGTCGCATCTGTTTAGTGATGTTACCACCTGATTCTGCTTTCCATTGCCAAATTTTTTCGATAAACGCTTCACGACCATAATCATGGCGAGTTTTGTTTTCTTCAGCAGCAATTTTACGTTCTACCACCATTTGCGTTGCAATACCGGCATGATCACTACCTGATTGCCATAGCGTGTTATTGCCTTGCATGCGATGATAACGAATTAGCGCATCCATAATAGTTTGTTGGAAAGCATGTCCCATATGCAAACTACCAGTTACATTTGGTGGTGGAATAGCAATACAATAACTAGGCTGAGATTTGTCACCATTAGGTTTAAAGTAACCACTTTCTTCCCAATGTTGATAGATAGGTTGTTCGATTTCTTGTGGATTATAAGTCGTATTTTTCATAATAAAGGCATCAATCCTAATTCAAGGCATAAAAATGGCCTTTATTCTACAGTAAAATGATATAACAATAAATTGTTAGACGCATAAAATCGATTTTGGCGAGAGTAACAATAACAATACGTACAATAAAAGAACATTTATTAATAAACAATCTTGTTTTATCACCGATTTAGATGATGAATTTTGATGATGATAGATAAACTTGTCGATTAATTTCATTTACCCAATATAAACCGTTAATGCCTATAAACTATTATGTTTTAACGTAACAACTACCATTAGCGGCTATAATAAGATAACCTCTTAGTAATTTGGCTATGGCTTTATGATAAAAATTATTGGACTACTTATGTTAACCGCATTAGCCGAAATCTTTGATTGTTTTTGTGTTTGGTTTAAAAAAAGCAGCATCCAACTGGTTTTTAGCGTTAGCAGCATTAAGTTTAATGTTGTTTGTTTGGTTACTTTCCTTACCCCCCCTGAAGCTAGCGGTCGGATTTATGCTACTTATGGTGGAATCTATATTGCTCTATCAATAAGTTGGCTTAAATTTGTAGATAATATTAAGCTGTCTACTTTTGATTTAATTGGCGCAGGGATTATCTTACTTGACACATTGGTGATAGTTTTAGGCTGGCGTTCGTAAACTAACCACAGAAGCAGTTGATATGTGTTAATGTACTCGTTTACATGTCGCTTCTATATTGAATTCCATAATCGATTTTTGAATATCACAACGTTCATATTTGGTAAATGAGCTCTCTTTTAATTCATCTTCTGAAATAAATTTATACTCCATTTCAGTTATGATATTGTTGATTTGATATTTCGATTTACATTCAAGGGCACCTTTAAATTTTGTGTAATTATTATCAGGTGAAATCGGCACAATAAGCTGATAATATTTAGATTGCACCAAAAGTCTTTCTTCCTCTTTCCCTATAAGTACAACATAATCAGCATTATTTAACGTATAAGGTTGCATTGTTCTCAACTTTGAACCGTCAAAAACGTATTTTGTGCCCCGACTATTATCGACTTCACAACGCCAAGTTCCTACCAACATTTCTGCAGTAATCTTCTGTCGCTCTTGGCAACCGATTAAAGCTAAAAAAGATATGAGGAGCACCAATAATTTTTTTAACATTTTATTTTTGGCTTAAGATTAATAATTGGTTACTATAACAAAAGTTCTAATAAATTTTTATAAATTTATTGAGTTCTGTATTAGCATGGTATGATTCTTAAGACATCAAAAACTGCATCATAACAAGCTAATCGCTGATCTTTATCAGAAATAGATTTACATGAATCAACTTTTGACTGTATTGAATTTTCGGCAAAAGCAAAAGTTGTAAATATGACGGGGAGTAATAAAACAAAAAATATTCTTTTCATACCATTTTTCTTAATTTATTAAATTATTTTTGATAATGGTATGTTATTTATAAGATTTGGGTAATAAAACGCTCCTCCCTCAAATTTTAGGGTTCTATGAGTTTCGGACATTTTATTATTAGGTGACTAATTCAATAATGTAATTACGCCCGAGTAAAGAGAGTTTACGCGAACTCTTTTTACAAATTGTAAATATATTTTTATGTTATCGATTTTTATGATTTTTTATCCCTAAAGAAGAATTGTGATGCTTTAATAGGTAATTTTAAGAATAGACGCTGTATTTATTCTAAATCTACTTTAAAAACTAACTTTATCATATTTCTATAAACTAGTTAGGCTGAAGTCATTTTTTTATGCTTTTGTTCATCAACACGTAATTGGAATAGTTTTAAGATTAAAACCAGCTTCTTTATAAGCTTTATATCTTGCTCTGGCTAACGATTTTTGTTGATCATCGACAGGAACAAAATCGATAATATCACGATAAACACCAGCAAATTCTGGAAATTGTTGTTGTAGGTTTATTAATAAATGTCGTGCACCACTACTACGCTTTTGTGGCCAACAAATTTCTACAGGAGATCCACCTTTAAGACCTTCCCCTGCTAGATTATGTGGAACAAAATTGTTGGTATCTAGCTGCCATAAATATTCGTCGATTCTTTCGGCTTGTGCTTGATCTTGACAGGCAACTAGCACCCGCTGTTTATTTTGCCACGCTTCGACGATTTTTTCGCAGGCAAGCTTTTCTTGGAATAGTACCCCAGCGTCATTAGCTGGGGTTGGGTTTTCTAATAGGTAGAAAATCACTTTTTTCATGTCAGTTAGTTACTCATTTTTGGTCAAGTAAGTATTGAATTAACATGGCAACCGGTCGGCCTGTCGCACCTTTGTTGGCACCAGATTTCCAAGCTGTACCGGCAATATCAAGATGAGCCCATTGATATTTTTCCGTGAAGCGAGATAGGAAACAAGCAGCGGTAATGGTTCCACCGTCTCGACCGCTTGCATTAACAATGTCAGCGCAGGTTGATTTGATTTGTTCTTGGAAGTCACTATCAATAGGTAGTGACCATGCTTTGTCGCCCGCTTTATTGGATGAGTTTACCAATTCTTCAATAAGTTGTGGGTTGTTGCCCATCACGCCAGTATAATGATGACCGAGAGCAATAATACAAGCGCCAGTAAGTGTGGCAATGTCGATCACCGTTTTCGGTTGGAAACGTTCAACATAGGTTAACACATCACATAACACTAAGCGCCCCTCAGCATCGGTGTTGATGATTTCCACAGTGGTACCGGACATAGTTGTTAAGATATCACCAGGGCGGTAGGAATTACCATCTGGCATATTTTCACAACCTGCCATTACACCAACCACATTGATAGGTAGTTTTAATTCAGCGACAGCTTGCATGACACCAAAGACAGTGGCAGCACCACACATGTCATACTTCATTTCGTCCATACCAGCTGAAGGCTTAATAGATATACCACCTGAATCGAAAGTTAACCCTTTACCAACTAATACATAAGGCTTGGCTTTTTTGTCTTTGGCACCATGGTACTCAATGACGGTCATAATTGATTCGTTGGCCGATCCTCGTCCAACGGCTAAGTAAGCATTCATATTGAGTTTGGCTAGTTCTTTCTCACCTAAGCAGGTAACTTTTAAGTTGATATATTGTTTGCCTAAACTTTCACCCTCCTCCGCTAAATATTTGGCATTACAGACGTTAGATGGCATGTTGGCAATGTTTTTGGTACTGGTAATCGCATCGGCAATAATTTGCCCTTGGAATAATTGACTTTCAACATGGTTGATCGTCTGTTTATCGCTATAAAGCAAAGTTATTTTTTGTAAGCTTGGTTGTTTTGATTTTGTTGATTTGAATTGGTCAAAACTGTAGGTTAAATCGCTGGTAATTTGAGGTAACTGCTTAGCGATTTCACCACTAATTGCTGGATTGAGAGTTAGAATATCCCAACAAATGTTTTTAACTTTTTTGGTAGTTAGCTCTTTTATAGCAGCTTGAATCACTTTTTTGGCTGCATTGATATCAAAATTTTTGCCTTGGCCACATCCAACTACTAATATTTTTTGTTTAGTTGAATTTGGGGTAACATATAAAAAAGTCGTTTTACCCAATTCACCGCTAATATCACCTGAATTAATTAATTGGCTTATCATGTCATTAGTCGATTGATCTATCTCTTTGATTAAGTTAGATTGTATTTTGTCAGAATTGACGGTAACGACTAAACATTCTTCTTTTTGTTTGATGATAGATATACTGTTTTTGATTGCGTATTGCATAGCGTTCTCTTGTAAGATTTTTGTGGTCAATAGTTACATTTTATCGGTTCATTAAACGATAGCAACAAAAAGATAACTAAACAACGCAAATCTGATTATAATAGTGAGATTTTATAAGACCGATAGATAGGTAAAAGAGTGATAATTCGCCGATATTTAATTAAAGAGACGATGAAAACGCAAAGCGCAATACTGTTTATTTTATTGCTGATTTTCTTTTCTCAAAAATTAATCAGAATTTTATCCAGTGCAATTGATGGTAGTATTCCTCGTGATTTGATTATGCCACTTTTAGTGTTGGGTGTGTCAAGTATGGCTGATCTTATTTTGCCATTAAGTCTGTTCTTAGGGGTATTGGTGACATTTGGACGACTCTATTCTGACAGTGAGATGGTAGCGATGCATGCTTGTGGAATTAAGAGGAGACTTAATTATCAAGTAGTTCTATTTCTCTGTGTGATTACCTGTATATTAACTACGGCCAATAGCCTTTGGTTTGGTCCTTGGTCGAGTGTGAAACAAGATCAATTAGTGGAAAACGCCAAGATCAATCCAAGTTTGGCCGGTCTGTTAGCAGGTCAATTTCAACAAACCCCAGATGGCAATTCAGTCATTTATATTGGTAATGTAGATCGAAATAAGATGGATAATGTATTTATTGCTCAGATCAATCCGAAAAACAGTCAACGTCCATCTATCATTATTGCCAATAGAGGAAAAACCGAAGAAGATAAAAACGGTAACCAATTCATTACTCTTGAGGATGCAAACCGCTATGAAGGAACAGCGCAGCTAAAAGAATTCCGAATTTCTAATTTTCATAATTATTTAGCTATTATTAAACCTAAGGAGTTAGATACCAATGTTGATGAAGATAAAATAGATGTTCAGCAATTAGGAATAATGGAACTTCACGACAATCCAACAGCCAAGGCTAAAGCTGAATTTTTTTGGCGATTAACGTTAATTATTTCGGTTCCTTTGATGGCTTTTTTGGTAATTCCCCTGAGTGTTTCTAACCCAAGACAAGGGCGACTTGCACAAATTTTGCCAGCATTATTGCTTTATTTGGTCTACTTTTTACTTTCTAGCTCGGTTAAAGCCAATGCTGGTAAAGGACGATTAGATCCAGCTTTGTGGTTTTATATGATTAATTCGGGTTATTTTATACTGGCTTTAATTTTGAATTGTTGGGATAACTTATTTATGCGTAAACTTCGTTTAAAATTTACTGCGTCTTAAGGGGAGAACGATGTTTTCGATTTTAGATCGCTATATTGGTAAAACTATTTTAAATACCATTGGGATTTGCTTATTTTTATTAATTAGTTTATCAGGAATTATCCGTTTTATCGATCAGCTTAGAAGAATCAAATTTGATTATGATGCGTTGTCTGTTGGTCTTTATTCTTTATTAATGGTTCCTAAAGATTTAGAGATATTTTTCCCTATGGCAGCACTTTTAGGTGGCTTAATCGGCTTGGGGATTTTAGCTTCACGTAGTGAGCTTATTGTAATGGAAACTTCAGGCTTTAGCCGCTTTAAAATCGCTTTAGCTGTCATGAAAACCGCTTTACCATTGGTACTAATTACAATGGCAGTTGGTGAGTGGGTTGCGCCGATCAGTGAACAAACAGCACGAAATATGCGGTCTGAAAAACTCTATGGTAACTCATTATTATCTGAACGAGGTAGTTTATGGGCGAAAGATAATAATGATTATATTTTTATTGGTCATGTCAATAGCGACAACTCAATCTCGAATATTGATATTTATAGTGTCGATAAAAATAGGTTGTTATCAATTACCCATGCTGATAGTGGCACATTTGAAAATGGCGAGTGGACGTTATCACAGATTGAAATGAATGATCTAACTAATCCACAGCAAGTAATAGGTACCAATCTTCTGAATATGCCGTGGAAGACGAATATTACTCCTGATAAGTTAAGCATAGTGGCTTTTGATCCTGAATCTTTGTCAGCTTCTGGACTTTATCAATATTCGCAATATTTAAAAGTTTCAGGTCAAGATACTAAATATTATGACTTGTTATTTTGGAAGAAATTGATTAAACCGATTTCAGTTGCTGTAATGTTGTTACTGGCTTTATCATTCATCTTCGGACCGTTACGCAGTGTCTCCATGGGTGTTAGGGTGATTATTGGTATAAGTTTTGGTTTTATTTTTTATATCGCCGATAATCTTTTCGCACAAACCAGTATCGTGATAGGTATTTACCCTTTTGTTGGTTCAATGCTAACTAGCTTAGTTTTTTTATTGATCAGTTATATTTTATTTAAACGAAAAAATTAGCTTATAAATAATTAGTTTATAAACAATAGGTATAATTACCGATTAATACTATGATATCGATATATAAAAAGGTATTGGTTCATAAAAAGATGTTGGTGTATAAAAATAAGACGTTATATACCAACTACATCGCTCTATTAAGTAAAATTGTCTCTATATATCCGGATTAAGTTCAATAATAGATCTGTGAATTCGGTGCTCATTGGCTAGTTTGCATCCCCTAATTGTATAAGGGATGCATAACAGCAATTTATTTAAACAATCTTAAATATTCTCCATAACCTTGAGCTTCAAGCTCTTCTTTGGGGATAAACTTTAGCGCAGCTGAATTAATGCAGTAACGCAATCCTCCTAATGCTACAGGTCCATCATTAAAAACATGCCCAAGATGTGAATCAGCCTCTAATGAGCGAACCTCAACACGGTTCATTCCGTAGCTGTTATCTTCTTTTTCTACTATCTGCTGTCGATTAATAGGTTTGGCGAAGCTTGGCCAACCACAACCTGAATCAAACTTGTCCAGAGAGGTAAATAGTGGTTCGCCAGAGACAATATCAACGTAGATCCCCTCACGATGATTGGCGTGGTATTGGTTATCGAATGGTGGTTCGGTACCATTTAGTTGTGTGACTTGATATTGCATAGGTGTTAGTGCTGATATGGCCTTTTCTTTCATTGATTTTTTCATCATATATCTGCCTCACGCTACGTTACTAATGTGATAACTACTCAAATGCGATAACTACTACAGAAGTTTTGTATTCGTATTAATCACGGCTATTTAACATCGATTGTAATACTTTATCTTTAACCCCAAAATAGTGGTACAACGCAGCTAATATGTGAAATAGCACTAAAATTGCTAAGAGGTCTGAGCCGATTAGATGCATTGTATGAAAAATTTGATGTAGGTTATTTGACATATCAATAGCAGGAATCGATATCAGCCAAAAAACATTAAGATCTCTCCCACTCATTAAATAACCCGATAAAGGCACAATAAGCAGTAATAGATAAATAAATCCTTGAGTAGATTTTGACAATATCCGTTGCAGTTTTTGCTCTTTAGGTAAAACATCTGGTACACCTTGCTCTCGAATTACTATTATTCGCCATACCGTTAATAGCCAAACCACGACACCCAAAGATTTATGCAATAAATAAACAATTGGCATACCACCTAAAATATTCGACATTGTCACTTTAGCAAAAAGCAGAAAAGTGACAATCACGATTAACAAGGTGGATGACCAATGGATCCATTTTTGTTTACTGCTATACTGCGGATAACTTTGCATTGCTTACTCACTTTTTGTTGCTGGCTTATCTTGCCAATTGTCAGCAATAAAATTGGCTCGTCCAGATAAGCGATAATAACGATTGTAATGTTCAGGTTGTTTCTTATAGTAATCTTGGTGGTAATCTTCAGCTGGATAAAATATTGTTGCTGGCTCTATAGCAACATTAATGGGATGATTAAATCGTTTACTTTCTTCTAATGCTTGTTTAGATGCGATTGCTTGCTGCTGTTGAAATTTATTATGATAAAAAATCACAGGTCGATAAGAATCTCCCCGATCAGCAAATTGTCCTTGAGAATCAGTCGGATCAATCTGCTGCCAAAAAATGTCGAGTAATTTTTTATAGCTGATCATCGCTGGATCAAAGGTAATTTGCACCGCTTCAGTGTGGCCAGTGTTACCTTGGCAAACTTGTTGATAGGTTGGATTTACCGTATGACCACCTGTGTAACCGGAGGTCACACTAATAACACCTTCATATTTGTCGAAAGGTTTTACCATACACCAAAAACATCCTCCTGCAAATGTTGCTTGTTCATAATGTTGCATAAAAACCCCCAATTAACTGATATTAACAGAAACGATCTTTATTTAAAATTACAACACTTACTTACCCTAAAAACAATATGTTCATATTACTTGAAACTGGTCAAATAATCACCATATTATTCATCTAATATAATTTTTAGGAGGTGTAAATATGGCTAGTGGCTGGGCATCTGATGATGCAGTTAACCAACAAATTGAAAGCACGATCACTGATGCTATCGAAATTGCCAGACGCCAACTAAAACACGATAAGCCTAGTGCCGAGTTTTGTGTTGATTGTGGCGATGCTATTGCAAAAGCAAGACAACTTGCTCTACCCGGCGTGCAATACTGTTTGGCGTGTCAGCAAGAAGTGGATAAGCAATTGGCAAAATCCGCCATGTTATACAATCGTCGTGGCAGTAAAGATAGTCAACTTCGCTAATAAGTTTCCAATAAGAGGGGGGGCCGAGTTTCTCCCCTCCCCTTTTATTTTGCATTTTTCGTCATTATTTTTTACTCTCTGATTTTGACTTACGAACGTCATCGTAAGGGTAAACCAATAATTTATCGTCAAACCATTCTGCACAAAAGATTTCTTTAATATCTTTATATCCTTGCTTTTTAATTTCATGTTTAAGCCAAGTCTCGCTTTTATGAAGTTGTTCAAGATTGTCTTGGCTAATAGCTCCATTTTCAATCACTAATACCGCAATATCTTTGTCGCCTTTTTTGATAATGGTTAATGATCCATTTAATTCGTACCAAACTTGTTTTAATTCATTAAAAGCGCAAATTCCTTGAATATTAATTAACGTTTCGAAATCTCTAACCGGTAGATTGGCTTTAATAAAATTTTCAGAGAGTAGATGACCATTTTTAACCAGTTGTATCGGCTCGCCGTCGATGGCGTCACGTAATTTTGAGTTTTTAGATTTGATGAATCGAACTAAAATAAGCAGTCCTGCCCAAATTGCCACGGCGCCAGCTGATTCCCACGCTGAAACATTAGCATTAAGTAACGTTCCCCCTACCAAAGCACCAATAACCATGCTACCAACTTGATCTAATTGCGACATCGGCGCTATCTGGCTTTTACCAGATAATTTAACGTAAATCAGTAAAATAATAAGTGCAACTAAAAATTTTGGTGCCATTTCGAGTAAATACATTCCTACCTCCAAGTGTCGATCCAATTTAAACGACAATGTTTTTGGCGTAATTGGATAAATAACAGTTAACAAGATGTATCAGGAACTAAATTTTTATTTATTTGAAATTAACGACTAATTGTTTTTTAATAGAGAGATATATTTGAGAGCATTGCTATTCTACTCTAAAAAGGAATTTAAAAAAATGATACTTGCAATAGATGTTTACTATTTAGATGATAAAGCGAAAACCGTCGGTATTTTGTTTGAGCAATTTACTGATAGTATCAAGGAGATAAAATCCGTTATCACTGATTACCAATCAAATGTTGCCCCATATCAATCAGGTCAGTTCTATCAACGTGAATTACCTTGTATATTAGCGTTATTGTCTCAGGTCGATCTCAATACAATAGATGCGATTATTGTTGATGGTTATGTCCATTTAAATGACGGTAAGCTTGGTTTAGGCGGTCATCTATATCAAACCCTTGATAAAAAGATACCTATTATCGGTGTTGCAAAAAAATCCTTTGCTGATAATAGTCAATATGTCATAGAAGTGACACGCGGTCAAAGTAATAAGCCGTTATATGTCACGTCATTAGGAACAGCATTAACCAAAGCTGCACAAGACATTAAATCGATGGCAGGCAAACATCGTATGCCAGATTTACTTACCTACTTAGATCAACAAACTAAGTTATTTAAATTTGAGTAGTCTTCTCTTGACTAACAATAGATTAAGACTCTTTTTTACTACTGAACAGCGCCAACCAATAAACTGGCCAATGAGTTTTGTTGAAAAGATTATTAGTTATATAAGCAATAGCAACTAATATTACTGCGCCAGACAAAACTGCACAAGACATTAAATCGATGGCAGGCAAACATCGCATGCCAGATTTACTTACCTACTTAGATCAACAAACTAAATTGTTTAAATTTGAGTAGTCTTCTCTTGACTAACAATAGATTAAGACTCTTTTTTGCTACTGAACAGTGCCAACCAATAAACTGGCCAATGAGTTTTGTTGAAAAGATTATTAATTATATAAGCAATAGCAACTAATATTAGCGCGCCAGACAACACTGGAAATAAAAGAAAATTAAAATCATAATCGATATTGTCCGCAGTCAATAAAATAACCAATGGATTAGCGCCGGCTGGTGGATGCACCGCTCGAAAATATTGCATTGCAACAATTGCAATGGCTACAGCTGATGCAGTAACAATCATATCATTACCGAATAGTTTAAGAAAAGCTAACCCAACAAAGGCCGATATCAAATGGCCAAAGATAACATTTCTTGGTTGCGCTAATGGTGACTGAGATACGGCAAACAAAATCACACAACTAGCCCCAAATGGCGCCATAATATAAGTGTAACCAGTTAAATGGCTTAAGCCAATAAGACACAATATAGAGACAAAACCACCAATTAAGCTTTGCAATAATTCAATATTTTTAGGCTTTGCCGGTAACTTTTCCTTGCTGAAAAAAAATGATTTCATTATTTTTTATCCTATTAGATGAGTGAGAATAAGAGTACAAACTTAAAAATGAACAATCCTGTACACTTTTATGTTAGTACAGATCTGTTCACTTATCAAACCATTTGAATCAAAAAAATAAAAAACATTCAAATTAATCGCTGATATAGCCGAATGACTCTTTTATCAAAAAGGATTGAGAAATGTCGTGAAGATGAAATTAGAGAACAATCGGGATGTATTAAAACAATGTTATATAAATATTTTGATAATAAAGGATTCACTTTCTAAACAGAAATTTACTGAAGTAAAAGCTGATCTTGGTCACTATGCGTCAATTATACAAATGGCATCTTGATTAGTTTAATCAACGAGATTTTGATGGCTTTTTATTGGTAAGAGCAAAAGAAGAAATTCATAACAATTAGGCTGTGCAACAACTGTTGATTGAACATAAAAAATTCATATAATTATGACCTCTCAATAATTATTTAGTATGTATACTATTAAATTAGTTTAATAACTGAACATTGATATTTTTATCAAAATATCGAAATTATAAGGTCTAAATTTATAAGCCAAAATATTATGAATTTATTTCGCATCACATAAATTCTTTATCCAAAAATTATTTTATTTCACTTTTTAGATAACATTGTTTTATATGAACCTGTAGCAAGGATTACACCACAGATGACAATTAATGCTCCACTAATTTGTAGCAGATTAGGCACTGATCCAGTAAATAATGCTAAAATCATAGTAAATACATGTAACTATCCCCTAAAATAGTACAGCAAAAAAGTAGAAAATTCTCTATGATAAAAGTAAAGGGGATTTAATTATGAAAAAAATGACTGAACATCAAATAGTAGCTATTTTAAAAGAAGCTGAAGCGGGTATTCCTGTCAAAGAGCTCTGTCGTAAATATGGCATGGGTAATTCAACTTTCTATAAATGGCGGGAAAAATATGGCGGAATGGAAACTTCGGATATCAAACGCTTAAAGGAGCTTGAGGCTGAAAACGGTAAGCTTAAGCAGATGTTTGCCGAACTGAGCTTAAAATCCCAGCTTCAGGAAGAAATTATAAAAAAGCTTTAGAGCCCACAAAAGCACGTAAAACGTGGGCACAGCAACTACAACAAAATCATTCTATTACTATTGCTATGAGTTGTGCCATTGTTGGCTTAAGCCGTTGTGCTTACTATTATCAACCTAAGTTACTGGATGATTCGGTGATTGTTTCGGTGTTGAATGCTATCACAGACCGGCATTTACGCTGGGGCTTTCCTAAATGCTTTAATCGTATCAGAAAGCTCGGCTATAAATGGAATCATAAACGAGTATATCGGGTGTATTGTGAATTAAAGCTTAATCTCAGGGTAAAGCGTAAAAAACGCATTCCCCCACGAACCCCAGAAAGGCTATCAGCACCCAATAAACAAGGTGAATGTTGGTCAATGGATTTTATGAGTGACAGTAGTTGTAATCAACGTCACTTTAGGACATTCAATGTCATCGATGACTTTAATCGTGAGGCGCTAGGCATTGATATTGCTGTAAGCTTACCAGCAGGGAGAGTTACCCGTTACTTAGATAAATTGGCTGAATATCATGGGTATCCATTAAAAATACGAGTCGATAATGGGCCAGAATTTACAGGAAAAACCTTTATAAACTGGGCTAAATCCCATGATATAGCCATTGATTATATCCAGCCCGGTAGTCCTTATCAAAATGGCTATATTGAACGATTTAATCGTACCTATCGTACTGAAGTACTCGATTTATATCTTTTTAACAACTTAGCACAAGCAAGGAGAATAACCGAAGAATGGTTAACGATTTATAATACCGAAAGACCGCATGAGGCATTAAATAACATGACACCGATTGAGTATAAAACACTAAAACAAGCAGCATGATTTTCTACTTGAATCTTGTACTAGGTTTGGGGTATTTACATACAGGTACTAGGTTGAAAAATACGGCTGTATTGGCTGCCCCTATTTCTTTTATGCCAAAATTCCAAAATAAATACGCCAATACCGTACCACAAACGGCCATATATACTAATATTAAATGATTTTTTATTGTTATATTACTGAGTGATATAAGTAAATTGTTGTTATAAACAGTAAATAATAAGATACCCTATGGTACCAAATAACATTGTATAAGTTGTAGTTTGTAAAGGTGTCGAGTTAGAAATATATTTTCTTGAACCAACAGTGTAAGTTGCCCATGCGAGATTACCCAATATAATAATTAGATCGCCTGAACTGAAATTAAGCGAAATTAAATTCATTATTGAACCATTACTTACGACAATAACCACGCCAAATAAGCTAATCAGCATACCGACAGTTTGGATTAGAGTAATTTTATGTTTATCAATCATTGCTGCCAACAATGCTGTTGTTATCGGAGATGTAGCCATTATCAATGCTCCATTGATAGCTGACGTAGTTTTTAAACCAATAAAAAACGCTAAATTAAAGCCGGTTATACCTAATAAACCTAGAGCTATAAATGCAATCCAGTTCTTTTGTAGTGCCATAAGATTATTTCGATCTTTTAATAACATGAAAATCATTATAATTATCGTCGCAAAAACAAACCTTTCGGTTGCAATAACATAAGGAGATGCATCCGCAACGACTGATGCGCCAGCATTAAAATTAGATCCCCAAAAAAAGGTGGAAAGAGTAATTGCTAGTAACACTCAATATCTATTGTTAGGCATGAACTCTATCTCCATAAAAATACATTAAGGATGGTCGAAAATAGATGATCTCTTTCTTGTAATAATCTAAAAGCCATTTCATTACCAATCTCACTTTCAGTGCCTGTTGTAAATACATTCATAATTAATATCCTTATTTTGATAGTATGATTGGTGTAAAATAATATTATTATCTCATTTAAAGCACAATTAACATGTTTTAAATACAGAATTCCAAAAATGAAAAAATTAATTTCTTTAAATGACCTCAATCTTTTTATAAATGTTGTTCAGGCAGGTAGCCTTACTAAAGGCTCAGAAAATCTTTCAATTCCTATGGCCACTATTAGTCGGCGCTTAACTCAATTAGAAGAATCAATAGGTGAACATCTGTTAAACCGCACTACCAGATCTGTATCATTAACTACATTAGGGCAGATGTATTTTGATCAATGTATTAATCCTTTAACAGAATGTGTAATGGCCGTAAATCACTTAAATGACAGCCACTACCAGTTATCAGGAACGATAAAAGTAACAGCACCGAGTAATTTAACTCACAAATGGCTAGCGAATTGTATTTTTTCTTTTATGAAGCAATATCCAGATATCAAGATTGATTTAATGGTAACTAACCGTATTGTTGACCTAACTGCATTGAACATTGATATTGCAATTCGAGTAGGAAATTTAGATGATAGCAATTGGGTAGCAAAAAAATTGTTTCTATCAAAAAATATTTTATGTGCATCCACTAAATATTTAGAATCAAATTCGATCCCTTTACATCCAGTAGATTTAAAGAATCACAAACTAATATGTTCTACCATTAGTAATGGATGGACATTGAAAAACACTAAGACACAAGAATTGTATGTTACAGATATGACGTTTCACTTTGTTGTTGATGACACTCAGCTAATGATAAATGCATCTAAGCAGGATTTAGGCATTTGCTTTGTCCCTGAGCAATTCGTTTATTCTGACATTCAAGATGGGAAGTTAATCCCAATTTTACCAGAGTGGATTGGTAACTCAAGTCCAGTTTATATGATGGTTAGAGATAGAGGCTACATTCCTAATAGAGTGAAAATATTTAAAGAATACATAGAGCAATACATTCGGGATGAAAATGTTAATTATCAAATTTAACATCCGAAATGTATACATCTGACACTTCAATTATAAAGATTAATTGAAGTGTATTATTTATTATCTAGGCTGATATTGTTTGCTTTGTTTTCATAGTATAACGAGTATGTATAAAGAGAATGTATATAGTGCAAAATATCATTAGGTAAAAATGTATTTTTTTCGTGGTTTTGATTTATTCTATACTACAAAGTAAAAACATAGCTAACTGGGTAATTAAAATTCATGGTTTGCCCCATTAATCGTTTATATTTTAATAATCCTTTGACCTGAATTGGCTAAGCAAATCTAGCTCTGCACAATAAAGAAAATACCAATAATAAGGACTTAAAAGGTAACAATGACTCAAGGAAATTAGACTAAAGTCTAATGTGTGAAAAACATCTGAATTAAATTCTAGTATAAGCTAATTAACTCATACAAATACCTTTACTATAGAAACTTACTGGTAAATTATACTTTATAAACAATAAGTTTTAATCAAATTCTGTTACTTACAATACCAGATAAACTGTGTTATATTTTTGACCAATAACTCTAACTAAAAATGACCTATGGACATTAAGCTCAGTAAAAACAATAAACTCTACATACATAACACGGATGATGTTTATGACATCATGCAACGTATTTTACGCCGTGAAAACAATATAGACAGAGAAAAGGGACACTTATGGATTATTGGCATGATCGAGGTGAGTTATATCCTCTATATCGAACTTATGGCTTTAGGTACAGTCAGGTCAGTAGCAGTAGATCTGATGAACGTGTTTCGTGTTGCTGTTATGAAACACGAGTTATTACTGTCCATAACCATCTATCAGACAGATTACTACCCTCAGAGGTTGATAAAGACATCACTGACCGCCTTATCCAAGTAGGCCGTATACTCAATATTCAGCTAATAGATCACCTGATTATTACAATAGAAATTATGTCGCCTACAAAGGGCTTTGGTTAATGGAAGAATTAGAGAAAAACCTTAAGTATGTTCCAACTTATCAGGTAATTGAGCAGATTAGGAAAGAAGAGAAGAAGATTGCTAGAGCAAAATTAGCATTAGAGAAAGATAAGACGAAAGTTGCTCGAGAAAGATTGGAAAAACGTCAACTCACTATGGTTACTACTCTTCTAGATAAAAGTGTTTCTATTGAAAATATTGCAAAAATAATATAGATTACAACAAAATCTATTGAGAAGATTATAAATAGAACCGGATAATTAGTGAACACCAAAAGTGTATTTATCAGGAATTACAATGAAGAATTTCCGTTTACTAAAAGATATTTCTATAAAGTTAGAAAAAGATATTACTTTAATAATAGGAAGAAATAGTAATAGAAACTATTTATATGAAGTATGGAGCATATAATGGAAGACTGGATGCAATGCCAACATATTCAATGGTTTTCGCAACAAAGTTCTGTTAATATCAATGGGAATCGAATAGATATTTTTGAGTTTAATCATCTGCCTGATAACAATATTCTTTCAGCTTGGGCAATACATTTTAGAAATCATTATTGCTTAGATACGCAAATTGATCTGTTAAGACACCCAAATAAATCAAGAAAAGATTATTTAAATGATATAAAGTTACCTACTCTAAGTGGATTTGGCCCTGGAATAAGATCTGGTGATTTTGCAGAAATTCTTGTTGCAGATTATTTAGAGTTTATATTGAATTATGATGTACCTCGCTATCGCTGGCAATCAAAAATAATAAAGGATGAGTCACCTAAGGGAAGTGATGTTATAGGTTTTTTAATAGATAATCCACAAGAAAATGACACATTAGCTATATATGAAGTTAAAGCTAAGCTATCTAGAAAAGGAGAAAACACTCTACAAAAGGCCATTGATGACTCTGCTAAAGATGAGATAAGAATAGCTGAATCTCTTAACTTTATTAAACAAAAATCAATTGATTCTAATAATTTTATTAGAACAAATATCGTTGAGAGATTTCAAAATCCTACAGATTTTCCCTATAAAGAAAGATACGGGGCGGTTTGGCTAGTATCTGATGAGTGTTGTGATATCGATACAATAATTTCAAATATAAGCACTAGTAAGCACCCTAAACAAGATGCTCTTTTTCTTCTTATAATTAAAGGTCACCAAATGATGGATCTTGTTCATGAACTTTATAGGAGAGTTGCAGATGAGGCCTGAAAGTCAATCTAAACATCTTCTAAAAACAACTCAATCCAAAGCGAAAATGTATGAGTACAATGTTCCTTCACAATACCATATACGGTTAGAGAGAGATCCTTTAGAACTTATAAGATTAACTATTGGTATTCTAGGAGATATTACAGCACAAATTAATCGCTCTCCTAATACACATACATCTAATATTGTTATAAATAACGATTATAAAGAAAACCTCATATTTTGTGCACAATTTTTTGATAATTATTTAAATGCCCAATTAAATACTCACTCTGAAACAATTCAATATCTTCTATTACTCGGTGCTTCTGCATATTATTTATGTGATCAGCCTGGAAGTGCAAGTATTTTAGCCAATGGTATAACTGAGGACTTAGCAGACTTTGAATGTGATGGGATAGAAAACCTATTATTGTGGATTTTAAAAGGAGATTTAAATAACAGCTATGGTGGTTCAGAAGGAATATTTTCGCAATACATCGATAATATTTTCATTTGTTATGAAAATTATTTTTTATCCGGTATTAATCTAGATGAATTAATTCAGAATCTGTCTAACTTAAGAGAAAAATTGTATTTTTCAGGCTCCCCTAGACAATTACTATTTATAGATATCCTTTTTGCAGTTATCAAAAAGAAAACAGAGAATGCTAGTTGGTCAGTTTTATCTAACTACTCGGGGCTACCTATTGACTATTGGGCACAAGCTTTACAAAAGAAAAGTTTTATAAAGGAGTTTTGGCCAGCTCAACATTACATTGGTCAACAAGGGGCCTTAAAAGGTATATCTTCAGTTATTCAAATGCCAACAAGTGCAGGTAAAACGAAAGCAGTTGAACTTATTTTGCGTAGTAGCTTTCTTTCTGGCAGGACATCTTTAGCACTGATTATTGCTCCTTTTCGTGCCCTTTGTCATGAGATTAAAGCTAGTTTAGCTCAGACCTTTCAAGGAGAAAATATAGATGTAGAAGAGTTATCTGATACATTGCAAATGGATTTTAATTTAGACAAACTATTTAGTTTTAACGTTTATGAAACCTTTGGAATAAACTCACCTCATAAGCGTGTTGTCGTTGTAACCCCTGAGAAGCTATTATATGTTTTACATCATTCCCCAGAGATTGCTTCACAAGTTGGACTAGTTATTTTTGATGAAGGACATCAATTTGATAATGGGAGTCGTGGGATTAGTTACGAACTACTTCTCACATCATTAAATTTATTATTTCCAAAAAGAATACAAAAAGTTTTTATCTCAGCAGTAATAAGTAACAGCCAAGCCATTGCTAATTGGTTAAATCATAATGATACTGTCATTGATGGGTCTAATTTAGTCCCCTCTTTCAAAACTATTGGGTTTACAAGTTGGACTGGCAGATTAGGAAAAATTTATTATTATTCTAGTAATATAGAACTACAGGATTACTTTGTTCCTAGAGTGATAGAACAATTAGAATTACCATCTATTGGACGAGAAAGAAATCAACGAGTATTTCCTAACAAAAACGATGGAAAATCGATAGCTCTCTATCTTGGTCTTAAATTAATACATAATGGTAGCATTGCTATTTTTTGTGGACAGAAAAGAACCGTTTCAAGTTTATGCAATACTTTAATCGATGCTATACAACGGGACTTACCTGTAAGACTCCCTAGATTTTACTCTTCAGATCCAGAGATTATAAAACTATACCAACTAATAAAGGCAAATTTTGGAGCTGCTTCTGCAGTCACAAAATGTGCCTACTTTGGAGTATTTAGTCATCATGGAAATATCCCTCAGGGCATACGTTTGGCAATAGAACATGCTATGCGAGAAAATCTAATTAAATTTGTTATTTGTACTTCAACTTTAGCCCAAGGAGTTAATCTCCCTATTCGGTACTTAATTGTAGCCGATGTACATCAAGGCCAAGAAAACATTAAAACTAGAGACTTCCAAAACTTAATTGGTCGAGCTGGGCGTTCAGGAATGCATACTGAAGGAAGTATTTTATTTGCTGATAATACAATTTATGATAATAGAAAATTTAGAAGCGATAATTGGAGATGGTACCAGATAAAGAAACTTTTAAATCCTAATGAATCTGAACCTTGCATTAGTAGTTTAATGGAAGTATTCAAACCTATTACAAGCGATAATAGAAAAATTTCTTTAAATTTTACTTATGAGCAGTTTGTAAGTACATATTTACAAGCTCCTAAAGAACTACCGATTAAAATTCTATACTATATTTTAGAAGAAAAGGCGCATTTCAGTATTGAAAATTTAAAACGACAAATTTATTTTAAAATAGATTTAATATCAGCAATTGAAAGTTTTTTGTTATTCCACTTATCCAATAATGAGATACAAAATGTTACTCAATTAGCACAATCGACACTGGCTTATAGATTAGCCCAGAATGATACTGAAAAAAATAATATTATTAATTTATTCCAGCTAATAGCTCAAGATATATCTAGAAAGGTTACAGATCCTAAACAAAAAGCTATTTATAGCAAAACGCTATATGGTCGTAATGATATAGATAAAATTAGATTATGGTTAGATGATAATATTAATCATCTTCTACTTATTGAAACACAACTTGATCTACTGAATTATATTTGGCCATTGCTAGTAGAGTTTATCAACAATGTAAATTTCAATAAATTTTCTGATCCAAATATAAGATCAACTCTTGCTCAACAATGGATTGATGGTACATCGTTCTATGAAATATTCAATTATATTTCAGTTAACTACATTAAAAAAATTCATGGTCAAAGAACTACTAACTTCAAGATAGATGATATTATTGATATGTTTGAAAATGGGCTATCTTATGATGGAACATTATTCATTAATGCTCTAATTATTTTAATAGAAGCATCTGATCAAGAGAATATAAATGGCTTAGTTAATAACCTCAAATTCCTTCAAAAAAGAATAAAATATGGCTTACCATCTAAAACTGCAATTACAATTTACGAGTTAGGTTTTATGGATAGATTTATATCAATGGATCTGGCTAATTTTATAGATATGCACGAGGCAGATAGTATAAGAGTAAAAGATATTATAAAAAATCCGTCAAAAGCACTTTTTGATAAAATTAAAACTTATCCTAGTTATTTTGTAAATTTGGCATCCACTATACAATAAATTAGTTAAAATGTTATGAGAATTCTAGCTTGGCCCAAAATGCTCCATCTCCTAGCTGACGGTTTCCAATGCTTTTACTCTGTTTAATCTGCAATTTACTTGTAGCTCCACCATTCGCTCCTGCGCATAACTATGCCGTACCCCATGAAGCATCCGTTGACCAACCTAATACTCGTTTTGAGACAGTAAAAACGAACTTGACCAACGATTACCGCCATTAATGGCATAGTGCTGTTGATAATAGATACGTCTGTCAGTTATGGTTATTGGCTCAGGCAATCTTAGTTCTTCTAAACGATTGGCTAAATGGTGAGGTATTAATACCTCCCGTATTAGCCCACCTTTACCTTTTACCGTATAAAGTACACCCTCACGCCCTGCAAATTTAGTAGTGGAATGTCTACCCTTTTTCATACAACAAAATTAAGGGGTAACTGTTTATTAAATGCCATCGGCGTCAAATAACCTAATGATGAATGCAGCCGATTGTTGTTGTACCAATATGCATAAGCAGAAAAACGTTGTCGTAGTTCATTAGTATTGGTGAATATCTCATTTTTGACAAATTCAGTTTTAATTGTCTTAAATGTTGCTTCAGCAACAGCATTATCGTAAGGACATCCTTTATGGCTCAATGAGCGAGTGATACCAAATACTTCAAAACAACTATCGAGTAATTGATTATCAAACTCTTTTCCTCGGTCTGAATGAAATAGTGCGATTGAGGATAATGGTGCTTTAATTTGGCTTAATGCTTGCATAACAAGCTCTGCTGTTTTGTGTTGTCCAACACTGAATCCGGCTATCTTTCGTGCTGAGAGTTCGAGTAATACACACAGATAATTCCATTTTTGTCCAACTTTTATATAAGTCAAATCAGCGACAATAACATTTGCTTTTACACCTACAGTAAAATTTCGCTGTAATACATTGGCAATCGCAACTGAATTAACTTCTTTAGAATGGTTTTTATAACGTTTAACGGTATATTTTGATTTCAATTATAATGCTTTCATGACTTTAGCCACATAACGACGCGATACGGTTATACCTTGATTTGACAACGCTTTTCGTATCCTTCGCGTACCATAAGATTGATAACTACGATTAAAAATAGATTGAATCTCTTGTGCATACTTTAGAACTTTTTTCTCAAGCCGCGTTTTGCACTGATAATAAAAGTAATGCCTTGATACACCTAAACATCGACACAACCAACTCAATGAATGGCGATGTCGATTTGATTGTATCACTGCGATTTTCGTGCCATTATCAGTGCGGCTTGCTTTAGGATATCGTTTTCCATCAATAACCTTTTATTCTCTTTGCGCAAGGCTAGCAACTCATTATCTTCAGTACTTCGATTATCTTTAGTTTTGAATGAACCCGTTGTGGAGTATTGTGTTAGCCATCTATCTAATGCTGATGGCGTTAACTCATACTGTAAAACTAATTCACTGCGGGTTTTACCTTGTTGATAGAGCGTTACCATCTGCTGTTTAAAATCATCTGTATAGGTTCGTCTTTCTCGTCGTTTTATTTTCATCGTATTTTCCTTTTTTAGAGTAGTTTATCTTATCCCTTAAAAAAGTTGTACGAATTAGTGTAGCCTATCCATAGCTAAGGCAGGTCGTTTATCGGAGATTCTTTCTGTATCGGGGGAGGAGAGTAAGTAATTCATGGGCACGCAAACCAGCACGATAGGCTAATTCTGTAGCAAAAGCGTTAGGGGCGATTGAGCATCAACAATTAACGCTAATTGTTGCTGACTATAAGCATGACTTTCAAATATCTGCTGATGTTCAGACTTAATTACGGGTAACTTTGTATTAGGCTCCACCACATGAGTAACATGTGTCATCATTGCTTGCATTGCCTGACGCTTCATATCAAGCGTTTTTTGTCCCACTTCTTCAGAACGCTGCTCAAAATAAGTTACTGCTATTTCAGATGTTAACTCATATACATTGATACGGTTATTAGTACAATACTGTGCAATCCGTTTCAGAGTTCATTCATAATTGCGAATAGTCCCTTTTGAATGAATAATACAACCTTGTAGACGCTTCATCACTGAACCAGCTTGTATCTCTGCTTTAGCAAACTTAGCCATTATATTTAGTTATAAAACGGCTAACCGTACTATGAGCTACATTAAAACCCTGCTTACGTAACCAACGCTGCAAATCAGCTACCGTTGCCCCTAATATACAAAGCCAATAATTCAGTCTTAAAGCGTATTAATCTTGAAAGTCGAGGCGTTCGCCTAACACCCTCTGCTATTTTAAATCAGCCATCACAGCTTGAGCATCAAATACTGTCATCATCATAATCGCTTCTTAATCTGGGCATACTCAGCAAGGGTTAATCTGTTTTGCAACACTTTGCTGGCAGATTTTAATACACTCTTTCTTCCAGTACGCGGGTCAATGCAAGAAGCAATTAAATCCTGCGCCTGTTGCTGTAAAGAACGTGCTTTCTTTAAATATACATCAGGGTACACCCCAAAAGAGATTAGTTTTTGTGTATTCTCCACCTAAAAGCGAAACAGCCGTTGTTTAGTGCCGGTAAGCTTTACGTTAATGTACAAACCTGCACCGTCTTTTGGGATATAGGTTTTAGTGGCTGGCTTGGCAAGTCGGATTGATAAATCAATTAGCAGTGTCATGGTGGTATATCCTCTTGTTCGTTGTTCAAAGTTTTTTTCATGTCAAAACTTACTGGGAACAAGGAAACAGAACGGCGTAATCACCAAATACTTACCCTACCTAAAACAACGACGAAATAGGAAAGAAGGTAAAATATCCAGTTATACTGCTGTCTAAGATAAATATAGTGGTAGACTTAAATGCACTTACTTTAAGTGCACGATAATGGTATTTAACGAAGATAATTTTACAGTTAACACTGCAATTTCAATAGGCTATGTACTTTAATAGAAGTATTTAGAAGAAGAATTGGAGCGGGAAACGAGGTTAGAACTCCCGACTTCAACCTTGGCTTTGAAGTTGGAGTTTCATTAAGTTTAATCGGTTTAGGAATGATAATAGGATCATTTTTATATAAAATTATATCGAAAAAAATTAGTTTTGGTTTTCAACTGACTTTAGGGCCTATTTCAGCTTTTATGGCTTCAATTTTGATATTATTAACTCTAATATATTCTACCAACATATTAGTTTTTATCGCCTTTTTCTTCTTTGGATTTGGACCTATTATCTGGACTATATCAACAGTATCACTAAGACAGCTAGTCACACCGAGTAATATGATAGCTAAAGTATCGTCGGTGATCATGACGGTTACTTTTGGGGCTCGGCCTTTGGGGGCTGCCATAGGAGTGTACATAAGTGTAAATTTTGGTGTGAATAGTTGTATATTTGCAGTTTTTCTTGGTTTTTTAATTCAGTTGATCATAATTCTTTTTTCAAAACCGGCCAAATTAAAAAATTTATCGGATGCAGAAGAATAAAAGCACTATTGATTAAATAACTATATTATAGAGGTGAACACTGTCAAATATTTTGGCCGTGCTCACTAATATGACCTTAAATTTAATTACCTCCACAGAACCCTAGTTATCAATTGAAAAAAGTCTGCTTACTATCTAAGTACTCCTGAAAACTTGCTTAATATATGCTCCCCAACCATAACCATGCCCCAAGCAAATCTAACAATATTTTAATTTGAATTTTAGATTGACTCTAGCCAGGTTTGGGGTATTGATCTATTTACTCTTGGGCGAAAGAATAATCTAAACTATGAAGTGAAATCTATCCTTTTAAACTTAATCAATAAGTACTATTTGGCAAGTTGTTCATGGCTTGATTTAAATTAGGTTTATCATATTATCGCTACCAATATATTCCCAAACAATAGGAATACGAATAACAACAGTGACAGTGACAGCAGTACCTATTACGAGTGATGTGGCTTCAATAGTACCAACAACCGCGAATACAGGAATAAAGATATTACTAGCAGATAATTTAAGAAAAACTAATCTATCAAAATGGCAATTAAATGGCCAAAGATAACATTCTGGATTGGGCTAATGATGGCTTAAATAATGCTAACAAAATCACATAACTTGCTCTAGAAGTCATCATCTTAAATGGCGTAATATGTAAATTGACTAGAACCAATAAGAAACCATATAGAACCAAAGTCACTAACTAAACTTTGCAATAATTCACTATTTTTGGCTTTTGGTGGTAACTTTTCCTTGCTGAAAAAAATTGATTTCATTATTCTTTATCTTAATAGATGAATGAAAGTATGAATACAAACCGCAAAAATGAATAATTCTGTTTACTTTTTATATTGGTAAGATCTGATCACATATCAAACACCTTGGATAAAAAATGAAAAAAACACCTAAATTAATAGCGAATACAGCTGAACAACTCTTTTATCAAAAAGGATTTGCAAATGTCGGAGTTGATGAGATACGAGACCAATCAGGTTGCTCTAAAACAACGCTATATAAACATTTTGGTAATAAAGATAACTTAATTTTTGAGGTTTTGAAGATAAGGAATTTACGCTTTCAACAAGATCTTAGCACGGCGATTAAAGATCTCGACCAAAATGATGCGATCATTCAGATATTCAAATGGCACCTAACTTGGTTTAAGCAAGATAATTTTAATGGCTGTTTATTTATAAGAGCAAGCGAAGAGCTTCATCATGATCAGGCTATCAAGCAACTAGCGATTGAACATAAGGAATTTATTCGTCAACTCATTAGCCAACAACTTCCTCAAACGCCACAACATATAACTTTAACTAACCAATTAATGGTAATACTAGAAGGATTACTTAATATTAGTATTGTCTACAAAGATGATAAAACACTTTATGATGCGATGATTAATGATAGTTTTGCTTTAATTACCAGTCTTCTTTGTAACTAATAGGTAAACATACTCAATTTTATAGCTATTAAAGTAATTATGAATGTGAATAATAAATTAGAATTTACTGAAAATATTATCCAAATTAAGTTAAATAATATGGAATAATTATTGATTATAGAAAACGAACCTTATTCAAAGGATGCAAGCAGTTATTTTGCATATTTTTATTAGCCAACAAATATGCAAAATTTTATAATTTAATTTATATCTATTATTTTCAAAGCAGTATTGAGAGAATCCTAAAACATTTTATTCATTATAGAGTTTATAGTTTTTTATCCCTTTATCGATCGCTTCTTGATAATTGCTAATATCATACTGTTTAGCATTAATAATCGATGAACATCTATTATGCGGAAATAATAGATAACTATAATCTAAACTTAAATCTTCTCTACCTTTTTTTTCATTATCTTTTATTTGAGCGTAAATATTATCCATTTCTTTTGGGGCTTCGTTATCATCAAGATAATCTCTAGACATACCCCAAAACGCTGATAAAGAATCTGACATTGCTGGCATTTGCTCTAAAAAATCTCTATAACATTGTGCATAAATTTCACAATATGAATAATGATTAGCTTCACAATATCTCGTTGCTTCAGTAGTTACATAATATCGCATTCTCTTATCTATATCACCATAAATACAACCAGATAATAATATTACTGTTGCTAAAAGAGAAAAACTGTAACCTAATATTCTCATAAATAAATCCTAATTATCCAATATCATCTTGATATGGCCTTATTTAACTACTTTTATAACATACCCTAAATTAATCGTATAATTGCTAACAAATTTTTGATATTTTTGTGGAGTTTTTTTAAGATCGGTAATTATAATCAACACAATTATTAATCTAACGTCCAGCATTGGTTGCTTTAGATTGGTTAATGATTTCTAATTAAAGCGTTCAACTCAAATAATATTAATACTTTTTTATATTAAAATTCCTATTACATATCTAAATTTTTCATTATTATTTTGCTTTTCTTTTCGTACAACATTTTATCAATATGATATTGATGACGAGTAATATCATATGATTTAGCATTAATTATTGAGGAGCATTGATTATGAGGATATAACATAACGCTATAATTGAAAATAGAATTTTTATCACTCTTTTCTTCACTATCTTTTAATTTAGAGTAGATGATATCCATTGGATTTTTCTGCATATTAATCGTATTTTGTTCCGATTCCGGCATGATATTAGATAGTAATTTGAGTGTATATTGCGCGCTTTCATTCAATTGATTGAAAATATTGATATAGCATTTGCCATAGATTTCACAGTAAGAATAATTGTTAGCCTGACAAGATTTAGTCAATTTATCCTTAATCTCAATTCCAGCTTTTTCCTCTAACTTTTCATGATTTGAACTACATGCACTAAGTAATAACAATGGTGCTAGAATAACAATTTTACACCTTAATATATTCATTTTAATCTCCGTTTAAATTTTCATCCTTTGCCCAAAGGATGAAAACAGTTATTTCCCTAATTTTTATTAGCCAACAAATATGTATAATTTTATAATTTAATTTATATCTATTACTTTCCGGGCTCTATTGAGAAAATCCTAAAACATTTTATTCATTATAGAGTTTATAGCTTTTTATCCCTTTATCGATCGCTTCTTGATAATTGCTAATATCATACTGTTTAGCATTAATAATCGATGAACATCTATTATGCGGAAATAATAGATAACTATAATATAAACTTAAATCTTCTCTACCTTTTTTTCATTATCTTTTATTTGAGCGTAAATATTATCCATTTCTTTTGGGGCTTCGTTATCATCAAGATAATCTCTAGACATACCCCAAAACGCTGATAAAGAATATGCTCTTGCTGGCATTTGCTCTAAAAAATCTCTATAACATTGTGCATAAATTTCACAATATGAATAATGGTTAGCTTCACAATATCTCGTTGCTTCAGTAGTTACAAAATATCGCATTCTCTTATCTATATCACCATAAATACAGCCAGATAATAATATTACTGTTGCTAAAAGAGAAAAACTGTAACCTAATATTCTCATAAATAAATCCTAATTATCCAATATCATCTTGATATGTCCTTATTTAACTGTTTTTATAGCATATTCTAAATTAATTGTATAATTTTTATTAAAATTTTGATACTTACGTGACAGATAAAAAAGAGATAGCATCATAATCAATATAGACATTCATCAACTATGTAACATTATTCGGTTTAGACTATTTACTATTTTAGAAATCAAACTTGAGAATTTGAATATAGGAATAATCGGATATTGCAACTGCTATCGTATAACTAAGACTATCATATTGGTTATATTAAAAATTAAGCATTTATATAATACTTTTTAGTATCAATGATATCTTTAAGTTTAATACATTTTTCATCGGTGATTGACACTATAACCAATTAGAAATAATAAATATTCTTTAAATCAAAAAAATAAGATTTAGTAAAAAAATCAGCAATAATTGAAAACTAGATATTCTAAAAATCTAAAAAAGTCATAACATATCCGTAATTATTGAACAATATTAGTTTATTTCTGATTCTACTTGATTTTCAAGCTCTTGCTGAAAAGCATGAGCAATTTGTAATGAAATTCCTTCCATCATCGACATCTCCACCACTATCATCAAATTTTTATAAATCCACACAAAATTTCCGCTCAAATATGTAGATTTAGCCGAAAAGGTTCCAAGATTATCCATCTTTTCAAACAAAGGCATGGGAAATGAACTACGAGATTCGAGATACTCAAGTAGTTCTTGTTCTGTTCGTAAATAGGCTTGTTTTATATTTTTCGACTCATTTATCGTAACAAATATTTCGGTTTCTCCCAGTATGTTATTATTATCATCAGTTAAAATAATCTTATAATGGTGAATAATAGCATCATTTCGGTTTTCAATTACTTCTGGTTCTGTTCCGAGAATTCCAATTAGTACTGGTTTTAATCGCCTAGAGCCCTCAAATTCGAGCTTTAAATGTACATCAGTTTTAGCCAATGCCTTTTTTAATAATTGCATTACTTGTTCTTGGCGAAAAGAGTAGTTAGCCAACTTATTTCCTTGCTCAAATGGAGTTATAAACTGTAAATACTCATCGACTTCAATATAATGCTTAATGTTCCAATCTTCATAATTTGGATTTATTTTTTCAAAACCTGTTGTAACAATTTCTTTTAATATTTTCTTTTTATTTTCTTTCTCAACATCACGACCAATATTGGCAACTACAATAGATGAGAATACAATTGCAATTGATAATATAAATATTTTTAATAAATTAATATAAGTCATCCGTTTCAGTTTTATCCTTCTAGTTAAATACCAATAGCACATTCTTTAATGTTCCCAACATAACATTTTGAATATCTTAGTTAAAGTTTGTAACTTTTTTAATCTTAATACTAAAAATAATGAGTGACAAAATGATTTGATGAACAACTATCGATTTTGATTTGTAAAAAATCTAGACGACTTAGAAAGTCGTGTATAATTATCTATAATTTAATATTTAAATAAAATACGAATAACCTCAAAATATTATTTAATTTAAAGTAAAGCTACATACTAATTTATCGCTATAAATAGTTTATAGTTAATAAACTATTTATAATTAATTGTTAATTATGAATTTTTCATACTCATCTTTAAAATCAATAAGATCAACAATTCGGTATTTTCTATTTTCATGATTATATAACAAAGCCCACCAAAACGAATTCGAATTGTTATTTTCTATTTGTCGTAATTCACCATTTTTTTGTTGATAAAAAAAAGTTGTATCATCATGTTTATTTAAATAGGGTTGATGTATGTCTGATAAATAATCGTAAATTAACGATTTATAATAATTGGCATCATCAGCCATAACATAAAAATCGTCTCCGTCTTCCATGATATTTTTTAAATGTTCTATAGTGTTCTCGCTTGGACTAATCAAAATGACCATATCTTTATCTAAAATGAATTTTGGTTCTGTCGGTAATAATTTATTTTGTTCGGCAATGCTAGTTCCAAAAGGCAAAATTATTAAGAATAAAAACATAGATATAACTTTTTTCATTTTACTCTAAACCTTATTATTAATTAGAATATTTATGTATTAACACTTTTAATCACCAATCATGATTTAATTTAAATGTTTTATAGGTTATTTGTAGCTAAATTATATATTAATTAGCCCTTGTTTAATAACAATGCAACTATAAGTAAAGATATTATCTTTTTACCTTAATTGTTTTAATTCAACTTCAAAGCTATTTAACTTAAGTATATTATAAATTATAGCTTAGAATTTTTTATTATTTATTTACCGATTATTGATTATGTTTAAAATGTAAAGCAAAAAATTTATTTAAGTAACAAACACTCAATTTAGGTTATATGTTTGTTAGTAATGATCTTGATGGCCATCGCCAAAGAGTTTATGCCACTGATACGTCAAAATTTGAGTTAGGCTTACTTTAGATTGTATAGTAGGGAACGCATTATAGGTTCCCTTTTAATGATTATTCTATTGAAGAATAAAAAGCTAGAAGCATTGATAGTCACATAGCTTACTTATATAGTTAGATAGCATAACTAGATAGCATAGTTTACATCTACACCACGAATATTATGTGCTCGACTTCTTTCTATAGATTGAATAGCAGCGATAACATCACGACCTTCTCGCATTCCATCAATTAATTTTCTTGCTTGTTTGCAATCACCAATTTGTTGGAATTGATAGTGGTTTTTATCGGCATGTTGTCGGAATTGTTCAGTAAATTCTGACACAGGGGTTAAACCTAAGCAGACAAATCCATAGTCGAAATCGAGTTCTTCAATTTGACCATTTCGAGAAACAATAAAGCGGTCCTCTTTAACTTCTTGTAATGTAGTTTCTAACATTACGTTGACGTGATTATCATCAATCATTCTCATCATTGATAAACGGCCAATCATATCTAAGTCTTTTGCTAATGCCGTCTGCATTTCAACAATAGTGGTACTTTTGGCTTTATTTTCAGAGAAATATTCAACCACATCTAAACCAACAGCCCCTCCTCCGATGACGACAATTTTTTTATCAGGAATATCAGTAAAGTATTCAAAATTGTCCATAAGATCAAAAATTGAGAAGACGTTGCGTTTCTCTTTTGCTAATTGTTCATGTAATCCTTTGATAGGAGGCAATAGAGCCTTAGCACCTGTGGCTGCAACAACCAGATCAGGGTGATGACTAGCCACCATTTCTGGCGTTGCTTTGGTATTTAAATGGATTGTGACATTATCTAATTTGTTAATACGGTTGATCAAAAATTTTGGAAGATCCGCTATACGACGTTTATAAGGAAAACGAGAAATAATGGATGATAAGCCACCAAGAAATGATTTTTCTTCATATAGGGTTACGTTACAACCAACTTCAGCTGCGGTGGCAGCAGCTTCAAGCCCAGCAGTCCCGCCCCCTATAACCACAACATTAAGTGGTGCGGTTATTTGATAACGTTTATAATCTTCATAACTGATAATATCAGGATTTACTGTACAGCGTATTGGTTTAGATTTGGCAATTCGATGATCAGCACATCCGATATTACATGAAATACAACGTCTTAAGGTATCAATTTCGTTATTTTTAACTTTTTCAACCCAATAAGGTTCGGCAATTAAACCTCGTCCCATTACAACAAAATCGGCAACGCCGTTTGCTATGGTATCAGCAATAATTTTTGGATCACGGAAATTTCCTGAGGCAATGGTTGGTTTGTTGAATTTATCTTTTACTGCTTTCGCCATATATGAGCGCCAACCATCTGGTAAGTTCATTTGATCTATTTGCATAAATAAAGTGTCATTTTGAGCAGCTGATACGTCAAAGATATCAACACCTTCATTTAAGTATTCTAGAATTTCTAATGTATCTTCTAAACTATTACCGCCTTCAATAAAATCATCAGCACTAAAACGTAACATAATTAAAAAATTAGGGCCTACATGTTTACGAATTTCATCGATGACCATACGAACAATTCGCGCACGATTTTCGACACTTCCACCGAATTCGTCAGTACGTTTGTTAAATAATGGTGATAAGAATTGACTGAGTAAGTAGGAGTGTCCGGCATGAATTTCGACAGCATCAAATCCTGCTCGTTGTACTCTTGATGCTGCTAAGCCATATTGTTTTACCACATAATAAATTTCATCGACTGACATAGGTCTTGGGGCATTGCCACCCGTTTTTGATGGAATATTTGATGCGGAAATAGGCTGCAAGCCGTTTAGTCGGCCAAAATAGGCTGAGGCCCCAGCATGGTTGATTTGTACAGCGACGGTTGCGCCGTGTTTATGCATCCGTTCAGTAAATCGAAATAGTCCCGGTATATACTGGTCATTATCAATGCGCAGTTGTGTTGTCCCATTTGTACCATATGGATAATCAATACAGACGTTTTCCAGAATAATTAATCCGGTTCCCCCTTTGGCTCGTTGTTCATAATACTGTATATGATCATCAACAAATTCACCACTTAGGGTTGCAAAGTTAGTTCCAATCGGCGGCATTACAATTCGATTTTTAATCGTGGTGCGTTTAATTGTGATAGGTTGAAAAATTGAAGAGAAATCGCTCATGTTACTCCCTCATACCATCACACAACTCTGGAGTTGTGCTTACTTTTAATTTTAAATTGATATTCGATTACCCCTATTATACACAATTTATCAATAAATATATTCTTTATTTTTCAATTAATTTATATATTTTTTCTATAGATTAATCAAAAACAGAGTTATTATTTATCAAATGGTTATGAGTTTTTGGTTCTATTTTAGTAACAAAATTAGCTTAATTTACCTGTTAATCAATGAATTAAAAATTTTCAATACAACAAGTTACCATCATTATTGAATGATCATATGAAAATGTGTTTCAAACAAAATTCAGTTTATTTTTTATTGAATTTATAAATATTTTTTATCTTTTTAATTTATTTTTTAAATAGAAAACACCACTCTTTAAGTGGTGTTATGGTAGAAATTGATCTAATTAAGGTTAGATAATGAGATGATTGCGGGCGTTTAGCTTTTATTCGCTTGACGTGAATTAATTGCAAACTGACGGCGTCCACCTGGTCTTGGTACTAAGTCACCCAACATAATCTCATAACCACCGTCAACAACTAATTCAGTACCATTAGAATAATCTGAACGTTTGCTGGCTAAATATAAAACAGCATTTGCAATATCAATTGTTTCACCAATACGACGACTGGCAATCATTCGTGTACGGCCTTCTTCAACTTCTTTATCTTCATAGAATTTTTTTGATAATGGAGTTTTAACAAAACAAGGGCAAACAGCGTTAGAACGAATGCCAAATTGTCCCCATTCGGCAGCAATTTGTTTTGATAACATGGAAATAGCAGCTTTCGTTGGGCTATATGCGCCACTATAGGTTTCTGGCGTATGTGAAGCTACCGTTGAAATATGCACCATGCGACCAGATTTTTGTTCGATCATCATACGACCAAAACGTTGAGACATAAGGAAGTAACCAGTCATGTTGACATCAATAGTTAATTGCCATTCATCAAGAGGTAAATCTTCCAACGGACAGAATTTTAAAATAGCAGCAGTATTAACCAGTACATCACACCGGCCGAACTGTTGCTTAACTAAAGCAACGGCATTATCCACACTTTTTTCATCAGTGGTATTACAAGCCAAACCTATGGCTTTGATGCCGTATTCTTTGGCTAATTCAGAGGCAAAATCTTGGCATTTGGTTTCATTAAGATCGATCAGTACTAAATTTGCTTTTTGTTTAGCAAATTCCCGGCAAATTTCAGCCCCCATACCACCGACCGCACCAGTGATGACACAGACATCACCCTCTAAACCTAACCAATTATTATTCATACAGACTCCTAATATTATCTTTATATTAATCGTCGTTATTTACGATTAATCATTTTAACTTGACGGTTTATATCTTTGACTTGCTTCACGACAAACTTTTTTAATCACTTAATCTTTTTTAGATTATTTGTAAGAAAGTCATTATTTTTAAGCTAAACTTCTATGCAAAATATTCAAAATTTGTCTTAGCTCTTTAACATCAAGCTGCCCAGGTGCTGAAGCATTTTTTGCTGCGCCGAAGGTAAGGTCAGAACCAAAGGTTTCACCAGCAACTCGACTAATTGCGCCTTTTCCTGCCATTGACATGGTAATGAGTGGTTTACGCGCATATTTGTCTTTCATTTCAGCTGTTGCGGCCAGTAAGTTTATAACGTCTTCACGCGAACGCGGCATTACTGCGATTTTCGGAATGTCTACACCGAGATCTTGCATTTTGCGTAATCTTGCGACGATTTCATCTTTTGCTGGTGTCTTATCAAAATCATGATTTGAAGCAATAACTAAAACGTTATGTTGATGAGCTAATTCAACAATTTCTTCAACATATTGATCACCAGTGAAAACTTCGATATCGACAAGATCTATCAAGCCAGTTTTAATCATCTGTTTATTTAGATTGATATAAAATTCCACCGGAGCTGGATAGACACCGCCTTCATTAGCTGTTCGAAATGTGAATAAAATTGGTTTGTGACCAATGATTGCGTGTAATTTGTTTGCTGTTTGTTTTACTTTTTCAACATCATCAACATGTTGAAAATGATCCACTCGCCATTCAACCATATCGAAATCGATTTGCGTTAAAAATTCAGTTTCATTTACTAACTCTTGTTCTGTTTTACCTACAATTGGAACGATAATCTTAGGCGCTCCAACGCCTATATCTAAACCTTTTACTGTAATCTTTGTCATCTGATCACCAATTTATTTTTTTCTTTACTCTTAATCAAAATTATTAAGAGGATAATTTATGCTGATATTAATATTTATATTAATTATATTAAGTTAACTAAAATTTTTTAGTCATTAAAACCCATTTTTTCTTTTACATAATCAATCGGAGCATCTTGTCCTGTCCAAATTTTTATTTGTGCATGACCTTGCCATAACATCATTCCGATACCGTTTAAAGTTTTACAACCTTGTGCTTCGGCAATTTCCAGTAATTTTGTTTTACGTGGGCTATAAATACAATCGGTTACAACGAGATCTTTCCTTAACATGCTAGGATCGGTAATCAAACTCTGTCCTTCTAACGGTTTCATACCGACACCAGTAGCATTGCATAATACGGCACTTTCAGCAATTTCTTGACGCAATTTAGCTTGATCATCTAAATCATAAACCGTGGCTTTACAATCAGTTTTTTCATTGATTCGCTTAGCTATTTCAACAATTTTATCAAAGCACTCATCTTTTTGGTTGAAAATAGAAATCGCTTTAACGCCGTCGAGTGCAGCCTGTACAGCAATAGCGCTTGCGGCACCACCACCACCAAGTAATGTCATTTTTTTACCAATAATATCAACACCTGCCTCTTTTAATGAACGCATGTATCCCATTCCATCCGTGTTATATCCGGTTAGAACACCGTCATCATTAGAAATGGTATTACAAGCGCCAATAAGCTCAACAGCCGGTGTTAATTTATCTAAATATTGGCAGACCAGTTGTTTATTTGGCATTGATACCGCACTACCTCGTAAACCTAATGCGCGTAATCCTTTTATCGCATCAGGTAATTTTTCTTGTGTCACCTCAAAAGCTAAATAGACATAAGGAACGTCTAGTTTAGAATAAATTATATTTTGCATTTTCGGTGATAAGCTATGTCGAATTGGATAAGCCATTAGTCCGATTAATAAAAAATGTCCATCGATGTTTGCTCTCATACTTCTCTCCAATTAGTTATTATTAAGATTCAGCGACTTGTTTAAGTAATTTTTTGGTATCTTCAAGATACATTTTAGCTCGTTCAATTGGAGAATGACTCAACGCAAATTCATCATTACAACATTCAATTGAAATCGGCATTTCTGGTAAAGCTTTTAATAATGATACTAAATCAATGCCGCCACGTCCCGGTGATAATCGATAATTTCTTGCCTGATAAAGTAATCCTTCGGTATCTTTTGGTTTCTCTTTAGTTCCATCGCATAATTGCATATAGCGCCAACAATCCTTAGGTACTTTCTGCAAGTCCTCCAGAGTATTAGCTCCACGATCAAAATGCAATGGATCAATAATCATACCTTGATTGTTTTGGTTGGCGGCTTTGAGTAATTCTACCCCAGAATTAACGGTAGGAATATCTGTCCAAGGCATTGGTTCAATATTGATTGCGATACCTAATGGGGCTGCAATTTCACATAACCGTGCAAAATTATCAGCTAAACGATTTTTATCAGGATCATTACCGGCTAATAATACTTGGCTTGCGCCTAAGCGAGCTCCTGTTTCTAATACCGGCAAAAAGTTGATAACTCGGGTATCTGGTTTGAGCCGAAAAATTTCAATATCTAAAACTTTGATACCTGTCTCTTTTAATCGTCGCTCGACTTCCCGAATTAATGGGGTATCACCAACTGTTGCATAAACCGGCTCAGTAGGTGTGGCAGGAATAAGTCTTAAACCAACATGAGTATAACCAGCTTCTGCGGCCACAATAACTTGATTTGCTGGAGATACATCTAATACCGTTAAGGCCGCAAGCCCTATAGGACGTTCAATTGCCATGCAATCCTCCTGAAATTTTAAATAATTTAGCTGAATTTAGTAAAAATAAGATGCTAATAATGTAAAACAATAAAATAAATTTATCTATAGATTTTGTTATTTTAATTTATTTTTTTTATAAATTTATACATAATAAATAAAATAATCGCTAAAATTATTTAGGTAAGATTATGAAATGAAGAAATAAAAAAAATCTATTTCACTGATTTATAGAAATAAAACGATATTAATTACTCAGTAATCAGATGCGAATTAAATTATCGGTAACTAAAAAACTATTTTATAAAATAAATTGTTTTTAATAATTGGAATGACATAACAGTTGTAAAATTAAATTATTCAACAAAGGATGCACTATGAAAAATAACTATATCCCTACTTCGATATGCTTATACATGAACTATTTTGTTCATGGTATGGGGGCAATCATTCTCGCCCAAAATATGAATTATTTGGCTAATCAATTCAATACTGATAGTGAGGGGATTGCTTATGTAATCTCAGGTTTAGGGATTGGACGCTTAATAGTTTTGTTTGTTATGGGAGCATTATCTGATAAATTTGGTCGTAAACCATTCGTTTTTTTAGGTGGACTTTTTTATATAGGCTTTTTGCTTGGCATTTTGATTAGCCCAAATCTGCAAATCGCATTTATGTTTGCTGTTTTAGGCGGTATTGCTAATTCAACGCTAGACGCAGGTACTTACCCAGCATTAATGGAATCATTTCCTAAGGCAACCGGAACCGCATCCATTTTAACCAAAGCGGCCATTGCTGGTGGACAATTTGTGTTACCGATTGTGATGACGTTAATTATCGTTTCTAATGCTTATTATGGTTGGTCATTCCTTTTCTGTGTTGCTATTTTAGCCATTAATGCTTTAGCTGTACTAAACATGCCTTTCCCAAATCATAAACAACCAATAGCTGAAGAAATTGCAAAAGAATCCGTCGAACAAGAGACCAAACCGTTACCAAAATTAAAACAAAAAGCTAACTTTTGGATTGAAGGTGTTTGTTTTATCATTATTGGTTATACATCCACCGCGACATTTTATTTAGTATCAATATGGTTACCTAAATTCTCTGAATCGGTTGCAATGATGAGTCCTTCTGCATCTGCGCAAACTATTAGTTATTATGCTATTGGGACTTTAGCCAGTGTTATTTTAACCTCAATATTAGTTAAAAGCTGGATTCGTCCGGTTTATATAGTGTTTGTTTACCCTTGTTTATCGGCAATTATGTTGTTCGTTTTATTCTTGTTCCCTTCGCCAACTTTATGTATTGCAGGTGGATTTATTTTAGGATTTACAGCAGCTGGGGGAGTTTTACAATTAGCATTAACCACCATGTCAGAATTTTATCCTGAAGGTAAAGGTAAAGTCCTTGGTATTTTCTTTACCTCTTCTAGTTTAGCTACTTTCTCTATACCAGTTGTGACCGGAATTATTTCCAAAACCAGTATCGCTAATATTATCTTGTTTGACGCCTTTATCGCGGTATTAGGGGCAATTTTAGCCTTGGTGATTATTGCTAGATATCATAAAATTTTTGAACTACCAAATCGTAGATAAGATTGTGTTATCAATTACAATCAACAATGATTAACTAATAAAAAGCCACAAGTATGCTGAGTAAGACTTGTGGTTAATCATTCAACAACCTTCCGTAGATAATCTCTTAATAAAATATTATAAATATAGGTATCGATAAACGATTTGTATCGATAGCATAACAATCCCAAATATCAAAGATAATAAACCAACGTATTGGATCGGAATGGCAAAAAAAAGTGTATTTAGTATCTTTCACTTTAATGTAATTAGTGCCACTAGAAATTATAGATGGTGCAATAAACTCTTTTTTATAATTTAGTTTAAGTCCTAGAAAGTATATATATCCCATATATTATCCACAGGATAGGCATTAAAAAATAGGAACCAATTTTCGCATGTGAACCATAAATATGGCTGAAATTAGGATAGATAATATCAATAATTATCTCAAGGATTACTGACAAAACTAGATAGCTACCTATTAAAATCCAACTTGATTTTGTTTTGGGAATAACCATAAAGTTAATAATGCTGATGCCGATTATTTTGCAGTAACATTATTATGAATGGTAAAGCACCTTATTGCAATAAGATGCTTTTTTAAAATTATGACGCAAATAAGTTATTAAATTTTCTTCATATCAATAACTTTTTTGAAACGTGAATAAACAATTAAACCTAATATTACACTTGTTGATGCGATGACAAGATCAACTAAGATGGCGTAACTAACATTTGTTACTGCTAATTTTGGTACCACTAAAGGGATAACAATAAATGATAGGCCACTTAGGGTATACATGGTTCCAACTGCAAAGCCTTTATGATTAGGAAATAATTGTTGCATAACAACCAGGGTAAGTTGTAATACACCTCCGGCTGCTGTCAACCCCATGCCAATTGCCGCTATTAAGCTCATTGTCGAATTAAGATTAAAGAGGAACATTAATAAAATTAATGCTGATAGTAGGGGCAGAATAATAATACAATAAATTGGTTTTATGAATTTTTTAACAATATAAGCAGTAGTAAACACGGAAATTATTGATGCAATACTATAATAGCTAATCAATTGTTTAGAGGCGATTGGATCCATTCCAATACCTTTTTCGGCAATCGCTGGTAACCACTGTAAAATGATGATAAAAGTAGCTGTAGTGGTAAAGCCCATAATAATTAATAAAAATCCTTCAAACAAAATATTTGGCTTGCCAATAAAATAGTCACTATGACCTTCATTGCCACAGATAACCGTATTTTTAGAAGGAAATTTTCTTGGTGTTAAAAATAAGAAATTTATAACAATACAAGCGACAAAACCAAGGAAAGCATAACCATACCATAAATCATAAGCATGGAATAGAGTAACAATAAATGGTAAGACTAATGTACCCATTGAGATAAATGCTTTAATTAAAACACTCGCTGTACCTGCGGAACGCGGAAAGCATTCGGTTAATGCTGGCATTGAACCTGTATCTAAAAATGAGTTCCCTGCCCCAATAAACATAGCCAAAAAGAATGCAACATCTATATTATGACAAAAAAGCATCCCAATAAAAAAGATTATGTAACAACACATCCCCATAAGGATAAATGGTTTACGTCCAAATTTGTCAGAGAGTATTCCACCAATAAACATTAACAATATTTTACCTACACCTATTCCTGAAGCAACATAACCTACACCAACTATATCAGTGTTAAGTTGCGCTGAAATTTCGACAGAAAATTGCATAATTACGATTAAAGCGATACTTTGAATAATGTAATTAGCATAGATAGACCCTGCTATGGAACAGGAGCTGCTCTTATAGTCATTCATTAGTTAATACTCCATTATTAATTTAAAAATTTTATAAATCTATTTAAGTTAATATTAGCGGTAAATGTGTTTTAATAAAAGAAAAAATAACCTTAGGAATTGTGCCATTAATTAATTATTATTTATATTCAAATAGTTATAATAAATAATAATATTTAAAATGGGCAAACGGAGGAATTTCATCTCAATGGTAATGAACTAATCATAAAAAAACAAATTTTTTAGTCGATATTGAGCACTTCTAAAAATTGCCCTAATATTTGCATCTCCGGACAATCAACATTGATTACATGACTTGCAGAGTCCATATAGAGATGATGACGATCTTCAAGCACTTTTTCCATCTCGTCAGCAATAGATAAACCTGTTAACGAAGGGCGTTGAGCAATATTCGGATCTTTCATTAAACGTTCTGCTAGAATGTTTGCTGGAGCCGATAAAAAGAATACTATCCCCCTTTTTTGCATATGAAGACGATTTTGATCAGCTAAAATCATTCCGCCACCGGTTGCTATAACTCGACATGGTTGGGTAACATCCTTTAAAACTTGGCTTTCTTGCTTTCTAAAACCTTCCCATCCCTCTTTTTCTACTATTTCAGCCACAGTTTGTTTGGTGGTTTCATATAGGTAAACATCGGTATCAATAAATGAGTAATGTAATTTTTCAGCAAGTAAACGCCCCATTGTTGTTTTTCCTGACGCTCGCGCTCCAACGAGAAAGATGGTTTTATTCATTTTTAAAATCTCATATCAATAACCTAGTACACTTATATGTTATTCTTTATATACATAATTGCAACAATTATTTACATATAACCATAAAATATTATAAACAGCAATTATATCAAATAATTAAACAACAAATATCTGTAAACATTTTATTACAACCAAAACAGTTTTATTAATAACTACTGGTGATTTAATTAAAATAAAAATTAGGTATCAATATTAAAAAAATTAAAAACTGCTAGATGTGACTGATTAATTTAGCCATGAGGAACGATTTATAGAAAAGTTTTCTAACTAGAAGAGAGATAAGAATATGTAATCTTAATTTAATAACTTAAATAATGTTTTAAAATTATTCTAAGAACTAAAGTATTAAAGATTACATATGTTATATTTTAAAAACCATTTTTTTGATAAACATCATCAGGATTTGGGCCTGTTCTAAAGTTTTCATTCAAACTATCGATTTGCAGCATTTCATCTTCAGTGAGTTCGAAATCAAAAATTTGTCTATTTTCCGCTATACGCTTAGGGTTAACCGATTTAGGGATAACAATAAGATCTTTTTGCACATGCCAACGTAATGTTACTTGTGAAGCAGATTTTTGATATTTTTTACCAATATTTATTAATAAAGGTTCATCAACAACCCGACCTCGAGCTAACGGACTCCAAGCCTCGATCGCAATTTGTTCTTTATTTAAGTATTCGATTAACTCTTTTTGTACTAAATAAGGATGAATCTCAATTTGGTTAATCATTGGCTTGATATTTGCTTTCGTTTTTAACAATTCAAAATGAGATTGATGAAAGTTACAAACACCAATTGCCCGAGCCATTTTTGTTTCATAAATTTTTTCTAGCGCTTTCCAAGTATCGAAAAAATGATTTTTTAATGGCCAATGGACTAAGAACAGGTCTAGATAGTCTGTTTGTAAATCTTTTAAGGATTGTTCAACCGATTTTAACGTTAGTTCATAACCTTGATTGAGGTTACTTACCTTAGTGGTTAAAAATAGGTCTTGCCTAGCGACACCCGAATTAGCAAAAGCTTCGCCAAGTATTTTTTCATTATTATAAAGTTGAGCCGTATCAAATGAGCGATAACCATCGTTTAAGGCCGTCATGATAGCGTTATTGGCTTCTTGCTGATCAACAATTTTAAAAGTACCAAAACCTAACTGTTCAATTGATACAGAATTGCTTAAGCTAATTTTTTTAATTAATGGTGTCATTTTTCTCTCATCAAATTATTCTAGCTACCGAAATTAATCAATTTTTAAAACAACATATGTTGTTTTAAGTTTATCATTTAAAAAATATATTTAAATTATCTATGTAAATAACAACATTTATTAAATAATTATATGAATAGTAGCACAAAATTAATTATTAAAAAAACTATCTCCACAATATTGGGTTAAAAATCGATAAAATTTTTGCGCTACCGGCATCAGTGGTCTGTTTTTAACGGTTGCGACATAAATTTCACGTTTTTGACGATTTTTATTCATTGGTATCAATGAAACATTTGCTTGTTCTGGAACAGGTACGTTTATCATCATGCCTATACCGTAATTGATGGATACTAAACCAATCATGGCGTTTTCACTTTCAACATGACTAACCACATTGGTCAGTTTAACCCCTGATTCGCTAATAATACTATCCAGATAACCTTTCATACCGCTACGCTCGGTATATAAAATTACCGGCTCATTAGCAATATCTTTTAGATCTAGTTTTTTGCGTTTAGATAGCGGATGTTCATTCGAGATAATAAAAACAATTTCTTGCTTAGCTAAACGCGTGAATTCTATTTCGGGATCATCATGCAAATAAGAGCATAATCCGATATCATAACGTTTACTTTTGAGCTCTTGCACAATATTAGCGCTTAAATCTTCATAAAAAGAAAATGAAATATTTTTATATTCCGGTAAGCTAGTAAACGCTTTAATAATTTTGGGTACATACCCCATACATAATGAATAAACAAAAGCTAATCGGATATGTCCATGCGATATGCTAGTTAATTCTTTTATAAATTGTTCACCTTCATTTAACGATTGTAATGCTTGATTAACGTAGAGGAGATACTGTTCCCCTTCTTTGGTCAACTCTACATTACGTCCCTTCTTCTGAAATAACTTAATACCAACCTCTTTCTCTAATTCAGCAATAGCATGACTAAGACTTGGTTGACTAATAGAAAAATATTCGGAAGTGTAAGTATAGTGTTGATTTTTAGCGAGTATCTGAAAGTATTTAAGTTGTTTTATATTCATGAATGCATTACTCTAATCAATGATTTGTTTATATTATAAGATGGTTAACACTAAAATGGAAAGTTTCAAGATTTTCTTAAATTGAATTGCTAGTTTGCTTGACGAGCTGATGTTCAAATTATTGATATACTGCCTTAATAAGAAAAAATTAGTAAAGTAGTGATTTAATCTATTGAAAATGATTTGAATAAAGGTTAACCATAGAAATAACAGATAAGTTTAAAAGCTATATCAAACCATTTAAAGCGTAACTTTTTAAATGTAGCACATACGATTTGGCAATTTGTTAACAATAGAACAGAAAAACCATAACGTAGAGTAAGGAAGAGTGTAAAAAAGCACTGAGATAATCTAGTATTGAAAACAATTAGAATTGTTTCACCGCGTATAATATTTTTACTTAACTACAATCCTTAAAATTTTAACTGACGGATATTTAAAAAGCGGAATATAACCGCGCTAATTATCTCTACAATCTAATATTAAAGCTTAATATAATTTTGAAACGTTAAATTGGCATCACCAATTAATAACAATAAGGTTATAAAAACAGTATATGCTATAGCTTTTTTGCACTATTTTAATAATCATATATCTAATTCGTGAAACATAGTATTATCTCTTTTTAACCATTCAGTTTAATTAAGCGCCATCAATCGTCATACTTTGCGTTAATTTGAAATTGATCTTTTATTACAATCAGCTTAATACATCACCCAAAGTCACCAAATAACCTTTTACGAATAAATAATATTTAACCCAGAATAGTGATTTATTTCATAAGTAGAAATGAATTGTTGAAACACAGAAAGAAAATGCAGAATGAGTACTATTTTTTGGATAAATTTGCTCAATATGCACATCAGAAAAGGTTAACACACGTGAACCTTCACCACCAATCAGCTTTATCGGGTCTTGGGTTATATACCGCCCGACAAAGGGGGCGTAGTAACGATTTAGGTTGTAGTGTAGACCTGTCTCTTCATCGTAATATTGTCCCTGAAAGCGCAGCGGGTTATCAGGGATAGCACGATTGCCAACTTCATGGTAGGTTTCATCAATAATTTGCCCATAGCCATTATACTGGCATTCATATAATGTTTCACCAAATCCATCCGTTAACCCTATCGGCGTACCGAGTTGGTCGTTTTGGTACCAGTAGAGTTGGGTTTTGCCTTGTTGGGCATTGCCCTGTACTAACGCCAGTGGCCGGAAGGAGTCGAGCTCATAGAGGTAACTTTGCCAGTATTACCGTTGATTTGGGCAAGCTGACCATCGGGCTCATATTGGTACTGCTGTTGCCAGACCGGCAGCGGGGTATCATTGAGTTCAACATCAAAACCACGGTAGATTTGGTGTGACGCCAGCTGACCGAGTTCATCATAGTGATAACGATTAATTAAGCCATTACCCTGACGCCGCTCGCGCTCTCGTCCAGCTGAGTCATAAAACATGCCAATTAAGGATTGCCCCTCTAGCGTCATTCCTCGTAGCTGACCGTTACGGTGATGGTATTCCAACCACTGCCCATCTGGTAGTTGGGTAATTTATGTTCACTTGCGGGTATATAACATAACCATTACCGTTTGGAATTTGTAATTAGATTCAATACTTTATAGCCAAAGTGGTAACACTCTGTTTTTTTAAACTATTCTCCGGTTAAATCGCAACTCACAACTTAACCATTAAAAAGTCAAAAGTCATAAAGAAAAAAGATCATATGGACAACCATCTGCTTTTACCATCTTCATCTGCTCATCAATAGGTCTCATACTGGCTGAATCAGGAACTTTATCAAAGTTATCTTTTAAATAACGACATAATACCCCGATTTTCTTTTTCTCTTCCTCTGTTAATTCACTAATTAAATCGTCACATTGAGTTAAAAAATAGCTATTATCTTTTCGAAAACAATAAAAACAACCAAGATTATTAAATAAACCCCAAGCATCTAGAACATCTTCCTTTAATGAACTTAAATATAATTTAAAATATTTGACCAGAAGTTGATAGGAATTTTCTCCCTTTTCAAGATTAGCCATCATTCCCATCCAATTAATCATAAAATTATGATATCCCCAACTCCATTCATCTGGTGAAAAATAGTCACCGTCACCTTTAAAAAAGGCAATAATTTCATTATTGTTTACAGCTCGTTCAAATTTACCCATTATGGTCACCTCTCCTTGGTAAAATGATAGTACTGAGGATTTTTATGACAAAAAAGTATCTCTAATATGCTTATCAGCTTGCAAGTTCTAGATATATTTAGATGTTCACTTGCGGGTATATAACATAACCATTACCGTTTGGAATTTGTAATTAGATTCAATACATTATAGCCAAAGCGGTAACGCTCTATTTTTTTAAACTATTCTCCGGTTAAATCGCAACTCACACCTTAATCATTAAAAAGTCAAAAGATTATATGGACAAGCATCTTCCATTTCCAATTTCATCTGTTTTTCAATAGGGTACATTTGTGCTGAACCCGGAACTTTATCAAAGTTATCTCTTAAATAACGACATAATACCCCGATTTTCTTTTTCTCTTCCGTGGTTAATTCATCCATTAAATCTTCATTTTCAGTAAAAAAAAAAGATTTCTCTTTTCGAAGAGCATAAAAACAACAAATATTGTTAAATAAACTCCAACCATCTAGAGCATCTTCCTTCAGTGAACTTAAGTATAATCTAAAATATTTGACCAACTCTTGATAAGGGTGTTCTTTATTTTTAAGATAGGACATCATTCCTGTAAAATTCATAATAAAACTATGATATCCCATGTTAAATTCCTCTGGTGTAAAATAGTCACCTTCACCTTTCAAATAGGCACTAATTTCATTATTATTTACTGCTTGTTCAAAATCACCTTTCATGGGAACTCCTCCTTGGTAAAGTGATAGTACTGAGGATTTTTATGACAAAAAAGTATCCCTTAATATGCTTATCAGCTTGCAAGTTCTAGGTTTATTTTAGATGTTCACATTCGGGGATAAAACATAAGCATTACCGTTTGGAATTTGTAATTAGATTCAATACATTATAGCCAAAGTGGTAACACTCTGTTTTTTTAAACTATTCTCCGGTTAAATCACAACTCACACCTTAATCATTAAAAAGAAAAAAGATCATATGGGCAACCATTTTTACGAGTAAAGTTAAATTGTATGTCTAAAGGGTTCATATTTTCTGCATCCGGGACTTTATCAAAGTTATCTCTTAAATAACGATATAATACTCCTATTTTCTTTCTCTCTTCCGCGGTTAATTCATCAATTAAATCTTCATGTTGAGTTAAAAAAAAGTAGGAATTATCTTTTCTGAGATGATAATAACATTCTATATTTTCAAATAAACTCCAAGCGTCTTCAACATTTTCCTCAAGTGAACTTAAGTATAATCTAAAATATTTGATCAACAATTGATACGGATGCTCTTTCTCTTCAAGACCTCCCATCATTCCCATAAAATTAATCATATAACAATGATATCCTCGACACCATTCATCTGGTGAAAAATAGTCACCTTCACCTTTAAGAAAGGGAATAATTTCATTATTGTTTACTGCTCGTTCAAATTTACCCATTATTGTAATCTCTCAAAGTTTTCAAATTGGCTTAATATTGTTTCCAGATTGTTAGTATTAATCTTTTCCGACCCTTCTAAGACAGCTTCTGGAACCCCTCCTTTAGTAAATCCCCCCGGGATCCATTGTCCTTCATATGCCCCGAATTCATTACCCGTTGACATTCCAAACTTAAAACGAATATCGTTTGGTTTAATATGAACGATATATATTCGCGTATTGGCAAGACTTTCGTTTCCCAATCCTAATCGTTCGTTTAATATCCGCCAATCGTTACCTGCTGCTCGGTATTCTTCAACGATTTTTTCCATATCGGATCTTAAACCCACAAACTTTCGTGCTGGATATGTTGTATATTTTTCAGAAAGCTTGCTTTCAATCACAATAAAACTGCCACCTTCTTGTTTAAATAAGGCCAGATGTGCATCTACATATTCTTTTGGCAAGTATTCAAGGACATTATTCGGTCGGTTACCTCTTTCTAAATTAATAATTTCATCAAACTTTTTCTGAGTCATTGGAACGTTTTTAGGTACACGGGCATTGGCCGTATTACTGGGATTTATAACTTCACCGGTGCCACTCTTCGGTATATTTTTAAACCCAATCGGATCTATCCAATTGACCGGATTAGGGCAGTATTGATAAAAATTGAGACCACCAATCAGCTTTATCGGGTCTTGGGTTATATACCGTCCGACAAAGGGGTCGTAGTAACGATTTAGGTTGTAGTGTAGACCTGTCTCTTCATCGTAATATTGTCCCTGAAAGCGCAGCGGGTTATCAGGGATAGTACGATTGCCAACTTCATGGAAGGTTTCATCAATAATTTGCCCATAGCCATTATACTGGCATTCATATAATGTTTCACCAAATCCATCCGTTAACCCTATCGGCGTGCCGAGTTGGTCGTTTTGGTACCAGTAGAGTTGGGTTTTGCCTTGTTGGGCATTGCCCTGTACTAACGCCAGTGGCCGGAAAGAGCCCTGCTCATAGAGGTAACTTTGCCAGTGCTTGTCATTGTCGGTTTCGGCAATCAGTTTATGACCTTGCCAGATAAATTCCGTGGTTTTGCCATTAACCGTTTTACTGGTACGGCGGTTAAACGGGTCATAGCTGTAGGTAATGGTTTGACCACTGGGTTTAATCACCTTGATTAGACGATGTCGGCAATCATACTCATAATGCGTCACCAGACTTTGGTTTTTACCACGCTTTTCGGTAATTAAATTACCAAAACGGTCATACTCAAAATGTTTATCACTAAAAAACAGTAGCCGATTGCCACGGTTCACTTTCGCTTCAAGCTGCGCTAAAGATTGTTTCTCACTGATTTTATTGCCGGTGGTATCATAACTAAACAGCTCTACTTTTTCCGCATGATGCTCTTCGCGATTCGCTTGGGGATAGCTGACCGTTTGCAGTTGACCTAACTTATCATAACGGTAATGGCGGGCTTGATTACCGTTGATTTGGGCAAGCTGACCATCAGGCTCATATTGGTACTGCTGTTGCCAGACCGGCAGCGGGGTATCATTGAGTTCAACATCAAAACCACGGTAGATTTGGTGTGACGCGAGCTGGCCGAGTTCATCATAGTGATAACGGTTAATTAAGCCATTACCCTGACGCCGCTCGCGCTCTCGTCCGGCTGAGTCATAAAACATGCCAATTAAGGATTGCCCCTCTAGCGTCATTCCTCGTAGCTGACCGTTACGGTGATGGTATTCCAACCACTGCCCATCGGGGAGTTTGGTGCCATCGAGCAAACCACTGGTTTTATCATAACGGTGACGAATCGTTGCCCAGTTTTGATGTTCTGCCGTCATCTGACCATCAAGATTATATTCCCAAACCAGTATATTTTGACCATCTTTAACTTTAATCAACTGACCATATGCATCATATTCATACTGCTCAATAACGCCGTCAGCAAAAATTCGCCGAACCAAGCGACCCGTGATATCACGCTGGTACTGTGTCACCAAAGGCTCCGCATCCGGTGTGTTACCATATTCCCTTTTTTCGATAATACGCCCAGCGTTGTCATAATGATAGGTGGTTCTAATGCCATCAAAGCCTATCTCTTCACTTAGCTGCCCGGTCGGGGTATAGTTTAAGTGATATACTTCACCTTTTTGGTTCTCAATCTCACTCATCTGTAAGTGAATATTGTCATAGCGAAATTTGAGTCGCTCACCATTAGGTAAGCGTTTTTCCGTTACTAAGTGCAGGGGTGAGGCATACTCATATTCCGTCACCTTGCCCGATTCATCCTTAAACCAAGTCACTTTGCCATAAGCATTATAGCGATATTCCCGTGTGGTTTTGTTCGGGTAGGTCAGTTGGGTAACTTGCCCCAAACTGTCATAGGTGTAGCTTATCGTCTGGTTTTGCCCATCACTGATGGCCGTTATTCGCCCTTGGGCATCATAGGTATAATACTCAATGCGGCCATCCGGATAGGTGGTTTGTGTTCGTTGACCGGTGGCGTCCCATGCTTGAGTTAATTTAGTACCATCCGGGTAGATAATCGCAATACACTGTCCATCTTCATTGTACTGATATTGCGTCTTTTTCCCTTCTGGCGTAATTTCTTCTATGCGGTCTCCATAACCATTGTAGCGAAACTTCCAATTGCGGTTGCCTTGTATAATCTCACTGATTTGCTCGTCCCACCAGTAATAGTAGGTCGATTGCCCGTCGGGGGTGTTAACTTCAGCCAGATTATTAAATTCATTATAGACATAATGAGTCTGACCGCCGAGTGCATCGGTTTTTACGGTCATTTGACCGTTGTCATTATACTCGTAGGTGGTCGTGTCACCATTGGCATTGGTTTCACTAATGAGTTTACCTTGTTGATTATGAATGTAGATTAAGGTCGTGCCATCTGACTGGTAAACGGTCGATTTGCGCTGCTGGGCATCCCATTCATAACGACTTTCAATACCGTTAAAGTTGGTGATTTGCCGATGACAGACTGCCGATTTCCCTTCACCTTGCCACTGCCAGCTAAATATCGCGCCCCCCGCCAGTTGACGCTGAACAATAAGATGCCCTTCCCCATAACGATAATGCTCGGTTTGATTTAATGCATTACTTGCCGCTATCAGCTCTTGCTTGTCATTGTACTGATAATGCATAATCGGGCGTAGCAGTTGCCATTCCTGTATTGCTGACTGGCGAGTGAACTCAGTTACCTCAGTGATAAGTGAAGGGGTTTGCGCTGAGTAAGTCAGTGCTATTCGCTTTAACCCACCGGCCAGCTCAAGGGCTATCAGTTTACCCTCTGTATCGTAAATCACGGTATGCTCATGGCCATATTTATCACTGATAGCCACCAGTTTGGCTGTGCTGGCGGTAGCCGAGTCTCGCTTAAAGTGATAAATACCAAACTCACTGCTAACCAGATAGTGATTCGGTTTGCGACCTAAATAGAGGGCCGCTTCGGATAATAAGTTGACAATCGCCGGCGCTGACTCGGTAGGTTGTGGGAAGCTAATAAGATTGTTTTCGTGATTTTGCCAAATAACGCGGTCATCCGCGGTAAAGGTTAACGTATGGCAAAGGCTGTGACTCCAACCATAACCCAGACCACAATTGAACTCCACCGCACTGGTTCGGTAAAGCCGCTGCCAAACAAAAGGGAACTGGCTAAACAGGGTATCATCAACTAAGGTTAATAGCTCTTCACCGGTTAACATTGATACCGGATCGAGGTTTTTTCTATGTTCTTTTCCTGTTGTATTTTTTTTTCCATTTTGCGTTTTTGGCGGAGTATTTTTTATATTTTTATTGTTGTTTAATGTAAGGATGTTTTCATCTTTGCCAGCATTCGTCACTACGTTAACTGATTTCTTACTTTCATTTTTAACAACCGTTTTTAATCCGGTCGCTTCAGCTGTTGTACCGCCTACCTTTGTCACTGAAGCTTTTAGCTGTTTTTTATTAAAAAACTGGATAAAACGTTCAGGAAGCGAACCAATTATTTCCGCAGTAGTTGCTTTTGCAACCGAAGTTTTGGTTGATATAAAACTCTTGCCTTTTTCCAGTAAATTAGCGGTGGTTCGACTGATTGTTGAAGAAGAGGTTCGTAAAACGCTTGCAGCAATAGGGATAGCTTTTCCCATTACATAGCATTCGGCAAAAAACTGCGCCACATCAACGGCAAAATCAAAAAAATCTTTACCCAATAAATAAGCTTTATCTTTTGGCGACTGTATTTCATACCAATACTCAAGGGCGGCCGTGATAATATACAGATATACTTCATCTTGAACAAAAAAATAGACGTCTTTTATTTCGTTTTCTGTTTTGGGGGGGTCTGATGGCTCTTGAGTTTGGAATAATGACTGACACGATTCCAATAATTTCTTACCGGCAGCTTGCGCAAGAAATGGATTTGTTGGGGTAAGTAGTGAAGCATATATTGCCCCGTGGTCAATCATGAAATCCCATCCATCGATGACGGACTCTATACTTTCACCGGTTTTTTCTACCGCGCGATCCGCAACCCCCTCAAAAAAATCACCACCGACTGCCGTTGCTAATGGGATTTCCTCTGATATGGGATTATCGTAAATTCGTTGAGTGGCTTCAGCCATAGCTTTATCAAAGATTTGCCACCGTTGCTCATGGACATTGTCCCATTCGGATTCTAAAAATTCAGATAAATGTTGAATAATACGTTTATAACCATTTAGCCACTCATCAACTTGTTGTTGATTTGTAAAGGGGTCCATACGAATATAATAACGCTTGCCGGGTTGACAGCCATCAATAACTGCCCGGCCATTATCATCCAATTCAAATGGGATTGCATTTTCTTCATCGGGAAAATATTCAGTATGGGACATGTTATTTGTGTAACTATCCCCTAAAATAGTACAGCAAAAAAGTAGAAAATTCTCTATGATAAAAGTAAAGGGGATTTAATTATGAAAAAAATGACTGAACATCAAATAGTAGCTATTTTAAAAGAAGCTGAAGCGGGTATTCCTGTCAAAGAGCTCTGTCGTAAATATGGCATGGGTAATTCAACTTTCTATAAATGGCGGGAAAAATATGGCGGAATGGAAACTTCGGATATCAAACGCTTAAAGGAGCTTGAGGCTGAAAACGGTAAGCTTAAGCAGATGTTTGCCGAACTGAGCTTAAAATCCCAGCTTCAGGAAGAAATTATAAAAAAGCTTTAGAGCCCACAAAAGCACGTAAAACGTGGGCACAGCAACTACAACAAAATCATTCTATTACTATTGCTATGAGTTGTGCCATTGTTGGCTTAAGCCGTTGTGCTTACTATTATCAACCTAAGTTACTGGATGATTCGGTGATTGTTTCGGTGTTGAATGCTATCACAGACCGGCATTTACGCTGGGGCTTTCCTAAATGCTTTAATCGTATCAGAAAGCTCGGCTATAAATGGAATCATAAACGAGTATATCGGGTGTATTGTGAATTAAAGCTTAATCTCAGGGTAAAGCGTAAAAAACGCATTCCCCCACGAACCCCAGAAAGGCTATCAGCACCCAATAAACAAGGTGAATGTTGGTCAATGGATTTTATGAGTGACAGTAGTTGTAATCAACGTCACTTTAGGACATTCAATGTCATCGATGACTTTAATCGTGAGGCGCTAGGCATTGATATTGCTGTAAGCTTACCAGCAGGGAGAGTTACCCGTTACTTAGATAAATTGGCTGAATATCATGGGTATCCATTAAAAATACGAGTCGATAATGGGCCAGAATTTACAGGAAAAACCTTTATAAACTGGGCTAAATCCCATGATATAGCCATTGATTATATCCAGCCCGGTAGTCCTTATCAAAATGGCTATATTGAACGATTTAATCGTACCTATCGTACTGAAGTACTCGATTTATATCTTTTTAACAACTTAGCACAAGCAAGGAGAATAACCGAAGAATGGTTAACGATTTATAATACCGAAAGACCGCATGAGGCATTAAATAACATGACACCGATTGAGTATAAAACACTAAAACAAGCAGCATGATTTTCTACTTGAATCTTGTACTAGGTTTGGGGTATTTACATTTGCGCCCCATTTATTCGGAACGATTTTGGCTAATTGTGGTATAAGTTGCCCTTTCAAGTTACCGACTTTAATAAATCGTTTACCGTCAGGCTGTTGGGCTGCCTCTACAGGGGCATCGGAAAATACAGAGGTTGAGAGTTCAAATCCATATTGAATAATAATCTGTTTATTTAAAGGACACTGCGCGGTTACTCCATTTTTATCCTTATATTCTTCTTGTGGATATCTCCAGGGGGTAAGCCCCTTCCTATTTCCTCCGCCCTTTCTTCCATGGTTTTACTGAGCTTATCATTTAATGCTAATATTTGAATGCTGCTTGCCACACCACTTTCTTGTAACTTCTTTTTATATTTAGCGTGAGCAGAGTAGTCGATATCGTCTAAAATACGAGAGAAACGCGCTAAGACAGACTGTAAAACTTCTTGTTTTCGATTCTTTTTATCCATATTTTATATCTCTGTGAGGTACTGAGTTTTTATAATGTGTATTTAATTAGCTGTTGAACCGCTTTATTTACGCCGTTTTCACCCTTTTCAATAACAAGATGCGATAATAGATGTACTAGCTTTTTATGTATAATCTCCTCATCAAATTGAAAATAGTAAGTTGGATACTCTTCCTGCAAACATTGAATAATATTACCAATTAAAGGCGTCTTATTTTTTTGCAATAGATAATCGGTAAGTTCAGCCGGCACTTGCCACCAAGGGAAAACTTGCGCCTCTGCCTGTAGTGGAACAAAAACAGTAAAAGGTTCACCATTGATCCAGTAAAAGGCAAACGCCGGTAATACTTCAGCCCAACTATCGGCCATAAAACGGATTTGTTCAGCCAAATAGGTACCATCCCAATAGCGAAAAAAAACTGTTTCACCATCAGGCATAATCACTTGGGTTAAACTGCGCAGATGAGCACAAATCGATTCAAAGGGCAAATGTGAACGTGCCAACCACCCCCAATTCTGATATTCAGTTTGGCTGACCCAATTTAAAAACGGACTATTTTCATCAAGTTGGACAATCATTGGCATCACACTATGCCAATTAGTATAGGGCGTACCGGTATAAAGCCCATAAGGAGTTTGCGAGCCATCAGTCACATAATAGTTTTTCACTGACTGCGCATCACTGACATTCGATAACACCGCGTAAAGCGGCATCTTTGCCGTGGCTGTTATTTGACTCCAGTCTGATAGTGCAAGCTTAGTCATCTTGACCCCTTAATCAACACCGATAATCGATAATGTCATTGACTTGATTATAGGGGCTTTAAAACTGTAAGGCAATTATATGATTGGTTTAATAACGGATAAAATTTAAGCTAATTCATCGCATAAATATTGGGCAATAAATGCAAATGTAGCTGTTTGAGGATATTAAACACTCCTTTTTGACTGGAATGTCTACACTTTTTCATACAACAAAATTGAGGGGTAACTGTTTATTAAATGTCATCGACGCCAAATAACCTAATGCTCGATTTTGGTTATACGTTTGTTGCTAATGATCCTGATGGTCATCGTTTAAGGGTTTGTGCCACTGATACCTCAAATTTTGCGTAATATAACAAAGGAAGTTTTAACTCAAAGTAGGACTTTTTGTACACCAATAATCGTGACTTACTAGAGTCCTTATATGAAGTATGCTTATCATGCATACTTTTATCGAATTACTTAAGGAAATCGAGATTTTATAAAGGTTAGGATCTCCTTTGCTTGAGTTGCGGTGTTTAATATTTCATAAAAATCGGGCATCTCAAGCAAAGCAACCAGCTCTGACATTGCGTTAATATGGCTAGTCTTATTAACTGCTGCTAAAGTAAAAATATATTGCGTGGGAATTTTATCATTCTTGAAAAGCATTGGTTTTTTTAATACTGTTATGCTCAATGACAGAGAGTTAACACCATCTTCTGGTTTTGCATGAGCCAGAGAGACATTTTTGCTTATCAAGAAACTGGTTCTATTTGAATTAACATTATCAATTATTTTCTCAATGTAACTTCGATTAATATAATCCTTTTGCAATAATGGCAATGCAGCTGTAAATAAGGCACTTTGCCAATCATTAGCAGAGACATTTATTTGAATCAAATCTTCTTGAATCAAGTGACGAATACCTAAACTTGGGTTTTCTATAGTGTTATTTTTATCTGTTTTATAAAAATGTCAACACCAACTGAAAAGTGATCCACTTTTTTTTTAAATCACCAGTTGAAAATTGATCCGCACTTTTACTCAGGTATGGTACCTGAGCGCATTTTGTCTTTTAGCCGATAACTATCACCATTTAGCTGGAGAACATGTGAATGATGTAATAATCGGTCTAACATTGCCGCAGTTAATGTCGCATCATCAGCAAAGGTACTCGGCCATTGGCCAAATGATAAATTGCTGGTCAAAATAATACTGCCTCTTTCATAACGTTTAGCTATCACATTGAAAAAGAGATTTGCCTCTTCTCGTCCAAACGGAAGGTAACCAATTTCATCAATAATGAGTAACTTCGGGGTCATAATCGCACGTGTCATGTATTGTTTGAGTTTATTTTGTCTTTTTGCTGTGGCCAGTTGAAGCATCAAGTCTGCCGCAGTCACAAAACGTGTTTTCTTTTTTGCTTGTACGGCTTTTAGTCCAAGCCCAATCGCTAAGTGTGTTTTACCTACACCACTAGGGCCAAGTAAAACCACATTTTCATTACGCTCAATAAAACTCAAGGCACTTAATTCTGTGATTTGTTGTTTAGGCACGCCGGTTGCGAATTTGAAATCAAAGCTATTTAATTCCTTACGAGCAGGAAAACCCGCTAATCGGTCATAAATAGTTCTTGTGCGCTCATCTCGATGAGCGTGTTCATGCTTAAGTAGCGTCAACAAAAACTCACCATAAGATTGCTCTTGCTTGATACTCTGCTCTGCAATCATTGACCAGTGAGTCGCCATTGAATTAAGTCCTAATGGTGCACATAAGCAATGAATTTGTTCAGCCAGTAACATGAGTGCCTCCTTGTAGTAATCTGTCATAGACACTCATAGCATGTTGCAAATTATATGACTCTAAAGGCGGTACAATGGTGATTGAAAGCACGGATGATTGCGCTGAACTTGTTTGATTAAGTAGCGGCAACGGTAATAAGTGCTTGACTTCCTGTGCCAGTCTTGCTGACGGTTTTTCATGGGTTGTGCCATGTATTCGTTCATGAGCAACAGCGAGTAACCATGCCCCCACTTTAGCATTGGCCAAGGGAATATCAAGTGTTAATCCCTGTGCTTTTAACTCCGCAGTAAGTGGCACGATAAAGCTGTTTTTAAGGTAATGATTAAAGCGCTCTACTTTGCCTTTCGTTTTGGCTCGATAGGGTTTACATGCACAAATTGTGAAACCATAGTCTTTAGCCATATCAACAAGTCCGGCATGATATCTATGTTCACCTTCGGCATAAGCATTACGCTCTATCACCAACGCTTTTGCGTTATCACACAATATTTGTTTAGGGACGCCACCAAAAAAATCAAAGGCTTCTTGCAAACCAATACGCCAAGATTCTGAGCGTTCATTATCAAAGAATTTGACAAAGCTTGCACGAGAATAACTGAGCGTTGCTACAAAGGCTTTTAATGCATCCTTCCCTCGACGAATAGTCGTAAAATCAATTTGCATCTGTTTACCCGGCTCTGTTTCAAAACGAATAATCGGCTCAGGTACCGTTTTTTTAAATTGAACAAGATAGCTGCGTAATAAAGATATACCGCCTTGATAGCCTTGCTGTTTAATCTCTGCAAATAAAACGGTTGCAGGGATCCAGTTCGGTTTTGCCATCGCTATTCGATTTTGTAGATAAGACTTAAACGCCGTCAGCTTAAGCGTTTTTTGTGGTCTGGGTTTATACGTTGGCATTTGTTGTTGATTAAGATGTTTTCTTACTGTATTGCGTGAAATACCTAATTCACGGGCAATATGACGAATACTTTGACCTTGTCTAAATCGAACATGAATATCCACATAACTCTCCTTGGTTAACATTTTCTATTACCCATACAAAAACGTATAGGCAACTATAAAATGGATCACTTTTCAACTGGTATTAGTGGATCAGTTTTACATTGTTGGTGACAAAAATATTGATAAAGCTCTTTTCTGATACCATTTTCGTTGGAAATTGTGCCGTACTTTTTAAAAATATCGAGCAAGTCAGTTATCTTCGGATAGGTTAAATATGAGTTAATTTGCGAATAAACGCGCTCTAGTAATAAATACTCTTCCTCATCGGACATGATTGGCGATACGATGAAAAAAGGTTTATCTTGGTTATAAAAAACCAAATTATTTACAGTACTAAAGATTATATCGAAAAAATTTGTTAATGCTAAGGCTTCGGCTGTTTCCATTGGTCCTAAAAATAGAAAATCTGGGAAAAGAAACTTCAATCTATTATAGACAATTGAAGAACTACCAATACCATTTTGACAAACAATTACGGCAACGATTTGTTGATTGGTTGATATTTTATTTTCGTCGAGAATTGCCGCAAAATAGATGGTTAAAAAGGATATTTCATCATCTGGGATATCATTATTAATGATCGGACAGATAATTTTTAAGGTTTCTTTAACAATCAAAAATAGTTTATTAAACTCTCCTTTTACTTTATCTAAAATTGGATTAATGATTGGCAAACGAAAAAGTATACGGTAATAAGCGGGTCTAAAATGGCTATAGAGTTTTTTCGAAATATCATCATTGTTATCAAATTTTATGCCTAAAAGCTGTTCAAATCTCGATATGATGATTTGCACAATATTTAAAATTAACTCCTGATCAACCGTCTTTATATCACGGTTCCCAACCGAATTGCCTAATAGCAGAGAAGTTAAGTATTGCACTTCATAAGTGTTATCATCTATTTTATATAATTTCAGTAACTCTGATGATATATGATACTCTTGCAACTTTATTATGATTTTATTTGGCATTGAGATAACTGGAATATATTCCAGTTTTTTAGTCATTCTTGGTAATAGGAATATCACCGTATAGATAAATTCTTTTTTCCTATTTTCACCTAAAAAAATTTCATTTTTTAGCATAATTTCATTGATATCGTTTTTAATATCAAGGTAGTCAACCTTCTCTTGGTTTAAAAACAGATCATACAAGAATGTATCATCTAAATTATTGGATAAATCTTTGAGTAAATTTCTGAGAAAAAAATTACGGATCGATAATTCATCTCCAACTAACGAATACCCTTTTTCTCTAGTATAAGTGATTAAAATGTCTTCGGAACTTAATAAAAGTTCTAGCTGTTTGATATCATTATTTAAAGTTGTTTTACTAATATTTAATGCTGATAAAAAATGTAATGAAGAGAGATAAGTATTTACATGATAAAGCAACATTAAAAAAATATATTTTTGTCTTTCCTCTGTTGAAAAAATATAATTTTTGCCGATTTTTCCGTTAATTAGATTCTTAATTAGAAACGCTTTACTTTTATCAGGCAAAGAGTAGTACGAAGTATTTTGCACAACCACACTTTGTTCATTTGAGGAGAGGTATTTATTGATTTTTAAAATTGAATAATCTAATTGTCGTTTAGTTATATTTAATAAATTCAATAAATACGTCTGTTCACAAGATTTTTCAATCAAAGTTAGGATAATTTTCTTTGAATTTAAGTCAATCATACCATCTTCCTTACTAATAATATCAATGATTTACATAATTTATTAGTAATATCAAGGATGTCTTTCCTTATATTTCTTCAATGAATTTGCAAGACTAATTGCATTTTTACTTATGTCCTCAACCGATCCTTTAGTTAATAAGGAACCAATACCAATACATTCAATATCCGTATTTAGCCAATCATCAACATTTTCTAACGTAACGCCACCCGATGACAGAATAGGCACATAAGGCATCGGTGTTTTAATCATATTAACTAAAGAGTTACCATAATAATTTGAAATCGGAAAAGCTTTGATCATAGCCGCACCATTTTCTAAAGCCGTGACAATTTCCGTCATGGTGGTACAACCAGGCATATAGGGGATTTGATAACGATTGCATATTTTGCATACAGTATCACTATAATTAGGGGCTATGATAAATTTGGCACCGGCAAGAATTGCTAATCGGGCAGTTTCACTATCCAGTACTGTCCCTGCGCCAACTAAAATTTTGTCACCATATTCTTGGTTAAGTTGCTGAATTATTTGCCCAGCATTATTGTTTGTGTAACTAATTTCCACACAGTCAATTCCACCGGCTAAAATACCCTCAATGATTTCTTGTGCTCTTTTGAATGTTTCAACTCTAGCTATCACTAAAAATTTACTTTGTTCTAACCGAGTAACTATATTGGTTTTAAACATGATAATTCCCCGCTCTATTTATAAGTGATAATAGTTCTTTATCGTATTGACTATGTCTTGATTATCATCTGGACTGGTGACAGGTAAGACAGGTAATCGAGGTAAGCCAACATCAATACCAGCTAAAGATAAACTTTGTTTAAGAACAGAAGGTGTGGAAGCATATTTTAAAATCCGGCGAAATTCTTCAAGAGATTGTTGCCATTGTTCAGCTTTATCTAAATTACCGGCAATAAATTGCTTATATATTTGAACGTTGTTGGTGGTCAGTAAATTAGATGTAGCTGAAATAGCACCTGTAGCACCTAGTTTCAATGCTTTAAGAATGAGGGATGATCCTCGCCAAAAAAGTGGACAAAAGTCGCCTCTATGATATAAACAAAAATCATAGGAGACAAATATCATGGTCAAAAAATTTAATATCGAATTCAAACAACAATCAGTGGATTATGCGTTATCTAATGCAGACCTTTCTATCAGCGAACTTGCCAATCATCTAGGTGTGGGTAAATCAACCCTAGATAAATGGATTAGGCAACTTTCCCCGAATAAAACCAGCCGTCGAGAGTTAACCGCTGAGCAACAGCGGATTATGGCGTTAGAAAAAGAGATTAAAGAACTGAAAATGGCTAATGATATACTAAAAAAGGCGCATGTGTACTTCATCAACAATCCAAGTCGATGAAGTACACTTATATGAAAAATCATTTAACCTGCTATCCCGTTACTAGGATATGCTCATTACTTGGTGTCAGTTCATCGGGTTATTATGCTTGGTTAAAAAGAGCAAACAAATCAGCTAAACTCAGCGAGTATATCCAAAAGCAGTATTGGCAACATAAAGCCCGTTTGGGTGCGCCAAGCCTGCTTCATGATGCAAGAGAAGCAGGCTATCAAGTTTCAGAAAGGACAATTAGCCGTGTTTTGCAACAATTGGGATTACGGAGTAAAGCAGCACGTAAATTCAAGCATAAAACAGACAAGACTCATCACAATATTGCGCCCAACACGTTAGATAGGCAATTTAATCCTGATAAGCCTAATAAAACATGGGTAACCGATATTACTTATATTAAAACGGGTGAAGGTTGGTTATATTTGTCGGTGATTATCGATTTATATGGACGAAAAGTGATTGCTAGGCAAACCAGTCGCTACATAGACCGCCATTTAGTGTGTAATACATTAAAACAAGCTTTATTTCGGTGTCACTTTCCTAAAAATGTACTCATTCATAGTGACCAAGGAAGCCAATATTGCAGTGCTGATTTCAAGCAATTATTGTTACAATATGGGCTAAGGCAAAGCATGAGTCGAAGAGGCAACTGCTTTGATAATGCGGTTGTTGAGAGTTTTTTTCATACACTCAAAACACATATTATTCATGACTGTTACTACAAAACGAGGAAGCAGGCTAATAAAGCACTATTTGAATATATTGAAATCTATTATAATCGGATACGCCGTCATTCAGCCAATGGCTGGGTATCACCGCAGCAATATCAACAACAATATTACCAAAACGAAAAAATGATAGAGGTAGGCTCTGTCTAATATTTTGGCGAGGATCAGGAGTCAGAACCAGAAAGTACCGAAAACACATCTATAGATGTGTTATCTATATAGCCAGCTATATTGTTAATATCACCACTGCTATCTTTTATGCCAATGATATTACTGATTTTAGATAGTTTAGACACCAGCTCAAAGGATAAATTGATGCCGGTATTTTTAGGTATATTATAAAGGACTATTGGGATAGCAAGGTTTTCGGCAATCATTTGATAATGATTATATAATTCATTTTCTTTCAATGAAACAAAGTACGGCGTAATTACCGATAACGCATCCACCCCGACAGCTATCATTTGCTTACCCAGTTTAATGACTTCGTCAGTGGAGTTACCACCAGCGCCAGCATAAACCGGCACTCTTTTAGCCACTATTTCTACAACTTTTTTAGCAAATTTAATTTTCATATCATTTTCTATGACATGAAATTCGCCATTGGTCCCCAATACAAAAATACCTTGAACACCATTTGCAATTAATTTTTCAATTAAAATTTCTGTTGCTTTAATATCAATATTTCCAGAGGATTCGAATGGTGTAACCATTGCAGTTATAATTCCATTTAACATACTTGTCCTCCTCTTAGAGAAGCGCCTAAACTGCCACCAGGATGCCATTGATAATACATATTTTCGGTTAAGCCTACAGCTTCTTGGAGTTTTATTGATAAACACTGTAAAATAATCACTTCAGCAAGTATGGATATTCGCGGGGGTTTGTTTAAGTTGTCCCCTTCTTGTTTTACTCCAGCAAATAAAAATATGTCGCAATGTTGAGCTAACCAAGAATTGTTATTGCCCGCAACCCCGATAATTTGTGTACCTAATTTTTGCAAAGTACAAATTGCTTTTTTTAACTCTTCTGTTTCACCACTATTGGAAATTGCAATCACGATATCACCTGATAAAACCTGCCCTGCCGAACCATGAATAGTTTCAGTTCCATCTAGAAAATAAGAAGGTATTCCTATAGATGAGAATAACGAAGCAATATAATGAGCAACATAAGAAGGTTTACCAATTCCGGTAACATGTAGCCGACTGCCTTCATTTTTTTTGCTGATGATTAAATCCTTTGCTTTATTTAAATTTTCTTCGCCAATATATTTAATATATTCTGACAATTCCGATTTGATACAATCAATATATTTTTCTAACATATACAATTCCTCTATTTACTCAATGCTATGAAAAAATTAGCTATTTTTCAAAACATCTTTAATCAAACCGCTATACACTACATGGTGAAACGAAGTATTTTTTCTAAGAAAATACCCACAATGTTGTAGTCTATATTTGGGAAGGTTGAGCCTTCTATTCCCATATTGCCGAATATCGGATATAAAACGGTAGGTAAAAAAGCTAATAAGAGTCCAACCACAAAAGAACCTAACATAGCGCCACGCCAACCACCGGTTGAATTACCAAATACACCTGCAGTACCGCCAGAGAAAAAACAGATATGAGCGGCAGGAATAATGACAACTGGAAAATCCAATGCAACCATTGTGGTTACACCAACTAAACCAGCCGCATAAGAACAAAGGAAACCGATAATTACAGCCGTTGGTGCAAAAGGAAATACAGTTGGAACATCCAACGCTGGGCGTGAGTTTGGTATGAATTTTTCAGAAATAGAGACGAATGCAGATGTGATTTCTGCTAAGAACATTCTTACACCAGTCATTAAAATTGACATTCCTGCAGTAAAAGTAAATGCTTGAATGAAAGGAAATACTAACCAATGTACTTTACCCGCTAATCCTTGAGTAAAGGTCTCGCCAGCTTTAAATGCTGAAATATAGAATAAGACAAGCATAACAACTGCAACGCCCATTAAGAAATCGCGGAAGAAAGATAACCATTTAGGAAAATGAATATCTTCTGTTGTTTTGTCGCTATATTTGCTAAATACTTTGCCTAATAGACCAGAAAGTGCATAGCCGAACATATTAAAATGACCGATAGCTTGCACATCACTGCCAGTAATTCTTCGCATAAATGGTTGACATAATTGCGGCAATGCACTTGACGCGAAACCTAAAATCGTTCCACCGATTAAAATAGCGGCGGTATTAGATAAACCATAAGATTTTAGGATTAGTGATAATACACAAGCAAAGAATAGACTATGGCCAGTGGTGAAAAAGATATTTTTAAACGGCGTAATTCTGGCAAAAACTAAATTCATTGCAAAACCTAATATTAGCGTAACAGAAGTCACTAAAGCGTATTCTGTTTGCGCCATACCCGCTGCTGCTTCTGGTGATGCAACGATGCCAACGATATGGAAACCTTCTTGAAATAATTTATTAAAATTTTGTAGAGCACTTGTCATAAGCGCCCCACCAGCACTAAAAATTAAAAAACCAATGGTTGTTTTAAATGTGCCAGTAAAAACTTCTACCCACTGTTTCTTTTGCGCTAACAAGCCAACAAACGCAACCACGCCGAGTAAAACAGCTGGAGTGCTAAGAAAACTAATTATAAAATCCATTTTAGACCTCTTATCAATTAAATTAACCCATCTTCTTTAAGAGCAAACTCTAATTTTTCTTTTATTTCGTTTTTATCCATAATATTTTGGATTCCGATAATACGTTGTGGAAGACTCTTCTTTTCTAAATCTTCGGCTACATCAGGTAACGTAATGATATATTTACCATTAAATCCAGGAACACCATCTAATGAAGAGTGTTCAAGAGCAATTGGAAAGCTATTTTCTTTGATAACTTCATTCAATTTAATTTTTAACATTAAACTTGACCCAACTCCTGCACGGCAGGCAACTAATGCTTTAATCATTTTCGATACTCCTCTCAAAGTTTTCTAAAAAATCTATAAAATCACGCGGTTTTTTCACAGCTTGTATAAAAGCTAAAAATTGCTCATCACTAAATAAAGATACTAATTCTGATAATGCGGTTAAATGATCGTCTCCGGTCGGTGAACTTAAGCTAAACAAAAACTTGACTGGATCATTGGCTGAATTTCCTGAAACAATAGCGTTCTTCAATCTAGTAAATCCTATGGCCAGTTTCTTGGCGCCGGATTCCGATGGGGCATGAGGAATGGCAATATTTTTGGTAATGACGATATATGGACCAATTTCCCTTAATATAGCGATAACTTTATCGACGTAATCAGTCGTAACCACCTCATCGATAACTAATGGTGACATCGCTAATTCTATTGCTTCCTCAAAGCTACTGGCTTCAATATCAAGTTGAATATAAGCAGCTTTGATAAGTTTAGTTAACAAAGGTTTTCTCCTTTAAAAAATCCATTTCGATTTGATTATACGAAGGCCTTGCTATTAGACAATGATTATTGGGGTTACTTTTTGTTGGTAAAAAACTGATAAAAAACAAAATGTGATTCGTAAAAGGAAAAACAAATAGTCGATGCTAATGATTAAAAATTTGCTTGCCAAAGACCCAAAGTCAGGTCAGTCAAATTTATCTAGATTTTGCTGAATGGCGTTTGATATTGATTGATGATCTATAACTAAGAGGCGATTAATTGAGTATAACTAACATTCATAGACGATATTAAAATAATAGCGTCGCCATGTTAGAGAACTTTTTATGTTTAAATATAAGCAAAAATAGAGAATTACTAAACCAATATGACTACGGAATCGAAATCATTCACGCCAATATTTTAGCATTAATAATATTTCAATAATCTTTCCGAGGAAAATGTTAGATAAAATAACGAGAGTATTTTTTATTATTTTTGGATATTTGAAATTGGAGCGGGAAACGAGGTTCGAACTCGCGACCTCAACCTTGGCAAGGTTGCGCTCTACCAACTGAGCTATTCCCGCATAAGAGGTGTTTTAAATGGTGCCCGGGGCGAGACTTGAACTCGCACGGCCAAAAAGGCCGAGGGATTTTAAATCCCTTGTGTCTACCGATTTCACCACCCGGGCGCAAAACTTAGTTCCGAAAGGTAACTGCGTTTTGGATGCTGTGCATTTTACCGATCTTAAATCTTACGTCAATAGAAAATTTAAAATAATTGTTTAACTGCTCAATGTTTGTCACATTTGAGGGAATTTTTAATCCCCCCCCTCAAAAATTGGTTTAAATATGAATAATAATGAAAATTTAATTAACGATTAAGAGTTGATTAAACACTGAAAGATGAACCACAACCACAAGTGGTGGTTGCATTTGGGTTATCTACCACAAAACGTGAACCTTGCAATCCTTCAACATAGTCTATTGTGCCACCGACAAGGTATTGTAGGCTCATAGGGTCAATAAGAAGTGAGACACCATTTTTTTCGATTGCTAGATCATCTTCATTAACTTTTTCGTCAAAGGTAAAACCATACTGGAATCCACTACACCCACCACCGGTGATATAAACTCGTAATTTAAGATTCGGGTTTTCTTCTTCGGTTACTAGCGTTTTTACTTTATTTGCAGCAGCATCAGTAAAGTTAATTGGTAAGGCATCGCTCATTTTATTCTCCTACTTTAAGTACTCTTATATTATATACTCTTGAAAAAAGAAAATACAAAATGAAAACATCAATTAGTTAAATTTGTATGGCTTGCTTGAATTTAAGTTAATTTTATGAATAAATACGACAACAATTTCTACAGAGAAGACCATAATTATGCTTAAAACATTTAAATCAGAAAAACTTTACCACGAAGCATTAACTTTAATGCCAGGAGGGGTTAATTCGCCCGTACGTGCCTTTAATGGAGTTGGTGGAACACCGTTATTCATTGAAAAAGCTGATGGTGCTTATATTTATGATGTTGATGAAAAAGCATATATTGATTATGTTGGATCTTGGGGGCCAATGATTTTAGGTCATAATGATGCCGATGTAGCAGAGGCTGTGATTAATGCTGTTCGTAAAGGTTTAAGCTATGGGGCACCAACCGAAATTGAAACAAAAATGGCCAACCTCGTTACTCAATTGATGCCATCTATAGAGATGCTACGCATGGTAAATTCAGGTACTGAAGCAACCATGAGTGCAATACGCCTTGCCCGCGGCTATACCGGTCGTGACAAAATAATCAAATTTGAAGGCTGTTATCATGGACATGCGGATTATTTATTAGTTAAAGCTGGTTCTGGAGCACTTACTTTTGGTCATCCGACCTCTCCTGGGGTACCGCAAGATTTTGTTAAACATACCTTAGTCTGTGATTATAACGATTTAGAATCGGTAAAAAAACAATTTGAGCAGTTTCCGGATGAGATAGCCGCGATTATCATTGAGCCCGTTGCCGGTAATATGAACTGTGTTCCCGCTAAAAAGTCATTCTTACAAGGATTAAGAAGTTTATGTGATAATTATGGTGCTTTATTAATTATTGATGAGGTAATGACTGGCTTTAGAGTTGCCTTAGGTGGCGCGCAAGAATATTACGATGTTATTCCAGATTTGACATGCTTAGGTAAAATTATCGGTGGTGGTATGCCGGTTGGTGCTTTTGGTGGTCGAAGCGAAATCATGCAACAATTGGCACCAACTGGACCAATTTATCAAGCGGGAACACTTTCCGGTAATCCAGTAGCTATGGCGGCTGGTTATACCACTTTGACCAAATTGATGGATGTAGGTATTTATCAAGAATTAGAGGAGAAAACCGCTACACTAGTTAATGGTCTATTGTCTGCAGCAAGACGTTTTAATGTACCATTTGTGGTTAATCATGCAGGAGGAATGTTTGGATTTTTCTTTACAACTGCTTTAGAAGTGAGCAGTTATAAGGATGTAATGAATTGTAATGTTGAATTATTCAAAAAATTCTATCATCATATGCTCGCTGAAGGTGTTTACTTTGCTCCTTCAGCCTTCGAAGCTGGTTTCATGTCACTTATGCACACAGATAAAGAGATCGATCTAACAATTGATGCAGCAAGCCGTTTTTTTAGAAACATAAGTTAACTTGATAAAATATAGTAAATTATACTCATATCGATTAAAATTTTAACTATTAACATAGGTATTAAATTTATGGTTAATCCACTAAAAGAAGGTGACAAAGCACCTCCATTTTCTCTACCAGACCAAGATGGTGAGCTAATTAGTTCAAAAGAGTTTAAAGATCAGCGTATTTTACTCTATTTTTACCCTAAAGCGATGACGCCTGGTTGTACAGTACAAGCGTGTAACTTACGTGATAGTGCTGATGATTTTAAAAAATATAATGTAGTTGTTATTGGTATTAGTACGGATAAACCGGAAAAATTATCACGTTTTGTTGATAAAGAATTATTAAACTTTACCCTACTTTCAGATGAAGATCATAAAACTTGTGATGCCTTTGGCGTTTGGGGTGAAAAAGAATTTATGGGAAAAACTTATGATGGTATTCATCGCATAAGTTTTTTGATCGATAAAGATGGTAAGATCGAAAAAGTTTTTGATGATTTTAAAACAGCTAACCATCACACTATTGTTTTAGATTATCTAAAAAATAATAGTTAATTTTTCAGATTAAAGCAGATTAATCATTTAATCTGCTTTTTTTCATTTTTTATATTATTTATCTCTTCCAAATTCGGCCACGCATTAATAATTGCTTTAACTAATGTTGCTAAGGGTATAGCAAAAAATACGCCCCAAAATCCCCATAATCCGCCAAAAATGATTACCGCTACAATGATAACTAATGGATGCAAATTAAGTTTTTCAGAAAAAAGATAAGGGACTAATAAATTACCATCAAGAGCTTGAATAAGAATATAAAAGAAAATTAAATAACTAAATTGCGCCGTGAAACCCCATTGCGAAAGCGCAATTAACACCACCGGAATACTGGAAATAATAATGCCAATGTAGGGGATTAGCACTGAAAGACCAACTAAAACAGCTAACAATAATCCATAATCCAAGCCGAAATACCAAAAAGGTATATAAACACAGACCGATAAAATAATGATATGTAAAACATTACCGACGATGTAATTCGATATTTGTTGATCCATCTCGGTAGCAACTTTATTTAATATAGTTCGATTTTTGGGTAAAGCCTTAGAACAATATCCCCATATTTTCGATTTATCTTTTAATAAGAAAAACATAATAATCGGGACTAAGACAGCATTAATAACCACCGAAACTAAACCAAATAAAGAGCTAATTGAAAACTGTAATAATGAATTACCGGTTTGCACCACTTTACTGGTTATGCCTTGAATTATCGAATCAAATAATCCAACATCAATAAGTTCAGGATAATGTTCAGGCAGAGAGGTAATAAATTTGTTGGCAAAATTCAACATTGTTGGAATATTAGTAATTAAACTAACACTTTGTTGCCAAATCAAAGGAAGTAAAATCATCATCCCAGCTAAACCAACTAACATAAACACTAATAACACGATAACGACGGCTAATGTATGCGGAACTTTTTTTTGTTGTAGATAATTGACCGGTCTATCAAGCAGATAAGATAAAACAATGGCAATTAAAATAGGCAGCAAAATTTTATTGAAGAAATAGATGATAAAAAATAACACAATGATAACAATCATTAGCGATACCACATGTGGATCGCTAAAGCGTTTTTTGTACCATTCAATAAACAATTTTAACATCTATAACTCCTTAAGTTTTTTTGCCGTTTATCTGTTAGTTATTTAACTTATTTTTTAAAACCACCCAAGATCCCTCGTGTAATTTGTCTGCCAATTTGATTAACCATTTGTCTAGTTGCACTTTTTGCAACAGATTGAACTATCCCGTCATGTTGTCCGCCTTTTGACCCAGTCCTGCCAAAAAAAATTGAACTTAAAAAATCCATTACACCACCGTGCTCATCTTGATTTGTAGAGCTTGGTTTTGAATTGCTTTCTGCTGGATTTTGATCATTGGCCGTATTGATAGTAAAACCTTGTTTGAGTTTTTCGTAGGCTGATTCACGGTCGATGGTTGTTGAATATTTGTCATAAAAGTGGGATTGATGAATGATCGACAGCTGATTATCACTATCCATTGGTCCCATTTTAGAACCTGGGGCAATGACCATGCCTCGTTGAACGATATTCGGTCGCCCCTTCTCATCTAAAAATGAAATAAGAGCCTCGCCGACACCAAGCTCCATGATAGCTTTTTCGGTATCAAAATTTGGGTTAGCTCGCATAGTTTGGGCGGCAACTTTAACCGCTTTTTGATCTTTAGGGGTAAATGCCCGTAATGCGTGCTGGACGCGATTACCTAATTGCCCAAGGATAGTTTCAGGTATATCGGTTGGGCTTTGGGTGGCAAAATAGACACCTACCCCTTTAGAACGAATTAGACGAACAACTTGTTCGATTTTTTCTAATAAAGCCGGGGAAATATCATTAAAAAGCAGATGCGCTTCATCAAAAAAGAATACCAGTTTAGGCTTATCAAGATCACCTACTTCCGGTAAATGTTCAAACAGTTCGGATAATAACCACAATAGGAAAACTGAATATAATTTTGGGGAATTATATAATTTATTGGCGGATAAAATATTGATAACTCCACGACCTTCTGCATTAGTTTGCAACAAATCATGAATATCGAACATTGGTTCACCTAGGAAGAATTCTGCACCTTGCTGTTGTAAAGTAAGTAATCCTCGTTGAATTGCCCCTATTGTTGCTGAACTAATATTGCCATATTGAGTAGTAAATTTTTTAGCATTATCACCAATAAATTGGATAAAAGTCCTTAAATCTTTAAAATCGAGTAATAATAAACCATTATCATCAGCAATTTTAAAAACTAATTGTAAAACACCAGATTGAATGTAGTTTAGATTTAAGAGTCGTCCCAATAAAATCGGACCAATATCAGAAACCGTACTGCGAACTGGAATACCTTTTTCGCCAAATACATCCCATAATTCTAAAGGTGATGACGTAGGTAACCAATCAGTTACCCCAATATTTGCTAGCCGTGATTGTAATTTTTCCGATAATACGCCTTTTTCACCAAGGCCGGTTAGATCACCTTTTACATCAGCAAGAAATACTGGTACACCGATTTGCGAAAACTTTTCCGCCATTTTTTGTAGGGTTACGGTTTTACCGGTACCTGTTGCACCAGTAATTAAACCATGGCGATTAGCCAAAGATGCAAGGATGTATAAATCATTACCTTCACTTTTGGCAATAACGATCTTTTCACTCATAAACATCTCCCATTCAAAAATTGCTATTAAAACAATTAAGAATATTGTAAGCTGATTTAGAAATAACTGCTATTATTTTAACTAATCTTGTAAGGGGGCTGTATGTTTCCAGAATATCGTGACTTAATTTCTAAATTAAAAAAATCCGATTTGCGTTTCCAAAAATTATTTGATGAACACAATGATCTTGATCAAAAAATTAAAAACATTGAATCGGGTATTGCTGTTGATACTTCAGAAAGTATTGAGAATCTAAAAAAGCAGAAACTAAAATTAAAAGATCAACTTTATGAGATTTTGAAAAAAGCTTCGGCGTAGTTATTAAATTAAGCGTTGTCGATCTTTATTATGCGAGAAAAACCCCAAGTCATGGGGTTTAATTTTATTGCAATTTTACACAAATCATTAGGCAAATCGTTATTTATTCACTTTTTCTTGTGCTTTTTTTAATTTACGGTTTTTGATTAGTGTAATTAAATTTTTATGTGGGGTTTTCATTTTTTACTCCTCTTGTTGTTATATAAATGCGCCTTAAATTGATATTTAAAGCGTTTTGTTGCTATATAAATATTATCATCCGTGATGTTTTCAATAATGTTTAATTAAACACTATAACACATTAGTTTAATATTTATACTTTTTTAGTTAATGATGTAAGCATAACTTACATCAAGTTTATTATTTTAGAACCATTGTCCAAAGCGTTTGATGTAAATCTTTTTCATTATTTGGGCAACGACACAGTAACTCAATAATGTTGCAACCAACCATGGGAAATAGGACCATGGTAAAGGTTGAAGACCAATTAAGCTGCCAATTGGTGAAAATGGAATATAAATACCCACCGCCATAATTAGCATAGTCATAACAATCACTGGGAATGCCGCCGTGCTCTGAATAAATGGAATTTTTTGTGTTCTTAGCATATGAACCACTAAGGTTTGGGATAACAACCCTTCGATAAACCAACCTGAATGGAACAATGATTCAGCTGCTACACTATTAGCACTAAAAACAAACCACATTAATGCATAAGTTGTTATGTCAAAAATGGAAGATGTTGGGCCGATCCAGATCATAAAGCGTCCAATATTTGGCGCATCCCATTTACGTGGTTTTTGTAAAAACTCTTCATCCATCTTATCCCAAGGTAATGATAATTGTGAAATATCATATAGCAGGTTTTGGATAAGCAGATGAATCGCCAACATTGGTAAGAATGGTAAAAATGCACTCGCAACTAATACCGAGAAAATATTACCAAAATTAGAACTAGCCGTCATATTAAGGTATTTCATAATATTGCCGAAAGTTTCACGACCACATATTACCCCCTCTTCTAATACCATTAAGCTTTTTTCTAGCAAAATAATATCGGCCGATTCTTTAGCAATATCCGTTGCGGTATCCACCGAAATACCAACATCGGCATCGCGTAACGCTGGAGCATCATTGATACCATCGCCTAAAAAACCAACTGTATGACCGTTATCTTGTAATAATCGAATTATGCGAGATTTTTGTAACGGAGTTAACTTAGCAAAAATAGTGCGTTGTTCGATCTGCTCTTTTAACTCAGCATCATCCATGTTTTCAATTTCGCTGCCAAGTAAAGGAATACCGGGTTCTAAACCAACTTCTCGGCATACTTTAATCGTAATAATTTCATTGTCACCGGTTAAAACTTTAACCGCAACTCCATGTTCATTTAAAGCAGAAATTGCTTCATAAGCACTCTCTTTAGGTGGATCTAAGAAGGTTAAAAATCCACGAATGGCTAATGCTTTCTCGTCTTGCACACTGTATTGGGTTTTAGTTTGTGACCCTGAAATCTCTTTCACACCTACCGCTAATACTCTGAAACCATCTTTATTATAGTTGTGGGCTAGTTCAATCAATGCTTGTTTGCGATTTTCATCCAACGGTAAATATTCACCATTTTCATAAACGAAATCCGAAATAGATAGCATTTCTTCAACGGCACCTTTACAGATCATTAAGTGATTATCATCATTGCCTTGCACAACTACAGACAAACGACGACGAACAAAATCAAACGGTAATTCATCAATTTTTCTATATAGACCCACACCAACTTTTTTAACGTTGGTTTTTTCTTCAGCAAAACGGATGATTGCTTTATCCATCAAGTTTTTCATTCCACTTTGATAGTAACTATTGAGCCACGCCAGTTGTAACACCGATGGATCAACTTGGCCGTTAATGTCTAAGTGATGTTCTAGAATAATTTTATCTTGGGTTAAGGTACCGGTTTTATCAGTACATAAAATATCCATCGCACCAAAATTTTGTATTGCGTTTAACCTTTTAACCACCACTTTGCGTTTTGCCATTCCTACCGCACCTTTGGCGAGATTGGCGCTAACAATCATCGGTAACATTTCAGGCGTTAAACCAACCGCCACTGCTAAGGCAAATAATACAGCTTCACCCCAATCACCTTTAGTAAAACCATTTATCAATAATACAATCGGAACCATTACTAACATGAAGCGAATCAATAACCAACTCACGCTATTTACGCCCCGATCGAAGGAAGTTTCAGCTCTGGAACCTACAATAGATTTTGCTAACGAACCAAAATGCGTATCTGCACCGGTAGCAACAACAATCGCTTTTGCAGTGCCACTGACTACATTGGTACCCATAAAACAGATATTATTGACATCAAGAACATTATCTTTATTAATTTCAGATGGATTCACCTCTTCTGACGTTTTTTGTGATACGGCACCTAAGGTATCGTATTTTTCAACTGGAATTGATTCACCGGTTAATACTGCTTGGCTGACAAATAGATCTCTTGATTCGATTAAGCGAATATCCGCAGGAATCATATCGCCGGCAGATAAAAATACAATATCACCGGGGACAATATCACTTAGTGGCACTTCGATATGTTCAGCTGGCATATTTCTATTTGGCCGACGTAAAACTGTAGCTGTGGTTCGAATCATCGATTTGAGTGCTTCAGCCGCTCTATTTGAGCGAAACTCCTGCCAAAAACGGAGTAAACCACTTAATGTTACCATGGTTAAAATGATAACAATACCTGTTAGATCAGTCTCTTCACCACTTTGTAGTGGTAACCAATAGTCAGTCACAAAACTAACTATAGCTAATGTCAATAAGACAAAAATAAATGGATTTTTGAATGCTAATAACAACTGAACAAAAGCCGAAGGAACTTTTTCCCGAGCTACTTCATTTTTACCATATTGTTCCAATCTTGATTTGGCATTTTCTTGGGTTAAACCCGAAAGGCTTGATTGAAATTTAGATAAAATGTTATCTAGACTGTTTTGCGCTTCCTCGAGTGCTTTTATAGTTAAAGTATTTTCTGTCTTTACTTTAGATGTGTTTTTAATCATAGTTGGTACCTATCTATATTTTTTAGACAAAAGAAACCTATTCCTTAGTTAAACATAACAAGGCATAAATAAGTTTTAATTGACCAAAATTTAAACGCAAAGCAATAACTAGCCATTAAAGCTAATGCTTGGCATGTAATAAAATTATTGAAAAATAAGTTTAATTAAGAATTAGATACAACTAGGTGGCTCTAAATGTTTATCAGTAAGATACAATACTCGTAAAAGTACTTTATGAGCACAATGATGTTTTGAGTTTGTGTGATAGCGTGTAGAAAACTGCATATCGTTCACCGTTACCGTTTTTATCAATTTCGGCTCGTGAACTGAAAAAATGACTATTTAGACAGGTTCATTAACCGATAATGATGTGTTTGAATTTATCTCCCCAAATTTTGGGGTGACCCGATTGAGTGTCCATATTTCTCCTGTAAATTGAACTCATCACTTTGTATTTCAACTTTTCTTAACCCTCATTTTTAACCACCTTTTATCGTTAAAAAAATAAGAAAAGCTCAAAAGCGTGGACTTTATACGCTTTTGTCCCCCAAAAGTCAACTAATTACCTAAAAATAGTGGTGTAAATGACTAAAAACAGCACTAATGATATGAGTTCATATACAATTAATAACTGTTTTCGATGATGTTTATCGCAACAGTTAACCACCCCTAGTTATTTACCAAGTTTGAGGGTTAACCTGACACGGTTTAGATTATGTTTACGCTAATTAATACTGACAATTTTCAATAAATAGTTACAAACTTACTTCACGCAAGGAAAAATACCGATAAATTAATCTATCGGAATTAATCTATCAGAATTAACTATCTAATTATTCAAAATAAAGAATGCCTTACGTTATAAAATTCTTAATTATATTTACAAAATTTTTAACTTAATGATATTAAAAGATGTTGAAAGTATTTATCAATAATGAATAAACTTCTTAATTAACATCAATAAAAATCATCTTACGCTATGGAATTCTTAATTATTTTTAAATGACTGAAATTAAAAGATATCGAAAGCATTTATCTTCAGTAAATTAACGCTTTAATTATCTTCAATAAAGATCGCCTTACGCTATAGAATTCTTAATGATATTTACAAAATTTTTAACTTAATGATATTAAAAATATGTTAAAAGCATTTATCATCACTGAATTAACACTTTAATTATCTTCAATAAAGACCGTATTACGATATAGAACTCTTAATTATCTTTACAGATATTTTACTTTATGATATTAAAAGATATCGAAAGTATTTATCAACAATGAATTAACTTTTTAATTAACATCACTAAAAATCACCTTACGCTATAAAATTCTTAATGATATTTACAAAATTTTTAACTTACTGATATTAAAAATATTTTGAAAGCATCTATCATTCACTGAATTAGCGCTCTAATTATTTTCAATAAAGACAGCCTTACGCTATAGAATTCTCAATTGTTTTTAACTGACTGAAATTGAAATATGTCGAAAGCATTTATCTGCGCTAAATTAACTATGATTATTCTCAATAATGCTCACCTCTCAGTTTCGATTCTGCATTATTTTACAGGAAATTTAAGCTACACATTAAATAATAAATTTATACTTAAAAAAGAAAATAAAGTCTTGGTAAATATATTGATTAACTGTCAAAGTAGAGATCTCTTACTAATCGAGAAGCAAAATTACAAGCATAGCGTCGATAATCAATATAAAAATTACTATTTATAATTGATGATTAACAAGACTTAGATAATTGCCATATCGTTTATACGGTTATTGTTAAGTGGGGATCAGGATTGTATTTTCAATCGTGAATTTTTTAACTGTTCGATCAATGTGAGTAGAGAGGAATTTAGTTGATACATAAATTGTTGATAACTGAACTCTTTTTTACTAATTTCCTCAAGTTGTAACTCCCAATGCGCGGTCATATCTGGCATTGAGACACTTTCGGGTAATGATGTAATTAAATTTTTTCCAATTTGTGTTGCACGGATAGTTTTACCTTGTCGCGTTAAAAATTGGCGTTTAAATAACAGCTCAATGATACCTGCTCGTGTTGCCTCGGTACCTAGGCCATCTGTTTCGCGTAGTATTTTTTTAATTTCTGGATCTTTAACAAATCTTGCAATACCTGTCATAGCTGACAATAAGGTGGCATCGGTAAAATATTTGGGTGGCTGAGTTTCTTTACTAAGTAACTCAGTATCAGTACATTGGACTGATTCGCCTTTTTTAACCAGTTTCGTTAATAAGCCATTATTCTCGTTGCTATCTGCTTCGTTGTCAGTTTGATAATTTTTGCTTCTGAACAGTACTTTCCAACCTTCATTTAACATCTGATTGGCTTTCGAGATAAATTTTCCACCACTTATATCAACATCAATCTGTAATTCAGCATATTTATAAGCGGGATAAAATTGGGCTAAATATTGTGTCGCAACCACTTGATATACAGCTTGCTCCTTACTGGATAAACTATCCATATTAACTTTACGCAACGTTGGGATAATCGCATGATGAGCCTCTACTTTTTTATCATTCCAGGCTTTAGAACGTAAGGCGAAATCAGCATTATTAATAGCAGTTTGCAATTCTGGGCAATTACTTTCAATCGCTGATTTTACACCTTGAATCTGTTTTAAATGGTCTTCAGGCAGAAAACGACAATCAGAGCGAGGATAAGTAATTAACTTATGCTTTTCATATAGTGATTGGCAAATATCAAGTACTTCTTGGGCACTTAGACTATTGCGTTTCGCCATTTCAATTTGTAACGCAGACAAATTAAATGGCATCGGTGGCGCTAGCTCTTTCTTTTTATTGCTAACTTTATTAATAATGCCGGTCTGACCTTGAATTCGTTGGCATACATTTTCGGCTAATGCTTTAACTAATACTCGACCTTCCTCATCCTGATAAGGGGCACAAGCCTCGCTTGGTTGCCATTTTGCTTTAAAGGTTTCATTATGTTTGGTTTGCAATATGGCATAGACTTCATAAAAAGGTTTAGGAACAAATTGGGCAATCTCTAAATCCCGCCTAACCACTAAACCCAAAATAGGTGTTTGGACTCGGCCAATGGAGAGAACTCCGCGATAACCGCTACGTTGTCCTGCGAGCGTGCAGACACGGCTCATGTTCATGCCATATAACCAATCAGCTCGAGCTCTAGCTAATGCCGAGGTCGACAACGGGATAAAATCTTGATTATTTCTTAATTTTTCCAGTGATTTTTCAACTGCGCTAGCATTTAAATCACTGATTAAACAACGTTGAATTTTTTTGCGTTTTTCCGTGGGCAACTGACAATAATTGAGTACTTCATCTACCAACAGCTGCCCTTCTCTATCAGGGTCACCTGCATGAACAATTTGATCGGCTGATTTGATTAATTCCACTAAAATATTAAATTGTTTCTGAGTACTGTTTTTCGGCAACAAAATCCATTTTTCAGGAACAATCGGTAAATCATCTAATGTCCATTTTTTATAACGTTCATCATATATTTCCGGAGTTGCTTGTTCCAATAAATGCCCTATACACCAACTAACAATATCACCATTGCCAGCTTTGATAAACCCATTCCCCTTTTGGTGAGGTTTCGGCAAAACATCAGCAATAGCTCGTGCTAAGCTAGGCTTTTCGGCGATAAATAGACGATATGATTGGTTAGTTGGCATAATCATTAATAGTATTCATAAGTTGCAAACGACATAGGTTTGATAAGGTATATCCAAAGTTAAATCTAACTGACTAATAAGTTTTACCGTCGTTAGGTTATCTATAGCGCAGTAAGCTGTTATCTGCCGCACTACCCAAGCTAAAATTAACATTACCGCGCATATCAGTGTAAGTTGTTTAGCTATATTCTGCGCGTAGGTAGCGACTTTAATTTCAAAATTATTGTTATTATCGATATGGATTAAATAAGATGATGCTCCACAAACAATAACATTATCTATCAAAATAATAAATTCTAATCCGGATTTTCCCATATCATTGGATGAATTAAAATCTTTATACCACTGTTTAACGCGTCTAAGTTTTATTATTTGCTAATACATTTTTTCATCAATTACGTTTAATTGCTAACTTTAGGATAATTTTAAACTATTAAGTTTAGTTTTTGGCTATCAAAAAGCATAATGGATAGCAATAATAATGGTTCATTTTCTTATCATTGTTGCAATATAGAGTTTCAATCTTGTTTTGCCACTTTTTATCAATAAAAATAAGAAGTTACACATCATCGCCATCTACTTTTACAAGCTTACAAAGCTCATCCTAATTTGGCTGACCAGCTAATCAAAATAAGCGACCAATTTTAATTATAACTGAACTTGGTGGCAATAGATTATTAGTATCAGATACTCGATATTTGCTTGCCAACAAACAAAATAAATGTTTGCTGTATAACCTGAGATAGCAGTTAAACCGCTTGTTAATCTATTAATTCAGGAATGTATATCAAAATATCGTCTGATTTTTAAATTTAACGCTTTTACCACCATTTTTTTAGTTTAAGCCATACTACAGAAACGATACTAATAACAATCAACAATAATATTAAGCCTACAAAAGACCACTCTTTTTCATTGAAAGGGATCCCGGCCAAATTAACACCTAGCAAGCTAGTAATAAAAGTAATTGGCGTGAAAATAATTGTAAAGAGCGACATTAAATAGATGCGTTTATTGGTAGATTCAGCCAAAATACTATTAATTTGTTCCATTAGTGAACCAATTCTAATCAGGCAACTATCAATTTCAGACACATAGTGATTTTGTTGATTTGAGATATCATGTAATCGCTGGCGGTCGTTGTCATCGATCCAAGAAATTCTTTCCGTCGATATTTTGACAAAAATATCGCGTTGCGGTGAAAGTAAACGCCTTAATATGAAGAGTTGTTTACGAACTCGACCGATTTCTTTATGCGAAAAAATTCGTTGATTGAGTAATAAATCTTCCAACTTAATAATTTTATTATGCACACTGTCAAAAGATAAATTGACCTGATCACAAATTAATTCTGAGAGTTGAATTAGCCAATCAGCGACATCTACCGGACCAATTCCTTTTTCTAAATTTTCTTTTAGTTTGATGATGGCATCAATTTTTTGGTGTCTAGTCGAAATAATGAAATTATCCGTAATATAAAAACGGAAAGTGACAATCGGATCGGGTAACTCATTTGGTGTAAAGTTAACCCCTTTAAGCACCACTAAAATACCGGAATCACAACGAATTTCTTTGGGAAATTGATTCGGTTTGATTAACTCATTTTTGACAAGATCAGGAATGAGATTGGTTTGATTAATCCAATTAATGGTTTCACTGTTGGCAAAATCAAGATGTATCCAATAAGGTTGTTTGACTGAAACTTCAGTTTTTTCATTCAAAGGATTAGCTTTACCTTTGCCATCCAATTGACAACTAAAAACAGGTTGTGCTGCAAGTAGATCTGACACCAAAATAGAATTATTGCTATTTTCATTACTCATCATCAGCCCCATTGGTTAAGTTTGTTTAATTATATACTGATTTTGAGCAAAAATGCAGCGCATCAATGATTTTCTAGTTTTAATATTTAAGGGTTCAAATAAATTTGTGGTATCGATGTATGATGTGGATGATTAAAAATACCGATTTCAACACCATACCATCGATGGATATTTTCAACCGTTAACACCTCGGTTGGTGCCCCTTGTTCAACAATTTTTCCTTGGTTAACCAAAATTATTTTGTCAGCATATAAAGCAGCTAAATTCAGATCATGCAAGATGCAACACACAGCTAATTGCTGCTTAACTGCTAATTGCTTCAATAAGCGTAAAGTATGTTGTTGATGGTAGAGATCAAGCGCCGAGGTAGGTTCATCTAAAAACAGTAATTTTTCATTCGGTTCAGGTTGCCATAATTGGGCTAAAACTCTAGCCAATTGAACTCTTTGTTGTTCGCCACCGGATAAACCTCGATAATCTCGGTCGGCAAATTGCAAACAATCGGTTTGAACCATCACTTCATGAATTGATTGATCAAAATGTATTTTCCCATAAGGTGCTCGCCCCATTGCAATCACTTCTTTTACTTTAAATGGAAAAGTAAGTTGGCTTTGTTGCAGCATTACGGTTCTTATTTTTGCCAATTGCTTTTGTGGCCACTGTGATACTGGACGACCTTGTAAATAACACTCACCTGATAGCGGTTTTTGATAACCAGTTAATAGACGCAATAAGGTCGACTTACCAGCGCCATTAGGACCGATGATAATAACAATTTCGCCGGCATTTATTGATAAAGATACATCATTAATGATCATGCGACTGCCATAACCAAAGGTTAAATTTTTAGCGGTTAACACAATAAATCTCCATGCGTTATTTATGTCTTAGAATAAGCCAAAGAAAATATGGGCCACCAATTAAACTGGTTAAAAGACCAACAGGGATTTCAGTTGGCGCGACCAATGTTCTCGCTAAAGTATCTGCTAATAAGAGCAAACATGCGCCACCAAGTGCCGAACCCGGTATTAACCATTTATGATTGGCACCGATTTGTAAACGAATCATATGAGGAACAACTAAACCAACAAAAGCAATAATGCCACTCACCGCCACTGAGGTACCAATTAACACGGCACAAAGTAATAAGAGATAACGTTTAATACGTTCAACATTGATACCTAAGTAATGGGCATCTTCATCGCCAAGTTGTAATATGTTGAGCTGATGAGCCAGTTTGATGACGCCAAATAGTGCAGGAAAAATTAAAGAAATAGATACGAATACCAGATCCCAAGACCCTTTACCTAAATGTCCCATTGACCATAACGAAAGTTGACGTAATTGTGACTCATCACTGATGTAACTAAGTCCGCCCATTACTGCGCCAATGATGGCATTAATCGCTACACCTAACAGAATCATTTTCGCAAGGTTGCATTGCTCATTAAGACTATAAAGATAGATCAAAAAGCAAATAAATAAACTACCGGCAAAAGCTGCTACCATTTTGCCATAAAGCATCATAATCGGCGGAAAAACAGCAGGAAATAAGATTGTTATACCCACCATAAGGCTTGCGCCACTGCTAATACCTAATAAACCCGGATCGGCTAAAGGATTTCTGAATAATCCCTGCATAACAGCGCCAGCACTCGATAATGCCATGCCAACCACTACCGCGAGTATAATTCTAGGTAATCGGATATTGCACCAAATATTCCATAGAGGATCATCAAATGACATACTCATTAATTGAGTAAAGGATAATTTTAATGCTCCCGAGTTTGCTGAATAGATTATTAAGATTAACAATAAAGCGAATAATCCCAATAACAATATTTGTGGACTAGATTTGCGCACCGATTAACCTCATAAATTTAATTAATAATTTACCGTAAGGCTTGGGTCAACAACGCTATATGCACGATTATCAAATTGTTGATTTGCAATTTTATCCATGATTATTTTGGCTAATTCTTTACGATATACGAAACCGTGAACTTCTTGAGCAAAATAGCATTGACCGTTATTGGTTAGTTCGCCATCACGTAAACCGCCGGGTCTTAAGATGACATAATTCAAGGTACTCGTTTGTAACCAAACTTCAGCCAAGGATTTTTCGCGCACCGCATTACCAAATGCTTGTTTAGCTCGTAAGGATAAGGTTGACCATGAATCACCACAACCAAGTGAGGTCACCAATACCATTTGTTTGATTCCTACTTGTTCTGCGCAATCAATGATATTACGCTGCGCAATATAATTGCCGGTTTCGCCACCCAAAGTTGAAATAATGGTTGCATCACAACCAGCTTGCTTGCCGATTTCCTTGACTAATTCAATATCGGTTGCATCACCTACATAGGTTTCAATATTTTGTTGAGCTAATTGTTTTGCAAAGTCAGCATCGCGGACTAAAGCAATACAACGCCACTCTGGGTGGCATTGTTTGATTAATTGCGATACTTGATAACCAGTTCCTAACTTGGCGCTAACACCAAAAATAATTACTGTTTTCATGTTATTATTCTTCAAATTAATTAATTTTTTTGGCTAACGCTCTAAATTTTTCTAGCTGATCGGCTTTTAATTGATGCTTTTCATCACGGCCAACGAAAATTTTAAACATGGATTGACCTAAATGGTTAAGGAAAATCATTGAAGCAGTCGACATTTTCATAAATTTTCTTTCGATAAATGCAATATATTGACAATGTTCTGCTTTGATATGACCGCTTAACCCTTTTTGATGACGTAAATTAAAGTATTTTTGGCTATGTGTTCCCGGTGGTAATTCACCTGATATTTCAGCAATAACGTCACCAGTATGAACTAAAAATAACACATCACCCCAAGTGGTTACTTCTTGCCAAATTTCATCAAAATGGCTACCATCAACAATTTTAGCATCCGGTATTGCTTGGATTACTTGTGTTAGCGTGACTTTATGATCTTGAGCGATTTTTTCTAACAGTTCTTCTGGATTAGATTGCATATAAGCTGCAAGGTTATCTAAAAGGGTTTGTTTTTCTGCCATAGTAATTTCCTTTAATTTTTTGTTTTTACTTGGATGTTTTGCATATGTGGATGAGATTTAGGCATACCATTACCTTGTTGCATGGCTTGTCTAGCTTGGGCCATCTTCTGTTGTAATTCGATATGTTCTGGATTATTAAGTTGCAATAACAATTGCTGCAATGCTTGAACTATATTACTCGACCAAAAACGTCCTGATAAAGTTAGGCGTAAACAACGATCTTCATTTTGCAGCAAACCGACTTCATGCCATTGCTTGATAAGTGGGTCAAAGAGTTCAGCTTGATTGGTTAATTGCGTTAAATCTACTCGCCCTTTTTCTATACCAGCTTGTAATTTATGCAACCAGTCACCCACTAAAGGTTTACCGGTTAACATCATCAACGGCTTTTTACCTTGGTCTAATAGAGCATAATATTGACTCAAATCTCGATGGATCATAAAAGATTGTCCGTCTAGCTTTCCACCAGCACATGAACCGAATCCAAAAAAGTGAGAGCCCTGTTTTATCAGAAAATTATATAAATTTCGTTCGCGACTGGTTTTTGCCCAATGAGCATTAGTTAAGTGGGTCCAACCTTGTTTAGCTAAATATTCAGCACCTTGATGGTAAAAATTGCACTTATCAGTAACCGATGGGATCGCGATTCGATTATTCTCCACCCCTTTAGCTAATGGAGTTGTCGGCAAGAGATTTAAAGAATAAAGATCAACCCCATCAAGTGGTAATTGATCAGCAATTTCTAAATCTCTTTGCCAAGTAGCCGGTGTCTGGTTAGGTAAGCCAAACATCAGGTCACAAACTAATGCCACACTATCTCGCGCAGCAATGCGTTCAAAACCTTCAATAATCTCTTTTTCTGATGATTGGCGTCCTAATCGTTGTCTAATTGCGGTATTGAAGGTTTGAATACCTATCGAAAAACGATTTGCACCAGCTTCAATATAACTATCAATTTTATCTTCATCAAAATCAGAAATTCGCCCTTCGACCGTAATTTCACAATCAGGCGCTAATGGCGCATGCTGTTTAAAATAACTTATTACTCGTGCTAATTGTCCTGCCGCTAACGCAGAAGGTGTTCCACCACCAAAATAAATAGCGTGAATTGGTGCCGATTGCATAGCCTTATTATTGATTTCGAGGGATATTTCTTGTAATAAGTAATCAATATAAGTTTTGGTATCAAATTTTTTTAATGGGTTTTGATAAAATCCACAAAATTGACAATGAATATCACAAAAAGGAATATGTATGTAGATCAGTCGTTTTTTTCCAGACAAATCTGAATTTTGCAGGATACTCCATTGCTGCTCTAGTTCTTGCGGTGGTACTGGTAGGCTTGCTTGTAATGGCATCACTGCCCAACGATTTTTAAAAGGTAAAACTGAATTTGAAGCGTAAAACGCACTTACATCAAATGATTTCATAACATCCATTCATAAAAATAATCTCGGTGAATTAAATAATAATTATTATCATTTATCAATATTTTTTTAATTTTTTTGCTGTTTATTTATCTTGAACTAAATATTTATTTAATAACTGTTCAATTTCCATCCTAAACTTGTGTGTTTTTTTTGAAAAATATTATTCAATAACTCTACTTTTTATGGTTGATAATGATAATCATTTTCATTATATTGTTCTATCTGATTTAAAATTGTGGTCGACAAATCAAGTGATAAATAAAAATTTCATAAACAAAATGTGGTTATTTTTGTTGCTCTTTAGCCTAAATAGCCTAATCAATTTCAGCTCAGCAAATGAAAGAATTGTTGTTGCAGGTGGTGCTTTGACAGAAATCGTTTTTGCCCTTGGTGCTGGAGAAGATATCGTTGGTGTGGATAGTAACAGTCGATATCCAAAACAAGTTACTCAATTACCACAAGTTGGTAATGTAAAATTGTTAAATATTGAATCAGTTTTATCCCTCACGCCCTCTTTGGTTATTAGTTTTGATGATGCGGAAATCGCTAACGTACTGAAACAAATTTCCCAAGCAAAAGTCGACGTTTTAACACTGAAACGTGTACCAAGTACAGTAGATTTGCTATATGAAAACATCAGTAAAATTGCCACTAAATTAGATAGACCAAAGGAAGGACAAGAATTGATTAAGCGAATCCAAAATAATCTTTCGCAAATCCAAAACAGAACTGCTACTCGTCGGCAAAAACCCAAAGTTTTATGCATCATGAATATGGGAGGAAACATTTTCATAGCAGGAAAAAACACTACTATCGATGCATTAATTACCATCGCCGGTGGTGAGAATCTAGCGACACATAATAGTGTTAGAACTTATACTACTGAATCACTAATTGCTATGAATCCCGAAGTTATCATTTTAACTACCCATTCAATCGAAGAGCTAGGTGGCTTTGACAAAATTAATACCATTCCAGGTATTACCGAAACAGATGCATATAAAAACCATGGCATTGTCATTATCGATGATAGCTATTTATTTGGAATTGGACCGAGAGTTTTTGAGGTAGTAAGTAAACTGTTTAACGGCTTTTACCCTGAATAAAACTACATTAGGTAATTTCTCTATTTTAATAATATTTTTATCAATTGAAGCAAGAGATGAGCATTTTTTAATAAATTATGTTTAAAAGGACTAACATGATAAATTTTAACTATTTAAAAAAAACTAGCTCATTAATAATTGGCTTGACATTAGCGTTACCCGCGCTCGCTACTGACCAAACTAAGGATGAAAAAAATGTTGATACCATGACAGTATTAGCTCAGGAAACCAACAAAAAACCGGGAACAACGACTGAAATTTCCGAACAAGATATTCGTCGTGATGGCGGTGATAATTTTGGTAGCATTATGCGTTACCAACCGCTCATTTCCGCATCAGGGAGTATTTCTGGTTCGGGTAGCGGAAAAAGTAGTTGGGACCGTGGTGGATTTACTGGTTACAACATTCGTGGTTTAAATGCCAACCGAGTATCAATTGATATTAACGGTATGCCCTTACCTATTGCTCAGGGCAGAGTTAATGGTGTTGGTCGTGCTGGTTTTGGCTCTTACGGAATCGGCCGAGATTATATTGATACCTACATGTATAATAAAGTTGATATCCAATCGGGAGCCACACCTGTAAGCAACGCCAATAATGCTTTAGGTGGCTCAGTTTCATTCCAAACTAAAACCGCAAATTATTACCTCTATCCAGGCAAAACAAATTATTTTGGTTTCCAAAATAACTATGATAGTTCAGACAGAAGTTATCACCAAGGTTTAACTATGGCAGGGGGTGATGATTATCTAAATGGTATTGTGGTTTTAAGTCGTCGTGATGGTCAACAGACTCGTAATCATGGAGATTCATTAAATACTTATCCTGAAAATTGGCACTCTAACTCAATTTTAGCTGGCTTTGGCTGGCAAATGACCGAAGAACATTTAATCAATACCACCGTCGATTACCATAATAAAACCAAAAATTCACATTATGATACTTGGGATAAACATGGTAAAAATATTGAGTCATTTGATCAGCAAAGAAGCAAAAACAATCGCTTCAATCTGGCATTCAAAGATCAATGGAAACCGACTAATATCAGTTGGATGGACAGTTTAACCACTCAAATAAATTATCAACGAACCAATGTATATGATAGTACTGACCTTCGCCACAAAACTAGAGGTAATTTTAATACTCAAACTAACTATAATACTAAAACTTATAACTTTATCACCACCTTAGTGAAAAACTATGAAAACCAAAGAGTTAGTGCAGGTTTAAATGGCAAGTGGAGTGAGGATGAAGCCCCATTTTTTACCTCTGTTGAATCAGAAGATATTAATATTCTCCCTGATGGTCCATATAGTAAACCACAAGCCGATAGCAAAAGTTATCAATTAGGAGGTTTCTTGGAAGATCGCTTCAGCTTTAGTATTAATAATAGTAATAACTTCTATTTAGTGCCTGGAGTAAGAGCCGTCTACCAAAACACTAAGCCCCGTAACCTTGATAATATGTCAGTAACCAATATTGATAGTCATCGATTAGCTAAACAATATAAAAGTAATAGCGATTTCAAAATATTACCTTCACTGGCATTTATGTATGATATCAATCCTGATTTCACAGCTTATTTACAGTACAAACGTGCGGCTCAAATGCCTAATCAGAATCAACTATATGGTTCTTATTTAGCCCACAGTAGTATAGCTTTACTTGTTGGTGACGCAAACCTTAAAACTGAAACCAGTGATAATTTTGAATTAGGTTTGAAAGGACAGCCAATTGCTGGTGTCACTCTTTCATCTTCAGCTTTTTACAATAAATATAAAAATTTCATTGCTTATACTCGTTATAAAAAAGATTTTTTTGGCATGGGTAATCGAATTGTTTATCAAGCTGAAAACCGGGATAAAGCATATATTTATGGCGCAGAATTAAGCAGTGAATTCAATATTGGTAAATGGATTGAACCGGCTAACGGTTTAAGCGCTAGATTGGCAATCGGTTATAACCAAGGTAAATCAAAATCAAGCTACTTAGCTGATAAATACGTTGAAATGGATCCCATTGCTCCCATGAAGAGTGTTGTTGGTATAGCATGGGATGATGCAAATAAATTTTACGGGGTAGCGCTTACTGCCACATTGCAAAAAGGTAAAAAAGCCAAAGCAACTTCTCGCGAAACTTATAGCAATCAAGGTAAACCAATCCCTAATTCCAAAGACGATTATTTTCGAATAGCTGGCCATGGCATTGTTGATTTAACCGGTTATATCAATATCAGCAACAATATGAAATTAAGTGGCGGAATCTATAATCTTACTGATCAAAAATATTGGGATTATCTCAGTAATAATAAATTGTATAGTACCGCCGATCATAACTATCTAAACATGTTTACCGCGCCGGGTCGAACATTCCAGTTAGGTTTGGATATAGATTATTAATTCAAAACACCAACAATAACATCTCCAACTTTGGAGGTGTTTGTTTAAAGTTTATTTTTCGAGTTAAAAAAGGATTTAAGATTCGTTATAAATAGCCATCATTTAATAGATTAATCCCTAATATTAACCATAAAGCTAATTATTGAGATATAAATTGCGACTATTTTTATAAAATAACTGTATATTATTTTGCCAATATATTGATTATAAATTTATTATTTATTTGAAAAAAAGTTTCGTTAGCGCCTTCTATTCATCAAGATTGCATCAAATTATTATCAAAGAATCCTATATTTTAGGTTGATAATGGTTCTCATTTTCACTATATTACCCAGTCTAAATGGAAAACCATGGTAGGTAAATTAACTCATGAAGAAGTTTGTAAAAAAGATTAGCCTATTGTTGCTAATTTTTAGTATCAATAGTCTTATCAACCTTAGTTCAGCAAACCAACGAATTGTTATTGCAGGTGGATCTTTGACTGAAATTGTCTTTGCATTAGGCGCTGGTGATGAGGTTGTCGGCGTTGATAAAACCAGTAGTTACCCTGAAAAAGTTAAGCAATTGCCACAGATCGGCTATTGGAAGTTGTTAAATATTGAAGGCGTATTATCACTTAAACCAACCCTATTTATAACTTTAAATGATGTAGAGCCTGATAATGTTATCGAAAAAGTGTCTGAATCTAAAGTAGATGTATTAGCCTTACAGCGTGTGCCAGGTACTATTGAGCTGTTATATGAAAATATCACTAAAATTGCCTCTAAATTGAATAAACAAAAAGAAGGTGAATTATTAATCAACAGAATTAAAACCAATCTTGCCGATATTCAAACTAAAATCGCAACTCACCCGCAAAAAACAAAAGTTTTATCTCTAATGAGTATGGGTGGCACCAATTCGGTAGCCGGCAAAAACACCACCATTGATGCATTAATTGCTATAGCCGGCGGTGAGAATCTAGCAAAACATAATAGTTTCAAAAGCTATACTGCTGAATCAATCATTGCTATTAACCCAGAAGTTATCATCCTAAATAAATATTCGATTGATCAACTTGGTGGATTAGACAAAATTGCTACTATTCCGGGGATAACTGAAACAGCTGCATTTAAAAATAATCGTATCACTATTATTGATGATAGTTACTTATTTGGAATTGGTCCACGAGTTGATGAAGCAGCAAAATTGTTATTCCAAAGCTTTTACCCTGAATAATTTAGTCCAATAATTTTAATAATATTTTTTATTAATTGAAGCAATAAATGCATACATTTGTTATTAAGCATATTAAGTATGAAAGGATATAAAGGTGAATTTTAAAAAATTAAAAAAGACAAGTTCATTAGCCATAGGCTTAACATTAGCGTTACCCGCTCTCGCTACTGATAAGCATAATGATGAAAAAGATATTGACACTATTACAGTAACCGCTCATGAAGCCACCAAAAAACCGGGAATGAATACCGAAATTTCCGAGCAAGATATTCGCCGTGATGGTGGGACTAATTTTGGTAGCATTATGCGTTATCAACCATTAATTTCGGCACCGGGTAATATTTCTGGCTCAGGAAGTGGCAAAAGTAGTTGGGACCGTAGTGGCTTTACTGGCTACAATATTCGTGGTTTAGATGCCAACCGGGTATCTATCGACATTGATGGTATGCCTTTACCTATCGCTCAAGGTCGTGTTAACTCGGTTGGTCGTGCTGGATTTGGATCTTATGGAATTGGTCGCGATTATATTGATACTTATATGTACAATAAAGTGGATATCGAATCTGGTGCAACTTCAGTAAGTAATGCCAATAATGCTTTAGGTGGTTCGGTCTCCTTCCAAACTAAAACAGCAAGCTATTACCTCTATCCAGGTAAAACCACCTACTTTGGTTTCCAAAACAACTACGATAGCTCAGACCGTAGTTATCACCAAGGTATAACGATGGCGGCGGGTGATGATTATCTAAATGGGATTGTGGTGTTAAGTCGCCGAGATGGACAACAAACACGTAATCATGGTGATTCTATTAATAGTTACCCAGAAAATTGGCACTCCAACTCGATTTTAGCTGGTTTTGGTTGGCAAATGACAGAAGAACATTTAATCAATACTACTGTCGATTACAATAGTAAAACCAAAAATTCTCACTATGATTCATGGGATAGATACGGTAAAAAAATCGAATCATATGATCATCAAAGAAGCAAAAACAATCGTTTTAATTTGGCATTCAAAGATCAATGGAAACCGACTAATATCAGTTGGATAGATAGCTTAACAACTCAGTTAAACTATCAACGTACCAATGTATTTGACGATACTGATCTTCGTCATACTACCAGAGGCAATTTTAATACCCAAACTAACTACAATACTAAAGCTTATAACTTTATTACTACTTTAGTAAAAAATTATGAAAACCAAAGATTTAGTGCTGGTTTAAATGGTAAATGGAGTGAAGATGAATCGCCATTCTTCTCATCAGCTAAGTCACCACATGCCATAGTATTTCCTGATGGTGACTATAGTAAACCACAAGCCGATAGCCGTAGTTATCAGCTAGGCGGATTTTTTGAAGATCGTATAAGCTTTAATTTTAATGACAGTAATAATTTTTATTTAGTTCCCGGTGTTAGAGCAGTTTATCAAAATACTAAACCTCGTAACCTAGAAAATATGTCATTAACCAAACTAAGTAGCAATCAATTAGGAAAACAATATAAAGGTAATAGCGATTTTAAAGTGTTACCTTCAATGGCATTTATGTATGATATCAACCCTGACTTCACTGCTTATTTACAATACAAACGTGGAGCACAGATGCCTAATCAGAACCAACTATATGGCTCTTACTTAGCGCACAGCAACATGTATGTCTTAGTTGGCGATTCGAATCTAAAAACTGAAACAAGTGATAATTTTGAATTAGGTTTAAAAGGCCACCCGGTTTCTGGTGTGACCCTCTCATCTTCAGCGTTTTACAACAAATATAAAAACTTTATTGCCTATACCCGCTATAGGAAAAATTTTGTTGGAATTGGTAATCGTTTAGTTTATCAATCTGAAAACCGCGACAAAGCCTATATTTATGGTGCTGAGTTAAGCAGTGAATTCAATATCGGTAAATGGGTTGAATCAGCTAACGGCTTAAGCGCTAGATTTGCAATTGGTTATAACCAAGGTAAATCTAAATCAAGCTATTTAGGTGATAAATATGTGGAAATGGATTCGATCGCGCCGATGAAAACTACTGTAGGTTTAGCATGGGATGATCCAAATAGAGTTTATGGAGTGGCGGTTACTGCTACATTCCAAAAAGGCAAAAAAGCTGAAGCGACATCTCGTGAGACTTATAATAACGAAGGTACACCAATTTCACACTCTAATGACGATTATTTTAGAATTGCGGGGCATGGTATAGTGGATTTAACAAGTTATATTCACATCACCAAGAACGTGAAATTAAATGGTGGGATCTACAACCTTACCGATCAGAAATATTGGGATTACTTAAGTAATAATAAATTGTATAGCACATCAGATCATAAATACCTAGATATGTTTACTGCGCCTGGCAGAACATTCCAAGTAGGTTTAGATATTGATTTCTAAAAGACTAAATTAAAGTTCCATCTTTAACATTAACTAACCCGCATTTTGCGGGTTAGTTATTCATACCTACTTCTGAACGCCTTTCCGATATTTAAATTATTGTTAAACATTAAGTTAAGTTATTGTTAAAATAATCCCATAAAATATTACATGTAATATTTACATGTAAGAAGAATGTGTTAATATAAGTCGTATAAAAACTTAAAAACACTAGATTTTTATGAATAAAAGTAAACAAACAAAAAGTTCAGCATTTTATCAACAACAATACCGGCAACGCTTAAGAGAACAAGGTTTGATAAAAAAAGAAGTTTGGATTTTACCGGAAAATAGTGATGAGTTACTTGAAATTGAAAAACTATTTCGCCAACCAGCTATAGCGAATAAATCAGCGAATAAATCTTTTTTTTGCCATGTGAAGGAAAACAATGAAATGAAAAATAGAGATATCTGGAAAATTAATGATCTTTACCAAGAATTAAAGCAAACTGACTTAGTCAAACAAGGTTTCGCTAGCGTTGAAATGATCGATGGTATCGATGCCTGTTTACATATCATTATGCATGAATATGGTGATTTACCACTTTTTTTAAGTGTTTCAAATCAACAAATAATGGTTGAAGCGCTCCTTTGGCCAGTTTCACTAATTAAAAATCCTTCATCATTTAATGAAGAGATTCTATGTGCTAGAAAACTATTTGCTTTATCAACTATAGCAATTGAAAAAACTGGCGATGGTGAAGTTAATTACATTATGTATGGTGCACTGAGTTCATCATCAACCTTAAACAATATTGTTTATGAGCTTGAAACTTTATCCGACAATGTGATCAAAGCGACTGAAGCTTATGAACATTTCTTCAATATTGAATAATTAAAGTAAAAATCCTAAAAGGAGTTAATTATGGTTATCTTCAAAAAATTGGTAACAGCATTACGCGGTGGAATAAATGAAGTTGGTGAATCAATCGTTGATTCTCAAGCATTACGCATATTAGACCAAGAAATCCGAGATGCTGATGAAGAATTAAAACAAGCAAAAGAATCATTGGCCAGTATCTTAGCAGAACAAAAATTAGCTGAAAAACAAGTTGCATCAACACAAGCGCAAATAACTGAATATGAAGCATATGCAATTAAAGCACTGGAAAATAACAATGAAGAATTAGCTTTGGAAGTCGCTGAAAAACTTTCAGTCCTTGAAAATCAACATGCTAATAATAAAAAACAGGCTGATTATTTTACCGATAGTGTTAAAAATTTGCGACAAACTATCTCACAATCTGAAATTAATATTCGCAATTTAAAGCAACAAGTTGATATCGTTAAAGCGACGGAAAGTGTCCAAAAAGCGCAATCCGCTGTCGCACATCGTTATGGTGGTTCAACAGCTAAATTACATACCGCACTTGATTCATTAGACAGGATCAAAAAACGCCAAGAGAAAGCAGCGGCTACTTTTGAAGCAAAAAAAGAGTTAGCAGGAACTGAAAATGCTGATTCACTTGATAGCAAATTAGAAGCGGCAGGTATTAAAGTTGGTAATCAAAATGCGGCATCAATTTTAGCTAGATTAAAAGAAAAACAGACAAATTAAATTTTTCGCTTTTTGATATTTTTAAGTTAAAATATCAGAAAACAAGTATAAAATAATTAATTAGTTAAAATATTGTTGTCGAGATGAAGGGAATATAATGGAACTATTTTTGGGAATATTTTTTTCTTTTCCCGTGATTATCTTTAGTGCATTGTTAACAATCTGTATCTTATATTGGTTTGTTACCGCATTAGGATTATTAACTATTGACTGTCTGGATTTTGATATTAGTGTCACTGATACATGTAGTGATATGCCACCGGCTGGATTCGGTGGTTTATTAATGAAATATGGCTTCAATGAAGTACCAATGACACTCATTATTACATTAATATCTTTAATTGGCTGGTCAATTTGTTATTTCGCATTTCGTCTATTAATCCTACCTTTGTATGATCTTACCTTATTTTATTATTTAGCTGGCATAGTACTGTTAATTATCGCATTCATCTTAGCTGTCTACTTGACTGCCATTATTATTAAACCAATTCGTCCACTATTTAAAAAGATGTTGATTACCCATAATCATAAATCATTATTAGGACAAGTTATCGAAATTCGTTCAAGTACCGTAACCAAAACTAAGGGACAAGCTATCTGTGAAGATGGTGGTGCTGGTCTCATTTTGGAAGTAAGATGCGATGAATCTTATCAGTTTAATCGCGGTGATAAAGCTGTCATCCTCAACTATGATGAAAATACTAATTGTTATGAGATAATTAGCCTAAAAGATTTTAATGGACAATAAAAGTTAATTTGGAGAAGGAAAAAATATGTTTACAAACAATGATACTATAATATACTTTTTGGTAATTGTTGGAAGTTTATTCTTATTAATTGTTGGATTCTTCGTATTATTTAAAGCGTTTTATATAAAAGTTCCGCAAGGTACCGCGCTTATCGTTAATGACATGACGTCAAAACCTAAAGTCCATTTTACTGGAGCATTAGTTTATCCAATCATCTACAAAAAAGAGTTCATGAAAATTTCGTTGATCACTTTTGATGTAGAACGAAGAGGTAAAGATGGTTTAATTTGTCAAGATAACCTTCGTGCTGATATTTGTGTCGCTTTCTATTTGCGGGTTAATGAAACCACCGAAGATGTTCTTAAAGTTGCCAAATCAATCGGTGTTGATCGCGCATCAGATCAGAAAGCAGTTAGTACATTATTTAGTGCTAAATTTTCAGAAGCATTAAAAACCGTAGGAAAACAATTTGAACTGGCAAAACTATTTGAAGACCGCTTGAATTTCCGTGAACGTATCATTGATGTAATTGGCAAAGACCTTAACGGTTATGCCCTTGAAGATGTTGCTATCGATTATTTAGAACAAACTCCAATTAAATCGCTTGATCCGGATAATATTTTTGATGCCGAAGGTATCAACAAAATTACAGCCATCACTGCTGTCCATAAAGATGAAACTAATAAACGTGAACGTGACTTAGAGCTGGCGCTGAAAAAGAAAGATACGGAAACTATCGAAGCCAAACTTGAACTTGAACGACAACAAGCTGACGCTGAAGCTCGTCAAAAACGTGAAATTGAAACAATTCGAGCCAGAGAAGCCGCTGAAACATTGAAAGTCCAAGAAGAAGAACGTTTAAAAGCGGAACAAGCTAGAATTCAAACCCAACAAGAAATTGAAGTAAGAGAAGAAAATCGCTTACGTGAAGTTGAGGTTGCCCAAAACAATCGCCTAAGAGCAATCGCGATTGAAGAAGAACGGGTTACTCGCGCTCGTTCACTTGAAATTGTAGCTCGTGAACGTGAAGTAGAGCTACAACGAATTGAAAAAGACAAAGTGCTAGAAGAAGAAAAAAAACAGATAGCCAATGTTATTCGTGAACGTATAGCTGTTGAGAAAACAGTTGCCGTTGAAGAAGAACATATTAAAGAAGTACGTGAAGTTTCCAAAGCCGATCGAGAAAAACAGACTACGATTATTGTAGCAGAAGCTAGAGCAGAACAAGAGCTGGTTAAACAAGTAAAACAAGCTGAAGCAGATGAACAATCATCAAAACATCGTGCGGTTGAAATTAGCATTATGGCACAAGCTGAATTAGAAGCCGCGGCAAAACAAGCCGAAGCGAAAAAACAACTGGCTCAAGGTATCGAAGCCGAAGAAGCAGCAATTGGTCTGGCTGAAGCTAAAGTTCGTAAAGCAGCAGCTGAAGCAGAAGAAAAAGAAGGCTTAGTCAAAGCTAATATTACCGCTGAAACCTTATTAGCAGAAGCCAAAGGTAATCAAGAAATAGGTTTAGCAGAAGCCAAAGTAATTGAAGCTAAAGCCATTGCTATTGAAAAAGAAGGTTTAGTTAAAGCCAATATTACCGCTGAAACATTATTAGCAGAAGCAAGAGGTAATCAAGAAAAAGGTTTTGCAGAAGCCAAAGTAATTGAAGCAAAAGCCAATGCTATTGAAAAACAAGGTTTAACTGAAGCAAAAGTACTGGAAGAAAAACTTTCTGCTCAAGCTCGTGGTGAAGCATTAGTCATTCGTGAAAAATTAACTGCCGAAGCTAATGGATTAGTTGAGAAGTTCCAAGCAATGGGTAACATGAATGAACAATCACAAAATCATGAAGAGTTCCGCTTAGCACTTGAAAAAGGCTTTGAACAAGCTATGGCTGCGATTGCTGCTAACAAAGAAATCGCTAGAGAACAAGCTGATGTTCTTGCTGCGGCATTCAGTAAGGCAAATATTGAAATTGTCGGTGGTAATGATAACTTCTTCAATAGCTTCTCGAAAGCTATCAGCGTTGGTAAAGCGATTGAAGGAACTGTTAACCAAAGTCCAGTACTGCAATCAGCATTACAATCAGTACTAGCTCGCTTATCGGGAAACAAAAAAATCAATTTAAAAGAGACGTTGCAAAACACTGATTTAAAAGCGTTAGCACAACAATTTTTGTCATCCGATAATGAGGATGAGTAAGTTACTATCTCAATAGTTATTTATTCAACGGCCAATCGGTTTTAGGTAGGATTAAATGCCTACCTAAACGTTAAGTATTTGAATATCATTTCAACGAGTAAAACATGTCAGAAATCCAAGACCAGCAACAAACATCAATTGATAAAGCCGTAGCGGAAGGCGGAGCTTATGAAATTCTTCGTAAACGTTTAACCTCTTTAGGACAAGAACTTAATCAAAAGACGGAAGCCCTTAATCAACAAAGGCTATCCGAGTTTGGTAAAAGTGACATGTCCATCATTAGTCGTATTCGAATTAGAACTGAAAATAATTGTGTCGCACGGGATATTGTTCGTTTTGGTGACTGGCTATTATTTGGTTATAACGTCTATTTAGGATTAAAAAAAGGAACCAAAATAGAGGATGTATTTTCCCTTTATCAATTAGTAGAACGTGATGGCTCTTATGAGGCTGATCCAGTTGATTTGTCTAATACATTCTTAAATATAGATCGATTTATCCAAGATTTTAATGAGCTGTATACTTATTATAAAAATGCTCAACTACTCCAGCTTGTTGAACGTGATGGAAAACTACTCGCTAGTTTTCAAATTGGTGAGCGAATCAGTGATATCCGAGTTTTTAGATGGTCCATATCAAGTGACAAAAAGACCATTGAGTATATCGATAACCGGGGTGAACGAGACATCGCATTACCACCCGCATATGATTTTGAATGGATCGAAACAACCCGTGAAAATATTGTTAATGGTCGATTTCCACATGTTAATGTTCTTGATACGGTATTTGTTGAAACCATCGGTGGCGACTTAACCATAAAATGTGAAAATAACACCAATGATGGTTTAGGTATTTATCGAGAGGAAGTTGTTGATCAGAATCAATCAATTAATGACGCGAAAATAGAATATGCTAAAGTGGGATCATTAATCTTATTAAAAGTCCTACCTTACCGAGAAGAAAATTGGCGTTATCTTGTATATAACACCTTAACTCAACAAGTCCATCGTATAGACTTTATTGGACAGGCATGTATTCAACTTCCTGAAGATCACGGGATTATATTCCCTGGTGGATATTACTTACAAAATGGTGATTATAAAACTTTTGACCATTCGATGTCAGGCATGCGTTTTCGACGTATTCGCCGTTCACCAAATGGTGAGGATGTGTTATATATTTTCTATGATCCAACTAACGGTCGATTAGCATTATTTAATTATAATATGATCGAACGAAAACTGGATAATCCGATATTAGGACATGGATATGCGGTTTTTGAAGATGGTCGAATGGTGGTCTTTGAAGGTGAAAATGATGAACCAACACGGGTTCATCCAATGCAGATTTGGCAAACACCTTTTTATAGTGATGAATTTGCCGCACAACAACCAACTAATAACAGCTTCCTTGGCAAAATAGGTAATGCCGAACTGGTTCGCGGAATTTCAGATCTTTACTTTATTTCACGTGAAATCGATAACCAAACCGTCTCTTCACAGCTATATAGCAAACTTAGTGAGGATACCAAGAGACTTTTCGATAACTATTTTTGGCTCAATGACGATAAACATTTAGCCTTCTCCCCTATTCTGCGTAATATTACCCAAACCAGTGAACTGGTTATTGATGAATATGAAAAAGTCGAAAGTATTCGTCGTCAATCAGAAAGCGCGATGCGTGAGGCACTCTCTAATCAGCAAGATTTATTAAGCAAACTTTATCCGGATAGTTGGCACGAAACCCAAGAATTTGTTGATGCATTAAATGCCATAAAAATGCAACTTGGCAGTTTAGTCACGTTAAGAACTTATCGTTACATCGATTTAAATCAAATCGATAAAATGGAAAATGAACTAAAAACCAGACAGAGTGAGGTTTCATTAGCCACTGCTGAATTTTTAGGAAGTGATAAAGCGCTTGAACCATTCAATGTTAAAATTGACAATATCGAGCAGCAGCTTAGCAAAGCAGATACGGTAGCGAAATTACTCAATTCGGTAGAAATTACAGAAACCATGTCTGCTGATTTGGATATGCTTTCACAATTAATCGCAACCCTAAAATTTGATGATGTTACTTTACAAACCAGAATCATCGAATCCATTGCCGAAGTCTATGCAAAACTCAACCAAACAAAGGCTAAGATCCAACAAAAACGAAAAAATTTAGCCAATATTGAAATGGTTGCACAATTTGGCGCCCAATTTAAATTATTTGGTCAAAGCATTGCCAATGCCCTAAGTATGGCAACCACGCCAGAAAAATGTGATGATGAGCTATCTCGTCTTTTACTACAACTAGAAGAGCTTGAGAACCAATTTAGTGAAAGTGAGGAATTTCTTAATGATATTCTAACTAAACGTGAAGAAATCCTAGAATCATTCGAAACACATAAACAAGCGTTATTAGAGGATAGAACCAGACGGACGGATGCCCTACTAACCGCTGCACAACGTATTTTAGACAGCATCCCAAGAAGAACCGCTAAATTTGCCGATCAAAATGAACTTAACGCTTTCTTTGTTGCTGACCCATTGGCGCAAAAAATCCGTGAAATTGTCGAAAAATTAAGAGCGCTTTTTGATAATGTTAAAGCCGATGATATTGAGTCCAAATTTAAAAGTGCCCAAGATCAAGCCATACGATCCTTACGAGATAAATCGGAAATATTTGAGTCTGGTGGAAATGTCATTAAACTAGGTCCACGGCATAAATTTAGTGTTAATACCCAAGAGCTTGATTTAACCATAGTGCCTAAAGATCAGCATCTGTTTATGCAATTAACCGGGACTGAGTTTCAAGAAAAAATAATCAATGAGCAATTAGAAGCCTATAAGCCATTTTGGACGATTTCATTAGAATCAGAATCACCATCGGTATACCGTGCAGAGTATCTCGCCTATTCGATCATTACTGCTGCTTTACAAAAAGAGAGTGGATTAACTTATGTCGATTTAACTAACCAGTTAAATCAACCTGAAATGCTTAATAAAACAGTGCGTGATTTTGCCACAATGCGCTATCGTGAAGGTTATGAAAAAGGGATTCATGACCACGATGCGGCTAAAATTCTAACAAAATTGATTCCTCTTGGCGAAGCGGCTGGTTTACTGCGCTATAACCCGTTAGCACGAAGCTTAGCCATTATTTATTGGCACTATAACCAAAAAAATGATATTGCCAAATTCTGGCCAGAACGTGCGAAAACTTGTATGGATATCCGAAAGTTATTCAGTCATGATGAAGGAATAATTAATCTTCAAGCGGAAATCTCTCAACAATTGACGGAATTTTTCAATGATAATCCAATTGCTCATCAGCCATTCCATATTAAACAAGCGTCTGAATATCTTTGCTATGTATTGGCTCAAACGCCACAACAATTTATTTTCAGTAAATATAGCAAACAATTATTTGATGGATTAAAAAATCAACTTGAACAATCGCATATGTGGGGTGATTTCAATCAATCACAAAATAATCTTAATGAAAGATTAGCAGAACGTTGGAATCTAATCGAAAGTTGGCTTAAAGGGCTTTGCACATTACCTCTGTATAGCAAACTAAACAATTATATTGCTGAAGCTGTAATTTTAAATATCTTGGATAAAGCAGATAGCCTAACAATCAGTGAGGTTGAACTTGAAGTATCGATTACCGATCTACTCGGTGAACACCCAACCATTAATCAAGGCGTGTTAAATATTAATTTAGATGACTTCTTTAGCCGTATGCGTTATCAATATAAAGTGGTTATTCCACAATTCCAACACTACCAAAGTTTACGTCAAGAAATATTAGTAAACCAACGTGAAGCACTCCATCTTGATGAATTCAAGGCTAAACCACTCAGCTCATTTGTTCGTAATAAACTGATAAATCAAGTTTATTTACCAATCATTGGCGACAATCTAGCCAAACAAATGGGTACCGTCGGAGAAACGCGTCGTAGTGATTTAATGGGATTATTACTCCTCATTTCACCACCTGGCTATGGTAAAACCACATTAATGGAATATGTTGCTAATCGTTTAGGTTTAATTTTTATGAAAATTAACGGGCCGGCATTAGGTCACAGTGTATTGTCGTTTGATCCTGAACAAGCACCAAATGCAACCGCTCGTCAGGAGTTAGAAAAACTCAATTTAGCACTGGAAATGAGCAATAACGTTATGCTCTACATTGATGATATTCAACATACCAATCCAGAATTTTTACAGAAATTTATCTCATTATGTGATGGTTCTCGCCGTATCGAAGGGGTTTGGAAAGGTAAAACCAAAACCTATGATCTGAGAGGTAAAAAATTCTGTGTAATAATGGCTGGTAACCCTTACACAGAATCTGGCGAAGTATTCAAAATACCTGACATGCTAGCCAACCGAGCTGATATCTATAATTTAGGTGAAGTACTCGGCGGTATGGATGAAGTATTTGCAACCAGTTATATTGAAAACTGCTTAACCTCAAATGCAACATTATCACCATTAGCCTTACGCGATTTAAATGATCTCTATCAGTTTATTGACCATGCACAAGGCAAACCACTTAATACCAATGAGATGAGTTATAGCTATAGCCAAGCAGAAATTAGTGAAATTGTCGCCGTAATACGTCATTTATTAAAAATTCGTGAAGTGGTATTTAAAGTTAATCAGCAATATATTGCCAGCGCAGCTCAATCAGACAAATATCGAACTGAACCTGCGTTTAAACTGCAGGGAAGTTATCGTAATATGAATAAACTTGCTGAGAAAGTGTCATCTGTCATGAATGATGCAGAGCTCAATCAAATTATTGATGATCACTACCTCGGTGAGGCACAACTACTCACCAATGGTGCAGAAGAGAACTTACTGAAACTGGCTGAAATTCGTGGAGTAATGACGGAAGATGAGACTAAACGCTGGCAACAAATAAAAAGTGACTTTATGCGCAATAAAAGTTTAGGTGGCGATGATGCGAATACCGGCTCGCAAATTGTCACCCAACTTGCCGATTTAGTGCAAAGTGTGCAAGCGTTGAAATTACAGTAGAGGGCGATTAATCAGTGTCTTTATATAGGTTATAAATATAATTTTAGGCTTGATTTTTAATGTTTTTACTCATTATGTTGAGGAAATTGCTAGAAGATAAGCCTCAAAACCTTTATTAAACCACGACAGTTGATAAGAGTTGAGCACAAACACTACAGTTACAATATTGTGTAACAATTAAAAACAGTTACACAATTGTAAATTTAAGCCTTTGTGCTTACTACTATCATCCTAAATCGGTAGTCTATTTATCTAAATTTATTCAAAAATAGAACTGGTTTATTTGTAACTATCCCCTAAAATAGTACATAAAAAAGTAGAAAATTCTCTATAATATTTTTAAGTAGAATTTTAAGGAAAATTTCAATATGAAAAAATTATCGGAACACCAAATTGTCTCTATTTTAAAAGAAGCTGAAGTTGGTATCCCTATTAAAGAGCTTTGCCGTAAATATGGTATGGCCGTTTCTACTTTTTATAAATGGCGGGATAAATATGGCGGTATGCAATCATCAGACATTAAGCGGTTAAAACAGCTGGAAGCTGAAAATCGTAAACTAAAACAAATGTATGCCAAATTAAGCTTAACCTCTCAGCTTCAGCAAGAAATAATAAAAAAGCTATAGTGCCGACGGCAGTTCGTAAGAGTTGGGCACAAACACTATAGTCACAATACGGTATAACAATTAAAATGAGTTGCGCCATTGTGAATTTAAGTCGCTGTGCTTACTACTATCAACCTAAATCGGCAGATGACACTATGATTATTTCGTTACTTAAGTCAATAACAGACAAGCATTTACGTTGGGGATTTCCTAAATGTTTTCATCGAATCAGGAAACTGGGATATACGTGGAATCATAAACGGGTTTATCGGGTTTATTGTCAATTAAAACTCAATATTCGTTCTAAACGCAATAAATGATTACCCTAACGGTATCCAGAGCCATTATCAGTACCAAGTCGTTTGGGAGAATGTTGGTCAATGGATTTTATGAGTGATCGTTCTGAAAATCATCGTAGATTTAGAACCTTTAATGTTATTGATGACTTTAATCGTGAGGCATTAGGCGTTGATAATGGAGTAGAATTTACTGCCAATAGATTCACAAGCTGGGCAAAATCACATGGAATAAGCATAGATTACATTAAACCAGGTAGTCCTTATCAAAACGGCTATATAGAACGATTTAACCGCACATATCGAACGGAGGTATTAGATTTGTATATATTTAAAAATCTGGAACAAGCAAGAAAAATAACCGAAGAGTGGTTAGAAATATATAACACAGAAAGACCGCATGAAGCATTAAATAATATGACACCAATTGAATATAGAAACATGAAACAAATAGCATGATTTTCTAATTGGTTTGTGTGCTAACAATGGGGTATTTACATATTGAATAAAAAGTTAACATTTGAAATATTGGTTTGGAGAAAATAATTAATGATTCTTAATCTTGTAGATATTAACTGTTCCTCGTTTTTTAATGATTATTTCTGCTACTAATACCATCTTTTGCAAAAGCGCCATATCAAATTCCTTTCCATTTTCAAAATAGATTCTAGCTAGACCTGATATGTAATTTTTTATCGTATCATCATTTTTTAAATTATTAATTTGAAGAGTATAATTGTTAACAAAATCATCAAATATATGCTTTTCATCATAATTTATTTTATCAATTTCTTTTTGAGACAGATTCTTTAATACATCTAATCCATATCCATCAGTGGCTAATGGCTGTTCATTCAAATATTTTCTTTGAAATTCTGTAAATCTCAGCAAAATTTCATTAATACTTTCTATTAAATTATCCATAAATTTTGAAATTATCTTGATGCTATTAGATTACCTATATCTTTGCACTAATAATTAGACAATTGATATGATAAAAGTTTTCGAACTACAGCAACTTTTAATAATATTCCTGTCTTATTCTTTGTTAACCGAGCTACTTTAGCAACGGTTATTATAGTTTTTTACTAATTTTATTATAGTTATTCAATGCGTAGTGTTAGCAGAACTCGATATTAAAAATGTACCAATTAGATCTATTCTTTTTGCGAAAGCATCCTAATTAAAATCTATCGTTTTGAATTTTTGATAATAAAATAAATATTATTTTTATTATATAATCTAACAATTCTACTCACTTATTCCTGAGAATGAAATGGGATTAAGCTCGATACTTAAAGAAAAACTTTAATTTTGCATTGCGTCATTGCTATCTGGATATTCTTTAATGACACTTTTTATATTTTTTAAATACGTGTTATTGCTAAGACATTCATTAGATATACTCTGACTAAATTATCTAAATCCTTAAATTTTAGTTCTTCTTTCTCATTATAAATTTTTTATTTAGCGTTTATATAATGTTACTTTTCTATTTATCAGTATTGATTATCATCATAGACATATACTTTTATAACCTTTACATCAAAAGTTGAAATCTTTTTATGATTATTATTAATATCATCAATTATTGAATTCTCAATATTGTTGCAATTCCACCTAGTTAGTGCCTATTAAACGCTACCATTGTAATTTTAATTGCATGTCATTAAATTGAAACTCTATTTTCCTAACTATACAGTCTATCCTAGTTTAGATTTAAATATCAAAGTATTGCTTTATATGCAAAAACACATTGTTTTGCCAAAGATAACCATAAATGTTATTACTATAAATCTTATTACTACAAATATTTACACGTTTTTATTCCTGACGATAATCTTGAACTTATCACTAAGCTGAACACCTAAATAGTTTAGTCAATTTAATCAAGTTAGTTTTTATTTTATTATTTCAATTATTCCCAAAAATAAAATTACGTATCTACCAGAATTCAGTTCTGAAACCGCAAAACAAAATAATAACCACCTGTTTTTTATACTTTTAAAAGTAAAACACGGCGAGAAATCCATATTTTTGACATAATAACATTTGAATTCATCAGGATTGTTATATTTAGGCGTTTTAGATTTCAATTTTAATTGGTCTACTATTTGATTATAAAACAATTTTTTATCTTCTATATTGATCAAATCTCTTTTTATCAAAACAGATTGGCTAAATAATGAAAATGTTGAAAGGTAATTATTGGCAAAATCGGAAAAAATAATTTCAATTTGCTCATTATCTATATCATAGATAAAAGTCTGTTTATACAATAACGCTAATGTCCCATCAAATAATGTTTCATATTTGGTATATTTTTTATTCTGTATTCTTTTTATCTGCATTGTATACGTTTTAAATACCCATCTTCACTATGTAAATATCCGATTGTTAGTACATAAATCAACGAGAAAATTATGCCATTTTGTCTGCAATATAAGCCCTAATAGGGGATTCCTTTAATACTCTCTAACCATTTATGATAGTATTGATGTAATTCCATAACAGATATAATTTTATCTGAACTCTCTTCAGGCGCAAAAATATTAATTTTTATAGGATTTTTTGATAATCTTTTACCTAAATCTAATTTGACAGTATAAAGTGAATAATTAGCTCTAGGTATCATAAAATATCCATATGAACAGCCTTTTATAAGCATTTTTATGTTATTTTTTTCAACTTTAGTACACAAACCATAAAAAGCGTTACTCAGCCTATCTGAACTATTCACAAAAATATTACCGAGTTCATCCATATATTTTATAAAATAAATTGTATAACTACCTGTAAATTTGTATTTTTTATTCAAAATCAGATCATATATTTCGGGATCATTAGTTTTTTGTGTCCATAAACTCATTGTGGCTTTTATGCTTTGATTTTTGGAATCTAAACAGGCTAAATTAAAGCTTTGACAATTTTCTTTATTGCTCATTATTTTTATATTACTCGTTGTTTTTTCGATTTATAACTACAAATTTTGTTATCAGGATAAGAACTATAACCCTTTAAAATTTTATTTAGATCAAATCTTTTACTATCATCAATTTCAATTTTTTAAAGGAAATCTTTTCTTGCATAATAATTGGTTATAAATTCCAATTCATATTCTAAACAATAACGATATATTAAGCACACAGAATCGAAAATACTTTATCGGCAATTTTAACTCATACTGCAATGTCGACACTTCTTAATACAACAAAGTTGAAGGATAAGGTTTTGTTAAATGCCGTCGCATCAAAAAACTAGTGAGGAATGCAGCGGATTGTTGTAGTACCAATATGCATAAGCAGAAAAACCTTGTCTGGATTCCTTGTTTTAGTTCATTGGTTTAGTTCATTGGTATCGGTGAATACCTTATTTTTGACAAATTAAGTTTTGATTGTCTTAAATGTCACTTTAGTAACAACATTATCGTAAGGACATGCTTTGTGGCTCAATGAGCGAGTGATAGCCAATAACTCAAATCAACTATCAATTAATTATCAAACTCTTTTCCTCGGTCAAAATGACATAGTACGATTGAGGATAATGGTGCTTTAATTGGGCTTAGCTGGCTTAACAAGTTCGGCTATTTTATGTTGCCCGACACTGAATCCGACTATTTTTCATGTCGAGAGTTTTAGTAATACACACTGATAATTCCATTTTTGCCCCACTTTTATATAAATCAAATCAGCGACAATAACATTCACTTTTACACCGACAGTAAAATTTTTTTGTAAAACATGGCAATCGCAACGGAATTAACTTCTTTAGAACGTTATACCGTTTACGGTATATTTTGCTTTCAATGATAATGATCTCATACTTATTTGTTAAATTTTTTTGTGTAATGCGTTACCTTGTTCGGCCGCTTTTGTATACCAATAAAACGCCTTTTGCTTATCTTGCTCTGTGCCCTCACCATCATCATACATATAGGCTAAAAAAAATTGGGCATCAGCATTACCTTGCTCAGCATCTTTCTTACAGGGAGTAAAGGCTTTTTTGTAATTTTCCTTGTACCAATATTCACTGCATTGATTTGCATACCCGGCAAAAGAAAATAAGAGTGATAATATGACTAATAATCCTTTTTTCATGATTTTCCTTTTATTATATTTATATTAATAACGAAAACTTACTTACGCTTTTTAAGTGTTATTTTAGGAATTAACTATCAATGTATTTATAAAATTTATACAAAATTATTAATAGGATTTTTTATAAAAAATCTAAGAAAACTATAACGAGTTTTTCACAAAAAATCATTAATAGAATGGCCATTTTGATCCTGGGGAGAGAACATAAAAAGCACTCATTGAGTGCTTTTTTGTGAAAAATGGTGATTTAAAGTGTTTTTTGAAATAATTTAATTATTCTGTTAATTGCTCTAATTTATTACAAGCCTTTCCAAGATGCCCTTCACAAGCTAGTTGGTAATACTTTTTCGCTAAAGATTTATCTTGCTCAATACCATCACCTTTATCATACATACGCGCTAAACGATATTGTGCTTCAGCATCACCTTGTTCTGCTACTTTTGTATACCAATAGGCAGCTTTAACTTTATCCTGCGCTGTGCCTTCACCTTCATAATAGATAATCGCTAAATTATATTCAGCGTCAGCATTACCTTGCTCTGCCGATTTTGTATACCAATAAAGCGCCTTTTGCTTATTTTGCGCTGTACCATCACCGAAATAATACATATTCCCTAAATTTTTTTGTGCAATGGGGGAACCTTGCTCCGCCGCTTTTGTAACCCAATATACCGCTTTTTGTTTATCTTGCTCTATGCCATCACCCTTATAATACATATTCCCTAAATTGTTTTGCGCCGCAAATTGGCCTTGCTCCGCGGCTTTTGTATACCAATAAAACGCCTTTTGTTTATCCTGCTCTATGCCGTTTCCTTCATCGTAAATAAGCGCTAAGTTATATTGGGATTCAGCATCATCTTGTTCTGCTGCTTTTGTATACCAATATACCGCCTTTTGCTTAACTTGCTCGGTACCATCACCATGACTATACATAAACGCTAAATTTTTTTGTGCTTTGGCGTAACCTTGCTCTGCCGATTTCGTATACCAATAAAACGCCTTTTGTTTATCTTGTTCTGTGTCATCACCTTCATCATACATATACGCTAAATTAAATTGGACTTCAGCATTGCCTTGTTCTGCTGCTTTTGTATACCAATATACTGCTTTTTGTTTATCTTGTTCTATACCATCGCCTTTACTATATATAACCGCTAAATTGTTTTGTGCGCTAAATTCACCTTGTTCTGCTGCTTTTGTATACCAATATATTGCCTTTTGTTTATCTTGCTCTATGCCTTCACCGTCACTATACATAAGCGCTAAATTATATTGGCCGTGAGTATTACCTTGTTCTGCTGCTTTTGTATACCAATAAAATGCTTTTTGTTTATCTTGCTCGGTGCCTTCACCGTAATAATACTTATTCGCTAAGTTGTTTTGAGCGATGGAGTTACCTTGTTCCGCTACTTTTGTATACCAATATAATGCCTTTTGTTTATCTTGTTCCAAGCCATCACCTTTATCATAAATGACCGCTAAATTATATTGGGCGTCAGCATTGCCTTGTTCTGCTGCTTTTGTATACCAATATACCGCCTTTTGCTTATTTAGTTCGATGTCATCACCTTCATCATACATATATGCTAAAAAAAATTGGGCTTCAGCATTACCTTGCTCAGCTTCTTCTTTACAGGAAGTAAAAGCTTCTTCACTACTCCCCATAAGCCAATATATTTTACATTGATTTGCATAAACAATAGAAGAAAGTAAGAGTGATAATATGATTAGTAATCCTTTTTTCATAATTTTCCTTTTATTATATTTATATTAACAACGAAAACTTACTTATACTTTTTAACTGTTTTTTAGCGATATTAACTACCAATGTATTTAGAAAATTTATACAAAATTATTATCAGGATTTTTATAAAAAATCCAAGAAAACTATAACGAGTTTTTCATAAAAAATCATTAATAGAATGGCTATTTTGAGCCAAATTAAAAATGCATCAACGCATTTTGGATCTTGAGGGGAAAACATAAAAAGCACTCATTGAGTGCTTTTTTGTGAAAAATAGTGATTTAAAGCGTTTTTTTAAATAATTTAATTATTCTGTTAGTTGCTTTAATTTACTACAAGCCTCTTGAGAATCTCCATCGCAGGCTTGTTGATAATAGTTTTGTGCTAAGGTTCTATTTTGCTCAACACCATCACCTTTATCATACAAAAGCGCTAAATTGTATTGGGCTTCAGCATCACCTTGTTCCGCCGCTTTTGTATACCAATATACCGCCTTTTGCTTATCTTGCTCTATGCCATCTCCTTCATCATACATAATCGCTAAATTATATTGGGCTTCAGATAATCCTTGTTTTGCTGCTTTTGTATACCAATATACTGCCTTTTGGTTATCTTGTTCTATACCATCACCGTTATAATACAGATCTCCTAAATTGTTTTGTGCAATGGAGTTACCTTGCTTCGCCGATTTTTTATACCAATAAAGCGCCTTTTGCTTATCTTGCTTTATACCATCACCTTCATCATACATAACAGCTAAATTATTTTGGCCATCAGCATCACCCTGCTCCGCCGCTTTTGTATACCAATAAATCGCCTTTTGCTTATCTTGCTTTATGCCTTCACCATTATCATACATAAAGCCTAAATTATTTTGGGCGCTAGCATCACCTTGTTTTGCTGCCTTTGTATACCAATAAAACGCCTTTTGGTAATCTTGCTCTATACCATCACCTTGATCATACATAAGAGCTAAATTATATTGGGCATCAGAATCACCCTGCTCCGCCGCTTTTGTATACCAATATACAGCTTTTTGTTTATCTTTCTCTATGCCATCTCCTTCATCAAACGTAACCGCTAAATTATATTGGGCTTTAGTATTACCTTGTTCTGATGCTTTTGTATACCAATAAAACGCCTTTTGTTTATCTTGCTCAACACCATCACCTTTATCATACATACTTGCTAAAAAATATTGGGCTTCAGCATTACCTTGCTCTGCTTCTTCTTTACAGGAGGTAAAGGCTTTTTCATAATTTTCCTTATACCAATATTCACTGCATTGATTTGCATACACGGCAAAAGAAAATAAGAGTGATAATATGACTAATAATCCTTTTTTCATGATTTTCCTTATACTATATTTATATAACAACGAAAACTTACTTATACATTTTTAAATGTTAGTTTAGGGATATTAACTACCAATGTATTTAGAAAATTTATACAAATTTATTAATAGAATTTTTATAAAAAAATCCAAGGAAACTATAACGAGTTTTTCAGAAAAAATCATTAATAGAATGGATTTTTTGATCCAAATTAAAAACGCATCAACGCATTTTGTTCTTTGGGGAAAAAAGAAAAAGTACTCATTGAGTGCTTTTGGTGAAAAACGCTGATTTAAGGTATTTTTTGAAATAATTTAATTATTCTGTTAGTTGCTTTAATTTACTACAAGCATTTTTATGATGCCATTCACAAGCTTGTTGGTAATACTTTTTCGCTAAGGATCTATTTTGCTCAATACCATTACCTTTATCATACATAACGGCTAAATTATATTGGGCGTTAACATCACCTTGTTCTGCTGCTTTTGTATACCAATATAACGCCTTTTGCTTATCTTGCTCTATGCCTTCACCTCTATCATAAGTGACCGCTAAATTATATTGGGCCTCAGCATCACCTTGTTCTGCTATTTTTGTATACCAATATAACGCTTTTTGCTCATCTTGCTCAGTGCCATTACCGAAATAATACATGTTCCCTAAATTTTTTTGTGCATTGGCATTACCTTGTTCCGCCGATTTTTTATACCAATAAAACGCTTTTTGTTTATCTTGGTCTATGCCTTCGCCTTCATCATACATATATGCTAAAAAATATTGGGCTTCAGCATTACCTTGCTCTGCTTCTTCTTTACAGGAGGTAAAGGCTTTTTCATAGTTTCCCTTATGCCAATATTCACTGCATTGATTTGCATACCCTGCAAAAGAAAATAAGAGTGATAAGATGACTAAAAATCCTTTTTCATGATTTTCCTTATATTATATTTATATTAACAACAAAAACTTACTTATACTTTTTAACTGTTTTTTAGGGATATTAACTATCAATGTATTTATAATAATTTATGCAGAATTATTATTAGGATTTTATAAAAAATCTAAGAAAACTATAACGAGTTTTTCAGAAAAAATCATTAATAGAATGGCTATTTGGATCCAAATTGAAAACGCATCAACGCATTTTTGATCTTGGTGAGAGAACAGAACAAGCACTCGTTGAGTGCTTGTTATGAAAAATGGTGATTTAAGGTGTTTTTTGGAATAATTTAATTATTCTGTTAGTTGCTTTAATTTACTACAAGCATTTTTATGATACCATTCACAAGCTAGTTGGTAATACTTTTTCGCTAAAGATTTATTTTGCTCAATACCATTACCTTTATCATACATAACCGCTAAATTATATTGGGCTTCAGCATCACCTTGTTCCGCCGCTTTTGTAAACCAATATAACGCCTTTTGCTTATCTTGTTCTATGCCATCACCATTATCATACATAACGGCTAAATTGTTTTGCGCCCTAAGCCCACCTTGTTCTGCCGATTTTGTATACCAATAAAACGCCTTTTGTTTATCTTGCTCTATACCATCACCTTTATCATACATAACCGCTAAACTATATTGTACCCCAACATTACCTTGTTCCGCTAATTTTGTATACCAATATACAGCTTTTTGTTTATCTTGTTCTAAGCCATCACCTTTATCATACTTAACCGCTAATTCATATTGGGCGACACTCAAATCTTGCTCTGCCGCTTTTGTATACCAATATATTGCTTTTTGCTTATCTTGTTCTATTCCATCTCCTTCATCATACATAATCGCTAAACTATACTGGGCATAAGGATTATCTTGTTTTGCTGATTTAGTATAAAAATAAAACGCCTTTTGTTTATCCTGCTTTGTACCAAAACCTTCATCATACATAAACGCTAAATGATATTGGCCTTGAGCATCACCTTGCTCTGCATCTTCTTTACAGTAGGTAAAGGCTTTTTCATAATTGTTCTCATACCAATATTTACTGCATTGATTTGCATACCCAGCAAAAGAAAATAAGAGTGATAATATGACTAATAATCCTTTTTTCATAATTCTTCCTTATATTATATTTTTATTAACAACAAAAAGTTACTTATACTTTTTAACTGATTTTTAGGGATATTAACTATCAATGTATTTATAAAATTTATACAAAATTATTATTAGGATTTTTATAAAAAATCCAAGTAAACTATAACGAGTTTTTCACAAAAAATCATTAATAGAATGGCTATTTTGATCCAAATTAAAAATACATCAACGCTTTTTAGATCCTGGGGAGAGAACAGAACAAGCACTCGTTGAGTGCTTGCTGTGAAAAATGGTGATTTAAGGTGTTTTTTTTAAATAATTTAATTATTCTGTTAGTTGCTTTAATTTACTACAAGCCTCTTGAGAATCTCCATCGCAGGCTTGTTGGTAATACTTTTTCGCTAAGGATCTATTTTGCTCAATACCATCACCTTTATCATGCATAACCGCTAAACGATATTGTGCTTCAGCATTACCTTGTTCCGCCGCTTTTGTATACCAATATGCAGCTTTAATTTTATCCTTCAGTGTACCTTCACCTTCATAATACATAAACGCTAAATTGTATTGGGCGATAGCAATATCTTGCTCTGCCGCTTTTGTAAACCAATATAACGCCTTTTGGTTATCTAGCTCTGTGCCTTCTCCTAAATAATACATAACCGCTAAATTATATTGGGCTTCAGCACCACCTTGTTCCGCCGCTTTTGTAAACCAATATAACGCCTTTTGCTTATCTTGTTCTATACCTTCTCCTTCACTATACATAGTTCCTAAATTGTTTTGGGCCTCAGCTAATCCTTGTTCTGTGGCTTTTGTATACCAATAAAACGCCTTTTGCTTATCTAGCTCTATGCCTTCTCCATTATAATACATATTTCCTAAATAATATTGGGCTTCAGCATCACCTTGTTCTGCCGATTTTGTAAACCAATAAAACGCCTTTTGTTTATCCTGCTCTATACCTGCTCCTTTATAATACATAATCGCTAAATTATATTGGGCTTCAGCATCACCCTGTTCCGCCGCTTTTGTAAACCAATATAACGCCTTTTGCTTATCTTGTTCTATGCCTTCTCCTTCACCATACATAATTCCTAAATTGTTTTGGGCCTCAGCAAATCCTTGTTCTGCCGATTTTGTATACCAATAAAACGCTTTTTGTTTATCCTGCTCTGTACCTCTTCCTTTATAATACATAACCGCTAAATTATGTTGTGCCTTAGCCAATCCTTGCTCTGCGGCTTTTGTATACCAATAAAACGCTTTTTGCTTATCTTGTTCTATTCCATCTCCTTCATCATACATATACGCTAAATTATGTTGTGCTTCAGCAAATCCTTGTTCTGCGGCTTTTGTATACCAATAAAACGCTTTTTGTTTATCCTGCTTTGTACCGTAACCTTCATCATACATATACGCTAAATAATATTGGGCTTCAGCATTACCTTGTTCAGCCACTTTTTTACAGGGAGTAAAGGCTTTTTTATAATTTTCCTTATGCCAATATTTACTGCATTGATTTGCATACCCAGCAAAAGAAAATAAGAGTGATAATATTAATAATCCTTTTTTCATAATTCTTCCTTATATTATATTTATATTAACAACAAAAACTTATTTATGCTTTTTAACTGTTTTTTAGGGATATTAACTACCAATGTATTTAGAAAATTTATACAAAATTATTAATAGGATTTTTAGAAAAAATCCAAGAAAACTATAACGAGTTTTTCACAAAAAATCATTAATAGAATGGCTATTTTGATTAAGATTAAAAATACATTAACTCATTTTTATCTTGGGGAAAAAACAGAACAAGCACTCGTTGAGTGCTTGTTGTGAAAAATGGTGATTTAAGGTGTTTTTTGGAATAATTTAATTATTCTGTTAGTTGCTTAAATTTACTACAAACATTTCATGATTCCCTTCATAAGCTAGTTGGTAATACTTTTTAGCTAAAGATTTATTTTGCTTAACACCATCTCCTTTATCATACATAACCGCTAAATTGTATTGGGCGTCAGAATCACCCTGCTCCGCCGCTTTTGTAAACCAATATACCGCCTTTTGCTTATCTTGTTCTACGCCATTACCTTCATAATACATAAACGCTAAATTATATTGGGCGATAGCAATATCTTGCTCTGCCGCTTTTGTAAACCAATAAAACGCCTTTTGCTTATCTTGTTTTATGCCGTGACCTTTATCATACATAACCCCTAAATTAGATTGTGCATAGGGGTAACCTTGCTCCGCAGCTTTTGTACACCAATATACTGCCTTAACTTTATCTTGTTCTGTGTCATCACCTTTACCATATATAATCGCTAAATTATATTGGGCCATAGCAATATCTTGTTCTGCCGCTTTTGTAAACCAATATATTGCTTTATCTTTATCTTGCGCTGTGCCTTCACCTTGATAATACATTATTGCTAAATTATATTGCGCCTTAGATACTCCTTGTTTTGCTGCTTTTGAAAACCAATAAAACGCTTTTTGTTTATCTTGCTCTATGCCATCACCTTCATCATACATAATCCCTAAATTATATTGAGTTTCAGCATAACCCTGCTCCGCGGCTTTTGAAAACCAATAAAACGCTTTTTGCTTATCTTGCTCTATGCCATCACCTTTATTATACATAACCCCTAAATTGTGTTGTGCTTCTGAATCACCTTGTTCTGCTTTTTCCTTAAAAGAAGTAAAAGCTTTTTCGTAATTTTCCTTATGCAAATATTTGCTGCGTTTATTTGCATGCCCGGCAAAAGGAAATAAGCGTGATAATATGTTTAATAATGACTTTTTCATGATTCTCCTTATGTTATATTAATATTAACAACGAAAACTTACTTATAATTTTTAAATGTTAGTTTAGGGATATTAACTATCGATGCATTTATAAAATTTATACAGAATTATTAATAGGATTGTTATAAAACAATCCAAGGAAACTATAACGAGTTTTTCACAAAAAATCATTAATAGAATAGATATTTTGATTAAGATTAAAAATACATCAACGCTTTTTAGCTCCTGGGGAGAGAACAGAACAAGCACTCGTTGAGTGCTTGTTGTGAAAAATGGTGATTTAAGGTGTTTTTTTGAAATAATTTAATTATTCTGTTAGTTGCTTTAATTTACTACAAGCCTTTTGATAATCTCCATCGCAGGCTTGTTGGTAATACTTTTTCGCTAAGGATCTATTTTGCTCAATACCATCACCTTTATCATGCATAACCGCTAAACGATATTGTGCTAGAGCATCACCTTGTTCCGCCGCTTTTGTATACCAATATACAGCTTTAACTTTATCTTGCGCTGTACCTTCACCGAAATAATTCTTTATCCCTAAATTGTTTTGTGCAATAGAGTTACCTTGCTCTGCGGCTTTTGTATACCAATAAAACGCTTTTTGTTTATCCTGCTTTGTACCGTAACCTTCATCATACATATACGCTAAATAATATTGGGCTTCAGCATTACCTTGTTCAGCCACTTTTTTACAGGGAGTAAAGGCTTTTTTATAATTTTCCTTATGCCAATATTTACTGCATTGATTTGCATACCCAGCAAAAGAAAATAAGAGTGATAATATGACTAATAATCCTTTTTTCATAATTTTTCCTTATATTATATTTATATTAACAACGAAAACTTACTTATGCTTTTTAACTGATTTTTAGGGATATTAACTACCAATGTATTTAGAAAATTTATACAAAATTATTATTAGGATTTTTATAAAAAATCTAAGAAAACTATAACGAGTTTTTCACAAAAAATCATTAATAGAATGGTTATTTTGATTAAGATTAAAATACATCAACGAATTTTTTATCCTAGGAGAGAACAGAAAAAGGGGATTTAAGTCGGCTTTTGAAGTATGGAATGTCGACATGTTTTCATACAGCAAATTTAAGGGGTAACGCTATATCAATAAGGTAAAACCCACAGTGAATTAGTTTTACAGTATTGTGTTAGCCATCAGCATTAGAGAGATGACCAACACAATACTCCACAATAGGTTCATGCCAAACTAAAGATAATCGAAGTACTGAAGATAATGAGTTACTCGCTCAACGCAAAGAGAACAAACGGTTATTGATGGAAAACGATATCTTCTAGCAAGCCACACTGATAATGGCACGAAAATCGCAGTAATACCATCAAATCAACATCACCATTGATTAAGTTGGTTGGGTCGATGTTTAGCTATAGCAAGGCATTACTTTTATTATCAGTGCCAAACATGCCTTAAGAAAAAGTTTTAAAGTATGCACAAAAGATTCAATTTATTTTTTATATCATAGCTATCAATCTTATGGTACGCGAAGAATACGAAAAGCGTTGTCAAATCAAGGCATAATCGTATCGCGTCGTGATGTGGCTAACGTAATGAAAGCATTATCATTGAAATCAGGATATACCGCGAAACGGTATAAAAACAGTTCTTCTCTCTAAAGTATCATTACACAAAACCAATCAATTGGCCTTTAAAATTGCGTACGGCTTTGAGCATTTTTAATATCAGAAACGATTGTGGTTTAAATTAGCATAGCCTTTTTTTTCGCACGGTGTTTATTTTTAGCTGCAAGTATATTCCAGTTGAAACAGAAAGATAGGAGTACAATCAAAAAACAGGTACCTTTTTATAGAATCAAAGATAAATTTTTTCTTCTAAATAAAATAAAAAGATTAGTCTTATTTATAGTAGTTTAAAGGGGATACTTTCGGGAGTTGGCGGATAAACCGCCCGTGAACGGAGTCACTGTTGGTTTACTAATTTTTCAAATGAACTTGTAGTGATCAAGTATTTTCGTACACCAATTTAGCTTGCGCAGCAATGGCCGGTGGTAAACCGGCATTAAAACTAGGTAGGTGTTTTAAAACTATATAGGTGTTTTAAAACTATGTGAGCGTATTAAAACTATGTGGGCGTATTAAAACTATGTGGCCGTATTAAAACTATGTGGCCGTAGTTGGTCAAAGAAAAATCGGGATTTATTTTTTCATGATAGGTAAACCAGATGTATATCTCTTTTTCTGCTATCTTCCTAAGGTTTTTTACTTATTCTTTGCTTTCGTAAATACGGTTTAATTTAAAACGTCATTAACTGAACAAATCCAAGCACATCTTCTAGGCAGCTTAATGAACTTTGATATCAAACAAGGGGGATCTGTACAGCAGAAAAGTTGCCTTAAAACAGGGAAATGGCAATAAATAGTCACTTATCTAGAGGTATTTAGGTTTAAATATAAGCCCAAATACCTCAAAAAAGTGCGGTTAGAAATTTAGTTTGAGTAGAGTTTTACTGTACAAAGGCCGCAATAAAAATTAAAGTGGTTTATACATATGGTAATTTATCAGTACCTGATTTTTTCTGTATATTTTGTTAGTCCGCTTTATTATAAAACCCCATTTTTGGAAAACTGGCATGGCCACTTTTGAAGCATCTACAGTTAATTGTGAAAAATTTTTCTGGTGGGCCAAGTCAAGTATATGGTCATAGAGTTTTCTTGCTACGCCGCGCTTTTGAAAGTCAGGATGCACGTAAAAACAGTCTATGTAACCATCATCTTTAAGTTCAATAAACCCAGCAAGGCGTGAGCCAAAGATAGCCATCCAAGGCTGAGTGTTATCTAAACGTTTTAACCACATCTGATAATCTGGAGGTGTTGGGCTCCACGCTTCTTGCTCTGCTTTGCTATAAATATCGGTATCAATAGCATGAATAGTCGAATGAAACAAATCGCATATTGCAGTAGCATAGAGTGGTGAGTATGGTTTTACTGCGATTTTAGATGCCACATTACCCAACGTGTTCCCTACTTTCATTATGATTGGCTCCAACAAGACTTTGCACTTCATTATCGCCAACATTAACAAAACGGGCTTGCGTACTAATAGCTTCGTAAATATCCACATTAATAGCTTATTGTGGTTTGCACCATGTTCTGCTTTTTTTAACTTTACCTTTACCAAAGGCTTTAAAGTCTGTCGCGACAATAACGAAACAGCGAATAGTCCTTTCGATTTATTGCTATATTTGGCGTAAATTGTCTTTGAACGTTTATTGATATTGGACGGATGATATTAATGTAACATCCAGCTACTTGCAAGCCAACTCAAAAAAAGCCTTGCAGTGCAGATAACAGCATAGAGAATGTCCCACTCCATCATCAAGGTAGTTTCAAGCACGGTATTAAAATACTGGAAGTCTCCACGCATACTATTAAGTTTTATATTGTCACGTAACTATAGCTAAATCAGATTGTTACTAGTAAGTCGAATGGGGGCTTTAGCGATGTTGGTGCCGGTTTCGGGACTATAGTGACAGAAAAGTTTTTTAACCCTAACCAATCTTGTTATGTGGTATTGAGTATTTTAATTTCTATAATTAAACTTTCCGATTGCCTAAAGTAGAGATAAAAAAGCTGTCTAAAGTAGATCGCCTATTTTAAAATTGTGTAGTTTTTAATTATCTCATTATACTTTATATAGCACTTTTCAATAAAATTTTTGGTTTCATTTAGTATGTTTTCCAGATTACTAATTATATGAAACTCTTCAAAAATATTTCCATCTGAAGTATAAAACTGCCCTTTTATTTCTATTCTTTGATTATCATATTCTCTATATGAAATCTCTATATCTAAAAGATCAATATCTTTCTCATTTAAAACTTCTTCTTTTAATAAAAATTCTAAATATTTGATATGTTTATATACATTCCCTTGATTATCTTTTTCATATTGATCTTCAATATGTATTTTTTTAATTTCTTCTCGATTTTGAAACTTTTCTTTTCCGAAAAGAAAATATTCATTGAGTAAAAATGTTACTTTATCCATAATTCATATCTTATGTACAGGTAACTTTGCATCTTGTAAAGCTTCTGTAAAACTAGACTTATTACCCTATAACCCGACGGGCTCTTTCCGCAAATAAAACCCAGTATTTGCGGCGTAGTATCTGAAACTGTCACAATAGAGTCCTGCTAGTTCCTCATCCTCATAATGACCAAGCTGCCTGAAAGGTTAGAAATGTTTATTGTAAAAGCTATCTTCCCAGATCCTACCATAAATATCAAACACTACCTGCAAACAAGCTTTCCTTATTTATCGTAAACCTGATCGGGTCTTTCAAAATAATCAGATAGAATAAAGTAGCCGTTTTCATCCGATATTTTTAGCAGTCGGCGCGAAACTTCCATCTGCATACAATCAAGTAGTAACGTTATGGATTTATTCAGATTTATCCAAAATAAGTAATCCTAAATCATCAGGTAGAATTTAAGATCGCTCACTTAGCTCATAGCTCTATTAGGTAATAGAACATTATGCCCTCAAAAAAGGAATAAATTTTTGAATTAACAGTTTAGCCGTTCTTCTTAAAGCATCATAGGCAAAGGGAATCAATTGGCCTTTAGGATTGCGTACGGCTTTGAGCATGCCAATGTAACGAACTTACCAACAGTCATAAGATTTTAGCCTTATTAAAATCCTTATTCCCGAGGACGAACAGGAACTATTGGATAAGTTGGACAGTTAAATAAACAAAAAATCCTACTCTTTGATTTGGATTCTTCTTTTTTAAGGCATTCTCATTAGACTTTCTCTTAATCTATTAATTAAGTCTTTTGATTTAAGACATTCCAGTGGAGTTAAATAATCTAATACAGGGGCTTTATAATTTAACCATTCTTCATAATTTTTTCCAATTTTACCATATGCAACTTTAGCTAGATCGGTATGGTTGTTTAATAAAGTTAATAAATTTATCTTTTTTTCATCTAAATAATTCTTATTCCATATATCTTCAAATGAATGAACAAAACTTTCCCATTTATCTTCTATATAGTATTTTTCTAATTCATACATAATTTATAATCCATTAAATATTATAATATTATTACCTGCAATATCTTGTGCAGAAGGCGCTAGTATCCAGCAAAACCGTTAGATTTTGCAAAATCTCCAAGTTTTGAGTAACATCATAATTACCGCTTAGGGCTATAATATCATCTAAAGATACATTAAGTTTATTCCTAACATTTGGATCTATTAAATCTAATACATTCTCTAATGAAAATTCTTTTGTTACTAAAACCTTATCTCCTAATGGAAGGTAACATGTAATTTCTTTATAAGCTGTTTGTAGGCTTATCCTAGCATAAACACCACCTACTCTAGATTTAGTATCTCTATGATTAACCACAACATTCCATTGATGGCGAGTCCAAATTGAAGAAACTCTATCCGGCATATCATCTCAATATTCACTCTCTTCCACTTTTTTACCAGATAACCCACAATTTTCCAACCCGAACGGGCAACCTCGGTATTCGAGTCGAAGACATACACATATAAATTTGGGTTATTCCTACCAAGTCCTATAGGATCTTTGCTTATATTGCGATGATTCCTTTTTGTTAATGAGAAAATAATGAGCCTACGCAAGTTGTGCAATATCCTTAACAGTAAGGTAAAAATTAACGTTTTTTCATCCTAATCAGTCATCAATATGCCTCCAAATTATTGGGTTTAATGGTCAAAATAAAAAACTGCAAATGGGGCCAATGATCTTAAAACTTGCACGAATTGATAATTAGAAGAAAAGAATAGCTGACCAAGAGTTAAAACTGATAGATACATATAAAAACCATAACACTTAATTGTTGTACCCCAAAAGTAGTACAAACGATTTTTAGCAAATACATTTAACATAGTTAAGCTATGGCTGTATTAATGATTAATGTAAGTTCGCAACTCCAATAAAATTAACATCAAATCATTGGTACTACAGTTTGTTACCTGATAAGGAAAGAAAAGTCATGTAAAAAGGTATTTTTTAATTAATGTTTATTATGATTGACATTTTTTTTAATATTTTTTGACTTTAATGGACTGGTGAAATATTCTACATTTAGATTTATTTATCAGCAATTAAAATACTAGATTTTAGTTTATATTGATTTTTTAGTGAAAGGTCTAGCATTTTTTCATAAAAAAATTAATTTTAACTTAATTTTTTATAAAATATATCGGTTTCTAATACTCAAAACTAACTGGGATTAAGATGGTTAAAACATTATATTCAAGACAAAAAAGAAAAAAACTGAAATTTTATGAGGGAATTTTATTCAAATTGATTAAGCCTTCAATCATATTGTCACCCTCTATTTTAGGGTTCGTTTTAGTATGGTGTTTTTTGAGTAGTATAGATCGAGCTGATGTTTTCCAACAAATCGCTTTTGGTAATCAAGCTACCTTTATGCTTTTTATTGTTTTTTGTATCTGTATGTTCTCTATTCTTTATTTAAGCGCCATCCCGAGTTTTATGTTTGTATTTTTTCCTAAAATTCTTATTAGTAAAGATTTACCTTTTGGTTTTTCAAGTAAACGGCCATTGATAGAACAAATTATAGTACTAATTATTATACATTTTTTTGTTATTTTAATTTCTATACCAGCGATATACTATTCCTATATATATATAACCTTAGTTGTTTCCGCTTTGGTGTATTTGTTTTATTCAACTGTTTACTTTTATCTTAGATATGGGAAAAAATTGTATATAAAACTAATTTTTCTTAATTCTTTATTCGCGTATATTTCATTTTTGTTAATTACGTTTTTGTTCTTGCTTATCGCGGGTGGTAAATTTGAATCATCTAATGAGAGTTCGCTTTGGGGTTTGCTTGGGATTTTTCTTTGGCTTACATTGATTTATGCTATATTGCTAATTGTTTTATATCTTCCTGCAATTATATATTGCATGTTCTATAATTCATATAAAATAATTCTAAGTTGTTTAGCTTTTTTAAGCTTAGTTATTACGTTTGTTTTAGCTATTTTTTATAATAACCTTTTTCATAATGCATTTGAAAAATACTTAATTATAGATAGAACCCCTTATGTAGCTATTTTGAATAAAAATGATTTTGCGAAAAATATTTTTAATGATCCAATTTGGGAGCTTAAGGATTTAGATGAAGATAGTAATTTTTATCTTTTAAGAGGAGAAAAATTTTTCAATTTATCTTCATACACTCTTTTTTGCCCATTAGATACTTATAAATATTTTAAATCTAGCCCATCTAAAATAAACTTTAAAGATTATACAAAACATTGTAGAGTGCTAAATATTGATGAAGTTATGTTTGAAGAACTTAAAATAGGTAAGCTTAAACGTAGAGTGAGACATATAAGTAAATTGAAGTATTTTACTCGCTAGTTTGTTAATTTTGATAAAGTGATTTTAATATATGGATATTTGAATTATAAATATAAATTTAAGAATATATAGTCATAAATTTTATAGCCAGCTTATAGATAATAGCTGTCATAAAGTTAAATGCTTTTAATTTATAATTGATATTTTAATATGCATAATTGATCTTAAGTTAGTTTAGGTGTTTATATCAATAACTAATAACAAAATTAAAGATTATTATTGCTAATTATAGTTATTCAACTTTCTCGATTGCTTTCAATACTCACTGGAAACTCAGTTAGTCATAACTGTTTTAATGTTATAAAAATATAAAACAATTGATAAATTAGCTTCAGTCCAATTAGATACAAGCCCTAAAGTCACAATATTGTATAACAATTAAAATGAGTTACACTATTGTGAATTTAAGTCGCGTTGCTTACTACTATCAACCTAAATCGGCAGATAACACTATGATTATTTCGTATGTTGGGAATTTCCTAAGTGTTTTTATCGAACCAGAAAACTGGGATATACGTGAAATCATAAACGGGTTTATTGTCAATTAAAACTCAATACTCGCTTTAAAGGCAATATACGATTGCCCCAACATTATCTAGAGCCATTATCAGTACCAAGTCGCCTAGCAGAATGTTGGTCAATGGATTTTATGAGTAATAGTTCTCAAAACCACCGTCGTTTTAAACCTTTAATGTTTTTGATGACTTTAATCGTCAGGCATTAGGTATTGATATAACTGTGAGTTTATCGGCAGATAGAGTTACCCGTTATTTAGATAGACTAGCTCGATACCATGGTTATCCATTAAAATAGGCATTGATAATGGTGTGGAACTTACCTCAAACAGATTCACAAACTGGCAAAATCACATGGAATCACCCCAGCAGATAGTCTTTTTCAAAACCGCTTTATAGAACGATTTAACTGCACATATCGAACAGAGGTGTTAGATTTGTATTTATTTAAAAATCTGAAACAAGTAAGAAAAATAACCGAAAAGTGGTTAGTGTTGTATAACAAAGAAAAACCGCATGAAGCCTATTAAATTGAAACCATGTTTTCGTAGGAATATAGCATATCCTAGTTTAGATTTAGATACAGGAGTATTGTCTCTGATCCTCGCCAAAATATTAGACAGAGCCTACCTCTATCATTTTTTCGTTTTGGTAATATTGTTGTTGATATTGCTGCGGTGATACCCAGCCATTGGCTGAATGACGGCGTATCCGATTATAATAGATTTCAATATATTCAAATAGTGCTTAATTAGCCTGCTTCCTCGTTTTGTAGTAACAGTCATGAATAATATGTGTTTTGAGTGTATGAAAAAAACTCTCAACAACCGCATTATCAAAGCAGTTGCCTCTTCGACTCATGCTTTGCCTTAGCCCATATTGTAACAATAATTGCTTGAAATCAGCACTGCAATATTGGCTTCCTTGGTCACTATGAATGAGTACATTTTTAGGAAAGTGACACCGAAATAAAGCTTGTTTTAATGTATTACACACTAAATGGCGGTCTATGTAGCGACTGGTTTGCCTAGCAATCACTTTTCGTCCATATAAATCGATAATCACCGACAAATATAACCAACCTTCACCCGTTTTAATATAAGTAATATCGGTTACCCATGTTTTATTAGGCTTATCAGGATTAAATTGCCTATCTAACGTGTTGGGCGCAATATTGTGATGAGTCTTGTCTGTTTTATGCTTGAATTTACGTGCTGCTTTACTCCGTAATCCCAATTGTTGCAAAACACGGCTAATTGTCCTTTCTGAAACTTGATAGCCTGCTTCTCTTGCATCATGAAGCAGGCTTGGCGCACCCAAACGGGCTTTATGTTGCCAATACTGCTTTTGGATATACTCGCTGAGTTTAGCTGATTTGTTTGCTCTTTTTAACCAAGCATAATAACCCGATGAACTGACACCAAGTAATGAGCATATCCTAGTAACGGGATAGCAGGTTAAATGATTTTTCATATAAGTGTACTTCATCGACTTGGATTGTTGATGAAGTACACATGCGCCTTTTTTAGTATATCATTAGCCATTTTCAGTTCTTTAATCTCTTTTTCTAACGCCATAATCCGCTGTTGCTCAGCGGTTAACTCTCGACGGCTGGTTTTATTCGGGGAAAGTTGCCTAATCCATTTATCTAGGGTTGATTTACCCACACCTAGATGATTGGCAAGTTCGCTGATAGAAAGGTCTGCATTAGATAACGCATAATCCACTGATTGTTGTTTGAATTCGATATTAAATTTTTTGACCATGATATTTGTCTCCTATGATTTTTGTTTATATCATAGAGGCGACTTTTGTCCACTTTTTTGGCGAGGATCATGATTCAGACGGAAAATTTACAAAATTTGCATGGCCTCCAAATGATGGATTTTCAGGTGGTAGGAATACAGTAAATTTATCTGAAGGTATGTTGTTAGATAGATATGGTGGTTGGTTTGACACTGAGGGAGTTTTTAATGATAGAGGTAAATTCTTAGCAGAGTCAGGAGTTCCCTTTACAAATAGGGCTATGTTACCAGTAAAAGAAGGTACCATATTAACAACATATAGAGTTAAGAAATTATTTGAAGTTGATGCTGGAGATATAGCCCCTTGGTTTGGTGAAAAAGGAGGAGCTCAACAATTCTTTACTAAAAATAAAACAATAGGAGAATTAATTGATTCAGGGCATTTGGAAGTTGTTGATCGAAAGATAGTATGTCCTTAAAATTATAAAAATGGAAAAAGAATATATAACTTATCAAAAAGAGAAAGGCTATCCTACAGGAAAAAATATTTATTATGAATGTACATTGTGTAATACCAATGTAAATAGTTTGCCCGAAACATTTTCTGAATGTAAGTGTGGAAATATAATGATAGATGTTCCTATGGCAAGATTAATGATAAATGATAAAGAACATTTCAAAATATTTAAGTTTGTTAAAAATAAAAAATAGATATATATAATTGAAATGATCTAATTTTTTATCATGATAATGAGTATGAAGAACTATATTCAAACTCATTTTCTGAACTAATTGAAAAGAATTTATAAAAATGAGGCTATCCTTCTTTTGGGACAGCCTCTTCTGTTTAATCGTTGAGTTTATCAAGCAATTCCAATTCGTTATTAGGAACCAGGCTTTTGATAAGAGATAGAAGATTGTACATATCCCATTTGTTATGGTTGGAATATTTAGGATGTTCCATTTCAGCCAGTAAAGCCGTTTGCATAATATTACCAAGTAGATGCAGCGTATAACCTAGCTGCTGGTAATCTTCTAAATGTTTAAAATGGTTTAATGTGGTTAGAAATTGTTGAATTTCTTATTTTGAAAAATCGACCTTTTTGTTTAGGGTTGTCATAAAAATATTATAGAGAAGTTTCTACTTTTTTATGTGCTATTTTAGGGGATAGTTACACTGAACCGCCCCATAACGTTACTACTTGGCTGTATGAAGATGGAAGTTTCGCGCCGACTGCTAAAAATATCGGATGATAACACCTAGTTTATTCTATCTGATTATTTTGGAAGCCCCGCTCAGGCTTACGATTAATAAGGAAAGCTGGTTTGGCAGGTAGCGTTTGATATTTATGGTAGAATCTGGGAAGATAGCTTTAACAATAAGCATTTCTAACCTTTCAGGCAAATTGGTCAGTATGAGGATGAGGAACTTGGAGGACGCTATTATAATCGTTTCCGTTACTACTCCCCCGAAACAGGCGCGTATATTAGTAAAGACCCGATTGGGATAGATGGTGGGCTGAATGTTTATGGATATGTGAAGGATAGTAATTTCTATATTGATCCATTTGGGTTGGCGAGAAAACCAATGAGTAGTAGATTACCAGAAGGAAGTAGAGCAGGTGTCTATGGTCCTAGTAATGGAACTCTTGTTAAAACAAATCCATAAACAGGAGATATAATTCAAATAAGGACTTATGATTCTAATGGTAATCCTGTAAAAGATATAGATTTTGGACATGATCATGGTTTTGGAGATCCTGATGCTCATGATTGGGATTATCCATCAGATAAAGCCCCTAATAAAGTAAGGAGTGATGGAAGAGTTATTGATTCTGATGATTTATCGTTAATAGATGATGCAAAAAATAGAAAATTTACATGTGTATAAAGATTATCATGATATAAGTATTAATGGTATTTATCATGATAAAAGCCAAAATATTTTAAAATTACTTTGTGATAACTCTCAAGAGATTATTTTTTCAAATATTCTTCAGTTTGAATTGAATTTCTTTTCAGATCAAAATGTTATATTTGAAATCAATAGTTATAAAACAAATGAAATGCCAGTTCCCATAATGGAAGATTATCCTTTTTTAAAAAATTATATAAATACTGATTTATTAATTTTTTATATAAATTCATCAGTAGGATTATCAGGTGTAATTATTTGTGAAAATAAGTACAAGTAGTTAGTAGTCGAATAGAATTTAAATAACAAAAAGCCAACTTTATGGGGTCACTTCAAAAGTTGGCTTTTTTTCTTTTATTTTTGCCCTATGCAATCAGAAAGCCTAATAATAGAAATCCAACTACTCAATACTTCATTACAAAACTGGCTAGTTTTAAAAAATATTTTAGAACAGAAGTATGCTATTGAATATTTTGAAAAAGGAGATTTAAATTTAGAGCATTCTAATATTGAAAATCAATTAAAAATAACCTCACTTAATTTGGAGCTTACCTCAGAGTACAAAGGTAAAAATGTTATCTCTCTATTCACTAATTCTGTTTATTCATTAACAATGGAAGAATTAAAGTCTGTATTTGATTTTATAGAATATATTGGTAGTACAATAAAAAATGAAATTTGGGTTTATGAAGCAGAAAGTAAAACTTTACTATTTACCTATAAAAATAATAATTGATTATTAAAAGGGGAAGAATAAAACTTATTTTAAAAAGGCATTCGTAGGCGCTTAAACTCTGTTCCGGTGGTTGCGCTCCAGCTTTACTAACGCTTGCTTACCCTTGCACTCTTCACGTGTTTCGCTTCTCCTCATCCGCTTTTTCTTCGTTTGCTGACGCATCCGCCACAGCTTATCTTTTTTGCTTGTAGGCTGGTGCAGCGCGCCACGGCGACGAAGTTCATTTGAAAATAGGTAAACCACCTGTGACGCCGTTCACGGGCAGTATATTCGCCAAAATAGTCTAAGGAATGGATTTTATTTTTGGCAAGATCTCACCGCTTGCACTCTCGCTTTACTGCTCGCAACACCGCTTAAAACTCGTTTTTGTAACGAGTTACAAAAGACCTCGTACGTTTTTTAGTTGTTTATCAGCCAACTCCTAAAAGCATCCCCTGATCCTCGCCAAAAAAGTGGACAAAAGTCGCCTCTATGATATAAACAAAAATCATAGGAGACAAATATCATGGTCAAAAAATTTAATATCGAATTCAAACAACAATCAGTGGATTATGCGTTATCTAATGCAGACCTTTCTATCAGCGAACTTGCCAATCATCTAGGTGTGGGTAAATCAACCCTAGATAAATGGATTAGGCAACTTTCCCCGAATAAAACCAGCCGTCGAGAGTTAACCGCTGAGCAACAGCGGATTATGGCGTTAGAAAAAGAGATTAAAGAACTGAAAATGGCTAATGATATACTAAAAAAGGCGCATGTGTACTTCATCAACAATCCAAGTCGATGAAGTACACTTATATGAAAAATCATTTAACCTGCTATCCCGTTACTAGGATATGCTCATTACTTGGTGTCAGTTCATCGGGTTATTATGCTTGGTTAAAAAGAGCAAACAAATCAGCTAAACTCAGCGAGTATATCCAAAAGCAGTATTGGCAACATAAAGCCCGTTTGGGTGCGCCAAGCCTGCTTCATGATGCAAGAGAAGCAGGCTATCAAGTTTCAGAAAGGACAATTAGCCGTGTTTTGCAACAATTGGGATTACGGAGTAAAGCAGCACGTAAATTCAAGCATAAAACAGACAAGACTCATCACAATATTGCGCCCAACACGTTAGATAGGCAATTTAATCCTGATAAGCCTAATAAAACATGGGTAACCGATATTACTTATATTAAAACGGGTGAAGGTTGGTTATATTTGTCGGTGATTATCGATTTATATGGACGAAAAGTGATTGCTAGGCAAACCAGTCGCTACATAGACCGCCATTTAGTGTGTAATACATTAAAACAAGCTTTATTTCGGTGTCACTTTCCTAAAAATGTACTCATTCATAGTGACCAAGGAAGCCAATATTGCAGTGCTGATTTCAAGCAATTATTGTTACAATATGGGCTAAGGCAAAGCATGAGTCGAAGAGGCAACTGCTTTGATAATGCGGTTGTTGAGAGTTTTTTTCATACACTCAAAACACATATTATTCATGACTGTTACTACAAAACGAGGAAGCAGGCTAATTAAGCACTATTTGAATATATTGAAATCTATTATAATCGGATACGCCGTCATTCAGCCAATGGCTGGGTATCACCGCAGCAATATCAACAACAATATTACCAAAACGAAAAAATGATAGAGGTAGGCTCTGTCTAATATTTTGGCGAGGATCACCCTATAAACAACTAAAAATACGTCTAATCTTTTTATTTCATTTGGAAGAAAAAATTTATCTTTGATTCTATGAAAAGGTATCTGTTTTTTTTCATTGTACTTTTATCTTTTTGTTTCAACTGGAACAGAGTTGAAGCTAAAAGTAAAACCTCGCGCGAAGAAAAAAGATGCACAGGGTTAGACCACAACCGTTTCCGATATTACGATAGTCATTCAGGAAATTATATAAGCAAAGACCCTATAAGACTTGCTGGGAATAATCCAAATTTGTATGCTTATGTATACGACTCTAATGCAGCGGTTGACCCAATGGGATTGAGTGAGTGTGGAGTTCATTCAGATTTTGATTCTGGAGCTTCTTTTTTGATGACCGGAGATGCTTATGATTTTTTTGATAAAGGAAAAAGCCATTTAGCTAGACCAGATGGACAGCTCGTCGCTCCAACAAGTCATCTAGATGATTCATTGAAAAAAAGCAAATGGTGATATTTCTGTGATTGAAAAAAGGATTAGGTATACTTGCAAAAGATTGGCAAGGTAAAAGAGAGTCATATAAGATAGCTATACCTAAACCTACAGATCATAATTTTAGACTTCCATCGTCTGATTTATCAGGAGCTAATGCGTTATTTATACCGGTAGGTACAGCCTCTGGAGGTATTGCAGAAGTAGTGGTAGATCAGGTACCGTTTATTAAGTAATAATTACAAAAGTATTATAAAAATGGTTATAAGAAAAGACATTAATGAATTATTTATTCAAGCAGTTCAGAAAGATCAAATATTTGATTATTTGACAGGTCAAAATGGATATGAAATTCGATTGAATGAAGCATACATGCCCACAGATATTATTTCTGCAACATTTAAAATAGATGAATATTTGAAAAATAATCCAAATTTTGATAAAAAAAAGATAATTGATGCTTTTTATAAAATGAGTAGTGATTCAGAATGGTCTTGGTTGATAGTTTATTATTCAGCATATTTTGAACGAAGAAATATGCAGTTTTTGCCTCTTAATGAATTATATGAAAATGTAAGGAGTAATAAGGCGCAATTGTGTAAAAATAATAATTGGATATGTTTTAATTTTGCGCCAAGATATAACAATTTATGGGATGTAATAGTTTTTGAGAATAATAGATTTATAAATGATGGTTATAGGCTACCAAAATTAGAATAATTAAATGAACAAGCCAACTTATAAAAGTTGGCTTTTTTCTTTTATTTTTGCTCTATGCAAGTAGAAAGCCTAATAATAGAAATCCAACTACTCAATACCTCATTACAAAACTGGCTAGTATTGCAAAGTATTTTAGTGCAGCAGTTTGATAGCAATACGTGGGTCGCTCCATTTAGGTTATGTTAGAAATTAATTATATATTCTAATACTCACGACTTTGTGGCCATACCCTAATAGGATTAACAGAGAATGGAACTACTACTTATATTGGACAGTGCCTAGAGATGGTTTTAATTATAATAAAATACCTAAAATTAGGATTGCAGATATTCCTGGAGAACTAAGTTATAATCATATACAGTATTTAAATAGTCCTGATTTGCATTCAGTATCTTATGAAATAGATGGAATACAACTGTTTAATTTGAAACAATATATTAAAGAGTTTAAAGCTAGTAACGCATCAACTAAAGGATATAATTTACGAGATAAGCAATGTGCAAGTTTTGCCTAGGGTGCCACTCCAGTAGCAGATATAAAAGAAATAAAAATGCCTTGGTATAAATGGGTTACGCCTGCTACATTAGCTAAAAAATAGATTCTTTAACATCTAAAATTAAATGTTTAAGTTAATTTCACTAATAATTTTTTAATAATATCTTTATTAATTATGTTTTCATTTTTAAAACTTAAATTTTATATCAAATCTTATGAGGAAGATTATCACTCCTTAAACCTAACTATCTATTCTCAATCTGAAGCATGTGGTTTTATTAATATAAATGATGAAAATATTATATTTCAATATTCATCAAGATTAGTTGGAAAAAAAGGTTTAATTAATATAAGAGATGCTAAACTATATTTTAATAAAGATGCGTTTATGATTAAGAATCAAAAAGATAAGATTATTTTTTCTCTTCAATGCAATGAAGAAATATATAATAAAGCTGTAAACTATTTTAATATAAAAAAAGAGAGAGTAAATGATGCCAAAAATAAATCTAAACGAGATTTATTTTTGGAAAACTAAAAAACACACTAAAAATATTAGACTATGCAAAAATATTTAAGATTATTAGAAGAAATAGCAAATGAATGGGATATATTCTATCAAAATCTTGATGCAACTTATGAAGATAATGTCAAAGAAAAACAAAAAATAAAAATTATAATTGAGCAATTTTATAATGATAATTCTTTAACACAAGAAGATAAAAATGAGTTATTAGTTAAATTTATAAATTTTTTAACAAAACACTCAGGTTGTGCTGAAGATTTAGAAATATCTGAAAATCTACTTGGTTCTTTAGAAAGTATGAAAATAATCGATCAGAAATATTTTGATTTATTTTATGCTAATACTTCGACTAATAGGTGGATGTAGTTATTTATTATTTGTTGGTAAAACCAATGTGATAATAAATTTTCAATTTAAAATAACAAGCCAACTTTTATAAGTTGGCTTGTTGTTTTTTAAGCATTGAGCTTATCTAAGAGTTCGAGTTCGTCCTCGGGAATAAGAGAACGCATGAGTTGTAGAAGGCATTTGTCAACGCTCAAACTCGGTTTCGATGCTTGCGCTCCAGCTTGGCTAACGCTTGGTTAATCTCGCGCTCTTCACGTGTTTTGCTTCTCCTCATCCACAGTTTCTTCATCTGCTGACGCATCTGCTATAGCTTCTGTTTTTTGCTTGTAGACTGGTGCATCGTGTCACGGCGACAAAGTTCATTTGAAAATAAATAAACCACCTGTGACGCCGTTCACGGGCGGTTTATCCGCCAACTCCCGAAAGCATCCTCTATAAACTATTAAAAATACGACTAATCTTTTTATTTTATTTGTAAGAAAAAATTTATCTTTGATTCTATAAAAAGGTATCTGTTTTTTTTGATTGTATTTTTATTTTTTTGTTTCAACTGAAACAGAATTGAAGCTAAAAGTAAAACCTCGCGCAAAGAAAAAGGATGCACCATGTTAGATCACAACCGTTTCCGGTATTACGATAGTAATTCAGGAGCTTATATAAGCAAAGACCTTATCAGACTTGTGGGAATACTCCAAATTTGTATACGTATACCGACGACTCCAATACCGAAGTTGCTCCCAGGGGGCTTAGTCAAGGTAAAGCCATAATAAGCCAGTATAAAAATGGACTGCCTGAAGAACATTTTACGATTCAAATACAGACTCAAGAAGGGTGAGATCTAAACACTCATCAAGTAATTACTTCATCGGATCATAGTAGTACTAAAATTATAAACAATATAACTGGATTAGGAGAGGCACCTTACGAACTTGTTCATTCTATTGAAATTGATTTATCTGATGCTGATGCAGCTCTAAAACATCAAAAAGAATTAATGAAGATTTCTGATTTAAGGAAATATGATGTTTTAGAAAATAGTTGCCTATCTCATATTACTGATGTTTAAGAAAAAGGAGTGATCCTCGCCAAAAAAGTGGACAAAAGTCGCCTCTATGATATAAACAAAAATCATAGGAGACAAATATCATGGTCAAAAAATTTAATATCGAATTCAAACAACAATCAGTGGATTATGCGTTATCTAATGCAGACCTTTCTATCAGCGAACTTGCCAATCATCTAGGTGTGGGTAAATCAACCCTAGATAAATGGATTAGGCAACTTTCCCCGAATAAAACCAGCCGTCGAGAGTTAACCGCTGAGCAACAGCGGATTATGGCGTTAGAAAAAGAGATTAAAGAACTGAAAATGGCTAATGATATACTAAAAAAGGCGCATGTGTACTTCATCAACAATCCAAGTCGATGAAGTACACTTATATGAAAAATCATTTAACCTGCTATCCCGTTACTAGGATATGCTCATTACTTGGTGTCAGTTCATCGGGTTATTATGCTTGGTTAAAAAGAGCAAACAAATCAGCTAAACTCAGCGAGTATATCCAAAAGCAGTATTGGCAACATAAAGCCCGTTTGGGTGCGCCAAGCCTGCTTCATGATGCAAGAGAAGCAGGCTATCAAGTTTCAGAAAGGACAATTAGCCGTGTTTTGCAACAATTGGGATTACGGAGTAAAGCAGCACGTAAATTCAAGCATAAAACAGACAAGACTCATCACAATATTGCGCCCAACACGTTAGATAGGCAATTTAATCCTGATAAGCCTAATAAAACATGGGTAACCGATATTACTTATATTAAAACGGGTGAAGGTTGGTTATATTTGTCGGTGATTATCGATTTATATGGACGAAAAGTGATTGCTAGGCAAACCAGTCGCTACATAGACCGCCATTTAGTGTGTAATACATTAAAACAAGCTTTATTTCGGTGTCACTTTCCTAAAAATGTACTCATTCATAGTGACCAAGGAAGCCAATATTGCAGTGCTGATTTCAAGCAATTATTGTTACAATATGGGCTAAGGCAAAGCATGAGTCGAAGAGGCAACTGCTTTGATAATGCGGTTGTTGAGAGTTTTTTTCATACACTCAAAACACATATTATTCATGACTGTTACTACAAAACGAGGAAGCAGGCTAATTAAGCACTATTTGAATATATTGAAATCTATTATAATCGGATACGCCGTCATTCAGCCAATGGCTGGGTATCACCGCAGCAATATCAACAACAATATTACCAAAACGAAAAAATGATAGAGGTAGGCTCTGTCTAATATTTTGGCGAGGATCAACCTACTCTAGGTTTAGTATATCTATGATTAGTCGCAACATTTCATTGATGGAAAGCCCAAGTTGAAGAAACTTTATCCGGCATATCATATCAATATGTAGTCACTACCACTTTAGAAGAGGAATGGGAACTTTTGGATAAGCTAAACTCTTAAAATGATAAAAGCCAACTTTTATAAGTTGGTTTTTGTTTTTTTGTAAACTTCAAAAAAGTAATAAGGTAGTACCTTATTAATGTACCTTTGGTGAACTAAACATAATTGATGTTTTGAAATCGGGTTGTTTTTTAGTGATGGATTCTTTATATAAAGTAACTCCAATAAGTTTTTCATCTAAAAAGTAATTACACTCATAATCACACTATTAGAAAATATACTAACTAACGTCATAGTCGGACTACCACTTTTTAGGCACACTACATCACCTTTTTTTATTTCTTCATAATTTTTTGATTATAATATTATATATTCATTAACTAATTCATTATTTTAATGAAACTTTATTGATCAAGAAAAAAACGACTTTTAATATTTCCTTGTCTACATAGGTTACATATACGTTCAAGTATTAGTTTTTTGTTCTTTACTACTGAGGTAGTATTATTTTTATTTATTTGAATTAAACTTTCTGGATAAATTGCAATATCATAATCTTCAGTTACTACCATCTCACTATCTATAAAGTATTCATTATTATTTGTATCAAAATATTCTATTCCAGATCTTCCTTTAATTACAATATAGTCTTCTGCTATTTCATCTTTAATTATGGGCATGTTCATGTCTTTAATTTGTTAGAATTTATATCTCTAATTTCTGTTGTTAATCCTTTTTTGTCAAGAATTGTTTTTTCTATTTTCTCCCATACACTATCAGCCCCTCTATATCGAGAAGAATCAATAAAAGCAATTGCATGTGTTTGAGATTTTGGAGTAGAAGCAGCAAAATCAGCTGAGTTTTTTTCCATAATGGTTCAGGAATAACCTAGTCCATATCTTTAGTCCAAGCTTCCAAAGCTTTCCCTTGTGGTGTCATTTCAAGAATAGTTCCTCCAATACTTTCTGCATATTCTTGAGCAGCTTGTTGAGCTAGTCTGCCTCCAGACCAAAAAACTTTCATTTTTTTCATCCAACCCAAACGGGTCAACCCATGAATTACTATCATGCGTATACGCATACAAATTTGGGTTATTCCCTGCGAGTCCGATAGGGTCTTTGCTTATATAAGTTACTGAATTACTATTGTAATATCGGAAACGATTATAATAGAGTCCTCCAAGTTCCTCATACTCATTTTAATTGGTTATTATTGTTTAGTTATTAATTTTTTTTACCCATTTTTCATAATTTTGAATAATGGATAATAATTCAGTTGTGAGACTTTCTTTATAATTCCATGAATCAATTATAAAATATGATATTTGAGCGCCATCGATTAGCTCAAAATAATTATTCGATAACATATTTTTTTTACATTATCTAAATAATTCAAAATAATATCCCTTTGATTTTCACTTACTTTAATATCATGAATTGAAGAATTTGAAATTTTTTCAATTGCTTTATCCACTTTTAATAATAAATTATTCATACTTTTCGCTCTAAAAAAGATCTAACCATGCATTATCTGCTGAATCTACTAGATATTTTTTGAATTTTGCTAAACAGATAGGTGTTTAAATTACGGTTGTTTCCTGTAAAGCCAACCTGCTTTTATTCTTCTATAATTTTATATTTATGCTGGTTTTGCCAAGAAATAATTTTAATTTTACCGTTAATAATTCCTTGATCTCTATAATATAAGATTAATTGAGCGGGACTCCAATCTTGCCCATCTGCAAATAATACTTGATAATTTTGCATTAAATTTTTAATAATGTGGATTCTTTGTTGCTCAGTATCAACTTTTTTAATAAAAAAATCATTCTGTTCTTTTATAAAACCTAAAGCTATTAATACTTGCTGTAATTTTACATCATCACATTGTACAACAATACGTGAACCAGCTAACTCATGAATTAAAATATAACTTTTCATTTAAATAATTTTATTTAATCTTTTAAGACTATTTAGAACAATAGCTTTTTTCTTTATACTTTGCAAAAATCTTCGCTAGCCTAAATTAAAACTTTCGCTAACCAATTAATTGCTTTCCATTTTTTAGGGGGAATAGATATCTGGGCTATCGCTAATCATTCCATATAGCTAAATCGAAATTTTAAACCTGACAAACTTATTCTTTTTGAGTTCTAGGCTCTTTTGTTTCTACAATTTAAGAAGCAATTGCTTGATCTTTAAAAAACGAGTTTTTAAATAGACTATACATGGTTCTGTACAATTAACATAATGATTTTTTATAAGAAAAAATGTAGTATCTTTTGATGTAGATGATGCAGTAGCAAAAGTTGCTTATAAAGCAGATCACTTAGATGGAATAGGTGCCGTGAGAGCTATTGAGGTTGCAGATATAAATGGAAAGATTGAAGTTAAAAAGTTAATTCAATTAAAGTAGATATGAATAATGAAATAACTAATTAATTGAGATAAGACTATATTTGACGGAGAAAACGACTTTTACCCTCAACGAAGGTTTTACATACTCAAATTCATTTACCAGAGTTAAAAGAAAGTTGGATTATCGTTTTTAAATTTAATATTTCGCCGAGAGAGCAGGGATATAGGACAATAGCCGAGGAAGTATTTTTTTGTCAGAAAAAGCGCTGAAAAAAAATATTAAAAAAGGGTTCGAATTTAACTTTATGGATGGTCCAAACATTATTGGAGAATGTATATTGTTTCAAGAAAAACTTATTTAAATGGACGATGTAATGGATAAAATTAAATTCAATGAACAGGAAAACATAAATAAAAAATGCTCATTACCTGCGTGAATAATAATTCTTTAAGTTATCCAACAAATGAACTTAGGTTTTAATTAAATAGAGTTCGGATTAGCCATACAATTTTCTTTTGTGCTAAATATTGTTAAAAATATAGCCATAAAATAGCTATCAACAATTAGTTAGTAAAATTGAATAATGTTTTAGAATCACTCAATTTACCTATACTATTATTAAATATTGTAAATGTTTAAGGGAAAGAATGAATTGATAGCTTTATTAATAACCTTTCTAACGGAGTAACAACTGGATTGTATATTTTTGATTAGCTATTAAATTTTCGAATGTTCAAGAAAGTGCCATTAAAAATACCGTTTAGTGTGTTTGAATTTATTCGAATCTTCTCAAAATTCTAGATTACAAATTAATATAAAAATAGTTGCGCTTATAATAAAGAAAACTGACTATTTTTAATCTTATAAATACATTAAAACAAACTTAATCGATTTATATTAGAATAGATGACACCCGACAATTACGAAACAGTACTGTCGGGCAAATGCTGTATAATCAAAAAGCACGACAATCACCACTGCGTTTTTTATTAAACTAATTACGCTTGGTAGGAAATAGTAGGTTTTGTGATTTTGTCTGATGCTATTTAGTGATTATAAGTTGAAGAATGATAAGATGGTAGATTACTCGATAGCGGCTTTTCGAAAAAATAATCTAACATTTATGTTGATAATTGAGCTCCATTTTTAAATAAGTCATCAATTTCGGCAGCAGAGAGATTCAAGTGCTTTCGTATCTCCGAAACAAGCAAAGATTCTCGTCTAAATTCGGATGCCGAATCCCATGCCGTTTTGATAATTATATTATCAGGGGAATCATCTGATAGCTTATTAATAAAATTATCTACCACTTGATACATAGATTTCCCGCTATCAAGTTTTGATATTTTTAAAATTGACAGCATTTGGAATCGAGATAGAGTATCAGGAATATAATCTTCGGTCTCTGCTCGGCTCATTTCTTGCGCTTTTTCGATAAGCTTGTCAGCTTCCTCTTTACTGATCGCAATTAATTCAGATGATATATATTCATTTTGCGATCCGTCTTCTTCAAATGCATACACGTTATCATCTTTATCTTTGTAATATTTCATATTTTATACCTATCTTAACTCAGCCCACGTAACAATATCACCTTCAACTTTATAAGCCATCCCGTTAGGAACCACTACAGACATCGCAAACGTACCCGTAGCGCCATCAAGTCTGGCTACTTCCACATTGTCGCCGACCCAAATCCGGGCGGTCTTCCTACCTTTGCTAGGGTATGCAACGCTGATTAAGCCGCCTGATATAGCCCCACCGCCTCTAGCATTATTGTTCCCTGATGTTGAAATCGAGCACGTAACAGCAACTACAATCGGTCGGCCAGTAGTGTTAGTATAAATAACACCGCTTCCCCTTTCCCTCATAACATTATACCAATTTTGATAAAAGCCTAACGCGCTAGCTATGCCTCCAACAATTAAATTACCGGAAGCATCAAAAAGAAATTTCCATCTATTTTCAGTGTGAGACCATAAACCGAAAAGACCGTTATCATGAACCGTTACCGTTGATTGATGCAAGTGCGAATCTAAGTCAATTCGACCATCACCGTTTTGATCGGCCACAACGAATACATGATCTAGAACAGGGGACGTTCGATCATTCAACCGTTTTATAGCTCGTGAAGTTGCGGCCGTATCACCTGAATCACTTGTTAAAGAATCGCTTAAATGCACTGCCGGGCCTTGCGGACCTTGTGGTCCTTTTTCACCTTGAGGTCCACGTTCTCCTTGTGGCCCTCGGTCACCCTGTGGTCCCTTTAAATCAAGCTGAGTAATCATCTTATATAACGAACTGCATGAGTCATCTAACGTTTTTTTATTTACTGCATCCTGCGGTAACTCAGGGTTTGCGAGATTTTCAATTTTTCGATGCTCAGCATCATAATGCATCCCATTTAAAGGGTACTTTAATGCGTTATTACTATTAACTGTTGATACCAATTCTTTTGCTTTGTCAGCACTCTCTTTTGCGGCTACCGCTGATGATTTTGCATTAACTTCAGATGTATTTGCGGATTTAGCACTATTTGCCGAGTTTATAGCCGACCGGTTAGCCTCTTTTGCTGCATTATTTGCATTATCTGCATAAATTTTCGCAGTATCCGAACTTGTAGTTGCAGCACTTGCTGCATCTGTTGCTGTTATTGCCGATTTTGACGCTAATTGTGAACTTGTTGCTGCCTCATCAGCACTTGCTTTCGCCGCATCGGCAGATGATTTCGCATTGGTTTCTGATGTATTAGCATGGTTAGCACTATCTGTTGATTTTTTCGCTGATGTATATGAATCTATTGCTGATTTTATTGCTTCATTTCGAGCATCAAAAATCTGCTTTAAAAATTCAGGAGTTAAGTCACTTTCTTCGGGATTAATTAAATAATCGTTTAATGTACCATCTACTGAATCAGAATAAACATTGATTTTTCCAAGTCGCTTTTTGGGGAAACCGTTAATGATTAAGCTAACTTCATATTCACATGGCAATACATTCATTGAATATTTGCCGTTCTCAGACACTTGAAATGTTTGCGTTTGAGTTAATACTTTGTTAGTCGTTTTTTTTGCATATAGTTCGATAGTGCAGTCATTGATAATTTGACCTGCACCATCGGTTAAGATTCCTGATATTTTTGCCATATTTTCTTCTCATTTGTTTAATGACATTTAGGTGTTTAATGTCATAATAGATATTAATCGTTTAGTCAGGTAGAAAACCGTTTGAGTTTTTCATTAGAAAAACTAGGGAGTTAAAAGATAATGTATATTTAATTGAAACCGAAGCAGGTTTATTAATAGTTAATGATATTTTAACTCGTTCACCATTGGAAAATGGAGGAATAGGTAAAATTAAATTACGAAATCCCACCCCTTTTATGTAAAATTTATTAACTTCATAGGGGTATTGATCATTAAATAAAAAACGCATACTCCCACGAATATTTTCAGAGTCAGATCCCAATCCCATTATCCCTCCGACAACTTTAATTTCTTCAATAAAACATAATTTTTGCCACTCTCCAGATGCTTCTATGTTCATTACATGAACGTTTTGGTTTGGGTTTGCCTCTATAATAGTAATCACTTTCTTGAAAAGTTTTGCTGAAAGAACGTTACCCCTTATTTGATTAACATCCAAAGTACCTCTTATTTGACAATTCTTGTTGATGATTACATTATTTAGTTCTCCAGAATTAGCATAAATATTTCCTGAGATATTAGCTTTGCGAGCATTGACGGTGCCATCAGGCAGTAACTCAAATACTGGAGGTGTCCCTGCGCTTATTACACTACCGGCAACCATTTTACCGCCGGTTATTAACGGTGCTTTGATTTCAGTACCAGCAATTAACCTATCACCACGCATGGTTCCTGTTGCAATTAAATCACCGTCAATGAACATTTTCGGCTCTATCCACTGTGCACCGTTATATAGCCTAGCTTCTGAGTGCGAGACCTTCCCGTCAGCAGCTAATGAGTAAATGATTAATGTTGTATCACGAGCGGGATAAAAGCCGAATTCACGATAAAACATTTGTGTTGCAGTATCATTATCAGGAAATTTACCATCACCTGTTTGAATTCTAAATAGACCACCTGCGCCGTTTTCTGCAACTAATGTTCGAGTGTTAGCGATATACATCTCTGAACGCCCAACAACATTAATAGCATTCACACCGTACCAATATTCGGTATCTGGGGTGCAGTCAACATCAGTTAATGACATGGCTCGACCCAAGTAGTTGGTCTGTGCCTCGACCTCTGCTTTGGTTGTGCCTTTATAAAATTCAAACTGAGTACCTAAGCTAGATGTTGCTGTCATAACGGGGCGAACTGCAATATTAAATGCACTTGGCGTTAATACTAATCCCGAAGGTTTTGCTGGTGGTAATATTGAAAATGCGATAGTCCGTTCATCACCTAATCGCCCGTCTTCTCCTCCAACACCCCTAACTGTGGCGCTAAATTTGCCCTGTTGTAGGTCTGATATGTAATACTCAGTATCGGCTACGACTTCACGACTAACTAATTTATCATCACGATAAATCTTAACCTCAAATTTGAGATTTTGAATCGTGCGTGGCGTAGACCAATATAACCTTGCTTGGTATAAATCAGATTCTGGCGTGACTTCAACTTGCAATTGTTCAACGGGCGGAATAGCCCAGTTAAATATAGTGTTACTTTCTTTTTCAAATACTGCGCCATTGTCAACTATTGCCTCTTTATTTGGATTATGTTCTAGCGCTGTAATTGAATATGTGCCGTCGTCATTTTCAGCTATAGAGAGTGCTTTAAACAGACGCGGTTTTATTTTGTTATCGTATAAACTCCATACTGAATACTGATCAACTTCAACTTCTTTAGTTAAAACAACCTTATTTTTAGCAATCTGTGCCTGTATTTTAATTTTCTGAAGCTGCATTTGGGTATCAGTAACACTTAAAAACGCATCTTTGATATTTTTTATCTCAATATCTCTATCTAAGGTAATGGAGGCACCATCAACCGATTTAATTCGTCCACCTATTGTTGTACCCGCATAATCATTATCAGCAATGCCAATAATATCACCAGGTAAATGGCGAATACCTTCTCTACCAACAGAAAATGTAACAGTTTGATTTTCGAGTTTCTCAGTCTTAATTAGCCATTTTCCAACTCGATGAGCCTGACCTCTAGAGGTACAACCGAATGCATCAATTTGAGCGACATTTAAACCAAAACGTTTAATAAGTTCATCATCTGCAACGTACTCGGTCATTGTCTCCCAATTGTTATGCGGATCTATGTATCGAACATGCACCGCAGTGTGACGTTCTTTTAATGCAGCAGACATATAGTTAAATTGACCATTTACGACATTTGCATTTGAATAAATTGCAACCGCATCAGTTGGTCTATCCATCGAAACAGTATATTGCGTACCGTTCCATACTGGCATCGCTCGAAATACTGAGCAAAGGTCATTGATTACTTCATACGCTTGTCTTTGTTCAGTTAAATAACAATTACAGGTAAATCGTGGCTCTTTACCACCAAAACCATCATCGACTAGTTGGTCACAATATTGTGCAACAGTATACATCGTGAATTTATCAACACCGAATGAGCCCAATCGTTCACCCATGCCGTATCGGGTTTTTATTAGTAAATCGTACAATACCCATGCTGGGTTATCTGTCCATGCTTTTTTGAAGTTACCTGACCAGAATCCTTTATATTCTCGCGTTTCTGGATCGTAATTATCAGGAACATTAACAATAAAACCATCAATTAAATAGTTACGACGAGGTACGCCACTAAATTGTTGGGAATCAAATTTCAAACCAATTAATGCGGTATTTGGATATGAGAATTTTGTATCATAAATTTCAGTGTACGAACTCCAAAGAGTGTCATTTGATAACGTTTGAGTGGTACTATCTGGTGTATTTCTAACAACTCGTATATTAAATGGCCTTTCAGGCAATTCATCTAAAATAACGGATGTTAAATATTGCGAATTGGTTTTTTTATTATTTAAGTCAACATTTTTAACTGTTTTCCAGGCACTACCTTTACCAACTTGCACAGACAAAGAAACATTTGTACGATTTGTATTGCCGTTTTTATCAACAGATTTAAGTGCCGACACACCCACAGTAACTCTAACCCTATCGATATTTGGATCGGTGATGGTTCTAGTAATTGGTGTGCTTTTTTTTACCTGTAAATTAATGGGAATTTCGTTTTCTGTGTAAGAAAAACCCAATAATGGCTCTTGAGTTTGCGTACCTGCTACCCACTCCGCCTCGAAACCCTTAAAATTATATGAACCGTCGGGAGCTTGAACCGGGGTATCATTTAGAAATATACCTTGAAGATCGCCGACTAACCCTTTGATTTGCCCCTCGCCCCACATGTCAATGATTCGTAAACACTGGTGGGATTTAAGATTGTCAGGCGCTTCATACGGTGTTTTTGCTTTTTTTGAGCCCTTACCCATTTTTTTTGCCTTTTCCTATTGATGGTCTGCCGATTGATATACGGTCAGAAGTTGCAGAGACATTGTCTTCAAGAAGTTCTAAGCCTTGTGATAAAACTTTTGAACCAATTTTCATTCGCCCATAAATGAGAGGAACGGGTGCACCTTGCGCTATAGTATTATCCAAATTGGAGAAATAAGTGTTTCTATTGCTTTCACTCGATTTTATTTCTGTTTTTGGCATTTTTGTTAACATCTGTGCAACACCACCAATCATCATCCCAATACCTGCTGCCATAAGTGCACCACCACCACTCCACGAAGTCAGCGCGCCTACAACAACCATGATTGCACCAGCAATAAACTGAAATATGCCGCCATTTTTAGCGCCAGCGACTTTTGGTACGATATGAATCACTGCGTTTTCAGGTAATCGACTATGCAATCCGAATTGTAAATTATCTGTCGTCATATCGACCCGATTTATACGAACTCGGAACCAACCGTCTATAATTCGCTGTTGTAGCCCTTTAATTTGGCAACACAGCCCCCTCAATCCTTCGGCGGCTGTTTCGATATTCATATCGAACTTATCGCCATATTGTTTAAGATCGCCATAAAGCCGAATTTTTGCCATTTTTTATGTCTCCATATTGAATGCGTATAATCCATCCAAAAACCGCCGTACATATCTCGTTTAGATAGACGATTTGGACAGTGATGTAAGATTTGTTGGTTGCCTATGTAGATGGCTGCATGGTTAGGTGTTGATGAGCCGAGACAAATGATGATGATATCGCCTTCTTGCAGTTCTTGCGCATCAACTTGCTCAAACCCATTTTGGGGCAGTAAATCTAGATAGAGGTTTTGACCGTTGTGCCACCAATCGTCTTGACGCTCATAGTCTGGTAGTTCAATACCTGCGAGCATATAGGCGTCACGTACTATTGTTAAGCAATCGATTTTTCCGTGTTCAAACTCTCGACCTAATAATGGTTTTATATATCTAAACTTATGAATTTGGTTATCACATAACAGCCACCAATCTAAACCTGTATTCTGTTGATAAATTTGATCAGCCTCACTAAGAATTGGCTCACCGTCAGGATGAGAATGTACAACTGCTGTAATCACACCCTTTTCTTCAGCTTTTATCCAATCATCGGGGGATATTTCAAATGTTTTTGTCGGTGTTGTTGATATGTTGTTGCATGGCATGTACGTTTTATTGTCAATAACCAAACCGCAGCATTCAGCCTCACCGCATTGTTTAGCGTGATTGAGTATCTCTTTTTTCATTATTTAACCTGATTTTTAGGTATATTTAAGGGGGAAATAGATTTGTAATTATTGAGTTTTAACTAGGATAATTTTGCAGCAGTAGGAAAACCACCAAATGGTAGAATACCGTTTTGACCAAACCTGAGTTTACATCCAACAACACAACGACTGCACTTATCTTTGGTAATATCATTAGTCGGCTGATCGAACTCATCAGCAACTGCGCCACCTGTATATCCGCATTCAGCACTACGATATATCCAGCTACAAGTATTTGCAATAATAACTCGAGCTGGTATTAGCGCACCATCCGTCTCGCAAGGTAAAGCAAGTGTAAACGTGGCAATTGAAGATGGTTGACTAACTTGTTCGATTACATATTTTGAAACTATTTCACAATACGGATCAGCAAATCTATTACCGTTTTTGAAATTAACAGCATCAAGATGCTTAGTTGCGACTTCATGTCGAGTTACAATAGCACCTATCATGCCCTCATAGCTCTCAATCAGTCCATTTAAAATACCCTGAACATTACTTGCTGTCAGCTTTGGTCGGTTACTTGTGCCTTGTCCGTTCTTTTCAAATCCCTCAGCTTTAATCGGATACGGTTCATATACATTACCCTGCCAAGTTATAGGTCGACGTAGCTCATTCAATCCATTGTGAAAGCGCAAAATTGTTTTATTACCAACGATTTTACTTAAATCTAGGTCATACAAATCAATCACAGCACCTTGCTCTATTTTTGCGATATCCAGCAACATTTTTTGCGGTATCATACGATAACCTCCTCAAATGTTGTGGTAATTGATACTGAAGTGTTTTTAACGTTTGTTGACCAACTAGGACATTTAACTGTGATTAATCGATTGGTGTTTGGCTCTCTCCATTTAAACGCATGTACACCACCTTGACGAGTTAGGAATGCATCTATTACAGGCGCATCATCTCGATGCACATTTAACGTTACACTGTATGTGCGCAAATCATTATTGATTCCATCTTTTATACGCTGCTCATAACCATCGCCAAACTTGATTATTTTAACTTTCGGCTCTGCTGTTACGCTCATACTCGGTGCAACTTCCCAATTAAATGTTTCCATATTTTCTCCAGACATAAAAAAACCGCCAGCAGGCGGTTTGTGTGAATTTTAAATTTAAATTTTTAGCTACCTAAACGCAGTGAACCAAAATATTGATAGTTTCCTTCTTATGTGGAATTTCTAAACTAGCTATACGGCAATGCCCTCTCTCGGTACAACTTTACTAGTTAAATTTTTTTATTTTCTCTAATAACGTTTCAAGTTCATTTACGTTTTTATTTACTAGGGTTTCCATGATTGCAATGGGTAATTTTGAAATACCCTCACTATGCGCCATCACATAGTCAGCAGTTACACTCATTATGTCATCTTGAGCGACTAAAACTAAACACACACCCGCAATTCTGGTTTCAGATTGAATATTCTTGATATTTATTTCACCAGTCATGTCAATTATTGTTGCATAACTTTTGAATGCATCATCACCAAGGTTTTTATATTTTTCTATTAATTTGTATTTGTTTATATCTTCACGTGAAATTTTCCCGATAGTACTTTCGCTATTATCCTTTATGATTAATCCATTCATTTGTTGTGTGAAATAATAAGGGGTTGACTTGCATATGTCAGCTAAATATGTAGATATATCATTTTCGGTTAAATTGGAATTTGCGCTAACTAGAAAAGGGAAAAACAATAAACAAAACAAAATCCTTTTCATACTATCCATCCTAATGTGTTCATTTTTTAAATGGTATGAAATTTCGACAGTTAAATCAATAAACTTTTAGTAATTCTTCTATTCGTTATTCTTTTTGTAACTGTGCACCTATTATCCCAGTACATAAAGGGTACACTAATAAACGCCGATTAGCTCCCTCATAAAAACCGGTTTATCCCTGTGTATACAGGGAACACAGTACTTAGTTGCGTTATGATTTCGCTGCCGCCGGTTTATCCCTGTGTATACAGGGAACACTTTAGGTTTAACCCATTCCCGAACCAGCTTGCCGGTTTATCCCTGTGTATACAGGGAACACTATGGATAATTGCTTCAAAGCATTATTTGATTCGGTTTATCCCTGTGTATACAGGGAACACTCATAGCCTAAAAACATTTCTTTTAAATCATGCGGTTTATCCCTGTGTATACAGGGAACACCCAGTTTTGAATATTCGGCACTTGGCTCGGAGCGGTTTATCCCTGTGTATACAGGGAACACATAAATAAATGGTATTTCATTAATAAACTCAGCGGTTTATCCCTGTGTATACAGGGAACACAGCTGCTATAGTAATCTGGATTCAGTATGTTACGGTTTATCCCTGTGTATACAGGGAACACTCATGACCTGTACAAACTATCATACTCTAAAGCGGTTTATCCCTGTGTATACAGGGAACACTTTTAAACGTTTATCATCCGTCATAATTTTTCCGGTTTATCCCTGTGTATACAGGGAACACTCTTATTATAACTTATTGTTTATTAATTAAAATACTAAACTATAAATTTCCACCAACTTTTTTACTGTTTTTTTGCATGATTTTATTGAGATGTTTTTAGTGATTTATTATTAGCAAAATGACTCTATTTTTTAGGTTATTTGCTTATGTAACTTGGCTATAAATGGGTTTCTGATCAAGTAAGCGATTTGACTAACCACATTTGCACGCCTGTAATTCTTTAATGGTGATAAAACATAAACGTTTTAACGCTGACGATTCTATTTTTTCTCGCAAATCATTCAACGGATTGATAGCTGTGGCTAATGTTTGTTTACAAATATTAAACAACTGTAACTCAGTAGGGTTAAAATTCATCTCTATTATTGATTAATTTCTGTGAATACAGGCAACACAGTTTTACGCCACTCGTCGCATCATAACTACGCCTTAAATTACTCAAAAGGAGATCTGGAGCACAAAACTGTAACGAGATAGCAAACGTATTCTCTCATATGGGTATTGTGTTAGACGCATTCCCGATCTTATGATCGGGAAATAAAAGTTGGAGATCTACAATTAATTTAGTTGGTTATATTTATCGTTTATACTCAAACTCTATATTCATTAAGGTTTTTATCTTATCTATTAACGAATATTTTATCCCATGTTTATTCAATGTTAATTCAGCATAAATATAATCCAAGCTATCTTTTTTGTAATTATGTCCATCAATATCTATTTCTCCAATTTCATCAACTCTTGGTTCACGAGTGTTGTCAATATAATATTCGCATGAAGAATAACCGACTAAATCAACACCCATTCGGTTTTTGGATGAAAATTTAACCAAAGCAGTTGTGTTGTAGAAATTTTTGGGATCATTATACTTTTCTTTTAATGATGAATATATTCGATTTCTTGAAAAGTAATTATCAATTCTATCTTGGCTCCAGTTTTTCTTACTAGTCAAGGATAATTCTAGAATTTTATACGACGATGGCGCCACCATACGTTCTTTAGTTGCAAAGGAACATCTTTGCTTCAAGTCATATAAAAAAACATCATCATAGCTAACACTTTCATGTACATATATTAAAAATGTAGATACTAATGTACCTACAACCAAAATTGATATGATAAACCATTTCATTCCATTCATCCTTATGTCACTAATATATAATGAATGGTATGAAATTTTAGTTATTAAATCAACGACGATTTAATTTACCACCAGGTCGCATTTGTTCGTCTAGTATTGATAACACTGATTGTTTTATCATTATACCGATTTCTTTGCCGTCCTCCTCGCTAATATCACCTCCGCCAACATTGACTGGTACATTTACAGTAATACTGCCGCCAGATGATTTAGATGTATTAAGGAAATTTTTTAAATCAGCATTTGTGCGCGCATCAACAACTCTCTCGCCTTTATCGAGTAACCAAGTTCCTTCGCGTGGTATATTATCAATACCACTATGAGCCATACCCGATATGGTTTGGGAAGCAATTAATCCAACGTTAGCCATACCTAGCCCCATTACAGTGGCTGCTGCTATTTCACCCATAGGTTCACCTAGCTCTCTTGCTTTATTTGCTGCAACCAATGTACTTATCGTTGCCTGCGCAATCGCCGCTGCACGGCTTGCTAAAAACATCACTTTATATGCTGCTGATGATTCGCCAGCCGTTTGTTTGAACATATCAGCAATTGAACCAGTTAATGTTGAAAATGTACTTAACGCCGCCATTTTGTATGCAGATTGCAACTCTTGTTGCTTATTCTGCATAGTTTCCTCGATGCTCACAACAGCATCAGCATATTCCTGTTGATTTATTAACTTTTCCTTTAACAAATCACGTTGAATTGCTATCTGCTGTTCTTTCCAATCTCTTAGATTTTTTTCATCTTCAGCAACTTTGATTAGCTCACTACCTGGTCCATTATAAGAATTTTGAATACTTAACGTAGGCGCTGATTGAATCATTTTTTGATTCATTTTTTTAAGCAACTCTTCACGTTCTTGCAAGGAAACGTTACTTTTTTCAAGAACTGACAAATTTTGTTTGTAACTATCAAATTGTTGTTCGGTAGGACTACGCATTGAATCAAGAATAGATTTGTATTCTTTTTGGGCATTAAGTTGATCAATCTCAATGGCTTTATTTTCTAAAGCTTTTTTTTGCTTACCAGATAATACTTTTAACTCACCCTCTGCTAATTGGCGTCGGATTTTTTGAAGTTCAGTGATATCTTTATAGGCATTAATTTGATCGTTAAGTTTTCCAAGTTGGGATTGATAAAGATTAGTTGGATTTTTATCCAAACTACTACGCTTTAGCTTCTCTTGTTCTTGATAAGACTTTCGTAACTTCTCAATGTACTCTTTCAATTTTTCAGCTAATTCATCTGACATTTCTGCTGATAGTTCCTGATTGGTCACTAAAGCAATAAGGTCTTCTGAATGTGCCAATGCTGCATTACCCGCTGCTTTTTGTAAACCGGCTAATATGTAAACCTGTTCCGCGGATAATCCTGTTTTTTGGCTGTTTGTTTCTAGATCTTGGTTTAATATACGAAGTTGGTAACCGAGGTTTGGAAAATCTGCTACGTCAAGCTTTTTAAGACCTCCAGCCGTTTCCTCTGACGCTTTTTTAGTGGCATCTATCTTTATTTTGGTTTCTGCTAGTGCTGCTATATTTTGCAATAACGAGCCTGTTATTGTGTTAAGAAGGTTTGTGAACTGTTCTCCACCACCCGTTGCATTAATTAAACTTATACCTGCTTCATTAATTCCCTCTCCGAACTCTTTTGAGGTAATTTCCCCCTCTATAACTTTATTTTTTAACACCTCAATTTGATTAATATATTTAGCTATTGCTTTTTCATTTTCTGGCGAGAGATACGGCAACATACTTGAATAATCAAATGACGGTATTAGCTCTGTTAATTTGTCACTTAATATATTTTTAATTTCTGATACGTCGCTATTAACAGCTTTTACATTGACTTTAATTTCCGCGTCAAGTCCTGCTCTAATGTTACCTTGACGTGCTTTATCAAGTTCTTTGTATTTTGCAATCAATTGATCAACAGGTAATTGTAGCTCTTCGATTGGTTTTTTAGCACTATTCGCGCCATCTCTCATTGAGAAAAAAGCTGTCCCAACAGCTAAGGCTGTCATCGCTAATCCTAATGGGCCACCAAGCACTCCTAATAAGCTACTACCGGCACGAGTTAAAATAGTCATTGCGCTACTTGATAACTTAAGTCTCTCATTTGCTGCCCTAAGTCCATTTTTAGCCTGCGTTTCCCTTTCAGTTAGAGCAATTTCTTGAGCTTCAAGTGCTAAAACAGCTCTACGTACATGCATGCTAGAACGAATACCGGAAATTCTTTGTAATCTAGCAATTGTCGCCTGTTTGGTGCTTGCAATAGATTGTTTTTCAACTGCTATTCTTTGCAGTTCGGACTCAGCAAGATGTTTTTGAGCTAATGCTAAATTTCTGGTTGTATTAATTTGATTTACTATTTGGGCTGAAACTTTTTTTAATGAAGTATATGCACCATTTAGATAATTGCTAAATTTGGCCGATACAACTGCCGCTCCAGCTACCGAAACTAATCCAATATTATCAGCTAAAATTTTTAAAGCTTTGGATATATTATTAGTTAATCCAAGACTATTATTTAATTCGCCGACTAATTGTCCTAAATCATTAGATATTGCATTAAAGCCACCTTGAAGCGTATCACCCATGGCATCTGCCATTTTACCCGTTTCATCTTTGGCGTTAATCATCGCTTCAGAAAGTTGACGCATTGAAATTTCACCAGACATACCGAGTTGGATAATGGTAGCTTCAGATTCTCCCATGGAGTCAGATAATGCAGTAGCAACATTAGATGTTGATAACAATATTGTTTTAAAATCATCACCGCTTACTTTACCCGTAAGCAGTGATTCATTAATTGCTTTTATACTTGTCGATACGTCATCTGCTGATGTCGCATTTATTTTATAACTATTTGACATCGCCTCGATAAAATCGACCGTTTCATTAGTACTGTAACCTAAATCAGACATTGATGAAGCAGTCGCAATATATAACTTTTGGGAATCTGAAATCGCTTTACCATTTCTGTTACTTATTGCAAGTAACCTGTCTTGAACTAATTGATAATCATCAGCAGAACCGCCAACTGAAGCTATTGCCATTTTGACACGATTGGCCATTTGCCCATAGTCATCGGCCATTTTCAAAATACCAGTAATTGAAAAATCAACTCCAAGTGTTTTGGTCATCTCGGAGGCTGAAATTTTTAACTTACTTAAATGCGCATTGATTGCTTGAATTGATTTCTTATTGTTAGCAATGTGTTGATCAAAACGCCGTGAATATTTCTCCATTGTTTTATAATAATCATTACCAAGACGGGTTGCTCTTTTAATTTCTCGTTGATACGATTCTGAATTTGCACTGAGTCGTATCACCAATTCTCGCGGTATAGCCATATTATTTTCCAATTAAGTTAGATAATGCGTCGAATAAAGTGACTGGTTGCTTTTTCTCTTCTCTAAATTTAATTAAACAGTCGTCGAAAGAGACTTTTCCACCTTGTGAGCGGTATATAGATGAAGAAATTTGAGCTGCATGCCAGTCATTTCGCTCGTCACTGATAGGATTTAATTTATCAAATGCGACCCAGTAGTAAAATTCACTAGCTGAAAGTGATTGCTCAAGTTCAGCTAGCGTTTTACCAAGCCTTAATGCTAGCTTTAATTTAAAGAAAAGCTCTGGTTCATTTTCTACTTTTTTTCAGCCTCTTTGAGAGGATCGTTATTTAACTCTATCAATTCGAGGGCTTTATTCAGTACTCGAGTATGAACAGGACCATAACTTTCTACTAACGCCTCCATTTCTTTACTGTCATTACTATTGAAAATAAGATTACCGTTTTTATCAATTACGGTTGCAGCAAATAATAAAGTTTCAGCTTTGATATTAAGTAAGTCTTTTTCTTGCTCAGTTAATGAGTCATCTTTTGACGTTTTTTCAATGGATTTTACATAACGATAAAAATCAATATGTAACGGTTCTCGAACACAAATTGTTGTATTCCATTCTGCCACCTGAAACTCTTTAGTGCGAAAGCCTGAATTTTTAGCAGTGATAATTTTCTTTAAATTCATTATGATGTTTTCTCCACAAATTAATTAGCTGGAGTCGGTTCATTAAATACAAATGAGCCTTTTACTTTGAATGCGAATGAACCAGTTAAAATGCCATTCTTTTCACCTTTAAACTCAAAATTGGTAACACGCGCAATCCAGTCAACAGAACTACCATCCTCATGTTGGATTTTAAATGCGTAATTATTACCTGACTCATAGGATTCTCTTAAAGCTTTTTGACCATCATTTGCAATAACAAAATTAACGTTCATTGATACAGTTGGTTCAGCCGGTAATCCACTAATGGTTTCTTTGGTACGAGATGAAAGTGTTGAGACATCAATCTCTTCACCTTCTGGTGATGTCATGGAATAGTCGGTTACCGTACACTCTAAACTTAATTTTGGGGTGGTATCAGTGATGAATTTTGTTGAAGGATCTTTACTAATAAATACACCGATATCTCTAGTTTTGGTATATTCGCTTTGTGATTTTTGTACTTCAGTCATGTTAGTTTCTCCAAAAATAAAAAAAACCGCAATTAAGCGGCAAATAGGTTAATTTTTACTTACTGATTATTAAAGGTATAGCTCTTATGATGCTCGATAGAGTTATATATTTAATTCGTGGTTAGGGTGACTTTTAACATTGAAAGGTTTCAATTGTTATTAGTATATTATTGCATCTGTCTTTCCTATAGATTAAAAATCTATAAATATCATTATGCAAATCAAATAGTTAAATTATATAAACATGGTTTATTTGTATAGAGTGAAAGTTAAAAACTAAGCTCTATTTAATTGATTACGCCAATTATTTTTTTTATTGCTTTTTTATCTTGATTGCACATCTCAATAACATTCAAGAGATGCTCGTTATAGCTAACACTATCGCCGAATGTCATTTTTTGTGGTGGTAAATTTGCTATGCAATCACTGAGCAGATTTGCTGGAATTGGCTGATTCACGTAAACTTTTCGCTCGGTTGTACAGGCTACCAGAGATAGACATAGGTACGAACTGATTAGCGCAATCATTATCTTTGAGTTGTTCATTGATCTGCTCCTGACGTGAAATAGATTGATTTTCTAGCTCACGTTTTGATTGTTCGTTAGCGGCAATAATCTGATTATTTCTCTCGATAGTTTGCTGTAATTGTTGCATCTGTGAAGATAATTCAGTCATTTTCTGTTTTGCTGTTTGTTCATCTTCAAAACATTGATAAGCAAAATAAATGCTAAAAATAACAATAATTAATAATATTATCGGAGACAGCTTATAAAGTAGTTTTAATTTATCCATCAGACTAACCCATTGACGTAAACTGTTTTACCGCCCTGTTTAACCGCAGTTAACACGATTTGGCGGTTATTGCTCGGACTAAATCCAATATGAACCCACTGGTTGTGCTCCTGGATTAATTTGTCAAACTGCACACCGGCATCAATTAAACGTTGGCAAATCGCTTTCGGCGTCCCATATGCACAATGAAAATCAACGGCAAGCCCTTTGGTGTGCGCGCTAGTTGGTGAACCGCCTACTTGAGTATTGAGTGCCGGACAACGATAGCCTGATGTGATAATAATCGGGAAACCTAAAACTTTTCTTACACACTCCAATTTATTGGCAGTTAGCTTGATATTGGGCATTAATTGAGCTGGTACAGAATTGTTTATTTTGGCTCTCTCGCCTGTGGTTGAGCGGGTAAATTCCTCAAGCGTAAAATGTTCGGTTAGTTGCATTAGTTATCTCCTTTGGCTTTTTTAATCAGTCTTTCTTCCAGCGCTTTAATTAGTGTTGCGCCTGACCAACCGGCCAACCCAGCTATACCGCCTGCTAGTTCAAAATCCCAGTTAAAATAACTAGCAGCAAGAACCACAAGAGAACCAGCAAAAGTTGATACACATATCTGACCTATCAACGTACCAACTCTGAATTTACCACCATTTATAACATGATAAGAATAGCTTGCTAATGAACCGAGCGAAGTAATGATAAATAGGTATACAACAACCGTCCAGTTGACGTTGTTTGGGTCTTTTATTGGCATGATAAAATCTTTATGTTAGTTAATAGAAATGACAGCGTGCTAGCTAAGCATTGGTTGGTTGTGTGTGTGTCTAGCGTTGCTGTCGATGCTGTAGCTCTTCACTAAGGTATCTAATTTTGACTATGTCAAAAATTAGTAGAAGTGATGAGAGAAACTTTATTTAAAATAGATAATTAGCGGAAATATAGTGTCTGCCATGAATTAAAATTAAGGTTAATTGTCTATAAACAAGCATAAAAAACCGCAATTAAGCGGTTAATTTAGCATTTTGAATTAGTTGATTTTTCTAAAAAATAATCATTTCCAAATCGTATCGTTAAGTTAGTTATAACTCTTTTATGATAAAGATCTTTAATGTAAACAAATTGATACTTTTCCTTTTTCTTAATTAGAGAGTCATAGAAGAAAAGCGCTAAAATTCAAAAAATGTAGCTTCGCCACTATAAAATAGATAGTGGTAATCCGTTAAATTATTGAGCCACTATTCCGAAAAATAGATATAAAAGAACAGATTGATAACAAAATAAATCATCAAAAACGAATTACATATTGTTAATCTTTTCATTTTATTTTTATTTAAAAATATATTCTCACCTTCAAAAGATAAGTACTTATCCCATCTCTTAAATTGATTATAGGGTATTCTCTGTTTGAAAATATTACTCAAAACTAAAAAACAAAGCGCTAACTTTCAATATCTCGATTCAGTTAGATTTATTTGCTATATAATCGATAATTCTTTTATAGAATCTTAGACTAAATTTATATTAAATCTTTAGTTAAAATAATCCCTAACTGGAATTATAAAGTTAACTAGATAATTTTTAGCATTATTTAAGTTTTACGAATATAGTTATAAAAATTATACAAAAGATGAGCAAGGTAATTTTTTAAGAAATCTATTTCATTAACAACTAAAAATAATTAAATTATTTTTGATTAAGCGTTTGAGCTTTATTATAAGTTAACTCACAATGATAACCATCAATAGAACGCTGATAAGCTCCTATCGACCTAATACTAGGACTTAAAGAGAAGTAAAATAAAAGGTAAAATAGTCATTTTAATTCTGCTACATTGATAAGCTCGCCAATATTCAATAGTAGAAATAAAATATAAATCATTGAATAAAATTAAAAAAAGATTGTAGATTTAAAAAATCAAGATGAATAATATGGCGTTAACTAGAACTGAAATTAATGAGCGTAGTAACGAAAAACGTGGTATAAAAAATAAAGCATTTAAATTAAATATAAACGATATAGCAATGATTAAACAAACTGCTATAGATTTAAATATGTCGGAAGCAAAGCTAGTAGTAGAAGCTATTAAATTCTATAAAGACAATAAAAAAGCCTCATGAGAGGCTTTCTTGGTAATTCAATATTGAACGTTGTTCTTGTAGAGTGATTTCATTTAGATGTTTTCTTGGGTTACCACACATCCAACAAGAACACGCTGCGGGTGTTACTACATGCCTTTTTAGAGCCTTTCTTGAAGTAGCACCATAAAAGTCATTCTTTCTAGTATCTAAACATCGTTTAATCTGATGTCGTCTATATGCTCTTGTTCTCATATTTTTCTAATTAGTTAACTAATTAGATAATAAAAAAAGCTCTTTTTTAGAGCTTTATATACAACTATTGCATTCTGAGTACTTTATATCACACCTCTCTTAAGAAATCAAATTTTTTATAAAAATTTATTTTTTAACATCTCTAATTCAATCCCGGAATTGCTTTTTATTGCGGCAAAATACCCTGTTAAAAAATCCTCACCACTTTTTTTTCAGTTTATCAATTGCATTCCAATTGGTTTTAAATCTTTTGGCAATATCAACAATCGGTAATGGTTTAACCATGTAGAGTTTCTCCTCTCTAATACCTCGGGCAATTTTTTTAGAATTTGGTAAATTATGAAAACCTTGCGCTTGTCTTTTCCTTCCGCTTTAACGCATCTAGCCACAGCTATATAGTCAGTAAACTCTTGTTTTTTTTTCACCCAATAATAGAGTATCAATGTATTATATATATCTTTGGATTGAGGCATTTTCAGCGATAAGATAGTCAGATGTAGGCATCTGCATTGGTAAAATTTGAATTTTCGTGTACTTGTTAATGGCGTCGCCTACAAGATTAAAAATAAAAAACAACCAATTGATTAATAGGGTTAAAAAATAAAATAAAAATACCGTAAAAAAATACCGTTTTATTTATTGGTATACCAACATTCAAATCGAGTAATTTCAACGCGCATCGTTTTAGCCTCACCTTTATCGATTCTTCGGTAAACATTGCCCGCAACACCTGAGGTAACGGGCTCTATGTTAGGTAAGACTCTCTCAAATGACATTGTTGCGATTGCACCTTCGCTTTCTATTTGTATATTCGCGTAACCTCTGTTATCAATGAATGACGTTAAACTTACACTATACCGCGAGTCCGATTTTTTAATATTTAGGTAGCCCACTTTTTCATAGCGATTAACATTATTTAAAGTATCAAATGTATGTATATATATTGATATGTATCCAGAGAAAAAATACAACATAATGCCGTTAATGGTGTTCTTATATCTACCAGGTGCTTGACATAAGAACACACCCGAACCGTCATCGAAAAGCCCTTCAAGTATAATATGAGTATTTTTATCTCGAGTGAACAGTTGTACAACGTTCTCTCCGTATCTATCGTAAATATCTGATGTGCGGCAAAAACTAGTTTCTATAAATGGTTTATCAGCCGGTGCAACTAGGTCTTGCTGATCCCTAAACGTTCTATAATTTTTTAGCAAATCTTTAGTTGTAAGTTTAGCTTGATAGTTCACAATAAAATCGAAATGACCAAAGAACACACTATTTGTCAGGCTCATATCTCCTATTAATTGAATTCTATTTAGCCCATATTTCAGATCTTTAATGTATTCTGGGGTATCCACCGCCGAGTACTCACCATACCATAACATCGAACCTACGATTTTTGATTCACTATTACCCGTTAGCACATCCGTTACTTTAATGCTCGATGTTCTGGCATCCCCCAACATCCGGCGGTAAACAATGGAAGCGTTAGGATGCTCACACCAAACCCAAATATCGAGCAGTACTTTGTTTTTGCAATCAAATTTTTGGGGATTAACATAAGGATTAACACCATATTTACAACTTGTTGTCGTAGATGAAGTATTAACACCTATGGGTGAATTACCCCTATCATCTAAAAAGTGTACGCTTTCATACGTGTTGCTGTCGTTAATTTTAACAATGCGATTATAAAATAGATTGGCAATCCAGCATGCCTGAAACGAATGTCCCAAATCCAACCAGTGTGTATTATCTGGTTGGAGATCTGCGTAGTTATACTCATTTGTATTTGACATCCACTTTTTCATCTCGGCGTCTAAGTCTAACAAGGGAATATTTCGAGTACACGCAATGTACCTTTTCATACTATTTATGCGTTCGATCTTAAAGGGTTTGCTATCCATATCCCCCGTTGATTTTAAACGGACAACGTTGCACGTCAATATAATAGGTAAGGCGCCAATCTTTTCTATTTTATCAATTAATAAATTTGTTTGCTGTAATGTATCCGCCAATAAGTCTCCTTTGTTATGACCAGCATCGTTAATGCCAAATCCAAACATTACAATATCGACTTTGCCATAATGGGGATTATTAGTTATCGCATTTTCAAAATTTTGCACTGCCCAACCGTCATCCAGTCGTTTACCTGAATACCCCGCGTTATAAACATGGATATTGTCATTATTGTACATTGTCCGTAATATCGCTTGTAATATCACAGGCCAAGAATTTGGGGCATTATCGTTGTGATTTGTACCAAATTTATTTCGCGTCCATCCAGTAGTCGCATGCCCATCTGTTGTTGAATCACCATAACATGCGATTTTTACTGTTTGACCCGCAGCCATCTGAGCAATCCAATAATTTAGTTTACCTTTGTTGTCGATTCCAAGTGGTGTGTTAAACTCTGACATTTTTACCTCGTTAGGATTTTATTATAGTACTTAATTTATTAATTATTTGAAAAATAAAGATAAAGAACAAATTAAATACCGTAAAATTTTTTGAATTTATTCGATCTGTTTCTCAATCTTTTTATATTAGAATAATGCCCGACGATTACGATTTAGAATTAGCAGGCGATATGCTACATAATTAACAGTCACGACGATCATAACTACGTTTTCTATCAAAATGATGATGACATGTTTGATATCGCCGATTTTGTGATGTTGTCTGATGTTGTTGAGTATTGAAGATTGAAGTTCGTTGCGATGATTGTTAACTCAATTCTGGTTTTGTTGGAAAAATAACATTGATATCCAATGCGTCTAATTTTTTTAGACTAATTCGATATAGTTTCCATTTTTTTTACATTGTTACATCTTTATCAGTCGCCTGGTCGAACTCTATTTTATCGATGAGTATATCTATTTCGTTGTTAGCTTCATTCAATAACGATTCTTTAATTTGCTGATTTTGAAAATTATTTGCTCGTCCGTAAAACTCATTGTTTCAGGATTAACAAGAACTAATTTACCATTTTCACATTTTAACTCTTTCCCCTTTTTATTAGCTTTAATAGCCATTTCAGCATATTCTTGATTTGTAAATATCATATTAATATCCTCGTATTGTCCAACGAGCTAAAATTCTATCCGGAAAGCTGGGTGTAAATGATATTATTCAAAATTCATGAAGTTCGAGATGAGTATATGCAAATTCAGTTTGAGCCCATCAACCATTGTCTACTTTATCAATACTTTTCCCATATCTACATAATTTCATTGGTTTTAGCAAGTTAATAAATGTTGTATAAACCGTGTTTTTAATTGGTGTCTCTATAAATTGGACATCAGATTGCTCTACAAATCCGTCAGAATAAATACGATACCACGAATTATCATTGCTATATAATTAAATGATATAAAATTTATTATCAAAGTCACGTTACATTTTATGTATCGTTCTCTGTAGTCTGCCGAACCTGTCGTAAGATGAGTGGCGTTCAATTCTACTTAAAAATATTAGCTCCTTTAAAAAAACTTGCTTGTATTTCGGTATCCTTGAAACCAGTAACGGTAAAACTTCACTTAGACAGATGTTTGCAAATCGTTTTTTGTTTAATACTCAGGATATTATGAACCTTCTACAAAAAGGTAAGAACGTTTCAAGATCTGATCTGATTAAAATATTTAGTTCCCCAAAAAGAGATGTGATAGTTGAAATTGTGGGACCTTTAGTAATATTTGCTACTTTTAATTCAAGACTTAATCTTGAGATTAATGATATTATTAAATGGATTAACTTTCTTAAGAGTGTTTCAATTGTGGGAAAGTTATACGATTTAATAGATTTCCCTAATCCAGAAGAAGATGCGTATTTATACGTTCTTATTAAACTGATTCAGTAAAATTTCCTTTAATATCTGCCGTGAGATTGGTATTGTGATTGTAGAATTGGTTACGGTGCGTTTTCGCACCGATTGAAGTTAAATTTGCTGAATTTTAGGCACAAAAAAACCGCTCTAGGCGGCGGTTGTTTATTGTTTGTTAGTTTTTTTTAATGTTTCAATTTCTTTTGATAATTCCTGTATCGCTTTTACAATAGGAGGAATAAATGAATCGTAGCTCAATGAATAAACATCACTTCCTCCTTTAACTGAGGCATGGTGTAATCCTGAAAAATCAACTCCCATTTGTTTACAAAGAGCTTCTACTTCTTGAGCTATAAACCATTCGTGTTCACGAGTGCGTTTTTTAGTTTTTGCTAAATAATCAGCCTCATTAAACTCTAGTTTTGTTTTATAGATTGGTTGTTTATTTTCATCTAAGCCAACTTGAATTTTATGATCATCAAAATAATCATCTCTTATATTCCATTTTCCACGAACGGGGCGTAAACCTAAAATAAAATCTAGACCTAAATCACAATCTCTAATATCAGTTTTATCCCTAATGTCAGAACGTAATTGTAATGATTGATAGGCATAAGGTGTTGTGAATGAATTACCTAGTTGAATTTCATTACTGCCTTTTACTGATGATTTATATCCTATTGCTGTTGAATTATAAACATTAGTACATTCTGAACCATCTATCATAAACTCCATTGCTCTAGAGCCAATTGCTGTATTTCTTATTTGATTGCCATTTTCACCCAGATAGTTTAGAGCACGAAAACCTATAGCTGTATTATCAGATTTACCACCACTAGTTAATGCTCCTGCTCCAACAACTGTGCTATTTTTTGCTGTCGTACCAGATGCTAAAGCGTTATATCCAACAATTGTATTGTAATTGCAATTAGTAGTTGAATCGATTTCTGAAAAATAATTAACGACTAACGTTGTTCCTTCACCAACAATATTTTCGGGAGCAGTACAAGTATATGTATTTTCATCGATAACGTTTATAACTAACCAGAGATAATCTGCAGTTATAGAATTTAATATTCCCGTTTTAAATAAAATTTTAACTGTAAAACCAGAAGTATAACCATGATTTGGTTGTGTAATAGAAATTATGCCATTTGCAACAGTATATTCACCATTTGCTTTTTCACTTGTTAACTCTTTCCCTGTCGGACTGACATTGGACTCTAATAATCTACCAGCACAAAAACCTACAGCTGTATTATTCAATCCTCTTTTGAGGTATTGTAAAGATTTATCACCTAATGCAGTATGCCCATCTGAATGTGTATAAAATAGTGTTGATGCACCCACTGCTACACAGTTATTTTTATCCGTTGGGAAAGTATTAATTATTTTTTTATCAAAATTGACAGGGCAATCACCAGCCCCTGATGCTACACCAATATGAATATTACTATTTCCAGTTACATTAGTTTGCCCTGCATTTCTACCTATGGCAATATTGTTATACCCTGTTGTATTATAACGCATAGTATTATCACCAAAAGCTGCATTGCGACTACCAGTTACATTATCTCCAGTGCCGTTATTACTAAATAAACTTTCAAAACCAAAAGCGGTATTATAAACACCGTTCTCCATTGAATAGAGTGCTTGATATCCGATTGCGTAGTTATTTTTAACATTAACAGCATTAAACATAGCTCTCGGCCCAATTGCTATTAGATTTGTACCTATTGCGCCATTTGGTGTTTCTTCTATTTTACTCAACGCATCCTGACCAATAGCTTGTATATATCTTCCCGACCGAATAGACATCGAATGATACAACGCAGGGATTAAAGTACCATCTTTTCTACGAAAGAAGCCATTACAATATTTATTACCCGTATAAACCTTAGTGACAAAATATGTCAAACCGCATAAATCAATAAGTTTATCTTTTAAAGTTTCTTCAATCTTACGGAATACTTTATCTTCATTTGTTAAACCATCACCAATAGCGCCAAAATCTTTAACAGAAATATTATCAGCGTTTTTATCATGTAGTGTTCTAACAATTGCGTCAGGAAATGAATGTTTTACCATAATGTTGGTATCATCTATTACATCATTACTAATATTACTTAAATTTGATTGAGTGACGTGCTCTAATATTACCTGACTACCTTTAATTGGAGCGTTATTAAATACTATTTTAACGCCTAATGGGTTATTTAAACCCTCAATGTGATAATTGTTAACCTGAATACCTTTAATCTTTACAATAAGATTTGATGCATTGACTATTTGGCAGAAAAATGGAAAAACAGCAGTACTACCATCGGCTATATATTCAAATTTGGTTAGTTGCTTAGTGACTGACACTATTTATCTCCTTTCATATTCATATTGTATTATTTTTTTGAAAGTGTTTTGATTTTAAATAGCTACGCCTATTCTTGCTTCAGCAAACTGGCAATCTTTTACTGCTGTCATCAATGCGAATGAACGAGTTTTAGCGCTACCTCGATCAGCATGAGCGCCACAATATCTGACGTTCTCGGCAACAAATACAGATATAAGTTTTTTTGTAATTGTATTTGTGCTGTTATCATAATTTACTCGTCTGATGAAACTAACTCCACCCTAATTGGTTTAGGAGACATACTGCCGTTTGATAATTGATAATTGATAATTGATAATCGATTTCTTGTTTTTCGCTATAGCCATGATTATAAAGCATTAGCTTTGCAATAATAGACTTAAACTCGCCGTTTAAACCTTTATTAACCATTCAGATAGTTGACTTGGGTGACCTATTTTTTTCTTATCACCCTTTTTCATAATCTTTCCTTTAATTAACTTAAATATACATGATTGCAGGTATTTTTCTTTCTCCTTCACCTAAACTAGGATTATTTATAATTTTCCCTTTGTACCACAATGATGCGCTACCACCGCCATCAAGATTAAATGCATGAATGCAACCAAGATCTTTCATTTTTCTAGCTACTTGCTCCATTGTACAACCAGCAAATCCAGATTTACCATCAACAGCAAGCAAAATATAACTTCCATCTTTTTTCTGTCCTAAACACATTCTAGCGGATAAATATCCAACCCAACCATTATAATCTAACAATTTATTTGGAACTGGATCATATACCTCACCATCTACAACAAGTGGGGCTCGAAATATTGCTGTTTGCCATGCGTTTTCAGCAATACTAGCTGAGGCAATCATCAAAGGGTTATTGGAACTATAACTAGGTGTTGAAAAATCGCGACATGTTAAGCTATTGTATCTATCAATGACAAGCATGCTGCGTGCCCACCAAAAGTTTTCTGTTCCATATGTATCATATACAGTTCCATTGACGACGATATCACCAAGTTTTTTACTTGGAACATGCCAAGCACTGCTATTCCATGCTAAGGTTGCATTATCAATAGATTTCATCCAGTCAGATAGTGTTTTAAAATCGTTAGTATTAGCTGCTTGTTGTATTTTTCGATAATCATTGACTCGAAATTCAATAAGGTATGAGGTTGCCTCATTTAGATCTGAATCATGCTCTTTTATAATTGGCTCTGAAATATAATCATTGATTGACGGCTTAATAATATTTAATTTCTGTTCATTATAAGTATTTGTTACATCAGCAGAAGAATCATTTCTAATGGTTTTTATTTCTCCAGGGGCATAAAATTCATTGTTAAAGTATTGGCCATTTGTTACCTCTTTACTAAACCATAATAATCCTGTATTTGTTTGTGTAACGTCTGTGTAAAATTTATTATTAAAAACAGAAATACTATCAGTGTATTCAATTTTTATACCTGATGATAAACAATGAAAACTACAATCATGTATTCGCCAGAATTTACTTGGGTAGGTATTTCCTCTTGTTTGTGCATTTAAATTGGCATCACCAATAATAATTGCATAACCTGTTTTAACAGCTCGATCAAATACACAATTGAATAAATCAACATTAACACATCCGGTTGCCCTAATATTACAAGCTTTTTCGTTAGAAGTTAGATTTGAATTGTGAACTTTTACATCAGTACATGCCTCTAATTTTATTGTATCTGTTATGGTACTGGCTGTAATATTATTAATCATAAGACCATTACAAAAGTATGCTCTAATCCCGCCATGCTTTAACATCTCCTTATCACGCAATGAACCTGTAATAACCAAATTATCTAAAATTATTTTAGATAATCTTGCGGTACTCGTACCAATTAAAGATATACTAGAAGCGACACAATTTGCTATACGGGTATTGAGGATACGAATTTCAGTAGCAGCAAATGACATTGTTGGTTCAATATAAATCCCATTTAGGAACTCTTGAAATTCACAATTGTCGATTAATACGTGATTAGCATTTAGAACAGTTAATCCATTGAATGCTCGACTCTTAATCGAAGTAAATTTACAACAACGAATAGAATACCCACTTGTTATCGTACGCGATTGACCAATTTGAAGGCTCGAATGTAAAAAATTCACACCGTTTAACGCAACCGGAGTATAGATTTGTTCATTATCTTTTGGCGCAAGTTTCACTACCAGATTATTAAATGTTACATTTGAAACATTCATTCTACGTCCAATATAAAAAACCACACTAGGAGAAAGATCTCCATTGTCAGGAGCCTTAAAAGAAACAGCGCCTGTAGAAATAAATTCTCTTTTTAATTCAATATCTGACGAAATAATATAAGTGCCGCTCGGGAATAATAAAATTCCACCATTTTTATACGTTTCATCAATTGCTTTAGTAATGGCTAAGGTGTCATCCTGTAGTCCATCCCCTACGGCTCCGAACTCTTTAACTGAAAAAATATTTGATTTTTTATCATACTCTTGCGATGAATTCATTTAATTATCTCCTTAATAGCCTTTTTAATTTGATTACACATTTCAATAACATTGAGTAAATGCTCCTTGTATCTGATGCTATCGCCGAACGTCATTTTTTGTGGCGGTAAATTTGCAATGCAATTACTGAGCAGATTTGCTGGAATTGGCTGATTCACGTAGACTTTTCGCTCGGTTGTACAGGCTACCAGAGATAGACATAGGCACGAACTGACTAGCACAGTCATTATTTTTGAGTTGTTCTTGGATCTGCTTCTGACGTGAAATTGATTGATTTTCTAGTTCACGTTTTGATTGTTCGTAGCGGCAATAATCTAATTATTTCTCTCGATAGTTTGCTGTAATTGTTGCATCTGTGGAGATAATTCAGTCATTTTCTGTTTTGCAGTTTGTTCATCTTCAAAACATTGATAAGCTCGCCGGCATTCTATAGTAGTTTAAATTTTAGGTAACCTATAAAATAACCTTAAAAAAATGATTGTAGATTTAAAAAATCAAGGTGAATAACATGGCACTAACAAGAGTTCAAATTAATCAAAAAAGTGACGAAAAGCGAGGAGTTAAAACAAAAGGTTTTAAATTAAATATAAACGATATAGCAATGATTAAACAAACTGCTATAGATTTAAATATGTCGGAAGCAAAGCTAGTAGTAGAAGCTATTAAGTTCTATAAAGACAATAAAAAAGCCTCATAAGAGGCTTTCTTGGTAATTCAATATTGAACGTTGTTCTTGTAGAGTGATTTCATTTAGATGTTTTCTTGGGTTACCACACATCCAACAAGAACACGCTGCGGGTGTTACTACATGCCTTTTTAGAGCCTTTCTTGAAGTAGCTCCATAAAAGTCATTCTTTCTATTATCTAAACATCGTTTAATCTGATGTCGTCTATATGCTCTTGTTCTCATATTTTTCTAATTAGCTAACAAGTTAGATAATAAAAAAGCCCTTTTTCAGAGCTTTATATACAACTATTCCATTCTGTGTACTTTATACCACGCCACTCTTAAGAAATCAATTTTTTTATAAAAATTTATTTTTTAACATCTCTAATTCAATCCCGGAACTGCTTTTTATTGCGGCAAAATACCCTGTTAAAAAATCCTCACCACTTTTTTTCAGTTTATCAATTGCATTCCAATTGGTTTTAAATCTTTTGGCAATATCAACAATCGATAATGGTTTAACCATGTAGAGTTTCTCTTCTCTAATACCTCGGGCAATTTTTTTAGAATTTGGCAAATCATGAAAACCTTGCGCTTGTCTTTTCCATTCCTCTTTAACACAGCCATCCACAGCTATATAGTCAGTAACCTCTTGTTTTTCACCCCAATAATAGAGTATCAAGGTATTATATATATCTTTGGATTGAGGTATGTTCAAAGATAAGATAGCCAAAAGTGCATCGTTAATTAGCATTGCATCATTATCAGAACAGACTTCTTTAAGTTTTTTTGGCTGTGAATGGTAATATAATAGTGTATTTTGTTTTAAATAAAGGTTTTTTCTTGACCAATTGCCAAAACGCATACATACATCAGTAATATCATAATCAGCTTTAAATCTAACTTTTGCGATCGACTTAACCGCTGTTTTTGGTTTTTCATCTTCTTTATATTTATACTCTGTCACTATTTTCACCCTTAAAATTTTTCAATTTCCTGACACTACTCTGTTTTTAATTCGATATTTAGTTCGCTTTTTAATTACTAGGAACGTAAATGGTTAAATATCAGCGACGATTGCTATTGTTACTCTTACGTCAGCTGTTCAAAGTCCTTTTACTGCTGCGAATCAATCACCCCACCTTTATTAATCATTATAAAATCAATAAATTATGCCTCCCTGTCAGCTTAAATGATTTTTAATTTCACAAACTCAAATCGTTATTCCATTTGCTCGCTGTGACTTTTTTAAATATTGGGAAAACTGGAAATCAATTCCGATCATCCTCCCTGGTTACATTTGCTTCTCGCATAGTGGATGTCTTGGCAGAGATCACGCTATTTTGTTTAGCAGGCGATTCTGACCTGAGCGGTGATTAACTAGCTCTGGCATATTTACGCTCTTTTTTTACTGGCTCAGGATTTGATTGTGCGTATGCTTCAGCTTGATTTATCTCATAAATTCGAGCATGTTTAATTCCAGCATATACAGTAAAATTACCGATACCATGGCGATTCAACGCCACGATGATCTCCATTACGTTTTTATTTGCCAGATCGTTGTAAACCGAATCACGATAAATACCGAGCCAATAATCACAATCCTGTTCAATTTGTCCGGTATCTCGGCTATCGCTTGGTACAGGTCGTTTATCGGCTCGCGATTCAAGATTACGGTTTAGTTGTGTTAATAAAACAACTACACAATTTAATTCTTTAGCCAGCGCTTTAAGCCCTTTAGTTATCGCGGCATAAGCTAAATCATTACGTTGTTCATCACCTTTCTCTTTATCCATCAGCGTGAGGTAATCCACCATGATCATGCCAATCTGTCCTTTAGCTTTTGCTATTCTTCTTGATTCAGATCGAATGTGTGATAGCGTGATTGCCGGTGTATCATCAATATAAATATTATCCGTATCAGTTAACGCTTTAAGATGACCTATAACTCGTGCAAACTCTTTATTAGTAGCTAAACCATCGTCATAAAAAATATCGCTATTTACACCGGATTCCTGTGCCAAAATGTTTTCAAGCATTTGTTCGTCTTGCATTTCAAGTGAGAACATAAGTACCGGTAATTTTTCTATCATCGCACAATGACGAGCCATATTGATTTCAAATGTGGTTTTACCCATTTTAGGACGAGCACCAACGACCAATAGCGAACCTCTTAATAATCCTTTTGGCGCAAGTTTTTCGTCTAATGCTTTAATCCCAGTAGACAAGCCTCTGGCGTTATCCGAATTAACCAATCGTTTTTCCAGCGTCGCTTTCCATTTTTCACCAATACTTGTGAATGATTTAAGCCCTAGCGTTTTACCGGTTTTGTTATAGTCGTCAATTTGCGTAAATAACATTTGAATGGCTGATAACTTCTCGTTAGTTGATAAATTGGATTTTTCAAAAATCATTGCGCTGCAATCATTTAATTTTTTTAAAGTGTAACGTTCGACCGCTTTATCACGAACAATTCCAGCATAGGCGATAACATTTACCATTGACGGGGTGTTTTTCGCTAGCTCTGCCAAATAAGCGAAACCACCACATTCTTTCAAGGTGCCTTTGGCCTCCATACTGTCTGACACGGTAATTAGATCAACAGGATGATTCTTTCTGCTTAGTTCGATAATCTGATTAAAAATTATCTGATGATGCCTACTATAGAATGAATCTACTTTTAACTGGCGGATCGCCTTTTGGCAGCGTTCTGAATCGAAGTCCAACATCATCGTACCTAGTACTGCTTGCTCTGCGACTAAATCGTGAGGAGTAATATTCATAACGAGCCCTCGATAAATTTTAAATATGTCGTTGTTTTTACAATGTAATCAAAATCAGCACGCCATCCCCTATCATTTTCACCAAAATAAAAACGGTTGGCTTTTTCAGCGAAGTCATAAAAATAATTTGCTAAGTTCTGAAAAGTCGGAGCATCAAGTTCTTTGAGTAATTTTTTAACGGCGTTTTTTCTTGCTGTGGTCATTTTTACGACTTTAGGTAATTTATCTTCCACTGCGTCGTTATATGCATCAATAATTAGATCAAAATCAATAATATGGTTTTTTTTAGGATTACGCTTGTCATCGCAAGATGACCTGTTATTATTTGTAGTAATTTCTGTAGTAATCTCTTGATCTAACGAACTTGATTTTGTCGCCATCACGGCATCTACAATGTTGAGTTCGGGTTGCATACTTTTTATATCCCGTGACAACTCAATCATAGATTTGGCGAAATTACTTAAAACTTTATTCACTGTTTCATTATCAATTTTGTAATAAGTTTTATGGACCAAGCGCTTTTCAGTGACAATTAACACACCTCTATCACTCAGTTTTTTTATTGCCGTTCGCTGTTCGTTATGGCTTAGACCGGTTTCATCTTCTAATTCATCACGCGTTTTATATACGCCTAACTCAGAAGTTGCTTTATCCTGCCAATAAAATAATTGTGAGAATAGAATGGCAGAACTAACACCGCCTAAAGGTTTAGCTAACTTGGGATAATAGGCAATGGGTTTGCCCATGGTTAGAAGATACTCTGTTGCTTTCAATTTACACCTCTCATCGAATACTTAGCGTATTGAACACCGTTTTCGCCAATCAAACGGCTATTAAGTTAAATCCAGTTTTTTTAAGGTCGTAAAAACGAACGCTAAATCCACAGCAAATGTAGAAATTCAATACCTGATTGGATTAATAATTCTGCGCTGCAAATGAGTTAACAGCCGTTTGTACTGATTTTGTTTATTAGGTTTTTAACATATTTTTGCTTGCCTAATGCTCAGCAGTTCCGTAATACAACCACTCAACCGAGCAATTCAACGCTTTAGCTATCTCTACAATATTTCTTGGCTTTTCAATATGTCCAGCTTCTAAATCACTAATTGACTGTTGTTTCATTCCGACTAATTCAGCCAATGACGCTTGGCTAATATTAAGTTCGATGCGTTTATTTTTAACTCGTTCCCCTATTGTCATTTGGACCTCAATATATTTTACAGTTATAACTGTATTAAATAACAGTTTTTTCTGTTTGTCAATTACAGATTTATCTGTATTATTTTAATAATCATCAAAGAGGATTTTTAAAATGAACAATCTCGGTCAAAGAATTAGAGCCAGACGCGAAGAATTGGGATTAACTCAAGAACAAGTTGCGCAACAAGTAGGAATTAAACAACAATCCTATCAAGCTATAGAAAGTGGTAGTGTTAAAAAACCTCGCCATTTATACGAAATTTCAGTCGCTTTACAATGTGATATGGCGTGGCTATTAAGCGGTAAAGATAAAGATGTAAAAAATGTAGAAGTTATAGACTTTAAAACTTATCAAGTTCCATTAATAAGCTATGTACAGGCAGGATTATGGACAGAGTCATGTGAACTTAGAGATTCAACTGGATTTGAGTATATTATGACATCATTAGAATTATCAGATGAAGCATTTGCATTAAAAATTAAAGGCGATTCAATGGAACCTGAGTTCAAAGAAGGTGATGTGGTTATTATTGATCCTGCTATTAAACCAATGCCAGGTGAATTTGTTGTAGCGGTAAATGGTGAAGAGGACGCTACGTTTAAAAAATATCGGGAATTAGGACATGATGAACACGAAAGAATGCAATTCGAGCTTATTCCGCTTAATCCTGACTACACAACGATGAGTTCGTTAAAACAACAGATTAGAGTAATTGGTACTATGGTTGAGCATCGGATATTTAGAAGGAAAAGGTAATAAGTTTAAATTGTAAGTTAAACAATTTGATTATGATGTGAATTATGCATAAATAACTGCTATGGTGGCCATTAAAAAATAACAATTCAAATTCAGCTGCATAAGGAATAATATTTAATGACAGATAACATGGTTAAGATAGGAAGAATCATTAGTGATTCAGAGCCAATCGGAGAAGGAATAAACGGTTCTTTTAGATGTGTTGCTTGCTGTGATGATGAAGAATATCCTGTAATTGCTAAATATTTAAAACCTATTGAAATTATTAAAGAGTTAATATGTTCAATTTTAGGCAGATCACTAAATCTTCCTATTCCTGAACCAATCTTGTTATTAGATAGTAACGATGTTTTTTGCTTTGGTTCCATTGATATCGGTTACCCTAATCTTTATCATTTTTTGAATTTCAAAGATCCCTATTATCTAGAATTTCATTCAGTAATAAAAAACTGGGATGATATTGAAAGCGCTGCATTTTTTGATGAATTTATCATAAATGGTGATAGGCATTCTGGAAATTTATTATTTAATGGTAAAAATATAATGATGATTGATCACGGTCTATCAATTCCATCAGATAGGTTTAATCCAGAATTCTCGGGTAATTGGAATAATATATTATTCAAACATCTCCTTTGTAACTTTGTTGAACTAAACTGTAATCATCAATTAGACAAAAATGAATTATGTAACAGACTTAGCAATTGGTGCAAAGAGATTACAGATAATGCACTTATAGATAAAGTTGCGAATAAAATACCTGTTGCTGAATCAACAAAAAGTGAGTTATTATCGTTTCTCAAGAAACGAAGTAAATTTATTGCCAATATAATAAATAATAAAATCACTCCACCTCAGATGGATTTTGTAAATGATTGATAGTATAAAATTATTATCTACATTACCCAAAGTACCTAGCTATAAAGCTGCATGGGCTCCTATTTATTTTGAACCTATTATGGGTTCTGGTGAAAGACTGACTGTTGCTGTAGTTGCAATTGCCGAAAATGGTGAATTTAAAATAAATCAATCAATACGACAAGATGTTGTAAAGGCAATGTATGGCAATAAATCAGAACAATTTAATTCATTGATTGAGTTGATAATATCGAATCTTACGCTACATTTAAGTAAAATTAAAAATTTAGAGAATTGGTGTCCTCCAATGCAAGGCGTAACTTTAGGTAAAATAAAACAAACTTACTCTACAGATATAACTGGAGTTCTTAGACAAGCTGTAATGCTATCTGCTAGCATGTCATCATTAGACTTCTACTCAAATGATGAAGAAAACGAACAATATTCGTCAGAAAACACATGGTCAAAATTGGTAAAAGATGCAGTTCTAGTTAAACACGCACATTTTTCTCATTACTTTAATCAACAATTTAAAGTAACAAAAGAAGCCAGAGCTGCAAAAATCTTTTTCTTGAGCGACCGCTCAGCCATCAACACTGAAAGATTACGACCAAGTAATATTTCTACTGATTTAGATAAAAGTAAAGCTAGATTACTAGATCTATTTGCCGTAAAAGATCATGAAGATTTCTTTCAAAGACAAACTCATGAACTCATTGTTTACAGACCTTGTGATGATGAACCCATATACAGTAAACCGCAAATAAAAAGAATGAAAGACGCTTTTTTAACTCTTGAAGAGATAGGAGATAAACACTCAATTATCGTTACCTCTGTTCATACTGTTCAAGAAGCATTAAAAAGAATAGTGGGTGCCGAATTAAATTAAATAGAAAATGAAAAAATTTTCAAATAGCTCTTTGTAGAGTTTTTTTATCTTTGCAAAATACCAAAAACCCAATATCTAATCAAAAAAAACACCTCACCAAATAAAATACAGTTTAAATACAGTTTTAACTGTTTACTTTAAACAGTTTCATCTGTATAATTATTTCATCAAAACAAATCAACTCATCAAAAACAGGCATGGCTAGAAGTTACCAGTCAGGTGATATGATTTGTAGTAGAAATATATGAATATACTACAGTTTTGATAGCAAATCGGATGTACGAGGTAATCACTCTCGGCCTTTCGAGAAGCTTGTTAAATACAAATCGTTTAGGAAACAGATTGCTAATAAGTATTCAAATCAAAAACTAGTATAAAAGTGGGCTTTTGTTGAGTGGATTAATAACAACAGGTTAGACAACAGTTTCTACATCCATTTGTCGCAGTAATCGGGCTTTATTCGAGGTAATTATGACTAATAAGGATTTTGTCAAAGTAAAAACTAAAGATAGGTTTCGCAATGACTATCGACTAACTGATAGCGAAGTTAAGTTTGCCCTATTTTGTACCGCGATGATTTTATTGAGGGTCATATTGGGCCTATTTTATATGACTTTATCGATAGCAACGAGGTGATTTATGTCGTTACAAAGAGCGGTAGAAAATCATTACCAAAGAGCATATTGCAAAATGATGAATGATGCTGAAATGCAAGATGCTCGTGATAGTTGGATTGAAGATCGTGCAGAAGAGCTAATCAGAAATTTCGGTAATGACAATGATTGGCAAATTGTTGAACTACTAAAAATCAAGCTAGAAAGTAAAACTATTGATAATGATATCTATAACCAATTTATTGTTGATATCTGCTATTCACAGGCTAAGTATCAATTCGAGACTAATTACAAATGAGCACTGGCATTTATTACATCATATCTCATAAAAACTATCACTACGGTAAAAACCTCAGCAAATCACAACTAGGTTGTATAGAAGTATGTCCTGACTCTAGCTGTAAGTAAATTACCCTGTTAATACCAATAAAATAACAATGTAAATCTTCGGTTTGGATGTTGCTTGCTGATTATCAGAAGCCGATGAATTGCCAGAGGACTTTTCAGTTAGTCGATCAATAAATAGATTAATTAAAATGGCCAAAGAAAAATACACTGAAGTAGTCAATCACCTAGCATTACAAAACAAATTTATAGAAAATCATCACATTAGTGAAACTAATTAACTTAGTCAAGATTAACAATCAACGCTCATAATGTACCCTATACACATAAGTTCGGAGCGCTTGGCAAAAATTCCATAGTGATAATTAATCTGACATCAGCATTAGCAAAGCGAATATACAGAGGTTTTAGCTACTATAGTGCAATGCTTGCTATTAGATTTAGAATCCAATGTAACGCTAAACAAGTTTATTATCCTTTGGTAGTGATATATTTAAAGAAGGTAAATCAAACGTTCAATTGATTATTAGTTATCGAGAGATGATTAACTTAGCCAGGCAATTAATTCGATTAAATAGTATATCAGTTAGAATGATCAGCAAGTGGCAATTTTCATTATCAATATGGCTTAACTCAAGATGTAAAACTCCAACCAAAAGCCGATGAGTTATCCTTAACTATTTTTGGTTTATGCGGTTGGACGATTTAAAATAAAGGTCTCCTATTTAGAATGATAACATTGAATCACATTGAATCAATGCACAAGCAAACTAAGACTTGAGATAATAATCTACGCAAAACTCAGCGAAAAGAAATGACTAGAAAAAGTTAACAGAAAGCAATTTAAATATCAACTTGTAGCAGTAGAAATACAGCAATCGGTTATTTACAATAAGAAAGCCGAAACTGAAATTGGCCAGCATAATGCAATGATTTTAGATACTACTTTTGTGTAGTTGTAACATAAAAAGAGAGTAACTTAGAGCAATTAATCCAATTACGATAATAATGAAAAGAAATAAAAAAATTAGCAGTATTTTAAAAAAGCAAAGAAAACTTCTGTTTTGTGATTTTATAACACTAACAACATTAATAAAATTGATTATTAATAAATCTAGTGTCGTTATAGTGTTGTATGTTGTTAATAATATGTTTGTATAATATATAAAACAATTACTATTTTGGAGATTATTATGGATGTAGGTATAGCTCAATTCTGGGGTGGGATTGCTGTAGTGGCATTAACATCAATAGTTAATATTATCCTTACTTTGTATAAAGCTAGCAAGACTTCTGAGGATCTTAAAAAAGAATTAAAAACTAAAGTAGGTGTTGAAGTTTTATCTAAAAATAGGCAAGAATGGGTTAATATTTTAAGAGTTAAGACTTCAGATTTAGAATCAAATTGTTTTTTTCTTATAGATTTATTTATTGAAATGACATTAATAAATAAAGAATATAACCGTAATGAAGAATTACTGCTAATTTATAATAATATAATGTCTAATTTAGTTTTTTTAGAACTTTTATTAAGCCCAAAAATAACTGAAGAACAGAGTGATACAAATAATGTTGATACTGATTTAAGAGAAAAATCGAATAAATTGATGAATGATTTAGATTCATTATTTATAGAAATAAGAACTAGCACATTAAAAGATTTAATTCTTGGTTATGAAAAAGACTTATTTAATCAAATTGAAAATAACAAATTAGAACAATTAAGAGAGTCTTTAGAAGATAAAATATACAAAGTGCATACAACAACGAAAGAGTTAGTCGCAATAGAATGGCAACGAATAAGCAAAATTGAATAGTTTTTATCTATTAGAATTTATAAGTCAATCCCTTTAAACTCGTCTAATTCTTATTTTTGTTTATCTGATAGATTGATATCTATCTCGCCATATTCTAGTAAGTAGGTATCGAATGACATAAGGAAAGCAACGGCAGGATCTATCTTGTTGGTTGCTTTTTTTGTTGGATTTGATATTGGTAAAGTTTGAATTTAGCTAAATCTTATTGAATTTAGATTAACTGTAAATTAAGGATTAGGCTGGTATTCACTAAGTTTTTTGAACGTTTTTGAATTTTCTTGAGCTTGTTAATGGCGTCCCCTACAGGATTCGAACCTGTGACCTACGGCTTAGAAGGCCGTTGCTCTATCCAGCTGAGCTAAGGAGACAAAGATTGGATTTATTAAATAATCGTTGAGTATTATATAAAGCTATTTTGATCCGTCAATGCTTTTTAATGGTTTATTCATCTATATAGACAAAATATCGTCAATTTAACGAGATAATCAAGTTGAGATTAAAGTTCATAACCATAAATGCCATACTAATTAATAATGGGAAATTATTTATTTTTACCTCATCCCCCCCTATTGCTCCACTTTTTTGCAATTTGGATTAAATAACTTTTAGTAGCAATAAGACAAATTGAGATAAATCCGATTTTACGATTTATTACTTTTATAATCTTTTTTAGAATAAATTTGCTGCTTTTCATAACCGCAAACCCCTCATTCGTCAATTTTTTCTATTTATCTAAATTTAATTGGATTTAGATGGAGTAAGACAAATTAGAATGAATTCGATTTATCACTTTTCATAGTTTTTTTAAGATAAATTTAGTATTTTTTATAATATCAAAAACCGCGTTCCTCATCGCAACAACCTCGGTCCTCGATTGTTTTGAATTATGGCCTAGTCGGGTAAGTGAATCCCCGCTTGATAATATTTAATATGTCGATAAGTTATTTGGCGTTAGCGATTTGCGCTTTTAGCATAGCTAAGCGGCTTTGGCCTTGTTGCATTTTTTTCTCGGGTGATAATTCATTACGTTGATCTTGCCAAGCTAAATCATCTTGTGGCAGTTCGAGTAAAAAGCGGCTTGGTTCAACATAAACGGTTTCACCAAATTGTTTTCTTTGGCGGCTAAATGAAAAGGTTAACTCTTGTTGAGCCCGAGTGATACCGACATAAGCAAGTCGTCGCTCCTCTTCAATGTTATCTTCATCGATACTTGTTTGATGCGGCAATAACCCCTCCGACATGCCAACCAGATAAACATACGGAAATTCAAGGCCTTTTGAGGCATGCAAGGTCATTAATTGCACCTGATCGAGCTCCTCTTCTGTTTTATTACGTTCTAACATATCGCGTAAAGTAAATCTGGCTACAGCCTGCTCTAGCGTCAATGCTTCATCGATTTCGTCACCCTGTAACATTTCTTGTAACCAGGTCACTAATTGTTCAACGTTTCGCATTCGCATCTGTCCCGCGGTGGGTGATGTTGACGTTTCATAGATCCAACTTTCATAGTGCATGCCATGTAGTAGCTCATGTATAGTTTCCATTGGCTCAGTGTGTGATTTTTCAATAAGAGAATCGAACCAGTGAATAAAAGTATGCAATGTTTCTAAACGTTTACCGGAGAGTAATTCCGTTAATCCCATATCATGGCTTGCATGATATAGGCTCACTCCACGCTGATTTGCCCATTCCCCTAATTTTTGGATAGTTGCCGGCCCTATTTCGCGTTTTGGCGTATTGATAATGCGGATGAACGCGTTATCATCATCTGGATTGGTTAATAAACGGAGATAAGCCATTAGATCTTTAATTTCAATGCGGGCAAAGAAGGATGTTCCTCCAGAAATTCGATAAGGAATTCGATATTGCATAAGCATTTTTTCAATTAAGCGAGATTGGTGATTTCCTCGATATAAAATAGCATATTGACCATATTGGCTATTATTGGCAAAGCGATGACCGATCAGATCGTTAACCACCTTTTCAGCTTCGTGCTCTTCGTTATCGGCAGAGATCACTTTTAAATGTTCACCATAACCCAACTCTGAAAACAATTTTTTTTCAAAGATATGCGGGTTGTTTTCAATTAAAATATTGGCAACTTTTAGTATTCTTCCTGATGAACGATAATTTTGTTCTAACTTAATCACTTCTAGCTTCGGAAAGTCTTCTTTTAGTAAGATTAAATTTTTGGGACGGGCACCCCGCCAGGAGTAAATTGACTGATCATCATCACCAACCACCGTAAATTTAGCTCGGCTTCCTACCAATAATTTAATAAATTCATACTGACTGGTATTGGTATCTTGATATTCATCCACGAGTAGATAGCGAATACGGTTTTGCCATTTTTCTCTAACTTCTTCATTAGTTTTCAGTAATAAGGTGGGTAATAAAATCAGATCATCAAAATCTAAAATACTACAAGCTTTAAGTTGTTTTTCGTAAAGTTGATAGCAGTGGGCAAATAATTTTTCTTTATTGGTTTGTGCTCGAGCCATCGCTATGGTTGAATCGATAATATCATTCTTCCAATTTGAGATGGTAGCGCGTAATTGGTTAATAAGGTCTTTGTCACCTTCAAACCATTGTTGAGTGAGCTCCTTAAGCAGAGCAAATTGATCATGATCATCAAATAGTGAAAAATTAGATTTTATTCCCAGATGTTTATATTCGCGGCGAACAATATCTAAACCTAACGTATGAAAAGTGGAAATTTTCAGCCCTCTGGCCTCTTGTTTACTTAACGAATGGGCAATACGTTCTTTCATTTCTCGTGCGGCTTTATTAGTAAAAGTCACGGCAACAATATGACGAGGCAAATACTCCTTAACTCGAATGAGGTAAGCAATTTTATTAATGATTACCCGAGTTTTGCCCGAACCCGCACCAGCCAATACCAGGCAAGGCCCCGAGACATACTCCACTGCTTGTTGTTGGCTTGAATTTAAACGCACAGAAAATGAACCCTAAGTAAAATTGTTCGCTAGTATATACTGATTTATCCATCATGTTCAATCAGAGGTAGGAGCATAAAAATAAAAACTCGAACTCTATTGAATGAAAGTCAACGCTTGTTCAACAACTTCAATTCCTGCCCCTGACTTATGTGCATTTTCACTAAGGTAACGTCGCCACTGTTTTGCCCCTTTTCTACCATTAAAGATACCTAGGGTATGTCGCATAATATGATTAAGCTGTCCGCCTTGACTAAGTTGCGTTTCGATATAAGGATAAAGTGTTTGTATTGCCGCAATCGGATCAATAATTGGCGTATCATCGCCAAAGATTTGCTGATCAATCTGGGTTAAAAGCATCGGATTTTGGTAAGCTTCTCGCCCTACCATCACACCATCAACATAATTTAAATGCTGTTTGATCTCTTCAATGGTTTTAATGCCACCATTTATGGCAATAGTTAACTGCGGATAATCACGCTTTAGTTGATAAACTCGTTCATAATCAAGAGGAGGCACTTCTCGATTCTCTTTAGGGCTGAGTCCTGAAAGCCATGCTTTGCGAGCATGCACAATAAATGTTGCGGTATATGGCATGACTTTTTCAATAAATTCACATAAAAATGCATAACTATCTAGGTTATCAATACCAATGCGTGTTTTTACCGTCACAGGTATATTGACCTCTTGTTGCATAGCTGCAACACAATTTGCCACTAAATCAGCTTTAGCCATTAAACAAGCGCCAAACATACCATTTTGAACACGATCCGATGGACACCCCACATTAAGATTAATCTCAGCATATCCTCGCTGCTCAGCTAAATTTGCGCATTTAGCCAATGCGATGGGATCACTGCCACCTAATTGTAAACTCACTGGCTGTTCCTGACTATTAAAAGCAAGATAATCGCCTTTACCATACAAAATTGCGCCGGTAGTGACCATTTCGGTATAGAGTAAGGTTTGTTTGGTCAATATACGATGAAAATAACGACAATGTCTGTCAGTCCAATCGAGCATGGGAGCAATAGAAAAGCGGTTTAATGTGGATTTTGTATACAAATTCACCTCGACATACCTTGATAAAGTGATATTCTAGCTTTGATTTTTTTATAGTACAACTATCTTATAGTATAAGGAATGAGGATGTTTAACAATCAAACAACTATTATTTCAACTAAATCAAATGAACAATCAAATGAACTATTAAAAGATAAAATGAAATTTATCGCGATCATGCAACAGATCTTTGGGGTATTAAATATTATTGGTGGTTCATTTTTCTGCCTAGGTATCTTTACTGCAATTATAGGTATTCCATTAATCATTGCTGGAGTTAAGCTTTTTAAATCAGGAGGGGCATTTAGTTTAGCCGCAGGGCTTAATAGAGAAGAGGACTATATCAAAGCTATCGATAATTTACATGGGTATTGGAAGTTTACATTAATTAGTTACATAGTTTTAATACTATTTCTGCTGCTTTATATTTTATTTGTAGCTGTAATAATTTTTGGTGCAGTTCATCGTTAGCTATCTGCCTATTTTACTTAGATTGACATAAAGAAAAAAACTCGTTATTGAAGTGCCCCCAATAGTTGGACAACCAATTACTGGGGGGCTTTTTATGTCAAAATATCGCCGCTCAATAGATAGATAACGCTATCCACTCATTAGTAAATCTTAAATCTCCTCGCATACTTTTTAGTATAATTATTACTAACATCTCTGATAATTTTATTTTTTTCTAAGAGTTTTAACAATAATTCGCCATTAGGATGGGAATATTTATTGTTTGAACCAAAACAGATAACCGCATTAATAAATTTTAGTTTAAAAAAATCGTCAGAATAATTGTCACCACTTCCATGATGAGGTATCTGCAAGGTTCCTATATGCCAATCAAAGTTATTTTCAAAATCGTAATCCTTAGATTCAGAATAAAGTTTGCTCAATGATGCATAAGATTCGATAATAAGTTTTCTAACTTCTTCTACGCAATTTATCTCTTTAGTAGCTTTAAAAGGAATATCCCCTGTATATAGGCAACTCTGTTTCTTAAAAATTTTATTATATTTTTTTAAGTCTAAATTTCGCAAATAAGAATATAAATGAAAGGGAACTGGACCAGAAAAAACACCTAAACAAATTTTATTTAAATCTCTATTAATTTTCATATATTGAGCTTTCAAATAATTTAATGGCTTGATATTAATATTTTTATTTTTATTTTTAAGTTTTTTTTCTATATTTTTAAGTTTTTTTTCTATATGTTTAAGTATTTCTGTTATATCTTTAACATCCATTAATAGCTCGGACGTTAACTTCGTTTTTATAAAGAAAGTAGAAATTTTTCTCTTATAATCCGAACAACAAAAATATTTTATAAAGTGATAAGGTAGATATAACCATATAGGAAAATAATAATGAGATTGAGGATCAGGATGATAAATAATCAATTTGTTATCATAATATTGTAATTTAAAAATGGGATTAAATGTTTTTAACAGTTCTCCTCTACTTTCAACTTTACCCTCATTTGTAACTATAACTAAATCTTTGTTTTTATTTTTATCTTCATCGGTATTTGATTCATCGGTATTTATTTTAATAATATGACAATTCTCACCAAAAAATTTTGGGGTATCTGTCAAGAGTTGATAATAAGCCTGAAAATCGATATCAATTTTTTTTAGTAATACATCTATCAATAATAAACTTTTTTGTTCCTCGCTCAGCACAGGAATAATCAAATTTTTAACTTGATATTGCCCTTTATAGGTTATCAAAAAACTAATATGATCTGCATGGAAATGAGATATAAATAGCAAATCTATTTTCCAAACTTTATCTTTATTGTTGATTATTCGATGTTCAAAATAATCAAATAATTTAGGGCTATATTCTTTAAGTTTTTTTTTGTTATGTCCTCGTTCATTACCACAGTCAAAGACCATTTCGAAAACATTGTTGCCTGAATAAATTTGCTCTGAATAAAAAGCGCCTTGGCCAACTGGGTGAAATACTCTTTTTAAAAATATTTTCATTGTCTCAAAACCTTTTTAGTATCACAATAATGTTTAATTATTGTCATTTAAAATAATTCTATCCACTATTCAATCAATTTTATGCATCATTTATACTACAGTTGGGTATCTTATTACTAAATTTTTAAAATATCTCATTGATAATGATTTATCTTATAACATTTAGGGTAAATATGATATTTATAAAAACGCAAAGTTATGTAGCAAAATATTTAAATATACTAATCCATAAGTTGCCTATTGAATAAATTTTTCCAAATATTTTGATAGTAACATCTAAAATTTGTAGATGAAGTAATAAGATTGAAAGGTTGATAATCAATATAAAGTAATAATGAGCTTAATTAAATATTCGCTATAAGAAATATAAAAACCCCAGTAATTGGTTGTCCAACTATTGGGGGTCACTTCATTCGAGGTTTTTTTAAAGATTATATTCGATTGTTTTGCTTTAGGGGTTTATGGGTTATTATCTTGATCATCATCAGAATCCGTATTAATTGGATCTGAGATACGTTGTTGGTTCATCTCTTCCAATGATAAAGAACCCTCTAAAGTTGAAGTTTTGATATCAGTCACCACGCCCCTGTTATCAAAATAAATTGCATAATTAATTTGGCTTACTTTGCCATGTTGTGGTTGTTGACGAAAGACATAATACCAAACGTTACCACCAAAAGAGGAAGTTAACATTGGTGAACCCATGATGAAAGCCACCTGTTCTTTGGTTTGACCGACTTTTAATAATTCAATTGCCTCTTGGGTAATATAGTTACCTTGATTGATATCTGGCCTATAAACTAGGCGGTCTGTAAATGAACAACCAGTTAACATCATAGCTGACACAATTATAAGCGGAATAAGTTTACGATACTGCATCTAAATTTATCCATTTAAAATAATAATAGCGCATATTATCGCTGATATTTTCACTAAGCGCTAGATAAAATAATAAAATCTTTAGGAATTGTGTTATAAAAAGCATTGTTATACTGACAATTATCAGCAAATTTTAATAAATTACTTCTTAAATCTAATCTTAATACTCTATAATGAAAAACTATTATCAAGCAATGACAGGTAAAAAATGAAATTAGAAACGATTGAACAAAAAGCAAGTTATGCGATTGGGCTGCAAATTGGCCAACAATTAAAAGAATCTGGCTTAAATAATTTAGAGCTTAATGCATTAAAATTAGCGATGGAAGATGTTTTGAGCGGTAATCAACCCGCATTACCTTTACAAGAGTTACACGATGCCCTTCGTCATGTTCACGAAGAAGCAGCGAAACAAAAAGCCAAACAAGCTGAAAAAATTGCCCAAGCAGGTCAAGAGTTTTTAGCTGAAAATCTAAAAAAAGAGGGCATAAAATCGACGGAATCTGGTCTGCAATATGAAATCATTAAACAAGGTGATGGCGCATTTCCTAAAGCAACCGATCGTGTTCGAGTTCATTATACCGGACAATTAATCGATGGTACGGTATTTGATAGTTCAGTTGAACGTGGGCAACCAGCTGAATTCCCGGTTAATGGTGTCATCCGTGGTTGGGTTGAAGCATTACAATTAATGTCGGAAGGTTCAAAATGGCGTTTATACATTCCTCAAGAACTCGCTTATGGTTCACAAGGAGCCGGCGCTTCTATTCCACCTTATAGTGCACTGATCTTCGATGTCGAATTATTAAAAGTCCTCTAAGTATATATGGACGCATTCGCGTCCATTATTTGGTATTTACTCATTAATTATTTTCGGTAAAAAACATGAGCCAAAGGCAGCCATTAGGAGTAAAACACTAGCAGCGCCAAAAGCAATATAGTGAGTATGCCAATTGTCATATGCCCATCCTCCTAACCATGAACCAACCATTGCGCCAATTTGATGTCCAAGGTAAGTTAATCCTGAGAGTAGGCCTACAATATTCACGCCATAAATATCAGCACTAATAGCACTAGATAAAGATAAAGCACCTGCCCAAACTAATCCCCCAACTAATGCAATGCCATAGAGTTGCCATTTAGTTGAAGCAATGACTAATGCGATAAAACCAAGCCCTCGAACTAAGAAGATCATTGCTAATACTAATTTTCGTTGCACTATATCGGAGATAATACCGAGTACCAAGGTACTAAAAATAGCCACTAATCCGATTAAACCTATTCCAGAAGAACTAGTAATTGCGTCGAAACCGTGATCGATTAACATAGGAACACCATGTGTACCAAGTAAATTCATGCTAAACCCACAAGTAAATAAGCCAAAACTAAGCAACCAGAAAGGCCGTGTTTTTAACACCTGTTTTAAAGTTATAACATTTTTTAGATTTTCCTGAACTTCTGTTGTCGCTGTCTCAATATGATTATCCTTCATAATAAAAATAGCGATAGGCAGAGCTAGTAGCATAAAAAACAGAGAAAATCCGACTAACGTGGTTTGCCATCCATACAGCGGAATAAAATAAGCAAATACCGGTAGCATAACTGCAATCCCCGCCATACTGCCACTCGACAGAATAAATAGTGCCAAGCCTCTATGTTTGCTAAACCAACGAACCACAATAGGGGTAAAACTGACAGAGCCGACAAATGAGGTACCAAAGGATAAAGCTACCCCAAAAGATAAGAAAAAGTTCCAATAGCCGTTTACATTAGCTGCCCAAACAGTTGAAATAATAATGATAATTGAACCTAATAGTAATACAAATCGGGTGCTATATTTGTTGACTAAGTACCCAGCTATCGGCATGGCGATACCGGAAAATAGCATCCCTATAGCAATAATACTCGACAAAGCACTTCGGCTGAAATGGAGATCGTTAGCTATAGGCAGAAAAAAGACCCCCATACTCATGCGTAATCCACTAGAAAGTAAGGTTAAAAATGCGGCTGCTATCACAATATTCCAGCCAAAATACCATCGACTATGCACTTCAATTTCCTATTAGTCTTAATATTAACAACTTAAAAGTATATCATCTTGTTTAGGTATATAACTTAAAAGTTTTCCGCTATAATAATTATTAATAAACATTCAATGGAAAGTTAAGGAAAGTTATATGTCTACAAATATGATTCGTATCGCTATTGCTGGCGCAGGTGGAAAAATGGGACGACAACTGATTCAATCTGTCTCGCAAATTGAAGGGGTTACCTTAGGTGCTGCATTTGAACGAGAGGGATCATCATTGATTGGTAGTGATGCTGGTGAACTTGCTGGTATTGGTCACTGTGGAATAAAAGTTACTGCTGACTTACAACAGGCGAAAGATCAGTTTGATGTCTTAATCGATTTTACCCGTCCTGAAGGCACACTTTGCCATTTAGCTTTTTGCATTGAAAATAAAAAAATGATGATTATTGGTACCACCGGATTTGATGAGGCCGGTAAACAAGCTATTACAACTGCCGCGAAACAAATTGCTATCGTGTTTGCTGCTAATTTTAGTGTTGGCGTGAATTTAGTACTTAAGTTACTTGAAAAAGCCACCAAGATTATGGGTGATTATACCGATATCGAAATTATCGAGGCTCATCATCGTCATAAAGTTGATGCCCCTTCGGGTACTGCGCTTGCTATGGGCGAAGCGATTGCCGATGCGTTGGGTTGTGATTTAAACGATCGAGCTGTTTATTGTCGTGAAGGACATACCGGTGAACGCCCTAAAGGTGCTATTGGGTTTGCAACTATTCGTGCCGGTGATATCGTTGGTGAACATACTGCTATTTTTGCTGACATTGGTGAAAGAGTCGAAATTAGCCATAAAGCCTCAAGTCGAATGACTTTTGCCAATGGTGCTGTTCGCGCTGCATTATGGCTTGCCAAACAACCAATTGGACTTTATGATATGCGTGATGTGCTCAATTTAAACAATCTATAATATTAAAGCATGTCAGATGAAGTTTGGATGCGTCATGCATTAAAGTTGGCCAAACACGCGGAGTCACTAGGTGAGATCCCAGTAGGTGCAGTGATTGTTGATGCAAATAACCAAATCATTGGTGAAGGTTATAATCAATCAATTATGCAACATAACCCAACAGCTCATGCGGAAATTATGGCTATCGAACAAGCCGGCCAATGTATACGCAACTACCGATTAGTAAATACAACTTTATATGTTACCCTAGAACCTTGTATTATGTGTGCTGGGGCGATCATTCATAGTCGTATCCAGCGTGTTGTCTATGGTGCCAGTGATTATAAAACTGGTGCCGCAGGTTCCTATATTGATATTCTGTCCAGAACAGGGATTAACCATTTTGCGCAAATCACCGGCGGTATTTTGTCTGATGAGTGTAGTTCAATGTTGAGCAATTTTTTTCAAAAGCGTCGGCAGCAAAAAAAACAGCATAAACAATCAATCCTTAACGCTATTGAAGATTAATTTCATATTTAAGCACAAATTCTTTAAATCATTTCTTAATTATTTGATAAAGTTTTAGTTTAGTTATTTTTTTTAATTATGAAAATTGCTAAAATCTCACTTTGTTTTTTAAAAAGTACATTGAGCATTATTAATGAAAAAGCACACATTAGAAACTATGATATCGGCGGAGGAGATCCAAACCCGAATTAAGGCATTAGGTCAACAAATTAGTCAAGATTATGCAAATAGTCAAAATGAACTTATATTAGTTGGTTTGTTAAGAGGTTCTTTCATCTTTATGGCGGATCTAAGCCGTTCTATTACCGTCGGTCACGAAGTCGATTTTATGACAGCATCAAGTTATGGCAATGCAGTGGTAAGCAATCGAGATGTCAAAATATTAAAAGATTTAGATGAAGATATCCGGGATAAAGATGTATTAATTGTCGAAGATATTATTGATACCGGCAATACACTAAGTAAAGTGATGGCGATATTAAAACTGCGTCATCCACGTAGTATTGAAATTTGTACCTTATTAGATAAGCCATCGCGTCGTGAAGTAGCTGTACCGGTAAAATATATTGGATTTTCAATTCCTGATGAGTTTGTGGTGGGCTATGGTATTGACTATGCGCAGCACTATCGTCACTTACCTTATATTGGTCATGTAACATTACTTGAATCTTAATTAAAGCTTCATTGAAAAAATTTAAAACATATGGCAAGTAAGGACGAATAAATGATCGAGTTAACAGATATTACCAATACAATAAATTTTCAATTTGCTATCGTCGGTTATCAGTTCCCTGATAGTAAAGATAATTGGTGTTTACTAAAAGTTATCGTACAACAAAATAATAATCGGTTTGAAAAAACCGATCCGGCTTTAGAGATCGCTGATTTACACACTCTGTATAATTGGTTTGATGATCTATCGAAAAGTCGATTACCTAGTCGTGCTGAGTTATGGTTTACTGAACCTTGCTTTTCACTTGCTTTCATTGCTAGCAAAAACCAAAAAGTCACAATCTCTATTAAACTTAGTTGTGAACTTAAACCGGATTTTTGTTTTGATGATCCCTATGAATTACACAATGATGGAACAATCGTTTTTCAGTTAGCTGAATCTAACTTTATAGCGATACTAGAAAATCTAAAACAATGGATCGAAAAGTATCCTCCTCGAAAATAATATTCGATGAGAATTAACGTTATTTTACAGATCGTATCATAGACGGTAAAAGAGCAGATATGTTAGATTGACAAACAATAACAAACCTATAATCGCTCCCATAACAATTTCTAAAAAATTATCGAGGTATATGTGTCACGATTTTCGCGTTCATTATGCTTACTTCTAATGGTAACGACGGCATCAACTTATGCCGAAATGAAGTTATCCATTAAAGGATTGTCAGGCAAACTTGCTGAAAATGTTGACGCTCGTCTTTCTTTGATTACCCCTGATAAGGTTAATACTACGCCAAATTTCAAACGCTATTTTGAAAGTGAAACCGGAAAAGCACTTCGTGCGTTAGGCTATTATTCCCCTACTTTTGAATATGATGAAACAGATCCAAAAGTGTTAGTGGTGACCGTGTTACCTGGTGAACCCATTAGAATTAAAGAATTAAATATTAATCTCAATGGCGAAGGTAAAGAAGATAAAGATTTTCAAGAATTGCTAACCACACAGTTACCTAAAATTGGCGATATTTTAAATCATGGCATTTATGAGAACTTTAAAAAGGACTTAGAAAATATATCACTAAAAAAAGGATATTTTGATGCTGATATGCCAGTACATCAATTAGCCGTTGCGCAATTTGTGCATCAAGCCTTTTGGAATATAGACTTCAATACCGGCAAGCGTTATAAATTTAGTATAGTTAAATTTCCAAATGTAAAAATCCGTAAGGATTATCTGCAAAATATTGTACCGTTTAAAGAAGGAGATGAATATTCGGCTGATGATTTATCACTGTTAAATCGTCGCCTGAGCTCAACTAACTGGTTTAATTCCGTTGTGGTTACCCCAGACTTTCCTCATCTTACCGAAGACAAAGCATTACCAATCGAAGTGGTGACCACCCCTCGCAAAAAAAATGCAATGGACTTAGGTTTGGGGTTTTCTACCGATAATGGGGTGCATGGTAAAATTGGCTGGAGCAAACCTTGGATTAATAGTCGCGGTCAGAGTTTTCAAAGTAGCCTTTCTCTCTCATCGCCGGAACAAATTATTACCATGAGTTATAAAATACCATTAAAAAAAGCCCCTATTGAACAGTATTACACCATCCAAAGCGGTTATAAAAAAATTGATAACAACGATACTGATTCACGGTCCTATACTTTAGGTGTACTTCGTAATTGGGATAACTTTGACGGTTGGCAAACCGCGCTAGGTTTTAATGTATTACGCGATGACTTTACGCAAGGTGACGACAGTTTCAAAACTTTCTTATATTATCCTTCACTTAGTATCACCCGTATACGTAATGACGGTAACTTATTACCTATGTGGGGTGATTCTCAACGTTATTCGGTTGAAGGGGCGGCTCGTGCTTTAGGATCAGATATTAATTTAGTGCGTTTTCAAACTCAACAAACTTGGATTCGTTCAATTAGCCATTCACATCGTTTTATAGCTCGCGGTACTTTCGGCATTATTCAAGCAAGTAATTTTGAACGGGTTCCGCCCTCTTTTAGATTTTTTGCTGGTGGTGATCGCAGTATTCGAGGATATAGCTACCAATCAATATCGCCAAAAGATAAAAAAGGCAAATTAAAAGGGGCTTCAAAGCTGATAACTGGTTCGGCTGAATATCAATATAATGTCACCGGTTCTTGGTGGGGAGCAGCATTTATTGATACCGGTGAAGCGATAGATAAAGTCGATAAGACTAAATTTTATACGGGTACCGGTTTAGGTATTCGTTGGGCTTCACCTGTTGGTCCAATTAAATTCGATCTAGCAACACCTCTTGACCGAAAAGATAAAGGCTCTATACATCTATATATTGGTTTGGGAAGCGAATTATAATATGGCAAAAAATCCAAATAATGTAAAAAAAGCTAAAAAAATTAAGCGAATACGAAAATGGAAAAAACGTAGCATTGCTGTGTTATCTATTTTTGTTTTGGTTATCACTTTTATTATTTTAATGATCTACACCAGTTTAGGTGTCAAGCTAACAACGTATGTTCTTAATAAGTTTTTACCGGAATTAAAAATAGAACAAGTAACCGGTACCTTTCATAACCTACACGTTACAGGACTTTCGCTTGAATTACCCGGTGTCAACCTACAAGTAAAAGATGCTAAATTGGAATTGGCTGGTTCATGTTTGATCCAAACCAAAATTTGTGTTGATAAATTTGACGCCGATGGCGTGAGCGTGGTTGTTAATACCGATCAACTTCAACCTTCACCTGATGAACCGATTTCAGAACAACGAACTACGATTAAGACCCCTCTGCCGATCGACCTTCAGCAAACCCATATTACTAATGTCACAGTAAAAGTGAATGATATGCAGTTTGCTATGTCTGATTTTAGCGGAAAAGCCAGTTGGGTAAATGAAAAGATTTATGTCTACCCTGCAGTTGCCATGGATCTACAAGCAATCTTTGCCGATACTGATGCCAATACCAATAAACCTAATACTTCTGATGATGACCTACCGGTAAATCAAAAGATTAACCAATTATTTAATCAACCCTTAATTAAATCACTTCCACAGGTGAATATTCCATTAGATATTGATGTTAGCAGTTTGACCGGCAACAATTGGCTATTGCATATTGGTGGCCAAGATTATCGTTTTAATCGAGTTAATATTAAAACGAATATGATTAATAATTATATTACTGTAAAACGAGTCGAAACTGATGCCATAACGCCATATGGCAATGCCCACGCTTCTGTATCTGGACAGATTACTTTAGGAGATGATTGGCCTATTTTTGCCTTAATCAAAGCGGATAACGACAATAATCATCTTAACGGACAATTTTCGGGAAAATTATTAGGCCAATTATTCACTTATACCAATGTTAGCGGATTAAATCAGATTACGGTTGAAGGGCAAATTAATTTTATTGAAAAATATCTACCATTGATGGCAAAAGTGGATGGAAAACATATTCAATGGCCAATTGAAGGAAAACCACAATATCAATTAGACAATTTTGATTTCACTTTAGATGGCAATGTTGAAAAATACAATATGTTAGCCAAAGGGACTATTAAAGGTAAAGATTTGCCAGAGACCAGTCTGGATATGGTTGGCAATGGAACTAATCAATCTGCATCTTTTGAGTATGCTAATATCAAATTCCCTCAAGGTGATATTAATATTTCTGGCCAGTTAGATTGGCAAAAGGCACTCAAATGGAATACCAGTGTTAAACTCAATAATGTTGATCTCACCAAAGAATTACCTAGCTATCCTATCCGTTTAACCGGGCAATTAAAAACCACTGGGTCAATCGATGGTGAAGCATGGCAATTGAATATTCCTGACATGCAATTAAACGGCAATATTAAGCAGGCAAGCTTTTCAGCAAATGGCAACCTATTTGTCGATTCTAACCATAAACTATCAGCCAATAACCTGGCAATGGTTTGGGGTAAAAATCAAATTAATATCAATGGTTCTAGCGATAAAGGCAATTTAAATGCCCAACTAAATTTGAGCGCGCTATCATTATTGCTTGATAACCTTAATGGTGTTGTCGTCGGTAATATAAAAATGACTGGCAATAGTGCTGCACCGGTGATTGATACTAATTTAAATATTAATGGTTTAAGTTATGAAGATATTACCGTAGCCAAGGCTAACTTTTCGGCTAAAGTTCAATACAGCAATCAACTCAGTGGTCAATTAAAGTTAGTTGCTCAAAATATTGATATTGCAACTCAAAGTGTTAAAAACGCCAATATCGAACTTTCTGGTAATGAAGCGCACCACACTTTAGCCGTCAATTTTAATGGTAGCCCGGTTTCCATATCAACCTCGTTAAGCGGAGAACTTGATAAACAACATACTAAATGGACAGTAAGTATACCACATGCCTTATTAACGCTTGGTGATGCTAGCCATTGGCAGTTAGCAAAACCGATAAGTCTCACTTATAATATCGTTAATCAGATACCAACTATTGGTGCCCATTGTTGGCGTAGTAATAATTCAAGCATCTGTTTAGATAAAACATTTGCTGTTGCGCCAAATAACGAGACTTCAATTAGTTTAAAAGATATTGACCTAGCTAAGCTACCGATTCCCAATGATGGTGAAACTAAAATTGATGGTTTTATCAATGGCAAAGCTGATATTAAATTTAATGACGGCAGCAAAATTCCTAACATTAAAGCTAATATAACCAGCAATAAAGTTTTTGTTAAACAGATGATCACCAATCAAGCTTTACCAATTCCTTTTAATTTGTTTAATATCAATGCAGAATTTAATGAGCAACAAGCTAAATTAGATTGGCATTTTAGTTTAAATAAGTTAGGGAAAATAACTGGTAATTTATTAGTTAAAGATCCAACCGCGACCAAAGTGTTAAGCGGTCAATTAAACATTGATAACTTAGCATTAGCCATTGTTAATCCATTACTCAGTAAAGATGAATATGCCAAGGGCGCCATTAATGGCAATGTCAATTTTTCGGGTTCATTAATGGATCCGATCTTAAATGGCGGTATTAATTTAAGGCATAGTGATATCAAAACTTATCAACTGCCAATTGATATTAAATCTGCTATGGTCGATATTAAATTTAATGGTAAATCATCAACCTTAAAAGGCGTATTAGCGACTAAATCAGGAAATATCAATATTAATGGCCAAGCGAGTTGGAATAACTTTGAAAAATGGCAAGCTAATATCTATGTAAATGGAGCAGCGATGGAAGTTACTGTCCCGCCTATGATTAGCATGTCAGTTATTCCTGATATTAAGATTGAAGCAACCCAAGATGAATTAACACTACTAGGTAAGGTATCGATTCCAAAAGGAAAAATTACTGTGGATTCACTGCCGGCTTCAAGTGTGGACGTGTCGTCTGATGAAGTAATGTTGGATAAGAACTTTAAACAAATTCAACCACAAAAATTTGGTATGAAAATTAATAGCCATATTGAGATCAATATTGGCGATAAGGTTACCGTTGATGCGTTTGGTTTAACCGCGTCATTAAAAGGGAAATTAATCGCCACCCAAACCAATAAAGGTTTAGATTTACATGGTGAAGTTCTAATTCCGAACGGTCGGTTCCATGCCTATGGCCAGGACTTAGTCATTAAAAAAGGTGTAGTCACTTTTTCTGGGCCGACTGACCAAGCCATCTTAGATATAGAAGCAATAAGAAATCCTGATTCAATGGATAATAATAATATTACCGCCGGCATTCGCGTCAAAGGATCAACACAAGATCCTAAAATTGAAATTTTCTCTGATCCAGCCATGTCACAGCAAGAAGCACTCTCTTATTTGATCCGTGGACAAGGGTTGGATAATTCTGATCAGAGTGATAATGATATGATGACCGCCTTTTTAGTCGGTGTCGGAACAGCAAAAACCGGGAAATACATTGGAGATATCGGTAATGCTTTTGGCGTCAAAAACCTTACGTTAGATACCCAAGGTGCCGGCAATAATTCAAAAGTAGTCGTGAGCGGTTATATCTTACCTCATTTACAATTAAAATATGGGGTCGGCATTTTCGACTCATTAGCAACTTTTACCTTGCGATATAGATTATTACCCAATTTCTATGTGGAAGCCGCTTCCGGCTTAGCCCAAACATTAGATTTTATTTATCAATTTGAGTTCAACTAATTTTGCTCTTCAATTTAGTTCGCCAAAATTGGCGGACTAAATTAAGATTTACTGCCTATGAGCATCTCTCGCTTGATCCCAAACCCTTTACGCTTTTCCACCTTAAAACCCGCACTAATTAAATTACGGCGAACAAAACCTGCCGCGGTAAACGTGGCAAAAGTTCCATCTTTATTGGTTAAGTTATAGCACTGTTTAAATAGGGATGCTGACCACATATCTGGATTTTTTGCTGGTGAAAAACCGTCAAAAAACCAAACATCAATTAAACTATTTTGTCGTTGTAAAAAATCAGGAAAATGAGTGATATCGTCAAAGCAAATAACTAGATTAATATCATCTAAAGTCTCATTAGCTGATCCTTGTAAATAATCGCGTAATTTTGGCGCGAGAGAACTTAAAGAATCATGACTGCTGATCACCTTGTTATGAATTTTTATCATTTCTAGTTCTGATAAGGGGTATCGTTCGACACTAAAAAAATTTAATCGTTTGAGCACACTATTGGGATTTTGCTGCCTAAATTGTTTGAAGGTCTGCCAAGCAATTAAAAAACTTAACCCGGAACCAAAACCGGTTTCTCCTATAGTAAAACTCTCCTGTTGATGTTGTAAAAAACGCGCAAATAAACGATTTCCTTCGATAAAAACATAACGAGTTTCATCTATTGCACCATTGGTATTAAAATAAACATCATTAAAAAAGCGAGAAATTGGGATTTGATCGTCATCCCAAATGATAGTTGATTCGTGCATAAACATCCTTTAACGCGATATTTAACAAACTGTATATTCATATAGATTACGTATATAATACGCCAAGTTAACTTGTGAGGTAAATTATGGTTTTTCTTTTTCGTTTAATCTTTGTGTTGTTTATTGGCATTATAACTTGTGTGCTAGGGGTTATATTTTGCTTATTCAATCCTCGCAATCCAAAAAATGTGGCTAGATTTGCCCATCTTTTTAGTTTTTTCTTTAAACCATTATTAGGGGTAAAGGTTGATACTCGTAAATATCCTGGAATTGAAAAGTTAGGTAGCTGTGTATTTATCGCCAATCACCAAAATAATTATGATATGGTTGTGGCTGCCGATATTGTACAACCGAAAACCGTCACTGTCGGCAAAAAAAGTCTGGCACTGATCCCTTTCTTTGGACAACTTTATTACCTTACCGGCAATATTTTAATTGATCGTAACAATAAATCAAAAGCCCGAGATACGATTAATTTCGTCGTTAAAGAGATAAAAAAACGTGGCATATCAATTTGGATGTTTCCGGAAGGTACTCGTAGTCGTGGTCGAGGCTTATTGCCATTTAAAACCGGGGCATTTAAGGCCGCTATTGCCGCGGGGGTACCTATTGTGCCTATCTGTGTATCAGATACGAATAATATCAAGTTAAATCGACTTAATAATGGTCATATGATTGTCGAGATGCTACCACCGATTGAGACCAAAGATTTAAGCAAAGAAGATGCAAGAACTTTAATGGAACAGTGCTATCAACAAATGTCAGAAAAAATTGCGCAAATTAATTTGGAAGTAACTAAATTAAATAATCAGTAATCATTATGACTAAAACCGATCGTAATTTTGATGATATCAGCCATAAATTTGCTAAAAATATTTATGGCACAAACAAAGGCAAGATTCGCGAAGCTATCGTTTGGCAAGAGCTAGAAAACATCTTAGCTAACTGTCGAGCGGATAAACCATTAACGATTTTAGATGCAGGCGGTGGACAAGGTCAGATTGCTTGTCGACTAGCAAAATTAGGGCATGAGATTACTGTTTGTGATATTTCCGAACAAATGCTGGAATTAGCAAAAAAGCAAGCTGAACAAGAAAATCTACAGTTAAATTTTATTCACTGCCCTATTCAAGATCTCGAACAATTTATTAAAACGCAATATGATATTGTGATCTGTCATGCCGTTTTAGAATGGGTAGCTGAGCCAATCCAAATAATTCAATCTTTAAAAAAACATCTTAAACAAGATGGCTATTTATCTTTAATGTTTTATAACTACCACGGGCTATTATTCAAAACCGTCACATTAGGCAATTTTGGTTACACTCAATCGGGACTGGCCAAACGCAAAAAGAAAACCTTATCGCCTGATTATCCCCGCGATCCAAATCACGTGTATCAATGGTTAAACCAACAAAATTTTGAGATCATCAATAAAACTGGGATTCGGGTTTTTCACGACTATTTAACCAATAAGTCAAAAGCAGAAACACATTTCGCCGAGTTATTAGCAATCGAAAAACAGTATTGTCAAACCGAACCCTACATTAACCTAGCAAGATATATTTTGGTCACGGCTAAATTATCAAATGCAAATTGATAGTAGAGATTAGGGAGAGATTAGGGATAGTATATTGCTAAACACTATCCCTATTTAATATTAGAAGAAATATTAGAAGAAAATTGCATTAACAATTAATAATGACACTGTTCCTGCCGCCCATAATACCGTTGAAGTAATACTCCAAACTTTAATTTGTTCTTTAACTTCCGTTACCCCTAATGAACGATTAACTACCCAAAAATAAGCATCATTGAAGTGAGAAAACATAAAAGAACCAATTGAGCAGCCTAACCCTGCCATGATTGGATTTACACCTAAGGTGCCAATCATTGGGGCAGTAATACTGGCTGCGGTAATCATAGCAACTACACCTGAACCTTGGATTAAACGAATCAACGTCGAGATAGTTAAGGGTAATAAAATACCGGGTACACCAATTTTAACAATATATTCGGCAATAATTTGACCGGTTCCGGAGTCACGGAGCACCATTCCTAAAGCGCCACCACCGCCAATAACTAGCAATATGATACCAGCAGATCGGATTGAGTTTTCCATGTGATGGACAACTTCTTTTCGAGGAAATGAATTGGTTAATGCCATTATGGAAATTAATAATCCGATACCAACAGCAACAATCGGATGCCCCATGGTTTTTAACATAATAGCAATGGTATTATCCCATTTCATTTCATTAACTAATGTTGCAGTCAATATCAGTATGATCGGGGTGACGATCGGCGCAAATGATGCTAATGCACTGGGTAAGTGTTGATCTTCATCAATATTATTCGAAGTCACAGTTAAAGGTTCACGGGTAAAATTCTCACCATCTTCTGTTGGAATTTGATAAATACTACGCCCAACATAGCGAGTATAAATAAAACCAGCAAAAGTGATAGGAATAGCAAGTAACATTGCCCATAACATATATTCACCAAGTCCAATACCAAATTGCGATACAACACCAAATGGTCCAACTGCTGGGGGAATCATACTATGGCTAATCACTAGCCCCATTGCTAATGTCGATCCTAGTCCGACAACTGATTTACCAGTACTACGGGATATAGCTTTAACCAGCGGTAATAAAACTATAAATGCAGAGTCACAAAATACCGCCAAGCTAACTAATAAACCGATGATGACCAGCGCTAAGGCTTCCCTCCCTTTTCCCAGTAATTTAATAAAGACTTGAGCCATTTTTTGTGCCGCTCCACTGAGCTGTAAAACCGACCCCATCATCACGCCAAAGCCAATAACGATCCCTATGTTACCCAGTGTATTACCAAAACCTTTACTAATTGTGGCGATCATGAATTCACCGGGCATGCCGCCTAATGAACCAGTGATTAAAGCGGATATAATTAACGCTGGAAATGCTTGAATTCGAGTTTTTAAGATCATAAAGAGTAACAAGGTAATTGCTACAAGTAAGCCGGCGACCATTCGCCAGCTACTTTTTTCTATGCTATGTAGACTGCCAAGATAAAAAACAATCAATCCCACAACCACTAAAATCACACCGTTGAATAAAACATAAGGATAAAGTGATTTTTTATTTTCTTTTTTAGACATAAGGATACCTCCTTCGATAGTGAATTTGGCACTAACGAAAAAAAAGATAATTATAAAAATGAATAACGACTTGTTAACGCTTGAAATTTGGTGCGTATAACGCCGCTAAACGAATTGCTTCAATCAAACTTACAGGATTTGCTATTCCCTTACCGGCAATATCGTTTGCTGTACCGTGATCTACTGAGGTTCGCAGAATTGGCATGCCATTGGTAATTGAAATAGTACGGTGAAAATCAATCATTTTCGCTGCAATATGACCTTGGTCATGATACGGCGATAACACGGCATCATAACTTCCTCCCATCGCAAAATGGAAGACACTATCAGCAGGTTTAGGACCGTTGATATCAATTCCTTGTTTTTGAGCCATTTCAATACCAGGTAATAGTACATCATCGTCTTCATGACCAAAAAGACCATGTTCACCACAATGAGGATTGATACCAGCAACCGTCATTTTCGGTTTATTAATACCCAATTTAATCAATGCTTCATTACAACGAATGGCGTAATCACAAACTCTTTCTGGCGTTAATGATGCAATGGCTTTGACCAGTGCTAAATGACGAGTTAAGAAAAATACCCGTAAATCTCGAACTTGAAACATAGTGAGCGGGTCTTGACTACCGGTAAGATCTGCTAATATCTCGGTATGACCAATATAGTTAACCTTACCAGCTTTAAGGGATTCTTTATTGATAGGTGTTGTTGCAATGGCATCAAGTTTTTTTTGCATAGCTAGCTCAGTTATCACTTTAATATAGTGGAATGCCGCTTGACCACATTGACCTTCAATCTGGCCAATTTTAAAGGTATCATAATTTAACTCACCACACTGAATAAGATTCAATACATTAGGTTTATCTTGTATTTGAGTTAGATCGGTAATTTCATTAATTTGTAAGTTTACTTTTGCAAACTTACACGCATCAGCTAACACCTTTTTATCGCCAGTTACCACTACACATCCATATTCATAGGTTTCTGGTGCGGCTATACTTTTCACGACAATTTCAGGGCCTATACCAGCAGGATCGCCCATAGGAACTCCGATTAAACAACGACGTTTCATTTATTACTCCTTTAAAATTATTCAAAATTTTCTCAACTTAGGTTGTTTTATCTAAGTTGAACTAGTTACAAAGTATTAATGCTTCAAGCTTTCATGTGATGAAATCTTGGTACTCAAATAGTCGATACAATGAACTAACGTATTATCATTACCGACAAAGCCACCTTTGGTTACAATCGAATAGCCATCACATTTCCCGCCGACTAGGTGGCCATAAACGGTTAATGGTTCGACTTCATCTTTAAGTAAAAAACCACTACTTCCTAATCGATTAACCACATTTACCGTGACATCCCCACCACTGGTATAAATACCTCTAATAATAGATTCAGGGTGGAATAAGACTTGAGCTGTTATTTCGGCAATAGCTTGATTCAAGGTATTACTAATTTCACTTATACTCATATTATTGTTAGCGGCTAATTTGCTTAAGTCACCAACATGTTCTGGCATTTCAACGGTATCAATACCAATAACATCAAATTGTTCTACTTTTTCTAGCAATTTGTTGACGATGGGTTTCGCTTTTTTAGTGTCTGTTGCAATCTCGATTAGTTGATCTATTAATACAGTTTCTAACCAAACTTTTCGGTCATATCTCAATTTTTTAATTTGTCTTTGAGTAAGATCCGAAACACTGCCTATTGCAACAAAAACTTTGTTGGCCATCTTTCGTTCTGATGAATAACGCAGATCAGCAAATTGCGCAGTGAATGGTCCCGGATCAACACAAAACACTGGCAAATTAACATTGTTCGCAGCTTGGGCTATCACGCTAATATCAGCATCGGTTGTCGCATCAAATATGACAATTCGTCCGCCTTGTTGATAGATGTGTTTTAATCGCTGTTCAATCCGATCCTTACCCTCCAAAACATCCTTGAGTGCGATATGAGAAATAGGATAACGAGATTGACAACGAAACAATTCAAGAATGGACGATTCAGTCATCGGATTTTTAGGATCATTACGCATTGCTGTATTTTGTAATGGCACACCATTAACTAACAAAGAACCACCTACACAGATGCGATCACTTGATGGATAAACGGGAACAACTAACGCCATTAAATTAGGATCATTATCAATAACTGCATCAACCTCGGCACCGAGATTACCTCGCAACGTTGAGTCTATACGTTTGCTAATTAAAGGCTGGTATTTGCTAAACTGGCTTATGCAATCGACAACCCGTGAATACGCCTCTTTATAAGGTATTGATCGAGAATCTGTGGCAAACGAGATAACATCAAATTTGCTAAGATCTTCATTTAATTTTTCTAAACAAGTTATTGCATTAAACCCTTTCTTGCTTAATAAAGCACATGTGGCATTAGCACCGGTTAAATCATCAGCTACAACGGCTACTTTCATAATCTTGCTTCCTCTTAAAAATTAAGTTCAATTAACTTTTTTACATCTTCCTATTGGTCATTGGTTTCATGATTGTTTTTTTTCATGTTTTTTATTTCATCGTTTTTTGTGACACCCATTTTGCTTACAACGATTTTGTTACTTTGCTATTTGTTACTTTGTTATTTGTTACTTTGCTATTTGTTACTTTGCTATTTGTTACTTTGCTATTTGTTACTTTGCTATTTGTTACATTGCTATTTGTTACATTGCTTTTTATAAAATCGCTTAATAAATATATTTAATATCCTGTTTGCTTAGTTGTTTTTCGAAATTACTCGGAAATTGCTTTTCAGTTATCAGGTAATTAAATCGATTTAAATCACAGATTTTAAAGCGACATTTAAGACCTAATTTACTGCTGTCAACTAGCAAAAAAGATTGAATCGATCTGGATAATGCCATCCATTTACAATCAGCTTTAATTTGCGATGTCGTTAACGCGCCATCTTCAAGATTAAAACCATCTGCACCAATGAAGGCTAAATCAATAACTTGCTCTGATAGATATTTCATTGCTTGCGAGTTATAAACGGCAGCACTGGATGTTTGTATCTCTCCGGGACAAATAATGGTATTTACTTCTGGGCGAGAAGATAATTCCAGCGCGACATGTAAATCTGGGGTAATCACGGTAACTGGCAGGTTGATATTCAAAGCAAACTCTCGCATCGTTGTCCCAGCATCGATAAAAATCACCATCCCTGGTTGCAATAAACCAACCGCAATTTTTCCTACCTGCTTTTTACCTTCGGAACATCGATTTTGTTTGATGTTATAAAGCGGCGTTCCAGTTAAGAAACCTCGTTTTATTTCACCGCCATAAGAGACTTTTATTAAACCTTTTTCTTGCAAAAGCTTTAAATCTCGTCTAATACTCATATGAGAAACGGAAAAAAGAGTAGATAACGAATTGATGTTGGCTACATCATATTCATCTAAGTACTCTAAAATTCTTTTATATCTCGGTAGTTCTTGTTTCATAGCTAATTTCTCGATTAATTTGTCGGCATTGTAGTAATAAAATAATTTATAAAATGTTAATCTTTTAACACTTTCACAACCGTGTTTAACTAATGTGATCCCAATCAAACTTTCCCTTTTTCCTCATGACTATTTTGTGAATCGTCAACATTACTTTTGGTTTTATCACTACAATTTCTAAATACCTTTATTGAGTTGTTATTCGAATGAAATGAATTTATAAATAAGGAAAATTTAGCTATGACCACAAAATCAGCAGATCTTCGATCGGTGAAAAGTGAAACGTTAAAATTAGCCAAACAAGTTTTAAGGCAAGAAGCTTCGGCAATAATGGCTATTGTTAGCACAATTAACGATAATTTTTTTAATGCTGTGGAGTTAATTTTACAAACCAAGGGAAGGGTTATCGTGACTGGAATGGGTAAACCCGGCTATATAGCCCGTAAACTTTCAGCGACATTGATGAGTACCGGCACACCGGCTTTTTATTTACATCCAGCCGAAGCTATGCATGGTGATTTAGGTTGCATTACCAAAGATGACACTATTATTGCCCTGTCAAACAGTGGAGAAACAGCCGAAATTGTCAATATTTTACCGACCATAAAACAAATTAATATTGCGTTAATCTCCATTTGTGGTAATCCCTTATCAACCTTAGCTCGTTTTGCAACCTACAATTTAAATGCCCATATCACCCAAGAAGTATGCCCTCTGAATTTAGCGCCAACTACCAGTACAACGGTACAATTAGCATTGAGTGATGCTTTAGCCATCTCAGTTATGCAGGCTAAAAAATTTAGCAAAGATGATTTTGCTTTTTACCATCCGGGGGAAAGCCTAGGACAAATACGTCTTATGACCGTTAAACAACTGGTTAGAAAGTATCAGAGACAGATAGCAATTACTGCCGAAAAATCTATTGCCGAGACTATTTTTGTGATGACGAATGCTGGGATAGGAGTGGTTGCAATAGTCGATAAGGCAAACACATTACTTGGAATTATTACAGATGGTGATATTCGAAGGCAATTAAATCATTATCCAAATTTGTTAAATATCAAGGTGTCGCAATTAATGGTATCCAGCCCAATAACCATTGAACCACATAAATCTGTTGCCGATGCTTTAAATATAATGCAACAACACCAACCAAGACCAATAACGGTGTTACCTGTGATTGATGATAATAACAAATTTATTGGCATGATTCATATTACTGATATATACCATTAAATCCTCTCAATGCTTATCGTATAATCATCTATAACCAAAAACCAAACTACATGGCAAAAATCAATACTCGAAAATTTATCAATAAATCGCTATTATAGTGTCATTAATTTTATTAGTTAAAGGTTGTGATTATGATCGTTGTTACTGGTGGTGCTGGTTTTATTGGAAGTAATATCGTCAAAGGTTTAAATAAACTAGGATATAAAGATATTGTAGTGGTGGATGATTTAACTGACGGCACTAAATTTAGTAATTTAGTTGATTTAGAGATCGCTGACTATATGGATAAAGACGAATTTATCTCATTAGTTATAGCCGGTGAAGATATGGATATTGATGTTATTTTTCATCAAGGAGCTTGCTCATCTACCACCGAATGGGATGGCAAATTTATGATGGAAAACAATTATCAATATTCAAAAGACTTGTTAAATTGCTGTTTAGATCTTGATATTCCATTTTTGTATGCATCTTCGGCTGCTACTTATGGCGGGCGCAGTGATAATTTCATTGAAGATCGCGCTTATGAAAAACCATTAAATGTGTATGGTTATTCTAAATTTCTGTTTGACCAATATGTTAGACAAGTTTTACCTACAGCAAAATCACAAGTCTGTGGATTCCGTTATTTTAACGTCTATGGACCTCGTGAATCACATAAAGGTAGCATGGCTAGCGTGGCATTTCATTTAAATGAACAAATTAACCAAGGTGAAAAACCGAAACTATTTGTAGGTAGTGATAACTTCAAACGTGATTTTATTTATGTAGATGACGTTGTTGAGGTAAATTTATGGTTCTGGAAAAATAAAATTTCCGGTATTTTCAACTGTGGCACAGGTCAAGCTGAATCTTTCCAATCTGTAGCCGATGCTGTTTTGAATTATCACCGAAAAGGCGAGATTGATTATATTCCGTTCCCAGATAATCTTAAAGGACGTTATCAAAGCTTTACTCAAGCAGATTTAACTAACTTTAGAAAAACAGGATGTCCAATTGAATTTAAAACCGTTGCCCAAGGTACAACTGAATATATGAAATGGCTTAACGAGCAATAAGAGGAGCTTCAATGAAAACGCTGATTATTGGTCCATCTTGGGTGGGTGACATGATGATGTCACAAAGCTTATATCGCACCTTAAAACATTTACAACCAACCATGGAAATTGATGTAATGGCACCTGCATGGTGCCGTGCTTTATTAAGTAAAATGCCTGAAGTTAATCAATCAATCGCTATGCCAATTAGTCATGGAGAGTTTGCATTAGCTAAACGTTATCAGCTCGGCAAAGAGTTACGTAACAATCAATACGATCAAGCAATCATTTTACCCAACTCATTTAAATCTGCACTTATTCCCTTCTTTGCTAAAATTCCTAAACGCACTGGTTGGAAAGGTGAAATGCGTTATGGTTTATTAAATGATTTACGGCAGCTTGATAAACAAGCTTTTCCATTAATGGTAGAACGCTATGTCGCTCTCGCCTACCCTAAACAAGATATTCATTCGGCTAAAGATCTACCTCAACCAATTTTGTGGCCAAAACTTAGTGTTGAAAAAGATGAAGTAGATCAAGCATTAGCAACGTTTAATATTCCTAGTGACGTGCCTTTAATCGGCTTCTGCCCTGGCGCTGAATTTGGTCCTGCCAAACGTTGGCCTGATTATCACTATGCCGCGTTAGCTGATTTAATCGTAAAGCAGCATGCTAAAATTATTATCTTTGGTTCAGAAAAAGACAAGCCGGTTGGTGAACAAATTATTGGCAAAATGGTACATGGTGATCAATGTATCAATCTGGCTGGTCAAACAAAATTAGACCAAGCAATCAATGTGATTTCAGCATGTAAAGCCATAGTCACAAATGATTCAGGGTTAATGCATGTTGCAGCAGCGCTTGATAAACCTTTAGTGGCACTTTATGGCCCGAGTAGTCCTGATTTTACCCCGCCATTATCCAATAAAGCGGAGGTCATTCGTCTAATTACCGGTTATCACCGCGTTCGTAAAGGTGATGCTGAACAAGGTTATCATCAGAGTCTGATTGATATCAAACCAGATCAGGTTTTTGAAACATTGATGAAACTCATCGTTCGCTGTGAAAAGAGTAATTAATTATGCGTGTATTAGTTGTTAAAACTTCATCAATGGGTGATGTATTACACACGTTACCAGCCTTAACCGATGCGGCTAACTGCATACCTGATATTACTTTTGATTGGGTGGTTGAGGAAAACTTCTCACAGATCCCCTCTTGGCATTTTGCAGTAGATGAGGTTATTCCTGTTGCCATAAGGCGTTGGCGAAAAAACTGGTTTGCTAAAGCGATTCGCCAAGAACGTCAGCAATTTATTACCCATTTAAGACGGCAACAGTATGATTGTATTATTGATGCCCAAGGTTTAATTAAAAGTGCATTTTTAATTACTCGTAAAGCTCGAGGCATTAAACATGGCTTAGATCGGCAAAGTATTAAAGAGCCAATTGCTAGTTGGTTTTATGATGTCAAACACCATGTACCTAAACAGATGCATGCCATTGAACGCGTTCGTCTGTTATTTGCCAAAAGCCTTAACTACACCCAACCAGATTCAATCGGTGATTATGCTATTGCTCGTCACTTTTTATCGGCATTACCAGCTGATAATGAGCAATATTTAGTTTTTCTTCATGCTACCACCCGAGAAGAAAAGCATTGGACAGAAGCGGCATGGCGAGAGTTAATTGAATTAATCGAACCAACAGGACTCAAGGTTAAACTTCCTTGGGGTGCACCTCATGAACAAGCGCGCGCTTTGCGTTTAGCGCAAGGCTTTAATCATGTTGAAGTATTACCTAAACTCTCTCTTAACGAGATTGCCACAATTATTGCTGGTTCTAAGGCTGTCGTCTCTGTAGATACCGGATTGAGCCATTTAACTGCCGCGTTAGATCGACCGAATATAACTTTATTTGGAAAAACTGATCCAAAACTAATTGGTGGCTATGGTAAAAACCAGCATAGCATCATTTCAACAGATAAAACGATGCAATCAATCTCTGCCAATGAAGTTTACCAACAATTAACTGATTTTATTTAAAATAGCATCGAAGTTTTAATAAATAGGATAGAAAAATGAACAAATATAATGAGCTCATACGTGAACGATATGCGCAAATTGGTAGTAATGATTTAGGTTATATTGATGATGCGTTGGGCGCGGTAATGACAGTTCTAAATGAAATAGTTGAAAATCAACAAGTTCCACAGGATTTACGCGAAAAAGCTGCCTATGCGGCAGCTAATCTGTTAATCAGTGATTATGACGTGAAATAACCGTCGGCAGTTTAATAATAAATCGAGTTGAGATATCATCCGATTCAACATAAATATGACCTTTGTGGGTGTCGATAATCGATTTTACAATCGCCAAACCAATTCCCGTTCCTGAACTATCTTTGTTATTTCGGTGGCGAGATTGATCAACTCGATAAAAACGGTCAAAAAGATGAGGTAAATGATGGCTTTCAATCTTTTTACCGGGATTGGCGATAACAATCTGAACTTTTTTCGGGCTTAGCTGGCTCAAATTAATTTTAATTGTCTGATTTTCCGATGTGTAGCGAATCGCATTGGAGATTATATTGATTATTGCCCGTCCTAACATCATTTTATCCCCCTGAATATGGGAACAATTACCTTCAAGTTCAAAGGTAATATTTTTCTCATCAGTCAAAGGTTCGAAATATTCACACATCAAACTAATCATTGAGTGCAAATCAATATCGATAAAATTTGGCACCAATTGATGATTATCTGCCTGAGCTAAAAAAAGCATATCGGATATCATCTGCGACATTTTTTCATACTCTTCTAGATTAGAGTAGAGGATTTCTCGATACTCTTCTGTCGAACGAGCATTATTTAACACGATTTGGGTTTGAGTGGTTAGATTGGTGATCGGCGTTCGCATTTCATGAGCAATATCGGCAGTAAAATTACGTTGCCGCTCAAAAACATCTTCCATACGATGAAGCATATTATTAAAAGCTTTAACTAAGCTCTCATATTTCACCGGCACAGAAGCCGTTGAAATACGGTAATTTAAGCTTTTCATATTAATTCGTTCAATTTTTTTAATTAAACGATTGATCGGTTTTTGTGTGTAATAGATGGAAATTAGTGATCCAATCAAGGCTAACACACAAGAAATAGCAATAAGTAAACCTAATCCATTTCGCAACCTGTTGATAAAATCAAGTTGTAAATCGCGTCCAACAGCAACAATCGTCGTATATTGTCGCCCGCCATCCAACATAACTCTAGATGCACCGATACGGTAAGATGATTTATCTATATTCCAAATTGCCGTACTGTTTTGGCTAATTAATCGTTCAAAATCTTGTTGCGGTAAAGCAATAGATAAATTAGGGCCACGGGTGCGATACACTATTTTTCCTGCATCATCAATAATATAAACAAATAGATGATGATGACCAGTTAAAATCAGGAGAAGATTTTGAAAGAATTCATCGCGATTTTCATCAGGTGAATAATAGGTGAGTTCACGTTCAACTGAGGTAATGACCGAATTCAATTCCGTAACATTTTGTTGAATTGAGATTTTTTCAAAGGTATGTTCAATAAGATAGCTAAAACAGTAAAGTAGCCCGCAAGTCAGCAGGCATACGATAAGGGGTAAACGAAACGATATGATGCTACTCTGCTTCATCCAATACATCTAATTTATATCCCATTCCACGCACAGTATGAATTAATTTCGGTTCAAAATCGGCATCAATTTTGTTCCTCAATCGCCTAATTGCCACATCGATGACATTGGTATCACTGTCAAAATTCATATCCCATACTTGTGAAGCAATGAGTGATCTTGGTAACACTTCACCGGGATAACGTAAAAAATATTCGAGTAATAAAAATTCTTTATTGGTTAAATCAATTCTTTTATCACCTCGGGTTACGGTTCGTTTTGGCAGATCCATAACTAAGTCAGCAATGCTTAATTGATAATTATTAACTTGCGGGACATTGCGTCTTAATAACGATTTAATTCTTGCTAATAATTCAGCAAAAGAAAAAGGTTTAACTAAATAATCATCAGCGCCCAAATTGAGCCCTTTCACTTTATCTTCGACACTACCCATTGCAGTTAGCAGAATAATCTGAGTATCTTTGCCAGCCTCACGTAACGACTGAATAATCTTCCAACCCACAATATCGGGTAGCATGACATCAAGAATAATTAAATCATAATCTTCCGTCATCGCTCGATGATAACCATCGAGACCATTATCGGTAAGATCTACAATAAATCCTGATTCAACTAAACCTTGGCGAAGATATTCACCTGTTTTTTGTTCATCTTCAACAACTAACAATTTCATATTGAATATTCCTTAATGTTTTATCAGGTTATCGAAATTGCATAATGTACTAATAGGATATCTTAGGAAGTCAAATGACATCATGACAGATCAATGACCATTTTGTAATTCGCTAGTCATTAATTAGTCTGTTTGGGTTTGCTATAGTAACGCCACAATGATTCATGAGGCTAGACAGTATTGTTTCATTGTTTTATTTCCTTTCATCCATTCCTTGCAATTTAATGCAGCCCTAGTTTATCTAGGGTTTTTTTTTGCTTTTTTAAACTACTTGATATGCAATAATTAGAATAAAACGGTTAATTAAGCGTAAAGCTAGTGTTATTGTAGCAAAATTAACCTTAGTTGGATATTGTTGATGTTATTTTTTACGAAGAACAATACCTGTTTCAACATGATCTGTATAAGGAAACTGGTCAAACATCGCAAAATGTTCGATATAGTGCGTTTTAGTCAGTTGTTGCAAATTATCTTTTAGGGTGTGAGGATTACATGAGATGTAGACAATTCGCTGATAACTTTGAATAATATTAATCGTTTTATCGTCTAACCCTGCTCGAGGAGGATCAACTAACACCGTTTGACAATGATAATCATCCAAATTAATCTCTTTTAATCGATTAAATTCTCGCTCTTTTTTAATCGCACTAGTAAACTCTTCAGCAGATAATCGCACAATAATCAGGTTATCAATATTATTGATTTTGATATTATGTTGCGCTGAATAGACCGAAGCTTTGGCAATTTCGGTCGCTAACACCTTACGAAAATTTTGTGCCAAGGCAATCGAGAAATTACCATTGCCACAATAAAATTCGAGTAGATCCCCTTCTGACCCTTTAGTCACCGAAATAGCCCATTCCAGCATTTTTATATTGATAGCCGCATTAGGCTGAGTAAAACTATTTTCTACTTGTCGATAACTAAAAGTTTTGTCGAATATTGGTAAAGTCTCATCAACATAATCAACATCGACCGCAATTTTTTGATTGCTTGCTCGACCAACCAGATTGGCTTTAATACCTCGTTCAGCTAATTGTTGTTTCAATTTCTCCGCGGCACTTATCCACTGCGCATCTAATTTTTTATGATACAAAAGTGTGATCAATAACTGTCCACTAAGCGTTGAGAAATAATCGATTTGAAAAAGTTGATGACGTAAAATATCGTTATATTGAATTAACGGTAAGATGGTCTGCATTGCACTATTAATTAATTTTGCGGCAATAGGAAAACTATCAATTCTTACTCTTCGCTTAGTTTTTTTATCATACATAATATGATAAAGCTCATCACCATTATGCCAAATTCTAAATTCAGCTCGCATTCGATAATGACTAATTGGTGAAGAGTAAGTCACTAATTCAGGCAAGGAAAAATCTGATAGTATAGTTTTTAAATTGGTTATTTTTTTGCTTAGTTGTTGGTTATATTTATCGTTAGAAAAAGATTCTGTCATATTTTTAATTCGATCATCAATTTAGATAAAGTGTGAATAGTATTCGCTATCTTATAATGTGTTTAATTCTATCATAATCCCCAACCTATGATAAGGTTATAGGTGAGTAGCGACATTATTATCTACCACATTTGTCGGCAAAACCAGTTTAATGCTTGTTTAAAGCTAAATCAGTTGCGTGTCGATAAAGATTGTAGTTATAGCGATTGCCGTTATAATGTGGAGCAAAATGATAGATTAGAAGAGCACTATGACAACGCAAACTTTCACTGATTTACAGTTAGATGATATTTTAATTGACAATCTACAAGCGCAAAACATTCACGAACCCACTGCAATTCAAGCTCAAACCATTCCAGTAGCTTTAGACGGTAAAGATGTTTTAGGATCGGCACCGACAGGTACCGGTAAAACGTTAGCCTTTCTCATTCCAGCCGTTCAGCATTTACTTGATTTTCCACGTCGAAAACCTGGGCCACCAAGAGTTTTAATTTTAGCCCCTACCCGTGAATTAACCATGCAAATAGCTGAGCAAGCTAAGTTACTTACCGAGTCGACTCACCTAAGTATAGCTACGATTACCGGTGGTGTTGCTTATATGAATCACGCCGAAGTTTTCAGCAAAAATCAGGATATTGTTATTGCGACAACCGGCCGTTTGTTACAATACATTAAAGAAGAAAACTTCGATTGCCGTGCTGTTGAAATGTTAATCTTAGATGAAGCAGATCGCATGTTAGATATGGGATTTGCTCAGGATGTGGAAACTATTTCGGCTGAAACTCGCTGGCGAAAACAAACCCTACTGTTTTCAGCAACATTAGAGGGGGAAGGTTTACACAGTTTTGCTAATCGTATTCTTAACGAACCAGTTGAAATTAATGCCGATCCTTCGCGAAAAGAACGAAAAAAGATTTTACAATTCTATTATCGTGCCGATGATTTGACTCACAAAGTGGCACTATTAACTCACCTGTTAAAACAAGAGGAAGTTAAAAAGACCATTGTCTTTGTGCGTAAACGTGAACGAGTACATGAGTTAGTATCATTACTGCACCAAGCAGGCATTCATAGTTGTTATCTAGAAGGTGAGATGGTGCAAGCCAAGCGTAATGAAGCCATCAAACGAATGAATAATAACAGCGTTAACGTCCTGGTCGCCACTGATGTTGCTGCTAGAGGAATTGATATTGATGATATTACTCATGTCATTAATTTTGATGCGCCTAAAACCGCCGATGTATATTTACACCGAATTGGGCGCACCGCCAGAGCAGGAAAAAAAGGCACCGCCATTATGCTCGTTGAAGCTCACGATAATGAGTTGTTACAGAAAATTGAACGTTATATTCGTGAACCAATCAAATTAAGAACCATTGATGAACTTCGTCCAAAAACCAAAGCACCAAAACCGGTGACTAAAAAGAAACCTTCGCAAAAAGCTAAGCAAAAAAATGCAGCTAAAAAACAGGAAGAGACGAAAAAGAAAAAAGTAAAACAACGTCACCGAGATACTAAAAATAAGGGAAAACCTAATAAAATGATAATTAAAACCGAATAATAATTTACTTATCATAGGTTAAACTTATGAAATCAATCGCTGATAACAACTTGGCGTCTCGTCACAGATTGCTATAATGCACTGCATATAAAATATAAATATTCGTTACACAAGGAGACATTGTATGACATTAGTAACTCGTAAAGCACCAGATTTCACTTCAGCAGCGGTGCTGGGTTCTGGTGAGATTGTAAATAATTTTAATTTAGCTGAGCATATCAAAGGTAAATATGCTGTGGTATTTTTCTGGCCTATGGATTTCACCTTTGTATGTCCATCTGAAATTATTGCATTTGATCATCGTTTAGAAGAGTTCAAAAAACGTGGTGTTGAAGTAATTGGTGTCTCTATGGATTCTGAATATGTTCATAATGCATGGCGAAATACGCCACAAGATAAAGGCGGTATTGGTGAAGTAAAATTCCCAATCGTAGCTGACATTAAACATAGCATTATGCAAGATTACGGTGTTGAACATCCTGAAGCTGGTGTTGCGCTTCGTGCTTCATTCTTTATCGATAAATCAGGTGTGGTGCGTCACGAAACCATCAATGATTTACCAATTGGTCGTAACATTGATGAAATGCTACGTATTGTTGATGCTTTCCAATTCCATGAGGAACACGGTGAAGTGTGTCCTGCACAATGGACTAAAGGCAAACAAGGTATGCAAGCCAACCCAAATGGTGTTGCTAGCTACTTAAAACAACACGCTAACGAAATCTAACATTTTCTGACACTAAATAATTAATAATTTTCTTACTTTCCTTCTGATTTCAACCGGAGTTTACCTCCGGTTTTTTTTGTTTCTCTAAACGTTAAAATAATTTATCTAAATAACAGTTTAATCATTAATTGTTTATTAATGTCCAGAAACATTAGAGAATAGATTGATAATTACCACGCCAAATATAATAAACCCCATACCAATTAATGCCGCCAGATCTAATGACTGCTTTAAGAAGATCCAAGCGATTAAACTGATGATAATAATCCCTATTCCAGACCAAATTGCATAAGCTATGCCCACTGGTATAGTTTTCAAGGCTAGCGATAGAATATAGAAAGAAGCACTATAACCGATTATGGTGATAATCGAAAAAACCAAGTTGGTAAAACCATTAGATAGTTTTAAGGAAGATGTTGCAATGACCTCACAGATAATTGCCCCAAAAAGTAGTAGATATGCGTTCATATGATTACTCTTTAATAAGTTAAAATTTTAATCAATAGGATATAGACTCGTTGTGGTACATTTTTATAGAGTATTGCGATATTAAAATGCGTTAAATAGATTATGATTTATGGAATTTTACAACGGTTAATGGTGGTTAAGGTACCTACTAATAAATGATTAGTTTAAATGCCCATATATAAAATATAACCAACATCGGCTATTGCTGTTTATTATACCTAAAAATAAGCAACTTGCAGTCTCTTTTATTAATGTTGGGTGATTAACGCCAGCAAATTAGCTGATTTTTTTCGACAGCAATTTTACTAAACTTGAACACTCTATTCATTTTAATGTTCATCAATTTTAATATCAGACAATATAAATTGCTAAAAAAGTAATAAAATCTTTCATATAGTGCTAGTGTAGTTATGGTTATAATTTATAACATTTCTTAAAAATCTTAATATTTTATTGATTAGTTACCCCCACTCAAAGGTTAACCCTATTAAGGATGTTGTAGTTATTTATAACACCGATGATATTGTAACTCGATCATTTATTATTAACGTTACGTTTTTAATAATTGGATATAGTAAAAATAGAACAATGAAAAAATCAACAAGTGATTTATCAACAATAACTATAATGAGAGATATGTCTCCTCAATTAAAATAGTAACTTTTAGTGATCAGGTTAATTTTATAGCCATTGTTTTTTTGCGGTAGCTAAAAATGATGCTGTAATCACAGTTTAAAATTATCTAAAACAGTTATATTGTTGTTATGCGCTTTAGCTTCGGCGAGTTGGAATTTATATCCTTTTTTTCTTTTTTTGATAATTCAACACCAATTTCATGCTGAATAGAGACTTTTTCACAATGAGAAAAATATGGTTGAAGTTTATCAGAAAAAAATAAATCAACACCATCAATTGAAATACATGGCATAACAATATTAGTATTAATTAAAAACATATTTCTTTCGCCTGGTTTATATTTGCCATGTATTTCATTCAAGGCTTGTTGTTTATTAATCAAGGTATCTGTCTTAGAATTTGCTGAAACAATTTGATTATGGTTTATGATAAAATTATCTGCCTTTCCGTCATAATAACAGTTGAATGTCGGTCTTTTACTTAACCAACCCTGAATCTCTTGACAGATAAAATGTATTTCGTCTTTACCTAGTTGAATAGGTTTAGGAAATAAAAGATTTTCATCTTTTATCCAGCTATCTAAAGTAGATCTATCACAACCTAACGCTTCAGCAAGCAGATAAGTGCTAATGGTATCTGATGATTCAATATAGCTAGATAATGTTTTCATAAAAACACCGCTGACAAGATAAAATTAATTTAATAGATACACTATATTATTATCCTAGATGAAAACATAGCGACTGATGACATTTCGACAAGTTTTAGCCAACATACGCTGGCTATCATCTGCCCTGAATCATTGGATTATAATCAGAATATTTCCACTACGATAAAATATATTACTTATTATCAAGTGCCACTGCAACAGATTATTAAGCCTGCAGTTATTGTTTATATTACATCTATTAAGATGGTGTTGAGGTGTAACGCAACATATCATTAATTAAAAATGTACTAAACACCTGATTAGCTAGATGATAATGAACATGGTAAAACAATTAAATTATAAACACTTTCTGTGATTAAGTTTGTAGGTTGAAACGGTATTTGTTCAATAGAGAGCTTCATTGGCGAAATAAATTCAAAAACTAGAATAACCAGTTCTTTAGTTAAATTTAGTGGTAACTTATAGCAAAAATTCAGTTCAACAAAAATAATGATAATAGTTTTGATAAGTTCTAAACCGTCACCGCTACCACATAGATTGCAGGAATAAGTACCGTAACCATTTTTATTATCAAACCAGAATCTATCTTTACCACCAAAGATAGAGCTAGGGTAATGTTTACCATTACCCACCTCAATACCTAATTAACTAAAGATTGATTCCCATTTGCCTATCGCTTCGGCTGTAATTTCGTTTATTTTCATTACTTTCCCCTTAATAGACTGTCGCGTTAGATTCAGCTTTGATATCTTCGGCTAAATCAATAAACAATGATGAAAGCAATTCTTGCCCGAATAGAGTTAATGAAATAGGTTTATCTGCGCTTTCTGTGTACATGTCTTTTAACATTCCATAAGTGCGATTTAATCCCTCACTTTCACCAAAATCCTCAATCAAGCATTGCTTAAGATTGATATTTAAACCTAAGACTATTAAATCTTTATTAATATCAATCTTAGTGCCTTCATGAATAAATACCTGACTATCATTTTTGTTAATCTGCTCAATTAAAAACAAACCCGCTACTATCGCCATAGTTGAATCAACGATGATATGGTGAATTGCAGTTATTTTTTGATTATTATTCATTATCGTTAACTTCCTTAATCATTAAGTTTATCGTCGAGTAAATTAATTTGATTGGAAGCAAAGCAAGCAACGTTTTTTAATTGTGCTAACAAGTAACCAATGTCGCGTGTATCGTCTTTAAATTGTTGTTCCTCATATTCTTCACATTCAGAAGCCCAAAACAACAAATTACCAATAGCACCGATTCCCCATATAATTGATTGTCTAAGTTCCTCTAAGTGTGCTTTTGCGTGTAATAAGTTTTGTGGTTGGATATCAGCCTGATATAAATTCAAGACGGATAAAAGGTTAGGTAGGTCATATTGCCCTTTTTTAGGGCATAGGGTATCATTACTATTAGCCATAATCATTACCTCTTTTAATGTTATTGTGGTTAGATCCCTCGATAGTGTTCCACCACTTCGAGGGATTGATTTTTCTGTCATGTGATAGTAACATGTCATCACACATAAATACATTACCATTAACGTAATAGAGGTGTCAATACACATGTCAGAAAAAAGACGAGGTAATCCCCCATTCCAATTTAGGCTAGATCCCGAGTTACGTCTTGCCATGGAAAAAGCACAAAAAGAAGATGGCGACGAATCACTTGCAGGTTGGATGAAAAGAGTAATACGAAAAGAATTACAATCACGCGGCATTGAGGTCAAGTAACCAATGCAAGAGAAAAAAATAAAAAGTAAAAATGACCGTTTAAATAGCACAAGACAAACAATTCGTTTTGAGGATGATTTGCTTAAATTAATCCAACAACAAGCAAAGATAGATAATGAATCTTTTTCAGGCTGGGTCAAAACTGCTTGTAAAATGAGATTAGAGAAATAATTTATGAAAAAAGCAATATTTGCTGTTATAGTAATCTTCATCGCTATATGTTTTGTATATGATAAAATTAATGCACCTTGTGAAACAAATGATAAATTATGCCTACATAAAGAATAATTAAAATGCTCTCGAACACTTCCGAAATCTACCCATTTTTTTAACCCTGCATTATTATAAGAACGAGCTTTAAACGCGTTACGCTTTGGCACAAGTTCAATGCTTTTGATTAGTTCTATTGACATTTGATACTACCTTAATTAATTGATTTTAGTGATTGAATATGGGCAACTGTTACAAGTTGCCTTTTTTATTAAATCAATTCTGGTTGATATTTTTTCCATAGTGCTTGCTCTTCTGCTATCAAATTAGCTTTCCATTTTTTACAAGCTTCTAAATTACGTCCTCTTCTGCTTGATTCAACAAGATATTCTTTTTCACGTTTAGCATGATCATTCAAGAAAGCCCAAGGTACACCATAAGCACCCGTTTTACGAATTGTTGGAATAACTTCACCAAATACCCAGTTACTAAATCGATAAGCAAATGTTCCTTGCTGAGTCGCCTTTCTACTTCGTGAAATGAGTTTATAAAATCCTGATTCTGAAACTATGGCATAATTTGAATTTCCTCTATTTCCGTAACTTAAAGTTACGGTATTCCGTTCATACTCATTTAATGACATTAATGCTTTTCTTGAGTTTTTAATTTCCAAGGCTTTTGCAATATCAATAGCTATAAACCACGGTTCACCCAAATAAGTAATAATTCGTACTTTGGTGCCATCAAATTTTATGATGCTTACTTCATCTTGTTTAACTATTATCTTAGTAGCTCCCATTAGCAAACCCTCGGCGTTTAATCGGTTGATTTATCCTTTCAACTACTGGCGGATTATCGATCCAGTGAAGTAATTCCACTAATGACCAACCGCATGAGTTAGCACCTAATGATTTTCTTAATGGATATTTACCGTCTTTCTCAAGTTGCCATGCTGTTGAACGGGCAATACTAGTAATTTTGTATCTCTTATTTTCACGAATAAGGCGATCATATTGGATACAATATTTATCCCTAATGACTTTGTGTTGTTCAGGTGTGATTGAATATGACATTGAAAGCCTCCTACTGTACTCGGTTGCTTTCTAAGTAGGTTTTAACCTCAGCCATATCGTAAACGACGCGACTTTTACCTACTTTCAAACCTTTTGGAAAGTTTGGATAATAGCGTAATGTATTCTTAGCACAGCCTAAGATTAACGCCAGTTCGTCAAGAAAATAGTATTTTGGAGTGTTTAATTGCATTGTTTACCTCAATAAGTTTGTTTGTGTTTAACTAAAGAGGTAATTATTGAGATTTTTATCGGAAATGCTCCGCACGCGGAATCATAGTTTGGCTTGCGGAACAAATTTTATTGATTTAGTTAGCTAACTTTTTATTTACCTTTAGGTTTACTAGGTTTTACGTCTGGTCTATTTCCTGGTGTATCCTTGTTATCTCGTTGACGTTGATCTGGTTTACCTGTTGATGGAACAATTCGTTTTGGACCTGGTTTAAGAGCCATATAGTTCTCCTTAAAGTTTAAGAGGAAAAATCCTCTACATAAATATATATTATGCTAGACAAGTTATCAAGAAAGGGGGGCAATTTTCAATAATTCACTCATTATTGAGACTCAGCCTTAGTAAAATAGAATGCTATATCATGATTTATATTTTTTGTTTAACATTGACCACATTGATTCTAGGCGTCTTTTTACTCATACCTTTTAATGTATTATCTAATTCTTGATTAATTGTCTCTTGCTTCCATTGACGAGCTTTAGAGCATAAAAGTTCTTTTAATAAAAAAAGAATATTTTGAAAATTTTCAATAGTAAAACAATCATCTTGTATTTGTTGGGTGAATATATCCAATTCTTCTCTAGTTATAACGACATCATTTATAGAAAATTCAAATTGAACAGGTAAGAGAACACTAGGTAAAACCTTCTCAAAATTATTTGGAAAACTATCATTTTCTATTCTATTGTTTGAGGCATTAGAAAAATATTAGTTTTACTGTTTGTCCATTTTTTAACTTATCAATATCACCATAAGATATTGTTAAATAACTACTGATAAATTCCAATAATAAGTCAATTCTTTGAAAATTTTCATTTTCCATTTTAATGAATCTAATATTGTAGATATCAATTTCACTGTAGTTAGTAAAGTTATTGCTATTTCTTTATTGAGTTTATCTTTTATCCATTCAGCTATTTAATTCGTTGAATCAAAATCATATTCTTCAGTAACAAAAGAACAATCCAATTACTTCTTGCTTACCTAAATCAATTGGATGCGATACAGGATAAAAAAGCCCAATTTCACCGATTAAAGCATAATGAAGCTAGTCATCTAGATCAATATGTTCTTTATCTGGAATATAGGAATTAATTTTCTTAACTGCTTTATCTAATGAATAATGTTGTCTTTCTGGTAATGCCATTGTTCCCCTAAACAATCACTTATGAAATGATTACGCCAGTCCGTTAGCGTTACGGATATTCGGGGATCAGCCTAAGCGTAGTCTTTTCATTATACCATTACCGTATAAAAAGCTATTATTCGAATAACCACATTTTTGGATTTAGCCAGCCAAAGGAAAGGATCTCATTGGGAAATCAGCACGGATTTGATATCCGACCTAATAACATATTTGAATGTTATATATGTTATTACTTTCTTTTAATAACACTTAAAAAAATATATATAAATCAATTATATTATGTTATTAGTGTTGTTAGTGTTATTAAAATATATATAAAGTATTTATTAAATAATAGGTAATAAAAACCAGTCTAATTGACTGGATTAAATATGTGATTATGGCAAAACTAACCATTAACCGTTTTTAAAGCATTACTCCCTGATAAAGACTCATTCCCTTGGCTTGACTGACTTGATTTGAGTATCATTTAGAGGTTTTATAATCTTGGCCATGTTATACGAATTTAAGTTATATTTGAGCGTATAACATAATATATAACATAAAAGTTTGAATTTCACTAAATCTACTTGAACTTAGATAAACAGTAAATTAGTTAAAAAACTTGTTATATAAAGGTTTTTTGAACGTTATTGAATTTTGATGAATTGAGGAATGGTGGGTTGTGAGGGGATCGAACCCGCGACCAATTGATTAAGAGTCAACTGCTCTACCGACTGAGCTAACAACCCACTGGAAAGTGTCACTATTTTATATAACTTTATAGAGTAATGCAACATTTTCTAGTTTGAAATTAATATAATAACTAAATTCAACACGCTTTTCTTGCTACATAGTAACATGCAAACCGACAATACCAATAACAATAACACTTAGCCCAAATATTCGCGTGCAATTTTTGGGCTCATTAAATATAAACATATTGGCTAATACGGCGCCGGAAGTACCAAGTCCTACCCAGACAGGGTAAACGATACTTAAATCTAGATATTGAAGTGAACAATAAAATAGTGTGAACGAAACGAAAAAACCACCCCAATACAGCATTAAGCGAAACAAGCTTTTTTGCTGAGAATAAAGTTTAAGACCAATAGCGCCAACAACTTCAAAAATTGCAGCTGTTAAAATAAATAACCATCCCATATCTAAATCCAAATTTGAGTTAATTAGCTATCCGCTCGTTTAAGTTGCACAACACCGATAATAATTAATGCAACAAAAAATATTTCAATAAGTTTGATTTCTTTACCAAATACAACCATGTCAATAACTAATGAACCAATGGCTCCGACGCCCGAAAAAATTGCATACACGGTGCCAGTTGGAATGGTTTTACATGCATTAGTTAAAAACGTAAAATCAATAACGATTATGAGTATAACAATCACCCAATGCCACCACTGATTTGCAGTAGTAAAACCCAATACCCAACACAATTCAAAAAAGCAGGTGAGAACAACAAATGCCCACTCTTTATTCCTGCTGTACATAATGACCTCATTATTTTTTTATTTTTAATTTATATTGCTTAATTTTGTCTTTTCATTAATGTGCTTAATGAAAACAAAAGACGGTTCGCAAACTAGAAGGTTTGCCACCTAAAGATTATGATGTTTATGCAGAGAAACAATTCAACTTTATATAAAATATCGATAATTTCCTAAACAGGTTATTGATACTTTATTACTATTTCTTGCCATATATTTATAATTCTATAATGACGGTTGCAAAATGGCAAGCCTAGAGTAATTGTTAATTACATGCTTTTAAATAACTTTCTCAAAAATCATTAAAAGTAGAAAGAAAAATAGTGCTTTTAACCCCTATTTCTTATCCAACATGATCAGCTTTTAATGGGTTGATTCTGCCTTTAATACCAACGATAGTTTAGCTTTATTCAGCTTTATTATTAATATGAATTAATGAATATAGACAATTTGAATGGTAAAAAATTTGCGGAAAGGGGTTTTTTTTCAATTAAATCAATATAGAATACTTTGCTTAGTGCTTTAGTTCTTTTCGAAAGCAAAATAATTCAGGTACTTTAAACACAACTTATTTAATACTTTTATTAAAGAATAAGTCAGATAAATCAAAAGGAATAGATAATGTCAAAAAAATCGGACGATGAATTTAAAGTCGGCATAAAAGCTTATGTATCACTTATTGTGGCCATACTGTTTTTTTCCGGACTATTTTATAACGTAGATGGAAAGGCTTGGTTGGGGGCATTTGATTTTACCAGTTTAAGTGGTAAGTTTGGCACAATGCTCCATCCCGAAAAAAACACCTTCGTTGGTGAGGGTGGAGTTAGCGCCAGAGCCGGCTTTATTTTCGCTCTGTCATTAATCCCAACTGTTATGCTTGCATTAGGCGTGTTAGAAATCTTTACCCATTATGGTACCATCCGTGCTGCTCATAAATTATTAACTCCACTACTTAAACCTATCTTAGGCGTTCCGGGTAAAACGGGTTTAGCGTTAATTACGGATTTACAAAGTACTGATGCTGGCGCGGTATTAACCAAGGAATTATATGATGAGAAGCAGATCACGAAAAAAGATCTGATCATCATTAGCGCATGGCAATATTCTGGAGCCGGGTTGATAAATAACTATTTTTCGATTGGTTCAGCACTATTTGCTTCAATGTCTGTCGCAATATTTACGCCACTCGTCATTATGATTGTATTGAAATTTGTCGGTGCAATTTTAGTCCGCCTTGTTTTAAATTCAGTTTATAAAAAGGATTTTATCAATGAGTAATTCAAGCAATCAAAAACAGACTAACAATCCATTAGACATTTTTGTCATTGGTGCGCGTAAAGGCTTTAATATTGCCATTAATAATTTAATGCCAAATATCATTATGGCATTTGTTATTACCGAAATCCTAAAAAGACTTGGCTTAATGCAATTAATTGGTGAAGCATTTGCCCCGGTTATGGGACTATTTGGCTTACCAGGTGAAGCTATTACCGTTTTATTGACAGCTTGGTTATCAGCCTCGGCTGGAACGGGTGTTGCAGTAAATTTAATTAGTGGTGCTATTCTCACTGGTACTGATATCACTATATTAGCACCAGCTATTTTCTTAATGGGCTCACAATTACAATATATGGGCCGTCTACTTGGTGTTGCCGATGTGCCTAAAAAATATTGGCCACTATTAATGGTTAATAGTATTGTTAATGCGTTAATAGCTATGATCATTATGCGATTTATTGTGTGATAAAGGAGATATCTATGTCGAACGTACTCGAACACTACCACTATTTGCATCAAATTCCTGAGCTAGGATTTGAAGAAGTTAAAACATCAAACTATATAGCAAGTAAACTAGAAGAAGCTGGCTACAAAGTAACCCGTAATATAAATAATACTACAGGTATTGTTGCAGAATATGATAGTGGTAAATCAGGTCCTGTACTGGCATTACGAGCGGATATGGATGCCTTAGGACACATAATTGATGGCCAACATTGTGCCAGACACACCTGTGGTCACGATGGCCATTCATCAATGTTATTAACCGCCGCCCAAGAGCTTATTAAAGAAGGAAATATCAAAAAAGGCAAACTAAAGCTGATCTTCCAACCAGCTGAAGAGTTAGGTTCTGGTGCATTAGCTATGATTGAGGGTGGTGCAATTGACGATGTTGATATGATTATCGGTTTACATGTTCGACCTAAAGAAGAATGCCCTAAAGGTTTTGCATCTGCCGCTATGTTCTATTCGGCTTCAACCACAGTTGAAGTCAATATTCATGGTATTCCCGCACATGGGGCAAGACCACATTTAGGCGTCAACGCTTTAGATGCGGCAACTATGGCAATTCAAGCCGTGAATACCATTCATCTAGCACCAAGTTTAACCTATAGCGTCAAAGCAACTCGTTGTATTTGTGATGCCGGTGTAACCAATGCTATTCCGTCCGAGGCTTATGTTTGTTGGGATTTACGCGCACCAACCAACCCTGCTATGGATGAATTAAAAGCCAAAACGCTTAAAGCGATTGAATTAAGTGTAGCATCTATCGGTGCTAAAGCTGATATCAAAGTATCGAAGGAAATCCCTGCTGCGGAAATTGATGATGAAGTTACGCAAATTATTGCTGAATCTATTATCGATGTACTTGGCAAAGAGGGATTGAAAGAACCAATTTTCACACCAGGTGGCGAAGACTTCTTTAATTATCCGCGTGAAAGAGATGTAAAATCTGGTTTTTGGGGCTTAGGTGTTGATTTGACACCCGGTCTTCATCATCCTGATATGACTTTTGATACATCTGCATTAGAAAATGGAGTAAAAATTACTAAAACTTGCGCTTTGAAAGTTTTAGGTTAAGCAATAAATCCGCCGATTATTTCGGCGGTTCATTGAGCGTAATTGTTTAAAATGAGACATTAGTATTAATAAATAACGTTCTCCCTGGTTCGTTATATGTTGCAGCACCAGCACCTCGAACACTGATTACACCGTTTTGAGGATTTTTTAAAGAAGAAGAATTTCCCTTTCTAAATAGACGTTTATCAAATAAATTATCAACACCAACTGTGAACGTAAAATTCTTGTTAAATTGATATTGCCCACTTAAATTTAAAAGCGCATAAGGACTGAGTTGATTGGTTGAACTATCTGTAAGTTTTTCACCCAAATAGTCATATTTTCTTGGTCGTTGTTTGCCATACCAAGTAACAGCAGTTAATAATGAAAATTTGTCGGTTGCTTGCCAATCTATTGAGGAGTTTAAGGTATATTTCGGGATGATTGACAAATAATCACCGCTTTTTTTATTTTTTGACTGCAACATCCAAGTTAAGTTATTACGAAAATTAACGGTTGATGTAACAGGAATAGTTATACTACCTTCGAATCCTTCAATTACCGATTTAGGTACATTTTGCCACTGAAAAATATTCGAATTTTTAAACTTATTTTGGCCACCTTCTGCTTGACCAATAGGGCTAGTACCAGAGTCGATTTTATTATGATAATCATTACGGAAATAAGTTAAGCCTGCAATTAAGCCTGCATTATTATGAAACTCTAAACCGATTTCTTTATTTACACTTGTTTCCGCTTTTAATTTTTTGTTACCTATTAAGTAACAACTACCACCCGCGCCATAACAGCCCTGTCCACGACTATAAAGCAGATAATTAGGGTTAGTTTGATATAAATTAGGTGCTTTATAGGCTCTAGCAATACCCAGTTTTAAACTAAAATAGTCACCTATTTCCTGAAATAAATTTAACCCTGGACTCCAGTTACTACCTGACTCGCTTTGATGATTATAGCGTATCGTTGGCGTCAACATGGTAGTTTGGGTGAGTTCGATGTTATCCTCAACAAACACGCCCCAAAGATTAGCTGAAGCGTTTTCACTGCGATCTTTATTTTTAATCCATGGTATACTGCCACCTTCTGTAATAGTTTGTGTATTGGAAGTGGGATCTTTCATCTTTTGATGATTATATTCACCACCAATAGTCATGGTTTGTGGAACCACAATGGTTAACGGAAAACTAGTTTCATTATGTAAAGTAAAATTATTGTATGTAATCGTTGAAAAATTATCATCTTTAAAGCGACCTTCAGTACCACCAGCTAAACCTTCATTCAAACGACTATTATGTGTTTTTTCAAGTTGGATATAAGACATGGTATTCACGCCATTGTCCCAATAACCACGATGAGTAACTGAGTAATTTTGACGATTCATTCTATTAGTTTCGTCATTATAAAATCGACTAACCAATTTATCAGGATTATTATTTTGGGTATCCCCAGCGTAAATATTACCTTGTCGACTAACACTTGTTTCAAATTCTAGTGACTGTTTATCAGTGATATCCCAACGAAGTATGCCATTGATATCTTTATTACGCACCCCTTCACGCCCGGCACTAACCGAAGATGGATTAATTTGATGTTTTTTGTTGATATCCCAATCGTCAGCCTCAGTTTTGTTGAGATTACCATATAAACGCATACTTAAATTATCCGTTAAGCCACCAGTTAATAAAAAATTGGTCCTTTTGGTTGCCCCTTCTTCTCTATGTGAAGGTAGATTTAAATAGCTATTCCACGAAATATGCCACTCTTTAGTCGGCTGTTTTGTGATAATATTCACGACACCACCAGCAGCACCATCACCATAACGAGCGGCGGCTGGACCACGCAAAACATCAATCCTTTCGATAATTTCAGCAGGTACCCAATTGGTATCACCGCGAGTATCTCTTTCACCCCGCCAGCCATAGCGAACTGACATACGGCTTTTTACTGGTCGTCCATCAACTAAAATTAAGGTGTTTTCTGGTCCCATTCCGCGAATATCGATTTGTCGATTATTACCTCGTTGACCACTAGTAGAGTTACCGGTCAAACTAACACCAGGCATGGTGCGAATGATTTCTGAAATATCATTTTTAGGTGGCATTTTACTTAATTCTTTTTGGGTAATCATTGAAACACCTAAAGCTTGTTTGCTCTGCTCAGAGGCGGTGACGACCATAACCTCATCGGCATCGTTATCATTATGAACTGATGAATCACCATTATCTGCATAGGTATTGTGACAAATAAAACTGATGAGTGTTGCTAATAAGTAAGTCGATTTATATTTGGTATTCATATATTATCCCTGATATTTTATTAATAATGATTATCATTATTAATTAAGCCGAAGTAATATAAATGAAATTCATTTATATTCAAGCTAATTAGGGATATTTGGATTAAATAAATTTTTATTTAACTTTGAAATTTAATTGAATGCTATCTTGTAGCGCAATAATAGCCGCTGTTTTGTGCGATTGCTCAGGATAGACTTTATAACTTATGGCGAGCTGATTAAGCTTGGCTTGTTTTAATCGAGTAAATAACTGTTTTGCATAATCGACCATTTTCCGATTCTGGCGGTGTTTTAATAGCAGTTTTCGCTGCTGTTCGGGTAATGTTTGCTCAACAGGCAGTAAAGATTGTTCGGCACCGCCCACAGAGATCAACAAATTAACAGGTTGATTTAGAGCATATCGCTGATTAATTAAATAGTTTGCTAATACACTAAACATATAGCCATCACTAAACCACAGAGATGGGCTGGATATCACATAAGTATTAAAAACCACTGGTTTAGTTAAAAAAATGTATAAATTAAATAATCCACCATAGGAATGACCAAAAATGGCTTGCTGGTTAGGATTAATAACATAGCGCTTTTCTATTTCCGGTTTAAGCTCTTGGATTAAAAAATCGTAAAAAGCATCCGCTCCGCCATATCTACTTGCCAAATTTATTTGCTTATTGGGCAAAACTTCAAAAACATAATTCTCTGGTTTAGGTAAAAAATCAACATCACGCCGTGTTTGATTAAAATAATCTATGGCAACAATGATGCCTTCTTGAATAATGCAACGTTCACACGTTTGATTTGTAATTATTTGCTTAGTTGCTAAAAAATAACTGTCACCATCAAGTAGATAAATAATTGGCCAACCACCGTCGGGAGTCGGTTTATTAGGAGTATAAATCGTTACTTTATAATCGCCATTGGTTTTTGAATGAAATAGTTCAATATGAGTATTCGGGATAGTCACAACTTTCGACAGATGAGATTTTGACTGGCAACCAGTGATAACAAACACCATTAGGATATAAAAAAAACTTAATCGTGACATAAATTGCACCAGAATATCAATTATCAATTAACTATAAGATAGGCTAAATATGTTGAGTTTACCAATGTTAAACTAAATAAAGCTGAAATTACTGTCGAATAATCAATTCGACAGTTAATCGTGGTTATAGTTAATTTGATTGGCGATAGGCCACTATATCTTCAATGGTGACTACCGGTAGCTGATGCTGTTTTGCAAACGCAACAACTTGTGGCGCTCTAGCCATTGAACCATCATCATTCGTTAATTCACAAATCACTGCTGCTGGTTTATAACCCGCTAATGCCACTAAATCCACAGAGGCTTCGGTGTGTCCCCGACGGTTTAATACCCCACCCTCTTTGGCAACTAATGGAAAGACATGTCCGGGATGATGCAAATCACTTGGTTTAGCGTCGTCGGCGACCGCAGCTTTTACTGTAGTGACCCTATCCGCCGCTGACACGCCGGTGGTAACACCTTTTGCCGCTTCAATAGTAATAGTAAAAGCGGTATGATTTTTACTAGTATTATTTGCTACCATCATCGGTAATTCTAATTTATCACAATAAGATTGTGGCATACATAAACAAACTATACCGCTGCCATGACGAATAGTTAGTGCCATTTGCTCGGTTGTGATTGTTTCGGCTGCCCAAATAATATCCCCTTCGTTTTCACGATCTTCATCATCTAAAACTAATACGCCAGATCCAGCTTTGATTGACGCGATTGCTCTTTTTACGCGCTCAATTGGGGTTCCGAATTCATTTAAATTAAACTGATTCATGGTAGATACCTATCCTGTTTTATTAAACTAAATATATTTATTCTTAATTAACTAAACTAAATTTATTAAGTATTAAATATATTAAATACCAGAATCAGGGCAAGTGCTTGACCATAGTGATTTTGCTATAGCGCAAATATAGAAAAGATAAGCTACTCTCTTTCATCCAGACTTTAACTGTCGGCTTTGGAATCTCACCAAATCTGCTGTCCTTAATAAAATAGAATTTTACTAAGCGCTCGTGGGCTATACCACCGGTAGGGAATTGCGCCCCGCCCTGAGAATTTTGTCAGTAACCTGACTGCGCACACTATAATATAAAATGGCTAAAAAAACACGTATATTTTATAAGGATAAAAAAATTGCCGCAAAAGCGGCAATAATTAATAGATAGATTATCGCATGCGAATCTCTCTTAAATGCCGTTTTTCGGCGTTACGCATCCAAAGCCATGAAATAAAGCCGATAATACCAACAATTAGTAAAATAATGGTCGCTAAGGCATTAACTTGTGGATCGACACCTAAACGAACTTTAGAAAATACTAGTTTTGGTAATGTCATTGCCCCCGGTCCGGTAACAAAATTAGCAATAACCACATCATCAAGTGATAAAGTAAATGCCAATAACCAACCAGAAACCAGTGCTGGTGCAATCATTGGTAAAGTAATTATGAAAAATACCTTTAATGGATTAGCACCGAGATCTAAAGCCGCTTCTTCGATTGACTTGTCTAACTCTCGCAATCTAGCACTAATAACAACGGTCACATAGGCGGTACAGAATGTTGCATGCGCCATCCAAATAGTCAATGCACCGCGTTCTTTTGGCCAACCAAGCGCTTGTCCCATTCCGACAAATAGCAATAACAAAGCTAAACCAGTAATGACATCAGGCATAACTAACGGTGCCGTAGTCATAAACGAGAACAGGTTAGAGCCACGGAATCGTCTAAAGCGAATGATAGTAAAAGCAGCTAAAGTACCCAGTACAATCGCTAATGAGGCAGCACCTGCCGCGATAGTCAAACTCAATCCTACTGCTTTGAGTAAAGTATCATTATGTATTAACTCAAAATACCATTTGGTTGAAAATTCTGCCCATACCGTTACCAGCCTTGAACTATTGAACGAATAAACAATCAGAATAATCATAGGGATATATAAAAAGGAAAATACTACTAAGAGAATCAATCCTTTTAAACATCTCACTAATAACGCGATTGCTACAATAGTTGTTAAAATAAGGCTAAATAGCAAGCATCCGACATATAAGCTAGCACTACCTAATAGTGCAAATCCTGATGCAGAGATCAAAACCGATAGCACTATTGAACCGAATAATGCAACAATAAAAACAATCAATGCTGAGCGCATGACTAATGGTAAATTATTCATTTATTTACCTCCCATTTGTCGGTTCTGGAACTTATTAAAGTAGTAGATAGGTACAATTAATATCAATAACATCACTGTTGCCACTGCTGACGCGGCTGGCCAATCGTGATTATTGAAGAATTCAGTCCATAGCTGTGTACCAATCATTAGACCATCTGATGGACCTAATAATTCTGGGATAACATATTCACCTACCGCAGGAATGAATACCAACATGCCTCCGGCAATAACGCCATTTTTGGTTAACGGTACAATAATCTTGAAGAAGGTTTTAATTGGTTTACAACCAAGATCTAACGCCGCTTCAATCAGTGTTGTGTCTACTTTACTTAATGAGGTATAAATTGGTAATACCACAAATGGTAAATAAGAATAGACAATACCGATATAAACCGCCAGATAGGTTTTCATTATGATTAATGGCTGATCTATAACCCCTAACCACATTAGGAAATTATTTAATAGACCATTAGGATTTAAAATTCCAATCCAAGCATAAACCCGAATTAGAAACGAAGTCCATGATGGCAAAATGATTAATAACAATAAAATATTTCTGGTTGACGGTTTACATTGTGAAATAGCCCAAGCCAAAGGGTAACCGATTAAAATACATAGCAATGTGGAAATTGCTGCAACTTTTAATGACTGTAAATACGAGTCTAGATAAATAGTATCCTCGAGTAAATTAAAATAATTACCAAAGTTTAAAACAATATTGACTAGGCCATCTTCATAACTTAGCAGTTCAGTATAAGGTGGTACGGCTATCGCCACTTCGGAAAAACTGATTCGAAATACAATCAAAAACGGTAATAAAAATAGCAACAACATCCAACAATATGGAATAGCTATTACTAATAGACGGCCGTAGAGTGTCATCAAATCAGAATCATCACGTTGTAGTCGCAACTTACGATAAGCATAATAGATCGCCACTAAACCTAATCCAGCAGGTATATATAAAATACTGCCGGCTATAATCAATCGATAAGCAAATTTAGATGGTTTATAATGTGCCAAATATGCGCCAACACATGATACTAATAAACTCAATACCATTGACGTAAATAACGCATCTAAAAACAGATTGTCAAATGCATTGATGGTTACAAAACGTAAATAAACACCAAGTAACACTAAGGCATTTAACAACAAACCCCATAAAATGGATCGCATCAATTTATCCTCTTGTGTTTATTCGGTCAGCACAACACAGCTATCAATTTCCCAACTTAAGTTGACAGTATCACCCCAAGTCGGCATTCCTTTACGATAACGGTGTTCGTTTTGTAGTTGAGCAATAATAATCTGTCCACTTTGTAATTTAACATGGTAAATCGACAGATCACCTAAATAAGCAATTTCAACCACTTCACCCGTGGCAACGTTGTAGCCATCGGCTGGAATTTCATCACAAAGTTTAATTTTTTCCGGTCGTAATGCGACTTGAATAGGTACACCTTCAACCGCCGGTGAATCGTAATCGACTTTTAATGGGTGTTTAATCATCGGACAACTGATAATTAATCCATCTTCTAAGGTCTCTTGTAAAATGCCGTCAAAAACATTTACAGAGCCAATAAATTCTGCACTATAACGGCTATTTGGATGTTCATAGATCTCTTCAGGCTCACCTATCTGCACAAACTGGCCTTTATTCATAATCGCAATACGGCCTGCCATAGTCATCGCTTCTTCTTGATCATGGGTAACCATTACGCAGGTTGCGCCTACTTGTTCTAAGATGCTAACCACTTCAAGTTGCATACGATCACGAAGTTGTTTGTCCAATGCGCCCATTGGTTCATCTAACAGTAGTAATTTCGGTCTTTTCGCTAAGCTTCTGGCTAAAGCAACACGTTGTCTTTGACCGCCTGAAAGTTGATGAGGTTTACGTTTGCCAAACTGTTCCATATGAACAAGTGCCAACATCTCTTCAACTCGATGTTTAATTTCATTTTTATCTAATTTATCTTGTTTTAAACCAAAGGCAATATTTTGCTCAACCGTCATGTGAGGAAAAAGAGCATACGATTGAAACATCATATTAATCGGACGATTATAAGGTGGTACTTGTGATAAATCTTTCCCATCTAAAATAATTTGTCCGGAAGTCGGTTGTTCAAAACCGGCAAGCATCCGCAATAATGTTGATTTACCACTACCTGAAGCACCTAATAAGGCAAAAATCTCTCCGGTATAAATGGTTAAATTGACATCATCAACGGCATAATAATCATCATTAAAAACTTTGGTTAAATTTTTGATCTCCAATAATGGAGTTATCATCTTTTTTTTAGGCTGTACCTGAATTGTTGTTTTATCGTTCACGCTTTTTTCCTCATAACAACAAGCCAAAAAAAACAAGACGGAAAGATTTTAAATCTCCCCGTCTAGAATATATAAGTCAATTAGTTGACATTTTCAAACGGTTATTTACCCGTTTTCAGTTTTGTCCATGTGCGAGTAATCACACGTTCTAGTTTAGGTTCTTTTACCGTTAAAGTGAATAAATTTTCCATCACTTCTGGTTTTGGATAAACCGCTGGATCATTTCTCACTTCAGGTTTCACAAACTTATCGTTTGCAACTTTATTTGGGCTAGCAAAGTTAACATCATTAGTCACCTGAGCTGCAATTTCTGGTTTCAAAATAAAGTTTAAAAACTCATGTGCTTCATCAGGATTAGCTGCATCTTTTGGAATTGCAAGGGTATCAAAGAAAACCAGTGCACCTTCTTTCGGGATGTTGTAATTAATATGAACACCGTTATTCGCTTCGTTAGCTCTGTCGCGAGCTTGTAAAATATCGCCTGCCCAACCTAAAATCACACAAATATCGCCATTTGCTAAGTCAGTAATATATTGAGATGAATGGAAATAACGAATATTTGGTCTGACGTTTGCCAACACACCATAAGCAGCTTCTGTATAATCTTTAGCATCAGTGCTGTTTGGATCTTTACCTAAATATTTAAGCGCACTAGCAAAGATTTCAGTTGGCGCATCTAAGAATGCCACACCACAATCTTTGAGTTTTTCCATATTTTCAGGTTTAAAAACTAAATCCCAACTATCAACTGGGGCATTTTCACCAAGACGTTCTTTAACTTTATCAATGTTATAACCAATACCTGTAGTCATCCATACATATGGAATTGCATACTTATTATCGGGGTCATGGTTAGCCATTAACTTCATTAAATTAGGATCGAGGTTGTTCCAATTAGGTAATTTACTTTTATCTAATGGTAAATAGATATCAGCTTTGATCTGTCTAGCTAAAAAACTGTCTGAAGGGGAAACCACATCGAAACCTGAATGACCGGCCATTAGTTTACCTTCAAGCGCTTCATTGGAATCATACACATCATAAACCAGTTTAATACCAGTTGATTTTTCAAAATCAGAGATTGTACTATTACCAATTTGACCTGCCCAATTATAAAAATGCACGACACGGTCTTTTGCTATAGCAGATTGAGATAGTGCTAGTGATACACCAGCGATGATTGAAAGAATTGTTTTACGTTGAGTAAACATGCTCACCACTTCTCCTCTAGTTAGGGATATTACATGTTAGACACAAGCCCATTGTTAAATACAACGGACCCCCAAATTTTACCATTATTATTGAATTTAATAATATGGCGAAACCGAGGTAATCAGGCAATCACAAGTCATTAATATAATTAATGAACAAGTAGAGCTAACCTTGCATTACGTGGGATAAAATACCTTTTTTTTTCCAGATGTCTACTTAAAAAATCAAATATTCTAAGATTAAGGATTGAGTGACTAGATTTTAATCAATCAACCCTTTATTAGCGAGCTATTAACAATTAATTTACTTTTTTTATTCGGCGTTAGCTTGCAAAATTTTTGCTTCCGGTTGCCATATACGATATTTAACCGTCACATCTTTTGGAACATAGAATACTAATGGCAAACGGCTGTTGTAATTTAATAAACCTAAATTATGATTGATTGTAACAAATTTATTCTCATTAGTACCTTCAGGGCAAGCCATCATAGTAGAGATGCTACCTTTAGCTTCTTCAACAACATAGTATGAGTAACCCCAACCTTTAAGCTCTTGTTCTTTAACAGTTCCGCCTAAACTACGGGTATTACAATCCACATTCATCTCTTTACCAATTAGTATTTCTACTTTAGCGTTAGCTTCATCTTTTAAGCCTGGTAGATGAATTACATAACGAGTAGCGTCTGCTTTAGCATCGGGATAAGGTGCAATTTCATTCAACTTTTGCTCAGTTTGTTGGACCTTTTGCCCACTTGTACAAGCCGATAGTGCCATACCCATTAAAACTAATAACATTAATTTTTTCATTTTATACCTCCAATAAATTGTCTATTTTATACAACATCATATTCTTTTTAAAACATAATGCGTATAATAACACTATCTAGATTAAAGAATATGAGGTAAAAATGCCAGCGGAAAAAAAAACTGATGACTTGCTGAAACTTATTTTAAACTTATTATTAATAGGTTTACTTATTGTTGTAACTTATCGGGTGATCGAAGTATTCTTATTTGGCTTTTTTTGGGCGGTAATGGTGGTTATTGCAACTTGGCCATTGATGATAAAAATCCAACAAAAACTTTTTAATAAACGTTGGTTATCTCTTTTAGTCATGGCTTTACTATTGGCATTTGTCTGTGTTATTCCTTTTATTCTCATCATTAGCAGTGTTGCTCAGAATGGACATTATTTAATTGAATGGGTTAGAACGCTTTCTCATCGGGAATTACCTACTTTCGACTGGTTAATGAGTATTCCGATGTTTGGCGAAGAACTTCACCAAAAATGGCTTGAACTTATCAAAACGGATGGCACGCAATTGATGTCCGATATTCAACCCTATATTGGCATAATGATTGGTTGGCTTTTAGAACAAGTGACTAATATTGGCGTTTTTATATTTCATGCTGGCGTGATGATTATATTTAGTTTATTACTGTTCCTTAGAGGCGAGAGTATTACCAAATATGTTTATGTTTTTGCTAATCGTTTATCCAAACAATATGGAACAACTACCGTTACATTAGCTGGCCAATCGATACGTGCAGTCGCATTAGGCGTTGTTGTCACGGCTATTACCTTAGCTTTAATTGGTGGTTTAAGTTTTTTAATTACTAAAATGCCATTTCCTGGCATATTAACATTAGTTTTATTTATCTGCTGCGTTGCACAAATTGGGCCAGTTATTGTTATGCTTGGCTGTATTTTTTGGCAATTTTGGGATGGTCACGTGGTATCAGGTATTGTATTAATTGTAGTTGCCATTATATTAACAACATTAGATAGCGTAATGCGAGCCTATTTAATTAAAAAAGGTGCCGATCTTCCTTTTCTGCTTATTCTATTCGGCGTAATTGGTGGCATTCTGGCTTTTGGTATTATGGGATTATTTATCGGTCCTGTGGTATTAGCATTAAGTTACAAAATCATTCAAACTTGGGTTAATGAACAAGCTTAAATTTAACGTTAATAATATTAATTTGCATTAAAAAACAATTTGAATAAAAAATTAATTTAACCACAGGTTAAACTATGAAAAACAGGAGTGTTATTTTCTGACATAATTTGTGATATTCTACACTTTGTGTCAGATTTAATGATATTTAGATCATGCGAATACCTTTTATAAAATATAATCATCAAAAACATCTTGATGAGTTAGCTAAAATTCAGCAAAAAGCTGAACAATATCAAATTATCTACGATCCAAATTCCTATAGAATTGCTTTGCTTGAACATATCAAAAAAGCCCAACAGCGTATCTATATTGTTGCACTTTATTTAGAAAAAGATGAAGCCGGTCGCGAAGTTCTTGACGCTCTTTACCAAGCCAAAGCTGAACGCCCCAATTTAGATATCAAGATTTTTGTTGATTGGCATCGAGCTCAACGGGGAAGAATTGGTGAAGATAAAACTCAAACCAATGCTCGTTACTACTATGATTTAAAACAACAATATCTAAATATTGATATCCCAACTTATGGTGTACCGATTAATCGCCGTGAAGTACTCGGTGTGCTACACTTAAAAGGGCTCATCATTGATGATACCGTAATTTATAGTGGGGCAAGTATTAACAACGTCTATTTACATAAACTTGATAAATACCGTTATGACAGATATCACTTTATCACCAATAAAGCCTTATCTGACGCTATGGTTAATTATGTAAATGACAACTTCCTACCACTTGAGGGTGTGCAACACTTAGATGTTAATGAACATAAAACCCGGAAACAAATCAAACCGGCAATTAAAGCATTACGCCAACATCTTACCGATGCCAAGTACCAATATGTAGGCGATACTGATAATGATACCCTATCCATCTCACCACTAGTTGGCCTTGGTCGCAATAATCAACTCAATAAGATTATTCATCATTTAATCAATATTACTGAACAAAAAATCACTTTTTGTACCCCCTATTTTAACTTACCAAACATATTAGTCCGCGATATTATTCGCCTTCTAAGAAAAGGCAAACAAGTGGAAATCATCATTGGTGATAAAGTTGCCAACGACTTTTATATTCCTGAAGATCAACCTTTTAATATCTCGGGTGGATTACCTTATTTGTATGAAATCAACTTAAGACGTTTTGTGGAACGGCTACAAACTTATATAGATAAAGAACAGTTAATCATTCGATTATGGAAAGATGGGGATCAAACCTATCACTTAAAAGGGATTTGGGTCGATGATGAATGGATGATGATTACTGGTAATAACCTTAATCCTCGAGCTTGGCGTTTAGATCTGGAAAATGCACTATTAATCCACGATCCAAAACATGAATTGCAAAAACAGATTAAGCAAGAACTTGCCACAATCCGTGAAAAAACGACCTTAGTCACCCATTTCCAACAAATTCAAGCTAGCCAATTCTATCCAAAACATGTACATAAATTAATTAAACGTTTAAGCCGAATTCGAGTAGATCGAATTATTAAACGCTTACTATAATCTCAAATTAATTAAAACGCTATTTGTCGCTTGGTGACAAATAGCGTTTAATCCAAATTGAATTTTACTTTGTTGTTGGCATTTTACTTTGTTGTAAACTTAGTACCGTTCTAGCATTTGAAGCACTGGTTGCAATGATATCAATCACCCCTGAACGAAGTGCACCTAAAATTGCCGTCGCTTTAGTGTTTTCTGATGCTATAGCAATCACACAAGGGATATTACGTAACTCATCAATGCTTAAACCAATTACCCGATCGTTCATGTTGGTATCAACTGGATTGCCATTAATATCAAAGAAGCCATAACCGGCAATATCACCGACAACACCTTGATTCAATGTTGCATAAGTCACTTCTTGTGGCGTAAACCATCCTAATTGCACCATGTAACAGTTTTCATTCATATCACCAATACCCACTAAGGCGATGTCAGCTTTACTTGCACGTTCTATGGTATCTTTAATTACTCGATTCTGCATAAACGCACGTTTGAGTTCACGGTTTTCAACATAAGCTGGCGCATATAAAGTTTCACTACTGGCACTGAATTTTCTTGCTAGACTACGGCTAATATGATCGGCGTCAATAATCTCGCCAACTCGCTGGGTACCACCAATACCGCAAATAAATTTACACTGTTTTTCAGGAAAAACCCCTACATGGCTAGCAATAGCGGCAACATTACGCCCTTGGCCAACAGCAATCGTCATGCCATTCTTTAAGGTACTGGATAGATAGTTAGAAACAAGTGCCGCAACTTGTCGTCGTTGCTCATCTTCATCTTGGTGATCTAAAGCTATCAGCGCCCTTTTAATCCCAAAATTATTAACAAATTGCTGTTCAATACGCGAACTAAATACCGGATGATATTTGACATTAATTTCAACAATGCCTTCCGCTCGCGCTTTTTTCAGCAAGCGACCTACTTTAATACGGGAGATACCAAATCGCTGAGCAATCTCTTCTTGAGTTTGTTCATATTCATAGTAAGCAACGGCAATTTCCGTAAGTAGCTCTGACTCTTGTTTATCTTCAAATATATCCATTAGGCTTGCCTTTATTATCTTAACTTTGCTGATTAATAGCAGATAATATAGTACAAAAATCTTTAGCTTGCCATGCACTACGTCCAATAAATAATCCATCAATGTTCGGTTGGCTAATAAATAATGGAGAATTTTCGAGATTTACACTACCACCATAGAGTAAAATTACTTGATTAGCGGTATCGATATCATAAAGTTCAATCATTGCAGAACGTAATTTAGTATGGATATATTCTGCTTCATCAGGGGTTGCAGGTACTCCTTGTTCACCTATTGCCCATATTGGTTCATAAGCAATAATTACCTTAGTCACCTGATTTTTATCAATGCCAAATAAAGCAATCTTCATTTGTTTAACCACAGTTTCTACTGATACACCCCAAGATTTTTCTTGGGCACTATCACCTATGCAAATTAATGGGGTTAAATTGTAGTTTAATGCAGCATGAACTTTTTTATTCACAAAGCTATCTGTCTCGGCAAAATATTCTCGTCGTTCGGAATGCCCCATTTCAACTATGGTGGCACCAGTATCAGCAACCATATTGGCTGAAATTTCACCGGTGAAAGGCCCTGATTGGGCAAAATGCATATTTTGCACGCCAGTTAAACAGTTAATCTGGTGATTATTGATATAATCGGTGACATCCCGAACACAAGTAAATGGAGGAATAACAAATGGTTGAATATGACTTTTCAGATTTTCCGGATAAAAGGTTTTAAGTTGTTCACAAAAAAGTAACGCCTCAGCTAAAGTTTTATTCATCTTCCAACTTGTACCAATATAGATTTTTTTCATATTCAACCTTCCAGTATCTACTAAATATTATTTAAAACTCGTTAATTGCAATCAATAGCTAAGCCATTGATTAGGATATCGTTTTGAGTTGTTGTAAAAATACATTCATAATCATCCAAGCCGATTCAGAGCCGGGATCTCGATGACCAACTGCACGTTCACCTAAGCGTAACGCTCGACCTTTTTTGGCCATTAGCGGAATAGTTTTATCTGAACCTAACTTCATTTCATTTACACAATTTTCTAAAGTATTTATAGGATCATCACCTTCTTGATAATCTTTTAATACTGCAAGACCAGGAATTAAAGCATCGAGCATCGTTTTATCATTTAATTCAGCTTTTCCTCTCATTTGAACAGCTTCAACACCATCTTGGTACATTTGACAAAATTCTTTAAATGTCACTTCTTGTTTTCCAATTATATGCGTCGCCATTTTCATGAAAAAACTTCCATATAATGGCCCTGATGCTCCTCCAACTTTACTTAAGAGAATCATACCTACTTTTTTCATTAATTCGGCTATATCAGTTACTGATTCAGAGAGTTGAGGTAACTGTTTTTCAACTTCACGAAAACCGATGGTCAAATTGATTCCATGATCACCATCGCCAATATCTGAGTCCAATTTACTTAAGTGGTCACGATTTTCTTCAGCCATTGCAGCCAATTTTTTAAAAGTCTCAATAAAATATGATTTATTTAGCATCAGAGCACGCATCTCGATTCTCCTTGTGGTTAATAAGCAACTTTAAAATAAGGGGCATCACAAGGATGATCCAACAGTTGTTTAAGTTCTTGATCAAGTTTTATAACTGAAATAGACATACCAACCATATCCATTGACGTAACATAATTACCAACTAATGATTTATAAATCTTGATGCCTTTTTCTGCTAATAAAAGATGAGCTTTTCGATAACAAATATATTGATCCATCAATGCCAGACCGCCTAGTCCATTGATGAGTAACTCAATTTCATCACCCGATTTTAGTTTAGAATCAGCCAAGATATGATCGATTAATTGACTAACCACAACATCAGCCTTTTCTAGTTTAGTTCTTTCGATGCCTGGTTCACCATGGATCCCCATTCCTACTTCCATATCACCATCTTGCATTTCAAAAATCGGCTCGCCGGTAACTGGTAGTGTTGATGAAGATAATGCCACACCAATAGAATAAGTATTTGCATTGGCTTTTTGGGTAAGTGCCTTCACTTTATCTAAATCATAACCTTTAGCAGCGGCACTTCCAGCAACTTTAAACACAAATACATTACCAGCCACACCACGACGATCTTGAACATTTTCTGATGAATAAATATCATCAGTTGTGGTTACCGTTTCAACGCGAATTCCCTCTTCGGCAGCAAGTTCGGCAGCCATATCAAAGTTCATTACATCGCCGGCATAATTTCCATAAACAAAAAGGCATCCCTTGCCGGCATCGACAGCTTTTACCGCTGCATAACAATATTCAGGGGATGGCGAGGTATTTACATTACCCACCGCTGCCGCATCAGCAAAATCTTTACCAACATAGCCTAAAAAAGCAGGTTCATGACCAGAGCCACCACCAACGATAATTCTTACTCTTGGTTCTGAGCTCATTTTTTTACTTACAATTACTCGATTACAATCTTGCTTGAGTTCTACGTAATCACTGTGTGCTAAACAGTAACCTTCTAACAGCTCTTCAACCACATCATAACCATCATTAATTAATCTTTTCATTGTGTTACTCCTTTCTATCCTTCAACCTTTTGTCTTTTACTTAAGAAACAAGAAAAAGTGACAAAACATATCCACCTACAATACCTGCGCTAACCGCAGCAACGATATTTTTAACTGATTTACGCTTGCTGCCACCGGTTAATGCTGAAGCAACCCAAACACCAACACCTGCGGCTAATCCCTGATCTACCCAAACAGTACCACTTTGAGTAATCATCGGTGTGGCTATACCATGATTGATACACCATACGGTACCTACAATAAATGCCGCTGCCATCCACCCACCGATTGGCCCCCAATTATCAACCATTCTTCCCCAAGCCATTCGTATGACAAAAGGGAAAATAAAACCACCGATTAACGTTGCAATAGCTAATTGTATTGTCATAATCATTCACTCCTTAATCCTAGATTGAACTCTTTTTTTGAAAAATTTTAATTCTTTTAGCGCGTAAGATTTTCTCTTTGGCCTCTTTTAATTTTTCAAAATCAGATCGTCTAAGTCCTGGTTCTCTTGGATTTTCATTAACAAACTCTTTTTTCTTAGCCATGTCTTTTTCAATAAATGCCGCAGTAATTCCCCCTAGGGCGGCCCCACAACCAACTAATAAAATTGTCGGTAAAGAAGTTGAAAAAGCATCGCCTCCCTGAATAAAGGTATCTCTCATAATGCCACATACTGCGATAGCTAACCCCATATCAACAAAAGCCGCATCATCTTCGTTACCGGTTAAATTAATGTAATGATTCATATACCACATTGGCCCAATAATGATTATCGCCGCAAGATAACCACCAAAAATGCCATAAGTGCCTAATTGTGACCAAACAGCCATCACTATCATGCCCGCGATACAATAACCAACAAAACTTCGAAAAAATTTCATAGCCATTCTCTCTCTAAATATTTTGTAACTCAGCTAAAATACCTTCCACATCCTTATCAACCATAGCTTGAATTGATGCATAAAAAGCACCTTCGACTAATGGCGCATCAACTAATATGACTTTACTTTTTAGCTCTTCATCTTCAATTAGATCAATTGCGGTTTCGGTACTTAATATTGCACTACCTATATCTGCAAAAATCAGAATGTTACTATGCTGGCTTGATTGTTTAATAATGTTATAAATGGCAACAGAATCAGTTCCTAAACGGCCATCTTCTGTCCCCCCTGCCGAAAAAATTCTCACATCCCCTGTTGAATCAACCATTTCCTCAATCATCTCTTTTAGCCCATCGGTTATCTTCCTGCTATGAGATACTAAAATGATACTGACCATAAAACCTCCGAACAAATGTTTACTTATTAATCTTTTGTTCAATTATAACCAATAAATTTTCTCCGCAAATGGTTTTATAGCAATTTTGTGACTAAGATCTAAATATTAACTAGTTAACCGCGATTTCCGCCTAATCAAATGGAAATGGTTGAAATGTTGTCAATGTAAAAAGAGATGAGTTTATGGTAAATATTGGTGAGAAATATTAAAAAGTAATATCATTTAATCAGATAACATCTCGTTCATAAGATCGCACACAAAACAAAAGATTAAATAATTGTATCATGCAGGTCTTTATTGAAATAAGATTTGGCAAATGTTAGTTATTTAACACACATTTTTTAACTTTTTATTTAATAAACCAAATAAAAAACCATTCAATAAACCTAAAATCAGGCAATTATTATCATCGGCATTTTCAATCTGTTTAAATTACCCCCTGATTAGTTATTTCCTAACTGCCTGATACACATCCGATAGGGTTAAAGATACGATTGTCGTTTATTCGACATTATAGAAGAGCTCAACAGCTGACATTTTATATTTCGCCTAATCGAAAGTTGTTAGTTACCTCATTTAAATCGTTATTAAGTGTTTGCATCATGCTATTAGTCGTCAACTTTCACTTACGTTTTTCGCTATAGTCGTATTTGGGTTGTAGGATTTCTAGCAGTGATTTTTAATTGATTTACTTTTGCTTCAAAGAAAACAAGCTTAGTAAGAAATTCGTATTAGGAGGGGTAATTTTTCATAGTAGAAAAGTTATTTTTGACCGATGGCAATAATCTTAAAAAAAGTATTAATTGAACTTTAATAAATTGCTATTTTGAGCTAAATAAATAATTCTCAACCAGCAGTTAAATAACTAGCTAACTGATAAGTTTTAAGTATTAGAAATTAATTTCTGTAGCAACAAAGTAATGACGACCTGTTAAGGTTTTAGCAAAATTATCGTTTAAAACATGCTTATTTGCACATGATTAATTTGAAATACCTTTGTCAAGTAAGCCTCAATCATAACTAATAAATTAAAATGTTCATATAGAGTTCATTAAATAAAAAAGTGGCTGTATTAACAACCACTCAATATTTATAATTACATTTTTTGATGAATACTAATTAGAAATTAATTTCAGTACCAACAAAGTAACGACGACCTTCTAAAGTTTTACCAAAATCATCGTTTGAAACATCCTTATCAAATAAGTTATAAACACCACCATAAATCTTAGCATTTTGGTTTATTTGGAAAGACGTCCCCACATCCCAGAAAGTATAACCAGGATACTCAATTTTTTTGCCTTTACGATCTGTAGTAGATTCCACACCGTAATAGGCAACTTTAGTCCATAAATCCAATTGTTGGGTTAAATTCCAATCAAGCTGAGTATTGAATTTTTGTTTAGGTGTACGGTTTAAAGGTTTACCCTTATTATTACCTGTTTTTTGTTCTGTTTTAGTCCAAGAATAATTAGTACTTAATAAGAAATCGGTAAATAATGGGGTTTTGAATGAGAGCTCTATACCTTTAAGATCTGCTTTATCTACATTTTCTAAACCTTGGATAAAATGAAATTTTTTACTAAAGTTTTTATAAGAACATGTTTTCTCTTCGATATTTTTATTATCACAAATATAGTAAGATTGAATCTTATCTTTGTATTTAGTATAAAAAGCTGTTGCAGAAGCATCAATACCGTAATCATTGGTATATCCTAGACCAATTTCAAAATTATTTGATTTTTCAGGTTTTAAATCAGGATTACCAACAACTACACCATCCCAATATCCTCCACCTGTTGCTTGTCCCCAGTCAGAAACAACTTGACGCAATTTTGGCGTTGCATAACCGGTTGAGTAACCGCCTTTCAGGGTAAAATTATCATCAATATTCCAGACACTATAGACTCTTGGATTCCAGTTGCTACCATAGTTTTCATCTTTGTTATAACGTAAACCAGCCGTGATACTCCAGTTATCGAAAATACTTATTTCATCTTCGGCAAACAATGCATAATTCCAGCGATCAATTTTAGTAATATCACTAGTAAGTTCATTACCTTTATCATGAAGCTCTTGGTAATTATATTTACCCCCTACCGTTAGCATATTAATACTAAAAGGAATCGTCACTCGAGAATCTAGATCGGTATTACGAATTTTCATTTTTCTTTCTGGATTATTGTTTTCTTCATAAGCAATAAAAGAAGTCGTCGATAGATCATCAAATAAACCATTATGAGTTAGCGCAAAAGAATTTCTAGCGTTATCACGCTTATAATCTTTATCTCTTGATTTTTCTCTTGTTTTACCTCTGATTGAAGTACTATTTTGTAACGAACGACCAAAATCGAGATCAAATTTTTGGTTATCAGTAGCATTAAGTGATAATTTACCATTCAAGCTGCGTAATTTCTGTCCAGAATGACCATTTAAAAACTCATCTTCATGACGATTTGTATATTGCCCATATAATTGAATACCGAGAATATCGTCAATAATTGGTCCAGTCGTTGAAAAACTACCTATATAGGTATTTTTTTCATCAGAACGATAAGGCATAATTGATTCAACTCGTAATCCACTATGCCAGATATTTGATACCTTTTTAGTAATAATATTGATTACCCCACCCATAGCATCAGAACCATACAAGGAAGACATTGGTCCTCGAACGACTTCAATACGTTCAATGGCTGTTAATGGTGGTAACCAGCCTTGTTCAAAACCGGAATTATCACTATTTGGTCTAGTTTCACGAGTGTTCACTTTTTTACCATCAATTAACATTAAAGTATATTTGCCATCCATTCCTCGAATACTAATATCGGTTGAATCACCACCGCCTGTTACGGTGATACCTGGAATATCCTTAAGAGCATCGGTAACGTCACGATAAGGTTTTTTGCTAATCTCTTCCGGTGTGATTACCGAAATCGTTGCCGGTGCTTCCTTAATCTGTTGTGAAAATCCTGATGCTGTTACCACCATAGTATCGGTATTTTTATCATCGGCTGCCATCGCTAAACCTGATAGTGATAATAAAATACTTGTATTTATGACATGTGTTGCCAACTTAAACCTAGTATTCATTTGTTTAACCCTATTATTTATATTGATATTTTCAATGCAATTTGTGCGTAACGATATATTATATGAGAATAATTATCAATATCTTTACGAAAATTTATTTATCACTAGACAATTAATAATGTTTAAATAATAATAGTTATCATTTTCAAAGTAGCAAAAGGAATTACCATGAATACCAAAAAAAAGGTACTATTAAGTACGCTAACTGCTCTTATTTTAGGATTAACTGGTTGTCAATCATCAATCACAGTAAGCCCAGATAATAAGCAATCGGTAGTGGTACCTAAATCGCCAAGTAAAGTTGTTGTGATGAACTATGGCGCCTTAGACACGTTAGATGCATTAGGTAAAGGTTCAATTGTTACAGGAACACCACTTTCCGTTCTTCCTTCTTATCTAGAACAATATAAAAGTGCAGATATTACCGACACTGGTAATATGAAAGAGCCTAATATTGAGGCAATCGAAAAAGCTAAACCACAACTTATCATCATTGATGGTCGTCAAGCTAGTCGAACCGAAGTATTAAATAAAATAGCGCCAGTAATTAATTTAAGCGTTGATGCCAAAGATTATCTTGAATCAACTAAACACCACATCAATATTTTAGGCAATATTACCGGCACTGAAGAAAAAGCGAGTAATTTAATTCAATCAATTGAGGCAAAAATTACCAGTGGACGTGCGATAGCTGAAGCGAGCGATAAAAAAGCAATTGTAGCTATCCATAATGACGGGAAAATGATTCTAATCAATGCAAGTTCAAGCGCAGCGTTAATTCACGATGTATTAAAAGTAAAACGCGCCGCGCCATTTGCATTGCAACCAACCAATAGTGTTGGTAAACCAAAACCAATCTTTATTGATAACAGTTATATTACTAAAGTTAAACCAGACATTATTTATGTTGTCGACCGAAGTAAAGCTATTGGTCAATCAGCAATGTCAGGTGACTTTTTCGACTCAAAAGTGTTAGCGAAAAGCCAAACCAAAGTTGTCTACTTAACTCCAGATCTTTGGTACTTATCTGGTGGCGGTGCTGAAAGTTTAGATCTACAAATTGATGAAGTAATAGATGCATTAAAATAAGCTTTTTCTCCCGAATTAACTTCCTATAATTGTAAAAGCTCTTATTGTTATAAGAGCTTTTTTTAGATTTTATCCATATCCATCGTTCTTTATATCAAATTAAAAATTTTTATTTCGCCCTGTTTAATTATGTTAGAATGTTCATCTGTTATCTTAATCTAAATTCAATCGTTTTTAGATTGTCGAAAATTACCGCAATTAATTTAAAATTACTATAATTACTATGAATATGTCATCCCCTACTATAGGATTTGTGAGCCTTGGTTGTCCTAAAAATTTAGTTGACTCTGAGCGAATTTTAACCGAGTTACGTACTCAAGGTTATCAAGTTGTGCCTAGCTACGATAATGCTGATTTAGTTATTGTTAATACTTGCGGCTTTATTGATAGTGCGGTACAAGAATCATTAGAAGCAATTGGCGAAGCATTAAGCGAAAATGGTAAGGTTATTGTCACTGGTTGTCTTGGCGCCAAAGAAGATCAGATCCGTAATGTGCATCCTAAAGTGCTAGAAATATCAGGACCACACAGTTACGAAGCCGTACTGCAACATGTAAACAAATATGCTCCTAAACCGAGTTATAATCCATTTACTAGCCTTGTACCACAACAAGGAGTAAAGTTAACACCTAAACATTATGCATACTTAAAGATTTCAGAAGGTTGTAATCATAGCTGTACATTTTGCATCATTCCTTCTTTACGTGGTGAGATGGTCAGTCGTCCTATCGGTAATGTACTTGATGAAGCAAAACGGTTAGTTGATAGCGGAGTAAAAGAACTTTTAGTCATCGCTCAAGATACCTCAGCTTATGGTATTGATATCAAAAACCGCACCAACTTTTGGAATGGTATGCCGTTAAAAACCGATATTTATACCCTTTGTGAACAACTATCAACCCTTGGAATTTGGGTACGTCTACATTATATGTACCCGTATCCTAGTGTCGATAATTTAATTCCATTAATGGCTGAAGGAAAAATCTTACCTTATTTAGATGTGCCGTTACAGCATGCCAGCCCAACGGTTTTAAAATCAATGAAACGCCCGGGGACGATCGAAAAAACATTAGAGCGAATTCATCATTGGCGTGAAATTTGTCCGGAAATTACTTTGCGTTCAACCTTTATTGTTGGTTATCCGGGCGAAACTGAACAAGATTTTGAGTTATTACTCGACTTTTTAGAAAAAGCGCAATTAGATCGCGTGGGTTGCTTTCCTTATAGTCCTGTTGAAGGTGCGGCGGCAAATCAATTAGCAGATCAGATACCAGAAGCGATAAAACAAGAACGCTTCCATCGTTTTATGCAATTACAACAAACGATTTCGACCCAAAAACTACAAAATAAAATTGGCAAAACTCTATCGGTTTTAATTGATGAGGTTGATGAAGAAGGAGCCATCGGGCGAAGTATGGCTGATGCGCCAGAAATTGATGGTGTTGTCTATTTGAATGAAGAGAAAGCTGTTAAAGTCGGCGATATTGTTCAAGTCAACATTGAACATTCAGATGAATACGATTTATGGGGTACTGTAATACAGTAAATATTTCCAATGAAGCTACATTATCGACACGAAATAAAAAACCTAATCACGTTAGCTATACCGGTCATGATTGCCCAAATATCACAAACTGCAATCACGTTTGTCGACACCATTATGGCGGGTAATTACAGCAAAACTGCTCTTTCGGGGGTAGCCATTGCTGTATCAATTTGGTTGCCTACTGTTTTGTTTGGCCAAGGATTATTAACGGTTTTAACCCCTATAATCTCTAACTTAAATGGTGCGGCCAAACGTGAGCAAGTAGCCGATCAGACTCGTCAAGGGGTGGTGATTGCGTTAATTTTATCCATCATCATGATGCTAGTTTTGTACAATTCCGACAAAATAATTAGTCTAAGAAGCTCAGCTGATCATCCTATCGATCCAGAGATGGTTGATGTAGCCGTTTCATTCTTACGCGCAATTATGTGGGGAGTACCTGCCTTCTTATTATTTTTGGTTTATCGTAATCAATGCGAAGGCTTATCTAACACCAAACCCGCTATGGTGATTATATTTATAGCACTACTTGCCAATATTCCGATTAATTATGTATTAATTTATGGCAAGTTTGGATTGCCTGCTTTTGGTGGTGTTGGTTGCGGAATTACTGCCGCTATCATTTTTTGGTTGATGTTTGCTTTAATTCGTTTGTATACATTAACCGCAGCTAGCCAACGTGATATTCGCAAAACACCACTAACCAAACTCATTGATTTTGCTATCATCAAAAAAATAGTTATCCTCGGCACACCACTAGCTTTAGCCTATTTTTTTGAAATGAGTCTGTTTGCGGTGGTTGCACTACTTATTGCGCCACTTGGTCAAATAACTGTGGCTGCACACCAAATAATCTTCACTATCAGTAGTTTAACGTTTGCTATACCATTATCTTTGGGGGTAGCAACCAGTATTCGTGTTGGTTACTTATTGGGTAAAAATAAACCAATTTTAGCTAAGCAAACTGCTTATATAAGTTTAGCGATATCCTTTATGATGGCGGTAATCGTGGCATTAATTCTGGTCATTTTTAGATCACCGATAATAACCATATTTACTCATGAGATCGATGTAATAACCATCTGTCTACAATTGATTATTTTACTTGCCATCTATCAAGCATCAGATTATTTGCAAGTCGTAGCAAGTAATGTATTACGTGGTTATAAAGATACTAAAAGCATCTTTTTTATTACCCTAATCTCTTATTGGGGAGTGGGGTTACCGGTTGGATATATCTTAGGATTAACCGATCTTGTTATGCAGCCAATTGGCGCTGCCGGTTTTTGGATAGGAATTATATTAGGTCTAGCTGTCGCAGCATTTTTACTTATTGCTAGAATGCTCTACATCCAAAAACTACCGCAAGATGTGATATTAAATAGAGCCTCAAGATAATAAAAATAAAAATTCCTCGCCAAATTTATTAAAAAATATTGAAAGTTTGGCGATTATTTTTAACTAAAAATCTTAATATTAATATATGAATTATAACTTATTAGTTATCTCAATAAAAAAATCAACCTAAATTTATATTGCTTAAAATTTGATTACTTATATAATTTTCTGCTTTATCAACTAATTGTTTTAACATGGATCTGTTTTCGTGATATTTACCAAAAAAGAATTATTTTCACATATTGTTTGTATCGGTCTTTCTGTTTTATTAGTTTACTTATTAGGTTACCCACAAAGATTTGATAGAATACTGCTTACTTATTTTTCTCTAATTTTTTTAGCTAGATTCACATTTTTCCGTTTTTTATTAGGATTATTATTTGTTATTGCTGCACTTTATTTTCCGATAGGATTTTATTATGGAAGTCCAAATGTTGCAGTGGTAAGTGCAATAGCAGAAACTGATATTGATGAAATACAAGAATTTTGTTCGCAATTACCCCTTTATTTTTATTTTATACCATTAATATTAGTCATAAGTTTTATTCTTTTTTTTAAAAAATTTCAATTTCCTAAAATAGGAAATTATTACGTTATTGCTATAGCATTACTTATCTGTATTTATAGACCAGTCAAAGGAGTCATAAAATATCAACCAACTACATTGACTAGAATTACAACAACCGTATTAGATAATGTTAAATATCCTTTTTTTGAATTTTTTCTGGATTTATATTCAAGTGTAAAAATATATCTAACGGAAAAACAAGAACAGCTTAAGCAACTCCAACAAACTAATACAATACCTATTGTTTCTGTCAATCCTCAACATAAAACTTATGTTGTTATCATTGGTGAAAGTGTTCGTAAAGATTATATGAGCGCTTATGGCTTTAAATATAGCAATACCCCTTTTACCGATAATAATGCCTCATTAATTTGGGATGGATTAATTGCCCCGGCATCAAATACCCAATCATCAATTCCGCATTTGATTAGTCAATCAAGTTATTTAGATAATCGTGAAGTCAATGCCCAATTAAATAATAATATTATTGCAATTGCTAATGATGCCGGGTTTGAAACCTATTGGCTATCTAATCAAGGAAAATTAGGTAGAATGGAAATAACGGTACCGAGAATTACAGCTTATAGTAAAAATATCTTCTATACCAAAAAAGGCGAATACAACGGTAAATCAGCCCGTGGAAAATACGATACATTACTTTTACCTGAATTAGATTCATTATTAACGCAACAGCACGATAAACCTAAACTTATTGTTATGCATTTAATCGGTTCCCATCCTCATTTTTGTAAAAGATTGCAGTTTGATGTGCAATTTGATCTTAACAATAAAAATGTTTCCTGTTATGTCAGTAGTATTAAAGAAACGGATGACTTGATAAAATCAACAGTAGAGATATTAAAAAAACATAATGAAGATTACTCTGTAGTTTACTTTGCAGATCATGGGCTTTCGCACACTGAACAATATCAAGACTTAAGACACAATTGGGAATATCAAAATAGTTTTCAAGTGCCATTGATATTTTTTGATTCAGATAAAATCAATCAGGTTAAAATTAATAAACAAATTTCAGGTTATCAATTCGTTTATTTATTAAGTCATTGGATGGGGATTCAATTGAATGTCCAACATGATTATATGCAATATGATTTGACTGATATACCTGAACAAAAGAATATTCAAATCAAAGATTGGAAGAATAAACTATATCCATTTAATAATTTGAAAAAAGATCCTAATCCATTTTAAATAATCAATTTTTAGTTAAAAATCACTATACCATCACTAAATTAATAGTGATGGTTTTTTAAATTGAGTATTACTAAAAATAAGCAAACCCTTATATATAAATCCATTAATTACCATCTATTATTCAAAACAAATATCATCGCCAATATTTAATTCAGGGAAAACAGCTGGTTCAACTTCTATGGCACCTGGCAAGGTGCCATCATCACTTAATTTAAAATAGATAGAAATATGTCCTAATTCTTCAAAGTTTCTATTAGCCTCACTACCAACCTTTTTAATGGTATATTTATGTCTACCTAACTTAAATTCTTTACCCGCAACTAATGTTTGATTAGGCTTTTTATGAAACTCATGTATCACACAAATTTCACGTAAATCAGGTGTTGCCATTGGACCAAATAAAATAATCACTTTTTCTTCTTTGAATTCTGGAACGATAGAACCAATTTCAGTAATGATACTCTTTGCCATAATTAATCCTTTTAATGTTTAATACATTCCAAAACTCATTACCCATGCAACAACCACAGCTAATATTCCGGTTAGCATACGACTATAGAGTACTGCTGGTACGCCAAATTGAACGGTTTTAGGTTTGGCTTCTCCTAAAGACAAGCCAACCGGAATAAAGTCACATCCAGCCTGTGCATTAATCGCAAATAACGCAGGTAGTGCATAAGCAACAGGTATTGCACCAATTGCAATTTGTGAACCAATCAAAACCCCAATAACTTGAGCAATAACCGCCCCAGGTCCAAGGATTGGGGATAGAAATGGTAAGCTACAAATGAACGCAATTACCATCATCCCCCATATTGAACCAGCTAAAGGTGACAAGGTGGTAGCTATGATATGACCGATACCAGTGTAATTAATAATACCTATAAGCATGCTGATAAATGCCATAAAAGGAATAATATTTTTAATTAACATATCCGTCGAATCACGACCAGCTTGATAAAAGATTCCCATTGCTTTACCTATTCCTCGGGATAATTTTATCAATAAACCTTCTTTTTGATTTTGATGATGTTCTTGCTTTATTTGGGCATATTTTTCTTTGAATTTTTCACGATCCAAAAGTGGATCTTTCCCCGTTTGTGTTTGCTGCTGTTCATCCTGCGCAGATGTCGTTGATTGTTCATTATTACCCTCTGATAGTAGTATGTTTTGCAGTTTCACTCCTGAAACAAAAATATCTTCAGTAATATGTTTTGCTAAAGGACCTGTCGGTGCTGATGGAATAACATCAATGGTAGGAATTTTTTTCATTGGATAAACACCAATTCGAGCGGTACCACCACAATCTATAATTGCACACAAAATTTCATTTTCGGGAATGGCATTTTTAAAACCATCTACCGCTTCACCACCGGAGAGTTCAGCAATTTTCTGCGCAACTGGATGAATACCACCGCCGGTCACAGAGAGTATCTTATGTTTTTCAGCCGTTGGGGTTAAAGAAAAACCTGCTCCCCAGCCACCTTGGCCTTTCTCGATAAAAATTGTTTTATACATAACGTCACTCTCCTACAGTTTTTCTTTACGCATTAAGAATTTGGTGATCATTTCAGTGATAACACCACGCATTAAAATAATGATAATGCCCGCCAAAAAATAGCGTACTGAAAGACTAGAAATGTTATAACCTGCATCCATCACACCATTGGCAATGCCTAGAAATACAAATAACTCACCGGCATTGGCATAAGGGAACAAACCAGTTACAGGATGCAAAAAAGAGACTACCGAATCATAAAAAGCCGGTTTTTGTTCTTCTTTAACAAAACGACCAAAAGTATAAGCCATTGGGTTAGTCAACATTAAAACAGATAGTATTGGCATTAAACTGTAACGCAATAACCTATTTTTAGCAGAAAATTGGATAGCTTTGGTGACTCGTTGTTCACCAACAAAAGCAATTAAAGAATAAGTAAATGTTAATAACACAATCAATAGCGGCACGATACCAGTCATAAATCCGACAAAAACTTGTCCACCAGCCTGAAATAACCCAATAAAATGGGTTCCAAACCACTCAATATAGTCCATTATTATCTCCTTTGAATTAGTTTTTAATGTGTTGATAAGTTAAATCACCCAGAAATTTGGTTTGCCATTTTTATCATTGCTCTTTCTTCTAGCGAGAGTTTTCTCGTTTGACTTTCTTCCTTTAAGTTAATCAAAATTTGTGACAGATGATGTCCATAGAATCTTGGTAGCGGTTTAAATTTGGCAAAGACTGATTTTCCTTTCAAAAGTTGGCATTCTTTAACCATTTGGTTTTCATCGATCACCATAACTACAATCGCAGTTGCGCCTAACCATTTACGCTCAATAGATGAAAAAAGCCGATGATGTTTAGAATGCAAATATTGTTGTGTGATGTTGTACATATATCTCTGATAATAGTTAATTTGCATTAAACTCAATATAGATTGCGAAACCAAAATAACACTGGCGATAATGACAATATTCATGTTTTACCTCCGATAACAACAACTTAACTTATTGCGCTAACCACTGCTGAGTCTTATCATTCAGCAGTGGTTATATTTTTAACCGAAGACTTCATCTTGAAGTTTGCGTAATTGCCAAACTGTGGTTGTTTCATCTAAAACAACATCATCTTCAGTTAAAAACTTACCATTTGGTATATCTCGTTTAGCAACGACATTACCGCTGATAAGCCCAATTGGGATATTTTGGTTTTTCCGCATATCCGCATGAGTTTCAATTACCCCTCGAACACAAAAACCACCGATGCCATCGAGTTTTTCACCACACTTAATATTCTTTTTAGCAACAGCAACCGTTTCAGAGACAGGAGCTCCACAAGGAACAATAGCGGTATCGTGATTTAAAATGGCCTTAGCAATAGTCAGCGGTGTTTCAAGACTGGCTAAGTGGAAAGGGCGATATAAAATATGATGATCTCTATCACCTTTTTTCATTAAGTAATTTAATTCATTACTCACATTAGGATTTTGTCCTTTAACAATGACAAAAATACCCGGCGCTAAACCATCAACATATTCAACCACGCCAAATTTATTAAGAACGCCGCCATTTTCTTTAAGGTTTAAATCTTGAAGGACCGAATCCAAGTCACCTTTAACACCATGCATGCCCACGACATCTGGGATAAATCCCATGGCATTAGACAGTAAATTCATTTCTGCCATTGTCTTGGTACCATCTTGGAATGCGGCTAACATATGAGATGACATATGCTTTGAATCAGCTTCAGCTTGAGCTGTATTAGGGTTTGCTTCGATTTTTAATTTGTTATTTTTACCTTTACCAACGACTAAAACTTCCATGCCCATTGATTTAGCAAATTCATACATCTCAAGTGTTGCTGCGGGTTCATCGCCATCGGAACCACTATAGATTAGATCGGCAGCACTAAATAGTTTATGCATCAAAGGACCTATTGTGATATCAATTTCAACATTAAGCAGAACTAGATGCTTTTTGGCTAATAATGTTTCTAAAGCAATTTTTGCCCCTACTTCCGGTACTCCTGTTGCATCAACAATTATTTCAACCTCTTTTGCTTGAATTACTTCTTTAAAATTTTTAGAAACAAGAATATTATTTTCTTTACTGGCACTTGCCTTATAATCTTTTGCAGCTTGCTGTGCAGCTTCTAAATTGATATCACTAATTCCAGTTACACACATTCCCGGAATGGTGGCTATCTGCGCTATCATTCCTGTTCCCATTTGACCAGCACCAATAACCCCCACTCTAATTGGGTTGTCATTTTCTTCTCTTTGTAACAATTGTTTATAGATGGTCATTTTTGTTTTCTCCTTATGAAAATTAATATTAAATAGATTTAACATCTATTTATCATAAAGATAACATAACAAATATTAACCACAATTAATAAAATACCATTATGTGACATTTGTCACACTAAATGACATTTGTCTATAATGTTTAGATTTTGGCTATAAAAAAGCCTCTTTATAACAATAAAGAGGCTTGCTAACTGATATTTAAGTATTCAATTCGTTAAAAAGTGGTATTTAAAATATATTCAGCCATTTTGTCAGTCATCACAACAATATCAATAATGTTAGAATTTAAAGCTGCCACCACCGCTTTTTCTTTATTTTCACCAGATACAATGGCAACCACGGTTGGAATTTCACGTAAATCAGCTAAACTTAAACCTATAATTCTCTGATTTATCGGGCTGTTAGCTTCTTCGCCGTCAGAAGTGTAAAAGCGTGAATTACAATCGCCGACGACATCATAATAACGAAACTCCTCAAGATCTTTGCTATTAATATAACCAATCTCTTGCATAGTACTGTTATGATAAGGATTAGCAATACCGACGATGGCCATATCAACAGTTTTACCTTCATTAAGAACTTCATTTATATATTTATTTTTAGATAAATCTAATTTCATGGTTTGATCTTCAACTAACGCCGGTGCATAAAGATATTTACAGGTACACTGCATTTTTTTCTTAAGATCATAACAAATTTGATTAGAGTGCAAGTCAACTTCTTCTGTCCCCATACCACCAATTAAAGGGACAATAACTAGCTTTTTATGAGTAATATAAGGAAATTCATTAACAAATTTTCTAATTGTTTTTCCCCATGAAATACCTAATTTATTAACTTTCAAAATTCGTTTATTCAATGCATAAGCTGCCTTTTTGGCTAACCAATTAGAGGATTCTTCATAAGACAGATCATGGGTTGCAACAACAATTGCTTCTTCGAGTTTAAATTTAGATTCAAGTTTTTGCTCTAATTCAACGGTATATGCAGTTTCATCTTTAATAAAAATCTCAACAATACCTAAATCTTTAGCATCCTGTAATTTTTTAGAAATTATTGACCTTGAAATACCTATCTTTTGAGCTATTTGAGCTTGAGTCCAACCATACTGGTAATACCAAGTCGCAATTTTGACTAAATCTCGCTTTTCTTCCCATCTCATAAATCACTCCTGCCGATTTTTTGTAATTAACAATAGTTAATTAATATAACAAATGTTTTACCCATAGTAACATAAATCGAAAAAAATCAAATATTAGCTTAGCGGTTAATCACCAATATTAGTAAAACATGGTTATAAATTTTAATAAAAATATTTAAACCAATTAAAAATAAATAACTTATTACAGTTATCACATTTTGTGATTGATTAACTGATGAAAAGAGTATTTGCTAAAATGATTCCGTTTTTGGCGATATTTTCATATGTCGAGATAAATGACTAAATTTAATTTTTATATAATTTTTATATAATATAGCTATGTGAAATATTCATCATATCTACTTAACAGAATGAATTAATTTAGTTGGACGTCTTTTGCTCCACTAACATCAGATAACAATTAAACTATTTCGAGTATAGCTAAGGGATTATTAGCAGTCGTAAACTTTAATTTTGGCAAAATTGGTTATATAAAGCGGAGAAATAAAGGGGAACCATCTCCCCTTTTTATTACTAATTAGAGCAAGGCGCCGATCATATCTTCAAGTTTCCCCTGATCGACGGCAAAAGCACGAATTCCTTCTGCTAGTTTTTCAACTGCCATTGCATCACTGTTGTGTTGCCATCTAAATTCAGCTTCTGTCATTAATGCTGGACGTTCAAGCACAGTTTGATTTGGATTTAATTTTCGTTCATATGGTGCATTGGATTGTTGCATTTCTGCCAATAAATTAGGGGAAATTGTTAAACGGTCACAACCCGCCAACGCTAATATCTGATCGACTTTACGGAAGCTTGCGCCCATCACGATCGTTTTATAACCATGTTGCTTATAATAGTTATAAATATTACGAACCGATACCACTCCAGGATCTTGATCGGCAACATAAGGCTCTATTGGTTTTTTAGCTTGATACCAATCATAAATACGACCAACAAATGGTGAAATAAGAAATGCATTTACTTCAGCACAAGCGCGCGCTTGAGCAAATGAAAACAGTAAGGTTAAATTACAGTTAATTCCCTCTTTTCCTAACACTTCTGCCGCTTTAATTCCTTCCCAAGTGGCAGCAATTTTGATTAAAATCCGCGATTTATCAATCCCTTTTTGTTGATACAGTTCAATAATTCTACGCGCTTTTTCAATACAACCTTGTTTATCAAACGACAATCGCGCATCGACTTCGGTTGAAATTCGACCCGGTACAGTTTTTAAAATTTCAGCACCGATATTTACTGCCACTTGATCACAGGCATTAACTAATTGTTGTTCTTTACTACCACCAAGTTTTTTCGCAGTTTCAACAGCAGAATCAATTAAATAACGATATTGAGGAAGTTGAGCAGCTTTTAAAACAAGGGAGGGATTGGTGGTTGCATCTTCTGGAGAAAACTGTTTAATCGAATCGATATCACCGGTATCGGCAACTACTACGGTTAACTTTTTAAATTCATCTAATTGGCTCATAACATTATCCTTAAAATATTTATTCGACATGGCTATATAGCTGCTATATTGCTCTTAGGCGATTGACTATATTGGCTCTGTCATGACTTTTGAAGAAGGTGGTGCCTGCAACTAACACATTGGCACCGGCTGCCTTGCATATTTGCGCGGTTTCAACATTAATTCCACCATCGACTTCAATTAAATAGTTGAGGTTATGCTGTTTTTTCCACTCAGCTAAGTATTGAATATTAATTAGTGTTTCATTAATAAATGATTGCCCGCCAAATCCCGGATTGACTGTCATTTGTAACACCAGATCAACCTCACTTAACACCGTATCCAAATGATGCGCAGGTGTTCCGGGAGTCAATACCACACCGGCTAAACAACCACATTGTTTAATTTGTTGAATTAATCGATGAATATGCGGTGATGATTCAACATGTACTGAAATAATATCAGCTCCTGATTGAGCAAACTTTTCGATATAATTTTCAGGTTGACTTAGCATTAAATGAACATCAATCGGCAACGACGTTATTTTTTTAATTTGCGCCAGCATGTCATAGCCGAAAGACAGATTAGGTACAAAATGACCATCCATGATGTCGAGATGCAGATAATCGGCGCCAGATTGTTCAACACTATGAATTTCTTCTTCTAAGCGCATATAATTAGCAGCCAGTAAAGAAGGAGCAATGTAAATCATGTTAATCTCCTATTTTTTTAACAATCGTTGCGCATGATGAATGATATTCTCGACGGTAAAACCATAAGCTTTAAACAGATCTTTGGCCGGCGCAGAATCACCAAAATGGTCGATAGCAATCATATCGCCATTTTCACCAAGAAATTGAGACCAACCAAATGAACAACCCGCTTCAATAACCAAACGAGCTTTAACCGAACTTGGAAAGATTGTCTCTTGATAGCTTTTGGTGGTTTTAGCAAATATTTCCCAACTGGCTAAACTAACCACTGATGCATCAATATTTTTTTCACGTAACTGGTTTTGCGCCTCAATCGCTAAAGAGACCTCAGAGCCAGTGGCTATCAATATAAGATCAGGCGTTTCGTTAATCGCCGGCGATACAATATATCCTCCTTTTTTAACGCCTTCGGTCACCTCTTGTTGTGGATTAGCTAATATAGGTAAATCTTGTCTTGATAAAACTAAAGCTATTGGTCCACTTTCATTGTCAATGGCGATTTCCCATGCTGCTCGAGTCTCTTTGGCGTCAGCAGGACGAATAACCGTTAAATTTGGCATCGCGCGTAATGAGGCTAAATGTTCAATAGGCTCATGTGTGGGACCATCTTCGCCAACGGCTATACTATCATGGGTAAAAACATAGGTAACAGGAAGATTCATTAAAGCCGCCATACGAATTGCTGACCGTAAATAATCAGAAAAAACAAAAAACGTCGCGCCAAACAAACGTAACCCTCGATGTAATGCCATCCCATTCAACATACCACCCATGGCAAATTCGCGGACACCAAACCAAATATTTTTATCTGCAGGAGAATTTTTGCTATATGCGCCGCTTGCATCGATAAACGTTTTGTTAGAACAACCTAAATCGGCTGAACCACCAAAAAATTCGGGTAGTACATCGGCAATGGCATTAATCATTTTGCCTGAGGCGGATCGAGTAGCTATTGGTTTAACATCATTAAACTCAGGAAGATTTTTTTGCCAATTAGAAGGGAGATGACCCGCAATAACACGACCAAGTTGTTTTCCTTCATCAGGATAAGATTGACAATATTTTTCATATTGTTGATTCCATTGTGTATTAGCTTGATCACCTAATTTAGAATATTTTTTCAAATGTTGTTGTACATCTTCAGGAATAAAGAATGGTTCAACATTTTCACATTGATAAAATTGTTTAGCAGCAAGCGCTTCCTCTTTACCTAAAGGCGAACCATGACAAGCAGAACTATTACTCTTAGTTGGCGCCCCATAGCCAATTGTTGTTTTGACCTCAATTAGTGTTGGTTTTGCAGATTTCTTAGCTTTTTCGATGGCGGCATTTATTTCTGATAAGTTATTACCATCCGCTACTGTTAATACTTGCCAATTATAAGATGTAAAACGTTGAGCAACACTTTCACTAAAAGTAATATCTAAATCGCCATCTAAGCAGATATCGTTTGAATCATACAATACAATCAATTTAGCTAATGATAGGTGTCCTGCTAATGATGCCGCTTCAGCTGATACGCCCTCCATCAAATCGCCATCACCGCATATTGCAAAAGTATAATGATCAACTATCTGATTATCTGGTTTATTATACTGTGCCGCCAAATGGCTTTCGGCCAGAGCCATACCCGCAGCCATGGCAATACCTTGGCCTAATGGACCAGAAGTCGCATCAACCCCTGGAGTCCAGCCAAATTCAGGATGACCAGGTGTTCGACTTTTGTGTTGCCTGAATGATTTCAAATCATCCAATGTGACTTGATAACCAAAAAGATGTAATAAACTATACAATAATGCTGAACCATGGCCGGCTGATAATACAAAGCGGTCACGATTAAACCAATTCGGATTATTGGGATTGAATTTTAAATGATTAGCAAATAGAGAATAAGCCATTGGAGCTGCACCCATTGGCATTCCTGGATGGCCTGATTTTGCTTTTTCAATCATATCAATTGACAGTGTTCTTACAGTATTGACGATTTTTTGTTGTAAATCTTTTTCTAACATAGTGCTAACTCCTTAATATTATTCTGTTAATTCTATTTGTTTTCTAATTTTCTCAACTCTTACCGTGTAATTATCATTATTTTTTTTATTAAACAGTGCGGATGTCCCTAAAACAAAAACATCAGGCAAACTATTTTGCATTAAATTAATGGTTTGCAGATTAATATTGCCATCTACTTCAATTAGAGGCGGATTTTCTAACTCACTTAATCTGATTTTTAATTGCGCAATTTTATCTATAGTATTTAGTTGAATTTTTTGTCCAGCAAACCCTGGATTAACCGTCATGAGTAAAATCATATCGATGTGGGGCAAATAAGGTTCTAATAATGAAATTGGTGATAATGGATTAATAGCGATAGAGGGACAGATATGTTGTTCGCGTAGATAATCAATTATGGAAAATGCGTCATCACAAGCCTCAATATGGAAAGAGATATACTTTGGTTGGATCGAAGCAAACATTTGAGCATATTTTAACGGCGCTACTGTTGCTAGATGGATATCTAACGGAATTGTTGTGGCGGATTTCACCCAAGCAAGATGTTCGGGACCTAAAGCAAGATTTTTAACATAGACGCCATCCATGACATCACAATGTAATAAATCAACCTTTGCCTGCTCCAGTTGTGTTAACTCTTGCTGTAAGTTAAGTTGATCTGCACACATTATCGAAGCTGCAATCTGTTTCATAACAACCTCACTTATTTTCGAGTTCTGTTACCATATCAACTCGTCTTTTATGTCGACCTTTGGCAAACTCACTGGTGACCCATATATCAACAATATTAAGCGCTAAACCAATACCTAAAACCCGTTCACCTAAGCAAAGAACATTGCTATCATTATGTTCTCTGGTTGCTTTAGCTGAAAAACAGTCAGCAACTACCGCCGCTCGAATTCCCTTGATTTTATTGGCCGCAATCGACATACCAATACCGGTACCACAACATAGAATACCGAGCTCAGCTTTTTTACTAACAACTAACTCAGCCACATTTTTTGCATAAATTGGAAAATCGACACTTTCATGACTATAACAACCAACATCAATAATTTCATATCCATTGGTTGTTAAATGAGTAATGATAGTATCTTTCAAATTCTTTCCACCATGGTCACAGCCAATTGCAATTTTCATACTATTACCTCATAACTATCTAAGCGTTACTTGACACACCTAGTTTTTAAATAAAAAAATAGGTGTGTTATCAATTATTTAATAAAAGATTCATCTTTTTACGATTTGAAATTAAGATTTGATTAATACCTTTATTTCTGTACCTTCCATGACTTTATCGAATGCTGTTCGCCAGTCACAAAGGTCAAAAATCTTAGTGATCATCTTCTCAGTATTAATTTTATGTTTGGCCAATAGATCTAATGAGGTAATCCAAGAACTCGGTTTTTGTGAACGTGAACCAATATAATTAATTTCACGTTGGATGATGGACTCCTCATCTAATTCATTAGTTTTCTTAGCAAAGAGTCCAACTTGAACAAAATCGCCTTTTTTACGAATTAAAGGTAACCCTTGATTTACAGCGGAAATCACACCCGAACAATCAAAAATACGATCGACGCCTATATTGTTGGTCATTGATAAGACTAGACTGGTTAGATCTTCTTTTTGTAGATCGATAATGCGATCAACACCAAGTTCAACGGCTAATTCTAAGCGAGGAAGATCTCGGGTAATTCCCGCCATAATGACAGTTGCTCCTTGTGATTTAACAACTTGAGCAAGAAGTAATCCGATAGGTCCAGGACCAAAAATAAGCACAATATCTGTTGGCGAAATCGTTGTTTTTTCTAAAGCTGCATGAACACAACATGCTAAAGGCTCAGTAAGTGCCGCTGATTTATAGCTAATATTGTCATGCAGAACATGGCAACTTTCTTCACGCGATAATACAAATTCAGCCATACTACCGTTGATTTGAGTACCTATTCCTTTTCGATTTCCACATAGGTTATAGTCTTTTTTCAGACAATATGGACAAGTACCACAAGTTTGGAAAGTTGTTTCACTGGTAACGCGATCACCGACTTTAATACTTTTAACATCAGGACCAACCGCTACCACTTCACCAGAAAATTCATGTCCTAATACAACTGGTGTATTAGCGTTATTATATTCACCTTTAAAAGTATGAATATCAGAACCACAAATACCGGTATAAGCGACTTTAATTTTTACTTTATCTCCATATACTTCAGGTTCATCAATTTCTCTTAATTCCATTTGATCATAGCCTGAAGCTGTTTTTACTAATGCTTTCATAATATTATTTCTCCATATAAGGCAGAATAAGAACTTTGTTATAGTCATGTTGACCAGATAAAATCATGTCAAATGCTTCTTTAGTTTCTACTAATGGGTAGCGATGAGAGATCAGGGGTTTTAACTTAATACGTTGTTGTCGAACAAGTTCAATGGCGGTTGTCCATGCCTTGCCAGGAAATGGCGCTGAATAGGAATTCCAAAAACCTTTGAGTATCAATTCACGACGAAAGATATTCTCAAACGCTTCTTCGTGCAATAACACATCGGAATAAGCAATACCCACATATCCAATTTTGCCCCCTTTTCTACTCACTAATAAACACTGCTCTTGTGTCACTTTTGAACCAGCGCATTCCATAACAATGTCAGCACCAACACCATGGGTAATATCATCAATTCTCTCTTTTAAATCTTCTCTGGTCGGATTAATGGTGTAGTGACAACCTAAACTCTTGGCAAAAGATAATTTTTTATCACTAATATCAACAGCAATAACCTGAGTTACTCCATTGGTTATTAAACATTGGGCGGTTAACATCCCAATAACCCCCAATCCAAAAATGACAGCGGTATCCCCTAATTGTGGTTGAATACCTAATGTGGCATGCAGTGCGATGGCAAGGGGTTCAAGCATTGCGGCTTCATCAAAATCAAGATCATCAACCGGAAGAACATTATTTGCATTTAAAACGACGTTTTCCGCAAAAGCACCGAAGAAATGAGCGCCTAACATTTGATAATGTTCACAAAGTGAAAACTTGCCTGTTTTACAATTAACACACGTATAGCATGGTAAAAATGGTATACCAGCTACTCTTTGTCCAATTGATAATCCTGTAACATTGCTACCTATCTCACTAATAACGCCTGAAAACTCATGCCCCATTACTGCCGGTAAAGGATATTTCCATTGAGTTTGCATCTTGTGGATATCCGATCCACAGATGCCAGCTGCCATCACTTTGACTCGAACATCATTAGCGCCACATACTCGAGGTTTAACATCCTCAGTATTAATAATCTTGTTTTGATAAAGAACTGCTGCTTTCATATTTTTTCCTTACCACTTAATTGCAATATCCAATTGATTAAATAAATAGTCGTTAACCATTAACTAAAAAAGGTTTCCCATAATTGAGAGAACTTAAGAATTATCCAGTTAAAGAAGTTACCGCCCATATCTAAAGTACTTAATTCACTAGCACCTTCAGGGAATTTATAAACCCCATCTAACATTGCGGTATGCACTGCACCAAAATCAGTTGCCATAAGTAATGCAAAAGCAATAACTACCGTACCACTTAGGACCGAGTGGAGAATGTTACCGTTGCGTGAAGCGACAACGAATGACACATAGAATGGAATGGTAGCCAGATCACCGAATGGCAATACTTTATTACCGGGAATAACAATCGCTAAAAATAGGGTTATTGGTACCAGTAATAAACCTGTTGAGATGTTAGCTGGATGGCCGATCGATAAAGCGGCATCTAAACCGATATAGAGTTCTCGCCCCTTAAATCGTGATTTCATATATTCACGGGCTGCCTCTGAAATAGGAATTAAACCTTCCATCAGAATTTTTACCATACGAGGCATTAATAACATTACCGCCCCCATAGAAACTCCGAGTTTAAAGGTTTCACCTATTTCATAACCAGCAAGCAAACCGATGACAATACCTAGTATTAAGCCCATAATCATTGGTTCACCGAAAATACCAAAGCGTTTTTGGATGGTTTGCGGATCGACATGTAAATCTTTAATCAACGGAATTTTACCGATAACCCAACCAACAGGTATCCCGACAAAACCGAATGCTGCTGTTGAACCAGTTGGTAAGGACACTCCTTTGAGACCATAGAAATTTTCAACTAAGTGTTGCGTTTTATCGGCCATCCATAGACATAGCACTTCATAGATAAGTGCACATAAAATTGCAAACCACCAGTTACCACCTGTGACAATAAAACCGGTTGCTCCTGCTGCAATAAAGTGCCAATAGTTCCAAATATCAACATCTAACGTTTTGGTCATCTTAAAGAAAATTAAGATAAGATTCGCCACTAAGCAGATAGGAATTAAAATAGCCGCAACCGGGGATGCCCAAGAACCCGCTGCTGCCCCAGGCCAACCAACATCAATAATGGTTAAACTTAAACCGAAACGTTCAACCATCTGCTGTGCGGCTGGTCCCAAACTTTGTGAAAGTAATCCAATAACAAGGTTGATACCAACAAAACCAATACCAATGATAATTGCCGAACGAATTGCTCGCCCCACTGGGACTTTAAAAATAATAGCGATAAGAAAAATAGCAATTGGTAAAATAACCGTAGGGCCTAAACCAAGTACATATTGCACGCTTGCTAATAATGTATCCATATTCCATTCCTTGCTCAGTAATATTTAACGTGTAGGTAAATTTGAGTTACCTAGGGACTTAATTTTTCATCTCAAATAAGATAATATTTCTTCATCTAATGCCTCCTCGTTAATGCCACTGATATAAGCCGTAGCAATAATGGCCGGGATTTGGTAAGTAGTTGGTAAAATTGTGGTTGAAACAATAAGATCAGCCTGATGTTGTTGTGAGGCAGCTTCGGCAATTTTTATCTGTTTTACTTCGGCATCAATTTGATGTTTTTTAATTAAACGTTCGACTCTATCTGTCACCACGGTTGAAGTGGCAATTCCTGCACCGCAGGCGACTAATATTTTAAGTTGGCTCATGATTAACTCTCCTAATAGTATTACTTGTTATCCAATGAAATATCCTGAATGATTTGGGTTATTTCATTATGGTTTTTTGCTTTAATTAATTGATTAACATAATTTTTATTTTGTATTGTCCTCATGATTTGCTTTAAGACGGCTAATTGACAATGGGGTTTATTTAAACCAAGAACGAAAATTAGTTTGGCATTTACCATCTGGTTTTCATTCTCCATTGACTTAAATTGGATAGTTTTTTGCGGAATAATAATTCCGATGAACTGCTCTTTTATGCAATCTGGATCGGTGTGTGGAATAGCAACACCATAACCGTTAAGTTGAATTCCTGTAGGAAAACAACTTTCTCGCTCATTAATCTTAGATAAGAAAGCGTTGGTAACTAAATCAAGCTGTAAAGCCTGATTAGCGACCATTTGAAAAAGCTCACTCGTATCACGACAATAGCTATCTAACCAGATCATTTTTTCTTTTAAGAAATCGATTAAATACATAGAATTTAATTCTCCTGTAATATAACTTTTTGTTTTAATTTGAATTCATTTTGAGACACAAACATTTGTATTTCTTGATATAACTGTTCTGAAGTAGTGGTATCATGTAGTTTTTTTAATATTGAACGATCGTTAGCTAACTCCATTAGTTGCAATAATGCAGTGAAATGTGATCGCCTATCTGTTGCAGCAATAACCACCACAAAATGGAGTTTGCCGAGTTGTTCACTACCAATACCTTGCTTAATATGTAAAAGACTCATACAAAGCTGGTTTGCACCTTTCTCAATTTCGGCATGAGGAATGGCGATAGCCAGTCGCAGAACGATACTTTCACTGATTTCTGGATAACGAGAGATCATTGCCTCAACGTAAGTTTGGCTAATTAAATTTTCATTTAATAATGGTTGGGCAGCTAAACGAATTGAATCATGCCAAGTTGCAACGCTATCGGTTTTCGTTATATGGGTAAGCGTTAAAAGCTCGGCAAGATTCTTTTGAGTCTCTTTTTGATGTTCCAGTAAATTTGATGTTGAAGCTAATGAGTCAACAATTGCTCGCTCTAATTTTTTTCTTTCTTGAATAATGGTATATTTATCAATCAATCTCATCAGCTCTTCAACGCCGATAATATTGCATTCAATGTTATACACCGTGCGCATAACTCGACATCTAAGATCATATTGTTCTTTTTCGTTCATAACTTGATTGATGATGAACATGGTTTTTGAGGTATAAATAGGTATGGTGGTAAAAACCACATCATAAATTACATTGGTTTGCTCAAATTGCCGGGCAGACATGGCAGGATAAAACATGATCTCTGGAAAAATCGATCGTAATGTCTTATCCATAATTCGAAGAATGGATAAACTACCAGAACAAACAATAACGGCTTTAATTGGCGAATTAAAATTCTCATTTATTTCGATTAAATGACCACCAAAAAACAACGCTATTAGCATACTTTCATTATCAGGAATCTTGGTGCCAATAACCTCTTCTAACGGTTTTAGGGATTGTTTGATAAAAAAATGAATAATATTGAATTCACTATCAATTTCATCAAACGCGTTAGCATAATCAGTTGCTAATTTATATTTAATTCGATAATAGGCTGGCTTAATATGTGCATAAAGCCTTTCTAATAAGAGATCTTTATTTTGTAATACAACGACAGCATTTTTTTCAAACTCATCAATGATCTTGACTAACGCTGCGCGCAGTTCTTGTTTATATTTATTGATTGGTTTAGCGGTTTGTAATTGTTCTAAGAGAACATTAGAGATTAACAACTGCAAAGTGATATAAAATCTTTCTGGTTGAGGAATATTATTTCGATTACCAATGAGTATTTCAGTTGCGTTATATTCTCGCGTATCAGATAGTTCGGTATAATCGATTAAAAAATCAGCTGCAATAATCGAATTTTTTTTAATTCGCCTAAAAATTGTCTCTAAGATATAAGGCAAAATCCGCATTTTTTTGTCAATAAAACGGATTTTTAATTGTTCCTCGACCTGCTCTAAATTTTGCCGATGTTTTTCAATGGTGTCGATATTTATACCGGTGAATTCACTAACCGCCAATTCACCACAAAAACTCTCCATAATATGTTCTAGAGCATAAATGAAGGCGGTACGAATTCGCCATTCATCACCTTTAATTTGATAACCTGTTTTTCGAAAATAACAGATATCTATTTGGTATTTGTTTAGCGCATTTTGGGTCAGTTTTAAATCATTTAACACGGTATTTTTACTGACGGATAAACCAAAAATAAAATGGTTAAGAGATAATTTTTCAGTGCTCGCAACTAACATTAAGATGATTAAACTAATGCGTTCTTTTTCGGAGGGAATATAGCGTTGCTTTGCCTTTTCTTGTGGTTTGAGATCGGAGACCAATTGAAATAAATCAGGCTCAACCACAAATTGACCATTTGAACTTCGATGTATTTTGGGATAAGTTTGCTTTTCTAACCAACTATTAATTTTATTAAAACTATAATCAATTTGTCTTCGAGTTAAATTTAACCTCGCTTGCAAATCCATGCTGGTTATATTGAGATGAGACAAAATCTCTTTCAGTAATATAGCACTTCGTTCATCTAAATACATGTGACATCCTCCACACATTTGTTAGTAAAAAGTCTAAGATAGCTTAAAACAAAGTGATATTGATTTTGGGTCCAATGTGTGGTGTTTTGATTGTGCCAAGGTGGGAGAAAAATTTATAACCAAATAATAAACAATAGGTTATAAAATGGCTTGCATTACTGGGAGTTGGATATATATGTGATTAAAATAATCGATAAATGCGTTTTAAATCTAAGATTAAAATTCATAGAAACATAAAATAAGCATATAAAAAAAACTCCGCTAAAGTTATTAGCGAAGTTTTATACTATTAAGCAAACTATAATTTATTTCAACAAACTTTTCGCCTGTTCTACAACATTCTCAACAGTAAAGCCAAACTTAGCAAACAGTTGATCTGCTGGGTTTGATAAAAAAACCCTCTCTTTACATCAGAGGGTTTATTACGCAAATTGCTAAATTTAATTACTTCTCAGCAGCATCTTTAGGATCTTCAAGGTTCCTATCTGCAACTTCTGGCATAATAATCGCCGATATCAACCCTACGCCTGAATAAAAAACAATCATGGCGACAATCGGCCACCATGATCCTGTTATATTACAAAATATCCCAGCAAATAGTGGTCCTAAGCCAACTGCCAATAAACCGCCAATTTCGTTAGCAACAGCCATTGATGCAAATCGGCTGCGAGAACCAAACATTTCAGCCATCGTGATTGCTTCAATTGCCGCTTGTCCTAATACGGCAATATTGTGAATAATAATTAGACATAACATAATAATACTTGGCTGATAGCTTTTATCCAAAATAATTGAAATCATTGGATAAGCAAGTATTATTGAACCAATAGTTAATAAAATATAGATAGGTTTTCGACCAAATTTATCTGATAGCCATCCGGATAATAGTATTACTAAAAATCCAACAAATGAACTAATTAACATTGCGTCGGTGGGTATTGACTTACTAAATAGTAACGTTTGCACCATATAACCCGCTAAGAATGTTTGTATCAACCCTGAATTTCCTGCTTGACCGAATCGTAATCCAGTTGCGAGCCAAAAGGATTTACCTTTGAATATTTCAATATATGATTTATTTTTTATAACCTGTTTACCGTCATTTACCTCTTCAAAAACAGGACTTTCTTTGAGGTTTAAACGTAACCAAATAGCAAATAACATTACCACAGCACTTGCTAAAAATGGAATTCTCCATCCCCAAGCTAATAGTTGTTCACTATCAAATAAATAAAACATAATTGCCCAAATAGCTGTTGCTGACAAGGTGCCACAGTTGGTTCCCATTGCAACTAATGAAGCAATAATACCTTTTCGACCTTTGGGTGCATATTCTGCTAGCATGGTTCTGGCGCCTGAAATTTCAGCGCCAGCCCCTAATCCTTGAATTATTCTCAATAAAACAAGTAATAACGGTGCTAAAATACCGACTTGAGCATAGGTAGGTAGTACTCCAATTAATGTTGTACAAAGCCCCATCATGGTAATAGTGATGAAAAGAATCTTTTTTCGTCCAATTTTATCTCCCATTCTGCCAAAAATAAATGCACCAGCAATCCGAGCAATATAACCTGCACCATAAGTCCCCATTGCCAGAATTAAGGCCATAGCGGCAGATTGTTCAGGAAAAAATATTTGATGGAAAACTAATGCTGCTCCCAGTGAATATAACTGAAAATCCATAAACTCTAATGCCGTTCCCAACCAACCTGACATCGCTGCCCTGACTAAATCGGCAGTATTTCTTTCCTTGTCTACCTTTTTTAACGTATTCATACTTTGTAACCTTTAGATATAAATTAATCAAATGATTGCAAAATTAGCTAACTCAGTTGTTTATATTTTTTTAAGATTTTGAATATCGATCCGCAAATAATTACTTGGAATTAGCTAACTCAATTAATGATTATGGCCGTGCCGCTGTTCCATCGGGGGTACGGGCGTTTGTCCATGACGGTAATCCACCAATCACTGGAAATTTTTTCGCTTTTTGTTCATCAATATCGATGCCTAATCCTGGTCTATCACTTAGATAAGCATAGCCCTGATCAATTTCAGGACAACCTGGGAACACTTCTCGCAGGTCATCGTTCATTGGGGTGTATTCTTGAATACCTAGGTTAGTAATACTTAAATCAATATGCATATTGGCAGCAACACCTACAGGTGAAATATCACCAGGACCATGCCATGCGGTCCGGACACCATGTAATTCACAAAGTGTCGCTAATTTTTTAGCGGGTGTTATTCCGCCAATCATACTGATATGACAACGGATAAAATCAATTAAATGTTGGGTAATTAGATGCTTATATTCTGCAATATGGACAAAAAGTTCCCCCATTGCAATTGGTGTTGAAGTTTGTTGGCGCATAACATTTAAAAAATCTACATTTTCAGGAGCAACAGGATCTTCTAAATAAAATAAACGATAATCCTCTAAACTTTTTGCCATTTGCAGTGCTGCAATCGGTTGAATTCGTTCATGAACATCATGAATAAATTCGACATCAAAACCAATTTTATTGCGTAGATGGTCAAAAAACTTAGGAATACTGCGCGCATATGCATCAGGATCGAAATAGATACCAGCAGTTTTGTTATGAGGTGAACGTTTAGGGTGAATATTTTTGGCTTTATCATATTGAGTATTGATCAATTTGAGATCTTCAGTGCCAGCGCCACCATACATCCCCATCTGGCAACGAACATATTGATACCCCTCTTCCATGGCGGCGCGAATATTGTCTTCGGCAGCAATAGCATCCCCACCATCACAATGGCGATAAAGAGGAATACCATCACGACATTTTCCGCCTAACAGCTCATAGACAGGCATGTTTGCCATTTTACCTTTAATGTCCCAAAGTGCCATGTCCATAGCAGATACAGCATTATTCATTACTGGACCATTACGCCAATAGCCGCTAACCACGGCTGATTGCCATAAATCTTCGATTCGACGGGGATCTTTACCTATAAGAAATGGTTTAATGTAGTCGTTTATTGCAGCTTCAACTGCAAAAATTCGTTGGGTAAATGTTGCGCAGCCTAGACCATATAGACCGTCTTGGTTGGTTTCAATCTTAACAACAACCAAATCTATTCCACCCGGTGCTGTTAAGATAGTTTTCACATTTGTTATTTTTAACATAAAATCTCCGATGTATACTTGTTTTCCAACTAACTTGTATGACATCGTATCTCGCAAATTAAAAATAACACTATCTCAGATAGTATGCAAGTTTTTTAAATTAGCATTGATCAAACTTCTTCTTTTAGTTTATTAATTGCAACAACATTGGTTTTCATTGCATTATCAAGTGAGAGTTTTGCTGTAATAACATCATGCTCTTTGATGGCCATAAAGACTTTAATATGAGCTTCAATACTTTCGAGTGTTATGCCTAACACTCGATTTAGCTCTTCTAAATAATAATAATACACATCCTTAATAGTATGAATAATATTAATAAATATTTTGTTATGTGATGCCTCTATAATCGCAATATGAAAGTCTAAATCAGCTTGTGAATATTTTTTGTAATCATTCTTATTTATTAACATACGGTTTAGCGCTTCTTCGATTGCTAAGATATCTTGCTCATTAGCATTGATAGCAGCAAGTTCAATACATTTAAATTCAACCGTTTGTCTAAAAACCATCATGTCAGTAAATTCTTCTTGACTTAAATGCATAATGGGTTGATTAATATTCAATATTTTATTCTTATTCAAATTTTTAGAGACAAAAGAACCCATACCATGTTTTGTATAGATAATCCCCAAATCACGTAACTTTTGCACCGCACTACGAATGCTGGTACGACTGACACTAAAAAGATCGGTTAATTCAAATTCAGATGGTAATTTACTCTCTTCAGGCCAGCTTCCATCTAGTATTTTACTTAACATCTGTTCATAGACTGAATCAACTATATTATTTTTTGGAATTGATTGAATCATTACTTTTATCATCTTTTGATTATTATTAATGATATTACAGCTGATTGTTCCTATTTTATCAATGCTTTTAATCAATTCGTTATCAAAATTCTCGATTAATTTTGTAGACTTGATCACAAAATTAATACTCTCTTCTTGATCAAAATAAAAGCTAAATGCATTCTAACAACATCTTGTATGTCATAATACAAGTAAATGTATGACAATGTATCTCGCCAATATTATTAAACATACAACAAATTTTAAAGGACAAATATAATGCATAAATTATTTGATTTAACAGGAAAAACTGCTTTGATAACCGGTTCTGCACGAGGATTAGGTTTTTCTTACGCGGAGGGTTTAGCCTCTGCTGGTGCTAATATTATACTGAGTGATCTTCATCAGGAGCCTCTTAATGAAGCGGTAAATAAATTAAAAGCTAAAGGTTATAAAGTAACTGGTTATGTTATTGATGTTGCTAAAGAAGAACAAATTATTAATGCGTTTAACCTTATGGATAAGGATGGTATTCATGTTGATATTGTCATTAATAATGCAGGAATTCAACATCGACAACCAATGGTTGAGCTCGAATTAAAAGATTGGCAACGTGTAGTAGATATTCATTTAACCGGCACATTTTTAGTTTCACGTGAAGCGGCTAAAAGAATGATCGCCCGTAAATCAGGCGGTAAATTCATTAATATCTGTTCGTTAACTAGTGAACAGGCTCGTCCGACGGTTGCTCCATATACTGCCGCAAAAGGTGGTATAAAAATGTTAACTAAATCAATGGCAGCTGAATGGGGGCAATTTAATATTCAAGCTAATGCGATTGGTCCTGGCTACATTCTAACTGATATGAATGAAGCTTTAATTAAAGATGAAGCTTTTGATAATTGGGTTAAAAATAGTAATCCTACAAAACGTTGGGGTAAAACAGAAGAGCTTATTGGAACAGCTATTTTTCTTGCCGCTCCTTCCTCCGATTATATTAATGGCCAAGTGATTTATGTAGATGGTGGCTGGTTAGCTGTTTTATGATCAAGGAGGAGTATGCAAATGGCTGAAAAACTAAAATGTAACGCTTGTTTTGCTCATAGCAAAAAAGATATCCGTATTAAAGAACGCGAGCTTGTTTATACCTCTAACGATATCGTTGTTAAAGTTGAAGCTGGTGGTATTTGTGGATCAGATATTCATTATTATCAAGAAGGTCATGCTGGGTTATCTGTTCTAAAACATCCCATGGTTATTGGTCACGAATTTGTGGGGAAAATTCACAAAGCACCGATAGATTCTAAATTAAAAGTAGGTCAAAAAGTTGCTATTAATCCATCACAACCTTGCAATAAATGTGATTTTTGTTTAGCAGGCAAACAAAATGAGTGCCCCAACATGCGATTTATGGGAAGTGCTCAATTTAATCCTCATGTTCATGGTGGGTTTTCTGAATATGTTGTTGTATCAGAGGAACAATGTTTTCCTTATGATAGTAGTATTTCACCACAAATTATGGCTTTTTCTGAACCTACCACTGTAGCTATTCATGCGATTAATGTCGCAGGTAGCTTAGTCGGAAAAAAAGTTCTGGTTATGGGAGCTGGTCCTATTGGTGGGTTGATCATCGCCGCAGCAAAAGCATCGGGAGCAGTAGAAATTATCGCATCAGATATTAGTGAGCGATGTCAAAAAATAGCGCTGGAAATGGGAGCCCATAAAGCCATTAGCCCATTAGATAAAGAAATATTTAATGAATTTAGCAAGGATAAAGGTTATTTTGATGTTACATTTGAGGCTTGTGGCGCCGCTGCAGCAATTGAATCAACAGTTGCGGTCACTCGGGCTAATGGTATTGTCGTACAAGTTGGAATGGGAGCTAGTCCTGTCCAATATCCGATTGCGCAAATGTTAGCTAAAGAACTAACGTGGAAAGGATCTTTTCGTTTTATTGATGAATTCGGTATTGCCGTTAAGTGGCTCGAACAAGGGCTTATTGATCCTCGTCCGTTAATCTCTAGTGAGTATCGATATCAAGATGTAGAACAAGCGCTAATCACTGCAACAGATAAAAATATCTCATCAAAAGTCATTGTCACTTTTTTTGAATAAAATAGTAGATAAATTGATTATTATTTTTAGTAAAAAACTCCTAAAAACTTTGATGTCAAAGGAGTTTTTATCATTATTTAATCAATTCTTTCACCTGTTCCACAACATTCTCAACAGTAAAACCAAACTTAGCAAACAGTTGATCTGCTGGGCCTGATTCACCGAAGCTTGTCATACCAATAATTTTACCGTTTAGGTCAACATATTTATAACAGAAGTCACTAATACCTGCTTCAATAGCTAAGCGAGCCGGTACTGATGATGGTAATAGTGATTTTTTATAGGTTTGATCTGCTTATCAAAAGCATCGATTTTTTGATTGTGCCAAGGTGGGAGAAAAATTTAAAATCAAATAATAAACAATAGGTTATAAAATGGCTTTCATTACAGGGAGTTGGATATATAAGTGACTAAAATAATCGATAAATGCGTTTTAAAACTAAAATTAAATTCCTCAAAAAACATAAAATAAGCATATAAAAAAACTCCGCTAAAGTTATTAGCGAAGTTTTATACTATTAAGCAAACTATAATTTATTTCAACAAACTTTTCGCCTGTTCAACAACATTATCAACAGTAAAACCAAACTTAACAAACAGTTGATCTGCTGGGCCTGATTCACCGAAGCTTGTCATACCGATAATTTTACCGTTTAGGCCAACATATTTATACCAGAAGTCACTAATACCTGCTTCAATAGCTAAACGAGCCGTTACAGATGAAGGTAATACTGATTTTTTATAGGTTTGATCTGCTTATCAAAAGCATCGATTTTTTGATTGTGCCAAGGTGGGGGAAAAATTTATAACCAAATAATAAACAATAAGTTATAAAATGGCTTTTATTAATGGGAGTTGGATATATATGTGATTAAAATAATCGATAAATGCGTTTTAAAACTAAAATTAAATTCCTAAAAAACATAAAATAAGCATATAAAAAAACTCCGCTAAAGTTATTAGCGAAGTTTTATACTATTAAGCAAACTATAATTTATTTCAACAAACTTTTCGCCTGTTCTACAACATTCTCAACAGTAAAGCCAAACTTAGCAAACAGTTGTTCTGCTGGGCCTGATTCACCGAAGCTTGTCATACCGATAATTTTACCGTTTAGGCCAACATATTTATACCAGAAGTCACTAATACCTGCTTCAATAGCTAAACGAGCCGTTACAGATGAAGGTAATACTGATTCTTTATAGGCTTGATCTTGTTTATCAAATGCATCGGTTGATGGCATTGAAACCACTCTCACTTTTCTACCCGCTGCAGTTAGTTCATGATATGCAGCAACGGCAAGTTCAACTTCTGAACCGGTAGCAATAAGGATAAGTTCAGGGGTACCGCTACAATCATTTAAGATATAACCACCACGATAAACATTAGCTAATTGCTCTTCAGTACGTTCTTGTTGTTTAAGATTTTGTCTTGAGAAGATAAGTGCAGTAGGACCATCTTTACGTTCAACCGCGTATTGCCAAGCAATAGCTGATTCAACTTGGTCACAAGGACGCCACGTACTTACATTTGGTGTTACACGTAAGCTTGCCATTTGTTCTACTGGTTGATGCGTTGGGCCATCTTCACCTAAACCAATTGAGTCATGGGTATAGACAAATAAAGAACGAATCTTCATTAACGCTGCCATACGGACTGCGTTACGCGCATATTCCATAAACATCAAGAAAGTGGCGCCATAAGGAATAAAGCCACCATGTAGAGCAATACCATTCATAATAGCTGACATACCAAACTCACGTACACCATAGTGGATATAGTTACCAGCTGGATTTGCTAAAATTTCTTTAGAGCCTGACCACATAGTTAAATTACTTGGTGCTAAGTCAGCAGAACCACCTAAGAATTCAGTTAACACTGGCGCAAAAGCTTCAATCGCGTTTTGTGAGGCTTTACGAGTAGCAATAGTTGCCGGATTAGCTTGTAATTTATTAACAAAATCTTTAGCTGTTTGTTGCCAATTGCTTGGTAGATCACCATTCATACGGCGTTTAAATTCTTTGGCTAAATCTGGATAAGCTTTAGCATACGCATCAAAACGAGCATTCCATTCGTCTTCACGTTGTTTACCTTTTGCTTTCGCATCCCATGCGTCATAATACTCTTTTGGAATGTCAAATGCAGGATAAGACCAACCTAATGCTTTGCGAGTTGCTTCAATTTCAGCATCACCAAGTGGCGCACCATGGCAATCATGACTTCCTGCTTTGTTTGGAGAACCAAAGCCGATAACTGTTTTACACATTAATAATGATGGTTTATCAGTCACTGCTTGTGCTTGTTCAACCGCTTGAGCTAATGCTTTCGCATCGTGTCCATCAATACCACGAATCACATGCCAACCATATGCTTCAAATCGTTTGGCTGTATCGTCGGTAAACCAACCTTCGACTTCACCATCAATTGAAATACCATTATCATCATAAAAAGCAATCAGTTTGCCTAATTTAAGGGTACCGGCTAATGAACAAACTTCATGAGAAATGCCTTCCATCATACAACCATCACCCATAAATACGTAAGTATGGTGATCAACAATAGTATGTGCAGGTTTGTTAAATTGTGCAGCTAATGTTCTTTCAGCGATTGCCATACCAACAGCATTAGCAATACCTTGACCTAATGGGCCTGTGGTTGTTTCAATGCCCGGAAGATGGCCATATTCAGGGTGACCTGCGGTTTTAGCATTTAATTGACGAAAGTTTTTTATGTCATCAAGCGTTACGTTATAACCAGTCAAATGTAATAAGCTATAAATTAACATTGATGCATGACCATTTGATAATACAAATCTATCCCGATCAGCCCAATTAGGATTGGTTGGATTATGTTTTAAAAATCCACGCCAAAGTACTTCGGCCATATCAGCCATCCCCATAGGTGCACCTGGGTGGCCTGATTTTGCTTTTTGCACGCCATCCATACTTAATGCTCTTATCGCATTTGCTAGTTCGCGGTGGGATAGTGTGGTTGCATTCATGATAATAATCTCCAAAAATAAATTAATAATTCATTGATTGCCTGCTGTCAACAGACGAATAAAACAGGTTATAGTAAAATTAAAAAGGGGAACTATCTCCCCTCTTTTATTGCTAATTAAAGCAAGGCGCCGATCATATCTTCAAGTTTACCCTGATCGACGGCAAAGGCACGAATTCCTTCAGCTAGTTTTTCAACTGCCATTGCATCACTGTTGTGTTGCCATCTAAATTCAGCTTCTGTCATTAATGCTGGACGTTCAACCACAGTTTGATTTGGATTTAATTTTCGCTCAACTGGTGCATTGGATTGTTGCATTTCTGCCAATAAATTTGGGGAAATTGTTAAACGGTCACAACCCGCCAACGCTAATATCTGATCGACTTTACGGAAGCTTGCGCCCATCACGATCGTTTTATAACCATGTTGCTTATAATAGTTATAAATATTACGAACCGATACCACTCCAGGATCTTGATCGGCAACATAAGGGTCGATTGGTTTTTTAGCTTGATACCAATCATAAATACGACCAACAAATGGTGAAATAAGAAATGCATTTACTTCAGCACAAGCGCGCGCTTGAGCAAATGAAAACAGTAAGGTTAAATTACAGTTAATTCCCTCTTTTTCTAACACTTCCGCCGCTTTAATTCCTTCCCAAGTCGAAGCAATTTTGATTAAAATCCGCGATTTATCAATCCCTTTTTGTTGATATAGTTCAATAATTCTGCGGGCTTTTTCAATACAACCTTGTTTATCAAACGACAATCGCGCATCGACTTCGGTTGAAATTCGACCCGGTACGGTTTTTAATATTTCAGCACCGATATTTACTGCCACTTGATCACAGGCATTAACTAATTGTTGTTCTTTACTGCCACCAAGTTTTTTTGCAGTTTCAACAGCAGAATCAATTAAATAACGATATTGAGGAAGTTGAGCAGCTTTTAAAACAAGGGAGGGATTGGTGGTTGCATCTTCTGGAGAAAACTGTTTAATTGAATCGATATCACCGGTATCAGCAACCACTACGGTTAACTTTTTAAATTCATCTAATTGACTCATACTTCTAATTCCTCTACTACATGTTTTTTAAACATTGTTATAATAACATCTATTAAATAATAAAACGACAGGACATAGTCGTTTCAGTTAAGACTATTTTTATCAAAAATAGTATAAAAACAAGGTACAATTAAAATTAAATATCAGCAATTTTAAACTAGCTAAATTTATTTCAAAAGTAAAACATCTTATAAAATAGTAAGATAATCACTTACTATATAACTTATCATAATAATCAATACGTTGTACTTTTTCGCTTGATCGTCCGCCTTCAAACTCAGATTCTAACCACGCATGAACCAGTTTTTTGGCTAATTCGATACCAATCACTCTTGCGCCCATGGTCATAATGTGAGCATTATTACTCTTTCTTGCTCGTTCGGCTGAAAATACATCATGGCATTGTGCGGCACGAATGCCGGGAACTTTATTTGCAGTGATTGCCATTCCAATTCCCGTTCCACAAACTAAAATACCTCTATCATGTTTTTTATCTTTAATCGCATAAGCAACTGCATTTGCCACATCGGGATACAATGAATTAGTTGCTTGTTTATCACTACTATAATCGACCGTTTCAATTCCTAGTTGTTTTAAATATAGTACAATACTATCCCTGAATTCGAATGCAGCATCATCCGCACCAATTGCTATAGGCTTCATATATTCTCCTTCACGCGCTAAAATGAACATAAGTTCATATTAATATCATTTGTTATTTTGAGGTATAAATAAATTTATTTTTGTGACATAGATCTCAAAAAAGATATTCAAAGAAAAAAATTATTGGGCTTTTTTACGCAACAAAAAAGTGAAAATTAGGTAAAAATTAAGGAGTGAAATAAAAAAAGTAATAAAATTTAATCAAAGGTTAATGATTAACACATTTGATACATCAACAATAATTCAAACTTATCAATAGAATTAATGGTGATCACTTTAAAGGTTAACTTACTCAATCCACACATAATTAGGATAAACGGTCAAATGACAACTAATGCATGCCGAACACTGCTTGCCTGCACATGTTAATAAATCATTATTAACTAATTTAATCACTCCTTTTTTCACCCAAAAATTAAGCATAGGTTCGGTGGCGCTTGCCGATAAACGAAAGTGACGAGCCACATCTTGCAAATTGACTCGTCCTTTTAATTGAACATAATCGCGGATAGAAGTTATTAACATATTAATAGATACTTAACGCTATTCACAACAGGCCGATTGTTTATGTGATTTTGCTGTAGGTAGCTGGTGTTGATTGAAGCATGGCAAACTCCCAAGTTTACGCATAATGATAAATACCAAAATAACCAATAAACCGATACCAGTTAACCAATAAAGCGCTGATGGCGATTGGCCTAATAAACTAAATTGGTAATATATCGTTGCACATAACCAACCGACGACAAATGTCCAAACCGCGACAAACATCATCCATTTTAGCCCTGCCTCACGATAAATCGTGCCCAATGCTGCTGCACACGGGGTATAAAGTAAAACAAAAATAAGATAAGCAATGGCAGATGTCGACGTAACAAATGAACTGCTTATTTTAGATATCGTACTTGAATCGACGGACAATTGATTTTGTACGCTTTTCACATCTTGATTGATGCTAGACAAGCCAAGCGGATCACCTATTGAACTTGCTAAATCAACAAGATGGTCAGGAATGGTGGCAAAAGCTGACTTAATCCCAGCATAAAACGAAAAATTTTCCTGTTCATGATGATCCATTGAATAAAGGGAATTTAATGTAGCAACCACCGATTCTTTAGCAAAAATCCCAGTAAAGATACCAACGGTTGCTGGCCAATTTTGTTTATCGATTCCCATTGGAATAAATGCTGGAGTGACTTTCTGACCAATAGCTGATAACACCGAATCGTTAGAGTTTTCATGCCCAAAAGAGCCATCAACACCCCATGAGTTTAAGACACTTAGTATTGTCACCATCACCACGATCGCTTTTCCCGCCCGCAAAACAAAGCTTTTCAAACGTTGACAAGTTATTCGCAACATACTACGTAGAGTCGGGATTCGATAAACAGGCATTTCCATAATAAATGGCGTTAATTCACCTTGAAGTAAGGTATTTTTTAAGACGAATCCCGTGAGCATCGCCACAAAAATCCCTAACAGATACAACATAAAAACCACAGTTGAGGCATAATTAGGGAAAAAAACGACAGCAAACAAAGCATAAATCGGTAAGCGTGCACTGCATGACATAAAAGGAATTAAACAAATAGATAAAATACGATCACGTGGGCTATCTAATGTTCTCGTTCCCATAATTGCTGGCACGCCACAACCAAATCCCATTAGCATCGGCACAAAAGCTTTACCAGGTAATCCAATACATCGCATAAAACGATCGACAATCATCGCAGCACGAGCTAAATAACCTGAATCTTCTAAAAACGACAAAACAAAAAACATCGCCGCAATCACAGGAATAAATGTCGACACTGTCGTGATACCATTCCCTAGTCCGTCTGCTAAAATGACTGTCAACCATGATGGTGCATGTAACACATTTAATAGGTAAGCAAAACCATCAACAAAAATGGTACTAAATATGCCATCAAAAAAATCGACAAAAACCGTACCAAAATTAATCGCAACTAAAAACATGGCATACATTGCCAATAAAAATAATGGAATACCGGTTATTCGTCCTAGGGCCAATTTATCTAATTTCTCAGTGATATTAATACTCGCCTCTCGCGGTTTATCGATCACCATTTTGCAAACAGCGTCAATTGTATCGTAACGCGCGCTAGCAAGAGCAACATCTATTTGATTATCGAAATTGATCGATAACAAACGACGACAAGTATCTAACTTTTCGTTTTCGACTAAATCTAATGAAGAATCAGCACCATTAAGCAATGCTTCTATCAATTGCCAACGATTGAATTGATGAATCGCACTTGTTGCAGGTAACTCCGTTAAATAACGATTAAAAATGGTTTGTGAATCCCAACTCAAGGTATCTATTGTTGGTGTCGCGGCTTTTAAATCCTGAGTGCTAATTTCAATTTGCTGATAAAACTGAGTTAATCCCAGCTTTTGTGTCGATGAAATCGCCACAACCGGACAACCTAATACTTTGGCTAATCTGGTAATATTTAACTTCTCACCCATAGCTTGCAATGCGTCAACCATATTAAGCACAATTATCATCGGTACTTGCATATCAATTAACTGAAAAGTTAAATACAAACTACGTTGCAAATTAGTGGCATCAATAACATTAACAATCAAACTATTCTTATCAGTTAACAAAAACTGACGTGTAATAAATTCATCTTGCGCGACGCCTGCGGGATCTGGCTCGATCGAATAAGTCCCCGGCAAATCCACAATATCATAATGTTGATTTTGATAATCAAACGTACCAGACTTATGCTCTACCGTCACCCCTGGCCAATTACCAACACGCTGTTTTGAACCCGTTAACAAATTAAATAAGGTGGTTTTACCACAGTTGGGGTTACCAATTAAGGCAATTTTCATGCAGCAACCTCGACTTCAATAGCAGCAGCCTCATGACGACGCAAACAAAGCAGAAAACCACGAAGATTTATTTCAATTGGATCACCTAATGGCGCAATTCGCATAACAGTCAACTGACATCCGGGGGTCATGCCCATAGCTAAAAGTTTACGACGAAAAGGTAACGATTCAGGTAACAAGCGTTTAATAATAGCCTCTCGTCCTGATGAAAGGTGATCAAGCGTAAATACAGACATCATACTTCCTATCAAATACGGTTGTATTTCAATAAATGCGACATTTTAAAAGATAATGATTCGCATTTTTAGCGCTTAATTGCGAATAAAGTGCAAAAAACTTCTAAAATAAGTGAAAAATAGGAAGTTAATGGAGAAAATCAAAGATTATTTGCATCAATTTAAAAAATTGGTGGATGTTAAGGCTTTAAAAAACTCCATATCATGCATTTGTAGCTTTTAATTAGTTTTGCTTTGTAAGCCTAACATAAGCTGAATAGTTTTCATTACTGCGCTTTCATCATTTAGACCGGTAATAAATTTAGCTACGGCTTTGGTTTCATCGTAGGCATTGCGCATCGCAAAGCTGAAGTCGGCTTGTTCGAGAAGTTCGATGTCATTGATACCATCACCAAAAGCCATGGTTCGTGATAGGTAACTTTTAAAATTTGTTGTAGTTTTTTGATGGTTTTACCTTTGTGGACGTTGCGTTCGGTGATATCTATCCAAGCGGCTTCGGATACTACAATGTAAACGTCGTTATCATAAGGTGATAGGTGGTTACGCGTTTTTGGACATTGACCTTTTTCATCATAAACTGTGATTTTAATAAAATCATCAGTAACGCTTTTAAAATCACTGACCTCAATAATGGTGGCATAAGAACCACGCACTTTTTGTTTTAGATGTGCAGGTAGATCGGATTTAATGACCGCACCTTTTGCAGTACAGGCAATTACAACATGCTCTTGGCTTACGTCCTCAAGTGTTTTGATTATACGTTGACCAAGTTAGTTTTGGATGAAAGAGCGATAGATAAATTCACCTTTATGTTTGATAGCCGTAGCACTATCACCGACTATCCAAATTTTATCGCTATAGTCACCAAAAAGTTCTTCTACGCGTTCGCACTATTTGCCTGTGCAAGCAACAAATTGCACATCTTGTTTTGCCATTTGTTCATATACTTGGGTAAATAAAGCTCGATCATAGTCGCCTTGATTGTTTAAGAATGTTCCACATCTAAATCAGTAATAATCAGCTTAATCATGCTCGCTTCTTTTGGGGTTGTTAATCGAGTTTATGTTTATTCTGCCCAATTATTCTAAGACATGCAATATAGTGTATTGGCAATATCTGGTTGAGATTAAAATAAATATTTATTTGAAATTTAATAATTTTTTATTAGAATATATTTTCAACATAATTAAAAGGATGATTTATGACAAATGTAACCACCCAAAATAAGAAGAGTTTTAAAATTAAGATGATTTTAATCGCTGCTATAATTTTTATAGTTTTTGTGGCTATTTTTGGGTATTGTAACAAGGATGATACTGATAAAAAAGCAACTCCTGAAATCCAATATCCTCAAGATCAAACTACGTTGATTGAAGCAAGTAAAACTGCTATGGATAAAGCTATAAAAGCTAATAATGATATGCAAAAAGACAGTGCCCTAAGAGAGAGAAGCGAGGCGATTTGTGACGGTATCACTAATTTGTCAGTTAAGGATTGGATAGGAACTATTAAGAAGATTGATTTGCATTCTGATGGTTACGCTGTATTAGAAATTGAAATTGCCAAAAATATATATGTTAAAACTTTAAATAATGCATTATCAGATAAGTTCCATAAAACATTACTTAAACCTGATACTCCTCTATTTGATAAAGTTGCTAATATGAAAAAAGGTCAACAAGTTAAGTTTTCTGGTAAATTCTTTAAAGATAACGAGACCTGTATTTTTGATTCAAGTCTAAGTTTTGATGTTAAGTTAACAGAACCTAAGTATATTTTTAGATTTTCTGATGTAAATCCGTTGTAATATAAGCTTTTTTTAATTATTTAAAATAATCCTGAAAAGTAATGAAGTGCCCCCATAAAGTTAGACACTTTTATTAAATAGCTTATAAGGCCTGATTTCGATATTTAACCGGAGTCAGGCTTTTTATATTCTGAATCTTATATCAGTTAGTCTTTCTTAACCTACCTATAAGTCAATTTTAATAAACCTTCAAAAACCTTATTCTGCAATTCGTTATTCAAATAGATGCGATTGATTTCATCTTTTAAATGTAATAAATATAAAGGCTATAGAAAAAAGCCTGAAATGACTTTTCAGGCTTTTGAGTTTATTAATATATTGGGGTATTCGACCACACATCATCAACTATATAAAGTTATTGTTTTGCCACAATATTACCATTATCTAGGTCGAGATGAATCTTTTTACCTGGAACCAATTTGCCAGATAGAATCTGTTGCGCGAGTGGGTTTTCAATCTCTTGTTGAATTGCACGTTTTAACGGTCTTGCACCATAAATTGGGTCGAAGCCAACTTTGGCAAGTTGTTCAAGTGCAGCGTCAGAGATATCCATTTCATATCCACGTTCATCTAGGCGTTTTTCAACATGTGCTAATTGTATTTTGGCAATTGCTTTAATGTTTTCTTGGCCTAGTGGGTGGAATACCACTGTTTCATCAATTCGGTTGATAAATTCCGGTCTGAAGTGTTTGGTTACCACTGTCATGACTAAAGCTTTCATTTCGTCATAACTAAGTTCAATTTGACCTTGAATGAGGTCTGAACCTAAGTTAGAAGTCATGATGATTACCGTGTTGCGGAAATCGACAGTTCGACCTTGCCCGTCGGTTAGTCGTCCATCATCCAATACTTGTAATAAGATATTAAATACATCGGGATGAGCTTTTTCGACCTCATCAAGGAGGATGACAGAGTATGGTCGACGTCTAACCGCTTCAGTTAAGTAACCACCTTCTTCATAACCTACATATCCAGGAGGCGCACCGATTAAGCGAGCCACAGAATGTTTTTCCATAAATTCGGACATATCGATTCGAACCATGGCATCATCGCTGTCAAACATGAAGTTAGCCAATGCTTTAGAAAGTTCAGTTTTACCAACTCCGGTTGGTCCTAAGAATAGAAAAGATCCAATCGGTTTGTTCGGATCAGATAGCCCTGCCCGACTACGACGAATCGCATTAGCTACGGCAACAACGGCTTCGTCTTGACCAATTACACGTTTATGTAAAGCATCTTCCATATGAAGTAGTTTATCTTTTTCGCTTTCAAGCATTCTTGATACAGGAATACCCGTTGCTTTAGATAGCACTTCGGCAATTTCGTTATCGGTGACTTTGTTACGCAATAACTTCATGGTTTTGCCTTCTAACTGTGTTGCTGAAGCCAGTTTCTTTTCTAACTCGGGAATTTTACCGTATTGTAATTCGGACATCTTGTTTAAATCACCGATTCGGCGAGCCTGTTCTATCTCGGTACGCGCTTTTTCCAGCTCGGCCTTGATATTTTGAGTGCCCGAAAGTGCAGCCTTCTCTGACTTCCACTCTTCTTCAAGTGATGCATAATCCTTTTCTTTTTCAGCAAGTTCATCATTTAACATCTCTAGTCGTTTTTTACTTGCATCATCAGACTCTTTCTTGAGCGCTTGTTGTTCAAGTTTGAGTTGGATAATACGCCTTTCAAGTCGATCCAATGACTCTGGTTTTGAGTCCATTTGCATACGGATGCTTGATGCAGCTTCGTCAATTAAGTCAATGGCTTTATCTGGTAACATACGATCAGATATATAACGATGCGATAAGGTTGCCGCAGAAACAATTGCCGGATCAGTAATTTGTACATGGTGATGCAGTTCATAACGCTCTTTTAAGCCACGTAAAATAGCAATCGTGTCTTCAACGGTCGGTTCCGCCACATAGACTTTTTGGAATCGGCGTTCTAATGCCGGATCTTTTTCAATATATTGACGATATTCATCAAGCGTGGTTGCCCCAACGCAGTGAAGCTCACCACGTGCTAAAGCTGGTTTTAACATGTTGCCGGCATCCATCGCGCCGTCACTTTTACCTGCACCAACCATAGTGTGTATTTCATCAATAAATAAGATGATACTACCTTCAGATTTGGCGATATCTTTTAGTACGGCCTTTAAACGTTCTTCAAATTCACCACGGTATTTTGCACCGGCAATTAGTGCACCCATATCTAGGGATAATACGCGTTTGTTACGTAAGCCTTCTGGTACTTCACCGTTAACAATTCGTTGTGCTAATCCTTCAACGATAGCCGTCTTACCAACCCCTGGTTCACCAATTAGCACTGGATTGTTTTTGGTTCGGCGTTGTAAAACTTGTATTGTACGGCGAATCTCTTCATCACGACCAATAACCGGATCAAGCTTGCCTTGTTCGGCGCGTTCTGTTAAATCTATGGTGTATTTTTTAAGTGCACCACGTTGCTCTTCAGCATTAGGATCATTCACGTTATCATTCCCTCTTACTTGATTGACAGCTTGACTAAATTTTTCTTTGGTAACACCCGCTTTTTTCAGGATATCCGTTAGACTACCTTTTTCGTCTAGTGCCGCTAATATAAATAGTTCAGACGAAATATAGCTATCGCCATTTTTTTGCGATAATTTGTCACAAAGATTTAAGGTTCTAATAAATTCTTGTGATGGGATAACTTCGCCACCAATACCTTTAACTTGTGGTAAACGTTCAATTGCTTGATTCAGTTCTTGTTGTAGTACCTGAACATTAGCGCCTGACGCAGCTAGTAAGGGAATTATGCTGTTACCATCTTGGTTTAACATGGCTGATAGCACATGTACAGGCTCTATATATTGATTGTCTTTACCTAATGCGATTGATTGTGCATCAGCTAAAGCTTGTTGAAACTTGTGTGTGAGTTTATCTAACCTCATATTATTCATCTCCTAAGCAATAGATTTGGTTTAAATGTATAAAACATTCAATCCATTTGCATAATCACTAAATAAGTGTGGAAGAATAAATTTCAAGAGCTGATTAACAATATTTTTGATGATTTTTTAAAAGAAAAACGCTGTTATTTTACTCGCACCTTGGCAAAAGATAAAGTGATTTGAAAAATCATCAATTAATCAGTTATGTTGACAAAATTTAGATGACACAATGGTTTTTATCCTTTATATTGGCCGCGTTTTTAAGTTAACTAACCGTGGTTCGTGATCCATCCCACGTAAAAAAACTAGGAATATGTATGTTTAAAATTGCTAAAGAATTTCAATTTGATGCCTGTCATATGTTAGACGGGCATAATGGAAAATGTCATAACCTTCATGGGCATACCTACCGTTTATTAGTCGAGATCAGCGATGAACTTATTACCCATGGTTCAAGTGCCGATATGGTAATGGATTATGCTGATCTAAAGTTGATTGTAAATCAACAGATTGTCGATCAGTTAGATCATGCTTTCCTTTATCATCAAGATAGTGCTAATGAATGTCAAATCGCTACACTTTTACAGCAGATGCAACGTAAAGTTTTTGCTTTTCCTTGCCGTACCACTGCCGAGGGGATGAGTAAGTTTATTTTCGATCGTTTGTCACATTTTTTGCCAGTATCGATGATTAAGCTTTGGGAAACACCAACCTCTTATTGCGAGTATCAGCGGAGCGAAAAATGATTGAGTATCGCATTGTTGAAATCTTCGAATCTTTACAGGGCGAAGGTTATAACACCGGCATGCCTGCTATTTTTATTCGTTTTGCGGGGTGTAATTTAAATTGTAGTTGGTGCGATACTAATTTTCGTCAGTTTAAACGCCTTACTTTAGATCAATTAATGGCTATAGTTGGGCAATTTAACAGTTCTAATATTATTATCACTGGTGGCGAGCCTACTATGGTTAGAGATTTACCCTTACTGTTATCTCGGTTAAAGCAAGCTGGTTACTATATTGCTATTGAGAGTAATGGACTGGGTAAGGTCGACCCTTTGATTGATTATATCGCATTGAGCCCGAAATTTTGTTATCAAAGTCGTTATCATAAAATTGTGCAACCGACGGCAAATGAAGTGCGAATTGTCGCAGAGAAACAGACAGGATTTATCGATTTTTGTTACTATATTGAGCAGCATATTCAAGCTAAGCGTTATTATTTGTCGCCTTGCGAAATCAATGGCGAGATGAATATGTTTGATACCATAGAGTTGTTAGGTCTGATTAACCATAATCGTGTTGATAATAAGTGGCTGTTAAGTTTGCAAACGCACAAGTTTGCTAATATTGAATAATCTTTTACGATTAACGACTAAATATAAAAAAGCAATCTTATCCATAAGTTAGGCTTTAAAATTTAATAAGATAGCGTTATTATTTGCCAATATTTTTTTATTAGTAATAGTAATAGTGATGTTTTATCGTGTTTTAGTCGGCTTATTATTCATATGTGTTTATTCAGCGCATGCCAATGCATCGGTTGAGTTTCATCATGCTGATTGGCATATAACTTGTGACAATACGTTAACTTGTTATGCGGTGGGTTATGCCATTAATAATGATGATGCCTTTGTCAGCAAAGCAAATTTGCTCCTCATTCGTCACGCAGGTGAAAAACAGTCTATCGATGGGGTAATCAAGATAAATGTTGATTACCCTAGCGGTACGCAGGTGGATTTATTGATTAATGATCATCAATATGGGCCATTAACATTTGACAACTATCAATATAAACTTAATGAAAATCAAGTTAATGTAATTATTAATTCACTAAAAAGTGTAGATGATGTTGTGATGTTGGTTATTGAAGATCAAAAGATTAATTTGTCCGCAAGAGGTTTTAATGCCACTATGTTAAAAATGGATGATGTGCAAGGTCGGGTTGGGACTGTTGGGGCTATTATTAAAAAAGGTGCTAAAGATGAGTCAGAGGTTTATCCGGCTGCTGCTATACCCGTGATAAATAGAGCTGCGATCTCCAATTCCTACGAAGCTATGCCAATAACTTATACCCAACTGTTAGAGCAATTTCCTCATTTTCCTGAAGTTTATATGAATAAAGGCGCTGGAGAGGTTGAGGAGTGTGATGCGCTTGATGAGTTAACCGGAAATAAAACTAACAACTTTTTTGTTGATAACGATTATTTGCCTAAACTTTTTAATTTAGATGATAATTATCAATTGCTTGAAGTACTCTGTTCAGCGAGTACGACCAGAAATCAATCGAATGCGTATTGGTTGGTTAACAAGTCCAACGGTGATTCTTCAAATCAAGAACTTAAACTCATTACTCGCCATGGCATGAACTATAATAATGGTTTAATAAATGAGGAACCATGCCTAGATTTAGGTTTTGACGGAGATGGATACATTCCTACTGCTGTTTTGCAATGGGATGGTGCTGACTTTGTTTTACGCGAAAAAAACACTGTTAGTGGCGATTATTCGCTAGCTGGCGGTAAATGGATTTTACCACTGTTTATTAGCCATCACGAAGAAGATAATGAATAGATATCTTGGTTCAAGTTACAATATCAAAGCTGGTAATGATTATCACCGTTGGTTTAATGTTTTTCAAACCAGATCATAGTTGCCATTCTTCCCGTTTTGTTTTCTCGACGATATGAGTAGAACAGATCTCGCTCGGTATAGGTGCAATAATTACCACCATAAATTTGCGTTATGCCGATAGCATTTAATCGCTGTTTAGCTATCATATACAAGTCGGCAAGATATTTTTGTTGTTTGCCGTCAATTAATTTGAATGCATAATGCGCATTGGCATCCTGTTCTTCAAACTGTCTTTTAACTTCAACCCCTACTTCAAATTTTTGTGCACTAATTGCGGGTCCTAGCCAGACAAGAATTTCATTGGTCTCACATTGAAATTTTTTCGCGGTTTCTTCCAAAATACCATGACATAATCCTCGCCAGCCAGCATGTGCTGCCGCAACTTGATCGCCTTGGAGTGAACAAAAAAGTACAGGCATGCAATCGGCAGTTAATACCACGCTAACCTGATTAACTTGACTAGTATACGAGCCATCAGCTTCAAATCGTTCCGTGCTGCCTATCATCCCTGTTGGTGGTTTTAATTGTATTTCTGAGATATCCAGTACGGTTGTACTATGGGTTTGATTTAACCAATAAGGTTCGCTTGGAATTTTTTCAGATTTTATTAAACGACTGCGATTTTCGACGATATTGTTTAGCTCATCTCCTGTTCGACTGCCTAAATTAAGACTATCAAAAGGAGCAAGGCTTACCCCTCCACTTCGAGTGGAGGTGAAAGCGCGAATATTACTAGGTGCAGGCCAATAAGGATAGATAGATTTAATCATAATAATTACCAATCAAGTTCATCTTTATGAAGTTCGGTATCTTCTTGTAACGCATGGATTAATTTTAACATATCATCAGGTATTGGCGCATGCCACTCCATTAATTCGCCAGTGAGCGGGTGATATAAACGTAACATGGTTGCATGTAAAGCTTGACGATCAAAATCACGTAACGTTTGGATAAAAGAGTCACTCGCACCTTTTGGTGGCCTTGGTCGTCCACCATAAAGTGGATCGCCGACAAGAGGATGGGCTATATGTGCCATGTGCACCCTAATTTGGTGAGTACGACCAGTTTCAAGCCTTAACCGTAATCGAGTATGAAGTCGATATTTTTCCATGACTCGATAATGAGTGACGGCAGGTTTACCTGTAGGGAACACCGCCATATGGGTTCGTTTGGTTGGATGACGTGTTATCGGTTGGTCGATTGTTCCACCTGCGGTAATTATACCCATTGCCACTGCTTCATATTCACGGGTAATTTCGCGCAATTGTAGCGCTTCAACTAAGTGTGTTTGTGCTTCTATGGTTTTAGCTACCACCATAAGTCCTGTTGTATCTTTATCTAGGCGATGAACAATACCCGCTCTCGGCACTCGAGCGATGTCAGGGTAGTGATAAAGTAATGCATTTAATACCGTGCCATTTGGGTTACCTGCTCCTGGATGAACAACGAGATCACGGGATTTATTGATAACCAAAATATGATCGTCTTCATAGACAATATTTAATGGGATATTTTCAGGTTGATGAAAAGTTTCTTCTTCAACTTCAACTTCAATGGTTATTTTTTCACCGCCCAATACTTTTTCTTTGGGTTTATTTATAATATTATTGTTAACCAATACTTTGTTGTTAATAATCCATTCTTTAATTCTTGACCTTGAATAATCAGGAAAAAGCTCAGATAAAGCCTGATCCAAACGCATTCCAAGTTGTGTTGGTTCGATATCAGATGAAAGTTTTAACTTATACATGTGTAATTTATCTATTTTAAGCTGTTATGTTTTAGAGTATTATATACTAATCATTGCCTTTAATGTTTAATTATATTTTGGATTGAAATCGAATGAAACTGCGTTTACATACTTTATTAGTCATCGCTTTAAGTAGCGTACTAATTGGCTGTACAAGCTCAAAGCCTGATGTTGAAAGTGTGCCAGAAATTGAGCTATACAATAAAGCTAAAAATGAGCTTGAAGGTGGCAATATAAAATCCAGTATTACTGTTTTAGAGACTATCGATAAAAATTATCCTTTTGGACCTTTTTCTCAACAAGTTCAACTTGACTTAATTTATGCTTATTATAAAACAGCTGATTATCCTTTAGCCATTGCATCAATTGACCGTTTTTTAAAATTAAATCCAATCCATCCTAATATTGATTGGGTGATTTATATGCGCGGTATTAGTAATATGGCTCAAAGTGATAATACTATTCAGGGTTGGTTTAATGTTGATCGCTCAGATCGTGATCCTGAATTTGCAATGGCTGCATTTAAAGATTTTACCTATTTAGTTTCTAGTTTTCCAAATAGTTCTTATGCTGCTGATGCGAAAAAACGTTTGATCTATCTGAAAAATCGTATCGCGCAATATGAGCTAAAAGTTGCTCAATATTACACCAAACGTGGAGCCTATGTTGCGGTGATTAATCGCGTAACACAAATGCTATCATTGTTCCCAGATACTGATGCAACAAAGGCCGGGTTACTGTTAATGCATAATGCGTATAATGAATTGGGCTTGACTGATGAGAGCCAAAAAGTCGAGAAGCTTATTCAAGCTAACCTTGATAATATGCCAGTTGAAGAGAAAAAATCCTACTTTTCTCGCTTTTTAAGTGTATTCAATGGTGGGTAATTGTTAAATCAAGGTAGATAAATCCCTTATTTATGATTTATAAATCAATGGCTATTTAATTGTAAATAGCCATTTTTTTTACTCTTGTTCTAAGTATTATTGAGTTAAACTATTTTCTTTCAAAGACTAAACGGTATTCTTGAACATTAATATTTGTCGAACATTCGGCTATTATCGTTGAGGCAGTTTTTTAGCAGATAGTAAAGTAAATTCTGACTCTATAACATATTTAGATAAATATTGTATAAATCCAATATATTGTTGATTATCTTTTTTCGATAATAGTGGAATTATTGTATCTACCATTAACATTTCGATTGGTGTTTTTTCAAATTGCAATATAATGTTTTGGGAATATCCACGAGGTAAATATGCCTTAAAAACAATAATCTGCTTCAATGTTGACTATTGGAAAACTGCTTTGAGTTAATATGATCACTTATATTTATGCCATAGGGCGTTAACTCAATCGTCATATTTTTACGTAATGCTTTAACTATCAGCAAGCCCAAATAGGCAGCCAAATAAAACGCAAATCGCCATAGTGGCATCCGAAAAGACAATCATAAATCCAGAGTGAGTGAATAAATATAAATACTGTATAAATAAAAAGCAAATTACACCACATGCAACAATAAATGCTATCGTTAGCATTGAACACAACAATAATATAGTAGAACGTTTGGTTAGACAGTGAAATTGAAATTGTTACATTTTTTACTTAGCTTCAATTATATAACTTATAGAATATCCTTTCCTATTCTATTACTTATTTAGTAATTAAGTGGTCGAAATCAGTAATTCATCTACTAATAATTCACGCTTGATAAAGCATATAACGTTTGTAAAACAAGTCAATAACCAATACAATTAGCAAATTATTTTTATTAGCAATAATAGATAGGACATTAATTCGTCATGCAAGAACAATATCGCCCAGATGAAATTGAAGCCAAAGTACAAAAACATTGGCAAGAAGAGAAAACTTTCCACGTTACTGAAGATCCATCTAAAGAGAAGTATTACTGTTTGTCGATGCTTCCTTATCCTTCCGGTCGTCTGCATCTTGGTCATGTGCGAAACTATACAATCGGGGATACGATTTCACGCTATCAACGTTTAAATGGTAAAAATGTTTTGCAACCTATCGGTTGGGATGCATTTGGTTTGCCAGCAGAAGGTGCGGCCGTTAAAAATAATACAGCGCCGGCTAAATGGACTTATGAAAATATTGCTTATATGAAAAAGCAATTGCAATTACTTGGTTTTGGTTATGATTGGGATCGTGAAGTGACAACTTGCCGTCCTGAGTATTACAAATGGGAACAATGGTTCTTTACTAAACTATTTGAAAAAGGTTTAGTTTATAAAAAAACTTCGGCGGTTAACTGGTGCCCTAACGATCAAACCGTTCTTGCGAATGAGCAAGTAGTTGAAGGTTGTTGTTGGCGTTGTAATACTCCGGTTGAACGTAAAGAGATTCCACAATGGTTTATTAAAATTACTGCATATGCCGATGAATTATTGAATGATTTAGATACGCTTGAAAGTTGGCCAGAACAAGTTAAAACCATGCAACGTAATTGGATCGGTCGTTCTGAAGGTGTCGAATTTGATTTTGCAGTTGAAAACTATAATGATAAGTTACGTGTTTATACTACTCGCCCAGATACCTTAATGGGTGTCAGTTTTGTTTCGGTGGCAGCGGAACACCCACTTGCACAATTAGCTGCGCAAAATAATCCTAAAATTGCTGAGTTTATTGCTGAATGTAAGACCACCAAAACTGCTGAAGCCGATATGGCAACTATGGAAAAGAAAGGCATGGCGACTGGATTTTTTGCCATCCATCCATTAACCGGTGATAAAGTTCCAGTTTGGATTGCAAACTTTGTTTTAATTGAATATGGTACTGGTGCAGTAATGGCGGTTCCTGGTCACGATGAACGTGATTATGAATTTGCCTCAAAATATAATCTACCTATTAAACCAGTTATCTTAAATCAAGATGGACAAGCTCCCGATCTTTCTGAGCAAGCTTATACTGAACACGGTAAACTATTTAATTCTGGCGAGTTTGATGGCCTTGATTTTGCGCAAGCATTTAATGCCATTGCCGATAAACTTATTGCTTTAGGTATTGGTAACCGTAAGGTAAATTATCGATTACGTGATTGGGGGGTTTCTCGTCAACGTTATTGGGGCGCGCCAATCCCAATGGTGACCCTTGAAGATGGTACAACTATCCCAACCCCTGAAGATCAGCTTCCGGTGATTTTACCTGAAAATGTTGAGATGAATGGTATCACCAGTCCTATTAAAGCCGATCCTAATTGGGCAAAAACCACTGTTAATGGTCAACCTGCGCTACGAGAAACGGATACCTTTGATACCTTTATGGAGTCATCATGGTATTACGCTCGCTATACTTGTCCTCATTATGACAAAGGTATGTTAGATGAAAACGCAGCCAATTATTGGTTGCCAGTTGATCAATATGTTGGCGGTATCGAACATGCAATTATGCATTTACTTTATTTCAGATTTTTCCATAAATTGATGCGAGATTTCGGTTTGGTTAAATCTGATGAGCCAGCAAAACGTCTGCTTTGCCAAGGTATGGTGTTGGCCGATGCATTTTACTATACCAGCCCAACTAATGAACGTATCTGGGTGTCACCAACTGAAGTGACTATTGAGCGTGATGATAAAGGTCGTATTGCTAAAGCTACAGATAGTAAAGGCAATGAGCTGGTTCACGCCGGTATGACTAAGATGTCTAAATCGAAGAATAATGGTATTGATCCGCAAGAGATGGTGGATAAATATGGTGCCGATACTGTGCGTCTATTTATGATGTTTGCTTCACCTGCTGACATGACCCTTGAATGGCAAGAGTCAGGGGTTGAAGGGGCTAACCGCTTTATTAAACGTGTATGGCGTTTGGTATATGAACATGCTCAAGGTGGTCAAGCAGGCGCGCTTGATATTGCTAAATTAAATGCTGATCAAAAAGCGTTACGTCGTGAATTACATAAAACGATTGCGAAAGTGAGTGATGATATTGGTCGTCGTCAAACCTTCAATACTGCTATTGCCGCAGTAATGGAATTGATGAATCGCTTACAAAAAGCCCCGCAAGAGACAGATCAAGATCGAGCATTAATGAATGAATCTTTAAATGCGGTGGTTCGATTACTTTACCCTATGATGCCTCACGCTTGTTTTGTTATGTGGCAAGCATTAGGTCATAGTGAAACGATTGATAATGCTTCATGGCCGGTTGCCGATGAATCAGCAATGGTTGAAGACGAAAAATTAATTGTGGTGCAAATTAATGGTAAAGTACGCGGTAAATTTACAGTAAGCGCTGATGCTCAACAAGATTTTGTTGTCGAGCAAGCAAAACAAGAACCCAATATTCAAAAATACTTAACTGATACCACAATTCGCAAAGTCATTTATGTGCCAGGTAAGTTATTGAATCTAGTGGTAAGTTAATATTGTTGGATAATTGAGATATAGGCGGTAATACCAATGAAAAAATATTTAGCTTTACTGATGTTATTGACAATATCACTAACTGGTTGTGGCTTTCATTTGCAGCATGAAACAGAGGTTCCAGCTCGATTTAAAACACTCTCTTATATTAGCGGCGACCCTTATGGTCGTTTGTCTAGAGATATTAAAGAGTTACTGCGTGACAATGGCGTAATTTTGGCTGATGTTAATGATGTGGCAAAATATCCATCACTAAGAATAGTTGGTGATTCTTTGGATAAAAGTACTATATCAATCTATCAAGATGGTAAAGCGGCAGAATATCAACTGGTACTAGCGGTTCAAGCTCAAGTGGTAATTGCAGGTGAACAAATTCACCCAATTAACGTTCGTGTTTTCCGCACATTCTTTGATAATCCAGCCGAAGCACTAGCGAAAACGGTAGAACAAAATTTAATTGAAGATGAAATGTATAAACAAGCTGCAAAACAGATCATCGGTAAATTAAAATCGGTTGATACCGCTAATTAACCAGATACTATGATTAAAATTAGTGCGGAAAAAGTAACCCAGCATTTAGGATCGCCCTATTATTTAATTTTAGATAGCGATCCTTACTTGAAACACTATGTACTAACTGAATTACGTAGTGCATTTAAACGAGCTCACTATGATGAGCAACTCTCTTTTACTATCAATGCCCAAACCGATTGGACTGCAATGTATGATTGTTGTCAGGCAATGAATCTGTTTTCAAGTAAAACCCTGCTCTGTTTAGATATTGGTGAAGGCGTACTTAATGTTTCAGTTGCCACAAAGTTAAATACGTTATGTGAAATGTTAACTCCTGATATTGGCTTGATAATCAGTTTAGTTAAGATAACCAAAACTCAGGAAAATGCACCATGGTATAAGGCTTTATCGGATAAATTAGTAGTGGTGAATTGTGTAACACCAGATGCAGCACAATTACCTCAATGGATAAGAGCCTATTTGCAACAAATGCAGATGACTATTGAACAACCTGCTATTGAATTGCTTAGTTACTATTATGAAGGTAATTTACTGGCTTTAACACAAATTATCGAGCAGTTAAAGTTACTTTATCCAAACCAGACTATTACTTATGATCAAGTTGAATCTAATATCAACGATTCGGCAATATTTACGCCTTTTCATTGGATTGATGCAATGATCGCCAATAAAGCTAAGCGTGCAATGCATGTGTTACAACAGCTTAAGATGAATGATTTTGAGCCATTGATATTGATGCGTATTGTTCAACGTGAATTGATTTTATTAATCAATTTAAAATTGGCTTTAGCAGACAAATCCCCTCGACAGGTTTTTGATGAATATCGAGTCTGGCAAAATAGAAGATCGATGTATAGTGCTTATTTAAATCGCTTTGATATTAAAAGTCTATTTGCGTTACTGGCGACTTTAACTGACATCGAGATTAGCTTAAAGCAGAATAATGATTTATCTATTTGGGATGCGCTGTTAAGTTTAACTATGCAGTTTATGGGGTTAGAAAAGTGTTAACTGCGTTATTTGGTGGTACTTTTGATCCCATTCATTATGGTCATTTGCGCCCTGCTTTAGCTTTAGCCGAAGAGATAGGATTGAGTAATATCAGTTTGTTGCCTAATCGGATACCGCCGCATAAACCTCAACCAGGGACCACAACTGAGCAACGTTTAGCTATGTTGAAATTGGCAATTGCTGATTATCCGCTTTTTACAATTGATACTCGTGAATTACAGCCGCAACTGATTGATCACCCCTCTTTTACCATAGATACCCTTAAAGCATGGCGTGAGCAAAATGGTGCTCAATCAGCCTTGGCTTTTATTATGGGGCAAGACTCTTTACTTAGTTTACCAACGTGGAAAGAGTGGCAAAAACTCGTCGATTATTGCCATTTGCTTATATGCAAAAGACCTGGTTATGCTCAACCCACTTTCGAAAGCAATTTACAAACCTGGATCAATCAACATCAAACCAATGATATCCAAACATTACACCACAGCCCTAACGGTTATATCTATTTTGCTAATACGCCACTTGAAGCGATTTCTGCGACAGAAATAAGGCAAAATATTGATGACCTACAAAGGTGTAAAAAGTTATTACCGCTCAAAGTTTGGCAGTATATTCATGAGCATGGACTTTATAATTTAAAGAAATGTTAGAAATGACTTTACATCTGAGAGTTTTTTCGGCATTATTTCGCCGCTATATTTAGATATTCTATTTATAGCTGTTCTGTGTTTATACTCAAATCAATGAATTTACACACACCAAAAATTGGTGATTAAGTTGATAAATTCGCTTTTCTAATTTAAGCATAAAGAAAATCGAAGTAATATTAATTGATTTGAGTGTATTTAATTTGTATTTAATATTAAGAGGCCCCAATGGCAAAAGAAGATAACATTGAAATGCAAGGTACTATTCTTGATACTCTTCCGAATACGATGTTTCGTGTTGAACTTGAAAACGGTCATGTTGTTACCGCACATATCTCTGGAAAGATGAGAAAGAACTATATTCGTATTCTGACTGGCGATAAAGTAACGGTTGAAATGACACCTTATGATCTTTCAAAAGCGCGTATCATATTCCGTAGTCGCTAATACCGTTATCACACTTGTTGTTTGTATATCGTTAACCAGTTTATAGGTTATTTTCTCTTTTTTAATACAATTCCGTCGACAGATGTCGACGGAAGCGCAATGCTAATTTAGATGTGATTAGATTAATCCATTTGAGAAAAATCCATTTGATCGTATTTTATCCATTTTGTCTTTTTAACAATCTTATAACCAAAGTAAATTGCAAGAAATAATGGAATACCGATGTAAGTGGCAATAACACCATTCCAATCAATGGTATCTTGTAAAAATGCTTCATAATTTTGACCTAGCGTAATAGTCAAACAGAGTACGAAGGCAAAAATAGGACCAAATGGGAAACAACTTGAGCGATACGGTAATTTATTCAGATCCCGCCCTTGTGACACATAACCTTTTCTAAAACGATAGTGGCTAATAGCTATACCAAGCCATGCAATAAACCCGGTCATTCCAGACATATTAAGTAGCCATAAATAAACTTGTTGGTCTTTGTATAGTGAAGTTAAAAAGCACAGCATAGCCACTAATGTTGTGGCAAACAGCGCCATATCCGGTACACCTGATGAAGATAATCGACTAAAGATTTTAGGAGCCTTCCCCTCTTTAGCTAAGGCATATAGCATACGTGTTGACGCATATAAACCCGAGTTACCCGCGGAAAGGACTGAGGTTAAAATTACTGCATTCATGATAGCTGCTGCTGATAATAACCCTGCATGTTGGAATACTAAAGTAAATGGGCTAACACTAATATCCGTTTCGTCATTACGCAGTAAATTAGGGTCAGTGTAGGGAATAATTAAACTAATCACTAAAATCGCAAAAATATAGAATAGTAGTATACGCCAAAAGACTTGTTTCATGGCTTTGGGAATATTTTTTTCTGGATCTTTTGATTCTCCCGCGGCAATTCCAATCAGTTCGGTACCTTGGAATGAGAAGCCTACAACCATCGCAACACCGATCATTGAGGAAAATCCACCAACAAATGGTGCATCACCTATTTCCCAGTTTTGCCAACCAGCATTTTCAGCACCTTTTAAGATGCCAATTATCATCAATAAGCCAATCACAATAAATAATAAGACAGTAACCACTTTGATTAATGAGAACCAAAATTCAGCTTCACCAAAGCCTTTTACAGAAATATAGTTCAAGCAGAAGATGATACTTAGGAACAATAAACTCCATAACCAACTATAAGCACCTGCATCAAACCAATAGGAGATCACTAATTGTGCCGCAACTAAGTCAACCGCAACGGTAATCGCCCAGTTGTACCAATAGTTCCAACCAATGGCAAAACCAAAGGCCTCATCAACATAGCGAGCACCGTAAGTTGCAAAAGTTCCTGAAACAGGAAGATAAGCTGCAAGCTCACCAAGGCTAGTCATTAAAAAATAAACCATTATGCCAATAATCGCATAAGAGAGTAAGGCGCCACCTGGTCCCGCTTGTGCAACCGTAGCTCCAGAGGCAACAAATAGCCCGGTACCGATTGAGCCACCAATAGCGATCATTGCTAAATGGCGAGCTTTCAAATCACGCTTTAATTTTTTTGTCATATCAATCTTCTTCTTATTAAACAGATTAAATTTACTAAATATCCTAGCTACTACCTAATGTGTTATAGATGAGTAACTGATTTAAGCTAATTTATTTGATATTTATCATTAGCTAATAAAGTGCGTGAAGTGTATCAAAAAAATTTATTTGCGAGATAAATAATTCTAATAATACAGCGGATATGTTAAATATTCGCAATACTTAGTTGCTAGTTAACTGTTCTAATTGAGTTAAATAATTGAATGCTTGGTTACGATTAGTACCACACATTTCAAAACATGGCTTTAAGTGACTACAAACTTTAGGGCGGGTTGCTTGACCAAATAATTTGCATTGAAAATTTTCATCCAAATTATAACAAGGGACTCCCGCCGGTTTGCCGTTTGGCATACCTGGCATAGCTGATGAGATCGACGGTGCGATACAACAAGCACCACAATTTTTACGGCATTGGCATGAATCAGTCATGAGAATTGGATGAATTTGAGATTGTTTTATAAATTTTATTGGTGACAATAGCAAGTTAAGAGTAAAATAGCGAGCTAATTTTTAACTCTTTTAAATATGAAGAATGTATTATGGCTAAAGCAAATGAAATAAAACGTGGTGATGCAGTCACCTATAACGGCAAGTTGTTGCTGGTAAAAGAAATTGATGTACAAAGCCCTAGTGCTCGTGGTGCAAGTACACTCTATAAAATGCGTTTTACCGATGTTAAATCTGGTGGCAAAGTTGAAGAGCGTTTTAAAGGTGATGATATTTTAGATACTATCGAATTATTTCGACGCCCTGTTAGCTTTTCTTATATTGACGGTGATGAATATGTGTTTATGGATAATGAAGACTATACGCCGTTTATTTTTAAGAAGGATCAAATTGAAGAAGAACTGCTATTTATCCCTGAAGGTGGTATGGATGGCATTCAAGTTTTAATAGCTGAAAGTGAAGTGGTGGCTTTAGAATTACCACAAACAGTTGAACTTGAAATCATTGAAACGTCGCCAAGTATTAAAGGTGCGTCGGCAAGTGCACGCACTAAACCGGCTACACTCTCTACTGGTCTTGTTATTCAAGTACCTGAATATATTGATAACCACGAAAAAGTTAAAATTCATATTGCTGAACGCCGATATATGAGCCGAGCGGAATAATCAATTAAATCGTGATGAATACATACAATCAAAATAAATTACATAAACGCTTACGTCGTCTTACTGGCGAAGCAATCGCTGATTTTAATATGATTGAAGAAGGCGATCGTATAATGGTCTGTTTATCAGGCGGTAAAGATAGTTATACATTGCTAGACATTCTTATTAATTTAAAAATCAGTGCCCCAGTGCAATTTGAATTAGTTGCCGTTAATTTAGATCAGAAGCAGCCAGGATTCCCTGAACATGTTTTACCTCAATACCTAGAATCCTTAGGTATTGAATATAAAATTGTTCAAGAAAATACTTATGGTATTGTTAAAGAAAAAATCCCTGAAGGCAAAACTACCTGTTCACTCTGTTCTCGGCTTCGACGTGGTATTTTATATCGCACTGCAACTGAACTTGGCGCAACCAAAATAGCGCTTGGACATCATCGTGATGACATTTTGGAAACCTTGTTTTTAAATATGTTTTATGGGGGCAAACTTAAGGCTATGCCACCCAAGCTGATGAATGATTCGGGTGAACATATTATTATTCGACCTCTTGCTTACTGCAAAGAGAAGGATATTGCCAAATATGCTGAAATAAAACAGTTTCCTATCATTCCTTGTAATCTTTGTGGTTCACAGCCTAATTTACAACGGCAAGTGATCAAAGAGATGCTAAATGATTGGGATAAAAAGTTTCCTGGTCGTATCGAAACCATGTTTCGTGCCACGCAAAATATCACCCTTTCGCATTTATGTGATACCAGCCTTTATGATTTTAAAGGGATTAAGAAGGGTGATATCGATGTTAATGGTGGCGATTTAGCTTTTGACCGTGAAGATTTACCACCAATGATGGGATTTGATGCCTCAGAACTTGATGATCAAGATCTAATTCTTTGGAAAGAAGCCAACTAAAGATTATCTCTTCCCGCTCAATTCCTCTATTATCGGCGATGCTCAATATCGTCGATAATCTCTCTCAGCATTAAAACAGTAACCGTTAATATATAAAATTTGATCCAGCTCACGAATTAGCAAAAAAAAATATTAATTTTATTGTGGTTATAATAACATTAAAATAAAATTGAATCGTTCCAATTTTTATAAAATAATGATGTTTGAAGTTTAATTAGGAGAACAATGTGAAATTACAGTTTTTGGGTACGGCTGCATCGGAAGGTATCCCAAATCCTTTTTGTAAATGTCAGATTTGTGAAAAAACACGCATTGAAAAAGGGAAAAATATTAGAACCCGCAGTTCAATTCTTATTGATGATATTGTGCAAATTGATTTTGCCCCAGAATATAGCTATCAAGTTATGAGAGAAAACATTGATGTCACCAAAATAAAGGACTTATTGTTTACTCACACTCATCCTGACCATTTTAATGTCGGCGATCTATTTAGTCGTATGGTGGATTATGGTTTTAATATTGACCATCCTCTATATGTCTATGGCAATGATATTGCTATTAATGGCTGTTTAAATGTCCTACCAGGATATAGTCATGAGCGTTTTGTATTTAATTTATTAGTGCCTTTCCAAACAGTTGTGACTTCTGCTGGCTATACCGTTACTGCTCTGCTGGCTAATCATGCTAAATGGGAATTCTGCTTTATTTACTTAATCGAAAAAGATGGAAAAACGTTACTTCATGGCCATGATTCAGGCTATTTCCCTGAACTCACTTGGCAGTGGTTAAAAGATAGCGGTAAAAAAATTGATATGGCTATTTTTGAGTGTACTTACGGCTACAAACAGAATGATAAGACCAATAACCACATGAGTATTGAAACCGTTATTGCAACGCAAAAGCGTATGTTAGATGAGGGTATTTTCGATTCAAACACTCAACTTATCACTTCTCATCACTCGCATAGCAGTGGTTTTATGCATGATGAATTGGTTGAAATATTTAAACCTTACAATATTCAAGTTGCCTATGATGGCTTGACGAAGACGATTTAAAATGGAGTTTTATATGTTTAAAATACCACGCTTACTGGTAATGATGTTTTTACAATATTTTGTGCAAGGTGCATGGAATATGGTTATTGGGGCAGTGCTTGCTGCTTATGGATTAAAAGAAATTGTTGGTTCAACTTATTCTGTTTTAGGGATCGCAACCATTATCTCTCCACTTTTTATTGGAATGATTGCTGATAGATTTATTGCCTCGCAAAAAGTAATGGGGATATTACATATTTTAAATGCTGGTGTTTTATTTATCATTCCTAATTTTGTCGAAAGCGGTAATATAGCTGGCTTTTTAATTATGATTTTTATTGTTGGGTTATTATTCTATCCAACAACTGCTTTAGCGAATAGCGTTAGCTTTAGACATATAGATGGCGTGCGTTGGTTCCCAATTATTCGGGTATTTGGTACTATCGGTTTTATGATTGTCGGATTGATTCTTGGTTACACCGGATTTTCAAGTTCAATTAACTCATTTTTACTTGCTTCTGGTGCCTCAGTGGTTTATGGGATCTATTGTTTCACCCTACCAAATACACCGCCAACCAGTCGAAATAAAAAATTCTCAATCCGTGATGCAATGTGTTTAGATGCATTATCACTTTTCAAAGATAAATATTTCACTATTTTCATGCTTTCGACTTTTGTCTTAATGATAACTAAAACTGCATACAGTGCTTATTTACCAGTGTATCTACCTGTATTAGGTCTAGAGCCTGCTTCAATGATGCAAATTGCCATCGCAACCGAAGTACTATTTATGTTCCTTTTATCATTCTTATTAAGTCGTTTTGGCTTCAAAAAAATCATTTTATTCGGCGCAATTTGTTGGGTAATTCGTAGCATGATGTTATCGCTGGCAGCAACATCTGACGGTAATATGTTCTTCTATATTATTGGTACTTTGTTATTACAAGGTATTTGTTGGGACTTCTTCTTTACTGCGGGTGATATCTATGTTGATAAGAAAGCCGGTCCAGAAATTAAAGCTCAAGCTCAAGGCTTACGTTTTATTGTTTCTAACGGCTTTGGGGTATTTATGGCGGCATCAGTATGTGGATTTATCAATAATCGCGTTGTTACCGAAAAAACACTACCAAGTGCTGGACCACAATGGCAAGAGTTTTGGATCTACCCTGCTGTAGTTGCCGCAATCGTTGCTGTTGGTTTCTGGTATTTCTTTAGAGATAAAGATGTCATCATGACACCTAACAAGCAGAAGTAGATATTAAAGTAAAATAATTGCTTTAATTTAAAAGATTTATCATGGCTAATAATTATTTATTAGCCATATTTTTTTCAATTTCCGAATTGATCAACTCAATGACTTGCTTTGAGCTATATTGATTGGTGATCCATTGTGTGAGATGTTTACCAATAATGTTTTCCATCAATCTTAAATTAACCGCGTTCCCTGTCATGCTATTTTCCCGAATTCCATTGGCATATTGTTGTTGTACCACTGGTAACCATGGATAACTTTTAATAATTCGATGATTTTGAAAAATAGTATTTTGAGCAGTGGCCCCGCCAAGTAGTGCTATTTGTTCGCTAATTTCGGTGGAATAAAGCCAATTGAAAAAAGTTTTAACTTGTTCGTCTTTAGAGCTGCATTTTGACATCCCTAGGGAACCACCACCAAATAGTGACTTTTTGCCAGGTACTTTGGCATACCCGACTAAAGGTAAAATATTACGATGATTGATATAGCTAAATAAATTCATATAAACAATTAACATGGCAAGTTTACCTTGTTCAAATAAATTTACCGACTCTTGCCACCAAGTTGATTGTATATTTTTAGCCACGCTTATAAATGATCGCATCTGATTCAAGGTACTTAGCGCAATAGCTGGATTTAAAGCAAACTGATTAGCATTGATTAACTTTCCACCTTGAGAATAGTAACGAACTAAAAACTCAGATGCGATAAGTTCATAATTACCGAGAGTAATACAACTGCCAAACTCTACATGGGATTCGGGGTTTTGTTGTCGATTAAAAAAGGTTGCAATTTGGTCAAACTCTTTAAAGTTTTTAGGAATATCAAGATGTTGCCGATATGTTTCATAATAAGCCCGTTTAATTAATGGATCATTAAATAAATCTTTGCGATAAAAGAGCATCTGAACACTAGGATCAAAAGGAATAGCATAAGCGGTGCCATTCACATAACTAAAGCGCTCAACAATTTCTGGAGGATATTTTGCTAATAGCTGGTTTAAGTTAATATCTAAGTTGGTTAAGGGTTTAAATACCGACGGTGCGAACCATGGTAATCCGGCCATATCAATTCGAATTACATCGATTTGCTGATGCTGCTCAAGTTGATTAAGAACTGGATATATTTCATCGAAAGGTTTTATTATTAAGTTAACATCAATGCCACTCATCTTTTTAAAATGCGGCAATAGTTTTTTAACTGCTTGGGTTGATGGACTGGGTAATATCAAAAAGTTAATGGTTTGTGAATGTTTAGTGATGTTATCAGAGCCTGAATCAGGTAATAATGAAAATCCTTTATTCTCAAGCTGGTTAATCTTTTTTCCATCTATCAACTTAATAATTTGCTCACTTAATATGCCATAATTCATATGGTATTGGTAAATATTATCTTCATAAAAAAAACTATTATTAGTTAATGTATAAATTGCAGGACAAGATTGTAGACTACCAAAATAATTTGCATTGCGCACAAAATGAGCTCGATCCATATCCATGGTGATAATAGCATCATAATTAACCTGCTCGTCTGCAAAAAAACTAAAGGCTAAGTTATAGGTACCGTTAGAAGGTTTTGAGGTAATGTTATTCAGGGTTATATCGTAATGCTGTTCTTTGAAGGTATTTTGTAAACCTTTTTTGAAGGTTTGGATATGAGTATAATGTTCTGAATTACTAAATAGGCCAATGCGACGATAGGATTTTTTCATTAACTCTTTAGCAATATCTTGCCCGGCTTTTTCATAATCAAGGGACACAAACTGCTGTGCGGATAAAGGTTTTCGATATACAAAGATAATTTTTTCCTTTGGTAATTTAACTTTTTGGTAATAGTCAGTAGCATCGGATAATGAACTAACCACTATAATGGCATGATCACGTTTCGCCGCTATTTTTTGTATGAATTGTAATTCAAGTTCTTTAGAATCATAAGTTAGGTAAAGGGAAAGTTCATAACCCTGTCGGTTAGCTTGACTAAATAGACCATCATATAAATTGCTATACTGCTCTGAGGTAATATTTGGCAGTATTACCGAAATAGATTTGGTTGAACCTCCTCTCAAAGTTTTGGCTGATAAATTGATTTGATAACCAAGTTGTTGAATCGCTTGTTCAACCAATTTAATTTTTTTTACACTAACATTACCACGGTCGTTAAGTACATTTGAAACAGTACCATGAGATACCCCAGCAAGTTTCGCAATATCTTTGATCGTCGCCACTAAATATTAAACTCCATAAGTTTTTCTTATTAATCAAATCAACAACATTAATCAAGAATAGATTTGGACTAACTATTATTTAAGCCATTTTAACCAGCTTTGGTTAACAATCTGTTTTTCTGATTTAAAACAGGAATCATCAACGGTGCTAGGTAAAAGTTGTAATGATAATTGATGTATTTCATTACGCATATCAATATAAGCTTTAGTTAGTTGCTCTGCTTCTTGACTATCCATAATTTGATAATTTGCCGCTAACTCGAGAATTCGTACGTTATCACTCCATGTGGTCATTTTAGGGTATTGATGTGCATAGTTTAGTACCAGATATTGAGATAAGAATTCAATATCTCCAATACCGCCTTCATCAATTTTTAAATTAAACCGATGAGATTCAGTAGAACCTAAATAGGCTCGCATCTTTTCACGCATCTCTCGGACTTCGGTTTTTAATACATTTTCCTCACGTTTTTTACATAGAACATCATGTCTGATTTGATTAAAGCGTTTAATAAGATCTACTTCACCATAAACAGCTCTTGCTCGAACCAGTGCTTGATGCTCCCATGTCCAAGCTTCATGCATTTGGTAATCATAAAATGCGCTCAAGCTACAGGCTAATAGTCCTGCATCCCCTTGAGGACGTAAACGAACATCAACTTCATAAAGAATACCAAAGCTGGTGCGGACATTAAATAGGTGAATGATTCGCTGCACCAATCGCAAGTAAAATTGGCGGCTATCAATTTGTTTATCCCCATTGGTCATGCTATCGGCTGGACAGTCGTGAAGAAATACCAGATCTAAATCAGAACCATATCCTAATTCTAAGCCACCCAATTTACCATAAGCAATAATAACTAAGCCTTTTTGATTATCGGTTAAATGTGCGGGTATTCCATAACGAGCCACCATTTGATTCCACGCCATTTGAACGACAAAATCAAGCAGTGATTCAGCGACATAGGTTAAATGATCACTAACTTTCATGGTATTTAATACCTGTTCAACATCAGCCGCCGCTATGTGCAGTAGTTGCATCTGTTTGAACTGCCTTAATGCCTCAAGTTGTTGTTCTTCATCATCAACCTGAATTCTCAGTAAATATTGATAAAGTTCACTTTTGTATTCATTAGGTGCAACAGTTTGATAAAGTGAGTTAATATCTATTAGCTCATCTAATAGAATTGGATAATGTGCAAGCTGTTCACTAATCATTGGCGAAGCACTACATAATCGAATTAGTTGCTTCAATGCGGTTGGGTATTCAAGCAGTAATTCTAAATACGTTGTTCGACTAACAATATTCACTAATAGCGGTAAAATCCGCGACAATACGATTAGCGCATGCTTATCATTACAAACCGATTCCAATAATCTTGGCATTAGCTGATCAAGGATTTCTCGGCCGCGAACACCAATCGTCCTTTTACCGATATCATCACGAAATTGGCAAAGCATTTGATAGAGTTTTTCAGCATCATCATGTGCATAGTTGGATAATACCGAAGTAACATCACTTAATTGTAAATCCGGTACCCAAAGATCAGCATATTGGTCGTTGTTTATGTTATGTGATGTTTCTGTTGATTCATCTCCGATAAGCTGATTGAATATTTGTCGAGTAAATTGCATTCTTCGAGTGAGTTCCGTTACAAATTCGTTCCAGTTACTAAAATTCATGCCGATTGCTAAACGTATTTGGTCTAATTCATCTTCTGGTAGAGTTTGCGTTTGCTCATCATGCATCGCTTGTAATAGATTTTCACAGCGACGTAAGAAGAAGTAGTTTTCTCGTAGCGTATTCACTTCGTTAACATTAAGTAGGGATTCTTGTTCAATCACCTGTAGCGCCGATAATAGGGAACGAGTTTGTAAACCAACAACTCGGCCACCGCGAATAAGTTGAAAAACTTGTACGATAAACTCTATTTCACGAATACCACCTGCCCCAAGTTTGATATTATTGGTTAAACCTCGACGACGAACTTCGCGTTCAATCATGCTTTTCATATTGCGCAATGATTGTAATACACTGAAATCAATATAACGGCGGTAAACAAAAGGTTTTAGCATTTGGTAGAGTTCTTTGATGTAAGGATCTTGCTGATCGCCTAGTATTTTCGCTTTTACCATAGCGTAACGTTCCCAGTCTCTGCCCTGTTCTTGATAATAGTCTTCCATCGCGGAAAAACTCAAGACGAGCGGACCGCCATCGCCAAGCGGACGTAAACGCATATCAACGCGGTAAACAAAACCATCTTCGGTAATTTGGTCTAAAGCTTTTATTAGACGTTGTCCCAAGCGGGTAAAAAACACTGCATTGTCTAATTCTCGCCGGCCACCTTGTGTTTGACCATGCTCAGGGTAGGTAAAAATAAGATCAATATCGGAGGAAAAATTAAGTTCTCCACCACCTAATTTCCCCATACCTAGGATGAGTAATGGCTGAGCTTGTCCCTGTGAATTATAGGGAGTTCCCCATTCTTTACAACTTAGTTCATAAAGCCAATCTCGTGCAGTGACAATAATCACCTCAGCTAAGTGAGAAAGTTGCAATAAAATTTGCTCATCACTACTTGTGCGGGTTAATTGTGACCATTCGAGTCTTAGCAAAATATAGCGCCTAAATAATCTTAGCGCTTTCATCAATGCTAACTCATCAAATATTGATGCTAATTTTTCAGTTAACCACGGTTGATAGTAATTTCTTTCATCAGCTTGCGGAGGATTGTTAACAATATCTGTCAGCCACTCTGGATAGCGATAAACAGCATCAACAATAAAATCACTTTGCAGCAAAATATCAAGGTTATCGAGCACCTCTTTTGCATCACATTGTGATAATTGGGAGATAATTTTCTGTTTTTGCTGATCAATTAATGGTGAAGCTAGCGATATAGGCTGAGACATAATAAGCACTCACTTAAAATAGTTACATGTTGATGAAATCACCTAATTAACTATTATAAATGACTTTTTAAGTTCACCTATCTTTTTATTAAACAAATCGCGAAAAACAGTATTGATACTTTTTCGCAATCTGTTTACCGATAAAACTGTAACTGCTGACTATCGTTAGGTCTTATATTGCTTGTTTACCTTATCATTGTTATTGGTTATAACGTAACGGCCAATAACAATGTTATATTCTCTGATTCGAATGGCGGGTTAATGTTTATCAAAAAACAGCTTTGTCATCTTTCTTACCAATAGACAACTTGAAATCAACAAAGTAATTAAAAACATCCATAAGTAGAACAATTTAAAAGTATTAGAGATAATATCGAATGGTAGGAAATTATAGATATAGTTGTAAATGTATAGAATAAGTACTAATAAAAGACAGTTTAATATAAAAGTAATAAGCGAACTAAAAATTACCTTTTTTAAAGCCAAAATTTCTGTTACCGCGGTAAAGCATTTTCTTAGCAAGAAATAACCAATTAAATTTACTATTGATAAAAATGTCGCCAATAAGACTATAGAGAAAATCAGGTTACTTAAACTGTAATACATACCATCGAAAAGCAACAAATATGACATGGTTATAAAGAAACAGTTATAAAAACAGATGAATAACACCATATGTAACTTCTGACTTTCTGTTTCGGTTAATATGATTTCGTTACAGATATAATTTTTTTTGAATAATTTAATACTAAGATAAGTACAAAGTGTTATAAAAAAATAGAAAATGAGATGCTCTGCGAGATGAAATATATATGCCGAAAAATTATCTCCATCTTTGATATTTAAAAATCTTAGTTTAGACACAATCCAATCATAACTATAAGAGTAGTAACTCCAGCGAAAAACCATGTAGCTTAATACAATAAATATGGCAACTAAGAAGGTATTAATAATGTTTTTCCGATTAATTATGGAAATGGAATACTGATTAAATGCTATTGTGGAAATAGTAAAAAGAACTGCTGAATTAGGTATTTGAAGAAAAAAACTGATTAAAACTTGCTTAACAATTTTCAAGGCAATTTGATCAGTCCCAACATATAACGATATAAAATCGTTATCAAATTTGGTAAGATAAATAACGATAAAAACACTATATAATAACCAATAAAATACCACTAATAATAGTGGTAATTTGAAGAGGGTTGTTTTCATTTTAATTCGTATACCTATTTTTTATTTATTTCAGCCATTAACAACAATTTGAACTTGTTATTCACCTCGCAATAAGCAAACTGTTTAATCGAGTCAATAAATGGTATCGCCATTTGCCACTGTTTAAATTCAGGCTCAATTTGCAGATTTTTGTTAATAAGTATCTCGTTTATTTGAATAAGTAGCTGTTTATAAAAAATTAAATCATTATTTGCTAAAGCATATTCTTCATTTTGTTGCCAAAAGTTTAGTAGACCGGCTAAACTTTGCTCAATTTGTGAACAAAGAACAGTAGGAGTTAAGGTTAAGTTATCTAATAAACGATAGCCCCGAGAAGCCTTACTCTGAGAAAATAGATGTAAGTTAAAGCGACTTAATTCGATCGCAAAGTTGAGCAAATCTTGCTTATTGCCTTGTTTGATTTCTAACTCTACCTCTTGTATTGGCATAGATTGACCATTTGAGGTAATTTGCCCCAAATCTAAAGCAACTTCAATTTCGCTATTGGCAAATGAAATCAGCCAAGTTTGCCGTTTAAAATTGGTGGTAAAAAGAGGCCTTAACTGCGTTAACCCATTAGGTAATGCCTCTTTCGGTAGGACACTTAAATCGAGCTTATCATTAGGTAAAGGTTGGTTAATTTCAATGCGTTCATGTAATCCACCTACAGAATTACCTTTTGATTTTAAGGTAATTTCAAAACACTTAATTTGCTCAGTTTCTGTAGTTCGAATTCGAAGACCACAACCATTACGTCGTAAAAAATGATCTTCAGTATCGTAATAAGTGTTAGTCAGATTTAATTGACTAACCAAATGTTGTTGCGATGAAAACTCGGCTTCATCACAACAAACCCATTGATTTAAGTAATTTTGTAACTGCTCTATATCACTTTGATTGATTTGAAACTTTAATTCAATTTCGTTACTCATTTGTCTGTTTTTTATCAGTTATTTTGCTATATGATATACTGATTAAGTTGATAAATATAGCCTGTCATGAAGTAATCGAAAATGTCTGTTTTTGTAAACTATAAAGCTTGGTAAATAAACCATTTCTTGCCATTAATTCATGATAATTACCTTGTTCAACAATTAAACCTTTATCTAAGACAATAATATTATCCGCACCGACGATGGTTTTTAGGCGATGAGCAATAACAATCACGGTTCGATCTTTGACTAAATTAGCAATTGCTTCTTGAATATAAATCTCATTTTCTGGATCTAATGAAGCGGTAGCTTCATCAAGTAAAATGATTGGCGCATTTTTTAATAATGCTCTGGCTATTGAGATTCGTTGTCTTTCACCACCTGAAAGCTTACTACCGTTTTCACCGATTAATGTATTCCAACCATCTGGTAATCGAGCTATAAGTTCGTCACATCGGGCTATTTTAGCTGCTAGTTTAACTTCCTCATCACTAGCATTATGCTTACCAATTCGAATATTATTCATGATGGTATCATCAAATAATACTACCTGTTGAAAAACAAAGGCCATGGAGTGCATCAAGGTTTCAGGATCAATCTGTTTTATATCCTGATTACCGATGGTGATTTTACCGGAATTTACATCCCAAAAACGAGCAATCAATTGCAATAAGGTACTTTTACCGCTACCTGATGGTCCAACTAATGCCGTCATTTTATTTTCCGGAATAGTACAACTTAAATCATTGATAACACTGGTTTGGTTATAGGAAAAGTTAATATGATCAAGATTAATAGTAAAATTATCAAAAGTTACATCATCTTTACCTTCCATGATCGATTCAGTTTGCAGACTCTTCATTCTGTCGATAGAGACAAGCATATAAAACAGTTCAGGTAATAATGTTAAAACCGATATCAAAGGGCTATAAATCCGAGAACTAATAATAATAAAAGCAATAAAAGTAATTGGATCCAAACTACCGGTAACCATCAAATTAACTCCTAGGAGTACAACAATGCCTAAACCGACCTGCAAGACCATGGTAGACAAGGTGACAATAATGCCGCCTATTCCTTCAAACTTAATTGATGCCCACATCATATTTTTAAGGGCTTGATCTAACCGCTGGAATTTTTTACCACTTAAGCCAAATCCTTTTATAATCTTTATACCTTCAAGATATTCTTGAACTTCGCCTGATACAGCTAATTTGGATTGAACATGTTTTTCCCCTAATTTTTGCTCTAACCTTTTACCGACAACAACAATAATAGTGGCAATTGGTAAAGTACAGAAAATAGCGCCAGCCATACGCCAATCATAAAATGCTAAGAGACAACATGTTATAAAGCTACTTAATGAATAACCAATCAATTGCGGTATTACATGGCTAAGCATGTTTTCTATAACCGCACAGTCTCCCATAATATTAGCAGTGAGCTCTGAAAGATCTTTTCGATTGAAAAAGCTAAGCGGTAATTTTCGCATCTTTTCAGCAACTTCAATTCGGGTATTAGCTGCTTGACTAAAAGCATTAGTATAAGTTTTTTTATATTCTCTTTTATAACATAGTAAGAACAAGATTGCTGATAGCCCTCCTAAGCCAGCCATCATCCAGAGATAATAAATATTTACCGGTATTTGATTAGTTAATGGTTCAATTAACAGTATGATTATTTGTAACAAAATGACAAAAGGTAACATTAATGACAAATTGGAAATGCTACAAGCTATTATAGCTTGATTAAGATTTCTACTTTCGATATCAGACAACATTAAGATTTTTTTAAACATGTGCCACCTCATCATTGTGACTAGAACCATCCATCTGCCAATCTAACGTTTGTTTATAGTATTGCCACATTTTGTAATAGGTTTGCTGACGATCAATGAGTTCGTCATGAGTACCCTTCTCAACAAGGTTACCTTTATCTAATACTACAATCTGATCTGCATCTTTTATTGTCGATAAACGGTGAGCAATCATAATAACGGTTTTACCTTCCATCAAAACTTTCATGGCAAGTTGAATTTTATATTCGTTTTCTGGGTCGGCAAAAGAAGTCGCTTCATCTAAAATCAAGATAGGCGAATTTTTTAGTAGCGCTCTGGCTATCGCTAAACGTTGCATTTCCCCTCCTGAAAGATGCATTCCTTTGGCGCCAATTACAGATTGATAGCCATCAGGCAGTCTTTCAATAAATTCATGACATTGTGCAGCTTTAGCTGCGGCAATAACTTCATCTAAACTAGCATCGGGTTTACCGATTTTAATATTATCGAGAATAGTTTGTTTAAAAAGAAAAACATCTTGAAACACGAAACTTACTAGCGATAATAAATAGTCACTCTTCATTTGCCTAATATCCACACCACCAATCGTGATTGAACCTTTATTTGGATCAAAAAAGCGAGGAATAAGTAAAGATACTGTGCTTTTACCACTTCCCGACAGTCCAACTAGCGCGGTAGTGGTTCCTTGTTTGGCATCAAAAGAGATATGATTCAAAGCATTATTTTCTGGGGCATCGCTTGCCTCATTTGTATCATAAGCGAAAGTAACCTCATTAAAACAAATATCATAATTATCGACTTCAAGGCCCGATTCTGGCTCAACCAATGGCTTGGTATTTAAAATATTATCCATATTTTCAACACTTTTCACTGCTCGTTGTAAACCTTGCGAGACATATAAAAGTTTAAAAAATGGTGCCGGTAATGCCAATGAGAAGATCAAATAGAAAATAGAGGCCAAAATAAAATTCGCATAATTATCAGTCACACCTAATAACCAAATTATTACTGGAACAATAAAAAGATAAATATTATTTAAGATAAGAATGAAAAATGCCATATGGTATTTGAAGCAATTAATAAACCTAAGGCAATATTGTTCATACGCTTTAATTGATTCATAAAAACGTTTGAATGAGAAAAACGTTTGGTTAAAAGCTTTGACAACCGTTATTCCGCGAATATATTCCACCGATGCATTGCTCATATCAACAAGTCGCTTTTGAAACTCTTGCATATTATTTTTGATACCTTTTCGACGGTAACCGCTGATTAACACAATATAGGCTAAAATTATTGGTACTAACGTTGCTAAACCTAAACGCCAATCGAAAAAGGCTAAAATAATCAATATAATCACAGGTGTTGTAAATGATCCAATGATATCTGGTAATTGATGGGCAATAAAAATCTCAATTTTTTCAATATCATCATCTACAACTTTTCGTAATTCTCCACTCGAATGTGCAGTATAAAATCCAAGTGGTAAACATGATAAATAACGAACAAAATTATATTTTAAATGATAGAGAGTTTTAAAAGCGGCAATATGTGAAAAACAGAGTGCAAGAAAATTAAAAAAGATTGAACAAGCAGCACCTATAAAAGCCAACCAACCATAATTAATGATAAGTTCACTATTTAATAGTTGATGATTAACCAGCGCCGTTATTATTTCGTAAACTATATAATAAACTGAAATAAAGGGAGTAAAAGCTGTCGCCACACTCAGGATTGAAAATAAACAAGAAAAGATAATTATTATCTTATATCTAAATGTGAGTTGCCAAAGCCGATAACTGGGGTTACTTGTTTTCATTGAATAAGCACTTTATAACTGAAATAATAATCATTATCAATTATAAATTATCAAATAACAATTACTTTCATACATTGTATGATTTATCTTCACTATTATTAGGATAGATATTATCTTAGAAAGGAAGGTATCCTATTTTTAGCAAAATTCAAAATAGGATAATAAAATTAGGTTAGTAGTTAAAAATAATTAAGAATAGTTAAGAATAATTATTTAACTACTCGGAAAGGATTATCCGGTTTGGCTTTTTCTGATGGTTTATTGATGCCGTCTCTTAATGCTTTGTAATGTGGTTCATCTTCAAATCCCATCCCCACTCCATTTTCACGAGCATAGATAGCTTCAATGGCGGCCATTGGCACCACAATATGTTGCGGAACGCCGGAAAATCTAGCATTAAATTCAATTTGATCGTTATTTGCCAAATATTGACCAACCGAATGAGGAGCAATATTAAGTACTATCTGATTATCTTTGACAAACTCTTGTGGAACCAATACGCCATCAATTAAAGTATTAACCACAATATAGGGAGTTAATTCGTTATCTAAAATCCAATCATAAAACGCCCTAAACATATAAGGACGACGAGGAGTCATGTTATCAAGTTCCATAACGGCTACCTTGTTGAGTTGCTAAGCTGTAATTATTTAAAATATTATGCTCTTATTTTTCTTTCATCTTCAGTTAACGAGCTTATAAAAGCAGGACGTTCAAAAATACGTGCCATATATGATAGATAATTTTTCTCAGCAATTTTTGGTAATTCAATACCGATCATTGGTAAACGCCAGAGTAATGGTGCAAAATAGCAATCACACAAAGTAAAATCATCACTCATAAAATAATCTTTTTCTTTAAACATAACCGAAATAGAAACTAAATCATCAAGCAAATTTTTACGCGCTTCTTTGGCTTCGTTACTATCAGGATCGGCTAAGATGGTTTCGTAAGCACTGTACCACTCTTTTTTAATACGGTACATTGTTAAGCGAGAATTTGCTCTAACAATTGGGTATACCGGCATTAATGGTGGATGAGGAAAACGTTCATCTAAATACTCTAGGGCAATATGTGGTTCATATAGAGTCAGGTCACGATCGATTAATGTTGGAATTGAACCATATGGATTAAGATCCAATAATTCTTGAGGTAAATTATTTGCTGTAACAAATTCAACCTCTGCGGTTACCCCTTTTTCTGCCAACACGAAACGAATCTGATGGCCGTAAATATCAGTTGTATCACAAAATAATGTCATTACAGAACGTTTATTAACAGCAACAACCATGTTCACTCCAAATATGCAAATTTAAAATAAGTTATTATATGATTACTATTCTAGCAAATTGGATAACAAATTTGTTAAAAAAAATGTATTTTCTTTTTGTTTTTTCTAAGAATAGTCTTTTTAAACTTTTGTTAACGGCGTTTAAAAGAAGGAAAATAGATAAAATAAAATAATTATCTAATTGAATAATTTACAATTAATAAAAAAGTAAAATTATTATTACGGTAGTTTATAGAGCAATATTAAATAATCAAAAAAACCCAGCATAGGCTGGGTTTTGAAACAAATTTGTAACGTAACAATTAACGTTTGCTGAATTGTGGACGACGACGAGCTTTGCGTAGACCCACTTTTTTACGTTCAACTTGACGTGCATCACGAGTAACAAAGCCCGCTTGACGTAATGAAGAGCGTAAAGTTTCATCATATTCCATTAATGCACGAGTAATACCGTGACGAATCGCACCAGCTTGACCTGAAATACCACCACCTTTAACAGTAATGTAAAGATCAAGTTTGTCAGTCATTTCAACTAACTCTAAAGGTTGCATTACAACCATACGAGCAGTATCACGACCAAAGTATTGCTCTAATGAACGCTTGTTAATAACGATATTTCCACTACCTGGTTTAATAAACACGCGAGCAGCAGAACTTTTGCGGCGACCTGTACCGTAATATTGATTATCAGCCATCTTCTATCCCCTTAAATATCTAATACTTGCGGTTGTTGTGCCGCATGATTGTGCTCACTACCAGCATAAACTTTAAGTTTGCGGTACATTGCACGACCAAGAGGACCTTTCGGTAACATGCCTTTTACAGCAATTTCGATGACTTGTTCAGGATGACGTTCAATCATTTCTTTAAAAGTCGCTTCTTTAAGTCCACCGATGTAACCAGTATGACGATAATAGATCTTATCAGTGCGTTTTTTGCCTGTTACAGCAACTTTTTCTGCATTGATAACGATGATATAGTCACCTGTATCAACATGTGGTGTATATTCTGCTTTGTGTTTACCACGCAAACGGCTTGCGATTTCAGTAGCTAAACGACCTAACGTTTTACCTGCTGCATCGACAACATACCAGTCGCGTTTAACTGTTTCTGGTTTAGCTGAAAAAGTACTCATTCGTAATTATCCAATTTTTAATTAATCTCACGTTAATAAATCAATTGATTTATTTACACTTTTTGATCGCTACTATTTAATTAACTAACCCCTTCGAGTTGTTATACTAAATGTTGACAATCGAAAACAGTGTTGGGAAGAACACTGTTGTAACGTGGGTGGCAATATTATACAGAAATAATACAAAAGCGCTAGGATTTATAATAAAAAAAGCATAGCGATAAAAAACAGTAACTGCTACACTTTTACCTAACATTCACTAATACGATAAAGATTGATGGAAAACTTAATTCAACTTACTGAGAAAGATTATATAAGTAAAGGGTTACACCGCAAATGCTATCATCATCCCGATGATCCTAATAAATGTATCAAGGTTAATTATAATGATGGCGCAGAAGAAGAAACCAACCGTGAAATTGCTTATTATAAACATCTTATAAACCGCAACATCTCATGGGATGTATTAGCCCAATATTATGGCCTGGTAACCACTAATTTTGGCCAAGGCCATGTTTTTGAGCTTATTCGAGATTATGATGGAAAAATTTCTACCCCATTAGAAAAATACCTTTGCGATGAAAAGCTAACCAAACAATATTATGCAGCGTTAGTTGTATCACTTAAAGCATTAAAAACCGCATTACTAAAAGATCGCATTATTACGATGACAATCAAAAGTAAAAATATTCTATTTCAGCACCTATCAGCTGAAGAAAATCGCTTAATTATTATTGATAACATTGGTAATTCAACCTTTATTCCTATCGCTAATTATGTGGGATTTTTTGCCAAAGCCAAAATTGAACGCACATGGCAACGATTTTTATCATCACTTATTCGAGAAAATCAGCATAACACACTAATTACTAAGTTAATTGATGAAGTGAATCATTGAGTCTGACTTCGGCAATAGTACCCATTTTATGGTCTTGCCGATTTCTTAACGTAAATTGCCCATGATGTAATTTAGTTATACGGTTAACAATACTTAATCCTAACCCTATTCCATTATGTTTACGATCCATTCTGAAAAAAGCTTGGGTTAACTTCTCGGCTTTTGATTCATCAATCCCATGTCCTTCATCTTTGACCGCTAATATAATTTCTTCTGAATCTTTATAAAAACTGATAATGATTTTACTTTTATTTGGACTATATCGATTACTGTTTTCTACTAAATTACGAATTAATAAACGAATCAAGGTCGCATCACCATTAAAAGTAATATTATTACTCGCAATTTGCCAATCAATAGATTGTTGTTTTTGTTCGGTTAGCTCAGTTAATTCATCATAAAGAGGGAGTTGAATATCATCATAAAAATTAATTTTTTGATAATGACCTAAGGTAAATTTTTGGCTTGCACGAGCTAACATTAACAGTTGTTCCACGGTACTAACTAAGCGATCTATACGTTCAATTAATTCATGACAATCTATGTTTTCTTTAGCTTCTAACAACTCTAAATGTAGACGAATCCCGGCTAATGGTGTTCGCATCTCATGGGCAACATCAGCTGTAAACAAACGTTCTTGGGAAAGCGTATTATTGAGTCTTTCAAACAATTTATTTAATACCGTAGTAATAGACTTAATTTCTCGCATATTACTAATTGGTTTTATCGGTTTGAGATTATCTTCGGTTCTTTGATTAAGATCTTTTTCAAGTATTTCGAGTGGTTTAGTAATCCATTTAATTGCCTTATAAGCTAAAAATAGGGTCACAACCATCATGGAAAATGCAGAACAAAATAATGCGAAAATTGCCTCTAACTCTTCATGCTCAACCACTTCTGCAATTTTATTTTTACTCAAGGTTAAATTAACTAAAACGTCAATTTGCTCTTTACTTTCATGCCATAACCAAAAAACCGTAATGATTTGGCAAATTAACATAATCGCACCCAATGTAAAAAATAAATTCCAACGAATACTATGACGGATGTTATTCAAAGACTTTTCAATCATAAACTTGCCATTTATTAAGTTAAAAAAGAACTAACTATTGAGTTGATAACCATATCCACGTACGGTTTTAATTAAATCTTTACCAATTTTATTTCGCAGCGCATGAATATAAACTTCAAGCACATTTGAATTGGGATCACTTTGCCAATCATATAGGTCATTTTGTAATAAGCTTCGGTGCACTTTTTCACCGGCTTTTAACATTAGTCGAGATAATAAAATAAACTCTTTAGGCGTTAAAACCACCTCTTGATTATTTAAAGTGACTTTTTGCAGTTTTATATCCATTGAAATAGGACCATAATTAACCACATTATCAGCTGTACCTTGATTTCGACGAATCAACGCCCTTATTCTGGCTAACAATTCGGTTAAAGCAAACGGTTTAATTAAATAATCATCAGCCCCAAGGTCTAAACCTTCCACTCTATCTTCAATTGTGTCGCGAGCAGTTAAGATAAGAACAGGAATATCGATATTTTTTTTACGCCATCGGCTGAGTAACGTTAAACCATCACAATCTGGCAGTCCTAAATCCAGCACAATTAAACTAAACTGGGCAAACCCAACAAGCTCTTCAGCCTGCTTACCATTCGATGCAACTTCACAAACATAGCCATTAGAGGTTATCGCATCATATAGACCTTTTTGTAATAAACTATCATCTTCTACGATAAGAATTTTCATTATAATGTTACCTAATGTAGAATTGAAAAATGTTAAAATTAACATTAAGAACTATTATACGCTTTACAATTTATTCCCCGAGTTTATTAAAGAAATTGAAATCATTTAAATATTTATGATGCAGCAATAACTATTTAAAACTATTTGAACGTATAATCCCTATTTTTTTGACTAAATAAACTGATATAAAACTTAACAACAGACCCACTAGCATATCCAGTGGCCAATGAACGCCTAGATAGATACGACTCCAACAAACTAACAATGCCACGACCGTACATAAATAAGCTAACGCCTTAAACTGCTTTTTATAATTTAGATAAATTGAAAAACAGATAGTCCAAACAAAAACCGCATGCTGACTAGGAAGAGAGCTAGTTTTGTCATGAGCTAAATAATTATTTCCAATATTTTGTACAAAAGGTCGTGGTGAATAAAATAGATGTCGAATGATAAAGGTTAAGAAACACGCTAACGCTAACCCTAAAATCATCTTTATAATTAACTGTCTATATATAGGTCTAAATAAAAAACATATTACCAATATACCGATAAGTGCTAAGATTAAATATTTAGCACAAAAAATAGCAAAAAGAATAAATAATTTAGAAGCTTTTTCCTGAGCATTAATTAATAAAAATAGATGAGTGTTCATATCAAGCAAAATACAACGACCTATATAACAATATTTAGTTATAATTTAACTAATAAAGCTTAAAAGAACCTTAACAACGATTTTGAGCTTTATATAGCTGATATTTATTCATGAAACCATATTAAGGTATTTGTCTACTTTCTTCGAGTCAATAAATGAAGCCTCGGTAACACCAATACACTAAAATCAAGTGCAGCACAAATAATAAAATAGACAATTATAACAAACAAAAATATTTCAGTTGGGTAAACCATACTTCGATTATTAATTTGAGTAGCAATAAAAGTAAACTCGGCAACACCAACTATATAGGCTAAAGAGGTATCTTTAATTAATGATACCCATTGATTAACAAATGATGGTAGCATCATTTTTAACGCTTGTGGCAAAATGATAAAAAAGATGACCTGTTTTTTATTTAAACCCAATGAAAAAGCTGCTTGCCATTGTTCTTTGGCAATAGCAACCATTCCCGCATGCACAGAGTGTCCAATATAGGCCCCGCCAATCAAAGATAAAGCAAAAATAACTGTGGCAATGGCCGGCACATCAACATTTAATAGCACGGGCAATAAAAAATAAGTCCAAAATATCAGCATAATGACAGGGATAGCTCTTAAAAAGCCCAATACCACAACTAAAAGTTGATGTAAAAAACCTCGCCAAACAGTCAAACCGATACCCGCGAAAATGCCTAAAATAGTCGAAAAGATAATGGCCGCAAAGCTCATCAACAATGTCAAAATAATGCCGCCAGGGAAGTTGCCCCACAATAGGTAATCTAAATTATTCCAAATAACTTCAAAACCTTTAAAATCCATAATGCATTAGACCTTGTTTAATCGCTTTGCTTGATAAATATTGCCAAAGGTACCCACCATAACAATAGCTAAAATATATAAAAATGTTGCTATCGCAAAATCCTGAAATGTTTTTAACGACTCGGTTTCAACTTGGCGTGAAACATAAGATAGCTCCAATACGCCAATTGCCATTGTTAGGGAGGAATTTTTGATAATATTCATATATTGACCAATTAGCGGAGGGAATGCGATACGAATGCTTTGCGGTAAAATAATCAATCGCATACTTTGCCAACGAGTAAGTCCTAAAGCTAATGATGCTTGTTCTTGTCCGTTACTTACGCCCAAAATTCCTGCACGAAATTCTTCAGCTATAAAAGCACTCGAGTAAAACGTTAAGCCAATTAATCCAATAATAAACTCAAAAGAAGGCATTTTTAGTGTAAAAAACAGCAGTTGGATTTGTGGTTCATCAAATAACCATATTTTAAATTCCACCGGTAATAAATTGCCGACACCGAAATACCAAAAGAAAAGTTGCGGTAATAATGGAGAATAACGAAATATGGCGTTATAACCAATGACAACACCTTTGATAATTTTGATATGACTTTGTTGAGCAATAACCAGCAAAAATCCCAATATTGTAGATAAAATGATGGTTAAAACTGAAATTGCAAGGGTAACTAAAAAACCATCCCACAACCACCACCAATAACGTGGCGCTAGTAATTGCTCAAACATGCTTTATTGACCTTTACCGATTTTGAAATCACCACGAGGTATAGCTGAATTAGTATCTGGTCCAAACCAACGGTTATAAATAGTTAAGGCTTCACCTTCATTTTCTAGTTTTAATAATATTTGGTTAACTTTTTCTTGCAAACGAGTTTCCCCTTTTGGAATACCAACAGCTTGATATTCTTGAGTGATACTAAATGGTGAAATTTCAAAAGCAGCTCGTTGTTCTTCAGGAAGATTAGCGAGCAAACCAATTAACTTCGCATCGTCTTGAGTAATAGCTTGTACCACACCATTGCGTAATGCGGCAAAAGCAAAAGGCGTATCATCATATGAGATCACTTTAGCGGTTGGGAACTTTTCACGTAACGTAATTTCCATTACTGTTCCTTTATCTGCTCCTATGCGAAGATTTTTAAGGTCATCAGCAGTTTTTAATAACCCTTTTTTAGCTACAAACTTCTGACCGGTAGCAAAATAAGGTAAGCTAAAATCGACTGTTTTAGCTCGCTCGTCAGTAACCGTAAAGTTTGCCACAATTAAATCCGCTTTTTGTGAAGTAAGTAGAGGAATGCGATTAGCTGGATTAGTAGGAACCAGTTCGACTTTTACCTTTAATGCTTTGGCAATTTCATTGGCATAATCAACATCAAGACCGGCAATTTTATTGGTTTTTTCATCAATAAAGCCAAAAGGAGGATTACTATCAAAAACAGCAATCTTAATCTCCCCCCGTTTTTCAATATCATCCAAACGATCTGCATAAGCAGAATTAACATTCAATAGTGTACCGATCAAAGCAACAGCTGTTAACGATTTAGTTAGAAATTTCATGACACATCCTCAATAAGGTAATTTGGTGTTTACATAAAAAGTCTACCAATAAACACTCTTAGTGCTAAATAACAAAAATTTACATCCATATAACTATTGGTTATATGTGGTTATCAGCCTGAAAATTAATTGAGTTAAGAGGATAGATAGCGAGATAATTTAACCGAGACTTTACAACATTGTTATAAAAATAGCCATATAAGTCTACTGTAAAGTCAAATAATGCGTTTACAATAAACTTAAATAGGAATTAACTTAATCTTTATGAAATTACAATTAGATAATTTCTACAGGAACTTTGAATACTGCTTTTCGAACTTTTTTAGGCGTATCAACCATACATAATGCTTGATGTGGTTCTCCTGGATAAAAAGTAGCAAAATCCCCCTCTTTTAGATGAATAGAATTAGTCAACAAAGGTTGTTCTAGAATAAAAAGATCTGTTTTTTTCTCAAAATATGAATCAGAACTACAATCATTTAATCCATAACGGATAATTTCTTCACCGTCTAAAATTAATTGAATATCTAAATATTTTTTGTGAAATTCAGTATGCCTATCTTGAATTGGTGAAGTAATTGAATCACCTATATTATAAAACCATTTCTCACCCTCTAATTGATAACGACCATCGGCTAAACTTTTTAAATAATTTAGGCTTGTTTCTGGCTGAGACAAAATATCATATAACGATTTTGGTAGTGTTGCTAATTTCAAAAAATTCATATTCCCTGCAATCATCATTACGCTCCATTACATTGTTTAAAATAATATCTAATCCAATATTGCCCATCAAAATTGATGGGCTAGATTAAATTATTTACCAGCTTTAACCCAATTTTCATCAACAACGACATATTTAATTGCCATGCGGAAATAGGTATAAGCGATATGGAGTTTGCCATCTAAACCTTGTTTGATACTAGGATAAGAAAACTCTCTATTCAATTTATCTTTAGAATTATTCGACATACAGTAACCATCGCCTTCATCTAAATTACGAATAAAAGACCATGTGTTACCATTATCGGTTGAAATAGCTAAAGACATCGGTGCTCTTGGTGCTCCCCAAAAAGCATTTTTTTGTCCTTGAATGATAGCAGCTTCTTTTTTATTGGCACTACTACTATCTTCAATTTCATCATATAACGATACTCGTCTCTCTTTTGCATCCTTCGCGCTTGAATTATTGAAAACTAACGCGATATGACCATTATTCAATACGGTTGCTTGAATAGACGAATTATTATTAGGTAATTTTGTAGGAGTTGGCTTTGTCCAGGTATATCCACCATCATTAGATCGACTTTCATAAATATGATCAGCCCAACGACTACGGAAAAGAGCATATAAGCTATTATCCTGTAACATCATAATATTCATATGAACACAACCAAGACTGTCTGGTATATCAACATTAGTCCAAGTGTTACCTTTGTCCTTTGATATCATTACACCACTAGTATCATAGCTACCAACCCATTTTTCACCAGGTTTAGCAATACAATAAAATACGGGTAATAACCAATCACCATTTGGCATAACTGTTATAGGTTGCCTTATAAAAATGCCTTTATCTGGGTCTTCAAGAAGCGTATTTATTGGCCCCCAAGTTTCACCGAAATCATTTGATTTACGATAACGTACGATTGCAGTATCTTGATTACCTGCAACTTGAGCTGTATATAAAAGCCATAACACATTGTCTGGATCCAAAAAGAATAATGGATTTTGTTCAGAACGAGTTGAATCATCAGATAGTTTTCTTGCTTTGCTCCACGTATCTGAGCCTTTCTTCAACCTTGAATAATAAGCCGAAATATCCGCAATTCCTTCTTGTGTACCACCAAACCACGTACAGAGCAGATCACCGTTTGGCAATGGTAATAAATTTGCAGCATGATTTTGTACACATTCAGTTGGTAAATAAGCATCAATGCGTAATGGATCAGAACTATTTGTGGTCAATTTTCCGCTACAGTCCAATGTAATTTTCGTCATTCATTTATCTCCCTATTAAGCATCAGTTTTTTGGTTAGATTTTACAAAAGGACTGATTAATATTTTATCTAATAACATGATGATTGCTGGCGAAAGTAATGCTACATACATATTATTAATACCTAACGGATCTCCACAATAAAACCACATTGAAGTGATAACCGCTGCACCAATTAAAGCCATATTAGCTGCTCTAGTACTATTTAAAAATGGTAGATAAAACGCGATCATTGCAACGATAGTAATTGATAAACGAATAGCCCGAGTAAAGAACGATAGTTTTAAAACCTCTGGAAACGCTAGTACTAACAGTAATGGGGCAAACCCAACAATAACTGAAATGATTTTGGTTGCTTTAAATTCTTTATCTTGTGTTGGTTTAAAGTATGGAACATAAAAATCTTTCACAATTAATGATGCAATTGCTAAAGCAACTGTACTTACACTAATAAATATAGAAGCAACTAATGATGTGGTAATAATACCAGCCATGAAAGGGTTCATATCTTGAATGAATACCGGCAATGCATATAAACTTTTGATTTCAGGATGCAAAAATTTTGCACATACACCAATTACCGCAATAGCGATCGCAATAGGAAGACAGAAAAAGAATGCATACCAACATGCGCGTTTAGCCGATTTAGCATCTTTAGTTGAAGAGATCGCTTGAATAACAAACTGAGTACAAAATATTGAACCAATTGTTCCAATCAACCAAGCAAAAATAGTGCTTGCGCCAATTGTTCCATCCCATGTCCAATAATGTGGTGGCATTTGTTCAATCATTGGTCCGAAACCGCCAGTAAGATATAGCGCCGTGCCCAGTATAAATAACACACCAAAATATTTAACACCACTATGTATTATGGTGACATAAGCAACACCCTTTAGGCCACCAAATGCAAAGTAGAAAGTACTAACTACTGCGGTAATAAAAGCTGCAACTGGTAATGAAATCTGTAAAACTGTTGAAATTGCAGCAGCACCACTAATATAGTTACCGACATTAACAAGAATTAAGGCATAGATCATAATGATCGATATTAAATTTTTAGTCGAATTGCCATATTTTTGGGCAATAGCAGCTGAAATGGTAATTTCACCAGTATTGTAGATTTTCTTTACTAACAATAATCCAAACAGAGGGAAACCAATAGCCGCGCCAATGACTGACCATGATGCGGCAATCCCATTATCAAATGCAGATTGTGCAGTACCAATTGTTGATTTTGCGCCAATGTACTCAGTCATTAATAATATTCCAACAACTATGGCTGGTACAGTTCTTGAGCCTTCCATGAAATCGCTATTATTTTTACTTCTTAAAAAATAAGTCATCCATGATGTAGCTAATATGTAAAGGACGACAATACTAACTATTATTATTGTGTCCATTGTTCCAAAGTAATGCATATATCACCTTTATTTCTCTTATAATTACATGTTAAATAGTTGTTATAATTGCTTAACAATAGCCTTGATGGTGGTTATGTGATCATCAGTAAACGTTATTGGATAACGACTTACCCCAACCTCTTCCCCCATCAGAGTTAATGCTTTTTTAACAGCCGCAGGTGAGAACACTGTTGCGTATAAATTTTTCCTTAAATCACCCACAGCGTCTTGTGCTGCTTTAGATTTTTCCAGATCACCCGCTTTAAAATTTTTCCAAATTGCATTGATATATCCCGGTGCAACATTAGCCAGCCCTGAAATTGATCCAACTGCTCCACCTACAAAGCCTTGATATATCAATGAGTCAGGTCCAGTTAATACATCAAATCCATCTAGGTTTTTTGCTACGTCAAGAAAGGCTTGCAAACTTTCAGCACTTCCTGCACTATCTTTTATTCCTGCGATATTAGGATGCTCAGCAAGTTTTGCTGCGGTATCAGGTAAAATAGTGTTACCTGTTCTGGCTGGAATGTTGTAAAGATATACAGGAACAGTGAGAGCATCGGCAATGGTAGAATAGTGGTAGATTAGCTCTTCCTGTTTTAATGGGATAAAATATGGCGCAATTACTGATACTGCATCGACACCTAATTTTGCTATTTCTTTGCCTAGTTTTATTGTTTCTCGTGTTGAGATTTCACCAATGTGAGCCATTACCGGCGAGCGTCCTGCAACCTCATCGACACAAACTTCTGTAACTTGTATCTTTTCTTGCTGAGTTAATACAAAAAATTCACCATTAGTACCATTGCAAAAAACACTATTGCCATTAGTTAATTGCCGTTGAACTTGTTTGCGCATTCGTTTAGGGCAAAAATCACCATTATCATCAAAAGTTGTGACAATGGCGGTTAAGATTCCCTCTACTTTTTTGCTCATAATTTTTACTCCAGAAGTAGGATTGTTTATAAAAGTGATTGATAAATAGTTAGAACATCATCTTTGGTCACTTGTTTAGGAACGTTATTCATGAGGCGTTTTACGTCTAAAGCAGAATCAACAAGATAAGGTAAATGTTCTGGTGAGATATTCAGTTCCTGTAACTTAGAAGGTAGCGCTAAACGTTTCACTAACTCTCTAAAATAATTGACTAGTGCGTGAGATTTTTCTTCGTCTGTTAAACTTAAATTGGCATCAGGCAATAAGTCATAAGCTTGAGCAAATTTGTCAACAACCGCATCACGAACAAATTCCATACATGGAACAAGTAAAATGGCATTCGCTACACCATGAGGTATGTGATATTTACCACCAAGTGGATATGACATTGCATGAACTAAATGTGTTCCAGCATGAGCAATTGCAGCGCCACCATAGTATGAAGCCCAAAGCATATTCAATTTTGCTTCAATATCTGTTTGGTCATTGACTGACTTTTCTAAGGAATGAAATAATTTATCCATACCAATCAAAGCGTAATTATCGCCTACAGGATTAGAGATATTGGCAGTAAAACATTCGATTAAGTGGCACAGGGCGTCAACTCCGGTTGATGCAGCGATATGCTTCGGCATAGAAATAGTTAATTCAGGAATCAAACAGACATAATCAGGCAGCATAACCGGTGAAATAATGCCTTGTTTGGTGGATTTTTCCGGAATAGCTAAAATCGCATTTGGCGTAGCTTCAGAACCGGTTCCCGCTGTAGTAGGAATAAGAATCGATGTACATCTTTTAGATGGTTTTTCACCCGCTAATAATTTTTCAAGGGTAAGTTGATTGTCCTTGGCACACAATACTGAAATTAATTTAGCAACATCAAGAACGCTACCACCGCCAACTCCAACAACTAAATCGACGTCAGTTATTTTCATTCGATTTAATAAATTGGTAACATCATGATGACTAGGCTCTGGCGGGATATCATCAATAAGTGTTAAATGCGCAACGGTATCTTCAAGGGTCTTTATTAGTTTGCTGACAATCGGCAAATTAATAATATTCTTATCGGTAAGAAAAACTACATGATTTCTTTGAGTAAATAAAAAATTAAGATCATTTAGTACACCTTGTCCACTTAAAACAGTACTGTTAATGTGCATAATTTGCTCCAATAATTTGCAATAAAATGAGTATTAAAAATCATATTGACGTAATTTAATCATTTAATGTTATTTTATGTTGGCAAAATGATCAATTTTTAGATTACAAAACTATGATCTAGATCACATTATGATTAAAATGATTTAATTTAATCACTTTGAATTGTTTTTTTCGGAAAATAATCTGTATAATCGCAAAAATAGTTTTTTTTGAGCAAAAATAATCAATGATAAAATTAATAATTGCTGATGACTTCACCGGTTCTAACGATGCTGGAGTGCAACTTGTTAACAAAGGATTTACTGTAGATGTAGTTTTTGATTGGAAGTCTAATCAATTATTAAATACAAATGATGGTGATGATAAAGTTGTTGTTATTAATACGGAAAGTAGAGCAATTTCGCGACACGAGGCGCAAGAAAGAATAAAACAGGTCATCTTAAATAATGTACATTTATCGCCTATTTATAAAAAAATAGATTCCACGATGAGGGGGAATATCGGTTGTGAAATAGAAACACTATTAGCCACTACTCAGGTTAAATTTGCCTTAGTTATACCCGCTTTTCCCAACATGAACCGCATAACTAAACATGGGAAATGTTATGTTGACGGTAAAGAGTTAATTCATACTGAATTTGCAACTGACCCTAAAACACCTATCTGTTCATCGAATATTAAAACGATTATAGAACAACAAACTGATTATCCATGTGAAGAGATCAATCTAAATGAAGTAAGAACGCATCAAGTAGAAGAACGTATTGAAGACTTTGTAACTCGAGGAACAAAAATCATCATCATCGATGCTGAAACAAATCATGATTTAAAAATCATAATTGAACAAATTCAGGCATTTGAAGATAACATTTTGTTAGTTGGCTCGGCTGGATTGGTTGATTTCCTTTCACCCGCAATGATAGATAACGCAGCAAAAACTGAACATACCAGTTCACAACCGATGTTAGTTATTGCTGGATCAATGAGCGAAATTACCCAACAACAGATAAATTATACCATTCAACATGATAATAAATGGAAGGTCATTGATCTAAAAATCCAAGATCTATTACCAGAACTATCAGCAAATACATTGGAAAAATGTAGGAATAAAATTCAAGAAATACTTGATGATAATCAACATTGTATTATTAGAACCAGTACAGATAAACAAGAACGAGAAGAAATCGATTCATATTGTCAACAATATCAATTATCAAGAACCGAACTAGGTGAAAAAATTTGTAATGAATTAGCAAGATTGGTTAAACATTTGAAGTTCGATAATTTATTTTTAACCGGTGGTGATGTGGCAATTTCAGTTGCTAAATCGTTAGGTGCAATAGGTTTTAGAATTGAAGGGCAAGTTTGCGATGGTGTCCCTTACGGTAAATTATTAAGCACCCAAAATTTAAATTATCGAGTATTTACCAAGGCTGGCGGGTTTGGAAAAAAGGATATTTTTTTAAAATCATTAAGATTTATTTAAGGAGATAAATTGTGTCAAAAATCGTAGCGATAACTATGGGGGATCCAGCTGGAATTGGACCAGAAATTATTGTCAAAGCATTACAATCAGATATTTTAAAAAACATAAAATCTGTAGTAATTGGTTCGGCAGATTTATTAAAAAAACAGTTAACAATGGGACTATTTAATAATGTTAGTTTCAATATAATTAACAACGTGAGTGATGCTGATTTTTCAGAAAATGTCATCAATATTATAGATGTAAAATTAGCCGATATTGATGCATTGCAACCTGGCAAAATTCAACCTCAAGCGGGCGATCTGGCCTATCGTTGTGTCAAAAAAGCTACCGAATTAGCACTTGCTGGGGAAGTAACTGCAATTGCAACAGCGCCTCTTAACAAAGAAGCATTACATTCGGCTGGACATATGTATCCTGGACACACTGAACTATTAGCCAAATTGACTAATAGCAAAGATGTTGCTATGGTACTTTATACCGATTCACTAAAAGTGATTCATGTTACTACTCACGTTTCACTACGAAACTTTTTAGATAAAATAAGTAGTGATAGAATTGAAAAAGTAATTAAAATAGCTGATGATTTTCTTAAAAAAGTTGGAATATCTGCCCCTAAAATTGCAGTAGCAGGCGTTAATCCACATGCCGGAGAACATGGATTATTTGGTGATGAGGAAATCAAATTCGTTACCCCAGCTATTGAAAAAATGCAGAGTTGTGGTATTGATGCTATTGGACCGTGTGCTCCTGATACCGTTTTTTTACAGGCTCATCAAGGTAAATTTGATATTGTTGTTGCGATGTACCATGACCAAGGTCATATACCGCTTAAACTATTAGGTTTTTATGATGGTGTAAATATTGCTGCTGGTCTGCCATTTATAAGAACATCTGCTGACCATGGAACTGCATTCGATATTGCATGGCAAGGTATTGCAAAAGCCGATAGTATGATAGAATCAATTCGATTAGCGGAACTGTTATCTAAGTAAAAATACAAAGGGGGAACTTTCAGTGGGAAAATATAATCGACTAGATCAAATCATGGACTATTTAAAGCTTCATAATTTAGTAACAGTCGAAGAGTTAGTCATCGCTACTGAAGCCTCTCCTGCAACAATTCGCCGAGATTTAATCAAATTAGATCAACATGGCGTTATTAGTCGAACCCATGGTGGCGTAACACTAAACCGCTTTATTCCTAATCAGCCAACGACTTCTGAAAAAATTCATAAAAATTTTAATGAAAAACAATTAATTGCTGATGTAGCAGCCAAGCTAATTAAACCCGGTGACTCAATCGCACTTGATGCAGGAACGACAACTTTAGAAATAGCCAAAAGAATTACTCAGATGCCTGTTAGGGTGATTACTTCTGACTTACATATTGCGCTATTTTTATCCGAATTCAAACAAATTGAAGTCACCATTATTGGTGGAAAAATTGATGACAGTAGCCAATCCTGTATTGGTGAACATGGTCGCTCCCTGTTATTGCAAATTAATCCTGATATTTCATTTATTAGTTGTAACTCTTGGAGTTTAAGTAAGGGAGTAACCGCACCAACTGAAGATAAAGCGTTAATCAAAGCTGGTTTTGCTGAGAAGGCTGATAAAGTCGTTCTGGTTGCTGATAGTAGTAAATATAACTCTTACTCTTTATTTACCTCTATTCCACTAAACCGTTTTACCGACATTATTACCGATAATCATTTGGACACAGAAACATTACAAGTTCTTAAAAGTCAGATATTTAAATTGCATATTGCCAGTTAATCTATGCCACAAATAAGCTAAAAAAATCTATTTATCGGTAATATCAAGGTTATTAACCAATTAACCAGCTGTTTCAGTATATTATGCTTCAACCTCAATATGGTTAGTTTTATCAAACTCCTCTGCTTGAGTCACTGAAACGTAAGTAGCACTTTTAACATTAATAACAATTGTTCCAACTTCATAAAGAGATCTAATTAATACAAAATAATTTAACGCATGATTGCTGTCGTTTACCAATGTAATTAACGATAATTTGAATTCTGATTTTCAAGTTGAATTTGTAAGTGAAATAACCTTTTTAAAATAATTTAAAGGCTAATACTAATTGCTGTCTCATCAGGTTCAGCATCTATAAAATTAAGTAATAATTTTGGAAACTTTTATTTGAGATTTGCTAACTAAACAACTAATAACCAAGAAAATTAATAGAAATTTAATAATCACCAAAAGTAATTTCGTGACGTGTTCCAAGCACTTTTTGTCTAGTTCAATTGTTATTCGGAAAACCAATTATAATTTTTACTCTACCATTTTATCTATATCCAAAGTATTTAACCAAGATTGTATAAAAGACCAATAGCTTACTCAATGATGATATACAATATAATTTTGGGGGTGGGTTAATTATAAATTATCTAATTTTCAATCAATAAATATTAGCAATAATATACAGACTTTCAGGAAATTAAACTGCATGCAATCAGGTTTCCGGCAATATCTTGATCAATCGGACATAAACGTTAATCGAAAAATTTGCCCGCTTTCATCCACTAATAGTAAACGATGAACGCCTTTTTTGGTGATAGTTAAAGCAATTTTTTCATTATTTTGGGAATTAGCGACTAAATCACCATCCAAAAACCACCATTTTTCGCCATAGCCACCTTCAGGAGTTAAACCTATAGTGACTTGTTTAGCTCCCGGTAATGCTCTAACTAGTTGTCTATCGCGCAAGCCAACAATATTAAGTGAAGCAAAAACATCTTGCCCCATTACCGGACAACTTTTATCAATTGGCGGTAAAATATTATGTCTTTTCTCTTTGGTTAATAACCAATTTTCTAACGAAACTGGCCACAGTGCGAGTTGTTTTTTTTGTGCGCCCGGGCAATCAGCAGCAACACGTTCGCCTCGTTCATTAACCCAAATAGTTATCGCACCAGAACGATAAATATTATTTTTTAATTCACTATAGGTGCTGAGTGTTGGTGGTACCATATTATTTAAAACCCATGCCGTTTTTTGTCGATGACAATTTATATCCGATTCGGCAAGTGGTTGCCCTAAAGGCCAACAAATTTTCATAGAGGATACTGATTCTGGTTTTTCATAATTAACAAATGGTCGATTTAGACGATTTTCCCGGTTTAATAACATTGAATTAATATGTTGTAAAAGTGGCATGGCAGACATTGAGCCATATTGTCCCACAACGGGAGTTCCATCCGGGCGCCCTACCCAAACACCAATTAAATATCTTGGATTTATACCCACCGCCCAAGCATCACGATACCCATAACTGGTTCCGGTTTTATATGCTAATAAATTACTATTAGCCAGCATTTGTTTGGTTATCCAAGCACTTCCATCGGAAATTAGTGGTTTATTAATTAATGGCTCTTTTGCGGTAAAACGTAATGGACTCACTTCACCATGCCTTGCAAATGCACTATACGCACTAACAAGATTATCCAACCTTAATGAAGCACCACCTAAGATGTAAGAGATATTAGGTTCATTTGCTATTGAGGATAAAGGTAAACCAACAGCAGCCAGTTTGCCGGTAAATCGTCTTGGTCCATATAACTCAATTAATTGCACCGCAGGTAAATTTAATGATTTGCTTAATGCATCAGATGCGCTAACCGGACCATTAAAACCTTCATCAAAATTTGTTGGGCGATAGTCGGTTGTAATACGTGGGACATCTTGTAATAACGATTCAGAATGAATCATACCTTCATCAATAGCAAAAGCATAAATAAAAGGTTTTAATGTCGAGCCGGGGGAGCGTAGTGCACTAATCATATCGATTTGGCCAAAGCGTTCGTTATCATTAAAATCAGCCGAACCGACATAACCTTTAACGGTCATATCCGTGTGATCCACCACCAAAATAGCCAATGAGGTTTTAGGTGGTAACTGTTTTGCCCGATTAATGGCTAAATCTTCTAAATTATATTGAATGCCAACATCGATCGTCGAGTGAATAATATCCTCATCAGGGTATTTACGTTTTAAACGGTAAGCCAGTAACGGAGCTAATTGTGGTGCTTTTCTTGGATAGACCCAAACTTCATCACGGCGAACTGTTTCTATTAAGTCTTTTGACCACACTTCATATTCAGCCAATCTATCTAGTACTTTGTCTCGGGCTTGCTTAGCTCTTTCAGGAAATCGATCGGGTCTTAATCGGCTCGGTGCTTGAGGCAACACGGCTAATAATACAGCCTCACTTCTGGTCAACTCTTTGGGTTGTTTACCAAAATAGGACCAACTTGCCGCCCCAATACCTTCGATGGTACCGCCATAAGGCGCATGATTGATATATAAAGTTAGGATCTCTTTTTTACTATAATGTAGTTCAAGTTGAAAGGTTCGGAAAATCTGTTTTAACTTGCCGGTCAGGGTTCGATCGTGTGGATATAAAAGTCTCGCCACTTGCATGGAGATAGTACTACCACCAGAGACGATTCTATCATTGGTTATATTTTGCCAAGCTGCACGAAATAGAGAAAGCGGATTAATACCGAGATGATCATAAAAATAGCGATCTTCATAATTCAATAAAACTTCGAGATAATAGTCAGGAACTTCATCGAGACTGACTGAATATCGCCAAACTCCATTTTCATCAGCAAATCGCCATAATGGCGTTTCATCTTCGGCGACAACCGTTTGAGTCGTTTTATTTTGTGAAATAGATAATGGAAAAAAATAGTCTGCAATAAAAAAGCTGCCCACCATTAAAACTAATAATATCAATAAAAATTTGAGTAGTTTATAAAAGCATTTTTTCATTATCGTTGTTAAATTACTCAGCTAAATGTATTTAGAAATAAAAATTCCGCCAAATAGATTGGCGGAATGATCAGTCAAGCTTGATTTTATCGATAGTTGCTTAATTTTCTTCCTTTTTAGGATTTGAAATTGTCATCAAATCAGGAGCATTTCCTATAGCAAAACGTTCTGGACGGTACATAGATTCAACATAAGGATAAGGAATCATATAATTACCAGTAGTGACCGCTCTAACTAAATAAACAATACGGGTATAATATTTATTACGTCCCATATAATTTTTAAGGTTAACCGCTGCAACATATCTATCGTCTCTATATTCCTGATATATAATATCACTGATATCTTGGCCTTTCATTAAATGAGCAATAGCAGGAATTGATGATAAATTCACACTGCTGTTAGAGAGGTTTTGATTTTCAAGTTCTAAACCTGCAGGTAAAAAATCAACAATCAACGCATCACGAACAGACTGTTGAGCTGATACATCTAACACTACGACCATCATTGAACCAACTTCTAAAGTTTCTGGTGATATGCTATTACCCTGCAAATCATAATAAGTTCGACTGATATTAAAGAAACCATCAGTAGAGGTTGGTGCCGGTGGTGTTTTAGAATAACCATTAACAGTAAACTTAATATAAAGCGGGGCTTTTGATTCAGAATTATGCAACGATAATCCTTGCGCTAATCCAGCATAATCATAAGAACGTGATAACACTGAATCAACTTCAGTAATTTCACCATTTATTGACACGTCAAATTTATTATCACCCTTGTGCTGTTCTATTGACCAACCAGCAATAAACAAGGAATTTAGCTCTTGCGTTGAGAGATAGTTTTTATCATTTAATAAATTTGATAATCTAACTAAATAGTTTGCTTGAGTATTTTGAGCCATATTATTCTCTATCAATAAAGAGAGAATTAATGCTTCATCACGTATAACACTACCATAGTTACCGAGCCAGTCATCTTTGTACTTATATGAAGTATTAAATACCATTGGCAATAATTTTTCATAAGTAGTTTGATAACCAATCAGTTTCGCGGTTACCGCTAATTGGGCAATAGGTAACGGTGAATAGAGAGATGATTTATTCTGAGTAATCTTATCTGTCAAATAATATATCTCATTACGCATTGCTGAAGTAATTTTATTTTGTTTACTCAGCACCATTAAAGCATAAGCTTTAGTTGACAATTTATTAAACTCAAGGACATTTGAATCACCATAGTAATTAAGATTATTAAATGCAGAGTTATCATAAATATACTGACCTAAACGCGTCATTGCTGAATCAAGCGCTTTATCACTAACTTGGTAGCCCCGTTCCTTAGCTTGCAATAAAAAGTCTGTCGCATAAACCGTTAGCCAATGCTCCTCTTCACTATCGCTATTCCATAAACCAAAGCTACCGTTACTACGTTGCATGGTTAAGATACGTGAAATACCTTTTTGAACTTTTTTACGACGCTCATCATCCGAATCAGTTTTAATACCTAACTTTGCAAGTTGCTCACTATTAGCATATAACGATGGGAATAAACCACTCGTTGTTTGTTCGAGACAACCATAAGGATATGCATATAACTGTTTGATATACTGAGCTATATTTAATGGTGGTTGATTAGAGATAACCAATTGGCCTTCAATAGTGTTTTCAATTAATCCGACCAATGCTTGGTCTGGTAATTGCCAATTTTTATTTGGATTCAATGCTACTACATAAGATTTTGTTGTTCCAGCATATGCAGGTCTTACGCCAATTGACCATGAACGTTGCAAGTTAACATTTGTGTTTTCATCAAGCAAAATTCCTTTGACATCAATTGCTATTGTACCAGTACCAAAGCCATAATCAGCTACCACTGGAATTTGAACAATATCTTTTTGTTTACTATCAAGTTTGACAGATAGCGTTTTTATCTCATTTTGAGTTAACAAACCACTAGTAGATACAGCAATTTGCATATTTTGCGTATTATCAGTCAAATTTTGCAGCTCTAACGCTAATACTGCGCTATCACCACCTGACAAGAATCGTGGAGTTATTAATTCAGCTACAACCGGGGCTGCAACTTTCATTTTTTTCTCAGCTTTACCAAAACGATTATCATCCCAGGCTTGTGCCATTATACGTAGTTCACCATTGAAATCAGGTAAGGATAAATTAATTACTCCTTCACCTTGATCATTTAATTCAATAGTTTTTAGTTGTTGTGCCACAATCTTAACTTCATTTGACGGTTTTTTACCGCCAGTACCCATCGCATCACCACCGAAGCTCATGTTAACATTACGACCAGCCCCTTCAATTAATTTGCCATAAACATCATAGATATCGACATCATAACGTTTACGCCCTAAGAATTCGGCATAAGGATCTGGCGTAACATAATCGGTGATATTTAACACACCTGAATCAACAGCTGAAATCAATACAGTAACTTTTTTATTTTGTTGGATAGATTGCTTATCCATTTTAATTTTAATTGGTACCACACTTTCAGGTTCTACTTGTACAGGTGTATCAATTGACACTTTTAATTGACGGTTAGTCGTATCAATCGGTAAATGAAGTAAACCAATTGCTCGTTTCACGGTTTGCACTGAAGCATCGGTCGATGGGCGAACAATCATGGCGTTGATGTAGATATCATGTCGACCCCAATTTTCAATCGGAACTTCGACATCTAAACCTTCTTCGCCAATCGTTATTGCTTTTTTCCAGATAGTACCATCATTGGTTTCAAGTGAAACATAACCAGACCCAGCAACAGGTGCTTGAACATTAACTTTAGCGACATCACCAGGATTATAAGATGGTTTATCAATACTCAACTTAACTTGATCTGGGCGTACGGATTTGGTGCCACGAGTATTATCTTCCCAATCATAACCAGACCAGAAGCGAAAACTGCTCACAACATTGTTTTTAGGATCAACAATTTCCACACGGTAAGAACCATAATCCATTGGTTGATAAGTTATTTTTGTGGTACTTCCCCTTTCAATAGATAACTGTTCTTCAGAAATCAGAAATTCCTTAGTGGTGTAATTTTCACGCCAGCCATCTTCGTCTGACCATACCCAATAGTAATTATTACGCTCACGAATTATTCTAGCTTTTAGTGAATTTGTCGCTAGTTTTTCACCATTAGTATTGACATAAGCAATTTCGAACTCTGCATTACTATTTATATCTACAGTAGGACGTTGATAATAGTTATCACTATTCCAATCATAGTATGGTGAATCGCCAAATAATGCACGGATTGCTGGCATTTTTTCTGCTGGCCAAATAGTTTGGGTTGCGTAACGGGTAACTGGTCTTCCACCTGAATCTAGCAAACTAGCTTGTAAAACTACTTTCATAGGGGAACGTGTTCCTGACCAATAATCTTTATCAACATTAATGTGAGTTAAACCATCGTTGTCCAACTTCAAATTTAAAGAATCAAGTTCACGATATGGATTATTATCCGTAACTGCACCAATTTTAAACTCATCTAGTCCAGATACAGTATCCACTTTCTTTAAATAAATGTTGGCATCTAAGCTATTACCTGATGCTGGTGCGCCATACAAATACCAACCTTTAATCTCAAAGGAAACATCCTCATCATTTTGAACAGGGAGATCCGATGAACTGTTAATTTCCATCGCCATGCGTTCTGGTAAAAATTCTTCAACTTTGAATTGCCAATAGCGATAGTTATCATCGCCTAAATTAAAACGAATTGACCACATACCGGTCGGTGCATCACTAGGAATAACAAACTCTTGTTGATATAAACCATTGGTATTAGCGCTGCTTTTTAATTGGTAAGATTTAACAACTCGACCACTATTAGAAATCACATCAGCTAAAATAGGTTGATCCGGTAATGGTTGACCATCGGCATCACGTAAAAGAGCATTAAAATAGACAGTTTCTTTTGGACGATAGAGATCACGTGGACCGAAAACAAATAATTGTTTTTGATAGAAAGGTTTACCAGATAAATTGAAATCCGTTAAATTAAGCGCATTTCGATCAATAGTGACAAAAGACGTTTGTTTGCCATCGGTAGCTGTTAATATGTTATATGTAAAGCCTTTAGGTTTGTCAAATTCAGCATAACCATCTTGATCGGTGGTTGCTGAAACATTGCTACATTTTTTGTTACTCTCATTGATCTGACAGAGTAGTGATAAATTGATATTATCAAGTGGTTTACCATCATCTAAGGCATGTGCCATTACCACCAATTTACCATTTTTATAACCATGTAACGAAACGCCAATATTACTAATGGAAAATAGTGTCGCTGGATTGGTTTCATTATAAGCGCCAACTTCATTGATTACCGCGATATAAACGCCTTCTTGGTTAAGTTCAGAAATATTAGCAAGATTAACTATAATGGTTTCTTGAGCATTAGGTTTAGGATTAAGATCAAATTTTGATGAGTAAACTAAATCGGCATATTTTCTCATCTCTTGTGAGCGCCAAGTTGATAACATGTTAATAAAACCATAATTATCAATAAAACTAGATAATTGTTCCGGTTTAATTTTGAAAAAATTGATATCAACTTTATTAACATTTAAAGTGGTGATAGGTAATCCACTCATCGACTTACTTGGCAATAAAAATCCAGTGCTTGCAAAACCAACTGTTGGTTGGCGATCTTGAGTGGTTATTTCGGTTTGATAAACCGTTGGTAAATGGCTATCGTTGATGGCTGATACCATTTTATCTATCGTTAATGTCAATTTACGGTTTGGTTGGAGATAACGTAGTCTTAATTCTGTTCCATTTTCTGACAATTCCCACGCACCATCAACCACACCAGTTTCTTTATCAACCAATTTCAATAAATTTGAAAAATTCAATTTAGGATTGATAGGCACTGAAAAAGTCACGACTAAAGTACTTGAACCATCCAGAATAACTTCTGAACTATCAATTACCTTTAGATCTTTACCTTTATATTTTTCAATTAATTCAGGAGTAGGATTAAAAGCATTATTAATTGGTAAGGTTGTCACCGTGTCTTGCGTAGTCGTATCTTCGGTGTTAGTCGTAGTTACCTCGCTTTTAGCCGTAGTTACTTCGCTTTTAGTGGTAGTTACTTCACTTTTATTGATATTTTCCGAATCAGTAGTTTTCTTTTTTTGATCATCACAAGCGCATAACGTCAAAAACAAACTTAACATACATAAAGGTTTTATGAACTTCATTCTTTCACCCAATCCTTGCAATTTCTAATTCTAATGAATCTATTTGTTATTATTTTTAATAATATGCATTATCACACAAACTTTAGCAAAAATCTTCAATGAAATTGATAATTTATTCTGCAATAGACAAATCTTTTGATACGAGTGAAAAAATTGAGGAACAAGATATTAAAGGGGGGAATACTGACATTTAGCACTTATCAGGAATTAGATAAGCGCTAAATGATGATTCTTGCAGCAATTATTAATTGCTAAGCGATTAATTTACTGCGATTTTATAATTAATTTTTTTAAGATAAAATTCAGAATAATGCCATATAATGGTAAAAAGAATAGACCACAGATGATAATTTTAAAACTATAATCGATAGTGGCGATTTCGACCCAATGCGTAGCCATAAATTCATCATTTGTTTTATAAAAGGCGATCGCAAAAAAGACGATGGTATCAATACCATTACCTAATATTGCCGATGCTGAAGGCGCTACCCACCATGCTCTGTTTTTACGTAAATAATTAAACACGGTAATATCCATCAATTGACCTACTAAGTAAGCGGCAAAACTCGCTAAAGCAATGCGAAAAACAAAGCTATTAAACACGGCTAACGCAGAAAATCCCATCCAGTGGCTTTCAAAAAACAGTACTGAGATAGAATAAGAAAATAGTAAAGCGGGAATCATCACCACAAAAATAATCTTTCTCGCTAAACTCGCGCCAAAGACCCGAATAGTTAAATCAGTAGTCAAAAAGATAAATGGAAAGGTAAACGCTCCCCACGTGGTATGGAAACCAAAAATATCAAAAGGGATTTGTACCAGATAATTGCTTGAAGCAATAACCAAAATATGAAAAAACGAAAGCCAACCAAGGGCTTTCATTTGTTGTGCGTGAGTAAATTGGCTAGTCTGTTCTGAATTAGTGTTCAGATACATAAATTTTTCCTTTTTTAATGGGGTAAGTGAACCCAGTGTTACAATTAATTTGAATGATTAAGGTATTCGTTTAAACCTTTTTCGCGAAGAATACAGCTAGGACATTGGCCACATCCACCATCTACACCATAATAACAAGTATGCGTATGCTTTCGGACATAAGCCAAATAGCCAAGTTTATCGGCCATTTCCCATGTTTGGGCTTTGGTTAGATACATCAGTGGCGTGATTAGATTAAAGTTGTAATCCATAGCCAGATTCATCGATACATTCATTGATTTGATAAAGATATCTCGACAATCAGGGTAGCCACTAAAATCGGTTTCACAGACACCAATAATAATATTAGGTATACCTTGTTGCTTGGCATAACAACCTGCTAGAAGTAAGAACAGCATATTACGACCGTCAACAAAAGTATTCGGGTAATCCCCATCTTTGGCTGCTTTGATTTCTTGCGAGTCATCAATCAAAGCATTATTAGTGGTCTGTTTAATCACCGATGTATCGATCACCGTTTGTTTAACGCCAAGATCTTCAGCAATCCATTTAGCTTTTTCAAGTTCAATAACATGCCGTTGCCCATATTGAAAGCTAATGGTTTCCACATTTTCGCGTCCATAATCAGCAATGGCTTGCAGTAAACAGGTGGTAGAGTCTTGCCCACCAGAAAATATCACTAGTGCTTTACGATTTTGCATGTTTCTTTATTCCGATTTAACTATTTCGTAATACTGTTGCGTTGAAAAGATTAACGATTATCAATTTTTTCAGGATAAAGATCGTGATTAGCTAAACGATTCATCGCTATTTGCTGCCAATTGGTGCCAGCTTTACCATAATTGGCATATGGATCGATTGAGATTCCACCTCGGGGAGTAAATTTACCCCACACTTCTATATATTTCGGATCCATTAACTTAATTAGATCTTTCATAATGATGTTGATGCAATCTTCATGATAATCACCATGATTACGGAAACTGAATAGATATAGCTTAAGTGATTTACTTTCTACCATTTTTATATTTGGCACATACGAAATATAAATAGTAGCAAAATCGGGTTGGCCAGTAATTGGACAAAGACTGGTAAATTCCGGACAGTTGAATTTGACAAAATAATCATTGCCGGGATGTTTATTATCGAATGTTTCTAAAATTTCTGGACAATAGTCAGTTGGATAGCGAACGGATTGATCGCCAAGTAGTGTTAGGTTACTCATAATTTTCCTTAGTTTTTTAGCGTGGGAGGTTCACGAACCACGTAATAAGGCGCACACCTTACTCTTTTTAGGGCTAAAAGTCTAGAATATTGATTAAAAACGCGCTAGTTTAAGTGTTTATTGGTAGCGCAATGCTAGAATTAATTTATTAAAAAAATCGCGCATTTTAACTAAAAATGACATGTTTAATTTAATTCTATACCGAAAACGACGTTACCTTATTTTCCGTAACATTGACATGCAATGCTCTACCCTGATCATCAAAAAAACAATATTCATCACCAATATACGAACACGACACCTTGGTCGATGCATTCCACTCAATTGTCATGCATATTTTCTTATTAAAAGGATAAAAGAGATGAATATCATAACCCGATTCATCTATTCTTTGAATGATAAGTGCCATAAGTTCCATAAGTTGACCGGTTGAGTAGATAAGTAGGTTATCGAATTGTTTTTGGACTATTTTTAATGGAAATTCGGAGCAATAACGAATGTCACTAAATCTAAATCGCAACTGCTGATTGAATCGATTATATTCCATTTTCATTATGTCAGAATCATGAGAAATAAATATTTTATTATTTTCTTCATTTATATCAATTCGTTTTATTAAACAATGTTCCGGCAAACTATAACAAAAAGCTTCATATTTATTTTCATTACTGAGCGTCAAAATAGTTTTGTAATTAATATTCATGGCTATTTGTTTGACACTATTCGGGGAAAAATCCACACGCCAAACCACAGATAACTTATCACTTATATCAATAATTTCTAAACAATTATCTTTAATAATAGTCCAATTGATGCCATCAAACTCCCAGCAACATAAATCAAATTTGATCACCCCAAGATCGACGATGCTACCGGTACTCAAATCGAGTTTATGAATACGATAATAATTATCTCGTTTAATCAATGCTAAAACCTGTAATCGGTTTGCAGATACTACAAAGCTATCAGCAACTATCATAAAATGATCTAGTTGCTTACCTTGCTTATTAACTTGAATAATGCCTAGTTCACCTAATGCTAATAAAAAGTTATTATTGGTTAACGGTATCATAGCAAAAATTGCTTTCTGCCCCTTATCGGGACAATGATATCGTATAACATTACTCGTCTCTAATAACGATTTTTGTTTAACACGGTTTAAACTTGATAACGGCAGATCCACCTGCAACGCTTTATCTTGAGTTAGTTTAATTAATGCTGCTATATCAGATTTAGTAAATCTATTAGGATAAGTGATGGCATCAACAAGAATATGATTGATCATTATCCGCAACAAACCGCGCAATTTATCAATATATTTTTGTTGTTCTAGAATTTCATAAGCTATTTCCAACCTTGTTTGATAATAACTAGCATTAGTTTTGATTTCCATTAAGCATTCTTCAAGTTTATTAATGGAATCTGGCATTAGAATAAAGCGTTTTACGATCGCTTTGGCATTAAAATTATCAACGTTACAAAGCCACTGTTCAGCTAGATAGCGATATTCTGTTAGTGGCCAAATAACATCAATCGCCGCTAACCACTCTGCTTTTTCCGCTAAGGTGTTGGCCCACTCTACTCTTAACTTATTTGCAATTTCACGTTGTTCTTTTTCAAGCATTATAATCGCACTAGCAAATGCATGATCTCGTCTTGCTATCATTATTGCTGTATGCCAATCATTAGCTAAACAGCATAGTTTAACTATCCACGCAGTATTTGCATTCCTAGCAATAGCGAGCTCCATAGCCTGTTTGTACATTTTATGCTGTTCTAGACATTCTATCCCTTCTTTTAAATTATTGAGTAATTCAACTAAAACATAAACCGCTGCTTCAATTTTTTTTTGTTGGATTAACTTAGTAGCACTTTGTCGATATAACTGTTGCAAATAGTTTTTCAATTGTTGGTCAAGATTAATAGCGAGCGAATTTCCATAAACCGATTCATTTAATGACAATTTTTCACGCGGCTTGGGTACACCAAATGATTGTCCTATTGGAGGTTGATCACCATTGATCGGAATAGCATAACGCAAAGCATCCATCAAATCACCTTTCTCAAGTTTTTTAATCATTGTGTCAATATATTTACCTTGTCGAAAAGCAACTAAATGGCTCAATTTCGAAACTAATGCAAATAATGTTGCGTAATGACGCCACTGACTTAATACCGATTTTTTTCGATTAGCACGCGATGGTAGCGTTGAGTAATTAAGGTTAGGAGTTGCTTGTAAATCACCCGCTTTAATATTATAAGAAAAATTTTTTGCTACAATGTTGGGAGGAAAATTAGCTTGTTTAACCTTAGATGGGAGATTGTATAGAAATTTTATAATTTTTATACCTAGCAAAATAGTCACGACATAAAATGAGGTCAAAAGGATAAAAGAGGAAATTTTAGATAAATTTTGACTAAGTCGCGTTTCAAGTGAAAATAATTTAAAATTAAAATAAATCAATATTGCCATCAGCAAGATTAATAGAATAAAAATGGGTAAGATCAAATTCCTTTTTGTTATTGATGGTTCTTGATCGTATTTATTATATTGTTTATCTTTTTCCTGTTGAATACCATTATGTTGGCTATTAACGAACGCCAACATTCGCCGATTAGGGCGAGGTATTTTTCCTGCCAATATTTGTTCGATGGATTTACTCTCTTCAATATCTTCAGATAACTCATCATAAACAATATTAATATTATAACTGTCCGTCTCGCTTAATTGATATTCTGTTAGATCAATCCAATCGGCAGGATCGATATGGACCGCATCTTCATAACGATAACAATTGATATCGTTCCCCATTACAATAACCAAATCATAATTCATGATTTCAGCATCTGGTTTTTTTACAAATTGTGTTGAGGTGAGGATTCCATTTTCTAAAACTAATGGCCAACCATCTAAATTATTACAATTGATCGTTTTTGGGGTTGCAAACTTGAGTAAGTCACCTTGTTCAAATCGATAAATTGAACATCCTATAAACCACGATTTTATCAACAAACCTCGACGCTGCTCACGATCAAACCATTGCTTAGGAAACCATATTCCAAATACCTTTTGTACGCCTTTCAGCGTTGGATAGCCAATAAAATAGGTGTTATTGTTCATTGTGTAAATCATCTTGATATAATTTTAATCTTATTGATCGCGTCAAAAAGGAATACAAAATTAATTCACCGATATCAGTGATAATTGTGAAGCATTGAGCTAATGAGTTATAACTATAATTGACAATTTTATTTGATGAACTCAAACAGATATCAATGTTATTATTGAGATAATCAAATGTTGCCACTTGTTTTTTATCATGATTGATTATTAGAAAATTAATTTTATCTTCATGATAATCATGAAAAAGCCCAAAAACCTGCCAGTTTAAAGGCGTTTTTACTTCAACATAACTATTTTCATTATCAAATACTTGCCATTGTTGCTCGAATCCAATGGCTAGTCGACCAAAACCTGTCAACCATAAGTTTTCGGCGGAAATAAAATACTGTAGATTATCATGAATTGATTTTATCTTTAAACAATATGGTAAATGATACAAATGTTCACTTTCTATCCAAAACTGATCTTGATTATGATAAATATAACATGCATGTCTATCACTTAATTTAAACAATGCAATAACGTTTTGAGCAATTTTCTCAACTTGTTTAATTTCCTCGCTATTTTTTGGTACGCAAAATATTGAATAAAGTACTTTTTGATCGTCAATATATAAAATATTCGTTACATCATATCCATACATCGATTGTCTAGATATCGATAAAAAATGAGACAGAGTGTGGTTTGCATTGATTTGAATAGCTTCAGATAGCGCTTTTCGTGGACCTTTAGTTCCCCATAAAAAAATTTTTTGATCTTCTTGATATAAAGCGAATATGTATTTACCTTGAATATCAATTGCCAATACCTTAGACTTTAACTTCAATTGATAAAATTTGATACGGCATTTCTGTCTCTGAGATAAGGCATCACTAATTCCAATAAAATGAATATTATTGTTTTCATTGTTAAACATTAAAACATAATCTCCATTTTTTGAAATTTTAGGCTTGAAGTTAATATTTATAGGTTCAATGAATTGTTGATTAATTACACCGTAATTACTACCTGACTCGAATTGTCCCGACAATAATTTTGCGCAAATAACTTGGTTAGGTAATGTGAGTTCAAAACGCTTTGCTACTTTATCACTCACTATATTAACTGCTATTTTACTAAAGTGATTAATCAATCTGCTAATTGATACTTTATGAGTTGCAAAATCAATTTGTGAAATGTTATTACCAATTAACCAACACTCATCATAAAAAAATTCAGATTTTTGTAAATAATTATGCCAATAATCTAATTGGTTATCATCAATACATGTAATTGTACGGCTATTCAATAACAGCTTTAGATCCTCGATACCTGAAAACAATTTTAATTTTGATCTTGATTGTATGATGCCCCAGTAAAATTGACTCTTGTGTTGCTGAGCTCGGATATCGAATAATATCATCAAAATCAGATGGGCAAGACGCGGAACACCTAATTGTAATAATCCACAATCAAACAAAGCGATAATCACACCATTCGCTTTTGATTTTTCATATATTGGCGTTACGAAAAGATGCTCATTATTAACTGCACGACGGATAAACTCATCTGGCTCTTCTTCCCCTATTAACCATTCTGTCGTCGATAAGTGTTGGTAATCTCCTCGATTGTGAATGTCACCTAAACCAGATGATAACATCTGGTCACACCATTTACTTTCCTTGACAGGACCAAGAGAATTGCTTAATTGCAAAAGCAAATCAGTAATAACGGGTTGTAAGTCTTCATCAAACCATGATAACCAAGACTGCCAAGTTTTAATCGGTTTGGTTAATTGATTATATGGCATATTCAAGAAACTCTTTGGTTAATGGCCAACTAACACCTAAAGGAATAACCATTTTAGGATGATCCCATAATAGTACATGTTTATGGGTAAATTTATTCGCGATAGCATTAGTTAAAAGCAAGGTTGAAATTGAGGGTTTAGCATGACACGGTAACCAAAGTTGGGGAGCTTGACTGTCAACCATTGCATACTGTACTCCATCTACCCACGGTAATTGAGATTCAGGACCAATGATGATTATAAAATCTTCACCTTTGACAAATTTAAATTTTTGTAAATCGTATTTATCTTGATTTTTCAAAAGATAGATTAGTAAACGTGGCACTGTTTCATACCATGCAACTACAGCAACAGGGATTACTGCCTCAGTATTGAGTTGCCAATGCCAGTTGATCAAACTTTTGTTGTTCATATTACGCTATCAATTTAATTAATTGTGTTCTTAACTGGTTTAATTCATCAGGTATAGTTTCAGTGGTGTAATTAGCATCAATTTCACGTAACACACTTTCTACATGAATATCGCCTTGATTTAGGCAACGCTTAGCCAGTTCAACCAACCTTTGCAAACGGCCGTTAGGTTGTTGCGACGCCAATTCAGTAGCGTAAAACAGTTGAGAATTATTTGATAGTGTAAAAAATTCCTTTAAGATCTCTTGACCACGCTGTTGCATATCTTTGGTAGGTAAAACGTAAAATAAAGGCCATATGTCTTGTTTTTGAGCTTCAAGGCGACCATTTACTAAAGCTGCTGCTGCAATAAGTTTTAATGTTTTTACCACTCGTCTATCAGTTAAAACAATGCCACTTTGTCTGAGTAAACGGATTGCATCAGCAAAAAAAGGAATAATGTGATCTAATTTAACATTTTTTAAATGTTCGCTCATTTCTGAAAGTTCATTTAATGAAAGAACTGAATCAACATGGCTAAACTCAGCTTGCCAACCACCGACTAACAGGTCTTCAATAAAACTATCAGCAATTGGTTCAATAAAAAGACGGATTAAAAAACGATCGGCGAAAGCCGCTAAACCTTCGTCTTCTGGAAGCGAATTTGATGCTCCAATACAAATTTTCAATGGACAGTCTATTTGCGTATGTCCACGTCTAAATTTTCCTTCATTTAATATACCTAGCAAGGTATTTAAAATTGCAGTTGAACCTAAAAAAACTTCATCTAAAAATGCGATTTCAGCTTCCGGTAACATCCCTTGGGTATCGGTCTCAACGCTCCCTTCTCGAAGTTTTTTAAGGTTCACAGTTCCAAACAATTCTGATGGTTCGGTAAAACGACCTAAAAGATATTCAAAATAATTACCATCCATGATTCTAGCCATACGCCTAACTACAGCACTTTTAGCTGTACCTGGTGGCCCGATAACTAATAAATGTTCTTTGGCGATAGCTGCGAGTATGATAAGTTCAGCAAGTTGCTGACGACCAATAAAACCTTGGGTAGCAACTTTAATACATTCGCGAATTTTAGTGATGTTTTCCATTATATTTCTTTATATTTCTTTATACTTCTTTATATTTATATATAAATTATAGACTTATTATTTTAGTAATCAATTATCTTAAAGAATTGTAACTCTTTTATAAAGAGAAATATTTTACCATCTATAAAAAATCTATAAAAAAGGTCTCATGCAGATTTGAAATTTATCTTCATGAGACCATCATTAATTTGAAAAATTTAATCTTATTATGGTTAATAATCGATAACTATCTAATAAGATAAGAACAAAAATCTCAATTATTTAGCTTTAAGTTTGTTATAATAATCAGCTAAATTATTTTTGGCTTCAGTTAACTCTTTTTCTGCATCATTAAGTTTCGATTTTAAAGCATCAATTTTATCTTGATTGGCATTGAGTTTATCTTTGGCATATTCTTTGGTTTTTTCAACTAATTCTTTAGTTTTGTCAGTGACATTTTGAGTTTTTTCAACCACTATTCTTTTGTATTTTTCTTCTAATGTTTCATCTTTACAGTTGGTATTAACTTCTTGAAGGGCTTTTTCAAGACCGGTTACTTCATTGGTATTATTGGCAGTTTTAGCTTGATTAATCTTGGTTTGGATTGCTTGCTTTTTAGCGTCGCAAGTTAACCCTTGGTATTCATCATTGCTTGTTGCATAACTGTTGACAGAAAACGCAGTAACTAAAGTGATAATGCTTAACTTACTTAATAACCTTATTGCTGATTTCATATTGATTCCCCTAAGTTTATTTTCTTAATTGAACACAATCTACTTTATGGTCTTTACCTTTGGTTAGAATTAAACTTGCTCGTTCCCGTGTTGGCAGGATGTTTTCGATTAAATTTAATTCATTAATTTCTCGCCAAAGGCGGTTAGCAATATTCACGGCTTCTTGTTCAGGAAGCTTAGAATAGTGGTTAAAGTAAGAGTTAGGATCACTAAATGCCCCAGCTCTAAATTTTAAAAATCGATTCACATACCAGTCATGTAGTAGTGGTAATTGCGCATCGACATAGATAGAAAAATCGACATAATCCGAAACAAATACCCGATTGTTAGCTTGAGCATAATTTATGGAACCTTGTAAAACATTTAATCCCTCAAGGATTAAAATATCTGGACTATCGATAGTGATTTGTTCGTCTTCAACGATATCGTAAACTAAATGTGAATAAACCGGTGCTTTAACTTCCGACTGCCCTGATTTTACATCAGCAACAAAATTAATCAATTTTTTGATATCATAAGATTGAGGAAATCCTTTCTTATTCATGATACCACGTTCTTCAAGATAACGATTGGGATATAAAAAACCGTCGGTCGTCACTAATGCAACTTTGCGATGTTCTGGCCAACGAGTTAATAATGCTTGTAAGACACGGGCTGTAGTGCTTTTACCTACAGCAACACTACCAGCAATACCGATAACATAAGGTATTTTTTGGCTTTTACCTAGAAATTTTGATAAGACTGCCTGACGGCTAAAACAGTTATTAATATAATAATTGAGTAATCGAGATAAAGGCAAGTAAATTTCACTTACTTCATCCATTGATAAGTCTTCATTAATTCCTTGTAGTGAAGTTAGCTCCTCGGCTGTTAAAGTCATCGGTACCGCATTACGCAAGCCTGCCCACTCTTGTCGGGTAAATTGCATATAAGGGCTCAAATGATTTTTCATGTTTTATTCTCTATTGCTCAGTAATTAAAAATTATTTGGCTCAGATTATACTAAATCTATTTTTTTACAATCATAAATTCGCATTACCTTCTGCTCATAGCTATATTAACCACTTACTGGTAAAATAGGTTTAATGCATTAATAACCAGATATCAAATTGAGATTGTATGTTAAAAAATAAATCGAAACTAAAACCTAAAAAAACCCGTCAAGAGATTAATGAAGAGTCACGCGAACTCAAGCGCAAACGTAAACATAAAGGTTTACCTAGTGGTTCTCGTTTTAATGGACCAGATAACAATCAAAATAAAAAATCTACCAATACAATTAAAGATCCACGCATTGGCAGCAAAAAACCAATTTCATTGCTACAAACCAATGATTCATCAATAAAAAACAAAGTTAATCAACCACAAAAAACTAAATTAACACCGCAACAAGAGTTAGAACAACTTGAAAATGATACTAAACTAGATCATTTACTTGATTTGGTTGAGCAAGGCAAAACATTAACTGATGATCAACAATCTTATCTCGATAATAAACTAGATCGCATTGATCAACTGATGAAACAGTTAGGTATTGAAGATGATGATTTTGAAGACGATGAGGAGTTAGACGAGCCTAAAGAAGATATCGTCGGCCTACTTAAGCGTAAGTAAGTTAATTTGATTCAATATCAATGCCAAATCAATAATTTTATACAAATCACCATAAAGAGCCATCTATCATGCCAATATTTATTATGCTAGGTTTGTACTTGGGATTATTTATTTGCACATTATTATATTTGAAAAAAGTCAATCGGCTTAAAATTAAAACGCAATTAAAGACCAAACAGCCTAATACCGCAAAACGTTATGGAAGTGGCAATGTCAAACGTAGAATTAAAAAATAATAATATGCTTCAATCGCAACTCTGGGATCAAGCGTTAATTGAAAAGTATAACTATTCCGGCCCAAGGTATACCTCATACCCAACTGCACTTGAATTTAATGAGCAGTTTACTGAGCAAGACTTTATTTCAGCCGCTTCTTATTATCCTCAGCGGCCATTATCGCTTTATATTCATATTCCGTTTTGTCACAAACTCTGTTATTTCTGCGGATGTAATAAACTGGTAACCCGGCAAACTCATAAAGTTACCCGATATCTTGATATATTAGATATTGAAATAACCAAACGAGCTGAATTGTTCAAAGATCGAATTGTCACTCAAATGCATTGGGGGGGAGGTACACCTACTTTTTTGACTGACGATGAAATAAGCCGATTAATTACCTCTATAAAGCAACACTTTAACTTTGCTCAAGATGCCGAGCTATCCATTGAAATTGATCCCAGAGAAATCAGCCAACAAACTATCGATCATCTTGCCAAACTTGGCTTTAATCGGTTAAGTATGGGGATTCAAGATTTCAATCATGAAATTCAAAACCTTATTAATCGTGAGCAAGATGAGAATTTGATCCGCTCATTAATTGCCCAAGCACGAAAAAATCATTTTCGATCGATTAGTCTTGATTTAATTTATGGATTACCTAAGCAGACCGTTGAAAGTTTTACCGAGACATTAAATAAAGTTATTGATATTTCTCCTGATAGATTAAGTGTGTTTAATTATGCACACTTACCTAGCCGTTTTGCTGCTCAACGTAAAATTAAAGACCATGATCTACCAAATGCTAACCAAAAACTAAAGATCTTACAAACCAGTATCGAAAAATTAACCCAAGCTGGTTATCAATTTATCGGCATGGATCACTTTGCCAAACCAACCGATGAGTTAGCTATCGCTCAACAGCAAAATAAGCTGCATCGTAACTTTCAAGGTTACACCACTAAAGGCGATGCGGATTTAGTGGGGCTTGGAGTATCGGCAATTAGCATGCTGGGTGATAGTTATGCGCAAAATCAGAAAGATCTAAAATCATATCAAACTTTGGTTGAACAAAAAGGTCATGGTCTATGGAAAGGCTTTACCTTAAACCAAGATGATAAAATACGCAGAGATGTGATTAAGCAGCTAATTTGTCATTTCCATCTTGATAAAAAACCGATTGAACAACTTTATCACATTAAATTTGATGACTATTTTGCTGACGATTTAAAACTACTTGCACCACTAGCCCAAGATGGACTAGTAATAATTAATCAAGATAGCATCGTTGTTCAACCTAAAGGTCATTTGCTAATACGCAATATTTGTATGTGCTTTGATATCTATATGCGTCGCTTAGTCCGACAACATCAGTTTTCACGCGTGATTTAATTGGTTTAACTCACGCATGAATATTTGATTATCTTTAATGATTAATGACTGGCTAGATAGACTTTAAATTTGGTTGTTTGCGCAATAACGTCAACCTGTTTAAAGGTCTCATCCAAAATCGATTGATAAGGCAAAAATGAATTTGCCACAATACAAAGATAGCCATTTAATTTTAAGTACTTTTTAGCTTCTTTAATCAGTTTGTTTACTGCCGTGTAACTGGTCTCCTTACCATCGTGAAAAGGAGGATTAGAGATAATTAAGTGATACTTGTCATTGATATCTGAAAATACATCACTAGCAATAACTTTTCCTGCAATGTGATTGCCAGCTAAAGTAGCTTTACTGGATTCTAACGCGGCGCTATTAACATCGGTTAATGTTAAGTTTAGATCTTGATATAATTTACCTAAAACTGTCGATAAAATACCTGAGCCACAGCCTACATCGAGAACGTTGCCTTTAATAATATCACTTTGCTCCATCAATGCATTCAATAATAATTCACTTCCTGCATCCAAACCTTTTTGGCTAAAGACACCTGGCAAGCTCTTAATTTCGATAGCTTGGTTTTCAATAGTTAAATGATAACTTAACCACCACTCTTTTAAATCAAAAGCCAAACGGCTATCTGCACGAAAATGATATAAACCACATCGTCTGGCACTATCTATTTTTTGGATGGTGCCAAAATCCGCTAATAACCCTTCAACACTTTTTACCCCAGTACGATTTTCACCTATGATAAAAATATCACTCTCTTTGGGCATATTGTTTAATAAAAACGATAATTGAAATTGCGCTTCGCTCTTAGTTTTGGGCCAATAGTAAATGAGTGTATTAATATCGGTATAAAAAGATTCGTCAGGATAGAGTGAAAAATTTGTACTATCTGATCGTTTGCTGTGTTTAAAATTTAAAAATGTGTGATACTGCGAGCAGTGGATCTTAACCAAATTAGCCGCAATAACCGCTGGATAATTATCTTGGATATCGCCTGCAATTAAAATATTTTTATCCTCAAAAAAGGATTGGTGACGTTCAAGTACTTGGCTAGCAGGAGTAAATATCGATGTTGCCATAATGCCTCAATGAAAAACCTTTATAAATTGAAGCGAAGATTATACAATTAACTCTCTTTAATCCCTAATAAAAACCGTAATCCGACAATGACACAAATTGATTGGTATCTTAAGCAATGTGATATTACCCAATATGTTTTACGCAATTCTGCCGTTTTTCAAGGTGAACTTGCTACACATATGGATGATAAAATTCGTTTAATTGTGGTCGCAAAACAGCAACCAACACAAAAAATATATTATGATATTTTAAAAGCTATTGAATTAACCGAAGAACAAGTTTTATTTCTTACACCTTCACAATTAATAATACCGGCAAATGAAGTAAAAATCGTGACTTGGTTTATTGACGTAAATACTGATGAACCTTGGCAAAATAACTTAACTATTAACACTAGCGATTTAGATTCGCTCGCCAAAGATCCGCAACAAAAGCGCAAACTTTGGCAACAATTATGTAACTATGAAAACCATTTCCATCCTGAACGAAAATGATTTAGCCGAAGCTTATCAATTAGAGCGGCTATGTCACCCAATTCCTTGGTCTAAAGAGACTTTTTTTTCAAACCAAGGTGAACGCTATTTAAATTTTAAAATAACAGTTGCTAATAAAATTGTAGGCTTTTGTATTTGCCAACAAGTGGTTGATGAAGCAACTTTATTTAATATTGCCATCCACCCCAAATACCGAAAGCAAGGATTAGCTAAAGCATTATTAAATCATTTAATTGATGAGTTAATGGCAATAAGCTCGCCCTATAAGATTTCAACCCTATGGTTAGAAGTTAGAAGATCAAATACTCCAGCAATTGTCTTGTACCAGTCAATTGGATTTAATCAAATAACCATAAGAAAAAACTATTATCCATCTACCGATGGTCATCGGGAAGATGCAATTATTATGGCTTATACTTTAGCACTATAAATTATTTTGACGGGAGTAATTATGTCCAGAGCACTATTATTTGTAAATGGTGAGCCACCTAAAAAACTTCCTACACATTTAGATTTAGCAAACTATCAATATATAGCCTGCACGGATGGCGCATATCACAGTTATCTATCTGAATCCGCAATTGTGCCGGATTTTATTATTGGTGATTTAGACAGTATTAACCCGAAAATGACCGTGCCGGATAAAACGCAAATCATTCACACACCCGATCAATCTAAACCTGATTTTGAAAAGGCGCTGTTATTTTTAAATAGTAAAGGAGTTACATCATTTAGCATATATGGTGCAACAGGACGTGCCAGTGACCATTTTTTAGGTAATTTATCGGTTGCTATGCAATATCATCAACAGTTCAAAATGGTGTTTTACGATGATTATTGTCACTTTTTTTTCGCTACTCATCATCAAATTATTCATCATGTTAAGCACCATATTATTTCACTAATGCCATTATCAACAGTAACGCATTTGACTATCAGCGGCTTTAAATATCCAATAGATAATCAAACTTTATCTTTGGGGGGGTTTACCAGTTTACGTAACAAAGCGATTGATGACACAGTGAAAATTTCCTTTAAAAATGGTAACTTATTGGTATTCATTGAAGATAAGTGCAGTTTGAATTGACTTCAACTTACATTACTTTACAATAGCGTTACATTTTATAAGAGTACCTTCTTAAAGGAACAACAGCATGCTTTTAAAAAAATTTACACTTTTTATTTGTTTTTCATTTGTTTCCTACACGGTTTTTGCTCAAGATAATAAACCAAGCGTTACTGATAATTTAGTTGACACTTTTCTTAACTGTGATAATCAATTTTTTCAGCATTTAGCGGAAAATAAGCAAACAGTGAGTGAATATGTTGATTTAACCACTAAAGATAATGTCACTTTTATCCCAGTTGAATCGATTTATCAACAAAATAAAAATAGCGTTAATTTCAAAAAACCACTTAAATATCACGGCTTGACGATAACTGGCTATCAAAATATTTTCATACCAACCAATCTGTCTGGTCAATATTATTATTGGGGCTTTATTTTTGATAATAGTCAAGAAGAAATTATTAAAACCTTAGATAAGTTAAATTGGTCCAGATACAATGAAAAAGTCTATATTGCTAATTCAAAAATCTATGATCGCAACGCCAAATCACCAGTATGGAAAAACAATCCCTACTCAATTGATGGTGTAGTACCAAGACTTGGCACTGTTGAAAAAGCCATTTATTTAGAAAGTATTGATAATAAACAAAATAGTTTGCTTTGTTCTATTCAAGGCGATTTAAATAAAGAGCTTCTCTATAAAGATCGTCCGGATATAAAACCATTTGACGAAGAGTTTGAAAAAATTCGGCAAGAAAAGAACAAAGCCTATAAATTGAAGAAACAACAAGAACAACAAGAAAAAAAAGCAGTGTCCGAAAACCAACCACAACCAACTAAAAAACAGTAGCTCGAAGGAAGGAGATTAAACTTAAATGAAAAAATTATGTCTATTCTTAATGCTCTTTTCTTTTGCAGCAACAATCCATGCCGCAGAAAACAAAGAGAAACCATCCTATACAGAGGCAGAGAAAGCAGCGCAAGCTAAACAAATTGAATTAATGCTGAGTAATCCCAAAATTGGCAAACAATTCGTTCCAATTTCGAAAAGTAATGAAGATAACAAGCTTGGTTATGCTTACCTTGATAAGGATTCAATAAAATTACACCCATATAATAAAAGAATCCGTGTTTTTAGAGAAGTTATTAATTATGTCCCAGAATTAGTACAAAACATTGATAATGTAAAAACGCCATATCATGCAATTGTCATCAATTATTATGCTAACTGTGCGAAAAAAGAGATCGCTAAAGGGCAACTAGATCTTGTTGAAAACTTCTTTGCTGAAGGTAAAACAATTAATCATATTAACATTCCAAGTCGTTGGAACCGAGCCCTGAAAGGGGACGATAAGCATCAATTACTCGTAATTGCTTGTTCTTTACCACTTAATAAATAAACACTTTATTCGCCTATTAACACTCTTGCCACCTTGCTGTGGCAGAGTCTTTTTATTTATGCTAATATCCCTACTTTAATCGCCCAACTATAGTTAGATCAATATGAATATCGCCCAATTCCATACCTTAACAGATCAACTTTTTAATCAAATCGAATTATACCTTGATGATTATGCTGATGAACATGATATCGATTTAGATTATGAAACGAATGGTAATGTCATTACGGTGAGTTTTCCTAATCACAGTAAAATTATTGTTAATACCCAAGAACCGCTATTCCAAGTTTGGTTAGCCACCAGAAAACAAGGGTATCATTTTGACTTTATCAATGACAAATGGATCTGTAATCGTACTGATCAATCATTCAGCGATATCTTTGCCCAAGCGGTACAAGAACAAGCCGAACAATAACTATCTAAAGAAAAGGCGCTAGATAACAATTTAGCGCCTTTTTTAAGGTATATGTTATTTACAGTAATGTCAGGTTGGCTAGTTTTATCACAAGCCATTTGATACCAACATCAACAAAAGCAATTTGCACTCGTTTATGCTCACCTTCGCCATCAAGATTTATAATGGAGCCTTCACCAAAACGGGCGTGTTTCACTTTTCTACCTAACGTATAGCCATCATCTTCTTTCATCTTCTTAGAATAGGATTTTTTACGTTCTTGATAGAATTGATCATCTTTGTCCTGATATTTACCACGATGACTAAATGATGAAAAACTACCATGGTAGAAAGTTTCATTTAAATTTTCAATCGGTAATTCATCTAAAAAACGGGATGGTAAATTACGTTCTTCACGGCCATAAAGTCGTCTTTGTTCTGACAGTGAAAGGGTTAAACATTTTCGCGCACGAGTAATTCCCACATAAGCTAATCGTCTTTCCTCTTCCATTTTATCGATTTCTTGGATTGATCGTTGCGCAGGGAAAATTCCCTCTTCCAAGCCCACAATAAAGACATTATCAAACTCTAAACCCTTAGCCGAGTGAAGCGTCATCAATTGTACAGAATCTTGCTCACTAACCGCATCCCGGCTTTCAAGTGAAGTAACCGATAAAAATGATTCAAGAACAGTTAATGGCTTACCAGTGACATTATCTTCAATCACCGCATTTTGATTTAAAAGATAAAATTGTTCAGCCGCTGACACCAGTTCTTCAAGATTTTCTATTCTTGTTTGTCCCTTAATACCCGGCTCTTGTTCATACATTCGCATTACACCGGATAATTTAATGATCCTCTCAAGCTGTGTATAGAAAGGTAGATCTTTAACTTCGGCGTAGATAGATTCCATTAAATGCAAAAAACGATTAACATCATTACGTTGTCGATCAGTCAGCGCATTTTGTTCAATCAACATTAAGCAGGCGTCCCACAAGGATATAGCATTATGGTTAGCACAATTTCTAATTTTATCTAATGTTACTTGTCCGATACCACGAGTCGGGGTATTTATGGTAGCGTCGAATGCCATATCATTGTTATGATCATGCAATAAACGTAAATAAGCGAGGGCTAATTTAACCTCTTGCCTTTCATAGAATCTAATCGAACCATAAATTTGAAAAGGTATAGCATTTTGCATCAAGGTATCTTCAAATATTCGCGATTGAATATTATTACGATACAAAATAGCGCAACTTGCATATTTCTGACCTTCATCATGATATTTTTTGATTTGGCCAACAACAAATCTAGCTTCATCTGCATCATTGAAGCTCCTATATACGGTGATCTTCTCGCCCTGACCACTATCCGTCCATAGATTTTTACCTAAACGATTCTTATTATTTGCAATTAATTTATTTGCCGTATCTAAAATAATCCCGGTAGATCGATAATTTTGCTCTAAGCGAATAATCTCAGTATCAGGATAATCATTGATAAATAATTGAAGATTATCGGCATTAGCCCCACGCCAACTATATATAGATTGGTCATCATCGCCAACGATCATTACATTAGCCGTGTTACCCGCGAGCTTTTGCACAAATCGATATTGAATTTTATTGGTATCTTGAAATTCATCAATTAACACATTTGAGAAACGATGACGGCAATAACTTAAAACATTTTCATCTTTGCAGAGTAATTCATAAGCTCGCAAAATTAGTTCAGAAAAATCGACATATCCTACTTTATCGCAAATTGCTTGATAATCGCGATAGATCGTTTGCCACATAACTTGTTTTGGATCTTCTGGCACTAAATCTTTTGCCCGCAGCCCTTTCTCTTTTTGAGCTGAGATATAATTGGCACACTCTTTAGCTGACCACTCTTTCTCATCTACTTGTAGTTCGCGAAAAATTCGCTTGATAAGTCGAATCTGATCTTCTGTATCAATAAGTTGGAAATTATCGGGAAGATTAGCTTGCTGGGCAAACATCCTTAGTAAACGATGGGTTAAGCCGTGGAAAGTTCCTACCCACATACCGGTTAAATAGCTCTCACCAACTAGCGCTTTTATTCGCTCTTGCATTTCAGCAGCTGCTTTGTTGGTAAATGTAACGGCAAAAATTGAACCAGATGAATAATTTTTTTCAATACAAAGCCAAGCTATTCGATGAACTAAAACACGAGTTTTACCGCTTCCGGCACCGGCAAGTACAATAGTATATTGATTATCAGTGGTTACTGCTGTTTGTTGTTCGGTATTAAGATCGCTTAATAATGATTGTTTAATGTCCATTATGCATTAACCCATCACGATAACATAAATCACTCATAGTTCTAAATGTTGCAACTCTTTTTAATATTTTCATTTTCTTTATAATATTTTTTAGAGGATCCGTTAAAAAAATAAAGACAGGAGTAAATGCAAGCGTAATTACATCTAACTTCACTGTCTTTTTATACACATATTGAACAATTATAACAGATTATCTAATTCTGGCAATCGAGTTATTTCAACATGAGGTAGACACCTTGCATCAGTAAGATGGTAGATATCTTGACCAAAAATATTTATCCAACATGACAAATAGCCATTATTAATGGCACCATTTACATCGGTCTCTAAATTATCACCAACATGTAAAATGTAGTTTTTGGCTACCGCTAATTTTTTTGCGGCTAAGTCAAAAATTTCAGGAAATGGTTTTGAGCGGCCATCCGGCCCACCACGTAAAGAAAATTGAAAATAGTCACCTAAACCTATTTTATTAACATCAACATTGCCATTAGTAATTACGGCTAGTGGATATTTTTTGGCGAGTTTGGCTAATAAGATATGCGTTGATTCAGGAATAACCATCTTATGCCGCCAAATATTAAAACAGCCTAAAGCATCATCAATAATATTAGTATGTTGTAATACGGGGATATTGGTTTTACTCAATAGAGATTTGATGGTCTCAATCCGCCAAGCTATCACATCATGATAGATTTCCGGATTTAAAGAAAGGATCAAATTTTTCTCTTGGTAATATAAATCTAAAGTTAAATTTGCTAGTTGCTGAAGTTTTTGTAAAGTTTTTAACATCTCCTCTTCAGCTTTATCGACAATCATACTATTGTCATATAAAGTATCATCAAGATCGAAAGTGATCGCTTTAATGCAGTCAATTGAACGATAAAAATGCATTATTTTTTCCCTCTTTTAGCTCGTGGATGAGCAGAATCATAAACTTCCGATAAATGTGAAAAATCCAAATGTGTATAAACTTGAGTTGTGGATAAATCAGCATGACCTAGTAATTCTTGTACTGCTCGCAAATCACCACTCGATTCAAGCATATGCGTGGCAAACGAGTGACGTAATTTATGTGGATGAACATGCGAACTTAAACCTTGTTTGACGCCCCATTGAGCAAAACGCTTTTCCACATTACGCGGCGAAATTCGTTTACCTAATTTAGAAATAAATAGAGCATCATCATGAGGTTTAAATTGATTACGCATGCTTAGCCAATGTTCAATCCATTTAATGGACTCGCGGCCTAAAGGTAATTTTCGCTCCTTATTGCCTTTTCCCATTACCCGGACTTCACCTTCTCGCAAATTTAGCTCTCGGCAATTGATATTCACTAATTCGGACAGTCGTAATCCCGAACCATACATTACTTCGAGCATAGCTCTATCGCGTACCGATAATGGGTCATTATATTCAATATTCAGTAATTGGTTAACTTCGTCAATATCAATATTTTTAGGAAGATGCTGACCTAATTTCGGATTGACTACACCGCGAGCCGGATTAGCGGCAATCAATTCATTTTTCACCATCCAATCAAAAAAACTACGCAGTGCCGACAAACGTAATGAGAGACTTCTTGCTTGTAAACCGGTTTGCCGACTACGACTAATTAACAGCCGTACCGCTGATGAATCGAGATCTTGCCAATTAGTGATATCCAAATCTTTGCTTAAATCGATAATAGCATAGAGTTGGCGACGATAATTAATTTGTGTATTAAGGCTAAGTTGTTTTTCCGATTTTAAATAATTTAAGAACTGTTCAATCGGTTTAGCTAATAAAGAGGAGTGACTGAGATTATTTTCAACCATCATAATTCCTTACTTTTTTCGCATAATCCATTTTTCAATTAAAATAGGTAGTATTTCACTTACCTTTTCCAATAACAAAGTACCTTGTCCAGCCTGATAATGCATAGAATCTGAACTGGTAAAAACTAACACCCCAAGGTCACCAAATTGACCAAATAAGGATAAAGCAACCGAACCTACATAACCACGGTGTGGTAATAGAAGGTCTAATTCACTGGTGTTTAACTGACCTAAATAGAATTGACTATACTGTAAATGACGGACACGAATAAAATCAAATTGTGCAGAACTTAAAGCCAAATGATGATAGTTAGATGGAGCGTTAATTAACCATTTATCATCGAAAAGATATAAATAAGCACCATTGAGGCCTAACTCTTTAGCCCAATTTTTTAAAGAAGTCATTAGTTCATCAATATCTTTTGCTTTAATTAATTCATATTGTAATTTCATTAGCTGATTAAACAGCAGTTCATTAGCAATAGCATGTTCCATCAGCATAGTGATTTCAGATTCTAACTGATTAATTTTATTACGTTGTCTAGCCATATGCCATTCTGGTAATGAAATAATCCCACGAACAGGGTGTGGCACACGCATACGCTCAATTTGCGCCGCATTGCGAATAAAGAAATCAGGATTATCAATGATATATTGACTCACCATTTCATCATTCAATTTAACGACTGTTTTTTGTTTATGACTTAGCTTATTTTTGGCTGTTTCTGCTTTTTTTTTGACCATAATTTATTTTTATTGAGCTCAATGAGGTTAGTTGTAGCAAACCTCATTGCTTGATTAGTTATTAAATTGATATATAACCATCATATACGTGTGTGGCAGGTCCAGTCATATAAAGTGGTTGCTGATTGCCTTGCCACTCGATAACTAATTTACCACCTGGCAAATTAACATTGACTCGCTGATTTAACAGTCCTTGCTTTATTCCAACAGCAACAGCTGCACAGGCACCGGTACCACAAGCTTGTGTTTCACCAACGCCGCGTTCAAATACTCGTAAATTAATATTATTTCTATCAATAATATGCATAAAACCAATATTGGCTTTTTCAGGAAAGCGTTCATGTTGTTCCAACAAAGGACCTAATGTGGCAACTTGAGCTGTCAATATATCATCTACTTGCAAAACACAATGCGGATTACCCATTGAGGCCACACCACACAGAACCGTCTGTTCTTGCGCGCGAATAATATAGGTTTTTTCTTCTTTAATGGCTTTGAAAGGAATTTTATTCGGCTCAAAAATGGGACTACCCATATTAACCCGCACGGTTTCATCATCATTAACAGTTAACACAATATTACCCTTCATGGTGCTCACCTTTAACACCCGTTTTTTCGTCAACCCTTTTAAACGAACAAAACGAGCAAAACAACGGGCACCATTGCCACATTGTCCAACTTCAGTACCATCAGCATTAAATATTCGATAATGAAAATCACTTTCTGGCGAATATGGTGGTTCAACAACCAGTAACTGATCGAATCCTATTCCAGTATATCGATCTGCCATCCGTTTAATCATTTCACTTGAAAGATGAACATTTTGCGTTACTGCATCAATAACCATAAAATCATTACCTAATCCATGCATTTTAGAAAAGTTCATCTTTAATTACCCTTTAGTGTGAAACATTATTATTGATTATTGTTTAAAATTTGATTCAAAAAGCGCTTTATTTGCCCTACGCATCAGCACATCGTTAGTGCCCTCGCAAGCAAATTATAGTACTAATTCACCGCGCCATAAATCATCAAACGTCTCACGTTTTCGAATTAGCTTATGTCTATTGCCTCCCTCGATCATGATTTCAGCTGGGCGTGGATGGCTATTATAATTTGATGCCATACTAAAGCCATAAGCACCGGCACTACAAATTACTAATAGATCATCTTGTGCAACCGACAATTCGCGTTGATAGGCTAATACGTCACTCGATTCGCAAATAGGCCCAACAACATTATAGCATTCTTTTTTATCCGAACTTGTTGGTTCTTTAACCGGTAAAACTCGCATCCAAGCTTTATAGAGTGCGGGTCGAATTAAATCATTCATTCCGGCATCTACAATAGCAAAATGGTTACCATCTTGATGTTTGGTGTATTCAACTTTAGTAATTAATATACCTGCATTGGCGATAATTGACCTACCCGGTTCAAAAATAATTTCAAGATCAGTATAATTGGTTAATTTTGCCATTAATTCTGCAGTAAGTAATGATGCGGAAGGAGGTGTTTCGTTATCATAACAAACACCCAATCCGCCACCTAAATCAATATGTTCAAGATGAATATTTTCTGCTTTAAGCTTATCAACTAAAGCTAAAATTCTATCGGTAGCGTCAAGAAATGGTGATAGTTCTGTTAACTGAGAGCCAATATGACAATCAATTCCCGCTATTTTAATATGACTTAAACAAGCGGCTTTACGATAAACGTCTAAAGCTAATTGATAACTTATACCAAATTTATTTTCCCGCAGTCCAGTTGAAATATAGGGATGGGTTTTTGCATCCACATCAGGATTAATTCGTAATGAAATTGCAGCGATTTTACCCAACTGTTGAGCAATTTGGTTAATCCGATATAATTCTGATTCGGATTCAACGTTAAAACATTTAATGCCAACCTCAAGCGCTCTTTTGATTTCGACAATGGATTTTGCCACACCTGAAAAAACAATCTTTTTAGGATCACCACCGGCTTTTAATACTCTTTCTAACTCACCTTGCGAAACAATATCAAAACCTGCACCAAGTTTGGCTAATAAGTTGAGAACCGATAAATTACTGTTGGTCTTAACGGCATAACAAATTAGATGTTGCTTATCTTTAAGCGAATCTTGATAAGCACGAAATTGCTGAGTGATATGGTTTGCAGAATAGACGTATAACGGCGTACCATATTGGTTAGCTAGTTCAGAAATAGCGACGTTATCAGCCAATAACTGGCCATTGTGATAGTGTAACAATTCCATTAAATGATTCCTTTAAGCGATTTTACTTATATCGTTAGATTGAACAGCGGCAGCTGACTCATCAGCAGGATAATAGAGGGGTCCCTTTAAACCACAGCCGACTAAAGTGAAAACGACTAAAAAAGTAGCAATAAGTTTTAAAAAGAATTTCATACAATATTCACAATTTAATCAAATTTATAATGCGCTCTATATTACACGATAGCCATATTCGTGCAAAGAGCAAATCATTAAGTTTTCTACAGTAAATCCGAGAAAATTACGACCAATAATTTAATCATAATAGTGATAGTGGTTTGATCATCAACTGGTATGATGTTTTAATTATCGAAATAATTCAAGTTAAAGATAGATACCCTACACTATCCCGCTTTAAAACCATGTTAACCGATAAATATCATCACTCCTTGAACCAAAATATTTCAATAGGTTGATTATTTTTTTAGATAATAATCCCTTGGTTTAATATAAATTTTTGAAAAATATCAAGCATCTATGCCTCCTCGCATCTATTTACCTAAAATTAAATCAGATATAAGACTGTGCTAACCTATTAAAGAACATAACTATTTTTTGATTAGTGTTAGCGGATGTATTAACTGAAATTTTTACCGCTCATTCCAATTATTAATAGGCTTTTTAAGTAATTATTACCTAGTTTAATTTAAATTTTTGAAAAAATATCGAGGCATCTATAACGTTTTATACCTATTCACCTAAAATTAACCATACATATAACCGGGCTAAACTATTAAAGAGCATAACTCCTTTTTAAACCGAAGTTACCAGATGCGGATCCTCTTAACTTTTAACCGTATATTTCAATCATTCATAGGCTTTATTGGTAATGATTACTTGGTTTAATAAAATTTTTGTTAAAAAATTGCCACGTCTATACCGCGTCTTCACCATCTAGTTAAGTCTGATAACCGCCACAGCCTAACCTAATCAATGCCCCACGTTAAAATTTTATGGAGCACTGTTTTAAATTATCATTGCAAATGAGGTATTCAAAATAGAGGAAAATCTGCCTGTTTGGCGATTGCTTGTAGGCGTTTTTTGGCGGTGATAATATTTTCTTGCCAATTATCATCTTTAGCCCACATTTCGATAACTAATGGTGCGGTATAATCCATCCTTTTTAGGGTTTTAAAGATGGAAAGAAAGTCCACTTCACCTTCACCAATCGTTAAATCTCTAAATTGACCTGCATAATTGCCGTTAACTTTATAAGTATCTTTTAAATGTATTTGCACTATATGTTCACGACTTAACATAAGCTCAGTACAAACATCATAATTCCAACCGGAAATATTACCCACATCGGGATAGGCCATAAAGTAAGGTGAACTCACCTCTTTTTTGAGAATTTCAAACTTGCTAAGCGAATTTAGATAATTAGTATCCATAATTTCGACAGCAAGCATTATCCCTAATTTTTCCGCTTGTTTTGCCGACCATTGCATACCCGAAATAAAGCGCTGGTGAGTTTGTAAATTGGCTGGTTCATAATAAACATCATAGCCAGCCAATTGAATAACTCTGATACCTAATTTATAGGCAAAAATGAGCGCTTTGTTCATAATGATTTTTGCTTGTTGACGAATGGTTTCATCAGCAGAACCAAAAGGATATTTACGATGAGCACTCAAACACATTGAATGTAATGGTAGACCAGATTGTTCACATAAACGTTTTAATTGATAAATTTCGTCATCTGACCAATCAAGTCTTGCCCGGCGTTCATCTGATTCATCAATTGAAATCTCGATAAAATTAAATCCGAGTGATTTTGCTTGGTCTAGTTTTTCTTGCCAAGTAAGATCATTCGGTAAGGCTTTTTCATAAATACCAATATGATTAGTCAATTTGGTTGGATCGATTGCAAATTTCGACATATTTAAAACCTAATAACAGTTGTTTAAACATAAAAAAATGCAGTCGTATTCCCGACTGCATCAGTTAAATTACCAATATTTAGCGATCTGCTCTCTTAATGCTTGCGCCGTTTTATTACCATTTTCATTGGCTAATGCGCGACCAGCAATGAAAGCCTTAGTTTTAATACCCGCAAACAAATGAATATCTTCTGGTACAATCCCACCGGTAATAGATAGCTCAAGGCCTAAATCCGAAAGTTGACGCATTTTAACAAGATCTGCTTCTCCCCAACCTACGCCGGCTAGCTCAGCATCACGAGAACGATGATAAATAGCCTGTTTAATTCCCAATTTCCGCCATGCTTTGGCATCTTCGAGTGTCCAATGACCATATAATTCGATCTGAATTTCGCCATTAAATTCGTCTGCCACTTTTTTACACGCTTCAATGGTAGCTATATGTGCGGCAGCTGAAACCGTTAACCAGTTAGCCCCAGCTGAAAAAGCCATTTTAGCTAATATCGCTCCGCCATCAGTGGTTTTTAAATCACAGACTAATATATGATTAGGATATAATTTTCTTAGATTTTTAACGCTTTCTATTCCAGCACCAAAGGCGAGAATAGTGCCAACTTCGATAATATCAACAAATCCTGAAACATTTTTTGCCACCTCCAATGCTGAGGTTAGTTCTGTTTGATCTAAAGCAATTTGTAATTTTGGTGTTGTCATGTTGGTTTCCTTATCTAATTTGATTTTTGGCCATAATAAGCATTAGCACCATGTTTGCGAAAATAGTGCTTATCGGATAATGTTTGTTGAATTTTGATGGTTTGATTAAGTTGTCGAGTTGAGATCGCCATCATTGCGACTTCTTCAAGTACCACAGCATTGTGTACCGCATTTAAGGCATTTTTACCCCAACAAAATGGCGCATGACCAGAGACAATAACCCCAGGCATCGCCATAGGATCAATACCGCGCTGTTTAAATTCCTCGATAATCACTAATCCGGTATTTTTTTCGTAATCTGTGGCGATTTCACTATCAGTTAGTCGGCGGGTACAAGGTACATCACCATAAAAATAGTCAGCATGAGTGGTACCTAATGCAGGAATATCCAATTCTGCCTGTGCCCAAACGGTTGCATAGCGAGAATGGGTATGCACAATTCCGCCAATATTTGCAAAGGCTTTATAGAGTTCGAGATGTGTTGCGGTATCACTAGAGGGATTTAGTTTGCCTTCGACAATTTCGCCGGTTAATGAAACCACAACAATATCATCTATGGTCATATCACTGTACTCAACCCCAGATGGTTTGATGGCAATGACCCCCTTGGCACGATCCACTTCTGATACATTTCCCCATGTAAAGGTGACTAAATTATATTGTGGTAGCAATAAATTAGCCTGTAGTACGCGTTCTTTTAATGCTTGAAACATTATTTAGCCTCCATTTAGCGCGCGATCGATAACCGCATAAACATCTTCTTTGCTGTTACAACGTCTTAATTTATCCAGATCAACACCAGTCTCACTATTTTCATCATCTAAAATTTGAGTCACTTCCATTAATCCTTCCATATGCTGATCAGAAGTACTGCCGGCAAGAGTAACTAGTACATCTACAGGATCAGTCTCTCCCTCAAAATAAACAGGTTTTTTCAAAGTTACTAATGCAAAAGCCGTACGGTTCACGCCATCTTCTGGTCGCGCATGTGGCATGGCCAGATTAGGGGCAATAATGATATAAGGCCCCATGGTTTTAACGCATTGAATGATGGCATCATAATAACGAGGCTCAATCGCTTTAGACGCAACTAGCATATCTGTTCCTAACTTAACCGCGTCTTGCCAATTTGTAGCTTCTGCTTTAAGTAAAATAGAGTTATTTTCAATTAATGATTCTTTGAAAGCCATTGTTGGACTCCTTTAAATATTTTGCCTATTTACCATTTACTTTATTGATAAGTTCAATAAGTTCATCGCCGAAAGTTTGAGGATTTAACATGTTTTGGACACCTAACGCATGTTGTCCTTCATTAACCTCGATTTCATGAATCAAATGTTTAGAAGCAACGATAATGTCGACATTAGGTAGTTTTGATTTATAATCCGTGACTGCGCATGAATCCATGACATTTGCGATACCTTTTTTATCTAAATAATTGGCAATTTTCATCTTCATCATCATTGATGATCCCTGACCACTACCACAAACAGCAAGAATACGAATCGGTTGACCTTCACTAATTGCCACTTCCTCCATTTTTTCAACTACTGCTTCATTAACATCATCATGAATATCATTGGTCGGTTGTTGTTTTTGTAAGGCTTCTTCGGCTCGTAGTGATTTAGCCGCAAAGAACATATAGACCAGAGATAACGCAATCAAGACATAAATAAATAGATGAGAGAAAGATAAACCTTGTAAAATCGGTGGGAATAAAATTGCCCAATCAGCCATTCCCATCCAGGAATCAATTGGCGTACCATTTTGGGCGAAGATATTAATTACCCAAGCAGAGCCTAGAACCTCAACCATTCCCATAATGAAACAGAGTTTCATTACCGCTTTCCATCCACCATAATGATTGGCAAATACACCAATAGTGGCATTAGAGAAAAACATAGGAATAAAACCAGGAATAATCATGATTGGCGATTTAAATACCAGTAATAAGGCTATCGCTAAAAATTGACCTAATGCCCCCCAAATAAAACCAAATACCATCGCGTTAGGTGAAAAAGCATAAATAGCCGCACAATCGATAGCCAACACCGCATTTGGTATTAATTTTTCAGAAATTCCCTTAAATGCTTCAGATAACTCGGCCACAAACATTCTTACACCACCAACAATAACTTGGATAGCTACGGCAAATTTAAGCCCGGTTTCGAAAATGTAGATAGTCCAGTGGGTCGACCCCGCCATTGTTTGTAAATTATCCAAACCAAATGAAAGAAGAATGATACCAAAAAAGAACGTCATCACAATCGTTGTGGCGGCAATACTATCGTGGAAAATATGTAACCATTTTGGTAATTTTAAATTATCTACTGAATCATCTTTATCGCCCAATTTTGGCGCTAATTTCACTGCAATCCATGAACCTAACTGCTGTTGGTGACCAATTGAAAAACCTGCGCCGCCAGTTACCGCTTCAGTTGGTTTAAACATCATATTTGAAAAAATTCCCCAATATAATGCCGTAATTATTGCTGAGTAGGTGATGGTTTCCCACATGCCATAACCAAATAGGAAGTAGAAAAGAGTAATTAAACCAACTTGTTGGAACATGATATGACCGGTCAACATGATGGTTCTAATTCCGGTGAAACGTCTAAAGATGACCAGTAAAATATTAATCGCTAATGCAAGCAATACTGCATAACCAACCCATGAATATTGTTCACCCATCCCCTTTTCGACAGCCACCATTGAGGCATAAGTATCGATAATCGATCCGGTTATACCATGATATTCGGAAAGTTTAGCAATAACGGGTTTAAATGTTGAAACTAAAACACCTGAGCCAACTTGTAACAGCATAAAACCAACAATGGTTTTAATCGTGCCTTTTAAAATCGTGGTGATATCTTTTTTTAAAAGACAATAACCTAGCAAGGTAACTAGGCCCAGTAATAATGGTGCCTTCGTCATAACTTGACTATAAAAGATATAAAATATGTTATAAATTACTTCCATATGTCCCTCTCATTGATTGTTGACAACTTTAGATAGCATTAATGCTATAAGCATGGAGACATCAACCCCACTTAATGTCATTTGTATAATTACTCATCTCGCAAAACGAATTGATGGAACTTTTGCTCATTTAGCGTTATCCAAATCGGAGAAATGAATAACTACTGCTATATTCCACAATCATAAATAATCACTCAATGATTGTTTATGATTATTTTGATCAAGATCACTTTTCTTACACTATTATCTAAACAAATGTGATTTCTGTCACATTTTGATAAAAAACCGCAAGTAAAACTTAAAAATATAACTATTATTATCAATACATTGTAGTGACAAGTTAAGATTATTGATTTAAACGATTGACAAATAACCAAACGAAAATTAATATCATTTTCAATCATAAAAAATCATGTTTACTTAATAAGAGGCAATAATGAACGAAATATCACGGCATAATGAAATTGTAGCGATGGTTAATGATCGAGGAATGGTAAGAGTCACCGAATTAGTCTCCTATTTTTCAATATCACCAGCCACGGCTCGTCGAGATATTACCAAGCTCGATCAGGATGGAAGAGTAAAAAAAGTTCGCAATGGAATTATGCGGATTGAAGTTGCAAAACCCATTTGGGCGCCAATAGGCAATAACAATACCGATCATTATCATGAAAAAGCACGTATCGCGATTAGAGCAGCCAAATTATGTGGAAGTGATGAAAATATCGTAATTAATTGTGGTTCTACTGCATTTTTGTTAGGTCGTGAACTGTGTGGTAAGAATGTTTCAATCATTACCAACTATTTTCCATTAGCGTGCTACTTGATTGAACATGATCATGAAAACGTCATCATTATGGGAGGGTTATATAACAAAACACAAAATATTATTCTCAACCCAATAGCTAACATAACTGATTCTTATGCAGGTAAATGGATGTTTACCAGTGGTAAAACTTTAACGCCTAATGGACTGTATAAAAATGAAATATTAGGTGCGGTAGCAGAACAACAAATACTTGAAAAAATAGAGAAATTAGTCGTTGTTGTTGATAGTTCAAAGATAAATACCAAAGCAAATTCTGGCATGCTTTTTTGCCCGATTACTAAAATTGATATTTTAATAACTGGCAAACAAGCAAATAAGGAAGTAATTGAAAGCATAAAGGAACAAGGCACAGAAGTGATTTTAGTTTAATAATTAAATTGTAAAAGGAACAAAGTATGAGTAAAGTAAACGAAATTACCAGAGAATCTTGGATATTGAATACCTTTCCTGAATGGGGAACGTGGCTTAATGAAGAAATAGAAACAACAGAGGTCAAACCTAATACGTTTACCATGTGGTGGCTTGCTTGTACCGGGATTTGGTTAAAATCAGCAGGTAATACTAATATCTCTGTCGATTTCTGGTGTGGTACAGGTAAAAAAACTCACGCCAATCCATTAATGAACAAACAACATCAAATGATGCGAATGGGTGGTGTTCGTGAACTACAACCAAATCTTAGAACCAGTCCATTTGTTCTAGATCCTTTTGCAATCAAAGAGATTGATGCTGTAATGGCAACCCATGATCATGCTGATCATATTGATGTCAATGTTGCGGCGGCAGTCATGCAAAACTGCTCCTCAAAAGTCAAATTTATTGGCCCTAAAGCTTGTGTTGAATTATGGAAAAGTTGGGGCGTTCCTGAAGATCGCTGTATTGTTGCTAAAGTAGGTGAAACTATCCAAGTTGGTGATATTACCATTCGCGTTTTAGACTCTTTTGATAGAACTTCATTAGTTACTTTACCGAAAGGTGTTTCATCCACCGATAAATCCATATTAGATGGAATGGATGATCGTGCGGTTAACTATTTATTCGAAACTTCTGGCGGATCACTTTATCATTCTGGCGATTCTCACTACTCTAATTATTATGCCAAGCATGGTAATGATCATAAAATTGATGTTGCTTTGTTATCTTATGGCGAGAACCCGCGCGGCGTAACCGATAAAATGACTTCATCAGACATTTTACGGGCGGCAGAATCGTTAAATACTAAAGTAGTAATTCCATTCCACCACGATATATGGGCGAATTTCCAAAGTGACCCGCGTGAAATTGAAGTCCTTTGGCAAATGAAAAAGGATCGTCTGGAGTATCAATTTACGCCATTCTTCTGGCAAGTTGGTGGTAAATATACTTATCCAACCGATAAAAACAAAATGCACTATCAACACTATCGTGGATTTAGAGATATCTTTACCGATGAACCTGAACTGCCATACCGTTCATTCTTATAAAGTAAAACGATAAAACAAACGGACTTTGAATAATCTCAAAGTCCGTTTTTTGTTGGTTGTGCAAGCCGTTATTTGATCTTAAGCCAAACTAAACAATTAGTTATACAGCTAGGCATTTATATATTTCTGTCTTTCTGGCAACCAACATTCAATAAGTTGTTGCGCAGACTCTGGATAATCTTGTTGAATATAATATGAGGCTTGTTGAACATCGCTAATTAAATGTTGATCACGGATTAAATCAACCACTTTAAAATTGGCGACCCCCATTTGTCTGGTACCTAGAATTTCGCCACTTCCTCTAATTTCAAGGTCTTTTTGCGCGATAACAAAACCATCACTACTCTCGCGCATCACTTTCATCCTTTGTTGTGCGACTTTACTCAGTGGCGCTTGATACATTAATACGCAATATGAAATTGCACTACCCCGACCAACTCGTCCTCGTAATTGATGTAATTGCGAAAGCCCTAATCGTTCAGCATTCTCAATAATCATCAAACTTGCGTTTGGCACATCAACCCCGACTTCAATAACGGTCGTTGCAACTAAAAGTTGTGTTTCACCTGATTTGAACGCTTTCATGACGGCTTGTTTTTCATCCGATTTCATTTTGCCATGAACTAAAGCGATCTTTAGATGAGGCAATAACATTCGCAACTCTTCAACCAACATTTCAGCAGCTTGGGCATCAAGTGTTTCGGACTCTTCAACTAATGTACAAACCCAATAAACCTGACGATTATTAAGACAAGCATTATTCACTTTTTCAATAATCTCATCGCGACGTGAATTAGGTATAACGATAGTTGTTACTGGGGTTCGTCCGGGAGGTAATTCATCAATAATTGATACATCTAAATCAGCATAAACCGTCATTGCTAAGGTTCTTGGAATTGGCGTTGCCGTCATGATTAATTGATGCGGATGACATTCATCTTTAGCACCTTTTTCCCAAAGACTTAATCGTTGATTTACCCCGAACCGATGCTGTTCATCAATAATGACTAAGCCTAAATGGTTAAACTTAACTTTATCAACAAACACCGCATGAGTACCGATTAACATTGAAATTTCACCCAATTCGATATCATTATAGCGTAGTTGTTTATTTTTAGCGGTTAAACGACCAGTGAGTAGCTCAACCTTAATCCCTAGTGGCTCAAACCATTGGCAAAAATTATGAAAATGTTGTTCAGCTAATATTTCAGTTGGCGCCATTAAGACGACTTGTTGCTTATTTTCAATAGCATTTAAAGCGGCTAACGCGGCAACTAAGGTTTTACCCGACCCTACATCACCTTGGATTAATCGCATCATTGGCACTGATTTTGCCATATCTTGATAAATATCCTGCACCACTCTTTTTTGCGCTTTGGTTGGTTCAAATGGTAATGCCGCAAGAAAAGGCCGAATATATTGTTGAGTAATATGCATTGGGTAAGAATGTTGTCTTTGATTATCAAATTTAATCAGCAACATACTTAAATGATAAGCAAGCAACTCTTCTAAAATAAATCGTTTTATTGCCAGATGCTCGCCAGCAATTAACTGCTCGACATCGGTGGTCAATGAAGGATTATGAACAATGTCTAATGATTCAATGACAGGCAAATATCTAGAACTCAATGTAGCCGGTAAAATTTCATCGGGTGGATTGCGTTTTAACAATATTAATGCCGATTGTATTGCCTTACGAATGACATTTTGAGTTAATCCATGGGTAGTAGAATAAATTGGCGTAAATCGCTCTTCATTGGCATCAGCAAAAGCGCTATGCGCTTCTTTTTGGCTTTGAATTTTAAATTGTGGATGAATAATTTCCGGATAATGACTACCGCTTTTTATCTCACCGTAAGCACTCACCCATTTACCAGGGGCTAGGGAAGCCTTCATCCCCATATTGAAATGAAGAAAACGTAAAATTGCGATACCCGAATCATCCTGAATATGACACAACAACATTTTACGTTTAGTAATGATAATTTCACTTTTAATGATACAACCTTGAATAGTGGTTGTTTCGCCAATTGCCACCTCACCAATAGCGGAAGATGTAGAACGGTCTTCATAACGAAGCGGAAAATGTAATAACAGATCTTGAACAGATTTAATACCCAGTTGAGAGAATTTACTTTCTAAACTAGGCCCAATGCCCGCTAATTTTGCAAGCGGTATGTGGTTTAGCAAACGATCAGCCATAATAACTAATTAATATTGCGTGTCACACTCACTACATCTTGTTGGAGTGACAATTTTCGGATTAAATCATTAAGTTGTTGGGTATTTTTAACTTCAATCTGCAAAATAATAGTGTATATTTGTCTATCTTTTTCTTCGGTATTCAACCACTGGATATGGGCTTTCTCATCATTAATGATAGAAAGAACATGCCCCAAAGAACCTTGATTATTAACAATATCTACCCAGATTTCCGCCACAAAAAACTGCTCAATATCAGGGGCCCATTTAAGTGGAATGTATTTTTCGGGATTATTTTGATAACCACTGATGTTACGACAAGACTCATGGTGGACCGTCAAACCTTTTTCCGGACTGACATGACCGATAATCGGATCATTAGGAATAGGATGGCAACATCTTGAAAAAGTTACCAATACCCCTTCACTTCCGGTTATAACTAATGTTTTATTGGCCTCAGATTCGTTTGATAAAAGTGTTTTATGTTCAAGACCTTTGACAATAAAATAGCTCATAATATTGCCAAGTCCTATTTCGGCTAAAACATCATCAAACGAGCTTAGTTGAGTCAACTCAACGATACGCTCTTTTTGCTTATCAGTTAGCGAATCAATTCCACTGGTTTTTATTAAAGCCAAATTAAGCAATTTACGCCCTAACAATATAGCATCTTCTCGTTTCAAGGTTTTTAATGCTTGGCGAATACGCGATCTGGCTTTGGCACTCACCACAAAATTTAACCAACTTGCATTAGGACGACTTTCAGGGGAGGTAATAATTTCAACCGTTTGCCCATTGCTCAACGGTTGAGAAAGCGGATAAGGTTTACGATCAACTACCGCACCAATACATTGGAAACCAATATCAGAGTGGACGGCATATGCTAAATCAACTGCGGTTGACCCTTCCGGTAATTGGACAATTCGACCTTTTGGTGTAAAGACATATATCTCTTTAGGAAATAGATCCGACTTAACATTTTCAATAAATTCAAATGAATTACCGACACTCTGCTGAAGTTCTAATAAACTTTGCATCCAACGTTGAGCTTTAATTTGCGCGGTAGTGTTATTTAACTCATCATTCTCATTATAAATCCAATGCGCAGCAACCCCCATTTCCGCCATTTGTTCCATATCTTCAGTTCTTATTTGCACTTCGACCGGTGTACCATGTGGGCCAATTAATGACGAATGTAATGATTGGTAACCATTGGCTTTGGGAATAGCAATATAATCTTTGAAGCGATTAAGTCTTGGTTTATATAGATTATGGACTAAACCAAGCGTACGATAGCAAGCATCGACATCATCAACAACAATGCGGAAAACGTAAATATCCATAATTGAGTGGAAATGTTGCTCACGAAGTTGCATCTTTTGGTAGATTGCATAGATATTCTTTTCAAGTGCTTCAACTTGCGCATGAATATTCGCTTCGCTTAAACGCCCTCTAATTTCTGATAAAATTTGCTGAACCAGCTCTTTTCTAGTTCCTTGAGCAATTTTTACCACTTTTTCAAGAACTTTAGCTCGATTAGGGTGCATAGCAGTAAAAGCAAGTATTTCAAGCTCAGTTTTAATATGATGAATACCCAACCGATGAGCCAAAGGCGCATAAATTTCTAAGGTTTCTTTGGCTATCCGACGACGTTTATCCGGCCGCAATGCACCAAGAGTACGCATATTATGCGTTCTATCAGCTAATTTAATTAAAATTACGCGCACATCTTCGGTCATGGCTAAAACCATTTTACGAAAATTTTCAGCTTGGGCTTCTTGTCGATTTCTAAATTTTAACTTATCAAGTTTTGATACACCTTCAACTAAAACAGCGACATGTTTACCAAACTTTTGAGTAATGTCTTGAAAGGTGACCGGAGTATCTTCGATGGTGTCATGTAACAATGCCGCGGTAACGGTTTCATAATCTAACCGCATTTCGGCTAAAATGGTTGCTACCGCAACCGGATGAGTAATATAAGGTTCACCGCTGGAACGGAATTGTCCATCATGTGCTTGCTTGGCAAAGAAATAGGCATCTTGAATAAATTCAACTTGTTTCGCTGGAAGATAAGATGCAACAACCTCTTTTAAGCTTTCAAAATATTGCATGGACAATTCTCAGCAATGTTTATTCGTATGAAGGAGTGTTTTCTAAAAGTACCGTTTCATGAAGAGCGTTACGCACTTCAGATTCTTCATCTTGACGAGCTTGGAATTCAGCTGTATCAAGGATTTGTTTATTTACAAGCCCATTCTCAATTTCGCGTAAAGCCACTACAGTTTCTTTATCGTGTTCTTCTGGAATTAGTGGTGTTTTGTTTTCAACTTGTAGTTGACGAGCGCGTCTTGCTGCAACTAAAACGAGATCAAAGCGATTACCAATTTTTTCTACTGCATCTTGGACAGTTACACGAGCCATTTTTACCTCTAATTTTTTAACTTAAATGCTTCAATTGAAAGATCAGTTATTCTACTTAATTTTGTAGGGAATTGTCCATAGTAATATTACTAATTAGTGAAAAACCTAATTTAAATTATTTGCAAAGTAAAAAATATTTGATAAATCTATGCAATCTGTTCCAACCAAACATTAGGGCCAACAATAGGCAGATTTAATAAATAACGACGCAAACCATCCAAGGCAATCGATGTCAAAATTTGTTGTTGAATTTTACTACTTTGCGATCGTCCAATATATTTTAACTTAAAGTGTAAAACTTGCTTAATGGTGGCAATAATCAAAGTAAATTCAGTATTCTTCTCCTGAAAATTTACTATGCCGAGTACAATATCAGCTCTCTGATTTTGCAATATTTGTGAGAAGTAATCAATCGGCTCTTCCATCACAAAAGGGACTACTTCTGACTTTACAATAGGCGCATTAGCTTCGAACAATTGGTAACTCACCATACCTGCGGATTGCTGTTCAATAACGACAATAGTTTGCTTGCTTTGATTTAATAACTTTGATACCACCTGAGCTAAGCCCGATTCACCTTGATTAATCACGACCCCTTCATAAAGTAAATTATCAGCAACAATGGCTTTTATCTTCTGCCAGATGTTATCCATTTCACTCTTTTTACTTTCTGGTCCAGTTAATTTTAACTCAATAATGGGCATAGCTGCACGATAACCAACAGTGATATAATGAGGAATCTCAACGGTTGTCTCGATCGCCTGTCCTAAATCACTTTCAGTTCGTCCCATAGTGGTTAATCGATAACAAAGATTTCTTTCGGTTATAGGATAATTAGCTTTAATTTCCGGTAGGATCGAATTTCTAACCATAGCTTTAAATTCAGACGGCACACCTGGGGTAAAAAATAAAAGACAATGATTTAACTGCATTTTAAAACCGCAAGCGGTGCCAATAGGATTATCAATTAACGTTGCACTCTGAGGTAACATAGCTTGTTTAATATTGGTTGCTGGCATCACTCTACCACGATTAAGGAAGTAGCGTTCAAGCGTCTTAAGCCACTCTTCGTGTAAAATCAACGATTCATTATTCGCCTGAGCTGCGGCTTGGGCACTAAGATCATCACTGGTTGGTCCTAATCCGCCATTCACAATTAAAATATCATTGTGTAAGCTACGCTCTTGCAAAGTTTCAACCAAGGTCAACAAATCATCGCCTACCGTATGGCGCGAAGTAATAGTGATCCCTTCTGCAAATAAAAAATCTGATAACCAAGCGGCATTAGTATCGACAATTTGACCGTATAAAACTTCATCACCAGTACTAAGCATTTCAATTTTGATGCGCTTTTTTATCTGATTCATAATTATCCTTAGCTAATTTAATATGATGATTAATGTTCTAATTATCAACATCTTCGTCGGTTTTGCTGTCCATATGCTCTTTACTTTGTACTAATCGCACCGCAAAATAAAGATCGTAAGCGAACTCAATATAATCACTATCTAATTTTAGATTCATCTGTTTAAACCAATTTTTCAAAGTTTTGCGTCGACCTGATAAAATTAGCACCACATTCCTAACTTTTAATGATTTAACCAACTCATCAATACCGGTTAATACACTGACATCTTTATAGGTAAAGCAAGGTATGGCATCAACAATAACATAATTAATTGGTTCAGAAGATTCATCAATATAACCGATAATTCTACGTTTAAAATAGGCAATATTGAAATAAGTTAATGGTGAATTGAAACGATAAATAATCGTATTACTTAACGGATAGACATCAGGCCCAATAGAATGAATTCGTCCACTTTCATCAACACCTAATAACTGATCATTTGGTCTAAACACTCGTCGTAAAAACAAAAATAGACCTAAAAGCACCGCCAACGCCATACCAGGTATGATACCAATGACTAAAACAGAAATTAGCGTCGTTAAGCTTAGATAAAATGCATCACGATCAAATTTAAAAAATCGAATAATAGTTTGTAAATTAATAAGGGATAGAGAAGAATAAATTAATATGACACCTAATACGCAAGTTGGAATATACTGTAGCGGTGACAAAAAGAACATTACCACAAAGCCAATCAAAACCGCGGCGATAATTGACACCAATTGGGTTTTGCCTCCATTGGCATCATTCACCGCAGTACGCGAAGAAGTACCACTTACTACAAAACCTTGTGATAAGCCAGCTACGATATTGGCCATACCTAACGCTTTAAATTCGACATCAGCATTAGTTTCATAATTATTTTTAGAAGCAAAACTACGTACCGTTATCATCATACTAACAAAGCAGATCACGGCTATATTAAGTGAAGGTACCACTAAATTTCGCATCAAACCTTTATCAAAATCTATCCATGACTCAGCAGGAATAAAATTACTGCTTACACTACCAATAATTCGAACATTGTAATGTTCAAAATTAAATAGCCAAGAGAGAAAAGTCATAATAATTACAGCAAAAAGTGGCGCAGGGTAACGCGGTTTGAATTTTTTTAAAACCACTAAAATTACTAATGTAAAAAAAGACACTAAGGTAGTTAATAAGTGGATTTCCGTTATTTTAAACGGTAAATAGACGATACGCTCAATTAAATAAGAATAGTCATAGCTAAAGCCAAAGGTTTTAGCTAACTGATCAACCATAATGGTAATAGAAATCCCATTAAGCAGACCAATCAAAATTGGTTGACTTAAGAGATCAGCCAAGGCACCTAAATGAAGTTTACCAGCGATAAGACACCAAATACCTATCATAATAGTTAACAGTATCACTAATTGCCAACGCAAAATAGGATCATTTGCTGCCAAAGGAAACACCACAGCCGCCACCACCGCACAAGTTGCCGTGTCGGGACCGACAATGAGTTGTTTAGAAGAACCAAAAAGCGCATAAACAATAAGTGGTAAAATTGTTGAATATAATCCAGCAATCGCCCCGACACCAGTAAGCTCCGCATAGGCGATAGATACTGGCAAAGAGACTGCTGCCACTGATAATCCCGCTTTAATATCAAAACTAAAATATTCACGCTTATAGCGTAATAAACTCATTAACCCCGGCATCCAAAGAATCACTTTTTGGAATAACGCGCTATTGGTAAACTTTCCCATGTTTGCCTATTTCCCTGCTATACTCATATTTTCAATTAATATTGAGCCAGTTTGAATACTACTTCTGGTCTCAATATCATTACCTATTGCTACAATATTTTGGTACATATCTTTAAGATTACCCGCAACAGTAATTTCATTGATTGGATATTGGATTTTACCATTTTCTACCCAAAAACCTGTAGCACCACGCGAATAATCACCGGTTACATTATTAACACCTTGTCCCATTAACGAGGTAATGACAACACCTTTATCTAATTTTTTGAGCATTGCAGCAAAATCAGCATCAGATTGACTTGGTGAAACTAACCAATTATGAATGCCACCTGCATGTCCAGTTGATTTCAAACCCAATTTTCTTGCTGAATAATTACTTAACAAATAAGTTTGTAAAATACCTTGATCAATAATATTGCGCTTAAATGTTTGGGTGCCTTCACTATCAAATGGTGACGACCCTATCCCTGTTAAAATGTGAGGATCTTCTAAAATCGTCAGCCAAGCGGGAAAAATCGCTTTACCGACACTGTCTAATAAAAAAGAGGATTTTCGATAGATAGCACCACCACTGATTGCACTAACTAAGTGCCGCATCAACCCCACAGCAACATCAGCACAAAAAAGAACCGGAACTTGCATTGTCGGAATTTGCCTCGCACCTAAATGGGCTACCGCCTTTTCAGCAGCATGCTTACCAACCCAAGCAGATGATTTTAGTTGGTTGACATCGCGAGATGACGTATATTCATAATTACGCTCCATTTGTCCATCTTGCTGAGCAATAACTGAACAAGAAAGTGAATGCGAACTCGCACAATAACCTTGTAACATTCCGAAGCTATTACCATAAACATAAACACCATAACGGCTGTTATAATAACCACCATCACAGCTTATCAAAGAAGAGTGAGTAAGTGCATTATGTTCTGCCTGTTTTGCTTGCTCAATAGCATTATCAACATTCAAATCACTTGGATAAAACAGATCTAAATCTGGTGCATCAAAAGCCATCAAATCAGGGTCGCCCAAGCCAGAATAAGGATCCGCTGAGGTATACTGCATAATGTTAATCGCCATATCCACCGTTTGACTAATCGCCTGTGGCGACAAATCACTGGTTGATGCACTACCTTTACGCTGATTTTGATACACTGTAATGCCTAATGCACCATCACTATTAAACTCAACATTTTCTGTGTCACCTTCTCGGGTACTGACACTAATACCAGTCGATTGATTGATCGACACCTCAACAGCATCAACTCGAGCTTGCGCCTGTTTAATCGCATCAGCGACAATCGCTGACAAATGCTGCTTTTGGCTCATCGCGTCTTTTTTAATTTGTTCTACACTCATTCTATTATTTTCTACAATTCTGCTAGTGATACGTTATAATATGCCAGAATTCAATTTTAGTTAACAAAAGAAATAGCATGAATAGCAATCAAGAGCCAAATTTAGAACCTGACTTCAATATAGACCTTGAAGATGAAGAGATTATCTACGTTAGTAAAAGTGAAATCAAACGCGATGCTGAAGCACTTAAAAAGTTAGGTGTCGAACTTGTCAACTTAAGCAAAAATGAAATTGCCAAAATTCCCCTTGATGAAGATTTACTTTATGCGATTGAATTAGCGCAAAAAATAAAAAAAGAGGGTTATCGAAGACAGATCCAATACATTGGCAAGTTACTTCGAAGTCGTGATATCGAACCGATTACATCAGCTTTAGATAAACTTAAAAACCGCCATAATCAGCAGGTCGCGCTATTTCATCGATTAGAAAAATTACGCGATGAACTTATCGAAACTGGTGATGCAGAATCAATTATGGAGCTATTTCCTTCCGCAGATAGACAGCAATTGCGTACATTAGCGCGTTTAGCGAAAAAAGAACTCACGGCAAACAAACCACCAAAAACTGCTAGACAAATCTTTCAATATTTAAAAGATTTGAGCGAAACTGAGTAAGTTTTTATAATGTTTGCATTATATTTATTATTAAACACTATTAACAAATAAAAGATAGAGGATACAAAAATGGGACTATTAAATGTACCAGCAGGTAAAGAATTACCAGACGACATCTATGTTGTAATCGAAATTCCAGCGAATGCTGATCCAATCAAATATGAAGTAGATAAAGATACTGGTGCTGTCTTTGTCGATCGTTTCATGGCAACAGCGATGTTTTACCCATGTAACTATGGTTACATTAATCACACATTATCACTCGATGGTGATCCTGTTGACGTATTAGTTCCAACTCCGTACCCATTACAACCAGGCTCAGTTATTCGTTGTCGTCCAGTTGGCGTATTAAAAATGACCGACGAAGCAGGCTCTGATGCAAAATTAGTAGCAGTTCCACATACTAAACTGTCAAAAGAATATGATCACATTAAAGACGTTAATGACTTACCTGAGTTATTAAAATCTCAAATCAAACACTTCTTTGAACAGTATAAAGCACTTGAAAAAGGCAAATGGGTAAAAGTTGAAGGCTGGGATAATGCTGAAGCCGCACGCAAAGAAATTATCGAATCTTTTGAACGTGCAAAACAAAAATAACATTTCTTAACAAAAAAGTAATCGTTTCATCGAGTCATAGAAAAAAAATTTTATGGCTCGTGTTTTTCCACTTTTTTTGACTTTCGAAATATCCTCAAGTAGTTATAATATAAGCAATTTGCTATAGATCAAAAAACGATCAATTACCAAAAAATCATAGAAAAAACTTTATCATAAGATGAAAAAATTGTAATGAAACTCTTGCTTTCGATTTTAAATTATGAGGTAATAGTAATGGGCAAACAACATAAGCATTTTTATGGAAACGATTAACTTTTTAATTTAGCGTTTAACTAGTTAAATTTGTTTTTGAGTTGAAGTAATAATGTTTAGTGATGCCTAAACAGCCGATAAGGCAAATTATTAATTATTGTTAGGATGTCTAGTAAATGAATAAAAAAACAGGCCAAGTAAAATGGTTCAACGAAAGTAAAGGTTTTGGTTTTATTACCCCTGCCGACGGAAGCAAAGACGTATTTGTTCACTTCTCTGCTATCTCAGGTGACGGATTTAAAACCTTAGCTGAAGGACAACAAGTCGAATTTGCTATCCAGGATAGCCCTCGTGGACCAGCAGCGGCTGAAGTTGTTGTTATCTAATTAAATTTAATTAAATAATATAAGCAAAACGCCTATTTCTCGAAATAGGCGTTTTTTTATGCGTACAAACAATAATTTCAAGCAGAAATTAAAAAAGCGACACCAATGAAGTGACCCCCAATAGTTGGACAACCAATTACTGAGGGTCTTTTTATGTCAAAATATAGTCGAGAATTAAAAATTATCATAGCTAATGAATTCTTATCAGGAGAATCATCGAAAATTCTTTCAAAAAAATATGCGATATCTTCTAGTCAGATTCGATATTGGTCCCAAGTGGTTGCGATTCATGGTGATAACGCCTTTCAACCAACACCTCATTTACGTCATGCCGAAGCAAGATTACAAGCACTAAAATTAATGTGGACAAATAATTGGTCTCTCGGGCACACTAGTGCTATGCTTAATTTAAGTTCCCCCGGTCTTCTATTTGTTTGGCTTGATAGATATCATAAAAAAGGTTTCCGAGGGCTTGAATATCGTTCCAGAGGAAGACCATGTATGAAGCGAACCCGTATTGAACCCACTCACAGTGATGATGAAAAAACAATTGAAGAATTAAAAGAGGAAATTGCTTATTTACGAGCAGAAAATGCTGTTCTAAAAAAGTTAGAAGAGCTGAAGCAAGCAAAACGTCAACAAACAAAGAAAAAACGTTAGTTGTTTTAGCTCTTAAATATCAGTATTCTTTAAAACATTTGCTATCAGCAACAAAACTGGCAAAAAGTGTTTTTTATTATCATGTTAATAGGTTGAAAATGCCGTCTGCTTATGAAAATGAGTTAAAACGTATAGAATCGATTTACCATGAACATAAAGGGCGTTATGGTTATCGGCGAATTCATTTAACGTTGATAAATGAAGGCATTAAGCTCAATCATAAAACGGTACAACGCTTAATGGGTCAGCTTAATCTCAAATCGACAGTAAGACCTAAAAAATATCGTTCTTATCGTGGAGAGACAGGTAAAACAGTAGCTAATTATCTTAAAAGAGATTTTGAATCATCGAAACCAAATGAAAAATGGGTAACGGATGTCACAGAATTTAAGGTAAATGAACAGAAAATTTACCTATCGCCCATTATCGATTTATATAATCAAGAAGTAATCGCTTATAAAGTGGCTAAAAATGCACGTTTGACCTTGGTGACAGATATGCTTCAAAAAGGGATATCACGATTAAAACAGTGTGAAAAACCGTTACTACATAGTGACCAAGGCTGGCAATATAGAAATTGCCATTATCAGAAACTACTAGCTAATAATGGCATCAAACAAAGTATGTCCAGAAAAGGAAATTGTTTAGATAATGCGGTAGCTGAAAACTTTTTTGGTCTATTAAAATCAGAAATGTATCATGGACAATGCTTTCAAGATGCAGATGAATTGATTGAAAAAATAGAAGAATATATAGAATACTACAACACCAAACGGATTAAAGCCAAATTAAAAGGCCTGACTCCGGTTGAATTTCGAAATCAGGCCTTACAAGCCGCTTAATCAAAGTGTCCAACTTTATGGGGTCACTTCAACCAAGGTCGCTTTTTTTAATTACAATTGATTCTTATTTTTTAGAAACAACTGCGATTAAGTCTAATACTTTATTTGAATAACCAACTTCGTTATCGTACCAAGATACTAATTTAACAAAGTTATCGCTTAATTGGATACCCGCTTTAGCATCAAATACAGAAGTACAAACTTCGCCTAAGAAATCTGTAGACACAACGTCATCTTCAGTATAACCAAGAACGCCTTTCATTGGGCCTTCTGCAGCAGCTTTGATTGCTTTACAGATATCTTCGTATTTAGCTGGTTTTGCTAAACGAGCAGTTAAGTCAACAACAGAAACGTCTGGAGTTGGAACACGGAAAGCCATACCTGTTAATTTACCATTTAATTCAGGAATAACTTTACCTACCGCTTTAGCCGCACCAGTTGATGAAGGGATGATGTTTTGAGCAGCACCACGACCACCACGCCAATCTTTGTGAGAAGGACCATCAACTGTTTTTTGAGTTGCAGTTGTTGCGTGAACAGTAGTCATTAACGCTTCAACAATTCCGAAGTTATCATTAACTACTTTAGCTAAAGGTGCTAAACAGTTAGTAGTACAAGATGCGTTAGAAACAATATCTTGACCTGCATAGTCTTTATCATTAACACCCATAACGAACATAGGAGTGCTATCTTTAGATGGGCCAGTTAATACAACTTTTTTAGCGCCAGCTTGGATATGTTTACGCGCAGTTTCATCAGTTAAGAATAAACCAGTTGCTTCAGCTACAACATCAACACCTACTTCATTCCATTTTAAGTTTGCAGGATCTCTTTCAGCAGTAACGCGGATTGTTTTACCGTTAACGACTAATTTACCGTCTTTAACTTCAACAGTACCGTCAAAACGACCGTGAGTTGAATCATATTTAAGCATATAAGCCATATAATCAACGTCTAATAGATCATTGATCGCAACGATTTCAATGTCAGAACGTTTTTGTGCAGCACGGAAAACAATACGACCAATACGGCCAAAACCATTAATACCTACTTTGATTGTCATAACAATTACCTTCTTTTTTGTTGTATATGATAAAAATAACTTGCAGTAAACTACCAAATTTTGGGGGTTTATTCAAGATCATTACACGTAATTAGGCACGAATTAATGAAATAGTTTTAGGTAAACAAATAAACCAGAGAAAATAATAATTATAATCAAGGTATTAAATTATAAAATTAATTTAATGCTGCAACAAAAAAATAACTTCTGCATTAAGTAAAAATAATTGGGTATAATAATGAGCTATTAGCTCAATACCTTGTCAATAAAGTAGCTAAGAACGTATCGATCCAAAAATGAATATATATTATTATTCAATGCAAACTATAACCATTCATATTTAAGATAGTTGTAAACGGTTATAAATACAGATAACCACTTAAATATGAAATTTTACGATTAAAGTCTAAATATTATTTTTTAAACTAAAGAAACAACGCTATGACAGATAACCAAGATTTGACTGACCACACACCAATGATGCGACAGTATCTAAAGTTAAAAGCTGAAAACCCAGATATTTTATTGTTTTATCGTATGGGTGATTTTTATGAGATGTTTTATGAAGATGCTAAACGTGCTTCACAACTCTTAGATATTTCGCTTACTAAACGTGGTTCATCAAATGGTCAGCCAATTCCGATGGCTGGGGTACCTTATCACGCGGTTGAAAGTTATTTAGCCAAACTTATCTCGTTAGGCGAATCAGTGGCAATCTGTGAACAAATAGGCGATCCTGCAACCAGCAAAGGGCCTGTGGAGCGTAAGATTGTCCGTATTATCACTCCCGGCACGGTAAGTGATGAATTATTATTAGAAGATCGTAAAGACAACTTACTTGCCTGCATATGGCAACAAAAACAGCACTTTGGCTATGCCACTTTAGACATGAGTTCAGGTCGCTTTTTTGTATTTGAATGTGATAATCCGGAAGCAATGCAAGCTGAATTACAGCGAACTAGCCCAGTTGAATTACTTTACCCTGAAGACTTTCCATCAATGTGTTTAATCGAAAATCGCCACGGATTAAGACGACGCCCAATTTGGGATTTTGATCTGGAAACTGCCAAACAGCAACTTAATTTACAATTTGGTACCAATGATTTAGTGGGATATGGGGTGGAAGATTGCCATTATGCTTTATGTGCAGCAGGCTGTTTATTGCAATATGTCAAAGATACCCAACGCACAGCCATGCCACACATTCGCTCAATAGTTAAAGAATCTTCAGTTGATTTTGTGGTATTAGATGCCGCCACGCGCCGAAACTTAGAGATCACCGAAAACCTATCAGGTGGTACTGAACATACCGTTGCCGACATTTTAGATAACACCCAAACGGCCATGGGCAGTCGAATGCTTAAACGTTGGCTACACTCGCCAATTCGTAATTTGGCCATTTTAGAAAATCGACAACAAGCCATTAAAGAGTTACAAAATGATGTCACCGACCTACAACCGCTATTAAAGCAAATTGGTGATCTTGAACGAATTTTGGCAAGATTAGCACTACGAAGTGCTCGGCCACGCGATTTTGCTCGGTTACGTGATGCCTATAACCTATTACCACAACTCCAACAACAGTTAGCGCAATTTAACGCACCATCACTCATTGCATTACGCGCCAAAATCAATCAATTCGATCAAATTGCCGATCTCTTAAATCGGGCGATTGTCGAAGCGCCACCGGTTATTATTCGAGATGGAGGTGTAATTGCCACTAATTATCATCCTGAATTAGATGAATTGCGTAACCTAGCTGATGGTGCAACCAACTACTTAGAACAACTTGAAATTCGCGAACGCGAATCCTTAGGAATTGATACTCTAAAAGTAGGCTTTAATGCGGTACATGGTTACTACATCCAAATTAGCCGAGGTCAAAGCCACCTCGCACCAATACACTATACACGTAGACAAACACTGAAAAATGTCGAACGTTATATCATTCCTGAACTTAAAGAGTATGAAGACAAAGTTTTAACTTCAAAAGGCCGTGCATTAGCGCTTGAAAAGCAGCTTTATGATCAACTGTTCGATCTACTTATGCCTGAATTAGCGGATATGCAAACCAGTGCCGATGCGATTGCCGAACTTGATGTTCTAACTAATCTTGCTGAACGAGCTTTCACGCTCAACTACCATTGTCCAACATTAACTAATCAAACTGGTATTGAAATCAAAGACGGTCGACATGTTGTGATCGAACAAGTGCTACAAAAACCATTTATCGCCAACTCACTGTGTCTCTCATCACATAGACGGATGCTGATTATCACCGGCCCCAATATGGGCGGAAAAAGTACCTACATGCGTCAAGCGGCGCTAATTGTCTTATTGGCTTACATAGGTAGTTTTGTTCCGGCATCTAAAGCGACAATTGGTCCTGTTGATCGTATCTTTACTCGAATTGGGGCATCCGATGACTTAGCTTCAGGCCGTTCTACCTTTATGGTTGAAATGACTGAAACCGCTAACATTATGCATAACGCTACGCCAAATAGCTTAGTGTTAATGGATGAAATTGGCCGTGGTACCTCAACCTATGATGGACTTTCATTAGCATGGGCATGTGCTGAAAATTTAGCTAACCAAATCAAAGCGATGACGCTATTTGCCACCCACTATTTTGAGTTAACCCAATTACCTGAACAGATGCAAGGTGTCTATAATATCCATTTTGACGCTATTGAACACGACAACAGTGTCGCCTTCATTCATGAAGTATCCGAAGGTGCCGCCAGCAAAAGTTTTGGTATTGCTGTTGCAGGGCTAGCCGGTGTACCGAAAACTATCTTAAAACGCGCCAAACAAAAGCTAAAAGAGCTAGAAGTCATCTCTAAACAATCGGCTAACAGTCATGTTGAAAGCTCACAGCTTACTTTAATCACTGATAGTGAACCATCAGAAGTCGAACTCGCCCTACAGCAGATCGATCCTGATGCTCTAACACCAAAACAGGCGTTAGAGGCCATCTATCAATTAAAAAAATTACTTTAAATAAAATAAAAACCGCCATTAATTTAATAATGGCGGTTTGGATATTGAATTTAGCCTCTAACTTATTTCCAAAATTTCTTCTTAGAAGTTTTACCGATACCCGGATTGAAACTATTGGTTGGATCTAACTCATGATAGAATTTTTGCAAATCGGAATTGGCATGATACAAGTGACCAACATTATGTTCAGCTGGGTATTGAGCGCCACGCTGATCGAGTATCACCAACATTTCTTCTTCAACTTTCGCACAGTCAGTACCCTTTTTAGCCAAATAGTCTTGATGGAACACCGAACAGAAAAAGTGGCCATAATACAACTTATGAATAAAATGCTGACTAATATTTTCAGGTAACGTTTCAAACCACTGCTTATCATTACGACGCAAAGCAATATCCAGCGCCACTAAATCCTCGACAGTTTTAGTATGAACATTACGATAAACAGTCGCAGCACCAGCTACGGCAAAACGGTGTAACATTGCTGCTTCAGCTTCTTTATCATTACAACGGAAATAGCTACCGTTACGCTTATCTGTTGAACTATTAGCAAAATACTCTTTTAAAAACGCCTCAGCTTCGGCTATGCCGTCATCAGACATTTTTAAAATTAAATGATGTGCATAACGATCACGATAATCTCGTAGCGATTTTGGCAAATGGTTTGGCCACAATTTACATACCGTCACCGCAAATTTATCGGAAAAACTTCCTGAAAAGAAAGGAATTTTACTCATTATTCGATCGACAAAATTCTTTAATGCGTACATCTTTGGTATGGTATCAGTACCCAGTTTTTGAATCGCTAAAAACAGATGTTTACCATACACCGCTGCAATATCAAACGCATCACGATGAATATACTCGCCAGAGATTGGTAGATTTTTAAAATTACCTAAAATATGACGACGAATATCATCAAGCTCACTTGTATCATTGGTTCCAATATAAAATACTGCGGTGTTTTCCTCTAATGGAAAGGTATCTAACCGTACCGCAAACACCATCAACCGACCCGCACTTCCCGATGCCTCATAATGACGAGCAGGATCGGCATTATATCGCGCTGGTGTATCGGCATCGATTTGTCGCACATGGTCACAATAGTGATAATCATGTCCCAAACCAGCGTTAGGATTAACATCTTTATCAGTATAACTGCGTTTTTGTAGGTTCTCTAAAATCGCTTCTGGGGTATCACCTAATTCAATTCCTAAATGGTTAACCAAATGTAGCTCACCTTGCTCATCCAATTGGGCAAACACTGCCATTTGTGTATAAGCAGGACCACGCTGAATTAATGCACCACCGGAATTATTACAAACTCCGCCTAAAACCGAAGCGCCAATACAAGAAGAACCAATCACAGAATGTGGGCCACGATGATATTTTTTTAACTCTTTTTCCAAATGGAATAGTGTACTCCCCGGCAAACAGACCACCTGATCACCATTTTCAATCACTTGAATACCATCTAATCGACGAGTACTAACAATCACTATCGGCCGATCATAATCATTACCATCAGGTGTTGAGCCACCAGTTAATCCTGTATTAGCCGATTGTGTAATCACAATCACATCTGACTCAACACAAGCATTTAAAACTTGCCACTGTTCTAACAGCGTGCCGGGAATCACAACGGCTAATGCATCCCCTACCCCAAAACGAGCTCCTTGACGATAAGGTAAAGTACGACTTGGATCAGTTAAGGTATATTTATCACCAACAATATTTTTTAACTTCCCTACAAGATCTGATGTATTATTTACAGCCATTTTATGTTTCCTTATTTGGGTTATGATCACGCCAAAATTCACTCAATTTTTGTCTATACTATAACCAATGCAATCTATTGAAAAGAGCACATCACACTTTACAGCGCAAAACATCAAAACTGACACAAAAAGCTAAAAAGAATCAAAATAAAAGATAATTGTTAGTAGGTTGGAAATGTTAAAAATAAGAATTCAGGTTTTGTCGAAAACACAGTCGTATATGCATAGTATTAATTTTTTTTTGAAAATCTCGTTCCTCAACTTTTTTTTCTAAAAAATTCTTTTAATCGATATAAATATTTCCCAAAAAAGTCAAGTAAACGGCGTTTATAACTATTTTTTCTGAGTTTTTTAAATTCTTGGACGGATTTTATTAATGGTACTTCGGTTTTGAATATTTTTTTCGGCTTCTTTGGTTTTCTCTCTATTTTATTTTGTATTCGCTTTTCAATAACTTCAACAATACCAATCATAATAACAAACAATACGACTAAAAATTCACAAATTGCTGCATTAAAGATTCGATCACTGGGTCCCCTGAGAAGATAAATTCTTGTAGGTATTGACGAGGTTCTAGCACTGATGGCAGCATAAGCATCGGTGATATTTAACAAAAAAAAGAGTGAATAATAAAAAAAACTTTAATTTTAACATTCCTTTGCCATTACATTGTTACTTGTTCTTTATAAATAAGAGTGAGAGATAATATAAAATCTATTATTAAATTCATGGATAAAAAAACTATATTTTACCCAATTCCGCTATTATACCAAACATCGAAAAAAGTTTTATTTAATGAATTATTAATAAACGTAGAGTTTACACAATATTATTAGCCATTGATCCATTTGATTATCATGAATAAGATTAAAATCTTTTATCAAACCTCTACCACATTAAGCAATAACCATAAATGTTTCAAAAGTTTAGTAAACCCCATTATAATTTATTTGGTTATTTTGCTAATTTTCGGTTATTCAGCTTCAATCTCGAGTTTATAATCTTTGGCGACAATATCAAAAACATAATCATATGTTTGTAATACATAATGTTTATGATCTTTTTTTATCTTAGAAGTTGTCCCTCGGTTGGTTAATTCTTGAATTAAACAAGAATTGTCAACAAAATCAAAAGATGAATCCATCTTATTTTCATTTACATAAAGATCTAATTCACAACATTGATAATATATGACATTCGAAAAAGAAAATATATATGGGATAAAATCTTTCCCCGAAGTTATTTCAGTTAATGTGGAACTGAATTCACCTTTAAAAATACAATTATATTCTGAATCAAATATCTGCTTGAATTCATCTAAATAGATCGCATTTCTTCCGCTTATAATTCCAACCGCTTCAGTTTTAATCGCTTGATATTTCATATTGGTTAATCTTTTTAGTTAATATTTCTAGGGATTAATTTGTTTATAAATTATTATTTCATGCTTTCATCAAAAACAATTCTCTTTTTAGTTAACTTGGTACACAAACTATATTTGCTCATTAAATTTAGGGGCGATTATTTTTTTGAAATTAGAAAAAATAACTATGATTGTATTTACTATAAAAACGTATATTTAACACAGCAAATCATTTTCTCTATATTCCTAATAAAGTTGAATAAAAAGACGAATTAATTTTTTTAAATAACTAATTTTATAGATAAATAATGATTGTATTATTTATCTAAACTATTTTTATTATCACTAGCAATAGTGATGTTTACCAAAGTAAAAACTTAATCCAACTTGGGATGTTGATCGACAAGTTCCTGTCGTTTAGTTTGTAGTTCTTCGATCTGCTCATCGATATCTTCCACTTCATCTTCAATTGAATCAAAATGTTCAGATAGGAGTGATTCAGCTTCGTTGCGATTGGCGGCAGTTGGCGTGGTACCATGTAACGGTTTTTTAGCGGTTTCGTGCATGGCAAAACCGGTAACAACACCAATAAATCCCACCAACATCAAATAATAGGCTGGCATATATAAGTTACCGGTTGATTCAACAAGCCATGCTACTAAAGTTGGCGTTACCCCAGCAACAATAATCGCAAGATTGAAAATGCTAGCAATGGCGCTATAGCGGATATTGGTAGGAAACATGGCGGGCAATATTGAGGTAATAATCCCGGTAAAACAGTTAATAAACAGTGCTAAGATAAATACCCCTAAAAAAACCAAGGGAATATGCTGACTGTTAATTAACATAAACGCCGGATAAGATAATAGCAATAGACCGATACTACCAATTAATATAAATGGTTTACGTCCTACTTTGTCACTTATTAGCCCAATTATGGGTTGAATAATTAACATTCCGACCATTATCGCTATAATTATGAGTAAACCATGCTCAGTGTCATAATTTAAGTTATGCGCTAAATAGCTTGGCATATAAGTTAATAACAAATAGAACGATACGTTTGTCACAATAACTAATCCTACGCAAACCAAAATATGTCGCCAATATTTGCTGATAATATTTTTTAGCGCTGATTTGGTTTCAGCTATTTGTTCTGATTCTCTAGCTTCGAGGTGTTGTTGGAAAGTTGGAGTCTCTTCGGAAATATGATGTAAGATAAAACTAATTATACCTAAGGGTAAGGCAATTAAAAATGGGATACGCCAACCCCAACTATATAGCGCCGATTGACTAAGTAGCATGGATAAGAACACCACTAACCCTGCTCCAATAATAAACCCGACCATTGAACCAAAATCAAGCCAACCACCAATAAAACCGCGTTTACGATCGGGTGAATATTCCGCCACCACCGTTGCTGAACCTGAGTATTCACCACCAATTGAAAACCCTTGTGCTAATTTAACCATTAACAGTAATACCGGTGAGGTAATGCCAATTGTTTCATAAGTTGGTATCAGTCCAATACAAAATGTACTTAATGACATGATTACTAACGTGATAGATAGTACTTTTTGCCGACCGATATTATCACCAATTAAACCCCAAATTATCCCTCCTAATGGACGAATAAAAAAGGGAATAGAAAAGGTCGATAACGCTGCAATAATCTGCACACTAGGCGATACATGAGGAAAAAACACCTGACCGATAATATACGCCAAAAAGCTATATACACCAAAGTCATACCACTCAATAGCATTACTGAAAGCCGATGCCCAAGTGGCTTTTTTTAATTGGTTATCATTAATAATGGGAATGTCATTAATGTCTAGAGGTTTATGATTCGATTTTGCCATGAAATACCGCCTTTTAAATTTATTAATATCAAGATTTAAATCCAAATAATTAATTTCAACCGGCTGCCATGCCAAAGATAAACGATAAGATTAGATAAATTCGAGGTAAAAATCTAAACACACCAATTTTGTTTAATGATTGATGTCAGATAGGAAAGAATTATATACCTAAATTAAGCAAAAATAACTCATTTATCACACCATGCTATTATCTTCATTTTCATCTTGTTGATGGTGACTATTGCTAGTAACCTTATCTATTATCCTTTAGAATGAGATTACCCAAACTGATGAGGTATTCCCTATGCGATGGAGAGACCAAAGAGAGAGTGATAACATTGAAGATCGCCGCTCACAATCAGCAAGTGATATTGGGACACGTATCCCAATTGGTGGTAAAGGTAAAATTATTTTATTTCTTATCGTGTTAGTAGCCGGTTACTACGGCGTTGACTTGACGGGCTTACTAGACAGCAGTGTGATTAATTTAGGCGATAACACATCAACGAGCCAAGTTGATGACGCTCCACTTAACGACAGTGACGCTGCTAAATTTACTTCAGTGATTTTAGCTAGCACCGAAGATTTTTGGCAAGAACAATTCCAACAATTAGGCAAAACGTATATTCCTCCTAAACTGGTGCTGTATAGCGGTGCAACCCGGACGCTATGTGGTACTGGCCAAGCTATGATGGGTCCATTTTATTGTAATTTAGATAAAACCGTTTACCTTGATTTATCATTTTATCAAGAGATGAAAAGACGCCTTGGTGGTGGCGGTGACTTTGCTCAAGGCTATGTGATTGCCCACGAAGTTGGACATCACGTACAAAATTTACTTGGCACTTTTGATAAAATCCAGCAATTAGGGCAAAATCAAACAAATCAGCTATCGATTAAACTTGAATTGCAAGCCGATTGTTATGCCGGTTTATGGGGCAATGCTATGCAAAAACAGCATATTTTAGAAGTGGGCGATATCGAACAAGCCCTCAATACCGTGCAAGCGATTGGCGACGATCGTCTACAACAACAAAATAATGGTTATGTTGTTCCTGATAGTTTTACTCATGGCACCTCAAAACAACGTTATACATGGTTTAAACGTGGCTTTGATAGTGGGTCGATAAATCAGTGCAATACATTTATTCAATAAGGAAATTTAAGTTAAGGAACCAATATGTCAAAAAAATTAGTAAACCGAGTTCTATTAGTCAATGATGATGGCATTGATGCCACCGGGATCCGAATTTTGAAGAGTATCGCGGAAAATATCGCTAACGAAGTGTGGGTGGTTGCGCCGGTGGTCGATCAGAGCGGTGTTTCTTGTTCGGTGAGTCTAAAATCGCCATTTCGGGTACAAAAGCGTAGCCAAACGGAATATGCGGTCTATGGCACACCTGCCGACTGTTCGCTATTTGCTATAAAATCTGTCATGGCCAACCAATTACCTGATTTGGTGCTATCAGGAATTAATAATGGTTCCAATTTAGGATTTGAAACAGTATTATCGGGTACGGTAGGGGCAGCAATGATGGCGATGACGCTAGGCGTACCGGCAATGGCTTTAAGTCAAGTTAGTAGTGAAGATAACATACCAACCGATTGGCACTGTTCAACTCATCTTGCTGAATCCATAATTAGACAACTTTATGCGCTATCGACCCCAGATAATATCTGTTTTAATATCAACTTCCCTAATTGCCAAGCTGAGCAAATAAAAGGCGTTAAAATCACCAAACAAGGCAGTCCGGATGTTAGCCAATTTGTAATTGCTGAAACTCAAGATCCGGAAGGTCATGACTATTTTTGGTTTAGAGCCAAACGCAACCAAGGTGTGATTGATGTCGAAAAAGAACTCGATGCTGCCAATGATGGATATATTGCTATCACCCCGTTAAATTATGAACGTACCGATTATGCGTTTTATCAACAGATAAAAGCCACATTTAACGTTTAAATTTTTGTTTGATGGCAACCGTCTTCCTACTTGTTAAATCAAATAAGGAAGACGTTAATTTGCATAAGATAAAATGAGATGAATTGACAACTATTTTTTTACTAATGCACAAAATAGTAAAGAAATCGTCACCATTACTAAGCCAATCCAATAAACCACTTCATGACCGTAAGCTTGAGAGGCAAAACCTTGAATAATACCAGCCAAAATCACGCTACAAATAATGCCGTTATTAAATAAAGTTGAGGCAATACCCATGCGGGTTGGTAATAAGTCTTGGAAATAGATAATACCAATATTGGCAACAATCCCAATAAACAATCCATTAAAGATTTGTAATATATACAACATGGTTGCATCTTTAAATAAAATCATCCCGACATAAAACAAAATTCCGCAAATGATAGCAATAAAAAATAGATTGCGTTTGCCTAATACTGGTACCAAATAACCAGCAATAATCATAATAGGAATTTCAATTCCTGCCGCTAATCCCATCAAACTACCCGGTAATGAATTAGACAGGTGTAATACCGCTTCCACATAAATCGGCATATCGATGATATACATCATATTTGCAGTCCACATAAAAATAGTGGAGATTAACAAACACATCACATTGCGATTGGTGAAAATCGATTGGTTCGCCGTAGCTAATTCAGTTGCCGTAAACGAACTGATTGCTCTTTTTTCAACTGGCGGCAAGAAGATAGTGACGACAATCATCGAGATAATAAACATCGACATGGCACACAAATACATCGCAGTAAAACCGTAATTGATTGCCAACGCAAAAGATAATGGTGGACCTATCACCCATGCTAATGATAATTGCGCACGAATCAGGGAATTAAAGGCAACTGCATTACGACCGCTCTTTTCGGCATACTCACGCGCCATCGCAAATACCTGCGGCATTGCCGCAGACGCTAATGCGGCAAAAAATACACCTAAGGTAATTAACACATAATAGTTACGTGAATAAGCAAAAATCAGACTATTTGCCAGCCCCATCAAACAACAAAAAATTACAATTTTACGGCGGTCACCCCTGTTATCCGAATACTTGGCTAACAAATAACTACCAATAATACTGGCTAGCGCATTAACCGAATAAAACGCGCCGACTAAACGAGGATCAGCCCCAACTTCAAACGATAAGAAGCGACTTAAGGTAGGCGATTGTAAGGCACCCGCTACTCCAATAATAAACGTTGTCACTAAAAAAGCACCAAAAACAACGCCAGATTTTCGAATGAATGAAGAAGTCATAAACGCAGATTAACCATTAAATTAAGTGTCGTAATTATACCCTTAAAATTAATGGGAATATAGGCGTTCGTCAGCTAATTGGGCGACTTTTCAACTTATCGACAATATAGATGATCGATATATAATGTACCATTGAGTAATGTTTATTACCTAGGCTTTAAACACTTTAAAGGCTTTATAAAATTAGCGAAATAATCACCTAATATGCCTTTAAATTTGATTAATCTGAAAACTACATTATTATATTTTTAACATTATGTTATTTAATTGATGATATTGTTTCAAAAAATAGTTAACTTGCATAAACAAAGGATTAGATAGTTGCATAGCTAATAAAAAGGCTAATTGTCAGAACTTTCAATAAATCAGACAAAAATAAAAGATCCTTTATGGTATTTTTAAGGTAATAAAATAATGAAAAAAATATTAATTTTTGCAGTAACTTGTTTAGCTTTATTTTCGTGTAATATTCAAAAAAGCGAAGGACAAGAAAAAAAGTTAATAGTACTTTCGAACAACTATAACTTAATATGGAGGTCAGAGTATGCCCCTAACAGTATCGCAATTAAGAAACAAAAAATAATCCGTAATAATGAAGGAAGTAATAACGAATCAACTTTAACCATCGAAGCTAATCCAGATGGATTTATTACATCAGTATATGGTGACGAATATAAACTCTTAGAAGTTGATTATATCAATGCTATTTTCAAATCTTACGATGATGAAGATCAGGCTCAAATTTATCAATTAAAATTAGATCAAAATAACAATATTATTGAGACGTTTAATGATCGAAATGAACAAGCGAGTTACGCAAAATTCGATGACAGAGGCAGAGTGACAAATATATTTGACGTTGAAGATGATGATGGTGATGATGAATTAAACTTGCCCCATACTAAAGAGTTAAGCTATTTTGATAATAATAAACTAGCATTTTTTTCAAACAAATTTATCTACATTTCTGAGGAACATTCCCAAGAAGATTTATTCAAAAGCTATTTTTTTTATAACGACCAAAATCAGTTAATCAAATCTATAACTAAATACTCTCTGCGGTATAGTAATGAAAAAACCGATGATAACAGCCCACTTGAAAGACTTAAAGAAGCTTGTTTTTATTCAAATCATAACCAACATGGCGATTGGACTCAATCTTACTGTGTAAATGAGGACAATAAAAGAATATCGAGTTCTAGTCGAAGTTTAGAATATTAATCTATTACCTAATAGATTATAGAGATAACTGTTTTAAACAGCCTAAAATATCCTCTTTTTATCAACTTTGATAATTTGGAATATCTATACTAATCATACGACAAAATTAACGATTACTGTTTATTTAATGTCATCGCCATTAAATAAGCTAATAATTAAAAAGATAAAAAGTTATATGGACAACCATTTTCATTAACAAGGTTCATCTGTTCATTAACAGGTCTCATATTAGTAGTATTCGGAACTTTATCAAATTTTTCCTTTAAATAACGATATAATACCCCGATTTTATTTCTCTCTAAGATTGGCCATCATTCCCTGCCAATTAATAACCTCATTATGATATCCCATATTAAATTCTTCTGGCGAAAAATATTCAACTTCACCTTTAAAAAAGGCACTAATTTCATTGTTCTTCAATGCACGTTCAAATTTACCCATTATTTTAGCTTTATCTAGTTTCCAAATTGTTTTAACAATATTGGTTAATTACTGTTTTCATGGCACTCAATAACGCTATCTATTCGCCTAGAGATATATCATTTTTTAAAAAAATCTGAAATAGCATTAAAATCATCATCTATTTTTTGCTTTAATTGATCAAGTGCTTCGTTGAGGGGTTTTCTCTCTTCAAAGTTCTCCCGCCAAATATGAAACTCGGCAAAGCCATAATATCTCCTTTGGATTGAGTAATAATTATCTCTTGCAGATTCAATAAAATAATCAGCTGAACTTGTATCTTCAATTGCTGATGATATATCTGCAATTGTACGATTAATTGCAGATAACCAAGTGTTATCCTGTTCAGCAATTAAAATATTTCGAAGTTTAATAAAATCATCTAATAATGTATTTAATAATTGAGATAATATTCTAGTGTCCTTAAGGTATTGGTATTCGAAACAATCTTGAGCGTTAAATGGACGCGTTAAATCTAATGCCATCACAGAATCTATATATTCTTGTGGTGGTTTATAATAATGGTCCCTTATATAATGGAGGATAAGATCTGGTGACGCATAATATTGATTACTCACTTGTGATGGAATTAATAATTCGCAATATCCTAAAGGTATTCTCGCAGGCAAATTTCTCTTCTTATTGATATAAGGTTGTAAAATAGATTCTTTACATAAATTACAAGGAGTATTACATCTTATCCTATTAAATGTATAATCATAAATATCATCGTTGCTTATAATTTCTGTGAGTTTTTCAATGAATTCTGGTTCGGTATCGCCCATTTCATAAGAATGTTCAGAAGAAAGCCAACCAATATTGACAATCATTTTTAACGGTTTGTTCCAATTGTAACTATAGTGTGTATGATCTTTAAAATACATATTTTTCACCTTAAATATTTCCATGATGTTTCTACCGTTTTTATAATCTAACTTCTAGGTATATTAATAACAACTATTAATGATAGGTTTTAAATCCACCAATAGATCTTGAGCTCTAAACCGCCCAATAAATGGGGGGGAATAACGATCTAGATTGTAGTTTAGACCAGTCTCTTCGTGGTAGTATTGTCCCTAAAAATGCAGTGGCTCATCAGGGATAGCATGATTACCAACTTCATGGTAGGTTTCGTCAATAATTTATCCATAGGTATTATACTGGTATTCATATAATGTTTAACCAAATCCATCCGTTAACCCTATTGCGTGCTGAGTTGGTCGTTTGGCTATCAGTAAAATTGGGGGAGTACCTTGCTGGGCATTGTTAGTTTCGGTAATCAGTTTATGACCTTGCCAGATAAATTCCGTGGTTTTGCCATTAACCGTTTTACTGGTACGGCGGTTAAGCAACCTATTTACTCACATCAACATGACCTATAAAACAGCCCTTTAACGATTAGCTAGCTTTTATTAGTCAAAATGGGGCTCGCATGTAAAGATAGTTCAGGAATATCTTAAGTTTTTATATTTACATTCGAATATTTTCGGCTGTTAATAACTTATGCTCCAAGGAATATCATTAAGCAAATATAAGAATTTATATTATTAACTTTCTAACGCTTTAGTATCGTCAAGAATGCGTTGCGTTATTTTTTCTTTTAATAAATATGGAGGAAGCTCACCATTATATTTATAACTATCATCAACTGTAAACAAAGAAGTATCTATTCTTACTAATACCTCTTTGCAGTATTTTTTTATTGATTCATCTGTTATTCCTTTATCTTTTATGAAATTAATTATTATCTCTATCATCACTAATTTAGAAAAATCATCCAATTCTTTTTGTTTATAAAAAAAATCGAATGCAAATTTTATGTCATTCATTGAAAAATATTGGATATTACATCTAATTAATTCTAAATATTTAAAAAAATTGTTAGTTATTTCCTTGTTATTTGATGGTGCTAATAATTCTTCTTTATTTCTTAATAATAACTCTTTATACCACAGTGATAATAAATTATTAGGGATATTATATTTTTGGAATGTTTTATATAAATTATCACGCTCCATATGGAAAACATTTCCTTGATATTTTATAAATAATTCTTTAGCTTGATCATAAGTATTATCTTCCATAAAATTAATTTCCCATGTTTTTAATTGCTCGCCAATATGCCCTTCTTTTACAACATCATGATTAAACTTTAATAAATATTTTACTTCTTCTAAGTAATAACCTTCGGCCATATAAAGATTATGAGACAATAATATAGTTTTATCTAACGCTATTTGTAGTTTTAGAAAAACTTCGTTTATTTTCCATATATTACTGAGTCATAAAAATGACAATTAAGGATTGCCCATCCAGCGTCATTCCACGTAGCTGACCGTTACGGTGATGGTATTCCAACCACTGCCTATCGGGGAGTTTGATAGTTTTATACTGGTTTGCGGGAATAAAACATAGGCGTTACCGTTTGAATTTATTAGTAGAATCAGAATGTTATATCAAAACCAGTAACGCTCTATTTTTTTAAACTATACTCCGATTAAATCGGAATTTGTATACCAAATAATTAACAAGAAAATAGATCATATGGACAACCTTTTTCAAGAGTAAATTGAAATTGTTTATCTATAGGGTACATTTGTGCTGCACCCGGAACTTTATCAAAATTATTTCTTAAATAACGATATAGTACCCCAATTTTCTTTTTCTCTTCCGTAGATAATTGATCGATTAAGTATTCATTTTGAGTCAAAAAAAAGGGATTATTACTTCGAAGAATATAAAAACAAGCAATATTTCTAAATAAACTCCATGCATCTAAAGCTTCTTCCTTAAGTGAACTTAAGTAAAATTTAAAATATTTGACCAACTCTTGATAGGGATGTTCTTTATTTTTAAGATAGGACATCATTCCTGTGAAATTCATAATAAAACTATGGTACCCCATATTAAATTCCTCTGGTGTAAAATAGTCACCTTCACCTTTCAAATAGGCAATAATTTCATTATTATTTACTGCTTGTTCAAAATCACCTTTCATGGGAACTCCTCCTTGGTTTTATACTCCTACTCATAGAGGTAACTTTGCCAGTGCTTGTCGGTTTCGGCAATCAAATTATTGCCTTGCCACGCATTTTTCGGGAAAAAATTTGAACAACGCTTTAGCGTTCGCTCCGAAGGAGCGAGTCTCATGGATGAGACGAGCATTTGAATTCGGTTATTTTGCCATTAACGATTGATTGTTTCTGACTTTAATTAGTCAACATAAGTATTATTAACATCACCTAAAAATGATATTTAAAGAACATGAAGCTGATCAGTTTTTGTAAAGATGGTTCAGGAAATCTCGCTACTTCAATATAAAAACCTAAAATTACAGTTATACTAAGATGTAATAAACTTAAAATATATATGTTTTATTATAATAAACAATCCATGGCTTTATAAAAATTTAACATAAAATCATAAAGATATTGTTATACAACAAAGTTAATATTCTTCTGTAACTAAGGCTAATCCATGAGATACTATTTCTTGCGTTAATTCTTTTTCCGTAAAATTTGGAATATCTCGTATAAAGTCTAAAATCCAAGTGATTTTTTGCTCCTCAAAATATTTTAAAAATGAATACTTATATACATCTTGTAAAGAAAGAGTACACGCGTTACCTGCTTTTCCTTTTCCTTCTATGTAAATAATGAAGTGACCCCATAAAGTTGGACACTTTTATTAAGCGGCTTGTAAGGCCTGATTTCGATATTCAACCGGAGTCAGGCCTTTTAATTTGGCCTTAATCCGTTTGGTGTTGTAGTATTCTATATATTCTTCTATTTTTTCAATCAATTCATCTGCATCTTTAAAGCATTGTCCATGATACATTTCTGATTTTAATAGACCAAAAAAGTTTTCAGCTACCGCATTATCTAAACAATTTCCTTTTCTGGACATACTTTGTTTGATGCCATTATTAGCTAGTAGCTTCTGATAATGGCAATTTCTATATTGCCAGCCTTGGTCACTATGTAGTAACGGTTTTTCACACTGTTTTAATCGTGATATCCCTTTTTTAAGCATATCTGTCACCAAGGTCAAACGTGCATTTTTAGCCACTTTATAAGCGATTACTTCTTGATTATATAAATCGATAATGGGCGATAGGTAAATTTTCTGTTCATTTACCTTAAATTCTGTGACATCCGTTACCCATTTTTCATTTGGTCTCGATGATTCAAAATCTCTTTTAAGATAATTAGCTACTGTTTTACCTGTCTCTCCACGATAAGAACGATATTTTTTAGGTCTTACTGTCGATTTGAGATTAAGCTGACCCATTAAGCGTTGTACCGTTTTATGATTGAGCTTAATGCCTTCATTTATCAACGTTAAATGAATTCGCCGATAACCATAACGCCCTTTATGTTCATGGTAAATCGATTCTATACGTTTTAACTCATTTTCATAAGCAGACGGCATTTTCAACCTATTAACATGATAATAAAAAACACTTTTTGCCAGTTTTGTTGCTGATAGCAAATGTTTTAAAGAATACTGATATTTAAGAGCTAAAACAACTAACGTTTTTTCTTTGTTTGTTGACGTTTTGCTTGCTTCAGCTCTTCTAACTTTTTTAGAACAGCATTTTCTGCTCGTAAATAAGCAATTTCCTCTTTTAATTCTTCAATTGTTTTTTCATCATCACTGTGAGTGGGTTCAATACGGGTTCGCTTCATACATGGTCTTCCTCTGGAACGATATTCAAGCCCTCGGAAACCTTTTTTATGATATCTATCAAGCCAAACAAATAGAAGACCGGGGGAACTTAAATTAAGCATAGCACTAGTGTGCCCGAGAGACCAATTATTTGTCCACATTAATTTTAGTGCTTGTAATCTTGCTTCGGCATGACGTAAATGAGGTGTTGGTTGAAAGGCGTTATCACCATGAATCGCAACCACTTGGGACCAATATCGAATCTGACTAGAAGATATCGCATATTTTTTTGAAAGAATTTTCGATGATTCTCCTGATAAGAATTCATTAGCTATGATAATTTTTAATTCTCGACTATATTTTGACATAAAAAGACCCTCAGTAATTGGTTGTCCAACTATTGGGGGTCACTTCATAATTGGTGCGTTTTTATTACAATTGTCTGCGGTAATACCTATTTTTAACACTCCATCTAGAGCATTAGCTAAATATGGATGTAGATCAATATCAACTAAAATATAATATAACGCTCTCATTCTAATATCCTTGATGCAAAACTCACTCTGTAATGTAAGTATAGTGATTTTTTTTTGATTTAATCAACATATAATTTGCATGTAGTTGCTGCGCTTCCTCCTAAACCATATTCAGGATAAGCCATAGCAAAAGGTTCAAGTTTACCCTTCATAGTATCACCAGCCCAGTTTGGAATTCTTGCTTTAACGATACCATTTTCAAAAAGTTGTAATGTATCAAATTCGCCTAAGAGCCTCGCGTCAGACCATAACCTACTAATTTGATAAGCTTCTCTTGCAGCTGAGCCAGTATTAAATTTTACAATACCAAAATAATTTACTTTATTTGTCATCTCATCTAAAGTCACTGATACCGCATGACTTACAGTACCATCATCATTCAAATATCGCATATAACGATACCCAGTAGCTGGTAGAGTCGCACTTGATCCATTTGGACCGACATAAAAATCAATTGCAAACTCAGTTCCAGATATCACTACTGAAGACAACCCAAGCGGATCAATCCAGTTAACTGGATTTGGGCTGTATTGATAAAAATTGAGACCACCAATCAGCTTTATCGAGTCTTGAGTTATATACCGCCCGACAAAGGGGTCTAAAAATCTAACATAAAATCATAAAGATATTGTTATACAATAAAGTTAATATTCTTGTGTAACTAAGGCTAATCCATGAGATACTATTTCTTGCGTTAATTCTTTTTCCGTAAAATTTGGAGTATCTCGTATAAAGTCTAAAATCCAAGTGATTTTTTGCTCCTCAAAATATTTTAAAAATGAATACTTATATACATTTTCTAAAGAAAGAGTACACGTGTTATCTGCTTTTCCTTTTCCTTCAATGTAAATAATTGGCGCGTTTTTTCTACAATTGTCTGCGGTAATAGCTATTTTTAACACTCCATCTGGAGCATTAGCTAAATATGGATGTAGATCAATATCAACTAAAATATAATATAACGCTCTCATTCTAATATCCTTGATGCAAAACTCACTCTGTAATGTAAGTATAGTGATTTTTTTTTGATTTAATCAACATATAATTTGCATGTAGTTGCTGCGCTTCCCCCTAAACCATATTCAGGATAAGCCATAGCAAAAGGTTCAAGTTTACCCTTCATAGTATCACCAGCCCAGTTTGGAATTCTTGCTTTAACGATACCATTTTCAAAAAGTTGTAATGTATCAAATTCGCCTAAGAGCCTCGCTTCAGACCATAACCTACTAATTTGATAAGCTTCTCTTGCAGCTGAGCCATTACTAAATTTTCTAAAACCAAAGTAACTTACTTTATTTGTCATCGTATCTAAAGTCAGTGATGCTAAATTATTTACAGTACTATCATCATTCAAATATCGCATATAACGATACCCAATAGTTGGTAGAGTCGCACTTTGTCCATTTGGAACGACATAAAAATCAATTGCAAACTCAGTTCCAGATGTCACTACTGAAGACAACCCAAGCGGTTCAATCCAGTTAACTGGATTTGGGCTGTATTGGTAAAGATTGAGACCATCAATCAGCTTTATCGGGTCTTGGGTTATATACCGCCCGACAAAGGGGTCTAAAAATTTAACATAAAATCACAAAGATATTGTTATACAATAAAGTTAATATTCTTGTGTAACTAAGGCTAATCCATGAGATACTATTTCTTGCGTTAATTCTTTTTCCGTAAAATTTGGAATATCACGTATAAAGTCTAAAATCCAAGTGATGTTTTGCTCCTCAAAATATTTTAAAAATGAATACTTATATACATCTTCTAAAGAAAGAGAACACGCGTTATCTGCTTTTCCTTTTCCTTCAATGTAAATAATTGGTGCGTTTTTTCTACAATTGTCTGCGGTAATAGCTATTTTTAACACTCCATCTGGAGCATTAGCTAAATATGGATGTAGATCAATATCAACTAAAATATAATATAACGCTCTCATTCTAATATCCTTGATGCAAAACTCACTCTGTAAGTATAGTGATTTTTTTTTGATTTAATCAACATATAATTTGCATGTAGTTGCTGCGCTTCCCCCTAAACCATATTCAGGATAAGCCATAGCAAAAGGTTCAAGTTTACCCTTCATAGTATCACCAGCCCAGTTTGGAATTCTTGCTTTAACGATACCATTTTCAAAAAGTTGTAATGTATCAAATTCGCCTAAGAGCCTCGCGTCAGACCATGACCTACTAATTTGATAAGCATCTATTGCAGCTGAGTCATTACTAAATCTTCTAAAATCAAAGTAACTTACTTTATTTGTCATCGTATTTAAAGTCTTTGATACCAAATGATTTACAGTACCATCATCATTCAAATATCGCATATAACGATACCCAATAGTTGGTAGAGTCGCACTTGGTCCATTTGGAACGACATAAAAATCAATTGCAAACTCAGTTCCAGATGTCACTACTGAAGACAACCCAAGCGGTTCAATCCAGTTAACTGGATTTGGGCTGTATTGGTAAAGATTGAGACCACAAATCAGCTTTATCGGGTCTTGAGTTATATACCGCCCGACAAAGGGGTCGTAGTAACGATTTAGGTTGTAGTGTAGACCTGTCTCTTCATCGTAGCATTGTCCCTGAAAGCGCAGCGGGTTATCAGAGATAGCACGATTGCTAACTTCATGGTAGGTTTCATCAATAATTTGCCCATAGCCATTATACTGGCATTCATATAATGTTTCACCAAATCCATCGGTTAACCCTATCGGCGTGCCGAGTTGGTCGTTTTGGTACCAGTAGAGTTGGGGGTTGCCTTGTTGGGCATTGCCCTGTACTAACGCCAGTGGCCGGAAGGAGTCCTGCTCATAGAGGTAACTTTGCCAGTGCTTGTCATTGTCGGTTTCGGCAATCAGTTTATGACCTTGTCACACATTTTTCGGGAAAAATTTGAACAACGCTTTAACGTTGGCTCGACAGAAGCGAGTCTCATGGATGAGACGAGTATTTGAATTCGGTTATTTTGCCATTAACCGTCTTACGGCTACGGCGGTTAAGCAATCTATTTGCTCACACTTATGGCCTAATGAGTTATAAAACAGCCCCAATAACGATTAGCTATTTTTGACTATTGTTAGTCAGATTGCTAGTGCATGTAAAGATGTTTCAGGAAACAAACATGTTTAAGTATAAGTTTTCAAATCTAGCGTTCTAATAGATAACCAGATTACATATACAATATTTTATCTTTCAAGGAGCTTACTATGTTTTATATTATAATAAATATAATTGGTTTTTTATTTATTTGATTTATTTAACCATTTAATTTAATTTAATTAAAATATCCTGCTAGCATACATTCAACTTCTTCTTTTGATTTTACTTCCATCATATCAAATAGTTTTTTATCGCTCTCCGTGGCTGTTCTAATTCGAGTGTCATTTAACCATAATTCATTATCAACTATTCTACGAGCTAAATTTTTGTAACTTTTGTCTATTTCACTAAAATAGATAATTGACCAACCACCACTTTTTATATGCTGAGCATTTGAATAAATTAAATGAGAGAATCGATTTGGATATGTAGGAGGAGCACTTATCTCTTTAGTTTTTTTGACTTTATCACCATAAATACCAAGAAGAATAGTCTCATCTAAATAAGACACATACAATACTTGAGCGGAAATGAAATAACACTCATTGAGAGGGATAGCAATTGCTGAGCCTAAAATATCTTGTTTAGTTAATTCATTGAGTGAAGCATCAATTTTTTTATCGAGACCAACAAACGTCACTTTACATTCGCCAGTATGGATATTGCCGTAAGTACGGATAATCTCAATACCCATTTTTGCTGGCTCACCAGGAAGATATAGAAAAAAGAATCGATCCCCATTATTATGATATTCAATACCCAGAGTCATTTTCTCATTAATTTCTGCGGGAATAATATATTCACTTAATGTTTCAACTGTTAATAATCTTGCTTTTTCTTGTAATTCATTTTCAATATATTTTTTTGTATCAATCATTCTCGTATCCTACTCGGTAACGGTTTCCTGTCTGGGGTTATCATATCACCTTTAGAATTAAAGAGTATTCTTGTGCCTTTTAGATCAAATATTTCACTTCTTGTATTTCTAAAAAATCTGATAATTAATCGATCTCCTTCCGATGACATCAATGTACCATCAGGATGTACATGGCTAGACCAACGCCAACCTTGTTCACCAAGCACTTTCGCTTTATTTATATCTATCGGAATACTGGTAGCATTTCCTCGAACAATTAATCTACGCCCACCAGTGGTAAACATTGCAAACTCTTCCCTGTTGCGGCACTAAGTGCGACTAAATCATTTTGTCCAAAAAGGCTTTTTTTAGCAATAGTGCTTGAACCATAGCTAGGGAGCTCAGCTAAAACTGTTGCTTGAGTAGGGCTTAAACTTTCCACTCCCATCGCAATTGCTCGATAGTTTTGATTTGGAGTAGATATGATAACACCATCAGATAAACCTTTAATTAATCCTAATGGGTCAGACCATTTTACAGGGTTACCACACACATACTGATAGAAGTTCCATCCCCCCGCCAACTTTATCGGGTCTTGGGTTATATACCGCCCGACAAAGGGGTCATAGTAACGATTTAGATTGTAGTGTAGACCTGTCTCTTCATCGTAATATTGTCCCTGAAAGCGCAGCGGGTTATCAGGGATAGCACGATTGCCAACTTCATGGTAGGTTTCATCAATAATTTGTCCATAGCCATTATACTGGCATTCATATAATGTTTCACCAAATCCATCGGTTAATCCTATCGGCGTGCCGAGTTGGTCGTTTTGGTACCAGTAGAGTTGGGTTTTGCCTTTTTTTAGAATAGCTTATACTTTAAGCTGTACGAATTAGCATAGCCTATCTAGCCTATTTAGCCTATTTAGCGAGTTTTTACCCCTCCATCACCTTGCAAGCTTTAGATATATGGTAAATATTTTTCAGTTTAATTTTATAAGTTTTGTTTCTCTAACAAATCAAAACAATCTTGAGCGTTAAATGGTTGCGTTAAATCTAATGCCATCACAGAATCTATATATTCTTGTGGTGGTTTATAATAATGATCCCTTATATAATGGAGGATAAGACCTGGTGACGCATAATATTGATTATTCACTTGTGATGGAATTAATAATTCACTATGTCCTAGAGGCATATCCATAAGTGCATTTCTCTTCTTATTTATATAAGGTATTTCAATACATTCTCTACATAAATTACAAGGAGCATTGCATCTTATCCTATTAAATTTATAATCATAAAAATCATCGTTAATTATAATTTCTGTGAGTTTTTCAATAAATTCTGGTTCTGTATCGCCCATTTCATAAAAATGTTCATAAGAAAGCCAACCAATATTGATAATCATTTCTAGCGGTTTGTTCACATAATAATTATAGTATGTATGATCTTTAAAATACATATCGTCAAAATTGTAACTATAATGTGTTTGATCTTTAAAATACATATTTTTCACCTCTTATACCTCGTGCATGCAGCCCATTGGACACACCCCATATTAGAGACGATGTCGGCAATCATACTCATAATGCGTCACCAGACTTTGGTTTTTACCGCGCTTTTCGGTAATTAAATTACCAAAACGGTCATACTCAAAATGTTTATCACTAAAAAACAGTAGCCGATTGCCACGGTTCACTTTCGCTTCAAGCTGCGCTAAAGACTGTTTCTCACTGATTTTATTGCCGGTGGTATCATAACTAAACAGCTCTACTTTTTCCGCATGATGCTCTTCGCGATTCGCTTGGGGATAGCTGACCGTTTGCAGTTGACCTAACTTATCGTAACGGTAATGGCGGGCTTGATTACCGTTGATTTGGGCAAGTTGACCATCAGGCTCATATTGGTACTGCTGTTGCCAGACCGGCAGCGGGGTATCATTGAGTTCAACATCAAAACCACGGTAGATTTGGTGTGACGCAAGCTGGCCGAGTTCATCATAGTGATAACGGTTAATTAAGCCATTACCCTGACGCCGCTCGCGCTCTCGTCCGGCTGAGTCATAAAACATGCCAATTAAGGATTGCCCCTCTAGCGTCATTCCTCGTAGCTGACCGTTACGGTGATGGTATTCCAACCACTGCCCATCGGGGAGTTTGGTAACTTATGTTGGCTTGCGGGTATAAAACATAAACATTACCGTTTGGAATCTGTTGATAGATTCCATACTTTATAGAAAACCGGTAGCCATCTGTTTTTTTTTAAATTATTCCGGTTAAATCGCAACTCACACTTTAATTATTAAAAAGAAAATAGATCATATCGGCAACCATTTTTACGAGTAAACTCAAATTGTTTATCTATAGGGTACATTTGTGCTGCACCCGGGACTTTATCAAAATTTTCTCTTAAATAACGACATAGTATCGCAATTTTCTTTTTCTCTTCCGCAGTTAATTCATCGATTAAATCTTCATTTTGCGTTAAAAAATAGCGATTATTTTTTTGGAAAAAATAAAAACAATTAATATTTCTAAATAAACTCCAAGCATCTAGAGCATCTTCCTTAAGTGAACTTAAGTATAATCTAAAATATTTGACCATCAATTGATAAGGATGTTCTTTATTTTTAAGATAGGATATCATCCCTGTGAAATTCATGATATAACTATGATATCCCATACACCCTTCCTCTGGTGAAAAATAGTCACCTTCACCGTTAAAATAGGCAGTAATTTCATTATTATTTACTGCTTCTTCAAAATCGCCTTTCATGAGAACTCATCCTTGGTTTTAGACCATTGGCAAAGATATTTCAGGAAACACACATTTAGATATAAATTTAATATTAGCTTAGCGGGGGAATTTAATCATCACTAATAATTAAAAATTGGCAAGTTTTTTGAGTAATAAAAAGTATCTGGTGATACCCCCATCACCTTGCAAACTTTAGATATATAGTGAATATTTCTCAGTTTAATTTTATAAGTTTTGTTTCTTTAACAAATCAAAACAATCTTGAGCGTTAAATGGTTGCGTTAAATCTAATGCCATCACAGAATCTATATATTCTTGTGGTGGTTTATAATAATGATCCCTTATATAATGGAGGATAAGACCTGGTGACGCATAATATTGATTATTCACTTGTGATGGAATTAATAATTCACTATGTCCTAGAGGCATATCCATAAGTACATTTCTCCTCTTATTTATATAAGGTAGTTCAATACATTCTCTACATAAATTACAAGGAGCATTGCATCTAATCTTGTTAAATTTATAATTATAAATATCATTACTGATTATAATTTCTGTGAGTTTTTCAATAAATTTTGGTTCTGTATCGCCCATTTCATAAAAATGTTCAGAAGAAAGCCAACCAATATTGATAATCATTTCTAGCGGTTTGTTCACATAATAATTATAGTATGTATGATCTTTAAAATACATATCGTCAAAATTGTAACTATAATGTGTTTGATCTTTAAAATACATATTTTTCACCTCTTATACCTCGTGCATGCAGCCCATTGGACACACCCCATATTAGAGACGATGTCGGCAATCATACTCATAATGCGTCACCAGACTTTGGTTTTTACCGCGCTTTTCGGTAATTAAATTACCAAAACGGTCATACTCAAAATGTTTATTATTAAAAAAGAGAATCAGATTTGGTGTGAGGCTAACACTTGTGTTTCATACTACAACAGTTTACATTCAACTCAATATTTAATATAAACACTACCATTTTACTTCATAAAAATCGCTAATTTCACCAGTTATTGGATCTATACTAAATCGATAATCACATAATGAATTATTAAATAAAAAATAAACCAAATCATTTTCATTATATACAAAAAAAATTTTGTTAGTTTTAACATGTTTTTGTTTATATAATAATTCTCCAATGTTCCACAATAAAGCTCCTTTTCCATTAACGATATAGGCTTTATTTGTAGTAAATGACTTCATCCCTTCAATTATTGCTAACTCGTTGCGTTTTTCTAGTATAACCCCTATCACGCCATCTTCATTCACTATTGAATACTGTGAGCCATTAAATTTCCATTTTATACCAATAGGTAGTAATTCAGACTGATTTAACATATCTGGATTATTGATAGTATCATATCCCTGATGTTTATTAATAAACTGAAAATCATATATTTTATCCATATTTCTCTCATTATTTTATTGGTCTTGGTTTACCTATTTGTATAATTTTATTTTTATCTATAATATTTAATATCTGTATTTGAGGCGCCCCTCCTGGGTATATAATACCATTAAAAATTTGTGGTCCAGTTATGCCTGTTTGGATTCGAACCCCTTCGGGAATGAATATTTTTTGAACATAAGCGATCTCTTCTTTAAATGCAGGCGTTACAGCTAGCTTATTTCTTACAAAACTGACACTGGTTATTGACTCTGTTGTTGCCCATGAACCCAAAAATACGTTATTACCCATTACTTGTCCAGGAGCTAATGCCATCTCCGCATACATACCTCCTTCAGGAACAATGATAGACTCTATTTCAGTTCCTACCATCCACGGGTTTTCCATCGTTTTTTCTAAAAGTAATGGAAGTGTTTCTCCTTGCCCTAGCATACCCTTAAACCCAAGTGGATCTATCCAATTGACCGGATTCTGGCAGTATTGATAAAAATTGAGACCACCAATCAGCTTTATCGGGTCTTGGGTTATATACCGCCCGACAAAGGGGTCGTAGTAACGATTTAGGTTGTAGTGTAGACCTGTCTCTTCATCGTAGTATTGTCCCTGAAAGCGCAGCGGGTTATCAGGGATAGCTCGATTGCCAACTTCATGGTAGGTTTCATCAATAATTTGCCCATAGCCATTATACTGGCATTCATATAATGTTTCACCAAATCCATCCGTTAACCCTATCGGCGTGCCGAGTTGGTCGTTTTGGTACCAGTAGAGTTGGGTTTTGCCTTGTTGGGCATTGCCCTGTACTAACGCCAGTGGCCGGAAGGAGTCCTGCTCATAGAGGTAACTTTGCCAGTGTTTGTCATTATAGGTTTCGGCAATCAGTTTATGACCTTGCCAGATAAATTCCGTGGTTTTGCCATTAACCGTTTTACTGGTTCGGCGGTTAAACGGGTCATAGCTGTAGGTAATGGTCTGACCACTGGGTTTAATCACCTTGATTAGACGATGTCGGCAATCATACTCATAATGCGTCACCAGACTTTGGTTTTTACCGCGCTTTTCGGTAATTAAATTACCAAAACGGTCATACTCAAAATGTTTATCACTAAAAAACAGTAGCCGATTGCCGCGGTTCACTTTCGCTTCAAGCTGCGCTAAAGATTGTTTCTCACTGATTTTATTGCCGGTGGTATCATAACTAAACAGCTCTACTTTTTCCGCATGATGCTGTTCGCGATTCGCTTGCGGATAGCTGACCGTTTGCAGTTGACCTAACTTATCATAACGGTAATGGCGGGCTTGATTACCGTTGATTTGGGCAAGCTGACCATCGGGCTCATATTGGTACTGCTGTTGCCAGACCGGCAGCGGGGTATCATTGAGTTCAACATCAAAACCACGGTAGATTTGGTGTGACGCAAGCTGGCCGAGTTCATCATAGTGATAACGGTTAATTAAGCCATTACCCTGACGCCGCTCGCGCTCTCGTCCAGCTGAGTCATAAAACATGCCAATTAAGGATTGCCCATCCAGCGTCATTCCTCGTAGCTGACCGTTACGGTGATGGTATTCCAACCACTGCCCATCGGGCAGTTTGGTAACTTATGTTGGCTTGCGGGTATAAAACATAAACATTACCGTTTGGAATCTGTTGATAGATTCCATACTTTATAGAAAACCGGTAGCCATCTGTTTTTTTTTAAAATTATTCCGGTTAAATCGCAACCCACACCTTAATAATTAAAAAGAAAATAGATCATATGGACAACCTTTTTTAAGAGTAAATTCAAATTGTTTATCTATAGGATACATTTGTGCTGCACCCGGGACTTTATCAAAATTCTCTCTTAAATAACGATATAATACCCCAATTTTCTTTTTCTCTTCCGCTGTTAATTGATCGATTAAGTAATCATTTTGAGTCAAAAAAAAGGGATTATATCTTCGAAGAGTATAAAAACAACTAATATTGTTAAATAAACTCCATGCATCTAAAGCATCTTCTTTTAGCGAACTTAAGTAGAATTTAAAATATTTGACCAACTCTTGATAAGGATGTTCTTTATTTTTAAGATAGGACATCATTCCTGTGAAATTCATAATAAAACTATGATACCCCATATTAAATTCCTCTGGCGTAAAATAGTCACCTTCACCTTTCAAATAGGCAATAATTTCATTATTATTTACTGCTTGTTCAAAATCACCTTTCATGGGAACTCCTCCTTGGTAAAGTGATAGTGCTGAGGATTTTTATGACAAAAAAGTATCTCTAATATGCTTATCAGCTTGCAAGTTCTAGATATATTTTAGATGTTCACTTGCGGGTATATAACATAACCATTACCGTTTGGAATTTGTAATTAGATTCAATACTTTATAGCCAAAGTGGTAACACTCTGTTTTTTTAAACTATTCTCCGGTTAAATCGCAACTCACAACTTAACCATTAAAAAGTCAAAAGTCATAAAGAAAAAAGATCATATGGACAACCATCTGCTTTTACCATCTTCATCTGCTCATCAATAGGTCTCATACTGGCTGAATCAGGAACTTTATCAAAGTTATCTTTTAAATAACGACATAATACCCCGATTTTCTTTTTCTCTTCCTCTGTTAATTCACTAATTAAATCGTCATGTTGAGTTAAAAAATAGCTATTATCTTTTTGAAGAATATAAAAACAATCAAGATTATTAAATAAACCCCAAGCATCTAGAACATCTTCCTTTAATGAACTTAAATATAATTTAAAATATTTGACCAGAAGTTGATAGGAATTTTCTCCCTTTTCAAGATTAGCCATCATTCCCATCCAATTAGTCATAGGACTATGATATCCTCGGTTCCATTCATTTGGCGAGAAATAGCTACCTTCACCTTTAAAAAAGGCACTAATTTCATTATTGTTTACAGCTCGTTCAAATTTACCCATTATGGTCACCTCTCCTTGGTAAAGTGATAGTGCTGAGGATTTTTATGACAAAAAACTATCCCTTAATATGCTTATCAGCTTGCAAATTCTTGATATATTTTAGATATTCACTTGCGGGTATATAACATAACCATTACCGTTTGGAATCTGTTGGTAGATTCCATACTTTATAGAAAAACGGTAGCCATCTGTTTTTTAAACTATTCTCCGGTTAAATCGGAACTTGTATACCTAATAATTAAAAAGAAAGAAAGTCATATGGACAATTCCGTTTTTTCAATACTTCTATCTGCTCATCAAAAAGCTTCATTTCAGCTATATCCTCTAATGGGAGTTTATCAAAATTTTCTCTTAAATAACGAAATAATACTCCGATTTTCTTTTTCTCTTCCGCAGTTAATTCATCGATTAAATCTTCATTTTGCGTTAAAAAATAGGAATTATCACTTCGAAGAAAATAATAACAAGCAATATTTCTAAATAAACTCCAAGCATCTAGAACATCTTCCTTAAGTGAACTTAAGTATAATCTAAAATATTTGACCAACAGTTGATAGGGATATTCTTGCTTTTTAAGATATCCCATCATTCCCATAAAATTATTTATAAAATTATGATTTCCCCTAATCATTTCCCATGGCGCAAAATAGTCACCTTCTCCTTTCAAATAGGCACTAATTTCATTATTTTTTACTGCTTGTTCAAAATCACCTTTCATGGGAACTCCTCCTTGGTAAAGTGATAGTACTGAGGATTTTTATGACAAAAAAGTATCTCTTAATATGCTTATCAGCTTGCAAGTTCTAGGTATATTTTAGATATTCACTTGCGGGTATAAAACATAAACATTACCGTTTGGAATCTGTTGATAGATTCCAAACGTTATAGTCAAAGCGGTAAAGTTCTGTTTTTTTTAAACTATTCTCCGGTTAAATCACAACTCACACCTTAATCATTAAAAAGAAAAAAGATCATATGGGCAACCATCTTCATACACAAATTTCATCTGATCATTAATTGGTCTCATATCAGCTGCACCGGGGACTTTATCAAAGTTCTCTCTTAAATAACGACATAATACCCCGATTTTCTTTTTCTCTTCCACAGTTAATTCATCGATTAAATCTTCGTTTTGCGTTAAAAAATAGGAATTATCACTTCGAAGAAAATAATAACAAGCAATATTTCTAAATAAACTCCAAGCATCTAGAGCACCTTCATTAAGTGAGCTTAAGTATAATTTAAAATATTTGACCAACTCTTGATAGGGATGTTTTTTTTTTTCAAGATAGAACATCATCCCCATTAAATTCATGATATAACTATGATATCCCATACACCCTTCCTCTGGCGAAAAATAGTCACCTTCACCTTTCAAATAGGCACTAACTTCATTATTATTTACTGCTTGTTCAAAATCGCCTTTCATTATAACTCCTCCCAGTTATCAAAGTATTTCAATAATTTTTCAAGGGAACCGTCATGTTTAATAGCCTCTGACCCTTCCCAAACGGCTTCTCTTCCCCCCCCTATAGTTTTGCCCCCCGGACGCCATAGATCATTCGCCCCGACTTCATTACCCGTTGGCATTCCAAACTTATATTGACCATTTTTAGGATCAAGACGAATGTAAACTATTCGCGCGCCTTCAAGCTTCGCTCTATCTAATCCTAATCGTTCGCTCAATATTAGCCTATCCTTACCCGCTGTTTGGTATTCGGCAATGATTTTTTCCATATCGGAGCTTAATGCCACAAACTTTAGTGGTGGAAAATTAGTGAATCCCAATCTAAAATCATCAATAAGCCACTTGTCAAGCACAATAAAACCGGCACCTTCTTGTTTAAATAACTCCAGATGTGCATCTACATAACCGTCCGGTAAGTATTCACGGGGATTAGTCGGTCGATTATTTTTACCTAACTTAGTAATTTTTTCATATAGTTCTCTGGATATTGGAACACCATTATATTCAGTGGTATCGGTCTTTACACCACTCTTCGGCAGGCTACTAAACCCAAGCGGATCTATCCAATTGACCGGATTCTGGCAGTATTGATAAAAATTGAGACCACCAATCAGCTTTATCGGGTCTTGGGTTATATACCGCCCGACAAAGGGGTCGTAGTAACGATTTAGGTTGTAGTGTAGGCCTGTCTCTTCATCGTAATATTGTCCCTGAAAGCGCAGCGGGTTATCAGGGATAGCACGATTGCCAACTTCATGGTAGGTTTCATCAATAATTTGCCCATAGCCATTATACTGGCATTCATATAATGTTTCACCAAATCCATCGGTTAACCCTATCGGCGTGCCGAGTTGGTCGTTTTGGTACCAGTAGAGTTGGGTTTTGCCTTGTTGGGCATTGCCCTGTACTAACGCCAGTGGCCGGAAGGAGTCCTGCTCATAGAGGTAACTTTGCCAGTGCTTGTCATTGTCGGTTTCGGCAATCAGTTTATGACCTTGCCAGATAAATTCCGTGGTTTTGCCATTAACCGTTTTACTGGTACGGCGGTTAAACGGGTCATAGCTGTAGGTAATGGTCTGACCACTGGGTTTAATCACCTTGATTAGACGATGTCGGCAATCATACTCATAATGCGTCACCAGACTTTGGTTTTTACCGCGCTTTTCAGTAATTAAATTACCAAAACGGTCATACTCAAAATGTTTATCACTAAAAAACAGTAGCCGATTGCCACGGTTCACTTTCGCTTCAAGCTGCGCTAAAGACTGTTTCTCACTGATTTTATTGCCGGTGGTATCATAACTAAACAGCTCTACTTTTTCCGCATGATGCTCTTCGCGATTCGCTTGGGGATAGCTGACAGTTTGCAGTTGACCTAACTTATCATAACGGTAATGGCGGGCTTGATTACCGTTGATTTGGGCAAGTTGACCATCAGGCTCATATTGGTATTGGTACTGCTGTTGCCAGACCGGCAGCGGGGTATCATTGAGTTCAACATCAAAACCACGGTAGATTTGGTGTGACGCCAGCTGGCCGAGTTCATCATAGTGATAACGGTTAATTAAGCCATTCCCCTGACGCCGCTCGCGCTCTCGTCCGGCTGAGTCATAAAACATGCCAATTAAGGATTGCCCCTCTAGCGTCATTCCTCGTAGCTGACCGTTACGGTGATGGTATTCCAACCACTGCCCATCGGGGAGTTTGGTAATTTATGTTCACTTGCGGGTCTAAAACATAAACATTACCGTTTGGAATTTGTTATTAGATTCAATACTTTATAGCCAAACCGGTAAAGTTCTGTTTTTTTTTAAACTATTCTCCGGTTAAATCGCAACTCACATCTCAATCATTAAAAAGAAAAAAGATCATATGGGCAACCTTTTTTAAGAGTAAATTCAAATTGTTTATCTATAGGATACATTTGTGCTGCACCCGGGACTTTATCAAAATTTTCTCTTAAATAGCGATATAATACCCCGATTTTCTTTTTCTCTTCCGCAGTCAATTGATCAATTAAATATTCATTTTGCGTTAGAAAATAGGAATTATCTTGTCGAAGAGTATAAAAACAAGCAATATTTCTAAATAAACTCCAAGCATCTAGAGGTTCTTCCTTAAGTGAACTTAAGTATAATTTAAAATATTTGACCAACTCTTGGTAGGGATGTTCTTGCTTTTTAAGATATCCCATCATTCCCATAAAGTTAATCATCTCATTATGATATCCCATACTAAATTCTTCAGGTGTAAAATACTCACCTTCACCGTTTAAATAGGCAGTAATTTCATTATTGTTTATTGCATGTTCAAAATCACCCTTCATTATAACTCCTCCCATTTTTCAAAGTATTTTAATAATTTTTTAATCGAACCATTATGTATAATTTTCTCCGATCCCCTTAAAATGGCTTCTCTAATACCACCACTGGTCCAACCGCCCGGCAACCATTTGTCATTGGCACCAACTTCTTTACCGGTGGACATTCCAAACTTAAAGCGAATATCGTTTGGTTTAATATGAACGACATATATTCGCGCGCCTTCAAGATCCTTTGCATCCAATCCTAATCGTTTAATCAATACTTGCTTATCGTTACCGGCTGCTCGGTATTCGGCAAGGATTTTTTCCATATCCGATTTTAAAGCCACAAACTTATTTGCTGGAAAAGTAGTGAATCCCTTTTCAAGATCATTCATAAGCCATTTATCAATCACAATAAAACTAGCACCTTCTTGCTCAAATAAAGCCAGATGTGCATCTACATATTCTTTTGACAAGTATTCAAGGACATTAGCTGGTCGTTGATCTTTTTCTAACCCCGCTATTCTCTCAAATTCTTCATCGCTCATTGAAGTTCTATTACGGGTGCCACCACACCCCGGTATATTTTTAAACCCAAGCGGATCTACCCAATTGACCGGATTCTGGCAGTATTGATAAAAATTGAGACCACCAATCAGCTTTATCGGGTCTTGGGTTATATACCGCCCGACAAAGGGGTCGTAGTAACGATTTAGGTTGTAGTGTAGACCTGTCTCTTCATCGTAATATTGTCCCTGAAAGCGCAGCGGGTTATCAGGAATAGCACGATTGCCAACTTCATGGTAGGTTTCATCAATAATTTGCCCATAGCCATTATACTGGCATTCATATAATGTTTCACCAAATCCATCCGTTAACCCTATTGGGGTACCAAGTTGGTCGTTTTGGTACCAGTAGAGTTGGGTTTTGCCTTGTTGGGCATGGCCTTGTACTAACGCCAGTGGCCGGAAGGAGTCCTGCTCATAGAGGTAACTTTGCCAGTGCTTGTCATTGTCGGTTTCGGCAATCAGTTTATGACCTTGCCAGATAAATTCCGTGGTTTTGCCATTAACCGTTTTACTGGTTCGGCGGTTAAACGGGTCATAGCTGTAGGTAATGGTTTGACCACTGGGTTTAATCACCTTGATTAGACGATGTCGGCAATCATACTCATAATGCGTCACCAGACTTTGGTTTTTACCACGCTTTTCGGTAATTAAATTACCAAAACGGTCATACTCAAAATGTTTATCACTAAAAAACAGTAGCCGATTGCCACGGTTCACTTTCGCTTCAAGCTGCGCTAAAGATTGTTTCTCACTGATTTTATTGCCGGTGGTATCATAACTAAACAGCTCTACTTTTTCCGCATGATGCTCTTCGCGATTCGCTTGGGGATAGCTAACCGTTTGCAGTTGACCTAACTTATCATAACGGTAATGGCGGGCTTGATTACCGTTGATTTGGGCAAGCTGACCATCAGGCTCATATTGGTACTGCTGTTGCCAGACCGGCAGCGGGGTATCATTGAGTTCAACATCAAAACCACGGTAGATTTGGTGTGACGCGAGCTGGCCGAGTTCATCATAGTGATAACGGTTAATTAAGCCATTACCCTGACGCCGCTCGCGCTCTCGTCCGGCTGAGTCATAAAACATGCCAATTAGGGATTGACCCTCTAGCGTCATTCCTCGTAGCTGACCGTTACGGTGATGGTATTCCAACCACTGCCCATCGGGGAGTTTGGTAACTTATGTTGGCTGCGGGTATAAAACATAAACATTACCGTTTGGAATGTGTTGATAGATTCCATACTTTACAGCAAAACCGGTAACGCTATAATTTTTTTAAACTATTCTCCAGTTAAATCGCAACTCACACCTTAATCATTAAAAAGAAAAAAGATCATATGGGCAACCATTTTTACGAGTAAAGTTAAATTGTATGTCTAAAGGGTTCATATTTTCTGCATCCGGGACTTTATCAAAGTTATCTCTTAAATAACGATATAATACTCCTATTTTCTTTCTCTCTTCCGCGGTTAATTCATCAATTAAATCTTCATGTTGAGTTAAAAAAAAGTAGGAATTATCTTTTCTGAGATGATAATAACATTCTATATTTTCAAATAAACTCCAAGCGTCTTCAACATTTTCCTCAAGTGAACTTAAGTATAATCTAAAATATTTGATCAACAGTTGATGCGGATATTCTTGCTTTTTAAGATATCCCATCATTCCCAAAAAATTAGTCATATAACTCTGATATCCTCGGCTCCATTCATTTGCCGCAAAATAGTCACCTTCACCTTTCAAATAGGCACTAATTTCATTATTGTTTACTGCTTGTTCAAAATCACCTTTCATGGGAACTCCTTCTATTGAAGATTTTTATGACAAAAAAGTATCCCTTAATATGCTTATCAGCTTGCAAGTTCTAGGTTTATTTTAGATGTTCACTTGCGGGTATAGAACATAACCATTACCGTTTGGAATCTGTTGATAGATTCCAAGCGTTATAGCCAAACCGGTAACACTCTGTTTTTTTTTAAACTATTCTCCGGTTAAATCGCAACTCACAACTTAACCATTAAAAAGTCAAAAGATTATATGGACAACCATATTTAATTTCCATTTTCATTTGTTTTTCAATAGGGTACATTTGTGCTGAACCCGGAACTTTATCAAAGTTATCTCTTAAATAACGACATAATACCCCGATTTTCTTTTTCTCTTCCGCGGTTAATTCATCCATTAAATCTTCATTTTGCGTTAAAAAATAGCTATTATCTTTTCGAAGAGTATAATAACAACCAAGATTATTAAATAAACCCCAGGCATCTAGAGGATCTTCCTTAAGTGAACTTAAGTATAATCTAAAATATTTAACCAACAGTTGATAGGGATGTTCTTGCTTTTCAAGATACCCCAACATTCCCGTAAAATTAATGATATGACTATGATATCCCATATTACCTTCCTCTGGGGCAAAATAGTCACCTTCACCGTTTAAATAGGCAGTAATTTCATTATTATTTACTGCTTCGTCAAAATAACCCTTCATTATAACTCCTCCCATTTTTCAAAGTATTTTAATAATTTTTCAATCGAGCCATTATGTATAATTTTCTCCGACCCTCTTAAAATGGCTTCTCTAATACCACCACTGGTCCAACCGCCCGGCAACCACTTGCTATTGGCTCCGACTTCTTTACCGGTGGACATTCCAAACTTAAAGCGAATATCGTCTGGTTTAATATGAACGACATATATTCGCGCGCCTTTAAGATCCTTTGCATCCAATCCTAATCGTTTAATCAATACTTGCCTATCGTTACCGGCAGCTCGGTATTCAGCAAGGATTTTTTCCATATCTGATCTTAAAGCTACAAACTTATCTGGTGCTAAAGTTTTGTGTCCCCTTTTAAGATCATTAATAAGCCATCTGTCAATCACAATAAAACTGGCACCTTCTTGCTCAAATAAGGCCAGATGTGCATCTACATATTCTTTTGACAAGTATTCAAGGACATTAGCTGGTCGTTGATCTTTTTCTAACCCAGCAATTTCCCTAGCTTTTTTCTCGTTTAATGGAGGTCGATTTTGTTTGCCACACCCCGGTATATTTTTAAACCCAAGCGGGTCAATCCAATTGACCGGATTCTGACAGTATTGATAAAAATTGAGACCACCAATCAGCTTTATTGGGTCTTGGGTTATATACCGCCCGACAAAGGGGTCGTAGTAACGATTTAGGTTGTAGTGTAGACCTGTCTCTTCATCGTAATATTGTCCCTGAAAACGCAGCGGGTTATCAGGAATAGCTCGATTGCCAACTTCATGGTAGGTTTCATCAATAATTTGCCCATAGCCATTATACTGGCATTCATATAATGTTTCACCAAATCCATCGGTTAACCCTATCGGCGTGCCGAGTTGGTCGTTTTGGTACCAGTAGAGTTGGGTTTTGCCTTGTTGGGCATTGCCCTGTACTAACGCCAATGGCCGGAAGGAGTCCTGCTCATAGAGGTAACTTTGCCAGTGCTTGTCATTGTCGGTTTCGGCAATCAGTTTATGACCTTGCCAGATAAATTCCGTGGTTTTGCCATTAACCGTTTTACTGGTACGGCGGTTAAACGGGTCATAGCTGTAGGTAATGGTCTGACCACTGGGTTTAATCACCTTGATTAGACGATGTCGGCAATCATACTCATAATGCGTCACCAGACTTTGGTTTTTACCGCGCTTTTCGGCAATTAAATTACCAAAACGGTCATACTCAAAATGTTTATCACTAAAAAACAGTAGCCGATTGCCACGGTTCACTTTCGCTTCAAGTTGTGCTAAAGATTGTTTCTCACTGATTTTATTGCCGGTGCTATCATAACTAAACAGCTCTACTTTTTCCGCATGATGCTCTTCGCGATTCGCTTGCGGATAGCTGACCGTTTGCAGTTGACCTAACTTATCATAACGGTAATGGCGGGCTTGATGACCGTTGATTTGGGCAAGCTGACCATCGGGCTCATATTGGTACTGCTGTTGCCAGACCGGCAGCGGGGTATCATTGAGTTCAACATCAAAACCACGGTAGATTTGGTGTGACGCCAGCTGGCCGAGTTCATCATAGTGATAACGGTTAATTAAGCCATTACCCTGACGCCGCTCACGCTCTCGTCCGGCTGAGTCATAAAACATGCCGATTAAGGATTGCCCCTCTAGCGTCATTCCTCGTAGCTGACCGTTACGGTGATGGTATTCCAACCACTGCCCATCGGGGAGTTTGGTGCCGTCGAGCAAACCACTGGTTTTATCATAACGGTGACGAATCGTTGCCCAGTTTTGATGTTCCGCCGTCATCTGACCATCAAGATTATATTCCCAAACCAGTATATTTTGACCGTCTTTAACTTTAATCAACTGACCATATGCATCATATTCATACTGCTCAATAACGCCGTCAGCAAAAATTCGCCGAACCAAGCGACCCGTGATATCACGCTGGTACTGTGTCACCAAAGGCTCCGCATCCGGCGTGTTACCATATTCCCTTTTTTCGATAATACGCCCGGCGTTGTCATAATGATAGGTGGTTCTAATGCCATCAAAGCCTATCTCTTCACTTAGCTGCCCGGTCGGGGTATAGTTTAAGTGATACACTTCACCTTTTTGGTTCTCAATCTCACTCATCTGTACGTGAACATTGTCATAGCGAAATTTGAGCCGCTCACCATTAGGTAAGCGTTTTTCCGTTACTAAGTGCAGCGGTGAGGCATACTCATATTCCGTCACCTTGCCCGATTCATCCTTAAACCAAGTCACTTTGCCATAAGCATTATAGCGATATTCCCGCGTAGTCTTGTTCGGGTAGGTCAGTTGGGTAACTTGCCCCAAACTGTCATAGGTGTAGCTTATCGTCTGGTTTTGCCCATCACTGATGGCCGTTATTCGCCCTTGGGCATCATAGGTATAATACTCAATGCGGCCATCCGGATAGGTGGTTTGTGTTCGTTGACCGGCATCATCCCATGCTTGAGTTAATTTAGTACCATCCGGGTAGATAATCGCAATACACTGTCCATCTTCATTGTACTGATATTGCGTCTTTTTCCCTTCTGGCGTAATTTCTTCTATGCGGTCTCCATAACCATTGTAGCGAAACTTCCAATTGCGGTTGCCTTGTATAATCTCACTGATTTGCTCATCCCACCAGTAATAGTAGGTCGATTGCCCGTCGGGGGTGTTAACTTCAGTCAGATTATTAAATTCATTATAGACATAATGGGTCTGACCGCCGAGCGCATCGGTTTTTACGGTCATTTGACCGTTGTCATTATACTCGTAGGTGGTCGTGTCACCATTGGCATTGGTTTCACTAATGAGTTTACCTTGTTGATTATGAATGTAGATTAAGGTCGTGCCATCTGACTGGTAAACGGTCGATTTACGCTGCTGGGTATCCCATTCGTAACGACTTTCAATACCATTAAAGTTGGTGATTTGACGATGACAAACCGCCGATTTCCCTTCACCTTGCCACTGCCAGCTAAATATCGCGCCTCCCGCCAGTTGACGCTGAACAATAAGATGCCCTTCCCCATAACGATAATGCTCGGTTTGATTTAATGCATTACTTGCCGCTATCAGCTCTTGCTGTTCATTGTACTGATAATGCATAATTGGGCGTAGCAGTTGCCATTCCTGTATTGCTGACTGGCGAGTAAACTCACTTACCTCAGTGATAAGTGAAGGGGTTTGCGCTGAGTAAGTCAGTGCTATCCGCTTTAAGCCACCAGCCAGCTCAAGGGCTATCAGTTTACCCTCTGTATCGTAAATCACGGTATGCTCATGACCATATTTATCACTGATAGCCACCAGTTTGGCTGTGCTGGCGGTAGCCGAGTCTCGCTTAAAGTGATAAATACCAAACTCACTGCTAACCAGATAGTGATTCGGTTTTCGACCTAAATAGAGTGCCGCTTCGGATAATAAGTTGACAATCGCCGGCGCTGACTCGGTAGGTTGTGGGAAGCTAATAAGATTGTTTTCGTGGTTTTGCCAAATAACGCGGTCATCCGCGGTAAAGGTTAACGTATGGCAAAGGCTATGACTCCAACCATAACCCAGACCACAATTGAACTCCACCGCACTGGTTCGGTAAAGCCGCTGCCAAACAAAAGGGAACTGGCTAAATAGGGTATCATCAACTAAGGTTAATAGCTCTTCACCGGTTAACATTGATACCGGATCGAGGTTTTTTCTATGTTCTTTTCCTGTTGTATTTTTTTTTCCATTTTGCGTTTTTGGCGGGGTATTTTTTATATTTTTATTGTTGTTTAATGTAAGGATGTTTTCATCTTTGCCAGCATTCGTCACTACGTTAACTGATTTCTTACTTTCATTTTTAACAACCGTTTTTAATCCGGTCGCTTCAGCTGTTGTACCGCCTACCTTTGTCACTGAAGTTTTTAGCTGTTTTTTATTAAAAAACTGGATAAAACGTTCAGGAAGCGAACCAATTATTTCCGCAGTAGTTGCTTTTGCAACCGAAGTTTTGGTTGATATAAAACTCTTGCCTTTTTCCAGTAAATTAGCGGTGGTTCGACTGATTGTTGAAGAAGAGGTTCGTAAAACGCTTGCAGCAATAGGGATAGCTTTTCCCATTACATAGCATTCGGCAAAAAACTGCGCCACATCAACGGCAAAATCAAAAAAATCTTTACCCAATAAATAAGCTTTATCTTTTGGCGACTGTATTTCATACCAATACTCAAGGGCGGCCGTGATAATATACAGATATACTTCATCTTGAACAAAAAAATAGACGTCTTTTATTTCGTTTTCTGTTTTGGGGGGTTCTGATGGCTCTTGAGTTTGGAATAATGACTGACACGATTCCAATAATTTCTTACCGGCAGCTTGCGCAAGAAATGGATTTGTTGGGGTAAGTAGTGAAGCATATATTGCCCCGTGGTCAATCATGAAATCCCATCCATCGATGACGGACTCTATACTTTCACCGGTTTTTTCTACCGCGCGATCCGCAACCCCCTCAAAAAAATCACCACCGACTGCCGTTGCTAATGGGATTTCCTCTGATATGGGATTATCGTAAATTCGTTGAGTGGCTTCAGCCATAGCTTTATCAAAGATTTGCCACCGTTGCTCATGGACATTGTCCCATTCGGATTCTAAAAATTCAGATAAATGTTGAATAATACGTTTATAACCATTTAGCCACTCATCAACTTGTTGTTGATTTGTAAAGGGGTCCATACGAATATAATAACGCTTGCCGGGTTGACAGCCATCAATAACTGCCCGGCCGTTATCATCCAATTCAAATGGGATTGCATTTTCTTCATCGGGAAAATATTCAGTATGGGACATGTTATTTGCGCCCCATTTATTCGGAACGATTTTGGCTAATTGTGGTATAAGTTGCCCTTTCAAGTTACCGACTTTAATAAATCGTTTACCGTCAGGCTGTTGGGCTGCCTCTACAGGGGCATCGGAAAATACAGAGGTTGAGAGTTCAAATCCATATTGAATAATAATCTGTTTATTTAAAGGACACTGCGCGGTTACTCCATTTTTATCCTTATATTCTTCTTGTGGATATCTCCAGGGGGTAAGCCCCTTCCTATTTCCTCCGCCCTTTCTTCCATGGTTTTACTGAGCTTATCATTTAATGCTAATATTTGAATGCTGCTTGCCACACCACTTTCTTGTAACTTCTTTTTATATTTAGCGTGAGCAGAGTAGTCGATATCGTCTAAAATACGAGAGAAACGCGCTAAGACAGACTGTAAAACTTCTTGTTTTCGATTCTTTTTATCCATATTTTACATCCCTGTGAGGTATTGTGTTTTTATAATGTGTATTTAATTAGCTGTTGAACCGCTTTACTTACGCCGTTTTCACCCTTTTCAATAACAAGATGCGATAATAGATGTACTAGCTTTTTATGTATAATCTCCTCATCAAATTGAAAATAGTAAGTTGGATACTCTTCCTGCAAACATTGAATAATATTACCAATTAAAGGCGTCTTATTTTTTTGTGATAGATAATCGATAAGTTCAGCCGGCACTTGCCACCAAGGGGAAACTTGCGCCTCTGCCTGTAGTGGAACAAAAACAGTAAAAGGTTCACCATTGATCCAGTAAAAGGCAAACGCCGGTAATACCTCAGCCCAACTATCGGCCATAAAACGGATTTGTTCAGCCAAATAGGTACCATCCCAGTAGCGAAAAAAGACCGTTTCACCATCCGGCATAATCACTTGGGTTAAACTGCGCAGATGAGCACAAATCGATTCAAAGGGCAAATGTGAACGTGCCAACCACCCCCAATTCTGATATTCAGTTTGGCTGACCCAATTTAAAAACGGACTATTTTCATCAAGTTGGACAATCATTGGCATCACACTATGCCAATTAGTATAGGGCGTACCGGTATAAAGCCCATAAGGAGTTTGCGAGCCATCAGTCACATAATAGTTTTTCACTGACTGCGCATCACTGACATTCGATAACACAGCGTAAAGCGGCATCTTTGCCGTGGCTGTTATTTGACTCCAGTCTGATAGTGCAAGCTTAGTCATCTTGACCTCTTAATCAACACCGATAACTGATAATGTCATTGACTTGATTATAGGTGCTTTAACTGCATAAGGCAATTATATGATTGGTTTAATAACGGATAAAATTTAAGCTAATTCATCGCATAAATATTGAACAATAAATGCAAATGTAGCTGTTTGAGGATATCAAACGTCACCCTCTAGGATAATACCGTTGCTGAAGCGACATTTAAGACAATAAAAACTGAATTTATCAAAAATAAGATATTCACCAATACGAATGAACTACGACAACGTTTTTCTGCTTATGCATATTGGTAAAACAACAATCGGCGGCATTCATCATTAGGTTATTTGACGCCGATGGCATTTAATAAACAGTTACCCCTTAATTTTGTTGTATGAAAAAGTATAGACATTCCACATCATTCCAATAAAATTAAGTATCTCATTATAATATCCCATATTACCTTCCTCCGGCGAAAAATAGTCACCTTCACCTTTAAAAAAGAGAATAATTTCATTATTGTTTACGGCTCGTTCAAATTTACCTATTAGCGTCACCTCTCCTTGGTAAAGTGATATTGGTTATACAAAACCTATCACTTACTTTTTACAAACGACATTTGCATAAGAAGAGTTATACATAGAACCAATCAACCTAAAAGAATAACTAACAACATAACCATCATGGCAATGAACAACGAATCCCCATTGAGAATCAGTTTTATTGATTTCTTTAGTCCAATAACGACCGGAAAAAGTTGCTGTATCAATAGGATCTTCTCGCCAATTTGAATCAGGATAACTATTTTTAGTCGCCCATCCCCATTCTCCAAATACTGAATCACCTATTTTTCTTGTATAACTATTACTAATATGGTCTGCACTGGTTAGATTATAATAGTCATAGGATCGTGGTGAATTAGAAAGATCTGCCATAGTTAACATATTATCTTGTCCATTACAAATTTGTACTGCTTGATCATAAGTATATTTACCATTGTGGGGAACAACCCACATCCTGGTTACATCAAAGGTATATTGATGGACAATATTATTATCTCTAATTAGTTTCGCATTTATTGTAACGGCACCTGTGGGTTTATCATTTAGCGTAATATAACCTTGATCATCTACACTTACATTACCGCCAGGATTAACGGGGATAGAAAACTCATAATCCGTTTGGGCACCGGTCATCACTAATTGAAATTTGGCGCCAGAAAAACCTGTAGTTGGAAATATTTTGCCTGATGATGCGGCCGGATTGGCTTTATATCCCCAATTAGGTACATAATCAACAGAGTAACCTCCACCATTATTTGGATTGGGTTGGGAAAAATTAGGATCATTCCAATTATAACCATCCGCAGAATTAATCCCGACCCATTGATAGCCTGATTTGGATTCTGTTGAATAAGGTTTGGCATAGCATAACTTAGATTTTGATGCGATTTTGTATAATTTAGTTATCGCTACTGCCTCACTTTCATTTGGGTTACCATATTCAGAATAAGTTTTTACTGAGGTTGTTATTGTCAACGTTAACGGCATCGCATAACCACTTCCACAACCAATTATGTTCAGTTTATCGCTATCAGCAATTCTTATCCCATTATTATCAAACCACTGGTAAATCGTCTGGCCAACGGCAAATGGTTGGCTATGACTTATACTATCTCCTTCGGCATCATCATAATTAGACGAATTATCTAAATCATTGGCGGTATAGTTTTTGATAATAAAATCGCTTAATTTAGTAAAACCATCAAATTCATTGATATTTGTATCACTTAAATTATGAGTGCTTGAACTGTAAAAAACACCATTTAAGATAAAGCCATGTTTTTTGGCGGCTGCTGTTATATCGACAACTTTCGGTTTACTACCAACAATGATATTTATGGTATGTGCTGTAAGTGCATGACTTTTTTGACTGACCGTTAAAATACATAACGTCAATAAAAGTAGAATGATTGGTTTATTACTAAAATTAATCGAATTTAAATGATGAGTTAGGCAGGTTTGGTGTTTGGTGTTTGGTGTTTAAAATTATAATTCATAATGACAATCCTGTCAAGTAACTTAATGTTTTATATGATTTTTTAAGATGCGATGACTAAATATAAACCAGATTTTGTATTTAAAATCAGCGGGAAGTATAGTGATAAAAAAAAATCTAAGCAACTGCTTTTAAATTTTAATTTGTTAACTTTTGTAAATGTTATTATTAATTTAAAATTTTAAAGTATAGCTTTGAATCTTAGAGAATCGTTCCTCAACTTTTTTGTGGAAAATGACTGCCTACACGGCAGTAATCTGTTATTAAATTGTGCGCTGATGCGCTCAAGTTTTCTAAACTACCTACACGGCATTAATCTAGAACACGATATAATATAAACATAGTTTGCAAGAAGTAAAAGTGGATTTTTACTCATAAAAACCCTTTTTTTTGACAAATTTATATTTTATTGATTTTTAATAATTTTATTTTTAGTCAAAAAAAAGGGTTGGCAATAGCATGATGTTGGCTGAAAAAAACTTCCTCAACTTTTGGGAAAATTTGTTTAAAAAAGATTTCTTTTTGTTTTTTTGAGTGTACAATCAAAATCATCCACAAAAAGAGGTAACGTTATGTTATATAATAACAAATCCGGACAATCTCACCACGATAATCACGATCATTGTCATGGCGATTGTCATAATATTGCTCATAATCATTCCCACGATTCTCACCATTCTCAGGAAACTAGTCATAGCGCATGCTGTGATGGGCATGATCATAGCACATCACAAAAATGTGAGATTGAAGATCCCCCCGAAGACCCAGAGCGGAGTAGCCAAGGCGTTAAGTTAACTTGGAAAATTCAAGGTATGGATTGCGCTCATTGCGCCAGCAAAATCGAAAACGGTGTTAAAACACTGCCAAATATTAATCAAACCAAAATCATATTCTCAACCGAAAAATTAATCGTTTTTATTCCTAAGCATGATGATGCAGTAATCAAGATGATTGAAGATAAGGTTATAGAACTAGGCTATACGCCGATTTTTGAGTCGAGCCCGGCTCATCACCATGAACATTCGCATAGTTTTGATAAAAAGGCATTTATTCCATTAGCGGTTTTAGGTGTATTGATTGTGGTTAGTTATCTCATTTTGTTGGTGAATAAAACCGCAGGTGAATATGCATTTATTGTGACAGCTGTAGTTGGGATTATCCCAATTTTGAAAGAGGCTATTGTTTTAACCCGTAGTGGTACGCCGTTTGCGATTGAAACACTAATGAGTATTTCGGCAATGGGTGCGCTGTTTATTGGTGCGGCCGAAGAAGCCACCATGGTGATCTTTCTGTTTATGATAGGCGAGATGCTGGAAGGCTTTGCAACCAGTAAGGCGAAAAAAGGCATCTCATCACTAGCGGAATTAATGCCTGATGAGACGGTGATTATTATTGATGGTAAAAGGAAAACAGTTGCTAGTCATACCTTAAAACCAGATGATATTATCGAAATTTCATCCGGTGGTCGATTACCAGCTGATGTTATTTTGGTTAGCGAACAAGCCAGTATTGATGAAAGTGCGCTAACCGGTGAGTCCATTCCGGTTAATTATTTAAGTGGTGATAAAATTTTAGCTGGGTCGTTAGTAGTCGATAATACCATTCAACTTAAGGTGATTTCAAAATCGGGACAAAATGCTGTCGATCGTATTTTACAGCTGATTGAAGATGCCGAGGATCGTAAAGCGCCAATAGAGCGGTTTATCGATAAGTTTAGCCGTTATTATACGCCGGCGATTACATTATTTGCGTTTTTAGTGATCCTAATTCCACCATTGTTGACCGGCGCTGATTGGTATACTTGGATATATCGAGGGTTGACGTTGTTGTTAATTGGTTGTCCTTGTGCGTTAGTAATATCAACTCCAGCGGTGATTACCTCGGCCTTGTCTAGCGCGGCTAAATACGGGGTATTAATTAAGGGCGGTGCGGCACTCGAGCGTATTGGTTCAATTAAAATGTTGGCGTTTGATAAGACAGGAACATTAACCGAAGGTAAGCCACAAGTGACTGATGTCATTAATCGACACTGTTCTAACGAGGAGCTGTTAACGATTGTTGCGGCGGTTGAAAGCGGCTCACACCATCCTTTAGCTAAAGCATTAGTCGATTATGTTAAGCAAAAGCCGATCGAGTTTGCCGAAGCAAATAATCGTAAAGCAATTGCTGGTGTTGGGATACAAGGTGAATTAAATCAGCAAACCTATTTTGTTGTGTCGCCAAATAAGATCGAGACAGTGTCAACTGCGCTTAATGCCGAGGATGCTCATACGATTACTCAGCTTGAAGATGGTGGTAAGACGGTTGTAGTCGTTACCACCAGTCAACAGTTGCTGGGGATTATTGCTTTGCAAGATGTACTGCGTAATGATGCTTTACCGGCTATCACTGAACTTAAGCAACTTGGTTTGCAAACCTTGATGTTAACTGGCGATAATCAACGCGCCGCTAAAGCAATTGCCGGTCAATTAGGTATGGAGTATCGTGCTGAGCTATTGCCGGCAGATAAGTTAGCCAAAATCGAAGAGATTGGTCGGCAGACTCCGATTGCGATGATTGGTGATGGCATTAATGATTCCCCAGCAATGAAAGCCGCCACAGTCGGAATTGCCATGGGCAGCGGGACTGATGTTGCACTCGAAACGGCGGATGCGGCGTTGACTAAAAACAATTTGTTAAGTTTGCCAATGTTGATTCGCTTAACTCGCTTGGCTAATCGAAATATTAAGCAAAATATTACCATTGCTTTGGGAATTAAGTTGATATTTTTAATCACTAGTTTATTTGGCGTGACAGGGCTTTGGTTAGCGGTGTTAGCTGATTCTGGTACCACGGCAATCGTTACCGCTAATGCTTTGCGGTTATTGAGAATTAAAAAATAGGTACTAATTTTATCATGCCCCATTTATACTTAAATGGGGCAATTTTGTGACAGCGACTATTGACTATTTATTCATCACTCCTTAATGAAATTTCGCCACCGATAAACGCCTTGGTTTCGCTATTTTGTTCTAAAAGTAATGCACCCTGCTCATTGATACCTTTAGCAACACCGCGGATCACATTGTCACCAATTAATAATTTAACCGGGCGATTAACAAAATTGTCAAGTCGTTGCCAATCATTAAGAAATGGTGTTAGACCGTGTTGTTCAAAGTCACGAAGTTTGGTTTTGAGGTTTTTAGCTACCTTTGCTACCAGCAAATTGCGATCAACTTTACCTAAATTAGCCCATTTTTGGTTGACGATGTTGGGATCGGGGTTGGTCATCATTAAGTTGACCCCCACACCAATAACAACATGCGCGCAATCACCGGTTTTACCCGCAAGTTCGACTAATATGCCTGCAAGTTTTTGATCATCAAGATACAAATCATTAGGCCATTTAACTTTGATATCTTGACCAGAGATTTCCCGTAATGTATCAGCCATCACAATACCAACCACTAAACTTAGTCCCATAGCAGCTGCAATACCTTGATCAAGTCGCCAATACATCGAAAAGTAAAGATTACTGCCAAACGGTGCGAACCATTGTCGCCCTCGTCTACCTCGAGCTTTAGATTGAAACTCGGCTACACAACTGTCACCTGTTTGTAATTTTTCAATATTATTTAATAGATATTGGTTGGTCGAGTCGATGATCGGCAACACCTCTACATGACTATCCTCACCATAATTTTCGTCTATTTTGACTTTATCGAGTAAGTCAATTGGTGATGCTAAACAGTAACCTTTACCTTGTACGGATGATAAGGTGATGCCCCAATCTCGTAGTACTTTGATATATTTGTTGATGCCAGCACGGGTAATGCCAAATTGGTTGGCAAGTTCCTCACCTGAGTGAAACTGTCCATCAGCTAATATATTGATTAATTTCAATGGATTTTGGTTACTGCGCATTCAATCCTCACTTTTTGAGCAATAATAAAACAACAAAATAGAGTGAAATTATAGCAAAACTAATAAATAAGTAAGTATTGCTTAATGTGTCCATTATAAAAGCTATCACAGCCGGAGCAACTAGACTTCCGAGTGTATTGGTTAATAGCATGGCTTGGTTCATCGATACAATTTCTTGTTTGCGAACACATGAGCAAGCCCACGCCATGGAGATTGGATAAATGGTGTAAATGGTGGCACCAAGTAGAATAATGGCTAATACACCATAAACGTTGAATATCAGCAAGCCACAGGCGATCATCATGAAAATTGATTCAACTAACAATACAATACGGCGACCAAACCTATCTGCACACCAGTTAGCCGGCATTTGGGCAATCACACCAGAAAGTATTAGTAGTACCATCCAATTGGCAACTTGATTATCGGTATAACCTAAGTGAGAGTAGTAAGCAGGCATTAGTGAATAAAGTGATCCAATTAACATACCGGCAATGGCACAACCAATTAAGCCAACGCGAGAAGGTTTATACATTATCATTGGCATAATGTTGAAACTGCTTTTTTTCTTCTTCGGTAATTTGTAATGGGTTAACAATATAAATAAGATGGCTAATCCCATTAATACGGCAATCACTAAACCAAAATAGAGAACCTCTTGCGGAAAATATTGCAGCAATGCTTGTCCTAATACGGTACCTAAGTAGTAAGTAGTCAAATATACCGCAAGCATTTTTCCTCGAGTGCGTACTGTACCAGTGACTAAAATACAACTTTCAATCACCACCCAAGTGACAGCACAAGCGATCCCAATGAAAAATCGCCAGATAGCCCAGCTGTAAAAATCCATTGAGAAGCTTAAACCGATAGTCGCAATTGCAAAAATGATACAACTGTAGGTGTAAGTTAATCTGGCATTAAATCGGCTAATAAACCAATTTGCCATAATCGTGCCAAGCAAGTTACCTGCGAAATAGCTCGAGCCAACTAAGCCTATCTGCCCTAGCGAAAATTCTTCACGCACAAGCCAAAGTGGCACTTGGGTATTGAGTGCCGATAGAGCAATGGTAACAAATAGTAAACTCGTTAATAAAATAGGAAATGAATACGAATGTTTCATAAGTTTGTAAGTAATTTTGTTGTTTTTAGGACGTATTTATAAAAATTTATCCACGTCAATTTCACCTGTCGCTCCCATAAATCGAATTTCAGGCGATAGGTGCACCGAGAACTTTTGCAATACTGCATTGATGATATAACGCGCTAATGCGACAACATCTTGCGCGGTCGCATTATCTTTATTGACTAATACCAGAGCTTGTTGTTGATGGACTGCTGCACCACCAATTTGGTATCCTTTTAGACCACACTGATCAATTAACCAACCGGCAGCTAATTTTATTTGATCTGCTGTTTGTGGATATATAGGCATTGTTGGATATTTTTCAAGTAGTTTATCCGCAAGTTTTTTATCGACTATCGGATTTTTAAAGAAGCTTCCACCATTACCTAGTACATTAGGATCAGGCAATTTGCTTCGACGGATTTCACACACTTTATCAAAGATCATTTTAGGGGTGACGCTATTTGCATCAAAATTTCTTAATTCACCATAAGTTAGCACTGGATTCCACTGTTTTGGTAATTTGATACCAACATAGACAACGGCGTAATCATTGGCATATTTTTGTTTGAAGATGCTTTCACGATAGCCATATTGACCATCAGTGACAGTAATAATTTTACCGGTTGAAAATTCAAGTAATTCAACATAATCCGCGACTTTTTGAAATTCAACCCCATATGCACCAATATTTTGGATGGGTGCAGAACCAACACAACCGGGTATTAAAGCCAAGTTTTCAAGGCCAGGGATGTTCTGGTTAATAGTGTTAGCAACTAAATCATGCCAATATTCGCCGGCCCCCACTTTTAAATGCCAGTGAGTCGCGGTTTCGGTTATGGTTAATCCTTTAATTCGATTAACTATGATTGTACCAGCAAAATTTTCAGTAAATAATGTATTACTGCCTTGTCCAATAATTATAAAAGGTTGATTATCGAGATTGTTTTTCCAAACTTGCATTAGTTGTTCAACAGTTGTGACTGTTTCGACCCGGTTGGCATAAACATCTAGAGCAAATGTATTAGGAATTTTTGGGTTCATTAATGACTACCTTTTATAAAAAATACTTTTAAATTCGATTCAACCAATTTTATTTGACGCTTTTGATAGACATTCAGTATTTAGAATTAATCAATCAATGCGTTATCAATTTTTGATAAAACACTTTATTCAATTAAAGCTTATTTATTTGCTATCTTAACACAATGCAAAACGATCTTTTATGGATTAAACTATTTTTTTACTTATCTTGACTTTTTATTTATTGATAAAAATGTCAAAAGATTAGCCAAATAATCAATGAATATGAGTTAATCCCTTTTTTGTTTTTTTTTATCATGTATTATAGCTAACCAAACGATCTTTTTTATAAATTTAGTTATAATCTATTTTACTCAGCCTTATGGTAAACGTTATTATTATTTTATAAAATTCGAGAAATAAGTTATCGATCACGGTTTTAAATGAATTTATGCTTCAAGATGGTAGCTCTGTTTTATGGTAGTTGAGATTTAGAGGAAATTATGAAAAGAGTTTTTATTATGATCCTCGATTCCTTCGGGATCGGCGGTGCAGAAGATGCCAAAAAGTATGGCGATGAAGGTTCGGATACTTTAGGTCATATTGCCGAAGCTTGTGCTTTAGGTAAAGCAGATCATGGTCGACAAGGCCCATTAAAATTACCTAATTTAGGGAAATTAGGTTTGATTGAGGCCGCTTATGAATCTACAGGTGCATACCCTAAAGGAATGGCTACCGAAGGTGATGTAATTGGTGCTTATGGTTATGCCAGTGAAATTTCATCTGGTAAAGATACGCCATCTGGTCATTGGGAGATCGCTGGCGTTCCTGTGTTGTTTGATTGGGGTTATTTTACTAATACTACTAATAGCTTTCCTCAAGAATTATTAGATAAGATTGTTAAACGTGCTAATTTGCCGGGCTATCTCGGTGATTGCCATTCATCGGGGACTGTGATTCTTGATGAGCTTGGCCTTGAGCATATGGCTACGGGTAAACCTATTTTTTATACCTCTGCTGATTCAGTGTTTCAAATTGCCTGCCACGAAGAGACTTTTGGTCTAGATAAGCTTTATGAAGTTTGTGAAATTGCGCGTGATGAGCTTAATAAAGGCGATTATAATATCGGCCGCGTTATTGCTCGACCATTTTTAGGTAATAAACCGGGTGAATTTGTCCGTACCGGCAATCGTCATGATTTAGCTGTCGAACCACCAGCACCAACAATGATTAAAAAACTGGTTGATGAAAAACAAGGTACAGTAGTGTCAATTGGTAAAATTGCCGATATCTATGCTGAAGTGGGTATTACCAAAAAAGTTAAAGCAACAGGTATTGAAGCGTTATTTGATGCTTCATTAAAAGAAATCAAACAAGCGAAAGATAACACTATTGTGTTTACCAATTTTGTTGATTTTGACTCCTCTTATGGTCATCGACGTGACGTTGCAGGTTACGCAGCAGCGTTAGAATATTTTGATAAACGTTTGCCTGAGATGTTAGCGCTTATTGAACCGGGCGATCTTTTAATTATTAGCGCTGATCATGGTTGTGATCCAACTTGGTCTGGTACAGATCATACTCGTGAACATATTCCAGTTTTAGTTTACGGTGATAGCGTTCCGGTGGGATCACTTGGTCATCGTAAAACATTTGCTGATATCGGGCAAAGTGTTGCCGATTATTTTGATTTATCACCAATGGATTATGGCGAATCATTTATTAGCAAATAATGATTTGTTTTGTTGAGTTCGTTTTTTAGTAATTAATCAGGAGAGTTAAATGCCTACCCCACATATTAACGCCGCCGATGATGCTTTTGCTCAAACGGTTTTGATGCCCGGCGATCCATTACGAGCTAAGTTTATTGCCGAAACTTTTTTAGATAATGCGAAAGAAGTAACTAATGTTAGAGGAATGCTTGGTTTTACTGGTCACTATAAAGGTAAACAAGTTTCCGTGATGGGGCATGGTATGGGTATTCCATCTTGTTCTATCTATACTACTGAATTGATTAAGTTTTATGGTGTTAAAAACATCATTCGTATCGGTTCATGTGGCGCAATTAGCCCTGATGTCAATCTTGGTGATGTGGTTATAGGTATGGGCGCCTGTACGGATTCTAAAGTAAATCGTTTGCGTTTTAAAAATCATGATTTTGCCGCCATTGCTGATTTTGGTCTTGTTTGTAATGCAGTTAATGCAGCGAAACAATTAAATGTGAATGTTAAAGTTGGTAATATTTTTTCAGCTGATCTATTTTATAGCGTCGAGCCTGATCTTTTCGATATTATGGAAAAATACAATATTTTAGGTGTCGAAATGGAAGCGGCGGGTATTTATGGTGTGGCAGCAGAATATGGCGCCAAAGCGTTGGCAATTTGTACCGTATCGGATCATATTCGAAAAGGTGAAGCGATGTCTTCCGAACAGCGTCAGCTTGGTTTTAAAGAGATGATTACTGTTGCTTTAGAGTCGGTATTACTTAATTCAAATTAAATTAATGGCAGAATTTCTGCCATTTTTTTTATTTAAAAAATATATAAATTTTTCATTGGCAGTTATTAAACTGTGTTAACTGTCAATGGATTTATCGTTATAACTAGCGTTTTGATAGTCATAACAAATTTTAATTATTCATTAATTTTTATCTTATAGGTTAGAAAAGAGCTCATTTAATAAGGAATCGAAATGAATACCAAGCTACAACTGAAAGTTATTTTATTCTTACAATTTTTTATCTGGGGGAGTTGGTTAATTACCTTAGGCTCCTATATGATGAAAATATTAAACTTTACTGGTATTGAAGTCGGCGCCGTATATGGCACCATGGGGATTGCCTCAGTATTTATGCCTAGTCTGCTTGGTATCGTAGCTGATAGATGGATACCTGCTAATCGTTTATATGTGCTATGCCATTTGATTGGCGCAGTAACCTTATTTATCGCGGCATCTATTACTTCACCAGGTTTAATGGTATTAGTGATGCTTATCCATTGTCTTGCGTTTATGCCAACCATTGCAATTTCTAATTCAATTTCTTACTCTTGCTTAGAATCACAAGGACTAGACGTTATCGAACAGTTCCCGGCAATTCGAATCTTCGGCACTATCGGTTTTATTGTAGCGATGTGGATGGTTAGCTTTATGCAGTTAGAACTCAGTAATATGCAACTTTATATTGCAGCTGGTAGTTCGGTTTTATTAAGTCTCTATTCATTAACCTTACCTTTAATTGAAGTTACAAAAAATGATGGCAAAGAAAAGTCTATTATAAGTGCATTAGGTTTAGATGCATTTGTATTATTAAAACAACCTAAAATGGCCATCTTCTTTTTATTTGCGGTATTATTAGGTGGGATTTTACAAATTACTAATACTTTTGGTAATCCGTTTCTACATGACTTCGATAAAATACCGGAATACGCTGATAGCTTAGTAGTTAAATACCCATCAGTTTTATTATCAATTTCGCAAATTTCAGAAGTGGTATTTATCTTATTTGTACCATTTTTTATGAAGAAACTTGGTATTAAATATGTGATGTTAATCAGTATGTTGGCATGGGTTGCTCGCTTTGGTCTTTTTGCTTACGGCGATCCATCACCATTCGGTTTTGTGCTGTTACTATTATCAATGATTGTTTATGGTTGTGCGTTTGACTTCTATAATATTTCTGGATCAATGTATGTTGAAAAAACAGTATCACCTAACATCCGTAACAGTGCTCAAGGTTTATTTATGACGATGACTAACGGTATTGGTGCTTATTTAGGTTCAATGGGTAGTGGTTTAGTTGTTGATTACTTTAAATCTGAAGCAGGTACTGATTGGCATACTGTATGGCTTATCTTTGCTGGTTATTCATTAGTGCTTGCAATTATTTTTGTCTTGATATTCAAAAATGATACTACTGAGCAAAAAACCGCATCCCTTAGCAACTAATTAAAATTAAATTCAGGTCAAAGCGTTTTTTGACCTGAATTATTAAATCAAGTTTAGAATAGATAGATAAACCAAATTAATTCATTTGGCAAAATCACCGATTAGGCAACAGTTAAATTGTTGCCTAATTATTAACTTGGCTAAAATGTTATCAGTCTCACAGAAAACCGATAAGTTACACAAAATATCTGGAAAATAAGTGTCTTATCAAGGTAGAATAAAATGCTTGTAATGATTGTATCAATTTAGTCTTACTGATTGATGAATAATTTACAAGTGCCTATAAGCATATACTTAAACAGATTAGAACTCGATGAATAAACAAATAATCCCTAAAGTTATACTTCATGAGCATGTAGAAGGCAGTATTACTCCCTTTATGGCGAAAAAACTAGCCGATAAAAATCATTTAACTTTCCCTGAGTCATTATGTTATCGAACCGGCGAATATGATCAAGCCGAGTATAAAAATGGTCGATATAACTATGATGAATCCGATTTTGTTTCATTTATCCAAACCTATGATATTGTCTCTAATTTTGTGAAACATCCTGACGATTATTACCTAATCACCTACGATTTTTTGAGCCGAAATGCTAAACAAGGCTTAATTTATTGCGAATTATTTCTATTGCCTTATCATATTTGTGCAACAGAAAACCAAGGTAAAGTTATTTGGGATCAAGCAAGATTTCAACAAACATTAAATCAAATGGACAAAGCGATTGTCGATGTCCAAAAAGAGCATAATATAACGGTACAATATCATGTTATTGGCGTACGCCATCTTGGCGCCGATGTAGTATACGAGACATTACAATTTATTGAGAATAATCCTCATCCATTCATTACTGGATTTAATATTGCCGGCAATGAAAAAGCTGGGCATTTTGATGATTTCGCCAAAGCTCATCAACTCGCGTCTAAATTAAACTTAAAAAAATCTTATCACGCTGGGGAAATCGATTGCGCAGAAAGTATTATCCAAGCGCTTAAGCATGGCGCTAATCGAATCGGCCACGGTATTGCCGCGATTGAAGATGATAAATTGATTAAGCAATTGGTGGAAAACAAGATCACTTTAGAAATAGCTCTTACCAGTAACCGTATTTTAGTCAATAATTTACATGGTGATATTCATAATCATCCAATTCGAAAACTTTATGATAAAGGGGTAAGAATCACCCTTAATACCGATGATGCAGGTATTTTTGGTACCGATATTGAAAAAGAATATCAACTCGCCGAACAAATTTTTCACTTTTCACGCTTAGAACTATTTGATATTACACTTTGTGGAATTGATGCCGCATTTATTGAATCCAAAGAAAAATCACGTCTAGTAAATGAAGTTTTGGCTTTTTTTACCACCAATGATAAGCAGTGTTTACAACAAGCAATCAACGATGAGCAGTATCACCCCGCTATTATTGAACGATTACAACATTACCAAATTTTATTAGCACAACAGGTTAATGATTAACTGAAGCAGAAAAATAGGAGATTAAAATGAATAAAACCCGATTAACGTTAAGTCTACTACCCCTATTAATTTCTGGAACACTGCAAGCTGCAATAGTAGATTTAAGAATTATGGAAACCACTGATCTGCACGGTAATATGATGAATTTCGATTATTTTAAAGATCAGGATATTGATACCTTTGGTTTAACTAAAACCGCCAATTTAATTCATCAAGCACGACAAGAGGTTAAAAATAGTGTATTAGTTGATAATGGTGATCTGATTCAAGGCAGTCCTATGGCTGATTATGCCTTGAATAAGGGACTAAACAAAGGTGATATCCATCCGGTTTATAAAGCCCTTAATACGCTAGATTATGTAGTTGGTAATATCGGTAATCATGAATTTAATTTTGGTTTGGATTTTTTACAAAAAAGTCAGGCTGGGGCAAATTTTCCTTATGTTAATGCCAACGTATATGATGCCAAAACGAATAAACCTTTCTTCAGACAATATATTATTCTAGATAAACCAGTTGTTGATAGAGACGGTAAACAACACACTATTAAAATCGGTTATATTGGTTTTGTTCCACCACAAATCATGCAATGGGATAAACTTAATTTGGAAGGAAAAGTAATAGTTAAAGATATTACCCAAACCGCCAAAGAGTTGGTACCTGAAATGAAAAAACAGGGGGCAGATATTATTGTAGCGATTCCCCATTCCGGCGTTTCTGCTGAACCTTATAAGGCTTTAGCGGAAAATTCGGTTTACTATTTAAGCCAAGTTGAGGGGATTAATGCCATTATGTTTGGCCATTCACATGGCGTATTCCCAAGTGAAGATTTTAAATCGTTGCCTAATACCGATATTAATACCGGAAATATTAACCATATACCGGCGGTAATGCCAGGGCAATGGGGTAGCCATTTAGGCGTGGTCGATTTAGTTATTGAAGGTGATAAGGCTAATTGGAAAGTGGTTTCTGGTAAATCACAAGCCCGCCCAATCTTTGATGTTAAAAACAAAAAAGCGTTGGTTGATGCCGATCAAAACATTGTTAAAGTGTTAAAAGAGGATCATGAAGGTACCCGAGAGTTTGTCGGTAAGCCAATTGGTAAGGTATCAACCGATATCAATAGTTATTTAGCCTTAGTGGAAGATACCTCCGCTTTACAGATTATTAGCGATGCGCAAATTGATTATGTAAAACAATTTGTGCAAGGTGATCCTGATCTAGATGGCTTAACCATTTTGTCAGCGATTGCTCCATTTAAAGCAGGTGGTCGTAAAAATGATCCTACTGCATATGTAGATGTGAAAAAAGGTGACTTAACCTTTAGAAATGCAGCCGATATCTATCTTTATCCGAATATTTTATCAGCCGTTAAGATTACCGGAAAAGAGGTTAAAGAGTGGCTAGAATGTTCTGCGGGTGTTTATAATCAAATTGATATCAATTCGCCACAACCACAATATTTGATTAATTGGGATAAATTTAGAACTTATAATTTTGATACTATCGATGGAGTGAATTATCAAATTGATATCACTAAACCAGCGCGTTACGATGGTAATTGTCAGTTAATCAACCCTGATTCAGAACGTATTGTAAACTTAACTTATCAACAAAAACCGATTGATACCAATCAAGCTTTTTTAATTGCCACGAATAACTACCGTGCTTACACCGGTGCATTCCCGGGAACCGGCGGTAAAAATGTTAAATTTAATTCGCCGGATGACTTAAGAGTCATTCTTTCAGCTTACATTACTAATCGCACTAAGAAACAAGGTGAAGTGAAGGTAACAGTTGACAATAACTGGCGAATTGCGCCGATTCATAGCCAGAATAATTTGGATATCCGCTTTGAATCTTCACCGACGGAGGAAGCCAAAGCGTATATTGAAAACCATTCATTGTATCCGACTAAATTTGTTGAGAAAGATAAGTTAGGTTTTGGTGTCTATCAAATTGATTTACAAACAGCAAGCAAATCACAACCTAAAAACCAGTAAGAGATTGAAGACTACAAGGATTATAATTATGAAAATTGATAAACTAATCGAACTCGCTAAAACAGCTCGCTCAAAGGCTTATGTGCCCTATTCTAAATTTCAAGTCGGTGCGGTATTGATTACCGAAGATGATGAAGTTATTTTAGGATGCAATATTGAAAATGCCTCTTATGGACTAGCTAACTGTGCTGAACGAACGGCGATTTTTAAAGCCGTATCAGAAGGGAAAACAAAATTCAAAAAATTAGTGGTGATTGGTGATACCGAAGGGCCTATTTCACCTTGTGGAGCTTGTCGTCAAGTTATCAGTGAATTTTGTGCTAAAGATATGCCGGTAATTTTAACTAATATGCACGGCAAAATTCAAGAAACCACTGTCGGTGAATTATTACCTTTCTCATTTTCACCAAGTGATTTAGATTAGTTTTATCGGTGGGCAATGTATTTTAACTAATTAGAAAGTATATTTAGGAAGTCAATTTAGAAAATAAATTAACAGAATAAATTGAAAAACTAATAGGCAAATAATAAAAGTGATTGATGATATAGTTGGCTAACATCAGCGTTATTATCAATCCAAATCGTGGATGAGAAGAATATAATCCTAATTTGATTTATTGATATTAAGAGAGAAGAGTAATGAGATTTGTAGATATTATTGAAAAAAAACGTGATGGCCATGCGTTAACCACCGAAGAAATTCAATTTTTTATTACTAATTATACTAATGGTACGATTCCTGACTATCAAGTCAGTGCGTTACTTATGGCAATTTATTACCAAGGTATGACATCAAAAGAGTGTGCTGATTTAACCAGTGCGATGATGTATTCCGGTGATACTGTTGATCTTTCATCTATTAAAGGTATTAAAGTCGATAAACATTCAACTGGTGGCGTGGGTGATACAACCACTTTAGTGTTGGCACCATTAGTCGCTGCTTTAGATATTCCGGTTGCTAAGATGTCAGGTCGTGGATTAGGTCACACTGGTGGCACAACTGATAAGTTTGAAACAATTCCCGGCTTTAAAATCGAATTAGGTAAACAAGAGTTTATCGATCAAGTTAACCAAAAAGGTGTAGCCGTTATTGGCCAATCCGGCAACTTGACTCCTGCCGATAAAAAGCTCTACTCATTGCGTGATGTAACTGGTACGGTTAACTCTATTCCATTGATTGCTAGCTCAATAATGAGTAAAAAACTGGCTGCTGGCGCTGATGCTATTGTATTAGATGTTAAAACCGGTGACGGTGCCTTAATGAAAACGATGGAAGATTCGGAAAAATTGGCGCATGAAATGGTTAATATTGGTAATCAAATTGGCCGACGAACCATGGCGATTATCTCAGACATGTCACAACCTTTAGGATATGCTATTGGTAATGCCTTAGAAGTTAAAGAAGCCATTGATACGCTAAATGGTCATGGCCCTGCTGATTTAACTGAGTTAGTTTTAACCCTTGGTAGTCAAATGGTGGTGTTAGCCAATAAAGCTAAGACATTAGATGAAGCAAGAGATAAACTACAAGAAGTGATTAAAAATGGTAAAGCGATTGAGAAATTCAAAACGCTAATTGAAGCTCAAGGTGGCGATAGTTCAGTCGTTGATCATCCTGAAAAATTGGCCAATGCACGTTATCAAATCGATCTACCAGCACAAAAATCAGGTTATGTCTCACGGATTATTGCCGACCAAATTGGTATTGCTGCGATGCAATTAGGTGCCGGACGAGCAACTAAAGAAGATATTATTGATCCTGCTGTCGGTATCGTTTTACATAAAAAAGTGGGTGATAAAGTTGCAGAGGGCGAAGCGCTATTAACGATTCACGCAAGTAGTGATCAAATTGATGCAATTAAACAAAAATTGTATGACAATATTGAGATCAGTGATAGTGCTAAACAACCGCAATTAATCTTTAAAGTAATTACGGAATAGTTTTAATAAATAAGGATTTAGAAGACGCCATGTATTGTTTTAATTTGAATAAAAAACTGTCACTACTTGTTATTTCCATTCTGTTTTCAGCAAATTCATTTGCCGCAGATACCACCAAGCAGCCTACCGCAGTTACTTGGGAGAAAAACAAACCCTACTCGTTTACTATTTTGCATACTAACGACCATCATGGTCATTTTTGGCAAAATGATATTGGCGAGTATGGTTTAGCAGCGCAAAAAACAGTGGTAGATCAAATCAGAAAAGAAGTTGCAGAAAAAGGCGGAAAATTACTGCTACTTTCAGGTGGTGACATTAATACCGGCGTCCCTGAATCCGATGTATTACAAGCTAAACCCGATTTTATCGGAATGAACGATATTGGTTATGATGCCATGGCGGTTGGTAACCATGAATTTGATCATCCTTTAGCCGTTATTCGTGAACAACAAAAATGGGCTCACTTTCCATTTTTATCAGCAAATACTTACTTCAAAAATACCGATAAGCGTGTCTTTGATGCCTATAAGATGTTTGATTTAAATGGTATTAAAGTAGCGGTATTTGGTTTAACTACTGATGACACTATTTTGCTTACTTCACCCAAAAATACTGAAGGTATCGAGTTTCGTAAAACCTTGCCAGAAGCGAAAAAAGTCATTAACCAAATTAAAAGTAATGAACATCCTGATATGATTATTGCTGTTACTCATATGGGACATTATGAAAATGGTGAACATGGTTCAATGGCACCGGGTGATGTGACATTAGCACGAGGATTAAAACCGGGCGAGTTAAATATGATTGTGGGTGGTCACTCGCAAAATCCGGTATGTATGGCAAGTCCTAACAAACGTATTAATGAATATGTTCCGGGTACGCCATGTGCGCCAGATCAACAAAATGGTACTTGGATTGTTCAGGCTCATGAATGGGGCAAATATGTTGGTCGTGCCGATTTTGTCTTTTTAAACGGAAAAATTACCTTAAAAAATTATCAATTGATTCCCATCAATTTGAAAAAAGAAGTGGATAATGGCAACAATACTAAACGTCTTGAGTATTACACCAGTGAGATCGAACAAGATAAAAAATTGTTAGCAACACTCAAACCTTATCAAGATCAGGGTAAAGAGCAGTTACTTACGAAAAGCGGTGAATTAATTGGTCGTTTAGAAGGTGAACGTAACGTAGTAAGATATCAACAAACTAACATGGGACAGTTACTACTCAGTGCCTTGATCGAAAAAACTAATGCTGATGTTGGTGTTATGGCTGGCGGTATGATTCGAGATTCACTTATTGAAGGTAATATTACTTATCGTGACATTCTAAAAGTTGAGCCTTTTGGTAATAGTGTTGTCTATTTTGATTTAACTGGTCGTGAGTTGGTGGAGTATCTTAAAGTTGCCTTAAGTAAAAAACAGGGTTCGGGCGGCTATACCCACTTAAAAAATATCACATTAACTAAAACTGGCGATACGATTAGTGATATTAAAATTAATAATGAGCCAATTGATATGCAAAAATCCTATCGCATTACGACATTAGATTATTTAGCGGCTGGCGGAGATGGTTATCCTGTTACCAACACTTCAGCAACTTATGTGGATACCGGTTACCGTGACGCCGATGTGATAAGACAATATTTTGAAGCGCATTCGCCAATCAATGCCGCCGATTATGAACCGACGAAGTTTATTTTAGAAAAATAGTGGTTTTAACTAAGAGATATAGAACATAAATAGCACTGACGATAATGATTTTCAGTGCTAATAATTAGCTATCAAGATTTAATTTTGCTTTCCGCATTATATAGAGGTATTTATGAACATGACAGAATTTCAAAAAAATTGTTACGATATTGTGACCGACCCTAATTTGTCACCAAAACAAAAAGCTAACCTTCTCGCTTTAGCAGCTGAAAATAATTTACCCTATGTTAATTTAGATAGTGAAACGCAAAATGCCCTTAATGAGCGAGTAATTTGCGACATGTATGAAGGCCATGCCCCATATAAACCTCGTTATGTATTACCGGATTATGCAAAATTTCTTAAGCAAGGATCGGAATATTTAGAACTTGAACCAGCAAAAAACTTTGATGATGCATTAAATATGTTAACCATTGCTTATCATCATGTTCCTTCTGTCACTGGTATGCCGGTTTATTTAGGCTGTTTAGATCAAGTCTTACTTCCTTATGTTGGCAATTTAACAGAAGAAGAGCTCTATCCGCGATTAAAACGTTTTTGGATTATGTTAGATCGTAATCTTCCTGATGCCTTTATGCATGCCAACATTGGGCCAACCGATAATGTGATCTGCCGAGTGATATTACGTGTCGATCGTGAACTTAAACAAGTTGCACCTAATTTAACCTTTATTTATGACGAAAATATCACACCAGAATCTTTACTTAATATTGCAATTGAGAACATTTGTCACACTGCCAAACCACATATTGCGAATAATATGATGATTAAAAAAGATTTTGATGACAAAGGTTATGGGGTGGTGAGCTGTTATAACTCACTACCTATTGCCGGTGGTGGTAGCACGTTATCTAGAATCAACTTGAAAGAAGTCGCATTAAAAAGTAACAACATTACCGATTTTTTACAAAACACCTTGCCTTATTATTGCCAATTGCAATTGAATTTAATCAAAGCAAGATCAGAATTTCTTTATGAGAAATCGAATTTCTTCGCAAATAGCTTTTTAGTTAAAGAGGGATTAATTGACGCAAACCGATTCGCGCCAATGTTCGGTATTTATGCCATGGCTGAGGCAGTCAATATTCTACAAGAAAAATCCAACTTAGCCGGTCGTTATGGCGTCGATGAAGATGCTAATCAACTGGCCACCACTATTTCTCAACAATTAGCCGACTTTATTGATAACCATAAAATTAAGCATGCATGGCAAGGTAAAGCAATGTTACATGCTCAATCTGGCATCAGTTCAGATAGAGGCGCTACGCCAGGTTTACGTATTCCGTATGGACATGAACCGGATCCAGTTACTCATATTATGGCACTATTTAAACACCATAAATATTATACCTCTGGTATTAGTGATATTTTAACGGTTGATGAAACAATAAAAAACAATCCGCTAGCCTTAGTACAGATTTGTAAGGCCGCGTTTAAATTTGGTTTCCGTGAATTTACCGCTAATATAAGTGGTAATGATCTGGTACGTGTAACTGGCTATATGGTGAGATTATCAGATATCAAAAAATACAAACAAGAGGGATCGCGAATTAATACCACCTTTTTAGGTAGTGAAGCGGCCGAAGATACTGAAAATAACAGCTACTTATGCCGAACACCTCGGGTAATCAGTCATGAACAAGTCATGGGCAATCGTTAATAAACTGTTACCCTTTTCTTGTGTTGATGGACCGGGAAACCGGTTAGTCATCTTTTTACAAGGCTGTAATTTCAAATGTTTAAATTGCCACAATCCTTATACCATTTCACGGTGTAAGAATTGTGGGGATTGCGTTACTACCTGTCCACATCAAGCGTTAACATTTATCAATAACAAAGTGATTTGGCAATCTTCAAATTGCCAGCAATGTGATACCTGTATTAATACCTGTAATTATCAATCCACACCAATGACCTATAACTACAATATTGAAGATATTCTACTCGAAATTCGTAAATACTTACCTTTTCTCAATGGCATTACCATTAGCGGTGGTGAAGCAACATTACAATTACCTTTTATTGAAAAGCTATTTCAAGCGATAAAACAAGCAGAAGATTTAAAACACCTGACTTGTTTTATTGATAGTAATGGTTATTTAGCTAAAACTGGCTGGCAAAAAGTTGAAAGAGTAATGGATGGTGCGATGATCGATCTGAAAGCTTGGGATACTCAAGTGCATAAAAAACTTACTGGTCGGGATAATGATCGCGTCAAACAAACCATTGAATATCTAGCCCAAATAGGAAAACTGCATGAAGTCCGATTTTTAGTGATTCCTGAGCATACTGATTTGCAAAACAGTGCTAAACAACTTGCTGATTTTTTAATAATACTCAACCCACAAATTAAAGTCAGAATTAATGCTTTTCATAATCATGGTGTACATGGCATAGCCAAAACATGGCCAGCGGCAACACAACAGCAAATCGAATCTTTTGCTGCTGAGTTAAAACATTATGGATTGCAAAATATTACTTTGCCGAGTATCTATTTATAATATCTTTATAGCCACATTAATTATAAGGTCGGATTATTTACAGGTATTTGCTAACCGGTAATTGTGATGCTAATCATATTGCAAATGCAAAAATAATTATCTTTAATCAATACGAAACGACTGATAAGCATAATTATCACCCCTGACAAAATAAACTTGCTGGAAGATGGCAATATTTTTTTACCAACTTCAGCAAGTCATCAATTTTAATTAATATTTGGTACACATGGTATAGGCACTATCTGGTTCGACAATGACATTACCCTCAGCATTTCCTACACTATAACGATGGATAAATCCATCGGAGTCAACCACAGAAGTCAATTCATTGGTGAAATAAAAATCATAATTAAATAATTTTTCGTAATCAGAATCACTGATACCAGCCATCATATCGCGCAAGTCACCATTTATTGGTGCATAATAGAAAATTTTACCCCACTCTCCCATTAAGCTATTGCCAATAGCACGTTTATATCCATTTCCTTGGAGATACCATTGGGTATTAGTGTTATTATCATAAGCAAGAGGTGAATTAGTCAGTTCTGCTCGCGTTGGTAAGCGATCACCACTGTTTCGGCATAAAGATTCCGCATTATAGAAAGAGATGAAGCCAAGATTGCCTGTATGTACATAAAACCAATGTTGTATCGAGAATTGATAGAAGAACGTTGCGTTTGTTTGCGTGTTGGTAAGTTGAATTACAAATTTATCTCCTTTACTAGGAACATTATTAGTAAAGATAAATTCACTTTTTGAGTCTGCAACCGAACTGCGTGGTACATTTTTTAGGGATGAATTTGGATTTTTAAGTATTTTGTATGTATATTGTGATATCGAATTAACTGGCACAATTCTGAAGCGAGCATATGGAAATGCAGTGCTTGGGAAATGATTACCGGAAGCATCAACAGCCGAGGCTATAAAACCAGTACCTTTAACAAATTGATTCGGATCATAAGGATCCACTCGATTAACAACATTACTCCCCCACCATGCATTATTATCGCCTTCCGGCCAGCCAGTTGGATAAAGGGTGTTAACTGCTAAAACGCCAGGTCTTATATAACAAATACCATCGTTAGCTTTTACGGTAAATGTTTTAGAAACTTCTTTAGGCTGAGATTCAGTTGGAACACCATACTGAGTTCTAGCAGAAATATTAATAGTAAGCTTTAGTGTTGAATCACCTCTATAAGGCTCTGAATTACAGATATTACTACCTAATGCAGCTGTTGAATCAGAAGGAATTATATTATTATTACTATCACGCCATTCAGCTGTTATACTCTCCACTTTAAAATTATTGCTACTTCCCAAATAATCACCATCAATATCAATAATATCATCATTAGTCATAGTCGAAAAATCAACATCAAATGAATACATACTTGGTGAAGTATTAAAAGCAACAGATATTTGCTTAGATGAACCAGGGGTTATAACTAAAGGATCACTGTTTGGTACATTTAATTTTACTTTAATACCATTAAGTACTTTTGTGCCGCCTGACTCTGAAATCTCCGGCGCATTACCAATAATATACATTTGCGTGATCACGTATGAAGGTAAAATTGCTAACCCATTATTTACAGAAATCGATAGTACCAATAAAAATAACATCGGTTTTGATAGGTTTAATAATAGTATTAAAGACAATTTTCTAAAAAAAACTACACAATTGTTCATCGCTACTCCTCTATGCATAAACTTCTCCGCCGATCCGAATAAGATTATTGATTTGAAGTATTATTGAATTAACAATTTTTATAGAAAGATAAAAAATTGCTACCCGCTAATATCAGTGCTAAGACGACAAAAATCCGCTTACTGAAAATCATCCAAGGTACAGTTTGAACAAAATTACTTTTGTTTGAGACTTAAATCGTAACATCCTAAATTCTAAAAAATTTAAAATAAGAACATCAGATAAATATTTTGAAAAGCTAAAAAGATATGATTAAAAGTAAATTTAATACGAGTGTAAATTGATATAAAATCAATAGTAGTTCTTATTATATATTAATTATCTTTAAGAGGGAAATAAAAAAAGAGATTATTTTATACATTATTAATAGGAACCAACAATTAAAAATATTAAATTTCATTTTACACGTTATATTGGTTTACATTAATAAAATAAGGGGGAGCCCCCCCCTTAATATTACTATAAATCTATTTATTTTTTTTAAATGCCGCAGCAAAGGCATTACCCATTGCACTATTAGTTGCCGTTGTGGCGGGACGATGTTTACTATTGGATGATACATTTACTGATTTATTATCCACTTTTGTAGAGGTAGTATCATCTAAACGCATTGATAAAGCGATACGTTTTCGAGGGATATCAACTTCTATCACTTTTACTTTTACAATGTCACCTGCTTTAACTATGGTTCGCGGATCATCTACAAATTTATCGGATAACGCCGAGATATGAACCAGACCGTCTTGATGCACACCGATATCGACAAAAGCGCCAAAATTAGTTACATTAGTTACCGCACCTTCCATAATCATGCCAATTTTTAAATCTTCCATTGTTTCAATATTATCGGCAAATTGTGCAGTTTTAAATTCTGGCCGAGGATCGCGACCTGGTTTATCTAATTCTTTGATAATATCCGTTACTGTCGGCACACCAAAATGGTCATCGACATAATCAACCGCTTTTAATGATTTTAGATAGTTTGAATCCCCTAAAATATCTTTTAAAGATTTATGGTTTTTAGCTAAAATTCGCTCAACCACAGGGTAAGCTTCAGGATGAACAGCCGATGCATCAAGTGGGTTAGTACCTTCCATAATTCTTAAAAAACCGGCACATTGTTCAAAGGCTTTAGGCCCTAATCGTGGCACTTTTAATAATTGTTTTCTATCGGCAAATTTACCGTTTTCGTTACGCCAATCGACAATATTTTGAGCAATAACCTTATTAAGACCAGCAATACGCGCAAGTAGCATCATTGAAGCGGTATTTAAATTAACGCCTACCGCATTAACCCCATCTTCAACCACCGCATCAAGTTTTTTCGCAAGTTGAGTTTGGCTTACATCATGTTGATATTGACCAACACCTATCGATTTTGGATCAATTTTAACTAATTCAGCTAATGGATCTTGCAAACGTCGCGCAATGGAAACCGCACCACGGATTGATACGTCGAGATCAGGAAACTCTTGTGCTGCAAGTTCTGAAGCCGAATAAACTGACGCCCCAGCTTCACTAACAATCACTTTCTGACCTTTCACATCTGGATATTTTTTCTGAACATCAAGATAAAAGCGTTCTGTTTCTCGTGAAGCAGTACCATTACCGATCGCCACAAGTTCAACTTGATATTTTATACAAAGTGCTGCAACAACCATTGCGGCTTTATCCGCCTGACCGGTATGAGGATAGATAGTTTCGGTAGCAACTAATTTTCCGGTGGCATCAACAACGGCAATTTTAACACCAGTTCGTAAACCTGGATCCATCCCCATGGTGACTTTCATGCCCGCCGGTGCCGCCATTAACATATCGTGTAGATTAGCGGCGAAAACATTAATAGCGTCTTCTTCGGCTCGTTCTCGTAATGTGGTCATTAGTTCGGTTTCCATGTGCATTAGGATTTTAATGCGCCATGTCCAGTTGATCACTGCTTTTCGCCACTTATCGGCAGGCTGATCGTTGAAGCGCACACCTAAATGTTCAGTAATAATTTGCTCGCAATAACTCTCTTTAGGTGCTTCGTCAAATTGTGGATCAGCATTTAATGATAGTTGTAAAAATCCTTCATTTCGACCACGGAACATCGCTAAAGCTCGATGTGATGGTACTTTAGAAATAAGTTCACTTTGGGCAAAATAATCTCTAAATTTAGCGCCTTCTTCCTCTTTACCGGTAATAACTTGAGAAACAAGGTGGGCATTATTCCAAAGATAATGACGAACTTTAGCTAGTAAAGCGGCGTCTTCGGCAAAGCGCTCCATTAAAATATAACGCGCACCATCTAATGCTGATTTAGTATCAGCTACGCCTTTTTCTGGATCAATATATTTTTCAGCTTCTGTTTCTGGATCGAGATCTGGGCGTTGCCATAAATCATCAGCAAGTGGCTCAAGACCCGCTTCTATAGCTATTTGTCCGCGTGTGCGACGTTTTGGTTTATAAGGAAGATAGAGATCTTCTAATTCGGTTTTACTAAGGGTATTGGTAATTTTTTGGTTTAATTCGGGGGTTAATTTTCCTTGTTCCTCAATTGATTTTAAAATCGTCTGTTTTCGATCCTCTAGTTCTCGAAGATAACTTAAACGACTATCTAAGGTACGTAATTGGGTATCATCCAATCCGCCGGTTACCTCTTTACGATAGCGAGCAATAAAGGGGACGGTACTACCATCATCTAATAATTGTATGGCAGCTAAAACTTGTTCTGGTTTTACGGTTAATTCACCCGCTATAATATGGCTAATTTGATTATTTATCATGGTATCTCTGTATATCTTGTCGATTAACGGAATTTAAATTCATCATGCAAAAAGCTAATTATATAACAAGAGAAGGCTACTTGGCACTCGATCGTGAACTGAAATATTTATGGAAAGAAGAAAGACCAAGAGTAACCCAAGCGGTATCTGATGCGGCCGCACTTGGCGATCGTAGTGAGAATGCCGAATATATCTATGGAAAAAGACGATTAAGAGAAATTGATAGACGAGTACGATTCTTGACTAAACGCTTAGAGATCTTAAAAATTGTCGATCCTGATCCGCGTCAAGAAGGTAAAGTTTTTTTTGGCGCTTGGGTAAAATTAGAAGATGATTCAGGAAAATTACATATTTATCGCATCGTCGGTACCGATGAATTCGATCCGAAGAGAAATTGGATATCCATCAATAGCCCTGTTGCCAGAGCTTTGATTGGTCATAAGATTGATGATGAAATATCAGTTATCACACCAAACGGTAAAACGTTTTATTATATTATTGATATTAGTTACCAAGAACTTGTTTAGATGTTTTTTTATGATTATTTAAATAATAAACATTCAAAATCATCTACGTTATCAACTTTGATTAAATTATCAAGTCGATAGTCTTCATCCAGCCATTCGATGAGATCAGACATCGCATCGATATGCTTATTATTGTCTGATGCAGCTAACATAATAAGCAAAGATATTTTTTCACCGTCAGGAAAAATAACTGGATGAGTGCATTTTAATAAAGAAAACTTTGTATCATCACAAATTACACCATTTTCAGAACGAGCATGAGGTAAGGCAAAGCCATCTGCAATAATAAAGTAAGCACCAATTTCATTAACATTATCAATAATAGATGTGATATATCTTTGTTCGATGTGATTGTTTTCAATTAATGAATTTCCAACTATTTGAATTGCACTTTTCCAATCCAAATTTTCTTTACTAAATTGCCAATGCTGCTCAAAAATAGGATGTAACTGTTTAGACATATTTTAACCTTTACTCTTGTATTACTTATTATTAATTTCTAACTTTATAATGGTTACAAGCTACCACTTGTAACCATTATTTATTTTAAGATAAAACCTGCAAAAATTGGTCACAAATATTTTGACCACTAATGCCATATTTATCTTTTAATTGACTACTTTTTCCTGATTCGGTAAACGTATCACAAACGCCTATCCTTATTAGTGGTTTTAAAATACCATTTTGCATACTTTGCTCGGCAATTAATCCACCTACTCCGCCATTAATACTATGGTTTTCAACAGTTATAATGACATTAACCTGTTGACATAAGGATTTAAATTTTTCCTGATTAAATGGTTTAATACAGGCTAAATGTATAAGTTTACCTTTATGACCAAGTGCGGATAATTTTTGATAACCGTCATTAGCTTGTTCATAACTTGCCCCTTCGAAGATGATGGCAAAATCATTTCCTTCATCAATAACCGCATCAATGTCATTGACTCGAGGAACGATTGTTTTATCCCGAACTGGCATTGGTTCACGTGCAACTCTAATGTAAACAGGACCATTAATTTTAGCCGCTTGTTCAAAAGCTTGGTAAACTTCATCGGCATCAGCAGGCGATAAAACGGTTAGATTAGGTAAAACTCTTGTTAACGCAATATCTTCTAGAGCATGATGTGAGGCACCATCAAATCCACCATCAACACCTGGGTGAGTTCCAACTATTTTAATATTGGCATTTGCGTAACAAGATTGTCGCAGCTGAGTCCATACTGTTCCGGTTGCAAAAATAGCAAAATCGATAAAGAACGGAATTAATCCTTCGAATGATTGCCCCGCGGCAAAACTTAATGATGAAGCTTCAGCAATACCCATTTCAAAAAAACGTTCTGGGTAATTTTTGGCAAACTGATCTGCACGAGTTGAACTAGCTAAATCACAATCAATAACAGTAATTGGGAAATTGTTTTCTGCTAATTGAATTAACGCTTTACCAATTGCATCTCGAGGTGCTTTCATTTCTGTCATTGTAAATCCTCCATAGCTTGTTTATATTCGACATCAGTTGGTGTTTTAGAATGCCAATCACCATTATTTTCCATAAAACTAACCCCTTTCCCTTTAATGGTGTGTGCTAAAATAGCTATCGGTTTTCCTTTATAATGACGCGCCAAAGCAAAACCATCGACAACTTGTTGCATATCATTACCGTCGGTTAATTCAATTACGTGCCAACCAAAAACTCGTAATTTGTCAGCCAATGGCTCTAATCTACATACTGAATTTACCTCGTCATGAGACGATAATTTGTTGTAATCAATAACTGCAACTAAATTATCCATTTGCATGTGAGCGGCTTGTTGTAGCGCTTCCCAAATTTGTCCTTCATGCATTTCACCATCACCAATGATGGCATAAACTTTATTAGGATCATTATTGAGTTTTTTGGCGGCAGCCATTCCCAATGCAATTGACAAACCTTGACCTAATAAACCTGTATTTGCATCAAGTTGTGGGACCGTTTTGATATTAGGATGCCCTTGCAGACGAGAATTTAAATTACGAAAAGTACTCATTTCTTCATCTTTAATAAAACCTAATTGTTTAAGTAATGCGTACTGAATGGCAACCGCGTGACCTTTACTCATCACCAGCCGAGCTCGCGGACTTTGGTTGAAATTAATTTCATTGTGATAAAGGTAGGTCATGATATCGGTTATTGATAACGCCCCACCAGGGTGACCTGCCCCTGAACGATATATCATAGTGACAATATCACGTCTGGCTTGTTTTGCTGAAATTTTTAACTGTTCAATATTCATTATTTCCTCACTTGTTCTGTTCCATAATCAAGCTCAACATTTAATAAGCACTTTAAGTTTGCCATCAAGATTTCCCGATATAGCTTGTTGAAAGGCTTTATCGGCATCTTCTAATGAAAATACTTTTTCATAAATAATTTGAGATAAGTCGGTTTGAACTTCTTTTCGATTTAGTAATTTAGCCGTATTAATCAGATCTTCCGGTGTATACATATGACTGGAGATAACGGTTATTTCTGATGATTGTAATTCATGAAGATTTACGCTATTTCCTTTAGCATATTGGGCGATAAGCACTAAATATTCTGGTTTTCGTTGAGAATCAATAATTTCATCAAATACCTTTCTAACCCCCGAGCATTCAAAAATAATTGGTCTAATTTTTGAATTTAAAATATCGACTTCAGAGATACTATTTTTCACCGTGAAACCAAGTTCATGAAGTAATTTAACTCGAGCTTGATTGGTTTCAATGATAATTGGTTTTAGATTATGAAGATGTTTTAAAACCAAGCCGGTCACTACACCGATAGTGCCACCACCAGTAATAATGATTGGATAATTATTTAAATCTATATTTTCTAGAAGCGTAACTGCATGGTAACCGACCGCCAAAGGTTCAAATGTTGCGGCTATTTTAAGATCGATGTTATTGTCTAATTTGACTAAATGATCAAGATCTATGGTGATATATTGCGCTAAAGTCCCATCTAATCTAAATCCCATTACACGGCGATTTACACGACAAATATTAGGATGTCCATTAACACAGTTAACACATTCCCCACAGCCAACAAGTGGATTGATTGCCACGTGATCACCAACTGAAAATCCTTTAGTATTAGGACTTACTTTGGTAATAACTCCAACCGCTTCATGGCCTTGAATAAAGTTTGTTGGTGGCTTCAATGAGGGATGCATTCCCAGATAGAAGTGGGTATCTGAACCACAGATACCACCATATTCAATTTTAACGACTGCATTTCCATCATTGAGTGAGGGTTCAGGAAGCTCAATGATGTCTGTTTTTTTAATATCAGTTATTTTCACTGCTTTCATGTTTTGTCTCTTTATTAAAAGTTATAAAATTCTTTTTTCAATTAAATAGGGTCATATTAAGAGAGAGCTTGTTTTATATCGTTGATTAATTGATCTAATTTCGGATCTCCAATGTAGTTTTTAATACTTACAATTGGTTGTTTAACTGTATGGCTTGCTCTTTCAACCAAACGTTCTTGAATGACGACCAGATCAGCTTCTTGCGGCACATTTTCGATTGAAAAATGCTTCACAATAATCTCTTTATCAACACCATTTTCCTTCAAGAGTTTTTTGAATCTTGATGCACCTAGCGCACTTGAACCCGCTCCAGCGTCACAAGCAAAAGCAATGAATTGAATGTTTTTTAGATCAAGTTCTTGTTCATGAGATTGATTTGATAATGAAATGTCAGCTTTGGCTTTTAAATAAGCTTTATTACTTCCTTCCGTTTTAGTATTAATGACCTCTTGTTTTGAATTAGAGAAATCTTCATCTTTTTCAGTGATTGGGCTGATTTTTAGTAACAAACTACAACCAATAAATGAAACTGCCGCAGCGGCACTTATACCACATATTGTTGCAAGATGTTTGCCTGGAGGTGTAAGTGCTAAGAAAGCAAAAATTGATCCTGGTGTTGCACCGGCAACTAATCCGGCATTCATAAGTGAGAAAACCATAATTCCCGCAGCCGAACCTAACATAAGTGGGAAAATCATTAGAGGACGCATATAAACATATGGGAAATACATTTCATGAATACCACCAAAGAAATGAATAATTGTAGCTGCTGGTGCCGATTTTTTACTCATACCTTTACCGAAAAAGCAGAATGCTAATAGTAGTCCTAATCCAGGGCCTGGGCTGGCAAATACCATGAAGTAAACTGAAGATCCGTTAACTAAAGCATCCTTCATCCCTAACTGATAGAATATTGCCTGATCGATAGCATTATTGAGGAATAGTACTCTCGTTGGTTCAATTAGTAAGGCAAGAGAAGCTAAATAGCCAGTTTGCAATAATCCGTCTATTGCGGCGGCAATGATATTGGTGATAGATAGCATGAATGGGCCAATAAAATAATAACCTAAAATTGCTAATCCCATTCCTAAGAAACCTAATGCAAAATTTTGAATGATGTTTTCAAAGCCATTAGGTAAACGATTTTCTAATAATTTATCCAGCTGTTTACTGCAATAGCCCCCTAAAGGTCCCATCGCCATTGCACCTAATAACATAGGTATATCTGAACCAACTACAATCCCCATGGTACCGACAGTACCAATTATTGCACCGCGTTTACCTCCAACCATGTCACCACCGGTATAACCTACCAGCATCGGTAACATATAAGTAATCATAGGGCTAACTAAACTGCCTAGTTGTTCGTTAGGTAACCAACCTGCAGGAATAAAAAGTGCGGTAATAAATCCCCAAGCCATGAAAGCGCCAATATTTGGTATAACCATAGCCGTGAGAAATCCACCAAAACTTTGAATTTTAGCTCTCAATGATAGTTTCTTATCCATAGTAAAATTCCTTAAAAAATAAAACATACACTCATATTTAATATGACTACTCATATAAGTAGTGAGTCAATAATATTTAATAAACAAAATATGTATATATATTTTTATTCAAAGTGTTAACTAAATCACATTTTAGCCATTAATTTTATGAATAGACATATTTTTAGATCTACTTAATAGGAGGTTAAATTTATTTGCAGGACATAAAGCAAATTGACCATCAATAACAACTTAATAATCTGATCACTGTTTTATATAGTTGAAATATTGCTATTTGTAGTTAATTAAATGAAAATGGTAACTAATCGAGAAAATGAGGAATAAAAATGAGTGGTAACATAACAATTAAACAATTAAAAGTTATCAATTACATTACTAACCTAATTGAAGAGAAAAACTTATCTACCGGTGAAAAAATTGATACTGAAGTTAATATTGCCAAGATTTTAGATGTAACCCGTACCACAGTTAGAGAAGCGACAAGACATTTGTTAGAAGAAGGTTTGGTTTATCGTGTTAGAAAGTCAGGATTACATGTTGGTTCATCTGAACGAAATATTAATTTAACCGGTAAATTCAATGTTATTTCACATTTCGATTATCAAGCTAAAAAACAGGGTTATAAAGGATCGAGAAAAGTACTCTCAGCAAGTATAGTTCCTGTTCCTAGTGAAGAATTGGCCAATTTACTCAAATTAAAAAGAAGCGATTTTGTTTATAAAATTGAGAGATTAATGTTTTTTGATAATATTCCAGTGTCTCTCGAATTTACCCTAATACCAACAAATTTGTTTGATCAGTTTCAATTTAGTCAATTAGAGATATCTAAATTTGGCTATATTGAAGAAAGTACTGGAAAAAAAGTAAAAAAACGCATTCAAAATATCATGGCAGTAAATGTCGATGATGAAATGATTGAGAACGCATTAAATGTGGCAAAAAATACCGCATTATTAAAACTTGAGGAAGTCACTTATCTTGAGGATGATACGCCTTGTGAGCACAATATTTCTTTTATAAAAGCTGAATATCATCCTATACAAAATATAATTGAACGACGATTATAAGATAGCTGAGTGAAGCATTTGTCCAGTCTGGTGTTTAGATATATAAATTACTAATAATTAAACTATATAATTTTCGAGAACTAATTGAATACTTAACTATATGATTACCGTTAACCAACTCTTTATCTATCCAATTAAATCAATGCAAGGTATTGCGTTGACTCATGCCGAGAGTATCGATGGTGGTTTTGAATTTGACCGTATTTTAATGATAAGTGAACCGGATGGAAGATTTATTACAGCAAGGCAATATCCAGACCTTTTAAAACTGAAAACCGCAATAATTGATAATCAAATTCAGGTTTCGTTACCAACTAATGAGTCAATAATGATTAATTTTGATGAGTTCTCATTGAGTAACGAAGCAACTGAAGTTTGGGGAAATCACTTCACCTCACATATTGCGCCAATTAAAGTTAATCAATTTTTTAGCCAATTTCTGCAAAAAGATGTGCAACTACGGTGGATCGGTAAACAATTGAGTCGAAGAACTAAACGCTATCCCGATGTACCTGTTAGCTTTGCTGATGGTTATCCATATTTGTTATTGAATCTAGCTTCATACAATTATCTTGAACAGCAATGTCCTGAAAAATTAGACATTCGGCAATTTCGTGGCAATATTATTATTGAAGGAGCACTACCTTTTGCTGAAGATGGATGGAAAACCATCAAAATTGGTGACGTTATTTTTGATATCGTTAAACCTTGTACTCGTTGTGTATTAACCACATTTAATGTTAACTCCGCCATGGCATTACCTAATAATGAACCTTTAAGAACTTTAAGTTATTTTAGAGCTGATCCAGATGGTAAACTCGATTTTGGCATGAATATGCTAGCTCGAAATCATGGCACGGTATCTGTTGGTGATAAAATAGAGGTTCTTGAACGGCAACCCGCTAAAAATTATTTAAAAAACTTCCCTAAAGATACATTAAAAGACTCGCAACCTTGTATCATTACTTTCGGAAATAAAAAAATTACCGGCAATAATCAACAGACGATTTTAGAACAACTCGAACAACATCATATCTCACTGCCTAATTCTTGTCGGGCTGGTGTATGTGGCCGTTGCTCAGTGTTATTAAAGAAAGGCAAGGTAAAATCATTAACTCAATCAGTGGTTAATCAAGATAGCCATATCCTAACCTGTAGTTGTACCCCGAAAGGAGATATCACGATAGAACTGAAAAAACAGTAATAAAGCTAGAATTAGATATGATCAATAGATAACGGATTTAATTTATTAAAATTACAAGATTAATATTAGGTTACAATGGATGTTTGGAAAAATAATATTATTTATATTTTTAGGTTTACTCTCTGCATCGGCACTGCCATTGGATCATTATAAAATGGTATTTGATGATATAAAGAGCGGCAAAGAAGGAAAAGTTATTAAAGAATTAGCAGAAGGCAATTCAACCCATCTAACCTATCTTACAAGTTTAGGAATGAGTTATATTGAATTAGCGCATAATTTTAATCCTAAAAATTGCTATAAACTATATAAAATTAATGACTTAGTATCTAGTTGGTATGATAATTTTGTTCTCACCGAAAATATCTATTATAACGATTATGATCAAGATAAAGAATTTAATGAATCCTTAGCATATAAATGTAAAAAAGTAGGTTTTGCAGACATAAATTATTTTATTAAACCTAAATTAGTCGATAAAGGATTATCACTAATTCGAATAGCAATCCTGAATGGTGATTTAAACGCTGTTCGATTATTAATAGTTTTAAAAGATTCAGATAAAATACCAAACAGTTATATCATTAATTTAATTAAACGGTTAAAAACAGATAATAAGATAAATATTAATCCATATATATCGTTTTTAATTGGGCAAGACTATCTTACCGATCCACTTATTGATCCAACTAGCGCATTACAGCAATTTGTTGATGCTAAAGATATTGATGATCCATCTTTATCCTATTTTATTGCTTATGCTAAGATTGAAGAGCTAATTGAGGTTTTATTAGATGATAAACACAATTTTAGTGAAGACGATTATAAATATGAAAACCAAGTAATTGATAAAAAGATCCTTGAAAATATTCATGAGAATGCTTCACGAGGCGATATAACATCCATACTTTATTTGAGCCAATATTATGTAAACGAAACAAAGCTAAATCAAGCTTTGATGTATTTTAATCAAGCTTGCTCATTATCTTCTTCACGTGCATGTGAAATATATAAACTGCGGCGCGATCTTTCAAGAAGTAGTGATCTTTACCCTTTATTAGAAAAATTTGATAAAGATACACCTGATCCTGAAATCGCCATAGCTATTGGTAAATGGTATGACTCACATAACAAGGATTTAGCTGCAATTTATTACTATTCATATGCTGCTGATAATAACCCTGAATTATTCCTTCATTATGTTAAAAGCCCTAAAATCATGGAAAAGATTGCTTCCAAGTATGACTATGATTCAAATCTTGATCAAAAAATTTATTGGTTAGAAGCAGCTGCAAATGCAGGTAGTTTTTCATCTAAACAAACATTATACGAAATGTATATAAAAGGCGATTATGTAACTAAAAATTATGACAAAGCAATTTACTGGCATCAAAGATACTGCTTCGATGAACAAGTTGAATATACATGGGGAAGTTGTACTGCTTTAAATAGATTAAGACAAGATCCTCAATTACAACGCGCATTAGATAATGGTGATAAGGAGGCTCAGTACGAAATAGGTTCTATGTTTATTGAATATAAAACATTGTATGATATAGGAATTGATTTACTTGAAAAAGCAGCTAAACAAGGTCAATTATCAGCTGAAATGATATTACGTTTGAAGCGTCAAAAAAGCCATATAGACTTTTCTGGATAATAGCAAATTGAAAGTAGAATGATCTTATAAAATGTAATAGTTAAGTTAAAAAGAATAGATTTATAAATGAGCAGGAACTTGCTACTCATTTAGAATAAAACTCTATTAATTAAGAAATCGCTTTTAATTCTATATGGTTATCATCTAGACCCACCGAATTTTCGTTTTTTATGAACTGTTTCGCTAACGCTAATCTATCATTCATCACTTTAATCGCTTCGGAAAAATAGAAAGTTTTGTTCATAGCAACAAACGTTCTTTCGGCAATAACACACAAAGAGGCGTTTTCACCCGCTTCAACGACCAGTAAATTAACTTTTTGACCGGTTTCTTGTAAGTTCACTTCGACAATATCGGCAACTTTAGGGTTATAAAGTCGAGGTTGCTGAGAAAAATACCAGCTTTTAGGCATTTGTGGTTTTAAAAAATTCGAGGCTACCACTGCATTAATTGATAATTCAATTTTTTTTGAATCGCTTAAGAGTAAAGGTTGGCAACTATCATAAAATAGATAGTAAGCTGTTGCATCATCGACAGAAAAAGGGAATTCGCCAAAAACATCTGGTATGAGAATTTTACTTGCGTAATTACATCGAAATAATATTTCTGATGAAATTTCAAGCATTAAACTATCATATTCATTGTCAAAATACCAACGCCAGCTATCAGTTGGTCGAAAAGCCATTTTCATTGATATTTTTATCCTTACCTTAATTGAATTAAATTTGAGCAAATATAACATAGCAAACAAAAAAAATAAATAAAAAAATAAAATAACAAAAATTTAATTGTTTAATTTTTAAAAGTTTTATCAAAATTTAGAAATGATCCCAATGATCTAAGTTGGATCATTTTTGATCTTCTTGGATCAAATCTTAGCTTGCCGATAACCTAAATGATCTTAACGCCGCTAGAACTGCGATATCTGGTGATTAAGTTGGATATGATATTTATCTGCAACAACAATTAATTAAACAGAATGATTATTGTCTATTTAACCATTGGGATTGGGATTATGAATTATGATTATGAAGAGCTTAACTGGACTAAAAGATGGTGAAGCAGTAGTGATTCCCCAATTATTATTGCCAATAAACCTTAATAATTCAACAAAACTAAGATCGCGGAAAAATATAACCAAACGCAAGCCATATTAAGTATAAAAAAAGGTGCCAATGAGCACCTTTTTCCGACTAAATAATTAATTAGCTCGCCACATTAATTCGTTTCATATCCGTCATATAGCTACGAAGTTTACGACCTACGATCTCAATTGGGTGATGGCGAATAGCTTCATTTACATCACGTAATTGAGCATTATCCACGCTACCTTCAGGAATAGCTTTACCTAAATCACCGGCTTGTAACATTGGCATAAATTTCTCTTTTAATAACGGAACTGCAGCGTTAGCAAATAAATAGTTACCGTATTCAGCTGTGTCAGAAATAACTACATTCATTTCATATAAACGTTTACGGGCAATGGTATTGGCGATAAGTGGCAATTCATGTAGTGATTCATAATAAGCTGATTCAGGTAGAATACCAGATTCAAGCATGGTTTCAAACGCAAGTTCCACACCAGCTTTAACCATAGCAACCATAACAACACCTTGATCAAAATAAGCTTGTTCGTCGATCTTACCTTGATATTCAGCCGCTTTTTCAAAGGCTGTTTCACCTGTCTCTTTACGCCATTTTAATAAGTTAACATCATCGTTAGCCCAATCTTTCATCATGGTTGATGAGAATTCACCAGAAATGATATCGTCCATATGTTTACGATAAAGATCTGTCATGATCACTTTTAATTCTTTCGCTAAGGCATTGGCACGTAATTTAGCTGGATTAGATAAACGATCCATCATTAAGGTAATACCGCCTTGTTTTAATGCTTCGGTGATCGTTTCCCAACCGAATTGTAATAATTTACATGCATATGCAGGATCAACACCATCAGCAACAAGTTTATCAAAGCAGAGCAATGATCCTGTCTGTAACATACCACATAAGATCGTTTGTTCACCCATAAGATCCGATTTAACTTCAGCAACAAATGAAGATTGTAAGACGCCCGCTCTATGACCACCTGTAGCAGCAGCCCATGCTTTAGCAATAGCTAATCCTTCACCTTGCGGATCATTTTCTGGATGGACGGCGATCAAAGTTGGTACCCCAAAGCCGCGTTTATACTCTTCACGAACTTCAGTTCCCGGACATTTTGGTGCAACCATAACAACCGTAATATCTGGTCGAATTTTTTCACCAACTTCAACAATATTAAAACCATGTGAATAGCCTAGAGCCGCACCTTTTTTCATTAATGGTTGAACGGCTTGAACTACTGCTGAATGTTGCTTATCCGGCGTAAGATTGATAACTAAATCTGCGGTCGGAATCAACTCTTCATAAGTTCCTACTTTAAAGCCATTTTCTGTTGCTTTTTTCCAAGATGCTCTCTTTTCGGCAATCGCTTCTTTACGTAATGCATAAGCAATATCTAAACCAGAATCACGCATATTTAGACCTTGGTTAAGACCTTGAGCACCACAACCGACAATCACAATCTTTTTGCCTTTTAAAAAATTAGCTTCAGAAGCAAATTCATCACGCGCCATAAAACGACATTGACCTAATTGTTCTAATTTTTCGCGTAAATTTAATGTATTGAAATAGTTAGACATCATTCTCTCCATGAGTTGAATTATTTATAATCAAGTTGTTAGCACTATATCGTAAAATCATAATTGCGGAAATTGATATATTTAAAATATTATATTGCATAAATTGCAATACACTTGCCAAGTTAAATGGTTTCTTTTACTCTAAGCCACCCAATTTAATTAACCCTTTATTTAATATGGATAGACGTTACAAGCAGGCTAATAAAGAAGCAAAGCTTTCATTGTTACTCACTTTGATCTATTTTGCTGCATGGATAATCAGTGCTTATACCGTAAAAGATCAAACAGGCTTTATAGGCTTACCATTATGGTTTGAATTGTCATGTATAATGGTGCCATTGGGTTTTATCTTGTTATGTTACATCGTGGTAAAAAAACAATTTAAAAATATACCACTAGAATAGGCAATTTAATCATGCAATTAGATATTATTCTTCCTCTTATTATTTATCTTATATTCGTCTTTGCGTTGTCAATATATGCATATGCAAAACGGAAAAAAGTAAATCAATTTACTGACTATTTTATTGGTAACCGCACTATGGGCGGTTTTTTATTGGCGATGACTTTAGCCGCGACTTACATTAGTGCCAGTTCATTTATTGGTGGACCAGGTGCCGCTTATAAATATGGCCTTGGTTGGGTGCTTCTATCAATGATCCAAGTTCCTACTGTATTACTGTCACTTGGTGTTTTAGGAAAAAAATTCGCCATTTTAGCACGTAAATACAATGCAATAACCTTAAGTGATATGCTCTATTCTCACTATAAAAGTAAGGTGATTGTATGGTTTGCAAGTATTGCATTAATTACAGCTTTTATTGGTGCGATGACGGTACAATTTGTAGGGGGAGCCCGTTTATTAGAATCATCCGTCGGTATACCGTATGACAATGGATTAATTATTTTTGGTTTAGGCACCGTCATCTATACGGCTTTTGGTGGATTTAGAGCCAGTATTTTAAATGATGCCTTCCAAGGCTTAGTTATGATTATTGGCGCTATTCTACTCTTAGTTGCCATTATTTACGCTGGCGGAGGAATTACCAATATAGTTGACCGTTTATATGCTATTGATCCTGCTCTATTGACGCCACAAGGTCCTGATAACTTTATGGATTTTCCTTTTATGGCTTCATTCTGGGTTTTAGTCTGTTTTGGTGTTGTCGGTTTGCCGCATACAGCCGTTCGTTGTATGGCTTATAAAGACAGTAAAGCGGTACACCGAGGGATTATTATTGGTACCGCGGTGGTGACGATCATCATGTTGACTATGCATTTATCTGGAGCGCTTGGCCGAGCCATAATCAGCGATTTAACTATTCCCGATCAAATTGTACCAACATTAATAATAAAAGTTATGCCGCCTTTAGCTGCAGGGATCTTTTTAGCTGCTCCGCTTTCCGCTATAATGTCAACGATCAATGCCCAATTACTGCAAGTATCATCGGTTATTATTAAAGATCTCTTCCTATCGATGAGACCAAATACTAAATTTAGTGATAAGCTACTAACAAGATTATCAGTCACTATTACCTATTTCTTTGGTGGATTATTAATTTTAGCTGCATGGAAACCACCGGAAATGATCATCTGGCTTAACTTGCTAGCTTTCGGTGGACTTGAAGCCGTATTCTTATGGCCATTGGTGCTTGGATTATATTGGAAAAAAGCAAATTCCACCGGCGCCCTTTGCTCAATGTTGGCTGGCGCAACAAGCTATACTATTCTGGCTATTTATAACATTAAAATCTATGCGTTCCATCCAATCGTACCATCGTTACTGATCGGATTAGTTGTATTTATCATCGCCAATCTATTTGGCCAAACAGGAAAAAAATATGCCTTGGATTCAACTCAGAATTAACACTACCAATGATTTAGCTGAACAAATCAGCGAACAGTTAGAAGAATCAGGTGCGGTATCGGTCACTTTTCAAGACACATATGATAACCCTGTTTTTGAACCTCTACCGGGTGAAACCAAACTTTGGGGAAATACCGACGTTGTCGGACTCTATGATGCTCAAACCGATATTGCCGAATTACAAGCAATATTAAATCTTGATCAATATTCTTATAAAATAGAACAGTTAGAAGATAAAGACTGGGAACGAGAATGGATGGATAACTTTCATCCAATGCAGTTCGGAAAAAGATTATGGATATGTCCTAGCTGGCGAGATATACCAGATCCGAATGCGGTCAATGTGATGTTAGATCCAGGACTAGCATTTGGTACTGGCACCCACCCTACTACCGCATTATGTTTAACTTGGTTAGATAGCCTCGATCTTAACAATAAGATTGTGATCGATTATGGTTGTGGCTCGGGTATTTTAGCCATTGCGGCACTAAAATTGGGGGCGGAGCGAGTCATTGGGATCGATATTGATCCTCAAGCGATCCAAGCTAGCCGTGACAATGCTGAACGTAATAATGTAAGTCAGAAAATTGAATTATATTTAGCTCAAGATCTCCCAGACAATTTACAAGCTGATGTTGTTATCGCAAACATATTAGCCGGTCCGTTAAAAGAGCTTGCGCCTCAAATTAGTAAGCTGGTAAAAACGGATGGAAAGTTAGGATTATCGGGTATTTTAGCTAATCAATCTCAAAGTGTATGTGAAGCGTATAAATCTCAGTTTGAACTCGATCCAGTTATTGAACAGGAAGAGTGGTGCCGAATAACGGGTAAAAAAAAATAAAAATTTAACATTACCCCCTTTTAACTTCGAGAAAAAATGCGTAATATAGCCGGCCTTAATTCGCTTAACATTGGCAAGGTCACATTAAAAAACAATTTAATTGCTGCGCCAATGGCAGGTATAAGTGATAAACCATTTAGAAATTTATGTCATCGCTTTGGCGCAGGAATGACTGTTTCTGAAATGTTTTTAGCTAACTCTGATATATGGCATACGGATAAATCAACATTAAGAATGATTTCTAGTGATGATGTCGGTATCCGCGCGGTGCAAATCGTTGGTTCAGACCCAGATGAAATGGCTAGAGCTGCCGAGTTTAATGTTAAACATGGAGCTCAGTTAATTGATGTTAATATGGGATGCCCTGCTAAAAAAGTGAATAAGAAACTAGCTGGTTCTGCATTGATGCAGCATCCAGATTTGATAAAAACTATTTTGCAAAAAGTTGTTGGCTCAGTAGATGTACCAGTAACACTAAAAACTCGGACTGGATGGAATAAAAATAATAGAAATTGCATTGAAATCGCACAAATTGCACAGGATTGTGGCGTAAAGGCTATTACTATTCATGGGCGAACTCGTGCATGCTTATTCAATGGAGAAGTCGAATATGACTCAATAAAAGCAGTGAAAGAAAAGGTAACTATTCCTGTCATTGCCAATGGTGATATTTGTACCCCTGAACAAGCAAAAGATGTTTTCAAATATACGCAAGCTGATGGTATAATGATCGGCCGAGCGGCACAGGGGCGACCTTGGATATTTGAAGAAATTGCATTCTATTTAGCACACGGACAGTTAAAGAAAAATAAGACAATTGATGAAGTAGAACAAATAGTGTTAACCCACCTTGAAGATCTTTATCAATTTTATGGAGAATACAAAGGATTACGGATTGCCAGAAAGCATGTAAATTGGTATACCAAGAACTATGCTGATAGTGATCAATTCAGGCGCTTATTTAGTGTACTTAGCAATACAAGTGAGCAAGTAAAAACACTAAAAGCATTTTTTAGTCAAATTAGAAACAGATAAAAGAGTTAAAAATACTATGTCAGAACAACGCGTTACAGCTGCAGCACTTAAATTTACAACTGTAAACTCTCAAGACCAAATAACACAAAAACCTTTGCGAGACTCAGTAAAACAAGCTTTAAAAAACTATTTAGCCCAATTAAATGGTGAAGATCCTACTGATCTATACGAATTAGTGTTAGCTGAAGTTGAACACCCATTCCTTGATATGGTTATGCAATATACTCGTGGCAATCAAACCCGAGCAGCAAATATGCTTGGTATCAACCGTGGTACTTTACGCAAAAAATTAAAACAATATGGAATGAGTTAGTCTAAACCTCAAACCAGATTATAAAATTATTTAAAAGCGTCTATTTGAGAGGGCGCTTTTTTTGTTCTCAATTATCAATTAGCTGTTATTCACGCTGAAAAACGCTTAATTAGTGTAGGCCTCAAAGTTAATATTTGTCGCGACCTTTGGGGATTTTGAATACGATTTAGTAACGTTTCAACCGCTAACTGGCCTAATTCTTCTTTCGGTTGGTGGATAGTAGTCAAAGAAGGAGACATGTATTGGGCAATTTCAATATCATCATAACCAATAATGGCGATATCCTTGCCTACTTCAAGACCGTTTCGATATAGAGTTTGGTAAGCACCAATCGCCATAGCATCATTAAAACAAAATACCGCTTGCGGTGGAATTGGCAAATCTAATAATTGCTGCATAGCCACCACGCCTGATGAAAAGTGGAAATCTCCTTGAACTTCATAACCGTCAAGTATAGTTATATTAGCGGCCTGCAAAGCATTTCTAAAGCCTTTTAAACGCAATTGAGATTGGGTATTATTCAATGGCCCCGTAATACAAGCGATCCGCTTATAATTTTGTTCAATGAGATAATTGGTGGCTAAAGTAGCACCATATAGAGAATTATCCTTTATCATGTCACAGTGGTCACTAAATGATGCCCAGTCCACCATAACTATGGCAAGTTTAGGATATTTAGTAAATATCTGTTGTGGGATTGGTTGGGTTTCAGTACACATTGTTAGTAAACCATCAACACGTTTTTGCAATAAATGTTCAATATTAGTTAGCATTCGTTGATGGTCACCTTCGGTATGACAGAGTATCAAATTATAACCGAGCCTATAACAGCATCGCTCAACGCCCTGCACTACTTCGGAGAAGAAAGGGTTATTACTTGTTGTGACTACCATACCGATAGTAAATGTTTTATTACTTTTTAAACTTCGAGCAATGGCTGATGGTGTATAATCAAGTTGTTTAATTGCCAATTCCACTTTTTCGCGAACAGCAGGACTAACATAGCGGTCATTATTAATCACATGAGAGACTGTTGATGTCGATACCTTCGCGAAATTAGCGACATCCTTCATAGTTGCCAAGTTGAATCTACCTATTTACTTTGTTGTTATTTACATTGTAGTTATGTACATTGTTGTTCAAGAAACTCTTCTACTTCATTTCGAAATGGTACTGCTGTTTGAGCGCCCGGTTTCGTTACTGATAATGCACCAGCTGCATGGGCATATATAACCGCTTGTTCTAAGGTTTTACCTTCTAATAACCCGGTAACTAGCATACCATTGAAGGTATCCCCGGCACCAATAGTATCAATTGCTTTGACTTTAAATCCAGCAATGATTGTCCCTCGCTGTGCCGAGCTTACCCAGGCACCTTTACTGCCTAAAGTAATAATAACCGTTTCGATACCTTTGTTATGTAAAATCATCGCCGCTTGCTCGGCATCTTGCTCCGTTAAGACTTTAATACCGGTTAAGTATTCAGCTTCTGTTTCATTAGGGGTAATAATATCAATGTGTTTCAGTAAATCATCTGATAATGTTTGCGCAGGCGCTGGATTTAAGATGACTTGCGTCTGATGTTGTTTAGCCAATTTTGCAGCTTGTTCAATTGTTGGCAACGGTGTTTCCAGTTGCATTAAAATGGCATCAGCACTGATAATATCTTCTTTATATTTGAGTAAATACTCTGTTGTAACTTGTGCATTCGCACCGGCATGGATAGCAATTTGATTTTCACCTTGCGCATTCACTAAAATCAAAGCGACCCCAGTATTTTGCCCATCAATACAAGCTACTGAACAGGTATTAATATTATCGTTGTTAAGCTGTTGTTTAATTTTGTTACCTAGTTCATCATTTCCGACCGCGGCAATAAACTGAATATTGGCACCCAATCGACCAGCTGCAACAGCTTGATTGGCTCCTTTACCACCAAAAGAAATTTTATAATTGGATCCTGATAATGTTTCACCCGGTTTCGGAAACTTAGGAACATTTAATATATGATCAACATTAACACTACCTAATACAATCAATTTTTTGCGTTTCATTTATCTCATTCCTAATTAAGTAGGACGCTTAGCACGTCCTAATCTAATCTATTTACTAATTAATTTTAACTCTACAGGGATACTTGGACTAACTTTTTCACCTTTTATAACTTTATCGGCAATTTCGATCCCAATTGCGCCAATTTTTTCAGGTTGTTGTGCCACAGTTGCTGCTAATTTACCGCGTTCTACAGATTTGATGCCATCATCGGTACCATCGAACCCTACGACCATAATATCAGTTCGACCAGCGGTTTGAATCGCTCGCATTGCCCCTAATGCCATTTCATCATTTTCTGCAAAAACAGCTTGAACAGCAGGATAAGCCGTCAATAAATTTTGCATAACGTTCATACCTTTAGCTCGGTCAAAATCCGCAGGTTGTGCTGTTAATATGGTAAAATTATTTTCTTGTTGTGACTGATTAAATCCTTCACCTCTTTCACGTGAAGCTGAAGTACCAACAATTCCTTGTAGTTGAATGACTTTTGCTTGTTTACCTAACTGACTAACAATAAAATCACCGGCCATTTTACCACCAGCCACATTGTCTGATGCTATATGACTAACCACCTCACCTTTAACTGAACCACGGTCAAGGGTAATAACGGGAATATTTGCCTTGTTAGCCGCTAAAACAGCGTTACCAACGGCTTCCGAGTCTGTCGGATTAATTAAAATAATCTTGGTACCTTTAACAATTGTATCTTCAACATTTGCCAACTCTTTGGCGGGATTATTTTGGGAATCTAACACTACTAAATCGTAACCTAGTTCATTAGCTTTTTTTACCGCTCCCTCTTTTAAAGTAACAAAAAATGGATTGTTTAGCGTGGATATTACTAAAGCAATATTCTCTTTTGCCGAAGCATGAAAGACAAATAAAAAACTTATTAATATAGCAATGTACTTATTTAATCTCATAACTTTCTCCTAGTTACTTTTGTTTAAAAAATTACTTATTAGTTTTTTTATCGACTAAAACCGCGAGTAATATAACTACCCCTTTGACTATCATTTGATAATAAGCATCGACCCCTAACATATTTAAGCCATTATTCAAAAAGCCTAGAATTAACGCTCCAATTAGGGTTCCGATAATTTTACCGCGCCCTCCTGACATACTGGTGCCGCCAAGCACTACAGCAGCAATTGCATCCATCTCGTAGCCGGTTCCGGCTGTAGGTTGAGCTGAGGACAACCTTGAAACCTCAATCGTACTGGCAACAGCACACAGCAAACCACTCATTGCATAAACAATAATTTTTACTTTATCAACATTGATACCTGATAATTGTGTTGCGGATTCATTACCACCAAGAGCATAAATATAGCGACCTAAACGGGTATATTTCAATAAATACCATGCTGCGGCAAACACAATAATCATAATGATAATTGGCACAGGAATACCGAATACTCGACCAAATGCGATCCATTCAAACATTTCGGAATTATCATTAGTACCGGTCGAAATTGGACTTCCTTTGGTATATACCTGTGTTGCACCACGTAGGATTAACATCATCACTAATGTTGCAATAAAAGCTTGAAGCTTTCCTTTCGCAATAATGACGCCTGAAAAGGCCCCCAATATTGCACTTAAAATTAAAGCAGCACATATAGCAATAAATGGGGAAATGTCGGCACCAATCATCGATGCCGTCACTGCACCGGCGAGTGCAAATATCGAGCCAACAGCAAGATCAATACCGGATGTTAAAATGACTAAGGTCATTCCAACCGCAATAATGGCGTTGATTGACGTTTGCTGCAAAATATTAAAAATATTATTTAACGTGAAAAAATTATCACTTAAACAAGAAACGATTAGGATTAATACTAGTAACGTTATTAATGACTTCTGCTCAACTAATACGTTTTTGAGCGTTTTATTTTGCAGCATCAGATTTCTCCTGTATTTTTTCCTACGGCAGCCGCCATAAGTTTTTCTTGTGTTGCTTCATTAATAGTAAAATCGCCGGTTATTTTTCCCTCATAAATAACCAAAATACGGTCACTCATGCCAAGAATTTCGGGCATGTCAGATGAAACTAAGATGACACTTAACCCTTGTTGTTTGAATTGATTGATAAGTTGATAAATTTCCTTTTTAGCGCCAACATCAACGCCTCTGGTCGGTTCATCGAGAATTAATATGCTTGGACGAGTCATTAATCCTTTAGCAATAGCGACTTTTTGTTGATTACCACCTGATAATAGCCCTATAGTTTGATTAATTGATGGAGTTTTAATATTGAATAATCCCACATAGTCATCAACCGCTTGTCGTTCATTTTTTAGTTTTAATTGTTTAAATTGATTGACAAAATAACCAAGTGAATTGAGTGTCATATTATCTTTAACTGACATGCCTAAAATTAATCCATCTCTTTTACGATCTTCAGAGATATAAACAATGCCGTTCATTAAACCATCTTTTGGCGAATGCGTTTTAATCGCTTTGCCATTTAAAGTTATTGTTCCTGATTTAGCGGGATTTGCGCCATAAATCATCTTCATCAACTCAGTACGTCCTGCCCCCATAAGACCAGAGATACCTAATATTTCACCGGCATGAAGAGAAAAACTAACATCATTTACACCATCACCAATAAGATGATTAACCTGTAACGTGATACCTCCTCGTTCCATCGCGATGCGTGGATATTGTTCTTCAAGTTTACGACCAACCATCATCTCAATTAAACTATCTTCATCCAATTGCGAAATCATCTTTTCACCTACAAATTGACCATCACGTAATACGGTCACTGCATCGCAAATTTCAAAGATCTCTTTTAGGCGATGAGAGATATAGACAATGCCACAATTTTGTTTTTTAAGTTTATTAATGACTTCAAATAATGAAGCGGTTTCTGTATCGGTGAGAGCATCGGTTGGTTCATCCATAATGATAACTTTGGAATCAAAACTTAACACTTTAGCAATTTCAACCATTTGCTGTTCACCAATCGATAATTCACTAATCAATCTTCGACTGTTATAGTTCAAATGCAATTGTGCTAATAATTTATCGGCTTCAGCATAGGTCTTTTGCCAATCAATACAGCCAAATTTGTTGGTAAATTCTCGACCTAAAAAGATATTTTCGGCGATGGATAATTGCGGTATTAAATTCAATTCTTGGTGAATTATACCTATTCCCGCTAATTGTGAAGCTTTGGGGCCATTGAAGTTAACTTTATTACCTTGATAAATAATTTCACCAGTATCTTTTGTATATATTCCAGTGAGTACTTTCATTAACGTAGATTTACCTGCGCCATTTTCACCAATTAAAGCCATAACTTGACCGGCTTTAACGGTCAAATTAGCACCTGAAAGCGCTTTAACGCCGGGAAAAGATTTAGATATATCGGTAAGCTGTAACAAAATATCACTCATAAAATTCCCATTATTTTAATTTTTTTAAAAAATTACGCCCGACTGTAGAATAATATTCGCATAAGGTGAGCATTCACCGGTTCTAATTACCGCTTTGCATTCACCGGTTTGATGTTTTAACATTTCGTGAGTGACATATTCGATATCAATTTTTTTTTGTTGTGATTCTTCAATTTTTTTAATCTGCCTTAATATTTTTCTATTTATCTCTGGATTATGTTTAAGAATCTCTTCTGCCAAGAGGACTTTTTCAATTTGCATTGATTCAGATACAGATTCTAAAACTTGCATGAATGATGGCACGCCAAAAGTCAACGCCAGATCGATTCTTTCAACATTTTCAGGGATGGGTAAACCTGCATCACCTATAGCAATTTGATCGGTATGTCCCATTTTGGCTAAGGTTTGAACTATTACTGAATTGAACAACTTACTTTTAAACATAATGCTATCCTTAGAATAATAATGAAATTGTTCATCGAAACGTTTCGATGGCGGCATAATTTATCGAAAATTGAAGCATAATGTATCGAAACTAAATGAATTGCAATGGATAAAATATAAACTTGTGATCCGGATCAACATAATTGTTCATTATTAAAATTATAGAAATAAAAAGAGAGATTTTATTACTCACTATCTAATGGAAAAATAGATTGATAATGAACTTTTGCTAAAAGTTTGCTAAAATAGATTGATTTTAAATTATTTAATCTGGAGAATTTTATGGCAGGTCATAGTAAATGGGCCAATACCAAACATCGTAAAGCAGCTCAAGATGCTAAGCGCGGTAAAATCTTTACCAAAATTATTCGCGAACTTGTAACCGCAGCTAAACTTGGTGGTGGCGATCCAGCGTCTAACCCTCGTCTACGGGCTGCAATGGACAAAGCTTTATCTAACAATATGACTCGAGATACCATGAATAGAGCGATTGCTCGTGGTGTTGGCGGTGAAGATGATACTAATATGGAAACTATCATCTATGAAGGTTATGGACCAGCCGGTACTGCAGTAATGGTAGAGTGCTTGAGTGATAATCGTAACCGCACAGTTTCAGAAGTGCGCCACGCGTTTACCAAAACCGGTGGCAACCTAGGTACTGATGGCTCAGTTTCTTATCTATTCACCAAAAAAGGCGTGATCTCATACCCTACTGGAACAGACGAAGACCAAGTTATGGATGCCGCACTTGAAGCAGGTGCTGATGATGTTGTGACTTATGATGATGGTGCAATTGATGTGTTCACAACACCAGAATCGTTTGGTGAAGTTAAAGATGCTCTCGATGCGGCAGGTTTAGTCGCTGAATCAGCTGAAGTGTCAATGATTCCTGCAACTAAAGTTGATTTGGATATTGACTCTGCACCAAAACTACTACGTCTTATCGATATGCTTGAAGATTGTGATGATGTTCAAGAAGTCTATCATAACGGAGAAGTTTCAGACGAAGTTGCAGCTGCACTCTAATGACTATCATTCTGGGTATTGACCCAGGCTCTCGTTTGACGGGTTACGGCGTAATTCGTCAAACTGGACGACAATTGACTTATCTTGGCAGTGGTTGTATCCGTACGGCTGTCGATGACTTACCAACGCGTTTAAAACGTGTCTACGCTGGCGTTAGCGAAATTATTCTACAATTTCAACCCGATATGTTTGCTATAGAACAAGTGTTTATGGCTCGTAATGCTGATTCGGCTTTAAAATTAGGTCAAGCACGCGGTTCTGCTATCGTAGCTGCCGTTAATAATGATTTACCGGTTTTTGAATATGCCGCCCGCTTAGTTAAGCAAAGTGTAGTTGGCACTGGTGCAGCTGACAAAAAACAAGTTCAACACATGGTTAAGCTACTACTGAAACTACCTGCCAGTCCCCAAGCTGATGCGGCTGATGCACTAGCTATAGCAATTACGCATGCGCATATGAGTCAACAATTAATCAAATCGCATCGGTAAGTACTGACTTGATTAAAAAACACCTCTATCAAAACTTATTTATTTAACCCATCCTATTTCATCAATTTAAAACATAATCAAATAAAAAAACTGACTAATTATCAATACAACCTGTAATTAATATTTACATAAAATAGCACCAATATCATTGGTACTGTTAATTGATATCATTTAATCATAGTTAACTATTCATCGATTAGTTTTCTGTTTTACCAGTATAATTACTCGGTAGTACGACTTTATTCTTATCGTTAGTCAACAATTTAGTAATAAACAAGAAGAATAATGGAATATAGAATATCGCCAAGAATGTGGCCGTTAACCTACCACCAATTACTCTGGTTCCTACCGCATTTCAAAAATAAAACTAATTATTATTAAAAACTACAATTTAAAATTTGCATAAAAAAAGCACCAATACTCTTGGTACTGTTAATTGATATTATTTAATCGTAGTTAACTATTCATCGATTAGTCTTCTGTTTTACCAGTATAATTACTCGGTAGTACGACTTTATTCTTATGTTTAGTAAACAATTTAGTAATAAACAAGAAGAATAATGGAATATAGAATATTGCCAAGAATGTGACCGTTAACCTACCACCAATTACCTCGGTTACTACCGCGTTTCAAAAATAAAAACTAATTATTATTAAAAACTACAATTTAAAATTTGCATAAAAAAAAGCACCAATACTCTTGGTACTGTTAATTGATATTATTTAATCATAGTTAACTATTTATCGATTAGTCTTCTGTTTTACCAGTATAGTTACTCGGTAGTACGACTTTATTCTTATGTTTAGTAAATAATTTAGTAATAAACAAGAAGAATAATGGAATATAGAATATTGCCAAGAATGTGGCCGTTAACCTACCACCAATTACTCTGGTTCCTATCTCATTTTAAAAGTCAGACTAATTCTCAATAAAACCTGTAATTAAAATTTGCATAAAAAAAGCACCAATACTCTTGGTACTGTTAATTGATATTATTTAATCGTAGTTAACTATTCATCGATTAGTCTTCTGTTTTACCAGTATAATTACTCGGTAGTACGACTTTATTCTTATGTTTAGTAAACAATTTAGTAATAAACAAGAAGAATAATGGAATATAGAATATTGCCAAGAATGTGGCCGTTAACCTACCACCAATTACTCTGGTTCCTACCGCATTTCAAAAATAAAACTAATTATTATTAAAAACTACAATTTAAAATTTGCATAAAAAAAGCACCAATACTCTTGGTGCTTTTAATTGATATTATTTAATCGTAGTTAACTATTCATCGATTAGTCTTCTGTTTTACCAGTATAATTACTCGGTAGTACGACTTTATTCTTATGTTTAGTAAATAATTTAGTAATAAACAAGAAGAATAATGGAACATAGAATATCGCCAAGAATGTGGCCGTTAACATACCACCGATTACCCCAGTTCCTACCGCATTCTGACTTACAGAACCGGCACCACTACTTGTCGCGAGTGGGTATACACCAAGAATAAAGGCAAATGATGTCATTAAAATTGGACGTAAACGTAGGCGACAAGCTTCTAATGTTGCATCGATTAATGATTTACCTTCTTTTTCTAATGCATCTTTAGCAAATTCTACAATCAGAATAGCATTCTTAGCCGATAGCCCCATGGTGGTTAATAGACCAACGATAAAGTAAATATCGTTATCAAGACCTCTAATCATTGTCGCATATACGGTACCAATAATACCTAATGGGATCACGAATAAGATCGAAATAGGTACCGTCCAACTTTCATATAGAGCAGCCAATGACAAGAACACCACAATTAGAGAAATAATATAAAGTGTTGTTGTTTGTGAACCAGTTTGACGTTCTTGGTAAGAAATATCTGTCCAGTCAAAGGAGAAACCTTTAGGTAAATTTTTAGATAATTCTTCCATTATTGCCATAGCTTGACCAGAACTCATACCCGGCGCAGCTGAACCACTGATACCCATCGCTGCTACACCATCGTAACGAACCAATGATGGTGAACCGTAACTTTTCGTTGTGGTAGCAAACGCATCATAAGGAACCATCTCACCTTTTTGATTTTTTACATGCCAGAAACTAAAGTCATCAGGTAACATTCTATAAGCCGCATCAGATTGTAAATAGACCTTTTTAACACGGTTGTTATACACAAAGTCATCAATATAGGCAGAACCTAATGCAGTTGAAAGTACAGTATTAACACTACTTACAGCAACACCAAGCGCTTGAGCGGTTTCGAAATCCACATTAATTTTATATTGTGGTACATCTAACATACTACCTGGGCGAACTTGTTGTAAGTTTGGATTTTGTGCAGCTTGTCCCAACAGTTGGAAAAATGCCCCCATCAAAGCATCATGTCCAAGACCTGCGGTATCTTTTAACATGTAAGAGAAACCATTAGCCATACCTAGTGACGGTACTGCTGGTACATTAGTAATAATGACGCGGCCTTCAGTTATCGTTGATGCAAATCCAAAACCACTACCCACCAAAGCATCCACTTTTTGATCTGGACGTTTACGCTCATCCCAATCTTTTAATCGGATAAAGCCAAGCCCCATGTTTTGACCACGACCAACCATACTGAAACCAGCAACAGTAAAGATCTCCTTCACTGAATCAGCTTTCTCATTCATATAAAATTGAGAGGTTTTGTTCAAAACACTCATGGTTTGTTCTAATGTCGATCCGGGTGGTAACTCAACCATTACAATTAATACACCCTGATCTTCATTTGGTAAGAAACCAGTTGGTAAACGATTAAAGCCAAAGATTAAGCAAACAACAATCAAACCATAGCAAACAAATGAAATAAGTGGATAACGAATAAATTTAATCACACCTTTTTCATAGGCATGCAGGCTTTTGTTATATAAATTATTGAACTTATTAAAGAACCATTTAGTCCCAATTGAAAGCCAACTAAATGGTGGAACACTTTCAAGTTTTTCACCAATTGTGGTTTTTTTAATTTTGCTTTTAGATGGTGCTTTCAAGATTTGCGCACAAAGTGCTGGTGTTAACACAATTGCCATCAGCACGGACAAAGCCATCGACGTTACAATTGTGATTGAAAATTGACGATAGATTCCCCCTGCTGCACCGCCATAGAATGCCATTGGAACGAATACCGCGGAAAGCACCACAGCTATACCAACTAACGCCGAGGTGATCTGCTCCATCGACTTAACTGTTGCATCATACGGGGATAACCCTTCATCATGCATAATACGTTCAACGTTCTCAATTACCACGATGGCATCATCGACCAGAAGACCGATAGCCAGTACCATAGCAAACATCGATAACGTATTAATGGTAAATCCACAAATATATAAAACCGCAAATGTACCTAACAATACTACTGGTACCGTAATAGTTGGGATAAGTGTAGAACGTAGATTTTGTAAAAAGACATACATAACGATAACAACCAAAATGATTGCTTCGATTAAAGTATGTACCACGTTGTTAATCGATAATTTAACAAATGGTGTTGTATCATAAGGATAGGCAAATTTAATATCTTCAGGGAAAATCTGAGATAACTCTTGAATTTTTTGGTCAACTTTAGCTGATGTGTCCAGTTGGTTGGCACCAGTTGCTAAATAAATACCTAAACCTGCTGATGGTTTACCATCATAGCGTGAAAGAAAGTTGTAGTCAGCAGCACCAATTTCAACATTAGCCACATCTTTTAATAAAATATTGGAACCATCAGTATTAACCCGTAGCAAAATATTTTGAAATTGTTCCGGTGTTTTTAAACGTGATTGAGCAGTGATGGTTGCGTTAAGCTCTTGCCCCTCTGTTGCTGGTAAAGCACCAAGTTGCCCCGCAGTAACCTGCGCATTTTGCGCTTGAATAGCGCCAATAATCTCTTCGATAGATAGATTAAAATAGTTCAGTTTATTGGGATCTAACCAAATACGCATTGCATATTCAGAACCAAATAACTGGGTATCGCCTACCCCTTGAACACGACGGATCTGATCTTGTACCGTTGAATAAATAAAGTCAGCAATATCCGCTTGCGTTTTTTGTGGGTTTGTAGAATAGAAACCGATAACTTTTAAGAAGTTAGTATTATTCTTAGCAACCGACACACCATTTTTTTGCACACTTTCAGGTAGACGTGATTTAATACTCTCTACTTTATTTAAGACTTGTACTTGAGCAAAATCTGGGCTGGTACCAGGTGCAAAAGTCAATGTTGTTTGGACCACACCTTGAGCACTACTGGTTGACTTCATATAAATCAAATTATCTAAACCAGTTAAGTTTTGCTCGATTAATTGCGTAACAGTGTTTTCAATGGTTTGCGCATCAGCACCTGGGTAAACAGCAGAAACAGTAACAGCAGGCGGCGCGATATCAGGATACTGTTCTACAGCGAGTAGCTTAATACATAAGGCTCCCCCCAGCATCATCATGATAGCAATTACCCATGCAAAAACAGGTCTATCAATAAAAAACTTAGCCATAATTAAACCTACCCCTGTTTTATTTCACACTGTTTTTAACGAGATTATCTAACTGCTCTTGAGTTAGTATAGTTGGTTCATTTATTGCTTGAGCTTTCATAGGTTTACCCATTTCTACCGCGGTTAAATTAAGTAGACCAGTTACAATAACTTCTTCACCGATATCAATCCCACTAGTTACCACCCAGTAACCACTTACACCCGTATAAACTTTTATATCTTGACGATAATCAACTGTACCATCTGGTAGTAAAATTTTAGCTGTATATTGACCTTTTTGGTTACTAGTAATGCCTTGTTGCGGAACTAACACCGCATTTTTAATCGTACCTAATGTCAATTGAGGTTTTACAAACATACCTGGTAAGATTTTACCTTCACTATTGGAAAATTGAGAACGTAATGTCACAGTACCAGTAGTCTCATTAACAGTCATATCTGAAAATTTGATACTACCAGGTAGCGCATATTTAGAACCATCATTAAAAAAGAGTTCAACATTATCACCTTTAGCCGGCTCATAAATAATATTTTCATCTTGAAGATATTTATTATAACGAGTAGCCGCTTCGGTCATATCAACATAAATTGGATCAAGTTGTTGTACTAAAGCTAATGGTGTAGCTTGCCCTGCTGATACTAACGCCCCTTCCGTCACACTTGATTTACCGATATAACCATCAATTGGCGAATAGACTTTAGTATAATCCAAGTTAACTTTAGCCGCATGTTCTGCGGCTTGAGCAACTAAAACACTTGCTTCAGCTTGTTTGGCATCAGCCGCCGCTTTATCGTATTCTTGTTGGCTAATGGATTTTGTATTTAATAGACCGGCGTAACGTTTTAAGGTAAGTTGCGCAATATTAGCATTAGCTTTAGCGCTAGCGACACTAGCCGTCGCACTGTCATAATTAGCTTGATAAATGGCAGGATCAATTTGGTAAAGTGATTGACCAGCTTTAACATTCGAGCTTTCTTCAAATTCACGCTTTAATACAATCCCACTAACTTGTGGCCTTATTTCAGCTATTTGTGAGGCAATAACCCGTCCCGGTAGATTTATTTTAAGAGTATAATTTAAAGGTTCAACTTTAAAAACAGTTACCTTCGGTAATTGGCCACTACCATCTTGGGACTGATTATCACAGCTTGTTAACAACAATAGACCAGTTAATGCCATTGGCAGCGTAAATAATAGCTTATTAAATCTCATATAAAAAAGACCTCGGTAACTTGATAATTATTTTTTTAATAAAAAACAATGAATATTATTCAAAAGTGATCGGGGATTTTACAAAAAATATGCATAGATTGTAAGTATCTTAACGTCTTAATAGCACAGAGTTCTAAAAATTTGATAACTTATCGATGATAAAACAAGAATAATAAAAAAATTAGATTGAGAATTATGATTATTCGCAGAAATAAAGTAATATATGCGCTGTAATTGTTAGTGCTGTAATAAATGAGTACGGATTTAGCTTACGAATAAAAAGTAAAAAATTTTATTGTGGTATTTTTTTAACTTTTTTTTTCAGTTATATTATTGAATAATTTAAATCTATATTTAATTTAATTCTGAGATGGGTATTATGGATAATTTACGTACTGTTTTAATTGTTGTTGCGTCCTTGGTCATTATTGCATTATTGATTCATGGGCTCTGGATCAATAAAAAGGAACGTTCTTCTTTATTTAAGTCAGGTAAAAAAGATAATTTGACACCAAATACTCAGCAATTTGAAGACATCTACAGCGATGAGGATGAAGATGATGTGATTTTGCTTCCGCCTAGAAGTAAAACCAATCAGACCACTACTAATAATCCTAGCGAGAAAGTAGTCGTTATGGAAGAAGAGCAAATACCTCGTCAAGAAGATTTGTTTTCAAATGACGATAATGCGACTAACGAGCCAACTATCAATTTTCAACCGGATATATTATCTGATGAGATTGTAACCCCAAAAATCGAGAATAACGTTAGCGAAGCATCCAAATCGACGCAATCACGCGCTGATAAGCCGAGCGAAAAACAAGAAAAATTTAACAAAGAAGATAATGAAGAGCAGGAGACTGATATTATTATCTTAAATGTAACTGGTATAAATAATAAATCATTACAAGGTGATGTACTGTTAGCTAGTATCATGCAATCAGGATTCCAATTTGGCGATATGCGGATTTTCCACCGTCATGTTGATCCAGCCGGTAATGGTCCAGTATTATTTAGTTTAGCCAATATGGTTACCCCTGGTTACTTGGATCCTGAAACCATGCATGAATTTACCACACCGGGGGTGTCAATATTTATGGTTGCGCCAACTCACGGTAATAATCAACAAAATTTTAAACTTATGTTACAAACGGCACAGCGCATAGCTGACGATGTCAATGGTGTAGTTCTTGATGATGAACATCACATGATGACACCACAAAAAATCAATAGCTATAAAGAACGTATTAAAAAAGTTTGTAATGAAATTTAATCCTGAAAACACATTTTTAAGTTATTCCACTAATTAAAGTTAGTGGAATAGCGATGTTATATTGTTTTACCAACAATTTTAACAACATCTATTGTACTAAATCTAGTTACGTACTATTTTATTGCTAATTCTAAAACTTACGTTTTAATTTAAGAGTTAAAAATCATGCCAAATACACATTTAGCAAATCAATCTGAATCTCAACAAAATATAGCAGAACAGATCGCTACTTTACGCAATCTGATAAGACATCATGAATATTGTTATTATGTGCTTGATGCACCAGAAATCCCCGACGTGGAATATGATAAATTAATAAAACAACTACAAAGTCTAGAACACGATCATCCTGAACTCATCACATCAGACTCACCAACACAACGTGTGGGTGGCGTACCATTATCGCAATTTGCTTCGGTCAAACATGAATTACCGATGCTATCACTCGATAATGTTTTTGATGAATTGAGTTTTAACGCTTTCAACAAAAGAGTAAAAGATCGCTTACACCTTAGTGACAGCCAATCGGTTGATTACTGCTGCGAGTTAAAACTTGATGGCTTGGCTGTAAGTTTATTATATGAAAATGGACGATTTATTCGAGCTGCAACGCGTGGCGATGGTACCACTGGAGAAGATATTACCGCGAACGTGAAAACCATAAAAACCATTCCATTGGTATTACAAGGTGAAAACATCCCTACTCGGTTAGAAGTACGTGGTGAAGTCTTTATGACACATAAAGGTTTTGCCAAATTGAATGCTGAAGCAGAAAAACGCAACGAAAGAACTTTCGCTAACCCGCGTAATGCTGCCGCCGGCTCATTAAGACAATTAGATCCTAAAATCACCGCCAAAAGGTCACTCTCTTTCTACTGTTATGGTGTGGGTATTAATGAAGGTACAACCCTACCAGATAATCACTATGACCGTTTAATGCAATTTAAAGCTTGGGGCTTACCGGTAAGTGACAAAGTTCAAATTCGTCAAGGTGCTCAAGAAGCTCTCGCCTATTTTCATGAAATTGGTGAGCAACGAATGTCTCTCGGTTTTGATATCGATGGCGTGGTAATTAAAGTCAACAGTATTGCTCAACAAGAGGAACTGGGTTTCGTTGCTCGAGCACCGCGTTGGGCCACCGCATTTAAATTTCCCGCACAAGAAGAGGTAACCAAGCTCAACAAAGTCGACTTTCAGGTCGGGCGAACTGGAGCCATCACGCCAGTAGCGAGATTAGAGCCAGTTTCTGTCGCCGGTGTGATCGTTAGCAATGCGACATTACATAACAGTGATGAAATCGTCCGCTTAGGTATTCGTGAAGGTGATTATGTAACCGTACGCCGAGCCGGAGATGTAATTCCGCAAATTGTCGCGGTTATTCAAGATCGTCGGCCTGCTGACAGCAAAGAGATCATCTTCCCAACTCATTGCCCTATCTGTGGTTCGCTTATTGTCCGAGATGAAGGCGAAGCGATCTCCCGTTGTGCTGGCGGATTGATTTGTCCAGCACAACGTAAAGAAGCCTTAAAACACTTTGTATCTCGCCGAGCAATGAATGTTGATGGTTTAGGTGATAAACTAATTGAACAACTCGTTGATAAAGATTATGTCAAAACACCAGCTGATCTTTATAAACTCACTTTACCAATGCTATGCTCATTAGATAAAGTTGGGGAAAAATTAGCTAATAATTTAATTAATGCTTTACAACAATCAAAAAGCACCAGCTTAAATCGCTTTATTTTCGCACTTGGCATACCAAATGTAGGCGAAGTTACCGCCGAAAATCTAGTTAACCAATTAGGCAGTTTATCGGCCATCGAAAACGCCTCATTAGAACAGCTTCAAACTGTAAATGATGTTGGTGAAGTAATTGCTGAAAGTATTGTCGACTTCTTTCAAGAACCGCATAATCGCGACGTCATTGAGCAACTAACCAGTGCAGAAATCGGTATACACTGGCCAGATGTCGAAATACAAGCGTTAACGATCGACTCACCATTTACTGGTAAAACCGTAGTATTAACCGGAACATTATCACAACTAACCCGTGATGAAGCTAAAGATAAATTAAAAAAACTTGGTGCGAAAGTCACTGGTAGCGTTTCTAAAAAAACTGACTTAGTGATAGCTGGTGAAGCCGCAGGTTCAAAGCTAACCAAAGCAGAAGAACTTGGAATAAAAGTTATTGATGAACAAGAAATGATAGACTTATTAAATCAATGAATAAAAAATAGTGGAATAAATCAAGCTAATTAATCAAAAAAGCTTGATCACAAACTAAGGAGAATATTATGCCTTTATTAGACAGTTTCAAAGTCGATCATACTAAAATGAAAGCCCCTTTTGTGCGAATTGCTAAAACCATGGCAACGCCTAAAGGTGATGACATTACTGTATTTGATCTTCGCTTTACCATCCCTAATAAAGCACTTTTACCTGAAAAAGGGATTCACACATTAGAACACCTATTTGCCGGCTTTATGCGTGACCACTTAAACAGTGATAAAGTTGAAATTATTGATATTTCACCAATGGGATGCCGCACCGGTTTCTATATGAGCTTAATTGGTAAACCTAACGAATCATTAGTCGTTGATGCTTGGTTAAAATCGATGCATGATGTGCTAAATGTAAGATCACAATCAGAAATTCCTGAATTGAATGAGTACCAATGCGGAACCTACACTATGCACTCATTAGATGAAGCCAAAGCCATTGCCGAAAAAATCATCCAATCAGGTATTGGCATTTGCCATAATCAAGACATTGCATTAACGGATGCACAACTTGCCAACATTAATCACTAGGAGAAATTTATGCCGAATGTAGTTATCGACTTCTTAGAAGGACGTACCATCGAACAAAAACGTGAAATGGCTAAACGAGTAACCGCAGCAATTGTCGAAACACTTAACTGCAAACCAGAAGCGGTACAAATTATTATGCACGAAGTCTCTAAAGACCAAATTGCTAATGGTGGTGTGCTCCGTTGCGATAAAGATTAATTAAATCAATATATAAAAATCAACCTCAATATTAACTATTGAGGTTGAATAATTTAAATCGTGCCAATCAAAAAACTAGTGATTGCCAGGGTGCAAATGCAATAAATGCCCTAATTTATTTGCTTTAGTCGCTAAATAGTGCTCATTATTGGCATTCTCGCCTACTTCCAAAGGAACGCGCTCGGTAACTTTAATGCCTGCTTGCTCAAGTACTTTTATTTTTTCAGGGTTATTAGTCAATAATCGAATTTGTGAAACCCCAAGTAACGTCAACATATCTGCACATAAAGTAAAATCACGTTCATCAGGCGCAAAACCTAGTTGCTCATTGGCTTCAACTGTATCTAAACCTTGATCTTGAAGGGCATAAGCTCTGATCTTATTTAATAATCCAATATTACGTCCTTCTTGACGATGATAAATTAAAATCCCTTTTCCTTCTTTAGCGATTTGCTTTAATGCGGCTTCTAATTGAAAGCCACAATCACAACGCAAACTAAATAATGCATCGCCAGTTAAACATTCTGAATGTACACGGGTCAAAATTGATGTTTGATCATTAACATCTCCAAACACTAATGCCACATGATCCTTACCTGTTGCAATTTCTTCAAAACCAACAATAGTAAAACATCCCCATGGTGTTGGCAGTTTGGCTTGTGCAACACGTTTTAATTGCATTATTATCTCCAAATTCAGTAATAACATGGAAGATTTTATAAAAATAAATCGTGCTTCCATGTTAAAATAAGTCAAATTTTACGCTTAATTGAGTTTCTAAATGGGGTTAGTAATAAAAAAAACAATAGCGGTATTAATAATATTTCTAATTATACCGTTATCTGTAACAGCCGTAAATTGGCAGTGGCAGCCGACGTCAATAAATAGTACATCTGAATATTTTTTTTGGTTAACTGAAACAGCTAGCTTTCCTTGGGCGATCATCACATCGAGTTTGTTGTTTCTATTATTTTGTTTACTATTAGCCAATAAAACTAAAAAAATGGTCTCATTATTATTATTAATTTTAGTCAGTGCGATGTTAGGAGGACAGATTATTAAAAGCCTGATCAAACAACAGACTGCTGAATCAAGACCATACGTTTTATGGCTAGCTAAAGAATATCATTTTAATGATAAACAATTTTATTCACAAACAAGAGCAGAACGAAAAGCCACTATTGAACAATTACTTGCTAATTCAAACACTATTCCAACTTGGTTGGCTCAACATTGGCAAAACGAAACAGGTTACGCTTTTCCTTCTGGACATACATTATTTGCAACAACTTGGGCTTTTTTAGCAATAGCATTATTTGGCTTTAGACGACATTTGATTATTACTGTAACTATGGTTATTTGGGCGTTATTTATTGAAACCAGTCGATTATTACTTGGTATGCACACAGCCTATGATTTAATACTTGGAATAGTGCTAGCGTGGGGAATTTCATTAATCTGCTGTTTTTATGCTAAAAAATGGCATATAGTAGTCAGATAATTTTATAAGCGATGAGTTTTATAAAAAAGTTTTTGGTTAGCAAGACATTTTGAATAAAATAATAAGGTTTAAATTATGAAATTAGTCATATCAATTTTTTTGATAGTTCTCCTATTAGCCATATCGATGACAATAGGCTCAGCTAATAATCAAATAGTAACATTTAACTATTTAATTGCTAAAACCGAGGTTAAGTTGTCGGTATTACTTGCTATTTTATTTGGTTCAGGCTTTTTAGTTGGTTGGGTATTAACAGGTATATTTTTTTTAAAGTCAAAATTCAAACACTCTTCAACTAAACGAAAACTAGATAAATTACAAAAGAAATATGATGAAGATATCGCTAATCATCAAAAAACAAATTTAACCAATACCAATTAAAAATAGGTAATTATGTTTGAATTGTTATTTCTGTTACTCCCGATAGCCGCCGCATATGGTTGGTACATGGGGGATAGAAATGCCAAACAAAAATATTTAAATCAATCAAATCGACTATCTCGGGAATATGTAGATGGTCTGAACTTTCTTTTGTCTAACCAAAAAGATAAAGCGGTTGATCTCTTTCTTGATATGCTTAAAGAAGATGACGGTACACTAGAAGCACATTTAACTCTAGGCAATCTGTTCCGTTCACGCGGTGAAGTTGACCGTGCAATACGTATTCACCAAGCATTAATGGAAAGTCCATCATTGACCTTTGAACAAAGACTTTTAGCCATTCAACAACTTGGTCGAGATTACATGTCTGCAGGATTTTATGACCGTGCAGAAGAGATGTTTTTACAGCTAATCGACGAAGAAGACTTTCAACAATATGCCTTACAACAACTGATAATCATCTATCAATCAACCAGTGAATGGAACAATGCGATTAATGCGGCGAGCAGATTGGTCAAACTTGGCAAAGTTAACTATAAAATCGAGATTGCCCAATTTTATTGTGAACTTGCTGCCATCGCTATCAATAATAATGATTTAGATCAAGCTTATAACTTATTAAAAAAATCTGCGGCTGCTGATAATAACTGTGCTCGAACATCGTTAATGCTAGGACGAGTACTTATGTCGCAAGATAAATGCGAACAAGCAATTGAATGTTTTGAAAGAATCTTATACCAAGACAAAGCTTTCATTGGTGAAGCATTACCACTGTTAAAAGCCTGTTACGCAAAACTTAACCAGCCACAACAATTTAAGCAATTTCTCGAAATTTGTGTCCAACAAGATACCGGAAATGTTGCCGAACTGATGCTTGCAGATATGGTTGAAAAAGATAATGGACTTGATGCGGCGCAATATTATCTTTATCGTGAATTACTAAAACACCCTAATCTAAAAGGGTTTTATCGCTTAATGGATTACCATGTTGCCGATGCCGAACAGGGAAAAGCCAAAGAAAGTTTATTACTACTTCGCAATATGGTCGGTGAACAGATAAAATCGGTTCCCAATTACCGTTGCCAAAAATGTGGATTTACGGTTAATACCCTCTACTGGTTGTGTCCGGGCTGTCGCTCATGGTCAACCATAAAACCAGTTCGTGATTTCGAACATCATTGAAATAATTAAAAAGAGTTAAATATGTTTCTAATTGATTCACACTGTCATTTAAACAGTTTGGACTATACGAATAAAACGCTTGATAGCGTTCTGCAACAAGCACTACACAACGATGTAAAACATTGTCTAAGTGTTGCCACTACATTGTCAGATTATGAGTCGATGAAAACAATGTTAACACCATATAAAAAACAGTGCTCATTTTCTTGTGGGATCCATCCGCTTAATTTGGATGATGAACCCTATGATGCTGACCGTTTTGTTCGCCTTGCTCAAGAAGACAATGTTGTCGCGCTTGGAGAAACCGGTCTTGATTATTACTATCAGCAAGACAACATCGAGTTACAACAAGCCAACTTTATCGAACATATAAAATTAGGCAAACAATTAAAAAAACCGATCATTGTTCACACCCGTAACGCCAAAGAAGATACACTTAAACTTTTAAAAGAAGAGCAGGCTTATTCCGGCGTGTTACATTGCTTCACCGAAGACATTGATACGGCTAACGCATTATTAGATATCGGTTTTTATATCTCATTTTCAGGCATTACCACCTTCAAAAATGCGGAATCTTTACGTGAAGTAGCCAGATTTGTACCTTTAGATCGTATCCTAATTGAAACTGACTCGCCTTATTTAGCGCCAGTCCCTTATCGTGGAAAAGAAAACCAACCAGCTTATGTTCGCGAAGTGGCCAACTACTTAGCCACATTAAAAGGCGTCTCTTTGGAGACCATTGCACAACAAACGACAACCAACTTTTGTCAATTATTTAATTTACAAGGGGCATTTAATGAGTAACAAATTAACCATCGATTGGGATGATTTTTTAAACAATTATTGGCAAAAAAAACCCGTCATTTTACGCGATGCTTTTAGCAATTTTATCGACCCTATCTCCCCTGAAGAACTGGCTGGTCTTGCCATGGAAGAGGAAATTGAAAGCCGAATCGTTACCAACAAAAATGGGATATGGGATGCTAACTACGGACCATTTATTGATTACAGCCACTTAGGTGAGGAAAATTGGAGTCTTCTTGTACAAGCAGTGGACCATTGGCACGAACAAGCAGCAACCTTAGTGGAACCATTTAAATGTATCCCTCAATGGCAGTTTGAAGACCTTATGATCTCCTACGCTACTCAGGGAGCTGGCGTTGGGCCACATATTGATAATTATGATGTATTTATTATCCAAGGCAAAGGTTGTCGTCGATGGCAAGTTGGCGATCGTAATCCTAATTACAAACAGTTTAGTGCCCACAAAGCGCTACTGCATGTAGAAGATTATCTGCCAATTATCGATGAAGAAATCACCGCTGGTGATATTTTATATATTCCAATCGGCTTTCCACATAATGGCGTATCAATTGGTGAATCGCTTAGTTATTCTGTTGGTTTTAGAACCCAAACATCACAAGAACTACTTAGTGGCTTTGCTGATTATGTAATCGATAACTTACCTAATGGCATCTTCTATCAAGACCCTGACTTAAAGTTACCTAGCGATCCGTATCGAATCCAACCATACGAACTTGAAAAGCTAAAAGGGCAAATGATCGACCTCATTAAAAACCCCGCCCTATTCAATGATTGGTTTGGCAAACACATCACCATGCCGATGCATGAGCTCAACATCATCCCTGTCGATCCTGCTTATGACTTAGATGAATTTGAAGAGATATTGCAATCTGGAGCAGAACTATATCGTGTGCCAAGCATACGTATTGTAAAAATAGACGATACCGCATACATCAATGGTAATAAAATACCATTACCAATGGAAACCATCGATCTTTTATGTGAATCGGAAGTACTTTACTACGAACAATTGCAAGATGAACAAACCCTAAACGTCATGCTAGAATTCGTTAATCTGGGTTATTGGTATTTTGACGAAGAGTAACATTTTACACCAAGATTATTAAGTAAAAATTCGAGGGTAAATTGTTCCGATCTGCTGGAATTATCGGCTAATTTGTCTCAAAAATGAGATATTTACCAAAATTAGCCGAATAATTTTGCCAAATCGACAAAAAATAAAATAAAACCGGCCAATTTCGCCTTTTCATTTGGATTTTTCTCACTTTTAAGTATATACTTGCCCCCGCTCCAAACTCCCCCTTAATTTAACAATTTGAAGAAATTTGTTAAATAAGAAACGCTGATCCACTATAAATGACTTGAGGTAAACATGAACATTGACGTGACCAAGCAAAACGAACAAATCACCCCCTACCAAAAACGTACCCTATTTGCATCAACCGTAGGTTATGCATTAGATGGCTTAGATATGATGATTTTAGGTGTCTGTTTCAGTCTAATTGCCACCAGTTTTAATCTAACCAAAGCCGATCTTGGCACTTTAACTTCAGCCACATTGTTAGGTGCCGTATTAGGTGGAATATTTTTTGGTATCCTTGCCGATAAATATGGTCGAGTTAGAGTATTTTCATGGACAATTTTAATCTTCTCATTATTCACGGGTTTTTGTGCAATTTCACCCAACTATGAGTGCTTCCTTATTTTTCGTTTTCTAAGTGGACTTGGCCTAGGTGGTGAATTTGGTATCGGCATGACGCTAGTTTCAGAAAGCTGGCCCAAACATAAACGCTCACGAGCAACCTCAATTGTGGCACTAGGCTTCCAAGTTGGTATAATTCTTGCGGCATTAACGGTTAATTTTATTGGTGAAGTACATGGATGGCGTTGGGCGTTTGCCATGGGCGTATTACCCGCGTTGTTTGTGGCATGGACACGTAAAGGATTAAAAGAACCCGAAATTTGGCAGAATCTAAAAGATCAGAATCAAAATAACATCGCCATTAGCAAACTTTTTAAAAACCCAAGAATCACTGCTACCACTATCGGTTTAACCATTGCCTGTGCCGTACAGAATTTTGGCTTTTATGGCATAATGGTTTGGATGCCAAATATGATTGCCTCTGAATATCATCTACCTTTCAAAAATACCATGTTTTGGACTATCTCAACCACTATCGGCATGTCATTAGGGATCTTAATTTTTGGTTGGCTATGTGACAAATTTGGTCGCCGTCCTTCTTACATCGTATTTTTATTAGTCTCAGCCGTTTCAATATGGTTCTATTTTCAACAAAAAGAGGTCGCCATTCTAATTATTTTTGGATCAGTGATTGGCTTTTTTGTTAACGGTATGATGGGTGGATATGGCGCTTTACTGGCTGAACACTATAGCACTGATGCGCGCTCAAGTGCTGAAAATATCATCTTCAACGTCGGTCGTGGGATTGCCGGCATATCGCAAGTGTTGATTGCGTATTTAGCAACTATATACTCAATCAGCTATGCATTAGCATTACTATCAGGAGCATACCTACTATCGGCAGCAGCCTTTATATTCTTAATTCCAGAAACTAAAGGCAAAGCACTAGAATAACCATAAAAAAACAGGGCTAATTGCCCTGTTTCTTCTTTTTATTTGCCACGGTTTAATTAATCATTACAATCAGCTGGTTTTAATGGAATACTAAAAACTATTTCATCGCCAATATAATAATTGTGAACTGCACCGGCTGGAAAAGCCGCTTTAAAATAATCTAATGAATCATTGTTTTTTAGACAATATAATTGCTTAAGTGCATCTCCAGTCATTTGTTTACTTACATCAACATCCATCTCATCTTTAGCGACATCCATCACATATTTATAGATAATCGCATCTCCCTCTTTATGAATATCCACTACAGTGGAAGTTGCATCAACTTTTTTCGGCAATTGACTTTTTGCTTCATTGATAATCAAATCTTGAGTTTTACTCAAATCAGGTCGGCTAGCGGCTGTAGCATCTGAAGCTTGAGTAGCCGGAGTAGAGGATGTTGAAGACTCAGTTTCTGTTTTACCTTTTGAATTATCACAGCCGAATAATGCCGCACCCATTAATACTAATGCTGAAATTTTTAACCCTTTCATACTAATTCCTTTTTATATAATTTATTAACAACCCAATTAACTTAATAACGGATAAAATTGTAAAGTATTTAACTAAAAAACACACTTATATTTTAGCAAGATAAAAGCAATTAAACTAATGTAATTATCGATAAAAAGGGCTTATAAAAGCCCTTTGTAAAATCATATTTAATGCAGATTAATTGATGTGCATACCACCAGTGACACCATACACTTCGGCAGTAGTATAACTAGATTCTTCTGATGCTAAATGCACATATACGCCAGCTAGTTCTACCGGTTGCCCCGCACGTTTTAATGGAGTTTGTTTACCAAACTCTGGAATCACTTCACTTGGTTGACCACCACAAATTTGTAATGGTGTCCATACTGGACCTGGTGCTACACAATTAACACGAATACCTTTACTACCTAATTGCGCAGCTAAGCCACGAGTGAACGCGATAATCGCCGTTTTGGTTGAAGCATAATCCAATAAGTTACCACTTGGTTGGTAAGCTTGCACCGAAGAAGTGGTAATAATCGTCGAACCTGGTTTTAAATAACCCAATGCCGCTTTGGTTACCCAAAATAGTGAAAACACATTGATTTCAAAGGTTTTGATGATTTGTTCCGTAGTCAATTGCATAATATCTTCTACTGCGGTTTGCTTACCGGCTACTAAGGTTAGATTATCAAGTCCACCTAATTTTTTATGGGCTTCCTCGATTAATTTTTTACAAAATGGCTCAGAACTCAAATCACCAGGAATCAACACCGCCTTTCGTCCTACAGACTCAATCACTTTAGCTACATCTTCAGCATCTTTCTGTTCTGCCGGTAAATAGTTAATTGCAACATCTGCGCCCTCTTTAGCATAAGCAATAGCCGCTGCACGACCTATACCAGAATCACCACCAGTAACCAACATTTTTCGACCTTCTAAACGTTGATGGCCTTGATAACTCTTTTCACCACAATCTGGTACGGGTTTCATCTCATATTGTAAACCAGGAGGATTTTGTTTTTGTTTAGGAAACTTGTCATGATGATATTTAGTTGTGGGATTATAGGTTTGCTTACTCATAATTTTCTCCTAAGTTAAACATGCATTTGAAAACAAATTCAATATAACTTAAATAAAATCAATTAATAATCACAAAATCCTATTGTCGAGTATATTTTATATCTTTAAAATATTTAATTAATTCAATTAATTATATCACTTTTAAAAAATTAAAATCATTGACAACTGAGAAAACAGAAACTTCCTTGAATGGCTTAGCGAGGACAGATACAACAAATGCTAAAACCATAATGGGTGAAAATTTAACATCGAAAGTAGTGTAGCAAATAAATAGATATTAAGCTAGCAATGCTAGCTTAATAATAACTATCTGTTAATTTTGCAATCAGTAGGGATCTTGAGAAGTAAAAGCTTTTGGCCTTCGATATAAAAAATAAATTCGACACCCTCACTAAAATATTTCTTCACGTTTTTCATTTGAGCATTATCTTGGCAATAAATTTCAGTAATAGCTTTACCAATTTTTTTTATATTTTCACTTGTCAGCAAATCCTCTTTAGTTATTCCTTTAACTGCCGTTTTATAAACGAGGACATTACCATCTGTCTCAATATCAAACCAAATTAGATTATCATTAAATTTAATAGGTAATATTTGCTTAAGTATACTGATGGCAGCTTTTTTTTCATCATCTAAATCATAAGGTTTATTATTCTTTAAAGTATTAAATTTTTCATCATCAGCTTCATCGATAAGTTGAAGTAACTTACCTGTTTCTTCAGCTCCAATATTCTCCACAAGCCTATCAATTTTATTTTTTTCTAAGGGGGAGTTATCACAACCAAATTGGAACATAGCCAACACAATAAAACAAATAATCTTCCGCATTCCTAATCCTTAGTTAGCCTATATCTTATAACTATTGTGATAAGTGATCATTTTATCAATTATTATGATTGTCAATCTCAGATAGTTATTTAACTCGACAATCCGTTGGTGTTAATTCAACCACAACAATCTCTTTATTATCAATAAAATAGTGGTAATTAGCTCCATCTGGAAATGCCGTTTTCAACTGTTGCATCTCCTCAGTATTTTCACAATAAGCATTAAAAAGTGCTTGGTGAATTGTATCTAGGGTACTGGGTAACAACAAAGTATGCTCTGGGGTATTTTTAACATCATATTGGTAATTGATGATATTTCGCTCCTTATCCTTATCAACACCAATTAGAGTGGTTAATTCATCAACTTCGATGGGTAACGCTTTCTTCATTGGTTCAATCATCGAATTTTGCACCGCCGTAAGGGAATCATTACTCTTAACCACAGTATTTTTTTTGTTATTATCGCAACTAAATACTAAAAAAATCACCACAAAAAACACAAACGATTTAAATATTTTCATAATGATATCTCTTATTAGTTAATAAAAAATAATTTTCAAAACTTAATTAAATAACGTTGAAGTATTGCTAGGGATAATGTGTGATATTTATACACTAACCTTTCTCAAAATGCCAAAACAATCATTTTTACCCGCTCAAAATCTCATTTGCACAATTTTTTTAACTAAGATAAAAACAAATCGCTGAAGTTTTACAAAAACAACAAAAAAATAGTTGCACTTTTTTTTAAAACGAGTATTTTGGATAAATATTTTAGAAATTGACAAAAAAATTACACAAACATTATGAATTTTTCACTCATCGTCGTCCTCATTAACATTATTGTCAGCGTGGTCATTATTCCTACGCGGGGGCGTCTTTTGAGTTAAATATATGGTTATCATATTTCAAAACCCCCGCCCCAAAAAAGCGGGGGTTTTTTTATGAACAATTTTGACATTAACAATGCATGAGCAAAAGTAAAAAGTGAGGAATGAATGTTAGGAACACAGTGGATAGTAAAAACCTTAAAAGAAAAAGGCATTACCACCGTTTTTGGATATCCTGGTGGTCAAATTATGCCTCTATACGATGCCCTTTATGATGGTGGAATTGAACACGTACTCTGTCGTCATGAACAAGGCGCAGCTATGGCAGCCATTGGTTATGCCCGTGCCACAGGTAAAATCGGCGTTTGTATTGCCACATCAGGTCCCGGCGCAACCAATATCATCACCGGCCTTGCTGATGCATTAATTGACTCCGTACCGGTTATCGCGCTTACCGGACAAGTTCCAACTACACTTATTGGCACAGATGCCTTTCAAGAAGTTGATGTTTTAGGATTATCCTTAGCATGCACTAAGCATAGCTATTTGATTAATGATGCCACCCAGTTACCAAATACCTTACAAGAGGCCTTCAATTTAGCTAATTCGGGCAGGCCGGGACCAATATTAATCGATATCCCGAAAGACATCCAGCTTGCCGACCATGATTACCAAACCTATTTAACGCCATCAACAATAAAAACGCCTTCTGATAACGCTCAATTATATCCAATCTCACTTGACGAGATAAAACAAGCCCAGCAAATGATAAGCCAAGCCCAAAAACCGATACTTTATATTGGTGGCGGAGTTGGACTTTCTGGAGCAATCAACGAGCTGCGTGAGTTTATGGCACTAACCCAAATTCCTAGCGTATCTACCTTAAAAGGACTTGGTGTTGCTGATTTAAACAACCCTTACTATTTAGGGCTCATCGGTATGCATGGTGCCAAAGCGGCCAACTTAGCCGTACAAGAGTGTGACTTACTTATTGCCTTAGGGGTAAGATTTGACGACCGTGTAACCGGCAAACTTAACGAATTTGCTAAACATGCCAAAGTTATCCATGTTGATATTGATCAGTCTGAAATCAACAAATTACGCCAAACTCACTTAGGTTTACAAGGTGATATTAAACACGTTTTACCTTTGTTAAACCAAACCGTATCTATCGCTGATTGGCATAACAAAATAAAACAACTCAAAGCCCAACATCCAACACGTTACGATCATCCGGGAGAGGCCATTTACGCGCCAGCACTACTAAAACGCATTTCTGAGCGTAAACCGGCTAACACGGTGATTACCACCGATGTGGGTCAACACCAAATGTGGACAGCACAGCACATGTCATTTACCCATCCACAGAACTTTATTACTTCAAGTGGGCTTGGAACTATGGGCTTTGGTTTACCGGCTGCTGTCGGCGCCCAAATGTCTAGACCCAATGACATGGTAATTTGCGTATCAGGTGACGGATCGTTCATGATGAACGTACAGGAACTAACTACCATCAAACGTAAAAAACTACCGGTCAAAATTGTCCTCATCGACAACCAACGCCTAGGCATGGTAAGACAATGGCAAGAACTATTTTTTAATGAAAGATATAGCGAAACTAACTTATCGGATAACCCAGACTTTTTAATGTTAGCCAAAGCATTTGATATTCCTGGGCAAACCATCAGTAAAAAAGCGGAAATCGAACCAGCACTCGATAACCTATTCAATTCATCTGGCGCTTATCTACTGCACGTTTGTATTGATGAGCTTGAAAACGTATGGCCACTTGTTCCACCGGGTGCCGCTAACGAAAACATGTTAGATAAAAGTAACAAGGAGTAAGTGATGAATCAAAAAGCGACACACCAATTTACCATAACCGCCAATGATAGATTGGGTTCACTTGAACGTATTTTACGCGTTGTTCGTCATCGCGGTGGTCATATTGAGCAAATGCAGATGCAATCAATTGATAATCAGTTGTTCACCTTAACACTAACATTAACTACCGAACGGACGTTATCGTCATTACAAAACCAAATAACTAAATTGGAAGATGTAATATCGTTAGAATAAGTGTCACTATATTCTTTGGTGAAACAACAAGTTAAATTAAAAAAGTAACAATATTAGCAGTTAAACAAACAGTAAAGTGATGTATAATGCTTTACATTAAATTGATAAAAGCAAAATACATGCTTAACAAAGTTAAATTTAAGAGGAAAACAAAAAATGGGTACTACAGCAAAATCTGATTATATTTGGTTAAATGGTGAAATGATTCCATGGGCAGATGCGAAAATTCACGTTATGTCACATGCACTACATTATGGTACTTCAGTATTTGAAGGTGTTCGTTGCTACGAAACGCACAAAGGCCCAGCCATTTTTCGTCATAAAGAACACGCCCAACGCCTATTAAACTCAGCCAAAATTTATCGTTTTCCTGTCCCTTATTCTCTTGAAGAGATCATGGAAGCAACTCGTCAGGTAATCAAAAAAAATAACCTAAAAAGCGCCTACATCCGTCCATTAGTCTTTATTGGTGATGTTGGCATGGGCGTTATTCCACCAGCCGGTTACCAAACCGATGTTATGATTGCCGCATTCCCGTGGGGGGCTTACCTTGGTGAAGACGCCTTAGAACAAGGTATTGATGCTATGGTATCATCATGGAACCGTTTTGCGCCTAACACTATTCCTGCGGCAGCTAAAGCCGGTGGTAACTATCTGTCATCACTACTCATTGGATCAGAAGCGCGCGCTAATGGCTTCCAAGAAGGGATTGCCTTAGACGTTAACGGTCAGCTTTCTGAAGGTTCAGGTGAAAACCTATTTATCGTTAAAGATGGCATATTATTTACCCCATTACTATCATCATCAGCACTACCGGGGATCACCCGTGATGCTATCATCACCCTTGCACATGATTTAGGCATTGAAGTACGTGAACAAACACTTTCTCGTGAATCACTATACCTTGCAGACGAAGTGTTTATGACAGGTACCGCTGCCGAAATCACGCCAGTACGTAGTGTTGACCGTATCCAAGTTGGTATTGGTCGTTGTGGCCCAATTACCAAAAAAATCCAACAAACATTCTTCGGATTGTTTGATGGCAAAACTGAAGACAAATACGGTTGGTTAGATCCAGTTAAATAAGTAAACCAAACACCGCTGAACTAATCAGCGGTGTGGTAATTATTTAACAATTATTATTCATCGAAAACTCAAATAGGTGCCGAAAGAAATCGGTCGCTTGCATTAAAAAACTTGGGAGCAATAAATGCCTAGATATCGTTCAGCAACCTCGGTTGAAGGTCGCAACATGGCGGGTGCCCGCGCCTTATGGCGTGCAACAGGCGTAAAAAATGAAGACTTTGGTAAACCCATCATTGCGGTGGTTAATTCATTCACCCAATTTGTACCGGGACATGTTCATTTAAAAGATATTGGTCAACTGGTAGCAAAAGAAATTGAAGCCTGCGGTGGCATTGCCAAAGAATTTAATACCATTGCTGTCGATGATGGTATCGCCATGGGACATGGCGGTATGCTTTACTCACTACCATCTCGAGAGCTTATCGCCGACTCAGTAGAATACATGGTTAATGCCCACTGTGCCGACGCTATGATCTGCATCTCAAACTGTGACAAAATCACGCCCGGCATGTTAATGGCCTCACTGCGTTTAAACATTCCAACCGTATTTGTATCAGGCGGGCCGATGGAAGCTGGCAAAACCAAACTATCTGATCAAATCATCAAACTTGACCTAGTCGATGCCATGATCCAAAGTGCCAACCCAAATGTCAGCGATGCCGATAGTGAGGCAATTGAACAATCTGCTTGCCCAACTTGTGGATCATGCTCTGGCATGTTTACCGCTAATTCAATGAACTGTTTAACCGAAGCATTAGGTTTATCCTTACCGGGTAACGGTTCACTCATTGCGACGCATAAACAGCGCGAACAACTCTTTTTAAATGCTGCTAAACGTATTGTTGAAATTACCAAACGCTATTACGAACATGGTGATGAATCCTACTTACCGCGCTCTATCGCAACCAAAGCAGCTTATGAAAATGCCATGTCGCTTGATATCGCTATGGGAGGTTCAACCAACACGGTATTACACTTACTTGCCACTGCTCAGGAAGGTGAAATCGACTTTACCATGTCAGATATTGACCGATTATCTCGTAAAGTCCCTCACCTATGTAAAGTGGCACCTAGTACTGCCATTTACCATATGGAAGATGTGCACCGCGCAGGTGGTGTAGTCTCAATTTTGTCAGAGTTAGACAAAGCAGGATTACTCAATCGCAACGTCCATAACGTGCTTGGTCTTAACTTACAAGAAACTTTTGCTAAATATGACATCACCCAAACCACTGATGAAAGCGTCAAAAAAATGTATCGCAGTGGCCCTGCAGGCATTCGCACCACTAAAGCGTTCTCACAAGATTGCTATTGGGATACGCTGGATGATGATCGGCAAAACGGCTGTATCCGCGACAAAGCTCATGCTTATAGCCAAGATGGTGGATTAGCAACCTTATACGGTAACGTAGCTGAGGATGGCGCTATTGTAAAAACGGCTGGCGTTGCTGAGGAAAACTTAGTCTTCCGCGGTCCGGCCAAAGTCTATGAAAGCCAAGAAGATGCCGTTGATGCAATCTTAGGCGGTAGAGTAGTTAAAGGTGATGTGGTGGTTATCATTTATGAAGGACCAAAAGGCGGCCCTGGCATGCAAGAAATGCTCTATCCAACAAGTTATCTAAAATCAATGGGACTTGGCAAAGCTTGTGCATTAATTACCGATGGTCGATTCTCTGGTGGTTCATCAGGCTTATCTATTGGTCACATCTCGCCCGAAGCTGCTAACGGTGGCGTGATTGGTTTAGTTCGTGATGGTGATATTGTTGATATCGACATCCCAAATCGAAAACTAAACATCATGGTACCGGAGGATGAATTAGAACGTCGCCGCGTGGCAGAACTAACTCGCGGTGATAAAGCCTTTACGCCGCATAACCGTGACCGTTATGTCTCATATGCCCTAAAAGCTTACGCAAGCTTAGCAACCAGTGCCGACAAAGGTGCGGTACGTGATAAAAGTAAATTAGGTGGTTAATGTGAATAATAACAAACTAACCGGCGCTGATTATTTAAAAGCTACCCTATGCAGCGCTGTATACGATGTCGCTCAAGTGACACCACTTGAACATATGGAAAAAATCTCATCTCGGCTAAAAAACCAAGTATTTGTTAAGCGAGAAGATCGCCAGCTCGTTCACAGTTTCAAAATTCGTGGCGCACAAGCCATGATTGCCAGCCTTACCCCGGAAGAACGCCAATGCGGTGTCATTGCCGCATCAGCTGGTAACCATGCCCAAGGTGTGGCATTTTCAGCAACAAAATTAGGCATTAAATCGCTAATTGTTATGCCATTAAATACCGCCGATATCAAAGTCGAAGCGGTAAAAGGCTTTGGTGGTGAAGTCCTGCTTTACGGCGCCAACTTCGACGAAGCCAAAGCCAAAGCAATGGAGCTGGCCAAACAGCAAAACCGCATCTTTATTCCCCCTTTCGATCACCCACTAGTTATCGCCGGTCAAGGCAGTATCGCTATGGAACTGCTGCAACAAAATGCCAAACTTGACCGCATTTTTGTGCCTGTCGGTGGTGGAGGACTTGCCGCGGGCGTTGCCGTACTAATCAAACAAATCATGCCATCAATCAAGGTGATTGCAGTTGAACCAGAAGAAGCAGCCTGCTTAAAAGCGGCATTAGTGGCTGGTCACCCAGTTGATTTAGAGCGAGTCGGCTTATTTGCCGAAGGCGTGGCAGTAAAACGTATTGGTGATGAGACATTTAGGCTCTGTCAACAATATATCGACGACATAATCACGGTGGATAGTGACGAAATTTGCGCCGCCGTTAAAGATCTATTTGACGATGTACGCGCCATTGCCGAACCTTCAGGCGCCGTGGCCTTAGCGGGAATGAAAAAATATGTTGAACAACACAACATTAGTGGCGAAAACTTAGCCCATATTCTATCTGGCGCTAACTTAAATTTTCATAATTTGCGTTATATATCAGAACGTTGTGAATTGGGCGAAAAACGCGAGGTGCTCTTAGCTGTCACCATTCCTGAACAGAAAGGCAGCTTTCTCAAGTTCTGCCAATTGCTCGGTGGTCGCGCGGTAACCGAATTTAACTACCGTTACCACGATGACAAATCAGCTTGCGTGTTTGTTGGCGTTAAAATTGCCAAGAGCAATGAGAAAGAAGAAATCATGCAAGAACTCACTGCTGCCAGTTACCAAGTTGTCGACTTAACAGACGACGAAATGGCTAAACTGCACGTGCGTTATATGATTGGCGGCAAACCATGCAAACCTATTGAAGAACAAGTTTATAGCTTTGAATTCCCTGAATCACAAGGTGCACTTCTCAAGTTCTTACAAACATTAGGTACTAACTGGAATATCTCAATGTTCCACTATCGTAGTCACGGCACCGATTATGGTCGTGTGCTAGCTGCCTTTGAAATTGACAAAGCCAGTCATAGCACCTTTACTAAACACCTAACCGAGTTAGATTACGGTTTTCATAACGAAACGGAGAATCCTTCGCTTAAGTTGTTTTTAACCGCTAAATAATTCAATTGCCTCTAAAAAATTAGAGGCAATTTTCCGCAATATTTTATCTTTCAAGGAGCTTACTATATCTTTATATTATAATAAATATAATTGATTTTTTATTTATTTGATTTATTTAACCATTTAATTTAATTAAAATATCCAGCCAGCATACATTCAACTTCTTCTTTTGATTTTACTTCCATAATATCAAATAATTTTTTATCGCTCTCTGTGGCTGTTCTAATTCGAGTGTCATTTAACCATAATTCATTATCAACTATTCTACGGGCTAAAGTTTGGCTACTTAATTTATTTTCTTTTAACCCAATAGTAAGCCATTGTTCATTTTTGATAGGAGCAAGAGATGTATAAATTAATTTCAAAAATTGATTTGAAAATTCAGGCGCTAATGGAATTTTGCTGATAAAACGAGTGGGTTTATAATAAATACCTAATAAAATTAAGTTATGAAAAATATCAGAAATATAAACCACTTGTGCAGGAATATACAATTTATTTCGAGTTGGTATGGCAATAACCTTACCTAAAAGATTTTGATTGATACTATTCTTTTTGTGGATTGTTTTTTTCTTTAGCTCAACTGAATCCAATCCTATATATTCTACTATACCTTCACCTGTATATACATTCATACGCGTTTTTGAAATGATGATACTCTGTTTTCCAGATTGCCCCGGAATGTGCAATATAAAAATATTTTCTTTTTTATTATCCAATAGAATATCTAATGCCATGTATTGATATAGCTCATGAGGAAATATATATTTCTCTAGTTCTTTAATTGTTATTAAGCGAGCTTTTTCTTGTAAAACATCTAAATTTATCTTTTTCATTTATTAAACGGCCTCCACCTCGGGCTTATCAAGTCACTATCTTTATTAAACATACTTCGATGTCCATATGGATCAGAAAGTCCGCTCTTTTTATTTCTAAAAAATTGGATAATCACTCTATCACCTTGGGACGATATCAAAGAACCATCGGGATGTACATGGCTAGACCAACGCCAACCTTGTTCACCAAGCACTTTCGCTTTATTTATATCTATCGGAATACTGGTAGCATTTCCTCGAACAATTAATCTACGCCCACCTGTGGTAAACATTGCAAACTCTTCCCCTGTTGCGGCACTAAGTGCGACTAAATCATTTTGTCCAAAAAGGCTTTTTTTAACAATAGTGCTTGAACCATAGCTAGGGAGCTCAGCTAAAACTGTTGCTTGAGGAGGGCTTAAACTTTCCACTCCCATCGCAATTGCTCGATAGTTTTGATTTGGAGTAGATATGATAACACCATCAGATAAACCTTTAATTAATCCTAATGGGTCAGACCATTTTACAGGGTTACCACACACATACTGATAGAGGTTCCATCCCCCCGCCAGCTTTATCGGGTCTTGGGTTATATACCGCCCGACAAAGGGGTCGTAATAACGATTTAGGTTGTAGTGTAAACCTGTCTCTTCATCGTAATATTGTCCCTGAAAGCGCAGCGGGTTATCAGGGATAGCTCGATGGCCAACTTCATGGTAGGTTTCATCAATAATTTGTCCATAGCCATTATACTGGCATTCATATAATGTTTCACCAAATCCATCCGTTAACCCTATCGGCGTGCCGAGTTGGTCATTTTGGTACCAGTAGAGTTGGTTTTTGCCTTGTTGGGCATTGCCCTGTACTAACGCCAGTGGCCGGAAGGAGTCGAGCTCATAGAGGTAACTTTGCCAGTGCTTGTCATTGTCGGTTTCGGCAATCAGTTTATGACCTTGCCAGATAAATTCCGTGGTTTTGCCATTTACCGTTTTACTGGTACGGCGGTTAAACGGGTCATAGCTGTAGGTAATAGTTTGACCACTGGGTTTAATCACCTTGATTAGACGATGTCGGCAATCATACTCATAATGCGTCACCAGACTTTGGTTTTTACCACGCTTTTCGGCAATTAAATTACCAAAACGGTCATACTCAAAATGTTTATCACTAAAAAACAGTAGCCGATTGCCACGATTCACTTTCGCTTCAAGCTGCGCTAAAGATTGTTTCTCACTGATTTTATTGCCGGTGGTATCATAACTAAACAGCTCTACTTTTTCCGCATGATGCTCTTCGCGATTCGCTTGGGGATAGCTGACCGTTTGCAGTTGACCTAACTTATCATAACGGTAATGGTGGGCTTGATTACCGTTGATTTGGGCTAGCTGACCATCGGGCTCATATTGGTACTGCTGTTGCCAGACCGGCAGCGGGGTATCATTGAGTTCAACATCAAAACCACGGTAGATTTGGTGTGACGCAAGCTGGCCGAGTTCATCATAGTGATAACGGTTAATTAAGCCATTACCCTGACGCCGCTCGCGCTCTCGTCCAGCTGAGTCATAAAACATGCCTATTAAGGATTGACCCTCTAGCGTCATTCCTCGTAGCTGACCGTTACGGTGATGGTATTCCAACCACTGCCCATCGGGCAGTTTGGTAATTTATGTTCACTTGCGGGTATAAAACATAACCATTACCGTTTGGAATCTGTTGATAGATTCCAAGCGTTATAGCCAAACTGGTAACGCTATGTTTTTTTAAACTATTTTCCGGTTAAATCGCAACTCACACTTTAATTATTAAAAAGAAAATAGATCATATCGGCAACCATTTTTACGAGTAAACCCAAATTGTTTCTTTATAGGGAACATTTGCGCTGAACCCGGGACTTTATCAAAATTTTCTTTTAAATAACGATATAATACTCCTATTTTCTTTTTCTCTTCCGCGGTTAATTCATCGATTAAATCTTCATTTTCAGTCAAAAAAAAGGATTTCTCTTTTCGAATAGTATAAAAACAACCAATATTGTTAAATAAACTCTAGGCATCTAGAACATCTTCCTTAAGTGAACTTAAGTATAATCTAAAATATTTGACCAACAGTTGATAGGGATGTGCTTTATTTTCAAGATAGGACATCATTCCGGTAAAATTAAGTATCTCATTATGATATCCCATATTACCCTCCTCCGGCGAAAAATAGTCACCTTCTCCTTTAAAATAGGCAGTAATTTCATTATTGTTTACTGCTTGTTCAAATTTACCCATTATTATAGCTCCTCCCATTTTTCAAAGTATTTTAATAATTTTTCAATCGAGCCGTTATGTATAAGCTTATGCGACCCCTTTAAAATGGCTTCTCTAATACCACCACTGGTCCAGCCACCCGGTAACCATTTGTCATTAGCCCCAACTTCTTTACCGGTGGACATTCCAAACTTAAAGCGAATATCGTTTAGTTTAATATGAACGACATATATTCGCGAGTTTTTAATCTGCTCTGCATCTAATCCTAATCGTTCGCACAATATTCGCCTATCATTACCGGCTGCTCGGTATTCAGCAAGGATTTTTTCCATATCCGATCTTAAAGCCACAAACTTATCTGGTGCTAAAGTTCTGTGTCCCTTTTCAAAATCTTTAATAAGCCATCTCTCAACCACAATAAAACTGGCACCCTCTTCCTCAAATAAAGCCAGATGTGCATCTACATATTCTTTTGACAAGTATTCAAGGACATTATCTGGTCGTTGATCTTTTTCTAACCCAGCAATTTCCCTAGCTTTTTTCTCGCTTAATGGATTTTGGTTGCCACACCCCGGTATATTTTTAAACCCAAGCGGATCTACCCAATTGACCGGATTAGGGCAGTATTGATAAAAATTGAGACCACCAATCAGCTTTATCGGGTCTTGGGTTATATACCGCCCGACAAAGGGGTCGTAGTAACGATTTAGGTTGTAGTGTAGACCTGTCTCTTCATCGTAGTATTGTCCCTGAAAGCGCAGCGGGTTATCAGGGATAGTACGATTGCCAACTTCATGGTAGGTTTCATCAATAATTTGCCCATAGCCATTATACTGGCATTCATATAATGTTTCACCAAATCCATCCGTTGACCCTATCGGCGTGCCGAGTTGGTCGTTTTGGTACCAGTAGAGTTGGGTTTTGCCTTGTTGGGCATGGCCTTGTACTAACGCCAGTGGCCGGAAGGAGTCGAGCTCATAGAGGTAACTTTGCCAGTGCTTGTCATTGTCGGTTTCGGCAATCAGTTTATGACCTTGCCAGATAAATTCCGTGGTTTTACCATTTACCGTTTTACTGGTTCGGCGGTTAAACGGGTCATAGCTGTAGGTAATGGTTTGACCACTGGGTTTAATCACCTTGATTAGACGATGTCGGCAATCATACTCATAATGCGTCACCAGACTTTGGTTTTTACCACGCTTTTCGGTAATTAAATTACCAAAACGGTCATACTCAAAATGTTTATCACTAAAAAACAGTAGCCGATTACCACGGTTCACTTTTGCTTCAAGCTGCGCTAAAGATTGTTTCTCACTGATTTTATTGCCGGTGGTATCATAACTAAACAGCTCTACTTTTTCCGCATGATGCTCTTCGCGATTCGCTTGCGGGTAGCTGACCGTTTGCAGTTGACCTAACTTATCATAACGGTAATGGCGGGCTTGATTACCGTTGATTTGGGCAAGCTGACCATCGGGCTCATATTGGTACTGCTGTTGCCAGACCAGCAGCGGGGTATCATTGAGTTCAACATCAAAACCGCGGTAGATTTGGTGTGACGCCAGCTGGCCGAGTTCATCATAGTGATAACGGTTAATTAAGCCATTACCCTGACGCCGCTCGCGCTCTCGTCCAGCTGAGTCATAAAACATGCCAATTAAGGATTGCCCCTCTAGCGTCATTCCTCGTAGCTGACCGTTACGGTGATGGTATTCCAACCACTGCCCATCGGGCAGTTGGGTAATTTATGTTCACTTGCGGGTATATAACATAAGCATTACCGTTTGGAATTTGTAATTAGATTCAATACATTATAGCTAAAGCGGTAACGCTATGTTTTTTTTAAACTATTCTCCGGTTAAATAGCAACTCACAACTTAACCATTAAAAAGTTAAAAGTCATAAAGAAAAAAGATCATATGGAAAACCATTTGCTTTTACTATTTTTATCTGCTCATCAAATGGTCTCATATTGGCTGAATCAGGGACTTTATCAAAGTTATCTTTTAAATAACGACATAATACCCCAATTTTCTTTTTCTCTTCCGCTGTTAATTGATCGATTAAGTAATCATTTGGAGTCAAAAAAAAGGAGTTATCGCTTCGAAGAGCATAAAAACAATTAATATTTTTAAATAAACTCCAAGCATCTAGAGCATCTTCCTTAAGTGAACTTAAGTATAATTTAAAATATTTGACCAACTCTTGATAGGGATTTACTCTTTTTTCAAGATAGAACATCATTCCCATAAAATTCATGATATAACTATGAGATGCCTTATACCTTTCCTCTGGCGTAAAATAGTCACCTTCACCTTTAAAATAAGCACTAATTTCATTATTATTTACTGCTTGTTCAAAATCCCCCTTCATGGGAACTCCTTTTTTAAAAAAAGCTGAAATAGCAAAAAAATCACTGTTTATTTTTTTCTTCAATTGATTAAATTTTGCATTGAGGAGTATCATTTCTTCAAAATCCTCCCGCCCAATAAAGAACTCAGCAAAGCCACGCGCCCCTGCTTGGATTGAGTAATAACCATCTCTTGCAGATTCAATAAAATATTCAGCTGAACTTGTATCTTCAATTGCTGATGATATATCTGCAATTGTACGATTAATTGCATATAACCAAGTATCATTTTGTTCAGCAATTAAAATATTTCGAAGTTTAATAAAATCATCTAATAAGGTATTTAATAATAGTGATAACATTCTATTCTCCTTAAGGTAATGGTATTTCCGCTAATACTTTCCGCTCAGGTATTTCCCAAGGTGTGCGTATAAATATTTGCTCGATATTTGGATTACCTAAATAAAATCCTACTTGATAGAGCTTTACCATGGTTATTAAAATTATCAGGATAGATTTGTCCTTATTGTCCTTTTATTTTTATCGTATTTTCCTTTTTTCAGAATAGTTTATCCCTTAAAAAAACTGTACGAATTAGCATAGCCTATCTAGCCTATTTAGCGAGTTTTTACTCCTCCATCACCTTGCAACCTTTAGATATATGGTAAATATTTTTCAGTTTAATTTTATAAGTTTTGTTTCTCTAACAAATCAAAACAATCTTGAGCGTTAAATGGTTGCGTTAAATCTAATGCCATCACAGAATCTATATATTCTTGTGGTGGTTTATAATAATGATCCCTTATATAATGGAGGATAAGACCTGGTGACGCATAATATTGATTATTCACTTGTGATGGAATTAATAATTCGCAAAATCCTAGAGGTAGTTCCATAAGTGCATTCCTCTTCTTATCTACATAAGGTTGTAAAATAGATTCTTTACATAATTTACAAGGAGAATTGCATCTTATCCTATTAAATTTATAATCATAATAATCATCGTTAATTATAATTTCTGTGAGTTTTTCAATGAATTCTGGTTCTGTATCGCCCATTTCATAAAAATGTTCATAAGAAAGCCAACCAATATTGATAATCATTTCTAGCGGTTTGTTCACATAGTAATTATAGTATGTATGATCTTTAAAATACATATCGTCAAAATTGTAACTAAAATGTGTTTGATCTTTAAAATACATATTTTTCACCTCTTATAACTTGTGGATGCTACCCACTGGTACACGGCATTAAACTAAATAGAAAGAGCCTACTTATACTCCGTGCATGCAGCCCATTGGACACACCCCATATTAGGTTTGAGTAAAACTCTCAACTCCGTGGGCTGTGCTACAACCATTGAATTTCTATAAATTATCAATCCTCGAGGAACATCTAAAATATAATTAGGTATTTTTTCCCCAGGTAACCACATTCTCATTCCTTCTATATCAGATTGTATAACAGGTCTAATTTCAGCTAATTTTATTAAACCTTCCCAATCACCTATTTCTATTAACCGACCTGTGATGTCTGCTATTTTAATACCTTCTCTCGGTAAAGTAATCATTGTTCCTTCAGGCACAATAATTTCGCCAGTACCAAATCGATAATATCCATGTCCAGCAAAAGCAGTTCCTGTTCCCCCTTCTAATATTTCTTTTGCGTAATATTGACCGGAATCACTATTAAGCCCTCTAATATAACCTAATGGGTCAATCCAGTTAATCGGATTTCCATTTACATAAGCGTAAAAATTGAGACCACCAATCAGCTTTATTGGGTCTTGGGTTATATACCGCCCGACAAAGGGGTCGTAGTAACGATTTAGGTTGTAGTGTAGACCTGTCTCTTCATCGTAATATTGTCCCTGAAAACGCAGCGGGTTATCAGGAATAGCTCGATTGCCAACTTCATGGTAGGTTTCATCAATAATTTGCCCATAGCCATTATACTGGCATTCATATAATGTTTCACCAAATCCATCGGTTAACCCTATCGGCGTGCCGAGTTGGTCGTTTTGGTACCAGTAGAGTTGGGTTTTGCCTTGTTGGGCATTGCCCTGTACTAACGCCAATGGCCGGAAGGAGTCCTGCTCATAGAGGTAACTTTGCCAGTGCTTGTCATTGTCGGTTTCGGCAATCAGTTTATGACCTTGCCAGATAAATTCCGTGGTTTTGCCATTAACCGTTTTACTGGTACGGCGGTTAAACGGGTCATAGCTGTAGGTAATGGTCTGACCACTGGGTTTAATCACCTTGATTAGACGATGTCGGCAATCATACTCATAATGCGTCACCAGACTTTGGTTTTTACCGCGCTTTTCGGCAATTAAATTACCAAAACGGTCATACTCAAAATGTTTATCACTAAAAAACAGTAGCCGATTGCCACGGTTCACTTTCGCTTCAAGTTGTGCTAAAGATTGTTTCTCACTGATTTTATTGCCGGTGGTATCATAACTAAACAGCTCTACTTTTTCCGCATGATGCTGTTCGCGATTCGCTTGGGGATAGCTAACCGTTTGCAGTTGACCTAACTTATCATAACGGTAATGGCGGGCTTGATTACCGTTGATTTGGGCAAGCTGACCATCAGGCTCATATTGGTACTGCTGTTGCCAGACCGGCAGCGGGGTATCATTGAGTTCAACATCAAAACCACGGTAGATTTGGTGTGACGCGAGCTGGCCGAGTTCATCATAGTGATAACGGTTAATTAAGCCATTACCCTGACGCCGTTCGCGCTCTCGTCCGGCTGAGTCATAAAACATGCCGATTAAGGATTGCCCGTCCAGCGTCATTCCTCGTAGCTGACCGTTACGGTGATGGTATTCCAACCACTGCCCATCGGGGAGTTTGGTGCCGTCGAGCAAACCACTGGTTTTATCATAGCGGTGACGAATCGTTGCCCAGTTTTGATGTTCCGCCGTCATCTGACCATCAAGGTTATATTCCCAAACCAGTATATTTTGACCGTCTTTAACTTTAATCAACTGACCATATGCATCATATTCATACTGCTCAATAACGCCGTCAGCAAAAATTCGCCGAACCAAGCGACCCGTGATATCACGCTGGTACTGTGTCACCAAAGGCTCCGCATCCGGCGTGTTACCATATTCCCTTTTTTCGATAATACGCCCGGCGTTGTCATAATGATAGGTGGTTCTAATGCCATCAAAGCCTATCTCTTCACTTAGCTGCCCGGTCGGGGTATAGTTTAAGTGATACACTTCACCTTTTTGGTTCTCAATCTCACTCATCTGTACGTGAACATTGTCATAGCGAAATTTGAGCCGCTCACCATTAGGTAAGCGTTTTTCCGTTACTAAGTGCAGCGGTGAGGCATACTCATATTCCGTCACCTTGCCCGATTCATCCTTAAACCAAGTCACTTTGCCATAAGCATTATAGCGATATTCCCGCGTAGTCTTGTTCGGGTAGGTCAGTTGGGTAACTTGCCCCAAACTGTCATAGGTGTAGCTTATCGTCTGGTTTTGCCCATCACTGATGGCCGTTATTCGCCCTTGGGCATCATAGGTATAATACTCAATGCGGCCATCCGGATAGGTGGTTTGTGTTCGTTGACCGGCATCATCCCATGCTTGAGTTAATTTAGTACCATCCGGGTAGATAATCGCAATACACTGTCCATCTTCATTGTACTGATATTGCGTCTTTTTCCCTTCTGGCGTAATTTCTTCTATGCGGTCTCCATAACCATTGTAGCGAAACTTCCAATTGCGGTTGCCTTGTATAATCTCACTGATTTGCTCATCCCACCAGTAATAGTAGGTCGATTGCCCGTCGGGGGTGTTAACTTCAGTCAGATTATTAAATTCATTATAGACATAATGGGTCTGACCGCCGAGCGCATCGGTTTTTACGGTCATTTGACCGTTGTCATTATACTCGTAGGTGGTCGTGTCACCATTGGCATTGGTTTCACTAATGAGTTTACCTTGTTGATTATGAATGTAGATTAAGGTCGTGCCATCTGACTGGTAAACGGTCGATTTACGCTGCTGGGTATCCCATTCGTAACGACTTTCAATACCATTAAAGTTGGTGATTTGACGATGACAAACCGCCGATTTCCCTTCACCTTGCCACTGCCAGCTAAATATCGCGCCTCCCGCCAGTTGACGCTGAACAATAAGATGCCCTTCCCCATAACGATAATGCTCGGTTTGATTTAATGCATTACTTGCCGCTATCAGCTCTTGCTGTTCATTGTACTGATAATGCATAATTGGGCGTAGCAGTTGCCATTCCTGTATTGCTGACTGGCGAGTAAACTCACTTACCTCAGTGATAAGTGAAGGGGTTTGCGCTGAGTAAGTCAGTGCTATCCGCTTTAAGCCACCAGCCAGCTCAAGGGCTATCAGTTTACCCTCTGTATCGTAAATCACGGTATGCTCATGACCATATTTATCACTGATAGCCACCAGTTTGGCTGTGCTGGCGGTAGCCGAGTCTCGCTTAAAGTGATAAATACCAAACTCACTGCTAACCAGATAGTGATTCGGTTTTCGACCTAAATAGAGTGCCGCTTCGGATAATAAGTTGACAATCGCCGGCGCTGACTCGGTAGGTTGTGGGAAGCTAATAAGATTGTTTTCGTGGTTTTGCCAAATAACGCGGTCATCCGCGGTAAAGGTTAACGTATGGCAAAGGCTATGACTCCAACCATAACCCAGACCACAATTGAACTCCACCGCACTGGTTCGGTAAAGCCGCTGCCAAACAAAAGGGAACTGGCTAAATAGGGTATCATCAACTAAGGTTAATAGCTCTTCACCGGTTAACATTGATACCGGATCGAGGTTTTTTCTATGTTCTTTTCCTGTTGTATTTTTTTTTCCATTTTGCGTTTTTGGCGGGGTATTTTTTATATTTTTATTGTTGTTTAATGTAAGGATGTTTTCATCTTTGCCAGCATTCGTCACTACGTTAACTGATTTCTTACTTTCATTTTTAACAACCGTTTTTAATCCGGTCGCTTCAGCTGTTGTACCGCCTACCTTTGTCACTGAAGTTTTTAGCTGTTTTTTATTAAAAAACTGGATAAAACGTTCAGGAAGCGAACCAATTATTTCCGCAGTAGTTGCTTTTGCAACCGAAGTTTTGGTTGATATAAAACTCTTGCCTTTTTCCAGTAAATTAGCGGTGGTTCGACTGATTGTTGAAGAAGAGGTTCGTAAAACGCTTGCAGCAATAGGGATAGCTTTTCCCATTACATAGCATTCGGCAAAAAACTGCGCCACATCAACGGCAAAATCAAAAAAATCTTTACCCAATAAATAAGCTTTATCTTTTGGCGACTGTATTTCATACCAATACTCAAGGGCGGCCGTGATAATATACAGATATACTTCATCTTGAACAAAAAAATAGACGTCTTTTATTTCGTTTTCTGTTTTGGGGGGTTCTGATGGCTCTTGAGTTTGGAATAATGACTGACACGATTCCAATAATTTCTTACCGGCAGCTTGCGCAAGAAATGGATTTGTTGGGGTAAGTAGTGAAGCATATATTGCCCCGTGGTCAATCATGAAATCCCATCCATCGATGACGGACTCTATACTTTCACCGGTTTTTTCTACCGCGCGATCCGCAACCCCCTCAAAAAAATCACCACCGACTGCCGTTGCTAATGGGATTTCCTCTGATATGGGATTATCGTAAATTCGTTGAGTGGCTTCAGCCATAGCTTTATCAAAGATTTGCCACCGTTGCTCATGGACATTGTCCCATTCGGATTCTAAAAATTCAGATAAATGTTGAATAATACGTTTATAACCATTTAGCCACTCATCAACTTGTTGTTGATTTGTAAAGGGGTCCATACGAATATAATAACGCTTGCCGGGTTGACAGCCATCAATAACTGCCCGGCCGTTATCATCCAATTCAAATGGGATTGCATTTTCTTCATCGGGAAAATATTCAGTATGGGACATGTTATTTGCGCCCCATTTATTCGGAACGATTTTGGCTAATTGTGGTATAAGTTGCCCTTTCAAGTTACCGACTTTAATAAATCGTTTACCGTCAGGCTGTTGGGCTGCCTCTACAGGGGCATCGGAAAATACAGAGGTTGAGAGTTCAAATCCATATTGAATAATAATCTGTTTATTTAAAGGACACTGCGCGGTTACTCCATTTTTATCCTTATATTCTTCTTGTGGATATCTCCAGGGGGTAAGCCCCTTCCTATTTCCTCCGCCCTTTCTTCCATGGTTTTACTGAGCTTATCATTTAATGCTAATATTTGAATGCTGCTTGCCACACCACTTTCTTGTAACTTCTTTTTATATTTAGCGTGAGCAGAGTAGTCGATATCGTCTAAAATACGAGAGAAACGCGCTAAGACAGACTGTAAAACTTCTTGTTTTCGATTCTTTTTATCCATATTTTACATCCCTGTGAGGTATTGTGTTTTTATAATGTGTATTTAATTAGCTGTTGAACCGCTTTACTTACGCCGTTTTCACCCTTTTCAATAACAAGATGCGATAATAGATGTACTAGCTTTTTATGTATAATCTCCTCATCAAATTGAAAATAGTAAGTTGGATACTCTTCCTGCAAACATTGAATAATATTACCAATTAAAGGCGTCTTATTTTTTTGTGATAGATAATCGATAAGTTCAGCCGGCACTTGCCACCAAGGGGAAACTTGCGCCTCTGCCTGTAGTGGAACAAAAACAGTAAAAGGTTCACCATTGATCCAGTAAAAGGCAAACGCCGGTAATACCTCAGCCCAACTATCGGCCATAAAACGGATTTGTTCAGCCAAATAGGTACCATCCCAGTAGCGAAAAAAGACCGTTTCACCATCCGGCATAATCACTTGGGTTAAACTGCGCAGATGAGCACAAATCGATTCAAAGGGCAAATGTGAACGTGCCAACCACCCCCAATTCTGATATTCAGTTTGGCTGACCCAATTTAAAAACGGACTATTTTCATCAAGTTGGACAATCATTGGCATCACACTATGCCAATTAGTATAGGGCGTACCGGTATAAAGCCCATAAGGAGTTTGCGAGCCATCAGTCACATAATAGTTTTTCACTGACTGCGCATCACTGACATTCGATAACACAGCGTAAAGCGGCATCTTTGCCATGGCTGTTATTTGACTCCAGTCTGATAGTGCAAGCTTAGTCATCTTGACCCCTTAATCAACACCGATAATCGATAATGTTATTGACTTGATTATAGGGGCTTTAAAACCGTAAGGCAATTATATGATTGGTCTAATAGCGAATGAAATTTAAGCTAATTCATCGCATAAATATTGAACAACAAATGCAAATATAGCTGTTTGAGGATATCAAACGTCACCCTCTAGGATAATACCGTTGCTGAAGCGACATTTAAGACAATAAAAACTGAATTTATCAAAAATAAGATATTCACCAATACGAATGAACTACGACAACGTTTTTCTGCTTATGCATATTGGTAAAACAACAATCGGCGGCATTCATCATTAGGTTATTTGACGCCGATGGCATTTAATAAACAGTTACCCCTTAATTTTGTTGTATGAAAAAGTGTGGACATTCCATTAATAACCTTCTTAATACAACAACTATTAAAAATAAAGAATAATAGAAAATTGTTATGATTTAAATTCATTTCGGATTTTATAAAATAGGTTATCTTTTGGAAAAAAAATCAGGGAGTTTATATCATCAATCGATGTTTATTGAATAAAAATATTTACTGAAAAAATATCATTCCTCAAACATTAACCCGCCCAATTAGAGCGGATGGTTCATGCTAACGTTTGAAAATCACTTTTTATCGCTCACTTCGTTAAACCATTGTCAGTTAAAGGCAATTATTCTATAGCTAACTAACTCGATTTTTCCTATCCTAAACACCCGCACCAAAGGATTAAGAGCTAAGAAATAATATAGCTAAGGATAAACACAAGTCATGTTGAGGTCGTATTGTATGGATATGGAATTTCTATCAGCCACTCTACCAGTCCAATAAATGCTATGCAGTTGACCATTTGTTGCCGTATAATAATCATAGTATTCGACAAAGCCAGTATCACTGTATTTGGCGACGGCACCCCACTCCGTGAAGAGCCCTGCACCAATATGACGCTGGAAATAATTACCGGGTGAAGATGGTGTGGCACCCAAATCGTCAAAATTAGCATTAGTTAAATCCTTAACCTCTGGCATACGATAACCAATACTAGTACACAAAGATGGTATTTTAGAAGGACTGTACTTTGTAGTACCCCCATTCACGAACCACTGCTTTAACACAAAACCATACTTGAGGACTTCATTATTATTTTTGTCACGACCTATTAATTCAAATACCTGAGGCAAAGAAGGTTTAGGGATATTTACCGGGTTTTCTAAACTCCATTGCGATTCTTTCACGGATGGACCCGTTAGTGTGACTCGAACACTTTTCCTTGTTGAATTGGTCATCGTCGCCTTAATAACACTATTTGGTGAAACCGCCTCCCACTTTAAAGGGTAAAGAGCACCACCTATATCTAAATCAAAATATAAATTATTAGCACCCGTTGTAGGGAAATTTGAACCATAAGACGATGACGTAAATGACTGCGGAAAAAAACCATTTAAACGATCCCACATGGGAGAACCTTCATATATACCTGAGTTAAAAAACATATCAGGTCTAACATAACAAATCACTGTCTTTACCTTAGGATTAATATAATAAATTGCTACACTCTTACCAAAACGACTTTCATTAGGCACACCATAACGTGTTTTTAATGAGCCTTCAGTATTAGATAATGTTAATTTGTAAGGTGCTTTACAGGGATCTAGTACCGTGTTGCGAGTAACTGCTTCACCATTTCTATCAACAATGGATAAATTTAAACTGCCAGTGGCGGAGATACCATTAATACCCTGACCATCACCATCATCATCACCCCAAAAATTGAAGGGGGGACCAATAATTAAACTTAAGTCAATAGAATCAGTGTTTGTTGGTATTAACATATTGATATCCGCAAAACTCTGACCCAATTCAGGTAACGTAAGAGGATCGTCTAAACTTGAACTATTGGTTTCGGGGGTAAATTTATCTCCATTAGAAAAGGATATCTCAAGCAGGCCTTTGGTGTTTTTCGCTTGAGTACGACCACCGTCGAAGGTCAAATATGGCGCTCGGCCATTAATGACACTTAAAGTGCTTGCCGTTAACGCATGACTTGAATAGGTAGTTATTAACAACAAACAAAAAAGTGATCTTAAAAGGATTTGTCGGGAAAAAAGGGAGCGATATAAAAATCGCCACGCAAAAAATTGCAAAATTCTGTGCAATTTTGATAAAAAATAGATTGGAGCAAAAAATAAAAGTTGGGCGCTTAACTTAACCGAATTTAAATTATAGGTTGTCCAGATTGGGTGTTGGGTGTTGGGTGTTGAAAATTATAATCCATTTCGACGCTCCTGTCAAATAACTTTATGTTTAATTTACATTTTATGACTTTGAGCGACTACACTATCGCCGCTAACTTCCTTTAATGTATTAAGATAGTATAAAGATCAAAAAAAATCCCCGCAACCTATTTTCTTCGTCTATTTGTTAACTTTCGTAAAGAGGATCACTAAAGGCGCTAAAATCGCATCGCCTAAAAGTTATTCTAACTAAAAATACACTCGCTACCTATCCTTATAAACTTAAACGTATTGACGATAAAAAGTTTTGTTTTAGGTAAAAATAGTCGTTTTTATACATTTATACTCGATATTTTGAATTTTTATATCGGATTTTGAACTGTAAAAAATGTTTCCTAAACCTTTTAAGTGTTTTGTTTAATTATTCGACTCAATGCAGTTTTAGTAATTTAATATATAAAATGATAAATTTTGCCAAAAAACACTTTCCTCACATATTTTTAGCCCCAAAAAATATACCTCAAACATAAATCCGCCCAATTAGAGCGGATGGTTCATGCTAACGATTGAAAATCACTTTTTATCGCTCACTTCGTTGACTCATTGTCATTTAAAGGCAATTATTCTATAGCTAACTAACTCGATTTTTCCTATCCTCAACACCTGCACCCAAGGATTAAGAACCAAAAGCTAAGGATAGACGCAAACCCCGTAGCTTTCAGTTCTCCACCCCTTCACCTCACCTGTATGCGCTACAACGATAAAATTCGTTGGATCACTTGTCCAATAGTAATAGTTGACGAAGTTGCCACCCACGTAAGAAGCGGGAATGGACCACTCTGAGAAGAACCCGGCTCCAATGGTACGCTGAAGATGATTGCCCGATGACGAAGGTGTAGCACCTAAATTATTATAATTAGCATTAGTTAAATCTTTAATTTTAGCCAAACGATAACCAATATTAGTACACCAAGATGACATACTAGCATAAGTGTACATTCTATTACCGCGATTTACGAACCACTGCTTTAACACAAAACCATACTTAAGGACTTCATTATTATTACTGTCAAGACCGATTAACTCAATTACCTGAGGCAAAGATGGTTTATCGATATTACCTGGGTTATCTAAACTCCATTGCGACTCTTTTGCGACTGGACCAGTTAATGTGATCCGAACACTATCCCGTTTTGAATTGGTCATCGTTACCTTAATATCACCATTAGCTGAAACCGCCTTCCACATTAAAGGCTGAGCTACACCGCCTATATCTAAATCAAAATATAGATTATTAGCTCCCGTTGTAGGGAAATTTAAACCATAAGACGATGGCGTAACTGACTGGGGAAGAAAACCATTACGAGGGTCCCATATGGAAGCTGGACCTGCATATTTACCTGATGAAAAATTAGCACTCATGATAGGTCTAACAAAACAAATCTCTGGTACTGACTTAGGATTAATATAATAAGTGACATTACTCGCACTAAAACGACTTTCATTAGGCACACCATAACGTGTTTTTAATGAACCACTAGTATTAGATAAGGTTAATTTATAAGGTCCTTTACATATCTCTAACTTCGTGTTGCGAGCAACTGGCTGATTATCTCTATCAACAATGGATAAGCTTAAACTACCGGTAGCAGTAATACCATTAATCCCTTGACCATCACCATCATCATCCCCCCAATAATTATAAGGAGGACCAATAAGTGAACTTAATGCAATAGAGTCTGTGTTCGTTGGTACCAACATATCGATATCCACAAAACTCTGACCTGCAACAGGTAAAACGATAGGATTGTTTTTTGAATTAGGGAATGAGGGAGTAAATGAGCTACCATCAGAAAGAGATATCTCGAGCAGACCATTGGTGTTTTTCGCTTGGGTACGACCACCATCGAAGGTTAAATAAGGCGCATTGCCATTAATTATATTCATTGTTTTAGCAGTTAAGGCAAGGCTAGAATAGGAAGTTATTAACAACAAACAAAAAATTGATCTTAAAAGGATTCGCCGGGAAAAAAGGAAGCGATATAAAAATCGCCGCGCAAAAAATTGCAAAATTCCGTGCAATTTCGACAAAAGATAGATTAGAGCAAAAAATAAAAGTTGGACGCTTAACTTAGCCGAATTTAAATTATAGGTTGTCCAGGTTGGGTGTTGGGTGTTGGGTGTTTTAAATTATAATCCATTTCGACGATCCTGTCAAATAACTTTATGTTTAATTTACATTTTATGACTTTGGGCGACTAAACTATAGCCTCTAACTTCCTTTAAAATATTAGAATAGTATAAAGATGTAAAAAAATCCCCGCAACCTATTTTCTTCGTCTATTTGTTAACTTTCGTAAAGAACTAATTAACAGATGTAATAAACCATATGCTTTTTTTGCTTATGCTATTGCAAAAGAGACATCAACTTTTTGAGATGATGCTATTGAGGATATTTAAGAAACGAAATTTTTACTTGATTTTGTTAAAGTCAATTTATCCATATATAGAGATATGGCGTGATATCTATTTGAATGCCTTCATTGTTCAAAAAAGCGATTACATATTGTTCTAATTTAATTTATAACTTGCTGAGTTGGCTAACCTTATTTTGTTCGCATAGATAGAATATAAAACCCTCATACGAGGGTTTTATTATTTTGTTAGATGTTAGTTTTTATTTTTCTAACTTCATTCTATTATTTAAATCTTCATAAATGATTGATACACCATTATCAAATGCAGATGATACTGAGACATCGGATAATTTAAATGTATTCTCTTTTCCTGCTAATAGTGTGTAAGTCGATATGGTTACTGGTTTGTCATTTAGGTAAACTGAATGTGCCACAATATCAACATTTGAGCTAGTGTCATTTTTTAATTTTACTGTCACAGATGATTGTATTTTAGACATACCAGCCTTGCTAGCTTTATCGATTTTAGATTTTAAGCCTGGAGACATTTTTATCACTAAGCCACCACCAAAATCAGCATTAGCTAATTGGATATCACCGGTAAACTCTTTTCCTCCGACAGTTATAGGAATTTCAAATAATGCTTTTGAGTCCATATTCTCTCTATAACATTCAACATATTTGGCATCACTAAATACGTCAGTTATCCCTTTTTTCGCTTCAATTAAGCTGGATGATTCATTGCGTGAATCTTTATAATCAGTACACGAAGTTACTTCAACAATTAATTTTGATTGGATGGTTTTCGCGGTATCACTATTTATGTCGCTTAAATTAACAGTTGGGGCTAGTTCTACTTTACAACCAGATAATAAAACGACTGACATTAGCGAAATGAGTACTTTTTTCATGTATTACTTCCTTTTATTAAAAAAAATTTTGTTAGAATTATTATATTTTATCTGCAATATTTCAAGTTAACATTATAACGAACAAAAATAATTTATAAGATAATAAATATAACCAAAAGGCAAATAGCAGTTAAGTTTAGTAACTATTGAATTGTTTTTTATAACTGTTTATTCAATCGTAAACATAGTATTTCAATATGATGAAAATAGAGATAAAAAGATTGGTAAAATGTCTGAAAGATTATCACTTTTCAAATTAATCGGTTTTGCTATACTCCATTCTATTTTAGTAACACTTAATTACTGATTTTATGAAACTCCCACTAACCAAGGCAAATTAGAACAAAAGGTGAACAATGATTAAACTTGCAATAATTGGCACCAATTGGATAACTGAAAAGTTTATCGATGCCGCATTGAAATCAAAACAATATCAACTGGTTGCGGTATATTCGCGAGATCTAACTAAAGCTCAAGTATTTGCTGATAAATATCGGGCAAAGATGGTGTTTGATGATTTAACACAATTAGCCAGTGATCGAAATGTCGATGTAATATATATTGCCAGCCCAAATTCATTGCACTTTTCACAAGCTAAATTAATGCTGGAACACGGTAAAGATGTAATTTGTGAAAAACCGTTAACCTCGAATTATCAACAAACTCAAGCGTTGATTAAGATAGCTAAACAAAATCAATGTATTATTTTTGAAGCGTTGAAAACTTTTTATGTACCCAATTATGAATTAATCAAAAGTTATCTTCCCCAATTAGGTAAGTTGCGTAAAGCGCTATTAAATTACTGCCAGTATTCGTCTCGATATGATGGTTATTTAAATGGCCATAATCCCAATACGTTTAATCCTGAGTTTTCTAATGGCTCTTTAATGGATATTGGTGTATACCCACTCAATTTTGGACTTGGTTTGTGGGGAAAACCAAATCAGTTTTATGCCACATCGAGCTTATTGCCGTCTGGTGTTGATGCGCATGGTAGTGTGCTTTGTAATTATGAGGATTTTGATGTGATCATTTGGCATTCAAAGGTAACCAATTCTTATATTCCTAGCGAAATTCAAGGCGAAGATGGTGCGTTGGTTATTGATCATCTTTCGGTATGCGAACAAGTCACCTATTATCCTCGTCAAGGTGAAAAACAAATTATTAGTATCCAACAACAAGGCAATGAGATGTATTACGAGGCGCTTGAGTTTGCCAAGCTTTATCAACAACGAAAAATTGATCATAAAGGTTTGGAGTATACTTTACTATCATCATTCATGTTAACTGAAATAAGGAAACAAATCGGCGTACAATATCCCGCTGATGATTTTTAATGGCAAATAAGATGAAAAAATTTACACTACTTTTAGGCTTTAGCTTATTGCTCAGTTTTTATTCCTATGCTGAACTCAATAGCAACCCAGTTCAATATAATCAGCGTCAGCATTTCGAAAACTTTAACGATTTCTATCAAAGTTTGCCTGTTTTAAATATGCCTTTTGATACCCATAATCTAGCTAAAGGACAATATGTAGATAGCCGATTTTTTCATTTTGCTGATGATGATTTTCGCTACTATGATAAGCCTGTCGTTGCAGAGCAATCCTACTTTACTTTGCAAGACTTAACCGCTGTTGGTCGTTTTACCATCGAGAATACTCGATTTATTCTTTACCATTTTACTTTTGATAGTTTAGGCGAAGGTTTTTATGAGGATTTATATTTACTTAATGCATTTAATCAAGATGGTGAGTATTTAGACGAGTTGATACTTTCGGCACATACCGGTCATGAAGATCATATATTTGACTATTCGGCCTTAGTTTTCGACAATTTGTTTAATGTGCATATCGCAGCTCATTATGAGCTAAATTATATGATTGAGGTGGTCGATAATGTTTATCATGCAGAATCCAACGCCAATATCACCTATCAATTTAGCGATAACCAATTTCAACGCAAACAACACCAACCAGATTGTGGAAAGCTAAATTTAAACAACGATTTAGCTAAGCTCACTAAACAACAATTTGCTATGGCTGAGGATATTGTCGCGTTAGATGATTATTTAGCTTGTTATCCTATTTCAGAAAATCTAAAAATTTATAAAGAGTTAGCATTTTATCTTGAAAAGGGTAATCCAGGTTTTTTCAATTCATCCGAATTTAAAAAATGGGATAATGTGCTTAAAACGATTAAGCAAGATTAACAATGATGAAATATGAACAAAGGCGTTTAAAAAAAACGCTTTCCTCATGTTTTCGGGAAAAGCTATGGAAATAGTTATACCAATTAATACAGAAAAAGATTTTCAATAAGCTCCAGCGTTAATTGAACCTTTTTTGATAAAGCGTATACATAAGTCAGTCCAGAGTCTGATTTTTTTAGAAACTATGGCATTATTGATTGAAAAATAGCAAAGTGAGCACTATCCAATTATATTAGCTGATCTTATTGAGGCCATAAAATTAAGCATGAAACAACAAGAATTAACTGCTAAGAATTTAGCTATGCAATTAATCAACCTAAGCAAATTTATTAAATTTTAAATGGCAAACGTCAACTAACAATGATAAAAAATCTAAATGGTATTGTTAATCTTCCACATGAAAGCTTAATTAAATGATAAAGATTTAAATGAAATTGGGCGTAATCAATTAACAATAATCAGTTTGAAAACGCCCACTAATCATAATTAGTTAGGTAAATCAGATATTAATATGTTCAATATAACCCTTCACAATATTAATACTGTTTGTAAATAGTTCTTTTTCGTTATCGTTAAAGTCGAGTTCAATGACTTTTTTAATACCATGTTGATCAAGGATTGCAGGAACACCAATGGCGACATTTTTATAACCGTATTCGCCATCTAACACACAGCTTAGTGCTAAAGCCCGGTGGCTGTTGGTGAAGATGTGTTGGCAGATTTCAGTAATAGTACTGGCTATGCCGTATTCGGTGCAATGTTTATATTTGACGATTTCGAAGCCTTTGTTTTTGGCTTTTAGCCCAATGTCATTGAAATCAATTTTTTTGCTTTCTAAATCGTTAAGATTGATACCGTAAACCGAGGAGTGAGACCAAACAGGGAATTGCGAATCACCATGTTCGCCAACAATAAATGCATCAATACTTTGTGGACCAATATCCATCTGTTCTCCTAATAGTCGACGTAGACGAACAGTATCCAACCAGACACCAGTCCCAATAACCCGATGACGAGGTAGGCCAGATAATTTCCAGACTTGGTAAGTAATGGCATCACATGGGTTTGTGGCGATTAAGAATATCCCTTTAAATCCGCTTTTCATCATGTTGGGAACAATGCTCGCCATGATTTTAGAGGTGCCGGCCAATTCTTCTGCCCTACTTTTCTGCGCCAATCCCGAGGTAACAGTAATAATCGCAATATCAATATCAGCACAGTCCGTTGATTCGCGCAAGCTGACCTTTATCATGTTTTGTCGATAGGCTGCGGCATCAAGTAAATCTTGCGCATGGCCGTAAGCTAGATCTTTGTTAAGGTCGACCAGTGCGATCTCTTCACAAAAACCACGATTTACCAATGTATAAGCTGTGGTTGAACCAACATTACCTACCCCAATAATCATCACTTTACGTAGTTTCATAATTAATCCTACCTATTTAAGTTGTCAAATTATAGATATCTCTAACAATGTCATTGATTACCTCTCATCATATACCTTTATCCAACATAAACCACAATTGCCTAACTGTTCATATAAGTATCTATATAAATCTTTTAACAATCATTAATTATAATAATGTTAGCGAATATTTTTTGAGCGGTTAGTGTTTATATGTTAGACTTTTTGATTAACTAAGGAAAGAAGGAACAAATCAATGAAGAAAAGAGTACTTATAGGACTATCCCTAGCTACCCCCCTAGCAGTTAACGCGCTGAATTTACAAGGCACACAAACTTTTACTGATGAAGTCAATATTCCAGCTACCCATGATTTTGAAACTTTTGAGAATAAGATTACATCGGGCATAAATATAACTTCTGGAAGTAATACTGTTTTTGAAAAAAACGTATCACTTAACCTCTCTAGAGATCAATTATCGGAAGATGATAATTTTCTTATTAGCGGAATTCAAGGGTTAATATCACCGACTATAACGGCACCATCATCTACCATCTTTGAACAAGATCTCAATATCAAAATGAAAAGTGAAGATGTGTATGCAATATATTTAGCTGATAAAAATATGACCGTAATAATTAATGGGAAAGCAAACTTGAGCGTTGATAGTAGATATTCTGATGATGATGAGACTATTTTCGTAACGGGCGGAAAACTTGTATTTAATGGTGAAACGCATATAGATAATAATTTTGATGCTATCTACTTAGCAGGAGAAGGAACAAATATAATATTTAATGGTGATTCTTACATAAATGGTAACATTGAATCTTATGGAGATGCATTATTAGAAATCAAAAATAAATCCATAATAAAAGGCGATATATGGGCTGATTTTGGTGGAAAGGTAATTCTTGATTTAGCTGCCGGATCTAAAATTGTTGGTGCAGTTATAGCTGATATCCCTGATACTCTTCTTTACCCTAATCAAGATACCACCGGAATTATAAAAATGAATCTCGCCAAAGGCTCTTCTTGGGAAATTATAGGCGATTATTCTTATATTACTGAACTATCAGGTCAAGGAAATATTACCTTCACTAATTTTACCAGAAGTAATAACTTTGGTGAGCTAGTAATTGAGAATTTAAAAGGGGCTTCGACGTTTAATTTACGCACCGATATTGCTTCACATCAAAGTGATAAAATTATTATCTCAAAATCATCTGACACTAACCGAACTGTCTCAGCAGAAGGCACCCATACGATAAACTTAATCAATAATGGTTCTGCGCAAACTACTGGTAATGAAAAGTTAACTTTAGTTGAAATCGATGACAATGCAACAAATACCGCTGAATTTAAAACTAATCATGATATTGAGCTTGGTGGTTATCAATATAGTTTAAATAAAGATGGGAAAGATTATGTGCTAACTGCTAAGCCAATTACTTCATCAGCTATGGCCAGTGCTGGATTTCTAAATGCCAATTATTTAATGAACTATGTTGAAACTCAAACCCTTTTAAAACGTTTAGGTGATATGCGCACTAGTGGTGAATTTGGGGATGTTTGGTTACGAGGTTTTACTGGTAAGTTAGATTCGTTTTCTGGCGGTAAATTAAGCAAATTTGACATGAGTTACCATGGTTTCCAATTTGGTGCAGATAAACAGCTATCTGAAAATTCACCTTTGGTTATTGGGGCTTTTGTCGGGCAAACTTATGGCAATCCTGATTATAAAAATGGTGATGGGTCATTACGTTCATTTAACACCGGGATATATGCAACCTATTTAGATAACAGTGGTTTTTATATTGACAGTGTAGTCAAATATGATCGACAAAAAAATCACTTTAAAGTTAAAGATACCGCTAATAATCGCATTCAAGGTACAGGACATTCTAATGGGCTTGGCTTATCCATGGAATTAGGTCAAAAATTCAAAATTAATGATTTTTATATCGAACCACAAACACAAATCTCTTACAGCCATCAAAATGGTAATTCAATTAATGCATCGAATGGACTTAAAGTTAAATTAGGTAATTACAATTCATTAATTGGCCGAGCATCAGCACTTTTGGGCTATGAATTTAATTCAGATGAAAATAGTATCAATATTTATGCTAAAACCGGAATAGTTAGAGAGTTTGATGGCGATACCTACTATAAACTAAATAACCATAAAGAAAGCCACTCATTCAAAGGTAATTGGTGGAATAATGGTGTTGGCATAAACGCTAATTTCAACCAAAAACATAATATCTATGTGGATCTAGAAAGTTCTCCGGGTAATAAATTTGATTTATTACAGGTTAATGGTGGCTACCGCTATTCTTTCTAATTTATGATTTTATTTAAATCTATTATATCAATCACACGCATATTAATTAAGCGTGTGATTTTTCAGTAATCAGTAAAGTAAACACTCAAGTGACTTTTAATCTAATATGATTTAAAAAATTAACATAAAATTTTTTTAATAATTATTATTCAGCAACCATAATTACTAATACTAGTAACACCTTTCAATATGCTAGGCTGTTTTAGAGTATATAAAAAAGGAAATAGAAAAAGAAAAGGAAAAGGAAAAGGAAAGAGATGAAAAAGAAGAAATTAATTATATTATTATCCCTAGCAATGCCATTAACGGTTAACGCTTTAAAATTACAAGGCTCACAAACTTTTACTGATGAAGTCAATATTCCAATAACTCATGATTTTGAATACTCTGGAACTGAAGTTATATCTGGTATAAGTATAACTCCTGGCAGTAACACCATTTTCAAAAAAAATGTCACAATAAATATATCAAGAGACGATATTCATAATATCGAAAGTGATTTAACTATTGATGGTCTTCGAGCTTTTAATGGTATAGGACCTCAGTCATCTGCAGTTTTTGATGGTGACCTCAACATTAATGTAAAAGGTGAAAACATTGATGCTATTTTTTTACACGATAAAAATTCAACAGTTATCATTAATGGGAAAACATTCTTAAATGTTGATGATCCTGAGGATATTTATGATTCCGGAGCTATTTTTGTATCAGAAGGGAATTTAATATTAAATGGTGAATCAATTATTAACGGTGATATTAATGTTGTTCATCAGGGAATAGTAAAAATAAATAATAAATCGATAATAAAAAGCGATATATTCACAGAATTTGGTGGTACAGTTATTTTAGACCTAGCTGCTGGCTCTAAAATTATCGGTGAGGTTTCAGCATTTGGTGATCCAGATGATCCCGACTACCCTAGTCAAGATACCACCGGAATTATAAAAATGAATCTCGCCAAAGGTTCCTCTTGGGAACTTGAGGGTGACGATTCTTATTTAACTGAACTATCCGGTCAAGGAAATATTACCTTCACTAGTTTTACCAGAAGTAATAACTTTGGTGAGCTAGTAATTGAGAATTTAAAAGGGGCTTCGACGTTTAATTTACGCACCGATATTGCTTCACAACAAAGTGATAAAATTATTATCTCAAAATCATCTGACACTAACCGAACTGTCTCAGCAGAAGGCACCCATACGATAAACTTAATCAATAATGGTTCTGCACAAACTACTGGTAATGAAAAGTTAACTTTAGTTGAAATCGATGACAATGCAACAAATACCGCTGAATTTAAAACTAATCATGATGTTGAGCTTGGTGGTTATCAATATAGTTTAAATAAAGATGGGAAAGATTATGTGCTAACTGCTAAGCCGATTACTTCATCAGCTATGGCTAGTGCTGGTTTTCTTAATGCCAATTATTTAATGAACTATGTTGAAACTCAAACCCTTTTAAAACGTTTAGGTGATATGCGCACTAGTGGTAAGTTTGGGGATGTTTGGTTACGAGGTTTTACTGGTAAGTTAGATTCGTTTTCTGGCGGTAAATTAAGCAAATTTGATATGAGTTACCATGGTTTCCAATTTGGTGCAGATAAACAACTATCTGAAAATTCACCTTTGGTTATTGGGGCTTTTGTCGGGCAAACTTATGGTAATCCTGATTATAAAAATGGTGATGGGTCATTACGTTCATTTAACACCGGGATATATGGAACTTATTTAGATAACAGTGGTTTTTATATTGACGGTGTAGTCAAATATGATCGGCAAAAAAATCACTTTAAAGTTAAAGATACCGCTAATAATCGCATTCAAGGTACAGGACACTCTAATGGACTTGGCTTATCCATGGAATTAGGTCAAAAATTCAAAATTAATGATTTTTATATCGAACCACAAACGCAATTCTCTTACAGTCATCAAAATGGTAATTCAATTAATGCATCGAATGGACTTAAAGTTAAATTAGGTAATTACAATTCATTAATTGGCCGAGCATCAGCACTTTTGGGCTATGAATTTAATTCAGATGAAAATAGTATCAATATTTATGCTAAAACCGGTATCGTTAGAGAGTTTGATGGCGATACCTACTATAAACTAAATAACCATAAAGAAAGCCACTCATTTAAAGGTAATTGGTGGAATAATGGTGTTGGCATAAACGCTAATTTCAACCAAAAACATAATATCTATTTGGATTTAGAAAGTTCTCCGGGTAATAAATTTGATTTATTACAGGTTAATGGTGGATATCGTTACTCTTTTTAATTCATTATTTAGCTTAAATTTTTATCTATTCATCCCACGTTGATTATTTGGCGTGGGAATTTCCAATTATCTCGCCTTTGACACTACATTAACTATCATTCTAATAGATGTATCTATCTACGTTTTTTTTGTATTTTTATTTAATATTGAGTAATAAAAAATTTGACTTTTATTTTATTAATGATAATAATTCTCATTAACATTTAAAACATGATTTTGCATTTTTAAGTATTAGGGAGTGATCAAAAAAGCGATTTCACACATTTTTGATCGTTTTATCTATAACTTATCTTCTGTGTCCGATTAAGTTCGAGCAGATAGTATACAATAAGGACCCATCAATGAAATTCAATTTTTTTAAAAGCCGTAAAACATTATTAAATGCGATTTTAACATCGCTGTTGATTTTGACTGGCTTAGCCAACTCAGCATCGGCTGATGAGAAAAAATTTAAAGTGGTTACCACATTTACCGTTATTCAAGATATAGCTCAAAATGTAGCTGGCGATGCTGCGGTTGTTGAATCAATTACTAAAGTCGGCGCTGAAATTCATGAGTACGATCCTACTCCGCAAGATATTACTAAAGCCCTTTCTGCTGATTTGGTGTTGTGGAATGGTTTGAATTTAGAGCTGTGGTTTGAACGTTTTTTTGAGGATGTCAAAAATGTGCCTTCCGTTGTTGTGACAGAAGGTATTGATCCTATGCCAATTCAAGAAGGTAGTTATAAAGGTAATCCCAATCCACATGCTTGGATGTCACCAACCCTTGCTTTGACTTATGTTGAAAATATTCGTGCCGCTTTGGTTAAATATGATCCAAAAAATGCCGAGATTTATAATAAGAATGCCGCAGAATATGTGGCGAAAATTAAGGCTCTTGATGCTCCACTACGTGAGCGTCTAGCGAAGATCCCCGAATCACAACGTTGGTTAGTCACTAGTGAGGGGGCATTTAGTTATTTAGCCCGTGATTATAATCTTAAAGAAGCATATCTATGGCCAATTAATGCCGAGCAACAAGGAACACCTAAGCAAGTTAAAAATCTTATTGATTTAGTCCGAGCGAATAATATCCCTGTGTTATTTAGTGAAAGTACTATTTCCGATAAGCCTGCTAAGCAAGTAAGTAAAGAAACCGGCGCTAAATATGGTGGTGTGCTTTATGTCGATTCACTCTCGACCAAAGATGGTCCAGTTCCAACTTATATCGATTTATTAAAAGTAACGGTTGAAACAATCGCTAAAGGATTCGAAAAATAATGACACAAATTTGCTTAAATGTTGATGATATTACCGTGACTTATAATAATGGTCACACTGCGATTCATGATGCTAGTTTTCGGCTAAATGGTGGCACAATCTGTGCGCTGGTAGGCGTTAATGGTAGTGGAAAATCAACACTATTTAAAAGCATTATGGGGATGATAAAACCTACTAAAGGTCAGGTGACATTTAATAATATCTCGGTAAAACAGGCATTAAAGCAAAATATTATTGCTTATGTTCCGCAAACCGAGGAGGTCGATTGGGATTTTCCAGTTTTGGTATCGGATGTAGTGATGATGGGTCGTTATGGTCATATGTCTTTTTTACGAATACCGAGTAAAGAAGACAAGAGACAGGTCGATTTAGCACTAGACCGAGTCAATATGTTGGATTTTAAACATCGCCAGATTGGTCAACTTTCTGGCGGTCAAAAAAAGCGGGTCTTTTTGGCAAGAGCTTTAGCTCAACAAGGTAAGGTTTTATTGTTAGATGAGCCATTTACCGGCGTTGACGTTAAAACCGAAAATGCCATTATCGATCTGCTTAAAGCTCTGCGAGATGAAGGTCATTTGATTTTAGTTTCTACCCACAATTTAGGTAGTGTGCCTGAATTTTGTGATCAAGTGGTATTAATCAACCAAACAGTGTTAGCTTTTGGCGAAACCAAAACCACCTTTACACCACAAAATCTAATGACAACGTTTGGTGGTGCACTACGTTATTTAAGTTTATCTGGCGAACAATTGCACCAAGATGAAGATCCTCGCAAAATGTCAATTTTAACCGATGATGAACGTGCCGCAGTATTTTATGGTGAAGGCAGTGATAATTCTGCTCATCAGGATTTACTTGTCGAACCAACGGTTATTGAAACTAAAGGGCAACACTAATGGAACTACTTCTTGAACCATTTACCTATGGCTTTATGTTAAAAGCCATTTGGGTAAGTAGTATTGTTGGTGCCGCATGTGCATTTTTATCGGCATTTTTGATGTTAAAAGGTTGGTCATTAATGGGCGATGCCCTTTCGCACTCTGTCGTGCCGGGTGTGGCCGGTGCTTATGCGCTCGGTTTGCCTTATTCGGTCGGTGCTTTTTTTACTGGATTGTTAGCTGCTTTGTCAATAACGATTGTACGTGCTTTTACTCGCTTAAAAGAAGATGCCATTATTGGGTTTATCTTTTCAACCTTTTTTGCTATTGGACTTTTAATTATTTCCCTAAACCCAACCTCCATTAATGCTCAAACCATTATTTTTGGTAACATTTTGGGAATTGATGATAGTGATATGTGGCAAGTGCAAATCATTATTTTGGTTTCGTTTATTTTGCTTCTCTTTTTTTGGAAAGATCTGTTAGTGGTATTTTTTGACGAAATCCATGCTCGTTCCATCGGCTTAAGGCCATTAGCGTTAAAGATCCTATTTTTTACCATTCTAAGTGCCTGTACTGTGGCAGCATTGCAAACCGTCGGCGCAATCTTAGTTATTGCGATGGTAGTAACCCCAGGCGCAACCGCTTACCTACTTACCGATAGGTTTTCACGGTTATTAATTATTTCGGTAATTATTGGTGCGCTAACCAGTGCCATTGGCGCCTGGATTAGTTACTTTTTAAATGGCGAAACCGGTGGCGTGATAGTGACACTACAAACATTAGTCTTTTTAACCGCCTTCTTATTTGCACCTAAACAAGGTTTGCTTTCCAACCGCCGCCGAATTAGACAAGCAAGACGAGGGGGATCTCTATGACAGTATTATGGGAACTTATCTATCATCCCTTAACCATTCCTTTTGTTCAACGGGCTATTTTGGCCGCTTTAGCTACTGGAATTGTTTGTGCCCTGCTGTCATGCTTTTTAGTATTGAAAGGCTGGTCATTGATGGGAGATGCTATTTCTCACGCCGTATTACCAGGAATTGTACTCGCTTATTTGGCCGGTATCCCACTGATAATAGGTGCGTTTACTTCCGGATTATTTTGTTCTGTCGCTACCGGATACATTAAGGAAAATAGTCGAATAAAAGAGGATACCGTAATGGGAATTGTCTTTTCAGGGATGTTTGCCTTTGGTTTGGTACTATTTTCTAAAGTTGAAACATCACAACATTTGAACCATATTTTATTCGGTAGCGTATTAGGAACAAGTTATCAAGAATTAATACAAATCATCGCCATTGCGAGTATTGTTTCGATTTTAGTTATTATTAAACGACGCGATCTGATGTTGTACTGTTTTGATGCGGTGCAAGCGAAAGTGGTTGGTTTGCCTGTTAAATTATTACATTATGGTTTATTGAGTATATTGGCGTTAACCATTGTTGGCTCACTAAAAGCCGCTGGTGTTATCTTAGTTATTGCAATGCTAATCGCCCCAGGTATTACTGCATTTTTGTTAACCAAACGTTTTGAGAAGATGTTAGTGATTGCGGTGATTGTATCAGCTTTTTCGACGGTAACCGGTACATTAATCAGTTTTCATTTAGATGCCTCAACCAGTGCTTGTATTGTAATTTTACAGGCGTTTATCTTTGTTATGGCTCAGTTTTATCGAGTCTATGTTAATCATAAAGTAAGGCATTAATTGAGCTAGTGTAAATGCTTTGCATTATTCTACATTTACACTAGTTATTATGGCTTAACTATTCATCATCCAAATATTTGCCGGCATCAGCATAATTATCAAACCGTGAGAATTGACCTTGGAATTTTAAGCGTACTTTGCCTATTGGACCATTACGCTGTTTACCTAAAATGATTTCAGCAATACCTTTATGTTCCGATGCTTCGTTATAAACTTCATCACGATAGATAAACATAATCACGTCAGCATCTTGTTCAATAGATCCAGATTCACGTAAGTCTGAGTTAACCGGCCGTTTATCAGCGCGTTGCTCTAAGCTACGGTTAAGCTGTGATAGAGCTACGACGGGGATTTGTAACTCTTTCGCTAAAGCTTTTAATGAACGTGAAATTTCCGCAATCTCAAGCGTTCGGTTCTCGGATATATTTGGCACTCGCATTAGCTGTAAGTAATCGACCATGATCATACTTAAACCTTTATGTTCACGGTAGATTCGTCTTGCGCGTGAACGCAACTCCATAGGTGTTAATCCGGATGAGTCATCGATATAGATATTTTTCTTCTCAAGAAGTAGTCCCATGGTGCTCGATATTCTTGCCCAATCATCATCTTGCAATTGACCAGTACGAATACGAGTTTGGTCAACGCGTGACAACGACGCTAACATACGCATCATAATCTGTTCAGATGGCATCTCTAAACTAAAGATAAGAACTGGTTTTTCTTGCATCATAGCTGCGTTTTCGCAGAGATTCATCGCAAAAGTGGTTTTCCCCATAGATGGACGAGCCGCAATGATAATTAAATCTGAACGCTGTAAACCTGCGGTTTTTTTATCTAAATCAAGAAAGCCGGTTGATACTCCAGTCACCCCATCATGTGGGCGTTGGAATAACTCTTCAATTTTTGCCACAGTTGCTTCTAGCACCTCGGTGATATTTTTCGGGCCTTCACCTTGCGTAGTACGACTTTCGGCAATTTGGAAAATTTTACTTTCTGCCAAATCTAAAATTTCGGTGCTATCTCGACCTTCGGTTGAGTAACAGTTGTCAGCTATTTCATTTGAAGCGCTAATCAGTTCACGCAATATCGCTTGTTGACGAATGATATCCGTATACGCCACCACATTAATGGCGCTAGGGGTGTTTTTGGAAAGCTCTGCTAAATAAGCAAATCCGCCGACATCGACTAGTAGGTCTTTACTTTCTAAGCTTTCGGAAAGTGTGATCAAATCAATCGGCGTACCACGACTGACTAGGGTATGCATTTCTGAAAAGATAAGTTGATGATGACGAGAATAAAAATCACGGTCAGTAATCATTTCAGCAACAACATCCCAACGCTGATTATCTAGCATTAGGCTGCCTAGTACAGCCTGCTCGGCCTCGATAGAGTGAGGCGGCAATTTAATATTTTGTACTTTTGATTTTTTTACGTCTTGATTTTTCAGTTCTTTATTTGAATCATCAGTATTCATTGCATTCATCTTTTTATTTAAATTAATTTAATCGTTAGCTAATTGGCTTACTGTATAAATAATGGTCCTAAAGCACATTTAGGAATTTGATATTCTAATGGATAATCCACCTGAACCAAATATAAACCTTCTGGTTTTGCTGTTGCTGCCGCTTGAGTACGGTCTTTAGCTTTTAATAGCTCATCGATCCACTGCGGTGGTTGATTGCCAGCACCAACCTCTAGCAAACTCCCGACAATATTACGCACCATATGGTGAACAAAGGCATTGGCTTTAATATCGACAATAACATATTCGCCCTGTCTTGTAACTGCAATGTGATGAATATTACGCCAAGGTGTCCGTGATTGACACTGCGCCGCTCTAAACGATGAAAAGTCATTTTCACCTAATAAATATTGTGCTGCTTGATGCATGAGTTGTTCATTTAATGGCAGATAATAGTGTGATACCCCTTTAGCTAAAATCGCCGGCCGATAACGGTGGTTATAAATCACATATCGATAACGGCGAGCTGTTGCGCTAAATCTAGCATGAAAACTATCATCAACACTTTTTGCCCAGCGTACAGCGATATTGTCAGGAAGATGGGAATTGACACCCATTGTCCATGCACCTTGTGCACGCTGAGCAGTGGTTTCAAAATGAATAACTTGCCCTGTTGCATGGACGCCGGCATCAGTTCTTCCGGCGCAAAATACCGTTATGGTTTCATTGGCGATCACTGATAAGGCGGATTCTAATCTTTGTTGGATAGAGTCAACGTGCTGTTGACGTTGCCAACCAAAATAGCCACTGCCATCATACTCGATACCTAATGCAATCTTACAGGTAGTCATTAATTAAGATCTCAAGCGTCTCGATTAACATTAGTCCACCTAAGTAACGGATATTATCCGCCACTGACCAAAATTGAATTTGCTCATAATTGCCATAGCTGTGTCGTAAATTAGCCAGCTTAATGGTTAAGTTGTTTTCAGCTTCGGGGTTTACTTCGGTTACTGGGGTTGGTAAATCTTCACTTTTCACTTCTACCCCAAATTCACTAAAACGAGCCATATCTAATTCAATTGGTAAGCTGCTGGAAACATTCACCGCTTGAGCCAATCCGTAAAATACCGGCACAATAACTGATTCAATAGAGATAGGTAAATCATAATTACTTATCACTTTACGAATTTGGTTAATCTGCGAATGCTCCCCTAAACTTCGGTGATCAGACTCATGAGAAATTGGTAATAGATTAAAAGCCAATTGATTGTCAAACAGCTCATTATCAACTGGCATACCATTAAGTAACCGAGCACTTTGTCCTGCAAGTTCATCAATACCTGGTTTGCCATATAGTGATGATGGAATAAAGCTACTTACATGTAGATTAGTTACCAATTGGATATCAGCTAATGACGCCACACAGCGCAATAATTGAGATACCGTTGGACTAGCTACAGCAATGATGTTTTCATTGCGATATTCGGTCAATACACTGTTATTTACTTTAGGCACAATTAATGGAATATGATCTTGATCAGCAAAAAAGCCACTAGCATCGATAACAATACAACCTGCTTGTGCGGCTGTTTGAGCATATTTTTCGCTGGTTTTACTGCCAGCAACAAAAAAGGCAAAATGGCATTGGCTCCAATCCATTTGTTGACTATCAATCACGGTTAAATTTTTACCCGCAAAGCGTACAACTTCACCGGCGCTGTTGTCGCTACCGACTAAATAGAGATTTTCAATTTCAATAGTTTTTGAGTTATTTAATAACTCAATTAGCGCAGAACCCACTTGTCCTGTCGCACCAACAATGGCGATATTCCATGCAGACATATAATAAACCCGAATTAAAAAATTTAGTGGCAATTATACCACTTTATTGTTAAAGATTTTTGAAAAAAGATATTTTCTAAAATTTGGAATCTTGCTCGAAAAATTGAATTTTTATTAATTACAACTTCGACAATTCTCGCTAAAGTAATTTTATCGATTATTTAATTTTATTGATGATTATGACAAAAACATCATTATCGGTCATAGCCCGAAAGGCGAAGGTTTCAATTGCTACTGTATCAAGAGTATTAAGAACACCAAACTTAACCGCGCCACAAACTCAACTTCTAGTTTACCAAGCGATGAAGGCTTTAAATGTTGATATATCAAAAAATTTAAAAGACTACCAATTAGTTCATCAAAGCAATAAAATTTTAATTATTGATAACCAGCTCATCTCTAAAAGTCTGATTAATTTTGGTATTGAACAAGTGTTACATGAAACTGGATTTCAATGGTTTTATTGGCAATTTTCTTATCATGCCAAAAATGATATTTATCATTTAATTCAATATATTAAACAAAATTGCTTTATTGGTATTATAATTATCAATCAAGCACCCTACTTCAGCCAGTTGTATAATTATAAAAAATCATTACCACCAATCATATTTGTTAATCACTTTAAGAATAACTTTTCGTGTGTTCATTTCGATCACCTGACCATTGGTTTTCAAACCACTCAGCATTTGATTGATCAAGGGCATAATAAAATCGCCATTTTTGTTAATAGCGATAAAAATGCCAACTCCTCCCTTTTTTTACAGGGCTATCAACAGGCATTGCAACGCATTAATATGCCAATCGATACTGATTATATCATTCAAGGTTGCCTAACCTATGAACATGGGCGTGAAGCCGTTAGGAGTTTACTTCAAAGCAATAAGCCACCATCAGCGATTATTTTTGAGGACCTAAGTAGCCTATCTTGTTTTGATTGCGATAGCTATCATGCACAAAATTATTTGTCGAGTTATCGCTCACTTTTTGGGGCATTACACCAAGCTAAAGAGAGTCAATCACAACTGCTACATCCGCTTGCAATTACTTATATTAGCTATTCCAATGATCTTCAATATAATGAGTTAGATCGGCTAAGTAGAGTCAATAAACCTTTATACCAAATGGGTTGTAAATCAGCCCAGTTATTATGTCAAATTCTTAAACAAGATATGACATCATTATCACAATGTCATATTATCGATACCGAAATGTTTTTTGTTAAATAATCGTCTATTTTTTATATCAGATAACCTATTAGTTAGGAGATTGATATCAATCTTTTTGGCGATAATTTATTGAGGATTTGGCTTCCTGCACCAATAAATTGTTGCTCCATATAAATTCTCACTAATGTTTCAACGGGTACAGAGCTTTCAACAGTAACGGTTCTGCCTAATAAGATATCTTTCCCTTGGCTTTCACTCAATACCACTTTTCGGCTCGCTTGTAATGGGCTATCGACAGGCATAAGTAATGGTTCTTTTTCACTGATATTTTGTAACTCATCTAGGCTGATCATTTTATCGACGGGATAATTTGATACCTGCAAGCGTCTTAAATAGATCACATGCGCACCACAGCCAAGTAATTCACCTAAATCATCGATAATGGTTCGAATATAAGTCCCTTTTGAGCAATGGATCTCTAAAGTTAACTCCTGTTTAGCAAAATCGTATTGGATAAACTGATTTTCGTAAACGCTAATCGGTCTGGCTTCTCGCTCAATGACAATACCTTGGCGAGCGTACTCATAAAGTGGTTTGCCCTGATATTTTAAAGCCGAAAAGATGGTAGGCACTTGTAAAATATCACCGCGAAAATGGCTTAAGGCCTCATCGATTTGTGTCTGAGTGACATTGACCGGTTTAGTGCAGATTACTTGACCATCAGCATCAGATGTATCAGTTCGTTGACCCAATTTAGCGATCACGCGATAACGTTTATCAGAATCTAATAAGTATTGTGAAAACTTAGTCGCTTCACCAAAACAGATCGGCAACATTCCGGTTGCTAATGGATCGAGCGCACCAGTGTGTCCTGCTTTTTTAGCATTGAATATTCTTTTCACTTTTTGTAAGGCATCGTTTGATGTCATGCCTTGGGGCTTGTCTAATAACAAAACGCCGTGAACATCACGGCGAGTTTTCTTTATATTCATCATTAATATTTAATCTGAAATGGATCATACTCCTCAATATTTTTTACAACATTGAGTAGTTTTTAGTTATTAATCTTTATGACGCTCGTTGTCTTGTTTGATAACATCCGAGACTAAACTCGACATCTGCATGCCTTTAACCAGCGACTCATCATAGAAGAATTTAATTTCAGGAATAATTCGTAAACGCATCGCCTTACCAATTAGTGTACGAATATACCCTTTTGCATCATTTAAGACATTCAATCCTTGCTCGATAACTTGCGGATCATCATCATTTAAAAACGTCACAAATACTTTTGCGTAAGAGAGGTCACGTGAGATATCTACACCGGAAACAGTTACCATGCCTAAACGTGGATCTTTGATTTCGCGCTGTAAAATAATCGCAATCTCTTTTTGTAATTCATGTCCCACGCGAGATGATCGATTAAATGCTTTTGCCATATCTATTTTCCTTAAAATATGTTTAAGCAAGGCTTAAAAAACCTTGCTTATCACATGTTAACCTATTAATTAACCAATTAATTAAATAGTACGCTTGATTTCGACAGTTTCAAAGACTTCAATAGTATCGCCAACGCGAACATCATTGTAGTTACGAACACCAATACCACACTCCATGCCGTTACGAACTTCGTTAACATCATCTTTGAAGCGACGTAATGATTCAAGTTCGCCTTCATAAATAACCACGTTATCACGTAATACACGAATTGGGTTATGACGTTTAACCACGCCTTCGGTTACCATACAACCAGCGATTGCGCCAAATTTAGGTGATTTAAATACATCACGAACTTCAGCAAGACCAATAATTTCTTGCTTGTATTCTGGAGCAAGCATACCACTCATGGCTTGTTTGACTTCGTCAATTAGGTCATAAATAACCGAATAGTAACGGAGATCTAAGTTTTCTGCTTCGACAACTTTACGCGCTGACGCATCGGCACGAACGTTAAAACCTAGAATGATTGCGTTAGATGCGGCTGCAAGTGATGCATCCGTTTCGGTAATACCACCTACGCCTGAACCAATGATTTTAACTTTAACTTCATCTGTTGATAGTTTAAGTAATGAATCACAAATCGCTTCAACCGAACCTTGTACGTCAGCTTTAAGAACGATATTAAGTTCAGATACGTCACCTTCCGTCATGTTAGTAAACATGTTTTCCAGTTTCGCTTTCTGTTGACGAGCAAGTTTAACATCACGGAATTTACCTTGACGATATAAGGCAACTTCACGGGCTTTCTTTTCATCTCGAACAACAGTGGCTTCATCACCTGCTGACGGTACGCCAGAAAGACCTAAAATTTCCACCGGAATTGAAGGACCTGCTTCAGTCACTTCTTTACCTAATTCGTTACGCATTGCACGAATACGGCCATATTCAAATCCACACAGTACGATATCGCCTTTGCGTAAAGTACCTGATTGAACCAGTACAGTCGCAACCGGACCACGTCCTTTATCAAGGAAGGATTCGATAACCACCCCACTGGCCATACCTGATTCATAAGCTGTAAGTTCAAGGACTTCTGCTTGTAATAGAATTGCTTCAAGTAGTTGGTCAATACCGGTACCTGCTTTCGCTGAAACATGAACGAACTGAGTGTCACCGCCCCAATCTTCTGACATTACGCCATATTGAGCGAGTTCACCTTTAACACGTTCTGGATCGGCTTCTGGTTTATCAATTTTGTTTACCGCAACAACAATTGGCACATTTGCGGCTTTCGCATGTTGAATCGCTTCGATGGTTTGTGGCATCACACCATCATCAGCAGCAACCACTAATACCACGATATCGGTGGCTTTAGCACCACGAGCACGCATTGAGGTAAACGCGGCATGACCCGGAGTATCTAAGAAAGTGATTTCACCGCTAGCAGTTTTAACGTGGTAAGCACCGATGTGCTGAGTAATACCACCTGCTTCGCCTGACGCCACTTTTGCTTTACGAATATAGTCAAGTAATGAGGTTTTACCATGGTCAACGTGTCCCATGATGGTTACAACTGGCGCACGAGAAACTTTTTCCGCACCGGTATCACGGTCACTCATTAATGATTCTTCAAGTTCGTTTTCACGACGAAGTACCACTTTGTGTCCCATTTCTTCAGCAACAAGTTGCGCAGTTTCTTGATCGATAACCTGATTGATGGTTGCCATGGCACCCATTTTCATCATAGTTTTAATCACTTCTGAACCTTTTACTGCCATTTTATTAGCTAGTTCAGCAACTGTGATGGTTTCACCAATAACCACATCGCGATTGATAGCTTGAACTGGTTTTGTGAAGCTTTGTTGTAAAGAACTTTTGCCTTTCTTCTTGTGATTACCACGAGTAACGGCACGAGCTTCTTCACGCTCAGCTTTACCTTCTGATAACTTGCTCGATTTCTTCTGTTTAGTTTGTTTATTACCGCGTCCACGACCACGACCACCTTCAACTTCACGATCGGTATCATCTTCAGCAGCACGAGCATATTTAGAAGTAGTGACATGATAATCGTCATCGTCACTATTATCTGTCTCTTCGCTGTCGCTATATTGTTCAGCAAGTTTACGCGCTTCTTCTGCCATACGTTTGGCATCTTCTTCAAGTTTACGACGGTTTTCTTCTTCCGCTTTACGCTTGATTTCGTTTGCTTCTGCTTCTAAGCGTGCTTTTTCATCTTGTGCTTTTTTGACTTTTGGATCAACAGCTTGTTCCTGAGCAGTTTTAACTTTCTGTTCCTGTATACGTTTTTTAGCTTCAGCTTCAGCCTCAGCTTTAGCTTCTTCTTCACGTTTCTTTTGTTCTTCAGCCGCTAATTTTGCTTTTTCTTCAGCTTCTTTACGCGCTTTTAATTCAGCTTCTTGCTTGGCTTTTTGTTCCGCTTCAAGACGTGCTTTTTCTAACTCAGCGGGATCTTGTTTAACAATCGTACGTTTTTTACGAACTTCAACTTTGATTTCTTTACTCTTACCACCACCGCTAGACACATTGAGTGTTGAATGTGTTTTACGTTGCAAAGTTAATTTTGTTGGGCCTTGCTGAGGTTTTAAATGCGCAAGCAAAGCTTCTTTTTCCTTTTGGGTCACAGTGTCAGATGCAGTTTTTTTCATACCAGCATCAGCAAACTGTTGCAAAAGTGTTTGCACTGGTGTCTTTATTTCTTGAGCCAGTGTTTCGATTGATACTTTGGTCATGTATTACTTTCCCTCAATTATTCATTTGCAAACCAACAAATATTACGGGCAGCCATAATAAAATCGCCAGCTTGTGTGCTTGTTAAACCTTCAATATCTGCAAGGTCATCTGTACCTTGTTCAGCTAAATCTTCTAAAGAGACTATATCATGCTGCGCTAATTGATAGGCTAATTCTTGTGTCATACCTGGTAGATCTAAAAGATCTTGTTCAGGTTGTTTGTTACCACTTTGAGCAAGAGCAATTGTTGTTAATGCATCTTTTGCTCGATTTCTTAATGCTTCAACCAATTCTTCATCAAGTTCTTCAATTTCAAGTAACTCATCAACTGGTACATAAGCAAGTTCTTCCAGTGAAGTAAAGCCTTCTTCGACTAAAAGTTGTGCAAGTTCTTCTTCAATATCTAGATATTTCATTAGATTATTGATGGCTGCAAAAGATTCCGCTTGATGTTTTTCTTGTAAATCTTCAGTACTCATTACGTTTAACGTCCAACCAGTAAGTTGCGATGCTAAACGGATATTTTGGCCATTACGCCCTATAGCTTGCGGTAAGGTATCGGCATTAACGGCAACATCCATAGTGTGTTTGTCTTCATCAACCACGATAGATACTACATCGGCTGGCGCCATCGCATTAATGACATATTGGGCTGGATTATCATCCCATAAAACGATATCAATACGTTCACCACCAAATTCATTCGAAACCGCTTGTACCCGCGCGCCGCGCATACCAACACAGGCACCAACCGGGTCAATACGACGGTCGTTACTGCTAACGGCAATTTTAGCGCGAGAACCTGGGTCACGAGCAACACCTTTGATGTCGATCATCTCTTCACCGATTTCTGGCACTTCAATGCGGAATAGTTCTTCCATCATTTCAGGATTGGAACGACTAACACAGAGTTGCGCTGGTTTATTATCTTGTTCAACAAGATATAAAATGCCGCGCACACGGTCACCAATGCGAAAGTTTTCACGTGGTAACATATCGTGACGAGACATCATCGCATCAGCGTTATTGCCTAAATCAAGGATAACGCTATCACGATTGGTCTTTTTAACAATACCGGTTACGATATCACCAATTCGGTTTCTAAACATGTCAATAACCATAGCACGCTCAGCTTCACGAACTTTTTGTACAATAACTTGTTTAGCCGTTTGCGTCGTGATACGGTCGAATGCGACTGACTCAATTTGTTCTTCAACATAATCACCTATTTTTACATCTGGATCTTCAAACTTTGCTGCTTCCAGTGTGATTTCTTTAGTAGGTTGAGTCACTTCATTAACCACTAACCAACGACGGAAGGTATCATAATCTCCGGTTTTGTGGTCAATTTTTACGGTAACATCAATATCAACAGTATGTTTCTTTTTAGTTGCCGTTGCTAACGCGTTTTCTAGCGCTTCGAAAATCTTATCTCGGGTAAGTGCTTTTTCATTTGATACCGCTTCTACAACAGCTAAAATTTCTTTATTCATCCTTTTACACCCGTACTCTATTTAAGGTTAAAATTAGGTACAATGTTTGCCTTTTGAATATTGCTAAAGGCAAACACTTCATCACTACCATCGACGATTAAAGTAATCATTTCATTATCGATGGCTTTAATCTGTCCTTTCCACTTGCGGCGATTGGCAACCGGAATACGCAAACTGATTGTGACTTCTTCACCAACAAAACGTTGATAATGTTCAAGCGTAAACAAAGGCCGATCCATACCTGGTGACGAAACCTCAAGATTATAAGCATCTTTGATAGGGTCTTCTACATCAAGTACCGCACTAATTTGTCGACTAACATCAGCACAATCATCAACGGTAATACCATTTTCGCTATCAATATATACGCGCAAAACAGGGTAACGACCACGAATGTATTCAATCCCAACTAGTTCAAAACCAAGGGCATTAACAGGCTCTCGAATGATATCGGTCAATTGCTGTTCTAAATTAGCCAAACAAACCTCCACTGCAGAAAATAAAAAAGGGCATAAAGCCCAACATTCCTTTTAAACTCGCGTTTAAATCATAACATATAAAAAAACCTCGACAAGCGAGGCTACATTTAAAACATAATATAATGAAGCCACTTGATTCGAACTTTCAGACAATAAAAATGGGATAGATTAATATGAATGAAAATTTAAGTGGTTGCGGGGGCTGGATTTGAACCAACGACCTTCGGGTTATGAGCCCGACGAGCTACCAAGCTGCTCCACCCCGCGATAGATGGCTGAAGATTATACTGCCTTTTGTAAAAATTGCAACCGAAAATCATAGCATAATTAACAAAAAAACCTTAAAGTTATTGAAAACTAAATTGCTATAATTGTGAATTGTAGACAATCAAGATTAATCTTTAGTTGCGATTAATATGTGTTCAATTGGTCATTTTTCAAGTGAATTAATCCGCTTAATACATATAGCGGATTAATCATTTGGTAAAGTTATTTTGGCGTTGCTGCTTTCATGGTTTTCACAAATGCGGCTAATTCGCTCAGCATTTTTTCTGGATTATCAAGATTGTTCTCAATAATTTTAACTGTTGCTGAACCGGCAATAGCCCCTGCTGCACCTGATTTAATCGCTTCACTGACCTGAGCCGGTTCTGAGATACCAAACCCTTGAATTGCTGGTGGAGCCTTAAATTCAGTCAATTTTTCGAGTAAATGTGTAAGTGGTTTATTAGCTCGATTTTCCGTACCAGTTACCCCTGCTCGCGATACTAAATAAGTATAACCCTTACCATGTTTAGCAATATTTTTGATCACATCATCGTCAGCATTAGGGGGGCAGATGAATATTGGCGCAATACCATGTTGTTCGGCGGCACCAGTAAATTCTTCCGCATATTCAACCGGTAAATCAGCAATTAATACCGAATCCACCCCAGCTTTGGCGCATTTAGCATAGAAGTTATCAATACCATTTTTAAAAACTAAATTAGCATAGATTAATAATCCGATTGGCACATCAGGATTGTTTGTGCGAATTTTGCTTAAGATTTCAAAGCATTTTTCAACATTGATGCCACCATTAAAAGCTCGAATATTGGCGTTTTGTATAGTTGGACCATCTGCCATCGGATCGGAAAAAGGAATGCCTAATTCTAACGCGTCAGCTCCGGCGTCAATCATGGTTTGAATAATTTGGTATGAAAGTTGGGGGTTAGGATCGCCAACAGGAACAAAAGGAACAAATGCACCTCGTTCTTCGACTGTTAAGCGGTCAAACAGTTTTTGATAACGACTCATTCTATTTCTCCTTTTGCTTTTAATACATCGTAAACCGTAAAGATATCTTTATCACCACGACCAGATAGATTGACAATTAGTAGTTGCTCTTTGTTTGGATTTTCTTTAATCATTTTCAGTGCATATGCTAATGCATGTGATGATTCTAAAGCAGGGATGATCCCTTCATGACGTGATAAAGCTTGAAATGCTTCAAGGGCTTCGTCATCAGTGGCAGAGACATATTCTGCTCGCCCAATACTATCTAAATATGCATGTTGTGGGCCTACCGCTGGAAAATCAAGCCCTGCGGAAATCGAATAAGACTCTTCAATTTGCCCTTCGTCGGTTTGCATCATTGGGGTTTTCATACCAAAGTAGATGCCTAGTTTGCCATGTTTAAGTGATGCGCCATGTTCACCACTTTCAATACCATGCCCACCTGGCTCAACACCAATTAATCTGACTGATTTATCATCAATAAAATTAGCAAACATACCAATAGCGTTTGAACCACCACCAACACAAGCAATAACGGCATCTGGTAATCGCCCTTCTTTTTCCAAAATTTGTTGTTTTGCTTCACGGCTAATCATTTGTTGGAATTCACGCACAATAGTCGGGAATGGGTGCGGACCAGCAGCCGTACCTAACATATAGTGTGCGGTTTGGTAACTACCAGACCAATCGCGTAGTGCTTCGTTACAAGCATCTTTTAACGTGGCTGAACCTGTTTCCACCGGAATAACGGTGGCGCCCATCAGTCGCATTCTAAATACATTCGGTGCTTGACGTTTAACATCTTTGGCTCCCATGTAGATTCGGCATTTTAAGCCTAATAATGCACAAGCTAACGCCGAAGCAACACCGTGCTGACCAGCACCCGTTTCGGCAATAATTTCGGTTTTTCCCATTCTTTTAGCCAGCAGCGCTTGGCCTAATACTTGGTTTGTTTTATGCGCACCACCGTGAACTAAATCTTCGCGTTTTAAATAAAGTTTGGTTTTGGTCCCAGCAGTGAGATTTTTACATAGTGTTAAGGCTGTTGGACGACCTGCATAGTTAACCAAAAGATCGTTAAATTCTTTTTGGAAACTCGGATCGTGTATCGCCGATATAAAAGCATCCTCAAGTTGTTCAAGCACTGGCATTAAAATTTGCGGTACATATTGACCGCCAAATTTGCCAAAATAAGGATTTAATTTAGACATAACCATTCCTTCAATATAATTAGTTAAATTTGTTCAAATACTGCTGTAATTTTTTGTTTATCTTTAATGCCGGGTGAAACTTCAACGCCCGAGTTAAGGTCAACACCTATGACATCGGTAGCGAGTGCTTCTCTAACATTTTGCGGATTGATACCACCAGCTAAAATGACGTTACTTAAATCTTTGCCACGTAATAGCGACCAATTAAAACTTTTACCTGTTCCACCGGCGCCATTATCAAATATATACCTTGATACCAATGGATTATCATGATTTGGAATACTATCGCCGATACTTAATGCTTTCCAGATTTGACAGGCTGCCGGCAATTGTTGGCGAAGTGTTTGAATATAATTATCATCCTCATGACCATGCAATTGCACCGCATAAAGTGATAGTTGTTTAGCTATATCACAAACATCTTTAATATCACTATTTTTAAATACACCGACCCAATTGAGCGGAGCTGCTGCTATAACACTACGTGCTTTAGTTGCTGTGATATATCTTGGTGAATTTGGCACAAAGATTAATCCCCCATAAACCGCCCCCGCTTGATAAACGGTGATAGCATCCTGCGCTCTGGTTAAACCACACACTTTATTTTCTCCTAGCATCACTTTACGGATAGCTAAGGTTAAGTTTGGTTCAGACATTAACGCACTACCAATTAAAAAACCGTTAGCATAATGGCTAAGTTCTTTAACTTGATTATGGGTATAAATCCCCGATTCACTGATAATAATCCGATCATCAGGAATAGATTTAGATAATATTTTTACCCGATTTAAATCAACTGATAAATCACGTAAATTACGGTTATTAATACCGATAACTTTAGCACCAAGATGAATGGCTCGCTCAACTTCTTGTTCCGTACTGGCTTCAGTCAAAATTCCCATATTAAGTTGATGAGCAATTTGGCTAAGATGGCGATACTCATCATCATTTACCACCGATAACATTAATAAGATAGCATCCGCCTGATAATATCGCGCTAAGTAAATTTGATATTCATCGATAATAAAATCTTTGCAAAGTACCGGTTGAGTAACTTCATTTCGCACCATTGGTAAAAATTCAAAGCTACCTTGAAAATATTTTTCATCGGTTAAAACTGAAATTGCCGAGGCATAGTCTTTATAAACTTTAGCAATCTTTGCTGGATCAAAATCATCACGAATTAAGCCTTTTGATGGCGATGCTTTTTTACACTCTAAGATAAATACCGTTTTCGGTTGATTTAATGCTTGATAAAAATCACGATCACTCGGTACAACTTTGCTTTTAAAGTTAGCCAGTGGATTTTTAGCTTGCTGTTCAGCCAGCCATAGTTGTTTATCTGCAATAATCTTTTTTAACACTGTTGCCATTTCAACATTTTCGGTTAATGCTGCAATTGCCATTTTATTCTCCACTTATTATCTTGCTGCTAACTTCTGTAAAAGCTCATAGGCTTTGCCACTATGCATCAATTCAATTGCGCGTTGGGCATTTTGTTTTAAATCTGCCTCACCAAATAGACTGATCAACATCGCCACATTTGCGGCAATCGCTGCTTCATGGGCGGGTTTACCCTGTCCTTGTAAAATCGCTAGCAATAAATCGCGATTCATTTCCGGCGTACCACCTTCAATATCTTTTAAGGTGTATTGTTGTAAACCAAAATCTTGTGGTGTCAGGGTGAAATAGCGAATTTCGCCGTTTTTTACTTCTGCAACTTGGGTTTCGCCATGAATCGCGACTTCATCCATACCTGCACCGTGTACCACATAAGCATGAGTATAATTTAACATTTTTAATGTTTCTGCAATCGGTTTTATCAAATCAGGGTGATAAACACCGAGTAAAATACGTTTTGGTCGAGATGGATTAATCAACGGCCCAAGAACATTAAAAATTGTTCGTGTTTTTAATTGCTGACGCACTGGAGCAGCATGACGGAAACCTGAATGATACTGCTGAGCGAACAAGAAGCACACCCCTAATTCATCAAGCGCTTTTCTCGATGCTTCCGCTGACATATTGAGTTTAATACCTAACGCGGATAACACGTCTGATGATCCTGATTTGCTTGATACACCACGATTACCATGCTTGGCCACTTTATACCCTAAAGCTGCAGTAACAAAGGCACTGGCTGTTGAGATATTGATACTGTTAGTACCATCACCACCGGTACCGACAATGTCGGTAAAATCATAATCAGGAACTTCAAAAGCATCGGCATTTTCAAGTAAGGCTTGCGCCGCACCGGCGATTTCATCTGGTTTTTCGCCTCGCACTTTCATACTTATAATCGCAGTTGCCAGCACTGTTGGTTCGATTTTACCTTGAATTATAAGATTAAACAGTATTTTACTCTCTTCTTGAGATAATACCTGTCCTAAATACAATTTATTTAAAATCGGTTGGATATTATATTCTTGCTTATCGACAATTGCCTCTTGTTTTGCTTGCGGTTGTTTTTGAACTGGATTAAGTGCCCATTCAATAGTTTGCTCTAATAATTTTACCCCTTGAATGGTTAAAATCGATTCAGGATGAAATTGAAAACCACAAACCCGATCTTCATCATTACGTACCGCCATAACGATATTATTACACATAGCATTAACGGTTAATGTTTTTGGAATGTTTTCACCTTTTAATGAGTGATAGCGTGCCACCGGTAATGGATTGGGTAAACTTTTAAACATCGCTTGCTCATCATGTTCAATTAATGAGGCTTTACCATGTAAGATATCACCTGCGGGTACAATCATACCACCATAAGATTCGACAATCGCTTGATGTCCAAGGCAGATACCGATGATCGGTAATTTTCCTTTTAAACGTTTAAGTAGTTCCGGCATTGAACCTGCTTCACTTGGCGCTCCCGGCCCTGGGGATAACATTAAAATAGGATTTTGCATTTGTGATAATTTTTCAATGATCACATCGGCTGGAATAGTGTTGCGATAAATTGTCACGTTATGTTGATTATGACGTAACTGATCAACCAAGTTATAAGTAAACGAATCAACATTATCAATAAATAAGATATTAGCCATTAGAATACACCTTCTACATTATGCGCTGCCATAATCGCGCGAACAACAGCACGAGCTTTGTTACGTGATTCATCCGATTCTTCTTGTGGTTCTGAATCTAAAACCACCCCACATCCGGCTTGTACGGTTGCTATACCGTCTTCCACATAGGCACTGCGGATGACGATACAGGTATCAAGATCACCATTAGCAGTAAAATACCCAACAGCCCCACCATAACTTCCTCGTTTTATCTTTTCCGATTCAGCAATTAACTGCATTGCTCTAACTTTTGGTGCGCCAGTTAATGTCCCCATATTCATGGTGGCTTGATAAGCATGCAAGGCATCAAGATCTTGCCTTAACTGACCAACGATTCGCGAAACCAAATGCATAACATAGGAATAACGATCCACTTTTAATAACTCTTTGGTATATCGGCTTCCCGGTTGACAGATTCGGGCTAAATCATTGCGAGCTAAATCAACCAACATTAAATGTTCAGCTAGCTCTTTTTTATCGGTACGCATTTCTAACTCTAATCTACTATCAAGATCATAATCAATTTCGCCATTGGCAGTTAAACCACGAGGACGGGTACCGGCGATAGGATAAATTTCTACTTGATTATTGGCTTTGTTATATTTAAGTGCACTTTCAGGTGAAGCACCAAATAGGGTAAAATCCTTATCTTGCATATAAAACATATACGGACTAGGGTTATTATTTTTTAAAACTTGATAAGCAGATAATGGCTCTGGACAAGGTAATGAAAAACGTCTTGATGGAACCGCTTGAAAGATTTCACCTTGTTGAATCGCATCTTGCATTTTCTTCACCATGGTATTGAAATCTTCATCACTTTTATTGCAAGCGACCTGTATTTCAGGCAATGATTGCGTTTTAATTGGTTGCAAAGGCTGATTGAGTTTATTGTGTAATTCGACCAATCGCTGATTTAAACGGTTAATTTCATTAGGACAAGAAGTAAACGCAGTTGCTTTTAATAATGAGACACGATCTTTGTGATTAATTTCTAGTAACGTTTCGGCCAGATAAAAGCGAAAATCTTGACAACGTTGTTCGGTTGGTAAAATCGGTAAATGTTCAAAACCCGTCACCAAATCATAGGCAAATAATCCACCAACAAAAACAGCATCAGTACTGGCATCTTGAGAAATATTGACGATATTTAATAGAGTTCTTAAAGCATCAAATATCGATAAAGACTTTAAGCGAGAATCTTCATCTTGCAAACTGTCAATCGGTGGAAAAACTAATTTAAGATTATTTTCATCTAATTGGATTTTGCTAACGTTATCGGGAAAAGCTTGTTGCAATAAAGGGAGTAATTTTTGACCGTTACTGGTTAACGCTTGAAAAATCACTTCGTTATTTAGTGCCGAAATCGTCAAAGCACTATCAACGATCATCACACTTTTTATGCCCTGTTTATTATCAATTTCGGCAGATTCAAGCAACAATGTTGCCGTTTTGTTATCACAAAGTTGATAAAATACCCGAGTCGGATCCTGATAATAACCAATGGTCTTGATTATCTGTGTTAATGTAGGCTTATTCATTGTTGACTCTCTTTTATAAAATTATTTTTTATCTTTTTTTAAACTAAAAAAACCCGCACTGAGCGGGTCTTGTGAAAATAGGACATCATCACATCACCCGCAAAAAGTGATGCGCCACCAACCAAAGTGAATGAATTGACAAGTAATCAGATTTAAAAATTGTATTTTCATAATGTTATTGGTATAAATAAATTTTGTACTATTAAACTAGTTCAATGATGCAATGTCAAGTGAATATTTTATGTTCGATAAATAAAAACAATTTTTACAAAAAAAAGCGCGTTGATTAAAGCGCGCTTTTTATGGTTAACGTAATGGCATTTCCGATTGAACTACTTTAATCGGCTTGTTTCTAGTATTAGATTGAGAGGTTCTTACATGGTTGGTGATCCACAATTTATGATGAGGTTGACATTGAGGACCTAAGTAGATCTTTTCAATATAATCTTCTATTTTGCCATAATTAACAAATAGACTATTAGCATAAGCATAATTGGTCGGTGCTTGTATTAGATCATCGGCAATATTGGTAATATAAATCATCCGACACTCATCTTCATCCTCAAAGGCAGCATGCTTGACTAAACATGAGATAGGCATCAATGCTAAAGCAATCAATTGATCTAAATTAGTTATTCTTTTTATCATCTCCTTAAGCTCAGAATTTTTTAATAAATTAACAATCTCTTCGATTTCTTCGGTTTTTTCTATTATTTCCTTTTGCTCAAGATTTTCACAATTTTTTAATAAAAAAATAATTTCTTCGGTTTTTTCTATTATCTCTTTTGGCTCAGGATTTTTAGAATTTTTTAATGAAAAAACAATTTTTTCGATTTTTTCTATTATCTCTTTCGGCTTAGGATTTTTAGGATTATTTAATGAATAAACAATTTCTTCAATTTTTTCTATTATCTCCTTTTGCTGAGGATTTTCAGGATTTTTTAATAAATAAACAATTTTTTCAATTTGATGTAATTTTTCTCTAATTGCATCTATTTTATCTTTTTCTTCTTTTTCTTCTTTTTCTTCTTTTTCTTTCAGAGAGTTTAAATAATTATTCCATTTCGCATCAATATTTTCAGCTGAATCATTTTGATGTTCTAAATAAAAGGAGTACTTGTTACGTTTAGCAATACTAATGTAGTCATTTTTAGGATCAAAGTAGAGACAACGGAATAATGGCAAAAAACCAACAGAAGAGATAATATTTTTTTCAGCAACAGCTTCAGAATTTTTTTGGACTGAATTATCTTTTAAATCATTTATCCCCATAGTTGCAACTATTTTTTTATCTAAAACATTTTGTTGCGTACTTAAACTTTCATATTTGAATAAAGAATTAATACCCTCGGAGTTAATAGTTCGCTTAATATTTTTACCAAAAAATCCCTGATTAAAAACCACACTGATACTTGAACCGACAATATTGTTTTCATTACCATAAAGCCTAAATTGATTTAAAGAATTATGATTAAATGAAAAACTAGCTAAAAAAGTTTTGATTTCATCATTGTTTTCTATATTTACACCTAACCAATCAGTTAAAACTTGGTTTTCTGTCGGGTCATTCATAAAATCAACCACATTTAAACGAAAGTCACTTGGTTTATTTTTTAACAGATTAAATACCACTTCTGGTTTGGTATAATGAGCCACCTGCCGTTCAAATACTTGTCCATCTTTATTTTCAGATTCAATTAAATTAAACTTAACAAGTAATTCCTTTTGTATCTCAATGGTTAATTTTCTAATTTTACTAATTTTGATAACCAAGTCATTTCGTTGTTCCTCTTCAATTATTGATAAATTTTTATTGCTAATCACCGATAACATCATTTGAGCAATAATATAATTTTCAAATGAATCATCTAAATAATCCACATTTTGATAATATTCTTCCGCTGATTTTAATTTATTATTGGTTTTGTTAAAGAAAACATTATCACCTAATCTAAGTTGTGCAAAAGCATATACCATTGAATCATCTTGCTTTTCAATATTTAAATAATAGCGCTCTGCCTGCTCAAGGTTATTTCTTTCTTTTTCGTAAATAACACCTAAATAAAATTGCGCTAGAGCGTATACCCCTGGATTTTCTTCCCTTTCAACCTTTAAGTAATAATGTTCTGCTTGTTCAAAATTTTTATGTTCATATTGGTAAATAACACCTAAATAAAATTGCGCTAGAGCGTATACCCCTGGATTTTCTTCCCTTTCAACCTTTAAGTAATAATGTTCTGCTTGTTCAAAATTTTTATGTTCATATTGGTAAATAACACCTAAATTCAATTGAGCACCAGCGTATATCTTTCGATTATCATCCTTTTCAACCTTTAAGTAATATTGTTCTGCTTGTTTAAAATTTTTATATTCATCTTGGTAAATAATACCTAAATGCAATTGGGTTCGAGCATATAACTCTGGATTTTCTTCCTTTTCAACCTTTAAGTAATATTGTTCTGCTTGTTCAAAATTTTTATATTCATATTGATAAATAATACCTAAACGCAATTGGGCTCGAGCGTATATCTTTGGATTAAACTCCTTTTCAACCTTTAAGTAATATTGCTCTGCCTGTTTAAAATTTTTATATTCATCTTGGTAAATAATACCTAAATTCAATTGCGCTTGAGCATATAACTCTGGATTTTCTTCCTTTTCAACCTCTAAGTAATATTGTTCTGCCTGTTTAAAATTTTTATATTGATATTGGTAAATAATACCAAAATTCAATTGGGTACCAGCGTATATCTTTGGATTATCTTCCTTTTCAACCATTAAGTAATATTGTTCTGCCTGTTTAAAATTTTTATATTGATATTGGTAAATAATACCTAAATTCAATTGGGCACCTGCGTATATCTTTGGATTATCTTCCTTTTCAACCTTTAAGTAATATTGTTCTGCTTGTTTAAAATTTTTATATTGATATTGGTAAATAATACCTAAATGCAATTGGGCACCAGCGTATATCTTTGGATTAAACTCCTTTTCAATCTTTAAGTAATATTGTTCTGCCTGTTTAAAATTTTTATATTCATTTTGGTAAATAATACCTAAATACAATTGAGCTTGAGCATATGACTCTAGATTAACTTCCTTTTCAACCTTTAAGTAATATTGTTCTGCCTGTTTAAAATTTTTATATTCATCTTGGTAAATACTACCTAAATTCAATTGCGCTTGAGCATATAACTCTGGATTTTCTTCCTTTTCAACCTCTAAGTAATATTGTTCTGCCTGTTTAAAATTTTTATATTGATATTGGTAAATAACACCTAAATAAAATTGCGCTAGAGCGTATACCCCTGGATTTTCTTCCCTTTCAACCTTTAAGTAATAATGTTCTGCTTGTTCAAAATTTTTATGTTCATATTGGTAAATAACACCTAAATTCAATTGAGCACCAGCGTATATCTTTCGATTATCATCCTTTTCAACCTTTAAGTAATATTGTTCTGCCTGTTTAAAATTTTTATATTCATCTTGGTAAATACTACCTAAATACAATTGGGCTTGAGCATATACTTCTGGATTATCTTTCTTTTCAACCTTTAAGTAATATTGTTCTGCCTGTTTAAAATTTTTATATTCATATTGGTAAATAATACCTAAATGCAATTGGGCTCGAGCATATACCTTTGGATTATCCTCCTTTTTAATATTAAAAAAATGTTCAATCGCTTTTTGCCAATCTTTTTTATATTTGTAATAAATTTCACCCAATTCATACTGAGCCAGTGCATATTCTTCATCACCATCTTGACCATCATGCCGAGTGATTTTTTTGAGTTGCTCAATTCGTTGTTCGATTTTTGATCCTGTTTTTTGTTGTTCCATTTCAATCCCTTTTTTCATTATTTTTATCTTCAATTAATAGTAGTTAAGGTATTGCACTGTTAATAATATATGGTTATTTTTTGAGTTATTTGATTTTATCAACAGTTAAATAAAATACGAAAATATTTTGTTAATAGATGTTATTTTTAATAACTTTGTTATCAATTTGTTTACGTCCACAAATTGAGTGAATATAAGAAGCTATTTTAATTTCATATAGTTATATCAATTAATAGTTTGTCAAATTACCTCATACCGATTAAAATAATCTTTACATTTAAATTCACAATAAAAATTAGAGATTTTGATTTATGCCTATATTTTATATTCTTATCGGAGTAGTGGTTTTACTCGCCTTAGTCACCGTTTATAAAACCATTACGATTGTTCCTCAAGGTTTTCAATACACTATCGAACGTTTTGGTAAATACACCCACACCCTTGAACCTGGTTTAAATATTATTGTTCCTTTTATGGATGGCGTGGGTCGTAAAATTAATATGATGGAACAAGTACTTGATATTCCATCGCAAGAGGTCATCTCTAAGGATAATGCCAATGTGCAAATTGATGCGGTTTGCTTTATTCAAGTACAAGAAGCAGCAAGAGCCGCTTATCAAGTTAATCAACTTGAACGTGCCGTCATTAACCTAATGATGACAAACATTCGTACCGTACTTGGTAGTATGGAGCTTGATGAGATGTTATCACAACGTGATCATATCAACTCTAAACTGCTTGGTATTGTTGATGATGCAACTAGCCCATGGGGAATTAAAATTACCCGTATCGAAATTCGTGACGTTCGTCCACCAGCAGAACTTATTGCTGCCATGAATGCGCAAATGAAAGCCGAACGTAACAAACGTGCGGAAATTCTTGAAGCTGAAGGTATCCGTCAAGCTGCTATTTTACGTTCTGAAGGTGAAAAACAATCAGAAATTTTAAAAGCAGAAGGTGAAAAACAAGCTGCATTTTTACAAGCGGAAGCGCGTGAACGTGCTGCCGAAGCGGAAGCAAAAGCAACGCAAATGGTTTCTGAAGCGATTGCCGCCGGTAATATTAATGCGATCAACTACTTTGTTGCCCAAAAATATACTGAAGCCTTACAACAGATTGGCGCATCAGAAAACAGTAAAGTTGTGATGATGCCTCTTGATGCCTCTAGCCTTATGGGTAGCATTGGCGGTATTGCTGAATTAATTAAAAATTCTAAGTAATTTGTTTAAGCGAAGTAGATCTTGCTAACTACTCTTTTTATTAGTTAGCAAGATATTGCAAATATATTTTAATGAATAATAGGTAACAACCAATGACTGATTTTTTAACGGTTATTTATGACTATCCTCACTGGGTTTTTATTGCTTTAGGCGGTATTTTACTGATTATTGAATTATTAGGAACTGCTGGATATGGGCTTTGGAGTGGAATTGCAGCCATCGTTGTTGGTTTAATTGCTTGGGTGATACCTTTATCTTGGCCAATTTTATGGATTTTGTTCTCTATTTTTACGCTAATATCCGCTTATCTTTGGTGGTTATGGTTGAAAAAAAGAGGTCAAGATAGAGCAAGTAAGATAGCCATTAACCAACCTCAACAAGAATTAATCGGAACTAAAACTTTTATTACCGATGCCATTATTAATGGTTCTGGACGCGTAAAAATCAAAGACGGTACATGGTCAGCAAAATGTAATCAAGATCTAGAAGTAGGTCATCCCGTTGAAGTTGTGGCAGTCGATGGCATAATACTAACAGTAAAACCCCTCAATAAATAAATGAATTAATAATAAAATACGAGTCAATGACTCGTATTTTATTATTATAAAAATTAATCAATTATATAATTCTTTTTATAGCAAATTAATTTTGATTCTTATCAGTATAAAATCCTTTTGCTTAATTAAGCATTAATAGAAAATTCAAAATGCTTATAACAGTCATTATTCGATTATTAAAAAACTATTGTAAAATCAAACTATAATAATGCATACACTAATTCGATGGATTAGGATTAATACCAATTACTTGCCAATTGTGATTTGATTCATCGGTAATCTTGCCTTTCTTCACATCAGTAATATATTTAATGGTCATGTTACGAATGGTGCCTTCTTCATCACCTAAAGCGGTACGAGAATTCCAAATTGGTTCGACTCTGCGCCCTTCTAAAGGACCACCTTTTTTCACCAACATTTCATAACGATAAGCATTCATACCTAGTTTGAGTTTCATATTATCAGTAATAACTTTACCATTTAATAGGGTTAGATTTTTGATTCGATTTCCTACTGGCTCACTTAAATCAATAATATATTTAACACCACCAAACATATCATAAGTCATATATTTAGATGCACCACGAACAGGATCATATTGATAATTTTTATCAGTTGGTTGTACTTGCGCAAAATATGCCGCTGACCACTCCATATAATCTTTAAGATCCTTGCCGGTAACTTCAAAAATAGAGGTTTCACCGGCTGTATATTGATAATTGTTAGCAATATCTTTGCGAGCGATTGGCCCTTTATTTAATATCGCTTTTTTATTATCAACTAAAACAGCGGTCACATCGGCACCACTGTAATACAGTTGTACAGAATTAAGTAAATTAGTTAAACCACTTTCTTGCAAATAAACTGCAGGTATACCATGTATTATCTCCTGCGGTACCAGATCTTGCTCTGTTTCACCAATAACTTGATTTGAAATTTCTCTTAATTGTTGATGATAAGGCGAATAAATTTTTTCGATTTCAGGATCGGCTGGATAAGCTTTTACTGGCAATGTTTGCGATTTTTTCGCTACTAATGTTTTTTTATTGCCATCCATATCAAATTTAAGATCAACCACCGATACTACCGTACCATAGCGATGAGGCTCAGTAATAACAACATTATTAATAACTTTTTCACTAATATTTTGATGATTATGCCCGGCAATAATTACATCGAGTTCAGGTAACTGCTCAGCCACATCGGCAACGCCAGTACCAGGTTTATTGTTTTCATTATCTAACCCCATGTGGGTAACTAAAACAATGGCATCAACTGATTGTTGTTTGAGATTGGCAATTTGCTTTTTTATTTCCGGTATTGGCATAGTAAATTCCATTTGATTTACGTAGCCTGTTTTATTCTCATATTCTGGAACAAAAGGGGTAGTTGCCCCAATAAAGCCAATCTTAACACCTTCTTTTTCAATAATGGTGGTGGCGGGTAAATAAGGTTTACCGGAATCTTTATAATAAATATTAGCCGCTAAAGATTGACCTTTAAATTGAGAAATTACTTTATCGACAATCGGCATACCGAAATTAAATTCATGATTACCAAGTACCATAATGTCATAATGCATAGCATTTAATGCGGCAATCGCGGGATGATCTTTCACATTATAAAATCGTTCAATTTGATTATCTTGAATAATATCGCCAGCATCAACCATAATGACATTAGCATGCTGAGAACGATACTCCTTTAAAAATGAAGATATCTGCGCGTAAGACCCAGAAGAGTCTGCTTTATCTGTTCCATAATCCCATGGTAACATTCGACCATGCACATCTGATGTGGCTAAAATAGAGACAGCAATTTCTTTTGCATCACTCTGAAAAACACAACCTAATACCAATAAACTACTTAACAAAGCACGGTTTTTACTAATTAACATCCTTATATCCTTTCACTATTATGAAAAATTAACATCCTAATTAATCTAAATCATTTTGATAAAAACAGTTTATTATTCTAAATTATTATTTTTCAATTAAAAACTTTTATTAAAATACTAGATAGTTAATCAGGGATAAAAAAGACCCAACTATAATTACTTTTGTTGGGCAAAATATAAGGAATTAGGAAGTTTTTGTTATAAATTGCAGAATGTTATTTTCATTTAACATTCTGCTTATTGTGATTAATGTGACATGGTTGTTTTAACGCCGCCTTCAGGAATAGGTACATAAGCGGTTTCTTTATCGGTTCTTTGTTTATTATTACGCACTTTAAGTGCAGTTTTAATACCAAAGAAGATAATGCTATACACAACCACTAAGAACAAGATACTTAAACCAGCATTAGTGTAATTATTAATAACAATGTGGTGCATATTATCTATCTGTTTTGCAGTTAGTTCGCTACCTTCGGCAATTCGACGATTATACTCATTAGCCAAATAGAAGAACCCTTCTAAATTTGGATCGTTGCTGAAAAGTTTAAGTGCTAATGCCCAAGTAGTACAAATCAATAACCAAACTGCCGGTATAACGGTTACCCAAATATATTGAGCTCGTTTCATCTTAATTAATACCACAGTTGCTAATACTAACGCTACAGCTGCTAACATTTGGTTGGAAATACCAAATAATGGCCATAAGCTCTTAACACCACCTAATGGGTCTACCACACCTTGGTAAAGTAGATATCCCCATAAACCAACACATCCTAAAGTACCAATAAAGCCAGCAACAAGTGAATCGGTTTTTTTCAAGAATGGTACAAAGTTGCCTAATAAATCTTGCAACATGAAACGTCCAGAACGGGTTCCTGCATCAAGCGCAGTTAAAATAAATAGCGCTTCAAATAAGATACCAAAGTGATACCAAAAGCCCATATTTGCCCCAGGAAGAATTTGATGGAACACATGTGCAATACCAACTGCTAAGGTTGGTGCGCCACCGGCACGATTTAATACTGATGGTTCGCCAATATCTTTGGCGGTTTGTAAAATTTGCTCGGGTGAAATCACAAATCCCCACGAACTCACTGTTGCAGCCGCATGAGCTGTCACATCTTGTAGTTGGGTCATAATCATTGCGGCATCGTCAGTACCTAATTTATGTAAATCAGGCATGGTAATTCCTAACGCCGCCGGTGGCGTATTCATGGCAAAATATAAACCTGGCTCAATAATAGATGCCGCAACTAACGCCATTATAGCCACGAAAGATTCCATTAACATGGCACCATAACCGATAAAACGCGCATCGGTTTCATTAGCAAGTAATTTTGGCGTTGTACCTGATGAAATCAAGGCATGGAAACCAGAAACCGCGCCACAAGCAATAGTAATAAATAAGAATGGGAATAAAGCCCCTTTCCAAACAGGACCTGTGCCATCAACATATTTTGTTACATCTGGCATTTTTAGGTCAGGATTTAAAATAACAATACCGATAGCTAAACCAACGATTACCCCAATTTTTAGGAAAGTGGCTAGATAATCGCGTGGAGCGAGAATTAACCATACCGGCAACATCGCAGAAACTAACGCATAACCAACTAAAGTGAAAGTAATCGTGGTTGCTTTGAAAGTTAATGCTGGTCCCCAATATGGGTCATGAGCAATCACACCACCAAACCAGATAGATAAAACTAGTAATACAATCCCAATTATTGAAACTTCTAAAACACGACCCGGTCTTAAGTATCGCATATAAATCCCCATAAATAAGGCGATTGGCACGGTCGAACAGACTGTAAATACACCCCATGGGCTTTCAGCTAATGCTTTAACAACAATCAAAGCTAATACAGCTAAAATAATTAACATGATTAAGAAACAACCAAACAACGCAATTGTTCCCGGAATTGGCCCCATTTCTTCTTTAATCATTTCACCTAAAGATGAACCATTGCGGCGTGATGATAAAAAGAGCACCATAAAATCTTGTACTGCTCCAGCTAATACCACACCGGCTAATAACCAAAGTGTGCCGGGCAAATAACCTACTTGGGCGGCAAGTACTGGACCTACAAGCGGTCCTGCTCCCGCTATTGCGGCAAAATGGTGGCCAAATAATACATATTTATTGGTTGGCACAAAATTTAAACCATCATTGTTAATCACAGCAGGTGTCGCCCGTGTTGGATCTAACTGCATTACTTTATTGGCGATATACAAACTATAATATCGATAAGCAACTAGATAGACAGACACCGCAGCGGCAATAATCCACAATGCACTAATGTGTTCACCTCGGCGTAGTGCTATGACTGCTAAACAGCATGCACCAACGATGGCCAAAATGACCCAAGGTATATGCTTAAGTATTCTATTATTCATAATAATTCTCTTTATCGCTTTAACATTAATATCATCTTTCTACTTTTCTATCTTTTTAACTTGGTTATTGAGTTACAAAGATAGAAGAAATTGATAGATCTTAACTGCAAATTGTTTTTGAATTTGGTTGTCTTTAATCATGAGATAAAGCTTACTTTATGCTCAAGGATATAGTAATTTTTTAGTTAATTTAATGATATGTGAAATTTGGTTATAGGTTCAAACCACTATATGAGCGGTTAAAAATGGTTGGTGAACGGTATCGTCGAGAAAGTATTCAATAAAATAGTTATAGCCCTAATATCTCTTTAAGCGATTTTAAATAGCGACGACTTACAGGAACAGCTACATCATTATTTAAAATAATATCAACACTACCTGCTTCATTAAAACGAATCTCTTTTAACTTTTTTAAATTGACTAAATATTGTCGATGACAACGAATAAGGGAGGTTTTATCTTCTAATGTCTTTAACGTCAGTTCTGTGAAATATTCACTGTTATCTTGATTAAAAACATAAATACCACTAACTTTAGATGAAATATAAAAAACATCGTCATTGGAGAGCAAATAAATTCGATTATGACCAATACAAGGTATATATTTTAACTGTTGATCGACACCTGCTAATTGGTTTATATCAGCAGCAGGACATTTTTTATGTAAACGATATAATGTTTTATTTAATCTATCTTGTTCAATCGGTTTTAATAGATAATCAAAAGCTTGTTCTTCAAATGCTTTAACGGCAAATTCACTATAGGCAGTTAAAAATACAATATGTGGCATAGTTTGCGGATCTAGCATTGATAACATTTCAAAACCATTTATTTTCGGCATTTGGATATCTAGAAACACAACATCTGGTGCTAATCGATGAATTTCACGAATAGCATCCATGGCATTATTACACTCTGCGACAATATTAATTTGCTCATCCTTATCTAGCAAACAACGTAAATTTTCGCGAGCGAGTAATTCATCATCAACAATAATCACATTTAACATTAAACCACAACATCCTTAATTAAAGGTAAAGATAACATTACTTTAGTGTATTCATCAGGTTTACAGGTTATCTTTATACCATAGTTTTCGCCATAGCGAATCTTAATTCGCTTATCTACTAAATTAAGACCAAGTCCTTTATTATCTTTTTTATTTTCTCGATAATTACCCGCATTATCAATAACCTCTAAAATTAAAATTTGATCATCTGCATGGGCTCTAATGGTTACCTCGCCTTGACTAATTAATTGTGATGTTCCATGTTTAATGGCATTTTCAACAATTGGTTGTAATGAAAATGCGGGTAATTGCGTATCTTCGAGTTGCTGAGGAATATCAAAATTTATACTTAACTGCTCCATAAAACGCATTTTTTCGATCTGTAGGTAGGCATTGACATGCTCCATTTCATCTTTCAGCGTTACTATTTCGTCGGTACGTTTTAAGTTTTTACGAAAAAAGGTTGATAAGTTTTGCACTAATTGTGATGCTTGTTCTTTATCACGCCTAATGATAGCCAATAAAGTATTTAAAGCATTGAATAAGAAGTGGGGATTAACTTGGGCATGTAATAGTTTTATCTCAGTTTTCGATAATAACTGTTTGTAGTACTCGTTTTGACCCGCAAGTATTTGAGCGGATAGTAAGCTAGCAATGCCTTCACCTAATGTTCTATTGATTGAACTAAATAGCGTATTTTTAGCTTCATAGAGTTTAATAGTGCCAACTACATTATTATTCTCACCCCGCAGCGGTATAACTAAAGTTGCCCCTAAACGACAATTTTTATTGATTGAACATTGATAAGGTTGATGTATACCGTCAAGATATTTAACATCGTTTTGTTCAATCGCTTCTAAAGTAATATTTGAAGTAATTTTCGTACCTGGTAAGTGATGATCGTCACCAACCCCAATAAAAGCAAGAATTTTTTCCCGATCGGTTATTGATACAGCGCCGATATCTAATTCTTGATAAATAATTTCTGCAACTTTAGTACTATTTGTCTGATTAAAGCCTTCGCGCAATAGACCTTCGGTACTCACGGCAATTTTAAGCGCTTTGGCGGAAAAAGCTGAGGTATAGCGTTCAAAGATCGCCCTTCTGTCTAGTAAAATTCGCATAAACATGGCAGCACCAATACTATTAGCCACTATCATCGGTGCAGCAATACTACCTACTGCATGTAAAACCACATCAAAAGGTCTGGATATTAATAAGACTTGAATCATTTCTAACGATTCAACCAGAACACCTAATACTCCCACTAAGAATGGATTATAGACTAAGTCAATTCTACCTTTTTTCATTAAGGTATAATGGAATAATCCACTAATTAAACCAGTCAAAATAGTTGATATCATACAACTTTCAGCGGTAATACCTCCTAAGGTATAACGATGAATACCACCAGTTAAGCCAACTAAAAGTCCTACTACCGGACCACCTAGCAACCCACCTAAAATGGCTCCAATAGCACGAGTATTGGCAATAGTGTCTTCAATATGTAAACCAAAATAGCTACCCATAATGCAGAATAATGAAAAAATAAGGTAACAGACTAATTTATGAGGTAAATGGATGGTAACTTGCATTAAGGGAATGACAATCGGAGTTTTGCTTAATAGATAAGCAATAACCAAATACACGCACATCTGTTGTAAAAGCTGTAAAACCAGATCAAACTCAAACATAACTATAACCACGACACCAAACCGTCGAGCCAAATCGACGGAGGCTGCTAACTTTAATTATCCAGTAAAATAAATGATTGCTTACTCTTAGTTGTGGAATCTGAGCCGACAAACACATTAAATTTCCCGGGCTCGGCAACATATTGCATTTTATCATTCCAGAATTTTAATTGGTCATATTGAATAACAAATTTCACTTGGCCTTTTTCGTGAGGTTTAAGTGATATTGATTCAAATCCAATTAACTCTTTTACCGGTCGACTTACTGATGCGGTAACATCTTGCAAGTATAACTGAACAACTTGTGAACCCTGTTTTTCGCCAATATTTTCGACATTGGCAATAACTTCGATTTCGCCATTTGCTGACATTTCATTTTTGGATAATGAAAAATCTATAGCAAAATCAGTATAACTAAGGCCATAACCAAATGGAAATAATGGCTCATTAGGGCTATCAAAATAAGATGTAGTGTATTTACCCATATTAACGGTACCATGTGGTCGACCGGTTTTTAAATGGCTATAGTAAACTGGGATTTGACCAACATTATCAGGGAAAGACATCGGTAATTTACCTGATGGGTTGTAATCTCCAAATAAAACATCGGCAACCGCATTGCCCCCCTCAGTACCTAGGAACCAAGTTTCTAGCATGGCATCAGCTTGTTGATATTCCTCTTTTACGGTAAGAGGACGGCCATTCATTAGTGCAATAATTAGTGGTTTACCGGTCGCTTTTAATGCCTTAATTAACCGTTTTTGGCTAGCAGGTAAATTCAGATCGGTACGGCTTGATGATTCATGTGCCATGCCTTGAGCTTCACCAACAAATAGGACAACAGCATCCGACTGTTTAGCTTGAGCAACGGCTTCAGTAATCATCTCCTCTGGTGGTCTTTGATCAAATTTGTTCATCTCGCCATATAAATTTAAAAATTTATATAGATTAGGATCATCCGAGATATTAGCACCCCATGCATAGCTAACTAATTTGGGATTAACAACCGCATTTTTAATTCCTTCCAACGGTGTTACCGCTAAATTAGCACGACCAGCACCTGACCAACTGCCCAAGATGTCACGTTTTGAATCAGCTAATGGTCCTATCACGGCAATTTTTTTATTTTTATCTAATGGCAGAATGTTATTATCATTTTTTAACAATACGATACTACGACGAGCAACATCTCTAGCCGCAACCCGATGTAGGCGATCATTGGCAAACATGGCTTCAATAGCAAAATTAGGATCTAAATTTCGATGCGGATTTTTAAATAATCCCATATCATATTTGAGCTCTAACACATGGCGACAAGCTTGGTTGACCTGCTCCTCTGCAATGGCACCTTCATTAACTAATTCTGGTAAAAACTGTAAAAAATACTCATCGTTCATACTGATATCAATACCCGCTTGGATTGCAAGACGAACGGCATCTTTAGCATCTTTTGCCACACCATGATTAATCAATTCACGAATAGCGCCGTGATCACTCACCACTACACCATCAAAGTGCCACTGGTTACGTAATACATCAGTTAATAACCAATGATTAGCCGTAGCTGGAATACCATTAACACTAACAAGCGCAACCATAACTGCTCGGCTACCAGCATCCACCGCGGCTTTGTAAGGTACTAGATACTCTTGGAACATTTTTCGTTCACTCATATCTGTACTGTTATATTCACGACCGGCTTCAACCGCGCCATAAAGCGCAAAATGTTTAACGGTTGTCACTAATGATTTTTTATCCTCTAGTGACTGTTTTTGCATTTTTTCGACAAAAATCCGCCCGGCTTCCGACGCTAAATAAGGATCTTCGCCAAAACCTTCCGATACTCGCCCCCACCGCGGATCGCGGGTAATATCAACCATTGGTGCCCAAGTCACATTAAGTCCATCAGATGTTGCTTCATCAGCTGATACTTCAGCCGTTTTAGCAATAGCATTACGATCCCAAGTGGCGGCAATGCCTAAATTAATCGGGAAGACAGTGCGATGGCCGTGAACAATATCAAAACCAAAATAAACGGGAATTTTGTTGGGCGATTTTAATGCTCTTTCTTGCATCCGCGAGAGATCCGGCTCAACTACAGTATTAAAAATGCCACCGATTTCCCCCGCTTCAATTTGATCGAGAACTTTGTCTAGCGTTAAAGCACCACCCACGCTAATTAGCCTCAGTTGCCCCACTTTTTCTTTAATGGTCATTTTTGACATCAAGTCATCAATAAACACTTTTTTTTCTTCATTATTGGGATTTTGTGCTAATAAAGGATATGAAAAAATAGAAAAAACGAAAAATAAAATTAATTTTTTCATCATAATGAGTAATTTTATAGTTAAGAGGATAGATAACTCGATAGCATAACGTATTTAATTAAAAAAATCCTGTTCTTTAAAAATAACCAGCCGAAATATAAAGTCTAAAGCATTTATTCTTAAAAAAAGATCTGAAAAAAGTACGTTTCTAAAGTTATTTGGTGATTGATTGAGAAGAGAGATAAAAATTGCCGAGCAAAGTTTTTCAAATTTTGTTTTCAACACTTTGTTTTTAACACAATGTTTTTAACAGAATGTCTTTAATACTATGTCTTCAAGACAATATTTTTAAAACCATGTCAGCAATAATAATGAATAGCAAAATAGATTAGTCACGGAAATTAGTAAATTGGAAAGGTTGTCCTAATTCACCATTTTTAACTAATGCCATGGTCGCTTGTAAATCATCGCGTGACTTACCAGTGACACGAACCTGCTCGCCTTGTACTTGCGCTTGCACTTTAAGTTTACTATCTTTAATTAGTTTAACTATCTTTTTAGCTAACTCTTTATCGATACCTTGTTTTAGTTTGACAGTAATGCTATAAAATTTTCCGCTATGTTCCATCTCTTCTGGAATCTCTAGCGCACCGCCATCAATACCACGTTTAGCCAGCTTATCGCGTAAAATATCTAATAGCTGTTGGACTTGGAAATCAGATTGGCTAGTTGCCTTGATGGTTTCATTTTTTTCATTGAGTTCAAAAGATGCTTCGACATTTTTAAAATCCCAACGAGTTGCCAATTCACGAGTCGCATTATCGACACCGTTTTTTACTTCTGGCATTTGAATTTCTGACACAATATCAAAAGAAGGCATAAATTTTCCTCTTCTAATCGTTATAAGTATTAATTATTCTAAACAACTCTTTTAGTGGCCGCCACAATATTTACGGCGGCTTTATAATTAAGATTAATCGATAGTACGAAGTAATTCGTTAATGCCAACTTTACCTAAAGTTTTGGCATCTACTTTTTTAACAATTACTGCACAATAGAGGCTGTATTTGACATCTTTAGTTGGTAAGTTACCTGACACCACAACCGAACCTGCTGGTACACGACCGTAATGAACTTCGCCAGTTGCTCGATCATAAATCTTAGTACTTTGACCAATAAATACGCCCATTGAGATGACACTGCCTTCTTCGACAATCACACCCTCAACGATTTCACTACGTGCGCCAATAAAGCAGTTATCTTCGATAATTGTTGGGTTCGCTTGTAGTGGCTCTAATACACCACCGATACCAACACCGCCAGATAAATGAACATTTTTACCAATTTGTGCACATGAGCCAACAGTTACCCATGTATCAACCATGGTACCTTCATCAACATAAGCACCAATATTCACGTAAGATGGCATTAACACTGTATTACGTGCAACGTAAGCACCTTTACGTGCAATCGCAGATGGAACGACGCGGAAGCCTTCTTGTTGGAAGCGGGCTTGATCATAATCAGCAAATTTTAATGGCACTTTGTCATAATAATTGGTTGCACCACCATCTATAAGTTGGTTTTCATTAATACGGAAAGAGAGTAACACAGCTTTTTTTAACCATTGATGAGTCACCCAATCGCCATTAATCTTTTCTGCGACACGCATTTTACCGCTGTCTAATAAAGCGATACATTGATTAATTGCATCACGTGTTACTGTATCAACATTTGAAGGTGTAATTTCAGCACGACGTTCAAATGCTGCCTCAATAATAGTTTGTAATTGTTGCATTTCTCGTTTCCTTTAACTTTAAGTCCGTTAGCAAATTTAATTGGGCAAACAGTATAATATAATATGCGGTTATTTTTAAGAGGTTTATCGTATTATTGCAATTTCTCAAAAACGTTAAATTATTTGGAATAACTTTCACAAAAGCTGAGCAAAATTTAACACACCGTTTTATTTGAAGATAGAGTTTAAGCCTCTTTAAATTTTATAACAAAAAATAATGCAAAACGGTGGATTTTCTTTACTAGAACTTTTATTGGTGATCTGTATTGCCGCTATTTTAGCTTCAATCGGTATACAGCATTGGAAAGATTTACAACTGCGTAATGAACTCTTCACCACCACTAAACAATTAGCCTATTTTTTGGAAGAAGTTCAAACCAAAGCTTACCATGCCAACGAAAACGTTCACGTCTATTATTTTTTAACACCTTGGTGTTTGAGTATCAGTAAAGGCGAAAAACCGGCCACTTGCCAAGAAGGTACCGCCTATTTTATGAAGCCCAACAATTCCGTTGAATTAAGTGATTTAACTGATAAAAAAGCTATTTCCTTTTGGGGCAGGAAAAATATGGCACAAACAGGTACAATCGAATTACACAACGCTATTGGTACCACGCAAATTATCATTTCATATCGTGGACGAATTCGATTTTGTAAGAAGAATAGTTATTTGCCTGGACTACCACAATGTTGAAACAAAATGGATTTTCGCTATTTGAAATGTTGTTAAGTATTAGCATTTCTAGCCTCATTTTCATTGGCACCTCGACATTTTACAGTAAGTTACAATCCGTTTTGCTTCAACAAAATCTTAATATTCATCTCCAAAAAAATATTCACCAAGGAGTGGCTAGTATCGCTAAAGATTTAAAACGTGCGGGATTTATCGCCAATCAACCAGAAAAAATGAAGAAGCTAGCCATTGAAATTAATACTTTCGCTAATTGTTACATTTTCCGCTATGACAGCGAAATTCGTAATGATTGGGTTTATGATCGTCTCAATCCGACTAACTCGGATATCTTCGTCTATCGTTTTTATAAAAATAATCTGGAATATAAGGTAGGTGCAGCTAATTGTGAAGGAAGCAATTGGGAAAAAATATTCGATCCTAACGACATCAAAATAACCCAATTTTCGGTCAAACAACAGAGCAATCATTTTGAGGTAACTATTAGTGCTGAATTGAAAAATAACAATAAAATTAAATATCAAACGGTAACCATTATCAAAAATGAAAATCCACTGTAATCAGACCGCAGCACCGAACGCTGGCTTTAGCACACTGTTGATGGTAATCATCTTAACTATTGTCGGACTACTATTATTAACTGGTTTTCAGGCAACAATTGATTCGTTAAAAAAGAGTTATTTGATTGAAATTCAACACTATCGTCAGTTTAATCAAGCAAGCTCAAGTTTAAGTTGGGCAACTCAGCAGATTTGGCAACTTCCGACCGAAGAGTGGCAATGCTTATCTGATGCGCAATATCATTTAACAGCATGTATAAAAAAATCACGATTAAAAGTAGATAACTATACCTTAGTACGCGCCCAAGCTGATGACTATTATCTTTATATGCTAACGCATTTTGAAGATAACCAACTTATTGTTGAAAAGGGACATTGGTTAGATTATTGTCCTGAAAAGAAGATGATTGATTGTGAATAATAGAATGATAAAGCGCAAAAATAACGCTGGTTTTAGTTTAATTGAAGTTATGTTGTCTTGCTTGCTGTTTGCCATCATTATGCTAGGCTTTAGTGGTTATTTAACCGCAATTATTAGTCAACACCACTATTTCCAAAAACAGTTTAAAGCGGAGCAAATTGCCTTTGCTTTACTTGATAGTTATCCTCATACTGTACCGCAAATCATACCGAATAATTGGCAATATCAAGTTTATAGCCAACCTTATGGTAGGTCTTGTCAGATAGTTTTTGTTAGCGTCACCCCTATTCATCACAAAACGATTAAACAACAACGTTTTTTATGTGATTAATATTCATCTCCAAAAATAAATCGCGCTGTTTATTGTCTATTTTTTTATTCCACGCCACTGCAATATCCCATACCGTTTGCGCTAAATCTAGCGTGATGAGTTTCATGCCTTTAGGTGATAATGGCTATGCATGTTGGTTGATTAAATTTGCCAAACAATCCAACTTATTTTTTAACATTATTGCTTATTGAATCCGACAATTTTTAGTTTTAATTGAGGAAATAAAAATCAGCAACCATCAATTAAGCAATGGTGGTACTAATTAATTTTATTGTTGAAATAACTATAATCAGTCAGCTAACCAATGATATAAATGTTGCAATACTTGCTCTGTTTTTTCTGCATGAACATTATGACCAGCACCTGCTACTGTTTCAATTTGTGCATTAGGAAATTGACTAAAAATGGCAGGATAATCATTATCAGTAATATAGTTAGAGTTTCCCCCACGAATAAATAAAGTAGGTATATCACAAGCTGAAATGGGGTGCCAATCGCAAATATTGTCATATTGTTGGATAATGACATTAGCATTAAATAACCAACGTTGGTGTTTAAAGGATTTAAGCAAAAAAGAAATTATTGCTGGAGTTAAATCACATTGTTGCATAACTTCAGCAATCTGTTCTTTATCGATTAATCCTTGATTAATACATTGGGTTAACGCGTTAATAACAGGCATATTAGCAATTTGACTATAGGTAATCGGCGCAATATCAATGGCACAGATTTTAGCAATTTGTTGTGGAATTAATTGGCTTAGTTGCAAAGCAACTTTCCCCCCCATCGAATGACCAATCAAGACGATATTTGCTAATTGTAGATCATGGCATAACTCGGCAACATCCTCAGCCATAGCTTGATAGTTCATTATATTTGACCAAGGTGATTGCCCATGATTGCGCAAATCAATCTGAATAGTCTGATAATTAATCGACAGATCTTTAGCTAACATATTTAAGTTATCTAAGCTGCCAAATAGCCCATGTAATAACAAAATTGCTTGGTTATCGCCTTGTATTTTGTAATGTAATTTCATAATGTCACTTATTTTTATGGTAATTTAGATTAATAGAAAGTCATTGATCAACAATTCAATAACCCCAACAAGCATAACTATGATAGAATTTAGTCTAAATTTTTCAATTAATATTAAGACCTATGTTTCAAAATAACCCACTATTAGCCCAACTTAAAAAAGAATTATACGAACAAAAACCGCGTGTTGAAGGTATCGTTCGAGCACATGAAAAAGGTTTTGGTTTCCTTGATGTTGATAATAAAACCAATTATTTCATTCCGGTTGCAAAAATGAAGCTGTTATGCAATGGTGATAAAGTATCCGGAACCATCATCACGAATAATGATAAAGAGTTCTTTGAACCTGAAATATTAATTGAAAGTAGTTTACAAAAATTTATTGGAAAAATCGGTTTTTTAGATCGCGCCATGGTCATTTATCCAGAAAATATGCCAACAAATTTTGCCATACGCTGTAAAGTTAATCCGCAAGTTGCACAAAAATTAAAAGAAGGTGATTGGGTTGTTGCTACATTGCAATCACATCCATTAGAAAAAGATAAAAATCATTTTTCTGCTGAAGTAACCAAATTTATCGCCAGTTCTGATTCAATTTATCAATTATGGCTCAAAACTTTGGCGCGTTACGATTTAGAAGATAAAGCGCCTCAAGAGGATGCTTTCACAATATCAGAGTCTGAACAGGAAAATCGTCAAGCGTTAACTGATGTACCATTTTTCACGGTTGATAATGAAAATACCGAAGATATGGATGATGCTATTGCCATTTCCCAAGATGAGATCGGTAACTATCAGCTAATGATCGCCATCGCCGACCCTACAGCGTATATTCCTCAAGATAGTGAAGTCGATAACATCGCTAAAATTCGAAACTTTACCACTTACCTACCAGATTTTAATATTCCTATGTTATCAACACAGTTGGCGGACAATCTATGTTCATTAAAAGCCAATGAAAAACGACCAGCCATGGTTTGTAAAATTAACATTGATAAAAATGGTCAATTTGCTAATGATGATATTAGTTTCACTCCGGCGTGGATTGAATCGAAAGCTAAACTTGCTTACAACAATGTTTCTGATTTCTTAGAAGGTCGAAGTGATTTAAATATCGATGACGCCACGATAAAAAAACAACTTAGATTACTATCAGAACTGGCAAAAGCACGTATAAATTGGCGACAACAAAATGCGTTAGTATTTAAAGCCAATAATGATTATCGATTCGTACTAGATGATAATCGCCAAGTAAAAAATATCATTAAAGAATTACGTGGTATTGGTAATAATATTGTTGAAGAAGTGATGATTATTGCCAATTTAGCTCTAACTATGTATTTGCAAGAAAAAGTAGGCTCGGGGGTGTTTAATACCCATTCAGGTTTTGATAGCAAATACATTGAACAGATCTTAAAAATATTAGCCGATAATGGCATCACTGATTTCGACAAAGAATCACTAATGACATTTGCAGGATATGTCAAATTACGTCGATTAATTGATGATAATGACTTCCTATCGACAAGGTTAAGAAAATTCCAAACTCCAGCGGATTTTTCATTAACGCCAGAACCACACTTTGGCTTAGGATTTACAGCTTATGCAACCTGGACATCACCAATTCGCAAATATGGTGATATGATAAACCATCGTTTACTCAAAGCATCACTAAAAGGGCAAACAATAACGGCACCAACTAACGAGCAATTAAAAAGTATGTCAGATAGACGTAAAAAATTACGCTTAGCTGAACGCGATATTGCTGAAAATCTTTACAGTCAATACTTATCAGATAAGCAAGATCAGACATTTGCAGCGGAAATTGTTGATATCAATCGTGGCGGTGCGCGGGTTCGCTTAACTGATATTGGCGCATTTGCTTTTTTACCACTGTCAATGATTCACAAGGTTCGTGATCAAGTAAACGCCTATCCTGAAGATGGGCTAATTAAAATAAATGATGAGATCGCCTATAAACTCGCAGATGCAATCACTGTCGCAATCTATCAAGTTAAAACTGAAAATCAATCAGTAATTGTTAAATTGAGTGAAACAAACAGCTAATTATTGAAGCAATTTAACGATTTCAAAACTACCGTTTTTACCTCTGATTCTTATCAGGGGTAAAGTATCATCTCTTAATGTTTTTTTTAACATTTAACCTCTTTTTTTTATTAATGATTTCTGTTATCTTGCACCGCTAAAAATTAAAATCAGATTAACCTACTATTGGAAAAGGAAAAATGATGTCTATTCATGGTCACGAAGTGTTAGAAATGATGGATGGAAAAGATTATACCGAATCATCTTTACTCGATGCTATCCATAAAAAATTTGGTACTGATGCTCGATTTCATACCTGTTCTCAATCTGATATGAATGCCGAACAGCTTATTGCCTTTTTAAAAGCTAAAGGAAAATTTAAACCAGCTCTAACCAATGATTCACAACTTACTGTCGACACTCGCAAAATATGTCGGCATTAATGACAAAAAATAAAAGGAATCTTTAGTGCTTTTTTACAAAATGAATATAATCATCTAGTGTTTTTTAAAAGAATAAGAGTATATAATTTCACAAAGTTACGTCACTTAAAAAGTGATAAGTTGCTCATCCTGAAATTACAACTCAAGAATAAGTTCATGGAATTTGATATATGAAAATAGCTAATTTCTTTACATGTGCCATTGTTTCTATTCTTGTTGCAGGCTGTGTAAAAAACAATATGTCTTCAACTAATAGCAAAACTGATATGGATCAGTTAACAAATTTAAAACAGCAAACGGAACAAAATAATCCTTTTGTTGTAGATGCAAAAAAGCAATTACTCCAGCTAGTTGGTGACAAACACTTTGATAGCTATTTAATCAAACACGGGATTTTGGACTGTAAAGATAATAGTAACCAATCTTCCTGTGTGTTAAAATTTTATCTTAACGAATTCTATAAGTTAAAATATGACATTCAGCTCAAAAAAGTAATTGATGAGTACAAAGCCGAACATAATCAAGAGTTGGAAAAAATTACGCCAACTGATGGGAATATTAACAGTTACTGTCAGTGGTCAGCGGATTTTGTTGCCGCAACCTATACTGATGATAACGATAATATAACCAAACGTTATCAACCATTATTTAAAATGTCAGCACAAGATTTGACTGACTTAAAAACCAAAATTCTAAAAGATAATTATTCTCATTTTTTAATTGATGAAAATCCAACGATTCTTCAAGAAATGAAGGCTGATTATATCGAAAAATGCTTAAGCAACCCTAAAGACAATATTATCAATTACTTTAAAATTTTTAGATAATATCCTACTCAAGTGAGTCTTTTATGTACAATTTAACCCCTGTTAGTCGATTTAGTAAAACATTAACTTGCAAGATTATTTGCATCGCATCTCTATCTTGCTTAAGTTTTTCTTCATGGGCTTTTACTTTCAACGATGTCGTGACCAAAGCAGAAAAACTATCAAAAAAAGCTTACGTCCAACCATCTAAAAATCTGCCTAGTGAGTTATCGTCACTGCAATTTGCCGATTATCAAAAAATTTACTTCAAACATGATAAAGCGTATTGGAACGATCGTAAAAGTCGTTTCAAACTCGAATTTTATCATGAAGGCATGTATTTTGACGTGCCAGTTAAAATTAATGAGATTGTTAATAATCAAGTTAATGAAATTAAATATAATCCAGATTACTTTGATTTAAGTCAAATTCATTTAGAAAATTTAGATACTAAAAAACTTGGCTTTGCTGGATTTAAAGTACATTATCCAATTAATAACCCCATGAAAACCGATGACGAAATATTTACGGCATTAGGTGGCAGTTACTTCCGTGCAGTTGGTAAAGATCAACGCTATGGTCTTTCAGCCCGTGGACTTGCGATTGATACTGGTGAGATGTCAGGTGAAGAGTTTCCGCGTTTTAAAGAGTATTGGATTGAACGACCTGAGCCAAATCAAAAACATTTAGTGATTTATGCCTTACTTGATTCTAAGAGTGTAACTGGGGCTTATAAAATTACTTTGGTTCCGAGTATTGATACCACGGTTACTGTTGAAGGGAAAGTATTCTTTCGTGATTCAGTCAAAAAAGTCGGCGTTGCACCATTAACTAGTATGTTCTTATTTGGTCCTAATCAACCATCGCCGATTTTAAACTATCGTCCGGCAATGCATGATTCGAATGGACTCTCGATTGTAGCTAATAACGAGTGGATTTGGCGACCATTAAATAATCCTAAGCGCTTATCTTTCTCATCCTATAGCTTAGATAACCCAAAAGCTTTTGGCTTAATTCAGCGTGACAAAGGTTTTGATGATTATCAAGATCTTGATGATCACTACGAACAACGCCCTAGCGTTTGGGTGGAAATATTAAATAATTGGCACAAAGGCCGGGTTGAACTCGTTGAGATCCCAACTGCTGACGAAACCAATGACAATATTGTTGCGTTCTGGGTTCCAGAGAAACAATATAAAGCTGGTGATAAGCTTGATTTCAAATATCGATTACACTATTCATTAAACGAAAAACAACGCTATCCAAAAAATGTTGCTTTAGCAGAAAGTACTCGTTTATCGTTAGGTGACATCAAACAAGCAAACTTGATTCGCAAACTTGATGGCTCTAATGCTTATGTAATTGATTTTGTCGGCCCAAATTTATCGGATAAAAAACCGGTTAAAGTTATATCTAGTATTACCAACGGTTCAATTGTTAGTAGTGATCTACAATACAATTCTGTAACTCAAGGTTGGCGAGTGATTGTGCGCTTCAATGTTGAAGATAATAAAAAAACGACCGACATTCGTATTCAATTAGCATCATTAACCGGTGAGATCTTGTCCGAAACTTGGAGCGGGCAATTTCCTGCTCAATAATGACAATACCAACATATAATATGAAAAAAGATTATTTTGAAAATCTATCTGACGCCGAAAGTTGGCGTCAGCAATCGGGAAACAATGACTTGCCAACGGATGATATTGAATTTCTAAAATATCGACTCAATCAAGTTGGCAAAACAGAGGATTTTGACGATGAAAGACGACAACAACCAACTTATCCAAAAGTCGAACGTGTTTCTATCCAACCACAAAACTGGAATGAACGTTATAAGGCAAAATTTAAACCCGGTCTGAATATCATCGCAACTATTCGTCGTTTAATTATGTTTGTACTTATTGCCGTACAAACTTATTATGGCACAAGTTACTTAGCAACATTATTACCTTATCAAAGCTGGGAAAAAATTAATTTTATGGCAAATTGGGATATCAACCCCGAACTCGCCATTTACAGTATTATTCCTTATATTATACAAGGTTTTATTATTGCCTTATTTGCTATCCTCTTCAGTTGGATTTCTATCGGTTTCTGGACCAGTGTCATGGGTCTGATTTTAGCAGTGATTAAAAAAGATCGCTTTACAATTGCCATTCCTAACGATCCGGTTAAGCATATCGATACTAAACACCGTACCGCATTAGTCATGCCTATTTGTAATGAGGATGTCTCTCGAGTGTTTGCTGGTCTTGAAGCAACTTATGAATCACTGGTTGAAACAGGCAATGCTCAATACTGCGATTTTTTTATTCTTAGTGATACTAACGACCCCGATCTTTATGTCAATGAATTAAAAGCTTGGGCTGAATTTAACGCCAAGAAAGCTGACAACGGTTGTAATATCTTTTATCGTCATCGTAAACGCCGCGTAAAACGTAAAAGCGGTAATATCGATGACTTTTGCCGTCGTTGGGGACATCAATATGAATATATGATGATTCTTGATGCTGATAGTATTATGACTGGTGATTGTATCTTAAAAATGATTGCCATGATGGAGATGAATCCAACAGCGGGGATCTTACAGTCGCCACCGAAATCGGTCAGAATGACAACTTTATACGGCCGTATTCAACAATTTGCCAATCAAGTTTACAGTGATATTTTTTGCTCAGGCACACACTTCTGGCAATTAAGTGAAGCCCAATATTGGGGCCATAATGCTATGATTCGTTTAAAACCCTTTATCGAACACTGTATTTTATCACCATTGCAAAAGCGTAAAGGGCCTCTGCACATCTTATCGCACGATCTGGTCGAAGCAACCTTAATGCGCCGAGCTGGTTATGGGGTATGGATTGCCTACGATATGCATGGCAGTTATGAAGAGCTACCGGGTAATATGATAGAAGATCTCAAACGTGATAATCGCTGGTGTATGGGTAATTTGATTAATCTTCGATTGATTTTCAAAAGTGGTATTACTTTAACCCATAGAGTGATGTTTTTTACCAGCGGAATGGCCTATATTTCATCATTATTGTGGTTAATCTTCTTGTTTTTCTCCACACTGTTATTATTAGTGTTTAATATTTCCGAACCGCAATACTTCTTCCAACCTAATCAATTTTATCCAACCTGGCCAAGGTGGGACGAACAATTAGCTATTCAGCTGCTTTCTACCACAATGGTATTACTCTTTGCCCCCAAACTGTTTAGTTACGGTATTATAATCGCTCGAACTGGTGCTAAAGACGTCGGGGGGATATTCAAATTAACCTTATCGATTCTGATCGAAATGGTATGGTCGATGATTCTTGCCCCAATCCGCATGATCTTCCACAGTAAATTTGTGATTAAAGCTTGGCTTGGTAGCAAAATTCAATGGAAGTCCCCGGCAAGGAATGATGATGCCTTAACTTGGGGTGAATCATTTTACTTTTGTTGGCCATTATCAATATTAGGAATTATCTGGTTATGTGTGATTATTTGGTTAAATCCCCAATTTACCTATTGGTATATAGCAATATTAATCCCATTAATCATTTCGCCATTAGTGATTCGTGTCTCTGGCTTATCAAGTATTGGTATGCAAGCCAAAAAAGCGGGACTATTCTTAACACCTGAGGAAACCCATCCGTCACGAGCGGTAAAACTAACCGGTGATTATTTAGTCCGAACTGAAGCCGCTTTTGTTGAACATGGTTTTATTATGGCACTTGTCGATCCTATTTATAATGCATTAGCCTGTGCATTATCGACTTCTCGTCATCTAAGCAACTCAAAAAATCAACAGTTGCGCGAACAGCTTATTAACCATTATCAACAAGTTGATCTAGAAAAAATCAATAAAGAACAACAATTAGCGATTTTAGAAGATCCATTTATTCTTGCTGCCCTTCATCGCCATATCTGGCGTCAGCAAGAAAAATACGACAAACTGTTCACATTATGGCAAAATGAATGCCAGTAATAAGAGATAGGGCTAGATGCCCTATTTCTTCCTTTAGTAATTAATCGAATTCCATGGATATTGTTATGACTTGGCAACCTACTGCATCAATTAATAATTTACTTAAGCGCGCTAAAATTGTATCTAAAGTAAGACAGTTTTTCGCAGATCGCTGTATATTAGAAGTCGAGACGCCAACTTTAAGCCAATATGCAGTAACAGATGTTCATCTTAGTTCATTTCATACCTTGTTTTTAAAACCTGGTGAAACCGATGAGCAACAAGGGCAAAAAATGTCACTAATCACCAGTCCGGAATATCATATGAAGCGTTTATTAGCAGCTGGTAGTGGTCCTATTTACCAGATCTGTAAATGTTTTCGTAATCATGAAGAAGTAAGCCGATATCATAATCCTGAATTTACTATGCTTGAATGGTATCGTATTCAATTTGATATGATGCAAATGATCAACGAAGTCGATGATTTATTGCAAACTGTTCTTGATTGTGAACCGGCGGAACGCATCTCTTACCAAAAAGCATTTCAACGTCATCTTAATATCGATCCATTAGAAGCTGATCATGCCACCTTAGTTGAGGCGATAAAACAACTGAATATCGAACTCAATAGCGACGATTATGATCGCGACACCTTATTACAGTGTCTATTTAGTTTTGGTGTCGAACCACATATTGGTCAAGAGAAACCGATTGCGGTTTATAACTTCCCTGCCTCACAAGCGGCTTTAGCGGCGATCAGTCCTGAAGATCACCGTGTGGCAAGCCGTTTTGAATTTTACTATAAAGGCGTTGAACTAGCTAATGGCTTTAAAGAACTAACCAATCCACAAGAACAAAAAATGCGTTTCGAACAAAATAATATCGATCGGGCAAATCAAAATTTACCACCACAAAACATTGATATTGAATTAATCGCCGCAATGGAAGCCGGTTTACCAGATTGTGCTGGCGTTGCCGTTGGTCTTGACCGTTTAATTATGTTGGCACTTGATGCCATGAATTTAGATGATGTGATTTCATTCACTTTTGAAAGGGCTTAATAATGCTAGGAAGTTTAGGCTTAAGTGAATGGCTAGCGATAATGATTGCCATAATCGCCGGCATTTTATTAATTGCTATGCTAAAAGCGCAATTTAAAGCGAGTAATATACAGGCCTTATTTGATGTACAAATTAATCAAAAAAAGCAAGAAAATCAAAATTTATTAATCGAAATATCGCAATTAAAACAAGAGTTAAATCAATACCAACAGCAAAATGTCGCCCAAAATATCAAAATTAGTGAATTAAAAACTCGCTTAGAGGAGATCATTAATGCCGCTCACGAAAAACAGACAGTTTTAGAACAAAGTGAGCAGCGATTAACCACACAATTTGAAAATTTAGCTAATCGAATTTTTGAACACAGTGGCAAAAGAATTGAGCAACAAAATAAACAAAGTTTAGAATTTTTACTCTCGCCACTTAAACAACAATTAGAAGGTTTTAAAAAGCAAGTTCAGGACAGTTTTGGACAAGAAGCCAAAGAGCGACATACCCTAACCCATGAAATTCGAAACTTACAACAGCTCAATGAGCTAATGACAAAAGAGGCCAACAACTTAACCAATGCCTTAAAAGGTAATAACAAAACCCAAGGCAATTGGGGAGAGTTTATTCTTAGTCAAATTTTAGATAATTCCGGATTACGTCAAGGTTATGAATATCACACCCAAGTTAATCTGACTAATGAAGATAATCGCCGTTTGCAACCAGATGTAATTGTACATTTACCACAAGGTGGGGATGTGGTCATTGACTCCAAAGTTACCTTAGTGGCTTATGAACGTTATTTTAATAGTGATGATGAAGAGACCAAAAGCAGAGCCATTTCAGAGCATTTAATTGCCGTGCGTAATCACTTAAGGCAACTTAGCCAAAAAGATTACCATAAGCTAAATGGTATTCAATCATTAGATTATGTTTTAATGTTTATTCCTGTCGAACCGGCGTTTTTATCCGCCATCGATCAAGATCCATCATTGATTAATGATGCATTAAAAAACAATATAATGATTGTTAGCCCAACCACACTATTGGTTGCCTTACGAACCATTCATAATTTATGGCGTTTTGAATACCAGAATCGGAATGCAGAACTTATAGCCGATAGAGCCAGTAAATTATATGATAAAGTTCGCGGTTTTATCGAAGATATGGAAAATCTGGGGAACTGTTTGGATAAAGCCCAACAGACTTATCAAAACTCAATGAACAAACTCGCTAAGGGACGTGGTAACGTTATTGGTCAAATAGAACGCTTTAGAGAATTAGGAATTGAAGTAAAAAAACCGATTAATCCCGATATCGCTCAGCTATCCGTTGATGAACTTGAAAGTGAACCAGAAGAGAACCATTCTTCTACCGAAATTCAATAAATTAACCATTAATTTGCAGATAACAGGTGTTAGTTAAATTAATCATTTAGTTTAAACATAGTTCAAACATAGTTTAAATAGCTTAATTCACCAGCATAAAAAATACGTGTATACTCATTTAACACAAGAAGGAGTACGATATGACAAAAAAACAAGATAAAGAAACCAGTTTTGAAGAAACTATCAAACAACTTGAAGCGATTGTCACTCAACTTGAAAATGGCGATTTACCATTAGATGAAGCATTAAATGAGTTCGAAAAAGGCATCAAATTAGCTCGTTCTGGTCAAAAACAGCTTAATGAAGCCGAACAACGTATCCAAATTTTATTGTCTGAAAATAGTGATGCCCAATTATCTGAATTTGCCATTGATAACAATGAATAGCTTAAAACCATTACAAGAACGCATTGATAACTACTTAGCAACGTATATATCGCAGTTTTCGCCATCTAATTTGCAACAAGCAATGAGCTACAGCCTGCTTGCTGGCGGCAAACGAATACGCCCTATACTGGTCTATTTAACTGGGCAAATGTTCAATTGTCCTTTAATGAAACTTGATTCAGTAGCCGCGGCTATTGAATCAATGCATACTTATTCGTTAATTCATGATGATTTACCGGCAATGGATAATGATAATCTAAGACGAGGAAAACCAACTTGCCACATACAATTTGGCCAAGCAGAGGCTATCCTCGCCGGTGATGCCTTACAATCATTAGCGTTTAGCTTATTATCCGAAAACCAGCATATTGACAACCAAAGTAAAATTAAAATGGTTAGTGAACTGGCAAGAGCCAGTGGCATTGCCGGTATGTGTTTGGGACAATCACTTGACTTACAAGCAGAGCAGCAAAAAGTCACGTTAGAGCATTTACAAAATATCCACAACCATAAAACTGGTGCTTTAATTCAAGCGGCAGTTCGGCTCGGTGCTTATGCCTGTGGAGAGGAAGCTAAACCTTATTACCAAAACTTAGACAACTATGCCCAAGCGATTGGACTAGCATTTCAGATACAAGATGACATCTTAGATGTCATTGGTGAACAAGAATTGATGGGTAAACCGCAAGGCTCCGATATGGCGCAAGAAAAAAGTACTTATCCAGCATTGGTTGGATTACAAAACGCAATCGAAATGACCCAGAAGTTATATCAACAAGCTATCGATAGCCTAACGCAAATACCTTATAATAACCAACCATTAAAAGACCTTGCTGGTTTTATAATTAATCGGAATAGTTAACTTAATAACTAGATGGTAAAAATGAATTTAGACAAATTTCCTCTATTAAAGCAAATCAATTCACCAGCGGATCTTCGGCGCTATCCGCTGTCACAATTGTCAGCAATTAGTCAGGAATTACGACAATTTTTATTAGACAGTGTCAGTCAATCTAGCGGCCATTTAGCATCAGGTCTTGGTGTGGTTGAATTAACCGTGGCGTTACATTACGTCTATCAAACGCCATTTGACAAAATTATCTGGGACGTAGGTCACCAAGCTTACCCACATAAAATTTTAACTGGTCGACGCGATCAGATGTTAACTATTCGCCAAAAAGGGGGATTACACCCTTTTCCGCACCGCAATGAAAGCGAATATGATGTCTTAACTACTGGGCACTCCTCAACCTCAATCAGTGTCGCACTGGGTATAGCTATTGCTGAACAAAAAAAACAATCAGGCCAAAAAGTTGCCGCCATTATTGGTGATGGTGCATTAACTGCTGGCATGGCCTTTGAGGCAATGAACCATGCTGGGCACATCAAACCTGACATGCTAGTTATCGTTAATGACAACGATATGTCCATTTCGGAAAACACCGGTGCTCTTAATCAACATTTAGCACAAATATTATCAAGTAAGGCCTACACCTCACTTCGAGAAAGCGGTAAAAAAGTGCTTTCCAATATTCCACCGTTAAAAGAGTTATTCAAAAAAACCGAAGAGCATCTTAAAGGTCTGGTTACCCCCGCTATTTTATTTGAAGAATTAGGCTTTAACTATATTGGTCCAGTTGATGGACATGATGTTGGAACATTAGTTGCTACCCTACAAAAAGTTAGACAACTGAAGGGGCCACAATTACTACATGTTATCACCCAAAAAGGTAAAGGTTATGCGCCTGCCGAACAAAACCCTACCTTATGGCATGGTGTACCAAAATTTAATCCGAATGAAGGGGTATTACCTAAGGCCAATAAAATTGCCCCAACCTATTCCAAAATATTTGGTGATTGGCTGTGTGAGATAGCCGAACATGATAAACGTTTAATGGCAATTACTCCTGCCATGGGCGAAGGCTCTGGTATGACTGAATTTGCAAAACGCTATCCCAATCAATTTTTCGATGTGGCCATTGCCGAGCAACATGCCGTGACGTTAGCGGCTGGTTTTGCCATTAGTGGATTAAAGCCAGTAGTTGCTATCTATTCGACCTTCTTGCAACGGGCATATGATCAAGTTATCCATGATATTGCCATCCAAAACCTACCTGTTCTAATCGCTATCGATCGTGCAGGTATTGTCGGGGCAGACGGCGAAACCCACCAAGGCGCATTCGATTTAAGCTTCTTACGCTGTATCCCAAACTTGGTCATCATGACACCAAGTGACGAAAACGAATGCCGACAAATGCTCTATACCGGTTATTTGCACAATGGACCAACAGCAGTACGCTATCCACGCGGGGAAGGCATTGGTGCACACTTAGCGCCATTAACAGCCATACCGTTAGGACAAGCCAAACTTTGCCGTACCGGTGAAAGCATTGCTTTACTCAATTTTGGCACATTACTGCCAGAAGTTTTACACGCGGCCGAACAAATCAATGCTACAGTGATAGATATGCGTTTTGTTAAACCGCTTGACGAAAAAGTCCTTTTGCACATTAGCCAAAGCCATAATATACTTGTCACCATCGAAGAAAATAGTATCAAAGGTGGAGCTGGAAGCGCCGTCAATGAATTTTTGTTATCGAAAAAAATAAAATGTGATATTTTAAATATCGGATTGCCTGATGTTTTTATCCCACAAGGCTCGCAACAAGAGATGCGCGACGAACTCGGGTTAAACGCTAAACATATTATTGACAAAATTAACAAATTTAGAAAATTATAGGTTAAATATGGAAAATCAAGCTGTCACTGTTCAGATTTTTGGGCGAACGTTAAAGTTTAATTGCCCAGTCGAGGAAGTTGACGCACTTACAAATGCGGCAAAAGATTTAGATGCGCGCTTAATAAAATTACGTGAAAAATCACCTCAAATTGGTAGCGATCAACTTATCATGACTGCTGCACTAAATTTGTCTTACGAACTAACTAAAGAAAAAGAAAAGAGCGACGAATTTGCCAATCGATTAAAGATGCTACAACAGTTACTAGATTCTGCTTTAAATATCAACAGTTCGTCTGATTTAATGTAAATAATCAACAAATGCTATTGTATGATTTTTAAAATTTTGTATTATAGTAAACATCTCTGAGATGTTCGCGATATGGGTTAGTCCCCTGAGCCGATAATCTTTAATTTAGAATGGTATGCTTTTTAATTGGTGTGTATGCCTAATTGATTTAGGAAACCTAAAAATTAAAACATGCTGTTCACCTTGAACTTCGGGTTCAAGGGTTACGACCCTAACGACATCTTGGAGTCTTTCATCCCGCTTTCTTTCAAAAGAAAAACCATGAATATTCGGCAATCAATCCGTCAAAAAAGACGTGAATTATCACTAGCACAACGCAATAACGCGCAAACCATTATCTATCAAAAAATCAAAAACCATCCAGCCGTAAACCAAGCGCAACATATTGCGATATTTTTATCATTTGATGGTGAAGTCGATACCAAACCGATTATTGAATATCTATGGCAACAAAACAAATCAGTCTATTTACCGATACCGATCGCTGAACAGCAACTACTCTTTTTAAATTACTCGCCGAAGACTCCATTGATAAAAAATAAATTCGGCATTTTACAGCCGGCAATCGATGAAACAAGTAGCATAACGATAGAGCAACTTGATATTGTCTTTACCCCACTGGTGGCATTTGACGAACGCGGTTATCGCATGGGGATGGGTGGCGGCTATTATGACCGAGCATTAGCCAATTACCAAAAGCAGCAAATCTTACCAATTGGATTGGCTTTTGCCTGCCAAAAAGTGGCAAAACTCGATAATCAACCTTGGGACATTAAGCTACCTGAAATTATTTATGCTTAAAGGCTAAAGGTAATTCGTCCTCTATATTTCATTAGGTGATAATCTTTTTCAATTTATTCAATAAGTCAGCATAATTTACTTTGCTAAAATCATCTACATTCACTTCAAACAATATCCCTAATACAAATTTACTATATTGTCTATCATGGCAAATTTGATAAAACTTTTCTTTGGTTATCAAATCATCGGCAAGATTACGATCAGCTAATTCGTCACCATAATGATAGTGGGTCATAATATGCGATAAATGACGTTCTAAAGAGCGATCACGCTTATATCGGCGTTGCCAAAGAATATCAAAATTAGCCACCAAGCGAATGGTTATTACCTGATAATGGTAGCGATTAGCAAAATCGTTTAACTGATTTTTTTGCTTATCGCTAAATGGATATTCCGAAATAATGATCTTCTTGCCAGCGTCCATATACCACTGCAACACCCCGTAATAAAAATGCCAAACTTTTTGTTCTAAGGCATTTTTCTCAGCAAGCGAATTAAACCCCACCGAGTCGGCATACAACTCCTTTGCTTCATCGGGCGTCAACAGCAAACTGTTGGTGAATTGTCGCTGCAATAGATGGATCAAATATGTTTTTCCGGTACAAGGACAACCAGCAAGTAAGATCAGATATTTTGGCATGTAAGATTACCTTAGTTAATACGTTGGTTAACATTGAGAAACAAACTCATTTTATGTTTGACAATATCTTTAACTGCTTGATTAGCAGGAATCACATTATGCCTTAGCGACTTATTAACTTCAGTTTGAGCAAACTGATCTTTAGCTACTTGTGTCCAATTAACTAATAACTCTGTACCAACATTGAATTTACGAATGCCGTTGTTAATCAGCTCAGGGTAATCTTCCTCCTTTACACCGGTACCACCGTGAATAACCAATGGAATATCAACCATTGCATGAATCTCTTTAAGTAACGGGATGTTGACTTCAGTTTTCGATTTAAACTGACCATGATTAGTCCCGATTGCTACCGCTAAAGCATCAATCCCCGTGGCCTGTACAAAGGCCAAAGCATCACTAGGCCGAGTGTAAACTTTATCGTTAACTTCAACGTGAATGCCCTCCTCGGTGCCACCAATAGTACCAAGCTCGCCTTCTACCGACACACCTCGAGCATGGGCATATTCAACCACAGCTCGAGTTTTTAGTATATTCTCTTTAAACGGTAAGGATGAGCCGTCAAACATAACCGAGGTAAATCCACTATCAATCGCCTGTTTGATATCATCAAAATTTTTAGCATGATCAAGGTGCAAAACCGCATCGACAATTTCTTCATCAGCGATGGCTTTTATGGTATTGACCAAGACTTTAAAACCAATATAACGAGCGGTATCAACACTTGTCTGGATAATAATCGGTGCGCCAACCTCTTTCGCTGCTCGAAGCATGTCGGGTAGCATTTCTAAATTATGTGTGTTAAATGCGCCAACAGTAAAATTCAGTTTTGTCGCTAATTCGGTTACTGCCTTAAGTGTAGTGTACATAACTTTTTCCTTTAATTTCGTTGAATTGTAGCTAGTTTGGCAATATTGCGCATTTCATCCATTTTATTCATCCAAAAATCGATGTCGGCAATAGATCCTGATTTTGCTGCCTCTGCACGTTTATGGTTATACAAACTCATTAGGATTTTATATCCTTCACCAATTGATCTCTTTTGTTGCATGCTGGTTTCTAAATACTCTATAGCCAAATCAGCGCGCCCTAACTGGTTATACAGTATTCCTATCTGTTCATTACAACTGGCCAACAATTGAACATCATCGGTATGAGTAAGTTGTTGTTTGCGCTCATTAATCTGATATTCAATTTGCGCAATCTCATCAGCTGCAAGCTCTCTTGGAGCTGATGGTTCTACTTGAACAGGTGGTTTATTCTTTTTAAAAAAGCTAAACATGGTCACCTCTTAATTAAAAATTCTTCAATAATGGGCTCAAAATCCAAGCATAAAGCAAGGCCACCGTAACGGTATCCACATCAGTCGCCGTGGCATTAACAAATCCCATTTGATTAAAAATAGTGACTAACAGCGCGGGTAATAAAGTGATAAATATCCCATGGGCTATTCCACCAATTAAAGCACCACGACGTCCACCTACGGCATTACCAAAGATCCCCGCGGTACCACCAGCAAAAAAGTTAGTTAGCATGCCAGGAAGAATCATCGCTAGGCCAAAGAAAGGTAAAGTTAACATCGCGATTACCGTACCAATGGTGGTCGTAATAAAACCAAGAATAACGGCATTAGGGCTATAGGGAAAAAACACTGGACAATCAAGCGCAGGTATTGCATTAGGAACAATCTTCATGGCGATCCCTCTAAAAGCTGGCACGATTTCACCCAGTAATAACCTAACCCCAGCTAATAACACATAAATACCAACCACGAATATGATTGCTTGAGTAAATGCATAAATGATATAGTTTTGACCGCCAGATAGTGTCGAAGCATATTCTTCGCCCGCAAAAAGCACGGTGATAATATATAAAGGCAGCATCACCACCATAACTGATAAATAGGTATCTTGTAAAAACTCAAACGATTTTGGTAATTTCATATCTTCGATTGAGCGTTTATTTTCTCCTTTTTCACCAACAACATAAGCAACACCCGCCTCGAACAGATAACCAATAGTACAAAAATGTCCAAGTGCGATATCATTCGAACCGGTAACTTTACGAATAATAGGTTGGGCAATCGCTGGCATAAAGACGGCAAAAAGTGCACCAATAACACCACCGACTAAAATCAAGCTCACACCTGAAAGACCTGCGAAACTACCGAATACGGTTGTCATGGTTGCCATCCAAAGGATAGCCTGACCAGTTAAAAAGATATATTTAAAACGGGTAAAACGGGCAATTAAAATATTAAAAATAAATATCATTAAAAAGGTTAAGGCAATATCTCTACCCAAACCTAATTGATTCATGGCTTGACCATTGATTGCCTCAATGGAAGGAATAATGCCTTGCATCTCAAAGCCAGCTGTAAAAATTTGACCAAAATAACTCAAACTACCAACAATAATACTTGAACCAGCATTGAGCACCTGAAAACCAAGTAGGGTTTTTAGCGTTCCTGATATGGTTTGCCCTACCGATTTTTTTTGCAGAATAAGACCAAGCATAGCAATTAAACTAATTGTGATAGATGCTTGAGTTAGAATATTATCAATAATGAAGTTAATTACGTTCATAATGCTCTCCTTTTTGCTAATTAAAGCAATCCTTTCTCTTGCAAGACCGGACTTAATTTTTCATCAATTTCTGACTTCGAAACGATATTTTTTAGGTACACAATCGAGGTGTGGTCACTGATATTAAATTTGGCAAATTGCGAACGGAAATTTTCTGCGGTAATAATAATGTCGACATTCATCGACGCGGCAGAAGAAATATCCGTATGATCTAATTTGGCATCAATACCTTTAGCTTTTAGTACATCTTCAGTTGCCATTTGGGCAGCAAAACTACTACCAAGACCGGCACCACAAACAAATAAAATAGATAACTGACTCATCGGGGATCCTCCTATAGCTTATTAAGTTAAAGCTGGGGTTGGTTCATTAAATAAAATCGCTTTAAATTGCGAGACACAATCACACATTAATAAGCGATCAAGCTTACTTTCATCATTAATCAGTTCGATCAAACTGCGCATAATATTGAGGTGAGAAAAAGAATCGATAGCCGCCAGACAAAATATAATCTTAACTGGCCCCATATCCTGATTACCAAAATCGACAGGATCACGCATGGTCATCACACTAAGTCCTAATTGATTAACACCATCTTCAGGCCTAGCATGCGCTAAAGCCAAATTTTTGCCGATAACGATATACGGACCATATTGTTCAAGCGAGCTAATCATGGCATCGACATAATTTTTTGAAATATAGTTTTTCTGCAAAAGCGGTTGAGCAACAAAAGTGATAGCTTGCTGCCAATTAGAGCAAGTTTGTTGCAATATAATGTCATCATCGGTAAGAATATCTTTCAACATAGGTTGGATTTTCCTTTTATTGATTTTAAGATTATTAATAGCTAAACACTTCTCCAATTGGTTATAAATCGGTGCAGACACCACTCCGCCACTCTCTTCAATTAAATTCACTAAAGCATAAAAAAGATCAGTGGCATCAGTGCAGTGATTAACCATACGTTGGTGATCACGGTTTTTAGCTAAAAAATCTGTAATGATAGAGTGATTTTTTTCTTTTAATATGGGTTCTAACACCAAAACAGGATGTTCATAATGTGATAATGGAAAAGTCGAAAAAATCAAATCGAAATCAAGTTGCTGCAATAAATGCTGATCATTACGAGCCAAAATAGCCAAAATCTCGATATTGAAAAATTCTTTGAGCGATTGAGCTAAAAGATTAGAGGTCGCAATACCGTGATCACAAATGACCACCGCTTTAAAATAGTAACTTCGTTCTTGGTTGATCTCACTGGCGAAAGCAGAAAAATGAATGGTTAAAAAAGCAACTTCGTCTTCAGATACTTTATTGCTTAAAGTGGTCTCAAGATTTAGGATAAATTGTGCAATAGCCGAATAGATAACACCATAGTTCTGTTTAATATTATCTAATAACGGATTAATAATATGGATATTATTGCTCACCCGTGCGATTAACCCGGCTAAATGCTTACATAAATTTTCATATAACTGTTCTTGTTTAATAGAAAACGGAATTTGTGTCTTTTCCTCAACATAATTGACCAATTTAATCGCCAATAATTGTGCATTTAACCAATCGATAGAATTATTGATATCCTTAGTATTAAAGGTCTCTAACATATAAATGATATATTGCTGTTCTTGACGACTAACTTGTAAAGCTGCGTGCTGACAAACCAACCGAATAAATTGATTAATACTGCCGGAATCATTATGAATAAAATCAGATCGAATCTTAGTGAGATGGTGATGTTGTTGATTACGAATAACCCAAATTGCAGTAAAAATAACAATTTGCTGTTTATAAATTTCATCATGGACTTGGCTCATTGTTTGTTCAGCAAGCTCAAATAATTTATTAATCAACATTTGCGGAATGTAACTAAATAACAACTGTTGAATTAAATTTAACTCTTTTAATGGCTGCTCATAATTGAGATTACTGGCATATTGATTTATCACCTCATACATCATCAAACGAATTGAACGTTCTAATCCAACTAATTGCATTCCTAATTTAGGTTGACTCACCAACTCAATATCATATTTTTTTAAACGCAATTTAAGTTTACGAATATCTTCGTCTAACACACTTTTAGAAACATAATAACTACTCTCTTTTTGGCTTAAAATGGTTGGTGTAACTGAAAAAGCAATAGCTAACAATAGATCAAATTGACGTTCTTCTTTGCTTAAAATGGGGGAAACGGGTAATTGTTGTAAGGCAATCTTAACTAATTGCTTTTGTTCATTAGTACCCTTGATAATAAAACCTTTATTACGGATCGAGGAGATAAGCGGCAACGCTCTTTTATGTAAAAAATCATTTATTTCTCGTATCTCATTTCGCATTGTGCGAGTACTTATCTGAAACTCTTCCGACAATGTATCAATAGTTAATGGATAATCAATAGATATGAATTTTCTAAATACTGCAATTGTTCTTGTTCGCATAAAACCATTCACCTATTTACTTCATAAATTTAGTATAAGTGAGTGATAGTGACATACCTAGTTGGTATTTTTGCAAATAATCATTGCAAAAATTAATTATGGATTAGGTAGTTAAAGTTGAGATGGCGGTGTTTTTTTAAACAATAAGGTGATTTAAAGGCAGGAGAATATATCAATAACGGCATACTAACTATGCCATACGGAAGGCAAATCTATGGCAAAAGAATCAAAAAATTATGCATTTGCCACTAAATAAAATTGAATAAATGATAGGCTAAATCATTTTTTCTTTTTCAAAATCACCGCCATCAAAGGACGGTGACAATGATAGATTGTCGCCGGCTTTAACATAATCAACTCTGCCAAAGGTATCGTCCAATCAGGAATGACGGTATTTTCTAAGTGATCAGGATCGATCGTATTATCAATATCAAATAGCTGGGTATTAGCGAATAACGCCTCTTTTTTGGCAATATCGACATCATCACTGTCGCTAAGCATGTTGCAGTTATCTAATATCTCTTGAGCAAATTGTTCTGGCCAATCTTCGGCAAAATGCTTTAATTTAGCTAAGCTTGAAATATGTCTTAACATGTCTCGGAACAACAATAAATAGACCATTTGAACGTTGCGACCTGACAAGTTAGCCAACTGTTCATCGGATAACGTAGTATTGATAACACTTGGACCCCATTTAAAAAATAGCGTAGCTATGTAGAATTTAACGATCCGTTTAATTGGCGCGTATTTTGCTTTAACTAACTTATCAATTTCACGAGATAATTGCATAGTCGGATAACCGACATGATTACGTCCATTCAAATCTCGCTCTGAAAGCGTTGGCTCACTCTGTTTTTTCTTGCCTGATGAAAGTTTTTTCAATAATCCTAACATGTTATAACTCTTACTATCTATTTTTTTGTCTAACTATTTCAAATAAACAAACGCCAGTGGCAACCGACACATTAAGCGAAGAAACAATCCCCGCCATTGGTATACTCACCAACTCATCACAATGCTCTTTGGTTAATCGACGCATACCCTCACCTTCTGCGCCCATTACTAATGCCAGTGGCAAGGCTTTTGAATTTTCATAAAAATCGGTTTGATAAAGTGTACTTGTCGCTTCGCCAGCGGTGCCCACAATCCAAACTTGATATTCATCTTGTAACATCCGCATAGTCCGAGCCAGATTTGTCACTCTAACAACGGGTACACTCTCAGCCGCACCACATGCGACTTTCTGGGCAGTTGAATTAAGTGGTGCTGAGCGATCTTTAGGTACAATAATAAAACTCACGCCTGCAGCGTCAGCTGTGCGAATACACGCACCTAAATTATGCGGATCGGTCACGCCATCTAAAATTAAAATAACCGGATTTGGCTGATGTTCCATCAATAATGGGATATCATTTTCCTGATAACCACGGTTTGGTTTAACCATTGCCAAAATACCTTGATGCACGCCATTTCTGGTTTTTTCATCTAAGTACTGTCTATTGGTCACTTTCACCGCTAAACCCAACTGTTCTAACTCATGAACAAGGGCATTTAGGCGCTTATCTTCTCGGCCTTTAGCGATAAAAACTTCAATAATTCTTTCAGGCGCACGCGTTAACAAAGCTTCAATCGCATGGATACCGTAAACTGTTTCACTCATCTATTTTTTACTCTTTTTTCTCTTATTGCTGGCGGTCGACGCAGATTTAGATGTTTTTTTAGCCGTAGCTTTAGCATCTTTAGGCTTACTGCGTTTTTTTGTTTTTGCCTTTACCGCCTCGCTCGCTTTTTTCTTTTGGCTTTCAGCTCGACTCTTACTTTTGCGTTTTACTGGTAAATCAGCTTCAATATCGGCTTTTTTCGCCTTATCTTTTGCTGTTTTACCTTGACGTTGTGACTTATTATCACTGTCTACCAATGAAAAATCAATTTTACGTTCTTCAGGATTAACATTTTCGACCTTTACTTGAACTTTATCACCCAAACGATATGTAAAGCGAGTATTTTCACCAATTAAACGATTACGCGACGCGTCATAAATATAATAATCATTTTCTAGCGACGAAACATGTACCAGACCATCAATAAACAGATCATCTAATCGAACAAAAAAGCCGAAGTTAACCACACTCGAAATAGTTCCATTAAACACCTCGCCAACATGATCTTGCATATAATCACATTTTAACCAGTCAACCACATCACGAACGGCTTCATCCGCACGGCGCTCAGTCATCGAACAGTGCTCACCAAAATAGAGCATCTCACTAGTGGAATAACGGTGCCCACCGGTTTTACTGGTTTTGTGCTGCTGATCAGCTAACACCCATTTGATCGCGCGATGTAATAACAAATCCGGATAACGACGAATTGGCGAGGTAAAATGTGCATACTCCTCAAGTGCTAGCCCAAAGTGTCCGCGATTTTCAGGATCGTAAATCGCTTGCTTCATCGATCGTAAAATCACCGTCTGCAACATCTCATGGTCAGGCCTTGCTTCAACTTCAACCATTAACATAGCAATATCTTTTGGTTTGGGATTATTACCGCCACCGAGAGATAAACCGAGTTCACTTAAAATACTGCGTAAATTGTTCATGCGATCTTCATCCGGTCTGTCATGTACACGAAATAGCGAAGGAATCTCAGCATTAATTACCAATTTTGCTGCTGCAACATTGGCTAAAATCATACACTCTTCAATAATCTTATGTGCATCGTTTCGCTGCACTAACTCAATGCTCTCAATACGTTTATCCGCATTAAAGATGAATTTTGGCTCTTCCGATTCAAAACCAATGGCACCACGAGCAATTCGGGCATTATCTAACACTTTGTAAAGCCCATAAAGATTTTCAAGATGAGGAACCAACTCATGATAATGTTCACGCAACTCTTTATCGCCCTCTAAAATTTTGGCTACTTTGGTATAAGTTAATCGGGCATGTGAATTCATCACCGCTTCATAGAATTGATAACCAGTTAGACGTCCTTTATTCGACACGGTCATTTCACACACCAAACACAAGCGATCCACTTGCGGATTGAGTGAACAAAGACCATTGGATAACACTTCCGGCAGCATCGGGATCACCCGCGATGGGAAATAGACCGAAGTCCCTCGCAAACAAGCCTCTTTATCTAACCCTTTAGTCGGTCGCACATAATAACTCACATCAGCTATCGCCACCCATAAACGGTAACCACCACCGCGATTCTTTTGGCAATAGACCGCATCATCAAAGTCACGCGCATCTTCACCATCAATGGTTACTAACGGCAACTCGCGTAGATCTTTACGGCCTTTTTTGGCGCTTTCTGGCACTTGTTCACTAAATTTGCTGGCCTCCTTTTCAACCAATTTAGGAAATTCATAAGGGATTTCATGATTACGTAATGAAATATCGATAGCTAAATTGGTTCCCATAATTTCGCCAAGTACTTCCTTAATCACGCCGACCGCTTTTTGACGTCGTTCAGGTCGTTGCTGTAATTCAACCACTACCACCGAGCCCATTCTGACAGTACGATTTGGTTTACCTGCGATCAAAATATCAAAATTCAAGCGACTGTCATCTGGCACCACAAAGCCAACGCCTTGCTCAATAAAATAACGACCAACAATTTGATTAGTGCGGGGTTCTAAAATCCGCACCACGCGCGCTTCGGTCTTACCTCGGTATTGACTGTTGATTGGCTGAGCCAATATAACATCACCTTGTAAAACCTTTTTCATCTGCTCATGTGACAAGAAATAGTCTTCCGGCTTACCTTCAACTCGCAGAAAACCATAGCCATCACGATGTGCAATCACACTACCCTTAACCATATCGAATTTTTCTGGCAAGGCATAGCATTTACGCCGGGTATACACGACCTGACCATCACGTTCCATTGCCCGCAATCTGCGATGTAAAGCCTCTTTTTGCTCATCAGATTTGATTGATACGGCATTAGCTATTTTCTCTAAGCTGGCTGGTTTTGCTTCTTGGGTAAGATAATCCAAAATCAGTTCACGGCTGGCGATCGGCGAGTCATATTTTTGTGCCTCACGATCGTAAAATGGATCTTTTATCATATGGAGCGTCCTGTGATCGAATGTTGAGTTTAGGATAACATAGAGTTGTTTAACTTAAAATCTACATCCCTCCAATTATTAACAATATACATATTATTTTAATTACACTACAATCTTAAATTTATGATTTTCGGAAATTAACTAATTAACATTTTGGTTAAATAATTAGTAATTGTAAATTCAACTAATCAATTGGTTCATTACATGAAGTATATTCTTATTTTTATTACTTTCATTTGGTTAAATAGCTATTTATCAACAGCTATCGCTGCTAATAATCCAAAATCGGTTAATCTCGAACAAAAAAATCAATCATCAGATCCGTATAGCAATAAAAGCAAAATATCTAATACCACAATTAAGAAGATTAAACCCTTAATTAAAGATTGGCTCGATTATTATCACTTAGATATAGCAAATTTTTATACTGGAAATAAAACTTCTTGGCCATTTGATAAAAATTATCAGGGCATTTATACCAAAAGTTTTGAAACTGCTAGTGATGATGTTTACATACCACAAATATATGACTATTCACCTAGTAAACAAAAATATATCAGCTTTTTAGATATTTATCCTGAAACACAATCTGATAAATATATTTTTTATGGCAACTCGGATTGCCAAGAAATTTATTTAATCGATCGTAAAAATAAAACTAAAAGAATCGTGCTTTGGTTAGGTCTGACACAATTTTTAGAAGCCATTTTTTGGCTAGATGAAGATCATTTTATTGCTGTTGGCTATCAAGAAGGTGAGTCTAACGACAGGTACTTTATGTATATATTTAGTCCTGATGATAAAATGGCTGACTATTATTTTGACGCAAAATCAGAAAAACTTAAACCAGATTATTTTTATCAAAACTTAAACAGAAGAGGCGTAATAATTGATTAATAATATTTATAATTTTTTTACGCTATTTCATAAAAACAGATAACTTTAGCAAAATTTCAGACAAACTAAATCAAATTTATTACAAGGAATGCAATTTATTATATCCATATAGCTACCCGACTCATCAGGTAATTTGATGTAAGTAGCATTTAATAAACCATTACAGAGTAGTATTGTTGTATTAAAAAATGTCGATATACCTAATTGACTTAATTAACTCTTTGAATTTTTTATTAAATAAAATCTCATGGCGGTATGGATTTATTAATTGTATTTATAAAAAATATTGAAAATACTTATTTCAAAGGATGTTTAAGAATGTCTATATCAACGATACTTGATAAAGACTTATTCTATAGTTAGAGCAACAATGGCGATTGATATCATTGTTAAATTCTTTAAATCTGATGATATTCACTTCGCTGTTAGCACTTAATTTTCCTAGATTGAGGTTTAAATATTAAAAAATATTACTAACTAAGGAGTTACACAAACAGCTGAAGTTCTTGTTGTACTTTTAGGATACCAACCAATGAAGCCAGATTTTTGATCTACATCAAACTGATAGCTATCGTTGTCAGGGTGAACTTCTTTTACCCAATAATAATAAACGTATTTAAATTCAGCATCATTGTAATTGCTCATAGAACCCCATTCAGTGAATAATCCTGCGCCAATCTGACGTTGATAATTGATACCCGTTGACCAAGGTGTAGCACCCGCGATTTCGTCACGTTTTGCGTTAGTTAAATCTTTTACTCCAGGCATACGGTAACCAATATTTTCACACCACAATTCGTGATCTCCAGGAGTAGCCACACCATTACCACGGCTAACAAACCATTGCTTTAACTTAAATCCATACTTGACGATATCTTTACCGCTATTATCTCTACCAACCAACTCGAACGTCTGAGGTAATATAGGTCTAGATATTGTTTTGATATTGCTTGGATTTCTAGAATGCCATTGTTGAGGTTCTGCGAAAGGACCGGTTAATGTAACTTTAACCTTTGTTCCTGTAGAATCCGGCATCATAGTAGCGGTAATACCACTACGAGTAACAGGAGCCCAATTCAACGGACCACTACCGACTATAATTAAATCAAAATATAAATTATTAGCTCCTGTTGTAGGAAAATTCAAACCATAAGATGACAGATTAGTTGACTGAGTAATAAAACCTTTCTTATCAGCCCATATCGTAGAAGGCCCACGGAAGTCGGGTGTAACATAATTACCGGCGACAATTATTGTTTCATCATTTGAACTATGCTCTATGCTAGGTTTGGCAAAGCAGACCTTTGGAATGAGTTTAGGATTTACATGGTAAGTTACATTACTCGCATTGAAATAACTACTTTTGGGAACACCATAACCAGTACTTAATGTGCCATCCGAACTGGTTAATGTGATTTTATAAGGTGCCTTACAAATATCAAGAACTGCAGTTCGAGATACGGGTTGGTTATCTTTATCGGTTATCTTTAGATTTAAATTACCTGTAACTATAATACCATCACTACCCTGACCATCGCCATCATCATCTCCCCAAAAATTATTAGGCGAACCGATAAGCAAATTTAATGCGATTGAATTATCATCGATTGGCACTAACATACCAATATCAGCAAAACTTTCACCACTATTTGGCAACTCAATGGGGTTGGTTAATGAATTATGTGTTGCCGGGGTAAATTTAGTTCCATCAGACAAGGTTATCCAAAGCAAACTATCAGTATCCGTCACTCGTGTATGACCACCATCAAAGGTTAAATAGGGGGCATTACCATGAATGATATTTGATGTTTTAGCGGTTAACGCTTGACTAGAACAACAAGCCAATAACAGTGAAATAAGCCATATTACTAGAAAAATCTGCCGGAATAACCAAGATCTGTGAAATGATTTTAGCAAAGTGCTTAAAATTTGTTGAAAAAATAGACTAAGGTGAAATAGTAAATATCGATGGTAAAAATTTGACGATTTTAGATTATTGGTTGGGCAGGTTGCGTGTTGCGTGTTGCGTGTTGAAAATTATAATGCATTTCGACATTCCTGTCAATTAAATTTATGTTTTATTTGAATTTATTTTTTATTTCATTGCTTTCTAACTGATTTTCCTTCAGCAGGTAAAATTATAATAGCTCAAAAGATCGATGCAATATATTTTTGCGTTTAAATTGTTAACTTTTGTAAAAATGATCCTTAGTTGTACTTTATACTTTTGATATTAAAAGGGAAATCACCGATTATAGACCGCTAAATTACCAATTAAAATTTGATTTTCGGTTAGATACAGCCAATTTTGTTATTAAAATCACCCTGTTGAGTATCGTTAATTACCTTCATTTAACCCGGCATAAGTAGCTGCAGACCTCTCGGTTTTATTGCATAGTGCATAGAGCCAAACCGTTTAAACCATCCAACTCTACCGATTTGAATGCTCTTTTGTCTACAACTGTTTTCTTATTGCCCTACGTTATTTTTTCTCTCTCAACTATCATACAACAAATAGGATTGTATACTCATCGCCAAACACAGATTACACCGTAACCAGAATGAGGTAAATTGTCACTGACATATCCATTTTCCGAATTCACCCAGAATACTTTTCCTGATGCTTCAATTAACCAATAATCATAGGTTGAGAAATTAGCAGCAGTGTAATATTTCGTAAAGCCCCACTCCGAGAAAAAGCCAGCACCAATTATACGCTTGAAATAATTACCAGATGATAGCGGTTGTGCACCTTCAATATTTTTGCATTGAACAGTTCCGTATGGGCCTTTACAGGTTGAATTAGTAAGATCTTTTACCTGTGGCATAAGATAACCAATTTTTCCACACCAGTCTTTTGCTACACTAGGATCTTTAGTATATTCTTCACCACGATTAACAAACCATCTCTTTAAATTAAAGCCGTACTTGATTACTGCATTTCCATTACGATCTTTACCGATTAACTCAAACATCTGTGGTAATATCGGCTTAGCGATATTATCTGGTGATGCTGATTTATGTTGTTCTGGTGTAGCGGCTGGCCCCTTTAGTGTGATACGAACAAGTGAACCATTAGCATCAGGAGTTATCTCTGCTGTAATACCACCATGTTCGATCTTTTCCTCCCATATCAGAGGTCCTGCTCCACCTATATCTAAATCAAAGTATAAATTGTTAGCACCAGTAGTTGGAAAATTTTGTTCATAGCTTGACTGAGGAATAAAACCCTTTTTTGTATCCCATATATCAGGGGGACCGGCTGAATCAAAAATCCCTCCCCAATCTATCTCTTTACCACTTCCAAAATGGAGATTTAGCTTAATAAAACAAATTAATGGCTGTTGCCCTTTAGGATTAATATAATACGTCTGATTAGTAGCACTAATAACACTACTATTAGGAAAACCATACTGTGTGCTTAATTTTCCTTCTGTAGTACTTAGCGTAACTCTATAAGGTGCTTTACAAATATCGAGAACTTCATTACGAGATATCGGTTGATTATCTTTATCGGTAATAGTTAAATTTAAATTACCAGTAAGTGAAATACCATTATTCCCCAGACCATCGCCATCATTATCGCCCCAAAAATTATTAGTTGAGCCGATAAGCGAATTTAATGCTATTGAATTACTGTCGGTTGGCACTAACATACCGATATCAGCAAAACTTTGACCACTATTTGGCAGCTCAATGGGTTTGATTGAGGAATTATTATTTGCTGGAGTAAATTTAGTTCCATCAGACAAAGTTATCCAAAGAAAACCTTCCGAGCTAGTTTCTGAAGTAAGACCGCCATCAAAGGTTAAATAAGGGGCATTTCCATGAATGATATTCGATGTTTTAGCGGTTAACGCTTGACTAGAACAACAAGCCAATAACAGTGAAATAAGCCATATTACTAGAAAAATCTGCCGGAATAACCAAGATCTGTGAAATGATTTTAGCGAAGCGCTTAAAATTTGTTGAAAAAATAGACTAAAGTGAAATAGTGAATCTTCATAACCAAAAATAAAGGGTCTTAGATTATTGGTTGGGCAGGTTGCGTGTTGCGTGTTGCGTGTTGAAAATTATAATGCATTTCGACATTCCTGTCAATTAAATTTATGTTTTATATGAATTTATTTTTTATTTCGTTGCTTTCTAACTGATTTCCTTCAGCAGGTAAAATTATAATAGCTCAAAAGATCGACGCAATATATTTTAGCGTTTAAATTGTTAACTTTTGTAAAAGTGCTCTTTAGGTATATTTAACTTACTGATATTAAAAATAAAAGTGATCGATTATCCCCTTGCAAATTTCCTGCTAAAATTTGATTCTCGGTTGGATTTAGCCAATTTTGTTATTAAAATCAAACTATTAATTAACATTAATCGCTTATTAGCAAAAATACCACGCATATTCGGTCAAACTTTCGGCATAAATAATGAGTTATTGGTTTTGGGGGTTAATGTTGTTCCGTCTGATAAAGTTATCTAAAGTAAACTTTTAATATTATGCATATGTGTCATGAGCAAAGATTCCATATGATGCTCGACCATAAATTAAATTTGCTAAGAAAATTCTGTAAGGTGAAAACAGAAACTTTAATTACTGAAATTAAGGACGGGAATTTAGATCATCACTTGAACAGTTATTGAAAATTGATTGAATTACCATATTACAATTCGACATCCTTGTCGATTAACCACACGATTTATTGGGTTTTTGTTCTGATAGGTTTTTTATAACCTAATCGTCCTTTAGAACAATAAAAATTATAATAATTAGAAAAAACTAAGCAATGGTTTATAGCATTTAAATTGTTAATTTTTGTAAATTTATTTGTTTGGACGACTGTTTAAAAAACTTATTTGTTAATTTTTTAGCCATTAAAATAGTTTTTTCCAAAAAATTTCTTCAAAAAAAGAACTCTGCACTGCATTTCACCCCAAAATTTCATATAGAAAAATTAACAAAATTAAAGTATTGAATAGCTATTTTGCTCTAGCCAATTACTTGCATTTTTTATTTAACCTCATAACCAAGAAATGAAAATGAAAACTAAGCCTAAGGTAAGGAACAAAAAACATAAAAATCGCTAGATGCATCATACTTATAAAAGTCCCCACCATATGGATACACAATGAATTGATCACTACCAACTGAATCACTAGTCCAATAAAAATAGTCATTTCCAATACCTGCGTTAGGATAAAATACCATGTGACCCCATTCAGTAAAAAAACCAGCACCGATGCGACGCTGGTAATAATTACCAACTGATGATGGTGTAGCTCCAACCGCTCCTTCACAACGAGGCCCACTCCATGCCCCCGTACATGCAGCATTAGTTAAATCTTTTACCTCAGGCATGCGATATCCAATATCACGACACCACAATGCCTGATTTATAGCTGTATCTTTTTTGCTACCACGATTGACAAACCATTGTTTTAATGTAAATCCATATTTGACAACAGCGTTACCATTCCCATCTTTACCGACTAACTCAAAGAGTTGAGGTAATTCAGGTTTAACGATGTTATTGGATCCACTAACCCCCCATTGTGAAGGCGTTGCAACCGGACCAGTTAGGGTTACTCTCACACTAGTACCGGTAGAATTCGGTTCAAGCGTAGCGGTAATTCCCCCATGTTCAATCTGCTCTGGCCATATCAAAGATTGCGCACCACCTATATCTAAATCAAAATATAAATTATTGGCGCCTGTAGTTGGAAAATTTAGATGATAAGAGGATGGATTAGTAGACTGGGGAATAAACCCTTTATTAGAATTCCAAATTGAAACTGGACCACGAAAATCTATACCATTAATTTCAGTATTTGAACCGTATATTAGGTTAGGTTTAGCAAAGCAGACCTTTGGATGTTCATTAGGATTAACATAGTAAGTTGTACTACTAGCACTAAAACTACTACTATTAGGAATCCCATAACGGGTGCGTAATGTACCGTCTGTACTCATTAAAGTTACTTTATAAGGCGCATCACATATTGTTAAGACTTCATTACGTGCTACCTCATTGCCATTTTTATCAACAATAGATAGATTTAAACTACCGGTAGCCGTTATCCCATTAACACCCTGACCATCGCCATCATCATCACCCCAAAAATTATTAGGTGAACCGATAAGCGAATTTAATGCTATAGAATTACTGTCTGTTGGCACTAACATAGCGATATCAGCAAAACTTTGACCACTATATGGCAACTCAATGGGTTTGATTGACGAATTATTATTTGCTGGAGTAAATTTAATCCCATTGGATAAAGTTATCCAAAGAAAACCTTCCGAGCTAGTTACTGAAGTCAGACCACCATCAAAGGTTAAATAGGGAGCATTACCATGAATAATATTTGATGTCTTAGCGGTTAACGCTTGACTACGGCAGGTAGTCAATAACAGTGAAATAAGCCATACCACTAAAAAGATTTGCCGGAATAACCAAGAGCTATAGAATGATTTTAGCGAAGCGCTTAAAATTTGTTGAAAAAATAGACTAAGGTGAAATAGTAAATATCGATGGCAAAAATTAGACGGCTTTAGATTATTGGTTGGGCAGGTTGCGTGTTGCGTGTTGCGTGTTGAAAATTATAATGCATTTTGACATTCCCGTCAATTAAGTTTATGTTTTATTTGGATTTATTTTTTATTTTGTTGCTTTCTAACTGATTTTCCTTCAGCGGGTAAAATTATAATAGCTCAAAAGATCGACGCAATATATTTTAGCGTCTAAATTGTTAACTTTTGTAAAATTCCCATAAAATAACATTTAAAAGCAATCATCTAACAATGCTGACAAGCAAATTTTAAACATTAAAAATGTTTGTTAACAATTGATTTAGGTTGAAGGTAACAGATATTATCGTTTTAAAGTGCTTTTTTCATTTTTTACAATGTTACCGTAGGGATATTAATAATGTTCGCCTGCGAACAGTTTGATGTTATTTTGATTAAAAAAACGGACTGTTATAGTCCGTTTCCTTGTCTAAAGAATAATCTCTCCATGCCTTTTACGACGTTTTTTGACAGTTTTTCGGTTAGTTTTTGTTTACGTTGATAGCTAACCGCAATGATTTTATGGGTGTCTAAATACGATAAGATAAAGTCATCACTGGTACTAATTTCATCGACCAGTCCCTTTTCTTTGGCTTGAGTTGCAAACCAGTGTTCGCCAGTAGCCACCTGTTCTATATCGATATTTGGTCGATACTCTTTTACAAAGTCTTTAAATAATAGATGCGTCTCTTCGAGTTCTTGTTTGAATTTTTGACGACCTTCGTCGGTGTTTTCACCAAACATAGTTAGGGTTCGTTTATATTCTCCCGCTGTTTGTAATTCAATATCAACATCGTGTTTTTTTAGTAATCGGTTAAAGTTAGGGATTTGCGCAACTACACCAATTGAACCGACAATTGCAAACGGCGCTGCAACAATTTTGCTAGCGGTACAGGCCATCATATAGCCACCGCTGGCTGCAACTTTGTCAACCACTGCTGTAAATGGAATATTGCGTGTTCTAAAACGTAATAATTGTGAAGCTGCAAGTCCATAACCATGCACTACCCCTCCTGGGCTTTCAAGTTTTACTACCACTTGATCTTCTGGTTTGATGATGGCGAGTACGGCCGTGATCTCTTGACGTAGCTCTTCAACTTCGTGGGCATCCATACTACCGTTAAATGATAGAACAAATAATTTCGGTTTAGCATCTGATGATTTAGCATTTTCATCAGAGCTGTCTTTCTTTTTAGCAGCTTGTTTAGCTTGTTTTTTTTCGAGTTTTTTTTGTTTTTTAAGTTCTTTATTAAACTGTTTGGCTTCAACTTCATCCATGCTTGACATAAGCATGTCATCTTTGACTTGTTCATACTCTTGACTAATATCTTTTACTGATAAACGTCCAGCGATCGTTGATGATTTTCGCCGTTGACTTAAAATAAAAATTAATACCACTAAAATAGCAATAACAACAGTTGCTGTTTCAGCCAAGAAGAGAGAATACTGTGAAAACCAGTTCATTTAACTAATATCCTTAAGTTGAAAATTTTTGCTATTATAACAAGATAATTAACGATTGTGCCGAAAATCAATAAAGATTAAATTGTTGCTTTATTCGGCATTTTAAATTCTTTATACTGACAACCTAATTTTTTGCAATACGAGAATGAAAATGCCCTTACGCCCAATAACTGAAATCGCTGAAAAATGTAATATTCCTGAACAATACGTACTTCCTTACGGCAAACATGTCGCCAAAATCGACTTATCAATTCTTAACGACAAGCAAAATAGAGCGGATGGTAAATTAGTTTTAGTTACCGCTATTACGCCAACTCCGTTAGGTGAAGGTAAAACAGTTAATACCATTGGTCTGAGTGAAGGTCTTAACTATTTAGGTAAATCTGCTATCGCCTGTATTCGTCAACCTAGCTTAGGACCTGTTTTTGGGGTTAAAGGTGGTGCTGCCGGTGGCGGGCAAGCCGAAGTTTTGCCGATGGAAACATTAAATCTTCATCTTACTGGTGATATTCATGCGATTACCGCTGCCCACGATTTAGCGTCTGCGGCATTAGATTCTCGTCTTTATCATGAAGAGCGCCTTGGTGATGAATTTACAACTCAAACTGGTTTACCACGTTTAAACATCGATGTTAATCGTATTGTTTGGAAACGCGTTATCGATCACAATGATCGCGCTCTGCGTAATATTACTGTCGGTGTTGGCGGTGGCGTCAATGGTATAGAACGCCGTGACGGATTTGAGATCACCGCTGCCTCTGAACTGATGGCAATATTGGCATTGGCATCCGATTTACATGATATGCGAACACGTATTGGTCGTATTACTTTAGCCTATAATACCCAGGGTGAGCCCATTACCGCCGAGCAACTTGAAGTGGCAGGTGCCATGACGGTATTGCTTAAAAATGCCATCAATCCAAACTTGATGCAAACCGTTGAGAACACTCCTGTGTTGATTCATGCCGGACCATTTGCAAATATTGCCCATGGGAACTCATCGGTTATCGCTGACCGCATTGCTTTGCAATTAGCTGACTATGTGATAACCGAAGCCGGATTCGGATCTGACATGGGTATGGAAAAATTCTTTAACATTAAATATCGACAAGCTGGCGTTAAAGCATCCTGTGTGGTTTTAGTCGCAACTGTACGTAGCTTAAAATCCAATAGCGGTAAATATAATATCAAACCAGGGCAAACCATTCCTAAAGAGATCTCAGAGTCTAATGTGGAATTACTAGAAATTGGTGCAGCTAATTTAGCGTGGCATATCAATAATGCTAAAAGTTATGGTTTGCAAGTGATTGTTGCAATCAATCGATTCCCACATGATAGTGAAGAAGAATTAGCATTTTTACAAAAATACGCGATTGAACATGGTGCATTTGCCTGTGAAGTCAGTGAAGTATTTACTCAAGGCGGTAAAGGCGCAGAAAAACTGGCTAAACATGTGATTAAAGCGTGTGATATGCCAAGTGAAATCAAGTTACCTTATCCCGACAGTATGTCATTAATGGATAAGATTCAAACTATGGTAAAAAAATATGGTGCCAATAAAGCCAATTTATCGGAAACTGCGCTTAAAAACATCAAGGAAATTGAAGCGTTAAAGCTCGATCATCTACCACTTTGTATTGCGAAAACACCGATGTCGATTAGTGCCGATGCAAATTTAAAAAATGTACCGACAGACTTTGATGTCGACATCAGCCATTTAGCAATTTCGGCAGGTGCTGGTTTTATTCGTGTTTATGCCGGCAATGTAATGACTATGCCTGGGCTCGGTACCAATCCAGCTTATCGTCATATTGATATTGACAAAGATGGTAATATTGTTGGTTTAAGTTAATTCAAAATTGATTATGCAATATAAAGCCTTTATTGATGAAGAAAATTGTATTGGTTGTGGTAAATGTATTCGCGTTTGCCCTACTGATGCTATTGTTGGTAGCAAACAGGTGCTACATACGATATTACCGCAGTTCTGCACCTCTTGTAGTAATTGTATTAATACCTGTCCAACTGACTGTATTACCTTAACGACCCTTGGCGTTGCCCTAAGTGAGCAAGAAGAGTTATTGTTAACCGAGAAGAAACAACAACGCTTAAGCCGTAATCAGTTAGTTCCACCTACTATTTTATTTCCTAGGTCGATGTCGACAAGTAGTGCGACTACACAGAAAGATCGCAAACAATCGATTGCCGACGCCATCGCCCGAGTTAAAGCCAGAAAAAACCTCGCTAATTAGTGAAGTGACCCCATAAAGTTGGACACTTTTATTAAGCGGCTTATAAGGCCTGATTTCGATATTCAACCGGAGTCAGGCCTTTTAATTTGGCTTTAATCCGTTTGGTGTTGTAGTATTCTATATATTCTTCTATTTTTTCAATCGATCCAAACCACTATTTTCTTCATCTATTTCTTATTTATCCGAACCTAGAAATACATTGGATAATTTAGATATTTACATTTGTTTGCATAATCGGATTAATGTAATTATACTTAAACTATTGCTGCGATATTATCTGTAATGGTATTGACAAATTAGCTGGTTAGAAAACGGATGGATATATTATGGAACCTAATATACAAGAAGCAGTAGCCGTACTAAAAAAATTTATTATCGCAATGAATAAATGGGAAGTATATTATCATGCTATAACTATGGAATACGTTGACAAAGGTGAATATGAAAAGTTAGAACCTTTGGACGCCAAAAAGGGAGAGGAACTTGATGCAATATTTAATACTTATTGTACCTTAAGAGAGCGGAAATATGGTAGGCAAGCTGCGTTAAATACTAGATATCCAGCAGAATATTCTCCCGATGAAGAAATACTGGCAACTGAGGTGTTGAACAAAAATAAAATTGCCATTGAAACCCAAGATCATTCCATCTTGCAATATCGCTATCGTTATACGCTTCACTATAAAAATAAAGAGTGGCGTATCGATAAAAAAGAAGTCTATAGAGACGAAGACGATAAATGGGAAAGATGGATGTTGTAGGTGAGATGTTGTAGGAGATGTTAAATTAAGACATGACGGTTTTAATTTGCAGTAAGTTTTTAAGTCGCAGTTTTAAAATTTTCTGATAAAAAGTAACCGATAACCGCTAATACATAACAGAAGTTGATCGTAAGGGAGTAGAAATGAGCACAATTTCGCTTACTGAGTGGGTTGCGATAACAGCAAGATCTCAAATGCCACTTTATGCTGTTTTATCCAATGTTAGTGATGCCCAAGCTATTAAAAATTATTACCTTCATGATGGTTCGCAAACACCTTATGGACTCTATTCTCAAACACCTTATGAAAATTGGTTTTCGGTCATGCCAATGTTGGTAAGACTTGATGAAAATAGTCCTTTTCTAAAATGGATAGCCGAAACAGAACATAAAGACTGGGGCTGGCTTGCTCGTTCTCATTTACCATTTGAATCGATTTGTTGTCATTTACGCTCGTTGACTCAAGTGATTATGCCAGTCAATGAAGAAACGGTTTTTTTCCGTTATTGGGATGGAAGTTACCTCTCAATTATGCTTGATTACTTTGTCGATAGTTGGCAAGAGATCCTCCCGGCGTTTGCGTTTTATTGGATTAATAATCAACACTATGTAGTTGATATTCCAGTAGAACAACAAGCTCAACAAACCCCTTGGTGGCGGATACCGCAAGAGTTAATAAATACAATAATGAAAGATAATCCAACAACAATAATAACTAATTTATTGTTATGGTTAAAAGAAACCTATCCATCATATTATGAAACTTTGCCGGAAATTCTAATTAAGCAGCGAATATTAGCCTTATGGCAATCGCAATCAGCTAAATATAACGTTATTGATAATCTCATCATAAACAACTTAAAAACAAAATTAGTCGAAGAACTAGAGTTAGTTACCAATCCATTTGAAGAACTGGAGAGTGAATTTTTTAGTTAGTTTTGAATAAAAGGATATTAGCATGTTAACACCAATTGAATTTATTGAAGATGAACTAGAGTTATTTAAAAATAAGCAAATTATCACGACAGAATATAAGCAGTTTTTAGAAAAAGGTTATATTCAATTTGCGAATGGTGCGTTGGATTTTTGGGGGTTACCAACTCTGGAAATGGACAGGGTGACCATTATCAATGATGCAGAATCTAAAAAAGAAAGACTATCAAAAACTAAAAAAACTAATGATTTAGAGAATGACAACTTTTCTTTTGCAAAGTGTGAAAAAGATGGAACGATTAAAGTCGTACTTAAATACGAGTCAGTATTCGATTTACCCATTCCAGACGTTAACGTTGAAGTATTTACTAAAATCAATTATGAACGATATGGCGATGATTTAGTTATATACAAACTTGCGGATCAAGTAGCAAGTGGTACAACTAATGAGAAAGGAGAAGTTGTTTTTTCGGGATTAACTCCCGGAAAAAATTACTATATTCGGGCGACAGATGATAAATTAGTTCAGCATAATCAAGCATTGTACGAGGCTTATGACGATTTAGTACTAACTGTTTATGAACGATTAGCTGCACAGTGGCCAGAACGTAAACAAAAGTGGCTAGATGAACCGTTTAAAGAAGGATTATTAGAGACATTTACTGAGTCAATTTTTAAGGGGTTTATTAGTGTTTGGGATGACGTGATGCTAGCCTATAATCTTCTAACCAATCCTAAAAAATATATAGATAAATTTAACAGTGCAAAAGCAAAATTAGGAGAATTATTAAATGGCATAACTTTTGATTTATCTGAAATCGGGAAGATATTGGAAGAAGATAAACGTAAAGCAGATCAGTTATTAGCCTTAACTCGAGACGAAGCACTGATGTATATTGTTGGTCGCTATTTAGTTTCTGAACTCGTTTCCTATCCCTGGGGTGAGATTTTAAATTTGATTGTCAAAATTGGTGGTTCTTTTATAGGTGAATTATTAAGAGGGATATTATTCGGCGCTCTTTTATCTTTTGTCAATCCGGCCCTGGGTACTATCTTTTTGGCATCACGACTAATACGCACCACTCAAAATGCGATGAAGGTCATTAATGTAATTTGGGCACCCTTAAATGCTCTTATTTCCGGTGCTACCACGGTAATTTTTAATTGTTTTGGTAAAGTGATTGCCACTAATGCAAAACGTTTTCATTTAACCGATTTTCTCCGTGCCAATAGAAAAAATCATAATACTGGACAACAGACAACATCGTTAGGAGTAACTACAACTACAACTACAAATTCCCACTCTTCAACATCTACTACTCAAAATAATTCAAATTCCCAATCTACTAAAAAAACTTCAACTACCGCAGATCCCATCTCAATGGTTACCGGTGAAGAGTTACTGTTACTCGATGATGCCACCTTACTAGGACTATATCCTTTTATCTTCCAACTGTAAATACCCCAAACCTAGTACAAGATTCAAGTAGAAAATCATGCTGCTTGTTTTAGTGTTTTATACTCAATCGGTGTCATGTTATTTAATGCCTCATGCGGTCTTTCGGTATTATAAATCGTTAACCATTCTTCGGTTATTCTCCTTGCTTGTGCTAAGTTGTTAAAAAGATATAAATCGAGTACTTCAGTACGATAGGTACGATTAAATCGTTCAATATAGCCATTTTGATAAGGACTACCGGGCTGGATATAATCAATGGCTATATCATGGGATTTAGCCCAGTTTATAAAGGTTTTTCCTGTAAATTCTGGCCCATTATCGACTCGTATTTTTAATGGATACCCATGATATTCAGCCAATTTATCTAAGTAACGGGTAACTCTCCCTGCTGGTAAGCTTACAGCAATATCAATGCCTAGCGCCTCACGATTAAAGTCATCGATGACATTGAATGTCCTAAAGTGACGTTGATTACAACTACTGTCACTCATAAAATCCATTGACCAACATTCACCTTGTTTATTGGGTGCTGATAGCCTTTCTGGGGTTCGTGGGGGAATGCGTTTTTTACGCTTTACCCTGAGATTAAGCTTTAATTCACAATACACCCGATATACTCGTTTATGATTCCATTTATAGCCGAGCTTTCTGATACGATTAAAGCATTTAGGAAAGCCCCAGCGTAAATGCCGGTCTGTGATAGCATTCAACACCGAAACAATCACCGAATCATCCAGTAACTTAGGTTGATAATAGTAAGCACAACGGCTTAAGCCAACAATGGCACAACTCATAGCAATAGTAATAGAATGATTTTGTTGTAGTTGCTGTGCCCACGTTTTACGTGCTTTTGTGGGCTCTAAAGCTTTTTTATAATTTCTTCCTGAAGCTGGGATTTTAAGCTCAGTTCGGCAAACATCTGCTTAAGCTTACCGTTTTCAGCCTCAAGCTCCTTTAAGCGTTTGATATCCGAAGTTTCCATTCCGCCATATTTTTCCCGCCATTTATAGAAAGTTGAATTACCCATGCCATATTTACGACAGAGCTCTTTGACAGGAATACCCGCTTCAGCTTCTTTTAAAATAGCTACTATTTGATGTTCAGTCATTTTTTTCATAATTAAATCCCCTTTACTTTTATCATAGAGAATTTTCTACTTTTTTGCTGTACTATTTTAGGGGATAGTTACACAACGGCAATATCGTACAACAGCGGTAGAGATAAACTCCGTCTTTGGCTATGGTTGGAGTCACTCTTTACAACACCATTTTTTATTTAACGATGAAGATAACACTATCATTTGGACCGATCATGAGAATTTAATCAATACACTCGATTTACCAAGTAAGGATATGCCCATATCCGCCAATAAACTCGCCATAGCCGCGGTTTGGTTAAGTGAAAAAGAGAATGAATATCTATTTACTGCCGCCTGTTTAAATGGTTGGGTTATGCATGTCAATCGCTTATCGGATAATCATGGGCAGGTCACAGCTTTTTCACAAAACAAGCAAAAATTATTAGTTCATTATGACCCAGAAAGGCAGCTTCCGGTCAAATTGGAAAACACAGCTGGTGCTTCACTCCTATTCTATTATATTGAGACCGAACAGGGCGATAGATTATCTGAAATTCGCTTAGCTCGCCATATCACCATCGCTGGCTCGGAGCCTCAATGCCTAATACGTTATACTTATGACGAACAAGGACAATTAAGTGAAGTGATCAATCCCGTTAACGAAGTCGAACGTTATGAGTACCGTTCCGATTTTGTTTTTACCAAAAGACAACTGGCTGGCGGTGCCGAATTTTATTGGGAATGGATTGGTGAAGGCAAATCGGTTCGAGCACTTCGGCAATGGAGTAATATACCTAATTTAGACGTTAACTATAAATGGGATGCCGCCACTGGCACCTCAGAAGCCATTTATGCAGATGGTAGCAAAGAGATTTGGGTGCATGATAGACAGACCGCCCGTTTAGTTAAAAAAGTTTCAGCCAGTGGCACCACAACCACCCGTCATTATGGCCAAGATGGTGAACTAATCGCGGAGATCGATCCTGCCGGTCAAAAAACTGAATATCAATATGATGATCAGTTACGTTGCACATTGATAAGTCTCCCTGATGGTCAAGTGATAACTAATCGCTATAATCGTGGTTTACTGATGGAGCGCACACATTATAGTGCTGATAGATTAGAGATTAGACGAGAAAAATGGTGTTACGACTATGACGGTAATTTGATAACTTATATCGACCCAATGAAGTTAGAAACCAACTATCGCTGGTCGGAAAATGGCTCACTCTCCACCATTATCTATCCGGATAACACCTCGGAGCGCTATACCTTCAATGCACTCGGTCAATTGCTCGAGCACCAAAATACCAGTGGGGAAGTAATGTACTATCGTTATAATGCACTGGGTCAACTGATTTTTGAAAGTACAACCGATCCTAATTCGACAAATAATATTGACGCTGTGCGGGCAACCCGATGGGTATGGGATGATGTCGGTCGCTTAGTGGCGGTTCACTGGCCAGATGGAACATCACGCAAATTTAGTTATAATCCTTATGGTGGTGTCACGAAAGAGATTGATGAAAAGCAGCGGGTAACACATTTTGAATATCATCAATATACCTCATTGATTAAACGAATTTATTACCCGGATAACAGCTATACGCAGTATGAATATAACAATATTCACGGTGAAATCAGCGATATTATTAATCACAATGGTGACCGTTACCATATTGATTATACGCCAACTGGCAAAGTACAATTGGAGCGATTATTCGATGGCCGTCAAATTTTTTGGGAATATGATGCCAATGACCAGATAATAAAACGCACCGAGTATGGCGATAGCGGACGGCAAGAAACCGCATTAGTCACTCAATATGAACGAGATATCCATGGGCGTTTAACCGCACGAACGCTCCCAGATGGTCAAAAGATAGCCTATCGTTATAACGGTTTTGGTCAGTTGCTCGAAGTAGATGATGGCCAGTGGCCGTTAGTTTGGCAATATGACAAATGTGGTCGCCTAATCCAAGAGCATCAAGGATTTAGTAGTCAATACTTCGATTACGATGCCGTCGGCCGCTTATACCGAATGCGGATGCCAGATGGCAATATACTCGCTTACCATTACCATGGCGATAACGTAAGTCAAATTGACTTAAATGGGCAACCACTTTCAACCCACCGTTGGCAACAAGGTAAAGAAATCGATCGAACACTGGGGCGATTTGGCGAGTTAAATTGGCGCAACCAGTTTGACAGCATGGGCCGATTGCTGCATCAACGCATTACGGTTGGTGACAATATCATAAAACCGATTGAGCGCCACTATCAATACAATCAGGCAGGTGAGCTAACCCAAATTACCGATACATATAAGGGTATCAAAAAATTCACCCATGATTTAAAAAGCCGATTAGCTAGTGCAAACCATAAGCCTTATAACCATAAACAACTGCCTGATGAGTTAAGCTTTAAAGGCTATCATGAGCAGTTTATTTATGATGGTGCCAATAACCTGTTAAGCAGTGACGCGCCACTTGATGCGCTTAAAGGCGATAAACAGTCCAATACCGCCTCGAGCAGCCAAGTTAGCGCCAACCGTTTAAAAATTCAGGGCGATCGACATTATGAATATGATGAATATGGTAATGTGATAAAAGAGTTACGTGGCAAACGGCAACATACCGAACATCAGTTTAAATGGGACTGCCAACACCGATTAATTGAATTTAAAAAAATTCGCCACTATCGGGATAATGATTTTCATCAAGCGGTAGAAACCGTGCACACTTATACTTACGATGCCTTTGGAAGGCGTATCAGTAAAACGGATAAGCAAACCGGGGATAAAACCCTGTTCTTTTGGCAGGGGAATAAATTAATTACTGAATGTCATGCCGACGATGCCGATTTTAGTCCATCGGCGGTTCGCAATCAGGGGAGCAAAGCGGAAGACTACCGCTGTTGCAGCTATATTTACGAGCCGAGTGAGGATAGTTTTATTCCCCTGGCGCAGTTACAGGGGCGGGGGCGCGGTGGTCAGATCTACTACTACCTTACCGATCAACTAGGCACACCGCAAGAACTAATCAGCGCCAATGGAGATATCGTCTGGAGTGGTATTTACAAATCCTACGGTCAAATTGCTATAGCCGCCGGCACAACCGCCCAGAATCTACGATTTCAGGGACAGTATTTTGACCAAGAATCGGGATTACACTATAATCGTAACCGTTACTATGATCCCTATTGTGGTCGCTTCTTTAGCCAAGATCCGATAGGGCTTGCTGGTGGTGAAAATGCCTATTCCTATGTCCCCGATCCACTAGCATGTATAGATCCCTTAGGATTATCTTACTACTGTCCAGGTCAGGCGGTAAACACTATAATACGTCAATTAGATAACGATAAAGTAAAAAATATTAATATTGAGGTAAAGGATCAAAAAGCCGCCGAAGAAGTACTTTTAAAATTTATTACGTGGAACAAGCAACCGGCGGCTTTTTTGAATACAACGAACTATCATCATAATGAAAAGACTTACGGGGTGTTTTTTCCTAAATCTGGATCCAACTGGTGGTTACCTAGACGATCCACATTTAAGGAAGGCACATACCATTGGGATGTATTTAATCCTAATGCAAAAATGGGCGATCATGCAAAATTGGGCCATCATCTACAGATCCATGCATTTAATGGAAAAGTCATAAGGATATTTTTTAGCGGAGAATATAAACCCAACGTGTTTTAAATCAACAGTAATTAGGAAATTGTATAATCATGACAAAGACAACATATAATAATCCTTATCATCCATATCCATATGAGATGCGCGGGCAATTTGCAGAAAAACAGGAGAAAGATAAGACTCGTTTTTTTGAGGTTCATTCATTTAAATATGATGAAGAAGAAATTAAATGGTTAAAAGAAAATGATATGTTTGAATACTCTGGATATGATACATATATCGAACGGTTAAATAGACCAATTACTGATAGTGATAGTGTTTTTTATTTGTACTATATTAAAACTTATTATGCGGATCCTAATCAAGACGATCCTGAATTATTTAATGAAAGCACTTATTGTCATGAACGTTATTATTTTCAAAACATTGATGAATTACTCGAATTTGCTAATCATAAATGGGGATTGGTTTTAAGTGATTTTGTACAGAAACATAAAACCCATATACCATCATATTAAAAACAGTTAACCGCCGGATAGCCATCCGGCTTTTTATAAAATTAATTATTAGTTACATAGCCGTATTCCCCCTATGTTTTGGTACTAGTTAATCACCATTAATCAAATTAGGGGAGACCGTTATTTTTTGTATCTATTTCTAATCTATCCTAACCTAAGTTTAGGTGATTTGTTTGATAAACGGGGTAATTGACGTGAAGTTAAATCATGTAAATCACTATTTTCTTCATCTATTTCTAATTTATTCTAACTGCAATTTAGGCAAGTTGCTTGATAAACGGCATAATTGACATGAAGTTAAATCACCCAAACCACTATTTTCTTCATCTATTTATAATCTATCCTAACCGCAGTTTAGACGATTTACTTGATTCTGTATTTATTTCCAATTTATTCTGACAGTTAACTTAGGAGACTACCCTAACCTAGAAAGGGGTTAGATAATCTAAATAAGTATATTGGTTAGCAAAAGTTGATTAACATACTTGTGTATATTTTAATCTAGCGCTATTGTTTACTATGATAGTTCCAGTTCCCTAGATAAAAGGAAATAACCATAAGGAAATTGTATAAACATGACAAAGACAACATATAATAATCCTTATCATCCATATCCATATGAGATGCGCGGGCAATTTGCAGAAAAACAAGAGAAAGACAAGACTCGGTTTTTTGAGGTTGATTCATATAAATATGATAAAGAAAAAATAAAACGGTTAAAAGAAAATGATTTGTTTGAAAGTTCTTATGCTGCTATGTGTATCGAACAGTTAAATAGACCAATTACTGATAGTGATAGTGTTTTTTATTTGTATAAGATTGCAACTTATTATGCGGATCCTAATCAAGACGATCCTGAATTATTTAATGAAAGCACTTATTGTCATGAACGTTATTATTTTCAAAACATTGATGAATTACTCGAATTTGCTAATCATAAGTGGGGATTGGTTTTAAGTGATTTTGTACAGAAACATAAAACCCATATACCATCATATTAAAAACAGTTAACCGCCGGATAGCATCCGGCTTTTTGTAATATTAGTTGCATAGCCGTATTCCCCCTATGTTTTGGTACTAGTTAATCACCATTAATCAAATCAGGTAGACCGTTATTTTTTGCATCTATTTCTAATCTATCCTAACCGCAGTTTAGGCAAGTTGTTTGATAAACGGGGTAATTGACGTGAAGTTAAATCATGTAAACCATCATTTTCTTCATCTATTTTTAATTTATCCTAACCGCAGTTTAGGCGATTTGTTTGATAAAAGGCGTAATTGACATGAAGTTAAATCATGTAAACCATCATTTTCTTCATCTATTTCTAATCTATCCTAACCGTTAATTTAGACGATTTACTTGATTCTGTATTTATTTTGAATTTATTCTGACAGTTAACTTATGAGACTAGCCTAACCTAGAAAGGGGTTAGATAATCTAAATAAGTATATTGGTTAGCAAAAGTTGATTAACATACTTGTGTATATTTTAATCTAGCGCTATTGTTTACTATGATAGTTCCAGTTCCCTAGATAAAAGGAAATAACCATAAGGAAATTTTATAATCATGACAAAGACAACATATAATAATCCTTATCATCCATATCCATATGAGATGCGCGGACAATGTGCAGAAAAACAGGAGAAAGATAAGACTCGGTTTTTTGAAATTTTTTCAATTAAATATGATGAAGAAGAAATTAAATGGTTAAAAGAAAATGATATGTTTGAACACTCTGGATATGATACGTATATCGAGCGGTTAAATAGACCAATTACTGATAGTGATAATGTTTTTTATTTGTACTATATTGAAACTTATTATGCGGATCCTAATCAAGACGATATTGAACTATTTAATGAAAGCTCTGATTGTTATGAGACTTATTATTTTCAAAACATTGATGAATTACTCGAATTTGCTAATCATAAGTGGGGATTGGTTTTAAGTGATTTTGTACCGAGTTATAAAACCCATATGCCATTATCTTAAAAACAGTTAACCGCCGGATAGCCATCCGGCTTTTTATAAAATTAATTATTAGTTACATAGCCGTATTCCCCCTATGTTTTGGTACTAGTTAATCACCATTAATCAAATCAGGGAGACCGTTATTTCTTGCATCTATTTCTAATCTATCCTAACCTAAGTTTAGGTGATTTGTTTGATAAACGGGGTAATTGACGTGAAGTTAAATCATGTAAATCACTATTTTCTTCATCTATTTCTAATTTATCCTAACCTAGAAGGGGGGTAGATAATCTAAATAAGTATATTGGTTAGCAAAAGTTGATAAACATACTTGTGCATATTTTAATCTAGCGCTATTGTTTACTATGATAGTTCCAGTTCCTTATATTAAAGGAAATAACCATAAGGAAATTTTATAATCATGACAAAGAAAACATATAATAATCCTTATCATCCATATCCATATGAGATGCGCGGGCAATTTGCAGAAAAACAGGAGAAAGATAAGACTCGTTTTTTTGAGGTTCATTCATATAAATATGATGAAGAAGAAATTAAATGGTTAAAAGAAAATGATATGTTTGAACACTCTGGATATGATACGTATATCGAGCGGTTAAATAGACCAATTACTGATAGTGATAATGTTTTTTATTTGTACTATATTGAAACTTATTATGCGGATCCTAATCAAGACGAGATTGAATTATTTAATGAAAGCTCTGATTGTTATGAGACCTATTATTTTCAAAACATTGATGAATTACTCGAATTTGCTAATCATAAGTGGGGATTGGTTTTAAGTGATTTTGTACCGAGTTATGAAACCCATATACCATCATATTAAAAACAGTTAACCGCCGGATAGCCATCCGGCTTTTTATAAAATTAATTATTAGTTACATAGCCGTATTCCCCCTATGTTTTGGTACTAGTTAATCACCATTAATCAAATCAGGTAGACCGTTATTTCTTGCATCTATTTCTAATCTATCCTAACCGTTAATTTAGACGATTTACTTGATTCTGTATTTATTTCCAATTTATTCTGACAGTTAATTTAGGAGACTAACCTAGAAAGGTGTTTGATAATCTAAATAAGTATATTGGTTAGCAAAAGTTGATTAACATACTTGTGTATATTTTAATCTAGCGCTATTGTTTACTATGATAGTTCCAGTTCCCTAGATTAAAGGAAATAACCATAAGGAAATTGTATAAACATGGCAAAGACAACATATAATAATCCTTATCATCCATATCCATATGAGATGCGTGGGCAATGTGCAGAAAGAAAAGAAAATAATAAAACTCGATTTTTTCAGATTTTTTCACTTGAATATGATGAAAAATATATAAAAAGGTTAAAAGAAATTGATGCGCTAGAACACTCAGACTTTGGTAGATACCTTGATTGGCTAAATAGACCAATTACTGATAGTGATAATGTTTTTTATTTGTACAAGTTTGAAACTTATTATGCGGATCCTAATCAAGAGGATCTTTATTTATTTAATAAAAGCATTGATTGTTATGAGGCTTATGTTTTTCAAAATATTGATGAATTATTTGAGTATGCTAATCATAAGTGGGGATTGGTTTTAAGTGATTTTGTACCGATTTATGAAACCCATATCCCAGATTAAGAACAGTTAATTGCCGGATAGCCATCCGGCTTCTTATAAAATTAATTATTAGTTACATAGCCGTATTCCCGTATCTCTCCTCTGTTTTTGTTAACTAGTTAATCACCATTAATCAAATCAGGGATACCGTTATTTTTTGCATCTATTTCTAATCTATCCTAACTGCAGTTTTGGCAAGTTGCTTGATAAACGGCGTGATTAACATGAAATCAAATCATCAAAACCACTATTTTCTTCATCTATCTCTAATCTATCCTAACCGCAGTTTAGGCGATTTGTTTGATAAACGGGGTAATTGACGTGAAGTTAAATCACCCAAACCACTATTTTCTTCATCTATTTCTAATTTATCCTAACCGCAGTTTAGGCAAGTTGCTTGATAAACGGCGTAGTTGACATGAAGTTAAATCATGTAAACCACCATTTTCTTCATCTATTTCTAATTTATCCTAACCGCAGTTTAGGCGATTTGTTTGATAAACGGCATAATTAACATGAAATTAAATCATGTAACGCACTATTTTATGCATCTATTTCTAACCTATTCCATCCGTATCCTAGGCAAAAAGAGTTACGTGGCAAACGGCAACATACCGAACATCAGTTTAAATGGGACTGCCAACACCGATTAATTGAATTTAAAAAAATTCGCCACTATCGAGATAATGATTTTCATCAAGCGGTAGAAACCGTGCACACTTATACTTACGATGCCTTTGGAAGGCGTATCAGTAAAACGGATAAACAAACCGGGGATAAAACCCTGTTCTTTTGGCAGGGGAATAAATTAATTACTGAATGTCATGCCGACGATGCCGATTTTAGTCCATCGGCGGTCCGCAATCAGGATAGCAAAGCGGAAGACTACCGCTGTTGCAGCTATATTTACGAGCCGAGTGAGGATAGTTTTATTCCTCTGGCGCAGTTACAGGGGCGGGGGCGCGGTGGTCAGATCTACTACTACCTAACCGATCAACTAGGCACACCGCAAGAGCTAATCAGCACCAATGGAGATATCGTCTGGAGTGGTATTTACAAATCCTACGGTCAAATTGCTATAGCCGCCGGCACTACCGACCAGAATCTACGATTTCAGGGACAGTACTTTGATCAAGAATCGGGATTACACTATAATTTTAACCGTTACTATGATCCCTATTGTGGGCGCTATTTTAGCCAAGATCCGATAGGGCTATATGGTGGCGAAAATACCTATGCTTATGTGTTTGATCCCCTCGCATGGATTGACCCATTGGGATTAGCCAAAGTACCTAAAATAGAAATAAATGGACAAGATCAAATAATCTCAGCATCCGCAACAGTTACGAAAGCTGATATAGGAACAGGAACGCCAACTAACCAGAAAGCACGTGATTGGGCCCGTTCGAGAGGTGGTACCCAAAAAGATGATACTGGCCATATATTAGGTGCGCTTTTAGGTGGTTCAGGCACTGATACAGATAACATATTCCCTCAATTAAAGAAGATAAATCGTGGTGATTATCGGGTTTTTGAAAGTAAAATTAGAGAATATATAGAAGAGCACGGTACAGTAAATTTAGAGTGGAAATTTGTATACGACAAAGGTGGAACGCGACCTACCCAGATTACTTATATCGTTAAACAAGGAGGTAGGGTGGTAATGAAGGAAGAGTTCGACAATTAATAGAGGATGCATTATGGAACCTAATATACAAGAAGCAGTAGAAGTACTAAAAAAATTTATTATCGCAATGAATAAATGGGAAGTATATTATTATAATTTAACTATGGACTACATGGACCAAGGTAAAAAGTTAACTCCCCTGAGCCCCAAAAAGAGAGAGGACCTTGATGCAATATATAATACTTATCTTACTTTAAGAGAGCGGAAATATGGTAGGCAATCTTCTTTAAGAGTAGGATATCCACCAGAATATTCTCCCGATGAAGAAATATTGGCAACCGAAGTGTTAAAGAAGAATAAAATTGCTATTGAAACCCAAGAGCATTCCGTTATGAAATATCGCTATCGTTATACGCTTCACTATAAAAATAAAGAGTGGCGAATCGATAAAAAAGAAGTCTATAGACGCAGAAACGATAAATGGGAAATATTACCATTATAGTGGGTAGTTAAATTAAAGTTTAGCGATATTAATTTGCAGTAAGTGCAGTAAACTTTTAAATCGCAGTTTTAAATATAGTTCACTCTTAATATACATCGTTGCCATCTTCAATCAGTTAAAACCGGTCAGGTTTTAACTGAACCTTCATATTTTACCTATTTAAAATACAGATACTAGAAGACTAGCCTAATAAACGGCGTAATTGACATGAAATAAAATCATGTAAACCACTATTTTCTTCATCTATTTCTAATTTATCCTAATCGCAGTTTAGGCAAGTTGCTTGATAAACGACGTAATTAACATGAAATCAAATCATGTAAACCACCATTTTCTTCATCTATTTCTAACCTATCCTAACCGTTAATTTAGACGATTTACTTGATTCTGTATTTATTTCCAATTTATTCTGACAGTTAATTTAGGAGACTAACCTAACCTAGAAAGGTGTTTGATAATCTAAATAAGTATATTGGTTAGCAAAAGTTGATAAACATACTTGTGTATATTTTAATCTAGCGCTATTGTTTACTATGATAGTTCCAGTTCTTTAGATTAAAGGAAATAACCATAAGGAAATTTTATAATCATGACAAAGACAACATATAATAATCCTTATCATCCATATCCATATGAGATGCGCGGGCAATGTGTTGAAAGAAAAGAAAATAATAAAACTCGATTTTTTCAGATTTTTTCACTTGAATATGATGAAAAATATATAGAAAGGTTAAAAGAAATTGATGCGCTAGAACACTCAGACTTTGGTAGATACCTTGGTTGGTTAAATAGACCAATTACTGATAGTGATAATGTTTTTTATTTGTACAAGTTTGAAACTTATTATGCGGATCCTAATCAAGAGGATCTTTATTTATTTAATAAAAGCATTGATTGTTATGAGGCTTATGTTTTTCAAAATATTGATGAATTATTTGAGTATGCTAATCATAAGTGGGGATTGGTTTTAAGTGATTTTGTACCGATTTATGAAACCCATATCCCAGATTAAGAACAGTTAATTGCCGGATAGCCATCCGGCTTCTTATAAAATTAATTATTAGTTACATAGCCGTATTCCCGTATTCCCGTATCTCTCCTCTGTTTTTGGTAACTAGTTAATCACCATTAATCAAATCAGGGAGACCGTTATTTTTTGTATCTATTTCTAATCTATCCTAACCTAGAAAAGTGTTTGATAATCTAAATAAGTATATTGGTTAGCAAAAGTTGATAAACATACTTGTGTATATTTTAATCTAGCGCTATTGTTTACTATGATAGTTCCAGTTCCCTAGATTAAAGGAAATAACCATAAGGAAATTGTATAAACATGGCAAAGACAACATATAATAATCCTTATCATCCATATCCCTATGAGATGCGTGGGCAATTTGCAGAAAAACAAGAGAAAGACAAGACTCGGTTTTTTGAGATTGATTCATATAAATATGATAAAGAAAAAATAAAACGTTTAAAAGAAAATGATTTGTTTGAAAGTTCTTATGCTGCTATGTGTATCGAACAGCTAAATAGCCCAATTACTGATAGTGATAATGTTTTTTATTTGTATAAGATTGCAACTTATTATGCGGATCCTAATCAAGACGATCCTGAATTATTTAATGAAAGCACTTATTGTCATGAACGTTATTATTTTCAAAACATTGATGAATTACTCGAATTTGCTAATCATAAGTGGGGATTGGTTTTAAGTGATTTTGTACAGAAACATAAAACTCATATACCATCATATTAAAAACAGTTAACCGCCGGATAGCTGAAGTAACCCCCAATAGTTGGACAACCAATTACTGGGGGTCACTTCAAATTAGCGAGGTTCTATTTTCTTTATTTTAAACCATTGAAGTATGGGAGTATTACTCTTTATTACTTCTAAATGCACGTTTACGGTCGTTTTCGGTTAAATGACGTTTACGTAGACGAACAGATAATGGCGTAACTTCAACTAACTCATCATCATCAATAAACTCTAATGCTTGTTCTAATGACATTTTTACTGGTGGTGATAAGGTAGTTGCTTCATCCGTACCGGATGCTCGCATGTTAGTTAATTTCTTACCAGTTAAGCAGTTTACGGTTAAATCATTTGAGCGAGTATGGATACCAATAATTTGCCCTTCATAAACTTCAGCACCATGACCAAGGAATAATTTACCACGATCTTGTAAGCTATAAAGTGCATAAGCTAACGCTTTACCTGTACCGTTTGAAATCATTACCCCATTAATACGTTGACCGATTTCACCTGGGCGAACATCATCGTAATGGCTAAATGTTGAGTAAAGTAAACCAGTACCAGATGTCATAGTCATAAATTCAGTTCTAAAGCCGATAAGACCACGGCTTGGGATCACATAATCTAAACGTACCCGACCTTTACCATCAGGTAACATATTGGTTAAATCACCTTTACGTAAACCTAAAGCTTCCATCACTGAACCTTGGTGCTGTTCTTCAATATCTAAAGTCACTTGTTCGAAAGGTTCTTGCTTTTTACCGTCAACTTCTCTATAGATAACTTTAGGACGAGATACACCAAGCTCATAACCTTCACGACGCATATTTTCGATAAGCACCGATAAGTGCAACTCACCACGACCTGAAACTTTAAATGCATCTGGATCTGGGGTTTCTTCAACGCGTAATGCCACGTTATGCACCAGTTCTTTATTTAAGCGTTCAAGGATTTGTCGAGAGGTAACATATTTACCTTCTTTACCGGCAAATGGTGAGCTATTAACATTAAAGAACATGGTTACCGTTGGTTCATCGACACTTAATGCTGGTAATGCTTCAACACAGCTGTTATCACAAATCGTATCTGAGATACCAAGTTCACCTAAACCAGTGATAGCAATAATATCGCCAGCTTCGGCAACTTCTGCTTCATAACGTTGTAAGCCTAAGTGACCTAATACTTGACCAACTTTGCCAGTGCGTTTGTTACCCTCGCTATCAACAATAGTGACTTGTTGATTTGGTTTAACGCGACCACGTTTAATACGCCCAATCCCAATAACACCAACATAATTGTTATAATCAAGTTGCGAAATTTGCATTTGGAATGGACCATCTAAATCCACTTTTGGTGGCTCTACATGTTCAACAATTGCTTCAAATAGTGGTGTCATATCTTGCGCCATGTCTTCATGATCAAGACCCGCAATCCCCATTAAAGCTGATGCATAAACAATTGGGAAATCAAGTTGTTCATCAGTTGCGCCAAGATTAACGAATAGGTCGAATACTTGATCGACAACCCAATCAGGACGTGCACCCGGACGGTCAACTTTGTTGATAACCACAATTGGTTTTAAACCATAAGCAAACGCTTTTTGCGTCACGAAACGTGTTTGTGGCATTGGTCCATCCATTGCATCAACAAGCAATAGTACTGAGTCAACCATCGACATTACACGTTCAACTTCACCACCAAAATCGGCATGACCTGGGGTATCTACGATATTAATTCGGTAACCATTCCAATCAATAGCGGTATTTTTAGCTAAAATAGTAATACCACGCTCTTTTTCAAGCGCATTAGAATCCATTATTCTCTCGTTGTCATCGCCACGCAAATTATCAAGCGTACCAGACTGTTTTAAAAGTTTATCAACCAAGGTTGTTTTACCATGGTCAACGTGAGCAATAATGGCTATATTTCTTAAATTTTCAATCACAATTAAAATCCCAATTAGGAGATAGATTCTTTAGGCGCAATATTGTACACCTTTTTAGTAAAAAAGTTGATCTATATCACAAAGTTTCTGCAAAAGAAGTTTAAGACTTGATATTTAACGAAAATAGTGCCTTATTTTTGCAAAATGCTAAGACTGTGAATCAATAAGTGAAACAAATTGCTCGGCGAATTCATCTACTTTAGCCCAATTTGTATACTCAATCACCTCTTTAGTAACATCGGTATCGCCCTTACCTAACCACATAATAAATCGAATCATATTACGATCGAACCAGTTATACTTAGGATAATAAAGCGCACCAGCGAATACCGCTTTGATAGTTGGTTGCCAGGCAATTTTAGCGAGAAACTTTTTGGTGTATAAATTGGTTTCAGGTGTATTTTTATGCGGTTTCCTCGCCACTACATTCACACCGAAGAATCCCGATTTAAGCGTATTTAATTGCGCAAAATTAGCATCAATAAATTTTTTCATGGTTTTACTGTAAAAACCATATCGAATTGAACAACCTATTAAAACCGCTTGATAGCTGCCAAGATCAATCTTACTTCCGGGTAAGAGCTCAAGCAAATCACAATCACATTTACCCACAAGATGCGTTTTTATTCGCTGCATAATTTTAAGGGTTTGCTTTTCGTGAGTGGTGTAAAGCAGTAAGACCTTCATTTAACGTTTCCTATTAGCGTTTATAAATGTACCCGAGGACAACGGATTGTCGCCTAAAATTTGTTTTAAAAGCTATTGCCAAGTTGATTTCACATAAACCTATACTTCGCAATAGACAAATTAAGAAATAAAAATAACAACATATTATATACCAATATTAAAACAGAAAAACGAATGCGTTAATTTTACTTTTTTATTTTTTAAAAAGAAATGACGGCTTTTTTGGTTAAACCAAGAGTAATCGAGATGGAATTGGTTGATGGAATTTTGTGATATAGCTAGCAATTCACAGAAAAAAAGTTTGAAATACCAAATTTATATCTTTATTATAAAGATTAAATCTGCGTTTTAATCTTTTTAGTATTAATTTATTGTCTGTTATAGACATTAAGCACTACAAAAAACTATTTATACATCTGGAGATATCTTATGAAAAATACTGTCGCAATATTGGAAAAACCGGGAAAAATGGTTATCAAAGAGACGCAAATGCCTACCCCTAAAGATGATGAAGTTTTAATTGAAGTAAAATATGTTGGTATCTGCGGTTCAGATGTTCATGGATTCGAACACGGCCCTTATATTCCACCTAAAGACCCAAATCAAATTATTGGTTTGGGTCATGAATGTTCCGGAATTATTAAAAAAATCGGTAAAAATGTTAGAAAATTCAAGGTCGGACAACGAGTATGTATAGAACCTGGAGTACCTTGTTATACCTGTGAGTTTTGTTTATCTGGTCATTACAATGTCTGTCCTAATGTTGACTTTATGGCTACTCAGCCCAATTATCGTGGCGCACTTACTAACTATTTAACCCATCCTGAAGCAATGACCTTCCATCTTCCTGAAAACATGTCACTAATAGAAGGTGCACTTGTTGAACCTGCCGCAGTAGGTATTCATGCAGCTAAAATGGCCGGAGATTTATTAGGGAAAACCGTTGTGATTTTAGGTGCTGGCTGTATTGGTCTGATGACACTGCAAGCATGCAAATTGAAAGGCGCAGCAAAAATTGTAATGATCGATATCTTAGACAATCGGTTAACTAAAGCCATTGAACTAGGTGCAACAGCAACCCTCAAAGGTGACGATCCGCAATTAACTGAGAAAGTTAAAAGTATTGTTGGTGAATACGGTGCCGATGTGGTGCTGGAAACTGCTGGTTCAATTTTCACTGCGGAAAAAGCTTTAGAAGTGGTTAAACGCCGAGGAAAAATTCTAATCGTTGGTTCTATAGCGGGTGTCGTTTCTGTTGAATTTTTGAAAATTAACCGTGAAGTCACTATTCAAACTGTTTTCAGATATGCCAATGATTTTCCGGCAACCATAGATTCTATCGCTAATGGCGACTTTGACGTAGATTCAATCGCCGATCGTTTTTTTAATTACCAAGATACTCAAAAGGCCTTTGAATTTTCAGTTAACAACAAAAAAGAGTTAATTAAAGGCGTAATCAAAGTAGCTGATTAAAAAGGAGTTCGGAAATGAGCAGTGTTGAGGTGATTTGTATTGGTGCAGCAATTGTTGATTTACCTTTATATCCGGTAGGTGAACATATCTTTAAAAATGTTTCTTATCCAGTTGATAATATATCAATGACGATAGGCGGAGATGCAATAAATGAAGCAACAATTATTACAAGACTTGGTCACAAAGTATCATTATTTGCGATGGTTGGTAATGATGTTGCAGGTAAATTTATTAAAGATTTTGCCCAACAAAATAATATTATTACAGACAATTTAATAACCCGAGAAGATATCACCACATCTATAAATGTAGGTTTGGTTCAGGAAGATGGTGAGCGAACTTTTGTCACCAATAGAAATGGTAGTCTTTGGAAGATGTCCTTACAAGACATTGGACTGGCTAATATCAAACAAGCAAAAATCTTATCTTTAGCAAGTATTTTCAATAATCCTAAATTGGATAATCACGCATTAGTTTCAATTTTCAAAAAAGCAAAATCTGAACATATGATTATTTGCGCTGATATGGTTAAGAGTCGGTTAGGTGAAGGTTTAAACGATATAGCTGAAGCATTAAGTTATATTGATTACTTCTTCCCCAATTATGATGAAGCATCTGAGCTCACAGGAAAAACAGAACTGAGTGAGATTGCGGATACTTTCATTGCATTAGGGGTAAAGAACGTGCTTATCAAAATTGGAAAAAAAGGTTGTTACATTAAAAACCAACATCTAAGCAAAATTGCCCCCGCGTTCAAAAAACCTAAAGGCGTCAAAATTGATACTATCGGCGCAGGCGATAACTTTGCATCAGGATTTATTTCTGCCTTATTAAGAGGACAATCAATTGAAGAGTGTGCGGTATTTGGTAATGCAGTAGCTTCAGTATCAATTGAGTCACTAGGGGCAACAACCGGCGTGAAAAGTCGTAAACAAGTAGAAGAGATGATCTCAATTTATGAAAAAAGTAATGGGAGAGTGAGTTGTGAATAAAATGAAATTAGGTAAAACTGGACTTGATATATCAAGAATTGGCTTAGGAACATGGGCAATTGGTGGCGGTCCCGCTTTTGGCAATCAAGATAATAAACAAGTTTCAATAGAAACAATTAGATATGCACTTGAAAAAAATATAAATTTTTTAGATACCGCTCCAGCTTATAATTTTGGCAATAGTGAGGCAATTGTTGGCGAAGCAATTAAAGGAATACGCGACAAATACATCATTATTACCAAATGTGGTATTACATGGGAACGAGAAGGAAGTTTTTTTAATAAAGTTGGCGAACGCTCTCTATTTAAAAATTTATCAAAAGAATCAATTAGATTAGAAGTTGAGAGCAGTTTAAAACGATTACAAACTGATTATATTGATGTTTATATGACTCATTGGCAATCAGTTGAACCTTTTTTTACACCAATTTCAGAAACCGTTGCAGTGTTAAATGAATTGAAAGCAGAAGGCAAAATAAAGGCAATCGGTGCAGCCAATGTAGATATCAACCATGTCAAAGAATATCTAAAATATGGTCAATTAGATATTGTCCAAGCAAAATACAGTGTATTAGATAGGCAAGTTGAGAAAGAGCTGTTACCTTTGTGTAAGGAACATGATATTACTCTACAAGCTTATTCCCCTTTAGAAATGGGCATTTTAACTGGTGCCATTGAAAAAGATTATATTGCCCCTAAAGGTACAGCAAGATTTGGAAAAAAGTGGTTTGAACCTAAAAATTTATCTAATGCTATTGATATGATGAATAAATGGAAACCATTATGTGAAAAATATCACTGTAGTATCGCCAATCTTGCTATCGCTTGGATACTTGCGCAAGGTGATAATATTAATGTGCTTAGTGGTTCCACCACTAAAGCTGAATTAGATGAAAACAGCAAAGCGACAGATATAAACTTATCCGAACAAGATAAAAATTATATTAGAAAACTAGCCGAAGATATTTCATAAAAACAAGGCTCATTCAGCTGACTAATAAACCTACTAAGTTAAGATAATCAAATTAATTTAGTAGGTTATATGGATAGTTATTTACCATAAGTAAAAACAAAAATAACGCTATTTGCTCTCTAACTTATCAAGCTCAATAATTAATATATTAACTCTATGTGGTTAGTTTTGAGATAGGTAATCCACTCTTTACTCGGCTCTTTATCCGTAATAATGGTGGTAATATTAGATAGATTGGTTAAATGAACAAATGCTTTTTTGTTAAATTTTGATGAATCTGCAAGTAGTATCACTTCAGTAGCTTGTGAGATCATGCGCATTTTTAATTTAGCTTCATCTTCGTTGGAATCGGTAATACCTGTAGCTATATCTAATCCTTTACAACTAATAACGGCGGTATCTACATTATAGTTGCAAATCGATTGCTCAGCTAATGTGCCTTGTAGTGAAAGTGATTGCTTATTAAACATACCGCCAGTAGACAAAATATTCACCGATGACAGCATAAGTTCACGCAATGCTTCAGTCGAATTAGTAACAATAGTCAAATCATTGCGATCTTTTAATAATTTTAAGGTTTCCATTACGGTCGAACTAGAATCAGCCGATATGGTCGACCGGTTTTTAAGCAGTTGTACAGTTTTAATTGCGATATTTTGTTTTTGCTCAAAATTCTTTTCAGCTCTTTTATAGAACGGGATGTTGGATACAATCTCTTCCCCATTAAATACTGCACCGCCATAAGTTCTAGTCGCAAAATTTTCAGCTTCAAGTTTTTCTAAATCTCTTCTTATTGTCTCTTCGGTGACTGAAAACTTTTGGCTTAAATCAGACACTAATACTTTTTTGTCATTAAGTAATAATTGCCTAATAGTTGCTAATCGATTTGTTCCTTTCATAGTATTTAGCTCTGAATTTTGGATTTCATTGCATAATATCATATTTTTTTGCAGAAAAAAAAGTTACTTCTACAACGTTATTCTGTGAAAAAAATAAATAAATTCATTTTTTAAATCAAAAACTATAGAAACTAACACTTCTATAGTTTTTGGGTGATTAGCCATTATTGCGGGCTTTTGTCTTCAGCACCAAATAGTGTGATTTTTTCAATCGCTCTATTTTTTACTGCGGCTCGAACACTTCTTTCAAGCTCAAGGAAGGATGCATTAACATTTTTTCGAATTGCATCCATCGCAGCCAAACAAAGTTCCGTATGAATATTGATTTTCGAAATACCTAAAGATATTGAAGTTTTGATATCATGATCGGCAATCCCTGATGCGCCATGAAGAACAATTGGAATATCAACAGCATTTCTTACTTTTTCAAGAACATCAAAAGCAATTTTAGGTTCTGAAGAATAAACACCATGCACATTACCAATAGCTACCGCCAAAGAATCACACTGTGTTCTATCAACAAATTCTGCTGCTTGTGAAGGCTCGGTATAATGATAGCCCGATAACGCTTCTTCATAAATAGTTTCATTCCCCACATGCCCTAATTCAGCTTCAACAGGTACACCTAACGGATGAAAATAATCAACGACTTCTTTGGTTAGTTTAATGTTCTCTTCAAATGGACAAGCAGAAGCATCTCGCATAACCGAATTCATACCATAATTATAGGCATTTTGAACAATCTCCATACTTCGTCCATGATCCCAATGAGTGATAACTGGAACAGAGGCATTTTTAGCCATCGAAACCATCATTGGTGCGAACTCTTCAAATATGGTATTACCGATAAAACCCGTACCAAAAGAGATAATAATTGGCGCTTTAGTTTCTTCAGCGGCATCAATAACGCCCATTAGCATTTCGGCATTCCATACATTAAAATGTGGAATAGCAAAACCGTTCTTTTGTGCAAATTCTTCCCAATATTTTATATTTGCTAACATGTTATCTCCTATTCGTTTTAGTCATTAAAGTCATATGTCAAAATGACTTTAATCGCTTCTTTGTTTGCCATTAACTCAAAACCTTTTTCCCATTCAGATAATCCAAATCTGTGGGTTATCATTGGTTTAACTTTAATTTTTCCATCTGCTAATAATCTAATAGCGTTACGCCAGGTGGTTGAGTCATAAGCCATATGTCCAATAATACTTATTGCCCATGACGTAATATCATTAATTGGATAATTAAAAGGTTTGAAACCCATACCGATTCGAACTACTTCACCATTCGGTCTAAGCATATCTATTGACTGTTTAAGTGCGATATTGGCGCCTGAACACTCCAACACTAGACCTAAATTATCTACGCCACATATTTCCTGACATCGTTTTACAACATCTTCTTTAGAACCATTGACTAAATGCGTTGCACCAAGTTGTTTAGCTACTGCAAAACGTTTCTTGGTATCTTCTTCAAGCCCGACCATGACAATATTTACCGCACCCATTAGTTTTGCCATCTGCACAGAAAACAATCCCAAAGGACCAGTACCAATAACCACCACATCGTTGCCCGGTAAAAAACTTGAACGTTGAGCAATTGCTTTATAAGCATTACAGATTGGGTCAAGTACACAGGCTTCTTCATAATCTAAATTTTCAGGGATTTCCCAAATTGCATGTTTATGAATTCTTAGAATTTCACCGGGGATTAAACAATATTTTGAAAACCCACCTCCCCAACGGTTATTATCAAGACCAAGATTTACTTTTTCTTTGCAGGTTAAAAAATCACCCTTATCACAAGCCGGACATTTACCACAAACATGTCCAGAGTTATCTGAGACAATCCTCTGCCCAACATGCCAATCAGTCACTTTGCTACCAACTTTGACGATCTTTCCTGCAAATTCATGACCTCTGATGGAATTAAATTCATCAGAACCATTTTCAACACGAAAATGTTTCATATCAGCACCACAAATAGCCGCGGCTTTAACTTCAATGACAATATCTTCATCACCACAAACCGGCTCAGGAACATCAATTAAACGATATCCACCAAACTCTTTTCCATATCTTGCTAACGCTTTCATAATTCACTCTCCAAATTAAATTAACTCTCTTTTTTAACAATATTACCAATATCCTCAACGGATGCGCTCCTCGTCTCAATACCAACAATGGCAATGATTAACGCGGTAGCAATAGCCACGCCACCAAGTAGTAAGAACACGCCAACAACACCTGAAGTATTTAAAAAATAGGCAACGCCATATGGTGCAATGATGCCACTCACACGCCCGACAGCATTGGCAAGTCCTGCACCACGCATTTTTGCTGCTGTTGGCCATATTTCTGGCACATAAACAGCTGATGCATAACAAACATACATATAAACAAAGGTAATTAAGAAAAATCCCAAGATAGATATTGTGGTCATATCGCTTTGTAATGAATATATATAGCCTAAGACAGCAATAATAATTAATAGACCAATCCCCATGATTTTTCTTGGAATTTTGTCAATAATGAACATCGCAATAAATATGCCGATTGGTGCACCAAACATACTCATCGTATTTAATAAAACTGAATCTTTTAAATTGATACCTTGTTTCAAGAAGATGGTTGGTAGCCAATTAATTAGGGTGTACTGCACGACATTCATTGCGATAAGAACAAATGATCCTAAAATGACACGTTTTAATAATTCCCCTTGAAACAGTTGTGAATAGGAGATATTGGTTTCTTTAGCATTATCCAGTTTCTCATATGGCGGTAATGGTTTACCTGTTTCGGCAACAACACGTTTTTCAATATCTGAAACTATTTTTTCAGCTTCGGCATATCTACCTTGAGATTCAAGCCATCGAGGCGATTCGGGAAAATGACGATAGGTAACCCAAAAGAGTATAGTCGATAAAAAAGCGGGAACTAAAAGCTGTATACGCCAATTCATTTCCGGGGCGATAGCCGGAGTAATAGCCATGGCAATCAATGAACAAACAGGATAAGACCAATTTCCTATAAACGAAGCACGTGCAGACCATGTTCCCCTTGTTTTACTAGGAACATATTCAGTAAAACCGGCAAATAATGTTACTAGTAAGGCACCGAGGGCAAATCCCATAACAAATCGACAAACAATTAAAAACGTCATATTAGGTGACATAGCACCAATAACCATCGAAATAATATGGATAAAGACAAAAAGCAGGTAGCTTTTTCTTCTGCCAATCCTATCGCCAATAATCCCGCCGATAAAAGCACCAAAAAACATACCAGCTGTAGTTAGCGACGAAAAGATCGCGGTAATGTTATTGTTTGTCCAACCAATTTCTTGCAATTGGGCGAGCATTAAACCACCAATTGCATTACTCCAACTAACCAACAAACCAAAAGCGACTAAACCAAAAATTTTCCATTGATTTTTGCTTGTTGGTAACCTATCTAATCTTGCCCCACAATAGGGTTTTGTTATCTCATTCATTGCTTCCAACCTTATTCAATTAAGCCAAACAACCAAGCGATTAATTATTAATTAACAATCACCTTTTTTTGAAAACAGACAAAATATGACACCATTATTTTTTAAAGTCAACATAAATTCTTTTGTTCAAAGATTTTATGTTGGATTGTGATATTGTTGTTTTCGAATAAGCAAATTGAATAAAATTTAATTATAATCATCGAATTATCCAAATAATTAAAAATTAAAAAACCATATGTATTGATATACCACACCAATAACATTCTGCAAATTTTGTGAAATAGCGCACATAAAAAAGATTTTTTGTTTGAATTAATCATTTTTTCTTGGAATATTACATTATTATTTTGATTAATCATTAGGGATATTAATGATTACTTAATATTTATTGCTATGAGTGAAACGAATTAGCAAAAGCATAGAAAAATTGACAGTTGCAATAGTATTTTATCTTTTTAAAAATTAAATGATTAGGAGCAATAATGAGTAATTTAGCAGCACGACTTGATCGACTCCCGATCAGTTCTTTTCATCGAAATTTACTGATTATTATTGGTGGAGGAATGTTTTTTGACGGTTTTGATAATTATTTGGCTAATTCAGTTTTAAGTATTTTAATTGAGGAAAACTGGTCTACATTACATTTAAATGCCTGTTTTTTATCTGGAACATCATTAGGCATGTTACTTGGCTCAATTATGGCTGGATACCTTGGTGATAAACATGGCCGAAAATCTACCTATCAAATTAATTTGCTAATATTTGGTTTTGCATCAATTGCCTGTGCTTTGACACCTGATATGTACTGGTTAATTTTCTTTAGATTTTTAACCGGTATTGGATTAGGCGCTGAAATTGTTGTCGGTTATGGTTTACTGAGTGAATTTATCCCGCCTTCCCACCGTGGTCGTTGGGGAGCTCTCATGTCATTTATTGGTCAATTTGGTCTATTTTTTGTTACCTTTACTAGCTGGCTAATCATTCCATTAGCCGGCTGGCGAACAATGTTTGTGATTGCTGGTCTTGGTGGATTATTAGTATATATAGCTCGCAAGCAACTACCTGAATCACCTCGATGGTTAAGTAGAAAAGGACGAAAACAAGAAGCGGAAATCATTGTCAGCAATATTGAAAATAAGTATTACCAAGGTAATTTACCGACACCCAATACTGATAACCACTCAAATTTATATATTAAACCTAAAATTAGTGTTTTTGAGCCACGTTTTCGTAAACGAATATTTTTAGGGTCACTAATGATGGTAGTTCAGAGTATTTCTATTTATGGTTTTGTCGCGTGGCTACCGTCCTTAATGGTTAGCCAAGGAATATCGGCTAATCTATCACTAACTATCACTGTACTTATGACCTTAGGGGGACCAACCGGAGCAGTTTTTGCCTATTGCTTAACAGACAAAATAGGACGAAAACCGGCAATAATCTTAGGTTCATTACTTGCAGCATTATCAGGGATTTTATACGCACTTAGTTCATCACAATTATATGCCACACTTTGTGGTTTTGTTACCTTTTCGTTAATCTATTATTTGGTTTCGGTAATCCAAGCCGGTTATATCCCTGAACTTTTTCCAACCGATGTTAGAATGCGGTTATCGGCAATTTGCGTTATTTGTGGTCGTATATCCTCAATTATCATGCCATTCTTTGTCGTCTTGTTGTATAACTATGGCGGTATATTAATGGTAACCTCGTTGATCGCTATTTTGTTATGCATACAAGCTATAGCCGTCTATAGTTTGGGTATTGAGACCTATAACAAAAGCCTAGAGTCAATTTAGTAATAAAATTTCGGCGCAAAGATTAGCGGAATAGATAATCGTAAAACTTTTTTTAGGATAAAAATTAACAATTTCGGGGTGATTTCGTGGAAAACTTTGATTATAGTATTAGCCTTATTTAACCAGACCGGAACTGATTATGGCAATTTCACCTCCAAAGCGCAGTGCTATTATTTTGGCGGCAGGAAAAGGCACACGGATGTATTCCAACCTACCTAAAGTTTTACATAAAATCGGCGGTAAGCCGATGTTACAACATGTTATTGATACCGTTCAACAACTTAATACTGATCGCATCAATATTGTTTATGGTCATGGCAAAAGCGAGCTGGAAAAATCGCTACAAGATCAACCTGTACAACTGGTTTATCAAGCTGAACAGTTGGGTACAGGACATGCTGTTCAACAAGCTATTCCCTTTATTGAAGATGATGAAGATATCTTAATTTTATATGGTGATACACCTCTTATCTCAATTGAAACCTTGCAAAATCTCATCGCCAGTAAACCACAAGAAGGCATTGCCTTATTGACGGTGATTTTAGATGACCCAACTGGCTATGGTCGAATCGAACGTAAAGACGGTAAAGTGGTGGCTATTGTTGAACAAAAAGATGCCAATGCTGAACAGCAAAAAATTACTGAAATTAATACTGGTATCATGCTGGTAACTGGCAAATTACTTAAACAGTGGCTATCGCGCTTAACCAATAACAATGCGCAAAAAGAGTTCTATTTAACCGATATTATCGCCTTTGCTCACCAAGATGGTTATGAAATTTTAACTTCACATCCAATAAAGCAATTCGAAGTTGAAGGTGTTAACAACCGTTTGCAGTTAGCAACTTTAGAGCGCCATTATCAACAGCATCAAGCCGAGCAACTTTTACTTGCTGGCGTTACGTTACTTGACCCTGCACGCTTTGATTTACGCGGTAAGTTAACCCATGGCAAGGATGTCACAATTGATACTAATGTGATTATTCAAGGTGAGGTTAAGTTAGGAAACAATGTCTTTATTGGTGCCGGCTCTATTTTGAAAAACTGCACCATTGCTGATAACAGCGAAATTAGTCCTTACACAGTAATTGAAGACTCCGTCATTGCCGAGCACTGTACTATCGGCCCTTTTGCCCGAATACGACCAGGTAGCCAACTTGATGATCATGCGCATGTGGGTAACTTTGTCGAATTGAAAAAAGCCCATCTTGGTAAGGCCAGCAAAGCGGGACATCTAAGTTATTTAGGTGATAGTGAAATTGGTAGCAACGTCAACATTGGCGCTGGCACAATTACCTGTAACTATGATGGTGCGAACAAATTTAAAACCATAATTGAAGACGATGTATTTGTCGGTTCAGACACTCAACTCATTGCACCAGTCAAAATCGGTAAAGGGGTAACCATTGCCGCGGGGACAACGGTAACCAATGATGTCAATGACAATGAACTTGTAATTAGTCGCGTAAAACAGAAACAACTTGCTGGTTGGAAAAGACCAACTAAATTGAAAGAGGAATAAATAATGTGTGGTATTGTCGGTGCTATCGCCAAGCGTGATGTGGCAGAAATATTATTAGAAGGGTTAAAACGATTAGAATATCGTGGTTATGATTCTGCTGGACTGGCAATTATCTCACCTACTGGTGAGTTACAGCGAGTAAGACGTGTCGGAAAAGTAAAGGCGCTTAAAGATGCACTAGACGAGCATCCAATCAAAGGGTCAACAGGGATTGCGCATACTCGTTGGGCAACGCACGGCGAACCAGTCGAACACAATGCCCACCCACATGTATCGGGCTTTATTGCTGTTGTACATAATGGCATTATCGAAAATTTTGAGCCGCTACGTGAAAAACTCATCGCAAAAGGCTACCAATTTCGTTCAGAAACCGATACTGAAGTTATTGCTCACTTAATTCACGATATTATTACAACCGAAGATTGCTCACTGTTCGAAGCGGTACAAAAAGCAATCCCACAATTACGCGGTGCTTATGGCACTGTGGTAATGGATACTCGCAATCCAGACATTTTAGTCGCTGCCCGTTCAGGTAGCCCATTAGTAATTGGTTGTGGTGTTGGCGAAAACTTTATTGCCTCAGATCAACTAGCGTTATTACCGGTTACACGGCAATTTATCTTTTTAGAAGAAGGTGATATTGCATTAGTCACCCATCGCACAGTAACCATCTTTGACAAAAATTATCAAGAAGTCGATCGCCCTTGTATTGAGTCTGATGCTAAATATGACGCAGGCAGTAAAGCCGGCTTTAACCACTACATGCAGAAAGAGATTTACGAACAACCAAATGCCATCAAAAATACGCTTGAAGGCCGAATGGCACATGGTAAAGTGGATTTATCTGAACTTGGAGCCGATGCTGAAAATATTCTTAAACAAGTTGAACATGTGCAAATCGTCGCTTGTGGTACCGCTTATAATGCTGGTATGGTGGCTCGTTATTGGTTTGAAGCCTTGGCCGGTATTCCTTGTGACGTTGAAATCGCTTCAGAATTCCGCTATCGAAACCCCGCGCGTCGTAAAAATAGTTTATTTATCACCCTATCACAATCAGGTGAAACGGCAGATACCCTTGCGGCATTACGCTTAGCAAAAGAGAATAATTACCTAAGTACCCTTGGCGTCTGTAATGTGGCGGCCTCTACTCTGGTGCGTGAAGCGGATTTGGTGTTATTGACCAAAGCTGGCGTTGAAATTGGTGTTGCTTCAACCAAAGCTTTTACCACCCAATTGACAGTATTATTACTTTTAGTGGCCAAATTAGGGCGACTTAATAACATGGCCGAAATCACCGAACAAGCGATCGTCCATGCCCTGCAAACCTTACCAAATCGCATTGAACAAGTGTTAATGGCCGAACCTATAATCAAAAAACTTGCAGGTCATTTTGTCAATAAACACCATGCACTATTTTTAGGTCGTGGCGACGAGTACCCAATCGCCATGGAAGCGTCATTAAAATTAAAAGAGATCTCCTATATTCATGCCGAAGCTTACGCCGCTGGTGAATTAAAACATGGTCCTTTAGCGTTAATTGATGCCGATATGCCAGTGATTGTTATGGCACCGACCAATGACTTACTCGAAAAACTCAAAGCCAATATTGAAGAAGTGCGTGCCCGTGGTGGTCAACTTTATGTGTTTGCCGAGCAAGATGCAGGTTTTGTCAGTGACGATACTATGCATATTATCAATTTACCACATATTGAAGAACTCACTGCACCAATCTACTACACAGTACCGACGCAGTTGCTTGCTTACCATGTAGCTTTAATCAAAGGTACCGACGTTGATCAACCGCGCAACCTAGCAAAATCGGTAACAGTGGAGTAATTTGTTAGTTAAATGTAAGGACTTAGCCTTGAATAACAAATTTAGGCTAAGTTCTCATATTTACTCAAAAAAACACCTCGCAAAATCATTAAAACCCGCAGAATAAAATCATAATTTTGACTTAACTGCTGTCAAAATAGTGTTCTCATGGTGGCACGCTTGCGCGACATCAGATTATGTGTTGCCGCTAACAATCTTTGAATATGAACACAGTAACAGTAACAGTAACAGTAACAGTAACAGTAACAGTAACAGTAACAGTAACAGTAACAGTAACAGTATGAAACCCTTTTATTATTAAGATAACAACGAATATAATAATTTTGCCGACTTATGTGCCAATATCTGCGAAAATTTTATCGATAAAAAGAGACGACTTAGAGACTTAGAGACTTAGAGACTTAGAGACTTAGAGACTTAGAGACTTAGAGACTTAGAGACTTAGAGACTTAGAGACTTAGAGATTTGATGGTAAACCAAGCATATTGTCAACCACTAACCTAAACCATTAGTGGCTATACATCGATAGTATTTGATGATTTGCTAGTATAAAAATTTGAATTTACTTAATAGCATCCAATCAATTTAAGCAACGCATTGTTTTTTTTAATATGTTTTTAATGATTTGTCTAGTACTATGCATTTGTTTATTTTTTGCCGAAAATTAAAAATAAAATAACCGCAATGAATAGTAATATTATATGGAAGAAAAGAAACATTTGATAACTGCTAATACCAGCTCTATTAGCCATAGCAGCTAACACCGGTGAAAAAAATGCGGTACTGATAATATTAATACCGAATATAGTAGTAGAAATAGTCGGTTGTTTAACAAAAGTAATTAACGCCAATAAACTACATAACATAGCTAAAAGTAAACCTAAAAGTGGAATAAAAACAGATATTATGGCTAAAATTAATCCAAAAATTGAGAGAGCTTTCATTTTACCTCTAACTAATATAATGATTTTTCATCGAATCCATTAAATGAAATATGACAAAACTGGTTTGCATCTATAGCAAGCGCATAATAACAAATTTTCATCCGAGATAAAACTATTCTTAATAATTTCAATAAAATACTGATAATGCATCAATAAATTATCATGTTTACCTTTACTTTACTCTGATAGCCATTAATTCCATTCACTCATACAACGGCCAATGCCCCATTCTTGTAGTTACTCAAGGTAAAAATGTGATCTAAATCACAAAATCAGAAAATACCCCGCTTTTAACAGTGTGACATTCGTCACATTTTTTGATTATTTTTGATGAATCTACTAACTAAATACTTCTACAATAGCTGCATAATGATTATGTCAATCAATAAGGAAAGATTAATATGACAACATCAAACATTAAACTAAAAGTCCAAAATTTTGGGCGTTTTTTAAGCAACATGGTGATGCCCAATATTGGAGCATTTATTGCTTGGGGCTTTATAACCGCTATTTTCATTCCTACCGGCTGGTATCCAAACGAAACTGTAGCAAAATTAGTAGATCCAATGATCACCTATTTACTACCAATATTAATCGGTTATACCGGTGGTAAGCTTGTTCACGGTGAACGCGGAGCCGTTGTGGGAGCAATTACCACTATGGGCGTCGTTGTTGGTTCAACCATTCCAATGTTCTTAGGTGCCATGATAGTCGGTCCTCTTGGTGGTTGGGTAATTAAGCAATTCGATAAAGCGGTTGACGGTAAAATCAAAAGTGGTTTTGAAATGTTAGTGAATAACTTTTCTGCTGGCATTATTGGTATGTTACTCGCTTTATTATCATTCTTTGCTATAGGTCCTTCAGTTGTTGTTGCCTCAAATGTACTGGCTAGTGGTGTTGACTACATGGTTCAACATAATTTACTACCATTAACTTCCATTATTGTTGAACCGGCAAAAATCCTATTTTTAAATAATGCAATTAACCACGGCGTATTTTCACCGTTAGGTATTCAACAAGCTGCTGAACATGCCCAATCAATCTTCTTTTTAATTGAAGCAAACCCTGGTCCTGGGTTAGGGTTATTACTTGCTTATATGTTTTTTGGTAAAGGAGCGGCCAAAGGATCAGCCAGTGGTGCGGCAATTATTCACTTCTTTGGTGGTATTCATGAAATTTACTTCCCATATGTACTAATGAACCCTCGTTTAATTATTGCTATGATTTGCGGTGGGATGACTGGCGTATTTACATTGACTATTTTTGGTGCGGGTTTGAGTTCGCCGGCCTCACCGGGTTCTATCATTGCCGTACTTGCCGTAACCCCAAAAAATTCACTTCTTGGAGTAAGCGCATCCGTCATCGCGGCAACAGCAGTGACTTTCATTATTTCTGCGATTTTATTAAAAACAACTAAAAATGCTGATAAAAGCTTTGAAGATGCCAAATCTGATGTTTCTAACATGAAAAACGAAGCTAAAGGAGTGATCAACGGTAAACTAGACCTTGCTAACGTGAAAAAAATTATCGTTGCTTGTGATGCCGGCATGGGTTCAAGTGCGATGGGCGCCGGTGTACTACGTAAAAAAATAGAAGATACGCATTTAGATATTAACGTGACCAACCTAGCGATTAATAATTTACCAACAGATGCGGATATCATCATCACCCACAAAGACTTAACGGCACGTGCTAAACAATATGCACCTAACGCTTATCATATTTCATTAACTAATTTTTTAGATAGTGATTTATATAATCAATTGGTGAATGATTTAATCAAGGCAAGAGGTCAAGAGATCGCGCCAACTACGCAATCAAAAACAGACAGCCAACAACCGTTATTCAAATTGAATGAAACAAATATCTTTTTAGGTCTAACCGCACAAACTAAAGAAGAAGCTATTCGCTTTGCCGGTCAAAAATTGGTTGAAAAAGGTTATGTGAAACCGACTTATGTCGAAGCCATGTTAGAACGTGAACGTCTGACTTCAACTTACTTAGGCGAATCAATTGCAGTTCCACATGGCACAATTGAGGCTAAGGATGATGTCATTAATACCGGTATCGTATTTTGCCAATACCCAGCAGGTATACAATTTGGTGAAGAGGAGCAAGACAAAGCTAAAATTGTAATTGGTATTGCCGCTCGCAACAATGAACATCTTGATGTTATCGCCAAATTAACCAATGCACTTGATGACGAAAAGATTATTGCTAAACTGGCTACCACTAATAATATTCAAGAAGTTTTAGCAATATTAAGCTAACACAACTTAACTACTTCCTGGTTAGCTAGGAAGTAGTCTAACACATTAAAAATGATTTGAGATTAAGGGTTTTATTATGCAAGCATTACATTTTGGCGCCGGCAATATCGGGCGTGGTTTTATTGGTAAACTATTATCTGATGCCGGTGTCCATGTTACTTTCGCTGATGTTAATCAACAAGTGATTGATGAACTGGCGAGTCGTCATCAATATCCAGTCAATGTGGTGGGTGAACAATCGGTTTGCGAAATTGTTAAGAATGTTGATGCCATCAACAGTACCTCACCTAAAGTCAATGATTACATTGCCAAGGTCGATCTGGTTACAACTGCGGTGGGTCCTCAAATTTTAGCTCGTATTGCGCAGAGTGTTGCACAAGGTATTATCGCCCGCCATGCATCAGGTAACAATGCTCCACTCAATATTATTGCTTGTGAAAACATGGTGCGTGGCACCAGCCAGTTTAAACAAGAAATTGTTAAATATTTACCTGATGATCTACATCAATGGGTTAATGAGCATATTGGCTTTGTTGATTCAGCCGTGGATCGTATCGTACCGCCAGCAACGTCTAAAACAGGTGATATTTTAGAGGTGACGGTTGAAACTTTCTCGGAATGGATTGTCGATAAAACCCAATTTATTGGTGAAATCCCGCAAATCAAAGGTATGGAGCCTGTTGATAACCTAATGGCCTTTGTGGAACGTAAATTATTTACTCTAAATACTGGACATGCTATTACGGCCTATTTAGGTTTCTACAACAATATTGCTACCATCCGTGATGCGATCTTAAATGATAAAATTCGTAAAATTGTTCGTGGCGCTATGGAAGAAAGTGGTCAAGTGCTAATCAAACGCTATCATTTTGATCCTGTCAAACATCAAGCATATATTGAAAAAATCCTAAGCCGTTTTGAAAATCCTTATCTCCACGATGATACCGCCCGAGTAGGTCGTCAACCCCTACGCAAATTAGGCCGGGGCGATCGTTTAATTAAACCATTATTGGGCACCTTTGAATATCAACTTGGTAACCAAAATTTACTTATTGGTATTGCTGCAGCGCTTAACTATCGCAATAATGACGACGAACAAGCTATCGATTTAGCAAATCAAATTGCTAACAGCAGCTTAAAACAAGCATTTTGTAATATTTCTGAAATCGAAAGTGATAATCCAGTTGTTAGCAAAATAGAACAACTTTATACTGCTATGCAAAATCATCAATTTTAAGTGACAATGCCAAAGCAGACATTAGCAGAAGACACCATACTGGAAAAACTCAATCAGCAAGCTGATATCCACGGCTTGCTGAAGGTTGCTATCAAACTAATTAATGACAGCGTAAATCAACTAATTCTAAAAGTTTTTCGTAAAGAGCCTCATGCCATCAAGTTTGTCATTCCATCATTAGTGGGCAAAAACGGCCCACTCAATGACACCTCGGTCTGCTTAAAATTACTCTATGCGCTAGGAATTATTACCCGTGAGGATTATGAAGATATTGAATTGTTAATGGCAATTTTAGACGAGCTTGAACAAGACGATAAAAATTACACCTATCTGGATGACGAAATTTTAGGACCTATCAGCTTATTGCATGATATGATACTCCCGCCTAACTGGAATTATCCTCCAAATAACCTTCAAGAAAATGGTATTGTTGATGCTTTAAAATCGTCAATGTATCAAAACCGTTATCAACAGATGATCCGCTCGGCATTAATTATCGCCATCACGGACTTAACCTTACGAATTGTGAATAAACAGGAAATTGATTATTTTCCGGAATAGTCTTAGTTATTGATAAACTAAGCTAATACCGCTATTAACTTCTACTAAAAATAATATGGTGGATAATGGATATCCGGAAATTTAAGAAAATACTAAAGAACTTAAAAGCTCTCTTTTCAACTTTCTTGCAAAATTTTCAACGCATTTTGCTAATATGATGATATTTGCCTATCTCTTGAAAGCTAATTTTATCAAAATATATTTGTACATTTTTCCTTCTTGCGGTGATAGCTAGTTACCGTTATTATCTATGACTTATGATTCTCGAGGTTAAAATATAAGTAATAAGATAATAATTTATACCAAATAACAATCATATCAATAATAAATCAAAGATAAGTTTTATGATTTTTACTCATTGCAATAGTGGATTTTAAAATCCCCAAATAACTTTCAAGGAATAATAATGGCTAGAAAAAAAAATTCTGATGCTGGTGGCGCGTTATTAATTATATTGTTATGTATTGCCGCAATTTTAATTTTATCGCCTTTAGTAATTATCTTTTATGGTATTTATACTTCATTTAAAATAAATAAATATCAACCAAAACCTAAAAGTATTTCTGACTTTTGGTTAGATCCATCAGAAAAACAACAATTTAAAACTACTCTTCATAATTTACTCATTATTAATAATAAGATAGACGAAGCTCATTTAATGGCTGCAGAACATAATATATCAATAAATAAGGATGGTTCTTATAGTAAACGGAGCAATAAAGGTAAAGAAATATGCGCTATAATAGATAAATATACACCGATGAAAATTATATCTGAACAAGAGATCATTTCCTTACAACAACAACCTTATCGTTCATGGGAGAGTTACACCGATCTTTTATCGCAGTTAAAAAGCTGTTATATTTCAATGATATCATGGATAATTGGTTTTATTGTTATATGTTACTATTATCAACTTGATTCGTTTATGACATTTAAAAATTACGTAACATTTAATTCATCTCATCACATGATATTCATTATTTCTGGTGTTATATCAATCGTTGTCTTTTTTATTTGCAACATATTGATAAAGCATAGAATTATTATTCCGCCCAAACCTCCTATTGTTAGTATTGAAAACTTAGATGACTATTAACAAACTTTTTATTTTTAGTTGATAGCCAAAGGTTTTAAAATTGCCAGAATGATAGAAATTATCAAGTTTGAATTTATCTATCTCATTTAAAATGGTATGTAATAAAAGCGAGAAAGAAACAAGTAACAGATTAATCTTATCTCGCTTATCATTTTAAGTGTTTTAAGATTTAAATTTATCAAGTGAAAATGTCAAATTCGCGATATAACATAAATTTATCAAAAATTTGATTTAATGATTGTTTGATTTCTTCCTGCAATAAAACTATTCGTCATTTTTTTATATTGTTTATTTTTTATTTGATTACATATTGTTTAAGGTGATCATTTCCCACCATTGCAAATAGTCGGTATAATGCCAGCAATTTTATTGTTAAGTGGATTATGCATGAAAACGCTATTTGCCAGCACCTCTCGCGGGCTTGAAGAGTTATTAAAACAAGAGTTAGAAAATATTGGGGTAGTGAATTGTAAAGTAACCCAAGGTGGTGTCTATTACGATGCTGATGCATCAACCATGTACCAATCGCTATTGTGGTCTCGTTTAGCTTCTCGGATTTTATTGCCGATTGCCGAGTTTGATATCTATAGTGACTTAGATCTCTATTCATGTGTGATGAATATCAAATGGAGCGATATTTTTGCGGTCGATAACTCATTTATGATTAACTTTGTTGGTGTTAATGACTTTATTCGCAACAGTCAATATGGCGCACTTAAAATCAAAGATGCTATTGTTGATCACTTTATGCGACAAACCAATGAACGCCCAAATGTTGCTAAGCAACATCCTGATGTGCGTTTACATGCTTATCTCAACAAAAATCGCGTCTCATTATCATTAGATTTAAGTGGTGAAAGCCTGCACCAACGTGGTTATCGCCAACAAACAGGACAAGCGCCATTAAAAGAGAACTTAGCGGCAGCAATTATTCGCCGCTCAGGTTGGCAAACAGATGAACCTCTTATCGATCCAATGTGTGGTTCTGGAACTTTATTAATCGAAGCCGCGATGATAGCGTCTAACATTCCACCGGGACTTCTACGTAAACAGTGGGGATTTTTTGCTTGGCAAGGATTCAACCCAACACTTTGGAATGAGTTACTCTTCGCGGCCAAGCACAATGTAAAAAAAGCGACAACGCCTTTCATTGGTTATGACAATAACCCTGCGGTGTTAGAGCGCGCCAAGCAAAATGCTATCCAAGCTGGAGTTGGTGATTTAATTACTTTTGCTGTGCAGGATGTGACTCAATTAACTAATCCATTTGAGCACCAGATACATGGCATGATCATCAGCAATCCGCCTTATGGTGAACGATTAGAAAGTGAACCTGCATTGGTTGCCCTGCACTCTGCACTTGGTCGTCAAATTAAGCAACAATTTGCTGGGTGGCGACTATCGCTATTTAGTGGTGCGCCACAACTGTTAGATTGTTTGCAAATGCGAGCCGACAAACAGTTTAAAGCTAAAAATGGGCCTTTAGATTGTGTACAAAAAAATTATACCATTGCTGATCGTCAAGTCGATAAGCCGGTTACGTCACCAAATTTACCCGCAACCGATTTTGCCAATCGCCTACGTAAAAATTGCCAAAGATTTGCAAAATGGGCAAGCCAAGAACAACTTGAATGTTATCGCCTTTACGATGCAGATTTACCTGAATATAACGTGGCCATCGATCGTTATAAAGATAAAATTGTGATACAAGAATATGCCGCGCCAAAAAATATTGATCCGCAAAAAACGCGACAACGACTATTTGATATTATTAATGCCACTATGTCGGTACTGGAGTTAACTGCCGACCAATTGGTACTAAAAACTCGCGAAAAGCAAAAAGGCAAACAACAATATCAAAAACTCGGGCAAAAACAGGATTACTTCTTAGTCCATGAATATCCTATTAATCAGCAAAAAACGCAGTTTTGGGTTAATGTGGTCGATTATTTAGATACCGGTTTATTTTTGGATCATCGTCTAGCCAGAAAAATGATCGGCCAGATGAGCGCGGGTAAAGACTTTTTAAATCTATTTGCCTACACAGGTAGCGCAACTGTTTACGCCGGTCTTGGTGGAGCAAAATCAACCACAACCGTTGATATGTCACGCACCTATTTAGAGTGGGCTGATCGTAATTTAAAACAAAATGGGTTAACCGGAAAAAAACACCGATTGATTCAAGCCGACTGCTTGCTCTATTTATCACAGGCAGATGAACAATTTGATTTGATTTTTATCGATCCTCCAACATTTTCCAACTCTAAACGGATGAATGATACCTTTGATGTTCAGCGTGATCATCTTAAATTAATGGATGATTTAAAGCGATTATTGAGACCAAACGGTGTGATTGTCTTCTCAAACAATAAACGAGGCTTCAAAATGGATAGCGACGGTATGCAAAAACTGGGGTTGATATTTCAAGATATCACCGATAAAACCTTATCACTCGATTTTAAACGCAATAAACAGATCCACTGCTGCTTCATCGTTAAACATCAAGCATAAAATACCGCCGAAAGGCGGTAAATTCTTGCATCTTCAATAATAATTGAATCAAATTTATCTTAGCAATTAGCTATCGGTTATTCGGTTTGTTTTTATTTATTTAAATGGTAAAATAGTTAAATAACTAATGAACTATTAAACTGTAAACTCAAATAAGTTAGATACCATATAGCCTAATAGATTAAAAAAACTAAATTAAGGAAATTATTTTGCCCAATATAGCCAAGCAGGAGGTTGACAATATGCAAGAAATAAAGGTTAATTCATCAGCTATCATTATTTTAACTTCTTTAGGATTTTTCATGTCAATGATCGATTCAATGATAGTTACCACAGCCACTACCGCCATAAGAAATGATTTTCAAATATCGGTAAATTTATTACAGTGGTTGTTGAACATTTATAATATAACCATAGCGGCATTACTACTGGTTGGTGTATCACTGGGCGAAAAAATAGGCAGAAAAAAAGTCTATTTGATTGGTATTGCCATTTTCACTATTGCTTCTATATTTTGTGCTTTATCGACTAGTATTACCTTATTAATTATATCTCGAATGATACAGGCTGTTGGTGCTTGTGTTATGACGCCAATGTCCATGGCAATTCTAACACATTCATTACCCGTAGATATACGTGGAAAAGCTTTAGGAATATGGAGTGGCATTGGTGGTTTAGCACTAATTGTCGGGCCAGTTTTAGGTGGATTTATTGTCGCAACTTTATCATGGCAATGGATATTTTGGATTAATTTGCCTGTTGGAATAATAACAATCTATTTTGCTCGTAATTTATTACCTGAAAGTAAAGGTAAGGATGATAAATTGAACTTTATTGATATTTTGCTTATTGCCATCTCTTCCGCCGGGATAATATGGTCATTATCCACCATAACCACAAATACCACACACGTTATAACGATTATTACCGGATTATCTAGCCTCGCACTAGCTATTTTATTTATTGTTAGGCAAAAAATAAGTTCTACCCCTATGATTCCATTAAAACTATTTCGCAACAAGGTATTCACTAGTGGTAACATTGCAACTTTTTTATTATATGCCTCAATGTTTGGCGTGTTATTCTTTTTGCCGCAATTTTTTTTAGTATTAGAAAACGTTAATCCACTCGTGGCGGGATTACAATTATTACCTTGGACAGCAACATTAGTCGTTATCGCACCTTTTGCAGGCAGAGCTGTAGATAGATTTGGCGAAAAGATTATTGCAACATTAGGATTATTCTTACAGGGGATCGGTTATCTATTAATTATTTTTTTATTTAATGCAACTGATTCATATATAGCAATGGCAATACCTTTAATGATCGCCGGTATGGGACTTTCGATGGCAGGACCGGCTCTGCAAAAAGCGGTGTTAAGCGCTGTCGAACCAATATATTTAGGGAAAGCATCAGGAGTATATAATATATTTCGCTTATTTGGTGGCGCAATAGGTACCACAATATGCGTAATTGTATTCAATATTTTCGGCGGAACCACTAATTCAACAGCTTTTGCCGAAGGATTTGATGCCGTTATTATTACGGCTGGTCTGATATCATTATTAGGAATAGTTTTTTCAATAAGGTTAACAGCAAGGGATAAAAAATAATATTTGATAAAATCAAAGCGATAAATTCAACAATAAATCAATATTTGAGTATTTTAAAGATTATCAAAAAACCCGGTAACATATTTATCAAATGTTGATTTATTAAGCCATACATATTTTTCCCTAGCACTCTTTCTTACATTAATTAATTCTGCTTGTTGTAATAACCTAAAATGATAAGTTCCTGAGGGTTTACTAATACCAACTGCTTGACCAATTTCACCACAGATAACCTCTGTTTCTATACTTTTTAAATATTTAATTATTTCTATTCTAACCGGATCAGATAATGCTTTGAAAATAAGCACCATTTTTTCATTTAATTGGTTATCAATTGTACTATTATTCATCATATTTACAGAGTTAATTATAATTAAACATGATTATAACATGTGGTGAATTTATTCACCTAAAAAACTGATACTTCAACTTTTATATGGAACGTTTTTTGTGTCACAAAAATAAACTCAATCTATTGGAAATATAAATGTTTATGTTTCCAATCAAGTTGGATGGGGGTTAGTTAGTGGTTTGGTAAAAGTAGTAACGACTTAGAAACAGGCCTGATATTTGATAAGCTGAAACAGATCGTTACATTAATACCGAACGATGGGGTAAGGTGATCATGCAGTCACTACGCCAGTGGAGAGCACCGTGCGGATAAATTTTCTGGCATAAATTTGATTTTTTTTCAAACAAGCCTGAATAACATAACCAATTAAAATAATTATATATTTATTGGATTTTCATCTGAAATTTTTGTTTCGCAATCTTTTACTGTGAAAACTCCATTAAACAAAATAAATCCGCCGCTATTAGGGCGGATAGTTCACGCATTACTACGTCATAAAATCACTTTAGCTCACCCACTTCGTCAGTTTGGTTGATTTTGCGAGGAGCTTTTATAGAATGAATTAACTCTATTTTTCCTTATTATGCTGTGCCAATCCAAAAATTAAGAAATAAGATCTAAGGATAGACGCAAAGCCCGTTACGGGCGGGCGTAGGACCAGAGCGAACCGAGTTTCCAACAAGCGAGCCTACGATAAATCCTTCACTTGTCCAGTAATATTGACCTCGTGCACCGATACCATTGAAGTCGTAGAAATACATGTCGCCCCACTCAGCAAAGAAACCGGCTCCTATGTGACGTTGGTATAAATTATTTGGTGATGCAGGTATAGCACCGATAACACCTTGACACCAATAACCTGAACTAATATTCTGACAAGTCGCATTAGTTAAATCCTTTACCTTTGGAAGGTTGTATCCAATATTAGCACACCAAGGTGCTAAACTATAATAAGTAAACTCTTTAATACCACGTTTGACGAACCACTGCTTTAGCACAAAACCATACTTAACGACCTCGTTACCATAACTATCACGACCGACTAATTCAAAGGTCTGCGGCAATGTAGGACGATCTATATTGCCTAAACTACTTGGCTCATCTGAATTCACTTGGGCATCGGTGGCTACTGGCCCCTCTAATACAACGCGAACGGTTGTGCCAGAAGTATTTGGCGTCATAATCGCCTTAATATCACCATTAGGTGAAACTGTTTGCCAATTTAACGGACCACTTCCTCCTATATCTAAATCAAAAAATAGACTATGAGCTCCGGTAGTAGGAAAATTTAAATGATAAGATGAAACATTGGTAGACTGTGGAATAAAACCTTTATTTTCGTTCCACATTGTAACTGGACCACGAAAATCAACCTCTTGAGCCCATTGCTCAGGGTCATTATATGCACCATGCTTTAAGCTAGGCTTAGCAAAACAGACCATAGGTGATGTTTTAGGTTTAACATAATAGGTCGCATTACTTGCATTAAAACTACTTTCATCAGGAACCCCGTAATGCGTAGTTAAAGAACCTACTGTACTCGATAAAACTAATTTATATGGTGAATTACAAATATTTAATATTTCACTACGAGCGACAGGTTGATCATTTTTATCAAAAATAGCTAAACTTAAACTTCCTGTTACAGTTATACCATCAGGTCCCTGACCATCACCATCATCATCCCTCCAATAATTATATGGTGGGCCGATAAGTGCCTTTAAATCGATTTCATTAGTATCAATTGGCACAAACATACCAATATCAGCTAAACTCTGGTCAGCGATGGGTAATTCAATTGGATTAGCAAAAGTTGAATTATTGCTTTCAGGGGTAATTTCATCACCATTTGAAAGGGTTATCCCGAGCAGACCGTCGGCATTTGTGGCTCGTGTACGACCGCCATCGAAGGTTAAATATGGCGCATTACCATGAATAATATTCGAAGTTTTAGACGTTAACGCGTAGCTAGTATAGGAAGTTATTAGCAACAAGCTAAACGGTAATCCTAAAAAGATCTGCCGGGATAAAAAGGGTTGAAGAAAGGATCGCGCAAAATTTCGCGAATTTATGTATAACTTCGATAAAAAATAAATTATGGTGAAAAATAAACGTTGAGAACTTAACTTTGACGAAATTAAATTATAGGTTGTACATGTTGCGTGTTGCGTGTTGCGTGTTGAAAATTATAATGCATTTCGACGTTCCTGTCAATTAGACCTTTGATTTATTTTAAATTTGATGCTAATTATTTAGATATTTTCGTTTGCATTAAACGATGCGAAAAGTATAGTGACTGAAAAAACACGATGCAATATTTTTTTACGTTTAATTGTTAACTTTCGTAAAGAGAAGTAAAAAAATATAAAAAAATAGAAGGTTTAATCCTTATTCCAACAGGAAATAGCTTCTTTGGTTACATATCATTCGCTATAGCATATTGACGAGGTAAATTTTGTTTTAGTGGTTGAAATTAGTGGTTATTATTGAGAATGAGATTTTGTTTTTTAAGCACGTTATTAACAACAAAAAGTGCATTACTTAACTTTTTAGCAGTATTGTGTAATCATTTAGATTCAATCAAGTTTTAATAATTTAACCAATTAGCATAATTATAAACTTTAATAAATTGATACCTCTAAAACCGCTTTGCAACTTTTTGCTGTATAGAACCTCTCCCCTAAAATATATTCTCCTAAGTTACGGCAAATAGTTGATACATTACTACGTCATAAAATCACTTTAGCTCACCCACCTCGTCAGTTTGGTTGATTTTGCGAGGAGCTTTTATAGAATGAATTAACTCTATTTTTCCTTATTATGCTGTGCCAATCCAAAAATTAAGAAATAAGATTTAAGGATAGACGCAAAGCCCATTGCGCGGGGACACTAGGCCCATTTTAACCGAGTTACCAACAAGCGAGCCTACGATAAATCCTTCACTTGTCCAGTAATATTGACCTCGTGCACGGATACCATTGAAGTCGTAGAAAAACATGTCGCCCCACTCTGCAAAGAACCCGGCTCCTATGTGACGCTGGTATACATTATTTGGTGATGCAGGTATAGCACCGACTGCACCTTGACAGTCATTAGAAATAGCTCCCTGACAAGATGCATTAGTTAAATCCTTTACTTTAGGCACATGATACCTAATATTAGCACACCAAGGCGCTAAGCTAAAATAAGTAAACTCTTTAATACCACGTTTGACGAACCACTGCTTTAGCACAAAACCATACTTAACGACCTCGTTACCATAACTATCACGACCGACTAATTCAAAGGTCTGCGGCAATGTAGGACTACCTATATTGCCTAAACTACTTGGCTCATCTGAATTCACTTGGGCATCGGTGGCTACTGGCCCCTCTAATACAACACGAACGGTTGTGCCAGAAGCATTTGGCGTCATAATCGCCTTAATATCACCATTAGGTGAAACTGTTTGCCAATTTAACGGACCACTTCCTCCTATATCTAAATCAAAAAATAGACTATGAGCTCCGGTAGTAGGAAAATTTAAATGATAAGATGAAACATTGGTAGACTGTGGAATAAAACCTTTATTTTCGTTCCACATTGTAACTGGACCACGAAAATCAACGCCTTGAGCCCATGGCTCAGGTTCGTCATTTCCACCATGTTTTATGCTAGGCTTAGCAAAACAGACCATAGGTGATGCTTTAGGTTTAACATAATAGGTCGCATTACTTGCATTAAAACTACTTTCATCAGGAACCCCGTAATGCGTAGTTAAAGAACCTACGGTACTCGATAAAACTAATTTATATGGTGAATTACAAATATTTAATATTTCACTACGAGCGACAGGTTGATCATTTTTATCAAAAATAGCTAAACTTAAACTTCCTGTTACAGTTATACCATCAGGTCCCTGACCATCACCATCATCATCCCTCCAATAATTATATGGTGGGCCGATAAGTGCCTTTAAATCGATTTCATTAGTATCAATTGGCACAAACATACCAATATCAGCTAAACTCTGGTCAGCGATGGGTAATTCAATTGGATTAGCAAAAGTTGAATTATTGCTTTCAGGGGTAATTTCATCACCATTTGAAAGGGTTATCCCGAGCAGACCGTCGGCATTTGTGGCTCGTGTACGACCGCCATCGAAGGTTAAATATGGCGCATTACCATGAATAATATTCGAAGTTTTAGACGTTAACGCGTAGCTAGTATAGGAAGTTATTAGCAACAAGCTAAACGGTAATCCTAAAAAGATCTGCCGGGATAAAAAGGGTTGAAGAAAGGATCGCGCAAAATTTCGCGAATTTATGTATAACTTCGATAAAAAACAAATTATGGTGAAAAATAAACGTTGAGAACTTAACTTTGACGAAATTAAATTATAGGTTGTACATGTTGCGTGTTGCGTGTTGCGTGTTGAAAATTATAATGCATTTCGACGTTCCTGTCAATTAGACCTTTGATTTATTTTAAATTTGATGCTAATTATTTAGATATTTTCGTTTGCATTAAACGATACGAAAAGTATAGTGACTGAAAAAACACGATGCAATATTTTTTTACGTTTAATTGTTAACTTTCGTAAAGAGAAACAAAAAAGATATAGAAATAGATTACTTAATATTTATTCTAATTGGAGATAGCTTTTTACATATCCTTTTAAACTTTAGTCTTTTGACGATGAAAACTTTTGTTTTAGTGGTAAAAAATTAGTAGTTATTATTGGGGATGGGAAGTCGATTTTTTAGACGCGCTGTTAACAGCAAAAAGTACAGTCTACAACTTTTTCGAGGTATTATGTAATTATATATTTCAACACAATTTTTAATAAGTTAACCGATTAGTATAATTATAAATTTTAATAAATTTACAGCCGAATAAAAAATATTTCTCAAATTTTTTACGCCATTGAGCTTATTCCTCAAAAATAAACACGCCCCAGTTGGGGGGATAATTAACTCGTTGTTACACCGCAAAATCGCTTTAACTTGTCACATCGTCAAAGTCATTGCCTTTTCAAAGCTACTATTCCCTAGCGAACTAATTATATTTTAACCTTCTATGCTTCCCTAGCCAGAACTAAAAAATAGGATTTAAGGATAGACACAAAGTCCGCTACCTATGCCGTCAAGGCTATTACCACCAATGTGACCATCATTTGAGCCAACGACAAAAACGATACCATGCATCGTATCAATCGTCCAATATCCGGCGCCTGGGGGCCCACTGGCATTAAAATTGGCGCCAGTATAGTCGTACATATAACCCCACTCCGTAAAAAGCCCTGCTCCAATGTGGCGTCGATAAAAATCATTAGGTGATGAAGGTGTAGCACCGACTGAACCTTCACAGAGAGGACTCGAATTAACTCCTTGACAGGAAGCGTTAGTTAAATCCTTTACATTAGGTATACGGTATCCAATATTACTACACCAAGATGATGTGCTAGATAAACTGTAATAAGAAATACCACGGTTGACAAACCATTGCTTTAACTGAAAACCATATTTTACGACAGCTTCACCACTACTATTTCGACCAACTAACTCAAATGTCTGAGGTAATGTCGGATTGGGTATACTTCCTAAACTTCTTGGATTATCAGTGCTCCATTGCAAAGGTTTGGCTACAGGCCCCTTCAAAAGAACGCGGACACTTGTACCAGAGTCATTAGGTGTCATAATCGCAGTAATATCACCATTAGGTGAAACTGGCTCCCAATTTAGTCGACCAATTCCACCTATATCTAAATAAAAGTCCAATCCATCAGCGCCAGTAGTTGGGAAGTTTAAACCATATGAAGAAGGCAAAAATGATTGTGTAAGAAAACCTTTATTAGAATCCCATATGGAAGCAGGGCCAGCATAATCATCCATATTTAAATATAAATTTGGTTTAGCAAAGCAGACCGTAGCTTTTGTTCGAGGATTGATAAAATAAGTAACATTACTGGGACTAAAACTACTGTTTTTAGGTAAACCATAAAGAGTTGTTAATGAACCTGTTGTACTCGATAAAACTAATTTATATGGTGCTTTACAAATATCTAATATCTCGCTACGAGCGACAGATTGATTATTTTTATCAAAGATAGTTAAACTCAAACTTCCTGTAACAGTTATACCATCAAATCCCTGACCATCACCGTCATCATCACCCCAATAATTAAATGGTTGACCGATAAGAACATTTAAACCAATTTCGTTAGTATCAGTTGGTACCATCATATCAATATCGGTAAAACGCTGATAATCCTCAGGCAATTTAATAGGAGTTGATGGACTTGAATTATTCGTTGTTGGAGTATATTTAGTACCATCTGATAAGCTTATCCAAAGAAGCCCATCAGTATCAGTCACTCGAGTTTGACCACCATCAAACGTTAAATATGGCGCATTACCATGTATAGGATTTGATGTTTTAGTCGTTAATGCGTGGCTGGTATAGGAAGTTATTAGCAACAAGCTAAACGATGATCCTAAAAAGATCTGCTGGGATAAAAAGGGTTGAAGAAAGGATCGCGCAAAATTTCGCGAATTTATGTATAACTTCGATAAAAAATAAATTATGGTGAAAAATAAACGTTGAGAACTTAACTTTGACGAAATTAAATTATAGGTTGTACATGTTGCGTGTTGCGTGTTGCGTGTTGAAAATTATAATGCATTTCGACGTTCCTGTCAATTAGACCTTTGATTTATTTTAAATTTAATGCTAATTATTTAAATATTTATCGTTTGCATTAAACGATGCAAAAAGTATAGTGACTGAAAAAACTCTATGCAATATTTTTTTACATTTAATTGTTAACTTTCGTAAAGAGAAACAAAAAAGATATAGAAATAGATTACTTAATATTTATTCTAATTGGAGATAGCTTTTTACATATCCTTATAAATTTTAGTCTTTTGACGATGAAAAAATTTGTTTTAGTAGTTGAAATTAGTGGTTATTAAGAACGAGATTTTGATTTTTTAAGCACGTTATTAACAGCAAAAAGTGCATTACTTAACTTTTTAGCAGTATTGTGTAATTATTTAGATTCAATCAAGTTTTAATAATTTAACCAATTAGCATAATTATAAACTTTAATAAATTGATGCCCACAAAAAGACCTTTTCTCAATTTTTCCCTGACTTTAAGTGGGCAAATATTAACTTAATCGCAATAATTAGCTAGTTCAACAAGGTTTCCATCCGGGTCTCTTAGATAAAGACTTTTGATATTACCTTTAGCACCGTGTCGATCAACGATCCCTTCAACAATCGGATAACCTTTTTTTATAATCTCTTTTTTTACGCTCTCAATATCGTCTTCAACTATTAAACAAAAATCTTGGCTACCATATTCTGGATGTAATGCTGCTGGCCGAAATTCGCCTTTTTTGGCATGAATGTTAATCTTTTGATTACCAAAGACAAAAGCATGGCGACCGTTGCTTTCGACATGTTTCAATCCTAAAATATCTTGATAAAAGGCAATGCTTTTAGTGAGATCATGACTAGTAATGACAAAATGATCGATATTTTTAATTTTCATCAGTATCTATCCTCTGTATCTAATCTAAAAAAGAGTATATATTGAAACTATATTGATTATTTGACTTGCAATAGTTTTATCGATTAAATAATTATTATTCAACTTAATATATAAATTAACAAATTGATCAAACAAGACAAAATTTTTGAATGTTGTCTAGAGCTGTTTCTGATAAAAGAATATTAGTATCAATCCTGATATAAACTCTGAATAATTGTTCACCATTTTCTTCAGATAATGTATACAAAAATGAGGTCTACTCTGTTTATTATCCCTGATAGTTAAATCAAAATATTTTTTTATTATCTGGTTGTGACAATTTTTCAAAACAATTTCAGTAATACCATCTCTATCAAACTTCATTATTATAATATTATTACGAGTAGGTATACCCTATTTTATTGGCATACTAAAAAGGAGCAAAAAATACTTAATTTTTTATTTATTCTATTTATCCATCATAATAGGCTCAAATTGATATTCACTTTTACCCGCTAAAAGTTGATCGATTTTATCCAAAAATTCTGCGACATCTTTATCTTTGCGAGCTGGCGTGTTAGAGCTAAATAAACGACAACCGTAAATTGGACCATCACAAATGGCAATCTTATAGCCCGAACCATCGTACTCTAGCATATTATAATATTCATCATCTCTATCTATTAAATATCTTTCAGGGATTAATTGAAAAAAATCATGATGACCTGTATATTTACTGTAAGGCACATTAACTGTACAATTTCGAACATTCTCGTTTGGGACACAAGTTAATGTTGCGTATTTAACAATATAGTTTTTAGCGATTTCAAAGCGCATTCTTCCAATCGGTGCTTCTGGTGTTGAATCATAGATAATCATTCTTACATAACGAGTATCAAATATTTTTGCATTAACTGCAAAACTTAAAATAAAGAATAACCACCCAAAAAATACTTTTTTTTCATCATTATAACTCTCAGCAACCGAGGTACTCCATATATTACAATGACCATCTGCGAAACAGGCTTCTATTTTGTTTTCATTTTTGATGATAATTACATTAAAATATATTAATTAATCAATTAGTTAGGTGATAAAATAATTTATAAACGCATCTATAATTAATATTAATAATAAACACAACTTATAGTAGATCGTATTGATATGAATTTTAGGTTATTTATTAAGAGTATTAAACGACAAATTATTAACGAGGAGTTATTTGCTCCTCGTTATAGTTTAGAGAATAAATTTAGACACTAACGAACGACTAACACTGATGTTTTTGCACCTCGCACCACACCAGAGGCATTTGATCCCAATAAATGGGTAGAGATATTAGGGCGTCTTGAACCAATGATGATCAAATCTGGCTCAATCTCTTCGGCTAAACGTAAAATTTCATCTCTTGGGTTACCAAAAGTAATGGAAAAAGATAAATTTTCCCGCGGTAAATTAATCGAATCAATTAAGCTATTTAACCACTGTTCCGTTTGTATTGTCGCTTGATCTTTAAACTCATCAAAACCAAATGAGTAGGCATTCACAATAGCTGATGCAACCGGTAAGGTATGAAAGAAGATAACTTGCGCATTGGATAATTTTGCTAAACACTCAACATGAGGGATGACTTTTTGAGTTAATGCATCTTCAAGCACATCAATTGGTACTAATATTTTTTTGTACATAACACCTCCACACAATATTAAAATTTGGCTTTATCATTCTAACTAATAAAGACCAATGCTATTGGTTTAGTATGATACTAATTTCACATTAAATCCAATATTAATATCCTAACGCTAATTTAAAAGATTGAAATATTTTTTTTGCAAAATCATGACGGAAATCAACTATGGCAAATATTATTTTTGACAATGACAGCAAACCAACTATAGAACCCGCGAAGCTATTATCGCGTCGTTATTGGTTAGGAGAACGTAGACCAATAGATGAAAAATCTCGTTTTCAAGTAATATCAGATAATACTAATTTAACCGTTAGTGCATGAAATGGATCGAAGCTAATTACTAATGCTCGCTGTTTAAATAACTTCGTTTTAAGTAACTTCGTTTACATAACTTATTTAACTGATTTGGCGGTTGACGAGGGTTATCAAATTAGATATTGGTGAGCAATTGATAAAAACTATCGAAAAACATATTGATAATCGCTGGGCGATTGGCTTACTTGCAGCACCACAGACAGTTGATTATTACGCTCATATCGGTTTTAATGCTCATCTTTCCGCATGGATTTTAAGAGAACAGTTAAAATGAGAATTATTCTAGCCTCGACATCACTATCACGTAAAAAAGTACTGGATAAATTAGCTATTCCTTTTGAATGTGTGCCACCAATTTGTGATGAAACACCTCTTGCAAATGAGAGTGCAGAGCAGTTAGTGGTGCGATTAGCTAATGCTAAAGCGCAGTCATTAGTGGCAAGCTATCCTGATAGTTTGATTATTGGTTCCGACCAAGTGGGTGTTTTGGATGGGCAGATTGTTTGTAAACCACATACCATTGAAAATGCTAAGCAACAATTAAAACACAGCAGTGGCAAAGCGTTTTATTTTTATACGGGAATGACGGTGATTAATATTCGTAGCGGTCAATCGCAAACAATTTGTGAACCATTTAAGGTCACTTTTCGCCAATTAACTGATGCGGAAATTGAAGCTTATATCGCTAAAGAGATGCCATTACAATGTGCTGGCAGTTTTAAATGTGATGAGTTAGGCATTACGCTATTTGATAAACTCGAAGGTGACGATATTAATTCGTTAGTCGGATTACCATTGATAAAGTTAAATAAAATCATGATTGATATGGGTTGTAATCCGCTATTGTTATAATTACTCAAGATATCATTAGTGCAAACTAATCGATTAATCGACCTGAAGACATTTTTAGCGTTCTTTGGCTATAACCTGCTACATCATTATCATGGGTAACAATTAGTAGCCCTGTGCCTTGTTGGTGAATATCGGCTAATAACGCCATAATTTGTGCTGAGCTTTCTTCATCAAGATCGCTGGTTGGTTCGTCGGCAATCACCAGTTGTGGTTGGCAAATTAGCGCCCGTAAAATAGCAATTCGCCGCATTTCACCGCCCGACATATTGGCTGGGTAAGCATCCTTCAAATAACTGATTTGGGCTTTTTCAAGCAGTTGTAGCGCATAATTTAAACTCGATTGTTTTTCTCGTTTAGTTAGAGAAAACGGTAAGCGAATATTTTCCAGTGCAGTCAAGTTAGGTAATAAGCTACTACCTTGTGGAATATATCCAAGGTATTGATTACGAAATGCCGATACCTGTTTATCATCGAGTTCGAATAAATTAGTACCGTTAATGGTAACTTTACCTTGTGTTGGCGTTAATAGCCCGGCAATCATATTAAGTAGTGTGGTTTTACCACTGCCTGATTTTCCCATAATACTGATAAAGTCGTTTTGAGCCATTGAAAAACTGATATTATTTACCGCCGAGAATTGTTGCGTTGCGCGTTTATAATCTTTACGAAGGTTTTTGACTTCCAATAACATTATTCACCCTCTCTTAATGTTTGATAAGTATCAAATTTGGTCAATGATAATGCCGAATAGATACTTGACAGCGGACCAATAATTAACGTCAGCAAAAATACCAATAATGCATAAATTAAGCCATCTGTTATGGAAATATTTACGCATGGCAAGCCAATTGACTGGCAAATTAATAAGCTAAAAGCATAAATTAAGACGCCGGCAATCACAATGCCCACAATACCACCTAAGGCGCTAATAATCAGTGATTCTCGCAGTAACATTTTAACCAAATCACTACGCGAAGCCCCTAAAATACGTAATAAGCTGATTTCGCGTTTACGTTCATTAAGTGAGGAAGAAAATATCACAAAGATCACAATAATCGCTAGCAGCCAAAATATTGCCGATAAGCTGTAAACAATGGTTGAAAAGCCTTTAAGCCATTTAGAGATATTACTCAACATGCCTTTAGTCATCACAAAATCAATATTGAAGTCGATGGCATATTTCGGCATCATCTGATTAACAACATCTTTAGGTTGATAATCAGGATCGACTTTAACAAAAATTGATGACACATAGTTAACAAAGTGATCAGTATCGCCCTCAATTAAATTGGCTGCTTTCATCAGTGATTGTGCGGCAGGTATGGTCATAAAAACTGAAGTGTCAAACCCCATCCCTGTGCTATCCATTTTAGCGGCAATTTTAAAGGAATGATTAAAAAACTTAATTTCGTCACCCACATTTGAGGTAATTTTGCTACCCACCACAACCTGTTGGTCGGTCAAGGGTTGGCTTAACTGCGTTTGTAACCAAGGCTTGATTACAAAATCACTTTGTTGATCAAAACCAATTAGTTGTACTTTAGACGTACAACAACCAGCACTCAACGAAGCGATAAACAGTTGGGGGGAGACAGCTTCAACCCCTTTGATTACTTTGATTCTATCAATCAAGTCAGCCTTCAGATAAAAGCTACTTGGTTCACCACGTAATAGCGCCACCTCAAGATTTTTTTCATAACCATAAGGCACTACCAGAATATCTGCCCCTAAACGATTAGCCATGCCTGAAATCCCTAAGCTTAGGTTTTTCATTAACACACTACCACCAAATAGCGTAGCGGAAAAAAGCATAATAATGATTATCAAACAACAACTACGAAATGGTCGTCGTTGAATGTTTCGCCATGCTAAATTCGCGATAGTTATTTCTTGCATGTTTTATTTCTCGTTATTGTCTAGTGGATGTTAACGCTGGTTAATGCTCTTTACTAAATGCTATTTACAAATAATAGTTACCAACGTTTAGCTTGTTTATTTAAATACCATACATTGATGATAGCAACAATCGCCAAGACCAAGGACAATAAAACCAATGCCGGTCTAGCCCCCATATTGCAACGCATCATTTCGTTACCACATACACCGATTAAAATGGTTGGAATCGCAGCAGCTAGTACTGCGGTGCAAGCTAATGCCATGCTTAACCCCATACGCACAAGTAGTGATCGACTAAATAACATCAGCAAACCAATAGCTATCACTAAACTACCAATACCAATTTCCGCCCTTGATGCCCAAAAGCATTTCATGATTTTGCCCGGCGTACTGTGCATATGGCCATCACCAACCATTGGGGCTGCGTGCATGGCTTCCGCTGGCATTGCAGAGCTAGTCGGCATCGCTTGTACATCTGGCAGTGGGCAGACAGGTAAAATATAGAGCGGAAATAAAATAAGTAGTAAGCCGATTAACATAAACAATACTGATGTAATAATACGATTTTTCATAAATAGAGACCTTTTAATCATTAATTATTGATAATACTTGCTACTTTTCCATGTTCGAGGACCACCGTGGTTTGCGCATGTTTAGATACTTCAGGTGAATGCGTAACTACGATGATGGTGCTTCCTTCTTCGTGAAGCTGATGTAGTAAGTTCATGACCATTGATTCATTGCTTTCATCTAAATTGCCGGTTGGTTCATCAGCTAAAATCAGTTTTGGATAGTTAATTAATGCTCTAGCGATGCAGACCCGTTGCTGTTCACCACCCGATAATTGGCGCGGTAAGTGTTTAGCCCGTGCGGCGAGCCCCACCCGTTCTAATGCCAGTAAGGCTTCTTTTTCATCCACCATGCTGTGATAATATTGCGCCACCATCACGTTTTCTAATGCAGTTAAATAAGAGACAAGGTGGAACTGTTGGAAGATTAGGCCAATCTTATCACGGCGAATTTCTGTTAATTGTGGTAATGAAAGTTGAGTAATATCTTGTCCATCTAAAATTACCGAACCGAGTGACGGTTTATCCATACAACCGATAATATTCATTAACGTGGTTTTACCACTACCTGATGGCCCCATAATGGATAACCATTTGCCCTCTTCAACCGTTAGGTTAACTTCTGATAAGGCATGTAATGAGCCATAGATTTTAGATACATTATTCACTTCGAGCATATTCATACTTAACTATCCTATTCACCACGTAAAACTAATGCTGGTTCAACTTCAAGCGCACGTTTTACTGGAATCAAACACGCAATAATGGTTACCACCGCCGAAATAACAATCGTTGTAGGTATCAGATAAAATTCAACTACAATTGAGCGCCCAAAAACATTGGCGCTGATCACTTGAGCAAAAATCAGGCCACAAATCACACCGATGACACCACCAATAATACCTAAGATCAGCCCTTCAGCTAAAAACTCTTTGGCAATACTCTTATTGGTTGCGCCGATGGCTTTTTTCAGGCCGATCTCCTTACGCCGTTCCATGACGACAGTCATCATGGTAGTGGCCACACAGATCATCGTCAAAATTAATACCACTAGCGTTACCAGATAAAGTAAAGAGGAGAGTTTACCTAGTACCGACGCTTCAGATTGCGTTACCCATTTTATAAGATGCGGTTCAACCTTGGTGGAGTGATCTTTAATGGTTTGAATATAGCGCTGTAATTCATCTTGTGTTGCCATAATACTGATTTCAACTACTTCGGCTTGATTGCGCTCTTCAAGTAGTGTTTCAAGATCGTTTAGATCAATAAAGATAAAGTTATCCTCAGCACGGCCGGTTTTGACAATACCGGTAATGGTTAACTCTTCATCAAAGCGAGAATTCTCTTTAGATTTTCCTGAAATCGGCATCGTACTACCAATGCTAAGTTTAGCAAATTGGGCGATATCGGTGCCGATCATAATTTCATTTGGATTTTTGGGTAGTTCGCCTTCTATTTTCCAATACGGGCTAGTTTTGCTAACCTGATCAAACTGCGTACCAACGATGGTATACGGTTGTTGATTACTGCGGATGGAATCATAACGAAACGGTGTCACACCTAATACTTTATCTGACGGTAACAGATCAACGGCTTTTTTCACCTCAGTTATTGGCATAGTGGATTGATTATTGGCCGGCATCAACAATAAGTTAGCACCATAAGAACGAAACTCTTGTCCCATTTGTCTTGGAATATCATAGCAAAGCGTTACCATACCTAGTAGTACCGTTGCCCCAATAGCAACACCAAGTAAGGCAATAGCAATCCGAGAACGACGGCGAATTAGCGAGCTAAATAGTGTTTTTAAAATAAAGCGTTGGTTTTTATTCATCATCAGTTAGCCTCACTTACCGACCATGTAATACATCGGTTGGGCGTAAAAACATCATAATACGCAATGCAGGCAAGCTACCTAACAATGTAATCAGACTTACCATAATTAATACCAATGGGACAATAATCATCTTAGGCTCAACGAATGAACCAAATACGGTTTGGCCAATAATTTGCGCAAAGCCAAGACCGATAAAATAACCGACCATTCCCCCCAATAAGGCGATGATTAGTATTTCGGTAAGAATCAACATCGCCACCGAGGTATTGGTGGCGCCTAATGCTTTTAATAAGCCGATTTCAGTACTGCGTTCAATCACATTGGCGGTCACTAGGTTAGAAATTGCGAGTGCCGAACAGATTAACGATAAGATGGTTAACAATAACATTAATAGTTGAGTTTTTTGTAAGATAGATCCTTCAGATTCGGCTACCTGCATTATCGCTTTTACCCGAACATCTGGCATTAACTCCTCTAACTGATAGGCAATCGAACTGATATAAGCGGTGCAGTACCAAGTATCCCATTCGGTTCGTGATAAGCTATTAGGATCTTGCGCCGCCTTTCGGGCTAAATCATTTTCTGGCGTGGTGAGTGCACTCACTTCCACCCGTTCAACCAAACCGGCTTTGTTTGCCAAGTTTTGCGCAACTGGCAATGAAACATAAAGCTCGTTATCTTCAACCCCACCACTATGGAAGATATTATTCACTGTTAGGCTGATTTTTTGGGTGGATGATGTTAACTCAATACTATCACCCAATTTGAGATTCAATTGCTTGGCAATAGTCTCACCTACCATTACACCTTGCAAATTATCATCTTTCATGGTGTTGCCTTCAATTGACCACCACGATTTCATAGCTAACATTCCGGTATCCACTTCGTCACCGGTCGGAATTGTCAAATGTTTATTAAACCAAGTTCCAACTAGCGTGACCGGTTTACCATTAACCATGACTTGGGTTGTTAAATAAGGGGCGAAATCAACGATGTTATACGCCCAGAAGATCATTTTAATCTTCACTAAATCATCTTGTTTAATATATTGAATCGCGTCTTGTTTGTCATCTAGTTGATATAACTCATTCACCAACGCCGCACCTTTTGGCACAATGTTTAAGTTAGCGCCATAAGCTTTTAATTCTTGATTAACTTTATCACCGACATCAAACATGACATTTAACATGGCAGTCGCTAGTGAAACACCCAAAGCAACAGTTAAGGCAATTAAAAATAGCTTCTTTTTTTGACGAACTAACACACTAAGTAACATTCTACGAAACATATTTTCTTCCTTTTTTCACTGTTACTTAAAACGACTCTTTTCAGCTTCAAGATGAGCTGGTCGAATAATCATATTACCGTTTAAAATTTCATATTTAAGTGGCACCGGATTACAACCGCCGGAAAAACCTATCGTCGCAATATTCATCACTACATCACACAAAATACAAACAACCTGATTACCGCGTTGATAATAACCACTGGCACCACAAATATCACAAGCATCAAAACCGACACCGTAAGCATTTTCACTTTTCTTAATCACAATAAATCGAACTAATGTGCCATCGGTCGCTTGATAACCATAACGGTGCAAATTGCCGTCATTGACTCTATCTAATGGAATCACAATCAAACCATCGACATTGGGTGTCACAGGTTCAGCCGGCGTTAATTCCACCCCTTTTTCAAAAATATAACGTGCACGAGTAACGGTATAAGCAGTTATGGCAATGCCAGCCATTAATAATAATGAGGTACGACGATCACGACGTAAACTTGCTTTTAATTTACGTACTTGGGCTGGATTACTGCCAACTAACGAGGTAGTTTTGGATTTGGTGTACAACAAAATACTCAGTAATAACACCAAAACCATGAAGATAAAGGTAAACAAATTGACATGCGCTAAAATAAAAATTACTAATTCCATCATCCATTTTTGTGGCGAGATAAATCGTCTCACAATCAGGATTTGTAGCAAATTAACAGCGTTTTGCGCAGTGAAGATAATAATTGCCAATGTAGTAATGGCAGTAACGAATCGAGTTGAAAATCGAGCACAAAGGCGATAGACAAACAACCCAAGCAAAACACAAACTATTAAAGCAAAACCATAACCCACCCATTTAAACAGATAGTCATTATTGAATATGGATTCCATACCAACATCAAATTCAAATGGATAGAGTAAAATATTTGGTAGGCACTGTGCGGTGATAAGACCAGTGGCAATCACCAGTAATAATGAATTAAGGAATAATGATTTTTTAAACGATAAACAGATAAGCAATGGAATAGCAATGATGCACCAACCAATAATCACACCAAGATCATAAAATTCACGAACAGCAATACCTGTATTTCGTTTTAATATTGCATAAACCAGTGCAGCCATCATCCCCAATACACAACCAGTTACAAGATATTTTTTACTTGATTGAACAAATGCCGCACTGACTAATGCAAACATAATCACTGGTACAAAAGTGTTATCGGTAATATTGATAAGATATTGGAGCATAATGATTGCCTAACGATTACAACGTATATTGGCGAGCTTTTACACCCGCCTTAAGTACAAAATTATTTAATAATTAAATTAATAATTACCATGCACGCGGGATAAAGTCAAAGTCCCAAGAAACTTCGATTGGTTTAGACCAGAAACGACCTTCAACCCCAGTTTCTTTATCAACATGCAATAAATAGCCTTGTTTTTCAGGGTTTTCAATAGTAAAGGTGACTTTATATTTACCAGCACCATCTAATTTAATATTGTTACCATAGTGAGGGCCGTCAGATGCATTCATTGGCATAAAAGTACCTTCAATCGCTTTAGCACTACCTTCTTTTTGGATTTTATATTTTACAGTTAAGTAAGGTACAAAATCACCGGCACCAAAACCTAATTTATTGCCTTCAGCTGCAGAAATATCAGCTTCGATATGCATATCAGATTTAGACGCAGGTAAGCCACCCATACCGGCAGGTTCCATATCAACAGGTTGGAAGTAAACCGCACCGATATGTAAAGGACCAACTGTTACTTCATCACCGATTGGGAACTCTTCAAAACCTTTTTCTTGTCCTGGTGCCGGTGCCGCAGCATAGGCCATAGATGAAAGTGCAAGTATTGATGAAATACCCGCAGAGATTAATAATTTTTTCATTGAAACTCCTTAATTTTATTTTTACAAATAGTTTTATATTTCAATAATTAATCAATAAAATAATGATTAATTAATCACAATTACTACCAAATTTTTAATTACAGTTTGATTTAAGAACGAATCATTTAATGTAATCAATTTAAATTATCTTTTTTATTTTTAATAGTATGTTTTCGGTAATAGATAACTGACAAAATCACCACCACAACCATAAATAATTGTGGAATTAATGTTTCTAAAGTTGGATATATACCCAGAATTTCCACCGAATGAACAAAATCGACCGGGGTAACCGGAATGATATCCGCTTCTTGCAACTCTTTTACTCCGCCACCGGCAAAAGCGATCGCCATCAGATACATTAATGCACTGGTACAAATAAAAAACGGTCTGAGTGGTAATTTAACCGTACCAAAACGGATAATCACAAACACAAAGGCTAAGACAATTGTACCGATACCCAAGCCATACCAAACCATATCCATATGCTCTTTCGCATCGGCTAGCATGGCCTGATAGAAGATAATGGTTTCCGCACCTTCACGAAATACCGCTAAAAAGGCTGCAAATCCTAAAGCAAAACTACTACCAGTAGAAACTGCGCTTTGCACCTTACCTTCTACATAATTCTTCCAAGCCTCAGATTCCGACTTAGACAACATCCAATTACTAATAAAGAATAGCACCACAGTAGCCAATAACATGGCTCCGCCTTCCATAATTTCTTGATTAGCTCCGCTTAACCCCACCACAGTATGTAACGCAATCGCCGCTAAAACACTAGCAAACACTGCAAACAAACTGCTTAAATAAACCACTTTAAGCATCGGTTTATTATTGGAACGCACAAGATAGGCAGAGATAGCGGCAATAACGAGTATCGCCTCCAACCCTTCACGGAAGATAATGATAAACGACGCTAAAAAGACACTCCAACCACTCTCTTTTTTACCATCTAATTCGTTGGCATCTTCATGTAGCATTTTTAAAATAACATCAATTTCGGCGCGTACTGTCTTATTTGGTGAGTTTTGCGTCATTAAACGTTTGATTTTTGCAAATTGATATTCGGTGTCGGTGCCACGTTTACCTGAAATATAAGACATTACTGCTCGCTCAACACCATGTTTTTCATAAAACCCGAAGTAGGCATTGTTCACGCGGGCTTTAGCACCTTCGATGTCTTTCATAAAATAGATATTGTAGGCATCGTTAAGAATGATATCCATTTCATCAATAATTGCATTCCAGCTTTCATATTTTTTTTCGGCCGCATAAGAAGGGGTACTAAAAATCGCTAAACTTGCAATTAGAAGTACAACTAAAGTTAGATACTTTTTCACTTACAGCTCCTTTATTTTCCTAACAACATTATTCCTATTGGTTTGCTGTTTTCTGGCAATTGCAATGATTGATTAATAAATTCAGGATTGATTGAATGGATATAACGTGCGCTAAGTTTTAATGCAGCTGCCGATAAATAAACATTTTGACTCATTGCACCAACGGCAATTTGACTAAAATCATTGGCTTGTTGCGCATCATAATCTTTAAGGCTATCGCCATCAGAGACAAAAATTAAAATATAAGGAGCACGCTTAGTAAAGTTTTGCTTACCAACTTCACCTCGAATATCTTGCTTATTGATTTCACGAAGATAATGACCTTCCCATTCATATACAAAGGTACCCTTCTCGCTGGCAACATATAGGCGAACATAAGGCGGTTTACCGCTTGCCATTGGCACAGTCCAACCGTTTTTACCACGATTTAAGCCACTGGCAGCCCAAAGTACGTTTGAAAGCTCATCGTCCGATAGCATTCCAGTTGGGAATCCACCACCCGGCGTTGAAGTGCGTTTTTTAAGACTATCAAATAAGCCCATACCCTCTTTTTTTTGTGGTGTAGGTAAAGTGACATCTGCATAACAATAGGAAATACAGGATATTAGCAAAAAAACAGCAAATCTACGTAACAACAACATAGCCAAAACCTTTCAGCATTAGAAACTTATTTGTTGTTATCTTATTGCTAATGCTTTCAATTATCAATAACAAACAATAATTATTATCACTAATGCTATCGCAAAAAATCAATTCTCTCCTTAACACTTCTTTAACTAAAATAAATCACTTTGTGGACACTTTGCATCAGTCCAATTTTTATTTTTCGGCTTAAAAAGTATATACTGATGCAATTTACCAACTTTAAGTTAAACTGAGTCTGTTTCGTTATGCCATTATCGACTTTAATTGTATTACCACTATTTATCTTTACTATCACCTTAGCTTCGTTTTTTAAACAAAAAAAATGGCAACTACTTACCATCATCCTAATGACTGTCATCATTGTGATGGAGCTGACCTCAATTTATTTTAGTGGTGGATTTATTGATTATCAGTTTTACGTCAACTTAAATGTAAATGATATTATTGAAGGTTTATTCATCTTCAAACTACAAGCGCTTTTGGTGATTGTCGTCTTTTTAGGATTAGTCTTTATCCTTAGCAAATTAGCCAGCTTATTTCGTAATAAATGTCGATTGCTATGGCGCTTACCATTAGCCGCTATCGCCATTGCCTCTATTAGTTATCATAATGGTCCAATTAGTCGCATTTATGAGATCTATCAAGTCACTTGTGCACCAAAAGCAACCTTTGAACAAGCGTTACAAGCGCTAAACATGAGCGATTATGTTGCAAAATCTCAAATTAACAGCCAACAAGGCAAAAATATTATCGTATTATCATTAGAATCTTTTGAACAAGGATTTTTAGATTTTGCTGATATCACTCCGAATTTAAGACAGCTTAAGCAACAATATACCTTCTTCCCGAATATGCCAATGAGTGCGGGAAGTACTTGGACCACCGCCTCGATGTACACCTATATGACGGGAGTACCATTTTTAATCGGTGAACACTCAACATCCCCCTTAAAAAACGCCAACACCACCCAATTGGTAACCTTAGGTGATGTTCTAAAACAAGCTGGCTACCAAACTCGTTACGTGATGGCAGGTCCTGAATTTGCAGGCATAGGTCATACAGCGGAAGTGCTTGGCATGCAAGTTATATCGGATAAGACCTACCCGGGCAAATACCCGAATGCGCCATTTGGACTATACGACAAAGACATTTTAGAGATCGCCAAACTGCAAATACAAGAGATGAATAAGACCGACAAACCTTTTGCTCTTTTTATCTCGACCGTCTCAACTCATGCACCAAATGGTTTTCATGATGATCGCATGACTGCTGTCATCAGCCCTAAACAAGACAACATGTCTTTTGTGGCTGCATCGCTCGATTACAACTTAGGGCAATTTATCGACCAGCTAAAACAGCAAGGCATGCTAGACAACACGGTGTTCTACATCTTCCCTGACCATCTAATGATGGGTGCGGGCACCGAAACTGTTAAAAAATTATCGGAAAAAGAGCGCAAACTCTACTTATTAACTAATGCGAGTATTGATGATCTTCAAAAATCCCCTAATCAAACCATTTACCAAATCGACTTACCGCGGTTGATTTTAAATGGTGCGCAAATTAAAACCAATGCAAAATTTTTAACCGACTATTTAATTGCTGAACAGGTCGATAAAAAACAGTTTATTGAACAACATAAAGCAAACATCGCCACTTTAAATAATGCCGCACAAGAGCAAAAATGAACGTCGATACCTTAATTTTAGTCATCACCATTAGCTGTTTAGGCATGATATCACCCGGACCGGATTTTTTTCTGGTGTTAAAAAATAGCTTAAGCTACCCGCGAAAAATGGCATTAATAACCTGTTTAGGGGTAATTAGCGCCATCGCCATTCATATGTGTTATTGTGTGGCCGGCATTGCCGTGTTAATCAGTGCCACCCCATGGCTTTATAACGCCTTACGTTATGCCGGCGCTGCTTATTTGTTATGGATAGGTATTAAAGCCTTACTAGCAACGAGTAGTGGCACCACCTATGTCACCAAGCAGACTCAAGAGTTCAATGTCACGGCTAAAAAAGCGTTTATGCAAGGATTGTTATGTAATTTACTAAACCCGAAAGCAACGCTGTTTTTTCTGGCTATCTTCACCCAACTTCTGAATGCTAGCTCAACCATGATGGATAAATTGATGGTTGCGGCTATCATTTGGCTTGAGGCCTTACTTTGGTGGCCATTGGTCGTATTTATCTTCCAGACCCAAGTCGTCCAGCGTCGATATTTTAAGTTGCAAGCGGTTATTGATAAGTTATTAGGGGGGATATTGATTGTACTTGGGGTTAAAGTAGCGTTAGGGTTTTAAGGCGTTGAGAAAAACTGTCGCTCAACTTTTTAGTGACTAGCGTTCTGATATTTAATTCTTTGCTAACTATATTCCCAACTGAGACAACAACAACTGGTACAGAGGGTTTACACAAACCTTCTGTACATATTATCAATATCGTCCTGATACTCATCTGGTCAACACCATCTTTACTATGTACAGCTGTTCAAATTCTTTGCAGAAAAATTTGTCCATGCACTGACCATGCAAAGCAATGCACGCTAGGCTTGTTAAGAAAATAGGAATTTAGCATTTACATTTAGTCGTTATTGGCCAAATTTTGCTGTTCAAAATCCCATTCTTCAAATTATTTATCAAATGGAACTCTGCCTACACGGCATCAATCAGCTGGATGTATATTAATCAACAGGAATTTATTTTCTAAACTGCCTATACGGCATCAATCTTATTTCTCCGACCAGATTCATTAATCCCTGATTTCTAAACTGCCTATACGGCATCAATCGGAAGGATGGCCCTCTAATGTCATACCCCGGATTTCTAAACTGCCTATACGGCATCAATCTAGAAATGCCCAAGGGGCGCGCCCTAGGTAGTTTTCTAAACTGCCTATACGGCATCAATCAACCTAGCGCATGACGTGCGCTATTAGTGATATTTCTAAACTGCCTATACGGCATCAATCTAGAACCAGACATACTATAAATCTTGTTTACAAAAAGGCAAAGAGTAATTTTGGTTATAAAAACCCTTTTTTTAAGTGACTTTTTAATGCATTGATTTTTAATGGCTTTATTTTGTTTCAAAAAAAAGGGTTAACCATAAGGTAATTTTGGTTTTCAAAATGAGAGGGGTCAACTTTTTTGCGCAAGGTGTTTATAGGTTAGTTGATATTACTATATAAGTAGATATTAATTTATTTTTTCTGTGATTTTTCAATCTGGGCAACCAATAATCATCACATTTCATCAATTAAAAATTGTGCCGAATTTATTTATACTACTTCTAGTAAAAACGCTTATCACTTTCTACCCTTTTTCCAATTAATTTTCTAGTTTTTGCTTTTTATTCTAAAAGCCTTTTGAATATTGGATAGTTAATTGTTAGACTAGTTATAATTCGATTAAAAAAATCGGTTGGTCGATTAAAATATTTTAAGTTTTAATTCAATGGGCGATTGAAAAATGGATAAATTGTTACAATACGGTCGAGAGTTACTAGAACTTGAGCTTCATGAGGCACAAAAATTACCGGCTCGGCTTGGCAAAGATTTTGTTAAGGCTTGTCAGTTAATTTTGTCAACCAAAGGCAAAGTTGTAGTATCAGGTATTGGTAAATCGGGGCATATTGGTAAAAAAATAGCTGCATCATTAGCCAGTACGGGTAGCCCCGCATTTTTTATGCATCCCTCCGAGGCATTGCACGGTGATTTAGGCATGGTAACCGAAAACGATGTAGTGATTTTAATTTCTTATTCAGGACGAGCTAAAGAGTTTCAATTTATTTTACCGATCCTTGCCGGGATGAATATTCCGGTTATTGCTATTACTGGCGGGCTTGATTCACCATTAGCCTTAGCTGCACAAGCAGTGCTGGACATTTCAATCGAAAAGGAAGCTTGCCCGATGGGACTAGCACCAACGTCAAGTTCAACCAATACGTTATTAATGGGTGATGCGCTAGCCATTGCGGTTATGCGAGCTCGTGGTTTTAAGGAAGAAGATTTTGCTCGTTCCCATCCTGCTGGCAGTTTAGGCGCAAAATTATTAAATCATGTAAAAGACATTATGCGTAAGGGAGATTTAATTCCTAGCGTTCCACAATCGGCAACGGTACTTGACGCGATGTTAGAATTGAGTCGAACCGGTGTAGGGTTGGTTGCAATATGTAAAGATGGTAATAAAATAGTCGGTGTTTTTACTGATGGAGATTTACGCCGTTTGTTATTAAAACATGGTACACTACAAGATAAGATTATCGATGTGATGACAAGTCCAGGATATCAAATACCGGAAACTTGGAAAGCAGTCGAGGCTTTAAAATCATTTAATGATCATAACATTACAGCTGCACCTGTAGTCAATAACCACGGCGAATTAGTCGGTGCACTGAATATTCATGATCTGCATCAAGCAGGTATTGGTTAAACGATTAATAAATACCTGTTGCAAAAAGGGGCTATCTATTGAGATAATTACCGACCTAAATTTTTGTCGTTAGACGGAGATCCAAGTAAGTTACACAATTCAGTACTGAAATGATTGATTAATCATTTCATTATAAATTGATATTGTGTTGTAAATTTTAACCAAAATTAATAGATGATGAAATTACAATGGCAGAAAAGCGAAATATCTTTCTAATTGGCCCAATGGGGGCAGGAAAAAGCACAATAGGCCGACAAATTGCACAACAGCTAGGCATGGAATTTTTTGACTCTGACCAAGAGATTGAAAAACGTACCGGTGCTGATATAGCATGGATTTTTGATTTAGAAGGTGAAGACGGATTCCGAGCCAGAGAGGAAAAAGTCATTAACGAGTTGACTGAAAAACAAGGAGTAGTACTTGCAACCGGTGGTGGTTCGGTTTTATCTAAAGAGACGCGTAACCGTTTATCAGCACGAGGTATTGTAGTTTACTTAGAAACTACGATTGAAAAACAGATGGCAAGAACCCAAAAAGATAAGCGTCGTCCTTTATTACAAGGTGGTAATACCCCCCGTGAACTTTATGAAGAATTAGCCGAAGAGCGTGATCCTCTTTATGAAGAGATCGCTGATATTACGATTAAGACTGATGAGCAAAGCGCTAAAGGCGTTGCTGGATATATCATTGAAAAAATAGAACAGATCTAAAAGTTTTAATTTTTCAAATCAGCTAACCATAAAGCAATCAACCTTTTGATAGGTTAAGGAGTTAACATGCGTGTAGATAAAGATGATCGTTATATGCCAGAACAATCAAATAAACAGTCTACGCTCTCATTTAACATTTCCACTTTTTTTCAGCAATATTCGAAAAAAAAGTTGATTGTTATGGGGTTAGCTTTGATCATTATTGTTTTATTGCTTAGTTTAATGATATTTCGTTCATTAAAATCTAAAACACCAACACCCTTGACGCCACCTGAAATTAATGGTGTTTCATCAACTGGAGTAGCGGATACAATCAACAATGAGCAAGCAAATGAAGGTATAAACAGTACCCAAATTGCTCAAACACCAAGTAACGCACCTAACAACAGGGGACGAGCACCTATTGATGATGTTAATGGGCAGGCACAGACTAATGGTATAACAAGTATGAGTGGTCATGGTCAAACCCATTTGCCCGCAAAGAGTGCTAAACCAAACTCGCCCACAACTGACATTAGTACGACTCACAGTAGTGGTTCATCTAATAATGATGTCACTACTAACAAACCTCAAGATCTAAATAGCAGTGATCATAAACCTGTTAGATTGAGTTCAGACAATGATGTCAAAACAGGCAAAAATTCAACTTCAATTGCCAATATTAAGGATACTCAATTTGCGATTCAATTAAGTTCATCAAGTTCAATTGATGGCTTAAAAGAATTAGTAAAAAAACATAATTTAACTAATTACCAAATATATGAAACCAAAAGAAATAATGATAAATGGTACATTTTAGTTAATGGTACATATGATTCTGCTGACGAAGCCAGAAAAGCAATTAAATCTTTACCAAGTGAAATGCAAAACAATAAGCCTTGGATTAAATCTGGCGCTACAATTAATAAAGAAAAATCAGCAAAATAGGAGTTTCCTTTGAAGAAGCGACGAGCCTTTTTAAAATGGGCTGGAGGAAAATATGAGCTTGTGGACACAATTAAGCAGTATCTACCAGAAGGAGAGCAACTTATTGAGCCCTTTGTAGGAGCTGGCTCAGTTTTTTTAAACACAAACTTCAAAAGTTATATTTTAGCTGATATCAATCACGACTTAATTGCATTATTTAAGTTGTTGCAATCTAATCCTGAACAGTTTATTAGTGATCTTAAACTGTTATTTAATCATCAGAATAATCAAGCTGAGGCTTTTTATCAACTTCGTGAAGTGTTTAACTACAGTAAAGATCAATATTTACGATCGCTGTTATTTGTTTATTTGAATCGTCACTGTTATAACGGCCTGTGTCGCTATAATAATAGTGGACTTTTTAATGTACCATTTGGTCGTTATAAGACGATCTATTTTCCTGAAAGGGAGCTTTACTATTTTGCTCAAAAAGCGCAAAAAGCTGAGTTTATTTGTACCCCTTATCATGAAGCAATGAAATTAGCGAAGCGTAATTCCGTCATTTATTGTGATCCACCTTATCTTTCACCAAATGAATCAGCGGGTTTTACTGCTTATTATTCCAATAATTTTGGCTATGAAGAGCATATGCGATTGTCACAATTGGCTGAAAGTATTGCTTATAAAAAAGATATTCCAGTACTGGTGTCAAATCATGATACTGAATATACCAGAACGTTATATAATAAAGCGCGCCATCTTTACCGAGCAGAAATGCGACGCTCAATTAGTTGTGCAGGCGAAGGACGCAAAAAAATTGATGAAATATTAGCCTTATACCAAAAATAACCTATTTTGCGTATAAGGTTTTGTTAGTAGAGGTATGTTATGAAAGAGTTTATTATTGCACCATCGATATTATCCGCTAATTTTGCTCGACTTGGTGAAGATACGCAAAAGGTATTAGACGCTGGCGCCGATGTTGTCCATTTTGATGTAATGGATAACCATTTTGTGCCAAACTTAACTATGGGCAGTATGTTTTGTAAAGCGCTTCGCGATTATGGTATTACCGCTCCAATTGATGTCCATTTGATGGTCTCCCCTGTTGAAGATTTAATTACTTCATTTGCCAAAGCTGGCGCCACCAATATCTCAATTCACCCTGAAGCCACTATTCACCTTGATCGTTCCTTGCAGTTAATTAAAGATCAGGGTTGTACGGCAGGGATTGTACTTAACCCAGCAACGCCGTTAGATCATTTAGATTATGTAATGGATAAAGTTGATATTATTTTATTAATGGGCGTGAATCCTGGTTTTGGCGGGCAATCTTTTATACCGACTACGCTTAAAAAATTACAACAAGTTAAGCAACGTATTGTCGACTCTGGAAGAAAAATTCGCTTGGAAATTGATGGCGGGGTTAAAGTTGATAATATCGCAGAAATTGCTAGAGCCGGCGCAGATATGTTTGTTGCAGGTTCAGCGATATTTGGTCAACCTGATTATAAAACTGTCATCGATGCAATGCGTAAAGAATTAGCAGGAGTTAACCATGGCTAAGTTAAATGATATTCAAGCCATCGCCTTTGATTTAGATGGAACTTTAGTTGATAGCGTGCCGGGACTTGCCTTAGCGGCACAAAAAATGTTAGCAGATTTAAAGTTAGCGACCGTAACTAATGAGCAAGTGAAAAATATGGTGGGTAATGGCATCGATGTGATGCTTGAACGAGTTTTCAAAGCGGTTGACACCAATCCAACAAAAGAATATTTTGCTGAAGCTAAACAGATATTTAGCCAGCATTATGATAAGGTTATGGATGAACAGACAACCCTGTTTCCTCATGTAGCACAGACCTTAAAAACTCTTTATGAAAATCATTACCCTTTAGCTTTAGTAACCAATAAGCCAGCGCAATTTTTACCGGCACTATTGACGTCATTAGGTATTAAAGACTATTTTTCATTGGTCCTTGGTGGTGGTGATGTGATTAAGTTAAAACCACACCCTGCCCCACTTTATCAAGTTATGGCGACGTTTGGATTATTTAGCGATCAGTTGCTATTTGTTGGGGATTCAAAGAATGATATCACTGCTGCTAAAAATGCCCATTGCCCAACTGTGGCGTTAAGCTATGGTTATAACTATGGGATCTCAATTGCAACTAGCGAACCAGATTTTTTATTTGACGATTTTAAAGAAATATTAACCCTGTTACCTCAGCCAAAAGCTGATGCAAAAAAATAATGAGTATAAGTTAGGAATAAATTATGAGTAAACCAATTGTATTTAGTGGCGCTCAGCCATCAGGAGAACTAACATTAGGCAACTACTTAGGTGCTTTAAAGAATTGGGTGTCTTTACAAAATGAATATGATTGCGTTTATTGTATCGTCAATCAACATGCGATCACAGTCCGTCAAGATCCCAATAAGTTGCGTAAAGCGACGCTTGATACACTAGCACTTTATTTGGCGTGTGGTATCGATCCACAAAAAAGTACTATTTTTGTTCAGTCACAAGTACCAGCTCACGCTGAATTAGGTTGGGCGTTAAACTGCTATACCTATTTTGGTGAATTGAGCCGTATGACGCAATTTAAAGATAAGTCATCTCGTCATTCTGAAAATATAAACGCTGGACTGTTTGATTATCCGGTGTTGATGGCGGCTGATATTTTGTTATATCAAGCTAATTTAGTTCCTGTTGGTGATGATCAGAAACAACATCTTGAGCTATCGCGTGATATTGCTATGCGCTTCAATGCGCTTTATGGGGATATATTTACCGTTCCTGAACCGTTTATTGCCAAAGTTGGTGCTCGGGTAATGTCATTACAAGATCCAAGCAAAAAAATGTCTAAATCTGATGAGAACCGTAACAATGTTATAGGGTTACTTGAGAATCCAAAAGATGTTGAGAAGAAGATTAAACGAGCGATGACCGATTCAGATGAGCCACCAGTTGTGCGTTATGATTTAAAAAATAAAGCGGGTGTATCGAATTTATTAGATATCTTAACGGGCATCACCGGCAAGCCAATTGCTGAACTTGAAAAAGAGTTTGAAGGTAAAATGTATGGTCATCTAAAAACCGAGGTGGCAACTCAAGTGATTGATATGTTAACTGGTTTACAAGCAAAATATCATCAATATCGTGATGATGAAAATTATCTTCTTTCAATTATGCAAGAAGGTGCACAAAAAGCTCGCGCTAAAGCAGAGCCAACATTGAAGAAAGTTTATGACGCAATCGGTTTTGTATAATCCCAAATAAGATTGCCATTATACGAAATAATATCGATCGGCTTTAATTGATAATTACAGTCACATTTTTGACAATAAATCATATTAAAGCCTTTTTGATTATAATAGGTTAGTTATGAAAATTATTATTCTTGGTGCCGGCCAAACCGGTAGTGCACTTGCTGAATATCTAGTAACTGAAAAACAGAATGATGTAACAGTCGTTGATGAAGATCATGATAAATTGCAATCTTTGCAAGAACGTTTTGATCTCCGAGTCATCTGTGGCAAATCGTCTTATCCGCAAGTGTTAGAGAGCGCAGGAGCTGAATCAGCCGATATGTTAGTTGCTGTGACTAACTCTGATGAAGTAAATATGATGGCTTGTCAGATTGGTCATGTAATGTTCAACATTCCACAAAAAGTCGCCCGAATCCGTGCCCCTGAATATAACGATGAAAAATACCCATTTTTTAATAAAGATTGTATCAATATTGACCATATTATCGCTCCCGAAAACTTAATCACCAATCATATTAGCCAATTAGTACAATATCCTGGCGCACTCCAGTTTGCTTCGTTTTATGATAATCGAGTCTGTTTAGTGGCTGTAACCGCTTATTATGGTGGCGCCTTAGTTGGAAGTGAACTGTCGGAACTGAAAGAGCATTTACCACATGTAGAAGCGCGGGTGGTAGCAATTTATCGTCAAAACCGCTTTATTCGACCGATTGGTTCAACTTTAATTGAAGCTGGGGATATGGTCTATTTTATTACTCCTCCTCTCAATATTAAAGCTGTAACCAGTGAACTACAACGGTTAGAAAAACCTTATAAGCGCATCATCATTAGTGGTGGCGGAGGCATAGCTGTCGCCTTAGCTAAGCGTTTAGAAAACGATTATCAAGTTAAATTAATCGAACGCAATGCTGAAAAAGCCGAATCAATTGCTGAGCAACTTATTAATACAACGGTATTACATGGTGAATCATCAGACCAAGAGTTATTATCGCAAGAGCAAGTCGAACTCACCGATCTGTTTGTGGCAGTCACCAGTGATGATGAAGCCAATATTATGTCATCCATGTTGGCAAAAAGAATGGGGGCGAAAAAAGTCATCGTGCTTATTCAACGCCAAGCCTATTTAGAGTTGATCAACGATAGTGTGATTGATATCGCAATCTCACCACAACATGCCACTATTTCAGAGCTATTAAGTCATGTTAGACAAACCGGTGTGGTTAAAGTGGTCTCACTACGTCAGGGTGAATCAGAAATTGTCGAAGTGGTTGCCAATGGTGAGGCAGAAAATTCAAAATTAGTGGGTAAAAATATCAACAGTCTAAAATTACCTTCAGGTGCGACTATTGGTGCGGTGGTGCGTGGCGAAGATGTGATTATTGTTAACACCGATTTGATGATTGAAAATGGCGATCACTTAATCATTTTCTTAGCTGATAGACGAGCCATTAGTGATATAGAAAGATTATTACAATAGCTTGTTTAAATTATAAACTCAGTTCATAATAAGAGCGTTTTTTACAAATTGGTTTTTGACTCGGGGTGTTTTTTGTTATTGCAAAAAACTGAGATTTTACCCGTTGAACCTGATCTGGATCATACCAGCGTAGGGAAGTCTTAGTCTTAATTGCTCGTTTTGACATATTCTTCCCTTAACATTACTAATTAGATAAGGATAGAATATGTCGGCCATTAAATTATTCCCAAGCCATGATGCCATCCCCTTTATTGAGCAAGTTCGCCTACAACGGCCATTAATCCATTGCATTACTAATGATGTGGTTCAGAATTTTACCGCTAATGTTCTATTGGCGATTGGCGCTTCGCCGGCGATGGTGGTTGCCGAACAGGAAGTTGAAGACTTTGTTGCCGTTGCTAGTAGTTTATTAATTAATATTGGTACGATAGATAGCCAAAGTGCCAAAAGCATGTTATTAGCTGCCGCGAAAGCAAAACAAACACAAACCCCTTGGGTACTTGATCCGGTCGCAGTTGGTTCGGCTCTGAAATACCGCACTGACATTGCCCAACAACTTTTAACCTTTTCACCCTCAGTTATTCGTGGAAATGCTTCCGAAATTCTAGCCTTAAGTGGTCAACAATCATCCTCTAAAGGACCTGATGGGCTTGATTCTACCGATTCGGCATTAAACGCGGCAAAACTATTAGCCGAAAAATATCGAACCATTGTAGCTATAACCGGCGAGATTGATTATGTCACAGATGGCAAACAAATTTATAGCATTGTTGGGGGGGATATCGCCCTAACCCGAGTAACTGGTACAGGTTGCTCATTATCAGCAATGGTGGCCGCATTTATCGCCGCTAGTAAAGATCGTTTAGCCGCAACCGCCTCTGCTTGTTTTATGATGAAGAAAGCCGGTGAACTTGCTAACAAACAGTCAGGTCTAGGCACTTTTGCTATGGCAATAATTGACCAACTTTCGCTATTTAAGCAAAATCACTAATAAGGATATTTGATGAAAAAGCAACTGGATTTAACCCTCTACTTAGTGCTTGATCCGCTATTATGTGGAGGCATAAATGGCATGGTTAATACCACAAAAATTGCTGTCGAAAATGGTGTTACCGCGGTGCAATTACGCTCAGAACAAGATTACTCAGGTAAAAATTGGTATCACGCCGCCCTAGCGTTAAAAGAGGTATTAAGCAATACCCCAGTGCCATTATTGATTAATGATCATGTCGATATTGCTTTAGCCATTGATGCCGATGGTGTTCATGTTGGACAAAGTGATCTACCGGTCGAAGTGACCCGCCGCTTAATTGGTAATGATAAGTGGTTAGGACTTTCGGTTTCTAATCTAGTACAACTGGAGAGTGTTCCTTGGCAATTGGTCGATTATCTGGGCATTGGCCCAATCTTTCCAACCACCACCAAAAAAGATGCCGCAACAGCAACAGGTATTGACCAATTGACTGAACTGGTTAGCACCAAACAATGCCCGGCAGTAGCTATTGGTGGCATAGGAGTAAATAATTTAACCGAAGTGGTACAAACAGGTATTGAAGGTATTGCGGTAGTTTCGGCAATTTGTGGTCAAGCCGATATTGCTAAGGCTACATCTGACCTAATTAAAAAAATAAGACAAGCAAAAGAGGAAATAGGAGTATGACAACAGTTGCATTAACTATAGCCGGTAGTGATCCTAGTGGTGGGGCCGGTATTCAAGCGGATCTAAAAGCATTTTCGGCACTTGGCGCTTATGGTATGTCGGTAATTACCGCATTAACCGCGCAAAGTACCCAGGGTGTTAATGGCGTGCACGCCGTTCCACCTGACTTTGTCGAAGCACAATTTAATACCCTTTATCAAGATATCCATATTGATAGCGTGAAAATTGGCATGTTGATGAATAAAGAGATTGTCAGCTCGGTTGCTCACCTATTAAACGCTAATCCTATTGCCAATATTGTGCTTGATACCGTAATGATTGCTAAAGGTGGCCATCCATTACTAAAAGCAGATGCCATTTCTGCTATTCGAGATCGGTTATTACCATTAGCTACCATCATAACCCCTAACCTTCCTGAAGCTGCTGCTTTGCTTGATTGTCAGGAGGCTAAAAACGAAGATGAAATGCAACGACAGGGTTATAAGTTACTCAAATTAGGCTGTCAGGCAGTATTAATGAAAGGCGGACATTTGCCAAGCCAAGAAAGTCCTGATTATCTAATCACTGACAATAAAATTATCAGAATGACTTCAGCGAGAATCGCCACTAAAAATACCCATGGTACAGGTTGCACGTTATCGGCAGCAATTGCTGCATTGTTACCGAAACATAATCTAGAAGAAGCGGTAAAACAAGCCAAAAACTACCTACAAGGCGCTATTGAGCATGCGGATAGTTTGAAAGTTGGTAAAGGAATTGGACCTACTCACCATTTTTATCAATGGTGGTAACTACAAATGTTCAATTTTAGTAATTAAATAAATTACTAATTAAGTTGTTTTTTAAATGAGATAATGTATTTTTAAACAATTTTAAATTAATTTTTGAGAGGAATTAATTTATACTTTGATAGACATTGAAGAAATATTAAATGGAATTAAAAGTTTATAATAATATGGTTTATATAAAATATCTTATCTCTGTTGTTTTGCTTTTCCCATGCTTGGTATTAGCAATTGATTTAGATGGTCTTAAGGCAAATATCGATAAATATGATGTCGAATTAAATTTTAAAGATGGCGGTGATCTCGATCTTCTTATTGAAAATGAAGAAATTAACAATATAGAGTTATTACAAAAAAGAGCGACAGTTGATTTTTACTTTAAAATGATATTTTCCTATAAAAAAGGTCAAGGATTGAAACCAACTGGTATAAATATTTATAGTAAAAAAAGTGGTCAATTACTTCAAACTATCACTAATTTGCAAGGAATCGACTGGTCAGTATCAGAAATTGACTCTGACTATTTTAAAGCAAATATTGATAAATATGATGTCGATTTAGATTTTTATGATGATGGGTATATCTCTTTTCCTATTAAGAATGAAGAAATTAACAATATAGAGTTATTACAAAAAAGATCGACAGATGATTTTTATTTTAAAATGATACTTTCCTATAAAAAAGGTCAAGGATTGAAACCAACAGGTTTAAATATTTATAGTAAGAAAAGTGGCCAATTATTTCAAACTATCAATAATTTAAAAGGATTTGACTTTTTGGGGGAATATTCAATAGGTGCGGTTAACCATATTGATGATAGCTATCGGTTTGCTCCAGATTATTTTGACCATAATGGAATAGAAATCGACTATAATTTTGATGGTAATTATAATGATTTTTACATAGCCAGAGCAGTTGATGATATGGAAGATGCCCCCATCATTTATCGTTACTATTCTTATGATAAGAAGAAAAATAAGTTCATTTATCTCAATTTAGATGGTCGTTATATCGATTTTGATTCCAATAAAAAAATAGCAAAAAGGAAAAAAATTTGTGAAATTAATAACTATTCCGCAGTTATTTTAAATGAAACTTATCGTTTCAAAGCAGAAAGCAGTAACTATACTTTAACGAATTCAACCTGTACTTATAAAGAATATGAGTCTTTTAGAGGTGTTGAAGGACAAGCTTTTAAAATTTCTCGTCAATGTTCACAGAAAGAAAAAAATTTTTGTATTAAAGAAAACGAACTAGATAAAGATTTTGATTAATTAGTTATAAAATATAACATTAAATTATTTTTATAAACATTACTAAATAGCAAATCGCCTTGCAATATTATTAATATTGAGAGTAATAAGCAGTGGTGTTTTAGCTGAACGCTATATTAACTAAAGACTCATTTATACTTCATCAACAATCCAAATCGATGAAGTATATGAAAAACCGTTTAATATCCTGTTTAATATAGCCAATTTATTGGTTGTGAGCATCATCTAATAGTTAGGCGATCATTATAATCGCCTAACGTTTAGTGATGCTAAATGTCTTTAATATGCAATACCTACAAACTCAAATCCGGCTTCATTGATTGCGGCAATAGCTGCTTCTTGCGAAATAGTACCACCTTCAATATCAACCTCACGCTTGGTCAAATCAACAGTAACTTTCGCTTTAGGATCAATATCATTAATTGCTTTAGTGATGGTTTTAACACAATGTTGGCAACTCATATTATCAACTATTAATTTCATCGTTAACCCCTTTTGGTTATTAAATAATTTCAGATGGTTATGCCGCAAAATTAGGGTATCCCCCTAATTAAAATTGCTTGCTAAGTAAAGTATTTATATTACGCCAATAAACCGACAAAAAAAATAGAAAATCATCATGTCATTGTCCTCCACCCTAAGCTTAGTAACAGGGTCTACATTAGACTTACCGGTAATTGACTGAACGAGATTGGCTTTTTTCCAGCTTTTTCGTAACGGTTTAAAATGAGCAAAACAAGCTGATTATTGAGTAGGAGAATTATTTCCAATCAATAATCAACAAGCTCTCCTCTGGTTATAAAGCGCTAACTAAAGGTTATTTATTGGATAATTTCAATCTGATAGCCAGAGTTAATTTAGATGACTTATCTTTAACTTTTTTAGCGTATTGTTTAAATGATTCTTCTTGTACATCACTAATAGAGTGATCAAATCAGGTTAATTCGAACTCGATTAATATATTCACCATTAAAGAGTGCTAGTTAGAACAATTTGATTTAAACTCTGGCTACGTGGTCAATATTATCGCTAAAGAAGACAAACTAATTTTCGAAATTGCCAATTAGATTACATGATTGATAAGTAATTAGTCCAATTCTACGTTAGAAATAGTAGCAGCCAAAATTGTAATAAACGCTTACCTTAAAAGCATTTCAGGAGTAGCTAGTCCGGTTTCAATATCCAATTCATATAAACCCGTATCCCAACTAATCGCTTTTAATTTATTTTCTTTAATAAGAATATTAACAAAGCCACCTGATACTAAAATTTCTGTATGAACTTTCCATTTTATATACCCGACATTATCCAATAGAAAAATATTATTTGCTGCTAATTCTTTATTTCCCATAAAAATAGGATCAAAATAATCTAATAATACAACAAAATTATGTAAATACCCCAAACCTAGTACAAGATTCAAGTAGAAAATCATGCTGCTTGTTTTAGTGTTTTATACTCAATCGGTGTCATGTTATTTAATGCCTCATGCGGTCTTTCGGTATTATAAATCGTTAACCATTCTTCGGTTATTCTCCTTGCTTGTGCTAAGTTGTTAAAAAGATATAAATCGAGTACTTCAGTACGATAGGTACGATTAAATCGTTCAATATAGCCATTTTGATAAGGACTACCGGGCTGGATATAATCAATGGCTATATCATGGGATTTAGCCCAGTTTATAAAGGTTTTTCCTGTAAATTCTGGCCCATTATCGACTCGTATTTTTAATCGATACCCATGATATTCAGCCAATTTATCTAAGTAACGGGTAACTCTCCCTGCTGGTAAGCTTACAGCAATATCAATGCCTAGCGCCTCACGATTAAAGTCATCGATGACATTGAATGTCCTAAAGTGACGTTGATTACAACTACTGTCACTCATAAAATCCATTGACCAACATTCACCTTGTTTATTGGGTGCTGATAGCCTTTCTGGGGTTCGTGGAGGAATGCGTTTTTTACGCTTTACCCTGAGATTAAGCTTTAATTCACAATACACCCGATATACTCGTTTATGATTCCATTTATAGCCGAGCTTTCTGATACGATTAAAGCATTTAGGAAAGCCCCAGCGTAAATGCCGGTCTGTGATAGCATTCAACACCGAAACAATCACCGAATCATCCAGTAACTTAGGTTGATAATAGTAAGCACAACGGCTTAAGCCAACAATGGCACAACTCATAGCAATAGTAATAGAATGATTTTGTTGTAGTTGCTGTGCCCACGTTTTACGTGCTTTTGTGGGCACTAAAGCTTTTTTATAATTTCTTCCTGAAGCTGGGATTTTAAGCTCAGTTCGGCAAACATCTGCTTAAGCTTACGGTTTTCAGCCTCAAGCTCCTTTAAGCGTTTGATATCCGAAGTTTCCATTCCGCCATATTTTTCCCGCCATTTATAGAAAGTTGAATTACCCATGCCATATTTACGACAGAGCTCTTTGACAGGAATACCCGCTTCAGCTTCTTTTAAAATAGCTACTATTTGATGTTCAGTCATTTTTTTCATAATTAAATCCCCTTTACTTTTATCATAGAGAATTTTCTACTTTTTTGCTGTACTATTTTAGGGGATAGTTACAGCTATATTTTCTCAAGTTATAGACATCTCCAGGATGGACCCGCTGTCATTGGATAAGCAGAGGGAGAGATATTATATGCGCCTGCTATCGGATTTAATCCTGTACCAATATTTAATGTGCCTCCTTGCTCTAGCTGACTTAAATATTTGGATTTTGCCTTCACTCCTTTTATTCCCAGACAAACTTCATTCAGCCCCAAAGAGTCTATCGACTTATTGGGTTAGCAATCCAAAACCAGAACAATAAAACCATGAACAAAACCTAGTTTAAAATTCGGTTACAGCCTCAAATAATGGGTAAACAAATCTCAGACTACAACTGACCATTAAAGACTGGGGGTTGGAAGGCTTAGGCTTTATAATCGGCCAGCAGTCACCATCCATTCATAGCAGAAGCTATTGGTTATCCGACTTGAGAGTTATTATCTAAGTTTGGTAATTTACTAGGGGAAGAAGCTATTGGTTATCCGACTTGAGAGGATGAGCTAAGAGATAAAAACAAGATCCTCAATGTAAGTGGGGATTATTTAACTTACAAGTTAATATTATTCTCTCTTGCAAGTTTACTAAGCGTATTACCAAAATCTAATAATTCTTCTCTTGTCCAACCAGTTAAAGTCGGAATTTCTTCTTTTTTACAAGATATTAGAACGGCTGATTCTAATTCTCGGATCAAATTAAACTCTTTTTCCGTTATTTCTACTAATAAAGAATTATCATTTTTTTCTACAATTTTCATTTTATTATATTTCTACTATTTCAACTGAGGAGTATTTTGTGTTGGCAAGCGATTCAAATAATTATCCCAACCAATATCATAATCGGGCCTGAATGCTATACTTTCGCCTTTATCTGAGTTTCTTATAAAAAGAGGTTCCCCACGAGATGGTAAGGATTACTTAATTTTATAATTTATTTAGCCAATAACAAGATGTATATTATTTATCATTATGAATTTTTTAAAATAAATAGCATATGTACTAGCCAATCTTTGCTTGATGACCATTCATTCGGGTAATAATAATTACAATCAATATCATCTAATATAATTCTTTGTAATTCGTTTTCCTTATATGAAGAGTCAATCAATGATTGAATTTCTTTTATCATTTCTTGTTGTTCTTGGGCTGTTTCTGTTTTTTTATATGACAATAAAGCTTCTTCAGCTCCCCCAAAGATTTCTTCAAAATCTTGATTCAAATAGCATATCAAATAATAAGATAATGCAGGGTATTTTTCTTTTGCAATCATGGTGTTGGGTAATCCGTAATAATTTTATGAAAGGCATTGTAGGGTTTCTTACTAAAATAATTCTGCCTTTTGAGACTTGAGATGCGCTTGTTTGACACTTTGAAATACTAATTCCTATTGGTGACGATAACTTATAATCTATCTCTAAATAATCTTTTGGGTTTCCAAATATATAGTTATTTATCTTAGATTGATTTGCATCAATCGATTTGCTTGTAATAGCTTCAGTTGTAGTTATATCTTAAATGAGGATGCTGTTTTTACATTTACTGTAATTGCCCATCATCAATCTCCGATAAACGCCCGAAACCATCCATAACTAACTTACCTAGAGTTAACTATGGCTAAGGCACATTCTACGCTAAAAACCACCATTACTAAAACCCGAACGGTAAAACCACAGACAAAGCACAGCTTAATGGTCGGTTACAGCCCTAATGGCAGGCAACCTAACCCCAGACCACAGTTGACCATTAAGGGGCGCTAGCTGGAGCTGATAGGCTTTTATGCCGGGCAGGCTGTGATGATTAAACTTGAGCGCAATAAATTAATTATTGAACTTGCTATGCAGATCTAGGAACTTATAAAAATAGGATCCCCGATCAGAGTTACATCGGGGATTTAACAAGTTATTTATTGGGGTTTATATATAAATATCGATTATCTAAATCCAAACCTAATAAATCAACAATATGAAGTACTTTTTGATATTCATCTTCACTAATTTTCACATCAAAATCTGCAATATGATCACATAATGTTTCAAAAGCTAAAACATTTTCTGAATGATTAATGTAATCCAAAGCATAATCTACTAACTCAGGATCTAGCCTATCTTTTATTGAATTACCTAATTCTTTTATATAATCATTAACTAACATAATTATTTGATCCTTTTTTATTTTTTACTTATTGGTTTGTAATTTGGCGGAACTGGTGCACGTTAGGAAATGCCGTTATTATCTTTTGATAATCTCGCTAGTAGATATGGTTTTAATATTCATATTTGATAAGTGTAATTCTAATTGCTTCAATGCATCAGTTGATTGTGAACGATAACGACCTAACTGATTATTTATTAATAATGTTCCATCAGCTCCCATTACTACCGTTCAGCCAGTCATCATCGATGCGCAACAGGGGCTGTTGATTATCAAAATTGAGGGGCAACGCTAGAATGTAATAAAAAACTTCCCACCATAATCCGGAAAGTTTTTAAAATTTACGTCCAGATCTCCTGACCATCTGGGGGAAACCATACCAATCCAGCAGGACATTTGGCTAGAAACCATAAACCGATATCATCAAGATCATCCAGTTCATCCTCAGAAGGATAAGTAGGCCATGTGTCCTTAATTGATTGGAGTTGTTGTGCTATAGTTCCTTGAAGAAAATGCCCATTTAATGCTAATTTGATATGCTCTTCTTTCATTAATTTTTCTAATATTTTAAAAAAAATACCCTTTCTGATTTCGTAGGGTTCATTCATATCTTTCATGCTAACATCAACGCTTTGCCATATATTACCCATCGAATAACCATAAGAGTATTTTAATATTTGATTATATATTTTTTCATAATTTATCATTGAAATTTCATCTCCACAGGGCGTCCTTATCAAAAAACCACCTATCAAAATATTTATATGGTTTTATAATATTAATTGAGTTCATATATTTTTCTTTAATGGAAACATTCGTAAAATATTCATCAGTGCGAAGAGAGTTTTGGCATTAGGAGTCCAAATTGGTAACTTTTCATAACCTATTAATAGAAAATTAGCGTCGTATTTCAAGTTATTATCAGAAATACCGTCTTTTTTAATATCAATTAACTTCTCGATACTATCTAATTTTAATTGATATACACTATTATTATGATAACTAATGACTTTATCTGTTGTTATCGCTGTCCAGCTCGTCTTATTATTTTCGGAAAATAAAAATAATATCTCATCATCAGAGTCCATATACTCTTTGTGTAATTTGTCAAAAAAATTATCACGTTCTTCGCCTTTTAATCTTGTTTCCGAAAGCAACTTAAATTGATTCGCCTTCCAGAGAAGGCGATCTTTATACCATTCTTTTTTAGTCATATATTATTGTAACGCCTGTCGTTTTTGAGTTTCCACGAACTACTTTACCTCCCATGAAAGGTTTACCATCAGCAACTCTCTTTTCCAGAAAATCCATAAGTTTTTCGTTTGCAATATATCCTGTATTAACTTCTACTTTCTGTGCTCCCTTTGCTTTTGCATGCTCAACTAATAGCTTACATCTGAATAATTAATTTCACTTGTAATTTTAATTTCTGTTTTAGCTGTACCATCAATAATATTATTTATATCAACTCCAAGTTTTTTTGCTGACTGAGTTTCCTTTAATACTAGATTAGCTTCACTCGTGCCCTTTCCAGCTTCCGTTCCCGGACAGACTTCATTTAACCCTAAAGGATCTATCCGAGAGATTGGATTAGCCACGTAACTATAGGCATTTTCACCCCCCGCTAAACCAATCGGGTCTTGACTAATGTAACGGGCACAGTGTGGGTCATAGTAACGGTATCGATTATAATGTAACCCCGATTCTTCGTCAAAATATTGCCCCGGTAGTCGCAGCGGTTGGGGTACCGTTTGATAATCAATCGCTAAGTTACCATAAGACTTATATACCGCACTCCATACAATCTCCCCCTGAGCCGTCACTAACTCTTGCGGTGTCCCCAGTTGGTCATTAAAGTAGTAGTAAATCTCACCCCCTCGTCCGCGACCATTAATTTGTGCCAACGGACTAAAGCCATGACCATCAGGTGTATACACATAACTTCGACATCGATAGTTGTTCGCCTTATCACGTTCATTATTGACCACAGACGGGGGGAAATTGGCATCATCAGCATGACATTCAGTAAGTAGTTTATCACCAAGCCAGAAGAATAGGGTTTTATCACCAGTTTGCATATCCGTTTTACTAATCCGCCGTCCAAGGGCATCATAAGTATAACGATAACTACTGACAACCGTTTCATGAAATTGCGGGTCATGTGCATCATGGTAATGACGGATTTTCTTAAACTCAATTAATCGATGCTGACCATCCCAAGTAAAGCAGTGCTCGGTATGTTGGCGTTTACCACGACGCTCACGAATCAGATTCCCAAATTCATCATACTGATAATGCCGGTCTGCCCATAACATTAAACGGTTAGCGTGAATCGCCTTGACCGCCGGTTGACCATCCACATGCTGCGCGTTATCCTCAGGAGTAGGGGCATCATCTTGGCGGGATGTTTTCGTATGTGACACTTCAAATTGTTTAAGACTATCAAGTGGCATATCATGACTAAAGAGATTATCCGCCCCATCAAAGCGGAACTGTTCATCATATCCCCGCTAACCATTCACATCATCATAACTAGGTTTATCCGATAGGGTCAATCCGGTATAAGGTTTATGACTTGCGGTTGCTATCCGACTCTTTAAGTCATACGTAAAGGTCTTAATCCCTTTATAATTATCTGTTATCTGGGTTAGCTCACCAACAACATTATAATCATAACGGCGTTCAATCGGTTTACTTAAGGTCTGATGAAGTTGTAGGGTTTGTTGACGTAATCGTCCGCGCTCGTCAAATTGATGACGACAGGTCAACTCACCAAAACGTCCCATATGGCGACGGATTTCTTGTCCGTGCTCCCATTGATGGCTAGAGCCTTCAATTTTACCAACGGTCAATCGGTAATGATTGATGCCCTGCAAGGCTGTTGGTTATTAAACTTGGAATACTGGCATAGATGTCAAAATAAGATCCTCTAAGTTTTTAGATAATGATCTTACTATTTGCTATGCAGATCTAAAAAATAAAACAAGACCCCCGCTAGTTAGGCGTGGTCTAAATTAAATCTCTAATTTATTTAATTCTTTTTTTATCCATAAATTATGATTTGATATGATTTTTAGATAGTTTTCATCAGAATAGTACTTATTCGGAGTCATGGTATTATTAACACCTTGAATTATATTTGGACTATTATTGGATTCACCCCACTCATTCCAAAAATTGTTTAGCTCCAATAACCCATACAAACTATCTTCTGGTAAATGATTCATAAATTCTTTTATGGCAAATACAACCCATTTTTTCTTTGAAAGAGTTAAATCAACACTATTCAAATCACAGAGGTTACTAATCATATCAATAACCTCACCGTTCATTTCTGTACAATAACACAATTCAGAAACGGATATAAAAGAAGCATCATTCAACTCTATAATAGCTAACTGTTCACATGCAAAATCACTAACGTTATTTGGTGATAATGTGCCTATAGGGAGGCCTTTACAGCCTAAATAGATCACTCCCCAATCAACTATTTTGAACTTTTCAAGTTCATTAAATATTTTATTTATCATGGCTTAGATGAGATTCCATTAATTGTTTCATTTGGTGGAAACATACGATGGCTTACACCTCCTAACTTAGGATCTACTATCCATTCAAATCTACCAGAAACACCATTCAGGCTTCCTTCTAATTGATGTAGTGTTGCCCTATTGTTGAAGTTTGTTTTTATATTGACTACTAACCCCTTGATACTCCAGCGTAATACGACCACATTTATCATATTGCCACACCAATGGCCATTGTCCATCTCCGATAAACGCCCGAAACCATCCATAAACTAACTTACCAGAAGTTAACTATGGCTAAGACGTATTCTATGCTAAAAACCACCATTACAAAACTAGAATGGTAAAACCTCGGTTAAAGCACAGCTTAACGGTCGTCTACACCCTCAATGGCGAGCAACCTAACCTAAGACCGCAACTGACCATTAAGACCACTGGTTGGAATACTTCTGCTTTACCACCGGTCAACCAGTCATCTAAAAGCTATCTAGTTAATCGAAGTACGTTAAATGCTCCACACTTATCACATAACATCTGGCGCTCAACTTCAGAAGGATTATTTTCATTTGGAATATTTCTTACTTTCAAATGAACTTTTTGACAAACAGGACAAAGTACTTTTACACTTGGGTCAGTAGCAATACTTTTTCCTGCACCAATCCATCTCATAACTCTTTTATTACTCATATTATTTACTTCCCCAAAACACTAAATACTTTTTATGCAAAATCGAACGCTGCTTTCGTCTCCTTTGTACCTAAAGAACTGGATACACCGCTTGCCAAAGATGATGTATTTAATCGGTATAATTCATGTAGTATTGTTTTTTGCAATTCAGCTTGAGACTTAAATGCGTCCTTACCAATAAGCCCTCTCATTTTCGCCATACATTGTCATTCCTGAGGTAGTAGATTAGGCTCGTATTGTATGGTACGACCATTAATAACCCCTGTAACAGGTTGACCTGACGCGTGAACTTACTGAATTTGAGACATTTCTTTTGGCTCTAAAATACCCCGAGCTCCATTAATAATCTTAGTCTCTGTTTGATCAAACCCTTTGTCTTCATCAAAATATTGTCTCGGTAGTCGCAGCGGTTGAGGTACCGTTTGATAATTATTTGCTTTGCGAAAACCATTTTTTATATTTTTCACTGGATAATCAATATAAAAAATCGTTACCCTTAGCATCGATAATATCATGGATACATGTTGGCGCTTTTGGGCGGTTTTATTTATGATATTGCTATTTCAGTCGAAAAATCAAACCCCAATAAGTTGGCGTCTTCAACGCGTTGTTTAAATTTATCTGTCACGAAGATAAAGCCGATATCTTCTTCAATCGAGAATAAATAGTCATCGGTAATATTTTCGGCAATTAAAAATAGTTTTCTGATTATTAAACCATTTGGCCATTCTTCATAAACTGATTTTTCCTTGTCAAAACAACCAGATAAAGGGTTGGTAGGATAATAACCAAAGAATTTTTTACATTTACTCGCCGTGATAACCGGTAACAACTGCCCGCGTGGCTCTAAAATATCTGCCAGTGCCGTTAATGCCGATTCACTAAACACTAAAAATGGACCCAAAAAACCGCTGAAATCAAACTGATAATTCTTCTTACCCGAATCACTTCGCACTAAATCAAGTCTAATGGGCTGATAGTCGTCACCAAATGGTTTCCAGTGTTGATCCATAGCCCTTCCCTGAATGCTTTGTTCACCCTTAGGATAATTTTGAATAAATATGCAAGTATTTTCTGATGTTGTTCTTAGTAAATATATTTTTTTCATAATAATCTTGTATACCCTGTTGAGTTTTGTTTTGATTGACGAAGACTATTTGTTCTTGTCTTCGGCGCTTTAATAACACCTATTTTTCTCGTTGAATAATTAGCGCCATTTTATATCATCAGGCGCTTAGTATTGATTATAATATCATGGGTAACTGTTGGCGCTTTTAGGCGGTTTTATTTATGATATTGCTATTTCAGTCGAAAAATCAAACCCCAATAAGTTGGCGTCTTCAACGCGTTGTTTAAATTTATCTGTTACAAACACACGGCTAATAGATTCTTCAATCGAGAATAAATAGTCATCGGTAATATTTTTGGCAATTAAAAATGTTTTCTCGATCTTTAAACCATTTGGCCATTCTTCATAGACTGATTTTTCCTTGTCAAAACAACCGGATAACGGGTTGGTAGGATAATAACCAAAGAACTGTTTACGTTTACTCTCCGTGATAACCGGTAATAGTTGCCCGCGTGGCTCTAAAATATCAGCCAGTGCCGTTAATGCCGATTCACTAAACACTAAAAATGGACCCAAAAAACCGCTAAAGTCAAACTGATAATTCTTTTTACCCAATTCATTTCGCCTTAATTCAAGTTTAATCGGCTGGTAATTGTCATCAAATGGTTTCCAGCGTTGACGCACCGCCCTTTGCATAATGCCTCTCTCTTCTTCAGGACAATCTTGAATAAAAAAGCAATTATCTCTTAATGCTGATTCCAATAAATATATTTTTTTCATAATAATCTTGTATACCCAGTTGAGTTTTGTTTTGCTTGACGAAGACTATTTGTTCTTGTCTTCGGTGCTTTAATAACACCTATTATTTTTATTGTTAGCTAAAAAACGCCATTACCGGTGCTGTTTATATCACTACCATACATTGATATTTCCCATTGATTAGCGCCATTTTATATCATCAGGCGCTTAGTATCGGTGTTGATTATAATATCATGGGTAACTGTTGGCGCTTTTAGGCGGTTTTATTTATGATGTTGGTATTTCAATAGAAAAATCAAACCCCAATAAGTTAGCGTCTTCAACGCGTTGTTTAAATTTATCTGTCACAAACACACGTCGCATATCTTCTTCAACCGAGAATAAATAGTCATCGGTAATATTTTGCGCAATCAAAAATGGTTTTCTGATCATTAAACCATTTGGCCATTCTTCATAGATTGATTTTTCCTTGTCAAAACAACCGGATAACGGATTGGTAGGATAATAACCATAGAATTTTTTACGTTTACTCTCCGTGATAACCGGTAACAACTGCCCGCGTGGCTCTAAAATATCTGCCAGTGCCGTTAATGCCGATTCACTAAATATAAAAAATGGATTTAAAAAATCGCTGAAATCAAACTGATAATTCTTCTTACCAAAATCATTTCGTATTAATTCAAGTTTAATCGGCTGGTAATTGTCACCAAATGGTTTCCAGCGCTGATCCATCGCCCTTCCCTTAATGCCTTCCTCTTCTTCAGGATAATCTTGAATAAATGCGCAATTATCTCTTAATGCTGATTCCAATAAATATATTTTTTTCATAATAATCTTATATACCCAGTTGAGTTTTAATTTGCTTGACGAAGACCATTTGTTCTCGTCTTTGGCATTTTAATAACACCTATTATTTTTATTGTTAGCTAAAAAACACCATTACCGGCGCTGTTTATATCACTACCATACATTGATATTTCCCATTGATTGATTAGCGCCGTTTTATATCATCAGGCGCTTAGTATCGGTGTTGATTATAGTATTATGGCTAGCTGTTGGCGCTTTTGAGTGGTTTTATTTATGATATTGCTATTTCAGTCGAAAAATCAAACCCCAATAAGTTGGCGTCTTCAACGCGTTGTTTAAATTTATCTGTCACAAACACACGTCGCATATCTTCTTCAACCGAGAATAAATAGTCATCGGTAATATTTTTGGCAATTAAAAATGTTTTCTCTATCATAAGAGCATTTGGGCATTCTTCATAGATTGATTTTTCCTTGTCAAAACAACCGGATAACGGGTTGGTAGGATAATAGCCATAGAATTTTTTACGTTTACTCTCCGTGATAACCGGTAATAGTTGCCCGCGCGGCTCTAAAATATCTGCCAGTGCCGTTAATGCCGATTCACTAAACACTAAAAATGGATTTAAAGCACTACTAAAATCAAACCGATAATTCTTCTTACCAAAATCATTTCGTACTAATTCAAGTTTAATGGGCTGATAGTCGTCACCAAATGGTTTCCAGCGTTGATCCATCGCCCTTCCCTTAATGCCTTCCTCTTCTTCTGGACAATCTTGAATAAAGAAGCAACTATCACTGAATGTTGTTTTCAATAAATATATTTTTTTCATAATAATCTTGTATACCCAGTGGAGTTTTAATTTGCTTGACGAAGACTATTTGTTCTCGTCTTTGGCGTTATAATAACACCTATTATTTTTATTGTTAGCTAAAAAACACCATTACCGGCGCTGTTTATATCACTACCATACATTGATATTTCCCATTGATTAGCGCCATTTTATATCATCAGGCGCTTAGTATCGGTGTTGATTATAGTATTATGGCTAGCTGTTGGCGCTTTTGAGTGGTTTTATTTATGATATTGCTATTTCAGTAGAAAAATCAAATCCCAATAAGTTGGCGTCTTCAACGCGTTGTTTAAATTTATCTGTCACGAAGATAAAGCCGATATCTTCTTCAATCGAGAATAAATAGTCATCGGTAATATTTTCGGCAATTAAAAATAGTTTTCTGATTATTAAACCATTTGGCCATTCTTCATAAACTGATTTTTCCTTGTCAAAACAACCGGATAAAGGGTTGGTAGGATAATAACCAAAGAATTTTTTACGTTTACTCGCCGTGATAACCGGTAATAGTTGCCCGCGTGGCTCTAAAATATCTGCCAGTGCCGTTAATGCCGATTCACTAAACACTAAAAATGGATTTAAAGCACTACTAAAATCAAACCGATAATTCTTCTTACCAAAATCATTTCGTACTAATTCAAGTTTAATGGGCTGATAGTCGTCACCAAATGGTTTCCAGCGTTGATCCATCGCCCTTCCCTTAATGCCTTCCTCTTCTTCTGGACAATCTTGAATAAAGAAGCAACTATCACTGAATGTTGTTTTCAATAAATATATTTTTTTCATAATAATCTTGTATACCCAGTGGAGTTTTAATTTGCTTGACGAAGACTATTTGTTCTCGTCTTTGGCGTTATAATAACACCTATTATTTTTATTGTTAGCTAAAAAACACCATTACCGGCGCTGTTTATATCACTACCATACATTGATATTTCCCATTGATTAGCGCCATTTTATATCATCAGGCGCTTAGTATCGGTGTTGATTATAGTATTATGGCTAGCTGTTGGCGCTTTGGGGTGGTTGTATTTATGATATTGCTATTTCAGTCGAAAAATCAAGACCCAATAAGTTAGCATCTTCAACGCGTTGTTTAAATTTATCTGTCACAAACACACGACTAATATCTTCTTCAACCGAGAATAAATACTCATCGGTAATATTTTGGGCAATTAAAAATGGTTTTCTGATCATTAAACCATTTGGGCATTCTTCATAAACTGATTTTTCCTTGTCAAAACAACCGGATAACGGGTTGGTAGGATAATAACCGAAGAACTGTTTACGTCTACTCTCCGTGATAACCGGTAATAACTGCCCGCGTGGCTCTAAAATATCTGCCAGTGCCGTTAATGCCGATTCACTAATCACTAAAAATGGACCCAAAAAACCGCTGAAATCAAACTGATAATTCTTCTTACCCAACTCATTTCGTCTTAATTCAAGTTTAATGGGCTGGTAGTCGTCACCAAATGGTTTCCAGCGTTGACGCACCGCCCTTCGCATAATGCCTACCTCTTCTTCAGGACAATCTTGAATAAAGAAGCAATTATCTCTTAATGCTGATTTCAATAAATATATTTTTTTCATAATAATCTTGTATACCCAGTTGAGTTTTAATTTGCTTGACGAAGACTATTTGTTCTTGTCTTTGGCGTTTTAATAACACCTATTTTCCCCTATCAATTGATTAAATCTACCTCGCTACTTCAAACAAGGACGTTTTTCCTCAACTGCGGTCACTTTATTGATTAGGCTGAGTTATCTTTTTTAGTTTTATTATTGTTCAATGATTGATACAGTTATTCTATCAGGCTTAATAGTAATAAAATCCTTCTCAAAATAAGAAAAATCATAGAATAATTCATCTTCAAAAATCAAATTTGATAATACTAATTTATCTTCAAATAAGTAGCCATTTATAATATGTTGAAATGTATTTCTTTCTCTTTTAATAAAAAAATGTTTATCTTTCGATGTTTCAATTTGCATATCATCGTTAAACCATAAACCCAGTTCTACTAAATAAATGTTTCCCACGCGAAGCGGTACGGGAGAATAGTCAATAAAACAACAAATGTTATATTCTCCAAAAGCGAAAATAACTTCTTCTTCAACATTTTCATCTATAGATATTAACTTTGCATAATATTTCATTTAATAATCAACCTAAATTATTTATATCCCTAAATACTACGAAAATTCATAAAACAATTAAATATTGACCTTTAGAGTTGCTAACTTTTCATATATTTCATAAATATCATGTTTTAATCTCAATACCTCATCTTTTTTAATACCATGAATTGTTCCAAATTCTTCAGCATCAACACAAACTCCAGCATATATTTCGCCAATAATTGAGCGAATGATGTAAAGCTCAGCCTTTGATAATACAATTGTTGATTGTTCATTACTTAATTCAATTAATTTCATTCTATATAATCTTTATTAATTCAAAGCATCTAAATATTGGCGTCCATCTGAAGGTTTAAAACGCCGTTCCGCCATTGTTTGCTTTTGGATCTCTTATGACAACTATTTTTGAAGATTGTTCCCAATATGCCAAGCTATTTGGCCAATATTCCCTCATCTGTTTGAGTATAGCGGTTTCCAATTATCTTATTCTCATCGGATAGCATATTAATTCTAGTTTTTGCAGAAACCGCCAATATTTTACCATTTTGTAAATTATTGAGCATGGTCAGCGTTCGACCACCAATCTCTCTGACTAGCCTTGTTTGGACAATAATGCTTTGCTCTTTGTCGCAGAACTGAGTTTAGGTTAGATATTCTTATTAAATTGATGAAAAACTATTTATTTTTTGAATATCAATTAATAACTCACTACTTAATAATGATTTATCTATTTTATTTATAATCATATTAATCTCATTAAAATTAAATGAACATTTTTCTATATCACCTTTAGTTAAAGTGGCTAATGATGAGATTAATTGACCATCATATGTGTCTCCGGCTAAAGGATCTGAAGAAAGAATATTTAAAGCATAGGGTAGAATTTCACAAATAAAAACTTGTTGTCTTATTAATCGTGCAATATCTCCAACTAATAGTTTAGATAATGGAACATCGATGATTTCATTAAACCATTCGTCAAGATAAGACATATTTTGTTTTTTATATTCAATATTTTTTTTATTTAATAACGATCTTAAAGTTATCATATTCCATGTCCTTTTATTGCGGATTCGATTCGTTCAATTGCCTCTAATGCTTTTTGTCTGGCAACTTGATCTGATGGATTATTTACATCTTCGGTTAACTCGCTGGCATCTTTACCACCATAAAGGGTGTTGATAATTACTTTACTCGCTAGCTCTCCGCTTACTGCACCAACAACTCCTGACAATGCTGAGTTGTCTTGCAGCTCATCCATTACCGCTCTAAGTATTGCATGGGCAATTAATCGGTTTCCCATTATACCGTTGGCTATCATCCTAACCTTGGTAAAGGTGTTACCGACACACCGCTTATCATTAAAGGCAATTGGCTGAATGAATTTGGATTCACAACAGGACAAACTGTCACTATTACCACTTAAAAAGAAAAGTTAATGATGCACATTCGATAGCACAGCTTTCCATATGGACATTTTAAATTTTTCAATTCAAGTTGATAAAACTGCTTTATATTTTATGCCAAGCTAAATTATCAAGTTCTGAAAAAATTAATTATAATTTTATTCACAGATGATTTCATAAAGTGTATTAGGTGGATTCTGATATTTTGCAAAATCAGCATGAATAACGTCTCGCATTTCAGCGAACTTTATTTTTTTTATGGTTTCTATTTGATTACACTGAGTCATTGAGACAACCATTTTTGACGTATTTGTAATGTTGATCATGTCAATTAATGTATTAATAAGAATATCTAAACGCTCTTTAGGATTTGTAGGGAAATCAATATCAGTATCTAGAGCAAACTCACTATAATCTATTAGATATTCGGCATTAATAGAATTTGGACCATCGGCAATATCAAATATAAACGATTCATTATTTGGTATTAAGTTCGGTGGATAATTGAAGAGTTCTCTTTTATTAATGTCTCGAATATTAAGGCTGCTAGATTTTATGTAATTATTAAATGTACTTTTATAATCTAATTTAGTATTAAGTAATATATAACCATAAACGTCGTTTGACAAAATAACTCCTATTTTTTATCTTCAATCCAAGACCTTATTGGCTTACCATCTTTATCAATTTCTCTATAATAGTCTTTATTTTTATATATGTTACCATTGTAATTTATTGATATTAGGATATGAATAAAGTGGTCATAGTTTTCGGCAATTATGTGTAAAAGAGTTAATTATGACTAAGGCACATTCTAAGCTAAAAACCACCATTACTAAAACCAGAACGGTACTCCCCTGCCAATGCGCTGCTTAACGGTCGGTTACAGCCCTAACGGCGGGTCCTCCAAGACCGCAATTGACCATTAAAGACTGCTAGCTGGAAGCGTTCGGCTTTATCATCGATCAGCCAGTCATCATTAATGCGCAACAGGGAGGATTATTAGTATTGAGGAGCTGAGATAGGAGTTAAAAGCTAAAATAAAATCCCCACCGATTAGGTGGGGATCGTAAATCTAATTAGATAGGTACAGCTTCCTTGGTTCTTAACCATGAGCCTTTTAGTTCATTACATAAATGAGCATCAATAATTTTTTCTATCTCCTGCAAATACTGAATTTTTTCGGGAGCTTCCTTTATTACAAGAGGAACTAATTGATACCAAGCATGTAGTATCCAATCAGGGTTTGTTTCAGCTACTTTTTTAATGTGCTGAAGTAATTTTTTATAACCTAATCCAGATACCGTCGCTTTAATCCAAGGCTTAGCCCCAGAGACATTTTTTTTTTCTAATCCCATGTCTAAAAACTTTATCAACACACTACGATCCCTAATAACGCGCGGGATCAATCTTAGTGAGGATTCTCTAACTACATCAGAATTATGTTTTAACAAAATTTCCATCAAAGCTGAACTTTCATGCTCGGGTAGTTTTCTTAAATAATGAGCCAACTCATTTTCAGCTCTTCCATCAGGAAGCTTATTTATAATATTATTTAGCATTAGGATGCTCCTTAAATTTATCCAATGGTAACCCAGATTGATGAGCATTTTCAGTTTTAGCTTTATAATGATCAGAAGAATTATCAAACTCTTTTAATACACCTCTGGTTCCATCACTCTAGCCAAATCTAATTGAATCTGCATAGTCAACTTGTTGTGCGCCTCTTGATATATCAAAATGGCCTGCACGTTCTTTTGAAGATGTTCTGGAGACATATGTTTTTCCATTTGTTGATAAATGATTAGTTCAGTTCTGCGATAAAAATCGCAAAATTGAACTAATCTTTCCAACCATAGTCATCTTTCATTATTTTATAAAATGCATCACATACATCACTTTCAGAATCATATTCTCCAATATAATTTTTACTGCTCCTTTCAACATAAATTAATTTCCATTTATTGTTTTCGGGTACGATACATAAGCTCATTCCATTTCTAAATCCATTTAAGCTATAAGATATTGATGGTACTTTTTTTTCAATTAAGATTTTTTCTAATGTTTTCAAATCCATTGTTTTATTACCTCTTTTATATAACCATTATCTACATACCATTTTATAGCTTTTGATAACTTACATTGCCTTCCCTGACCTAACTGAACCACGATAAAGCTTTACTTTGTGATATATCTTCTAGTGGTTTTATTATTTCATAGACTTCAAAAGGTTTCTCTAATGAAGATGAAGGTATTGCTCGATATTCAAAAGTTGTACCTTCTGAGGATGTATAGTAACCCGTATCATATCCATATCTATCAATCGTTACTTCTGGTTTAAGTGTGTCTTTTTCAACTGGTCCATAAGCTCAACTATTTGGCGGTCATATACCTAAAACTTCTTGAACTTTACCCTCTAATTTATTGTATTCCCCAAAAGAGCTAGTATCATTCCCTTTTTGATTTTCTGTTATATTTTCGACTACATTCTCTTTGGTTGGATCTGTATTTGCACCACCTTATTAAAGATTGGCTTAAGTTTGCTATGGGCATTTTCGGTATCATGACTGAGTTCATTAATATCTTGTGTTTGCTTATCTGGGTCTCGAATGATTAACTTACCGTCACTGATTGCCGCATGGGTAATATTCGAGGCTTCATCGTTGTGGTCATAAATGATTGGTTACAGACCCAACGTCTAGCAATTCAACCTTAAACCGCAGCTGACAATTAAAAGTCGCTCGCTGGAAACCTTTGGCTTTACTAATTGTTAGACAGTAATCATTAATGTCCAACAAGGATTGTTGATTATCGGTAATTGAGGGGCTGAGCTAAGAGGTAAAATAAAATCCCCCACAGGTTAAGTGGGGGGGGATTAATTCTATTCCTCATCATCCTCAATCACTGGTATACAAGGCGATAAGAACGGATCTTTTTCTTTTTTAATTTCACCTCTAGCTAAGACAAAAACCTCAAATTCATTAAAAGCATCTTCCGACTCGTCATTTCTAATATATAGTAGTCCATAAGAACCAACTGCTATCTTAGCTACATACTCATAGAGCTTAAAAATATAAATTAATTCCTGAGAAAAATGATTTCTGCATCCACTAACTAATAACTGAGTTACGCCATTTACCTGATGTAATTTTAAAATCCCTAATGAATCATTTATTTTATATTCATTAATAAATACATGTAATTTTTCGAGTACTAAAGAGAGTGCTTTATCATCACTTTCATATGTGGAATCACTTATAGATATCCAACCGTAATATTCAACCATTTAATTACCTTATTATTTTGGGTTAAGAGGTTTAGTATCGATAACAACTTTTACTCCGTAACGGTTACTATATTTATTAAGTTTATTAATTACCGATTCAGACGGTTGCCCCTCAAAGTGATAATATACTGATCTATTTGAATCTTTCGCAGCTTCAAAGGTAGCTTTCATTTGGTCTCTAACACTCTTATTTACTTGCTGTAAAGCTGGCTTGATTTGAGCAATGTATATATCACTCATGCTATCAAATTCCCTACCATCATTTGCAAACCTAACTCCTGACTCACCACCTATCCTTTGAGCAAATGCATCTGCTGCATCAGGTTTATTTACTTTAACTAGCCCACCAGAATATTTGTTATTAGATTGAGTAGCAGCTCCAGTCCCCTTTCCAGCATTCTCTAAGCCATTCTCATTTACTACATGCTCATCAAAATTACTGTTTTTATTGGCCTGTTGATTTGCTACCTGATTATTATTTATATTATCCTTTGTTTCTTTATAATCACCAAATCCTTGCTCAACATTATTTTTACCATACTGATTTTCAAAATATTCTTTGTCTAATTTGTTAACATCAGATAATGCCTCATCCAATTTACCTGCTTTATTAGCATCTGAAATAACTTTATCTGATTTATTGATAAGTTTTTCTGTCTTACCTACATTTCCCAATCCTTTAGACGGTGTAATTATACCAATTAACAATGCCGCTGAATTCTCTAGGCTATCTGATCACCATCAGCAGCTTTAACAAAATTATCTTTAATTGCATCCCATGCTTGGCCGTTAATGATCGATTATGCAGCGTTCGCTACGGTTTGATTTGCTTTTCTCAGTTGGTTATAGCCTCAACGGCGGGCAACCCAACTCAAGACCACAGTTCATCGTTAAAGGACGCTGGTTTGAGTAGCTTGGCTTTTATGTCGGGCAGGCTGTCGTGGTGAAAATTGAGCGCAACAAGTTAATTATTTAACTTGCGATGCAGCTCTAAAAAGCAATAAAAGATCCCCGTTGGTTAAAGCGGGGATTAATGCTTATTCAACAGGTGCTAATGAAACTGCCATTTCTAGCACTATATCTAAATAGATCTTTTCTCCATTAGCCCCACTTCTTTTCAACTCATCACGAGCATAAATAATATTAACATTGGATCCGACTCTAAAAAGCTTTTTATCATCTTCTTTTATATAATTATAAATACCTTCTTCACATACTGATCCATCATCTAATAATAAACTGAAGCTGTTATCTATCAATGATGGATCTTGTCCGGCGACATAGGTTCTAGTTATAATTCCTGAAATAAATAGTAAAGGCATTTTATTTTGCTCAATACTATTCCACCATTCTTGGGAGCCAAAAAGACCATTAGTACCTTTAAGACCCATATTAGGTCTTGAATGATCCAGTGTGAGAGCTTGAGTTAAAGTGATCTTTTCTGGATTAGCTTGTAACTCTTCAGAAAGAAGATATACCAATTTCATAGGCACTTTTGTATTTTCTAACTTTAATAGCATAATTCTTTACTTTCATTGCACTTTTTCAAAATGGACAATATTATTATTAAAAATTTCCATTCCTTTACCTTGCCCAAGTTGGGTCGTCATTTGCCCACCTTCAACTTTAAAACGGGTATTGGTATCCATCCATTTTCCTGTTTGAGTTGACATACTCGGCAGTTGTTTTGCTGCCTTATTATTATTTATATTATCCTTTGTTTCTTTATAATTTCCACCACCTTGGTGAACGTTTTCTTTTCCATATACTGATTCAAAATAATCTTTATCTAATTTTCCGGTTATATTACTAGTTTTACTTTCATTAGCCGTTAATAATTTGCTTACTTTTAATGCTCTATTTATTATAGATAAAGTAAAATTCCCTTCAAAACCATTAATAATTATCATTATTCCAATGGTTTTACCGGCCATTACTTTAGCTTCTTCATCACTGTAACCAAAACTGTTAAAACTTACTACATATCCATTATAAATAGCACAGAATTAATTTGCTGCTGATGATTTTTTGTCTAGTCTGGTCTGCTCATCCTCTTTATTAAAGACAGGTTTTAGTTTGCTATGGGAATTTTCGGTATCATGACTGAGTTCATTAATATCTTGTGTTTGCTTATCTGGGTCACGAATGATTAGCTCGCCGTCACAAATTGCCGCATGGGTAATAATTGAGGGGGCGTAAATGGTAGATCATAGCCTCAACGGCGGGTAACCCAACCCCAAACCGCAACTCACCATAAAGGGGCACTGGCTGAAGCAACTTGGGTTTTATCCCGGATTACCTGTCACCATTAAGATTGAGCAGAATAAGTTAATTATTGAACTTGCTATGCGGCTCTAAAAGATTATTAAGTCAGATCCCCACTGGGTGGAGATCTGACTATCTACCACCATTTAGGATAATTAGTAAATTCATTTCTGATTAATGAATAAACATCATCAGTAATCTTACTACTATAGGTAGCCGTCATAACGTTTCCTTCTGGATCTTGTTTCTTAACTGACCATGCAAACTCTATAAACTCATGTTTCTTTATTATTTTTATAATAAAAACATCATTCATATCATGTAACATTGCGCTTTCTCTCTTATTAAGTCCTTTAGAGAAAAGATCCCAAACATTACAATCAATCCAAATTTCACCACTGTATGCTAAATGATGAGTAAACTGTTTCATATTAATATCAATTTTAAATTTAATTGATGGTAAATAATTATCTATCTCTATCTCATCAAAAAATATTTTGATAGGATCATTTAAATTAATACTCATTAACACCCCTTTTATTTAACTGGTCGAGTGTGAATTACAGCAGGAAGATCACCTAGTTTTTTAGGTGGTGCTAACTTTAATTCCCAACCATCAATTGTGATTAATTTATTATATTCAACGCCACTTTTTGTAGCTATATTGAGAGCATCCTGTAAACTATTAAATTGTTTCTCACAGCCTTTGGTGTATAGTTTTTAGCCGTGAACTGAGCATATTCTGCGATATGTTCTGTTCCCTTTCCATGAACCCACATTTTTTGCCCATTACCCATTTTACCATCTTGGGAGTCTTTACCGGCATCTTTATTAATAGCCGCACTGGCATCACCAACACTACCACCGCCGGCAGCTACTGCCAGACCGGATGCTAGTTAAGATAGTGCGCTGAGGATTTGTTTTCATCTTCGGTTAAATCTTTGACTTCTTTGCCATACAGTTGTTTGCGGATGATATCTGCTGCAACTTCACCTATCACAGCACCGGCTCCACCCGATAGCACTGAGGTATCTTGCAGATCAGCGACTACCGCACCAAGTATTGCATGGGCAATTAAGTTGCTGGCAATATCATCGGTTTCCCATTTACCATCTTTATCTAGGTGTCCAGTGTGCAGTTTTATCTGCTCAGCTAGCCATGGCGCACTGGCTAGAGCAGATTTGTAACTATCCCCTAAAATAGTACAGCAAAAAAGTAGAAAATTCTCTATGATAAAAGTAAAGGGGATTTAATTATGAAAAAAATGACTGAACATCAAATAGTAGCTATTTTAAAAGAAGCTGAAGCGGGTATTCCTGTCAAAGAGCTCTGTCGTAAATATGGCATGGGTAATTCAACTTTCTATAAATGGCGGGAAAAATATGGCGGAATGGAAACTTCGGATATCAAACGCTTAAAGGAGCTTGAGGCTGAAAACCGTAAGCTTAAGCAGATGTTTGCCGAACTGAGCTTAAAATCCCAGCTTCAGGAAGAAATTATAAAAAAGCTTTAGTGCCCACAAAAGCACGTAAAACGTGGGCACAGCAACTACAACAAAATCATTCTATTACTATTGCTATGAGTTGTGCCATTGTTGGCTTAAGCCGTTGTGCTTACTATTATCAACCTAAGTTACTGGATGATTCGGTGATTGTTTCGGTGTTGAATGCTATCACAGACCGGCATTTACGCTGGGGCTTTCCTAAATGCTTTAATCGTATCAGAAAGCTCGGCTATAAATGGAATCATAAACGAGTATATCGGGTGTATTGTGAATTAAAGCTTAATCTCAGGGTAAAGCGTAAAAAACGCATTCCTCCACGAACCCCAGAAAGGCTATCAGCACCCAATAAACAAGGTGAATGTTGGTCAATGGATTTTATGAGTGACAGTAGTTGTAATCAACGTCACTTTAGGACATTCAATGTCATCGATGACTTTAATCGTGAGGCGCTAGGCATTGATATTGCTGTAAGCTTACCAGCAGGGAGAGTTACCCGTTACTTAGATAAATTGGCTGAATATCATGGGTATCCATTAAAAATACGAGTCGATAATGGGCCAGAATTTACAGGAAAAACCTTTATAAACTGGGCTAAATCCCATGATATAGCCATTGATTATATCCAGCCCGGTAGTCCTTATCAAAATGGCTATATTGAACGATTTAATCGTACCTATCGTACTGAAGTACTCGATTTATATCTTTTTAACAACTTAGCACAAGCAAGGAGAATAACCGAAGAATGGTTAACGATTTATAATACCGAAAGACCGCATGAGGCATTAAATAACATGACACCGATTGAGTATAAAACACTAAAACAAGCAGCATGATTTTCTACTTGAATCTTGTACTAGGTTTGGGGTATTTACAGATTAGCTTTTATTCCGGCCTGTCCGTGATTATTAAAGTTGAGCAGAATAAGTTAATTATTGAACTTGCGATACAGAACTAAAAAGTAAAAAGATCCCCCGCGGTTGGCGGGGATAGTGTGCTAACTCAGTAAAAATCTTCTCGTTTGAATTTTTTACCTGTAGGAATAAGATCTTCTTTATCAAAACAATCTATTGTATCTTTATCATGCAATAACACTGCATACCCATACAAAATATCATCTTCCTCACTAACCCCCATAACTACACCTTTCCTCCCAGAATATTGTTTATGCTTGGTAGTAGGAAGAACTTCAACTTCTGAATAAAAATCAATTTTATCTTTCATCGTAATCTCAACTATTTATGCGTTATTTTTCCATCTAAAGATACGTTTAAATGTGAACCATCACGACTTGCCCAACCAAGCTGCGTTCTGCCTTTAGATGAAAACTGAACATCCCATTCAAAAGCCTGACCAACTGTACGAGAAGGCCCCTTTACCCATTCGTTTCCGAATTTATCAAGATACCGATTATTAGGGCCTCTAGGTAATGGATTTGTGGGTGAACATGTCTCTGCTAGTATAAATCTTATCTTCCCTTCTGTTAGTAATTGAACATAGTTTACTTTCCCTTTAATTGACCAAGGTTGAGCAGTGCCCGTAATACCAGTCGGATTAAATGGAGGTTCATCTACATAATTGAGAACCTTATTTCTTGCTTGTGTTGTCCCTACCGTCCCTTTTCCAGCTTCCGTTCCCAGACAAACTTCATTCAACCCTAAAGGATCTATCCGAGAGATTGGATTAGCCACGTAACTATAGGCATTTTCACCCTCCGATAAACCAATCGGGTCTTCACTAATGTAACGTGCACAGTGTGGGTCATAGTAACGGTGGCGATTATAATGTAATCCCGATTCTTCATCAAAATATTGTCTCGGCAGTCGCAACGGTTGGGGTACCGTTTGATAGTCAATCGCTAAGTTACTATAAGACTTATACACCGCACTCCATACAATCTCCCTCTGAGCCGTCAATAACTCCTGCAGTATCCCCTGTCGTAGTAAATCTAACCACCCCGTCGCCGACCATTAATTTGTGCCAATGGACTAAAGCCATGACCATCAGGTGCATACACATAACTTCGACACCAGTAGTTGTTCGCCTTATCACGTTCATTATTGACCACAGACGGGGAAATTGGCATCATCAGCATGACATTCAGTAAGTAGTTTATCATCAAGCCGAAAGAATAGGGTTTTATCACCGGTTTGCATATCCGTTTTACTAATCCGCCGTCCAAGGGCATCATAAGTATAACAATAACTACTGACAACCGTTTCATGGAATTGCGGGTCATGCGCATCATGGTAATGACGGATTTTCTTAAACTCGATTAATCGATGCTGACCATCCCAAGTAAAGCTGTGCTCGGTATGCTGGCGTTTACTACGACACTCACGAATCAGATTACCAAATTCATCATACTGATAATGCCGTCAGCCAGTCATCATCGATGCGCAACAAGGGTTGTTGGTTATCAGGATTGAGGATCTGAGCTAGGAGTTAAAAGCTAAAACAAAATCCCCGTGGGTTAAGGCGGTGATTAAGGAAAAAATATGAGTAAAAAATTAGATATTCGCCGCTTTATTAATAGCAAATTAATCGAGATAGCTCTAGAAGACCATGGGTAGCATGATTATTGGTAAACATATAAGTTATATTATTCTCTATCATTCTTAACTCAATACCCATAAGTTACATTACCATCGAGGTTAGAGATATCACGCTTCGACTGTTTGATTAGGCTTAGAGTATATCTTTATTTCTTATACATTCTCGGAAAGTATTCGTTTATTTTATCATTATCAAGTAATCTATCATTGGTAAAATCAACCGTGTCAGAAACAGCTATTCCATGGTGGATTTCTTCTGGAAAATCCTCAATCGAGGCATATATGGTTGGCATTAAATATCTAAAATAATCGCCCATCTTAGTTTCCCCTTCGTAGCCAACGGGATAATCTTCGCCTTCATAACTACCTTCAATACCTTGATATATAAAAAAACCTTTATTGGCTGACAAGTTGTAATCTGAAAAAACATTCAATCTATCAAATTTATCTTTTAAATATCTTTCAACTTCACTTCTTGAATTTACAAAATGAAAGAAATAATGAGAATATGAATCTAATATTACTGAACCATGTTTATCATTAGATATTTTTTTATATTTTTTTGATTCTTCCCACATATATTCATTAAGATTGTTCAATAATTGCTCTGCATCATTTGCAAGTAACAGTGCTTTGGGTAAATCACCAAATCCATTATTAATCATAACTGCAATCTTGCCGTTTTTATCCATTCCAAACCAAGTAAAAATTGTCCCAAAACCAGATTCCCAATTTATATTTAATATACTCATATTTATTTATCCTTCGTCCACGTTATCTGGCAATTTTCACATCGAGAAATGAGAGCATTATCAGGGATATGATTTTTACCCCAAACTTCTCAAGGTTTTACTGCATTTGTAAATTTATATTTTTAGGATTAGAACCCATTCGAATTAATTTATCAGCAGCAGACACCTCTGCACAAGCACCTGCTTTATTTTTACAAAAACTAGTAAATTCTCCTATTTTAAAACCTAATTGAGATTCAATGTATTCTATCTCAACTCTGTTGATAGCGTTCGTCTTGAACAATATAAGGTTCGGCAATTTCGTTCCAAACAACCTGTGCCATTTTTTGCCACTCTGTTGGATTTTCCTGTTTTGCTATGTAGTCCCTAATTAATCTTACTGACTGGTTGAATTGTTCTTTATTCAATTCAACAAATGAATAAAATTTTAAATATTCACCTTCTTCTGATTTTATGATTTCATGTAATTGAGGATAATCAGGTAAAAATACGGCATCAAGTAAATCACCAAATGCATCCCAATAACTGCTATTGACAAACCCTCCTGTTCTCTCAAAATTGGATTCCCTTTGTTCTTTATCATTCCAACCAATAAATAAACTTGCACCCATGTTATTACCTCACAATGATAATTTTGTTTTGCTGTGATATAGGTAGTGTTTTTATATAGTCTATAAAAATCTTTTGATTGGTTGGCGTTAATACTCTGAAATCAACAGGAACAAAATCTGCTTTTTTCAAATGATCTTGAATCACGTCTTTACCTCTACCTTGGTTCATATTTTTCTCATTAAATTTATTTAATCCATCAATCTCTTTTTGCGACAACTTATCAGTCGTATACATGGCATCTACAGTTTTACCTTTATTTGGAACTGCGGTAATTATAAAGTCTGGAGACGTACCCGAAGTTGCACCTTTAGGTGGTGTATAACGCTCCATCTGGCCTAATGCAGACTCAAGTTGAGCTGCTAATGCCGCTTCGGCAGGTTTTAATTAAGTCTTTACCGGCATCTTTATGAATAGTCCGTTCGAGCTCTTTTACCTGCTCTCCTAACTCTTTTAAGCTAGTGACAATGTTTAATCTGGTCTGCTCATCCTCTTTATTAAAGATTGGTTTGAGTTTGTTATGGGCATTTTCGGTATCATGACTGAGTTCATTAATATCTTGTGTTTGCTTATCTTGGTCTCGAATGATTAACTCACCGTCACTGATTGCCGCATGGGTAATATTCGAGGCTTCATCGTTATGGTCATAAATGGGGGATTGACCACTGGTTGGTTAAAAACTGTCATTACTAGTAACAGCTCTAATTGGTGATTATATTTTTTAAATAATGGTTATTTTGAGTTGGTTTATTGAAATGTATTTGTAAAGATAAATGGAAAGATGCCAATTTGATAGCGCATCTTTCCATATGAACATTTTAAATTTTTCAATTTAAGTTGATAAAACTGCTTTATATTTTATAACAAGCTAAATTATCAAGTTCATAAAAACTTAACTATAATTTTATTCACAGATGATTTCATAAAGTGTATCTGGTGGATTTTGATATTTTGCAAAATCAGCATGAATAACGTCTCGCATTTCAGCGAACTTTATTTTTTTATGGTATCGATTTGATTACACTCATTCATTGAAACCACCATTTTTGAAGCATGGGTAATTTTAATCATGTCAATCAATGTATTAATAAGTATATCTAAACGCTCTTTAGGATTTGTAGGGAAACCAATATCAGCATCAGGATAGCTAGGAACATCGCCAATTATAAAAGAAAATACATTTCCACTTGGAATTAAATAGTCAGGATAATTATATAGTTCATTTTTAGGAATTCTCTCTATTCCCAATTGGCTATTTTCAATATAGTTCATTAAATTTTCTAAATCAATCTGACTTAATATTGGTTCTATATAACCATCAACAAAACTAGACATATTAATTCTCCTCTTCAATATTATTTATCAAAAATCCAATCTCTTATAGGCTTACCACCTTTATCAAAATGATTCTATAATCTTTATTTTAAATATGTTACTTTTTTCGTAATAATAAATAATACTTCTAGAATCCTCTGCTTTTAGCCAATAGGGCTTTTATGCAGGTCAGGTTGTATTGGTTAAAGTTGAACAAGACCAAATGATTATCAGGCTTGCTATACAGATCTAGAAAATAATAAAAGGATCCTAGTTCTTAAGTTAGGATCCTAAATTTTTAAGCTATATCTATTCATTAATTGCTTCTATTAAATAATGATCTTTAGCGACAATTTTGAATATTACATTATTATTCCAAACACCACTAAAACTGTAACAATTAAAATTTTTAGGATCTTCATCTGAAAAATAGTCTAGAGTCATGGTTTTAAACTCATCATCTTTAGAAATCGTTAAATGCGATAATTCCTCACCCTCAACACTAAATGATTGAATAGCAAGTACCTCATAAAACAACAATGACCACTTTTGTTCTTTCCAATCCTGAAAAATTACATTTAAACCTTGTAAATCAGAAGTGAACCTTAATATTTTTCCATCTGATATTTGTAATTCATTAAGCTGCATAACTATTTTCCTGGATGTCTCTCATTTGGTAAAAATCCTGTCCCATGTCCTAGCTTATAATCTTCAGGTTTTATTTTCTGAATTGCATTTTGTCTTTTAGCTTGATTCCAAGTTAAATTATCAGGTTTTACCTCTATATGGTAATAATGGTATTTGCTGCCTGATTATTATTTATATTATCCTTTGTTTCTTTATAATCACCAAATCCTTTAGACGCTGTAATTATACCAATTAACAATGCCGCTGAATTCTCAAGGGCTATCTGATCACCATTAGCAGCTTTAACAAAATTATCTTTAATTGCATCCCATGCTTGGCCGTTAATGATCGCATTTATGGCGTTTGCCACGGATTGATTTGCTTTTCTCTGTTGGTTATAGCCTCAACGGCGCGCAAGCCAACACAACTCACCATTAAAGGCCGCTGGCTGGAAGCCTTCGGCTTTACTACCCGTCAGCCAGTCATCATCGATGCGCAGCAAGGGTTATTGATTATCAGGATTGAGGAGCTGAGCTAAGAGGTAAAATAAAATCCCCGCGGTTAGGTGGGGATTTTTGCTTACTGATAAAGTGAAAATACTATTTTAGGTAATCGAGGAATAAGATTAATATCATCACAATTGACAAGAAATTCTACATTTGTTGATAATATTTCTGAGTAATCGCCTTCTATTTCCCCTGCGAATGAGTACATAAGATCTTTTTCTTCTTCATCGACTTCACTTGAAATAATAACCAGCACTTGTAGCACCCCAGCACGATCGACGTCTATAGATATCATTCTAAATTTAGGCGATATATTAAATAACATAGCTCTTTGTGCAGATAGTAATAACTGTATATCATTCATTTTATTGCTCTCCTTTATTTGGATTCACGGGTACAATCTTCGGCGATCGGCTTGATTGAATCATAAATATGTTTGTTGGTTTATTAACATCAGGGAGACCATTAGGGTTTCCAGTATTAATATATCTTCCTGTAATTCCTTTTACCTCAATAACAACCGTACTTTGTTTAGCATTTTCGCTTATAAGTCTATAATTCCCTGAGTTATAGGCATCCAATACTTTTTGAGCATCATCAAGGGAGTTTAAATAGCTTTTATTTGCTGGAGCTGTACCTTGAATATGTCTCATTTGTTTCTGTTGGCTGACATTAGGACTATATACAACAGTTCCTGTCTGAGTTGAAACACAACCAGTCCCCTTTCCAGCATTCCCCAAGCCTTTCTCATTTACTACATGCTCATCAAAATTACTTTTTTTATTCGCTTGTTGAATGCTGTTAGTTATCAAACTTGAGATAAAAGTATAGACATCAAAGTAAGATCCTAACTGGATTCAGATGAGGACTTTACTATTACCTCTAAATTTAAAAATAAAAAAATAGACCTGTTTTATATTTTATTGCATTATCAACTTGAGTTAATAATTGAATCAACGCTTCGCTATTATTTGATACTATTGAATTTTGAATAATACTTTTAGCCTTAATAAGCTTATCAAGATCGATTATCTTTTCATCTTCATAATCATCAATATTTATATCTAATTCATTATTAAGTTGATTAATAACATTACTCTCTAAGAGATTTTTATAATTATCTTCATCAAGAATTAATTCAATCAAATCACCATCCACACAATTATCTAAATCTAGGCGTTCCATTGCACTTTTATTTACTGGAACGGATATATTTTTCATACTATTTATTCCTTTTTATATTAAAATGAGTTGCCTCATTATATTCACCTTGACTTCGGCCAGCTTCTTTTCCATTCTCTAATAATTTGTTGTTAGGAATATTACCATTCAAATCCAAATAAGCTCTTTTTCCCGAAATATTAGGATTATAAATTCGGAAGTAGTTTCCAGACAAATCCTCAACCACCTGTATACCTGTTGTTGGATTAGTATAAATTCTTTTTCCTTTTTCAGTTGTAGTTATTATTGGATTTGAGCCTGCAAACTCATTAATAGCCTTATCAAGACTTGCTGTAGCCCAATTACTTGAATATTGTTCTGCTCTAGCCGCACCGCCAGTTAGTTTTTCAGTATTTGTAACACCAGTCCCCTTTCCGGCGACTAATTTGCTGAAAAAAAGTTAAGCTGACCTATACGGCGGTGCGCTGGTTACTTTTTTGACGGTTGATGAATAGTGATAGATCGATCTTGTGGTGAGTCGTATAACTATTAGTATCCATACGTGTTATGTTGTCCCCCACCATAGCTAACTCACCGCCCGCATGAATTATACCACTATAGGGACTGGACATATCGCCTTTCGCCTGTATGAGTTCGTTTAGGGGATTTAATACAGAGTAAATTATCCACTTATTCAATACGGGATTTTTCATTAAGAAAATAATATTTATTAAAAAGATGGCTAACATTATTAATAACATATTATTTCCTTATATTTTCAGCGGTAATCTTAAGTAAGCTAAACTCCCAGTTTTTAAGCTGGGATCATTCACTACTTATGAATAACGCTCTCTTAGCTTCGACATATAGTGCTCTATTGATGCCTTATCCTTAGGGTGGGCGTCAATATAACTATCCGATATTACTTGCATAAGTTCAACAAAGTGTTGAGGCGTTAACTCAGAACTATCCATTTCACCAACATAAAAATCTACGTTCTTAAAATCATCAGGGCTATCATAATCTTGGTCTAAGGCATATCCTAATCCTTCATGCACATCACAACCGATACCTCTTGATGCATCATATATAAATTGTAGAAAATTCATCTTTTCTTCGTTATACATTGTTTCAAGTAAATAATATAAATCTACTCCACCGTTTTCGATAATATATTTTTCAACTTTACTTAACCATTCTATTTTATTGCTCATTTAGAATTCCTTGGAGGCATTGTCATATAAGCATTACTCACCTTTCCTGTTTTTGCATCTCTTGTTACCTGAAACCAATAACCATCAACTTTTACTGAATATTCTCTCTTGTTTGGATTTGATAAAAAATAACTTTCTGATTGCTTTGCCGCCTTATTTGACATATCAGCTACTTTTGAATCCGATAGTATAGCCGGATCATAAGTTGTTTTTGCCGCTTCTTTCTTATACCCTACAATCTGACCTGCATTTGGATCATTTCCGGCTTTAGCTGGAAGCTGATATTGGTACTCAATTAAACTAGGGTAATTTTTATCTGTAACTTTGAGATTAATTTTAGCTCCTAATATTTCGGCTGACTCTAAAAAAGCATCTTGTTTATGAGCTCCGGAGATATTATCTTTCTTTTTATTTAGCACACCAAGTTGAGTGTTATGTTGAGTTACATCAGCTATAAAGTTATTTGATGTTAACTGATTAGTAGCCCCAGCCGTCCCCTTTCCAGCATTCCCCAAGCCTTTCTCATTTACTACATGCTCATCAAAATTACTGCTTTTATTAGCCTGTTGATTTGCTGCATGATTATTATTTATATTATCCTTTATTTCTTTATAATTTCCACCACCTTGTTGAACGTTTTCTTTTCCATATACTGATTCAAAATAATCTTTATCTAATTTTCCCGTTATATTACTAGTTTTACTTTCATTGGCCGTTGATAATTTACTTCCTTTTAATGCTCTATTTATTATAGGTAAAGCAAAATGCCTTTCCAAACCATTAATCATCATCATTATTGCAATGGTTCTACCAGCCATTATTTCAGCTTCTTCATCACTGTAACCAAAACTTTTAAAACTTACTACATATCCATTATAAATAGCACGGAATTCATTTGCTGCTGATGATGTTTTGTTTAATCTGGTCTGCTCATCCTCTTTATTAAAGATTGGTTTGAGTTTGCTATGGGCATTTTCGGTATCATGACTGAGTTCATTGATATCTTGTGTTTGTTTATCTTGGTCTCGAATGATTAACTCACCGTCACTGATTGCCGCATGGGTAATATTCGAAGCTTCATCGTTGTGGTCATAAATGGTTGGTTGACCACTGGTTGGTGATAGACCATTACCAACAACTTTTCTAATAGATTGATTATATTTTAGATAATAGTTATTTTCAGTTGGTTTATTGAAGTGTATTTGTAAAGATAAATGGAAATATGTACATTTGGTAGCACATATTTCCACATGGACATTTTGAAATTTTTTAGCTCAAGTTAATAAAACTGTTTTATGTTTTTTGCTTTGGTTATGTGTATGAAGGATGTGTGTAACTTTTTTGATTGAATATTCGATACCCTATGTAAAAACTAGTAACGCTCATTTTTCAAGTTTCTGTGTAGATTAAGTTAGAACTAATATACTCACATCTAATTTCTTTTATTGACACAAAATATTCATTAACAAAAGGAAATTACGGCTGAGTGAACTCAGATTCACTACAGATAAGTCTATCTCTATTAACACTAAAAAGATAAGCTAATTTTTTAACTTGATAAGTAAATCTCAGAATTGATAAATAGTTAAACCAGTTCTGCGATAGGGCTCGCAGAACTGAAAGTTCATAAAATACATTCCATTATTGTACGTACTATTCAGTTTTCAATTAATTAGTCCAATTGTAGTTTCTTTTCAGTATTGCATAGAATTCGCTACAAACTTCATCTTCTGAATTAAAATCACCTATATAGTTTTTACTACCACGATCATTGTGAATTAATAGCCATTTTTCATTATCTTGAACAATACAAAGACAATCACCATCTTTGATTCCATCAAGACTATATGACATATGGGGAACTTTTTTAGCATCTAAAATTTTTTTTAATTCATTTCTATTCATTGTTTTATCACCTCTTTTATGTAACCATTATCTAAATACCATTTCACAGGTTTTGGTAACTTATATTGCGTTCCCTGACCTGGTTGACCAAACCATGGTAAAACTTTACTTTGTGATACATCTTCTATTGGTTTTATTATTTCATAAACTTTATAAGGTTTCTCTAATGAAGATGAAGGTATTGCTCGTTGTTCAAAAGCTATACCTTCTGGGGATATATAGTAACCAGTATCATATCCATATCTATCAACCGTTGCTCCTGGTTTAAGCGTGACTTTTTCAATTGGTCCATAAGCTCCACTATTTGGTGGCCATATACCTAAATCTTCTTGAACCTTACCTTCTAATTTATTATATTCACCAAAAGAACTAGTATCATTACCTTTTTGGATTTCTGTTATATTTTCTATTACCTTGTCTTTAGTTTCTTTATAATCACCAAATCCTTGCTCAACATTATTTTTACCATACTGATTTTCAAAATATTCTTTGTCTAATTTGTTAACATCAGATAATGCCTCATCCAATTTACCTGCTTTATTAGCATCTGAAATAACTTTATCTGATTTATTGATAAGTTTTTCTGTTTTACCTACATTTCCCAATCCTTTAGACGGTGTAATTACACTAATTAAAAATGCTGCTGAATTCTCAAGGGCTATCTGATCACCATTAGCAGCTTTAACAAAATTATCTTTAATCGCATCCCATGCTTGGCCGTTAATGATCGCATTTACGGCGTTTGCCACGGTTTGATCTGCTTTTCTCAAGTCGTTCAATGCGGTATCACAATAATTAACCCCCACGGCACAACTACTTAATGCAAGAACACCATCAAGAACAGTATCTGCAGCACCAGCACCAAGATCGACCGTATCACCATAAGCAGTCAGTGCACCATTGATGATTTGTGAAATCGTATTTTCACCAAGAGTTTCTCTAAGTTTATCTTTATAATAATCAATACTGCCTTTATGTTTTTCACGCCACCAGTCCATTGATTCTGTATTATTTTCCACCGCATTTTTACTACTACTAATAGCCGCACTGGCATCACCAAAATTACCACCGCCAGCAGCTACTGCCAGACCGGACGCTAGTTGAGATAATGCACTGATGGTTTGTTTTTCTTCTTCGGTTAAATCTTTGACTTCTTTGCCATACAGTTGTTTGCGGATGATATCTGCCGCAACTTCACCCACCACAGCACCGGCTCCACCAGATAATGCTGAGTTGCCTTGTAGTTCAGCCACTACCGCACCAAGTATTGCATGGGCAACTAACCTCGCGGTTTCGTTATCACCGGCTTGTATCTTTATCTACTCAGCTAACCATGGTGAACTGGCGCCAGCAAGGCCGCCGGTCATATCGCCGGTGATAATGCCGGTAATAATTGATACGGCTGAGTCAACGCCTTTACTAAAGTCATTGCCCATTTTGCCATCTTGTGAGTCTTTACCGGCATCTTTATGAATAGTGCGTTCGAGCTCTTTAACCTGTTCGCCTAACTCTTTTAAGCTAGTGACAATGTTTAATCTGGTCTGCTCATCTTCTTTATTAAAGATTGGTTTGAGTTTGCTATGGGCATTTTCGGTATCATGACTGAGTTCATTAATATCTTGTGTTTGTTTATCTTGGTCACGAATGATTAACTCACCGTCACTGATTGCCGCATGGGTAATATTCGAGGCTTCATCGTTATGGTCATAAATGGTTGGTTGACCACTGGTTGGTGAAAAACCGCCACTATCCTGTCCTTTACTTACCCCAACAGAGCCAGAGATGCTGCTGACATCATATTCCGCTTTGTTCTCAATATCAGTAAAGCCAATAGTGCCGGTATCTAAGCGATTTTTTGACGGGTCAGCTTTTGAGGCTATCACCGCGCCATTTAATTGGGTATGTTCGCCCACGGTAATATCATAACCACCACTGCCAGCAACATCCCTAATTGGTAATTATATTTTTTAGATAATGGTTATTTCGAGTTGGTTTATTGAAGTGTTTTTGTAAAGATAAATGGAAAGATGCACATTTGATAGCACATCTTTCCATATGACATTTTAAATTTTTCAATTCAAGTTGATAAAACTGCTTTATATTTTATAACAAGCTAAATTATCAAGTTCTGAAAAACTTAATTATAAATTTATTCACAGATGATTTCATAAAGTGTATCTGGTGGGGCTTGATATTTTGCAAAATCAGCATGAATAACGTCTCGCATTTCAGCGAACTTTATTTTTTTTATGGTTTCTATTTGATCGCATTCATTTATAGAAACTACCATTTTTGATGCATGGGTAATTTTAATCATGTCAATCAATGTATTAATGAGTATATCTAAGCGTTCCTTAGGATCCGGAGGAAAACCAATATCTATATTTGGTGCATATTCATCATAACTGGTTAAATAAGTAGAATTAGGATAACCGGGAACATCGCCGATTAAAAAAGTAAATATATTATCATTGGGAATTAAATAGTCAGGATAATTAATTAACCAATCTTTAGAGATTTTTTCTATTCCCAATTGACTATTTTTTATATAGTCAGATAAGTTACTTAATTTATTCTCATTTAATATTGGTTCTATATAACCACAAACAAAGCTAGACATATTAACTCTCCTTTTTAGTATTATTTATCTAAAATCCAATCACCTATAGGTTTACCATCTTTATCAATTCTTCTATAAAACCTTTTACCTTTATATATGTTACCATTATAATTATAATATGTTTGTTTATGTTCATGAGGTACAACCCGTCCATCTGAACCTATTCCCATTTGTCCGTGAGGAGTAAGTTGACCATAATCTTCTCTTGAGAACCAATTACCTTTTTCATCATAATAAGTAATACTTCTAGAACCATCTGCCCTTGATACCTCATAAATGGAATTTGGTGTTGATGTTTTAGGTGCTTTACCTGATGATACAATTATATGGTCAGTAACAGGTTTATTGGTTGCTGGATTAATAATTGGAGTTGACGACGTATTTTCTGTTTGCCTGCTAGCATTTACCTCTCGTTCTTTATTAACATGCTCTCTAAAGTTAGAAGATTCTCGAGCTTTTCCACTAGCATCAACATTGGCCTCGACATTACCTTTAACCTTATTGGTATTTGGTTGCGTAAAATGTATTATTTTAATTGCGTTAATTATCGAGACAATATTTTTTATTTGTATTTGATTTATCCCGGCCTCTAAAAGATTACTTAAATCACCTTCTGTTATTGCGTCGCTAGTTCCATAAACAAGTCCAAAAAGTGGAATATTATATAAAAGAGCCTTTCTTTGCTCATCCGTTAACGGTTCAAAGTTGGAAGCTAAACCTGCATCTAATGATTTTTGAAAAGTACAATTTGGTTCTCCCATACAATCTTCATAGATTTGATTCATAGTTTCAAATCTGTCAACCACACCTTGCTGAAAACTGAATCCATTAGTACCATTAGAAACAAAAAAGTTATTCTCAACCGCATTTTTACTACTATTAATAGCAGCGCCAGCATCACCAACACTACCGCCACCGGCAGCTACTGCCAGACCTGCTGCTAATTGCGATAGTGCGCTGATGGTTTGTTTTTCTTCTTCGGTTAAATCTTTGACGTCTTTGCCATACAGTTGTTTGCGGATGATATCTGCTGCAACTTCACCGGCCACTGCACCGGCTCCACCAGCAAGTCCTGAGTTGCCTTGTAGCTCAGCGACTACTGCGCCAAGTATTGCATGAGCAATTAAGTTGCTGGCAATATCATCGGTTTGCCATTTACCGTCTTTATCTAGATGCCCGGTGTGCAGTTTTATCTGCTCAGCTAGCCATGGCGCACTGGCGCCAGCTAAGCCGCCGGTTATATCGCCGGTGATAATGCCGGTAATAATGGCGGTAGCCGTGTCTATGCCTTTACTGACATCACTGCCCATGGTACCGATATTGTTACCTTTTTGCTTATTTGCTTCTAACTGTGTATCAACAGCCGCGTAATACCAATAATCCTGATTATCCGTATAAAATTTTTCAAAGGAAATTTTTGCCTTGTCTTCATCGCTTAAATCATTATATTGTTTCAAAGCTTCTGCTTTGGATAGAAGTTCCTTATTGTTTTCGATATCTTTTTGTGCCTGTATTCGGTCATACTTTTGTGTGATGCTTTTTGCTTGTTGGGCGATATCTTTTATTAGCTCAACGGTTTCTATTTTATCCAGCTCTTTTTGCTTATCAAAAATCTGTTTTAATGGATTATTGGCACTTTCGGTGTCTCGACTTAAATCAGCAATATTTTGTTGTTGCTTATCTTGATTACGGATGATTAATTGACCTTGCTCTACCGCGGATTTGGTAGTGCTCGATGCTGAATCACTGTTTTGGTAAGCTGTCGGCATACCCGGACCGCCGGTACCGCCACTGACCGATACATGCGTAACGTTAAAGTCGGCTTTGTTTTCGATATCACTAAAGCTTATTGTGCCGGTATCGAGTCTGTTTTTGCGGATATCGTCTGCCTCAGAGGCAATCACCGCCCCTTTTAAGTCAGTGTTATTGCCCACCGTGATATCATATCCGCCTTTGCCGGCAAATATGCCCGACTGGTCGGTGACACTTGCCCATTTGCTGTCAATATTGGTTGCCGATAATGAGCCGTTGGCACTAAAACCACCAAAGCCGGCTGTTCCACTTACCGAAGCACTGATTTTTTCATAGTCATAATCATCCGTATCTTGCAGTGATTGGATATTTAAGTTATTGCCAACATTCATTTTAACGCTGTCGCCTTTAAGCTGACCGCCGATAATGTTAACATCATTACCCGTTTTGATATTTAGGTTATTTTTCGCCTCTATAATACTTTCAGTCCATGCACTGCCATCCGCATTTTCCCGTTCACGACTGAAGTTACCATTAGCTTTGAAGCGGAAACCACTTTCATCACCCCCAAATTGTAGCTGTATACCAACGCCGCCACCGTAGCTTTTTTCATCACGGTCACTGTGCTGGGTATTGACCGCACCAATCACATTGACATCGTGATTAGCGGTCAGGTTGATATCATTGCCGGCTTTAACTTCACTGCCTTTTAAGGTGATATCGCCACCTTGTTGATTTTTATCTCCGCTGGCAATGATATGAATATTTCGACCGGCTGAAACCCCACTGCTAATTACATTATGTTGTTCCTCATTAACTTCACGCTCAGTACGTTGCGTACCAACCATCGCACTTATACCGATTGATGCCTGTGATTGTCCTTGCTGATTTTTCAATTGCAAATCTTCAATCGCTTCAATGGCACTTAAGGCTGATTTAATCGATTGCAGGGCGAGTATTTTGTCGTTATCTTGATGTTTCGCGTGTTTAACCGCTTGTGCCGCTTCATACATATCGGCAGCCGTTCCGGTTAATGCCACGGTTAACCCCGATTTTTCGTATTTATACTCTTCTTTATAGGTGGTTTTGGCATCTAACGCTTCGATATTAACATTTTCACCTTGTAACTTAATATCTTGTTTAGCGATAACGTCACTGCCTTTAATCGCAATATCTTTCCCTGCTTGAATATTGACACTACCATCGGTGCTACCCACCACACTACCAACATAGGCTTGCTCAGTATCAGTTTGTTTTAGGTTTTCTTTTTCTTTACCTATCGTAAAGCCAATACCACCACTGCCCATTAGCCCCGATTTTTTCTTAATCGTTTGCTCTTTGCGGTAATAGGACTCTTCCGCCGCATCAATCTTAATATCGTTGCCGGCTTTTAAGTTGACGTCATTGGTGCCCACCACTTGGCTGCCGGTCACTGATAGATTGTTACCGGCATTTATTGTTACGCTATCACCATAAAGTTCACTGCCTTTTTGTTTGTTGTTGTCAATAATCGTTCGAGTTTTTTCACTGCTACTTTTCAAGAATCCTTTCGTTTTGCTTTTATGAAATTCATCTAAATCAAAGTGCTCTTGGGACGCTTCAATGCTGATATCGTTTCCTGCTTGTAAGCCGAGATGACCACCGGCAGTTATCCCAACCGTTTTAGCTTTAATATCATTACCTGCTACCAGCTGAATATTGTTGGCCGCCATAATTTCAGTGCCGACCACGCCTTTTTCATCTGTTCTGCGATAATCTTTTTTGCTAGTAATATCAAATTTTTCTTCAATATCGGCAGTGGTTAATCCAATATCATGCCCGGCCTGTAACCATGTAGTTCCCTCTTTACCGCTGTTAACGATATAACCCGCCTTAGCATTAATATCATGCCCAGCATTAATCACAATATTGCCATTGTTGACTTGAATTGTGCTCGCCTGATCGATATTGGTCAGCAGATTTCGCTCGCGGGTTTGTGTGCGGGTGCTTGATAATAAATTGATATCGTTATCGGCGGATAGGTAAACTAATTTGTCACCGACTAATTTGCCATAGTTAATAATGTCATTTTGGGCATCAATTTCAACGCGACCACCATAAATCGTCCCTTTATTGGTCACATTATAGCCATCTAATAGGGCATCTTGTTTGGCCGCGATTAATCCAGTGTTATTGAGTTGTTCACCTTTGACAAAAACATTATCACCGGCAATCACCGCCCCATCAGTACCTAATTGCGGGCGGTTTACGATGTAAACTTGGGGCACTAATACCTCGGTTGGTTGACCGTTAACCATAACCGTTTTTTTCACCAACAAGACGATATCGGTTGTTAATGCGCGCATTTGTTCGCCGGTTAACTCAAGTCCGATGGCAATGCCAAATTCTTGAGCAAAACTGACCCCAGCATCCATTAATGCCTGATACTGTTCAAGGTCAGATTGATAACCTTGTAAATAACGGTGACCGGTTAAACCAACAATTTGTTGTTGAATAAGTTGTTGTTCATAGTAACCATCTCCTAACCGTTTTAATACTGAATCAGGATCAGCCGTTAAACGCTTAAGCATATAATCAGAGCTTAACCATTTTTTACGATTAGTAAAACGCGGATCAGTTTCAACAAGATAATTTTTGTTGGTATCTTTATTCACAATCCATAAACTATTGTCCGGTAAGGTTAAGTTTGGCTCATAGACACTAATGGTTTTGCTCGGCGTGATATCATTACTCACTTGCGGTACCGACTCATTAGTTGCGCTATGCTGACGCTCTTGATTAGTCAGATCTTCTTCAATATTGGTATCAGGTTTGGACTCAATGGTAGTAATTGAGCCTTGCGGATGGTAAGCATCGGCTTTGATTTTCGTTTTATCCGATTGATTTGAATTAATGGCAATACTTTGCGTTGAAACCACTTTCGCTTGTTGGCTAAGGGTATCATTGACCGTTTTATCCACCGCAACAGAGTTGTGGCTGTTTTCCACATTAACTTCACTGCGTGGTTGCTCGGTCAGTTGTGTTTTTTCAAATATTTGATGATCGACAATATTTTTATTTAAGGCATTATCAATAAAAATTTCATCGGGTTTTGTATAGTCACCTTTATCTTGAAATGAATATTTATCTTGCTTTAACCTTTTATGCAGATAAACTTTGCCTGAATAAACATATTTAGTTATCGCTTCTTGAGATTGATTATTCAATTGAGCGGCATTAATATTGACAGTTTTGCCGGCAACTATTTTACTGTCTTGATTATTGATGGTTTGTCCACGAATAATTACATTACCCGCAGCACTGATTTTGCTGGGGTCTGTCTCTAATATAACCGTACGATATGTATGTTTAATGACATTATATTCCCATGAATCTCCCTGACCATTTACACCTTTAGAGGGAACACTCATGCGTTGCAAGCGGCCTGTGTGTCTTAAATGCTCAGGAATATCCTTCCACCAATAATAACATCTATGATGATGGCCATTACTTTGGCAAGCTACACCGGGCATATATTTTGTATGGATACGATATGTCACTTCATCAGGTGAATATTTTATTTGACCATCCCCGGCTGAAGTTTGGAAGTAGGTTTCGGTTTCAGGTGGTTCATCACTTTTACGCATTTCAGTGACAATATGGTCATTGATATTGTTAAGTTGATTGGCCGCAATAGATAAATCACCATGCGCTTCAATGGTGGCCGAGTGATTATTGATTTGCTTGGCCATGCCTGTCACATTCCAGTTTTCATCAAGGCCGCCACCAATAATAAAATTCCCTAAACTGAGTAATTGTGCATGAGTGTAATTATTTAAGGTCTCCACACCTAAATGGAAGTTTTGCCGGGCGGCAATCACCGGCGCGAGGTTGTTTTTTGCTAAGTTATTTAACCAGTTGGCATGAATGGCTAAGTTATCGGCATAAATCCGACCACCGCCTAAGTTATCGAGTTTATTGGTTCGCATCACGGCGGTGGTTGCATCAATTAACCCGTGATTTGTCACATTTTGGTGTTTTAACGCCAGATATTCAGCACTAATTTCCGCTTGTTGCTCATTGGTTAACTGCTGGCTCTCTAAGGAAACTTGCTTACCTGCGGTGATTTTATTTTTGTTGATGATGTCGTTTTGTGTGCGAATCGACAGATGTCCGTTGGCTGACAATTGCGTTTCATTAACAAACGTCTCTTCTAAATCAAGCGATAAATTGTTTTTACTCTGAATGTTTCCATTACCACGATATGCTTTCGTTTTTAAATAGATATCATTGGCCAGTAACTGCCCTTGCGTGTTATCAAAATGTTGGGCATCAATAATGAGTTTTTCATTAGCGGTGAGTTTGCTATGTTGATTATTCAAATTGGGACTGGTCAGTACGATGTCGTTAGCCAGATATTCCGCTTGTTGATTGTTAAGCGAGCCGGCTTTGACGTCAATTAACCCATTGGTTTTTAATGACGCCAATTGATTATCTACATCGGCTGAATTTAATAAAATAGCCCGATTAGTGAGCAAGTTAGCATGTGAGTTATTGATATGATTGCTCGCTTGCATATCAATTACGCCATTTGCCGTTAGCTGCGCATCACGATTATCTAAACTATCGGTTGCCGTTAGTTTGATATCTTGTTCCGATAAAATGGTCGCTTGCTGATTATTTTGCGCCACTGCCTGAAGCGTAAGATTACCTTTAGCCTGCAATTGAGCCTGCTGGTTATTAATCTGCTGGGCATTAATATTGAGTGCTTTTTCAGTTAGAATATTCGCGTGTTGGTTATCAATATATTGGCTATTAAGGATTAAATCCCCTTTGGAAAAGAGTTGCGCCTGCTGATTATTCAGCTGCCCGCTGGTGATATTAAGCCCTTTTTCCCCCGCCAAAAGTAACGCTGATTCATTATTTAACTGATTGGCTTTTACGGTGATTTGTGACTGAGACTGCAACGATGCTTTGCTATTATTCAGTGTGTCAGCCTGAATATCAATAGCATTTTCAGCAACCAAAATCGCATTATTATTATCCATTTGCTGGCTGTTAATGGTGATGGCCTGGTCGGCTTTGATAGTGCCTTCACGATTATTTAACTCGTCGGCAACCAGCGTGACCGATTGATTACTGAATAATTTTCCCTGGCTGTTATCAAGCTTATCAGCATCAATGGTTATAGTTTCTTTTGCACTAAGCACGGCCTGCTGATTGTCAATTTGCTTAGCATGAATCTTGAGTGATTGATGACTGGCTAATTGAGCGGCAATATTGGCGAACTGCTGCGCATTAATGCTGATGGCTTTTTTAGCTACCCATATGGCTTTATTATTGTTAAGTGTTATGGCGCTGACGTTGATATTCCCCTCTGCGCCTATTTCACTCTCAGTTGTATCTATCGTGTCAGCGTGTATGGAGATGTCTTGGTCACTGATGAGTGAGGCGTTATTATTCTTTACGGTTTGTGCGGTAATATCAATATTCCCTAAACTGTAAATGTCTGATGCTGAGCTATTAAGTGTGTTAGCTTTAAGCTGCATCTGCCCCAGTGATGTTAACTGAGCATCTTGCAATGATAATTGCTGGTCACCGGTAATATTCATTTTGCCTTTGCTGGCAATGGTTGCGTTATTCAGGGCGGCTTGTTGGCTGCTGAAAGTGAAATCCCCTTCAGTCACATAATTGGCCCGGTCACTGTCAGCGGATTGCGTTTGGATATCAATCCCTTGTTTAGCTTTGATTTCACTATCTTCATTATTGAAAATTTGGCTTATGAGGTTTATTTTACCGCCGGAAAAAAAGGCACTATATTGGTTATCAAGACGATGGGCATTGATATCAATAGATTGATTGCCGGAAAACTGGGCATGGGTATTGCTCATCTCATCAGCCTGAATATTGATACCCTGTTCGCTGATAAGCAAAGCATTATCATTGCTTAATTGATGTTGAGCATGAATGTCTATGCCGGCTTTGCTCTGCATCTGCGTAGCGTGATTATCAATGTTAGTAGCATCAATAATCAGCCCACCCTCGGTTAACCATGCTGCGTCACGATTATTGAATTGCTCAGCAGTAATATCGATATTTTGTTTGGCTTCAATGGTTGCGTTTTGGTTATTAAACTGTTTAGCAAACAGCGAAATGGCCCCTTCACTTAACCAACTGCCGTTTTGGTTATTTAGCGCATTAACATGCATGCCCATTCCCAATTTGGCATACATCATCGAGCTTGCGCTTTCAGCCTGCCCCGCCACAACCGTTAATATCTGATTCGTCACCAGTTGAGCCCGGTTAAATGCGGCAAAAGCTAACGCTTGAATAGTTAAATCGTTGGCAGATTTGATAACCGCATCATCGGCTTTAAGATTGGTTGCCGATAGCTGAATTTGGCCGTTAGATAAAATTTCACTATGGTTTAATTGCTGCTGCGCACCTTTTAAGGTAATGTCCCCCTTAGCACCGATAGTGGCATTACTCAGGTCAATGTTGTCACTGTCAATAACCATTTGCTGACCTGAATATAAACTAGCGGCGTGTGCAGCAAGTTGCTCGGCTACGTTTAAATTCAGCCCTTGCTCAGCCTGTAATACCCCGTTATGATTACTCAATTGTTTGCTATCAATGGATAACGTCTGGTCAGAAATTAACTGACCATTATCGTTATTCATCGTTAAGGCACGTATGGCTAATTGGCCTTTGGCGATAAGGGTACTGAATTGATTATCAAATAATCCGTTAATAGTAATATTGGTGTGATTACCGCTTTGCCATGTTGCTTGTTGGTTTTGTAAGTTATCACCGGTAAAGGTTAAATCTCGACCACTAATTAAGTGGGCATAGTTGTTATTTAACGAGGTAAACTGGTAGTTAATTGTACCAACAGCATTGATTTTGCTCGATTGGTTGTCGATGTGATTGGCGGTTACGTTGATATCATTATTCGTTAACCAATTTGATTGCTGACTTTGTAGCGCATCAGCAGTAATATCAATATTATTTAACGCCCTGATTTGTGAATGATTTAACTGTAAATTATTCGCCTTGAGTGATAGTGCACCGGTGGTGATGAGTTTAAGATGTTGTGCATAATAGTTATTGGCATTTATAGCAATTGACTGTTTCGCTTGTAAATCAGCCTGATTTGTCGATAACGTTTGGCCGTTAACCTGTAAGGTTTGCTCGGTAACCAGTGCAAGTTCATCCGCATTTACCTTATCCCCAGACAGCAAAATAGCACCTTTAGCACTCAATGTGGCTTTTTGCAGCGCAATATCATTGGCATCAATGGTTAATTTGCCGTTAGTTAAGAGGTTCGCTTCCTGACTTTGTACCTGGTTTGCCTTGAGGTTAATATCTTCTTGCGCAATAAAGGTACCCTTGTTATTGGTTAATTTATCCGTTACTAAGGTAATGCCTTTTTGGGTTTGCAAGGTGGCATGGGAGGTATCAATTGCGGCGGAGTGATTTAAATTAAGTTGTTGCTCGGTTTGTAATTGCGCCGATTTAAGTGAAAGTTGCTCACTGTTGAGTTTTATCTCGTGTGCGTAAGTTTGGCTATTATCCAGATTAACACTCTGCTTGGCATTTAAAGCTAATTTTTGACTGGCTTTATTTTGTCCATTTAAGGCAATCTTGTTGGCATCAGCTTCAATATTGCCAGCTTGGGTTAGTTTACCTTGCGTATCAACCCCAGCGATGATAGCACTTTTTTGGCTACTATTAATCTGCTTGGCATTAAGTTTTATATCATTTTTCGCCATTAATGTGCCATCATTACTGATGGTTTTACCACTACTTAAGGTGACTTTTTGTTTACTGTAAATCTGTTTTTGATTGTCAATATCATTCCGACTACGCAGCTCGATATCTTGCTGAGCCTGTATGGCACCACGGTTGGTGATTTTACCATCTGCACTAATACTAAGCGTACTTACACTGGCGCCCAATTCACCCGCATTATGCACCCCAACCCCTTTTTCGGTCCCCACCATTCGGATGGCGCCGGCATACATGCCGCCTAGCTGTGATACATCAATTGAGACTTCTGGTTTGTCATGCTCACCACTATCTGCCAATGGGGTGATGGTTTTACCATCCTGACTGACCTGATTTTTACCGGTGACCACATTAAGTTCATTCGCCCAAATCGCTGAATTGACCGATACCGTACGGGAAATCAAGTCTGTATAACTTTGCCCGGTGCTATCAAGCCCTTTACCGGTGACCACTATCTGACCTTGCTCGACCCGATAACCAGTTAATTCGCCATTTTGCATGATAGGCTTACCGGTCGTTAACGTTGAACGACTGGCATTAATAAATCCACAACCATTACAGGTTATCCCCGAGGGGTTAGCGATAACCACCTGCGCCTTTTGCCCGGCCACTTCAATCACCCCATTTAATTGGCTAGGGTTGCGTGAATTAACTTCATTTAAGATGATTTTTGCCGGACCACTACTTTTTAAAAACTCATTACCTTGCACATAACCGGCAATTTGTGTCTGACTTATTTTGCCGTTGTTATTTAATATCGCCCCTCTCTCCGATACATCAAATTGCCGGTATTTATTGTGTGATACCCCTTTACTGTTGGGCGTTTGGATATTGACCTGCGTGATACCATTGGCTGTTGAAATAACCTGTGGCCGTTGGTTTTTAGCCGCCTGATTGTCCGCAACAATATCACTGCCGTATGCCGGTAAGCTAAGCGTGACAAAGCCTAAAGATAATGAAACGAATAAGGTTATGGGTTTAAGCGTGGAAAAGCGCCCTTTAACCGTGAGCGGTTTTTCATCGGTTGCAGCTTTTTGATGACCTTTGCTGGTGGTGGCTATTTCTGCAACCACCATTTGCATACCACGTTTTTTATTAAAAATGACACGATATAAATTCTTATTCATAACCTATTCCTTACTGACTTTATACTTCTTATTTTTACTTGATATTCGGTATAGCTAATTGTTAGGACTTACTTTATTTTTAGAAATCTATTGCTGCAGATTGCTTTGTATATCTTTGTATATCTTTATTATTATTTTAATAGTTCCAGTTAACATTAAAGCCTAATGCTAATGGATTGGTGTGGAAACCTTTGGGTTTGTGAATCGGTTTGCCGGCAAAAAGGTCATAATAAAAACCATAATTATTTCCTCGTATGCCTATTACGCCACCGGTTAAATTCTGCCAGCCAGATGAATAAGCTTATTGACAGGTTTAAGCCACGGTGAGTTATCTATTTCCAATAATAGCGCTTGATTAACGTTAAGGTATAAAGGCTCAGTTGGAAAAATAACTTCACTGGTCGCGGTAATGGATGTTAATAAATGGATGTCTAGCGATGAAGGGATTAAGGTATCTGGCAGTGCTTTTTCATGCGCTGGTTGATGGATAAACGGTTGTTCACTAAATTGCTGCGTGGGCGGCGGTTCGGCTAAGGCAACCGTCGCGGGTAGAACAATGAAACTCCATGCAAATAAATAGCTTTTCATTAATAAATCCATAATATTAACAATGAAACATCATCACACACAAATTTATACCGAACTATGCTAACATTAAATCAATTCAATGTCGATGCAAAAATTGATATTCATCATTTTACCATTTTTTTTAATATTTTATTTAATGTGATTTTACAGGCAAACCCCGTTCTATCCACCCTCGTCGACAGTAATCAGCAGAAAAATTGGTGTTAATTCATCTTAAGTTTTGTTAATTGAGTTTGGTTAAATTATGAATAGTTTAGTTTTAGCCATAGTGCTATAGATAAGGAAAGAGGAAAAGTCTAAGGTATTGCAAACTTCCATTATTCATATATTAAATTGACTGTAGACCAATGGCAAAGACATGTAAAAGTAGCATCATCAAGTTTCTTGATTTTAAGATGACTGATGTGATCTATTTCGCTAGTATATTTACCTTTCAATATGAAAGACAATTCATGGAAATGATAATCACTTATTTTAGTTTCAGCAATTGCAAAACCTTTTTTTAGTAGCGTATTAACTAAGGTTTCGATTGGCTTACAAACGGCTATTTTATCTACTTGCATGGTATGCTACTTTTATATTGATTAAAAAATAATAAGCCAATTAAGGTTAATTTATTAACTTTCATATCATTATCATCTATATTTATGCGTTTTTTTTCTGTTGGGTTAATCTCTTTTTGCTATTACTTATATTGTTTTATTAATACATTTTATTGATGAAATAAACAACCATTATTCTTAAATACTTTATCAGCAAATCTGCGTTTATATAATCCACTATATTGCGAATTTAATATTTCGGTAGATTATTTATTAGAGTTTGTTTGGCTAATTTTTTCAACATATTTCTGACTAAACTATCATTTTAAATTTGCATACCTATTAACCAAATTGGTTTTTAGTTCTAATAGGGTATTTTTTTAATACTTTCTAACCAAGTACAATAATAATTTTTTTGCTCGTTAATAGTGACTATTTGTTTTATATCCTCTTCTGGCGCAAAGAGACTGACTGTAGGTGTACTATAATCAACCCTCTGACCTAAACTAAGTTTCATGGTTAATAAAGTGTTAGTTAAAAACTTAACCATATAATATTGGGCACAACACCCTTTAATTAACATTTTGATATTATTGATTGTTGTTAAGCTATATAGTTTATAAAAAGTGTCAAAAGTTCTAATATCTTCTGTTTTGAAAATTTTATCGTTAGCATCGATATATTCCATTGAAACAATATCATATAACCCCTGATAGCTATAAGGTTGGTTGCTAGAAAGATCTATGATGGTTGGGTTGTGTTTTTTTTCACTCCAGACATTAATTACCGCATCGATTATTACATGTTGTGAATCCACACATTTGATTTTAAAACAGTTAACATTATCTCTGTTATACATTTTTTACCTTTAACTCCTGAAATAATTTAGATTTAGTTATCTCCATAAAATAGTTGCCTTAAAGATTTAACGCTTTAATCAAAAGCTGCTTTTATTTTACGATTAAAGTAGTTTACAATTTTAGAGAATACCCTTCGATCGACTTTAAGCGCAATAATTTATTTAACACCTTTAAATTTAATAACCCTTTTCTATCATCAAGGATTATAGCATTTAAACCTAACCAGCTTTTTTCATATAAATACCACCACATTTTCCAATAGAATAAATTATAAAAATCATATAATTATTCTCTTGTTAAGATTGTAGATAAAATTTAGGTTTGAAAGATAATAATATGATTTTTACCGAGATGACGAGCAATATTATTAAAAAAAATTTATTTGTTTATTTTATTTCGTTAATTTCGACTATAGCATATCTACATTATCACTATTATCTAGTGAATATCGCAATTATATTAGGCCAATCAATCCGCAGAAAAATCAACTAATAGTTGTTTTAAGAATGCAATATTTTCTAGCTTTTGAATATCAATTGAATATTTGCAATGAATAATAGACGCTAGTTATTTATCAAATAAAGATTGTTAATCCTTTTGAGAGATTAACGCAAAAAACTATTTAGCATAAATCGGTAAAAGGTTATTCATAGTTGCAACAGGCAACTTTTAAAAAAGGGCAGCCGATATTTTGGTAAAAAAAATTTTAGAACGTACACAATTTGATTAAAGTTTGGCATTTTATGCTTATATCGCATTGATAGTTTTCAATATTTTTATGATACATACAAATATATCTTGTATTACAGTTAATAAAAGCTAGAATCGAACTTATTATTTAATAGTACAAATATTTAGCATATGAGTAAAAAAATAAATATCAAGTGCACAAGTAAAGATTTAGTGAAGATCAGTAAATTTTTAAGCTATGTTTTAAGGCATAAGCCAGAGTCTATTGGTATCACATTAGATAGTGATGGTTGGGTTGGAATAGATGTTTTAATTCGGCAAGCGAAGAAACATGGTATGCAAATTTCTCAAGAATTAATTACCGAAGTCGTTAGAACCAATGATAAAAAACGCTTTACCCTCTCCGAAGATGGTTTAAAAATTCGTGCTGCTCAAGGACATTCGACTAGTCAAGTTAACATTGCTCATGTAGAGAAAATCCCACCTGAATATTTATATCATGGTACCGCAACCCGTTTTCTTGATTCTATTCAACAACAAGGTTTGATTGCCGGCGAACGTCATTATGTTCATCTTTCAATTGATACAAAAACAGCTGTAGCCGTTGGTAAACGTCATGGAAAACCAGTTGTATTGAAAATTAACGCGTTAGCAATGTTTCAACAAGGTTTTAAGTTTTATTTGGCGGATAATGGTGTATGGTTAACCGAGAATGTGCCAAACCAATTTTTAGAGGAAATTTAAATTAAATCTGCATAACTGAAAAAATAATTGCCAGTCATTTTGTAACATAAGTTAATTAGTCTATTACCCGTGCTTAGATTAATTAAGCAAAAGCATCTCGGTTCGTTAAATCTATTTTTTAGAATCGCTAATAATGTGGTTAGTTAACCGCATTTTTTCTCACTTTTTGATGATAATCCATATTATCAGGCAACTACGACTTCGCAATTTTCCAATATCACATGATAGAAATAATCGACATCGACAAAATTAGGGGTTATTGTATATTTGTTCATCTATGCGGTTTTAGTGATTGAGTTGTTTGAGGATTTCAATTTGATCTAAGCACAGATGTGTTGTCTCCCTTCTTTTTATTGATAACAACGATATTCGGGTTAATTAGGAGCCTAAAATGCAGCATATTATGGAAACGATTAGCAAAACAGAGCAAGAGTTTATTGATATTCGCCATCAAATTCATCAACATCCTGAATTAGGTTTTGAAGAGCATAAAACCAGCGATTTAGTGGCAAGTAAGTTGGCTCAGTGGGGCTATGAAGTACATCGTGGTTTAGCAAAAACCGGGGTGGTTGGTGTTTTAAAAAATGGTACTAGTGATAAAAAAATTGGTATTAGAGCCGACATGGATGCGCTACCTATTGTTGAAGCCTCAGGAAAACCATGGAGCAGTCAAACCCATGGCAAATTCCATGGTTGTGGTCATGATGGACATACGACTATTTTACTGTGCGCAGCTAAATATCTTGCCGAAACCCGTAATTTTGATGGCACGTTACATGTTATTTTCCAACCAGCAGAAGAGTTATTGTATGGTGGCAAAGTGATGGTGGATGATGGTCTGTTTAAACAATTTCCTTGTGATGTTATTTTCGGTATTCACAATATGCCAGGTTTTAAAGAAGGTCATTTTTATTTTAAAACCGGTGCACTTATGGCCTCATCCGATACCATTCATATCAAGATTAAAGGCAAAGGAGCTCACGGTGCCATGCCTGAACGAGGAATTGATGCCACTCTTGTTGCCTGTTATATCGGCACCGCGTTGCAGAGTATTGTTTCTCGCAATGTTTCACCCTTTGAGCAAGCCGTTATCACGATTGGTTGTATTCAGTCTGGTGAAGCGCCAAATGTGGTGAACAGCGATGCACTTATGAAACTAACCGTTAGAGCACTGGATAATGATACCCGGGCGTTACTACTTAAGCGTATTAGCGAAGTTGCCACTTCACAAGCGGAAAGTTTTGGTGCCTCAGTAAAAATTGAGCATGTCAATGGTAGTCCGGTTTTACATAATGGTGCGGATGCAACAAAATTTGCCTTTGATGTTGCCCAAAAATTAGTCGGTAAAGATCGCGTTCATGATAATTGCCATCCTTTTATGGGTAGTGAAGATTTTGCTTTTATGTTAGAGAGTAACCCCAATGGCTGCTATATGATTATCGGTAATGGCGATGAACCCGGTTTTTGTAGTGTGCATAATCCTGGATATGATTTTAATGATAACTGTATTGTTACTGCGGCAGCATATTGGGTTGCATTAACGGAAACCTATTTAAGCAAATAAGGATTACGTGTAGCTATGTCAAATTTAAATATGTTAAATACTCAAAATTCAGCCATACAACAGTTTAAAAGTCATAACCGGTTAACATTCGGCATTGTATTAGGGGTGATTACTTTTTGGCTTTTTGCTCAGTCAATCGTTAATGTCGGGCCAGCGGTTCAGCACTCTATCGGTATTACCCCTGCATCGTTTAATTTAGCAGTAAGTTTAACCGCCCTCTTTTCTGGCTGTTTTATTGTGGTTGCCGGTGGACTCGCTGATCGTTTTGGACGAGTTCGCTTTACTTATTTGGGTTTTATATTAAGTATTATTGGTTGCCTTTGTTTGATCTGCGCACAAGGTGAAGTGCTGTTTATTACTGGTCGTATTATCCAAGGTTTATCTGCTGCCTGTATTATGCCATCGACTTTGGCGTTAGTGAAAACCTATTATCAAGGTAAAAATCGTCAGCGCGCATTAAGCTTTTGGTCGATAGGATCTTGGGGCGGTTCAGGTACTTGCGTGCTGGCCGGCGGTGCGATAGCAACCTATTTAGGTTGGCAATGGATTTTTATTATCTCTATTGTTTGTGCTTTGTTAGGTATGTTGTTATTGAAAGGGACACCAGAAACTAAAATTGACGATCCATCAAGTTTGCCTAAATTTGATTATGTTGGACTATTCGTTTTTGTTATCACTTTAGTTACGTTAAACCTTGTCATCACCAAAGGATCTACTTTTGGTTGGACTAGTGTAACGACATTATCACTCGCTATGATATGTTTGGTTTTTCTGATTTTATTTTTTGTTATTGAAAATCGCAAAGCGAATGGCGCATTTATAGATTTTTCACTGTTTAAGAATGTCCCTTATCGTGGCGCTACCTTATCTAATTTTCTGCTCAATTCTGTTGCCGGTACATTAATTGTTGCCAGTACTTATACTCAACAAGGGCGAGGCTTTACCTCTTTCGAAAATGGATTATTGACCATTGGTTATTTAGTTTCGGTTTTATGTATGATTCGAGTAGGTGAAAAGATCTTACAAAAAGTTGGTGCGAAAAAACCAATGTTACTCGGGCCGTTAATTACTGGTTCGGGTATTGCCTTGATGACGCTGACTTTGTTACCGGATATGTTTTATATTATTTCGGTGTTTGCCGGCTATATTTTATTGGGTCTTGGCTTAGGCTTTTATGCCACACCATCAATTGATACCGCAATAGCTAGTGCTCCAGAAGATAAAGTTGGTGTTGCATCAGGAATATATAAAATGGCAAGTTCATTAGGTGGTGCATTCGGTGTGGCGATTTCGGCATCAACTTATGCTGCAATTATTGCTAATGGGCAAAGCATAGCGATAGCAGCAGCAATAGGACTCTGGATTAATGTTGGTTTTTGTCTGTTATGCTTTATGTCAATTTTAATTTTAGTTCCAAGCAATGCGGGTAAGAATAAATAGATCAGCTTAACTTTTTATTATCTTAAAACTCATCATTGGGATGGAACTTTTAACTTCTATCCCTATTTTTTAAATGGCTAGATGAATTAAACCCATAATGCTTAGAAAGCAATATGGGCTTATTTATTGGAAATATTCTTTAAAGATGTAAATTTATGGGCTCGTTTTACTCATTTGCCTATACAAAATGAACTGAATATTCTTCCTAATAGATCATCAGAAGTAAATTCACCAGTAATTTCACTCAGCGCTTCTTGAGCTAATCTTAACTCTTCGGCTAAGAGTTCACCTGCATGGAATGTAATAAGTTGATATTGACCATTATTTAAATGCTCAGCTGCTTTTTCAAGTGCTTGCAAGTGACGACGTCGAGCTAAAAAACCACCTTCAGTACTACTCGTAAACCCCATAGCTTGTTTTAGATGCTCACGCAATAACATCACACCTTCACCCGTACGAGCGGATAATTGAATAAGTGCATATCCCTCTTCTTCGCTATAACCAAGTGCCTCACCGGTTAAGTCTGCTTTGTTGCGAATCACAGTAACCGGCATATTTTTTGGCAATCGCTCAATAAATTCTGGCCAAAGTTTTTCGGGATCGGTTTCATTCGTTGTTGTGCTATCGACCATAAATAAAACCCGATCGGCTTGTTCTATTTCTTGCCATGCACGCTCAATACCTATCCGCTCTACTTCATCACTTGCTTCACGCAGTCCAGCGGTATCAATGATATGTAAAGGCATACCATCAATATGGATATGTTCACGCAGTACATCACGAGTAGTGCCGGCAATATTGGTAACAATAGCAGCATCACGACCTGCCAATGCATTGAGCAAACTGGATTTTCCAGCATTTGGACGACCAGCAATAACCACTTTCATCCCTTCGCGTAATAGAGAGCCTTGTTTAGCTTCTTGGCGGACTTCGTTTAATCGTTGAATAACTTGATTAAGTTCTGCTTCTATTTTACCGTCAGAAAGAAAATCAATCTCCTCTTCCGGAAAATCGATAGCCGCTTCGGTAAAAATACGCAAATGAATCAAGGATTCAACCAGTGAATTAACCTTTTTAGAAAATACACCTTGTAAAGACGAGATAGCAGATTTAGCCGCCTGTTCTGAACTGGCATCAATCAAGTCAGCAATCGCTTCGGCTTGGGCTAAATCAAGTTTATCATTTAAAAATGCCCTTTCCGAAAACTCACCCGGCCTTGCGATACGCACACCAGAAATTTCTAAAATTCGCTTTAAAAGTAAATCTAAAATAACTGGGCCGCCGTGACCTTGCAATTCAAGCACATCTTCACCAGTAAACGAGTGCGGATTAGGAAAAAATAGCGCAATACCTTCATCAAGTGTCGAGCCATCGTTTGCTAAAAATGGAAGATATTCGGCATACCTTGCTTTAGGTAATTTACCTAATACTGCCTGCGCTACCTCTTGGGCTTTAGGACCTGATATGCGCAATATGCCCACACCGCCACGACCGGGCGGCGTTGCTTGCGCAACAATTGTATCTGATTTCATATTTGTTTATAGCTAATTTAAAGTTTGATAGTTAATAATATCATGGACGCTCGACAAAAACAGTAGTGACTACCGCTTTGGCCGTTATTCGCTAATTTTAGCGTATTTTATCCATTATTTCGTCGTTAATTCGCCGGTTTGGTATTATTACTAGGGTGGTCAAAGAGCCAAGAATTTGCCAATGCAAGTGGCTCGCGAATTAATGCAACATACCTATCACCATTATTAAAGCTTAATGGAGCAGATAAGCCAGATACATCATTAATTCCTGAACGTTTAGCCAGCATTATTGAACGTAAAATATGGAAATCATTAGTTACTACTACTGTTCTACCTAAAGGTAAAACTCGATTGGCAAAAATAAATTGCTCTGCAGTACGTTTGGATTGGTCCTCTTGATAAACTCGAGCAGCATTGATGCCGTTGTCGATAAGATATTTAGCCATCACACTTGCTTCTGTTGCTGATTCATCTAGGCCTTGACCTCCACAAACTATCACTTTGGTATTGGGATTATTTTGCAAATAATTAATGGCGGTATTTAATCTAATTTGTAAAGTAAGTGGAGCTTGGGCAGGTGTGCCAACCACCTGCGAGCCTAAAACAACTAAGGTATCAGCATTGGCGGCTGGTTTTTGTTTAGCAAAGATAAAAATAACAACGTTACAAATGATAAAATAAACTAATAGTGCTATTAGACAATATTTTATTAAATTGATAATTGTCATTAATTTTCCCCTTATTTTTTAAAACAATCTTCGAAATGGTCGTTAACTAACCCCATCGATTGCATAAATGCATAACAAATTGTTGTGCCAACAAATGTAAATCCTCTCTTTTTTAGGGCTTTTGACATTTTATCGGATATTTCTGTGCTAACAGGGACTTCACTTTTATCTTTAAAATGATTGATGATTGGCTTACCATCAACGAATGACCAAATAAATTGCGAGAAACTCTCATTATTATTTTGCATAGCTAAGTAGGCATGCGCATTTTTCACGATGCTATTAAGCTTTAAACGATTGCGAATTAAGCCTGTATTTTCAAGTAATAATTCTATATCAGTTGTGGTTAATTGGATAATTTTTTCCGGCTGAAAATTGAAAAAACATCGCCGATATTCGTCTCGCTTTTTTAATACAGTGACCCAAGATAATCCGGCTTGTTGTCCTTCAAGACAAATTTTTTCAAATAGTTTAAGGCTATCATATTGAGGATAACCCCATTCGTTATCATGATAATCAATATATAACGGGTCATTTGAGACCCAACTGCATCGTTTTGTCATAATTATTTCATCCTAAAATTTTCAAATCATTATAAACGATAACTAGATAGAATTATTATTTAATATCAATTTTTATACACACTATAAATCAAACAGGCATATCGTTATTGTTGATTAATTTTTTTTATGATTAAAAAAAAGAGTATATTTTATGGCAGAATGATCTTTCAATTTTAGCATTTAGTCAAAAAATGGATATTTTCTTTACTGACTATATTTACTTAACAATAAGAATAAGGTTTTTTCATGAGTCAATCTGAAATTAACGCTGAATGGCAGCCGGTCGCACGGCCATTGAATAGTAAGGATTTTAAAACATTAATATTGTCATCTTTAGGTGGAACGCTTGAGTTTTATGACTTTGTGATCTACGCACTATATATTGATACCATCGTCAAACCACTGTTTTTACCACCTACCTTGTCGCCATTAACTTTAGATTTATTTGCTTGGGGTATATTCGCTGCGGGTTATTTGGTTCGCCCTGTTGGCGGAATTATCATGGCGCACTTTGGAGATAAAGTTGGTCGTAAACAGATGTTTACCTTAAGTGTGGCGATGATGGCCTTACCTACTTTTATTATCGGTATTTTACCTACTTATGAAACAATTGGTATTGTTGCGCCACTATTACTGTTGCTGATGCGTATGTTACAAGGTGCCGCTATTGGTGGTGAAATGCCGGGAGCATGGGTATTTATCGCCGAGCACACGCCAAAACAGCGTTACGGCTTGGGCGTCGGTACATTAACTTCAGGCATTACCGGTGGTATCTTACTTGGCTTTTTCGTCACGATTATGGTTGATCTCTATTTTACTAGCCAAAATATTTTAGATTATGCATGGCGTATTCCTTTTATTATTGGTGGTATTTTTGGGGTTATTTCTGTCTATCTACGAAAATTTTTATCAGAAACCCCGATCTTCAAGGAATTAGCCGCCCGTAAAGCATTAGAAAAAAGTATTCCCGTTGTGACTGTTATAAAAAAACATAAAACAGCTTGTTTGATTGTCGCTTTATTAACTTGGTCATTATCAACCGCTATTATGGTTGGTATTTTAATTACCCCGGGTCGTATTGTCGGCGGTATGTATCATTTTGCTAATCTTGATTGGCGTATTGGTGGCTGTATTGCCGCTTTAACATTATCTATTGGTTGTGTTATTTCTGGTTGGTTAGATGATAAATTAGGTACAGCTAAAACAGTAATCCTGACTTGGGGCGGATTAGCTGTAGTAAGTATCTATTTTTATAGTTCATTAGCGCCAGATATGTCATTAACAAAACTTTATTGGATTTGGGCACTATTTGGCTTATTTATTGGATCGATCGCCATGACGCCAATTATCGGTACCAGAACATTTCCACCGGCTATTCGTTATTCTGGTTTATCGTTATCTTATAATTTAGCTTATGCGTTATTTAGTGCAATTACTCCTACATTAACTATCTATTTATTGAGCCCTGATCATATATTAGGTGAATATAGTTATCTTGGTGCAGGTATTTATATTTCAGCTGTAGCGATACTTGCCGTGTTAGTTGGTTTTTCAACATTAGCTCAAAAAGGTTGGCAGAATAACGCAAATAACAAATCAGTTAATTCATAAAGAAGAGCAATAAAAAACAGGGCGATTGCCCTGTTTTTTATTGAGGATATGATGAACCTAGAATGTATTAATATAGATGTATTAATATAGGTGTATTAATATGAATGTATTAACGCATTGTAACAAACTCTTCCGCTGCTGTTGGGTGTATAGCAATAGTGTTGTCAAAATCTTTTTTAGTTGCGCCCATTTTTAGTGCTACAGCAAAACCTTGTAAAATCTCATCCATACCATAACCAATACCATGAATACCGACTATTTTTTCTTGTTCGCCAATACAAACTAATTTCATTTTGCATGGTTGACGATGAGAAGTTACGGCAGTATACATAGCCGTAAATGTAGACTTATAGACTTTTACGTTTTCTGGCCCATATTGCAATATAGCCTGTGGTTCACTTAAACCAACAGTACCGATCGGTGGGTGAGTAAATACTACAGTTGGAATATTGCTGTAATCTAAATGTTCATTAGGTTTATTATTGAAAAGCCGTTCGGATAAACGCCGGCCGGCAGCCACGGCAACTGGCGTTAATGCCGCCGCACCGGTATCATCGCCAACCGAATAAATTCCCGCTACATTGGTGTTTTGATATTCATCAACAACTATAAATCCATTGCTATCAACCTCAATACCTGCCGCAGATAAGTTCATCTCTTTGGTTGCTGGCTCTCGACCGATGGCCCAAATTAAACAATCAACCGTATAACTTTCGCCATTTTCTAATGTTAACGTCAATGATTGGTCACTATTTTTACTAACAGAAGATGGAATGGCAAAGGTATGCAGATGCTGACCATCATTGGTTATCACTTCCATAAGTGTTTCTACGATTAACGGATCGAAAGCTCGTAATGGGGTACCTTGTCGAACAAATTGATGAGTCTCAGCACCGAGTGAATGTAAAACACTGGCAATTTCACAAGCTATATATCCGGCACCGACAACCGCCACTCGTTTAGGTAAGGCTTTTAATTCAAAGAATCCATCGGAAGTTATTCCATATTGCGCACCGGGAATATTGGGAATAGTTGGCTTACCACCAACCGCAATAAGAATATGATCGGCAGTAAAGTGCTCTCCATTGACATCAAGCGTTTTGCTATCAATAAATTTGGCATATCCATGGATCACATCGACATTATTATTGTGTAGTACTCGATCATAAGATTGATGAACACGATCAATATAAGCCGTTCGGCTTGCAATGAGTTTATCCCAATCAAAATGATTAATTGTCGTATCAAATCCATAATCAGGGCCATAGTGATTAATCGCTTCGGCAATTTGTGCACCATACCACATAATCTTTTTAGGAACACATCCAACATTTACACAAGTTCCACCCAATAATTTAGCCTCAATAATGGCACACTTTTTACCATACGATGCAGCTCGGTTAATTGAGGCAATACCACCACTACCACCACCGATAGCAATATAGTCATAGTGTTTAGTCATATAAAAAATCCTTAAAACAAATTAGCAATTGATGGTTAATAGCTTTGCATAAAGCCGACAATAAAAAAAGTATTAATTATGAAATTTAACGATAGTTATTAACTATTGATTAGTTTCGGAGAATAATTTTATTCATTAAGATAATAATATTGCTACTGATATGACTATTCCCCACATTTATTCAATGCCTGAAAATTGACAGGTTTAGAACTCATTTTTTCAGTAATCTCAAGATAACATTTTCTGTCTTCAAGTTTATATAAAATATTATATGTTTTACCCAATTCAGCGGTAAATTGGTGATATTTTGTGGTACAAGAAACTTTATCATCTCGTGATTTGCCAATAACCGTAACAAGTTTATTGGCTGGAGATTTAGTTTCAATTGAGGGAACGTATTTAGGATAAATATTAAATGGTACAATTTTATGTGGGAATACATAGCCAAGACTTTGAAAATTAGCGCAGTTGCTAGTTTTACCATCATAAATGTTTAAAGAAAAATAGGTAGGATAATAAGTTTCAGTGGTGAATATCAGTTCTGGATCATGGAGATTTGCTTCATAACGATATTTTTGAACAGGTACTCGATGACAAGCGACACTCATCAATATCATTAACAACACTGTAATTTTTAATTTCATTATTCTATTCCTTATTAGTCATTAAATAAATGATCTTTATTGATACTAAAATAAATCTTAATTGAGATAAAACAAAGATAAAAATAATGGAAAAAATTAAATAACAGTAATCATCTAGTTAAATTATTGGCTACTTAAATAAGTAGCCAATTACTACCAGATATTATTTATTGTTGTTTAATTTTATCAATGATATTAGTGGTGGAACAACCATCTTCAAAATTGAGGACTTTAACTACTCCACCGGCCTCAATAACTTCTTTTCCACCGGCGATATCTTCAGGTTTATAATCGCCACCTTTGACTAATACATCAGGTAATATACTGGCAATTAATCGTTGTGGTGTCTCTTCCTCAAAAGGAACCACCCAATCCACTGAATCTAACGCGCCCAATACTATCATTCTTTGCATTAATGGGTTAATTGGTCGGGACTGCCCTTTCAATTGTTTTACAGAGGCATCACTATTTACCGCCACAATTAAACGATCTCCAAGCTTACGAGCATTAGCAAGATAGGAAACATGTCCGGCATGTAAGATGTCAAAACAGCCATTAGTCATGACAATTTTTTCGCCTCGCAAGCGTGCTTTTCGAATCTCCTCTTTTAATTCATCTTCAGTCATCACGCCAAAACCATCCTCGGCACGAGCTCGGATGGCATTACTTAATTCTACTTGGGAAACCGTTGATGTGCCTAATTTACCTACAACCACACCCGCAGCAGCATTAGCTAAAAAACAGCTCTCTTCAAGTGATTGTCCTGCGGCTAATGAAGCCGCTAAGGTCGCTATTACAGTATCTCCCGCACCGGTAACATCAAATACCTCTTTAGCTTGCGTTGGTAGATGATAAACGGGTTTATCTAATTGAATTAGTGTCATCCCTTTTTCACTACGAGTGACAAGCAAGGCTTTGAGATCATATTGTTTGATAAGCTGGTAACCTTTTTCAATGATCTCTTGTTCTGTTTTACATACACCCACGACAGCTTCGAATTCAGACATATTTGGGGTCAATAATGTTACACCACGATAACGCTCAAAATCAGTCCCTTTCGGATCCACTAATATTGGCACATGTACTTTTTTAGCTTGTTTTATCATTGTTTGTACTGCTGTTAATGCACCTTTAGCATAATCTGATAATACCAATACTTTAGAAGTCGAAAGCGCGATATCAATACGTTCTAGAAGAGGCGTATGATCGACATTAGCAAAACCTTCCTCAAAATCAATTCTAATCAATTGTTGATTTCTAGATAAGACTCTTAACTTAGTAATAGTTGGGTGTGTTGAAACAGATACAAAATCACAATGAACATGACGTTTGGTAAGTTGCTCATCAAGCACTTTAGCCGGTTCATCGATTCCAGTGAGACCAATTAACCGCGCTTTACCACCAAGAGAAGTTATGTTCATTGCAACATTGGCTGCACCGCCAGGACGTTCTTCAAGAGAATTAATTTTCACAATTGGTACCGGCGCCTCTGGAGATATACGGTTGGTGCCGCCATACCAATAACGATCTAACATAATATCACCAACAACTAGAACATTTGCTAGATCAAACTCAGGAAGAGAAGTTTTCATTTTGTTATCCTATACTTGTATTGAGTAAATCACATATCAATTTATTGTTGATCAACACTTTCATCGTCATCTTCTGCTATGACTTTTTTTCTTGGTTGATAGAAGCGGGCAAAAAATGTCCCAATTTCAAATAATAAACAGATAGGTACAGCTAATAAAATTTGCGAAAATACGTCAGGAGGTGTAACAAACATTGCTACGGCGAAAACACCGACAATAATATAAGGCCTTTTTTTACGTAAATTTTTAGGGGTGGTTACACCAGTCCAACACAGTAAGATAATGGCAACAGGGACTTCAAATGCAAAACCAAAAACAATAAATAACGTCATAACAAAATCAAGATATTTAGTTATATCGGTGTTTATCGCAACATCAACTGGTGCCGTATGAATAAAAAAGTAAAAAGCGAGAGGAAATACTGCAAAATAGGCAAATGCAATACCAATATAAAAAAGTACCGTACTGGAAATGATTAACGGCATAATCAGCCGTTTTTCATGTTGATATAATGCCGGAGCAATAAATCCCCATACTTGATACAAAATATAAGGAATCGAAATAAAGATTGAAATAACTGCGGTCAGTTTGATCGGAGTAAAAAAAGGTGCCGCAATGTCTGTTGCAATCATACTGCTACCTTTAGGTAATTGGCTAATCAGCGGATTGGCAACAATATGGTAGATATCATTTGAAAAAAAGAGTAAGCACGCTAATACGAATAATATACAGATAATACATCGTAAGAGTCGTGTTCTTAATTCTACAAGATGACCTATAAGTGGTTGCGTAGCGTCGTCTGTCATAATTTATCTTTATCTGAATGAATTGTTGTATCTGTTTGGCTGACTGAATCAATCTCTTTTTGTAATGATTCAGTAACCCGTTTTAATTCATCAATGGATTCTTGGATTTCGGGTGTAAGCGTATTTAAACCACTTTGCTCTGCTTTTTTTAAGCTATCTTGTAACTCTTGTAGTTTAAGTTCTTTATTCAATTCTAACTGAACTGTTGCTGACATACGACGAAGTACTTTTATCCAGCCAGCGACAGTTTTAATTGCAATAGGCAGACGTTCTGGCCCCAATACCACCAGCCCGATAATTAAAACTAATAGTAGCTGACCAAAGCTAATATCAAACACAGGTTACTCTTTATTGGTATGGTTATCTTCAGATGATTCAAAATTTATGACTTTTTGTGAATCATCTTCTTTTTGATCATCATCGTCATTCATGGCTTTTTTAAAACCTTTAATTGAAGCTCCAAGATCAGAGCCCAATGATCGTAATTTTTTTGTTCCAAATAATAGGGCGATAACCGCTACAAATATGAGTAGCTTAGGCAAACTTGGCATATGACAACTACCTCCAAATGCTTAAAATAGTCAAATTATACACTTAAACAGTGATATTCCCAAAAATAACTCGCTTAATGCACAACAAGCGCAATAATGCCTAAAAGACTAAGCACACCAACCATAAACATTAATCTTCGTTGGCATCTTTTGCTACGTTGAAGTTCTTGATTAATCTGTTTTAGTTGAATATGCATCTGTTTAGTCACCCGAGCCTGATCATCTAATTTTACCGGTAGTTCAACGACAAGATTTTTCCATTCAGGTAAAGACTGCCAAACTTGTTGTAATAACTTTTTAGCACTATATTTTTCTTCATACCATTTTTCTAAAAATGGTTTAGCGGTTTGCCATAAGTCGAGATCTGGATAAAGTTGACGGCCCAGTCCTTCTATATAAAATAACGTTTTTTCAAGTAAGGTTAACTGAGGTTGAATATCCATCTCAAATTGACGAGCTACTTGAAATAGCGCTAATAAAATTTGCGAAAAAGAGATCTCACCTAATGGTTTGGCGAATGCTGGTTCGCACACATTACGCATAGCCATTTCTAACGCGACGGCGTCAGTGGTTTCAGGAACCCAACCTGATGTGATATAAATCTGGGCAATTTTTCGATAATCTTGATTAAAAAAAGCGAGGAAGTTTTCAGCTAAATAGCGTTGATCATCTTCAGTTAAAATACCAACAATAGCACAATCGATGCCAATATAACGCGGATTCTGAGGTTCGCTTATATCCACAAAGATATTACCTGGGTGCATATCCGCATGGAAGAAATTATCCCGAAAGACTTGTGTAAAGAAAGCTTGAACACCTCGTTCGGCTAGTAATTTCATGTTGACGTTACTTCTTTTTAGTTCGTCGATATTAGCGATCGGTGTACCATAAATTCGTTCCTCAACTAGGATATTTTTACGGCAGAGATCTTGGTAAACATAAGGAATATAGAGAATCTCACTATTAATAAAATTATCCCGCAAACGCGCGGTGTTATAAGCTTCTTTAAGTAGATCTAACTCTTTTAAAAGCGTACTTTCATAATCATTAACAATCTCTACAGCACGTAATTTTTCACCAAATTTTATCCGTTTGGTAAATTGGTTAGCAACCCAATACATCAAACGAATATCCGATTTGATGATAGGTAATATATTTGGCCGCAAAACTTTGATTACCACTTGAGCTTGGCTACTTTTTAACGTAGCAGTATGCACTTGTGCAATAGATGCGGAAGCTAAGGGTTGCTCATTAAAATCTGAAAAATAATAGTCAATTGGGCATTCTAAAGCCGTTTCGATAATTTGTTTAGCAATTTTGCCATCAAAAGGAGTAACTTGATCTTGTAATTTAGCTAGTGCATCAGCCAGATGTTTTGGCAATACATCCCGTCTTGTTGAGACCATTTGTCCAAACTTTATCCAAACCGGTCCAAGTTCTTGTAAGGCTTGACGTAACCTTTCACCGATTTCTTGTTGCTTTGCTTTAGGTCTAATCCAAAACAAGCTAAACAATACTACACGTAACCATTTTGAAGAACGGTGTTTTGGTAATAGTTCATCTAATCGATAAGCCCGAAATACAGTTAATATTTTATAAAGTCGAAAAAATGTCATTATTTTTTTCACATTAAAATTTAAAACCAGTATGTAAAGCTACAATACCACCTGTCATATTGTGATATTTAACGTCGGCAAATCCGGCATCTTCCATCATTTTTTTCAATGTTTTTTGATCTGGGTGCATACGAATAGATTCGGCTAAATATCGATAGCTTTCGGAATCATTTGCCACAATCTTGCCCATTAACGGTAGCATGGTAAATGAGTAAAGATCATAGGCTTTATTTAAAATCTGATATTGTGGTTTAGAAAATTCTAGAATCAATAAGCGTCCACCTGGTTTTAATACTCGCCACATGGATTGTAACGCTTTTTGCTTATCAGTCACATTTCGTAAACCAAATGAGATAGTAATACAATCAAAATAGTTATCAGCAAATGGCAATTCTTCTGCGTTTGCTTGTACATATTCAATATTTTTAAATAAACCTTTGTCTCGTAGCTTGTCTCTACCTACTTTAAGCATCGATTCATTGATATCGGCTAATACTACTAAGCCATCATCACCAACAATCTGCGAGAATTTAGCCGTTAAATCTCCTGTTCCACCGGCAAGATCAAGAACTTTTTGACCTTTCCTAACACTACTATATTCAATAGTGATTTTTTTCCAGATGCGATGAATACCGAATGACATTAGATCATTCATAATATCGTATTTATCAGCAACAGAATGAAAAACTTCTGCAACGCGTTTTGCTTTATCTTGTTTTAAAACTTGTGTATAACCAAAATCGATTTTATCTTGATTTTCATCATGTTGCGGCTGAGAAGATTGAGACATAAAAATTCACCTTTCACAAAGAGTTAGCTTATTTTAACATAAGCTAACCTAAATGTGATGGACTAAATCAATAGTGAATCAACCATTTTAGAAACAATTTCGAAATATTGTAATGGGGTAGAATTTGCAGGTAATTGGTTTTCATGAATAATTAAATCAAATTGATAACTATTTTTTAGTCCATTTAAGACTTCGTTAGTTTTACCAAAAATCTGTTCATAGTATTGGGCTAACGTTTCGAAATCTATAGAGGTAAAGAGGAGTTTATTGGCATTTTCAACTGCTTTAGTCATTCTCTCTACTTGTAACATTGCGATTCTTAGATAATCATTTTCACTTAAGTAACGTTTATTTTCTGGTGTCGAAATTTCTCGTTGAATATAATTTAAATAACCATTAGAGACATATTGAGTGTTATAAATATTGGCTAATTGTACTGGCAATTCATTAAATTTATCATGGCCGATAATCGCCACTTTTTTGACAAAAAAAGGTTTAGCCGCTTGGGCAATAAAAGACCAGTTTTGATAAGGATTTTCACGAATTTTGGTCGCACTAATATTGAAGAATTCGCGATCGGCATCAACAATAACCACTGGGCAACCAAAATAGCGTTCATGTTCTTTTACATCTTGGGGTTCACTAGTAAATACCACCGAAGGTTCAATTTTATGTTCGGATAAAATCCGTTTAATGCTATCGCTCCACTCTTGCCAACCATTAGGATAATAGTTAATTCCGGCTTCATCGGAAATATGGATATGAATATTATGTCTATCTTTAAAGGTCTCTTTTAACCATGAAAAACGATCACTGACTTGTGGCTGTCTAGGTAAATGACTTTTATCAAACAGTTGTTTATCACGACTTGCTTCACAACCTAGCATTACATGTAATTCATCAACTTGCGTTAACGCTTTTTCAATAAGATAAACATGACCACTGTGTAACGGATAGAACTTACCAAAAATTAAACCAACTCGATGTTTAGATGACATAATAATTACCAATACATTTAAAAACTGGATACCAATGTACAGAAAAAAAAACCATTTTCTAACCAATTGATGCTATTTAATATTATCAGAAGATAAAAATGTTAACTTCCTCAAAAATTCGCCAATAATTAAAATCATATCAATTAAGATTGATATTTAATAGTTGATAAAACAATCCCAGTCGCAACTGAAATATTTAACGCTGACATATTATCATTACCTTTCAAATATACAACGTTATCCGCACAATTAATTAATTTTGTGTTAATTTGTTGGAAAATAACTAATGCTACCTTCTTTTTAAATTTGAGTTGGTATAATTCAGTTGATGTAATAGATTTTAACTGGCATGGTAATAGAGCAACAACTTGATAACCATGTTGTTTTAATGTATCTATTGATGCAATAAAATCATCACTCTTAATTGGTTCAATTGCTTCAATACCACCTTCAGCAACGCGCATTGCCGAACCACTATCAAGTAAATTGGTTTGACGCAGAATAACACCATTAACGCCAAAAAAAGCAGCGCTGCGAATTAATCCACCTAAATTATGAGGATTATTAACATCGTCAATGGCAATGATGCAATCATTAACTTTATCATCGTATTTACTTAGATAATCAAGTAAATTGAGCGGTATCCGTTTTTTGACAATTAAACAGACGCCACCATGATGTGGAGTTTGGGTTAATTTAGTGATTTGCTCTGTTGACACAACATCATAACCTAGTCGTTGTTTGACTAACCAACTGATTAAATCCTTAAATTGGTAAGTCATATCTTGCGTTATAAACAACTTCACAATAGCCGAGCGTCGATGTTTAAATACTGCTTTACAGCTGTTTTCCGTATAAACTAAGGTCTCTTCTTTTTTTTGTCGATACTCATCGTAACCAAATGTTGGTGTTTGATCGTTATCGCGAACTTTCTTTTGCCACGGGGACTCATGTTCATCAGACAAATCAAATTGCGGTTTGGATGATTTTTTAGTTTTATTGGCTATTTTTGGTCGGAATGTTTCAATTCGATCATGTTTTGCTTTGGAATTTGACTGAAAACCATCATTTTTACGTTTATATTGATGATCATTACCTTTATCTTTTGCCGAGCGTGACTTCACATTGGATTGACTATTTTTGGCATAAAAGATTGTGGGCTTACTTTTTTCGCTAATATCGTTCATATTATTCCCAATTAAAGGCCGTTATCGTTTACGAATGGTTGGTGCAATTTTATCTAATACACCATTTATAAATTTATGACTATCTTCTGCTCCAAAAGTTTTCGCCAGATCAATAGCTTCATTGATAACGACTTTGTAAGGGACGTCATGCCTCTTCATTAACTCATAAATTGCAATTCGTAGTACCGCTAATTCAACTTGTCCTAACTCATTAACAGTTCTTTCTGTTAGGTAAGGTGTCATTTTTTCATCTAACTCTGCGGTGTTTTTCGCAACACCATGAAGTAACTCTCTAAAATATTTACTATCAACACCCTTCATATCTTGTTCAGCCATAAAGCTGCTCTCAACATCAGCAAGATCATTTCTAGAAACTTGCCAAGAATAAATGGCTTGAACGGCACACTCTCTTGCTCGACGACGAGGATTAACTAACGCCACTAATTTACTCCTTAATTGTTTGGATAACATTTAACATTTCAAGTGCGGTTAATGCTGCTTCTGCACCTTTATTACCCGCTTTGGTTCCAGCACGTTCAATTGCCTGTTCAATACTCTCTGTCGTTAAAATACCAAAGCCAACTGGGATCGAATACTCTAAACTAGCATTCAATAAACCTGAACTTGACTCGCCAGCAACAAAATCAAAATGTGCTGTGCTGCCACGAATAACCGTACCTAATGCGACAATAGCATCATATTTTTTGGATTGTGCAGCAACTTTTGCTGTTAAGGGAATTTCATAAGCGCCTGGTACCCAAATAACCGTAATGTTTTTATCTTCAACTTGACCAATACGCGTTAGTGCGTCTACAGCCCCATTAACTAAACTTTCATTAATAAATTGGTTAAAACGCGCGACGATAATGGCTACTTTGGCTTTTGGTGCAGCAACTTTACCTTTAACTGTTTGCATATTTATTCCTTAATCAATTGGTTCTGAATGCAATTTTATTTTCACTTTTTGTGAATAAATTATCTGTTAATGATAGCACAAATTAAAAGGTTATCCTATTAGCAAAAATGGCGAATTAACATGTTGATAACCAACCAAAGTAACCATGATTATTCGAAAGTTAATGTTTGAAAATTTTATGTCTAAAAAATGTAATTTATCAATTAATAAATTGCTATTCCTCTTGATAAAAAATATTGATTTTTTTAGTTATTGTTTTAACACTTTTAACCATTACGAGAAATTTTATTTTTATTGCTTGCAAGCAATTATTAACTAATTACAATGTTAAGAAGAGAGCGTCCTACAAAAGAGGTAATATTGATGTACATTAACACTATTCGCGACGAATTAAATCAGGCAATTGACGTATTGACTAATTTTGTTGCAAATGATGAAAACCTTAAAAAAATCCAGCAAGCGGCCACTTTAATTGCTGACTCATTTAAACAGGGTGGCAAAGTACTTTCATGCGGTAATGGTGGTTCTCATTGTGATGCCATGCATTTTGCCGAAGAGTTAACTGGTCGTTTTCGTGATAATCGACCGTCCTACCCAGCCATTGCTATATCAGATGTGAGCCATATCTCTTGCGTTGGTAATGATTATGGTTTTGACGCTATTTTTTCTCGTTATGTTGAAGGTGTTGGTCAAAAAGGCGATGTGTTATTAGGCATTTCAACTTCAGGAAACTCAACCAATGTCATTAAAGCAATTGAGGCAGCCAAGCAAAAAGGGATGAAAATCATCACGCTTACAGGTAAAGATGGGGGAAAAATGAACGGGTTGGCCGATGTAGATATTCGTGTACCACATTTTGGTTATGCTGATCGTGTTCAAGAAATCCATATTAAAGTAATTCATATTTTAATTTTACTCATTGAAAAAGAGATGGCTTAATATGTGCGAATTATTGGGTATGAGCGCCAATGTGCCGACTGATATCTGTTTTAGTTTTACCAGTTTAATTAAACGTGGTGGTGATAAAGGTCCACATAAAGATGGCTGGGGGATAACATTTTATGAAGGTAAAGGATGTCGAACGTTTAAAGATCCTCAACCTTGTAGTTTTTCGCCTATTGCCAAATTGGTTCAACAATACCCAATAAAATCTACAGCAGTAGTTGCTCATATTCGTCAGGCTAATCGAGGCGGGGTTGCCTTAGAAAATACCCATCCTTTTACACGCGAATTATGGGGAAAAAATTGGACATTTGCTCACAATGGGCAACTAACCGGTTATCAAAAATTAGACACTGGTATTTTTCAACCTGTAGGATTAACGGATAGTGAATATGCTTTTTGTTATTTAATCAATCAATTACATAAAAAATATTCACAAAAACCAACCAATGATATTGAACTATTTGATTATATTCGAGAGTGTGCAATTAAATTAACCGGACTTGGTATTTTTAATATGTTGCTTTCTGATGGTGAATATGTATTTGCCTATTGTTCAACTAATCTGCATTGGATCACCCGAAAAGCGCCATTTGGTAAAGCTAAATTAATTGATGAAGATGTAGAAATAGACTTTCAAAAACATACCACCCCAAATGATATTGTAACCATTATTTCAACCATGCCGTTAACATCAAACGAAATATGGACTAAATTAGCTGTTGGGGAAGCTATTTTATTTAAAAATGGTGAAATCAGCCAATCTTTCTCATCTTAACTTTAGTTATAGGTGGTTCATTTTTAAATAAATATTCTAAATAACCTAAAGTCAATAAGCCTACGAATGTTAAAACAATCCATGGTAAATGAGGCAAACCAATTTGAATAGCCATATCGTAAAGCCAACCTGCACCCGTATAGCCAATAAATCCGCCTAATGCAAGTCCTAATCGACTAAACCCCATATAGCTACCTTTAGCTTTCGGGTTGGTTAAAACAGTGGCTAAGGTCTCTCTAGCTGGCTCGGCAATAATAGCGCCAAGGTAAAAAAGTGCGATGAGAGACAATAGAATAGATAATTGTGTTGTAAAACCAATAATTATAAAAGCAAATGACATCAACAATAAGCCAAATTTAAGACGTTGATCCAACCTAAAATACTTTTCACTAAATCGAGCCAGTGGATATAGCAAAATCAATGAGATAGTCGCTTGGATAGCGTACATCCATTTTACATAGCTAGGGCTACCCGATACGTTGGTAATGGTTAAAGGTAACATCAACATAATTTGCACCCACAGCACATAATAACCAGTTAAAGTAAGTACATAATGAGTAAATTTTCTATCTTTGAGAACCATCTTCATGCCGTTAATAATCGGAGCTTTACCGATTGCAATATGATAGGCCGGTAAATAGATAAGATTAAAAATACCACATAAGAAGAAGATAAAAGCACCACACCAGCAAACTAATTGGAAATCATAATCTATTAAGATACCACCAATCAGTGCGCCGATAACGGCGCCGGCATTATCTTGTATCATCAGCAACGAAATAAACTTGCCTCGTTCGTGAGGTCTGGTGAATTTAATGGTTAATCCCATTCGGGGAGGATCAAATAACAATCCTCCTAATGCAGAGAGTAAACATGAAACAAGTAGTAACCAGTGTTCAGTGGCTAATGCCATTGAGATAAAACCAACCGATCGCAAAAACATACCGGTTATAATCATTGGTTTTGCACCAAAACGATCGGCTATTGCCCCACCAATTAAACCAAATCCTTGCTGAACAAATTGACGAAACCCTAAAGCAAAACCAACGAATAAGGCACTCCAACCAACTTGACTAACAAAATGTGTAGACACCAATGGAAAGACGACATAAAATCCCAACACAATAAACAAATTATCAAGTAATAATATATATCTACCCGTTTTACGAACTTGTGATGGAATTGGCATTTATTGTATTCTTTTAATTAGATAACCTTGATAATCTGGAATTTCAATTTCCACTTCTTTTGTGAAGATTGAAGATTGTATGAGTGCATTAGCCGTAGCTTGATTAGTCGCAACTGGAATATTCCAAACAGTTGATAAACGTAATAAGGCTTTTACATCTGGATCATGCGGAACAGCATTTAGTGGATCCCAGAAAAATATAAGAATATCAATTTTGCCTTCTGCGATCAATGCACCGATTTGCTGATCGCCCCCCATAGGTCCACTTAGCATTGGTGTAATATCTAATCCGGTCTCTTTTTTGATTAATGTGCCTGTCGTACCTGTTCCACATAAATTATGATGAGAGAGCTCTTCGCGATTTTTTTTGCACCAATTTAATAATGCTTCTTTTAAGTGATCATGCGCGACTAAAGCAATATTTTTCTTTGCTGGTAACTTTCGAGTAATATAAAGCATTGAATTAGTCCTAAAACGTTATTATTTTTTCTTTTTTATCAGACTATTTAACAAAGAGCAAGCAGTATTTGATGAAAAAATTTAATAAAAAAAGGCACCGAAGTGCCTTTCATTAAATCGCCAGATAAAATGATTAGAATTGATAAATTAATCCTAATGCTACAGTATCTTTTGCTGTTGCTTTAATTTGAGATTTAGTAAATGTACCATCTTCATATAAACCACGACGTGCACCAATATCATTTTTATCTAGCAAGTTGATTTTGTAATCAACAATTGCTGATAAGTTTTTATTGAAGTCATAAGTTAAACCAACATCAACATATTTAGCTAAATCATTACCTTTAAGACCGCTATCATTAGTTAAACTAGATGCATCTTTAACTTTGTGTTGAATATAAGCAACAGATGGTGTTAATCGACCAATATCAAAATCAATACCGTATTGTGCAACTAATTCAAAACCTTTGGTTTTTAAATCATCAGCTTTACGGGTAGTTGACGCATTGACCCAACCGGCTTTTTGTTTGCCTTGAATATAAAGTGCTGCTAAATAAAGATTGTCGTTATCATATTTAACACCTGCTGACCATGCTTTAGCATCTTTATGACCACCAGTTTGTGCATAACCAGCACCAATTGATAAACCTGTATCTAATACATCCCAATCAATTACCGAACCCCAGGCTTCAGCACTGTCATGACCAGTACGTTCGTTATGATTTAGATATTGAGTTGAACTATTATCCCCATTATCTGCATATTGAACAGCAAAACGTAGACCGTCAACCAAACCAAAGAAATCTGAATTACGATAAGTCGCAACAGCTTTTGTTCTAGCGGTTAATGCATAAATATCATTATTTGAAGCATCACCACCAAATTCAGGTAATACATCAGTATATGAAGTTAACGTTTTTAATACACCGTCATTACGACCATAATCAAATGAGCCGAAATCACCGAAATTCAGACCAGCATATGCATAACGAGTTTCATTATCAGCTTTTTCTCCAGTTTTAGCTTCATATTCCCAACGACCATAACCACTTAAGCTATCAGAGATTTGAGTTTGCCCTGACATACCTAAACGGGCGGTAGTTTTGTCACCTTCACCGGTTTGATTATCACGGTCAGTGAGATAGTTTAAGGCATAAACTCGACCATAAAAGTCAACTTTATTACCATCTTTGTTCCATACTTCGATAGAAGCACTTGCAGTACCTGCAATTAATAGCGCAGGAATAGCGATTGCTAATAGATTACGTTTCATTTAATTACCCTCTTAGGTATTTTATTATTAAAGATACAAAATATTTTGTTCTCGGTTTAATAAATAGCTGCTAGCAAATAGCAACTAAATTATTACTGGGATATCTATTATTATGAATACTAGATTTTTATTGCGAACATCATAGATTAATAATGTTGTTAAGGTATTATTCTGCGAATTGATATTATTTTATGGGGTAATATTAATTTTTTTTAAGCATAAAATGTTTTTTTAGACGAAGTCGCGTTCAATAGACGAAAAAAAAGGCACCTAAGTGCCTTTTTTAGAGATAGTTTAGATCTCAAGAGATTAGAATTGGTAAATTAAACCAACACCTAACACATCTTTAGTACCTGGTTTGAATGGATGACGACCACTGCTTTCACGTGTAGTATTCAACTCAGCACCAACATCGTATTTCTTAAGAAGATTGAATTTATATTCAACGATTGCACTAAAGTTTTTATTAAGATCATATGTCGCACCAACAGAAACATATTTAGCTAAGTTACGGCCTTCTTTATGATCAGCATCATAATCCCATTCACCAACATTAGCTAATTTATGTTGAACATAAGCAACAGATGGAGTTAAACGACCTACTTCTAAATCAATACCATATTGAGCAACTAACTCAAAACCTTTGATTTTAGGATCATTATAACGATCACCATCAACACCTTTCTCATCCCAAGTATTGAATTTAGTTTGGAAATAGTTTGCTGCTAAATATACGTTATAGTTATCATATTTGATACCTGCAGTCCAAGTTTTAGCTTTTTTAACTTCACCACCTTCTTCGTATTTAGATTTACCAGCGGTTTGTGCATAACCTGCAGCAGCAGTTAAACCAGTATCAAAGATACGCCATTCAACAACTGCACCAAATGCTTCACGACTATCACCTTTGAATCCCTCGAAATCTCTGTAAGTAGTACCAGTATTAGGATCAAAAATTGCTGGTCCATAAACTGCGTTAGCACGTTTTCCATCAAAAGTAGCTGAATTGTCACCATTGTCAGCATATTGTAATGCAAAACTAACATCATCAGTTAAACCAAATAGGTTGTTATTACGATAAGTTGCAACAGCTTTAGTACGAGCTGAAAGCACGTTCCAAGAATTATTTGCAGCTTCACCACCAAATTCTGGTAATACGTCAGTATAAGCAGTAATAGCTTTTAACACACCGTCGTTACGACCATAGTCGAATGAACCAAGATCACCGAAGTTTAAACCTGCAAATGCATAACGAACTTCGTTGTCACTGTTTTTACCAGCTTTTGCTTCATATTCCCAACGACCATAACCAGTAATACCGTCAGTGATTTGAGTTTGACCAGACATACCTAAACGAGCTGAAGTATCATCACCTTCATCTTTTTGACCACGGTCAGTGATATGGTTAGCTGCTTTTACTCGACCATAAAAGTCAACTTTATTACCGTCTTTGTTCCACACTTCGATAGACGCATTTGCACCAGCTGCTACTAAAAGAGCAGGGATAGCGATTGCTAATAGATTACGTTTCATTTCTTACCCTCATGGTTATTTTCCTAAAAGACACATCTTTTGGTTTGTGTCAATTTCGTTACAATGATTGTTCATCCAAAAATAATATTCAATTATTATTTTTATCTTACCTTTCAAAGCAATGTAAATTATGTATTAAAATTTTTTAAAATCAAGTGAACTTTTCGAAAAAAATGGTGTCTAAGGTTAAAATTTGGTTTGTTTGATTATTTTTTGCGCGAATATTGACTTTATTTTGACAACAAATTTGACATCAACTGACTGTTAGTCAGTTGATCATTTGAGCAGATTTTAGAAATTTGCATTACGAGGGGTTCTTGGAAATGGAATCACATCACGCACATTTTGCACCCCTGTGACATAGACAATTAGCCGCTCGAAACCAAGTCCAAAACCTGAATGAGGCACGGTGCCATAACGACGCAAATCACGATACCACCAATAGTCTTCTTTTTTAAGACCTAACTCATCCATCCGTTTATCTAACATATCTAAACGTTCTTCACGTTGTGAACCACCAATAATTTCACCGATACCTGGCGCTAATACATCCATAGCGGCAACAGTTTTACCGTCATCATTCATACGCATATAAAATGCTTTGATATCTTTTGGATAGTTTTTAACCACTACTGGTGCTTTAAAATGTTGCTCAGCTAAATATCGCTCATGTTCAGAAGCGAGATCTATTCCCCAACTTACTGGGTTTTCAAATTTAGCTTCACAATTTTGTAAAATAGTAATGGCATCAGTATAGTCAACTTGGGCAAAATCAGCATTAATGAAATTTTCAAGACGATTAATAGCATCTTTATCAATGTGCTGCGCAAAAAACTGCATATCATCGGCACGTTTTTCAAGTACTGTCTTAAAGACATATTTCAACATATCTTCAGCAAGTTTGGCATTATCGTTAAGATCAGCAAATGCAACTTCTGGCTCCATCATCCAAAACTCAGCTAAATGACGAGTAGTATTTGAGTTTTCAGCTCTAAAAGTAGGACCAAAAGTATAAACTTTTGAAAGTGCACAAGCATAAGTTTCCGCATTAAGTTGCCCAGAAACAGTTAAAAAAGCTTCTTTACCAAAAAAGTCTTTATCAAAATCTACCTTACCATTATCTGTTTTAGGCAGATTTAACATATCGAGTGTTGAGACCCTAAACATTTCACCGGCACCTTCAGTATCAGAGGCAGTAATAATTGGTGTTGAAAGCCAGAAGAATCCACGTTCATCAAAAAATTGGTGAATAGCCTGTGCTAAGGTATGGCGGACACGGGTAATTGCACCAACAATATTGGTTCTTGCGCGTAAATGAGCAACTTCACGCAGATATTCAATTGAATGACGTTTAGCCGCCATTGGGTAAGTTTCAGGATCATCAACAAATCCATAAACGTCAACTTGCGTTGCTTGCAATTCATATTTTTGACCTTGCCCCGGAGATTCAACCACTTTACCTGTCACTTTTACTGAACAGCCAGCAGTTAAACGTAAAATATCTTGCTCATAATTTGGTAAATCTTTTTCAATTACCGCTTGGATTGGATCAAAACAAGAGCCATCATACACTGCTAAAAATGAGATACCGGCTTTTGAATCGCGGCGGGTTCTAACCCAACCTTGAACTGAAATGGTACTACCAACAGCAATTTTACCTTGTAGCACGTCAACAATAGGAGCAACTGAATTCATTTTAATTATCCATCTCTATTTATTATTTATATAGTAAGTAATATTAAAAGTAATATATTAGCTGAATTTTAATATCCGTTTAAAGATCATTTAGATTGATAATACAGATTTATTATAAGGCTCTATTACTTTTTCAATTGTTAACATTAATCGTTAATATGATTAATGATTGATTTTAAACGTTCTTTTCAATTCGTTAATAAAGGCCAAATCTTGCGAAATGGTTTTACCAGGACTATCCGATAACTTAGCTACCGATTGATTATTGCATTCGGTTAGTTTTAACACAATGTTAAGCGATTTAGTATTTACCTCGGTAGAGGGAATATCACAAGCTAAGAAACCACCTATACCAAATGATAATTTTACCCGATGATTAAAGTGTTGATAAATTTTTAGCGCTTTATCAAAGTTTAGACTGTCAGAAAAAACCAATAATTTTGTTTTAGGATCAATGCCTAATTGTTGATAATGACTAATCGCTTTCTCGCCCCACTGTAACGGATCACCAGAATCATGACGTAATCCTTGATAATGAGAGGCAAAATAGTAATCAAAATCCCGCAAAAAAGCATCCATTGTAATACAATCCGTTAAAGCGACACCTAAATCATGCGGATACTCAGCTAACCATACTTGCAATGCCGTTTTTTGACAATCATGCAAATTAGGACTTAGGCGTTGATGCGCTTGAAACCATTCATGAGCTTGTGTACCAACTGGAGTCAATCCTAAACGGTATGCCAATAGATAGTTACTGGTACTATTAAAATTGGTAAAATGCTTTTGTAAATAACTGACAACGGCTTCTTGTACAGCAAAAGAGTAGCGTCTTCGAGTACCAAAATCCATCAAATTAAAACCTGACATATCGATATAATGAGTCTGCTCATCAAACTTGGCTAATTTATCTTTAAGTCTTGCCAATGCTTGTTCTACGCCGATATTCGGTGAGCGATCTTTATGAACAATCTCACTAATTACAGCAAGCAATGGTACTTCCCATAAAATAACATCAACCCATTTGCCTTCAATTTGAATAACTAGCAAACCATCTTCGTTTTTTATCGTTAATAACTGGCTATTAAAACGCCAATTTTTTAACCAGTTTAAATAATCTGATTTAAAAAAAGGAATACCAGATAAATAGGCGAACTCGTCATCGGTAAGAGCTAAAGACTCCATTAATTTAACTTGATGAGCGATTTGATCGGCATATTGACCAAGTAGATCATCACTTCGACAGCGAAACTGAGCAACTACAGTGGCATCAGGGTAGTGATGAAATACGGCCTGCTGCATATGCAACTTATAAGCATCAGTATCTAATATTGATGTAATTATTGCGGGTAACATATCTATCTATTATCAGTTCTTTAAAGAAAATTCTAGAGATTATAGCAGAATAATTATTAAGATATAGCTTAATTATCTAATAAGATTATTTTTAATAGGCTATAATATCTAACTAAAAGCATTTTGGTAAATTAATCCAAACTCACTCCAAAACGATTAACAAAGATAATTTATTTACTTTTATCTTAATAATCAATGATAACACGAGTAATTAACACCAATTTAGATTGGTTCAAATACATGAAAAGCGCATCATTTAATAAGGCATAGAAAAATGAGTACATCTGATATCCAACCAACTGCAAAATATCGTCACGACTATAAAACTCCCGACTTTATGATTACTGACATTGACCTTGATTTCGATTTAGCGGCAGAAACAACCACAGTTATCGCTCGTAGTCATGTTATCCAAAAAAATCCTCAAGCTAACGATTTAGTATTAGACGGTGAAGAACTTAAATTGGTTTCAGTAAATATTGATGAACAACCTTGGGCTGATTATCAAATCACCAAAACGGGTTTAACAATTAAAAATGTTCCTTCTGAATTTACTTTAACTATTGTTAACCAAATCAAACCAATTGATAATACCGCGCTTGAAGGATTATATGTTTCAGGTGATGCTCTTTGTACCCAATGTGAAGCGGAGGGTTTTCGCCACATTACCTACTATCTTGACAGACCAGATGTGCTAGCCCGCTTTTCAACTCGAATTACCGCTAATAAACAACATTATCCTTTTCTTTTATCTAATGGCAATCGCATTGCACAAGGTGAACTAGCCGATGGTAGACATTGGGTGCAATGGCAAGATCCATTTCCTAAGCCTGCCTATTTATTTGCATTAGTAGCTGGTGACTTTGACATATTAAAAGATCAGTTTATCACCCGTAGTAATCGGAAAATTGATTTAGAAATTTATGTCGATAAATGCAATTTAGATCGTTCACAATGGGCAATGACCAGCTTAAAAAACGCTATGCGCTGGGATGAAAGCCGTTTTGATTTAGAATATGACCTCGATATTTTCATGATTGTAGCGGTTGATTTCTTCAATATGGGCGCAATGGAAAACAAAGGGCTAAATATTTTCAATTCTAAATATGTCCTTGCTAAACCCGAGACCGCGACCGATGATGATTATATCGGCATTGAATCGGTAATTGGGCACGAATATTTTCATAATTGGACCGGTAATCGTGTTACTTGTCGCGACTGGTTCCAACTTAGTTTAAAAGAAGGATTAACGGTATTTAGGGATCAAGAATTTACTTCAGACCAAGGGCTTAGAGCAGTTAAACGCATTGCCGATGTTAAACTACTGCGCACCGTACAATTTGCTGAAGATGCGAGCCCGATGTCTCACCCTATTCGTCCAGAACAAGTGATTGAAATGAATAATTTCTATACAGTTACTGTCTACGAAAAAGGTGCTGAAGTAATTCGTATGATGCATACATTATTAGGTGAAGAAAACTTCCAAGCGGGTATGAAACTCTATTTTAAACGTCATGATGGTAATGCGGCAACCTGTGATGATTTTGTTGCCGCTATGCAAGATGCATCAGGTATTGATTTAACTCAGTTTAAATTATGGTACAGTCAATCAGGCACACCAGTATTAACAGTAACTGACAGTTATAATCCACAAAATCAACAATATACCTTAACTGTTGAGCAACATACGCCAGCAACGCAAGATCAAAGTGAAAAACAGGCACTACATATTCCATTGGATATCGAACTTTATCAGCAAAATGGTGATGTGATTGCATTGCAATATCAAAATAAACCTATTCATCATGTACTAAATGTAACCCAATCCAAACAAGAATTTGTTTTTGATCATGTTTCAGAAAAACCAATTGTTTCACTATTAAGAGATTTTTCAGCACCGGTAAAACTCAATTACAATTATCAAGATCAGGATCTTATATTCTTAATGCAACATGCTAGCAACGCTTTTAGTCGCTACGATGCTGCGCAGATGTTATTAGCAAAATATGTGAGGTTAAATGTAAGCCATTATCAACAAAATCGACCAATGGCGATTCCTGATTCACTATTAGATGCTTTTAGAGGAATATTATTATCCGATTCTGCTGAACCAGCACTTATCGCACAAATACTAACTTTACCTTCGGAAAATGAATTGGCAAATCTATTTGATATCGTTGATCCGATAGCGATTTATCAAGTTCGCCAATTCTTATTAGGCGTTTTTGCTAATGGACTCTATGATGAACTAACCGCGGTATATCACCATAATCAAACTTCACTATATCAGATTGAACATGCAGATATTGGCAAACGCATGTTAAAAAATTGCTGTATATCGTTATTAGCTTATGCAAACGATAAATTAGTAGTAGACTCCTTGGTCAAACAACAATATCAACAAGCAAATAATATGACCGATTGTTTAGCTGCGCTTACCGCAGCCGTAAAAGCGCAGCTAGATTGCCGTCATGAGCTACTGACTGAATTTGATAACAGATGGCATCAAGATGGTTTAGTGATGGATAAATGGTTAGCTTTAAATGCGACAAGTCCAGAGAAAAATGTATTGTCCACTGTGAAAAAACTGCTTAATCATCGCTCTTTTTCACTCAATAATCCAAACCGAATAAGAAGTCTAATTGGTGCTTTTGTTAACAATAACCCTGTCGCTTTTCATGCTGAAGATGGTAGTGGTTATCATTTCTTAGTTGAAATTTTGACGGAATTAAACCAGAAAAATCCACAAGTGGCATCAAGATTAATTGATCCACTCATACGATTAAAACGTTATGATGCAAATCGTCAGAAAAAAATGACAACTGCTTTAGAGAGTTTATTAAAACTGGATAATTTATCTAAAGATCTCTATGAAAAAATTACTAAAGCGTTAGCCGCCTAATAAAATCCCATGTTGTTATTTTTTAGCAAGATGTTTTTTTAGTTAGATTGCATTAAATTGGGCTTTAAAAAAGCCCATTCTTCAACCTTTTTAAATAAAATGAGTTTTAATCATGACTGTAATAAAAGAGATAACCCCATTACAATTAAAACAAAAGATGGATAGTAACGTACCGTTTTATCTGCTAGATGTTAGAGAATCGAACGAAATCGCCATTTGTATGCTAGAAGGCGCCAATCATATTCCAATGAACTTAATTCCACTTTATTTGGATAAAATTCCTGACGAAATTGATATTGTGATTTATTGTCATCGTGGTGTAAGAAGCCGTAACGTGGCAAATTATTTACTGGAAAATGGCTTTGATAATAATTTTCTTTACAATTTAACTGGTGGCATTGATGCTTGGGCACAAACCATCGATACCAGTATGGCTAAATATTAAAAGCCCGCATATAAACGGGCTAAGCTCTCACTATTCTTGTGGCATAACCCAATAGCCATTTTGATTGTGTGTTTGCATGTAATCTTTAAATTGTTGTGATTGGTAAATACGTTTTATATCTTTTGCCCATTGACTATTTTCATTACCTTCATTAACCACAACCATAATTTCTAAATCAGGAATAATTGTTTCAGATAATAGGGCTTTTTTTGAGTCAATATTTGCAGAATAGACAATACTACCGGGAATAACCGCGAAGTCTAACTCATTTAACACTCTTGGAATATTAGCTGAATCCATCTCAACAATATTCACACCAGCAATATTTTCGGCAATATCATTTTTACCCACAATAATTGGATTAGTATTTGGTTTTAACTTAATCCAACCAGCTTTTTCTAACAAGTTATATGAACGAGCTGCATTTGATGCATCCTGTGGTATACCGATTTTAGCACCAGGAAAGACATTTTCTATTGAAGTAAATTTATTTGAAAATATCGCCGCAGGAACAGAAGGTACATGCACGACTGATTTTAAATTGGCTTTACGTTGACTATTGAATACATCCATATATGCGGTATGTTGAGCTACGGTTAAATCAATACTACCTTCACTTAATGCCACATCAGATTCTAATAAATGTGGAAAATTCACTAATTTCACTTTATATCCTTCTGATTCAAGTATTGGTTTGACCGCATCATTAAACAGATCATTATATGGTCCTGGGGATACTCCCATACTGATCTCTTTTTTAGTTTGATTATCAGCTTTCGATGATGAGTTATCGCATGCTGTAATGAAAAAAATAGCACTAAATAATGTTAATACCACAACATTGTTAACTAATTTTTGTTTGATAAAACCCATTTTCATTTGAACTATCCTCAGTGAAATGTAAATTTTCCAAACACTCTAACACAAAAAAAACAATTCATTTATTCCAAGTAATTCTATCTTATAACTTTTGGGAATAAGTTATAAAAAACGGTTATTAGAGCAAAGAAAACAGCTGTGATAATGTAATAATATCAATAATTTGTTATCTATTGGATTTGCCATGACAAACGCAGTTGCTCCGCTTATCGAACAGCTTTTTCTCGATTTACATCGAAATCCAGAGCTTTCAAATCAAGAGTTTGAAACCACTAAAAAACTAAGATCTTACTTAGAAAAAGCCAATATTCGTATTTTAGAATTAGGTGCAAAAACCGGGGTTATTGCTGAAATTGGCTCAGGCAAACCAGTTTTAGCCCTAAGAGCTGATATTGACGCCCTACCCATTGATGAGCAATCTGATTGCCAATACCGTTCAACAAAACAAGGGGTTATGCATGCTTGTGGTCATGATCTGCATACTTGCGTTTTAATGGGAGCCGCTTATCTATTAAAAGCCAAAGAATCGCATTTAAAAGGAACAGTCCGTTTACTTTTTCAACCTGCCGAAGAGAATTTTAGTGGTGCGTTACATTTTATTGAAATTGGTGCACTCAATGGTGTCGACGCTATTTTGGGTATGCATAATAATCCGAATTTATCCATTACCCAAATGGCCTCACGAGCAGGACCGTTCTCAGCTAACGTTGATCGTATTGAAATTACCATAAAAGGGGTTGGTGCTCATGCAGCAAGGCCTGAAGCAGGGATTGATCCAATTGTTATAGGTTCACAAATCGTTAGCGCCATCCAGACAATATCAAGTCGCACAGTAAGTGGGCTTGATGCAGTTGTTGTCAGTATTACCAAATTTTTAGGCGGAAACACATGGAATGTTATTCCTGAAACTGTTGAGATGGAGGGCACGGTTAGAACACTTACGCCAGAAATAAGACTAAAAGTTAAACAACAATTAAAAAGTATTGTTGAAAATATCGCCCTTAGTATGGGCGCTAATGCAGAGCTAAGATGGTTTGATGGTCCACCATCTATCATCAATATGGCTAAATGGGTCGACTTTTGTCAAAAAATTGCTGAACAAGAAGGTTATGAGGTCATTGATTTTCAACCACAACTTGGCGGTGAAGACTTTGCCCACTATTTACATCATCTACCAGGCGCATTTATCAATCTTGGCTCGCAAAGTCCTTATGCCTTGCATCATCCAAAATTTTTAGTTAATCGAGACATGATAATGCCAGCTGCCAATTATTTAGTCAAACTCGCTGAGCAAGGATTAATTGAATTAGCCCAACATCGATAGGTATTACATAATGATAAAATTTGAAAATGTATCTAAACAATATGAGCGCAATGGCGTTACCACCCAAGCATTACAAGACATTAATTTAACTATCCAAAAAGGCGATATTTACGGCATCATTGGTTATAGTGGTGCAGGAAAAAGTACCCTAGTACGTCTAATTAATTTTCTTGAAAAACCTACTCAAGGTAATGTTATTATTCAAAATCAATCATTAAATCAATTATCAAATTCGCAATTACGTCAAGTGCGCCGTAAAATCGGTATGATATTTCAACATTTCAATTTACTTGAATCTAAAACCGTATATGAAAATGTAGCGATACCTTTAGTTCTCATCAAAAAAGATAAGCAAGCTATTAAAAAGAAAGTTTTTGAACTACTTGAATTTGTTGGATTAAGTGACAAAGCCTCTAGTTACCCCAAAGAGTTGTCTGGTGGGCAGAAACAACGTATCGGTATTGCCCGTGCTTTAGCCAATGATCCCGATATTTTACTTTGTGATGAAGTTACATCAGCACTCGATCCGCAAACCACGCAATCTATTTTAGAATTAATTAAAAAAATTAATGATAAATATCGAATAACTGTCGTCCTAATTACTCACGAAATGCATGTAATACAGCAAATATGCCATAAAGTGGCAGTGATGGAAAAAGGTAAAATAATTGAACATGGCAATGTAGTGGATGTTTTTGGTCACCCAAAACATAAAACGACCCAAAAATTTGTTAGTTCAGTCATTAATGATCAAATTCCTAAAGGCGTAGTTGAGAATCTTTTAGAAATTGAAGGAGATAAACATAATATTAAGTTGTTCAAGCTCGAATTTTTAGGCCGTTCAGCATCAGAACCAATTATCAATGCCCTAATAATACAACAAAAAGTGGTAGTGAATATCTTGTTTGCCCATATGTCCGAAATCGAAAAAACCGTATTAGGCAGTATGTTTGTTCAATTAAAAGGAAGTGATAGTAATATTGAAGAATCGGTGCAATTTCTTCGCGAAAATGGGGTTAACGTTACAGAAATCCAACATTGGGAGAATAACTAATGGAAGTAGTAAGTGATTTTATCAATTATGTGAATGCTAATTTTTTAAGCAGAGTAACAGTAGAACAATATGCACAAGCTTCGATAGACACATTATATATGGTTGTTTTTTCGTTAATATTAGGTGCCTTAATCGGTATTCCATTAGGAATTTGCTTAGTTACCACGCGACCTTCTGGTTTACTTGAGAATAAGCGGGTTTATCAGATTATCAATCCAATTATCAATTTTGTTCGATCATTACCTTTTATTATTTTACTCTTTTCGCTTCATTCATTTACTTACTTTATAGTCCGCACGTCTATCGGTACGACAGCAGCAATTGTGCCTTTAACGTTTTATGTAGCTCCCTATATTGCTAGGTTAGTTGAAAACTCATTATTAGAGGTGAAGAGTGGTATTATTGAAGCCGCTGAATCTATGGGTGCCACCCCAGTGCAAATTATTTGGCATTTTATGCTTCCAGAAGCATTTAGCTCTTTGATTTTAACTTTCACTACCGCCACAATTGGTTTGATTGGTGCAACAGCAATGGCTGGAGCTATTGGCGCCGGCGGTATTGGTGATGTTGCCTATTCACAAGGTTACCAACGCTTTGATGATACCGTTATCTATATCTGTGTGGTGATTTTAGTGATCGCAATTCAAATTGTACAAAGTACAGGAAATTACTTAGCACGCAAAGCGAGACACGAATAATAGCCAATTTTAAATCATATTGCGGTACTTTTATAGTGGTGTTTACTTAATATACGCCACTATTTATTACACAATTAACAAATAGCAATCAACTATCATCAAATAATAGTAATTTAAAATAAAGTTTTAGCATAAAATGACGAACAATATGATTTAGTCTGTTCTATGATTAACAACGCTAAATTAGCAAATTTGTTTAATGGATTTGTATATTTGCAATAATCAAGTAAAATAACCAACATTTAATAATGGTAGTGTAGGAACTTATTGTGACCAACATATTACAAAATAACCAGGTCGAGATACCCGAGAATCTAGTCGAGATACACGATATGTCTTTTTATCGTGGGACTCGTCCGATTTATAAAAATATGAATTTGACGGTTCCTAAAGGAAAAATTACCGCAATTATGGGGCCATCAGGGATAGGTAAAACTACGCTATTAAGGTTGATTGGCGGGCAACTCAAACCACAATTTGGCCAAATTCTGTTTGATGGTGAAGATATACCTAGCATGACTCGTTCGCGACTTTATGAAGTCCGAAAACGAATGAGTATGTTATTTCAATCAGGCGCACTATTCACTGACTTATCGGTGTTTGATAATGTTGCTTACCCATTACGAGAACATTTTAATTTACCGAAACCAATTTTACATAATTTAGTATTGATGAAATTACAATCTGTAGGACTTCGCGGTGCAGCCAATATGATGCCTTCAGAATTATCTGGCGGCATGGCACGGCGAGCAGCTTTAGCACGAGCGATAGCTCTTGATCCTGACTTGATTATGTTTGACGAACCTTTTGCCGGGCAAGATCCTATATCCATGGGCGTAATAGTTAAACTGATATCTGAAATCAACCAATCACTTGGACTAACCTGTATTGTTGTTAGCCATGATGTTAATGAGGTATTGAGTATCGCCGATTATGCTTATATTGTTGCAGAGCAACATATTATTGCTGGTGGCACCTCTGAAGAATTACGCAATAATGATGATATACGTGTAAGACAATTCCTTGAAGGATTAGCCGATGGTCCAGTACCATTTCATTATCCGGCGATTGATTATAAATTAGACCTTAGTAGAGGTGCAAACTAATGTTAGACTTAATTGCAAAACTTGGGCGATCAGTCATCAATATCATCGCTATGTTAGGTCGCTCTGGGTTAATGCTATTTGGTGCACTTATTGGTAAGCCTCAATTTAGCAAACAATTCCCATTACTTGTTAAACAATTTTACTTTGTCGGTGTACAATCACTATCCATTATCATCGTATCAGGTCTTTTTATAGGCATGGTACTGGCACTACAAGGTTACTTTATTTTAACCACCTTTGGTGCTGAAGCCAGTTTAGGTATGTTAGTTGCACTTGCGTTGTTACGCGAACTCGGCCCTGTTGTTGCCGGATTACTTTTTGCTGGTCGTGCCGGTTCAGCATTAACGGCTGAAATTGGTTTGATGAAGGCTACCGAGCAACTATCTAGTATGGAAATGATGGCAGTCGATCCATTAAGACGAATTATCGCACCAAGATTTTGGGCGGGATTTTTTTGTATGCCATTTTTGACGGCGATTTTTGTCGCTGTTGGCATTTTAGGTGGGGTATTGGTCGGCGTTGATTGGAAAGGTATTGATGCTGGATTTTTCTGGTCTTCCATTCAAAGCAATGTCGATTGGTGGCACGATTTAGGTAACTGTTTTATTAAGAGCTTTGCATTTGCAATCGCCAGTACTTGGATTGCACTATTTAATGGTTATGATTGCGTGCCAACATCAGAAGGAATTAGTCGGGCAACAACGAATACCGTTGTCTATTCATCATTAGTTATTTTGGGGTTAGATTTTATTTTAACCGCATTAATGTTTAGTAATTGAGGTCATTAAACATGAGTCGTCAAGTTGAAATTACAGTAGGATTTTTTATGGTACTGGTTATCTGCTCAGTACTATTTTTATGTTTTCGAGTTACCGATCCAACTTCCTTCGCTAGTCATAATTCCTACCGTGTTTATGCGGTATTTGATAATATTGGTGGATTAAAAGTAAGATCACCGATTAAAATCGGCGGCGTTGTGATTGGACGGGTTAGCAATATTAGCCTTAAATCAGAAAATGGTGATACTTATAAACCCTATGTCACGATGGATTTAGATGCGCAATACGATAGAATTCCGAGTTCCAGTTCGCTTTCAATCAAAACCTCTGGCCTATTAGGTGAACAATTTATCGATATCAACTTTGGGTTAGATCAAAGCATAGAACATGAACTTGACTCTTTAGATTCCGACACCACAACAACTACTAATAATAGTAATAACAAACCGGCTTATCTTGAAGACGGTTATGTCATTAACAATACAAAACCTGCCATGGTGATTGAAGATTTAATTGGGCAGTTTTTATATAGCGCTGGTGGCTCGTCAGCTAAAGATAACAAACAAGATACCAATGAAAGTAAGGAGTAACTATGTTAACCAAATTTAAACAAACCCTTTTTTTAGTACTCGCATTAGTGATTAGTACGTCGGCATTCGCTAACGATCCATATAATGATATGCAAGTTGCTGCTGATAAAATTTTTAACACGATGAAAGAACAATCTGCATCAATTAAGTCAAATCCAAATAAACTTAAAGATATTGTAAGAGCAGATCTATTACCTTATGTACAAGTTAAATATGCTGGCGCCTTAATCTTAGGTGACGCCTATAAATCAGCAACCAAAGAGCAACAAGCAGCTTATTTCACCGCTTTTGAAAACTATTTAGTTCAAGCTTTTGCTCAAGCGCTTTCAATGTACAACGGTCAAACTTACCAAGTTGAAAAATCAAAAGATTTAACCAATAAATCACTTGTTTCAATTCGCGTTCTTTTAAATCAACCAGATAAAAATCAACAACCTATACGTATCGATTTTCAATGGCGTAAAAATACAGTAACCGGTGAATGGAAAGCTTATGATCTAACAGCTGAAGGGGTAAGCATGGTTACCACTAAACAAAACGAATGGGCAACTATTTTACGCCAAAGTGGTATTGATGCCTTAACCAAACAATTAAATGATCTATCCAACCGCAAAATTGATCCAAACGAAAAACAAAAAGGTTAGTTCATTATGTCGCGAATCCAAACAGAAAAACAACAAAATTCACTTAATTTAATGGGTGAGCTTGATGTTCACTCATTAAATGATTTATGGAAGGCCCAAGATACGCTATTAAGTAATGTAACCCATATTGATGTGGCTAACGTAACTCGGGTTGACTCATCTGGACTCGCGACACTTGTCTATTTTTGTAATCAATATGATCTAAAATTGACAGGGATTAGCCCCCAATTACAAACACTAATTGAACTTTATGATTTGCAAACCGTTATCAATCAGTAACCATTTATGCAATTAACTAGTTCAAAAACCCCGTTCCGTAAATTTTTATAAATAGTAAATAAATACTGAGTTTAATAATGGATAAGCAAGAAATTATAGCTAAATTAAAAAATTCACTAAACCTTGACGATGTTCATGTTATGACCGATGATGGCAGCCATTTTCAAGTTATTGCCGTTGGCGAAATGTTTGCTGAATTAAGTCGAGTAAAAAAACAACAAGCTATTTATGCGCCTTTAGCCGAATTTATTAATGATAATCGAATTCATGCATTATCAATCAAAACTTACACACCAACTGAATGGCAACGTGAACGCAAATTAATGGGTTTATAATTAAACCCAATGAACCTAGAGGCTTGAATTGAGTTTTTAAGCCACAACATATTGTTTTATTAAAAACATAATCATTGCATAAGGTATCGCAGCATGACTAACCCACTATTAAGCAATTCACCATTACCCCGATTTTCACAAATCAAACCTGAACATGTTTTACCCGCTATTAAAGAGACGTTAAACAACTGCCGCAAAACAATTGAAACAGTGCTTGAACAACATAGTGAATTCACTTGGGATAACTTAATTCAACCCATTGATGAGATGGATGAAAAATTTAGCCGAGCTTGGTCACCGGTTAGTCATCTTAATTCAGTAAAAAATAGCCCTGAATTACGTGAAGCCTATGAAGCTTGTTTACCGTTACTTTCTGAATATAGCACTTGGGTAGGACAACATAAACCTTTATACCAAGCCTATAAACAACTTAAAGATAGCAAACACTACGAAAATTTAACTAAAGCGCAAAAAAAAGTGATCGACAACGCTTTGCGTGATTTTGAATTATCGGGTATTGGATTATCGGAAGAAAAGCAAAAACGTTATGGGGAAATCGTTGCCAAACTTTCAGAGTTATCTTCGCAATATAGTAATAATGTGTTAGATGCCACTATGGGTTGGTCAAAACTTATCACTAATGTTGAAGATTTAGCCGGAATGCCAGAAAGTGCATTAGCTGCCGCTAAAGAACAGGCGAAAACAAAAGATCAAGAAGGTTGGTTATTAACACTTGATATTCCGAGTTATTTACCTGTCATGACCTACTGTGATAATCGAGATTTACGCTTTGAACTTTATCAAGCATATAATACCCGTGCATCAGATCAAGGTCCTAATGCCGGTAAATGGGATAACACAGAAATCATTAAGGAAATACTATCGCTGCGTGCTGAACTTGCACAATTACTTGGTTTTACCACTTATGCCGACAAGTCATTAGCAACCAAAATGGCGGAAACAACGACTCAAGTTACAAAATTTCTAACCGATTTAGCCAGCAAAGCTAAACCACAAGGCGAAAAAGAACTAGCTGATCTTAAAAGATATGCTTATGAATACTTTGGTGCAAGTGATATTAAACCATGGGATATCGCTTATTACAGTGAAAAACAAAAGCAACATCTTTACACCATTAATGATGAAGAGCTTCGTCCTTACTTTCCAGAACAACGCGTGGTTAACGGATTATTTGCAGTGGTTCAGCGTATTTTTGGTATTACTGCCAAACAGCGTCATGATGTTGAAGTTTGGGCGCCAGAAGTCAAATTTTATGATCTTTATGACGCGACAGGTGAATTAAAAGGTAGTTTTTATCTTGATCTATATGCTCGTGAACATAAACGAGGTGGTGCGTGGATGGATGATTGCATCGGTCGAATGCGTTTTGCTGATGGTCATATCCAAAAACCTGTGGCCTATTTAACCTGTAATTTCAATCGTCCAATTGGCGATAAACCCGCATTATTCACCCATAATGAAGTCACCACATTATTCCATGAATTCGGTCATGGGTTGCATCATATGTTAACTGAAATTGATGTATCATCAGTGGCTGGTATCAATGGCGTGCCATGGGATGCAGTTGAATTACCAAGTCAATTTTTAGAAAATTGGTGTTGGCAACCCGAGGCGTTAGAATTTATTTCTGGCCATTATCAAACCGGTGAACCGTTACCACAACAAATGTTAGAAAAAATGCTTGATGCCAAAAACTTCCAAGCTGCATTATTTATTTTGCGTCAGCTAGAGTTTGGATTATTTGATTTCAAATTACATAGCGATAAAACGCCAGATATTTTAGAAACCTTAAAACAAGTCAGACAACAAGTTGCTGTGGTACCAACTGTTGATTGGGGCCGATTCCCTCACGCATTTAGTCATATTTTTGCTGGTGGTTATGCCGCAGGTTACTACAGCTATTTGTGGGCGGAAGTTCTATCTGCTGATGCATTTTCTCGCTTTGAAGAAGAAGGTATTTTCAATGAAAATACTGGTAATGCTTTCTTGGATAATATCTTGTCTCAAGGTGGCAGCGATGAACCAATGACATTATTTAAAAATTTCCGTGGCCGTGAACCACAACTAGAGGCATTACTTCGTCACTATGGTATCCATTAATGTTAACACTGCTCAGCTAAAAGAGTTAGCTGAGCAGTGGTTATCCGATCATGCTGAACTACCATTTACTCTCGTTATTCGAAACCATCAACTTGAGCTACAAAAAACAGATGAACCGAAATTAGGTGCAATTGCGGTTAATTTTGTGTCTGGTACCATGGCTCATCGACGTCAATTTGGTGGCGGTCGCGGTGAAGCTATCGCCAAAGCTGTTGGCGTTAAAGGTAATTACTTACCAACCGTGGTTGATGCCACCGCTGGATTAGGCCGTGATGCATTTATATTAGCTTCGATTGGCTGTCAGGTTACTATGTTTGAGCGACATCCTGTGGTCGCTGCCTTATTAGCCGATGGCCTTGATCGTGCTTATCAAGATACGACTATTGGCCAATTATTACAAAAACACTTACATTTGATTTATAATTCAAGTTTACTTGGACTCAATTCTTATCAGGAAAGACCTGACGTTGTTTATCTTGATCCGATGTTTCCACATCGACAAAAAAGCGCATTAGTCAAAAAAGAGATGCGTATTTTTCAACAATTAGTCGGTAGTGATCTCGATGCAGAAGAGTTGCTTGAGCCCGCAAGGCGATTAGCTAAAAAGCGAGTTGTGGTTAAACGACCTGATTATGCGCCATTTTTAGCCAATCAAAAACCAACGGCTGAGATTAAAACTAAAAATCACCGTTTTGATATCTACACACCATCAGATTGTCTATAGGAATAGTATTTAAATATGCGACTGGATAAATTTCTGGCTCACCATCTGGGAGTAAGCCGAACCATAGTTAATAAAGAACTCAAAGCCCAAAAAGTTACCGTTAATGGCGATATTGTAAAATCAGGAGCTTATCATATTTCACCTGACCAAATTATAGAATATGATGGCTTCGAAATTGTCCCTATTACTGACAATCGCTACTTTATGCTCAATAAACCGCAAGGTTATGTTTGTTCAACTGATGATCCTGATCATCCAACTATCCTCTATTTTATTGATGAACCTATGGCTGAAAAACTGCATTCAGCAGGCAGACTGGATCTTGATACCACTGGTTTGGTTTTATTAACCGATGATGGTAAGTGGTCACATCGTATAACTTCACCTAAACATCATTGTGAAAAAGTCTATCAAGTGACGGTTGAGCAACCACTAAATGCTAATCTTATTGAGATATTTAGACAAGGTATTCAACTCAAAAGTGAAAAGACTCTGACTGAACCCGCTAAATTGGTTATCCTTGATGATTACCATGCCGAACTCACAATAAGTGAAGGGCGATATCATCAAGTAAAACGTATGTTCGCCGCAGTAAATAATCATGTTATACAGTTGCATCGCCAACAGATTGGCAATGTTATTCTTGACATACCGGAAGGTGAATACCGTCCTCTTACTCAAGATGAGATTAATTCGTTTAAATAGTATTTTTCATTAAAATCGATAATTAATATTCGTTTTGTTAAGTGTTCATAAGTGTTCCAGTCATGGACTTAACAAAATAAATATTTAGCTCCATAGGAATGACGACGTGCAAACACAAGAGCCACAAGTTAACATTAAAGTTTCTAAACAAGCACTGATTTTTATTCTTGGTTTCATATCAATGTTAATGCCATTATCAATCGATATGTATTTACCGAGCATGCCAACTATTGCCAAGCAATTTAATGTCGCTGACTCCACTGTACAACTGACAATCAGCTGTTATTTATTAGGATTCTCGTTAGGCCAACTATTATTTGGCCCACTGACTGATAGTTATGGAAGACGAAAAGTTCTAACTAGTGGTTTAATTATCTTTATAATCGCCGTATTTTGTTGTGGTTTAGCTGCCAGTATCAATCAATTAATCACTGCACGGTTTTTTCATGGAATAGCAGCATCGGCAACCACAATTGTCATCAATGCTTTAATGAAAGATATATATCGGGATCGTGATGAATTTTCTAAAATGATGTCATTTGTGATGTTGATATCTAATGTAGCCCCGTTACTCGCACCGATTATAGGTGGTTTTATTCTATTTTGGTTCGACTGGCAAGCTAACTTCTATGCTCTCTGCTTGATGGCTATCATCTGTTTTGCCATGGTGATAATCAATATTCCTGAAACATTAGCTAAAACCAAACGAAATAAATTCAGCCTAACTCGAATTTTGAGTAATTTCATCGCACTGTTTAGACATAGGCAAGTATTTACTTATATGATGATTGGCGCATTTTCTGGCGCTGGTTTATTTTCCTTCTTAAGTTTAGGACCATTTGTCTATATGAACTTACACGGTGTAGCATCAACCAATTTTGGCTATTACTTTGCAATTAATGTTATCGTTATGGTCTCGATGAACACGCTTAATAGTCGGATAGTGAAACGAGTTGGTTCGATTAACATGATACAATTAGGTTTACTCCTCCAGTTCATCACAGCCATCGGCATGGCAATAGTGAGTCTATTTGACTTAGGTTTTATTTTTTTAGTAGCATGCATTGCCGGTTATATCGGATGCATCTCAACCATAGGCGGTAATTGTATGGCGGTTATTCTCGATTGTTATTCGCATATAGCAGGTACTGCCTCTTCACTTGCTGGCACTCTGCGCTTTGCTGTTGCTGGAGCTATGGGGGTATTGCTTTCCGCCCTCGTTTCAACGCATACCACAACAACAGTAACGAGCAGTTTAACCGAATGGTTAATGGTGGGATCGATGATAATTTGCAACTTTCTTGCTGCTGGGCTATTTTTGAGTGTCAAAAGTATAAAAAGGAAATAATGATGATTTATCAATTAGGTGACTTAAAACCACAAATTAATTCTACTTGTTTTATTGCCAAATCAGCCGAGATTATCGGTGATGTTATTTTAAAAGAAGGTGTATCCATCTGGTTTAATGCGGTTTTACGCGGTGATATCGCAACTATTCATATCGGTAAAAATAGCAATGTGCAAGATAACAGCACCATTCATCTAGAAACCGATATACCATGTATTGTCGGTGAAAATGTCACAGTTGGTCACAATGTTATTTTACATAGTTGTACTATTGAAGATAATGCCTTAATTGGCATGGGGAGTACTATTTTAAATAATGCGAGAATTGCCAAAAACTGTTTAGTCGGTGCTAATTCATTAGTTACACATAGCTTACCTTACCAAGAAGGTTGTTTGATTATGGGCTCTCCAGCTAAAATTATTCGCAAACTTACTGATGAAGAAATTCAAGCTAATATTAAAAATGCGCAACATTATGTATCAAATGCTAAAAGATTTAATCAAACCTTAATTCCATTAACTTAATAGTGGCTAATAAATTAATTTTTATCAGCCATTCACGCTATCAGTAGGTTCAAATTATGATAAAATACCCAAAAATTAAATTAAGATAGCTTCTAGGAACGTGTTTGAAAAAATTTAAAATAACCGGAAGACAGATTGTCGTGCAATTAATTCTATTATCATTAATAGGATTATCTGTTTGTTTATTTTTATCACTGTTTACTTACAATCCCGCCGATCCCGGTTGGTCACGTACTGCTTGGCACTATCCTATTAGTAATTTTGGCGGTTATCTTGGCGCATATATTTCTGATATTTTATTGCAATTTTTTGGCTTAATCGCCTATAGTCTACCGGTCATTTTTATCCTTTTCTGTTTACAATTAATGAGGTATTTTTACCGCCATAGTAACGATCCTATTAACTATTTCAGTCTTTCATTTAGAATTATCGGTATTTTAGCTTTTGTTTTTAGCTGTTGTGGCTTTTTCACTCTCAATATTCGTGATCCAGAACAATTTCAAGCTGGCGGTTATCTTGGTTTGATAGTTATTAACAGTCTTCTACCTATTATGAGTAACTTGGTTACCTCATTATCTTTACTTGCAATAGCCTTAGCTTGTATAACATTATTGACTGGTTTCTCTTGGCTTTACCTATTTGAAAAAACGGGTGCATTTGTGATGTTAATGCTATCACCACTAAAATGGTTATTTAGGTCTGATAAAGCCTCAAAACCTGAACATGCGAATCAAGATAAGCATATATCGCCAATTGAAAAACAGCCACAGTTCCATCTACCTGATAACGATGATAACAGTAATAATAAAGATATTGATCTGCCAAATTTAACCGAAAACCATGTAACAACTGCGGTTGAATCTGATATAAATACAACCGAAACAAGCGCTATTTCATTAACAGATGATGAAAAATTCATTAAAACCGCCGCCCAGTTATTGCAAAGCATTGAAGCGAATACAACAATTAACCAAGCCAGTCAATCAACAGATAACATATCTAAAAAAGATATTGATCCTGATGCCATTTTAGCGCGAATGGAAACTATCTTAAAAAATATGAATGAAGGTGCCAAGAGCGGCATTAGTTCAACAAAATCAGAAGGGCAAGTTGACAATCATGAAATTACGCAACCTGTTGAAGAAGATAAGTACACCATTGCCGATGCACCAAGTAAACCATTATTTACTCTAGATGATGCTCAGCCAGAAATAAATCAAGATACTTCACAACACTTAGGTAATTCAATTGTTATGCAACCTCTAGAGGATGAAGTATCGCCAAGCGATATGCCAGAGTATAATAGTTATTTAAAAAATATGGATGAGGGTGCCAAGAGCGACATTAGTTCATCAACATCAGAATGGCAAACTAACAATCGTGAAATTACCCAACCTGTTGAAGAAGATAAGTACACCATTGCCGATGCACCAAGTAAACCATTATTTACTCTAGATGATGCTCAGCTAGAAATAAATCCAAATCAAAGTAGTTCACAACAGTTGGATGCGCCAATTGTAATGCAAACTTTAGAGGATGAAGTATCGCCAAGCGTGATGCCAGAATATAATAGTTATTTAAAAAATATGGATGAGGGTGCCAAAAGCGACATTAGTTCATCAACATCAGAATGGCAAACTAACAATCGTGAAATTACCCAACCTGTTGAAGAAGATAAGTACACCATTGCCGATGCACCAAGTAAACCATTATTTACTCTAGATGACACTCAGCGAGAAATAAATCCAAATCAAAATAGTTCACAACAGTTGGATAATCCAATTGTAATGCAACCTTTAGAGGATGAAGTATCGCCAAGCGTGATGCCTGAATATAATAATTATAATAGTTATCATAATAATGATACTTCAAATGAGGTCGAGATACCTGAAGAGGTAGATATCGCACTTCTTAAAGAAGAAAATCCATTAATAGAGGATATTTATCGAAAACAAGTTGATATTAAACAAAATGAACAACCAACTGTTATCAATACGGAAATAAAAGCAGTTTTAAACCAAGATGAAGATGAAGAAGACGAGGAAGAAAGTCTTATTCATCCTTTATTAAAACGCAATGACAAACCTTTACCAAAACCAACAACACCTTTACCTTCGTTGGATTTATTAACACCGCCACCGACCACGCGGATTGAAATCGATCATGCGGCATTAAACGCCATGGCAGAGCTAATCGAAAAAAGCCTTTCTGATTACCGAGTAAAAGCTCGAGTGGTCGATTATTTACCGGGTCCAGTGATTACTCGTTTTGAAATAGAACTTGCACCAGGAATTAAAGCCGCAAGAATTTCAACACTTGATCGAGATTTAGCTCGCTCATTATCCATGCCTTCAGTACGTGTTGTCGAAGTTATACCGGGTAAACCTTATGTCGGTATTGAATTACCAAATCAAAATCGCCAAACCGTTTATTTTAGAGAGGTGCTAGACAGCCCGCAATTTAAAAATGCACAATCTCCACTTACTGTTGTTCTTGGTAAAGATATCTCGGGGCAATCTGTGGTTGCCGATTTAGCTAAAATGCCACATTTATTAGTTGCAGGAACAACTGGTTCAGGTAAATCAGTTGGTGTTAATGCCATGATATTAAGCATTTTATATAAATCACAGCCTGAAGATGTTAGATTTATAATGATCGACCCGAAAATGTTAGAACTGTCGATTTATGAAGGAATACCTCATCTATTAACCCAAGTGGTAACTGATATGAAAGATGCGGCTAATGCGCTTAATTGGTGTGTTAATGAAATGGAGCGCCGCTATCGATTAATGTCAGCTTTGGGCGTTCGTAACATTGCTGGCTTCAATGAAAAAATCAAACTTGCCGAAGAAATGCAAAGACCAATTCCGGATCCACTTTGGAAACCAACTGATAGTATGGATCTTGAAATGCCAACATTAGAAAAACTACCTTATATTGTAGTTATGGTCGATGAATTTGCCGATTTGATTATGGCTGTCGGTAAAAAAGTGGAGGAACTGATCGCACGACTGGCGCAGAAAGCAAGAGCGGCAGGGATCCATTTAGTTCTGGCTACCCAACGACCTTCTGTTGATGTTATAACCGGTTTAATTAAAGCCAACATACCAACGCGTATTGCGTTCACAGTTTCTAGCAAGATTGATTCACGGACTATTTTAGATCAAATGGGAGCAGAATCACTTCTTGGAATGGGTGACATGCTCTATTTGGCACCAAATAGCTCAATACCTATTCGCGTTCATGGAGCCTTTGTCCGAGATGAAGAAGTTCATGCGGTAGTACAAGATTGGCAAGCACGTGGTAAACCTAAATATATCGAAAATGTAACAGTTTCAAGCAATGATAATGAAGGTGGCGGCTTTGATATGGCCGACGAGGATCTTGATCCACTTTTCGATCAAGTAGTCGCATTTGTGGTTGAAACTCGTCGCGCATCGATATCAAGCGTCCAACGTAAATTCAGAATTGGTTATAATCGTGCTGCACGGATTGTAGAACAAATGGAAGTAGAGGGTATTATAAGTGCGCCTAGCCATAATGGTAATCGAGAAGTACTTGCGCAAGCAACACCTAATGATTATTAGGCTAAAGTTTGCAGGTAAACCAGTTAATGAGTAATTATTCTTCGCAAATTGGTCGCTTAGAATCAGAATTACTTAATCCTCATGTTTTAAGTTTACCACCGATACTTGCTTTAAAAGCATTGATCCGAGAGATCTGTTTATCGCCTAAACCAGGATTGGTTGATATGAATAATAATGGCGCACATCAAGATATGAATTTTCAAACATTCATAAAAAGTATTAGTGCCATTTCAAGTTGGTTTGAAGATTTTTATCAATACGGTAAAAGCAATGCCAACATATCTACTTCTGATTTTTTAACCAATATCAGACCAATAGGTCTTGAATGTGAAAAAGCGATGTTCACTGCAACTAACCAAGTGAATACCCATAAAGGTGGAATATTTGCTTTTGGTCTATTGCTCAGTACCATTGGTAAATTAGCACAACTTAAATCACCAGTGACTGTGCCTATAATCTGTAATGAGGTCGCCAATATTTGCCAAGGTATGGTCAACAACGAATTATCACAAAATAATCACCGTAATTCAGTAGGAGAACGACTTTTTAAGCAACATAATCTTACTGGAGCAAGAGGTGAAGCAGAATCAGGTTATAAGACGGTTAACCAGATATCATTACCAGTTTATCAAAAAATGTTAAATAGTGGTTACAGTGAGGAATCTGCTTTATTACAAGCGATGTTATATTTATTAGCCTACAATCAAGATACCAACTTAGTTTCCCGAGGAGGACTTGAAGGGTTAAATTTTGTGCATAAAGAGGCTAGGGATTTAATCAATCAAGGTGGCATCATGCAACAAAATGGTAGGGAAAAAATGCTAAGATTAGATGACGAACTAATAAAACGTAATTTAAGCCCCGGCGGTTCAGCGGATCTAATTGCCGTTACTTGGTTCCTAGCTAACTTTTCAAAATAATATCTATTCAAAATAATATCTATCCTTCAAATACTAAAAAAATTTATCTATCTAATTAGCCTATTTTTTTATAAATATTTTAGCCAATGTCGCTTTTAAATTTTATCCAATAGATTATTGATAAAATTGCAGCAATGATGGCTATGCCGGCTAAGCTAAAATAAGCCATAGTCATCGACCATTGCAAACTGATCACACCAACAATAATAGGAAACAGTGTCATGCCTAATGCATAAATAGCTTGAAACAACCCCATTGCTGCTGAACGCGCATACGATGGCACATCTACCATCGCTTCAAAATTTAAAAATGAAAATAAAATACCTGTCCCTATACCAGGAATAATTTGTAAGAGTAAAATGATATAAATATAAGATACTTGAGGTACCAAAATACAATACAGTGCTAATAATAAAAAAGAAAAAATTACCCAACCTGTTATACTCAATAAATTGATCCATTTGCTCGCTGCCAATTTAGCAAATAAAACTGAAGATAACATATAGACCATTGAGGAGATCCCAATTAAAGAGGCACTCCCCCCTAAATCACTCAGTATCTGACTGGTAAAAGACATTGTGGTAGACATTTGAATGCCTTGCTGAATTAAAGCAAGAAACGAAAAAAATAATAATTTTCGATTACATAAAGCGCTAAATAGAAGATGATAATTAAAATCATGATGGATTTTTTCTGGATATTTAAGTTTTATTGCTAAAATAAACGCCACTAAGCCACTTAAGCAACTAAGCAAACAGATTCCCACCATGTGAATGTAATCATACAATAATGTACTGGTTAGAAAAGCTAAAAATACACCTAGATTATTTACCATTATAATTAAACTGGTTGCATAACCTTTTTTAGATTTAGGATAAAAACCTAAAAAAAGTACCATAAAAGATATCCACATTGCACTTGCGAAACCAGAAATTATGTTACCAATCAAAAATCCAGTGCCGTTCGGTTCAATAATACGAATTACAGAGGCTATTCCAGCAAAAAAAGCTCCTAGCATAATAAAAATTTTATGTTTTTCTTTTACATTGGCTAATAATCCAACTGGTAATCTTAAAAATAATTGTGACAAACCATAAGCACTAACCACAATACCGATTACATTGGTCGATAAATTTATCGCCGCAAGATATGGGGTTTGATAAGGAATATAGATATATTGTGCATACCAGAAAAAAAACACTATACACAAAAGTAAAAAAGATTTCTTTTTGGCCGATTTCATTTATCCACAATTTTAATAAGTATAATTTTGCTTCTAAAAATATATCTAAATAAATTATTTAGCAATAATTAAAGCTTACTTGTCTAATTTTTTAAACTATGCTAGCTTGAAAAAGGTAAATGAAGTGATAAAAATTAATCTCACTAAAGTCATACTAATCACAACATTATGATCAATATTATAATGATAATTGTTAGTGTATTTAGCCTTTTTTATCAATGTACAACCATTCTTTAAGTAATGGAGAAAATAATGGACTATCAAAAAATTGCACGGCAAATACTTGAATTAGTTGGCGGTAAAGAGAATGTTATTAGTTTAACACACTGCTTTACTCGCTTACGATTTCAATTAAATGACAGTAAAAAGGCTGATCGCGAAAAATTATTACAGACAGAAGGAGTGATTTCGGTCGTTGAAAGTAGTGGGCAATACCAAGTCGTATTAGGCAACAAAGTCACCAAAATTTATGATCAATTACTGCCTTTAATCGGTGAGCTAACGCAAAATAAACTATCTGAACCCAAAGTATCTTTAGGGGTAAAAATTTTAAATGCCTTCGCCGCTATTTTTACACCAATAATCCCGGCTATTGCCGCTTCAGGTATGTTAAAGGGAATTTTAGCTATAGCCGTTATGATAGGTAATTATTACTATCAAACTGATATCAAAACCTATAACACCTATACGATTTTACATGCCGCATCGGATGCAGTTTTTTACTTCATGCCAATAATACTCGGTTATACCGCTGCTAAAGTATTTAAAGCACATGAATTTATCTCCATGATTATTGGTGCAACATTATGCTATCCATCAATCGTCAACTTAATGGCTAGTAAAACCGAAGTCACACTGTTTGCCATCGAACTCACCAAAGCCAGTTACACTTCGAGTGTTATTCCAATTATATTAGCGGTGTTTATTTTAAGTTATGTACAAAAATTTCTAGAAAATATTATTCCAGAAGTCTTAAAAATTATCATGGTACCTACTTTTTCATTACTTATCATGATCCCCGCTACATTACTTATTTTTGGCCCAATTGGTATCTATATCGGCGAATTTATAAACTGGGTCTATTACTTCATCATGGGGGTCAGTCCTATCTTATTAGGTGCTTTTATTGGTGGAGTATGGTGTATTTTAGTTATATTTGGCGCTCACCGCGCAATTGTGCCAATTGGCATCAATGATGTAGCGCAAACAGGCAGACAAAATCTTTTGGCGTTTGCTGGTGCGGCTAATTTTGCCCAAGCTGGTGCAGCGTTTGGCGTATTTTTCAAAACCAAAAATAAAAATCTTAAAACAGTCGCAGCATCGGCAACGGTCACAGCCCTGTTTGGCATTACTGAACCAGCAATTTATGGTGCCAATTTAAGATTAAAAAGGCCGATGATCTGCGCCGTCATTTGTGGCGCAATCGCAGGGGGCTTAATGGGTTGGGGAGGCTCCTATGGTAACGCATTTGCTAACCAAGGAGTATTAACAATACCGGTGTACGCCGAAGCAGGTACAAAAGCTTTCTTATGTTATTTAATTGGTATAGGTTTTGCTTTTTTTGGTTCATGCATTATGACGATGATTGTTGGATTTAATGATATACCAAATGAGGAAGCGTCAAAAACAGTTCAAACAACGTCCAGTACACAATTAACATCGGATACCACTATTGTGTCGCCAGTTGCTGGCGAGGTGATTGCGTTAAATCAAGTCAAAGATGAAGTATTCGCCTCAGGTGCAATGGGAAAAGGAATCGCAGTTTATCCTAGAGTGGGTGAAATCGTTGCCCCTGAAGATTGTACCGTTACGGCACTCTACCCTACTTTACATGCAATAGGGCTAAAATTAGATAATAGTATTGAACTACTAATTCATATCGGTATTGATACAGTTAATTTACAAGGTAAATACTTCCAATCTTATGTTCACGCTGGTCAACATATTACTAAAGGAACCAAATTAGTTTCATTTGATATTGATAAAATAAAACAACAATTTGATTTAACCACCTCAATTATTGTGGTTAATTCCGATCAATATAAACATATAGAATATTGTCAACAAGCTCAGGTTAGTGAAAAAGACGATTTATTATTTATTCAAGTTTAGAGGTTAGTTATGAAAGCTTTTGCTAAGGATTTTTGGTGGGGGGCATCATCTTCAGCATTTCAAATTGAAGGTGGATGGGATGCAGATGGCAAAGGAATGACTGTTGCCGATTATAATTCATTTCAACGCTCTGCTATACAAGCCGACAGTAAAGTCGCCAGTGATTTTTATCATCATGTTGAAAGTGATATTGCGTTATTTAAAGAGTTAGGACTAAAAACTTATCGCTTTTCTATATCATGGGCTCGTATTATTCCCGATGGTGATGGTGAAATAAATCAAGCTAGCATTGATTTCTACAACAGAGTCATCAATGAATTAATCAAGAACGATATCATTCCATTTATCACTCTTTATCATTTTGACTTACCATTCGCCTTAGTTGATAAATATAATGGTTGGCAAGATCGTCGCTGTGTTGATGCATTCAGACGTTATGCGCAAATCTGTTATCAAGCATTTGGCGATCGGGTAAAACATTGGCAGATTAATAATGAACAAAATCTGATGATTCGTGTCAATGAAAGAATGAATATGTACCAAGTTGCGCCTGAGGATATTGAAAAAGTTCGCGCCCAAATGGATTATCATATGTTTGTTGCTCATGCGATGGCAACCAATGATTGTCATGAGCTAATTTCTGGTAGTAAAGTGGGGCCGGCGGTATCATCAACCATGACCTACCCTGCAAGTAACAAACCCATGGATGTATGGGCGGCAAAAATGAATGATAATTTCAAAACCAATTACGCACTTGAAATGTACTGTTTTGGTGACTATCCAGGGTATTATAAAAATTACTTAAATCGTTGCGGTATCTATCCTATTACTCAATCAGAAGATGCACAAATTTTAAAACAAGCAAAACCTGATTTTATTGCTGTAAATTATTATCGAACTTTGGTTGCCAGTTATTTACCAGAGGACGATGCACATCCATTTGGTAGCAAAGAAAAAGATATCGATTTTGACCTTTACGGTTACTTCAAAATCGAGAAAAATCCAAATTTAGTTGCCTCAACTTATGGTGCACAAATTGACCCTATGGGATTACGCCTTGTACTAAATGAATATTATCGCCAATATCGTTTACCGTTAATTATTACTGAAAATGGCTTAGGCACTCCTGATATCTTAACCGCTGACAATAAAGTACATGATGATTATCGCATTGATTATATCAAATCACATATTTTAGCTTGTCATGATGCGATTGAAGATGGTGTTGAACTATTCGGATACTGTCCATGGTCAGTAATTGATTTATTAAGCTCACATCAAGGTTTCAAAAAACGTTATGGCTTTGTCTATGTCGATCGAGATGATCATGACTTAAAAACACTTAATCGAATTAAAAAAGATAGTTTTTATTGGTATCAGCAAGTCATCAAAGACAATGGCATTAAAGAATAGTTAATACACAATATAAAGATGGGCTTTAAAAAAGCCCATCATAACTCATATTAAATCTCATAAATTTACTAAATATGTCACTTTATGCGCCTCTGTCGGTAATGGGACTTGCCATTTAGAAAGCATTTGGGTAATTTTCTTATTTGGTAAGCTAGTATCTCGGCTTGAATTGCGTTGATACAATGTTTGTTCTGGCTGCTCAAGATAAACAATTTCAACTTCGGCATGGTAAGCATAAAGTAAATCCAATGCTTTTTCTCGCATATCTCGCGATAAATGAGTAGCATTCCAAATAAATGGTTGATTGTCTCTTAAATATTGTTTTACTTTAGCTAATACAAATTGGATCACTAATCCTTCATTTTGACCATGCTTTAATTTCAGTTCACTCCTTGCATCATCATATGAGGCAACCGGTAATTGCGGATAGTATTTAGTTACCCAACTATTTTTACCTGAGGCAGGTAAACCTGACATTAAAATAACCTTAGGTCCTGATTGGCAATAAAATACATAATCAGGCAACATTTTACTATCTCGAAAATAGTGTACTCGGGTGTAATCATCTATAAATTGCCGCGCTTGATATAAACACCCTTCTTCCAAAGCTAATTGCTTGAAAAGTTCAACCTCATCAAGTAGTCGACGCTTATCATCACAAATACGACCTTGGATATTAGCCTTTGCATGCATACATAACATCCAGACAGGAAGTTCCCATGATAGCCGATGAATTAACCATTGCGGTGATTTGTTATTGCTATCATCATTCAAAGCATAAAATGGCACTTGATGTGCTCGAATAATCCGACAAATTTTCTCTCTTAACTCAAAATCAATGCCCAAACGCCATAATAGTATTCGACTACTAATCGATCCTTTTAGGGAATGTCTTGGTTGTGAAATTCGACCACTTAACTCATCAATGATGGTCGTTTCTGGTTTGGCAATATCATGTAACAAAGCAGCCATAAATAGCACAAACCTCTCATCATCGGAAGATGTTGCAAACTCATCTTGAGTTATCAAGGATCTTAATACCATTTGAGTATGAATCCAGACATTTCCCTCGCCATGATAAGTAGGATCTTGTGGTGTCGTCATCAATTTATTCAACGCAGGGATACATTCCAACCACTGATCAAAGTTATCTTTGCGGATACTGTAGGCGATCTCTTGTTGTAACTGCGAATAACTCATAAATCACTTCCAAATATTATTCCATCATTCCAATTTATCGTTATTTGTGGCGTATAAAGCTCGGCTTTTTTAGCTAATTGATTAAAAATAAATGGTTGCTGTAAATGGTGTTGACCTGCAACTAAAATAGATTGAACAAAATCTTATCTTAGCCATTTTAAACATCCCGTTATGGTATATTCTGATACAATCTTCAAATATACACTTTCTATCGCATAAGTGTTATCACACTATTGCCAAGCTTTAATTAAATCAAGTTTTTCTTGTATAATATTTTTTTCAAAATAACTTCTCCATTCATCTGTTTTAATTAAAGAATGTATAACTAACGCTAATAAGTCTCCCAATCTTTGCGGTGCGATTCCCGAATACAATACGGGAACAGATAAAATAGGACCATTAGCCCATAGTTGAGAATTCTTTTGGGTCGATAAGAAACAGTTATTAGTCTATCCCAAATATCAAATTCACAAAAATAGTGTGGTAATGCATCATAAAAAATAGCGTGTTTTTTATGTAACCATTCCCCATACATAATATAGCGATCTTCTAAACGTTCAATTAACCAGCTTTCATGGACAGTTGCCCAATGTTTAAATAGATTAAATTGACGTTCTCGACCGCTCCCTATTAAGTAATGACCGCGTGATTGTAATAATAGTTCACCACTTTGCGAAAAACTAATTGCGCAGTTAGCGCCATCGAGTTTTTCTTCAACCACAATATATTGCCCTATTAATTGGTTATAGGGTAGCTGGCCATGCTCACTATCACCCAATTGTAAGCGTGAACTTTGCAAATGTGGAGTTCGTGGGTATTTAATTAATTCTAATTTTTGAATATAAGTTTCCATTGTCATTTTGTTTTCTCCGAAAAATTAGGGAAAACCGACAAGGCGAAGATCTGAAGATCTATAGATTGAACTGCAACGTAGGTGCTTTAGAAAAAGCTAAAAGACAATATAATAGAAGATACCATGTCGGCATTAAGATAAAGTATTGAATACAGGCATTTTGCCACCTCACAAAAAAATTAAATATTAGACTAAAAAAACGGCGCCATTATCTTTTTCAGCAGATCAATTGTCAAGTGAAATTCGATTTTTTTATATACTTAATCAGTGTTAAGATTCAACAAGATGATTACCATTGATAAATTATGAGGTTTATATGGATGTCAAAATTGTACTCTTCCCAATGACACAGTTAGCCGTTATTGAGCATTATGGCGCGCCCGAGTTAGAACATGAATCAGTAAACAAACTGATAAAATGGCGACAAGAAAATCAGCTTTTAGATAATAAATATAGAAACTACGGCATTCATTATACCAATCCTAAAATAACACCAGCGGAAAAACATCATGTCGATTTTGGTATTGCTATTAACCAACCTATTGCTAATAACATTTATGGAGTAATAAATAAAACGATTCCTCAACTTCGCTGTGCAAAAGCCAGAGATATAGGTTCGAGATATCATAATCAAGCTATTATTTATTTACTGGAAAAATGGTTACCAAATAGTGGAGAAAAACTGGGAGATTTTCCCCCAATTTTTCATTATGTTAATGTTGGTACAAGCGTAAAATCTGAACAGATGATAACGGATGTTTATTTACCTTTGTTAGATAAATAATGCTTATCATAATTACGATAACAGTAAGTTCTATCAGCACTTATTGTTATATTATGTTGTTTAGTCTGTACTGTTATTTTTTAAAATGTTCAAATAGCATCATTTCAAATCCATCTGGATTAAATGGTAACTCATCATAAAGTTGCGGATGCTCTTTATCTTGGATATCACTTGTTGTAAATCGCACATGCTCTTTATTATCAAGGTATTGATTTTCAATATCGTTTTGTTTGGATATCTCAATATGGTTAGTTTTAACGCCTTGTTCATCGAATCTTTCTAAAATAGCGATAATATTTTTCTTTTTAACAGTTTTATACGTTCGAATAATATTACCTTGAGCATTTTTTATGACTTGTGAGACAGGTAAATATTGCCCGCTTTCATATTCCGACTCTATCACCAATTTTGGGACAACATGGCTTTCAATAACAGTTAGTTTACTTCGAATAGGGGAATTCTTTTTGTAATCAAACTCGGTTGTTAACCATTGCACACGGTTTTTTTGTAACGTTGAGACAATTTTACCCATGACTTTTTCCACTCGAACATAAGTAGGTTGCGCTATAGCCTCTTCGGCACCGTTTAACGGCGTTAATTGTCCTTTGTCATTAATCACAAAAAAGTGAATACCATTTTCGAGAGATTTAAATTGCGATGAAGGTAACGAGATAGCCGTTTGTTGCCATTTGGTTTTATCGATTTTTTTATATTGATAATTATTATCTATTTCAACTTTTATTAAATCACTGTATTTCTCTTGAGGAGATTGATTTTCGGCTTCAATTAACGTTAAAGGTGCTTGATGCGGGAAATTCTTATAGCGTTCAGCCATAAAACTTGGGAAAGGTAGTTTATGATAATAAACTTGGTTCGGTTTAATACCTAAATACTTGGCTCTTTTAAGGGCATCTTCGTCGTACTTAGCATTATCACGGATACCTTGTTCAAACATTGAATCGGTCAGTGATGCATTACTCTTTTCGACATTCATTACTAGCTTATTATATGGGTAAGGTTCATCCAAATCTTTGTCAAAATCGAATATTTCTGGTTCGGCGCTATTGGTTTTTATTACTTTACCGTTTTTATTTAATACCTCATTTTTTACGCGAGAAGTGTTCTCATAATTAGTCACACGATTAGTTATATTGCCTTCATTATCAAAGAATTCATTAATTGAGTAGATCTCTCCTTGATGAATAATATTTTCGATAGAGTATAGCCCCGTTTTTGTATTTTTCCTGATCGCTTTTACCATCTCTCCTTTATCATCAAAAAACACCTCTGAATCATAAATAATATTATTTTTAGTATCGTATCTTTCTATTTTAAGATATTTCAGATTAGTATTATGCCAATAATCATAAATATAACGGCTGATGGATGCTAAGCCTCTTTTTTGAATACTGACCACAATGCCGTGTTTTTTTTCGACTCTTAAATAACAGGGTAATTTGTAGACCTCGTTAAATGACCCTTTTGGTTGTAACTGTTTATTTTCATCTAAGGTATAAAAATAAACGCCATCGTCTAATGATTGAAATGAATCAGTCGGGTAGATAACTTCGATAATATTTCGATTAAGTCGCAATACTTTGCTATATTGATAATTTTCATTTAACTGTACTTGTGCAATGCTCTGCATTGCCATTATATACATCTCTGGGATGGTTTCTAAATGAGATAATGATGGATATAAAGTTTTATTAGGGATTCGATCTTCATTATCCAAAGCGGGCAAATAATCAAGTTGGTAATAAGTTTTATTAGGTAAAATTCCCTGTTTTTTTAATTGTTTGACGATTGGTGCTTGTTGCTCGTTCATTTTTACCTTTGCAATCACATATTGAGTTGATCCAATCCCTACTAAAAAAAGAAGTAAGAATGTTTTCACTAATTTCTGCATATTTTCTCCAATACAGTTTTTTTACTTGGCTATTTTTCAATAATTGTTTAGTTTTTAGGGAAATAGTTAGTAGTTTATTGATTAATTTTGTTCTATCTCTATTTCTTTTATTTGGGAACTTACCATTTCCGATTTATAATCGCTCTGCCGATCGTGTCTTCAACTCAAATAAATTGTTTTATCTGTACAGTTATTTTTTAAAATGTTCAAATAGCATCATTTCAAATCCATCCGGATTAAATGGTAACTCATCATAAAGTTGCGGATGCTCTTTATCTTGAATATCACTTGTTGTAAATCGCACATGCTCTTTATTATCAAGGTATTGATTTTCAATATCTTTTTGTTTGGATATCTCAATATGGTTAGTTTTAACGCCTTGTTCATTGAATCTTTCTAATATAGCAATAATATTTTTCTTTTTAACAGTTTTATACGTTCGAATAATATTACCTTGAGCATTTTTTATGACTTGTGAGACAGGTAAATATTGCCCACTTTCATATTCTGACTCAATCACCAATTTTGGGACAACATGGCTTTCAATGACAGTTAGTTTACTTCGAATAGGGGAATTCTTTTTGTAATCAAACTCGGTTGTTAACCATTGCACACGTGTTTTTTGCAATGTTGAGACAATTTTGCCCATGACTTTTTCCACTCGAACATAAGTAGGTTGCGCTATAGCCTCTTCAGCACCGTTTAACGGTGTTAACTGACCTTTGTTATTAATCACAAAAAAGTGAATACCATTTTCAAGAGATTTAAGTTGCGCTGAAGCTAATGAGATAGCCGTTTGTTGCCATTTGGTTTTATCAATTTTCTTATATTGATAATTATTATCTATTTCAACTTTTATTAAATCACTGTATTTTTCTTGAGGTGATTGATTTTCGGCTTCAATTAGCGTTAAAGGTGCTTGATGAGGATAGTTCTTATAGCGTTCAGCCATAAAACTCGGGAAAGGTAGTTTATGATAGTAAACTTGCTTTGGTTTAATACCTAAATACTTGGCTCTTTTAAGGGCTTCTTCGTCGTACTTAGCATTATCACGGATACCTTGTTCAAACATTGAATCGGTCAGTAATGCATTACTCTTTTCGACATTCATTACTAGCTTATTATATGGGTAAGGTTCATCCAAATCTTTGTCAAAATCGAATATTTCTGGTTCGGCGCTATTGGTTTTTATTACTTTACCGTTTTTATTTAATACCTCATTTTTTACGCGAGAAGTGTTTTCATAATTAGTCACACGATTAGTTTTTATATCTGAATTATTATAATATTCTTCGATAGAATAAATAACATCCTGATGAATAATATTTTCAATAGAATACTGCCCAGTTTTTATATTCTTCCTGATTGCTTTGACCATTTTTCCGTTATCATTAAAAAATATCTCAGAATCATAAATAATATTATTGTTACTATCTAACATTTCTATTTTCAGATATTTTAGGCTATTATTTGGCCAATAATCATACTTATAATGAGAAATTGCTGCTAAAGGTCTTTTTTGAATACTTACCACAATACCATGTTTTTTTTCGACTCTTAAATAACAGGGTAATTTGTAAACCTCGTTAAATGACTCTTTTTTTTGTAACTGCTTTTGTTCATCTAAGATATAAAAATAAACACCATCGTCTAATGCTTGAAATGAATCAGTCGGGTAGATAACTTCGATAATATTTCGACTACGTTGTAATACATCACTATATTGGTAATTTTCATTTAATTTTACTTGTGCAATATTCTGAATTGCTAAGTTATACATATCTGGGTGAGTCTCTAAATCTGATACTAATGAATATAAATTTTCATTAGGGAAACTATATTTATTATTTAGAGCAGGTATAACTTCATATTGAAAATAAACCTTTTGAGGTAAAATTCCTTGTTGTTTTAATTGCTTGACGATTGGTGCTTGTTGCTCGTTCATTTTTACCTTTGCGATCACATATTGAGTTGATCCAATTCCTACTAAAAAAAGAAGTAAGAATGTTTTCACTAATTTCTGCATATTTTCTCCAATACAGTTCTTTTTTTTACTTGGCTATTTTTCAATAATTGTTTAGTTTTTAGGGAAATAGTTAGTAGTTTATTGATTAATTTTGTTCTATCTCCATTTCATTTATTTAGGAACTTACCATTTCCGATTTATAATCGCTCTGCCGATCGTGTCTTCAACTCAAATAAATTGTTTTATCTGTACTGTTATTTTTTAAAATGTTCAAATAACAACATTTCAAATCCATCCGGATTAAATGGTAACTCATCATAAAGTTGCGAATGCTCTTTATCTTGAATATCACTTGTTGTAAATCGCACATGCTCTTTATTATCAAAGTATTGATTTTCAATATCTTTTTGTTTGGATATCTCAATATGATTAGTTTTAACGCCTTGTTCATTGAATCTTTCTAAAATAGCGATAATATTTTTCTTTTTAACAGATTTATACGTTCGAATAATATTACCTTGAGTATTTTTTATGACTTGTGAGACAGGTAAATATTGCCCACTTTCATATTCTGACTCAATCACCAATTTTGGGACAACATGGCTTTCAATGACAGTTAGTTTACTTCGAATAGGGGAATTCTTTTTGTAATCAAACTCGGTTGTTAACCATTGCACACGTGTTTTTTGCAATGTTGAGACAATTTTGCCCATGACTTTTTCCACACGAACATAAGTAGGTTGAACTATAGCTTCTTCAACACTGTTTAACGGTGTCAACTGACCTTTGTTATTAATCACAAAAAAATGAATACCATTTTCAAGAGATTTAAGTTGCGCTGAAGGTAATGAGATAGCTGCTTGTTGCCATTTGGTTTTATCAATTTTCTTATATTGATAATTATTATCTATTTCAACTTTTATTAAATCACTGTATTTTTCTTGAGGTGATTGATTTTCGGCTTCAATTAGCGTTAAAGGTGCTTGATGAGGATAGTTCTTATAGCGTTCAGCCATAAAACTTGGAAAAGGTAGTTTATGATAGTAAACTTGCTTTGGTTTAATACCTAAATACTGGGCTCTTTTAAGCGCTTCTTCGTCGTACTTAGCATTATCACGGATACCTTGTTCAAACATTGAATCGGTCAGTAATGCATTACTCTTTTCGACATTCATTACTAGCTTATTGTAAGGATAAGGCTCTTCCAAATCTTTGTCAAAATCGAATATTTCTGGTTCGGCGTTATTGGTTTTTATTACTTTACCGTTTTTATTTAATACCTCATTTTTTACACGGAACGAGTTCTCATAATGGCTGACTCTATTAGTTTTAATGCCTTCATTATCAAAGAACTCATCTATCGAGTAAATATCTTCTTGATGCACGATAGTTTCAATAGAAGATTGTTTTGTTTCTATATTTTTTCTGATCGCTTTTACCATCTCTCCTTTTTCATCAAAAAATACCTCAGAATCATAAATAACCTTTTTATTGTTATCATACATTTCTAATTTTAGATATTTTAAGCTGTTATTAGACCAATAATCATATTTATAATGGGTAATAGAAGTTAAAGGTCTTTTTTGAATACTCACCACAATGCCGTGTTTTTTTTCAACCCTTAAGTAGCTTGGTAATAAGTAGACATCGTTGAATGAGTTTTTCTTTTGTAACTGTTTATGTTCATCTAAGGTATAAAAATAAACGCCATCGTCTAATGATTGAAATGAATCAGTAGGATAAATAACTTCAATAATATTTCGATCAAGTTGTGTTACCTGGCTATATTGGTAGTTTTTATTTAACTGCACTTGTGCAATGCTTTGAGTCGCCATTATGTACATATTTGGATTGGTTTCTAATTCATTTACTGATGAATGTAAACTTTTTTCAGGGAAACTGTCTTGATTATCCAAAGCTGGCAAATAATCAAGTTGGTAATAAGTTTTATTAGGTAAAATTCCCTGTTTTTTTAATTGCTTGACGATTGGTGCTTGTTGCTCGTTCATTTTTACCTTTGCGATCACATATTGAGTTGATCCTATCCCCAATAAAAAAGGAACTAAGCAGATTTTAACTAAAGTCTTCATGTACTTTCTAGCTCTCCTGTCAATGATACTAATTGAGTAATAAAGTAGAGGTAAAACACTCAATGTATTGCTCAATTGAACTATGACTCATCAGTTTATTATTACGATAACAGTAAGTTCTATCAACATTTATTGTTATATTATGTTATTTAGCTTGTACTGTTATTTTTTAAAATGTTCAAATAACAACATTTCGAATCCATCCGGATTAAATGGTAACTCATCATAAAGTTGCGGATGCTCTTTATCTTGAATATCACTTGTTGTAAATCGCACATGCTCTTTATTATCAAGGTATTGATTTTCAATATCCCTTTGTTTTGATATCTCAATATGATTAGTTTTAACGCCTTGTTCATCGAATCTTTCTAATATAGCGATAATATTTTTCTTTTTAACAGTTTTATACGTTCGAATAATATTACCTTGAGCATTTTTTATGACTTGTGAGACAGGTAAATATTGCCCGCTTTCATATTCCGACTCTATCACCAATTTTGGGACAACATGGCTTTCAATGACAGTTAATTTACTTCGTATAGGGGAATTCTTTTTGTAATCAAACTCGGTTGTTAACCACTGCACTCGTGTTTTTTGTAATGTTGCGACAATTTTACCCATGACTTTTTCCACTCGAACATAAGTAGGTTGCGCTATAGCCTCTTCGGCACCGTTTAACGGTGTTAACTGACCTTTGTTATTAATCACAAAAAAGTGAATACCATTTTCAAGAGATTTAAGTTGCGCTGAAGGTAATGAGATAGCTACTTGTTGCCATTTGGTTTTATCAATTTTCTTATATTGATAATTATTATCTATTTCAACTTTTATTAAATCACTGTATTTTTCTTGAGGTGATTGATTTTCGGCTTCAAGTAACGTTAAAGGTGCTTGATGAGGATAGTTCTTATAGCGTTCAGCCATAAAACTCGGGAAAGGTAGTTTATGATAGTAAACTTGGTTTGGTTTAATACCTAAATACTTGGCTCTTTTAAGGGCTTCTTCGTCGTACTTAGCATTATCACGGATACCTTGTTCAAACATTGAATCGGTCAGTAATGCATTACTCTTTTCGACATTCATTACTAACTTATTATAAGGGTAAGGCTCATCCAAATCTTTTTCAAAATCAAATAATAGTGGATTTATATTATTTATTTTTATTACTTTACCGTTCTTATTTAATATTTCATTTTTTACACGGAACGAGTTTTCATAGTGAATTACACGGTTAGTTTTGGTATTTTTATTATTAAAATACTCTTCAATAGAATAAATATCCCCATCATGCTGGATTGATTCAATAGCCAGATTCCCCGTTACAGTATTTTTCCTAATATTTTTCTCTATTTTTCCAGAATCATTAAAAAATGTTTCTGAGATATAGATAATATTGTCATTATTATCAGTCATTTCTATTTTAAGATATTTTAGACTGTTATTCGGCCAATAATCGTACTTATAATGAGAAATGGCAGCTAAAGGCCTTTTTTGAATACTTACCACAATGCCGTGTTTCTTTTCGACTCTTAAATAACAGGGTAATTTGTAAACCTCGTTAAATGAATCTTTTTTTTGTAACTGTTTATTTTCATCTAAGGTATAAAAATAAACGCCATCGTTTAATGATTGAAATGAATCAGTAGGGTAGATAACTTCGATAATATTTCGATTGCGTTGTAATACTTCATTATATTGATAATTTTTATTTAATTTTACTTCTGCAATGCTTTGAATGGCTAATTCATACATGTCTGGGTGAGTTTCTAAACCTGATAATGATGAGAATAAATGTTCCATTGGAACGCTATCTTCATTTTCAAAAGCTGTCATAAAATCATATTGATAATAAATTTTATTCGGTAAAATTGATTGTTTTTTTAACTGTTCTATGGTTTTTATTTGATGTTCGTTCATTCTTACCTCTGCATAAACATAATCAATCGTTATTATCCATAGCATAAAAGGCAGTAAGTATATCTTTATTAAGCTTTTCATATTGTCTCCTAACAAGCTTTCTTAATGTAATTATATAATTACTAATAATTTTGTTTTGCTTTTTTGGATAGTATTGCTAGATTCTCTATTCTTTTTTTTCTGTTTACTTTTCTTTCTCTTCCTCTGTTTATATTTTTATCAAGGGATTTTTTATATCGCAAAAAATACATATTCAAGTTCTCTCCAATATATTGAGGATCGGCTAAACTACCGCTAGCTAATATAATAAATAAAAGGGTATGACAATTTGTTTCTCTATAACTGTCATTATCCCAACGCCAATAATTAAAGTTTTCAGCAAATTTAAATGAATAAAGTGCAGGCTGCATCTGTTTCGGGCTGGTAAAAGGGAATGACTGTGCACCATGGGTTATTCCACCCAGAGCATAGAGTTGAATATTATCCTCAGCTCCGATTTTGGTGAGTTGTTGAGCGATATGAAGTGTTTGCAAAGTAAATCTATCCGATTGGCAAAGAATGGCATCAACAGTGATTTGTTTATCGGTGTAGGTGAAATTGATTTCATAACGCCATGGTTGGTTTAAATCCCCCCGCCCAGAGAGTGATAGAACGGATAAAGTGGTGGTAGTAGGTTGACCATCAATCGTTGAGTGATAATGATTAGAGGGATGACTAGCTACCAATGTATTACCTGCATTTTCCATTTGCTTCATTAAAGTCGTCAGTATTTCTTACTATATTATATTTTTCAATTAGTTTTGGTTAATTGCTAATAATAACCAATTTTTTGTAAAATAAGATGTTTTTTTTTCAATTCAATTATCTTTATAAATAATATACATGCATATTGAAGCAAGATAACGCAAGGAAAAGTGAAAGGCACATAAATCGTTTCTTAACAGAAAATTAACATCTAGTTTATGTATTTAATCAGCCAAAATGATCAAATTTTGTTGAATTGTTTACAGTCTAACTTGAATAAATATAAACCTATAACGCGGGTAAATAGAATTTAAAATGTGTATTTATTTATCAGAAAATGGAGATTAATAACGCTATGCTGTTTAGAAACCAATTAACCCGATAAAAAGGACTAATACATTACAAAAATCAAAATAATCTCACCATTAAATTGATTAACCACTTAGAGTGCTCAACACATTGTGATGGATATACGCTTATTCCTATTATTTGATGCTGCAATTTAAACTATCCACCAATCGGATTAATTCAATCTAGCATCAAATATTTGTACGATAAAATAAAGAATAAGCATATTTATATAATCAAAAATTATATAACCTAGGATTAAGACTCAAATCTGTGAAAACAGTTACTTTCCTAAGCGTTTATAAAGTCTTTCAGGCCGGCCTATTTTGCCATGGTTAAGCTCAACCGTTAATAATTTAGTTTGCACACAATATTCTAAGTATCGTCTGGCGGTGGTTTTACTAATATTGGCTTTTTCGACAATTTGATCTACTGTTTGCGGTTGATTGGTATGCATAAATAGATCTTTGACTTTTTGTAAGGTAATTTCTTCGATGCCTTTGGAGTGACGGTTAATATCGGCAAAATCTTTTGTTTGTAAATTAAAAAGTTCATCAATTCGTCTTTGATTGACATGTTTTTGTAAACTTTGACGATATAAAAACAGTTCGAAACGTTCAAGTGAATGTTTCAAGCGCTGATAAGATACCGGTTTGATTAAATAATCAAAAGCACCAAAACGTATCGCTTTACTACAGGTATCCATATCACTTGCAGCAGTGATAAAAATAACATAACTATCCAAGCGGTTATTAATAATATGCTCGAATAATTCGATACCTTTACCATCTGGTAGGTAATTATCTAGTAAAATTAACGTTGGCTTTAACTTCTCTACCATTACTTTGGCTTCTTCCAATGAAGAGGCAATACCAATAACCTCTACTTTGGTATCCCGTTGAATAAATTCGGCATTTAATTCAGCTAAAATAGGCTCATCTTCAACTATCAGAACTTTAATTGTATCTTCTTTTATTTCATACATATTTCATTTACCTCTGTTAACTACTTAGGTATAAAAACAGAAAAAATCGTTCCATAAGGTTTGTTATCTTCAAATGTGATATAACCATTAGCTTTTTTCACATAAGTTGAAACTAAATGTAAACCTATACCATGTTCGTTTGAATGTTGTGAGGTTACCCCCGGTTGGAAAATTGAATTGCGGATTTTATCGTCTATACCACAACCCTGATCACTGACTTCAAGAACAATTTCATTGGTTCTATCATTTAAAAATAGATGGATAGATTTATCGCCTTGATTGTTTTTCAAACAAGCATTAAACGCATTATCCAGCAGATTACCTAATATTGACATAAACTCGGCTTCGGTTATTTTGGTTGGTAAGGCTTCTAAATGACAAGCGGGATCAAACACCAACTTCAAACCAATTTCATGCGTCTTGGAATATTTACCAATTAATAAACCGCAAATAGCTGGAACCTGAAAATGGCTAGTAATGAAATCGAGGTTTTGTTGATTATCAGCGGAGTGTAAGGCAATAAATGATTCGGCTTCTTCATATCGTTTCATATAAATTAAACCCGATAAAGTTGCCATCCAATTAAGATGTTCGTGTCTTAGCGCGCGCAAATTATCCACATACTGTGTCACTTGCGATAATTGCATACTTAATAAATTTATATCATCATAATTTCGAAAGGTGATCACCCACCCTAAAATCTCATCATCAACAATCACGCGAATACGATTCGCAATGACAATAATATTATTGAAATAACAAATATGGTCATGTACATCTTTAGTTTGATTAGTACAACCATAAATAAAATCTGTTGACTTAATAAAATCAGATAAATCATGATTCAGTAGACTATTATCATCAATATCAATATTTAACATACGTCTTGCTGATTGATTAATGTTTATAATTTTATAATCAAGATCAATCGCAATAATTCCTTCAAAAATTGATTCCATTATTGATTTCTGACTTTTCACTAATAGTACAATTTCTTGAGGTTCTAAATTAAACATCTGTTTTTTTATAGCTTTAGCAAAACATAAAGAAAATATAAATAAGGCAAAAAATAAGAATGAACAAAAAATAATGAAAGGAATAAATTGCTGTGTATGTGATGAAGAGATACCTTCAACCATATACCCTACAGAAACAATACCGATTACTTTTCCATGGTTTATAATCGGCGCTTTACCTCGTAGAGCAAGACCTAGAGAGCCTTCACTGATTGTAGTGCTACTAATGCCACTTAAAACTTTATGGTTGTCATCGCCAACCATGGGTAAATATATAGAATTATTGGCGGTATGATACAGTCGATAAGCTTTTTCATCACCAATAACAATATAACTGGCATCACTTTGTTTAAAAATATCCGAAACAAGATTAGCTATCTGTTCAGTATCTTTTTCCTCAACATATTTTACCAAACTAGGAATAACCGCTAACTCTTTTGCTTGAATTTGCGCCTTCTCTCCTAAACTACGATATAAGGCGTTTTCTGTCACATTCCAAATATAGCTTTGCAGCAATAGCAGAACGGCCAATGAAAAAAGCAAAAGAGATAAAAATAACTTTGTCGTGAATGAAAAATGGATTCGTTTTCGCATTTTTATACTTTGTTAATAATTGCTGTATCTGCTAGGAAGTGTAACACAGCATAAAAAAACTTAGAGCCTTTAAAACCTTAAAAACCACAATTAATCCATGATTTACATCACAAAATCGATATAAATATTTTGTCACTATAGCCACCATTAAAACAGAGCAAAATTATTTTGGAGATAAAAATATGGTGAGTTTAAATTCAGTTGAAAAAACACATAACGTTAATGGACAAGATGAGATAAAGCACAAAAATCCGAGACTAAAGTTTTGGCCATTTGGCTGGTGGAAACTTATGGATGATTTTAAAATTGGTGTAATTCCTTTACCATTATTTCTAATCGCTGGTATGCTTATCTTTGCTGAAGTATTAGTAACAGGTAAATTACCAAGTGAAATCGTCGTCATGGTAGTAACGTGTGCGTTTTTTGGTTTTTTATGTGGTGAAATTGGCAAACGTTTACCGATAGTTGGCAAAATGGGCGCCGCGGCAATTTGTGCAACCTTTATTCCATCTGCATTAGTCTATTACGGCATTTTGCCTACTCCTGTGGTAGAAGCAACGACCAAATTCTATAAAGATACTCACATTTTATATCTTTATATCTGCTGTATTATCGTTGGTAGTATTATGAACATGGATAAGAAAACGCTTATTCAAGGTTTCTTAAAAATCTTCGGGCCAATGGTATGTGGTGAAATCGTTGGAATGCTAGTTGGCGTGAGTGTGGGTTATTTATTAGGCTTGTCACCATTTGAAACATTCTTCTTCTTAGTATTACCCATCATGGCTGGTGGTGTAGGTGAAGGCGCCATACCTTTATCTATCGGCTATGCCTCTATTTTAGGTATGGAACAAGGCGAAGCGCTCGGTCGAGTGTTACCAATTGTTATGTTAGGAGGTTTAACCGGTATTATTTGTGGAGGAATTCTTAACCGTCTTGGTAAAGCTTTTCCACATTTAACTGGTAATGGCCGCTTGTTACCAGCATCAGAAGATGATCAAATTATCAATAAAACAGCTAAAACAGAATCGGTTATTGATGTGACAACTTTTGCTTCAGGGGTGTTATTAGCCGCTATTCTTTATATGGTTGGTATGATTGGTCACAAAGTAACTGGCATTCCAGCCCCTGTAGGCATGTTATTTGCTGCGGTATTGGTAAAATTAGTATCAGGTGTTTCACCAAAAGTTTTGAGTGGTTCGCAAGTAGTTTACAAGTTCTTCCAAACATCGGTCACTTATCCAATTTTATTTGCGGTAGGCGTAGCCATCACACCTTGGGATAAAATCGTCTCGGCATTCACCGTAATCAACCTAATCGTCATTGTCTGTACAGTGGTGAGCTTAGTCACAACTGGCTTTTTTGTGGCTAAAAAATTAGGTATGTATCCCATCGACGCCGCGGTTATTTCTTGTTGCCAGAGTGGTCAAGGCGGAACAGGTGATGTCGCAATACTGACCGCAGCAGAGCGTATGGAATTGATGCCATTTGCCCAAATTGCAACTCGCATAGGTGGGGCGATCAATGTATCGGTATCCTTACTAATTCTAGGTAATTTCTTAGTTTAGTTTATTAAAAAACAGTCTTAATTATTACTAAGTTTGCGCAATTTTCATTTAGCGTTTCAATAACCAGCTTTTAAGGAGTATTCATGAAGCTAGTCAGTTATCTTGTATCTGGTCGACCAAGTTATGGTATATATACTGCGCATGGCATCGTAGATTTAGGCCAAAAACTAGGCGATCAATATCAAGATCTAAAATCCCTTCTTTCTGATAAAGACGGATTAGCTAACGCAAAAAATTTTTTAGATTCACCGAGTGATATCGATGAACAAGCAATAACTTATTTACCCGTCATTGCTAACCCAAACAAAATTTTATGTGTTGGTATGAATTATGCGGAAAAACGCGCGGAATTTAACGAAACTAGTTCTGCGCCAACTTTATTTGTTCGTTTTCCAGATTCACAAACAGGACATAAGACAAATATTATTAAACCGACGATCAGCAATGAACTCGATTATGAAGGCGAATTAGCAATTGTAATGGGTAAAGAGGCCTTCCGCATAAAATCAGAAGAAGCCTTATCTTATGTCGCCGGCTATAGCTGTTATATGGATGGTTCGATTCGAGACTGGCAATATACTTGGTTCACAGCAGGTAAAAACTGGCCAAGTACTGGTGCATTCGGTCCATGCATCACAACCAGTGATGAAATCCCTGATCCAACAGTTTTATCTTTAACCACTTATCTAAATGGTCAGGAGATGCAACACGATTGTATTAAAAATCTTGTGCACTCGGTACCAGAACTTATCTCTTACATTAGTACATTTACCCGTTTATCACCTGGTGATGTCATTCTTACTGGTTCACCGGGTGGCGTCGGTAAAAAACGCAATCCCCCAATATTTATGAAAGATGGCGATAAGATTGAAGTCGAAATTACAAGAATTGGTCGTTTAACCAATTATGTAGTAGCAGAAAGAGGCTAATTTTATGTATGATTTAGTTGATTATACTGTCGTTGATTATTCTATCGTTGATATTTCTAAATCAGAACAAGACTATCAAGAAATTAAGCTATTATTGTCTCGATCTGATCTTGATTTAGACTCGCAAGTTACTCTTTTTATGGTAGCGAAAATTAACGATAAAATTATTGCTTGTGCTGGTATGGATCGCAATATTATTAAATGTGTTGCTATTGATCCTCAATATCGCGGTAATCAACTAAATCTGACTTTGATGGATCAAACCATAAAATATGCCAATGAAAACGGCTATTTTCACCTTTTTTTATACACTAAGCCTGAAAATATAGATTTCTTCAAAGGATGCGGTTTTTATCCTATTGTTGAAATTTCTGATTTAGTCGTATTGATGGAAAATACACCGGTTGGGATTAAACAATATTGTAAACAATTATCGCAATACCAAAAGGCTGGTAACAAAATTGGCAGTATTGTGATGAATGCCAATCCTTTTACCAAAGGTCATCAATATCTTATTGAATTTGCAGCCAATCAATGTGATTGGGTACATGTATTTGTGGTTAATGAAGATGTATCAATGTTTCCGTTTCAGGTACGTTTACAGTTAGTAAAAGATGGCACAAAAGATATTAAAAATGTTACGGTTCATGCCGGTTCGACATACATTATTTCTAAAGCAACCTTCCCTACTTATTTTTTAAAAAATAAAAGCAAAATTGACTATGCTTATATGGGAATCGATCTGTTAATCTTCCGTAACTATATTGCTCCAGCATTAAATATAACTCACCGTTTTGTTGGTACTGAGCCACATAGTGAAGTAACTAATGCTTATAACCAAGCGATGAAATATTGGTTAGAAGATGACAAAGTTAGTTTGTCATCCAAGATTACTGTCATTGAGGTTGCTCGAAAACTCGAAGAATCAAACATTATATCAGCATCATTAGTGCGAAATTCACTGGCATTAAAAAATTATGAACAGGTTAAGAAATTAGTTCCTTCAACAACTTGGAATTATATTTCAGCTAATTTGGATAACTTTAAAATTTAATACGTTTTAAAAGGTAAAAAAATGAAAATACAAAAAGAAGCTATGGCTGGCACTCTCGAATCGAGCGATTTGTTAGTTAAAGTCATGCCAAATACTGGCATCGAAATTATTATTAATAGTGATGTAAATAAACAATTTGGCGATCAAATACGGGCAGTTGTCAATCAGACTTTAAATGATCTAAATGTAACTGATGGATTAATTATTATTGATGATAAAGGCGCTTTAGATTGTGCAATCAGAGCAAGAATTCAATGTGCAGTATTACGCGGTGCAGAAGAAGAGAACTTAGATTGGAGTAAATTACTATGAAAAAATTACGCCGAAGTATGCTGTTTCTTCCCGGTGCCAATGCCGCAATGTTATCAACATCTTTTGTCTACAAACCTGATTCAATCATGTTTGACCTTGAAGATGCTGTGTCTATCAAAGAAAAAGATTCAGCACGTCTACTCGTCGCACAAACATTGAAGTTACCTGTTTATAAAGAACATGGTATTGAAACAGTAGTTAGAATTAATGCGTTAAATACCCCATTTGGCCTTAAAGATTTAGAAGCCGTTGTTCGAGCAGGCGTTGACGTTGTGCGTTTACCAATGACCAATAGTGCTGAAGATATTCATGAACTTGAAGCTCACGTTGAACGTATTGAAAAAGAGTGTGGTCGTGAAGTCGGTAGTACTAAATTAATGGCAGCAATTGAATCGGCTCAAGCGATAGTTAATGCGGTATCCATTGCTAAATCATCACCACGTTTAATCGGTATCGCTCTTGCCGCTTTTGACTATCTTGTCGATATGCAAACAGAACGCGGGGATGGTACTGAACTATTTTATGCGCGTTGCGCTGTTCTACATGCAGCTCGTGTAGCCGGTATTGATGCTTTTGATGTTGTCTATTCAAATGTTAATGACGACGAAGGCTTTTTAAAAGAAGTCAGCTTAATTAAAAAATTAGGCTACAACGGCAAATCATTGATTAATCCAAGACAAATTGAGCTATTACACAATGCTTATGCTCCTACTGCTAGTGAAGTAGAGAATGCGAAAAAAGTCGTTGAAGCAGCTGAAGAAGGTGAAAGAAGGGGGCTTGGAGTTGTTTCGTTGAATGGCAAAATGATTGATGCACCAATTATTGCTCGGGCGCAAAAAACCATTGAACTAGCCAAATACTCCGGTGTTCGTAAAGAAATTTGATAGGATTGAAATATGACAACGTCTATAAACCAAAAAATTGCTGATTTATTAAAACAGCATCCTGATCTTAAAAATATCACACCATTTATTGATGCTAATGCAACCACGCCATATTTAAAAGATGAGTCTAAATATACGCGTAAATTATGTGATTCGCTTGAACAAGCCATTAAAAAGTGTGAATTACGTGACGGTATGACCATATCTTTCCATCATGCATTCCGTGAAGGTGATAAGGTCATCAATAAAGTTGTAGAGACAATTAGTAAATTAGGCATTAAAAATCTAACTTTAGCATCAAGTTCATTATTAAGTTGTAATGCCGCATTAATCCCACATATTGAAGCTGGGGTGATCACTAAAATTTACACCTCAGGATTACGTGGAAAGTTAGCTGATGCGATTTCACACGGTTTAATGGAAAATCCGGTACATATCCATTCTCATGGAGGACGAGTAAAACTTATCCAAAGTGGTGAAATTAATATTGATATCGCATTTTTAGCCGTATCAACTGCTGATGAACAAGGTAATGCTAATGGTGTATCAGGTAAATCACAATGTGGCGCACTTGGTTATGCCATGGTTGATGCTCAGTTTGCTAAGAAAGTCGTTTTACTTACTGAAGATATTGTTGCTTATCCTAACCATCCAGCCAGTATTCGCCAAGATCAAGTTGACTATATTGTTAAAGTTGATGAAGTTGGTGATCCAACTAAAATTAGTGTTGGTGCTGCGCGTATTACCACAAACCCCAGAGAATTAATGATTGCCCGCTATGCCGCTGAGGTTATCGAAAATTCAGGTTATTTCAAAGATGGATTCTCAATTCAGACTGGTTCTGGTGCATCATCAACAGCCGCAACCCGTTTTTTAGAAAATCGTATGCGCGCTAAAAATATCACAGCCTCATTTGCTTTAGGTGGCATTACAGCAAGTATTGTTGATTTACATGAAAAAGGGTTGGTTAAACGTTTATTAGATACGCAAAGCTTTGATGGTACAGCAGGACAATCCTTAGGTCGAAATAAAGATCATATTGAAGTCTCAACCAATGTTTATGCGAACCCTGCTTCTAAAGGAGCCAGTGTTGATGAATTAGACATTGTGATTTTAAGTGCCTTAGAAATTGACCTTGATTTCAATGTTAACGTATTAACGGGTTCTGATGGCGTAATGCGCGGAGCATCCGGCGGTCACTGTGATACAGCAGCTGGAGCAAATCTAACTATTATTGTTGCGCCACTAATTCGCAGCCGAATTCCAACGGTAATAAGAAAAGTAACCACTATTGTCACACCAGGTGAAAGTGTAGATGTGTTAGTCACTGACCATGGTATAGCGGTAAATCCTGCTCGTCCTGAAATCGCAGAACGTTTAAAAGCAGCTAATTTACCAGTAATGACTATTGAAGAACTTTATCAACGAGCTGTTGCATTAACAGGTGAACCCAGACCAATTGAATTTAATGATAAAATTGTTGGGGTTGTTCACTTCCGTGACGGTTCAATTATTGATGTTGTTCGTCAAGTCAAAGACTAATTAACTTTGGAAAAGCAATAGCATAACCAAATTCTTAGTTATGCTATTACTCAACATCATTATGAATAATCCAACATTAAGATTCGACGATGGCATTAACATAACGCTTGAGCAAATGTTAATGGCTAAAGAAAAGCGTGTACACCATCAGCAACAACTTTTTGCGCACTACCCTTATCCGCTAATATCATTAAGTTTAGTAATACCGGGACCAATCAAAAAAAGTAGTGGCTCTATATTTTTATTTACTCAAGCATTAGTTGCTATCCACCAGATGTTAAACCAACATAATATTTCGATTGTTCATGAAAAATATGATGAAAATATAACCGGCGATGAAGCCTTCTTATCAATTGATTATAACGCTGATATGCTTAAACAACTGTGTATAAAAATTGAGGAGAGACATTTTTTAGGGCGATTGTGGGACATTGACGTTATTGACCCTATTACACAAAAAAGTATTTCGCGCACTAAATTTGCACATTATTCGCGGCAATGTCTAGTTTGCCAAGATGATGCTAAAGTTTGTGGACGCAGCAAACGACATGCGATTAGTGAAATCCTTACTGCTATTACCAATAAAGTTAATGATTATCGAAATAGTTAGATTGAGATAAATATGTATTAAGTGACATCAATAGAGTCGAAAAATAAGCCATTTTCCAACTCTATTGGTTAATTGATAAAGTTTAGATCTGTGCTAATGCCTGCTCTAAATCCCCAAGGAGATCATTAATATCTTCAAGACCAACTGAAATACGTAATAATTGATCAGAGATACCTGCGGTTTTACGCGCTTCTGCACTAATACCTGAGTGTGTCATAGTAGCTGGATGACAAATTAAACTTTCTACACCGCCAAGCGATTGAGCTAGTGTGAAAATATTTAGTGCATGCAAAAATTTCGGCATAACATCGGCATCACCGACTAATTCAAAACTTAGCAGAGAGCCAAAGCCTTTTTGTTGTTTTTCAGCAATCTCATGCCCAAGATTGGTTGGTATGGAAGGATGGAAAACTTTTGCAATTTTAGGGTGATTGGTTAAATAGTCCACTACTTTTTGTGCATTTTCTTGTTGTAATCGAACTCTGGCAGCAAGCGTTCTGAGACCACGTAATAGTAAATAACTGTCGAATGATGAAGTTGACGTACCTATATTATTTGCCCACCATAATACGTCCGTTGCTAATTGTTGATCTTTAAATACCAATATTCCAGCAAGTAAATCGGAATGACCATTTAAAAATTTAGTACCAGAATGGCTGACAATATCCGCGCCAAGTTCTAACGGTTTTTGTAGAATCGGCGTCATAAAGGTGTTATCAACCAAAACCAATGCACCAACCGCATGAGCTTGGCGAGCGATCTCTGCTATATCGACAACTCGTAATAATGGGTTACTTGGTGATTCAACTAACACTAATTTAGGTTTTAGACTTAATGCTTCTTTTAAGGCGGCAGGATCTGATTGGTCTACAAATTTGGTTTTAAAATACCCTTTTTGGCTCAAACTATTAAATAATCGATAACTACCACCATAACAATCATGAGGTGCAACCACGACATCATTTGGGCCAAGTAAGGCTACACTGACTAGATGTATTGCTGACATACCGCAATTAGTTAAAATGGCATCGGCACCGCCTTCTAATTTAGCGACGGTTTCTTCAACTAATCGTCTACTTGGATTGGATTTGCGACCATAATCAAACTTTCTTGGGGTGGCAAACTCTTCATAACGATAACATGTTGATGGCGTAATAACAGGAACTACGCTACCAAATTGATCATCTGTATTTAATCCGCCACGAACCGCTATAGTACCTTGACTAAAATTAGCACCTTGGCCTAAATTTTTAGAATTACTAGCCATAACAACCTTCCTTACCAAACATTTATTTATTTTTAGAACTCAGTTGTATAAGAATAACACAACAAAAAAAGACGTCAACATGTCTAGACGTCTAACTATCTTGGTGTATAGATTGCAGCTAAGCAAAAAAAACGCTAAAATTACCCACATTATTTGTGATGCGATTTGGTGAAAAAAATATGATGGAATGGAACGGCGATTATATCAGCCCTTATGCCGAACACGGCAAAAAAAGCGAACAAGTAAAAAAAATAACAGTCTCAATTCCGTTGAAAGTACTGAAAATATTAACTGATGAACGAACAAGACGACAAGTAAATAACTTGCGCCACGCAACCAATAGTGAACTATTATGTGAAGCTTTTTTGCATGCTTATACCGGTCAACCATTACCTTGTGATGAAGATTTACAAAAAGATCGTGATGATGGCATTCCACTGCAAGCACAGAAAATGATGCGAGATTTGGGTATCGACCCTGATTTAGTTGATGAATAATTGAGTTGTTAAAAAAACAATAGCTACAAAAAAGGCGCTTTAAGCGCCTTTTTTAACAATGTTAGTGTAAGAAATTTAGTTAGTGTAATAAATTTAGTTAGTGTAATAAACTTATTTTTTACCGCCAACCATTGCGAAACGTTGTTTGAATTTATCAACACGTCCGCCAGTTGCAACATCACGTTGTTTACCAGTATAAAACGGATGACATTCACCACAAACGTCAAGATGAATATCGTGACCAATTGTTGAATGAGTATTAATAACATTACCGCAAGAACAAGTCGCTTTAATTGCTTTATATTCTGGATGGATACCTTCTTTCATAATAAACCTCTAAAGTTTGTTCGTATCGCTATATAAATGGCTTAATCGCAAAATCTATACACCATACGAGTGTTAAATAACATGATAAGGGTGCGAATTATACGTCCTATATGAAAGATAATCAAGTAATAAAAGACCAAGCTAAACAGGTAACAGGCCTATAGTTATTTGAAGTTCAATCTTTTCTCCATTACGTAAAACTATTATGGGGACGATTGTTCCTGGTTTCAACTCTGCAATTTGATCCATAGTTTCAACTATTGATCTTACTGGTTTATTATCAACCATAATTAAAATATCATTTGCTTCAACACCAGCCTGTAATGACGGCCCTTCTGCATTGGTGACTAAAATCCCTAAAACTTTAGGTGGATCGCTAGGATTTTGTGTTGGTGCAAACTCTAATCCATCAATACCGATATAACCTCGAATCACTTTGCCATCTTGAATTAATTTATTCATAATTTTAACAGCCAATGCGGTTGGAATAGCAAAACCAATTCCTTCAGGAACATCGCTACCTAAATTTTTAGCAAATGTTAATGTGTTAATGCCTACCAATTCACCTTTAGTATTTACTAATGCACCGCCTGAATTACCATGATTAATCGAAGCATCAGTTTGAATAAAGTTTTGTCGACGATAGGGACTTAATCCATCACGCCCTGTTGCACTAATAATACCTTGGGTAATCGTTTGACCAATATTGTATGGATTGCCAATAGCTAGTACGACATCACCAATTTTCGGATCCCGTTTAGGATTGATATTGATGGTTGGAATATTAGTCGCTTCGATTTTTAGCACCGCAATATCAACCAATTTATCCGAGCCAACAGGCAAAGCTTCAAAAATTCGACCATCTTGTAAAGCAACAATAATTTGCTCGGCACCAACTACAACATGATAATTGGTGATGATATAACCATGCTCACTCATAATTACACCCGAACCAAGTGGTGTAATTGAACTATCTTGTGATTGTTTGGGAACAGAATTAATCGATCGGCTATATATATTGACCACTGCCGGCGCAGCAATCTTAACCGCATCAGAATAACTCATAGGTTGGTCATTAAAAATAGATCTTGAAAAATCAGATTGGGTTCCGTTTCTTAAGGAAGGGAAAATAATAAGCAACACTATCGCTAAAACAGTACCAATTAATATTGGCCAAAGAAACTTTTTAAGCATAATTATGATTAGCAAAATGACAATGGTTACTAGGATTCTATCATAACTAACTGCGGGTTAACACGAAGTTTTCGTCGATGCAAAGCATCGACGAAATATAGCCTAAAATCGCTTAGCGTAAGATAAGATACAGACGACTATCTCCTCTTATAATATTTAAAGCAATTGCTGAAGGATTACTATCAATAATTTTACGTAGTTCTGAAACACTATTGATTCTTGCTTTATTAACCCCAGTGATAAGATCACCTTCTTGTAAACTTAAACGAGAAGCAGGTGAATTTTTAGCAATACTTTTAATTAATACACCTTTTTGACCTTTTACTTCACCATTGATAAGTGTAGCGCCATTAAGTGCTGGATGAATTGCTTTCGCTTCGGTAATTGTTTCATCACCATTTTTCAGTTTAACCTCAACAGAAATTTCTTTACCATCACGAATGATACCTAATTTGACAGTACGACCTGCTCCTGTTGTAGCAATTTTAGCGCGTAATTCAGCAAAACTATTAACTGGTTTGCCATCCATCGAAATGATGATATCACCAGATTTAATTCCAGCATCTTTCGCTGCAGAATCATTCATAACTTCACTAACAAAGGCACCTTTTTGTACGTCAAGATCAAAAGCTTTGGCAATATCTGAGGTCAATTCATTACCTTTAATGCCTAATACCCCGCGTTTAACTTCACCATATTCAATAAGTTGCGAAGTTAAACTTTTAACCATGTTGCTAGGTATCGCAAAACCAATCCCTACATTACCACCACTTGGCGCAATAATAGCCGTATTTATTCCAACTAGTTCACCATTTAAGTTAACTAAAGCACCACCAGAGTTACCTTGATTAATAGAGGCATCAGTTTGAATGAAATTTTCAAAACCATTCATATTAAGCCCACTTCGTGCTAACGCTGAAATGATACCGGATGTGACTGTTTGACCAATACCAAATGGATTACCAATGGCAACCACATAATCACCCACTCGAGTTAAATCTGAGTCTGCCAGTTTAATTTCAGTTAATCTTTTGACATCATCCACTTGTAATAAAGCAATATCACTTTGTGGATCTTTACCAATTAATTTTGCTGGATATTCATGACCATCATTCAAGGCAACGATGATTTTATCGGCGTTATCAATCACATGATTATTAGTAACAATATAACCTTTTTTCGCATCAATAATTACACCAGAGCCTAATCCTGAAAAAGTTCTCGATTGGCTATCAGGATAACCGAAAAATCGTCTAAATTCTTCCGGCATATTATTTTGCATTTGAGTTGTACCTTCAACTTTAATACTGACTACTGAAGGTAAAACAGTTTCCAACATTGGCGCTAACGATGGTTGCTGTTGGTTATTATCTGTTGGGATAAATGGAAATGCAGCATAAACATTGGATACTGTAGCTAAACTTAAACCTAAACCTAATGCTATTACGCTTAATAGTTTTTTGGGTTTTCTTAAGGAATGACTCATCGTAAAACTCTCTTATTTAAGGAATTTAATATTTAAAACACAGATTTCATTAGTATGATTTAACTAACAAATATTTAATATTAATTAAGATTTAATATCATCTGTTTTGAATAATCCAGAAGGATTATCTGAATAGTCTTTAGGCTGTTCTTCAAGTGTTAACTTGTTTTTGACACTGATATCCTTATTCGCTTCTAAATCTATCATTGGCATGTCATCAAAAGTCGAAAATTGCCCAGAAGTTTCGGCAATATGTTGATATAATCGACGAAATTCTTTAGCCATATTGTCTAATATTTCAGCGCTATGTGAAAAGTGTTTCACCATCATTTGCTTTTGAGATACTAATTCTTCTTGAGCTTGTTCGTATTCACGTTTAAGTTTGGCGTATTTACGGCCTTTTTGAGAAACAAAATTCATGAAAATCATACCTACAATAAAACCAATAATTAGGCCAATGACAATATAGGTAATCATACTTTTGTCCATATTTCACTCCTGTATCTTTTCATTTGTTACTTCTAAATAGTGTTCAACTTATTTTGCATGGTTAGCAAGTTTAATCAATTGTTTTTTTAGTTTTTCTGGCGCTTGCTCAGCCAATGCCTTTAAATATATAGCTGTTTGCACCGAAATCACACTGTTAATTTTAGCATTATTGTTAGAAAAATTAACTGATTGCGAATAATTTGTCGCAATAGTTGGATTAATCTTGTATTGAATAGAGGATAGCGACGGTAAGATTTTTCCACGTATGCCCGAGATTAAATTACTTTGTTCATATTTTATTCTTGTTAACCAGTTAGCCGAACTAACCTCAAGAATAAGCACACCTTGACGATAATTAGCAACTCTATATTGCTGATTTAAAGGCGTTGGAAGTAACTCATCAATAACTTTCGTTAATTGACTCAATGCCTGGGTTCTTTCTTTTATCTGGCATAATAAAGCCCCTTGTGACAAAAGGCTGGTCAACACTTTTGGCTCATTATCACGCATGAATTAGGCTTATCCTTCCTCTTTGCTAAAATTAATAAAAATTAATTTTTAACCTAAAAAATTTAATGCTAAATAATTTACCTGATCTAGTTTAAAAAGTCGTGTAAAAAAATGATATTTACACTTTATTTGATTTATTGAAAATGAATAGAAAGGTCAAATAGTTCAATTAATCAAACAACAATGATAGTTAGGTTCAAAAATTTTGAGCCTAACTATTGAAGTTAATATTAATTATTTGTTAGTTTTTAATGATTAATTACTGATACTGTTATTAACTTTGTTTTCTCGAATAAATGTCCAAAGTACAATTGCGCCAATTACATCGAAGAACGCTAGAGCTATGAAGAATGGACCAAAACCAATTATGCCTACGAATGCACCAATGAAAAGGTTAAATATTAACTGCCCTGTCCAAGCACAAGCACCAGCCATACCAACAGCGGTCGCAACTTGATTTTTCTTGAATAAATCGCCACCTAAAGTCGATGCTACAGTCGATAATAATTGATGTGAAAAACCACCTAAGCTGATTAAAAATACTGCTAAATATGGATTTTCGACAATACTAACAAAACCAATTGTCATCATTAATACTGCACCGATAGTAAAGGTTATCAATCTTGAATTGATTAAAGATACTCCTCGGTCATTAAAAAACTTGGCAACAAAACCACTTGCTAAACAACCTAGATCAGCCATTAAAAATGGTAACCAAACAAACATAGCAATTTCTTTTAAACTAAAATGTAGTGTTTCAACGAAGAAGATTGGTACCCAAAAATTAATTGTTCCCCACGCTGGGTCAGCAAGAAAACGTGCAATACCAATACCCCAGAAATTACGCTGAGTAAGAATTGTTGCAAGAGATACCTTCTCTTTTTGGTTATCGACGCCTAAATATTTCTCTTGTCCCGCTTCAATATACTCTCGCTCTTCAGGAGATAATATTTTTGAATCTTTAGGATCACGATAAAAAATAAACCATGCAAGCGCAGCAAATAATGCTAATGAGCCTGAAACAACAAAAGCGAACTGCCAACCTTGGAATAAAATACACCAAGCAATTAAAGGTGGCGCTAACATAGCCCCAAAAGATGTCCCCATATTAAAGACACCTGACGCAATTCCTCTCTCTTTTGCAGGAAACCATATCGATGCAGTTTTTATTCCTGCCGGAATAGCTGATGCTTCACTAAAACCCATCACCCCACGCATGAAAGCTAAACCTTGCCATGTACCTGTCAAAGCATGCCCCATGGTTGCTAGCCCCCAAATTACGGCACAGATAGCAAATCCAAGTCGAAGACCGATAGTATCAATGAAGAAGCCCATAATAGGTTGACCTATGGTGTAAGCTAACTGGAATGCACTCACTATCCAAGAATATTGCTCTTTAGTAATACCGGTAGTTTCTAAAATTGTCGGCGCAGCAACGCCTAATGCCGTTCGATCAAGATAGTTGATAATTGTAATAGCGCAGACAAGTAAAATCATGCACCATCGAAATTTTGGAATTTTTCTCATTTCGTTTCCTTCGTCCTATTTAATGTTAATTCGTATTATTACTATTTAGAAAAATAATGATTTGCATTGTTAAAACAAATATTGCTAATCATGTTGCCAACTAAGTCAAAATCAGCTGGAATTTCGCCATTAACCATCCAATTGCCGACTAGATTACAGAGAATACGTCTAAAATATTCATGTCTGGTAAATGATAAGAAACTACGAGAATCAGTTAGCATACCGACAAATTGACTTAATAATCCCATTTGAGAAAGTTGCATTAATTGGCGTTCCATCCCATCTTTCTGGTCATTGAACCACCAGCCTGAACCAAATTGAATTTTTCCGGCAATACCTGAACCTTGAAAGTTACCGGCCATCGTCACTAGGACTTCATTATCTCGAGGGTTTAAGCAATACAAAATAGTTTTCGGTAGTTCATCCGTTAAGTCTAAAATACCTAATAATGAAGAGAGAGGTTCGGCAATTGGTCTATCGCCAATCGAGTCAAATCCAGCATCTGGACCCAGTAACTTAAACATTCTTTGATTATTATTACGTAGTGCACCTAAATGTAATTGCATAACCCAATTACGTTTATGATATTGCTTACCTAACCAAACCAGCACCGCAGTACTAAATTGCGCAATTTCTAATTCAGAAAGAGGTTGATTAGTAAGACGTTTGGTTAATATGTGATCGAGCTGTTTTTCTGAAGGAATATCAGCATAACGTAAAATTTCAATACCATGATCGGCTGCTTCACAACCATGTTGTTCGAAATGATCTAGCCGCTTGGTTAATGCGCAAAGTAGTTTTTCAAAATTATTAATTTCAATATCAGCAACTTTGCCTAATTGAGCGATATAATCAACAAAACCAGTTAGTTCGATTTTAAAGACTTTATCTGGTCGCCAACTAGGCCTTACTTTCGTTTGCAATGAGCCATCTAATGCAATTTGTTTATGATATTCAAGTGAATCAATAGGATCATCTGTTGTGCCTACTGCTTTGACATTCATTTGTGTCAAAATACCACGAGTTGAAAATTCAGCCGTCGCTAATTTAGCATTTGCCTCTGTCCAAATTTTATCCGCTGTTTTTTCATTAAGAAGAATATCTTTTATACCAAATGGTCTTTTTAACTCTAAATGAGTCCAATGATAAATTGGATTTCCAAGCGTCAAAGGAACAACTTTTGCCCAAGTTAGGTATTTTTCATAATCAGAAGCATCACCGGTAATAAATTTTTCATCGATACCTGCTGTGCGTAATACTCGCCATTTATAGTGATCACCGGCTAACCAAATTTCAGCTAAATTACCAAAGTTTTTATTTTCAGCAATATCTTTAGGTGGTAAATGGCAATGATAATCATATATAGGTTGATCTTTGGCGTAATCAAAATAGAGTCTTTGCGCCGCATCAGTTTGTAATAAAAAGTTATCATCTAAAAATTTTTTCATTGTTTTCCGTCCAATTTATAAAGATAAATCCTTAATAGTCTGTTTGGCTCCTTTCTCCATTAATGAAAGATAATGCTGAGTAACTTTGTCTTTAAATAATGCATTATTTGGTAGATCAGATCCAAAAACGGCAGCCAAACTTAGTAAAGTGTTAACTCTTTCTATACCATCATCACTTGCAGCAACAAGTCGTTTCAATTCCTCAACCATTGGATCACGAATATCGATTATTTGTTGATTATCATCGATACCACCAACATAACGTATCCACCCGGCTACGCCTAAAGCGAGTAATGAAAAATCAGAATTATGCTTAATATGCCAACGGATTGAGTCAAGCATGCGTTGTGGTAATTTTTGGGTACCATCCATAGCAATTTGCCATGTTCGATGTTTTAGTGATGGATTACTAAATCGTTCAATAAGTTTTTCAGCATATTGTTGTAAATTCATGTGTGAAGGAACATTTAAAGTTGGTGCTTGTTGTTGCATCATTAATGATAAAGTCGCTTTTTTATAATTTTCGTCATTCATACAATCATTAATATGCTCATAACCAGCTAAATAACCTAAATAAGCTAAGAATGAATGGCTACCATTTAACATTCGAAGTTTCATCTCTTCATATGGAACAACATTATCAACAAATTCAGCACCAACTTCATTCCAATTAGGTCGAGATGTTACAAAATTATCCTCAATAACCCACTGAATGAATGGCTCACAAGCAATACCACAAGGATCAAACACGCCGCCTAATTCCTCTTGGATTTCTTCTAAGGTTTCAGGCGTTGCGGCAGGAACAATACGGTCAACCATCGTACATGGGAAAGTTGTATTGCTTTCAATCCATTTTGCTAACTCTGGATCACGGGCATTGGCTAAATCTAAAATAGCTTTGCGCAAAACTAAACCATTTTCTGGCATGTTATCGCAGGATAAAGCAGTAAATGATTTTAAACCTCGTTGCATTCTTCTATGTAATGCTTCAACAATAACGCCCGGCGCTGACATAGGTTTACTTGGTGAAGCTAAATCGGCTTTAATTAATTCATTATTCAAATCCAATCCTGTTCCGCCAGGCAACATACAATAACCTTTTTCTGTCACCGTTAACGAAACAATTTCCACCAGCGGATCAGCCATTTTTTCTAAAATTGTTTCTATACCATCAGTTGGAGCTAACAATGACTCTTTAACACTACCTATAATATAGGCTTGTTTAGATGTTGCCCCTTTTTCTAATACTGTATAGAGATGATCTTGTTTACGAATATCATTGATTAACTCCTCCCCTCCAACAATATTCACTTCACAAATAGCCCAATCACTATTGCCTTTATTTAACAGGCGATCAGTAAATAATGCCTGATGTGCTCTATGAAAGGCGCCGAAACCGATATGAACAATACGAGCAGTCATTGTTTGCCTATTGTATAAAGGTTTATTTTTAATTGATTGTGGGGTTTTTAATAAATTGAGCATTTTTTATACCATGATTAACTAGTTAACAACATTTATTGGTTAGACATATTTTCATTTGTTGACAAATTTTTCATCTATATTTTTTAATTTTTGTGACTTATATCACATTTTTTGGTTTATTTTATGAGGATGTTTGCTAAAATCTCTATAATGCATAACAACATTGGTACACCAATTTAACGGTGTTATATATTTCTTTGATTATTCACTTAGAGGAGTTGTGATAATTAGCGTATAATTATCTGCAACAAACTTAATAGAATTCTGAGGATTATAGATTATGCCAAGGGTCCATCGACTCTATCAAAAAATTGGTAATGAGTTAAAATCATTATTAACTAGTGGTACCTTTAAAATTGGTGACCGACTACCACCAGAAAGAGATATTGCAGAAACTTTTAATGTTAGTCGTACGGTAGTTCGAGAAGCATTAATTATGTTAGAGCTTGAAAAATTAGTTGCCGTAAAAAAAGGTTCTGGTGTTTATGTTATTGGTTTACCTGACGAGTTCTTATCCGAAAAAGATAGAGAAATAGAGGAAGAAGATTTTGGCCCATTTGAGCTGTTACAAGCAAGACAACTTCTTGAAAGTAACATCGCCGCATTTGCTGCGTCACAAATTGTAAAGTCCGATATTATTGAGTTAAGAACTATAATTGAACAAGAACGGCAAACTTTAGAACAAGAAGTACTTGATGACTATAGTGCCGATGAAATGTTTCATGTTGCAATAGCTCGAGCCACAAAGAACTCAATACTTGAGCGTCTGTTAGAAGACTTATGGTCAAAACGTTCATCGAGTAAAATGTGGGACCAATTGCAAAGTAGAATAATTGATCATAGTTATCGAAAAAAATGGTTATATGATCATGAAAGAATTCTACAGGCACTACAATTAAAAGATTCAATGGCGGCACGTCACGCTATGTGGCAACACTTGGAAAATGTTAAACAAACATTAATGACAGTTTCTGACAGTGAAGATCCAAATTTTGATGGTTATTTATTTGACTCTATTCCAGTCACTATTGTTAACCAATAGAAACAAATATGCATTGTTTATGGATCTTCATTTTAGAATAAATTAGTAAATGAAAAATCATTGAGGAGATTTTAGATGGAACAAACAATGCGCTGGTTTGGACCTAACGACCCTGTATCATTGGCCGATATTAGACAATCAGGGGCAACAGGAATTGTTACCGCCTTACACCATATACCTAATGGTGAAGTTTGGACAATTGATGAGATTGAAAAACGAAAAAAAATGATTGAAGACAGTGGTCTTACTTGGTCTGTTGTTGAAAGTATTCCTGTTCATGAAGAAATTAAAACCCATTCTGGTAATTTTGAACAACATATTGCCAACTATCAACAATCAATTCGTAATTTAGCTGCTTGTGGTATTGATACAGTTTGTTACAACTTTATGCCTGTATTAGATTGGACACGTACCGATCTTGGTTATCAATTACCGGATGGTTCTCGAGCATTACGCTTTGATCAAATTGCTTTTGCAGCATTTGATATTCATATTTTAAAACGACCTAATGCCGAAAAAGATTACACACCAGAAGATATACTGGCAGCAAAAAGTTATTTTGAACAAATGTCTCAAGCCGATAAAGATAAACTGGTTGGCAATATTATTGCTGGTTTACCTGGTGCTGAAGAGGGTTATTCACTCGATCAATTCCGAGCTCATCTTGCCACTTATGATGGTATTGATAAAGCTAAGTTACGCGAAAACTTTGCTTATTTCTTAAAAGCTATTGTTCCAGTCGCAGAAGAAGTTGGTGTAGTTTTAACCGTTCATCCAGATGATCCTCCTAGACCAATTTTAGGTTTACCACGTATTGTTTCAACCATCGAAGATATGCAATGGATGAAAGAGACTGTTGATAGTATCCATAACGGATTCTGTTTCTGTACTGGTTCTTATGGTGTTCGTAGCGATAATGATCTTGTGACAATGGCGGAAAAATTTGCTGATCGCGTTCATTTTATTCATTTACGTGCAACAGTTCGTGAAAATAATCCATTATCTTTCCATGAAGGCGATCATTTAGCTGGTGATGTTGATATGTATGGAGTAATTAAAGTACTGATTGCTGAAGAAGAACGACGTAAAAAAGCGGGAATTAAACGTTCAATACCTGTTCGTCCAGATCACGGTCACCAAATGCTTGACGATCTTAATAAAAAAACTAATCCTGGCTATTCGGCGATAGGCCGCTTAAGAGGTTTAGCAGAAATTCGTGGCGTTGAATATGCAATTAGACGTGCATTTTTTGAGTAAAATTTAATTATTTTTTAATTATCTTAATTTCTTAGTTATCTTAGTTAAAGAGCCCATAATAATGGGCTCTTTTATTATCTTAATTTGCACATAAAAATAGCGTGATATACACGCTATTTTCCTTATATTGTTAGGAAGTTTTTATTATAACTAATTATTTGCATAATTAATTATCGATATTTACTATTTAGAACACCTTCAAATCAAATTGAAGAATAAAATTCATAGATTAATTTCTTCGTTTAGACTAATGTTCAATGATTTAAGGCTAATTAATAGAGGCTGTATTATAATTGGTAAACCAAATAATACTACTATTTTAAACCAATATATTGCTGAATTTGTTAAATAACGTGACACAAATCACATTACTTGTACAAATTGGTATAATAAATTTTTATAGTAAAAAAATCAATCCGTTTAAATTAATAATTAAATAATTTCAAAAAAGAATATTCAATAAAAGCAAAAGGTATCTTTGTACACCCTTAATTCGATATTACAAAAAATGCTATCAGTTAATTCTAGCTTTGACACTATTTATATTTAACCGCTATACTTTAGGGGATATTTTCTACATCTGTATCGTTAAGCAGTTTTTTAATAAGCAGTTTAAACATAAGGGGTGTAAAATGGGTATCTTAAATAATATTTTTTCTAAAATATTTCCAAGCGCACAGGCCGCTGTAGGTCATGCAAAAGATGCGGTGAAAGAGCAAGTTGATAAAATTACTGACACCGTTAAAGACAAAACTTCTACCAATACCGACAATACCGGAAATAACAGTAATTCCGATCAAAATCAACAAAATTCCTCAGAAAACAAAACGCCTATATCTCAAGTCGACGTTATGTCAATTTTGGATAATTTGGCTAAAAAATTTCCTGAAAAACTTAATTGGAAAACTTCAATTGTTGATTTATTGAAATTATTAGGTATTGATAACAGTTTAGATGCACGCAAAAAATTAGCAACTGAACTTAATTATACTGGTAGCACAGACGACACCGCCGCAATGAATACATGGTTAATCAAAGAAGTAATGAAAAAAATTGCAGAGAAAGGCGGTAACGTTTCTCACTTATTTTCTTAGTCTGAATGGATACGTGATTTGTCATCCACCTGTTCATCAGGTGGATTTTTTATGTTTAATTTATTACGGGACAGGTTATTTTTAGCAAGTTTAAGCTTTGAATGAATGCAGACGATTCATCGCACTTTCTATGCCGTCCGTTAATAGAATATTGGTACAATACACTGATTCATCAATAGCTTTATCAATTAACTCTTGTTCAGGTTTAGATGGTTTATTTAATACATAACCGACGACTTTATTTTTATCGCCTGGATGCCCAATTCCAATTCTTAATCGATAAAAATTCAGATTATTGCCAAGTTTACTGGCAATATCTTTCAAACCATTATGACCACCATGACTACCGCCAAATTTCAATTTAGCAATACCGGGATTAAGATCTAACTCATCATGAGCAACCAATATCTCATCAGGTTGAATTTGATAAAAAGACGCCATCGCTTGAACCGCTTTTCCACTCAAATTCATAAAGGTTGTTGGTACCAGCAAACGGACATCATGACCATTAAGATTAATTCGGGTAGTGTATCCAAAAAATTTAGGATCATTTTTTAATGGTTGATTATAACGTTCAGCAAGAAGATCCACATACCAAGCACCAGCATTATGGCGAGTTGCCGCATATTCATTACCGGGATTTGCTAAGCCTACAATAAGTTTGATTGTTGTCATAATAGTTTAATCATTAATTATTCGGTTATTAGTAAAAAGCCCCTATGAGGGGGCATTTATCTAATTGGCAAGAAAAGATTATTGATGGAACATTGCTGAAATTGATTCTTCGTTACTAATACGTCGAATTGCTTCAGCAAGCATGCCTGATAATGTAAGTTGACGCACATTATTTAATCCTTTAACTTCAGCAGTTAATGGAATTGTGTCACAAACTACGATTTCATCAATGGCAGAATTTTTAATGTTACTAACCGCTTTTCCTGAGAAAATTGGGTGAGTAGCATAAGCGAAAACACGTTTTGCTCCGCGAGCTTTTAATGCATCAGCCGCTTTACAAAGCGTTCCAGCAGTATCGATCATGTCATCAACTAAAATACAATCTCGGTCTGCGACATCACCAATAATATTCATCACTTCTGCTTCATTAGCACGTTGACGGCGTTTATCAATAATCGCCATATCTGTATCATTTAAAAGTTTGGCTATCGCACGCGCTCGAACCACACCACCAATATCCGGAGATACCACGATTGGGCGTTCAAAATCACGTTGTAACATATCTTCTAAAATCACAGGGCTACCAAATACATTATCAACTGGTACATCAAAAAAGCCTTGAATCTGTTCAGCATGAAGATCAACAGTTAAAACCCTATCAACACCAACAGTTGATAAAAAGTCTGCAACAACTTTGGCAGTAATAGGAACTCGAGCTGAACGCACTCGGCGATCCTGCCTTGCATATCCAAAATAAGGAATAACAGCAGTAATACGACCGGCAGATGCTCGACGCATTGCATCAATCATTACTAATAATTCCATTAAATTGTCATTTGTAGGCGCACAAGTTGATTGGATAATAAAAACATCTTCACCACGGACATTTTCATTAATTTGGACATTGACTTCACCGTCACTAAAACGGCTAACAATAATATCACCAAGGGAAGTATAAAGACGATTAGCTATACGTTTTGCTAGTTCGGGTGTGGCGTTACCAGCAAACAGCTTCATATCAGGCACGAGAAATCCTCAAGCATGTAATCATGATTACATAAAACGTAATCGGTTAAATCGGAGTTATAATTATATAATCATTTACAGATCATCCTCAACCAGATTATAAAAAATTCTTACAAATATTTTATATCTGTCACTATTATATATAGAAAAATAAGTAACAAGATGTTTTTTGAAGTGGATTAAAAATCGGTTAAACTACTGTACAACAAAGGTGAACAATTACCTTGATAAACTATTTAACAATAACAGCAGATACGCAATGAGTGAACAATTAAAAACCAATAATCAACAGACAGAATCTAAACGAACAATACGTAGTTTTGTATTGCGACAAGGTCGCTTAACCAAAGGGCAACAACAGGCTTTAACTCATTTATGGCCTATATATAGCATTGAATATAATGCAAATTCATTAATCTCTGTTGAGGAGAATAAACCGACAATATTAGAAATCGGTTTTGGTATGGGCGCTTCATTAATTGAAATGGCTAACGCCTCTCCAGACAAAAATTTTATAGGTATTGAAGTCCATCGACCTGGTGTCGGTGCCTGTTTAATGGCTATTGAGGAAAAACAATTAACTAATTTAAAAGTGATGTGTCATGATGCCGTTGAAGTTTTAGAAAACATGATACCTAATGAATCATTAGATAAAGTACAAATCTTCTTTCCCGATCCATGGCATAAAGCAAGACACAACAAACGCCGCATTATTCAACCACAATTTGTACAATTAATTCGGCAAAAATTGAAAGAAGGCGGTATTTTACATTTAGCTACCGACTGGCAAAATTATGCTGAACATATGTTAGAGGTTTTAACCGAAGCTGAAGGTTTTGAAAATTTATCAGCGACAGGCGACTACATTCCAAGACCCGAAGATCGCCCTATTACCAAATTTGAAAAACGTGGTCAAAATTTAGGTCATGGTGTTTGGGATTTACAATTTATAAAAAAATAGTGGTATTAAGGAGCCATTATGCAAAATAAAACAATTGATATAATTTGTCATCGTCGTTCAATTCGGTCTTACCAATCAACGGCATTAACTACAGAGCAGATAGAATCACTTGTTCAAGCTGCACAATCGGCTCCAAGTTCCAATTTTCTACAATGCGCGACAATAATTAGAATTACTGATAGCGAGAATCGCTCAAAACTAGCACATTATGCGGGAGATCAGGAGTATATACTTCAGGCTCCTGAATTTTGGGTGTTCTGTGCCGATTTTAATCGGCATTTTCAAATTGATCCAACTATTCCCCTTGAAAAAGCAGAACAGCTTTTAGTGGGTTGCATTGATACGGCTCTTATGGCACAAAATACCGTTATTGCAGCGGAATCATTAGGTTTAGGCACGGTTTATATTGGCGGATTACGCAATAATATTGAGAAAGTAACACAATTACTGGCCTTACCTAAATATGTTCTTCCGCTTTTTGGGCTTTGTATTGGTTATCCTGACCAAAATCCAGATCTAAAACCAAGATTACCGAAAGAATTAGTTTTTTTTGAAAATCACTATCAACCAATCAATCATCAATTATTAGCACAATATGATACTCAGATGCGTAAGTACTATGAGCATCGACTGGCTAATCAAAAAACCAATGGTTGGAGTGATAAAATCGCAGAAACAATTATCAAAGGGCAACGAGATTTCATTTTAAATTATTTGCATAAACAAGGATGGATAACTAAATGAACAACAATCAATACCAATTAGACAAAGTCGTTATATTAAGCCGCCACGGTATCCGTACACCGCTAGAAAACACGATAGCATTTTTAGAAAAGTCCAGCCCACTAAAATGGCCTAGCTGGGATCATGCTTATGGTTATTTGACCACCCGAGGTGGAGTATTAGAAACTTTTTTTGGCCATTATCTATCTCAATGGCTTGAGCAACAAAATATTAAACTCACCCCTGAAAATCCAGATATCTATGTTTATGCCAATAGTCTTCAAAGAACGGTAGCGACAGCTCAATTCTTAGTTGCTGGCGCTTATGCTGGTTATGATATTCCTATCGAGCATAAATATACCATTGAAAAAATGGACCCTATTTTTGATCCAAGTGTAAAAAACGACTCATCAGAAATTAAACAAAAAGTATTAAAAGAAATCGAAGAAGCTGACCAAAAAGAGTCGATCTTCAAAAATTTAGCCTCGGCATATAAAATGGTATCGGATATATTAGACTATTCACACTCACAATTATATGCTGAACTTAAATGTGATTTTGCAGATATCCCTTATGAACTTCATTTTGTAAAAAACCAAGAGCCTGAACTACGCGGGCCATTAGCCATTGGTATTTGTGTCATCGATGCTTTTTTATTACAGTATTATTCGGCATTTCCTAAAGAGCATATTGCTTGGGGAAGAATAACCAGTCAAGAACAGTGGCAACAATTGATGCAAATTCGCAACCATTATATTGACTTAGTTTTTCATTCTAGAACGATTGCTCGACATAATAGTAAATTATTAATTAATAAGATAGATGATTTATTACACAATAAAACTCATAAAGTCAATCTACTGGTCGGTCATGATAGTACCATTGCCGCACTGCTCGGCGCTTTGGATTTTGCACCATATCAGCTGCCAAACCAATTTGAAAATACACCAATTGGTGGCATGGTTATCTTACAACGTTATCGACATGTCACATCCGGCAAATACTTTTTTAAAGCTGAATACGTCTACCAAAGTTTTGAACAGCTATATACTGGCGAAGCGATTGATATTAATAATCCTCCACAACATTATCAACTCAAGTTGCTAAATGCGACACCGAATAGTGATGGTTTTTATTCGTGGCATGATTTTGAAAAACGTATAAAAGATTTTCAACCCTAAGTTTAATTAATTAGATTGTCTATATGGCTACTAGCTTTAAGTCATTAGACAATCTACAAAATAGCTAATAGACTTAAAATTGTTTTCCCTGATTTTATATAACTTGGTCATTGCCACCATAAAAAATGTAATCGATACCATGAAATAAATGATATTCTGTTAAAATCCTGAAAATCAGACATAAACAAACCTCTATAATTAGTTGCTTAAAAGATAAATAACGCTTTTACCACGGAACGCATTGAATTCTCGTAATTACAATTAAGATTATTAATCATCTAAATTAATACTTACAAAAATGTAAGCGATTTCACAAAATGTTAACTAGATCACTTTTTTGCCCAATTTTAAATGCTATCATCCTGAGCAATTTATCGCTTTTTGTTTATTTAAAATGTAAGCGATTTCTAGATGATTAAGTAATCATTTAAAGCTTAGCAAAGGAAGTTCATTATGAATCAGAAAATTAAGTCGACAATGCGCAACAAAAACTATTGGGTATTTAGCCTCTACTTTTTTCTTTATTTCTTTATCATGGGAGCTTATTTCCCCTTTTTTCCAGTCTGGTTAAAAATGATTGGCTTAGATCAAGCTGATACAGGATATGTTTTCTCATTTATTTCGCTATTTGCATTATTCTTTCAACCAGTATTTGGATTGATATCCGATAAATTAGGTTTAAGAAAACACCTACTTTGGATGATCACCTTTCTATTGGTGCTATTTGGGCCATTCTTTATTTTTATATTAGGTCCTTTACTCAAATTAAATGTAACGCTTGGTGCTACTGCTGGTGGTTTATATTTAGGTATGGTATTTAGTGGTGGCGCACCGGCAATTGAAGCTTTAGTTGAAAAAATCAGTAGACGAAGCGGTTTCGAATTTGGTCGTTGTCGGATGTTTGGTTGTTTTGGCTGGGCGATTTGCGCTTCATTTGTCGGGATTATGATATCCAAAGATGTTAATGCCGTTTATTGGTTATGTTCAGGATTCGCTTTAGTATTATTAATTTTAGTCAAAATTGCTGATCCGGCTAAAACGCCTACCACGGATGTTGTTGAACAAATGGGCTTAAACAAACCTGAACCATTTAACTTAAAATTGGCGGTGGATCTACTAAGAATGCCTAAGATTTGGTTCTTTATGCTCTACATTGTTGGTGTAGCTTGTACTTATGAAGTATTTGACCAACAATTTGCCAACTTCTTCACTTCATTCTTCTCCAGTGAACAGGTAGGGCGTGAGGCCTTCGGCTATGTCACCACATTAGGTGAATTTTTAAATGCGACTGTGATGTTTTTTGCGCCAGTTATTGTTATGAAAATTGGCAGCAAAAATACCCTATTAGTTGCTGGGGCGATCATGTCAATTCGCATAACAGGTTCAGCCTTCGCCAGTTCAGCTGTTGAAGTGGTTATCTTAAAAACATTACATATGTTTGAGGCACCACTATTGCTTGTCGGTGCATTTAAATATATTACCAAACATTTTCCGATTCGTTTTTCAGCAACGGTATACTTAATTGCTTTCTGTTTCGCAAAACAACTATCTATTATGTTTATGTCCACCTTTGCAGGTCAAATGTATGTTAAAATTGGATTTGAAGGAGCTTATTTAGTGCTCGGCTTAATCGCATTTAGCTTTACACTAATCTCGTCCTTTACGTTATCAGGTCGAGGACCGTGGGATTTGTTTAAACATAATAAGATTGAAGAATCGGAAAATTAGTACAAATTAATTAGAATTAGCATATGTTAAGGTATCAAGATGAAAATATTAGTAACGGGTGGTTGTGGATATATCGGCAGTCATACTTGTGTTCAATTAATTCTTGCCGGATATACTCCAATTATTATTGACAATTTATTTAATAGTAAAGCCTCGGTATTGGAAAGAATAAAAACCATCACAGGACAATCAATCGATTTTTATCATGGCGATGTATGTGATGCAAATATATTAGCAACAATTTTTAAAGAACATGATATCAAAGCCGTTATTCACTTTGCTGGATTAAAAGCCGTTGGTGAATCAGTCTATAAGCCACTTGAATATTATGAAAATAATGTTTACGGCAGTATTGTCTTAATGAAAGCAATGCGTGATGCTGGTGTAAAACAGTTGGTTTTTAGTTCATCTGCCACAGTATATGGTGAGCTAGCGCCGATTCCTTACGTCGAAACCTTACCGCAAGGGTTACCCTCTAGCCCATATGGTAAGAGTAAACTTATGGTTGAACAGTGCATGATGGATTTAGCGGTTGCTGAACCTGATTGGTCCTTAACATTATTGCGATATTTTAATCCTGTCGGTGCGCATCCAAGTGGTTTGATGGGAGAAGATCCGCTTGGCGTACCTAATAATCTTATGCCATTTATCACCCAAGTTGCCGTAGGTAAGCGCGAGTCATTATCGGTATTTGGTAATGATTACCCAACTGTTGATGGTACCTGCGTGCGAGACTTTATTCATGTTGTTGATTTAGCGGATGGTCATATCGCTGCACTTAAAGCTGACCAAAATAGAGCCGGTGTACATATCTACAATTTAGGCTCGGGAGTAGGCTTCAGTGTGCTACAAGTGATTAAGGCCTTCGAAAAGGCATCCGGTAAACCACTTAATTGGCAGTTTGCGCCAAGACGTGCTGGCGACTTGCCTGCATTTTGGGCTGATGCCAAGAAAGCTGAACAGCTGTTAGGTTGGAAAACCAAATTAACCCTTGATGATATGGTTAAAGATTCATGGAATTGGCAATCTAAAAATCCACAAGGTTATCCCGATTAAGGTTATATTTACGCAACAGTTGTATTTATACAACAATAGTCGCAACATCATAATTAAAGAGGCAAAAATGGATATTTTTAACCCAGTTGACCATCCTCATCGCCGCTATAACCCATTGACCGACCAATGGGTGTTAGTTTCGCCACATCGAGCAAAACGGCCTTGGCAAGGTCAGCAAGAGACCTTAAATGAAGAACCAAAACCCCATCATGATCCAAATTGTTATTTATGTCCGGGCAATAAACGAGTCACCGGTGATATAAATCCTAATTATACGGGTACCTACGTCTTTACCAATGATTTTGCTGCATTAATGGAAGACACACCTAATTCAGCCAATAGTAACGATCCTTTATTTCAAATTCAAAGTGCTAAAGGAACAAGTCGAGTGATCTGCTTCTCCCCCGATCACAGTAAAACTCTACCCGAACTCGATCTACCAGCAATTGAAACAGTGATAAAAACGTGGATAAGCCAACAACAGGAGCTAGGTAAACACTACCCTTGGGTACAAATATTTGAAAATAAAGGCTCAGCCATGGGCTGTTCAAATCCCCATCCACATGGACAAGTTTGGGCGAATAGTTTTATCCCCAATGAAATTGCGCGAGAAGATAGCAATATGCGCAACTATTTTCAAAAATATGGCCGAAATTTATTAGTCGATTATGTAGAAAAAGAGTTAACTAATCAAGAACGCATTGTGGTTGAAACAGAGCATTGGCTAGCTGTCGTGCCTTTTTGGGCAATATGGCCTTTTGAAACGCTGCTATTGCCGAAAACACATGTTGCTAGATTAACCATGCTTAATCAGGAAGAGCAGAAAGATTTAGCCATTGCCTTAAAAAAACTAACCTGTCGCTATGACAATTTGTTTAACTGTTCTTTCCCGTATTCGATGGGATGGCATGGGGCACCGTTTGTCGCTGGCAATAGTGATTATTGGCAAGTACATGCCCATTTTTATCCGCCACTATTACGTTCAGCTACTATTAAAAAGTTTATGGTTGGTTATGAAATGTTTGCTGAAGTTCAACGGGATTTAACACCAGAACAAGCTGCCGAAAGGTTGCGCAACGTTAGTGATGAGCATTATAAAGATGAAAAGGATAAATAGATGAAAGCATTAATCAATAAAACCATACAAGCTTTTACAGCTATATTTGGTTATAAACCAGATACCGTTGTTGAAGCTCCCGGGCGAGTTAATTTGATTGGCGAACATACTGATTACAATGATGGTTTTGTTTTACCTTGCGCCATCGATTATCAAACAGTTATTAGCTGCCATAAACGTTCTGACAACTTAATTCGTGTAATTGCTGTTGATTACAATAATGAACAAGACCAGTTTTTGCTTGATTCAGAAATTGAGAAACATCCAAATTATCAATGGGCTAATTATGTCCGAGGGGTAATTAAACATATCATCAAATATACTAAAAATATTAGCGGTGTTGATTTTGCTATTAGTGGTAATGTACCTCAAGGTGCAGGTTTAAGCTCATCGGCCTCACTTGAAGTAGCAATTGGCAAAATGTTTCAAGTACTTTTTGATTTACCTTTAGATGGCAAACAAATAGCCTTAATCGGCCAAGAAGCTGAAAATCAGTTTGTTGGCTGTAATTGTGGCATTATGGATCAATTAATATCCTCACTTGGTCAAGCACAACATGCTTTATTAATTGACTGCCGATCACTTGAAGTATCACCTGTTTCAATTCCTGAAGATCTCGCGGTTGTGATTATTAACTCCAATATCAAGCGTGGATTAGTTGATAGTGAATATAATACTCGTCGCAAGCAATGTGAAGCAGCAGCCAAAGCACTTGGTGTTAAAGCACTTCGTGATGCTTCGTTAGTTGATTTATTACAGATCCAAGCCTCGCTCGATCCTATTGTTTATAAACGGGCTCATCATGTCATAACGGAAAATGAACGCACACTTAAAGCCGCTCACGCGCTGGCTAATGAGGATTATCCACTACTCTCTAAATTAATGGCTGAAAGTCACAACTCTATGCGCGATGATTTTCAAATCACCGTACCAGCAATTGATTATCTAGTTAACATTGTTCAAGGCGTTATTGGCAATCAAGGCGGTGTGCGAATGACTGGCGGTGGTTTTGGTGGCTGTGTTGTTGCCCTAGTTCCTAAAGATAAAGTTGGTGATGTCAAAGATGCGGTAAGCCAAAACTACCATAAAAAATTTGCAATCAAAGCAGATTTTTATATTTGCCAGCCAAGTGAAGGGGCACATAAACTATGTCTGTAAAACACATTATTACGCTGACAAACCGTCAAGGCATGCAAATTAAACTGTCCAATTGGGGAGCTACTTGGCTTTCCTGTATCATTCCAGTTGGCGAAGAGAAGCGTGAGTTACTACTTGGTTGCCAATCATTCGAACAATACCAACAGCAAGATGCTTATTTAGGTGCGACCATTGGACGTTATGCTAACCGCATTGCAAATGCGCAAATAGATATCGCAGGCAAACACTATCAACTTACTGCCAATCAAGGTGTTAATCAATTACATGGTGGCAAACAAGGTTTTGATAAGCAATTATGGAAAATTGAATCACAATCGAACCAACAAATTGTATTTAGCTTAATTTCTCCTGATGGTGACCAAGGCTATCCAGGCGAACTTAAAGTTACGGCTAGTTATACGTTAACTGACGATAATCAGGTAAATATTGAATATTATGCGAATACTAGCAAATGCACACCAGTTAACTTAACAAATCATGCCTATTTTAATTTAGATGGTGAAACCGAAAATATACTTGCACACAGTTTAAAAGTGAATGCTGACTATTATCTACCGGTCGATGCTACTGGTATTCCGAATAGCGATTTAGTTAATGTGACGGAAGGTGATATGGATTTAAGACAGTTGCGAGTGATAGCTAATAATTTATTAACTAGTTCAGCTCGAAAAATTACTGGTGGCTATGATCACGCTTATCTATTAGATAAATCAAAATCGGTCGCAGCTCAACTTGTCTCATCAGATAAAAAAGTAACGATGGACGTAACTACGTCTTACCCTGCCCTACAAGTATATACGGGTAACTTTTTAGCCCACACGCCAAATCGTCATAATAGTCAATACGCTAATTTTGCGGGGGTGGCATTAGAAGCACAGTTTTTACCTGATAGTCCACATCATCCGACATGGCCACAACCAAGCTGTTTCTTAGAGCCGGAACAAACTTATCATCAGCAAATTTGTTATCAGTTTTTTATAAATCAATAAATGGATTCTCACTATTTTTTATTATTGATGAAGAGTGAATAACTTCATCAATAATAAACAGTTCAACAAATCTCTGCTTAACGCTAACCGATTTAAAATAATAAAAAAGTTGAGGAACATTTTTTTCAACCTTAAAAACACCATAAATTATGATAGAAATGATTAAATTTCTTCAATCAAATCGGCAAAATAAACTTATAAAAACTATCTATCTGATTTAAGAAAATCAATCACAGAAGAAGTAAATAAACTTCTGCCATATTTATTGCGATCCAAATGGGCAAAATGCGTGCCGTTAGGTATTTCCACAAGTTGCGCTTGCTGAGCTTCATTAACTATCGCTACTGCATCCGCTTTACGGCTCCAAAAATCATTTTGTGAAAAAATAACTAATATTGGCATCGTCAAATGTTTGGCCTGCCACTGTTTTTTACCAATCGCTAACTCAAAACTATCAGCCATGGCACCCGTTGGTGAGCGAAATTGTGGAGGTAAATGCGAAAAAGATTGAGGATCAGAATTGATTGCTTCTTCAGCATAAGCATTAGCAACTAAAGGATCACGCCATAACTCTTTATTATCCAAGGGAATACTCGAATCCCACGCGGTAAATAGGCTTTCTCGAGTATTTAACTGATAACCGCCAATATCATGATTAAATTCTTCTAGGTGTTGCTTATCCTCAAATACCGATCCTTTGCCTAACAGTTGGTGATTATCTATAGCACCATATAATGAGTTATAAATAATCAGTTTTTTCACGTTATCATTATGTTGCTCGGCATAAGCGGCAGCCCAATGTCCTCCTGTGGCCCACCCTAACATATTGACTTTTGGGGCATGAGTCCATTTTAAAATTTGCTTTACTGCGCAGCCGATATCAGCAATTGCCGCTGGTGTCCTAACCAATGGTTTAGACTCATTCGGCGCATTCAACATCTCTTTGGGACGGCTTGACTTACCATAACCTCGTAAATCGATAATATAGATATCAAATCCAGCCAGAGCTAAATCTTCGGCTAACGATCCCCCTTTGACAGGTAGATCAAACGAACCAATACCGGCTACTCTAGCACCATGAATCAATAACAAAGGTTCATGGTTTGCTGGTTGATGATTATCTTTTAACTTAACCTGTCTAATAAAGATATTCTCATCTGAATAACAAGACTTAATAAAATGGTCACTCTTTTCAATCATATTCACATTACCTGCATTGGCTAGAGTCAAAACAAACTTATTATGACTATTTTAATTAGTCTGCTTAGATTAACAACAAAACATATCAGCAAGCATAGCCTTTAAGCAAATTTATTTATAATTATAATTACAAATAACAATGAGGAAAGGTGGTTTTGAACATAAAAAAACGAAGATTTTGCATACTTAAGCTAACAATCCAAGCTAAAATTAGGTATGATATTCTCCTATTCGCTGATGGATAATAAGATAAATGAAAAGTAAAACTCTCACAGCTATTTTCCCGGGAACATTTGATCCAATTACCAATGGTCACATTGATCTGATTACTCGAGCCTCCCAGCTATTTCCTCGTTTAATTGTTGCTATAGCAGAAAATCCTAATAAAAAAACGCTATTTGCTTTAGATGAACGTGTAAACCTAGCCTCAACATCAGTTGAACACTTATTAAATGTTGAAGTGATTGGTTTTGATAATCTTATGGCGGACTTTGCCCAAAAACATGCCGCGACGGTTATTGTTAGAGGAGTGAGAACCACTCACGATTTCGAATACGAAAGACAATTAGCTGAAATGAACCGCGCATTAAAATCCGATTTAGATACTATCTTCTTAATGCCATCTATTGCGATGGGATTTATTTCATCTACCATTGTAAAAGATGTGGCTTACCATGGTGGTGATATCACTAATTTAGTACCTTTACATGTTAAAACCCAACTTCTTAAACGTTTAACCTAATGTCGATTTATTAAAATGGTTAATTTTTATACCCCCCCGAAAAAAAAGCTAACTTCGCAAAAATTGACTGTTACCGTCACAAAACTAGATACTTTTGGTCAAGGCGTTGCCAATCATAAAGGTAAAACGATTTTTGTAAAATCGGCATTGCCAGACGAAACTGTTGATATTCAATTGACTGAAGATAAAAAAAATTACGCCAAAGCAAAAGTAATAAAATACCACAATTACAGTCAACAACGTGTTAAGCCAAAATGTCAATACTATACAAAATGTGGCGGCTGTGAATTACAGCACATCTCATCAGAGTTACAACAACAAGCCAAATACGAAGCGCTAATTAAATTATTATCAAAAGAAACTGGGGCTCTGTTAGAGGATAATCCACCTGACATAGTTGCAGATCAACCCTATCATTATCGTCGACGAGCTAGGTTAGCCATCAATTTAGTCAAAGGTGAATTATTTATCGGTTTTAGACAACCTGAATCAAGTCAAATTATAAATATAGAACACTGCCCGGTATTGGTTGAACAATTAGATGCTTTGTTAATTCCATTACAATCTTGTTTAAGACAAATCAAACAGAAAAAAGCCCTTGGGCATATTGAATTGATTGCGGTTGATAGTGGAATAATTTTAGTTTTAAGACACACTATGCCACTAACAGAACAAGATAGCCGATTACTTATACAATTTGCTGAAGTTCATCACATTTCGCTCTATTTTCATGGTGATAATTTGCGCCATGCTTCTGGTTCTAAAGAACATTACTACCTGATTAACCAACTAAAATTAACCTTTAGTCCACTCGATTTTATTCAGGTTAATAGTCGAATTAATCAGAAGATGATCGAGAAAGCGCTCGCGTGGTTAGATGTGTCAGCAAACGATAACATACTTGATCTATTTTGTGGTATGGGCAATTTTTCACTACCAATAGCAACAAATTGCCAGTCGGTAACCGGTATTGAGGGCGTTGAGGCATTAGTTGAAAAAGCGAAATTCAATACCAAATTGAATAAAGATAAAGTTAAAGCTAAGACACAATTTTTTACCTGTAATTTAGAAGATAAGCAACAATCTTCGCTATGGAATCAAACCATTTTTGACAAAGTATTATTAGATCCGGCAAGAGCTGGGGCTTATAATGCTACAGAAGAAATTATTAAGATATCGCCATCAAAAATCGTTTATATCTCTTGTAACCCAGCTACATTAGCCAGAGATTGCAAGTTATTTTTTAAGGAAGGATACAACATTGCTAAAATTGCTATTTTGGATATGTTTCCACAAACTAAGCATATAGAATCAATGTTGATGTTAACCAGATCAGGATAATAATTATGGTATCAATTAGAGGCGCCCATCAACAAAATGACGAGCATTATACTCTAACACAGTTTGATGTTGAACAATGGGCTAAACAAGAACTACTATTAACCAACCTTGAATCCTATCAAAAGTTCAAAGATATCTGGGATTTTTGTTTTGAACATAGTGCAGGCGCGCCTGAACAAGCCTATTGTTTTCAAAATGCTATTGAAATGGTTGAAATTTTATCGACCTTAAATATGGACATTAATAGTCTATGTACTGCCCTTTTACTGCCTTTCTTTGACACTAAAATTATCTGCCGAGACGATCTTCCCGAAAATTTTGACCGAGAAATTATTCACATCCTTACCAGTGTTGTCAAAATGAAGGAAATTAGGCAACTACGAGCCATTCGTAATGGTCATGCCACTACAGAGCAAATTGATAGTATTCGCCGTATGTTACTGGCTATGGTGAATGACTTCCGTAGTGTGGTGATAAAATTAGCAGAGCGTATTACTTATTTACGTAATCTTATACAGGCACCAAAAGAAGATCAAGTACTGGCTGCTAAAGAGTGTTTTAATATCTATGCACCTCTAGCCAATCGATTGGGAATCGGGCAATTAAAATGGGAACTTGAAGATTTTTGCTTCCGTTATTTGCATCCAGATCAATATCGCTTTATTGCTCATAAGTTACATGAAAAACGCCTTGATCGTGAATCATACATTAATCAATTTGTTAAACATCTACAGGATATGATGAATCATGATCATATTCGTGCAGAAGTTTACGGTCGACCAAAACATATTTATAGCATTTGGCGAAAAATGGAGCGTAAACATCTACAATTTGAGGAGTTATATGATATTCGAGCAGTACGTATTATTTGTGACCGAATTGAAGATTGTTATAACGCTTTGGGGATTGTGCATAGCCATTATAAACATATAGCTAAGGAATTCGACGACTATGTGGCTAACCCAAAACCAAATGGCTATCAATCCATTCATACTGTGGTTTATGGTCCACAAAACAAAACTATTGAAATTCAAATCCGTACTGAGCAGATGCACAATGATGCTGAATTAGGTATAGCAGCACACTGGAAGTATAAAGAAGGCAGTACCGATAAGATGACGGCATACGATCAACGAATTTCTTGGTTACGTAAGCTATTAACTTGGCAACAAGAAATGTCAGAAAGTGGCGAAATTCAAGAAACAGTTCGTAGCCAAATTTTTGATGACCGCGTTTATGTATTTACGCCTAAGGGTGACGTTGTAGATTTGCCAGCTGGTTCAACGCCTTTAGATTTCGCTTATCATATACATAGTGATGTTGGACATCGGTGTATTGGCGCTAAAGTTGGCGGTCGTATTGTGCCATTTACCTATATATTGAAAACAGGCGATCAAGTTGAAATTATCACCCAAAAGCAACCAAACCCAAGTCGTGACTGGTTAAATCCAAATGCAGGTTTTGTTAATAGCAGCCGAGCGCGAGCAAAAATTCAAGCCTGGTTCAAAAAACAAGATAGAGATAAAAATATTGCAGCCGGTCAACAAATTCTTGAAAACGAACTGGTGCCATTAAATATTACCTTAAAAAGCGTCGAGAAGATTCTTATTAGCAAATACAATGCCCACTCGTTTGATGAAGTGCTCGCCGGAATAGGTAGCGGTGATGTGCGAATCAATCAATTGGTTAACTTCATTAATGCTCAATTTAATAAGCCGACAGCAGAAGAAGAAGACGAAGCGGTTCTTAAACAAATCACTCAAAAATCAACATCGCAAACTAAAAACACCGGAAGATCGACTGCAATAAAAGGTGGTGAAATCATTATTGAGGGTGTTGATAATTTACTTTATACCATTGCTAATTGTTGTCGTCCTATTCCTGGTGACTCAATTGTTGGCTTTGTAACGCAAGGGCGAGGAATTTCAATTCATAGAGCTGACTGTGAACAATTGCAAGAGTTAAAAAATCATGCGCCGGAGCGTATTACCAGTGCGGTATGGAGTGGTAATCATAATTCTAGTTATACGATGGTTATTCGAATCATCGCAAATGATAGGAGCGGTTTATTACGAGACATCACCACCATATTAGCTAATGAAAAAGTGAATGTTTTAGGAGTTTCAAGTCGAATTGAAATGAAACAACAAATAGCAACTATTGATATGGATATGCAAATTTTTGATCAAGATTCACTTGAACGAGTACTAAACAAAATTAAACAACTAGCAGATGTGATCGAGGCAAAACGGTTACAAGGGTGATAATTATTTAAGTTGCCACAAATTTTAGGTGGCAACTTATATAAATTATCTGTTGATTAATGCCTTTCCAATATCTCAAATTGATAATCATAACGATTTTTTTCATCTGCTTGATGTTCTTCTAGATGAATTTGTCGCCAAGACATTTGAGTATAATCAGGAAAATAAGTATCACCTGATAATTGGGCATCAATATGCGTTAAATAAAGACGATTAACTAGTGGTAAAACCTGATTATAAATATTACCGCCACCGATAATAAAGGCTTCATCAACCAACTGTTTATTAACCAGTGTTATTGCGTCATCAATCGATTGAACCCAAGTTACATCAGAATTAATTGAAGTTTTGTTGGCAATTTGACGACTTATGACAATGTTATGGCGGTTGGGCAAAGGTCTACCAATAGATTCAAACGTTTTACGCCCCATAATAACCGGCTTATTTAAGGTGTTTTTTTTAAACCAAGCTAAATCTGCTGGCATATGCCACGGCATTTGATTATTTAATCCAATAACCCGATTATCTGCCATCGCAACAATAATACTCAATATCATGTTAGCCCCTTTATACATAACCTAACGATTTGATTTGTTGTCTCACATTGTCAGGAAATACAGTCTGTTGCCAGAGCCTTTGGCTTAAAGATAGTAAGGTCTCTTTTTGTCCGGAAACAATCCAATTAGCTAATTCGTCAGCAACATTCGGATATATAATCGGTTTGGTTGAGGGTAAGCTAAGCCAATATTTTAGCTTCAAACTACTTAGATTTTCCATCACGGTTGCCATATCTAAAGATTGCAAGCATTGAGCATTGTAAACTTGCTCGAATTGACCAGCGACTGGCTTAGTAAGAATCTTCTTGCCTAAAGATAATGCTTCGGAAATTAATGCAAATCCGGTATTAGAAATAATACCAGAACAACTAAGTAAAGCTTGGGTAAAAGTATCTCTACTTAATGGGTGTAGCAATAAATTCTTACGTTCAGAAATTTGTTTCACATCGGGATGAAAACAACAAAATTGATATTGTGGAAATTGATTGACTAGTTGAGCTATTTCCTGCAAATCTTCAAACGGCAAATAAACAACAATTTTACCATCTTCAGTTGGCTGAGTTTCAAATGAATCAATCATCGGTGGAATAAGTTTCTGACCAAAATGAAACCAATGCAAGCCAATTGGTTTAGTAACCGGAGCATAGTACTTCATAATTACATTAGCTATCATGCCATACTCTTTAGGTTTCAGATAATGGCAAATAGATTGATTACTGATACCCAAACAATCTCGATTTTGATGATGTGCAGCCCAAGCGCTCACTGGCTCAAAATCACTAATAATGCAATCATATTTTGATAAATCGAGATCACGAACATCTTTTATTAATCTAAAGGCACGAATTCGTTGAATGGTTTTACGAAAATTAATTTTTCCATTAAGTGTCGCAAAAGACAAACCACTAAAAGTTCGATAATTACCAAAGGCCTGCATATCAAAGTAATCTTTAGGATCACGACCACTTAAAATATAATCAACATCAGCACCAGCCTTTTTTAAAGCTTTTGCTAATGTTCTACAACGACTGATATGGCCATTTCCTGTTCCTTGAACTCCGTAAAGAATTTTCATATCGTTTTTATTCAGAATAATATTTTTATATAAATATAATACCAGAACCATTTATGTTTGGCTTATTTATTTTATGATTATCTTTTACTGCAAAACTATTAACTTAGTCAATTAATGTGAATATTGCAGATTGAAAAATTGTTGATTATTGGCAATTGAACTTGAATAAAATTGCCAATTACTAAAATGGTATAAATTTTATGTTTTATCTAGTAAAATAAAATCATGGTTTGTTAGATTAATTGTGTGATAAACAATGTCATTAGCCATTAACAAAAAGCGATTTAATATTTTAATTATATCGACAATCTTTTTGTTTATTTCTTCTATTTGGCATTTTTCGTCAATTATTCCCACAACCTGTTCAGCTGACCATTCACCAATGTTAATCTCCTTAAGGGTGAACGCAAATCTCTATTATTCAATTACCGATTTGCCGACTTCTAAATCAACAAAACCTTTTATTGGTAAATCAGTCAATCATTGCACCAGTTGTGGTACAGTAATAACTAATTACACTGTTAATATTGATTATCCGATTCACCGCGAACAATATCTACCAACTAACGTTATACCTGAATATAAAGAATTTATTCCTGAGTTAAAACCACCAAAATTTATCTAATTTACACTGCTGTGTATAAGTAATAAGTACTGGAAATCAATAACACAGTCTTTACTGCTTGTAGTTTTGCAAGCTGAATGGCTGTTATTGTTTAACGTAATAAATAATGATAGGAATAGTATGAAACGCCGAATTTTTATAAAGAATATAACCGCTGCCGTTGGTGGTTTAATTGCAACTAAAGCCATTGCCAATTTGGATAATTCACCAATATCGGACATGGTTTGTGATGTTAAATCTGATAATTGTGACAAGGGGGACAACATGCACGATCATATGAACATGAATATGAATATGAATATGAACATGAGCACAAAAAAACCGCAAAAACTATTATCTACTTCAGCATTACCAAAAGGTCAGGATTTACCCAAATTCAAACATTTAAAGAATAATAGTAATCAATCAGGTTTATTCGAAGCAACTATTGAAGCAAAACCAGTAAAAATTGCTTTAACACCTGATATTACTACAGAGTTTTGGGCATATAATGATTCAATTCCAGGACCACTTATTGAAGTTTATGAGGGCGATAAAGTCAAACTTACAGTGAAAAATAAACTTCCACAAGCAACAACTGTACACTGGCATGGTTTACTGGTTCCTTCAAATCAAGATGGCAATCCACAAGATGAAATCCCAGCCGGTGGAGAGCGTATTTATGAATTTACCATTCCTGAAGATAGTGCTGGTACCTATTGGTACCATCCGCATGGTCATAATACCGTTGCAGAACAAGTCGCCAGAGGATTAGCGGGTGTATTTATTGTTCGAAGTAAAAACGATCCATTAGCCTCGTTACCTGAACTCAATTGGTTCTTCTCCGATCTAAAACTGACAGACAAAGGAGAAATTGCCGATAACTCAATGACGGATTGGATGAATGGTCGAGAAGGGCAATTTGTGTTAATTAATGGTGGTTATCGTCCAAAAATGAAAGTTGATAGCGCAACTCGTGTTCGTGTTTGGAATGCCTGTTCTGGACGTTATCTTAACCTTTCCATTCCCGGTTGTGATGTCTTCTTAGTCGGTAGTGATGGTGGATTAATGCCTGAACCTATTTCTCTTGAAAAGCCTCTCTTGTTATCACCGGCGGAACGCGCTGAATTGGTAATTTTACCCAAACAAACCGGCAGTGTATATTTACAATCAATTGGTTATGATCGCGGCAAAATGGGAAATGTGCCGGTAGAACAAGATATAATACTTGCTGAATTAGAACTTCATCAGGCCAATTCAATTGTCTTACCATCAACATTACGTACCCTACCAAAAATGGCCGAAGCAAAAACCCATAAATCACTTGAATATACCGAAGTGATGGATAAAAGCGAACCTAGAGGGGGCATGCTATTTTTAATTAATGGTAAACGCCATGATATGAAACGTATTGATCTAGAAAGCAAAATACATGAGGTTGAAGAGTGGACGATAACCAATAACTCACATATGGACCATAACTTCCATATTCATGGTACACAATTCACTGTGGTATCCCATGAATTTGATGGTAAAAAATATCCTCCAGAATATGTCGCATTAAAAGATACCATCAATTTACGCCCTCACGAAAAAATCACCATAAAAATCCAGCAAAACATGCCTGGATTACGTATGTATCATTGTCATATTATCGAGCATGAAACGCTTGGCATGATGGGACAATTGATGGTTAAATAAACTAATCAGTTATCTCCCTTCCCTTGTTTATTTAAGGTAAGGGAGATCTTTATTATTTGGCGTTGCTAAGAAATATTCTTAACACAAAATAACTTTGGTTTTAGCTTCTAACTTAGCAACCTGTGCCTGATCTGCAAGATTATTGGTAATTAATGCGGTTATATCACGCCAATCACAAATTTTATACAGACTCTTCCTATTAAATTTCGTGTAGTCGCCTAAAATATACTTTTTCTCGGCATGAGCGATGATGGCTTTATCAATATAAGCGTCTGAAGATGAAGGACTTGAAGGTCCAGTTAAATTACTAAATCCATCAGTACCTAAAAAACAGAGATCAACCTGAATTTCATTAATCATAGATAACGCCCAACCGCCATAGACTGATGAACTTTTATTGCGTAACTCCCCACCAAACAAGAAAACTTGGTTTTCAGAGGAAATAAGGGTATTGGCAACAGGTAATGAATCTGTAAAAATCTTAAAACCTGAACGATACATCAACAATTTGGCTAATTCTAATGTGGTACTACCAGTACCAATAATCATAGAGCAATTATCAGGTAGTAACGTTAGTGCTTTTTGCGCAATACTTTTCTTTAAGCTGGCATTTTCTTTCTCTCTAATTTGAAATGGATGTTCAATAGCACCTTGTTTTAGTGTTGCACCGCCATGACATTTAACTAAATACCCTTTTTTTTCTAAATCGGATAAATCCTTACGAATGGTTTCGTAAGTCACTTGGTATTTGCGAGCTAATTCACTCACATATACCGTTCCAACAGTGATTAACTCTTCTAAAATTAATTCTCGTCTTTCATTCATTAATTGCATTGTTAACAATCTCAAATTTTGATTTAGATATGACTAACCATGTCTGATTATTACCAATATTTTAGCAAAAAGTCCACATGATTCATTCATAACTCATCGTATCTTTCCTGATCTCAAATTAAATAACATATTATAAAAAACAAATTAAAATTGGTTTATATTGGTTTTTTTAATATTATAAATCATCATCTTATTATTTTTGTGATCTTGATCACATTGACATGCCAATAAAAACCAATTATAAAATAATTATTAATTTAGGAGAGGAAAAAATGAAAACAAAAATTGCTATAGCTAGTGACGACTTAGGTTTCGAATATAAAGAAGAAATCAAAAAATATCTGATTAATGAAAAAAATGCCGATGTTGTTTATGACCCGGTAAAGGTTAAAACAGATGGTATTAATACTTATGCCAAATTGGCTGATGAAATGTCAATCTTGATTCAGAAAGATGTTTGTCGTTTAGGAATATATATTTGTGGAACAGGTATTGGTTTTACCTGCCAAGCTAACAAACACTGGGGCATTCGTGCTGTTGCTGTCACTAATCCCTATTCAGCTAAACGAGCTAGGCTAAGCAATAATGCTCAAATCATAGGACTAGGTTGTCGAGTCAATAGCCTTGAATATACCAAAATGATCTTAGACGCATGGTACGACCAACCATTTGATTTTACTACTGCGCGTGAAAATTCTAAGAAAAACTTGCTTGAAGCTGAGCGTAATGACAATGCGTTATTGGTCAAACCTGCTCATATTGCTTGGAATATGGGCTTTCGAGCCAATGAGTAACGATAAAAGGAGTCACATATGGAATTAATTACACAATTTATCAATGATTTAGGAAACTTTATTTTTATTCCGATAATATTTTTAATCTTAATGGCTGCGCTCGGCAGGCCTATTTCTGAATGTATTGCGTCGGCAATGAAAGTTGGCATTGGATTTATTGCATTAAGTATGACAATTAAATTTATGCTAGATAAAATGGCACCTGCCGTTACGGGGCTAGCCGAAAGTACCGGTTCGTCATTAAGTGCAATTGATGTTGGTGGCGCTGCAACTGCGGTAATGGGCTTTGGTTCAAGCATGGGACCAATTATTATTCCATTATGTGTTGCCGTAAATGTTCTATTACTAATTATGAAAATCACTGATTGTGTGAATGTTGATGTGTTTAATTTACACCAAAATGCGTCAATGGGAGCAATTGTCGGCGTTTATTCAGGTAGTTTTTTATATGGTGTATTAACAGCCGCACTATTTCACGTTTGGGCATTAATTGCTGCTGATCTAGGCGCAAAGAATAATGAGAAATTCTTTAATCTTCCAGAAGGTGTCTCAATTTCGCATCCGGTTGCAAACACCTATCTTATTTTTGCTTATCCATTTAATTGGATTTATGACCGTATCCCGGGTTTTAGAAATATAACTGTAACCGCAGAGACTATTCAAAAACGTTTTGGGGTACTTGGTGATCCAACCGTAGTCGGTTTTATTATTGGTGTTTTACTTGGTTTTTGCGGTTACTCATGGCAAAGTCCTTATCATACTATTATTTCAAGCTTACAGTTAGGCATGTATTTAGCGGCGGTAATGTTATTGTTGCCTCGCATGACCTCAATTATGATGGAAGGTCTAGTTCCTTTATCTAATGTGGCTAGAAAAAAATTAGTTAAACGTTTTCCCAATCGCGATATTACTGTAGGTATGGATACCGCATTAATTGTGGGTAATCCTTCGGTTATCGCCCCAGCTTTATTATTGATTCCTATTATTGTCATTTTAGCGGTGATTTTACCTGGTAATAAAGTCATGCCGTTGGGTGATCTATCACAATTTGTCTTCTTTATTGCCTGTATGGTTCCTGTATTTAGAGGCAATATTATCCGGACTTGGGTTACCTCAATATTTTTATTTGGTGGAGGTTTATATATCGCGTCATGGATGACCCCTGCAACTAACGAAGTATTCCAAGCGTTTGGTTCTAATCCAGATGCCTCTGTAATGTATACCTCATTAAATCCGTCAGCCAATCCATTTACTGGACTCTTTGCTGCAACTAGCCATGTCGGAATATTTGGTTACTTATTGATTGGCTTAATTTTGCTATCAGTGGGCTATCTATTAAAGAAAAAAGAAAAAAATTCAAAAATTAATACAAGCGAGGTTTCAAAATGAAAAAAATATTAGTGGTATGTGGTAATGGCATTGCTTCTTCATCAATTATGGTTTCAATTTTGCAAGATTATTTGAAAGAGCAACATATTGATGCACAAGTAGATAAATCATCACTTATGGCTTGCAATGCTGATATTTTTAATAGTTATGATTTAGTGGTTTCATCAACTAAAATTGATAATCCAGATATTACAACCAATGTCATTGTTGGTGCTGGTTTACTCACCGGTATTGGCGAAGATGCCATTTTTGATGCGGTTAAGCAGAACTTAACGCAATAATTAGGAAGTTAACCATGCACATTTTAGTTCATGATTTACAGGAAAAAGTAAAAATATATCAAGATGCGATATTAACTTCAGGCGAATATTTATTAGAAAAAAATTATATTACACCTGAATATATTACGGCTTGTATTGACCGGGAAAAAGATTATCCAACGGGATTACTAATCAACAGTGGCATAGGTATTGCTATACCACATGGTAATTCCCGGTTAGTTAAATCAGATTCAATTAGTTTAGTTCGTTCAAGCAAAGGGGTAATTTTTGGGCAAATGGCAGATGCTAGTTTGAAGGTAACTTGCCAATTGATCTTCAATTTAGCATTAGCAACAAGCGATCAACACTTATCAATACTTAGACGTTTAGTTACTTTATTTCAAGATGAATCTTTTGTAAGTAAATGCCAAAAGTTTAATTGCCAGCAAACTGAAGAATTAATCACTCAGCAGTTAAATATTTAGTTTACATTTTATAGTCGAAAAATAGCATTAGCTATTTTTCGACAGGAGACAGCAGTGCAAGCACAATTAATCATTAATGAATTGAATCAATCAGTTAGAACATTGAGCGATGATGACATCATTGATCTAATACAAAAAATACAACAGCATAAACGTATATTTGTTTATGGCACAGGACGTTCAGGTCTTATGCTCAAAGCATTTGCAATGAGACTTATGCAACTTGGTTTAAACTCTTTTGTTGTTGGTGAAACAACCACTCCATCAGTTCAGAAAGGAGATTTACTTATTCTAGCCTCCGCATCTGGTGAAACAGAAAGCGTAAATATTATGGCGAAATCAGCGCTCAATCAAGGAATTGACTTAGCCATTATTTGTGCATCCGACACATCAACATTAGCAAAACTCCAATCACCGAACATATTATTACAATCAGGAACCAAATTTAATCAGTCACAAGTTAGCCAACAACCTTTAGGTAGCCTTTTTGAGCAAATGCTACTAATTATATTTGATACTGTTATTTTAGTTATGAGTAGAGAGCAAAATGAGAGTAATAATGATATGGCAAAACGACATGCTAGTTTAGAATAATATTACCGTAATTCGACTGAAAACCACTTGTTTTTATCAGTGGTTTTAAAATCAGATACTACCTATCAGCTCTATTTTAAAATTAATTTCTTTTTATAAATAGATGAATCCTAAATAATAAACAATTACCTATTTGTAATAATAGTTTTTCATTTTGGCAAAAAATGCTAAGATATTACCGTTATGACCGTGATTAATTACTGGCAAAAAATTAGTAAACGCCTCATCATTAAAACTGCACTATCGCACTTATTATTAGGTGTGATTGCTACTGGGTTCGGTTTTTACGAAAAAAATGCATTACCAGTTCAATCATCTTCCACCCAGGTGGGGATTATTGCGATTACGGCAATTGTACAAGATCACCAAACACCGATAAGAAAAGAATCGCAAACTTTACCTTTGTCTCAAAAACAGCATTACGATAAGCAAATTGTCTCGTTAAGTTATGACAAAGTGAACCCAAGCACCGTTATTCGATTATCACCCTATAATGGAATAAGGGCCGGTCCCCAAGCTACCGTTTAACACATTTTTATCTAAATAAATTAATTTTTTGAATAAGGTTGATTCCTTATTACTCCCATTATAAAAAAGAATAAGAGAACAGTTATGTTATTAAAATTATTAACAAAAGTATTCGGTAGCCGGAATGAACGCGTTTTAAAAACTATGCGCAAACGAGTTGAAAATATTAATGCGCTTGAACCATCAATGGAAGCATTAACCGATGATCAACTTAAGGCAAAAACCAATGAATTTAAGCAAAAAATTGCTGATGGCACTAATTTAGATGACATATTAGAAGAAGCTTTTGCCGTAGTTCGTGAAGCCAGTAAACGTGTATTTGGTATGCGTCATTTTGATGTGCAACTAATTGGTGGTATGGTTTTAAATGAACGTTGTATAGCTGAAATGCGTACTGGTGAAGGTAAAACTTTAACTGCCACATTACCTGCTTATTTAAATGCCTTAACTGGCAAAGGCGTCCATGTTGTTACAGTCAATGATTATTTAGCGCAGCGTGATGCGGAAAACAATCGCCCGCTATTCGAATTTTTAGGATTAACGGTTGGTATTAACTTACCAAATATGCCACCACATTTAAAGCGTGAAGCCTACAATGCTGATATCACTTATGGCACCAACAACGAATATGGCTTTGACTATCTGCGTGACAATATGGTCTTTAGTAAAGAGTCTCGCGTTCAACGCCCTCTTCACTATGCCTTAGTCGATGAGGTCGATTCAATTTTAATTGATGAAGCAAGAACACCGCTCATCATTTCAGGCCAAGCTGAAGACAGCTCAGATAGATATGTTAGTATTGATAAAATTATTCCATATTTAGTTAGTCAAGAAAAAGAAGATTCAGATCAGTTCCAAGGTGATGGTGACTTTTCAATTGATGAAAAATCACGCCAAGTTAACCTTACTGAACGAGGTTTAATTAAAGTTGAAGAGCTATTAATCAAACAAGGTATTATGAAAGGTGATGAATCACTATATGCGCCTAATAATATTGTGTTGATGCACCATGTTAATGCCGCTCTTCGAGCTCATCATCTATTCCACCGTGATGTAGATTATATTGTTCGAGATAATGAAATCATCATCGTCGATGAACATACAGGCCGTACCATGGATGGACGTCGTTGGTCTGATGGTTTACACCAAGCAGTAGAAGCTAAAGAACATGTTAAAATTCAAAACGAAAATCAAACGTTAGCTTCTATCACTTTCCAAAATTATTTCCGTTTATATCAAAAATTAGCCGGTATGACAGGGACTGCTGACACTGAGGCTTTCGAATTTAACCAAATCTATGGTCTTGATACCATTGTTATTCCAACTAACCGACCAATGGTTAGAAAAGATTTACCTGATTTGGTCTATATGACAGAAAAAGAGAAAATTAATGCAATTGTAGCTGATGTACAAGAATGCGTTAAACGCGGACAACCCGTTTTAGTAGGTACTGCTTCAATCGAGAAATCAGAACTTGTCTCTCATGCCTTTAAAAAAGCGGGTATTAAGCATAATGTACTTAATGCCAAATTCCATGCACAAGAAGCAGAAATTATTGCTAATGCAGGTAGTAAAGGTGCAGTAACGATTGCAACCAATATGGCTGGTCGTGGTACCGACATTATGCTGGGTGGTAATTGGCAAAGTGAAGTTGCAAAATTAGAAAATCCAACGGATGCCGATATCGAAAAAGCCAAACAAACATGGCAAGTTAGACATGAAGAAGTTATCCAACTTGGCGGACTTTACATTTTAGGTACTGAACGTCATGAATCTCGTCGTATTGATAACCAATTACGTGGTCGTGCTGGTCGTCAAGGTGATCCGGGGGTATCGCGTTTTTACCTGTCATTAGAAGATCCATTAATGCGTATCTTTGCATCAGAACGGGTTGGCAATATGATGCGTAAATTTGGCATGAAAGAGGGTGAAGCTATCGAGCATCCTTGGATCACTAAAGCTATCGCCAATGCTCAGAAAAAAGTTGAAAGCCGCAATTTTGATATTCGTAAACAATTACTGGAATATGACGATGTTGCCAATGATCAACGTAAAGCTATTTATAGCCAACGTAACGATTTATTAGATAACTTAGATATCAAAGATACCATTGATTCAATACGCGGCGATGTATTTACTGCTGTTATTGATCAATATATTCCACCACAATCTATAGAAGAAATATGGGATATTCCTGGACTTGAAACCGCCTTAAAAAATGACTTTGATTTAGAGTTGCCTATTGCCAACTGGCTGGATGAAGAACAAAATCTTCATGAGGAGACCTTACGCGAACGTATTTTACAACTCGCCCAAGATAAATATCTCGCAAAAGAAAATGCTGCCGGTTCCGAAGCCTTTAGGCAATTCGAAAAGAGTGTTATGTTGCAAACACTTGATACATTATGGAAAGAACATTTAGCGGCAATGGATTATTTGCGTCAAGGTATTCACTTACGCGGCTATGCTCAAAAAGATCCAAAACAAGAGTACAAACGCGAATCGTTCAATATGTTTGCCAACATGTTAGACACCCTAAAATATGACGTAATTGGTATATTAAGCCGGGTACAAATTCGTTCACAAGAAGAAGTTGATGAAGCCGAACGTCAACGCCAAGCTGAAATCGAAAGATTAATGGCAAAACAGCAAGCTAATCACGAATCAATTGGTGGCATGGATGGAGACAACAACGGGCAACCAGCAAATTCACAACAACCGATTGTTCGCGCTCAAGCAAAAGTTGGACGTAATGATCCTTGTCCTTGTGGATCAGGTAAAAAATATAAACATTGTCATGGTGCTGTTAATTAACTGAAAAATTTAGTATGATTAACTATCATTGATGTTTAATTAACCGATTAAGGTTATAACAAATAAATGGGAAAGCAGTAGCTTTCCCTAACTTTAATCACATATAGATAGGATCATGAGAAAACATACTGAAATAGCTGTAGGTATCATTCGTTCACAAGACTGCCAAATCTTTATCACCCAACGCGGTGAAGACTCTCATCTTGCTGGTTTTTGGGAATTTCCAGGAGGAAAAATCGAAGTTGGTGAAACACCTTATCAAACCTTAGAACGTGAAATAGCAGAGGAAGTTGATATTCATATTCAACAATCTCAATTTTTAAAAACATTTGAATATAGTTATGATGATCGTGATATCACTATTCATGCTTACTTAGTAGAAGAGTGGGATGGCGTTCCTTTCGCTAAAGAAGGACAACCAAGTCGTTGGATAGATCAGGAAGATCTCAATGCCGATGAATTTCCAGATGCGAATAGACCAATTATCGAAATGCTTAAAAACTTAGATAAACAAATTTAATTTATTTCATTATGCAAATTTTTGCATAACGTTTTTCAACATAACTGCCATATTGAAATCCAAACGTCATCCACGTATTGGCATGACTTTATTCATACGTTGTAAATCTGAATATTACTATTGGAAACTAGCTAATAATTTTCAATTGTAAATATTGTTAATTTATATACTGGATAAAATGACCAAAAAAGTATATTGTGTACAAGATTTTTCTTAATGTAGTTTTATGTTAGGAATTTTTTTTGTTTTATTATAATATTTTAATAAGGTTCTAAAAATAGATGAAAGAATATAAAGTAGTTATATATCAAGAAGGCGCTTTGTCTTCATTAATTTTTGGTGCAGCTAATTCAAATGCTGACAAATTTTCCGCTTTTTTAAATGAAACTGCCAAAGAAGGCTGGCGGGTAATTACAATGCAAAAAGATATGCGTCGCTTATTCTTATTCTGGCAACGTGAAGCTTATCTAATTGTGATGGAGCGAGATCGTTAGTTAATTGAAATAGAAAATATTATTTTCTAAAGCAAATCAGGAATCAATATATAAATTATTTTGATTCCTGAAAATAGCAAAAATAATTAATTTGCAGGACTATTGTGTAGGCGTTGTTCCGCCAAAGCCAGAAAGATAATTCCCACAATAATAGACAAAGCACCTAGTAGTCGAGATAAGGTAATTTGTTCGTTAAAAGCAATGACAGATACTAGCATAACTGTTACTACTTGTAGATGAGATGCGGCAAACGCAGGGCCAACTGGCGCTTTTTGCAATAACACCATCCAAGTAATAAATGCCCCAGCATAACCAATTATAACTAAATATGCCCAACCATGACTAAAAACTCTCAATAACCAAGCAATATCCATTTCGAACGGCAGTGCTGAAAGCGCCGTAAGTTTGAAACTAGTTTGCCCAAACGTATCAAAAAAAAGGAGTAAAATAAAACCAATAATATAAAATTTTTTCATTAAGTTAATCCTACTAGTACGACGCCAAGAGTAATAAAAAAAATGCCAATTAAACGAAATGGCGTCAAATATTCTTTAAATAACACACGCCCTGCAATCATTACCGTAATAATATTGAAAGAACCTAATAGTATGCTTTTCGACAGAGAGACTTCACTTAAAAATGCCAACCAAAATACGAAACCAATTAGGTAAGCCCCAAAACCTAACCATAACCACATATTACCAAATAATTTCTGCCAATAATTTAAACCCTGTTTATCATTAGAAGTAATCGCCGCATATTTAAAGGCAACTTGGCCAACTGTGTCGCAAGCGATATTAGTTAACCACAAAAAAAAGATTAAGGTTGACATGTGTGACAAATTCCATGAATTTCAAGCACACTATGAGTTATTGAAAATTGACTTTGACTAGCGAGTTGTTTAAGTTGCGATTCAATATCTTCAGAGTGTTTTTCAATAATCTGCTGACAATTATCACAAATAAATAGAATTGATATATGTTGCGGATCCTGAAAATGCGGACAAATAATATAACAATTGGTTGATTCCACTTTATGAATAAAACCTTGCTCAAGTAAAAACTCAAGCGCTCGATAAATGGTTGGTGGTTTTGCTTGAGGCTCGGTGACCTTTAAGAGGTCTAAAAGATCATATGCGCTCATGGCTTTATTCGCTTTAAGCATGATATCTAAAACGGTTTTACGCTGAGTAGTCAGCTTAATACCGCGTTTTTTGCATAAAGTTTCAATTTTTTCAATCAGCATATTATGCATTGAGTTCAGTTTCCTTCACTTTATTTATGACTTTTTAATGCAGCTTTTTTTCGTCTTATCTCTTTGGGATCATTGATTAATGCTCGATATATTTCGATACGATCACCGTCTTTGACTGGTTCACTAAGTTCACAACGTTTACCATAAATGCCAACTAGATGCTCATCTAACTTAATTTGGCATATTGATAAGATATTGGATTTTGTTATCGCTTGCAAGATATTAGTTTGCTCATCAACCACGCAATCAATGATTGTCGGTTGGTTAGGTAGTGCATATACCACTTGTATATTTATCATATTAATAGATCTGCCTTGCTCTTTGCGAAAATGCTTTAACCATGTTACTCATCACTTCTTTAAATATTGGCGTAAAAACGGCACTCATTACTTTATTGTTGAACTCAAAATCCAAACTAAAACTAATTTTACTTTTTTGCTCAGCAAGCTCAGTAAATTGCCATCGCCCTTTTAGATGTTTAAATGGACCATCTATCAACGCCATATCAATTGAATTTGGTTCATTGATCTGATTTATCGTAGTAAAAGATTTTTTAAAGCCTAACTTTTCAACCTCAATAAATGCGGTTAAATAATTATCTTGTTTGCTAATAATCCCAGTTGCGATACAATCAGGAACAAATTCGGGGTATCTAGCTATATCGTTCACCAATGCAAACATTTGCTGAATCGAATAAGGCTCGATCACTTCATGAAAAACATGTGCCATAATAATCAAATTAAAAGTTAAAATTATTGGCATATAGTATCATGTAACTCTATAATAACGCACATTATGACTAAGAAAAAATCACATAAGCCGGGTTCGGCTACCATTGCATTAAATAAACGTGCGCGTCATGAGTACTTTATTGAAGAGGAAATTGAAGCAGGTTTATCCCTACAAGGTTGGGAAGTTAAATCACTACGAGCAGGCAAAGCGAATATTAGTGATAGTTATGTATTACTAAAAAATGGTGAAGCATGGCTCTTTGGAGCAACCATAACACCATTGAATGTTGCCTCTACCCATGTCGTGTGTGAGCCTATGCGTACACGAAAATTGTTGTTAAAAGAGCGTGAGTTAAATTCACTTTTTGGACAAATAAATCGACAAGGGTACACTGTTGTTGCACTCTCTTTATACTGGAAAAATGCGTGGGCCAAAGTAAAAATTGGTGTAGCGAAAGGTAAGAAAGAGTACGACAAACGCACTGACATCAAAGAACGTCAATGGCAAGTTGATAAGGCACGTATAATGAAGAATGCCAATCGCTAATAAAAAATGCCAATTAACGATGGCGTATAATTTGTGGTTCAATAAAAAATGCATGATGTTTTAATTCGTTAAAATTTAACAAATCATCAATCACATCGACACAAGTTAGCGCCATAGTTTCAATATCTTGAATAATAGCGTCAATTGGATAGTAAGAATAATTCAAATAGTTATTGTAATCATAAGAACATAAGTATAACTGATTTGGATCAATTTTAGTTTTAACTAAATAACTTAGTACTTCTTCCAATAAATTACCGGACGGGGTAAAAATAGCTTTCGGCACTCGACCTAATCTTTCATGAACTCCTTTGATTAATTCATAGCCTTTATTTGGGCAATAATCATCACTGACAATCCATTCTGGTTTTACCGTTAAGCCTACACTTTCTAAACCTCGCTTAAACCCTTTTAGCCTAGCTCGTATTGAAGTTAACTGAATATCACAACCAATAAAATAAAATTCATCTAAATCCTTGGCATAAGGCTTAATTAAATCACTTACCGATTGTAACGATTCACTAGTAATAAAAGGCAGTATCGTATCTTTTAAATAACGATCAAACAGCAGTACCGGTGTATTTTGATTGATATCCACATAAAATTGGTCGCTATCTAATGACGTTACCACAATCATGGCATCAACTTTTCGCTCGACTAAATTTTGCGCTACTTTAATTTCGACCTCTTTATTATAGTGGCTACAAGTAATAAGTAATTGAATATTCTTTTGCCGAAAAGCGGACTCAAGATGATGCAAAAACATCGAAAAGAATGAATTTGACATATCGGGGACAATGACACCAATCGTATTAGTGCTATTAGCCTTAATCAGATATTGACGAATATGAGGTTGATCACTATATTTCTCGGCAATTGATAAAATCTTTTTCCGTGTTTGCGGTGAAATACGATATTTTTTATCTCGTTTATTAAATATATGACTGACGGTCGTTGCCGACACGCCAGCCAAACGAGCAATATCATTAATTTTCAGTTTATTACTCGCCATAGTTCAATCACCTTTATACACTAACGTGGAGTTCGTTGTTGTTTATTTGGGAACACCGGATTGTGATTAACCGATGGACTTTGATACCAATAAGCAACACTGGCAATATCATCACAACGTTCATATAATCTTATATCATCATTACCGATTTGTTGGAACGCTAGTTTGATATTTTTATGAAATGCCACTGGATCTGGAAGATGCCAACGATATAAACCATGCATTGGTAAGCCATCATCACCAAAACCATGTACCGGATTAGAATCGCCAGTTTGGAAAAAGTCGCGGGTCGCATCACGATTTGTTTGGTAAGGATAGCCCATAAACATAGTTTGGAAACATTTTGCTTTTGGTCGACCTTGGCTATCGCGATTATGGAATGCCCATGCACCACCAAAGTAATCTTCCGAACCTGTTGAATGTTGTGTTGGATAATCACTATCATCATCAAGGTAGAATTTAAACTCGCCTTCACCCCACCAATAACGCTCTAAAGCAGTAAGCGCTAAATAAGTACCCACATAATAACCATAACCTTGAACATTATCTAAAATAACATAATCTTGAGCATAATTAGTTACTCGTTGACGACGCCATTGAGCATGGAAGTAAAGTGGATTTTCAAACGGTTTTGGCATTATCGCGTAGTTAATCGCAAAGAAGAAATGTTGTAAGTCAGCTTCATGTTCATTATGAATTTCAATTCTAGCTTTTTTATTAAATGGCATTCTAAAATAACTATTAAAGCCACCTGTTGGGTTAACGACTATTGGCATTGAATTAATATCACACCTTGCCCCAAAACCATTACAGAAAAAGTCACCGATAGGACTTTCCACTGAAGGAACAGTTTCATCATCCCAATAAATTCGAATGACTACATCACGCAATACAAAGCTGCCACGATGTGTTTTATCAGTTAAAGTAAACCACATATGACGAATTTCTGCTGGACCCGTAATTTCAGCAATAGTGACTTTTTCACCAGAAGGAATAGATATAAAGCCTTGCCCTTTCCTACATGGACCTAAAGCACTGCCTTTCATACACGATTTACCCTTTTCACCGGTCAAATTTTCAGGCGAAATGGTTCTGGTTTGTTCAAAGTGAAATTGTGTTACTGAATCAAAAATATTCATTTTGTATCCTTAATATGTTTTATCAAATTTTATCAATTAAACTATAAATTTTGTTTACCTAATTTACTTCCGTTACCCTTTTCTGGGGTGTCTGATTTTTTATCACGGCTTAAGAAAGCCACAGCAAATAACATGAAGCCTAAAACAACTAAACCTAAATAATTAAATGTGGTAGCTGCACCTTCAGTATCATAGAAATCACCAACATAGGTAGAGAACAATATCACCCCTACTGAGCCTGCTACTTGATAACCGATTAAAAACACGGTGGCTGATAGACGAGAATTAAAATTATTATCAATATATTTAAACACTGAAACTAAAATAGTTGAGATCTCCAAACAGTGCATCAGTTTTATTACTGAGATAATGACAATGCTTTCCACATGTCCGGTTAAAAATATTCGAGTAGCAGATATAAATGCCGCAAAGATTAATGCATTTTTGGCACCAACTTTATTAACCACAAATGGTACACAAAACATAACTGCTGCTTCTAAAAAGACTTGGAAAGAATTTAAAACACCATATAGACGATAACCATCATTTACATCAGTAAATTGCTGAGTAAAAAAGACTGGGAATAACTGTTGGTCATAAATGTTGTACAAACTATAAGTACCAAGTACATAAACCACAAATATCCAAAACTTTTTAAGACCAAATACTGAGACAATCTCGTTAAAACTTAGTTTATCTTTCTTTTGGAATACAGCTGCCGATGATTTACTTAAATCTGGTTTGAAATTCAGATTTAATACCATAAAACAGACACCAACTACTGAAGCTGCCCAAAAGTTAAGGTGTGGATTAATACTTATCAATATACCTGCAATAAAGGTACCAACGGCATAGGCAATACAGCCCCAAGTTCGGCATTGTCCAAATTCAAAATCAAACGCCCGGCTGATTTTTTCACAATAAGAATCGATTAAGCCCATACCGGCAACCCAACCAAAACCTAAGAAGAAGCTACCAAAAATAACCCCAGCATAAAAATTATGTCGCAATAGTGGTTCATAAACATAAATTAGCGCCGGTGCAGCACAAGTTATAATGATACTTTGAAACCAAATAAGGTGTTTTTTAAGCACAAGTTTGTCTTGATAAACACCATAAATGATCATAATGATCAATGAAATAAAATAGTTAAATGAATAGATGATACCGGTTTGCTTTGCAGTTAAACCAATCTCTTTACTAAGCCATATTGCATAAAAAGAAAAAACAAAACTACCAGCTGCGTAATACATAATGCTATAAAACGAAGCAAACCAATAAGTTGGTTTTTTATAAAATGCACTTGTCATAATTTATCCTATAAAGAGTTAAGTACTGATTGGAGTATGAATAGCTAAAAATTTAGCTTTAACGGCTTTATTAGATAAATGTGATCAACTTCAAAATTATTTTATTTATCTTAAAAAAATATAATTTGTTAACAGCGCAATAATTATAAAAAACAGATAAAAAACAGAAAAATATTATCCCCACCACAATCAAGGAAATAATTCCTTATCTAAAGCCAATTATTTTTTAATATCAAACTAATCATTATTAAAAAAATAACTTATTAAAAGATCCCCCTTTACTAGTTCAATTATTAATAATGATATTTAAACGAATATATTATTTAACCATTTGTAAAAAGAGGTTTTTTATGCCTAAACAGAATAGTCGTGTTCGATTTCATATAGCAATACTTATGCTATTTGCCATAATAATTAATTATTTAGATAGAACTGTAATGTCAGCTGCTGCACCAATTATTGCTACAGATTTAAATATTTCACCTGAAGCGATGGGATGGATAATGTCTGCATTTTTCTTAAGTTATGCTTGTTGCCAAATACCTGCCGGCTTCCTTGCGGATAGATTTGGACAGCGAAAGACGTTAGCCGGTTCGGTAACTTGGTGGTCTTTAGCCACAGGTGCAACAGCATTAGCAACCACACCTATTGGTTTTATTTTTGCTCGAGTATTTATGGGCGTTGGAGAAGCAGCAGCATACCCTTGTAATGGTGGTATAACGGCCAAATGGTTCCCAGATAGAGAAAGAGGACGTGTCACTTCACTATTTGATAGTGGTTCAAGATTTGGCACCGCCTTTGCCATGCCTCTGGTTGTTTGGATCATTGCTTGTTGGGGATGGCATGCGGCATTCTTTATTTGCGGAGGATTAGGACTGATTTGGGTGGTTTGGTGGTTATGTGTCTATCAAGACCCTGAACAACATCCGAAGATTAGTGAAACAGAACTTAAATACATTCGCGATGGACAAGTAAAAAAAGAAGGAATCGACAAAATACAACCAATGAAATGGTATCAATTATTAAAATACCGAAATGTCGTTGCTATGTGTATTGGATTCTTCATGCTTAATTATGCTGTCTATTTTTTCATTACTTGGTTCCCTACTTACTTAATGAAAGAAAGAGGTTTAAGTCTAACAGAAATGGGCTTCCTAGCGATGCTACCTCCGCTATGTGGGATAATTGGCCAATGGGTTGGTGGCTGGCTAACTGATTTTATTTATATAAAAACCAATAATATCAATGTTGCCCGAAAAGTGAATTTAGTTTGTGGCATGCTAGTTGCAACTTCAATCTCACTTGCTGGATTAGTCGACTCGATATCAGTTATGATGATGTTATTATGTATATCTTATATAGGTTTAGCTTTTGCTGGTTCAGCAATCTGGTGTTTACCTGGAGATATTGCACCAAGAAATATGACATCAGTTTTAGGCGGCATTCAAAATACCGTATCAAATTGTGGTGGTATTTTAGGACCAATTGTAACAGGCTACATTATCGGAGCAACAGGTTCATTTATGTATGCTTTAGTTGTTTCTGGCGGCGCTTGTGCAATAGGCGCATTGGTTTATTTATTAGTATTAAAAGATATTAAGCCGATTACCGTAAACGAATCGATTTAATAACATTAGGAAATTAACCATTATGTCTGAAAATTCTACCAAAACTTTTGTGTAGAATTTTCATAAACTCAAATTTTTATATTAAAAAATTATTGAGAAACGTAATATGGGCAGAAGTAAAACATTAAGACAAAATACAATTAATCAATTTATTGATTGCATCAATAACAAAATATTATCTTTTCCTCTTCCTTCTATATCAATTCTTGCTGATGCTTTTAATGTCAGTCGCACGACAATTAGAGCGGTATTAGATTATTTATGTCAAGCCGGAATTTTAGTCTTTGAAGAAGGAGAATATCGTCAACTAAGACAACCAACCTCAGAAGATAAAATTGCATGTGTATTTGAAAAAAGGAATATTCAAGATAAAAAATTTGAGCACTATTTTTACCATTTAATCAATAGTAAAAAAATCCTACCTGGAGATAATTTTAATGAAATCCAATTAGCTAAAGATACCAATGTTAGCCCATTTGTAGTCCGTGAATTTTTATTACGATTTTTACATTATGGACTAATTGATAATGTAAAAAAAGGCGAATGGAAATTAGAAACCTTCGCTAATGACTATGCTGAAAAATTATATGAATTTCGTTGTATATTAGAAGTTTTTGCCCTTAAAACCTTCATGGCTCAACCTGATGATCATATCAACTGGATTAAAGCTAAAGAGTTATTAGAACGACATAAACAACTTCAAACCAATATACAACATGAATACAGACTATTTTCAACGCTTGATCGCGATTTTCACGAACTGATTTTATCTTGTAATAACAACCCTTTTTTCATGCAATCTTTTGATTTAATATCCGTCATATTTCATTTTCATTATCAATGGGATAGTAGTGATTTAAAACAACGAAATAGTATTGCCGTATCTGAACATATTGCAGTGTTAACAGCAATTCTACAAAAAAATGAGCAAGCAGCTACAACAGCATTATGTCGACATCTCAATACTGCTAAAAAGTCAATGCAAGAATCAATTGGAAGAACATCAGCAATAAAAAACAGATAAAAAACAAAAAAGTTATATCTTCAACACGAAACCACTAAAAAAAAACATCGCATAATTTGTCATCTTTTATAGTTCTCTTTACCTACTAATCAATTAGATAAAGAGAACATTATATGAATAAACAATTAAATCGAACCAATTTCCCTGGACCGGTATACCCTGAAAAAATAATTCAATTTGGCGAAGGTAATTTTTTAAGAGCTTTTGTTGATTGGATTATAGATATTCTCAATGAGAAAACCGACTTCAATAGTGGTGTGACGATTGTAAGACCAATTGATACCCATCAACCATCTATCAATGAACAAGACGGCCTTTATACCACCATTATTCGAGGTATCAATGAACAAGGTGAAACGATAGCCACACCAAGAATTATTTATTCTGTTAACCAAGAAATATTGATTTATAAACAATACCAACAATTTTTAAAATCTGCTGAAAATCCCGATTTAGAGTTTATCTTCTCTAACACCACTGAAGCCGGTATATCCTTTAATAATAACGATAAACTAACTGACACACCACCATCATCATTCCCAGCTAAATTAACAGCTTTTTTACATCACCGTTTCCAATTTTTTAAAGGTGAAAAAAACAGAGGATTAATCATCATCCCATGTGAACTTATTGATTATAACGGAGATAAATTAAAAGAATTAATTCTTAAATATGCAAAATTATGGCAACTCAATGATGATTTCATCACTTGGATAAATGAACACAATACGTTTTGTTCAACGCTGGTCGATCGTATCGTCACCGGTTATCCAAAAGACGAAGCGCTACAAATTGCAAATGATCTTGGTTATCAAGATCGTTTTTTAGATACCGGTGAATATTTTCATTTGTTTGTTATCCAAGGTCCAAATTGGTTAAAACAAAAACTGAAATTAGATCAGGTCGATCTCAATATATTAGTCGTTGAAGATATCAAACCATATAAAGAAAGAAAAGTTGGTATTCTAAATGGTGCTCATACCGCCATGGTACCGGTTGCCTATCTTTCTGGTTTACGCACTGTTGGCGAAAGTATGAACGATCCGCAAATTGCAACGTTCATCAAGAATTTACTTAATCAAGAAGTCATACCTACACTATCATTAGATAAAGAAGAGCTAGAAAAATTCGCTGACGAAGTTTTAAAACGATTTAAAAATCCATTTATTAAACATGAATTAATGTCTATTTCATTAAATTCATTAACAAAATTTAAAACCCGCTTATTGCCACAATTATTGACCTATAGTCAAAAATTCAAAAAACCACCAACTTACATTTCATTTTCCTTAGCGGCGCTTATCGCCTTTTACCAAGGCGAATATCAAGGTCAAGTTATTGAACTCACTGATGATGCTCATTTACTCGATAAATTTAAACAGTGGCAACCGCTCTATAAAAATGACTGCAAAGCACTCGTCACTAATATTTTGGGATTAAGTGAGCATTGGGACCGTAATTTAAATGAAATTACTGGGTTAACAGAGTTAGTCACTGAGTATCTCGAGAAGATTTTATCAAGCGATATCAAACTTTATATTCCAAAAAATTAAATTATAGGAGCAAAAAACATGAATAAAATGAAATATATTGTAATTCCTGAACCCGGTAAAGTTGAAGTAAAGGAAATGGATAAACCGGTATTACAACCAGGAGAAGCGATTCTAAAAGTACTCTATGGCGGAATTTGTGGTTCCGATATGGGTACCTATAAAGGAACCTTCCTTTATGCTAGTTATCCTCGTATCCCCGGACATGAATTTTCAGCCGAAGTCGTTGAAGTTGCCGATAACGATTATGGCATAAAACCAGGTATGATTGTTACCGCAAATCCTTACTTCAATTGTGGTAAATGCTATTCATGCCGACGTGGATTTGTTAACTGTTGCACCAGTAATCAGACACTCGGCGCTCAACGTGATGGTATTTTCCGACAATATTATAGTATGCCAATTGAGCGTATTTATGATGGTAAAGGCTTAGATGCTTTAACATTATCAATGATTGAACCTTTCTGCATTAGTTATCACTCAGTTCAACGCACCGCGGTTAAACAAGGCGATAAAGTATTAGTTGTCGGTGCTGGGCCGATCGGTTTGTTTGCTGTCATGGCTGCTGTATTAAAAGGGGCTGAGGTATATGTTAGTGATGTAATGCAATCAAGACTAGACAAAGCGCTATCACTAGGGGCAAAAGGCATTATCAGAACCGATAAGGAAGATTTTGCAGAATGTGTTAAATCAATCACTAATGGCGATGGCTTTGATGTCTGTATTGAGTGTGCAGGGTTACCACAAACATTCCAAAATTGTATCGATGCTGCCGCATACCGAGGTAGAGTTGGCTTAGTAGGCGTGAGTAAACAAAAACTAGACTTTGCCTTTACTCAAATTCAAACCAAAGAATTAGATATATTTGGCTCTCGTAACGCATTGAAAAAAGATTTTGTTGAATTAATTGATTTAGTCCGCTCAGGAAAATGTGACGTCAAAAAAATCATTACCGATGTTTACGAATTAGAAAATGCTGAAAATGCTTTCAAAGAAATGCGGGATGATCCAAGTAATCGATTAAAATCAGTGATAAAAATAAATTAAATACTCTTTTAATCATTTCCGTTACTACTTCATTAGTAACGGAAATGCGTATTTAAAGGAAGAATGAATGAAAAAAACAATTAAAATTAATAACAATGATAATGTTATTATTGCATTAGAAGAATTGTATCCGGGCGATAAAGTAATCTACCAAGACGCGAAGCAGCAGAACGAAGTAACCATATTACAAAATATACCTTTTGGACATAAAGTAGCCATTAAACCAATAACAATTGGTGAAAACATTATCAAATATGGGTTTCCAATTGGCCATGCTACCCAAATTATTCAAGCGGGTGAACATGTTCACACATTTAATATAAAAACCAATCTTGCCGAACTTAATCAATATCAATATCAACCAGTTGATGAAATAATTTCAACTACCTTACCTGATAGAGAGGTTAAAATATATCGAAGAAAAAACCATGATATCGGAATTAGGAACGAATTATGGATTATTCCAACTGTTGGCTGTGTAAATGGTATTGCCAATCAAATACGCAAACAATTTTTGTCTGAAATTCAGCAAGATATTTTACTCAATCAATCATTCTTTGATGGTATTCACTTACTTTCTCATCCTTATGGTTGTTCCCAGTTAGGAACCGACCATCAAGCAACTAAAAAAATATTACAAAACATGGTTAAGCATCCCAATGCCGGCGGGGTGTTAGTAATCGGATTAGGTTGCGAAAATAATCAACTAAATGCTTTTAAAGAGAGTCTGGGTGAATATGATAGTAGCCGAGTAAAATTCATGATTGCCCAAGAAGTTGAAGATGAAATCCAACAAGGGGTCAGTTACTTACATGAGCTATATCAAACTATGAAATCAGATAAACGCGAGACTGGTAAGTTAAGTGAACTCAAATTTGGACTTGAATGCGGTGGTTCCGATGGTTTATCCGGTATCACAGCTAATCCTTTATTAGGAAAATTCTCAGATTATGTTATTTCTCATGGTGGCACTAGCGTACTGACTGAAGTACCCGAAATGTTTGGTGCAGAAACAATATTAATGTCTCATTGTATTGACTCATCAGTCTTTGACAAAACGGTAAGCATGATTAATAATTTCAAACGATATTTCATGTCATATAACCAACCCATTTATGAAAACCCATCCCCTGGTAATAAAGTTGGTGGCATTACAACGCTTGAAGATAAATCACTAGGTTGTACCCAAAAAGCTGGAATGAGTAAAGTTATGGATGTTTTAGAATATGGCGACATGCTTGAAAAATCAGGGCTTAATTTATTATCCGCTCCGGGCAATGATGCAGTGGCAACCGGTGCTTTAGCCGCTTCAGGTTGTCATATGGTACTATTTTCAACCGGTCGCGGTACGCCTTATGGCGGCATAGTTCCTACCGTTAAAATATCGACAAATTCGGCTCTTGCACAAAGAAAAAAACATTGGATAGACTTTGATGCTGGTCAATTAGTCAATGAAATAAAAATGGAGCAATTACTTGATCAATTTATTAATTTAATTGTCGATATAACCAATGGCAAACAGACATGTAACGAAATTAATGAATTTCGTGATTTAACCATTTTCAAAAATGGCGTCACTGAATAGTACTCACAAATAAAAATAAAATAACCGCTGACTCTATGCCGCGGTTATTTTAGCGATCATACTTAAGCTTTCAAGCTAATTAATTTACCATCTTGCTTAACAAAAGATTGATTAACATGAACGTCTTCACTATTTTTAACCAATAGCGGTTCACTGACGATATTATCGATAATTACATTATTAAATAACACGCTCTGGGCGTTCTCAATAAAGAATCCTTTGCCCGCTTCAGGTTTGACATCTTTAAACATATCAACTTCGCCTGGTTGCGCATTTTGTTGCATTGAAACCCGGATATTATCAAAAGAGATATTCGAAATTGGTGATTCGGGAATACCATATAAAAAGCCAGCATAAGCACGTACATTTTTAGCAATAATGTTTGAAAAACTGATGTTATGGCAAGCGGGAGTGGCTTCATTTATTGGCATCGGCTCTTTATTCCAAACAATAGGATCATTCCCTTTCGGACCACAATAGTAGTAATAGTTCATCACAAAAGCAGATAGCACTTCGTCCATAACAATATTACTAAATGTGATATCAGAAATCGTGCCCCCTCGACCTCGGCGAGTTTTGAATCTTACTCCGCGATCAGTTTTTTGGAATACACAATTAGTAATTGTGACATTACGGATGCAACCACTCATTTCACTACCAAGAACCACGGCACCATGCCCATGAATCATATTACAATTAGTAATCAAAATGTTTTCACATGGGCTTTTTTCTGCCGTTTCTTCAGTGCCGGCTTTAATGGCAATACAATCATCGCCAACATCAATATAACAATTTGAAATTCTCACATTACGACAAGATTCAGGGTTAATACCATCGGTATTTGGCGAATCAGCCGGATTAAGAATTGAAATATTATCGACAACGACATTATTTGATTCCATCGGATGGACTGTCCAACTCGGTGATTGGGTTAGAAAGACTTTTTCAATAGTAACTCGTTCACAGAAATCAAAACCAATTAAATAAGGTCGTGGGTATTTAAGATTGCTTCGATCATGACGAAATATATGCCACCATTTTTGACCATTTCCGTCAATCTTACCATTGCCGGTGATAACCACATTTTTGATATTTTGGCCATATATACACGGCATATACACATCTTGCTTAACACCTTCCCAACGAGAATTAACCACCGGATAATCCTTAGCATCATCAGAAAAGAGTAAAGTTGCGCCTTGTTCAATAACCAATGTTAGGTTGCTACAAAGCTTAATTGCTCCAGTAAAATAGGTACCAACAGGAACAATTAGCGTTCCACCACCTAATTGTTCAATATGCCCAATTGCTTTGGCAAAAGCTTGAGTATTGATTGATTTGCCATCACCAATAGCGCCAAAATCTTTTACAGATATAGTCGTCATAAGTTTGTCCCTTCTATATTTACAAACATAAACCTGGTAATTTGGCTCTAATGTTTGCTGTTGTATTGTATAACCGCAGGATCAGCAGCCTGATCCTGATATATATTTTCTTTATTTCGTTGTGCTCTCTTTTTGCTTAAAGCCAATGTTATTATTACCAAAACATTTGTCATAAGCGATGCCTGATAGTTCTTCAACCACTTTTCGGGTTTCAGGAGTAACATCTTCCATTTTGCCACCTTGGCGGATACGGGCAACTTCATTAATAATGATGGAGTGAGTAGCGTGATCAAGCTTCATTCGCCAAGCGAAAAAGGCGCCAATTAATGCCATACCAACTACCCCATACAAAATAATACCATTAATAGCATCAATCGCACTTTGTGGTTGAATATGTGATTTCGATTCAAATCCATAAGCACTTAATATCACACCAAGTACAAAAACAATTGAAGCTCGAACTAATTTACCAGCCATCGTCATTGCGCCTGCATATACCCCTTCACGACGACGATTGGTTACCACTTCATCTACATCAGCAAGGAACACATAGACACTCCAAGGAATATAGTAAACACCACCAGTCCCCAAGCCAAACCAAATAGTAATACCCACTACAATCCAGGTAATATGTGGTAGATTAAAGTAATAAATACCGACATACCCCATCATTGATGAAATAACAATTAATAGTGCGATAATAAATGGTTTTTTAAAGCCTTTTTTAGCACAGTACATCATAAAAAATGCTGTAGAAACCAACTGACAAATACTACTTAATGAATTCATTGAAGCTACAAATGAGCGCGGTTCACCTAAACTAAATACGATGAAATAGGTAAATACCGCGGTAAACAACCATTCAGCACCAAATCCAAATAGATACATGCCCAAATGGGTTCTAAATGTTTTGATACGGAAGGTTGATAATATGTCGATAAAAAGTTTTTTAATAGCTTCAAAAAAGCTATGAACAGATTCATCTTTTACTTCTTCTTTAGGTTTTTCCCAACTATTACAATAGAGTAGAATTAACGCTAACATCATGATAGTGGCATAAGTGATGCCGGTTAATAAAAATGGTGTTGCGGATTCTTTACTGTAAAAATAGAAAAATACCCCCGGTATTGCGGCACCTAAGAAATTAGCTACTTTACCAAACATCGCTTTCGAACCAGTCAAATAAGTACGTTCAGAGAAATTAGCGGTCATTTCTACCGGTAGGGTATTAAATGGGATCATAATACTGGTATAAATAATCTCAAATAAAATATAGGTAACTAAGTAGTACCAAAATCCCATACCATCAATCCATAGCATTGGGTAAATAACCATCAACGGTATACCAATCAAAATAAAAAATCGCCGTCTGCCAAAACGTTGCCCGATTTTAGTTTGATAAAAGTTGTCGGTAATAAAGCCCATCAATGGATTGAGTATGACATCCAAATAAGTAGCGATCGAAAAAATTAATGCTGCTTGCACCACACTTAAACCACAAAAAGTGGTATAAAAATAGAGTAACCAAGCCCCACTAATGGCTAATGCGCCACTACCAATTAAATTACCACTACCGTAGGAGAATCTTACTAACCATGTAATTTTATTCTCTTTTCTTTTGCCCATAAAAGATTCCTATAATTTTTATACAAAAAAAGATCCCTTGCATTAAGTCCCGAAGGACTTAATGACATAGATATTTATTTTTTTATTTTTACTTAGAGAGTTACACCACTTTTTAAAATGGCTAAGTTTCTGAAGTTGTTAATTTCGTTACGTGTTGGTTTGCCATTAGCAACCTGAACGATATACTCAATAAACTCTAACAACAAAGATTGCATTGATACACCCTGTATAAGTTTACCGGCATTGAAATCGATCCAATTGGTTTTCTTATCTGCCAATTGAGTATTGGTTGCAATTTTGACCGTTGGCACAATACCGCCATAAGGCGTTCCTCTGCCTGTCGTGAAGAGTACCATATGACAACCAGCCGCTGATAACGCGCCAGTAGCTACTGCATCATTACCTGGTGCACTTAGTAAGTTCAGTCCATGTTTAGTTAACATTTCACCGTATTTAAGTACATCAATAACTTCACTACCGCCGGCTTTTTGGGTACAACCGAGAGATTTTTCCTCTAACGTTGTAATGCCACCAGCCTTATTACCAGGAGAAGGGTTTTCATAGATAGGTTGATTATTTGCAATAAAATATTGTTTAAAATCATTAATCATATGTACTGTTTTGTCAAAAGTGGACTCATCAATACAATGTGACATTAAAATATTTTCAGCACCAAACATTTCTGGTACTTCAGTAAGCACACTTGTGCCGCCATGAGCAATAACATAATCAGAAAACAGACCAAGCATTGGATTGGCGGTGATCCCAGAAAAACCATCTGAACCACCACACTCTAAGCCAAATTTCAATTCACTTAAACGCCCTACTTCACGTTTATCTTGTTGCATAATGGCATAAAGTTCTCTTAAATGAACCAGCGCTGATTCGACTTCATCACTCTCTTGTTGAGCGATTAAAAATCTAACTCGAGACTCGTCGTACTCTCCTAAATCAGCCTTAAATTCAGAAACCTGATTATTTTCACAACCAAGTCCTATCACCAAAACCGCACCAGCATTAGGATGTTTAACTAAATTTTGTAAAATAGTTTTGGTATTTTGATGATCTTGTCCTAATTGAGAACATCCATAAGGATGTTCAAGTACCGTAATACCGTCAATTGCTAATTGGTTATTTAACTCATCACGAAACTGTTTAACTATTTGTTCTGCAATCCCGTTAATACAAGTTACCGTTGGTATAATCCAGAGTTCATTACGAATACCAACTTCACCATTCTTACGTCGATAAATTTGCACTTCTTTATCAGCTATCTCGTGCAACAACTCATTTTTTGATAAAGTAGGTTGATATTGGTAATCATTAATATCACTTAAATTGGTTTTCAAATTATGCGAATGAATATGCTCACCCGCTTTAATTAAGCGGGTAGCATGGCCTATTGGTAAACCATATTTAATAATATTCTCGTTTTGCTCAATATCGATAAGTGCAAACTTATGCCCTTGTTTAATCGGCTCTTGTAGGTCAATAACCTGCCCATCAACGACGATATTTTTTTCATGTGCTTCTAAATCAGATAATGCCACACCGACATTATCTTTATTATTGATTTTTATATATTTAACCATTAAATCACTCATGTTATTCGCTACCAACAACACATTTTTCAATTGCTTGACGCATCCCCTCTTCGGTTATGACAGTTAAATAGTGTGTTAAAGTTTGTGCTAATTGAGGAATACTTAATAGATCATGCTGCCAATGAGCTGTGTCACCTAATACTACTTTGATTAAATCCTCTAATGAACTTTTGCCTTCAGCAATGGCTGTCCAGCTATTATTAAAACGTTCTAACCAAATTGCATCATCTTGTAATGGATAGTTTTGCCCATTACGTACACCTCGATAAAATGCAATTAATGCCGCAAAAGAGAAGACCAAATGTTTAGGTAACGTCCCTTTCTCTTGCTGATAATTGATTAATTGAGGAAGAATACGGGTTTTAAACTTAGTCATACTGTTTAAGGCAATTGACATCAATTGATGTTCAATAAATGGATTTTTAAAACGACTAATAACAGACTGAGCAAAATCAACCAATTCTTGATGAGGTAAATCTAAAACAGGAATAATTTCCTCAAAAATAGTCTCTTTAATATAAGATAAGATCTGTGGATCATTCATTGATTCACCAACAGTATCAATGCCCGATAAATAAGCAACAGGTACTAAAGCGGTATGGGCACCATTTAAAATGGCCACTTTACGCTCTTTATATGGTTTGATATCGTCAACAATTTTGATATTTATATCGCATTTATCTAGGCATAACTTGTCTGCCAACCATTGAGGTCCTTGAATAACAAACAGATAAAAATATTCCGCTGAATCAATAAAATTATCTTTATAGCCCAATTCAGCTTCAAGTTCAGCAATTTGCGCTTTCGGATAACCTGGTACGATTCTATCAACTAAAGTCGAACAGAATAAATTATCATTTTCAAGCCAGTGTATGAATTTGTCTGACAAGTTCCATTGGTTGGCATATTTCAGTACTAATTTTTTAAGTGCATCGCCGTTATAATCAATTAATTCACAAGGGATAATAATCAAACCACTTTCTTTACTACCCGCAAAGTGAACAAATCTTTCATATAAAAATGCGGTTAATTTAGCTGGATAGCTAGTTGCAGGTTTATCGGTTAATTGGTCACTTTCAACATAACTAATGCCCGCTTCGGTAGTATTTGAAAATATAAACTGAATATTCGGATCTTTAGCTAACTCAAGATATTCATCATATTGAGTATACACATTGATTTCATTATTCACTGAACGAATCAATCTAAACTCTTTCACGGCTTGATTCTGTTCATTTAAACCACGAACCAATGTGGTATACAAACCATCTTGAATACTTAATGATGGCGGAAAATCGGTATTTAACGGTCGAACCACCACAACACCCGCATCAAGATCAGTTTTCTCATTAAGAATATCTAACTGCCAATCTAAAAATGCCCGTAAAAAATTACCTTCGCCAAACTGAACAACACGAGTCGTATATTTTGCACCCGGAAAATCATTTCTGTTTAATGTTTTCATTACTCTAACTCTTCTTTAATTAATCTAATTACAACGACTTAATGCTCTTAGCTTAGTTCAATGCCAAAATAGTTTTTAGCATTATCAAAACTAATATTTTTAACCATTTGACCTAATAATTGGATATCACGTGGTGCTTCACCATCTTCAACCCAACGTCCAATCATGCGACATAAAATACGTCTGAAATATTCATGGCGAGTATAAGATAAAAAGCTACGGCTATCTGTTAACATACCGACAAAACGACTTAATAAGCCAAGTTGGGCAAGCTGTGTCATTTGACGAATCATGCCGTCTTTTTGATCGTTAAACCACCAACCAGAACCAAATTGCATTTTTCCTTGAATACCTGCACCTTGGAAGTTACCAATCATAGTACCTAGGATTTCATTATCAGAAGGATTTAAACAATATAAAATCGTTTTAGGTAGCGCATCTTGTTTTGCTTGGGCATCTAATAATCGAGAAAGTGGCTGCGCAATCGGTGAATCATTAATAGAATCGAACCCTACATCTGGCCCCATTAAATTAAACATTCTTGAATTATTATTACGCAATGCGCCGATATGATATTGTTGAACCCATTGACGTTTGTGATATTCAACACCTAAGAAAATAAGTACTGCCGTTTTAAATTGAGCAACTTCTTTAGCGGTTAAAACCTCACCAGATAAACGTTTAGTTAAAATGGTATCCAACTCTTTTTCAGAGGCTTCTTCATAAACAACGGTATCTAATGCATGGTCAGAAATCTTACAACCATGAGCAGCAAAATGGTCCATTCGTTTAGATAATGTCTGACAAAGCGCTTGGAAGTTAGAAATTTCCACATCGGCTACCGCAGAAAGTTTTTCCATATATTGGCCAAAAAATTCCGAATCGATATTAAATGCTTTATCTGGACGCCAGCTTGGTAAAACTTTAACCTCAAATGAACTATCTTCGGCAATAGTTTTATGATGAGCTAAATCATCAATAGGATCATCGGTGGTACCGGCCATTTTAACATTCATTTTTTTCATAATGCTACGAGCTGAAAACTCTGGAGTGGCAAGCATCTCATTACAAGTATTCCAAATTTGCTCTGCTGTAGCTGGTGATAATAAAACATTATCAATTCCAAAAGGACGACGCAGTTCTAAATGAGTCCAATGATATAAAGGATTACCAATGGTGTGAGGAACAGTTTCCGCCCAAGCCTTGAATTTGTCTAAATCACTCACATCAGTACCAGTACAGAATTTTTCAGCAACACCATTGGTACGCATTGCACGCCATTTATAATGATCACCCTTTAACCAGATGTCATACAGATTTTTAAATTGATAATCTTTAGCAATCTGTTCTGGTGGTAAGTGACAGTGATAATCAAAAATCGGCTGATCAGCAGCAAAATCATGATAAAGCTGACGAGAAAATTCAGTATCTAGTAAAAAGTTTTCAGTTAAAAAACTCATTTTATTCTCCATAAATAGTAGTTAACTATTAAAGATTACAGGAGTATATACTCCTATAATCTAATTAATTTATTAATTATTTTTGATCTGCTGCGGGTTCTTTTAAGATTGTCCAAACCGCTAACGCAGCTAATAGATCTAAACAAGATAAAATCACAAATAGCGGACTAAATCCAACAGTATCTGCAAGTGCTCCAACAATAAGGGCAAAAATAGTACTTGCTAACCATGCCGCCATACCGGTGAACCCATTTGCGGTTGCAACTTCATTACGGCCAAATACATCAGAAGATAAAGTAATTAATGCGCCGGATAATGCTTGATGAGCAAAACCACCAATACAGAATAAAAAGATTGCAACATAAGGGCTTGAGAATAAACCTATCAGACCAGGGGCAATCATAAGAACACCACCAACTGTCACTACCATTTTTCTTGAATTAATTAAGCTTACATTAAAATGTTTTTGGAAGAATGGTGACATATAACCACCTAGGACGCAGCCAACATCAGCAAAAAGCATCGGCATCCAAGCAAAAATAGCGATTTGTTTTAAATCAAAGCCATAAGCGGTGAACATAAATAATGGAATCCAAGCATTAAAAGTCCCCCAGGCAGGTTCGGCTAAAAATCTTGGTAAAGCGATCCCCCAAAAACGTCGACTTGTTAAAATTTTACTCGTTGGTAATTTTTCAGTATTTGATGTCTGATGACTCGCTTCTTGACCAGATAAGATATATTTTCTCTCTTCTTCAGAAAGGCGTTTCTGTTTTGTTGGATGGCGATAAAGAATTAACCAAAAAATTCCCCAAATAAAACTTAATAAACCACATAGAATAAATGCCCATTGCCAGCTATGGAACCATATTGCCCAAGCAACTAATGGCGGTGCAATCATTGCCCCCACTGACGAACCTAAATTAAACCAACCAACCGCAATCGATCTTTCTTTAGCAGGAAACCATTCACTGGTTGCTTTGAGTCCAGCCGGAATCATTGCCGCTTCGGTTGCCCCTACCGCACCTCGAGCAAAAGCCAGTCCGATCCAACTACCGGAAAATGCAGTACTTACACAAAATACTGACCATAGAATAGCAAACACTGCATACCCCATTCTTGTGCCTAACAAGTCTAGAACATATCCGGCAATTGGTTGCATAATGGTATAACAAGCTGAGTATGCTGCTACCACATATGAATATTGTTGAGTTGTTAACCCCATCACTTCATTTAAAACTGGGGCGGCTACCGCGATTGAATTGCGAGTAAGGTAACCAAGTATTGTCCCTACGGTGACTAATGCTATCATATACCATCGCAGGTTTTTTATCGTTTTGTACATCTTTAATTGCTCCTAAATATATATAGATATTTTGGCGTATAATAACATGCCTGACAACTAAAAAAGTTGACATACATCACAAAAATCTTCTATACCCATAATAATTAAAGGGATATTTTTTAGCCAAATAAAGTTAGCTGACAAAAAACTTTATTAAAAAAATGCAGGAATATTATTTAATTTGAAGCAATTAGATGTTATTTTAAAAGTCTGAAAAAAACTTAAAGGACTTATACAAAATTCATCATGACTGAACAACAGAACGAATATCAAAGACTTTACCAAGTTATCGCCACAGAACTTAAAAACCGAATTATTGACGGCATTTATCCGGTAGGAAGTAAACTACCATCTGAAAGATTGATTTGTGAAGAATTAAAAGTAAGCCGTTCAGTTGTCAGAGAAGCCATCATCATGCTAGAAGTTGAAGGCTATGTTGATGCAAGAAAAGGCTCGGGGATTCATGTTATCGCCAATAGTTTACAACCAAATGTCCTAACCGCTTCACAAGGGCTAAATTTCTCAACTACAGGACCATTTGAATTATTACAGGCCCGTCAACTTATTGAAAGTAATATTGCCGAATTTGCAGCAACACAAATCACTAAAGACGACATCGTCAAATTATTAGAAATTCAGCATAATGCTAAAAAAGAAGATCATTATCGGGATTCAGATTGGGATCTAAAATTCCATACGCAAATTGCCATGATCACCCGCAATACCGCTTTAATTACCATCGTTCAAGAAGCTTGGCAACAACGAACATTGAACCCTATGTGGAAAAAACTACATGAACATGTACAACAACAAGACATTGAAAGTTGGTGGCAAGAACATGATAAAATATTAGAAGCGCTCATTAATCGCGATCCTAAAGCGGCCAAACTAGCTATGTGGCAACATTTAGAAAATACCAAAAAAATGTTATTTGATGCCGCAAGTGAAGATTTTGAGACCAAACGGGATCACTATCTATTTTCTGATAATCCTGTGATAAGTATTAATGAAAAATTAAGTTAAGTCAATTTATAACCTATTGATAATCATCACGTTATAATTAACGTCAGGATAATAGATAACATAATTTGTCATTAATACATGACAAAACTGTAGCTTAGGTTATAGCCAGTTAGCTGATTATGACGTTTAAATATTCATCTATTTACTTTTAATGTGAGTAAACAGAAATGTGGCGTTTTTTAAACTAAAAAAATTTAAATATCATCATAATTTTTTATATTAACTTATTGGAAAGATTTTTTAACATCATTGATCGCAACACAAATAATAATGTCGAAGATAAATATTTAAAACAACTTCATGATAATTTAACAAATATTAATGATAGTAGATAAGAAATAAAATGATGATAAAATACCCGCATTAAAATATAAAAAACATTCACTTCCGTGAGATAGTCGCGCTTATGAAGCACAATAATGAGTATAAGAATGATAAAGAAAAGAACCGGATTATTAGATATTGCTAAACAAGTTGGAGTAAGTAAAGCAACAGTAAGTCGTTATTTGAATACGCCTGATCTGGTATCACCCTCATTACAAAAACGCATTTCAACAGTTATAGAAACCCTAGGATATTTACCCAATAAAGTCCCCAATATGTTATCCCATGCAAAAAGCCACGCAATAGGTGTCATTTTGCCGTCAGTAACTAATCAAATCTTCACCGAAGTTTTACAAGGTATCGAAACAATTACTGACCAAAATAATTATCAAGTCATGATAGCCCATACAGGACGTCACAAAGATAAAGAAGAGATGAGACTACGTTCGCTACTGTCTTATAATATTGATGGTTTAATTCTCACGGAACGAAATCATTCCCCCGCATCTCTGAAAATGATCCAATTAGCCAACATCCCCGTGGTTGAAATAATGGACTGTATTAGCCCTTGTATTGATATGGCGGTTGGCTATGATAATTTTAAAGCCTCAAAAAATATGGTTGAACGTATGATAAAAACCAACAAAAAAAATATTGTCTATTTAAGTAGTCAATTAAATGAAAGAGGCACTTTACGTAAAGATGGTTACGAAGCGGCAATGGCTGAACATAATTTAGAGACCTTTACTATCTTATCAAATGAGATCACTTCTTATACACTTGGCGAACAATTACTCACTCAAGTATTGAATGAATACCCGCAAGTTGATGGCATATTTTGCAGCAATGATAGTCTTGCTTTAGGGGTACTTTTTGCCTGCCAACGACGTAATATTGCTATTCCTCAACAAATCGCCATAGCCGGTTTTCATGGATATGATATCGGACAATCAGTAAATCCCAAACTATCATCAGTTTTAACACCGAAGTTCGAAATGGGAAAAATTGCCGCGGAAATATTACTCAAACGGTTAAATGGAAAACTCATATCCTCTAATGTAGTTGAACTTCCTGTCCAATATATTGAAGGAGAGAGCATAACTAACTATCACGGTTAATCACTGATGATTATTAACTATTTTTAATTAGAAATATCTAGACAGATATAATAGGTATATTACAAAAATTAACCAACATGCCCCTATAACCATCATCAAAATAGGTTTGCATGAACCAATAACACTAAGTTTTACAAAACGCCAAAAACTGATTACTTGTGCATAGCAGAAAATAGATCACAATCAAAGTAATCACTAAAAATAGATTCAAGAAAACAGATCTTCTTAAAAAATTAGGCTAATAATTGCGTTAACTAAGCCTTAATATAAAAGTTATTTAAATTTGATCTATTTTTATACTTTTTTTAAAAATGTGATCTCGCCAACAGATTTTACTTTTCCAATTTAATATACTCGAAAAATATAAATAACTAATGAAACCGGTTTCTTTGCAAAAGAAACCGGTTTCATTGGAAATTTCAAGGAATTTCCAGCAGTTATTTTTTTAAAACCAAAATTAAATTAACTCGATCTAGAGATGAATAGGAGCACTACCAATGGCAGTAGTTTTAACCACCGCTAGAGCATTTGCAACATGCGATGCGGCCAAAAAAGTTTTAGAAGATGCCGGACACGAGATCCGCATTGTTACTCCAGATAAACCATTAAAAGCTGAAGAATTAATACCTTTAGTAAAAGATATTGATGCGCTTATAGCTGGTTTAGATTTTATAACTTCTGACGTGATTAATGCCGCAGCAAATTTAAAAATCATTGCCCGAAACGGGGTCGGTTATGATCGTGTAGATTTAATCGCCGCAAAAAAAAATAACATAGTGGTTACCGTCACGCCAGGTACAAACAGTTTATCGGTTTGTGAACTTGCCTTTTCCTTTATTACCGGATTGGCGCGTAAAATCCATGTTATGGACACAAGTGTCTGTTCTGGCTCATGGAAAAGAGAAGATGGTGTTGAATTAAGTGGTAAAACTATTGCCATTTTCGGAACAGGCTCTATTGGTCGAAACCTTGCCATCCGCTGTTCGGCATTTGGTATGAAGGTTATTGCATATGATCTCTATCCAAATGTAGAACTTCAAGAGAAATATGGTGTGACATATTATGACTCTATGACACCGTTATTCGAATTAGCAGATTTTATCTCCCTACATCTTCCGGCAACCGAACAAACTCGAGGAATGATCAACCAAGAAAACATCAGCAAAATGAAAAAAGGTGTTTACATCATTAATACCGCGCGTGGAGATTTAATTAATAATGATGATCTCTATGATGCTTTAACCAGTGGTTATGTCGGCGGTGTTGGCCTAGACACCTTCACTGAAGAACCTTTCACCGATTCTCGATTTTTTAATCATAAAAATGTCATTTTAACACCACATACAGGGGCATTTACCCAAGATGCCATTGTAAAAACATTAGTTATGGCAGCGCAAGACGTTGTCAGAGTACTTAACGGCAATAAACCATTACATTCAGTAAATCAGTAAAGATTAACCATGAAAAGTCAATATATTCAATATTGATGATTTTGGTATAAGACAAATAAAATTTTATTCATTATTAGAGGTTAATAACATGAAAAATTGGAAAAAATCAGCAGAAGCAGTTTTATCTTTAGGGCCAGTAGTTCCGGTAATTGTAATTGAAGATATTAATGATGCCGTGCCATTAGCAAAAGCACTTATTGCCGGAGGGGTAAAAGTGTTAGAAGTGACTTTACGTACTGCATGCGGGCTTGAGGCAATTAAAAAGATTATTGCTGAAGTTCCTGAAGCTGTAGTAGGCGCAGGAACGGTCACCTCGGTTGAACAACTTAAAGAAGTCACGAAAGCGGGGGTTGAGTTTATTATCACACCAGGATTAACGCCGGCTATTCTAAAAGCAGCTGTTGAAGGTCCGGTACCGGTAATTCCGGGTATAGCAACTATTGGCGAATTGATGACAGCTAAAGAAGCGGGATTAACGGCATTTAAATTTTTCCCGGCAGAAATAAATGGCGGTATAGCAGCACTTAAAGCATTTGCAGGTCCAATTCCAGATGCAAAATTTTGCCCAACAGGCGGAATTAATCTAAACAACTACCGAGATTATCTATCACTTAAAAATGTAATTTGTGTTGGTGGTTCTTGGTTTGTGCCAACTGATTTTATTCGCGAAGGAAATTTCTTAGGAATAACTACATTGGCTAAAGAGGCGGTAGAAGGTGCCCAAAAATTGGCCGGCCAGCATAAATAACTACATAAATAAATACATGAATAACTAAATGAATAAATTTTAGTTATCAAGTCATGTGATGTGTTTTTTATTAACTTATCACAATAAATATTTAAACAATGGAATAAATATATGCATGTAACTTTTCTTCAAGCATTACTAGTTGCTATTTGGATAGCACTAGTTATGTCAAGAGCCTTTCTTGGCGGTGCGACAACTACACTCAGATTTTCACCTATGATGACTGGTTTAGTAGTGGGTATAGTATTTAATGATGTTCATAATGCCATGATAGCCACAGCTGCTATCCAGTTAATTTATATGGGAGTTTTTTCACCGGGGGGGCAAATGCCATCCGAGCCTGCAATTGCAACGGCAATAGCTGTACCTGTGACACTGCTCGGTAACATGTCGCCGGAAACTGCTGTTGGCGTTGCGGTACCTGTCGGTCTATTGGGATCTTACTTATATCAATTAAGATTTTTCGTAAATACATTTGCTATGCAACGATTCACTGACAAATTTGCAGCCAAAGGTAGTAGTACCGGATTAACTTTCTCAATTATTGGTATTCCGATTATCATTGCTTTCATTATCTTTATACCATTTATGTTTACTGCTTTATATTATGGCGCCCCATTTATTGCAGATTTAATCAAAACAAATTCAAGTAGTTTTATATTCCATATCCTTAACGTTATTGGCGGAGGTTTAGCCGCTGTAGGTATAGCTGTAACTGTCTATGTTATCGGTAAACGTAGTTATATTATTTTCTTCCTATTAGCCTATTTTGTTGCTGTTATTGCCAAACCACTAAGTATAACTATGGTCACCTATGCGATTCTTGGTGCCATTATTGCTTTCATTTTTGTTCTAGCTAAATCTGAAACCTTTAATGCGATTAAAGATAATTTAGGTTCTGGTAGTCCAGGAGCAGGGTTTAATCAAGACGAAGATGATTATTAATAGTATCAGATTAATAAGCAAATTTTTAAAAGGTATATACTATGACAGAAATTCAACAAAAAAGTATCGATTTAAAACCTGAAGAGATCACCCAAAAAGATGTCGTGATTGCATGGTTAAGATTTTATTATGCTAACGAAATTCCACATGCGTTTGATCGCTATATTGCCGCTTCACTATTGTGGGCATTAATGCCAATTCTTAAAAAACTTTATAAAGATAAAAATGATTTAATAGCTGCTTATCAAAGACATTTATTATTTTTTAACACCCAGTTAGCTTGGGGTGGCGGTACTATCACCGGTATCATGGCTTCGCTCGAATCTGTCCGCGCTAACGATACTTATGAGGGAAAACCACTTAGTATTGATGATAATTTATTATATAACACTAAAGCTGGATTAATGGGCGCATTAGCCGGCATCGGTGACTCCATAGATTCAGGCACTATGCAATATATATTTATTGCAATCGCCCTACCATGGGCGCAAGAAGGCATGGCAATAGGTGCTTTATTCCCATTCATTGCATTTTCGCTGTATCAAATAATGATTGGTTATTACTTCAGTCAATTAGGTTTCAAACTTGGTAGAAACGCAGCAACTGAAGTGGTGGGTAACAGTATGCAGATGCTAATTGAAGGGTTATCTATTCTAGGATTATTCATGATGGGGATTTTGGCCGCAAACTATATTAAAGTCACCTCAAGCCTCTCTTTTGAACTCTCTGGCAAAAACTTCGTTATCCAAGAAACACTAGATAAGATCCTCCCGGGAATTTTACCGTTAGTTGTTGTTAGTGGGTTATATCTCTATTTTGCGAAAAAAGGACTGAAAGTTACCAATGCTTTAATTGGCCTCACGGTAATTTTAGGTGTGCTAGCCGCAATAGGGATTTTGTAATTTAACTTATTATATAAAGGAAGAAGCTTAATTATGGGTAAAGTTGTTTTAGCTCGTGTTGATAGTCGGTTAATTCATGGACAAGTTGCGACCAATGTTTCAAAGTCAGTTGGTGCAAATGCTCTCTTTGTTGCTGATGATGTATCTGCACATGATGAATTTACTAAAAATATTATTTTGGGTGCAGCATCACGTACCGGTTACAAAATCCGCGTATTAAAAGAAGATGGTGCAATAAGATATTGGCAGGATAGGCAATATGACGATTTTAATGTCATGCTAATTACTAAAAGTATTGAAGTTATGCATAAAATTATTAAAGGTGGTGTGCCGGTGGAAAATCTCAATCTTGGCGGAATTCCACAGTCACCGGGAACTACACCTGTGATTAGTCAAGTTGCCATAACCAAAGCGCAATTAGATCTATTAGTGGATTTACAAACTCGTTACCCTAACATGAATATTTTTTTCCAAGCAACGCCTTCACTAAAAAAAGTAACTTTAGCTGAAGCCGTTAAACTATTTTCCTAAGTAAGAGGAAGTTAACATGATTGGAATCTTATTAATAAGTCATGGAAAAATGGCTGAGGGAATAAAAGATAGTGTTGAGATGATTGTTGGTCAAGCTGAGCAGTTTGAAACATTAGCATTAATTCCCGGGCAAGACATTGAAGAATTGAAAACTAATATCCGAAAAAAAACTGAGCAGTTAAATTCTGGTAATGGTGTGATTATTTTAGTCGATTTGTATGGTGCCTCACCACACAATGCTTCAATGGCATGCATTCCAGAATGGGAAAAACAAGGTATGAATATACGGGTGATCTCGGGTATGAATTTACCAATGACGATAACCGCAGTTTGTAATCGTGATTTCTCAACAATATCGGATCTCACCTTAGCGATTATTGAAGCTGGTCAACAAGATATTAGAGATGTCATTTCAGAACTTCAAGCTTCAAAAAAAGTTATAAGTAATGACGATTATTAATAAATGAAATAAATTAGGGAATTACTAATAATGACTGATAGTGATAAAACGGCTATCAGTCATTCATATAGTTTTCTAATTGAGTGATATAAGTGCCTATGAACAGTTTAAAAGATTTAATATTTCGCTACTGCGTTTTATTTGGCAAACGGTTTTCATATAGAGAAAAAATAGCTTTTTTAAGAGTTATCTCTAAAGAGTTAATCCAGCTAGGTTATTATGTTGATGCAAAAATAGCTAAATTACAATTAGCTAAAAAAAAGTATGAAAATTACTATAATGCTTATATTGGCGATTTAGATAGTGCAGATGTGATTGTTTGTACCTATTATGATACTGGCGTCAATTACTTTAATTTGACTAAAATTTTTGCTTTTGAACAACGTTTCAATAAGCGACGCTACTTTGGGGGACTAATCCCAGTATTCATGCTATTGGCTATCGCAATAAGCCTGAACCTATTTATCTTTCTTCCCAATATTAAAGCATCAGGAATTTATAGTATATCGGGCGCACTAGCGGCCATCGTTACCCTATCTGCCTTCTATATTATTTTGAAATTTAAAAATGGTATTTCCAATAAAAAGAATTTTGTCTGTAATACTTCAAGTATTTTGGTCATGTTAAACACAATAAATAAAATGAATAAATACCAAAAAAAGAGAGTTGCCTTTGTGCTATATGACGGCGGATGTTCAAATCAATATGGTCTTAAAATGATTGAACATTATTCCGATAAGCTAAAAAAGAAGAAGTTTATTTTTCTCGATAGTTTAGGCAATAGCGAATCGTTATTATTTTTTAAACCAAAATCCTTTGAGTTTGCTGCCGAACATATTAATTTTTTAGACGGTAAACTTGAAACAACACTAAAAAAATACTTAATGATTACAGCCGGAGCCCTAAACGAATACAATCAAGTTCAGATAAATAATGCGCATTCACGAGGTGACAATATCTTAGCGGATAGCATTATTGAAAAGCATTCGAAATCGCTACATTCATTATTAACGCTATTAATAACCCCTGAAAAAAGCAAAAACCTAACCGATAAAGTTATCTTGGATAAGTAGTTATGTTGGAGATGCAATTATGTTGGAAATATAGTTATGTTGGAGATGTCGCTAACTTAAGACATCTCCACAATCTTTGTTAACTAATCATCGCTGATCATCAATAGTTACCCCAGCTGGTGGAGTGAATTTAAATTTATCAAGCGGAACTTTACCTAAAGTTTGTTTAGATAAATCATAAAAACTACGCTGACCATCCTCTTCAATAATCGTAAAATTGGAAATCATCCCTGTAGGTAAAACCGATATAACATAATCTTGATTAGAACCGTCAGTTGGTTTAAGCGTAAAAGAGTCCTGTTTTCGTGTTACAGTATAGGTGTTCCAGATAGGATTATGACTATCAGTAATGAGTAACATTAAACGATTATCTACCATTTTTTTCAAACTCATTACACTCACTTGCTCAACCGCTGGAGTATATACCCACATATTTTTCCCATCAGAAATAATCGATGTTTCATCTGGCTCAGTCATGCTCCAATTAAAGTAATAAGGTCTTGTCACCCATAAATCACCTTTACCTTGTTGAACCGGTTGTTTATCTGCCGTTTTGACATCTTGAGAAAAACGGGCATAAAATCCATCAATTTTTGCTAATCGTTCTTGTAACACTTCTTTATCTCCAGCCCATGCTGAAGCAGTTGTTAGTAATCCGATTAAGATTAAAAACTTCTTCATTACCAATCCTTATTCGTTTTGTTTAGTGTAGTATTTTAATAACTCATTTAGGTCAAAATATTACCGTTTTTCTATTAGCGGGGAAAGATATTTTCTTTTCTTTTTCACTTATCAGTTAAGCAGTATATAATAGCCATATTTTGTAAATTTGGATAACGATGCACCATGCCTAGTCTCTCTTTTGAATTTAGCTCAGATGAATTTCAACCTTTAGCAGCAAGGATGCGTCCACGTAATTTATCCGAATACATTGGTCAAAGCCAACTGTTAGGTAAAGACAAACCTTTACCTAAAGCTATTGCAGCTGGTCATTTACATTCAATGATCCTTTGGGGCCCGCCTGGTACTGGTAAAACCACTTTAGCTGAAATCATTGCACACCATGCTAATGCTAAAGTTGAACGTATATCAGCAGTAACGTCCGGTATAAAAGATATTCGCGAAGCAATTGAACGTGCCAAAATTAATCAACAATCAGGAGTAAGAACCATCTTATTTGTTGATGAGGTTCATCGTTTCAATAAAAGTCAACAAGATGCTTTTTTGCCCTATGTGGAAAATGGTACGGTAACCTTTATTGGTGCCACCACTGAAAACCCCTCTTTTGAGTTGAATTCAGCACTTTTATCGCGGGCTAGAGTCTATTTGCTCAAATCATTAACTAACGAAGATATCGAGCAAATTTTACAACAAGCGATGGATGATCCTGAGCGTGGTTATGGCAAGCGAAACATTACCTTGCTTGATGAAACCAAAAAACAGATTGCCGAATTTGTTGGTGGTGATGCGAGACGAGCCCTCAACACGCTTGAATTGTTGGTTGATATGTCAGATGGCAAAACACTCACCTCAGAATTACTTAAAGAAGTCATTGGTGAACGTAGTGCAAGATTTGATAATCAAGGCGATCGTTATTACGACCTCATCTCTGCGGTGCATAAATCAATTAGAGGATCAGCTCCTGATGCCGCACTTTATTGGTATGCAAGAATCATTTCTGCTGGAGGAGATCCGCTGTACGTTGCCCGCCGATTATTAGCTATTGCATCAGAAGATGTCGGTAATGCCGATCCTAGAGCAATGCAAGTCGCCTTAGCTGCTTGGGACTGTTTTACACGAGTGGGGCCTGCAGAAGGCGAACGAGCTATCGCCCAAGCAATTGTCTACCTTGCTTGCGCACCAAAAAGTAATGCGGTTTACCTTGCATTTAACCAAGCGATGAAAGATGCGACATCAAAACCCGATTATGACGTCCCTGAACATCTACGCAATGCGCCAACCAATTTAATGAAAGAATTAGGTTATGGCGCTCAGTATCGTTATGCTCACGATGAGCCTAATGCCTACGCAGCGGGTGAAAACTACTTTCCCCCTGAAATGGCTGATAGCAAATATTATCATCCAACACAACGTGGTGCTGAAAAAAATTACGCTGAAAAACTTGCTTGGTTAGAAGCGCAAAATAAAGCCAGCCTGATCCAACGCTATAAATCTTAAATAATTTAGTCGGTTTTTTAAAGTTAACTAAAGTATGGCAATAATGATAACTATCATTCTCGCTAACTTAAGTAATTAACTATTAATGTAATAGGCATAATATAATATTTAAGATGTAATTTGATATTAATCAAAATATTATCATGGTTAATTAACAGGATTTTATTATCTTCATTTATTAGTAATCATTGTAGTTACTCTATTCACTAATATCATTTAATTACGTTATAATGATTAACATTATGAAGTAGGCAGGATGCTTACCGAATAATAAATAATTAGGATAATTAAAGATAAGAATAAAAAGCAATAGGATATTGAGAATTTAAAGTGAATGGATTTCCGAGAAGTAGATTTTTTATAAGTTGGTTTTATTTAATATTATTCATCTGTAGTCAACAGGCTTTTGCTAGTCTATCACAAACAACCGCTAGAGTAATTGAAGGAACCCCTCCTCATTTATCATCAACCTTAGAAGCGAATATTGATGATTTGGACTTATTTGGTTTAAAAATTGATAACCATAATTATTATGGTGATGAAGTCAATCAATCACCAATTACTAGCAATTACCCTTTTAAAAATAAAATTCAATTAGCGCCGATAAAACAACCAAATGGTCAAGAATATTTTGATGCAGATGGTGATGAATTATTATCTCTTACTGAAAGTCCATATGTTATTGACATGACTTGGTATTATACCGATGTCAATGGCAACCAAGTAGAGTTTACTCCAAGTGATACCGACACCTTTTGTAATTTAGCTAGACAAGATATTCACGCACCATTCAAAATAAAATTATCCACTGATTTTTTAACCCTATTTTCCAAATATGGCACCCCAGACTATTATCAATATCCTAATGCTGATATAACAACAAAACCATCAAAAACTTATACCATCATGCATGATGTTGGAATTTGTTATGCTAAACCAGAAATAAATCCACCAGAATCTGGGATAAATGCCCAAGGACAATGGGATGCTACTTATGGTTTTCTACCGCAATCAAGAACTGACGCTAGCAAAAACTTTCCTTCAACCGGTTTTTATGGTGCTCGATTTCAGTTAATTTTGAGTAATCCAGAAATGGCTAAAGATTATGAATGGTCGATTAAACAAGGCGGTGAGTTAGTACAAGTTAACAAAGATCCAACTACGCACGTTATTACAGTATCATTTGATACGCCAGATGCTAGAGACCCAGCAAAAGCTTGGCAATACATTATGGGTTCAACAGATGGTCATACGGTTATTGTAGAAGGAAAAAATCCTCAAAAAAATACCACTATTAAATATTCATTTACCCTCGTAAAATGGTTTGTCGGTTGGGACGAAAGTAATATTGGCAAACCGCAAGCTTCTATCGGGAGTGCTCAAGATGTTGTTGATGGTTGTAACTCATTAGCTGGAGGTGGTAAATATCGAATTAGTTATAGTCAAGAAGTGGTTAATTCAAACTTAATGTCCAATAAAACATATTACACTAGAGAAATAGGCACACTATTTAGTGAATGGGGGGATCCTAGCCAAAAAGCATATCCAAATTCATGGGCGCCAGCTGAAAACCAGAACAATAAAACAAGACGTATTTGGTTATATGATCCTGATAAAGATGATCTTTGCGACTTGCATACTTACAATGCAAAGTATCACTGTATGCCGGAAACTGGTGCAAAAAATGGATTATGCACTTCAATACGTTGATTGTAAATAACCACTGTGGAAGACAGCGAGTGATTAACCATATCTGAAAATCTACTCGATTCTTTAGAAAAGATGAAAATAATAGATCAAAAATATTTTGATTTATTTTACGTTAATACTTCGACAAATAGATGGATCGAGTCATTTAGTTTATATCTGAAAATCAATTAGATAATAAATTTTCAATGTAAAATAACAAGCCAACTTTTATAAGTTGGCTTTGTTCTTTTTAAGCGTTCAACTTATCTAAGAGTTCTACAACAAAATTTTACTGTCGGCTTAAAAACAAATGTTATTTTCGCTGATTTGACTCATATAAAAGTGGGGCCAAAATGGAATTATCTGGACAGATTACTCGAACTCTCAGCACGAAAGACAATCGGATTCAGTGTTGGGCAACACAAAACAGCCAAGCTTGTTATGCAAACATTAAGGCAAATTAAAGCACCATTATCCTCAATCGCACTATTTCATTCAGACCGAGCAAAAGTGTTTAATAATCAATTATTGGATAATCATTAGGTTACTTAACGCCTATGGCATTTAATAAACAGTTACCCCTTAATTTTGTTGTATGAAAAAGTGTAAACATTCCAAAACCACTATACATAAAAATAAAAAATGGTGATCTGTATCTGGAATAAACGAGTGATTGTCTTAAATATAACTAATTAACAGATAATAAATAACGCCAATATTTCAAATTTAGGCTTGAATACTACAATTAATCGATAGTGTGATTTACAGCGATATGATAGCAAACACCATGGCAACAATGCGAACCAAGATAAAAATAGCTTGTGTAGATATATCAATACTCATTAAATTTGCCTTTTATATTCGAACTCTATTTATTCATAGGTAAAACTTATCATCGACAATTATTACTTTCTACTGCTACTACCTACTGTTACCTTTTTTTATAAAATCCACGCCATTTACTAATCTGTAGCCGTAATCATTGATTTTCGTTAATAAATTTAAAATCGCTGTTTATTAAACACACTATATATAGTAATAAAATGATTAATAGGCACTATATATTGTATATTTTGATAAATATCAATTATCATAAGCGCTATTAAAAATAGATAAACGGATGAAAAATGAACAAATCAATATTGGTAACCAAACGTAATGGCGAAAAAGAACCCATCGACCTTGATAAAATCCATAAAGTGATTACTTGGGCTGCGGAAGGGTTAGATAATGTGTCGGTTTCTCAAGTTGAGTTACGCTCACATATTCAATTCTATGATGGTATTCGCACTTCCGATATTCATGAAACCATCATTCGTGCGGCAGCAGATTTAATTTCTCAAGATACACCTGATTACCAATATTTAGCTGCTCGCTTAGCAATCTTCCATTTACGTAAAAAAGCCTATAACCAATTTACTCCACCACCGCTTTACGAACACGTAAAAAAACTGGTTGCGAGTGAACGTTATGACCAACATCTTCTTGAAGATTATAGCCAAGAAGAGTTTCAACAGATGGATAACATTATCGACCATTGGCGAGATATGGACTTCTCTTACGCCGCGGTAAAACAACTGGAAGGTAAATATTTAGTTCAAAATCGCGTAACCGGTGAGATTTATGAAAGCGCTCAATTTCTCTATATTTTAGTCGCGGCATGTCTATTTGCTAATTACCCTAAAGATACTCGACTAGCCTACATTAAACGCTTCTATGATGCTGTTTCGACATTTAAAATCTCTTTACCTACGCCAATAATGGCGGGGGTACGCACACCTACTCGGCAGTTTAGTTCTTGTGTACTCATTGAATGTGATGATAGTTTAGATTCTATCAATGCCACCGCCAGTGCTATCGTCAAATATGTGTCACAACGCGCGGGTATTGGTATCAATGCCGGTCGAATTCGCGCTTTAGGTAGCTCAATTCGTGGTGGCGAAGCATTCCATACCGGTTGTATTCCTTTTTACAAATATTTCCAAACCGCAGTTAAATCTTGTTCACAAGGTGGTGTACGTGGTGGTGCGGCAACGGTATTTTATCCACTCTGGCATTTAGAAGTAGAAAGTTTATTAGTATTACGTAACAACCGTGGAGTTGAAGAAAATCGCGTTCGACATATGGATTACGGTGTACAAATCAATAAATTAATGTACCAACGCCTGATCAAAAACGAAAACATCACACTATTTAGCCCCTCTGATGTACCGGGACTTTATGATGCCTTTTTTGCTGACCAAGACAAATTTGATGCACTTTATCATCAATATGAACAGGATGTGAATATTCGCAAACGTGTGGTTAAAGCGGTAGAACTTTTCGCACTATTAATGCAGGAACGCGCATCAACTGGGCGAATTTATATACAAAACGTCGATCACTGTAACACTCATAGCCCGTTTAATGCACAAGTTGCGCCAGTACATCAATCCAACTTATGTATGGAAATTGCGTTACCAACCAAACCACTGAATAATATTAATGATGAGAAAGGCGAAATCGCGCTTTGTACCCTATCCGCCTTCAATTTAGGCAAAATTGAATCGCTTGATGATTTCGAAGAGCTAGCTGACTTAACGGTTCGCGCTCTTGATGCATTACTTGATTATCAAGATTATCCTGTACCAGCGGCTAAAAACTCATCACTTAATCGTCGCACCCTTGGCATTGGGGTGATTAACTATGCCTATTATTTAGCTAAACATGGTGTTAAATATTCTGACGGCAGCGCTAACAACCTTACTCATCGTACTTTTGAAGCAATGCAATATTATCTATTAAAAGCTTCCAATAACTTAGCTAAAGAGAAAGGTGCCTGCCCACTATTTAATGAAACCACTTACTCACAAGGTATCTTACCTATCGATACCTATAAGCGAGATCTGGATAGTATCACCAAAGAGCCGCTCCATTACGATTGGCAATCGCTGCGTGAATCAATTAAAACCTATGGTTTACGTAATTCAACTTTATCGGCATTAATGCCATCGGAAACATCATCACAAATCTCTAATGCCACCAATGGTATTGAACCACCTCGCGGTTATATCAGTATCAAAGCATCGAAAGATGGCATCTTGAAACAAGTGGTACCTGAATATAACAAGTTAAAAGATCTCTATGAGTTACTCTGGCAAATACCAAATAACACCGGTTATCTGCATTTAGTTGGCATTATGCAGAAGTTTGTTGATCAATCAATTTCGGCGAATACCAATTATGATCCGACCAAATTCCCGAATGACAAAGTACCAATGAAACAACTGTTAGCTGACTTACTAACAGCCTATAAATATGGTGTAAAAACGCTTTATTACCATAACACCCGCGATGGTGCTGAAGATATTCAAGGGGATATTCAACCCGCATCAAGTGATGATGGTTGTGAAGGCGGAGCATGCAAAATTTAATTGCCCGGCTTAGCACTAAACTAAATGTAGTGGATAACCAATTAGTTATCCCTACTATAGCTACTTTTTCTGAATATTTCATGAAAAGCCACCAAATTTAGGAGTTCAATTATGAGTATGAATTACAGCACCTTCTCACACGTCCACAATGACCAACTGAAAGAACCGATGTTCCTTGGACAACCGGTTAATGTTGCTCGTTATGATCAGCAAAAATATGAAATGTTCGAAAAGTTAATTGAAAAACAACTTTCCTTCTTTTGGCGTCCTGAAGAGGTCGATGTGTCCCAAGATCGTATCGACTATGCTGCCTTGCCGGAACATGAAAAGCATATCTTTATCAGTAATTTAAAATATCAAACATTACTTGATTCCATTCAAGGTCGAAGCCCAAATGTGGCGTTACTCCCTTTAATTTCGATTCCCGAACTTGAAACTTGGGTAGAGACTTGGTCGTTTTCAGAAACTATCCATTCACGCTCTTATACCCATATCATTCGTAACATCGTTAATGATCCTTCAGTGGTATTTGACGATATTGTGACAAATAAAGAGATCCAAAAACGCGCTGGTGATATTGCCGGTTACTATGATGATCTTATTAGCTATGCCAGTTATTACAACCTACTTGGTGAAGGTAAACACATTGTCAATAATCGAACCATCACGATCGACTTGCGCGAACTAAAAAGACGACTTTACCTATGCCTAATGAGTGTTAATGCCCTTGAAGCGATTCGCTTCTATGTGAGTTTTGCTTGCTCATTTGCCTTTGCAGAACGAGAGTTGATGGAAGGTAATGCTAAAATAATCAAACTGATTGCCCGTGATGAAGCCCTTCATCTCACCGGCACCCAATTTATGATCAACACACTACGCAGCGGTGAAGACGATCCTGAAATGGCAGAAATCGCCAAAGAGTGCGAACAAGATTGCTATGACCTCTTCTTACAAGCAGCCAATCAAGAAAAAGAATGGGCTGAATATCTATTTGAAGGTGGTTCAATGATTGGCTTAAACAAAGATATCCTTTGCCAATATGTTGAATACATTACCAATATCCGTATGCAAGCGGTTGGCCTTAAACTACCCTTTGAAGTAAAATCCAACCCAATTCCTTGGATCAACAATTGGCTAGTTTCCGACAACGTACAGGTTGCGCCACAAGAAGCAGAAATGAGCTCATATCTAGTTGGACAAATTGACGCCGAAATCAGTGAAGACGATTTAAGCGACTTCACATTATAATTATCTCCCGAAAAAATCCCTCTCCTTAACTTTTTACTAAAGGAACCTGAAAGGGTTCCTTTTGGTTTGAAATTCGCTAAATTCAGGAAAAGCTAATCAAAACCCAATATTGTATACAGCGAAGCAAGACTAAAAGAGAATCTTGCATATCATATTTTTCAATATTTTCTTGAAAAAAACAACCAATTAACTTTCTGGTTAAAATGGCATATCAGAAATTAAGTAAATAAAAAAGAGAAATTAACCGAATAATTTCTCTTCTTTTTATTAGGAAATAGAGCAAAAACTATTTATTTTTTTGAGATAAATAATTTTCACCATATTGATTAGCTGCAATTAGAGCCGCATAAACATCTTGAGGTTGAACATTACCCGGCATGTTTTTCATCGTATCGTTGTCAGAACAAGATTCTGTTGCAACTTTCTGCATTTTCTTTTCAATATCAGTAGTTACACCAATTTGAGCTAATGAGATAGGTAAGCCAAGATCATAGCAAAAACTGGTAATTTGCTCTAACTCTTCATCACTGGCATTTTCTAAAAAGAGTTGTGTTAACACACCAAAAGCAACTTTTTCGCCATGTAAATACTTATGGGTTTCATCAAGCGTTGTTAATCCATTATGTACTGCATGAGCAGCAGCTAAACCACCACTTTCAAAACCGACACCACTAAGATAAGTATTAGCTTCGACGATTTTTTCTACCGCTGGTGTAACGACTTTATTTTGCACAGCAATCATTGCTTTTCGGCCTTCAGCCATTAAAGTATCAAAGCAAAACTTAGCTAAACTTAGTGCCGATGAAGATACCAATTCACCTGCCATGGTTTTTGCTCCACTTCGATGACAAGCGCGCGCTTCAAACCATGTCGCCAATGCATCGCCCATTCCTGCCGCTAACAAACGACTCGGCGCGTTAGCCACAATTTGAGTATCAATAAGCACAACATTGGCATTGTTTGGTAAAAATAGGTAAGAATCAAAAATACCATCATCAGTATATAAAACAGAAAGTGCAGCGCACGGAGCATCTGTCGAAGCAACTGTTGGGCTTAATACGATAGGATATTTAGCATAAAAACCCACTGCTTTTGCGGTATCAAGCGTTTTACCGCCACCAATACCTAAAATAGCTAAACAATGATTTTCAATCGCCAACTGCATAACACGGTTAACTTCGGAATGACAACATTCACCACCGAATTCCACAATAATATATTTAAGGTCTTGTGATGAAAGACTCTGTTCTAACCGATCTTTAATTAATGGTAAAACAAAAGAGTCGACCAAAATGACAAACTTATTCGCCACTGGTGACAAATATTTTGCAATATCATTGTAAACCCCGGCACCTTGTATATATTTACTTGGTGATTGAATAGCAACTACACTCATTTTTTTCCTATTTTAAATAATAATATTAACGATCTTTTATTGAATTTAAATCCAACATCCTTGTTTAGCTTAAAATAATAATTTTTAATTTATTCCATCAAAGTAAATGATTAAAAAGATAACGTTCCGTAAGCTTTTGTCCAATCATCTTCAAACTTACGAATTGCAGCATCAACCGCTGGATCAGCTAAAAACAATTCAGCTACATCTACTGGTAAAGTAATAGACTTACACCCACTTAATAAGCAATCTAAAGCTTGTCTAGGTGTTTTAAAGCTAGCAGCTAAAATCATTGAAGAAGGAGCATGTAGATCTAGCAAAGTTTGTAACTCATTAACCACATCAATACCACTGCCACTTTGAGCATCAATACGATTTACATATGGCGCAATATACTTTGCCCCGGCTAAAGCAGCTAATAGGCCTTGACCAGCACCATAAACAGCTGTACCTAATGTCGGAATTCCTTGCTTGGTTAACTCTTTGATGGCGATAAGACCTTCGGTTGTAACTGGAATTTTAGTTACGATAGAAGGAATTTTACTGCGTAATTGTTCTGATTCTTTAATCATATCTTTTGCGGTATTACCAATTGTCTGGGCAAAAAGCTGACCTTTAGGACCAATAACCTCTTGTAATGCGAGTAGCACGTCAAAAATAGGTTTACCAGATTTAACAATAATACTTGGATTGGTTGTTACCCCTTTAATAGGAAATATTGGGGCTAGTTTTTTAACGGCTGCAACATCAGCTGTATCTAAGTAAAGTTCCATAACAACTCCTTATTTGTTTTCTTTCGAAAGTTATTTTACTTACTGTAGAAAATATTTCTACTATTTTTTGATATTTATTGGTAAAAATAATTTAAGAGGACAAGATTGAATACTGAAATATAACCACAGTGGAAATATCTTACGATTTTAGGCAGATAAGATAAAAAAACATTCTTTTGTTTGGTTTATTAACAAAAGAATGCTATCAAAAAATATAATTTTAAGTCTTTTTAAACTATCAGACTTTTATTATTAATGAAAATAATTTACGAATTAGCGGCTAACGCCTCTTGTTGTTCTTTGGCATACGCAATGGCATCCATCTTCTTAAAGAAAGGATAATAGCCTACGATAGAAATGACTAAGATAATAGCTTGCAGTAATGCACCTTTCCATCCCGCGACTAAAAATCCGGAAAGAATTCCGGGGGTACTCCATGGAAGCATAACCCCTGAGAAAGGTTCTAAAAAACCAATCACAAACGCAAAATAAACTAATAAACCACTTAAAATCGGTACAACAATAAATGGAATAAACATAATTGGATTAAGCACAATACCAAAGCCAAATGTGATAGGTTCATTAATATTAAATAGTGTTGGAAAGACCACCGCTTTACCTAAAAACTTATATTGCTTAGATTTTGCAGCAACAATCATAGCAAACACAATCCCAAAGGTAATACCAGAACCCGTTAAAAGAATAAAAGAATCTAAAAATTGTTGAGTAACAATGTGTCCTCCGTTACTTAGATCCAAATAACCTTTTTCAGCTAAAATTTTAGTATTATCAATTGCATTGGCGGTTAAGATTGATGTCACTATTCCATTGACAATCGATTGTCCATGCACACCAAACCACCATAAAAAAGAGATAAAAAAGGCAATCGCAATCATACCACCTAATGAATCGGTTAATCCTTGTAAAGGGACTTGTACTAAACTATAAATCGCCTCTAATAAAGTGGTTTGACCAAATGTTTTAAATAGAGCATAAGTAATTAATGCACAGGTAAAAATACAAGCTGCCGGTAAAAACGCCGTAAATTGAACCGCTACCGTTTTGGGTACTGCTTTCGGCATTTTAATCACAATATTGCGACGTAAAAAAAGCGAATAAATATAACCAACGACCAAACCAATAATGATGGCTGAAATCATCCCCTGTCCACCGATCCAAGCTTTAGATACCGTATTATCGATAATTTCACTCGAAATCGGTGCCACCACATAAGAGTTGGAGGTGATAAAAAAAGCTGAAACAGCGAGTACACCAGCTGGTAACGGCTCAAATCCCTCATTTTTGACATAAGCATAAGCAATGGCAAAACAGGAAATTAAGCCCATTATGGCGAAAGTCCCTCCATAAACTTGCATAAAAGGCTCTGTCCAATGTTCACCAAAAATACTCGCTATAAAATTATTAATATCTTTTGAAGGGATTTGACCAATAACTAAAAAAAAACTTCCAACAACGGTTAATGGTAAAATACTTAGCATTCCATCTTTGACAGCAATAATGCCTTTGCTGTTCACAAATACCAAAATTTTGGGCAATACTTTAGTATTGATAAAGTTGACAATTATACTCATCGTTATTCACCCTTTTTCTTATAAAGATTTAGCGCAAATTCAAGTACTTTTTGCCCATCCATTGTGCCATAATCGACCATTGGTATAACTTCTACCGGTAATCCGACCGGATCACAAACTTCTTTTGCCTTAGCTAAAGCATATCCAACTTGTGGACCGAGTAAAGCAACATCAGTATCATTAATATAATCTCGTAAGTTAGCATGAGAGTGTGCTTGAATATCTACTTCAAGGTTTTGTCCTTTCGCTGCTTCCACCATTTTTTCAACCAACATGCTAGTAGAAAATCCTGCTGCACAAAATAATTTAATTTTTATCATAATACTCACCTTCTTATCTTTAAATAATTAATTAGCTATTAAACTGTTAACCGTTTTTCTTAAATCAATAATCTGTTCTAATAATGTAATTTCTGATATGGCTGCCATTAGGTGATCTTGTGCATGAATGAATAAAGCACTAATGGCAATTTTTTCGCCATTGGCTTCCATTGTGAGTAATGCGGTTTGTTCATTGTGGGCTAATTTTAAATATTCATGAGCTTGTTGAAGATCTGCATCGCAACCTAGGTAATTTTTTTCGTTAACTTTGGTTAACGCATTGTAAGCAAAAGATTTTGCCGTACCTGAATTAACAATTAAATTCATAATCACTTGTTCTATATCAGTCATATCATTGTTCTCCTTTTTAACTTACATTTTTGTTATAACTTTCGTTTATTAGAAAATAGCACGAAATGCACTTTCAAAAAGTTGAACTTGATCACATAAACGTAAATAAAATAACTTTCTAATGAAAATATATTTATTTATATATGTAATATCAATGCATTACCTAGTGGCAATAACTTATCTGAAGTTACGATTTGTTAAGGTTAAGTAAGAAAAGATGTAAATTAAGATTTATGAAGGCTACACAATGTTGTTAGCCAAAAAGAGATATATTTGAAAGGATAAATTGATTAATTAGGAATAGATAGCAAATTATCAGCCATTGAAGATATTATAAAAGGTTAACTTATGGCCATTACTATACTTTATGAACAATAATTCCCCTATCTTTTAGTGATTTTTCCATATCGGCGCTGATATTTTTATCGGTAATTATTTGTTTAAAATTATCGGAATCAATAGTATATGGATAAACAAGACCAAATTTAGAGGAATCTGAAATTACAAAATTTTCCGCACCTTTATTCAACACCGCATTAATTACTTCAGCACGCATCATGTCTCTTCCTGTAAAACCGATATCCGGAGTGTAACCATCAATTCCCAAAAAGCTTTTATTGAAGTGAGTTTGATTAATACAAGTTCGGGTTAAAGGACCTATCAAACTTTCGCTTTTCGCTTGTAACAAGCCCCCAAATAAAATGACATCAAATGGTGCATCACGTAATAGCGATGCTATATAGGTACAAACAGTTATAACAACTATTTCACCTTTGAAGTTGAGCAGTTCTCGAGCTAATAATGAATTGGTACTACCGCCTTCGATAAATACAGAATCGCCTTCATTGATTAGGCTTAATGAATATTTGGCTAATTTCTGTTTTAGTGAAAAGTTGACATCTAACCTTTCGCTCATTGAATCACGATCAAGGATCTCAGCAAAACCATGGGAACGTTTAACATAGTTTTGCTGTTCAAGAATGGATAGATCATTACGAATAGTAACCAGTGATACATTAGTTAGTACCGCTAACTCATTCACACTAATCTTCTTTTTACTATTAATCAACTCTAAGATTATTTGGTGACGCTTATTCATATATCCTATCTATTCTGTCAATTTAGAGATAATCAATATGATACCCAAATTTGACCAAATAGGTAAGATCAATTGTTAGTAATTGATAGCTCAGCTTGACTAAATTTAGCTAATTCTAATTTTTTATGGCAACTTAAGGTAAATAAAAAGCCGACTAAAAATCCTACCATTACAGCTGCTATAAACCCCCAAAATGCCACCCCCATAAATACCGGCAATGTAACCAGTCCAGGGAAAGCAAATGACATTGCCGAATTAGCAAAATAGCCCGTCATAGCACCACCAATCGCACCGCCAAGGCAGACACCTATCATCGGTTTTTTAAGTGGTAAATTAACCCCATACATGGCGGGTTCAGTAATGCCAAATAACGCTGATATTCCTGCTGAAAAACAGATAAATTTGAATTGTTTATTTTTAGCTAACAAGAATACGGCAAACGCTGATCCTGCCTGAGCAAATACAGCTGGTCCCATCATGGCGAGAATCGTATCAAATCCATTTAAGTTAATATTATTTAAAGCCAGTGGGATTAAACACCAATGAAAACCAAAAATGACCATTAACTGAATAAGACCACCCAATATAAAGCCAGCTAAAATCGGACTGGTTTGATAGACCGATTGATATCCAATTGCCAGATATTTACTAATCCCAACCCCTAATGGTCCCAATGTGGATAATGTTAAAGTAGAAATAAGAATAATACTAAGTAGTGGTGTTAAAAAGCCACTCACAACATCCGGTAATATTTTCTTAAACAATAATTCAACATAATGCAAAATGCCAACTGCTAATATGATCGGAATCACGCTAGCACTATAGGTAACTGGATAAATAGTTAAGCCGATAAAGTTAATCGTCTCACCTTTATCTAACATCTCAACAAGACTTGGATAAAGTAAAATTCCAGCAATAACCACCGCGGTATAAGGGTTAGCTCCAAATTTTTTAGCTGAAGTATAAGCAAGTAGCATCGGTAAAAAATAAAAAAGACTATTTGCCATTGCATGTAAAATTTTATAGGAGTCACTTTCCATAGCGATACAATCTGTAGTTTGCAAAATAGCTACGATTCCAATCAAAATACCACATGCACATAATTGATTAACAAACGGGAGAAAAATACCCGATATGCCATCTATCAGTACATCAATAACCACTAAAAATTTAGCTTTTGTAGGGGGATTCACTTCATCAATGGTGATTGTGTTCATCATGATTACCTCAAATTAAAATAGTAACTCGGCAGCACCAACTATGCCGAAATCATCGCCTAATTCAGCTTCTTTAAAATAGACAGATAAATCACAATGATTCAAATCATTAAACATACTCTTAACTGGATCAAATAATTTATCACCAATATTTAACAATCCGCCACCAAGCACAAAACAGTTAATATTTAATGCTGAATAAAGGTTATAAAGCCAAACTGCCATATATTTAGCCATTTGATCTATCGCCCAAATAGATAATGAATCGTCTAAATCATAAGCCTGACTAATATGTAACACATCAATAGCATCGTGCGAACCTGCCATATCAAGCATAATGGTTTTATGACCTTCAAGGATCTTTTGTTTAACATGTTTTACAATCATCGCACCAGAACAATACGACATAAGACAACCACGATTACCACAGCCACATTCAATGCCTTCCCCTGGTGTAGCAATCATATGACCAGTCTCTCCAGCCCAACCATAGCGACCACGAAATAGCTTATTATCAATAATAATCCCTGTTGAAATACCAGTACTGACAGGACAATAGAGCATATGTGTAAAACCACGACCTGCGCCATTACGGTGTTCAGCTAAAGCAGCAGTATGCGCATCGTTATCAAGCATAATTCGAATATTACCGCCTAATTTTTTATATAAATAGCTACGCGCAGGGAAATCTTTTATCTTTGGTAAGTTTGCCGTTTTCATAATACGGCCTTCTTCATAAAAAATATAAGAAGGCATACCTATGCCAACACCGCGTAGATTGGAGTAATGAATCTGGTGTTGATTAAGAATAGCATTCACATTATCAGCAATTTCATCAAAAAAAGCTTGTCCATCTAAATTTGCATTAGTCGGTAATTTATTTTTAAAGATGAGATTTTTATTGCTATCAAAAAGTCCATATGCAGTTTTAGTACCACCAACATCAATCCCAATAGTAAAATTATTCATGTTATTCCTCATTATTACTTGTCTCTTTATTTTTGATTAAAACATAAATAACTTTCGATCGAAAGATTAACGACTTACAAATGAATATTTTAATTTTAAAAATGTGATCTAGATCTTAATTTTAAATTTTATGCTCAAAAATGTGATCTAGATCACAGACGCTTTCGTTCGAAAGTTATTATTATGTATCAAAGCTAAGGGAGCAATGTATGATTTTTAATTTACAACGATATTCCACTCATGATGGACCCGGAATTCGAACAGTTGTCTTCTTGAAAGGTTGTTCTTTAGGGTGTTTTTGGTGTCAAAATCCAGAAAGTCAATCGGCTAAGCAAGAAATCCTGTTTGATGAAAGGCTCTGCATTAGTGATTGTGATCTTTGTTCTGCATCTTGCCCAAATTTAATCAAAAAATCAAATGGACACATTCAGATTAATCGAAAAGCAGCCGAACAAACTGATTATCAAAAAATACAAAACGTTTGTCCTAGCTTAGCATTAACTGTATGTGGTGAATCACTATCAGTACAGGATGTGATGCAAACTATCGATAGGGATAGTCCGTTTTATCAACGTACCGGTGGTGGCGTAACTTTGTCGGGTGGTGAACCTTTTATGCAACCTAAATTAAGCCAAGAAATACTTGCTGCTTGCAAACAACAAGGCTATCACACTGCGGTTGAAACGTGTTTGCATGTGCCATGGAAAAATATTGAAGCGTCATTGCCATATTTAGATCTTTTCTTGGCGGATTTAAAACATACTGACGAATCGATTTTTTATGCTTGGACCAAAGGTTCAGCTAAACGGATTTTAAAAAATTTTCAGCACTTAGCAAAGACAAACAAAAAGATCACTGTCCGAGTGCCATTAATTCAAGGATTTAATGCTGATGAGAAATCGATAAAAAGTATTGTTGATTTTGTTGCTAACGAAATACCGACAGATGAGATCCACTTTTTACCGTATCACACATTAGGTATCAACAAATATAAAATGCTCGATCTGCCATATCATGCACCTAAAGAGCCACTAAACGACGCAAATATCATCGATTTTGCAACCCATTACGCCCAACAAAAACAGTTAACCGCTGTTTTACGAGGATAACCAAGGAGAACCTTATGTCTACTCTAGACCTGACTACTGTCACACCAAGGATCCAAGCACATAAAAATGCATTGATTCATATTATTAAACCACCGATTTGCGTAGAACGCGCAGAGCATTATACCGAATCTTACCAAGAACATTTGGCACAACCCGTGGTATTACGTCGTGCTTATGCTTTAGCCAATCACCTAAATAAAAAAACAATTTGGATAAAACACGATGAATTAATCGTGGGTAACCAAGCTTCTGCACCAAGAGCGGCACCCATATTTCCTGAATATACTGTTGGTTGGGTAGAAAAAGAGATAGATGTATTAGGTGATCGCCCAGGCGCAGGATTTGAAGTCACCGAACATGACAAGGAAGTCTTACACCGCGTTTGCCCATGGTGGCACGGTCAAACGGTACTTGATCGCTGTTATGCATTATTCAGTGATGAACACAAATCATTACTCGATACTGTGATGATCAAAGCCGAAGGGAATATGAACTCAGGTGATGCTCACCTTGCCGTTAATTTCCCATTTATTCTGGAAAGAGGCATTGATGGTATTATTGATAAAATTAAGGAACGTCGTAGTCGCATTAATACCACTGATTTTGATGATTTTCATAAAGATCACTTCCTAAAAGCATCAGAAATCTCCATGCTAGCCATGAGTAAATATATTGAACGTTATGCTCAATTAGCCCGTGAAATGGCAACGAAAGAAGAACGTTCATGGCGTAAAGATGAACTATTACAAATTGCTAAAAACTGTGAGGTTATCGCTCATAAACCACCAGAAACATTCTGGCAAGCTGTTCAATTATGTTATTTTGTCATGTTATTGTTACAAATCGAATCAAATGGACACTCGGTATCGTTTGGACGCATGGACCAATATCTCTCTTCATGGTATGAAAAAGATGTTGATCAAGATAAAACATTAACTCGCGAAGCAGCCATTGAGTTATTACACAGCTGTTGGTTGAAACTATTAGAAGTCAATAAAATCCGTTCTGGTTCACACTCTAAAAGCTCAGCCGGTAGCCCGATGTATCAAAACGTGACGATTGGTGGTCAAAAACTGGTCGATGATGTACCTGCTGATGCAGTAAACTCATTATCTTATGCTATTTTAGAGTCTTGTGGACGTTTAAAATCCACCCAACCTAACTTAAGTGTCCGTTATCATGCCGGAATGAGTGATGACTTCTTAGATGCTTGCGTACAAGTTATCCGTTGTGGCTTTGGTATGCCAGCGTTTAATAATGATGAAATCGTTATTCCTGAATTTATTAAACTCGGTGTCGAACGCCAAGATGCTTATGAATATTCAGCAATCGGTTGTATTGAAACAGCAGTACCGGGTAAATGGGGTTATCGCTGCACAGGGATGAGCTTTATTAACTTTGCACGTGTGGCATTAGCGACATTAGAAGGTGGTAAAGATGCAACCAGTGGTGTGGTTTATTTACCACAAGAACAAGCCTTAAGTAAAAATAACTTCAAAAGTTTCGACGAAGTCAAAGCACAGTGGGATAAACAAATTCGCTACTATACACGAAAATCAATCGAAATTGAGTATGTGATTGATACTATCCTAGAAGAAAATGCGCATGACATTATCTGCTCAGTATTAGTCGATGATTGTATCGAACGCGGTAAAACCCTTAAACAAGGTGGCGCGAAATATGATTGGGTATCCGGTTTACAAGTCGGACTGGCTAATACCACTAACAGCTTTGAAGCGGTTAAAAAATTGATTTTTGATGAGCACACCATCAAACAGTCCGATTTAGCTAAAGCATTAGCGGAAAACTTTGCCGGCTCTGCGGGTGAACAATTACGTCAACGCCTACTTAATGGTGCACCAAAATATGGTAATGATAATGATGAAGTAGATTATCTTTTAGCTGAACTATATAACTACTATATTGATGAGTTAAAAAATTATCGCAACCCTCGCTATGGTCGTGGTCCAATTGGTGGTACTTATTACGCTGGTACTTCCTCTATCTCTGCCAATGTGCCATTTGGTGCCCAAACTGCGGCAACACCTGATGGACGTAAAGCATGGACACCGTTAGCCGAAGGTGCTAGCCCATCATCTGGTACGGATACCTTAGGACCAACAGCAGTATTTAACTCATTAGGTAAATTACCAACGGATAAGATTCTTGGTGGCGTGCTGTTAAACCAAAAACTCAACCCATCCACTTTAGACAATCCGCGTGATAAGTTAAAACTGATGATGATGTTAAGAACATTCTTTGAAGTGCATAAAGGATGGCATGTTCAATATAATGTTGTTTCACGTGATACATTACTTGCAGCGAAAGCGCATCCGGATCAATATCGTGACTTAGTTGTCCGTGTTGCTGGTTATTCCGCATTCTTTACTGCCTTATCACCTGATACTCAGGATGATATTATCGCCAGAACAGAACACGTTATCTAATTAATAGCTAATTTATAAACCTCAGCAATTTAAAGACCTACTCTTGTAGGTCTTTTTATCATTTAATCATCAATATAAATTTAAGATAAAATTATTTTGTCACAAACGGTTGGATCCACATTTGCTTATTTTTAAAATCAATTTTAACTCTGTTTTTACTTAAAAAGTCAGCGCCTAATAATCCGTCAGATTGAAATTCATTAGGAAATGAATCAATTATTATTGGCAGAACGCTATCATTCGCGACATTATTCACATCAAGTGATATAGATTTAAAATTATCTTCAGGATCGCTTATTTTTATTGATTCTGGTGAAAGTGATTGTTCTTTGATAAGTGATACCGTTGCTCCGGTATCTAAAACCATTTTATAATTCTTGATACCGTCAGACAGAGTGACGACCAAACCTTCATCATTTAAATCAAAGGGGATAGCAACCCAATTTGGATTTAAGTCGGTTGAAGTATCATCGGATATAGTTAAATTACTTTCAGGATAATTGATAGTTAATACATAATTATCAAACAATTTAAGGCCAATAACAGCTTTAAATGCACTGCTATCCTCACTATTATCATTATCCATCGGATCACTCGAGATAAATAATCCCCAGTCTTTATATTCAACCACTTGCACATTATTAAAGATAAAAGAATTTAATTCTAACTTGTTGACAATAAATGATTTAAGTTCTGTGACACCCCCAGAAAGATCAATCGTTCTGATTTTTTCAGAGTTTTCCGTTTTATTAGCAATCTTATTAATTAAATCCATTGGTAGATGTAAAGCTATTTTCGAACCGGTATCCAACGTCATGGTAATTTTTTCACCTTGAAAATCCATCATGATTAAAGGTAAATTATATTTGCTATCAAAAGTTAGATCCCAAGTGACTTGAGCACTTTGTGCAAAGTGGCTGATAAACAGCATGATTAGCAATAATATTTTTTTATTCATTGAACTATCCTCATTGTATTCTTATTCCTAATATCTCTTTTCAATTTGAAATTACTAAAAATGTTTATTATTGATCCTTTATTTTTTAGCCATTTTAATCGTTATTAATTGATATACAACAATACAATTTCTATATCATGACTTTGTGTTTGCTACCACTGATTATTCATTGTTTTTTGAGGTAGGATCAACAGAAACAGAAAATGAGATTAATGCCAAAATAAAATCGAATTTATATATCTATCCAAAAAACGATAGGCATCTTTTTTTGTTTTGCCACTTTTATAATGACAAATGCCATGTAATTCATTACTATCTTTCCTTACGTGTTTATATCGATATTGATATATGGATATGGCGGTTTTATAACAGGTGACTATATTTATAACAGGTAATTATGCTGTATTTAATGAATGAACGACAACAAGAGATTATTTATAAAGTTAATGAACTCAATCAAGTTAGTGTCAATGAGTTAGCTGAACAATTTAATGTTTCTGTTGTGACCATTCGTCATGATCTCAATTTTTTAGAGCAAAACGGTTATTTAAAACGCGAGCATGGTTATGCCGTAGCAATCGATAGTGATAATCTTGACGCTCGCATGAAGATTAAATTCCCGTTAAAGCAAAAAATAGCTGAATACGCCGCCTCACTCGTCAATAACGATGAACATATCTTTATTGAAGGGGGGAGTACCAACGCCCTACTCGCCAGACATTTAGCCTACACGCGTCGTATCACCCTAATTACCTCAAGCTACTACATCGCTCAATTGCTAAAAAATACCGAATTAAAAGTGGTGGTCATTGGTGGCGAATATCAAAAGAAGAGTGAAAGTGTGGTCGGTGAACTTGCTTGCCTTGCGATAAAACATCTCCATTTTGACAAAGCATTTATTGGTATTGATGGCTTTTTACCGGATACTGGGTTTTCTGGTCGAAACCAAATGCGGACTGAGTTAGTTAATACCATATTAACCAAGCCTAGCGAAAACATCATCATCACTGATTCATCAAAGTTTGGTCAAAAACAGCCATATCAATTATCGCCACTCGAAGCCATTCATCGGGTAATTACTGATCAGGCAATTAACATTGAAGATGAGCAGTATCTAACCGCGAAAAATATTATTGTTGATAAAGTTATTTAGTTAAACAGCAAAAGTCGCTGCTATTAAAGATAATAGACAAAAAATCATAATTAAATTTGAACGCAGATATCTTATAGTGTCTCATAATGAGAAAATGGCCTCTGTTAACTCCACTTAGGTTTTATCAATACAACTGAGGATTAATACCCTGAATAAAAACCATTTTTTGCAAAAATCTAAGTGTGTCGCTTAATTTACTTGACCGCTATAGGTCTGGAGCATTCGTGAGCCAAGACAGTTGTGGTGATTAAGATCTCCTTGAGCTTGTTAAGTAAGGGATTATCGCCATCTCGTCGGCTGATAAGTGACAGCGGAACCGTGCAGTTGGTTTTAAGAGGTTTATAGGTGACCTGTGGAAAATTCGGTAGCTGAAGTACTGTAGGTAACACACAGATACCACGCTGCGCTTGAACCAGAGCCAGAACGGCGATCGGGTCGGATTTGGCGATGACGGTTTGCGGATGAAGACCAATTAGATTTTTAACTACATCAACGGCCTCACCATCACTATTGGCAAGTTCGATAAACGTTTCTTCCTTGAGGTCTTCAAGTTCAATTACCGATTTGGAAGCAAGTACATGACGAACCGACATACCCACAACTACTGGCAATTTTGCAAGTTGATGCACTCGAAGCGTCTGCTGATAATTTTCAAGGACAGGGGCTAGTACACGAAGTCAACCTTATCGGTCATAAGCCTCTCATTTTGTTCCCATGGCTCGATTTGTTGCAGCACTACTTCACCTCAGGCATGACATCCTCTATTCGGGTGAGAGCTGATGTCAGAATACCAGAATGAACAGCGATGATGGCTGAATAACCAATCCGTACGCGCCCCATAAGGCCTTGGCTAACGCGGCACGCAGTTTCCATCGCGCGTTCAATATGTTCAAGTGCTTGATTTGCCTCTCCGAGAAACACCTTACCCGCTTCGCTAAGCGTCACACCCCGACGATTGCGATTGAGTAAGCGGCATCCTACGGTTTCCTCAAGGAGCAGCATTTGCTTGCTCAGCGCCGACTGGACGATGTGCAGACGCTTCGCCGCTCTGCCAAAATGCAGCTCCTCAGCCAGTACGACGAAAGATTTCAGATGACGGAGTTCCATTATTACCTCTTGGAATTACAGGGGGAACATAATGTCATTAGACATTATATGGACCGACTTTTATTATTGTCAACAACATACGACACTCAAAAAGGATCTGCTATGACTAAATCAAAACAGTCTCCGACAATACTTCTATCTTGCGTTGCTACTAGCGAATCAATAAGCCGACGACGCTTCCTGAGCGCTATGGGCATCGCCGGCGGAGCGCTTGCTGTCAGCCAGTTCGGTTTGCCATTCATCGGAAAGCCAATTAGCTCGGCGTTTGCAGCAGCATCAAAAAATGAGGTTCCTTTTTCCGAAAAGCTACCGCTACGCGTCTATGGCAATGATGCTTACCCGACCTACTTCCGTCGTCCATTACCTTTGGATGCACCTCGAGTGCGTTATCCCGGCTTCAAGCCCGGATCAGAAATTCTGCGTAAAGGAACAATTCGACGTGAGGGCGCGATGCCATTACCCTGCGACATTATGTTTGAGCGTGATGTGGCGATCACCCTACGTGATGGTACAGTGATCTACACGGATGTTTTCCGTCCTGTCGGCGATGCTATCCATCCGGCAATTCTCGCTTGGAGTCCATACGGCAAAGAGATTGGTGGTCAATGGTTGGACGAAATTCCAGAACGATATGGCGTTAAATTAAGTATGACGTCTGAAATGATGAAATGGGAAGGTCCTGACCCAGCCTACTGGGTTAATGCTGGTTACGCCGTGATCAATCCCGACATTCGTGGTGCCTATCGTTCAGGTGGAAATATCGTCGGTTGGGGTCGGCAGACCGCTGAAGATGGTTGCGATGTAATTAACTGGATAGCAGATCAAAGTTGGTCTAATGGTAAAGTCGGTATGGCTGGTAATAGCTGGCTGTGCGTTTCGCAGTGGTTTATCGCAGCAGAACAACCGCCACACTTAGCTGCTATAGCTCCGTGGGAGGGTTGCACCGATATTGCTCGCGGTGATTTTCTTCGTGGTGGCATTCCTCGCACCGCATTCCTGGAAGCGCTAATCCAAAGCTTTGGTGGTGAGCACTTTTTGGAAGATATGCCGCGCATGGCTGCGACTGAACAGGATATGACGCCTTACTGGGCAGATAAAGCTGCACGCCTTGAACGCATCGAAGTCCCGGCCTACATCGTTGCCAGCTACGATAATGTTGCTCATACATATGGAACGTTTGATGCGTGGCGCAGAATTTCTTCCAAAGAGAAATGGTTACGTGTTCATAATACCCAGGAGTGGCCGGATTTCTATGATCCTGCTCACCAAGCCGAGCTTAAACGCTTTTTCGATCGATATCTAAAAGGCGAGAAAAATGGCTGGGAAGAAACACCAAAAGTTCGTATCTCGGTTCTCGATCCCGGCCATCAGGATGAGGTTGACCGCATTGTCGAGGAATTTCCTCCAAAAGGTTATGAGCATATCAAGCTTCATCTAACTGATACCTCTTCATTGACAGCCACATCATCCCCAAAACCCGGTGTGGTTTCTTACAAGGTGGATGGTGGCTCAGCTACCTTTTTAATGCCGATCGAGTATGAGGCAGAGCTTATTGGCTACAGCAAGCTTCGGTTGTTTGTCGAAGCTGATGGGGCGGATGATATGGATCTTACCGTTTATTTAGAAAAAGTGGATTCTGCGGGGCGAACCATTATTCGCGAGACCTATCCCGGTGGCGCAGCACCGACCCGTACGGCAAGTTATCTGAGGGTTTCACGCCGAGCTCTGGATCCTGTCCTCTCAACTGAAGCAGACCCAGTACTTCTTTTACAAGGGGAACAGCGACTTTCACCTAAAGAAGTGGTACCAGTTGATATAGGTATCTGGCCGTTGGCAATGAAGTTTCATCCAGGTGAACAGCTGAAACTGACGATCAAACCTTTCCGCAACGATCCCGTCAACCTACCTTTCGGACAGGCGGCGATTGATCTGCCGAAGAACAGCTTTACGTTTGAACCCGGTACGCAGCCGGAGATGATCCATCTGGTTGGTGGTGGACCAGCAACGATGCCGGCATGGGCCAAGGCGCAAGAGGTGATGCCGCTGTCTCGTAACAAGGGGATTCACCATATCCATTTCGGTGCAGAGCGTGACAGTTATCTCCTTGTACCGTTGAAGAAACTTTAAATTGACCAATACTAACGGGTTCCATGCCCAAAAAGAGGAAATTTCTAATGACCAATATACTTCGTGAACAATTAATCGGGGCGTGGCGTCTAGTAAGTTATATAGAGCGACCGCGAGACGGTTCGCCGATACGCCAACCTATGACCGATCGGCCTCAAGGGTTGATCCTTTACACGCCAGATGGCTACATGTCGGCACAACTCTGTGCTCCAGAACGCTCGCATTTTACATCAGGAGACTGGTTCGTTGCTTCTCCTGAGGAGTTCAAAGCGGAAGCAACCACCTATATCGCCTACAGTGGTCCATGGCAACTTGGCGAGCAACCCGGAACGATCATTCACGGCATGGATGTATCGCTTTTCCCAAACTGGTGTGGTTAACGGCAGCTACGCCGAGCACGCATCGAAGGTGACCGCCTCTTCCTTTCTTCAGTCGAGCCAGTAAGTTCTGGCGGTATTGAAATCGATGCAACACTAGAATGGCAAAAGTGCAGCAGACAAATTTAGTGGACTATTAGCCAAATCCTGAGGTTTGTTACAGGTAATTGTCGTGGCATAAAAATAGAGATAAGAAAGCTATTTGGAGAATAATAGAAAAATTTTTTTCGACATTAAGGTTTGGTTTCAATTGACTTAATTCGCTATAACCTATAAATTAGATCTGCTACTTTTTCTTATAAGGACTTAGCTTGATTCATAGCTATACTTAATAAAAAAGGCGGTATTTTAAAGAGAACTTTAGAATTTTTTATACTTAATTACCGCAATTCTTTCTTGTGTGGTTCAAGAGGTTAACAAGAAAGGAAATTGATTCGGTGTGTAAAATTTGCAGCATTCCTGCTTAAAGAATGAAAGTAAGAATCGAATGTCATATTCCATTATCAGATGGTGTTGCGTTCTCTAAGGAGGTATTCTTGAAACCGTTAGATTGTCCTATCAGTCCACTCTCTTTGGTCAAAGACATTAACTCAATACTTAGTAATCACGGTATCACTAAAACTATTACTTCGTCGAATATTACGATAACCGATAAAATAGTTAGTGATTGTGTAAAGCAAGATCAAGTTTTATCAGATTTAATTGTGGACTCTATCTGGCCATCTATAAATTCTTTAACTGTCTATCACTATACATCTAAAGAAAATGCTGAATCAATCCTGAAAAATAATGAGTTTCGTTTATATAGTTTGCTCAGAAGATTTGATGAGCAAGAAATTGAAACATTTTGTAAAAATCATGAACTCTCTGGTTATCTAGATAGTCTTGATGGAGTGGATGGAGAACCAGTGTATAAAGAACTAATGAGCAATATGTACTATGCATCTTTTACTGATACAAACCTGACAGTCGATCAAGAACAGTACTTTTGGAAAACATTCGCGCCTAATGAAGGCGTGAGGCTCAAACTTAGAGTGATAGCGAAAAATCCAAATTTTCGGAAAATGGTGTATGAAAAAACAAAAGGAAAACCGTTAGATTTATTATATGATCTGACACAGTGTATTAAAAATAAATATAAAAGAAATTTTGTGTTATCTGGAATCTCTAGGCTGTGTGCATTCTATCTAGCAAAAGATTTTGACGTTGAAAACGAATATCGTGTTTTATACAGATCTTGGAGAGAAATCGATCCAAACCTTAAAGAAGATAAGAAATATAAATATATAAGAGTTCCTCTCGGACCAATGAATAATTTTGATTATCAATTTGATATCATGGAAATTCAATCTGATACAGATCTTATTATTCCTTCTCAATACAACGTTGTGCCTCGAGATATATAACAGCCAAAAACTCTCTGCTAGACGTTAACTATAAGGGTTAATCACAATATAAGAGTAATGTTTTTAAATTAATGTTAACAAACGTAAGAATTTTACTATGGCAAAGTTGCAATAATAACATCCATTGTTGACCGTTATTGTATTAAGATTCAAACTTCCATGAAGGGATTTTTTGACGACTATGCAAAACACGTAGATGTGAACACATTCGGCTTTCTTAATGTAAAAAATAATATAAGCAAAGTTTGTGAATACCCAAGTTTTAAATTTGGACATTTAACTCATAGACAAACCAGTTTGATCCAATAGCCGGATGGTCTCTAATATAACTATATCCTGTAATCAATTCATCCTATACCTTATTAACTAATGCTTAAGATTTTCCTTCATAATAAACAATAGTCTGTTCAACATCTTGTTCGGTATTTTTTTAGATAAACATTTTTGCCATTATCTAGTCTATCCTTTCTATCCTTCTATTCTGCGTTTTAATAAAACCAAATGGTTTTCCTTAATAACTGAACCGTTGGTGAGTTAACCCCTTCCATAATTAAATCTCTCAATTATTTACGCGCAAAATCTTTATGGATAAGCGCTTTGATATATTCACTATGAGTACTATAAAAACTTTTTTAAACTCTTTGCTCAACGTCAACACGTTGTGATTATGGTGGTGGAATATTCATTGTACTCATTTTAGATACCTCTCTAATAATCTTGGCAAAAATCGCCAAGATTGATGAAAATCATAATGTTTTTTGAATAAAGCTATTTATTTATGATTTATAAAACAAGCTGAATATGCTGCGATTATATAAATACCTATAAATTTTGGATGAAAGAACAACAAGCTAATGACAAACACAATTATTTACAGATGATACATCATTGAGAAACCGATAGGATTAAAAGGATGATAGATTATTGTGTAAACTATTTTCTTAAATCGATGAGTACCTACGATTTATGCAGCCTGATAATCGTTGTGTTTTAGGGTGTGGCGGTTATTAAAGTCAAAAATAAATAATTTTAGATAAGATGATTGAGATTTATTGACTAATTGTCAGTCATAGCTTTTTGTGCTCAACTCAATCAAAAGAGTGGAAAGCTAAGTTAGCGAGTATGATCAATATCATTGATAATTAAAAAGAAATACTAGTTATCTCTATCTGATTCTATATAATAGATTATAGGAATTATTCAAGGGTTATTATTAAAGGTTTTTGCGCATGACAAATCAGTTTAATAAACCACGTTGGCTACGTGATCTATTAAGGTTTTTGCCGTTAAAAAGTCAGTTTGTATTGTCGGGTAACATTAGGGATTTACAAGCGTGTGAAGTGGCTCCTGAAGTTATTACACCACAGACATTTGAGTTAACTTTGTATCGTGCTCTTCGTGAAGTAGGATATAGTCAAGTACTTATTTGGAATCCTTTACTGGGGTTTTATGGTTTACAAACGCCTGATTTACCAGCTGTTAGTATTGATGAGTTATTACATCAAATAGGATTAATACCTGAAGGAGGACGAGCCGCTGCGGGCATTGATTCATTGGCAAACACTTTAGAAAACGTTGTTAATCTTAATAATGACGAACCTGTGGCATTAATTATTGATTTTGCCTCACAGCTAACCATTCGTGCTAATAACCTCACTGCCGCAGAGCATCAACTGTTTACCCGAGCATTAGTCCTCTCCCATCAAGCGCGTGCAAGACCTGCCGGAACAAATCGTAACCCTTTTTTTAATACACTAATTTGGTTGGTAGAAAAAGAGGGGGATTTACCTGACTGGTTATTAGTAAATAATCCACGAATTCGTCATATTCCAGTTTCTAAACCAGACAGCACCTTTCGTCGAGCATTAGCCTCTGCATTAATAAAAGGCCTTTCTGGTTGGCAACAAGCCACTCCAGAATTGCTGGCGAAAGCGGAAGCAACCTTTGTTAATAGCACCGAAGGCATGTTATTGCTTGATATGAATGCTATTACCACATTAGCGAGAGTTGAGGGATTGACCATTAATGATATCTCTGATGCCGTAAGACGTTATAAAGTAGGTGTAACCGAAGACCCTTGGCAGAAAATCGAACGGCAAAAAATAGAACAAGCTGATGACTTTGTATATCAACGAGTTAAAGGACAAAATCATGCGGTTGTCCATATGCTCGACATTATAAAGCGGGCGATTACGGGAGTAGGCGTTAACCGAAAAGGCAATAGACCCCGCGGAGTAGTTTTTTTAGCAGGTCCAACTGGTGTAGGTAAAACAGAGCTTGCCAAGACAATTACCAGTTTACTCTTTAATGATGAAAGTGCTTATATTCGCTTTGATATGTCTGAGTTTAGTTCAGAATTTTCAGATCAGCGCTTAATTGGTTCACCTCCCGGTTATGTGGGATATGATGTAGGGGGAGAGCTAACTAATGCAATACGTGAAAAACCGTTTAGCGTTGTATTATTTGATGAAATAGAAAAAGCTCATCCTCGTGTTATGGACAAATTTTTGCAGATTTTAGATGATGGTGTTCTTACATCAGGGCGAGGTGAGCGTGTTTATTTTTCAGAAGCACTCATTATTTTTACATCCAATCTTGGAATTTATAAACTGAGCGAAACAGGAGAGCGTATTGCTAACGTATCTGCACATGACCAATTTGATGATGTTCAAGAAAAAGTTAAAAATGAAATTGAGCGGCATTTTAAATTTGTCTTAAATCGCCCGGAAATCTTAAATCGAATAGGCGAAAATATCATTGTATTTGACTTTATTCGCCCTGATGTAGCAGAGCAGATATTCCAACAAATGATTGATGGTGTGATTGAAGATTTACAAACACAAGGGGTGATTTTATCTTTTACTCCAGAGGCATTACAAAGTTTGAAGAAGATTGCTTTAGCTGATCTATCAAATGGCGGTCGAGGAATACGTAATCAGATTGAGGCTCATTTATTAAATCCATTGGCTCGTGAGTTGTTTAAGTTAAACCCTCAAGCAGGTCAATCATTAGTGGTTACTCAGTTGCAAATGGGTCGATTAACCTTGGAGTAAATGGTGTTAACAGTTGGTATATCGCGCGTTCATTTTCCTGTGACAACACTAGGGCCGGGTAGGCGACTAGGTATTTGGTTTCAAGGCTGTAGTTTACGTTGTGAGGGATGTATTTCAGTTGATACTTGGGCAACTGCAAAAACGTTTATTCCCATCGATAAACTGATGATGGGGCTCTCCACTTACCTGCCTTTGGTTGATGGCATTACTATTTCTGGCGGCGAACCCTTCGATCAATTTGATGCCTTGTTAGCCATTGTGACCCAGTTACGAGAAAAAACCAAAGTTGATATTTTAGTGTATACCGGCTATAGCATCGAAGATATCAACGATCAGTTACAACAGATTAAACCTTATATTGATGTATTAATCAGTGATCCTTTTCAACGACAAAGTTCACAAACTTTAAGGTTAAGAGGCAGTGATAATCAACGCTTACACTGTTTTACATCACAAGCAAAAGAAAAATTTGCTTATTATCAACAAGCCGTGACAACTGAGGATAAAGTATTAGATGTCATGTTTGATGCAGAAGGTGTCATCTGGTTCGCAGGCATTCCTAGACGTGATGATTTCATAAAATTAGAAACCCTTTTAAAGCGGCAAGGACACCAATTAAAAGTGACCGCTGACAAAGTAAAGAATTAAGGATTTTAGCATGGCGATGATGCGGTTTTGTCCTAATTGTCAAACCGAGCGATCTCTTCAAGAGATTTTTTGTGAAGGAACTATCAATGGTCAACCCTGCGGTTGGGATTTGTCAGCCGTTACTATTAGTGAAGCAGGATGGCGCCCGCAAAGTGTTGTAACGGTTAATGATGTGTTACCACAAAATCATGTAGCGCTCTGTGTTAATGGTCATATCATGGAGGCTGGTGATTTAATTTGCATGGAGTGTGGTGCAGATTTAGCCGAGACAACCGAGATAGATAGTTCAGAAAATAGAGAACAACTACCTTCTGACCAAGAAGAACACGTAACCGACGCCCAAATTACGACCATTGATGATTGGCAATTACTGCAACTCATTAACCAAACTGATGGAGTGTGTCAACGTTACTTAGTCAAAAGATTGCATGATGAAAAACGGGCGGTATTAACACTTTATCATGCTGGTGCTGAGCCTAATATTGAGGTGTATGAGGTGTTACGTAACCTGCCTCGTGAACATGTGCCAGAAATTATTGCTAAAGGTCGTTGGAACGATCAGGCTTATGTTGTGGCAGAAGAGTTAACCGGTGGTATGTTAGCTGACCTTGGTATGGTCATAAATGACATGGATACTATTCGTCATGTCATGACTGAGTTAGGTCAAGCACTCAATACATTTACCGCTGCAGGTTTACGTCATTGTGATTTACGACCAAATAACTTATTAGTACGTACCAAAGAGCCTTTGGATTTGGTGATCACAGGCTTTGGTTCAGCTAGGCTCTCCGAATTTGATTTAGAAGTCATATCGCCTTTGGCAACTACCTTTTATACCTCACCAGAAGTCGTCGCCGGTGGTGTAAGTGTTGCTTCCGACTGGTGGAGTTTGGGCATGATTCTACTGGAGCAATTGACCCAAGGTAATTGCTTTGTCGGACTTAACACCCAAGCATTTATCATTCAAGTATTGGCCAATGGTATAGATATACCAACCACTTTAGATCCACGGTTACAGTTACTATTAAGAGGACTGCTGACCAAAGACCATCATCAGCGTTGGCAATGGCCTGAAGTTCAAGCATGGATTAATGGCGAAGCGGTAGAAGCCGCCGAAAATTTGCCATCGACGGTGCAAGAAGTTGATCTTGATAAGAGTATTTTCTTAGCAGGAAAAAGCTACCATAGAATTAAATTATTTGCGTTAAATGCGGCTAACCCAGTTAATTGGCAGGAAGCAACTGAGCTTTTGTCCCGAGGTAATTTGATTACATGGTTGGAGCAAACAGCTTTTGACGCAACTAACTTAGCTACTATTAGAGAGGTGATGCGTAAGCAGGATTTAACCCCAGATATGCAATTGATGGTGGTTTTAAAGATCTTAAATCCAGATATGCCGCTCATTCTCAACGGTGATATTGTCACACCAAATTGGCTATTGCAACATCATAATGACGGTTACCAGCTTATTACAGGCGTTATTCCAAGCTTACTAAAAACGTCTGAAGTGTGGTTATGGCGTTTACATGAGCGAGCTAATGTGGTTCGCCAGCGCGCATTAAATTTACAAATAAAACTTGATGAAGAAATTTTAAGAATTCATTTGTTATCAGCTTCACGAGCCCAATTAGCCGCGTTATGGTTAGAGAAAAATGCCCTGTTTCCCGCTGCGAATAATGCGGGGATATTGTCATTGTTAGAGCGACGAACCATTAGCGAAGAAGATTTAATTGTTTTACTCAGTGCTGAACTTGGGCAGTTTAAATCCTTAGATACCGTCATTAAGGAGTCACGAGCATTAGGAAAAAAATTGCGTATTGATATAGCTGATGATGAAGCGTTAACAGCGTTAATCGCCAAGCCTCGTTTAACACTTTATCAACAGCTAAATGAAAGGATCACCGGATTTGCCAGCACAGGTTTGGATGAAGTAGATCAGTGGGCAGAACAATACCGCCTTGAAAAACGCATGCCATTATCAAGGTTGTTGGTTTTATTAAGTATTGCACCAGAAAAATGGGTACAGCCACATAAACGGCAGTATACCTCACAGATTATTGATTTTTTCCATAAAAAAGTCACTACATCTATCTTGCAAGGTCCTTTGGTGAGAATGCGCCTAGGAATGTACACTGCACGTGTCGATATTCATTTATTGGGTACCCAAGCAACGTCAGCGAGTAAATTGCTCGATCATATTGTTCAGCGCAATAACCGACAGCAAGCCATCGATGTAGCCGCTTTTCAAGCCAACAACTTCATAGAGTATCAGTTGCGTAATTTACACCGTCAATCCAATCTCTATAAAAGAGATACCGGAATTGATGGATTATACATGGGATTCCCCTTTTTACTTTATCAAGAGCCTAATAGCTATCGACTACCTCGTATTGCTCCGCTATTACTTTGGCCGATTAAACTCAATTATGATATGGGCACTCGCAATCGTATTACGTTAGCTTTTGATAATGAACGTGAAGAGATTAGAGTTAATCCTGCATTAGAAGGCATATTAGGAAAGGCGTTGTATGAGAATTGTAAAAACGTTATAGATGAGTTACTCGCTAGATCTGCACTGACGACACTTGAAGTCATGGATGCCTTGGCTACTTTAGGGCATGTATTGTCTCAACAAGTACAAAACCTACCTATTAGCGTTGAAGCTGAGCGTGGTGAATTGTGCTTTTCATGTTCAGCGGTCTTATTTGATGTAAACTTCTTAGGTCAATCCATCGGTGAAGATCTTAATCGCTTAAAGAAATTATCACCGGTTAATACCGCATTAGAGACAGCACTGCGATTAAAACCTTATCAAGCAGTTGCACAGACTCCAGAAAAACCTGAAGAGTTAGATCGCTATTTTTCAGTAGCTAGTGACCCTTCGCAAGAAAATGCCGTTTTACAAGCCAGACAGCAATCAGGGCTATTAATTGAAGGACCACCAGGGACAGGTAAAAGCCAGACAATTGTAAATATGGTGGGTGATGCGATTGGCCAAAATAAAACCGTGTTGATAGTTTGCCAGAAAAAAGCCGCCTTAGAGGTCGTCTATAAACGCTTAGTCGCCGAAGGACTAGATGCACGCAGTATTATGATCAATGATATTAATGCGAATAGAAATTCTGTGATTAATAGTATCCGTGAACAACTGGATTTATTATTTAAATCTCCTAAAAGAACCGATTGGATCGAAAAACGTAAACAAGTTGCCGCCCAAATTACCGATTTAGAAAATCGTTTAGATAGTTATCATCAGGCACTACATCAAACAGACCCGCAAACACAGTTAAGTTATAGAGAGTTACTTGCTGATTTAATTGGCATAAGTCAACACTATCAGTTATTTGCGGCGCCTCAGTTAAGATCGGTGCTAAGTGATTGCAATCCACAACAGTTAATGGCTTTGAAAAATGAGTGTGCACCGTTGGTGCGTTTTTGGTTGCCAGCCAGTTATGAAAATAGCCCATTAATTCATCTAAAAGCATTTTCCCATGATTTAGCAACGCTAGAGGATTTTAAAAAATTCTTTAGCTATTTTTTAACCGTTGAACAACTAAGAATCAATAAGTTGAGTAGCAGCGCGCGGTTTGAAATAGACAATCCCAAACCCTACCAGCAATGGATTGAAACTGAGGGAAATCATTTTCTAACCATTTCAGAAAGTATTCGATCGCGGTTAGTTAAATGGTTAATTTTGTTTAAACAAAGTGCCCAGACTTCGGCTGAGCTAGACGGTGACTCACTGATAAGGCAACTGACTCTACTGCAAGAGCGCTTAGCTCTGTTAACTGAAAGCAGTTGGTGTAATTTATCGCTTAGACTATGTTTACTAGAGTCTGATGTATTAAATGATTTAACAAACAAAGCAAGACTGATGGTCATACCTAAGCCTTGGTATAGTTTTTTAAGTATTAAACGCTATAAAGCAAAACGAACGTTATTAGCTTATTTAATATCACAAGGCGAACTGCCGAATGTAGAGGCTATTGTTAAGCTTTATAATGCTTTGGTGCTTGAACAAGAATATCGCCCCATTCGTCAAGAAATACAGGCGATTTTCGCTAAACTACAACTGCCTGTGCCTGACAACCATAGCAATATTAATATTAAAAATGCTGTCAATGAAACATTAATAAGTTTACAAGAGGTAAAAAAGTGGGCAGAAAGGATTATGGCTGCCCCGCACAGTGAAGAAGTGGAAAAGTCAGTTCTACAAAGTAAAGTGGCATTTCAACACTTATTAAATGATTATCATACCGCTTTTGAAAGATATGCTGCACGCAAAGCCTCATTAGAGGCATTACTGCCGTTAATAAATTATTTTGAAGATGCATTCTATGCAAACTGCAAAACAGCCATCGAAAACAATGCTGTTTCACCTATATTACTGGTAGAAATTAACCGTGTACTTGATACCCTTGAAGCTTACCAATACTTTAGAAAACGAGTTCCGCAATTATCAACCAAAGCGATGAAATTGTTTGAACGTTTAAGGCATTATCAGCAAGAGTTAAGCAATTTAGCTGTGACTGCGCTCGATAAAAGTTTTAGACAATTATTAGATTATGAGGCTAAACAGACATGGAAAACCCGTATTGAGCAAGACAACCCCGTACTGCTCACTAATGAGGATGAAATACAACAACAAATTCAGGCTTTAGCTACGGCCGATCAAAAGATCCGCGAGTTAAATAAGACTCTGTTTAGGCACAACATTCCTGTCAAAAAGTTAGCGAGTGCTAGACAATGGGAGGATATCACACGATTAACCGGGCAACGCGCAAGAAGATTACGCGAGTTTATCGAGCAAGGAGAACCGTTAGGACTCATGAGTTTAAGGCCTATTTGGTTAATGAATCCCGATATTGTGAGCCGACTATTACCATTAAAATCAGGCTTATTTGATGTGGTTATTTTTGATGAAGCCTCTCAAATGCCGATCGAATATGCAATACCAGCACTTTATCGCGGTAAAGCAGCGGTCGTCAGTGGCGATGAAAAGCAAATGCCACCTAGCTCTTTCTTTAGTTCTCAAGTAGAGCTTGAGGAAGATTTAGATCTAAACTTAACCGCTGAATTAACCGCTGAAGAGCAGCAAGAGGTATTGCAAGGTCAATGGAACTCAAAAGAAATTATGGATTGTCCTGATTTATTGCAACTTGCACGTTCGGTGTTACCTACCACGAGCTTACAAATTCACTATCGTTCGGCATATCGAGAGTTAATCGATTATTCAAATGCTGCTTTTTATATGAATCAATTAAATATACCGGTTCGTCATCCTTTAGATACGATTAAACAAGCTCAGCCTATAGAATATATTTGGGCAGATGGTGTCTATGAACAGCAAACCAATCTTAAAGAAGCCCAAAAAGTGGTTCAAGTAGTATCGAAAATTTGGCAACACTCTTTGGATGAACGTCCTTCTATAGGCGTTGTTACCTTTAATAAAAAACAGGCAGATTTAATTGAGAAACTCTTTTATGAAAAAGCCGCTGACGATGAAAAGTTTGCCTACATCTATAAAGAAGAAAATCAACGGATGGATAGAGGCGAAGATATGTCCATTTTCATTAAAAATGTTGAAAATGTACAGGGCGATGAGCGTGATATTATTGTATTTTCGACAACCTTTGGCTGTAATGAGAAAGGAATTTTTAGACGTAATTTCGGTGTATTAAGTCAACAAGGGGGGGAAAGACGGCTCAATGTTGCCATTACACGAGCTCGTAAAAAAGTCGTTCTGGTCTCCTCTATGCCAATAAACGATATTTCTGACATGTTATCCGGTAAACAGATCGCCACTAACCCAAGAGATTATTTACAATGCTATTTAGCTTATGCTAAAGCGCTATCAGAGGGTCATTTTGACTATAGTAACGATTTACTTAATCGAGTTGCAGGCAATAGCCAGCTTGTTCTTGAAAACGCTGAGACTAAGCAACAAGATGCCTTTCTGGATGATGTTGAAGCCTTTATCCAGTCTTTGGGTGTTGGATATATGCGACAATCCTGTAATGACGTATTCGCGCTTGATTTTGCGATTGAGGATCCGGCGACCAAACTCTACAGTATCGGCATTGAATGTGATGCCCCGATTAATCCATTATTAACCCATGCTCGAGCTCGTGATATTTGGCGACAATCAGTTTTAAAACAGGCAATTCCTAACATTTTACGCATTTCATCACGTAATTGGTATGCAAATAAAGAACAAGAAAAGCAACGTTTAAAAACGTTAGTTGAAACAGTATTAACACCTGAGGTAAGTCAATGAGTGGACCAAAAGTTGTCAGAATTACTACGAAACAAGAAATCACGGCTACCTGTAAAGGCCATTTAGCCCGTCTTGATCAAGCGATCAAACAATGGCAAAAATCGATGGTCAAGCTGGGAGAAACAGATGAAAATTATTATGAAGCGATCCTTGCAACACGAAAAAACTTTGATCAGATGTTTGAAGAGAAACTTTTCTCAGAAATACCCAAACAGGTTTTGGTGGCAATATCCAATCTAGACGATGATATTGCTAAACGTCGACAATTAAAGATAGCAGCGAAAAGCCAGCATGCTATTGAAGTAAAGCAAGCCAAAGAAAATATCAAAGCTCTGGTTAATTTATTAAATCATAAACAAATAGCTATCTCAGATGAATTCAATAACGAATTACAGGCTGCAATTAAAGGAAAATATCAGGGTAATATTAATCAGCTTTTAACTAAAGCCTTTAGTTTACTCAAACCTAACAACACCACAGAACTATCACAACAGCAACAAGCTTTGTTAAATCGTATGGTGGAAGATAATACCACGCAAACCTTTGCAAGTTGGCTAGAAAAACATCATATTGAATTACAGAAAGATCCTTATATTCAAAAAATTGAACACTATCTTGCTGAATTATCATTTGAGCAAAGAGAGATTTATGAGGTATTTATTGAGCGTTCAAATGCCATTGAGCAACAACCAGTAGATAGCCGTCAAAAACTACTGCTTGATAGTATTGTGCTAGACTTGGCTCAAGCAGTTAAAGAGGCCAAGGAGAGGAATGCATTACAGACACAATTGGAATTATTAATAGCTGAATTAAATCAAAAAACAGTGGAACCTTTAGATTTTGATTTAAATACACTTGATACGATTAATATTAACCAATTGAAAGAATTAATTGATAACTGTGAACAAACACTGGCACAAATAACCGAAAAAAACGTAGCAACTTACAGACAACAAGCTATTTTGCAAGGATTGGCTAGTCTTGGCTATGAAGTTCGACATGGTATGGATACTAAGTGGGTGAAAGATGGACGATTAGTTTTACGTAATCCTTCTACACCAGGCTACGGTATTGAGTTAGCTGGTAAAGCAGAAGCTGCACGCATGCAGATACGAGCAGTTAAATTGACTGGCGAAAATAATCAACAACGTGATAACGACATAGAAACCCTTTGGTGTGGTGATTTTCATAAGTTACAGCAATGGTTAGCCAAACAAGGTTCATACTTAACAATTGAAAAAGCATTACCTGTTGGTGCTGTGGCGCTAAAATCTGTTACAACCACTGAAAATGATGCTTTAGAAGGAACGACATCGCAAACAACATTAACTTCTACCAAAAGATAGATAACGACTGGTTTATAAACTAACCATATGTCGTTTATACAAATCGATAATCAGCCACTGACATAACCAACCACCATTGCTATTGAGGTGACTGATATCGCTTAACCAAGCAATATTTGGTTGGTCGGAATTAAACTGCTTGGCTAACTGAGTTATTCACCACCGGTGACCAATATTTTGCAATATCCCCCCTCAGTTTGCATATTCCTCCTTGATGAGTAAATAGTTCTCTACACTCTTCTTTTTCCTAATGTTAAAAAATACTAACGAGCTTTTGTGGTAATAAAATCTAGCCCTCTTACTTTGTTTAACCGCATAATTTTTAATATATTTAATTAAATCAGATTATTAAAAGATAATATCTTGTAAACTTTTACCCAATCATCTTCAGATTCAACCATTGCTACATCAACCGAAGAACTACTAAAAATAACTCAGTCACATCAATTCCACTTACATTTTCCTCAACTAATACCGGCTGATGGTATAAACTCCTCAATTATTTTTACAACAATAGTAAATAATCACTTAAAAAGGCAGCAATGACATTTAAGCAAAAAGTGTAAGTATTGTAACTTGACACTCCTTTAAAATCGCGGGACGATATGGCTATTGAATTAGCTTAATTTGATATGATGACTATGACTGGTACGCATTATTCTATCTCTCCGCTTGATTTTAGTGATGAGCAAATCACTGTCCCCTACCTAAAACAGCAACTCGATGCGTTTCAACAATGGTCGATCACTCAATTTGGAAACCATGTTGATATTGATGATTTAGTCCATTTGCGTAGTCAATTTATCGATCAACTACTTAAACGATTATGGCATTACTATCAAGTTCCCGAACACGTTTCATCACTCTTGAAAAAAAATCGCATTGCACTTATTGCTGTTGGTGGTTACGGGCGTTGCGAGCTACATCCTTTATCTGATATTGATATTTTGATATTAAGTGATAACTCACTAACCAAAGAGCTTGAAAAACAGATAGGCGATTTGGTTCGTTTGCTTTGGGATCTTCATCTGGATATTGGTCATAGTGTCAGAACATTAAAAACCTGTCTGCAAGAAGCTAAAAATGATATCACTATCATGACTAATTTAATTGAATCACGGTTGATTGCTGGAAGTGAGTCATTACTTAAGGAGCTTCAAACCTATATTTTTAGTGATAAAATTTGGCCTTCACCGGCGTTTTATCAAGCCAAAATTAAAGAGCAACAACAAAGGCACCAACAATATCATAGTACCACCTATAATCTAGAGCCCGATTTAAAAAATAGCCCGGGTGGCTTGCGGGATATGCAGATTATTCAGTGGTTAGCTATCCGCCATTTTGGCGGCGAGTTTTTACAAAAAATTACCCATTTTGACTATTTAACGCCAGAAGAAGTTGAAGAGTTTAAAGCATGTCGTAAATTTTTATGGCGCATGCGTTTTGCTTTACACTGCGTTATTAATCGTTATGACAACCGTCTGCTGTTTGATCGTCAATTAAGTATCGCTAAAATGCTAGGTTATAGCGGTGAAGGTAACGCTCCGGTTGAAAACATGATGCATGATTATTATCGGGTGGCACATAATATTACCGAACTCAATCAGATGCTGTTGCAATTATTCGATGAGTCACTATTAAAACGTTATTCACAATATAAAACCTATGATATTGATGAGCATTTCCAAAGCAAAGATAATCTAATTGATGTTAAACATAATCGTGTTTTCACAGATGATCCGGTGATGATTCTTAAGCTGTTTTATACCCTTTTGCTTAACCCGCAAATTACCGGGCTTTACTCCAATACCATTCGGCAACTTCGTTCTGCAAGACGAAAATTAAGCTATCTATTGTGTGAGCAGCCGGAAGCCAGAAAATTGTTTATAAAAATCATCAAACATCCTGATGCTATTAAAAAGGCGATTTTACCTATGCATCAATATGGGATTTTGGCGGTTTATCTACCTGGTTGGCAACAAATTTCTGGGATGATGCAGTTTGATCTGTTTCACACCTATACTGTCGATGAACACACAATACGCTTATTGTTAGAACTGGATCTTTTACGTACAGAAGAAGGGAAACAAAAACACCCCAATAGTTCAAAGGTATTTGCCGAATTATCCAAACCGGAATTACTCGTAATTACCGGATTATTTCATGATATTGGTAAAGGACGACATGGCGATCATTCGGAAATTGGCGCGAAAATGGTGGAATCTTTCTGTCAATTGCATGAATTAGATGCTAAAGATACTGATTTGATTGTTTGGTTAGTTCGTTACCATTTATTGATGTCGGTAACTGCCCAAAATCGTGATCTCCAAGATCCAGAAGTTATTCGTGAATTTGTACAATTGGTCAAAAGTAAACGACGCTTGCAATATTTGCTCTGTTTAACCGTAGCCGATGTCTGTGCTACTAATGAAACCTTATGGAATAGCTGGAAACAGAGCTTAATGCGCGAACTCTACTTAACCGCTGAACGGTCATTTGATTCTGGTATTCACCAAATACCAGAGCAACGTAGCATTGCGCGACAACATAAACAGCAAGCACTAACTGAATTGCTTGCCAAAAATTATAATGAACAGAGTATTAAATATTTTTGGCAGGATTATCGTGTTGACTACTTTTTACGCTATACCGTCGAGCAGATTGTTTGGCATGCTGAGCTGTTATTAAATAAAGATTTACAGCAAACTTTAGTTGCCATTAATCCTAAACCGCATCATGGTGGCAGCGAGATCATTATCTACTCACCCGATAGACCATTTTTATTTGCCGCTGTGTGTAATGCGTTGAGCATGTTAAATTTGAGTATTCATGATGCATTAATTATTACCAATAAAAATGGCTTGGCGCTTGATACCTTTATTGTACTTGAACCTAATGGCCAAGTGGTGCCAGAAAATCGTCACCAAGATATTATTCAAACCTTAAATAAAGTGCTCAATCAATCGGTTTATAAAGGGGTAACGATTAAACCCACTAAACAGAGATTACGTTCGTTTTCGGTGCCAACGCAAGTTAACTTTATCTCATCGTTTAATGACAACCATACTTATATGGAGTTAATCGCCCTTGATAAGCCAGGATTACTTGCTTGTGTCGGCGAAGTCTTTGCAAAATTAGACTTATCGCTAAGGAGTGCTAAAATAGCCACCATTGGCGAACATATTGAAGATCTGTTTATTCTAACCGATAAACACAACAAAGCCCTTGATGATAACACCTGTCAGAAACTAAGCGAATCGATAGTAATGGCTATAGATTCAATAAATTAATTAACGAAAAAATTAACACTATGCAATTTTTTATTATCTTGTTTCCTATTTTTTGTATTTTTATTGTCGGATTTATTTCGCAAAAAGTTCTGAAGTTTGATGTCGCCAATCTTTCTAAAATGTCACTATATGTGCTTTCACCTTTTTTGGCATTTAAAACCTTTTATACCCACACTTTAACTAGCGATTATTTTATCTATATTGTTTATATCTTTGGACTCTGTGTTTCGTTGGTATTGATTGTTAGCATTTGGTCAATCATTATGCGCTATTCGGTCAAAGAGCGCTGTGCATTGATTTTAAGTTCATGTTTTATGAACAATGGTAATTATGGTACGCCGGTATTACTGGTATTTTTTGGTACACTGGGATTCGATTTAGGCGTTATTATGATGGTGTTACAACAATTTGTTATGAGCACCATTGGCATTTATTATGCGGCAAAAGGCAGTTCGCATAGTGATATTGTCAGTCAAAAAGATGTGATTCGAAAAGTAATTCGAATGCCAGTTGCCTATGGGGCTTTTGCCGGCATTATTTTCCAGCTTGGCCACATTCCATTATCAAAATCGATTATGACCTCGATTGGTATGATCGGTGACTCATCGATTGTGATCATTATGATTATTCTTGGTATGCAATTAGCGAAAATCAAAATTACCCAGCTCGATTACCCAAAACTATCATTTGCTTTAACTACTCGGATGGTAATTTCACCAATGGTTGCATTTGCGATGGTGTACTTTATGCCACTTTCGCCAATGTATAAACAGGTTCTTATTGTTTTAGCCGCCATGCCAAGTGCCGCCAATACGACCTTAATGTCGGTACAATTTGATACTCATCCAGAACTGGTATCTAGTGCCACTTTAGTGAGTACCTTGTTAAGTTTGATCACCTTACCAATTGTACTCTCATTGGTTGGCGCACCTATTCCGATTTAAACAAAGAGCATGATTAAAGCGCATTGAACCACGCCAACGAAATCCTAATGGATAAAAAGCGTTTAGCCTGAGTTGGGATAGCTTTTAATCGTTGCCAAGCCACTCTTGTTCAAATTGTTTAACAAATTTGACTAAAATTTCATGGCGCTGCTCGGCGATTTGTTTAGCGGTTTGAGTATTCATCATATCTTTGAGTAAAAATAGTTTTTCATAAAAGTGATTAATTACCGTGTTTGGTTGCTTGTAATTATCTTCATTGAGCTTGGTGCGAGGCAAAATATTGGGATCATGCATGATATTATGTTTGTTACCACCATAATAAAAAGTACGCCCAATACCAATCGCCCCAATTGCATCAAGACGATCAGCATCTTGAACAATTTGCCCTTCCAATGATAGTGTTGTTTTTTGTGAAAGGTTTTTTCGATAGGACATGTTTTCAATAATATCGAAAATAGCACGCATTTCCTCAGTGGTTAAATTGAGTGATCGCAAATAGTCCTGCAATTCATTAATCGCGTTGTCAACATCTGCAATCACTTTCTCATCAATAACATCATGCAAATAGGCACTCATCAAGACAATAAAGGCATTTGCTTGTGGCTGATGGTTGAGAATTTTGTTGGCTAACTTTACCACTCGCTCAATATGCGCCATATCATGGCCAGAGAAATCATGTGAAAGCTTCTGTTTGACAAATGCTTTAACATTCTCTAGGGTGGCTTGTTGTTGGGGTGTTATTGTCATGTTATTACGCTTATTAAAATTGGGGTGATATTTTATTTAATGTCTGAATATGACTTATTTTAACGCAGCTAGCATTTAACCGCTATCTATCCTTTTAAAGGATAGATTGACATATAAAACAGAAATCTTCGCAAAAAAAACACAAAATCTATTTAAAACGAATAATTAATCGAATTTAATATTGAGACTGATGATTATTTAATCTAATTTACTAAAAAATTCCTTGTATTTAATGTTTTTTTATATTTTCTTTAATTTCTTTCAATTGTTTTCACTAATTTCGAGAGGTAGAATGCCTTAATGAAAATTCATTATCACTGCAACTAACTGGAGTTGATTAAGTGAAAATATCAGCACGTAAAGTTCTGCCTTGGCAGCTTATAGAATGCTTCACTCGATATCGTCAATTTATCGCTCTACTATTTGGACTATCTATTTTTTGTATTGCATTGGTAGTGTGTTGGCATTTGTTAAAAACCATCAATCTTAACGATTTACAATCAGCACTACAGCAACTTCCTTATCATGCAATTTTGCTTTCGGGTTTATCGGCAATAGCCAGTTATAGCATGTTGATTGGCTATGAATGGTCGGCGGCACGTTATGCAGGGGTTAAGCTAAAACCGTCAACAATTATAATGGGGGGAATTTGTGCTTCAGCCATTGGTAATGCTGTCGGGTTATCCGCGTTATCTGGTGGCGCCATTCGTTGTCGGCTCTATTTTAAATATGGACTTAGCACCATTGATGTGGCACGGATGTCGATTTTTGTGACCCTTTCGCTAGGCTTTACCTTACCGTTATTAGCAGCAATCGCAGCTTTAATTGATATTAAAAATAGCGTGATCGCCCTCCATATTTCGGCAATGAGTATTGAAATAATGGCTAGTGTGGTGTTGCTTAGTTATGTCGGTGTTTTGCTTTTTTTACATGCGCACCGATTGTCGGCAACACCCAATAACGATACGCGGTTATACCAAATCTTTCATTGGAAAATCCGTTTACCTAACTGGCGCTTAGCTAGCAGTCAACTTGTAATCACGTTAGTTGATACGATTTTAGCTGGGGCGATCCTCTACTTTTTACTACCAAATCAACCAAACTTTATCACTTTTATCTTGATTTATATTCTAGCGTTAGTGGCTGGGGTGCTTAGTCATGTTCCTGGCGGAGTTGGTATATTTGAGGCGATTATATTAGCCGCTTTTTCATCGCAAATTGGTACCGCATCCTTAACGATTGCTCTCGTCATCTATCGGTTGATCTATATTTTATTACCGCTAATTCCGGCAGGAATTTTGTTATTAATTAATGAAGGTAAACACTTTCTATCGGCCCCACAAGTTAAAGAAACTGATACCGGCATTGCGGCAACAATTATGGCGACAGCAGTATTCTTTGCCGGCGTGGTGATGATGTTTTCAAGTGTTATCCCGGGATTTAATCATCATCTTGTCAGTACCTTTATTCCGAAAAAAATTGTCAATTTTGCCCATTTAACTGCCAGCTTAATCGGTGTGTTATGCCTATTATTGGCAATGGGATTGCGTCGCAGGCTTTATTCTGCTTGGGGGTTATCGGTTATATTATTGATATTGGGTAGTATCTGCTCGTTGTTAAGAGGTTTACACTGGATTGAAGCGGCGACATTATTAACCATCGCAATACTCTTGGGCTATTTTCGAGATGCGTTTTATCGTAAAAGTCGATTAAGCATTTTACCTTTTTCATTAAAATCCTTTGTGGTTAGCTTTGGTTTAATTATCCTATTTATTTGGCTTATCTTATTTATCTATCAAGATATTCCATATAGTCATGATTTATGGTGGCAATTTGAATTAGATAGCCATGTTCCTCGAGCCTTACGTGCTGCGTTAGGAAGTTTGATATTATTAAGTGGTGTGATGTTGTTTTGGTTATTCAAACCGGCACTACCGATCTTAACTATTGCCACTAAAGAGGAGTTAAACCAAGCTCATCAGATCATCCTAAACTCAAAACAACCCGAAGGTGGGCTAGCGATGAGTGGAGATAAATCCTTACTCTTCAATCAATCAAAAACCGCTTTTATTATGTATGCAAGGCGCGGACGAAGTATGGTTGCTCTTTATGATCCAATTGGCGATGATAATGCCCGAGCAGATTTAATCTGGGCCTTTAGAGATCTTTGTGATCAACACCATTTACGTCCTGTTTTCTATCAAGTTAACGCAAACAATCTCCCCTTTTATATGGATATAGGACTTAGAGTGATCAAACTTGGCGAGGAAGCATTGGTTAATTTACAAGAGTTTGATTTAACATCAAAAGGTTATAAAGATCTACGATATACTTGGAATCGCGGGCAACGAGATGGCCTGAGTTTGAAATTTTATCCGCCTGGTACTGCACCGCTAGATCAACTAAAAATAGTCTCGGACACATGGCTGAAAAATAAACAGGCAAAAGAAAAGCAATTCTCATTAGGCGCTTTTTCGCAGTCCTATTTAGATAATTTCACCATTGCCGCGATTGAGTACCAAGGTCGCATTATTGCTTTTGTGAATCTATTAGAAACCGAGCAAAACTATAGTGCCAGCATTGATTTAATGCGAGTTCTCCAAGATATTCCTAAGTCAACTATGGAATTTTTAATGGTAGGATTGATTTTACATTATCAGGAAAAAGGGTATCAGTACTTTAGCTTAGGTATGGTGCCACTTGCCGGCATGCAAAGGCGACGTGGTGCCCCGATGATCCAACGCTTAGGCGCGTTAGTTTTTCGCCGTGGCGGACGTTTTTATAACTTCCAAGGTTTGCGTCGCTTTAAAGAAAAATTTGCCACCCATTGGCAACCACGTTATATGGCAGTTCCGGCAGGACTTGATCCTTTGGTCGCCTTAATTGACACCACGATGTTAATTTCAGGCGGGAAATCAAATTTAACGCAGAATAAGAATGAATAAAATGAAAAAAATCCTACGTTATGTTTTATTCTTCGTGATGTTACTATTAATCACAGCATCTATAGCCGTCGGTTGGTATTTTTATAAAAATCAGCGCAGCGCTTCTGTAGATACGATTACGGTCAGTCAAAATTTTTCTATCTTATCGGCTGCACCAAAACAATCGGCCGAAGCCGCGGCTATTATTGTTGCAACCAAAGATAACCATTTTACCGCTGATCAGTTATTAACCTTATCTGAATCAACGGGCGCTAAATTGGTGCAGTTTGAATTACAACCGCAAGGAAGTTGTACCGAACAGCAAACACGCTTCGAACAGGCACTGAAAATCTTAAATGAAGATAAGTTTGTTGTTGCCGGTATGCAAGAAGGTGCGGCATTTGCTTATCGCTGGTTAAGCAAGCAACAAAATGATGATGCCAAAGCTTTATCGATTGAATTTACTTTAGACCATAAAGATTGTGACGCACCTTTACCTACACAAGCAAGTCATGGAATCTGGCAAGTGATTTGGAATAATCCACCTGATGAACAAGTTGCCATTTTTCCTCGCCAACAAAAAAAGATCAAAGTCACCACCAAAATTGGTGAGTATCAGGCATCACCAACTGAGTTGTTAAGTTTACATTTATCCTCTATTTTATTTGGCGAGCATGAACCATTACCGGTGATTGAATTACCGGCTAAAGGTCAACAGCCCCATCCTAACAGTGTTACCTTTTATTATTCCGGTGACGGGGGATGGCGTGATTTAGACAAAATTTCGGCTGAATATATGGCTAACCATGGTTACTCGGTGGTTGGTGTCGATGCGCTAAAGCTATTTTGGCAACATCGTTCGGTTGAACGGAGTGCTAAAGATTTAACCAATTTAATGCAAGAGTATCGAGATAAATGGGGGATTAATAGATTTGTTTTAGCTGGTTATTCCTTTGGGGGAGATATCTTACCGGCGCTCTACAATCGATTATCCAAAGAAGATCAACAAAGTGTGCAAGCTTTGATTATGATTGCCTTTTCTAAAGAAGCTAATTTTGAAATCGAAGTCAGTGGTTGGTTGGGGCAATCGGGCGATGAAATGAAAACTGCCCCTGAAGTGAATCAAATTCCGGCAAATAAATTATTTTGCATTTATGGTGAAGAAGAGAAAGAGGATACCGGTTGCTTACAACCGGAGATGAAAGGCGAAGCATTTCGATTACCGGGTGGCCACCATTTTGATGAAAATTATCAGCACTTAGGGCAAGTTATTATGCAAGCAATCGATAAGCGCATACAGTAATCGTGGCACTTTAGGTAACATTTTTTAAGTCAAAGCATTAATAAAATATTAATGCTTTTTAAGTTTGATTTTCCCTTCAGACAACAACACGCCGCTAAGCGTAAATAAAGTTCCAATTGCCGCAATCCAAGTAAAAGGTTCATCTAAAATAACAACCGCATTAATAATTGTCAAAATTGGTACCAAATAAATATAGATGCTAATTTTTACCGCACCGACTAATTTCACCGCATAATTCCAAGAGGCAAAACAGATAGCCGATGCACCAACACCTAAGAATAAAATATTGATTAAATTGACGGGTTGATTAAATCTTGACAAATTCCATTCAAAATCAAATAAATATAACGCTGGCAACATAAACATTAGGCCATAAAGAAAGAATCTGCGCGTCAGTAAAATAATATTGTAACCATAATTACTACTTCGTTTGGTTAAAATTGAATAACATGCCCAAAATAGACAAGCAAATACCGCCAGTAAATCGCCAAGTGGATTAACTGATAATACAAATTTTCCATTTAAGGTAATTAACACAATACCAATCATCGAAAATAGACAACCGATATAGAAGCTTTTAGCGGGTTTTTCAGTTTTCAGAAAGAAGATCGCCAAAATTGCGGTAAACACCGGCGCCAATGTGGTAATCACCCCAACATTTGAGGCGGTGGTATAGGTTAACGCAATATTTTCACAAAGAAAATAACATGTCACCCCACAAAATCCGGCACCGAGGAACATTAACTCTTGTTTAATCCCCTGCCAAGCAAAAAAGCGTGGCGCTAATAACCAAAGTGTGGCATAACCTAGGGTAAAGCGAAAAAAGAGAATTTCAATGGGTTTAAAATCTGTCAGTAATACTTTGGTTGCCACATAGGTTATTCCCCAAATAAATACTGTCATCAGCGCTATCAGGTGCCCTTTTGTTCTCGATGAAAATAACATGAAAATTCTCTGCTCACTTATTATTGATACGTCATTGATTACCCTAATATTTATTAGCCAAATTAGACCAACAAAATAAGCAAAAGATAAGCCTTGATAATAATTGAAATGACGCTATTTTATGCGAAAGTTAAAATCGTTAGATATTAACGTACTGTTAATTATTGTTCAATAAGTTTGATATAGCAATTATTTTATCCATGGTATGGTCAGTAGAAAAGTGCGGATATTGCAAGGTGTGTGAGATCTAACTAGAATTGTAGATAAAAAAAATCCACTCAACGAATTGAGTGGAGGGCAAAAAAATGAATTAACGTAATCTGAATATATAGACAAACTAAATCATAAAAAGTTCCAACTAATTTTAAAAAAAATTCATATTTTTCTAAAAAATTTATTATTTGTTTGATTTATAATGATTTAATTTTTAGATCTTTTTTCATTTTTATCATATTCCTCAGATTAAATAACCAAAATACCATTTTTTAGCGAGCAAATTACTTAAATGCAATTATCGTACCCTTGATACAAGCTAATGGGTAAATTGGTTATACTCTGATAGGGTTCACCATTGATCATTGCTAACAATATCGAAACTGCATTTTGGGCAATTTGTAAAATTGGTTGACGGATTGTCGTCAAAAATGGCATATGTTGTAGCGTTAATTCTGCACCATCGAATCCCACTACTTTTAATTGTGAAGGTAAAGATAATTTACAGTCTCTTGCGGCATTAATTGTCGCGATGGCTGAGGAATCATCAGCCAGTACTCCATCAATAGATTGCGACTGTAAACGTTGTTTGATTAGCTGATATTTTTCTTGATAACTGATTGAAAAATCCATATCAAGTGTGATCGGCTTAAGTCCGGCAACTTTAATGCTATCTTTATAAGCTTGATAGCGCTTGTTAGCATCCATATCGACATGTTTATCATTGGTAATCGAACCAATATACAGAATCTTTTTACAACCTTGATTGATCAAATGTTGACTGGCCAGATATCCCCCAGCGTAGTTGTCACACGAAATAACCGGTATCGTTTCATTAATTTTACGATCTATTGATACGATATTGAGATCTGGGATTAGGTAATCAGCTAAATTTTCATTCATGGAGTTAACAATTACCCCTTCAACCTGATGTCGCCTCAGCATGGATAAAAAATTCTTTTCCTCTTCTTGGTTATGATGGCTATTGCAAATTAATATTTTATAACCTTGACGAGATAATATTCTCTCTAAATAGCTGATTAACTCCATTTGAAAAGGATTAGTTAAACTGGGAAAAATTAAACCGATCAAATTACTTTTATTATTTGATAATGAACGTGCTAATTCATTGGGATAGTAGCCCAAGGTTTCCATCGCATCTTGAACACGTTGACGAGTTGTTGCGCTAATATAGCCACGATTATTTAATACTCGAGAAACCGTGGTTGGTGAAACCCCTGCTAACTTAGCCACATCATCTCTACTTAGTTTCATAATCATCCTTTAATCATTATTAATATTATTCGCTGATAATTATAAAGCTTTTTGTTATGAGGTAAATCATTGTAATTGAATTGCTTTACCCCTTTGTCAGCCAATATTTTAGTGACATTGATCACAAATTCACTTTTGAATAAGTGATGTCCCTCACAAATTTAGCATTTTAATTGTGGTCTCGGTTGACATATGAACGCGGTTGACATGAAATGAAATAAATTGTTTCAGTATTAAATGACAACGCAATGTCATTTCCTCACACCTAAAAAAGGAGTAAAAAAATGCAAAAATTACATTATCAACCAAAAGGTTATTGGGTTGGCGATATTATGCCATTTGGCAAGAATGGCGTTTTCTATCTTTATGATCAGCGTGACAATCGCAATCCTTGCCCTTTCGGTGAACCTTTTGGTTGGTCACTGGCGACAACCACTGATTTTGTTAATTACCAAAATTTAGGCGATTCGATTAAGAAAGGTGGTGAACAAGATGTTGATCAGTTTATCTATGCTGGCTGTGTGTTTGAAGCAGAAGGTAAAGGACATGCTTTTTATACTGGTTACAATCGTAATTGGGAAAAAGAGGGAAAAACCTCACAAGTCTTGTTACATGCCTGGAGTGACGATTTTAAAACATGGCATAAATCTTCAGAACTGATAACTCTAACTCCCCAACCAGGTTATGACATTAGCGATTGGCGAGATCCATGGGTAATTTGGAATGACGAAAAACAAGAATATTTATTGATATTAGGTGCGAGATTACAAGGTCAGAAAACGGAACAATCAGGTCGAGTGGTGGCATTCACTTCAAAAGATCTTAAAAATTGGCAATTCCAAGGCGATTTTTGGGTAGCGGGTAAATACACCATGATTGAAATGCCTGACTTATTCAAAATTGGCGATTGGTGGTATTTAGTTTATACCGAATATAGCGATCAAAGTAAAACTCGCTACGTCATGAGCCAATCTTTAGAAGGTCCATGGATTACCCCTAAAGATGATGCCTTTGACGGTCGTGCTTATTATGCCGCGAGAACCGCATTTGACGGTAAACGCCGTATCCTGTTCGGTTGGGTTCCAACCAAAGAAGACAATGATGATTTAAAAAATTTCCAATGGGCGGGTACTTTTGTTCCTCATGAAGTTTATCAAAAAGCGGATCATACCCTTGGGGTAAAAGTAGTTGACAGTTTGTGGAACTGCTTTACTCATCCAAAAAAAATTGATGACTTTACCCTCTCATCACCTTATGCACGCAAAGAACAGTTATTAATTGAAAACACCGATAAAACCTTCCGTTTTTCTACAACGCTAAAATTTAGTAAGGATACTCGTGATTTTTCCATTCGTTTAATGAAAGATAAACATACTGGCGAATCCTATGACTTTATTTTTTCACTGGTTGATAACCGTTTAACTTTTGATAAAACTCCTTGTTACCCTTGGTATCGGGTGATGAATAAAGGTTTAGAGCGTCCTATTCATCTTCAAGCTGATCGCGAATATGACTTACAGATCATTGCCGATGATACGCTATTTACTTTATACATTGATGGCACTGCACTCAATGTCCGTGGTTATGATCAATTAGGTAGTGGCTTAGCAATCGCTGTCAGTGATGGAACAGTAACCTGTAAAAATAATATTTTTTCAAATGAAGGATGTTTTCCAGAAAAATGGTAATCGCACTTATCAGACCATTTAACTAGCAAGTTAGATGATCACCATTATCAAGGCTTTTATCGGTTAGTTGTGATCAAAGCCTTGGTTTAGATAGGCGACTATCATCAGTAATCTAAACATGGAAACTTCTCTGGAGATATCATAATGAATACAACTGTAATTGATAATAATGGTCAACAGGCTGACCAAGACATCTCATTTAAAGAAAAACTTGCCTATGGACTTGGTGACTTTGCAACGGGGTTCTCGGGGGTGACTGTGGGAACTTTTGCTCTTTACTATTATACCGATATTGTAGGCGTTTCAGCGACTTTACTTGGTGCTGTGCTACTATTTTCACGTGTTTTTGATGCTGTAATTAATGTCGTTATGGGTTTTATTGTTGATAGAACAAAAAGTAAACATGGTAAAGCTCGGGCTTGGATCTTATGGTCAACAATTCCGTTTGGTTTATCATTGATAATGGTATTTAGTGCACCAGAAAATTGGAGTGAGTTTGCATTACTAATTTTTGCCGCCATTACACTTAACATCCATTGGATTATTTATACTTCAAGCAATATTCCTTATGGTACGCTAGCTGCATTAATGACACAAAACTCTTATCAACGTAGTCGTTTAAATACTTATCGTATGCTGTGCTATTTTGCAAGTATGCTGATCATTCCCTATATCACACTGCCTATGGTCGATTTTTTTGGTGGAGGTGAACGCGGTTGGCAGTTAACCATGATAATTTATGCAGCAATTTTAATTCTTACTTTTTTCTATACTTTTTTTAATACTAAAGAACGTATTAAACCGATCAATCAATTCAAATATAATGCGCCATCACTTGGTGTGTCATTAAAAACCCTGCTAGCCAATAAGTATTGGGTAACCATGTTTTTCACCATGTTAGTGAGTTTCAGTATATTAGGACTAATCAATGGGGTGGGTGTCTATTATGCAAAATATCTTTTGGCTGACAGTCAACTTATTGGTTTAATCAATATGGCTTTTGCCTTACCGTTAGTGATGGTTTTGATGTGTTCCGCTTATATCTTAAAAATCATGAGTCGTTTAACCTTTATTATTGTCGGTATGGCAACCATTATTTTAGGTAGCGTTATTATGGCAGTTGCTCCGCATGATACTTATGTCGCTATAATTGGCACTATTTTACGCGGAGCCGGTTTCGCACCGATTATGGGAAATGCGTATTCCATGTTAGCCAACACCATTGATTACGGTGAATGGAAATTTGGCATTAGAAACGATGGTTTAGTCTACAGTGGCGGAAGTTTTAGTGCCATATTAGGCAGTGGTATTGCTTCCGGTGGCATTGGCTGGGTTTTAGGTATGGCCGGCTATATTGCCACTGATGTTGCCAATCAACCTGAAAGTGTACTAACTACTTTACAAGTTTTATTTATCTATTCCCCATTAGTATTGAGTGCTATCACCATTCTATTATTACGTTTTTATACTTTAGAAAAAATTTACCCTGACATCATCAAAGATCTCGCGCAAAGAACGCACAATGTCTATTAACTAATAAAGCTGAGGGATTGATAACTTTATTATTACTCCCTCTCTTTGATTAATCTACGGTAATAACAGCGCAAGTTCGAATAAATCTTCAATTACCACTGTTTACTGCAATATATGCGACAATATTAGCCCTTAACAATCTGCATAAAAAATAAAACATCTCATTGATACTCTTATAGTTGCGTTAAAATATGCAAAACCGACAAGAAACAAATCAAGTTGTAAAATAAGTTAACTTGTTTTACAGCTTGAATTCACCTATAATGCCTCAATATTATTTATACCACATTTGGGGCTGATTCTGGATTCGACGGGATTTGCGAAACCCAAGGTGCATGCCGAGGTGCGGTAGGCCTCGTAAATAAACCGCAAAAAAATAGTCGCAAACGACGAAAACTACGCACTAGCAGCTTAATAACCTGCATAGAGCCTTCTCTCCCTAGCCTCCGCTCGTAGGACGGGGATCAAGAGGAGTCAAACCTAAACGAGATCGTGTGGAAGCCTTGCTTGGGGCGGAAGCATTAAATTTAATCAAGCTAGTTTATCAGTGGCGTGTTTGTCCGCAGCGGGTAAGCGAAATTTAAAGACAAACTACGCATGTAGTACCAAGGATGTAGAGATTTCGGACGCGGGTTCAACTCCCGCCAGCTCCACCACCATACTGTTCATTAAAATTCACCAACCATCATTAACTCACTATAATCCAAATGTTTTATAGTGTTTTTATGTCAATAAGTATTATGTTAATTCAGTGACAATCAATAGTTTTAGTTATATAATTAGTTATACGCTAAAAACACAACATCAACGTATAACTATAAATATATAACTATGGCACGTATAACTACACCACTCACAGATACTAAAATCAGAACAGCCAAGCCGTTAGAAAAAGATTACACTTTATCTGATGGGAATGGTTTGTATTTACTCGTTAAGTCAATTGGTACAAAGATTTGGCGTTTTAATTATTACCATCCCACATCTAAAGTAAGAACTCTTGTGAGTTTTGGATCATACCCTGAGATTAGTTTAGCTGATGCTAGGCTAAAAAGAGATGAAGCAAGACAACTTCTTGCCAAAGGAATAGATCCTCAACAATATAAAAAAGATCAACTAAAACTACTTAGAGATGAACAGAACAATACTTTTGAAAAGGTTGCTACTGATTGGTTTAAATTAAAATCTTCATCTAATTTAAAAGCTGATACATTAAAAGATATTTGGCGTTCTTTAGAATTACATGTACTACCTTATATAGGTAGTATTGCTATCACTGAAATTAAAGCAAGAGACTTTATAAATGCTCTTGAACCAATTAAACAACAAGGAAAGCTAGAATCTATTCGACGAATATGCCAACGAATTAATGAGGTTATGTATTATGCGGTTAATGTTGGTTTGATAGATGCTAATCCAGCATCCAAAATCACAGCGGCATTTGCTAATCCTGTTGTAAAAAATATGCCAGCACTACGACCTGAACAATTGCCTGAATTGTTAAGTGCATTGAGTACCGCAAATATAGAAAAGCAGACTTGGTGCTTATTATTTTGGCAACTTTATACAATGACGAGACCAACAGAAGCAACAGGAACAAAATGGTGTGAAATTGATCTCAACAATAATTGTTGGATTATACCAGCTGAAAGAATGAAAATGGGACGAGAACATATAATTCCTTTATCCTCTCAAGCAATTGATATTTTGCAAATCATGAAACCCATTAGTGGGCATCGCGAATATGTTTTCCCTAGTATGAAATCACCTCATAATAAACCAATGAACAGTCAGACTGTTAATGCTGTAATTAAACGGATAGGTTTTGCTGGTCGATTAGTTGCTCATGGATTTCGTTCTATTGCATCTACAGCACTTAATGAGAATGGTTTTCCTCCTGATGTAATAGAAGCGGCCCTTGCTCATGTTGATAAAAATGAGGTTCGCCGAGCTTATAATCGAGCCGTTTACCTTGAACAAAGAATTGAAATGATGCAATGGTGGGGAAATTTTGTCGAGCAGTCAAAATCAAGTTATAAACCATTAAGTATGGTAGTTTAGCGATGTTGTTCAATTTTGTTCTATTATGATTACTAGTTTAGCTATTAGGGCTAAAAGAAAACACGGTTACTCCTACAAAATTCACTAAAAAATAAGAAATACATAATGTTTCTCTATAAAAAGGGCTATATTGCCCTTTTCTTTGCTAAAATGAATAACGAACACCAATTGTTAAATCAGTTGTGCTAAGTTTTAATGATGAATTTGAGCTATTATCATTAGTTGATACACTTACTTTTCCTCCGTAAGTATATCGAGCCTGTAAATCTGTAGACCAATTGTCCGTTATTTTATAAGAAGCCCCAATACCTGCAGAGTAGGCAAAGCGAGTTTTGCTTTTGGAATCAGTATCGGCATCCTCGTTGTCTCCGCCTTTTACCAGTCCTGTTCGTTCATATTTCAAAAATGCAGTACCAACACCTAGTGATGCATAAGGTGTGAAATCAGTTCCTGTATCAATATCATAATAGGTATTTAACATTAATGTATTCATACGTGTTTTTATGCGTAAATAGTAATTAGCAGTTTGCGCATCTCCATCGTCATCGATATATGACACATTTCGCGAATTGGTATTTTTATTTAAATTACCACGTTTAGTAAACATCAATTCAGTGCGAATAGGGATACTAAATTGAGGTTTAAAGTTATATCCAATTCCTACACCACCACTAAGGACTGTCTTATTTTGAGATCCAAATCTTAAATGACTAGGATTTATATCGTCCTCATTAAAGTGATGCTCTATGCTTTTTGCTTTTAGCCAACTTGCACCTATTTGACCATTAATATAAAGGCCTGATGTTTCTGCATAAGAAAAACTACTTATACTTGTTAAAAAAGCTATTGTAATTAACGATTTCTTCATTTTTATTCCTTATTTTGCCGAAATTGACTTTTAAAAGTATAAATTAAAAACGCAAAAGTATCAATAATTGATTCATTTATTTAATTTTACATCAATAAAGGATATTTAATAAAAAGACTAACATCTCGACAATAAATACCAATTTAAATTTTAGTTATGAGCAAAGACAATTAATGGCAAAAGTACCTGTATCTGATATAGATAAAAAAGTAGGAAAGCGCATACAACACTGTAGAAAAGAAAATAATTTAACTATAGCGGAGTTATCTGAACGAGTTGAGTTATCAACTCAACAATTATCTCGCTACGAAAGAGGGATTAATAAAATTAATCTGGATCATTTAACTAAAATTGCACATAAATTAAATACACCAATAAGTTGGTTTCTTATTGATGAAGAACAAAGTTATATCTTTAATAGTTCCAATAAAGTAAGTGAAAACAAAACGGGATATTATTCTACACAAAATGACCTAAAAGCCCGTTTATTACAACGTTGGGATATGTTATCAGTTGAACAAAAACGGGCAATTATCATTTTGATTGATACAATGTAATAAAAAATAAGTTTTTATTTTAAGATTTTAAAACCCTTTGGAGCTTTGTTAGACGTTTTTAAATGATAGGGTGATATATATAAATCAGTAATTGTTTCACCTTTATAGGTCATGATTTCATATATATCAATAACATTACTAATATTATCAGCACCTGTACTTCCTATCCTTTTCCAACTTATTTTTGCACCATTATTTAAACGTAGATGAGATAAGTAATCTTCAATTCCCTGTATGCTATTTACAGGAATAGGATTAGTAATACTTAAACCAAATTCACCAAAACCTTGTGCTATTTCATTGGTTTCACAAGCTTGTGGATTATTATTAATTAGCTTATTAAAAAGATCAGAAAGATGATTAGATAGTTTATTACAGTTAGACTTTTTATGTTTAAATTGCAATTTCATATACACTCCTTTTTGGGCTTGAATTGGTTATATCATAATTATGTAAACACAAAATATTGTTTTAGTTTTGCTAAGTTAAATTTACAAGAATATTAAATAATGGACTGGTTAAATAAATTACAACTTAAAAAAACAATCAAACAATTTAATTAAACACCTGATTTAATTAAATAAAATTTACTTTTTGTTACTTTTTTGTTATAATTAACATTATAAAAACATAACAAAATGAATAGTAAATTAACAATAGATGAAACTATCCAAACAAGGAGACTTAGATAATTTTTGTGGTATTTACAGTTTAGTGAATATGGTTTCCTACCTTTATAAAGGTAAAATAAAACGTAAATTATTGTATCTTAAGTTGGTTAATGAGTTTCATCATCAACATAATCTTATTGATTTAGTTGATACGGGAATGAGTAATGTTGAAATGGATAGTTTAATTGAGTCTGTTTTAGCAAAAGGCTATTATCGGCAACATTATCCAATACAAATAAGTATGCCTTATCGTTCTAAATTTCACATAAAAAAAACTCAATTATTTAAGGAAATAAATCAATTTCTTAACAAAAAAGATGGTCAATCAACCTCAGTTATCATCGGTACTCAATATCATTGGAGTGTTGTTAGCCATATTGATAAGCATTTCATCCATTTTCTGGATAGTTCAAGCTTTAATAAAGCACGTCTAAGTTCATTTTCAATTAATAATACACAAAATCGCTATCAGCTAGGTTTAGATGATATCTATTTTTTTGAGCGTGTAAGATGACGATAGTAACTATTAATGAACATGACCTAGATATTATTAATCAAGCTAAAGCTATTATTGCTAAATATATACACACGGGCAAAAAACTATGTTGTCCTAATGATGTAAAAGATTATTTTATTTTAAACTTTGGTTTATATGAATACGAAATGTTTGGTGTTTTATATTTAAATCAGCAAAATCAAGTTATTACATTTGAAGAACTATTTAGAGGGACAATAAATGAAACGAGTGTATATCCTAGAGAAATAGCAAAGCAAACACTTATGTATAATGCTATATCAGTTATTTTAGTTCATAACCACCCTAGTGGTGAATGCAAACCAAGCCAACAAGACATTCGACTAACAAAAAAAATAGAACAAGTTTTATCCCTAATAGATGTTACAGTTTTAGATCATTTTATTGTTGGCAAGCATGAAATCCTTTCTATAAAAGAATTAAATTTATTTTAAGGCCTTTTATATGATATTTGTTTAATGTAAATTGGCATTTATTTTATATAAATTGGCATTTAATATTGCAATTTACTTATTATTGATGTAGATTGATTTATAGATATCTAATATATCGTTATAACATTTATATTATTAGGAGATTCATATTATGAATATTAATGAGAATATTGTTGAAAGATGTTCGAAATATATTTTGGGTTCATGGAAATCTTTTAATCAGGAGAATAATAAAACTATTAGCAGATTTCGAATGTCAAAAGATACTGTGAAATTGGCAGCTGACGTAACTCGGTTCCCAAGGCATTTTATTGAAGATTTATTTATCAAAATGGCTAATCTTGGATGGTGTAGCTTTCTTGATCCTGACGATAATTTTGTATTTATTTCAACAGATTCTTTAAAAAATTTTGCCAGATTAGGGGCAGCTAGAGTGCGTAAACAAAAAGAAGAGGATGATTTAGATGATTAACGAAAAATCAAATACGTTCAGATTTATTACTATTTCTGAGTTACAGAAAATGACAAAACTTTGTCGGAATACTTTAATGCTTTTAGCAAATAAAGGGGAGTTTCATGTATACAAATTAGGAAAGAGGCGTATTGCATTTAACTTAATGGAAATCGAGAATTGGCTAGACCGTTGCAAAGTGAAGCCAATTTCGACTAAAAAAAACTAACATCAGTAGCTTTATTTATATATTTAATTGTTCCCGCAATTAAATATATAACTACTCAAATTAATACATAAATAGGAATAAAGTCTATTTATGTACCTGTGTATGGTACTAAAACTATGCAAAAAATTCAATACTCAAATTTCGAGTCTTTATTTTCGGCTGAAGAAAATAAAGCTGAAGTTATTACTTTTCTTCGCAAAGAAAACTTGCCTTGTCCAAACAAAAGATATCAATTAATGGAGATTCTAAGGTCCTGTTATCCAACAGAGCCTTGTTGTAGTCCTTCGTGTCATGTATGTAAACGTGAACTACGGTTAAAATTAATACCTTATATACAAGAATATTACAAAGGTAAAAATTCATTAATAGTTTCTATCATTGATTATAATTACTTAACTGATGATGATTTAAAATATTTTAATATTGAAAAGTATAAAAATAATTTTTACCATCGAATACGAAACATAGGTATAAATTCTCCTATTATTGGTTGTTTTGAGCTTGATTATCATCAAGATATTAATGCTTGGTTACCTCATTTTCATCTAATTACGTCTGATAACACTAAAACAATTGAATGCTTACGTTCTATTGCTCGTAATATAAACAGACATTCAATAAGAAAAAGTGTTAGAAAACGCCCTATCTTAATTCAAAGATTAAATGATCCATTTAAGCAGATTAGTTATTTGTTTAAGTTTATGCCTCAAATGGTCTGTTCTTACAGGTACCAAGGTAAAAGATACACTAGAAAAATATCATTGAAAGATAGACAAAAGGTTATTGGATTAATCAAATTTGATTATTTTGGCTTTAATAACTTGATATTTAAATATGGTATTCGTTTACCTAATTTTACTAAAAATTTAAATAGAAAAAGCTAGTTGAATCCTAGTTATTACATTATTTAGTGTAGTTATCGTATTCAAAGTACTAGTTATAGCATTATTGGCTTACAACACTACTTAATTCTGAACACTACATTATGTTATGTATTTTTTAAATTTATTTGGGTGATTGGGTGATTCAATCACCCAATCACCCCAAAAGAGGCGTCAAATGAAAAAAAACTTTATTAGATGTTTAGGACGAACAGTTATTTCTGAAATAATTAGTAAAGTATATATTTATATCGAACACTCGACAGATGATCCACAAAAACCTTGTAAACGGTTAATTGAGGCTGAAATAGTTTGTGACCCACGGAAATTGAAAAATGATTGTATTGCACATGGTTACATTTTTTATGATACTTCAGAAAATACCTCTCTTTATTGGAAAAATATAAGTTTAGAGTTAAGTTCTTTAACAAAGAATAAAATATTATTGAGCTATCGTCCCGGTTTTGTTGGTAATAATTATCTTGATATCAGTGGAAAAGTGATTGGTCAAACAGAAGGAATGTATGGTCCTTTGTTACACCCAAGTATTTCTTTCTCATCCATTAACAATGATCAAAAAGGTTCGTTGAAAGAATGGCAACAGCATGTTGCACAATATGCTCATAATAGCCCTTTACTAATGCTTTCTATATGTTTGCCATTTACTGGAATAATTTGTTCGTTAACTTCTATTGAAAATGGAGGATTCCATATTTATGGTCGTAGTTCTTTAGGTAAAAGCATTATGACATATGTTGCAGCATCTGTTATTGGTCACTATTCAAATAATGAAAAGTGGAATGTTACTGAAACTGGAATGGAGGAGTTATCCGAAAGAAATAATGATTCTTTATTGATTTTAGATGACGCTCAAACTATTGCTGATACAGCAAAACAAAGAGCAAGCCGACTCCAAAAGACTATTTATGTTTTTGCCAATGGCAAAGGAAAAGTTAAAGCAAAACGTTATCAAGAAAGAACGGCTGAATGGCGAGCGTTTATATTAAGTAATGGAGAGAAGAGTTTACATCAATACGCTGTTGAGGGTGGTTCTGAAAAACTTAATGGCGAAAAAGTTCGTGTTATTGATATACCTGCAGAAATTGATAAAAAATACGGTATTCTAGAAAGCTTACCTGATGGATTCCCATCTACATCTGAGTTTGTACAACATTTAGCATTAAATTGTAAAAGTTACTATGGTAATGCTAAATATCATTTCTTGGAGTGCTTAATAGAAGGGCTTAATAAAAATAAAACCCATGTTGTTAATTTTATTGATAAACGAATTAATTATTTCAAGAAGAATATCAAAGTTGATTTAAATAATGGTATTGAAGTGAGAATTGCCGATAAATTTGCTCTTGTATATGCAGCAGGTTGTCTTGCTGCTAAATATAAGGTATTACCATTTCAACGGAAGGATATATTGAATGGTATAACTAAATGCTATCGCTATTCACAATGTATCCCTGAACATGAACAACGTTATCTTGACGTTTTAAATAATCTTAAACAACAGGATTATGTTGATTTGCTTGATAATAGTGGCAAGTATACTGAAAAAGATATTAAATCGTTTGATATAGTTCGATGTAAAGTTAATAATCAATCTATTTTAGCTGTTACCCAGAAATACTTACAACAAATATGTGGTGAACAAGATGTTAAAGCTTTTCTGAGATATTTGGCGCACAAGGGCATGTTATTAACACAAGAAGAACCATGCGGAAAACTAAAGTATACAAGACAGATTCGCTATAAACTCAAAGGCTATAAGACTAGTAAAGCGATTGAGAGGAGATACTGCATTAAATACGATTTATAATGCTTTAATGCCTATCCTTGCTAACATTTTTGTTAGCAAGGAGTTGCTCTATCATAACTGTACAATTATGCCGATTAAATTATTAGACTTCACCATAATTATTAATTATTATAAACCGATTACTTGTGACATTTTGTGTCGTCTGATGGTTCTAATTGTAGAAAGCATTTTCATATTTTTTGTATTAATTAAATTGAGGTGAGTTCATTGACAAAAAAAACAGATAGAAAAGATGTTAATGATACTTCAAAAATGTATTTGCTTTCAGAGGTTCAAAGCCGCTGCCCTATATGTAATTGTTCATTGATGGTGAAAAAGACTAATAAGTCTAATGTTCGAGGTTTTGATGTTGCTCACATTTACCCGCTTAATCCCACTGAGAGTGAAAAACAACTGTTATTAAATGAAAAAAAAATAACACAAGAGATTGACAGTGAAGATAATCTTATCACATTGTGTAAGCCCTGCCATAAAAAATATGACACAAATAAAACAGTGGATGATTATCGTCGACTAGTCGCAATAAAAGAAGAAATTATTAAAATAAAGAAAATGGAAGATGTGTGGAATAATCAAAGTTTACATCAAGATATTTGTATTGTCGCTGAAAAAATAAGCTCATTAAATAAAGAAGATATAAAAAATACAATACTTAGTTTAGATGCTTTGTCTCTATCGAATAAAACAAACGATACATTTAGTCTACCGAATGAAATTAAAACAGCAGAATATATTAAAATGTATTACACTCCCATAAGTGAATCATTTAAAATTTTGGAACTAGAAAATAAAGCTAAGACTGATTTTATTTTTCAGCAAGTAAAAAGTTACTATCTTGCATTAAAAATGCAGAATCTAAATCAAGATCAAATTTATGTAAATATGTGTCAGTGGTTTATGGTAAAAACTAAAATAAATGAATTGGCGAAAGCTGAAATTTTGGTATCTTTTTTTATACAAAATTGTGAAGTATTTTCATCATGATATTACCAAATAAAACTATAAAAGTATCCGAAAGTAGTTTGTTTAAAGCGACAAAACTATTACCTCTCGTTGAAAACGACATACCTCCGATAGAGTTATATAATAGAACAAAGAAATATTTAATTGATCTACCTGATTTTATTCAAGCACTAGATGTTCTATTTATTTTAGGAAAAATCGAGTTAGATTTAGATAATGAGGTAATTAAAATTGCTTAAGTCGATAGAGTGCGAAAAATTAACTCAAACTTCTTTACTATTTAAAGAAGGATTAAATACACTTGTTGGTGCTGATGATGCTCATAATTCAATAGGAAAATCTTCAGTGTTAATGCTTATCGATTTTGCATTTGCTGGGGATGATTTTCCAGAAAAATGTGATGATGTTATAAAAAATATAGGTCATTTTGATATAAAAATAATATTTGAGTTCGATAAAATTTACTCCTTTTTAAGAAATACTAACAATCCTAATAATGTATTATGTTTAGATAACAATGAAATTTGGCAACTTGAACAGTATAGAAGTTTTTTACAAGTGATGTATGGGTTGGATAAACTTGAACTAAGTTTTCGTGAGTGTGTGAGTGCATTTTTCCGTATTTATCAAAGAAATAACTATAATGAGAAAGAACCATTACATATTGTTCCAAAGGAACCTTGGTTGCCAATAAAGAAAAGATTGCTCAAATTTTTTGATGAGTACAAAAAGATAGAGTTGTTAGAAAGTAATAAAAAAGCTAAAGAAAAAAATAGAATGGATATTAATGGAACATTCAATTCAGGCTCTGTTAAAAAAATAACAAAGAAACAATTCGAAAAAAATAAAATTACTATTGAAACCTTAAATTCTAAAATAAGTAATTTGAAAGAGACATTGAGCTTAAATATAACTGATATAAATAAAATTTTAAATGATGACAATTATAATTTGATGGTAGAAAAAGAAAAGCTATTAAAATTATTACAGAAAACAAAAGTAAGCTTACATAGAATAGAAAGTAATATGTTAAAAAAAGGGAAAGATACTAGCGCATTAGCTGCCATAATTGAATTAATCCCTTCAATTAATATTGATAAGTTAAATAATATTGATAAATTTCATAACGGTATAGCTACGATATTAAATGAACAATTGAAGATTGATAAAGCGAAATTGTCAGAGGATTTAGATTTTATAAATAGCCAAATAGATAGTATTGACTCTAAACTCAAAAAAAATATTGAATTAGATAATAAAAATAGTGTTTTGTTGGATATTCTTCTAGAGTCAGATCAGGAACAAAAAACTCTAAAGATTCAAAATAAATATTTTGAATTAAGTGATAATTTAAAAAAAGAAATTGATTATATTAATACAAATATTAATACAATCTTAGTAGAGTCAATTTCTAGAATTCAAATAATAATTAATAAATCATTGGCTATTTTTATAAAAAAAATATATCCAAACAACCCAATAGAACCAAAATTACTCATTAATAATAAAAAATATATATTTGATTGTGGTGATGATAGAGGAACTGGTAAAGGATTTTCTAATTTAATATCATTGGACTTAGCTTTTCTAGATAATACACTTCTACCGTGCCTTATTCATGATAGTTTATTATTTAAAAATTTAGGTATTTCTGCGGTTGAAAACTTAATAGGTACTTATTGTTCATTTGAAAAGCAGATATTTATTTCGATTGATGAAGTCAAAAAGTATAAAAAAGAAATGCAAAAAATAGTTTCCGATTCAATGTTTCTAAAATTGGATAAAGATAATACGGCATTTAAGATTAATTGGAAAACGAAGCTTTAAAAGCTTTTGTGTATGCACACCCTCTGATTGTCTAACAGAGCATTATTAGCGTTGTACTCGAAATTCTGGTGAAAGATAATAAATATAGTAATTGTACATTATCGTTTTTCACTACGATGAACTAGCTTTTTTAAATTTAAAGGCAAGCTTTATGGGAACATGGATTACAACAAATACATCTTTTAGATCATTTTTTAGTGACAAAATTGGTTACAAGCCAGGCTTAACACTTAATGCTCGTGAAATGATAGATTTTCTAGATAAACATAATCCCTGTCAAAAACTCGAAAGAAGAATGCTGTAGAATTAGAACATATGATATTGAAGTTACTTATCATAGTTATATGTTTAGTTATATTTCAATTTAATAAAATAATAATGTTATTATTAATCAAAACACTAAATATAAAATTCAACTGACGCCAGCGTAACATTCTTTTAAATCATTTAAAACACATCAAAATCAATAAACACAAGGCTTAAAGCCTATTTTGTTATTCATTAAGCATCAGTAAGATACTGGAATGTCCCACCCCATCTTTGTGCCTTTATTCTCTATCCTCTGCTGAGTACTCGAGTGATGAATATTTCATAATCCTTGCCAGTTAGATGAATCCCAGAATAGTTGCTGTGCTCTTTTAATCTTTACCGGGTCTTTAGCTATTAATGCCTGTCTAGTTTATGCGGGATTATATGATCCACTGCTGTTGCTGGCTCATATCTGCCTTGCTCTCTACACATAATACAGAATGGATTATGCTGTAGGTAGGAGAGGCTTACTTTATGCCACCTAGTTTTGTTTTATACTTTCATAACCTTATTTAGATATCTGAAAATTATTGACTCATTCTCCACATAATATATCATGACCTAAAAACTATTTATTGCGAGGTTTAAATGCTTATTGATAATAAACAAATCAACTTTAATGAATTTCACGCAAAATCTCCATTACACTTTCTAGTTTTGGAGATTTTAAAAACTAGATAACAAAAAATATGTCATTAAATTCGTTAGTTAATAATGTAGCTAAATTTATTTGATGATTTCTCTTATCGTCCTTTTTCATATTTATACCTTTAGTTTTTTTTAGATAATAAAAAAGCCACACTAAGTAGCTATATAAAGTTTATGTATAACATAAAAATTTTAGAAATTACTAGATAACATATTGAGTATAAACGTAGCAGAAAATGTTAAGCTTAAAAGCAATGTACTAAATCAGTTCAAACCCTCTAATGAGGGTTTTTTAATTTATAATTAATCAAGATAAATTAAAAGTTCTTTATCTTGCTATTCATGGCTTAATCCAAATAAATTATATATGCTGAGCACGATTTTATTTGCGTTTTCAAACATACTATAGTCAGTAAGATTTCCTTGATTGAATATATTTGTTAATTCTAAAAAGCATTTACCAAGCTCTTTTAAAAGTAATCCTAATTTTGTGTTTTCTAGTAAATCCGAAAGTGATGAAGGATATAATTCGGGGGATATTTCAAGTGTGTTAATAAAACCAAAAGCGCGACCATATGAATCAGCAATTGATTTAATTCTTAGAGCTACATTTAAATACATGTCATTTAGCGATAAACTATCATTTTTATATTCTTCTATAAAAGATTCAATTTCTTCTGGATATTCTATTAATGCTGTCTCAAGACTATATAAATCTATTTTGATAAATTCGGGAGTTGCTGTTTTAGCAGACATACAGTTTGCAAGAAAATTTTGCCAAGATCTTATTGAAGTTACAAATATAGCATCATTATGTTCATCATCTAATTTTCCAGCATCGAATTTAAATTCATTTTTTTGATGTATATCAATTAACTCATTATGCATCATATGTATAATACCACTTATATTATCAAATGATATTGAGTTGTCTTTTTCAAATAGGTTATAGAAAAAAGCTATACTTAAAACTAAAGTAAATTCAGAATATAATCCTTTGCTATCAAATTTTGGTTGCAACTGAGATATTGCTATCACATGTTCATTATTATATGACTCATCATGACCGTACTCCTTAGAAATATCTTCTAGAGCTGTTTCAAAATCATAAGCTATTAATACTTTCTTGAGTTTTGAAATATTCAAATTATATTCTTTTTCTAAGTCCTTTATGATAGTCAAGGTAAAATTACCTATCAGGTTCGCGGTATTTTCATCGTCAAAACCTTGTAAAGATATAACTAAATCGTTTTCCATAATTTCATCCATTTTATAATATAATTTATTATTGTAACTTGAATTAGATTTTCATTGCTATAGCTAAAATTTTACACAAACCGCCTAGTGAGTTTTTTTATTGCCCAAATCTCTTAAATAACATACCATTAGCCAAAAAAGGAAATGATATGAAAAAGATTTTATTATTAAGCTTGGCCTGTTTCGCATTATTTGGTTGTGGTGATAATAAGGTGACAAAAGAGTACCTTGTGGGTAAGTGAAACTGCGTCTATAAAGAATATGGAAGTAAATATGATTCTAAACTTAAAAAATATAGTGATTATTTTGAAACTGATAGCAAACAAGTAATTCAATCATATGAAATTGTTAATGGAATTTTATTATTAAAAAATGAGAATAACAAAGCTATAGAATTTGATTTGGATTTACTTTATAACAATTTAAATATGGAAACTATAACTAACATGTGTGGTAAATGGAGTTATAATCAAAATTTATCAAAAAATACAAGCAATAAGTTTACTTATGAATGGGAGGAATTTTGCGAAGCCTATATAAAGAGAGGCGATTTCCCCCCCTACCCTAAAACTAAAAGAGTAGAAGTTTGCACAAGAATAAAATAAGGTTGATATAGGAATAAAAGTAAAAGGCATTGATAGATGTATAAAGAGCTTTCATAAAACTATAAAAAGTAAAAAATAATGTAGTTAGAACAATGCACGCGTTAATAATTGTAGGAGCTACACAAGCGGCAATCTACACTCCTATAGACACATCAACATTAATTAACTCACAAAATCAAGATGTAATTATTACAGGTACTCGTATCACTGGTAGGGTTGGCTACACTGCGAATTACGCGGCTTATGTTGCAGACCCATCTATAAAAATGAAATTTAAGCGCCCTACTGCTAAAAAAGATTTTCTAATAGTTATGTTGATGCACTATAACTAAAAAATGGTATACCTTTGATGCGGTTCACACTATTAACGGATCACCTGCTGATATTTTCTGTTGCAATCAATTGAAACCAGTAATTAATAAAGAATGCCTTGTTTACTCATGCCCCAACTAAACTAATCCAAATAAATATAACGCAAACTGGTAATTTTTTAGCCGCACGATTCTATCGTTAATCTATCTCTTCTACAGAATATATTATAAATTTAAGCAGATACTATAGACGCTGTTTACATAAGATTTAAACGCAATAACAATCATAATAAGTCCTTTACTTTTTGCCATTCATGTTTAAATCTAAACTTAAGATAGAAAGCAAAAATGCGCATTTTGATTTTATGAATGGGGCGATTTTGTTTTTTTTTGATGTCATCTATTGCACTCATTAAGTCATCTTCATCAAAAAACGACCAAACTGGTGGCACTGGTCCGATCGTATTGTAATGACAAGCAGGCGCCACGTAATAAAATAACACATGTTCAACATAGGATATTGGATATAATTTTACTACTGAGGCAATATAGTTATAATCTGCTTGGTTATCAACAAATAGATCTGAAAGCGCAGCATAGAGCTCTTTTTCATTTAATAGTTCCATCTAGTAACTCCTCTATTTCATCATCAAAACTACATAAAAGGGTAGCAATCATTACTTTCGCTAAGTGTTAAAAGATCAGTCAGAACGCAAAATGAATTAGCATAGAAACTTTCTATTTAAGTTAATCGATATTTAACTCTCTGATTTAATGATTTTTTATAACAGAGTCAAAATTAACTAATAATAACCGAGATATATACCACATGTAATTGGCTCTCTCAACTTTAACTTTAAAACGATTATTAGCGCTTGAATGTTGAACTTGCTTGTTAAATGCAATGGATAAATTACGTTAATTTTCCAATGTTGGCATTGAGTGAATAGGAAATTGTTTTCTGTTTATGCTTAAGCAGGTTTGTATGGCGATAATAATTCGTAGTCAGAAAAAGTATAATCAAGTTCACCACCCACCTCCCCTATAACAGCAAAACAGTTTGCTAATTCTTTGTATTGCATGCATCTTGATGAAGATTCAGATTTCATCAACGATATAATGGACAAGTTTCCTTTGATATCTTTATTTGAGCTTGTCGATAATCCTGACAATTTTATGAAAGATTTGGGATACTTTATGGAGACAGAGTTTCACTATATCTATCTTTTCAGTTTTACTTCAGGATAAGATTGTAATTAAAGCAAAGTATGATCACAGTGACTCTTATTAAATAAAAATAACATCAATTTGCTTTGGTTTGCGTAGGTTGGAAAAAAGTGAATATTGATTAATATTGTGCTCACACTGAACAAGCTTAGCGCGACAAACCAACAGCAACGTGTTAAGCCATAAGTTTTCATCGTTACTCAAGCTTCCCTAAATCGTCAATTACTGTCACCTTACCGTTAAAGTGACAGTGACAGTGACAGCGCTAGCAATCTCACACATTATCCTATTCTTTACTCTTATTGCTAACGTGAAAAAGCGAGCATGCGAGGTAACATTTTTATTTATGGATTTTTACCAAGAAAGATATAATTGAGCTCATCGGTAAAAAATATTTTGATTATGAATCATAAATTAGATATAACTAACTATCACGAAACCATGCTTCATTTCCAAGAGCTAATTGGATTAAATGTTTTTATTCAATTCCCTGTCATTACGGAACAATTACCCTCCTCTTATGAAATCAACCTAGAAAACATTGCTGTTAATTTCTATAGTGATGAGCCAGCTTATAAAAATATTTTACTGAACAATCCAAATAACTTTATTAAAGATTATAAAGATCCCGTGATTTTATTGAAGAAATCAAAATTAGTTATTAATAACACTAAATGTGCTCAAATTCTTATGGTCAGCAAGGTAAAAAATAAAGACTATTTTCATTCTTGGGATACTCAATTTTCAAAGGGTGATTTTCAGATAGTTTGCTATGGTAAGAGTTTGGCTTATCCAGATACAATGACATTTGTTTGCGTTATTTATACAGGAAGCGTTGAGCTATTATTTGATGAGTCAGATATGCTATTACATACTATTGGAACTGGGATTCTATTTAGTCAAAAAGAGATTGAGGCTATTAATGCAAAGCAGGCTGAAAAGATTATCGCCTACCGTAATAATATTGAAGATCTAAATATTAATAATCGGTATTCTCGTTTATGGGATCCTGATTATGATCAACAATTCTTTAGCAGCACTGATGAGTACCCTTATTGTAAATTTGCCATCAAGGATTATGATGGTTCAAATAACCAATAATAGCCATATAAGCTATTTTAAATAACCCATTTCGCCAAAATTGAATTAAATATTTTAATTTTGAAGGGAGTGTTAAAGCCACAGAACATTTTGAATGAATTAATGAGGTAAGAAGATCATTTCCGTAAAAAATGGTTATACTAATTAGTTAAGAGAGTATCCAGATATCAATTAAAAGTAAATAGCAGTCATAATATAAGTCAATAATAAATAAAAGGATAAAACAATGACAAATAAGATGTGGATGATTCGTGGTGATGGTGGTCGATTATATGATGATTTTCGAGAACGCCAAGTTGTAGGAATAGGATGGGCACAGTTAGCTGAATATGCCAAGCCAAACATGACTCGAGATCAATTAACACAATACTATCTTCAAGTTGAACCACTTACCAAGCTTGGTACCGCACGATCAGGGGCTTCGCAAGTGTGGCGTTTTATTAATGAGGTTCTGCCTGAGGATTGGGTTATTACCTATTCTCCTGCCAATCGTACTTATTTGATAGGAAAAATATTATCTGACTTCCAATATCATCCAGAATGGATTGAAGAAGGTATGGCCTTAGCCAGAACGGTTAAATGGCAAAAGGAAATCGGTCGCGATACACTAACGGAAGAAAGTAAAAATACCTTAGGTTCAACTTTGACTGTCTTTCAACTGCCTGAATTTGCCATCGAAGAACTTTTACATGACAACACTATCCAAAATGTACCGATTGAGCATCCTGATGATATTGAAATTGATGTTGATGATGATCCGCTATTAGGTATGGAAGCATTAGCTATCGAAAGAATAAAAGATTTAGTCAGTGCACTGCGGTGGGATGAAATGCAACAGTTAGTTGCCGGTGTATTACGTAGTATGGGGTACAAAACCCTGATTTCACCAGCAGGTCCAGATCGAGGTAAAGATATTATCGCATCTCCAGATGGTTTTGGGTTTGAAAACCCGCGTATTATTGTTGAAGTAAAACATCGCAAAGTGCAAATGGGTAGTCCAGATATTCGTAGTTTTATCGGTGGAAGACACAAAGATGATCGCGGGCTATATGTTAGTACAGGAGGGTTTAGCAAGGAGGCTCGCTATGAGGCTGACCGCTCCACAATCCCATTAACACTTTGGACGCTTGATGATTTAGTGAGAACCTTAATCGAATATTATGACCATGTTGATATTGAAACAAAACTGCTAGTGCCATTAAAAAGGGCTTATTTACCTGTATAATCAGTTAACTATGTGGATAGCTTTTTTATCCAATGTAGTAGGCGACGATAGCATTAAGCTATAAATAGCAATTGCTTATATTGGATTATGACTCGTCATATTTAGGGTTAATATCAGCTAAAGTAGCTGAAAAAATTGCTCAATTAGGAGTTAAAAAGCTTATAAATACCCTTTATGTAAAAGATATAGAAACAGAGTAACGCGGCAATTAACCTGTTTTTACTTTATATTTTGCTGACGACGTTGCTAGATGGTTTAACGATATGAATATCAATGAGAAACTCATTGTGGATAAGTACAATGAGTTTACCGATATATGACAGTTATTTGTTTTGTCATAAATAATTTGCCTTTGCTACATTATGTAGGCTTTAGATAAAACCGAGTAAAAATAATAAATATATTGAAAATCAAAGTGTCAATAATATAAGAAAATAGTCGCCTCAAAAATTGATTTAAAATCGATTCGCTATCCAGCGCTAATACCCCGTAAATTTCTCTCTTTCAACCACCATGCTTTGACTTAGAAACTGCTTTATTTTCTCTTCTATTTGACTTTCAATTGTTTTAAGTCGTAATAATGGCACACCAGCTTTAGCAAGAATGGCATTCTTTAGTTGATCTCGTTTCTTCTGCTCTGGTTTACTGTGATCATCGCCATCCACTTCAATCACTGCTATAGGGTATTTACCGGTTTTGAAATAGAGGACAAAGTCACAACTGGCTTTATGGTGCATATATTCAAGTTCAAGCTCGGTAAAGCTGTTGTTGTTTTTTGAAACCAGCTGTTCTAAAAGAACTTGTTGATGGTATATCATGGTTTGATAAGTACTTTCTTTCAATATATCACGCAGTAATTGAGCTATAATCCGTTCAGATTTATATTTTGAGTCATGTTTTCTTAACCGTGAGTTAAGTGCCTCTAACGACTTATCATAATCTTGATAAAGCAAATCAAAAGCCGAGATAACCGGACTTTGGTAAATATGATCGTTATCCGCATAATAGTTAATATAACGAATTAAGGCGGCAATACTCTGGTTATTTTTAGTGAAGACATCATTACCGGTGACAAGCATAAACCTATTTTTAGCCCGCGAAACCGCTACGTTAATTAAATTGGGATCATCAACAAAATTGAGCTGTTGTTGGCTGCTGAGCTTTTTATCCAATACAGTAGAAAAGATAATATTATCACACTCTCTACCCTGAAATTTATGCGTTGTAGCTTTGATAATACCGGATGGCAAATGTTCTTGCGATAAATCAATTTGGTTATTGTAGGGCGCAATAAAACCGGTGTTTTCTTCTGTAAAATCTTGCCAACCTACTTTATTGAGAGAGTCAAGTTCTCGCAAATTCGTTAAATTTCTTGTGTGATTACCCGGTGCGGTAACAATTAATGTGAGCGCTTGTTCTCCATTATCTTTGGTCATTGGAATAAGCTGATCATTGTAAAATTGCTTATTACAAAACTGAATGATTTTCGGATGACAACGATAGTGCTCTTTCAGTAAAGTGATGGGGATTTTGTCTTGAAATAAGCCAATAAAAGAGTCAAGTAGACTATATTTTTCACAATCATAATATTCATGAGGTGGTTTGATATCAAGTTTGGTAGGTACATGAGGTAGCTGTTTACGATCGCCGACAATAATCACATTCTTGGCACAGCCCAAACCAAGAATACCGGGAATAATATCTTGCTGTGAAGCTTCATCAATAATTAAGTAGTCTATTAAGGCACCTTGCCCCAAAGAGTTGATAATGGAGTGAGTACTACTACCTATAATTGGAAAACGTTTAGTAAATTCACTAAAACGTTGTTGATAGTCTTTGTCGGTAAAGGTCACTTTATGGTCGATGGTTTGTGAAAGATGTGCTTTCAAATATTGCATTGAAAAACGGGTTAAATCAGCCAATAACGAGTGAAATTGATTTTGTTCAAGTCGCTCTTGATACCGTTTAAGTAGGCGTTTTTTTTCATTCAACTGCTGATTATAATAAGCCAACTGTAAAAGATTAAAAATTGTTTGGCGCTTTTGCCAATTACTAATGAATTTTGTGCGTATTATCTTAAAATTAAGCAGAAGTTGTATGCGGTCTTTAAATGTAATCCGACGTTGATCAAGGTAATGTAAATAAGCCAATAAATCGGTAATTTTCTCTTTGGAAAACTGATATTTACTTAGTTGCTGGGTATCAGACGATAAGTTTTCACTTTGGCTCTGTTGTAAATACCCTTTTTCAATAGTCAATTCGTCAATTTGCGCTTGCAAGAAAGCAACTTGGTTCTGTGCTTGGAGATGTTCGACTAATGTATTTGAAAGCTCGCTTATTTTTTGTAAAGTTATTGTTTGCTCTTGTTTTTCAAGACTCAGTTCTAGTTCACCGCCAAAAAAGTTTTTTCGTTTGTCACTACTGCCTAATTTAGCAACCAGATAATCAAGTTGATCTTTAGCTAATTTTTCATAGACATTTTCTACCGCAGAATTGTTATTGGATAAAATCGCAACCGTGCGATTATTTATCAAAATATTCGCCACAATATTTAAAATAGTTTGGGTTTTGCCGGTACCTGGCGGGCCTTCAATAATACTGATTTGTGATGCGAAAGCTTGTTTTACTGCTTTTAACTGACTTTCATTAATTCCAAAAGGATAAATAAGATGTTGAGGAGGCTGGCGTTTTTGGTTTGTTACACTGCAATAAGCATGAAGCACCGTATCAGGATGGGGAGTGATTTTATCCAGTTGTCGTAATACATTTTCAGCAATACCTTTATTGTGCTCATCGGCATGTTCAATACGAGCTTGCGCTACTTGTGTAAAGTAGTGAAAAATATCTTCATTTTTAAGATTGGTCTCAGATACGATCTGAATATTTTCACTAAGCATAACGTAGGGGCGAGAATGGTTAGGATAATAGACAACAGTATACTTTCGCCCATAACTTTCAGCTTTTTCAATCCAATCTATTTTCGCTTTATCCTTAACAATAAGAAGATTTCCCTTTATTTGCTCAAATGGATTCACTTGGCATTGTGATAGTGGCTGAGTATATTTTTTGCCAGAAGGAAAATGGCTAGTGAGTTTGAGTTCTTGATCTTTATTATCATAGTAGAGAGACCAGTCGCTGATTTGCTTGGTTTTATTTTCGCCATTCATATAGATAGAAATCATTGCTTTCAGTCCTTTTAATAGGGAATATATTCCATTAAGAAGAAAATCGTTTAACCTTATTGTTTACGTTTAAACAATTGCAGTAAACCTCTTACTGTAACTTCTAACTGACTACCTTGCTGATAATTAGCAGGAACAACATAATTAGCTCGTTCTTCAGCAATAAGTTTTTCAACTTTTTCTTGTGTACGTTGTTCCTTCCATTTTTGTTCATCAAACACCGCCAACGAAAACCCGCCTTGGTATCTAACCATTTTCATTGATGGAATATCGGTATCACCATCACCAAAATAGATCATTCGTTCAAAAGGGATATCTCGTTCTTTTAACTCAATAAATTTATTAACTTCAGTATTGTTCCAGGAATTTAAGATGCCTTTGTTAATTCGAAATAAAAATTGGGTTTTGGTTGTATAGTTTATCGCTTGCGCTGGCCAAATAACTTGTTTTCCATTCGGAGAATAATGATATTTACAGGCATAAATTTGGCTAAATTGATGACCAATTTCTGTACCACGGATCATCGCATCTAAACCACTTGAAATAATGTAATGGTGTAGTTCTATCTGATTAGCCGTTGCATATTGATTAATACGCTCGAACCAAGTATTAACACCGGGAAAAAGAGGAATTGATTTACCATGTTTTTTTAAATTATCTTCACTTAATTCATCAGAACCAAGTTGATTGGCTTTTTCTGCTAAGAGTCCAAGATAAGCAAGTATTTCATCACCATCATCTTGTTGGGCGCGTTGTTTCACTTTAACCCAAAAATTTGCTATATCAGTAATACCTAATGCCGGCATAAGACCATGCTGAGCGCAATCGCCTTCGGCTAACGTTCCATCGAAATCATAAATTAATGCACACTTAATCATTTACTAATCCCTATATAATGCTTTACATTCAATAATAAGGCTATAACTTTCCTATAATGTGACTCTGTATAATTATCATTCTTATCTGGCAAATCATTTTCTTTGATTTTAGATAAGAAAAACTGTCTCCTTTAACATCCTAGTCTAGTTTCTCCATGATCTCACTACCAATTTGCACATCAACCTCAAGCTATTTAAAGCTACTATTTAGCCTCTACACCTTTTATCACGTCCGCAATAATAAATAGCACAACGGGCTAGATCATTATGAATCACCAATGATCCACCTGATGTCTGGCACTTAACATGAGTGATTTTAAGTTTTATTGTTATGCAAAAGTGTTTAAAGTTGAAACCATCAACTACACTTTCATGCTAAACAATATAAATAATATACAGGAATTTTACGATACTGCTCACAAAAATTAAGCTACATAACAAAAATCTAGCGGTATTCAGCTGTTTCTGTGATCTAAATCACAAATTAAGATATTTCTTCAATATCATTTAATCTTAAAACAATATAGAATCTGAGGGTTTTGCCCATGCAAATAAACCACTCATTTACATTTACCACAAATAAACTATAAAACGGCATTTTGTAAATGATCTTTTATCAACCCAAAAAATCAGTTCAACAAGCCCCCCTCATTGACGCTAAAATTAGATCACAAAAAATATCATATTTTTCTTATAATTGAGCAATTACCAAATCGATAACGCTCTCCAAATCCTGTCATCCACTATCTAGTAATTTTCTTTTAATTCCTTTAAAAATATATTTAACCAAACGATAAAGACCATGGTTTATTTGAAATGGTTTATTTGAAGATGAAGTTATATATCGACTAATATAAAATAAATTAAACCATTAAAAATAATATTTACTGAATAACTTAAGTTTTAGCATGGTTTTAAATTTTGTGAAAATTTCAATTTAGATTTAATATAAGGCGTAATAATAACAAAAGTATTAATAAGTTAGCGCTTTTGTTACTTTAAACTAAATTATCTATGACATAAAAAAGGATATTTATGAGACGCAAAGATAGAGAAATAACTAATCTTGATGAAGTGATCGATATTTTAGAGCATACTGATGTTATTCGTTTAGCCATGAATAATGGTGATTATCCGTATATTGTTCCTGTCAATTTTTGTTATGAACTAACAACAGATAATCAGTTTATTTTTTATATTCATGGGGCTAAAGTGGGAACTAAAGTTGAACTACTCAGACAAAATCCTTTAGTTAGCTTTGAGCTAGATACAGGGCATCAATTAATCACTAATGAAAAAGCCTGCAAATATTCCTTCGATTATGCCAGTGTTATCGGCAATGGGCATGCAACCTTTATTGAAGAACCCACCGCAAAAATAGCGGCGTTAAAAATAATGATGAATAAATTTGCTCCAAATAAAACTTTTTCTTTTACCGAAGGCGATGTTAGACCAATTAGCGTCATAAAAATTGAAGTACAAGCTTATACAGCTAAAAAACATTGAATTATGATGACTATATTGCTTGGGTAAAAAAGGATAAAGAAAACCTAAATTAATAATACTTATATGTGAGTTTTTAACCATCTAGCTATTAATTATCAGTAATAAGAAAATAACACAAAATAGGTTAAAGGCTCGTGATTTATTTGGTGCATATGTTGAATATACAATAGTAAATAGCTAGTTATAAATACTCAATTTTATAGGTCACTTTTCATTTAAATATATAAACAATTTTAATAAAATAGAAATCCAGTATTTACAAGTTTTTTAATACTTTTGTTAAGATTTCGCTGGCTGAATACAGATTTAGCCACTTTCACGATTTAAATAATTCTCGAATAAAGCTTAACTCTGGATTTACCTCTACCACTTTATCAACCATTTTGTTATACCACATTGGTTTTTGCCATGTTGCAAAATTAGGGAAATGGTTAATTGCCATTGGTGTCTTTAACAGAGGGTGATCGATTTCTGGGGTGGAAAGACCATGACGAGCTCGGAAATTTTTGACTGCCTGATATTCAAATGGCCAAAGAAATAACATGATATCATCAATTTCATAACCAGTTGCTGGCTGCTTTTCATCATTATCAAGAAACAGTGATATCCATTCTAAATGATTATCACAAAGCTCGATTAACCAATCTGTCAACTCATTTTCATCGGTGCTGTACAGCGCTTCCTGACAAAAACGATGATAAAATGGGTCAATTGGGATATTTGCCCTATCCCAATCAATGGATTGTTTACGCTCACTTGTCATCATTTCAATCGCTAATACCCCTAAGCGCTGTGGTTTTGGTGGTACAACATTACCTCTACCATCCCCCCCCCAAGGTAAACTTCGGCTCATATTACCATTAAGAATACTTTCAACAATCTTAGGGTAGCAAGGTTCAATTAACTCAAATCGATTACAGGCAAACATCATTAGTAAGATTTGACCTTGACGTGATAGATCATTTTGAAAACAGTCTTGATGTCGATAGATATTATAATAATCAAGTAACAAATATAATGCTGATGAAGCAATATAACCACATAAATAAGGATTCCTTTGTTGTTTAGAGGTTAGATAAAGGATAGAATAAAAAAATTTCACATGAGACATAACAGTTGATGTATAACTTAGAATATATTCTTTATTTTTTTTATAATTATTCTCTAATCTCGATTCAATCCTATTAATTTCAGCTTTTTGATATTCATTCATATCTTTTTTCAAAAAAACGTATTTATTATAATACTTATTGATTTGATTAATAGATGCCATATTCGCTGTTCTCCATGATTTACTAAATGAAATCCAATTATTTTTTATTACATTTGGCATTTGATATTATGTTAGAAGTAGCAATAAAAAACGCTTTGAAGCCACTTTCACGATTTAAATAATTCTCGAATAAAACTTAACTCTGGATTTACCTCTACCACTTTATCAACCATTTTGTTATACCACATTGGTTTTTGCCATGTTGCAAAATTAGGGAAATGGTCAATTGCCATTGGTGTCTTTAACAGAGGGTGATCGATTTCTGGGGTAGAAAGGCCATGACGAGCTCGGAAATTTTTGACTGCCTGATATTCAAATGGCCAAAGAAATAACATGATATCATCAATTTCATAACCAGTTGCTGGCTGCTTTCCATCATTATCAAGAAACAGTGATATCCATTGTAAATGATTATCACAAAGCTTGATTAACCAATCAGTCAACTCATTTTCATCGGTGCTGTACAGCGCTTCCTGACAAAAACGATGATAAAATAGGTCAATTGGGATATTTGCCCCATCCCAATCAATGCTTTGTTTACGCTCACTTGCCATCATTTCAATCGCTAATACCCCTAAGCGCTGTGGTTTTGGTGGTACAACACTACCTCTACGTAAACTTCGGCACATATTACGGTTGAGAATACCTTCAATAATTTTGGGATAGCAAGGTTCAATTAACTCAAATCGATTACAGGCAAACATCATTAGTAAGACTTGACCTTGACGTGATAGATCATTTTGAAAACAGTCTTGAATCGAATAAATATTATAATAATCAAGTAACAAATATAACGCTGATGAAGCAATATAACCACATAAATAAGGATTCCTTTCTTGTTTAGAGGTTAGATAAAGGATAGAATAAAAAAATTTCACATGAGACATATCAGTTGATGTATAACTTAGAATATTTTCTTTATCTTCTTTATAAATATCCTCTAATCCAGATTCAATCATATCAATTTCAGCTTTTTGATATTCATTCATATCTTTTTTCAAAAAAACGTATTTATTATAATACTTATTGATTTGATTAATAGATGCCATATTCGCTGTTCTCCATGATTTACTAAATGAAATCCAATTATTTTTTATTACATTTGGCATTTGATATTATATTAGAAGTAGCAATAAAAAACGCTTTGAAGCCACTCTCACGATTTAAATAATTCTCGAATAAAGCTTAACTCTGGATTTACCTCTATCACTTTATCAACCATTTTGTTATACCACATTGGTTTTTTCCATGTTGCAAAATTAGGGAAATGGTTAATTGCCATTGGTGTCTCTAACAGAGGGTGATCGATTTCTGGGGTAGAAAGGCCATGACGAGCTCGGAAATTTTTGACTGCCTGATATTCAAACGGCCAAAGAAATAATATATCTTCATCAATTTCATAACCTGTTGCTGGCTGCTTTTCATCATTATCAAGAAATAGTGATACCCATTCTAAATGATTATCACAAAGCTTTGTTAACCAGTATATCAATTCATTTTCATTAGTACTGTACAGTGCTTCCTGACAAAAACGATGATAAAATGGGTCGACAGGAATATTTGCATTATCCCAATCAATGCTTTGTTTACGCTCACTTGCCATCATTTCAATCGCTAATACCCCTAAGCGCTGTGGTTTTGGTGGTACAACACTACCTCTACGTAAACTTCGGCACATATTACCGTTAAGAATACCTTCAATAATTTTGGGATAGCAAGGTTCAATTAACTCAAATCGATTACAGGCAAACATCATTAGTAAGATTTGACCTTGATGTGATAGATCATTTTGAAAACAGTCTTGAATCGAATAAATATTATAATAATCAAGTAACAATTGTAATGCTGATGAAGCAATATAACCACATAAATAAGGATTCTTTTCTTGTTTAGAGTTTAGATAAAGGGTAGAATAAAAAGATATCACATGAGTCATATCAGTTGATGTATAGCTTAGAATCTTTTCTTTATCTTCTTTATAAATATCCTCTAATCCAGATTCAATCATATCAATTTCATCTTTTTGATATTCATTCATATCTTTTTTCAAAAAAACGTATTTATTATAATACTTATTTATTTGATTAATAGATGCCATAGTTGCTGTTCTCCATGATTTACTAAATAAAATCCAATTATTTTTTATTACATTTGCATTTAATATTGTGTTAAAACTAGTAATAAAAACGCTTTGAGGCCACTCTCACGAATTAAATAATTCTCGGATAAAGCTTAACTCTGGATTTACCTCTATCGCTTTATCAACCATTTTGTTATACCATATCGGTTTTTGCCATGTTGCAAAGTTCGGCAAATGGTCTATAGCCATTGGTGTCTTTAACAGCGGGTGATCGATTTTAGGGGTAGATAAACCATGACGTGCTCGAAAATTTTTCACGGCGTGATATTCAAATGGCCATAGAAGTAACATCTCATCATGAATTTCATAACCTGTTGATGGTTGCTTTTCGTCATTATCAAAAAACAAACATACCCATTCTAAATGATTATCACAAAGCTTGGTTAACCAATCAGTCAACTCATTTTCATCGGTGCTGTACAGCGCTTCCTGACAAAAACGATGATAAAATAGGTCAATTGGGATATTTGCCCCATCCCAATCAATGCTTTGTTTACGCTCACTTGCCATCATTTCAATCGCTAATACGCCTAAGCGCTGTGGTTTCGGTGGTACAACATTACCTTCACCATCTCCTCCCCAAGGTAAACTTCGACTCATATTACCATTGAGAATACTTTCAACAATTTTTGGGTAGCAAGGTTCAATTAACTCAAATCGATTACAGGCAAACATCATTAGTAAGATTTCGCCTTGATATGAGAGATTTACTAAAAAACGGTCTTGATGTGGATAGATATTATAGTAATCAAGTAACAAACTTAATGCAGATGTCGAAACATAACCGCATAAATAGGAATTTTTTTCTTGTTTAGAGCTAAGATACATTGTGGCATAATAATCACTTGTCGTAGAAAATTCGATGGCTATACTAGCTAAAATATATTCTTTATTTTCTTGATAAATCTTCTCTAATTCAGCAGATATCTCATCTATCGTATTTTTTTCATAATTATTAATATCTTTTTTTAAAATAACGTAGCGAGCGAAATATATTCTTATTTCATTAATAGATGCCATATTAGTTGTTTCCCATTCTTTATTAAATAAAATTCAATTTTTCCATTATGTTTGGCATTTCATGTATGTAAAAACTAGCACCGTTCTAAATATAACTATGTAGCTATTACTTTTATAAGTAATAATTTATTTGTGAATTTATAACTATTAACAATGATGATATGATTTCTTATAGTTATTAAAGTTAAATTGACATCACTAGCTAATTAAATTATATATTAATTATTATAAATAAGTTATAAAACATTATGTCATTAAATCTCAGGAAGACAATATTTAATCTACTTAAACAGCAACCGCAAAAACAGTTTACCGCTAGGCAGTTGGCTCAGTTGATATTTATACATAATCCGCAAGCCTGTGCTGAAAAAAACAGGCTAGTGAGCGTTTAATGACTGATGATGATGTTATTGCCCAAATTGCAGCTGAAATTGGTGCCCAGCGACCACTTTTACAAAAAAAACATCCAGAGATAAAAACCACAGAGGGGCGTCCTAAAAAGTATTACTTTTCGCAAAAATCGGATGAAGCAGAAGTACTAGACGCTGAGTGTTTATCAACAAAGAAACTGCCCACACAAGCCCAAACAGAGAAGAATGGTCACAACGAACACTCTCTCTATCCATTATTATGTAAATATCTTTATGATGAACTTAATGTGTACTCTAAACGTATTGATGAAAAAACCTCATCAAATAGAATGGGTAAAAATGGCAATATATGGCTACATCCTGATATTGTTGGCTTAGAAGATCTCAGCTCTGATTGGAATAACTTAGTCAAAGAGTGTGTTAAACTTTATGCCGATCAGCAAAGTAAACTATGGTCATTTGAAGTTAAAATATTACTTAATATGTCAAACGTCAGAGAATCATTTTTCCAAGCTGTATCTAATTCTTCATGGGCTAATTTTGGTTATTTGGTGACTTCACAAATTACTGGTAGTGATACATTGAAGGAACTCAGAGTACTGTGCGCAGCACACGGTATTGGCGTTATTAAATTAGATATAGATAATCCATCAGAAAGTCAAATTTTAATTCCTGCTCAAGAAAAAACTATTATTGATTGGGACTCTTGCAGTCGTCTTGCTCGAGAAAATAAAGACTTTAATAACTATATTAAGTTGGTTAAGCAGTTTTATCAAACTGGCGAAATAAAAGTTTTTGATTGGGATTATACAAATGCTTAAATAAGAAAATTAGTAAAAAAGAGACACCAAAGAGTCATTTTCATTGAAATAAACTATAATTAATTGATATTTTGTTAATCAATATAACAATCAAAATTGGCTTTATAATAAACATCAATAAAGCCAATTAATTATCATTAATCAACAATAACTCTACCATTTAATGGCTGTAATGGGCGGTTGTTGTCGTGATGCATGGTTGAGTGGAATTTTTCTATTTGTTCCTCTGAGGCGATTGCTGGTTGTTCGAGTACAATCCATCTTACACCTTCTGTACAAGGTGGGGTTGTTAGTGATCCACTAAAGCGGTAATAATCTAAGTTGTTAGGAAATAATGCCCTGATATCTACCGTATTTTCAATAATAGCTTTATTACCCGCTTGTGCTGGCATTTGCTGCCAAATTTTGGCAAGTTCGCGGTTAACTTCACCATGATTAAACATTAAGGCAACCACTGTAAGCTCACCAGCTTTGTTTTGGTAGACAAAGTGGGCTTCCATTGGATAACGTTTGTCTTTGATGGTATTTTCACTTGGGGTATGAAAATGGAATTGTTGTAATATAAAACTTTGATCATCTAATGTTAACTGATTATCACCAGAGATATTGACTTGAATGGTATGCCCATTATTAATAACTTCTTGTTTGCTTGGCTGGAAAGTAAAATTTAATTTTTCATGCTCGGTTTTTAACACATGATCGATATTAATTGGTGACTGATTTTTACCTTTTTGACACGCAGAATAGTCAGGTGATAATTTACCCCAGTTTTCTGGATTTTCTTGGCCTTCATATCCCCAATGTGAGGTTTGCTCTGATGCTGCACAAGATAGACTAGTTACCATTAATGCCGCGATTATTACATTACGTTTCATCTTGATTTTACACTACAGAATTAATTAAGGGAGATTAAATTATACGCCGCAAAAATTTGTCTTTCTAGATAAAATGCTCTTGGTAAAGTAATTAATTTTATTAACTTTGATTAACAGTAAGGCTTGTTTGAAGGTGGGAATTATGGTGATTATTATTAATATATAGATACAAAAAAACCTGCTATAAGCAGGTTCTTGAAAACTGAAATTGGCTCCTCCAACAGGACTTGAACCTGTGACATACGGATTAACAGTCCGCCGTTCTACCGACTGAACTATGGAGGAACACTTAGTGGACAGCATATTAACTATCTATGAGAATTCTGTCAATCAATAAAACATTAATTTAGTTTGATTGCTCAGGTTATGAACAAATTTAATGAATCCTATGCTAAAATATTGATAATATGACATAACGAGTAGAGTAAAACAGATGAAAAAAAATATTTGTGTTTTTTGTGGGGCCAGTGAAGGTAATCGTCCAGAATATCGAATGGCAGCAGAACAATTAGGTATGGTTATTGCCAAACAGAATAGACGGTTAATTTACGGTGGTGGCAATAAAGGTTTAATGGGTATTATCGCTAATGCGGTTTTAGCTCATGGCGGTGAAGTTATTGGTATTATTCCTGAACGATTAGTCAAAGCCGAAACTGCGCATCATGGAATTACCCAATTAGAAGTTGTTGATAATATGCATCAACGTAAAGCAAGACTAACCGAACTGGCCGATGGCTTTATTGCTATGCCGGGTGGCACAGGAACATTAGAAGAGCTATTTGAAGTATGGACTGGCATGCAAATTGGCTATCATGAAAAACCTGTCGCGCTATACAATAGTGAATTTTGGCAACCTATGCTGAATTTTTTAAAACACGCAGTGCAAGAAGGGTTTATTCGAGAAAATTTTTATCAAACATTAATCGTGTCAGATGTTGCGGATGCAATGTTAGAAAAGATGGATAATTTTATTCCCAAAGAGTTAGAACGTTGGGTAAAAAAATAGTTTAAGAGAACAACAAAAAAATGCCATCATCTGATGGCGTTTTTTATTGCATAATTTATTTTACACTAGCTACTTTAGGAACTTGTGCGTCAGTTGTTTTAATTAATGCGTAAGCGACACCCGCAATAACCGAACCAACCACAATTGATAGTAAATAACCAATAACTGGTTTAACCACGCCTGGGATTGCTAAAGCGAATAATCCACCATGTGGAGTCATAAGCTCGGAACCAAATGCCAATGCCATACCACCAGTGATTGCGCCACCAATAATACAACAAGGAATAACACGTAATGGATCACGAGCAGCAAAAGGAATTGCTCCTTCAGAGATGAAACATAAACCTAATACTAATGAAGCCTTACCACTTTCTTGTTCAGCTTTAGCAAATTTTTTAGGTGCAATTAATGTAGCAATACCCATAGCCAAAGGAGGAACCATTCCGCCAGCCATAACCGCTGCCATTGGAGCATATACTTGAGCCGAAATTAAGCCTGTACCAAACGCATAAGCAACTTTATTGATTGGTCCGCCCATATCAGTACACATCATACCACCTAATATCGCCCCTAAAACAACAGCATTAGCAGTTCCCATTGATCTCAACCATTCAGTTAAAGCTTCCATTAGCCATGCGATCGGCGTACCAACAATAAACTGCATAACTAAGCCTGTAACTAAGGTAGCAAGTAATGGCACAATAAGAATTGGTTTTAATGCTTCGAGTGTTTTCGGTAATGGTAAATACTTAGTAATTAACATTGCTAAATAACCAGCAAAATAACCAATAACAATACCACCTAAGAATCCCGCACCAGTAGAAACCGCAAGTAAACCACCTACAAGTCCTGGCGCTAAACCTGGTCTATCAGCAATAGAATAAGCAATATAACCCGCAAGTAAAGGTACCATGAGTGAGAATGCAAGCCCACCAATTTGTGCTAAATGAGATTCACCTACCAGTTTTTGTACACCATCAACCATTTCAAATGAACCAAAAGCAAATGATAAAGCGATGATTAATCCACCTGCAACAACCATTGGTAACATATAAGATACACCAGTTAATAGATGCTGATAGACACCTTTCTTCTCGTTACTTGATTTTGCTGTTGAAGCAGAACTTGTTGGTTGATAAATTGTAGCTTCTTCGAAAGCTCTATCTAATTCTTGTGCAGTTTTTTTAAGCGCTGGACCGGTTTTAGTTCGGTACATCTTTTTACCTGCAAACTTACTTAAATCGACATCTATATCACATGCTACAATCACTACATCAGCTGAAGCCACCTCTTCTGGCGTTAATTCATTACCAACACCAACCGATCCACGAGTTTCAACTTTACACCACCAGCCACGTTTTTTCGCTTCTTCTTCAATCGCTTCGGCGGCCATAAATGTATGCGCAACACCTGTAGGGCAAGCTGTGACAGCTACAATGCGTTTTTGTCCGTTGTTTGAAGTCGCAACAGCAGCAGAATTAGCCGACTGTTGATAAACAGTTGCTTTACTTTGTGCTTCATTCAAGATTTTTTTAGGATCAGCAAAAACATCATTGAGGTCATTAACCACATAAACTTTTTTGCCAATAACAGCTTTATCGCTAATATTACCATTACCAACCGAAATGATAGTATCGGCTGATGTAGCATTATCAACAAGTTTAAAATTTAAAGAATTAGCGGCTAGCGCTAATTCCGCTTTAGCTAAACGCCCGTTAACTGGGCCTGAATTACTACCTTCTACAATATATATATTCATGAATACTCCTATCCCGCGATTATTTCAATTTTTTCTGACATGTCGGTAACCGCTTGACGGTCTGACACACCAACACCAGCTTGTCCAACTGATAAAGCGGCAACACTAGATGCAAATACTAAGGTGTCTTTAATTGATTGATTTGTTAATAAACCATACATTAATCCACCGACCATTGAATCACCAGCACCAACAGTACTTACTACCTTACATTTAGGCGGTTTGGCTAACCATGCTTCATGTTTAGTTACCCATAAAGCACCTTGACTTCCTAGTGAAATGACTACGTTTTCTACTCCACCATCGATAAGTTCCATGGCTGCAGTTTTGATTTCTGCTAATGTGGATAATTTTCTGCCTACCCACATTTCAAGCTCTTTATCATTGGGTTTTATTAACCAAGGTTTAGCTTTTAGTCCGGCGACTAAAGCCTCTCGGCTACTATCAAATACCACTTTAGGACAAATTGCTTTAACTTGTTTCATCCATTCTGTGAATTTTTCCAGAGATACTCCAGCCGGTAAACTGCCACTAATGGCGACCATATCTATCTCTTTTAACCATTCTAACGAATTGGTGACAAAGGTTTGCCAATCTTGCTCGCTAATAGTAAAACCTGAAAAATTTAGGTCGGTTACATCACTATTTTCCTCAGTTAATTTCACGTTAATCCGAGTACGTCCATCAATGGTTTGAAATTTATCAACAACATTTAGTGATTCAAACAGTAAATTAAATCCATCACGATTTTCTCTGCCTAAAAAACCACCCACTGTTAATTTAATACCAAGATCGGATAATACTTTAGCAACATTGATACCTTTACCAGCTGCAAGTAACGCATTGGTTTGAACTAAATTCACATCACCAAGTTCAACTTTAGGACAAAACCCTAATAGATCATAAGCAGGATTTAAAGTGATAGTTGCAACACGATAAGTCATGATTAAGCACCCTCACCTAAGCCGCTTTCAATAGCTTTACCGATGGCATCTAATACTTGTTCGGCATCATCACCAACTGCTGTAAATTGTAAACGACTGCCTTTTTTTGCACCTAATGCAACAATCTTCATTAAACTGGTTGCACTAACTGGTTCATTTTTACCATCGAGATTAGCAACAGTCACTTTACTATTGAACTCTTTTACCAATTTAACAAGAACTGATGATGGACGAGTGTGTAAGCCATTTTCATTTGGAATAACAAATACGCGACTTAACTCTTCACCATTACTAGTAGATGTTGCGTTAGCAGCTGTATTTACAGTGGCTGTTTCTGATTTTTCAGATGATACTGACTGAGTTCCTGATAAAAGTAGATTATTAAAATCATCACTATTTGCTGAAATTAATTGTGCTAATTTTTGGTTATAAGCTAACGCAGCAATATTATTGGCGATAGTTGCCACACTATCATCAATAGCCGAAATGGTGATAAGGAGCTTAACTGGTTTACCATCTTGATTAAAATCATTTACTGTACGGCTGATAGCAATCGCATTTTTTAAGTTGCCTTCGCGACTATCATTTAACCATACGCCATTACCTAAATAATTTGGTTTATTATCCAGTACATTGGCAATAAAGTTAGCATTAACCGCATTGTGTTGTTTTAAACGTGAAGCATTCAAGGCTTGTAGTGTTGCTAAGCTATCGGCTTGAATATCCAATAATAATGAAGAGGCATCAATTGCAAATTGACTATCTTCTGCGCTTTCTTTACCAGTCAGAATAGCCAAAGCTTCGTCTGCTGTTTGAATTTTTTTGATTCGTTCTTCAACGCCATCGGCACCAAGAACATGTGTTAATTGGCGAAGCAACTCTAAATGCTCATCAGAACTTGCTGCAATACCGATAGCCAGATAGGCTTTTTCACCATCATCCCCCCACTCAACACCTTGAGGGAAACAGAAAACTTGCACACCGGTTTTTTTAACTAAATGACGAGTTTTAGGAGTACCATGAGGTATGGCAATACCAATACCTAAATAGGTTGCCGCCTGACCTTCACGTTCAAGCATACCATCAACATAGCCTTCTGCGACAAAACCAGCACTAGTTAATGCTGCGGCAATCTTCTTAATTGCCTCAGTCTTGTTAGTTGCTTGTTCATTTAAATGAATATCTTCTTTAACTAAATGAAACATATAATAAATACCTCTGGGTTATAATGTTGGGTCTACTAAAAACAACTCAGCAATCCCACAATCGTTATTGAATCATATTGAATCGTTTCAGCAATAATGAATATAAAAAGCCTAATTATCAATTAAATTATATCTATTAATTCAAAAAATGTGATCTAGATCTGCTTTTTAACTCAATTTAACTACTTTTATGTCTATTTACTTTGACTTTTTAGCAATTTTTCGACTCAGTTTACCTCGATAAATCAAGCGGCGAGGAATAACGGTAGTTCCTGGTTGATAACTCTTGTTATGCAAACTATCAAATAATAATTTAATGGTTACTTCAGATACTGATTTATGATCTTGGGAAAGTGCAATCAATTTACAAGGTAAAAAATCAAGTAACTCGTTATCACCAAAAGTGGCAATGGTTAAATTATCGGGTAAATGTCCAAACTTTTTCAATATTGCATCAATAGTACCTTGTAATAGAGAAAAAGAGGTAGAAAAAATACCGCTAGGTAGATCATTATTCGCTAACCATTGACTAAAAGTAGCTTCGGCATCGCGACGACTATAATTATTTGCACACAAAAAATCAACTTTATTGCCATACTTTAAAGCGATTTCTTTAAAGCCTTTCATGCGAAGCTGGCTAACAGACAAATTGGGTAATGCGCCAATATAAGCCACCGTTCCATTAACACATTGATAAAATGCTTTGGCTAACATTTCAGCATCTTCTTTATCTGAGCCAACAACATTTCTAAATTCTGAGGCTGATAATGTTCTATCAAGTGCAAACAATGGGGTATCACTGTTTTGCCAACCGTTATAAAAAGCATAATCTGAGTCGGCAACAAATGAAGAAGAGATAATTAACGCATCAACTCGACGCTGTTTTAAATGTTTAACACACTCTTTTTCAATTTCAGGATTGTCTTCAGAACAAGAAAGTAATAGCTGATACCCCTCTTTTCTCACCAATTGCTCTAAATAGTTAGCAATTCGGGTATAACTTATATTTTCAAGATCGGGAATAATTATACCAATTGTGCGTGTTTTACCTGCTCTTAATCCTGCGGCAACGGCATTGGGTTGATAATTATACTCGTTTACTACCGCCATTACTTTTTCAACAGTTTTATCACTAACTCGGTATTGTTTAGCTTTACCATTTATCACGTAGCTAGCGGTTGTCCTTGACACCCCAGCTAACAATGCAATTTGTTCTAACTTCATGAATATATCTCAATAAAAAAATTATCAGTTATTTAACCTTAACTTAAATTAAATGTAAACAAAGTTATCATTTTGCGTTAACGATTATATAAGTTGAGGAATTGTACACAAGAAGGATTTAGTGTGAATCTAAATCCTTTCAATTAAAGGAATCAGTTATTAATAATAAATAGCGATATTTTGATTATGAATGTTTTCTATTTTCACTGGCGTATCAAATATCTCTTCTAAAATGGCTGAATTCATAATTTTTTTGGGACTGCCTTGATAAACTAGCTGGCCATCTTTCATTGCTAAAATATAATCTGAATAAACGGAAGCAAAATTAATATCATGAATAACAATAACAATTGTTTTGCCAAGTTCATCGGCCGCGCGACGTAACTGTTTCATCATGGCGACTGCGTGTTTCATATCGAGGTTATTTAATGGTTCATCAAGTAATACATAATCAGTATCTTGACATAGCACCATGGCAACATAAGCTCGTTGTCGTTGTCCACCAGAAAGCTCATCTAAAAAGCGATCTTTATATTCTGTAAGATTTAAGAATTCGAGTGCTCGATGAATATGCGCTAAATCGTCTTGATTTAATCGCCCTTTTGAATAGGGATAACGGCCAAAACCGACCAGTTCAAAAACAGTTAATCGGCTAGTAAAACGGTTCTCTTGTCTTAATACTGATAAGTAGGTAGCCAGTTTGTCACTCGGGGTATTAACCACATCCATATTCTGAATTTTTACTTGTCCTTCATCAGCCAATAATAGACGACTAATAATTGATAATAATGTCGATTTACCCGCACCATTTGGACCGATGATGGCGGTAACACCACCTTGGGATATGGTCGCATTCACATTTTTTAAAACCGGTATGGTTTGATATTTTTTACTAACATTATCAATTTCTATCACATCGGTACCTTTTTCAAAATTAAGAAGATGAACAATGAACCACCAATAAACTCAATGACAATGGATAGTGCACCGACCATATTTAAAACATGCTCTAAAAACATCTGTCCACCGACCAGAAATATAACCCCTAACAAAAATGCTGTTGGCAATAAAAAACGATGTTGGCTTGATCCACTAATACTATAAGCTAAATTGGCAATAAGTAGGCCTAAAAACGTAAATGGACCTACTAATGCGGTCGATATTGAAACTAATACCGAGACCAACAATAAAATAATGGTGACACTTTTTTGATAGTCGATACCAAGATTTATTGCATTATCCCGCCCTAAGGCTAATACGTCGAACCGGAACCGCATTCGCCATAAAAATAGACCAATTGTGGTGGCGATAACTAATGAAAAGACAATTAATATCGGTTCAGCGCGAGTAAAAGTTGCAAATATTCGACTTTGTAACACTGCAAATTCAGTTGGCGTCATTAATCGTTGTAACAAATTAGAAAAGCTACGGAACAGTGTCCCTAAAATAATACCGATTAATAACACTAAGTGCAGATTCTGTTTAAGTTTGGTAAATAATCCACGATACAAAAAAAGAGAAAATAAAATCAATAGTAATGACTCAAAGATAAATTTACCGACAATGCCAATATAAGGAATACCTTGTGCATCAATAAAAAATATCACTACAGTTTGAATCAATACAAACAATGACTCAAACCCCATTATTGAAGGCGTTAAAATTCGATTATTGGTAACAGTTTGAAAAAGCAATGTCGAAGTTGCCGCGGAAAAGGCGACTAAAATCATGGTTAACACGATCCAAGCACGATGTGTCAGAATGTAGCTAATATTACCTTTCAAATTAAATGTCATGAAAAAAACAACACAAAAAGTGGCAATAGCCAGTAATAGTAGTACAGTTTTTCGACTAGAAATATGGCGTTTTTGATTAACTAGCATGGCGTTTTTTACTCAACAACACTAAAAAAATAACAGCCCCAACTACACCAAGAATAACACTGACAGGAATTTCGAATGGGTAACGGATCACTCGTCCAATGATGTCGCATAACAAAACAAGTCCACTACCGAATAAACAGATCCAAGGAATAGTTTTGCGAACATTATCGCCAAATAATAAACTAACAATATTGGGAACAATTAATCCTAAAAATGGCAAGACGCCAACAACCACAACCACTATCCCGCCTATCAGCGCAATCACCACCAAACCGGTTAACATTACTCGATTATAATTAAGTCCAACATTGACAGAGAAGTCTCGCCCTAAACCGGCAACCGTAAAGCGATCTGCACTCCAACAAGCAAGTAAGGTTATAGCACCGACTAACCATAATAGTTCATAGCGACCTTGCAAAATACCTGAAAAGTCACCCGATTCCCAACCGCCGAGTGATTGCAATAAATCAAAATACATGGCAAAAAAAGTACAAATTGCACTAATTACTGCGCCAAGCATGATGCCAATAAGGGGCACCATCAACGCAGATTTAAAGATGATTTTTCGCGAGATGAACATAAATAGCATCGTACCAGCCATAGCAAATAAGCTAGCTACCACCATTTTCATCATCACACTTGCCCCCGGTGCCAGTACCATCATCACTAATAAGCCAAGGCTGGCTGATTGAGTAGTACCAACTAATGAGGGTTCCACGAATCGATTTTGGGTAAGTAGTTGCATAATTAAGCCAGCCACACTCATTGCGCTACCGGCTAATAGTAATGCCACCGTTCTTGGTACTCGGCTAACAAAGAAGATCTGTCGCATATTACTGTCAGACCATAAATCGGCTAACGTGACATGCCCCGCACCAATAAATAGGCTTAATGCAGCCATTGCGAATAAAACAACAATGCCTGCAATAAAGTAAACCGTTTTAGACATGGTTTAGATTAGTTAGCTGATGTTTTTTGTAATACATCACTTATTTGATCCATCAAACGACTATAAGTTTGAATACCGCCTGAGATATACATAGAAGTAGAATCTAAATATACGATGTGGTTTTGTTGCCATGCATCGGTCTTTTGAATCAATTCATTATCTAAAACTTGTTGTGCTGATTGCGCTTCTTTATTGCCAATTGCGTTATCTCTATCAAGTACAAATAACCATTGTGGATTAACGCTTAACACAAATTCAGAAGTAATCGCATTGCCATGACGACCCGCTTCTTGGAATGTTGCTGCCGGTTTAAATCCTAACACATCAAAAATAAAGCCAAAACGTGATTTAGGACCATAAGCTGACATTTTACCGCCATTAACCATAATCACTAAAGCGGTTCCTGCGGTGCTGGTTTTTGCTTTTAAGCCTTCAATTTTTTGATTAAAATCATCAAGTAATTTTTTCGCCTCTGCTTGTTTAGCAAAAATAGTACCTAATTGTTCCGTACGCTCAGTTAAGCTTGCCACAAAATTATTAGGATCAATATCAAGCGAAATTGTCGGTGCAATATCACTTAATTTTTTATAGACATCATTGGCGCGCCCACCGGCAATAATGACGTCCGGTTGTAATGAACTTAATACTTCATAATTTGGTTCAAATAAAGTACCGACATTGGTATAAGTTTTATCTGCATATTTAGATAAAAACTCGGGGAAATGTACATCAGATTGGGGAACCGCGGTAACAGGAATATTTAATGCATCAATAATATCAAGTGTTGCAGTATTAAATACCACCACTTTTTTCGGATTCTCAGGAACGTCGGTTTTACCTTGAGAATGTTCGACCGTTATTGATGTTTTATTAGCGGCAGGTGCTTCTTTTTTATCATCACAACCAGCCAAGGCAAATAAAGCGGTCAGTAATACTAAAAATTTAACTTTAATAGATGAAAACATTGTAACTCCTAATTATTAGCTTAGTTCAAAAGCGCGTAAATGATAAATAGAATAATTATCATTTTCACTGAATTGTAACTAAAAATAAATAAGTGTTCAATGAACTTTGATAAACTTTGATAAACAAAAAAATCAATAATAAATAAGCTGATAAAAGTATCAGCTAATAAGGTTAAATTTAGGGCTGATTGTTGAGCTATTTTCTGTCAATTAATGCCCGTTTTTAGGTGCGTCAGTTAACTCTTTAAGCTTTCTAGTTAAAGTATTTCGCCCCCAACCTAAAAGATTAGCTGCATCTTGTTTATGACCACGAGTAAAATTAAGCGCACATTTCAATAAAATCCGTTCAACATCAGTAACAGTTTGTGTCAATATCCCCGTTTGACCGGCTAATAATGCTTGCTTAGCCCACTGCTCTAACATCACTTTCCAATCGGTTTCAGGTAATATGTGAGAATTGGTACTTATATCACAATTAATCCCTGTAGCAGGTGCTGATGACTGTAATAGTTCAGGTGGCAAATCTTGAACAAAAATTTCACTGTTTGACGACATCACGGTGACCCAACGGCAGACATTTTCCAATTGTCTAACATTGCCTGGCCAATTAAACATACATAACAGATTAAGTGCATCAGGACTTAGCACTTTACTCTCCACGCCTAACTCTTTGGCTGTGGTACGTAAAAAATGTTCAGCCAGTTTGGGAATATCTTGTGCTCTATCTCGTAATGGTGGTAATAAAATGCGAATAACATTTAAACGATGAAATAAATCTTCTCTAAATTTACCCTCTCTTACTCTTGCTTGAAGATCCTGATGAGTGGCGGCAATAATACGCACATCAACCTTAACCGGTGAATATCCTCCAATTCGATAAAATTGGCCATCAGCAAGCACTCTTAATAATCGCGTCTGCACATCTAACGGCATATCACCAATTTCATCTAAAAACAGGGTTCCACCATTAGCTTGCTCAAAACGACCGTGCCTGATTTGCGCGGCTCCGGTAAATGCACCTTTTTCATGACCAAACAATTCAGACTCAATTAAATCCTTAGGTATAGCAGCCATATTAAGTGCAATAAAAGGAGAATGCGAACGTGGACTATGAGTATGCAGTGCTTTGGCGACTAACTCCTTACCTGTTCCTGATTCACCATTAATTAACACACTAATAGAGGATTTGGAAAGTCGACCAATAATACGAAATACTTCCTGCATTGAGGGGGCTTCACCAATAATACCTGTAGAGGCTTTATTGCTAGAAGGATTACTCGGTTTATTGCTTTGAGTGTGTGAAATAGCCCGTTCGACCAATTGAATGACTTCATCGACATCAAAAGGCTTAGGAATATAATCATAAGCCCCTTTTTGATAAGCATTCACCGCTGCATCAAGATCCGAATGAGCCGTCATAATAATCACTGGCAAATTGGGCATTTGCTCTTTGATATAATTAAGTAAAGATAAGCCATCGATCCCCGGCATTTTGATGTCGGATAATATTACGGCAGGTTTTTGCGGATGATTAACTAAAGCATCAATCACTTCTTGACCACTTGAAAAGCTGATGCAATTAAAATGCGCATTGGTAAGTGCTTTTTCTAGCACCCATCTAATCGAACTATCATCATCAACAATCCAAACATTCATTTTAATTAACCTCATTGTTTGATTGGCAAATAGATAGAAAACTCAGTGTGTCCCGGCCAGCTGTTAAATTCAATCTTACCATGGTGCTGATCGATAATATTATGCGCTATCGATAACCCTATACCGTTGCCACCTTCATAACCACTGACCATCGGATAAAACAACGTATCTTGAATATGCACTGGAACCCCTGGCCCATTATCTTCAATATCAATACGCGCACAAAGTCGGTAACGCTGACCATGTAAAGTAACCTGAAATGCTGTTCGCGTCCTAATCGTGATAGAACCCGTTTTTGAACCAATCGCTTGTATCGCATTACGGACGATATTTAAAACTACTTGTTCGATCTGCTCGGAGTCATGTACCAGTTCTGGCAAACTAGGATCATAATCGCGAATAATCTCAACATTTGACGGTTTTTCTAAACATAACAAGGCATAAATTCGCTCTATGGCTTGGTGAATATTCTGCTGTGTTTGCTGTAATCGTTGTTGCGGACCTAATAATCTATCAACAAGATTTCTCAATCTATCTGCTTGTTCAATAATAATTTGTGTATAATCTTGCAACTCATTTTTAGGCAGTTCTCGCGATAATAATTGTGCTGCACCTCTAAGCCCGCCTAATGGATTTTTAATTTCATGCGCAAGTCCACGAACTAGTTCACGCGCGGCATTCTGTTGCGCTTGCTGTAATTGCTCTTGACTTAACTTTTTATGACTATTCAATGGTGCCATTTCGATCAAAATGCGACCATTAGCTAACAATTGCGCCGTCAGTGATAAAATATGCAATTCATTGTTTATCACTAAATTTACTTCACTATCAGTAAAACCTTGGTTTTGATCTAAGGCATTTTGCATCAATTCAAGGTCTAGTGAAAAATACCCCAATAAATCGGGAAGGTAACTATCTAATATTTTTTTCGAACTTTGGGCAAGTAACTGTTGTGCCGCCGTATTGGCGTAAACAATATTGAGTTTTTTATCAAGTAATAAAATATTAGTTATCATTGAATCGAGAACAAGATTCGCATCAGATTCATTATCAAAAGTCATCGTAGGCTCTCCGTTCTCTTTAGATACCACCGCCAAATAGCGGTGGTTAACGCTTCAAATAGTAAAATAATGACTTATAGGCTATAGTACAATTCAAATTCAACCGGATGTGGAGTCATACGTACACGATCTACATCTTGGCGTTTTAATTCAATATAAGCATCAATAGTGTCATTAGTAAACACGTTACCACGAGTTAAGAATTCACGATCGGCATCTAAAGCATTTAGCGCTTCTTCAAGTGAACCTGCAACTTGTGGAATTAATTTAGACTCTTCTGGTGGTAAGTCATATAAGTTTTTATCCATCGCATCACCCGGATGAATCTTATTGATAATCCCATCTAAACCAGCCATTAATTGTGCCGCAAATGATAAATATGGGTTACCCGCTGGATCTGGGAAGCGAACTTCAATACGACGCGCTTTAGGGCTAGTAACCACAGGAATACGAATTGATGCAGAACGGTTACGCGCAGAATAGGCAAGCATAACTGGTGCTTCATAACCTGGTACTAAACGTTTATAAGAGTTAGTTGCAGGGTTAGCAAAAGCATTGATCGCTTTAGCATGTTTGATAATACCACCGATATAGAATAACGCCATTTCAGAAAGGCCAGCATATTTATCACCAGCAAAAAGGTTTACGCCATCTTTAGCTAGCGATTGGTGACAGTGCATACCAGAGCCGTTATCACCAAACATTGGTTTAGGCATAAATGTTGCAGTTTTACCATAAGCATGAGCAACATTTTGGACAACATATTTATAGATTTGAACTTCGTCAGCTTTTTTAGTTAATGTGTTGAAACGGCAAGCAATCTCATTTTGACCCGCTGTTGCAACTTCATGGTGATGTGCTTCAACCACCAAACCAAGTTGTTCCATGATTAAACACATTTCTGAACGAATATCTTGTGATGAATCAACCGGCGGAAGTGGGAAGTAACCACCTTTAACTCCCGGACGATGACCTTTATTACCTTCTTCGTATTTAGTACCTGAGTTCCAAGCAGCTTCGATATCGTCAATATGTACAAAACTACCAGACATTGGTGAGCCAAAACGCACATCATCAAATAAGAAGAATTCCGGTTCTGGTCCAAAAATAACCGTATCAGCAATACCTGATGATTTCAAAAACTCTTCAGCGCGTTTAGCAATTGAGCGAGGATCACGGTCATAACCTTGTAATGTCGCTGGCTCTAAAACGTCACAACGAATATTTAATGTTACATCTTCAAAAAATGGATCAATCACTGCGCTTGATGCATCTGGCATTAACACCATATCTGATTCGTTAATCCCTTTCCAACCAGCAATGGAAGAGCCATCAAACATTTTACCATCTTCAAAAAAATCAGCGTCGATTTGACTAACAGGAATGGTAACGTGTTGTTCTTTACCTTTAGTATCAGTAAAACGTAAATCAACAAACTTAACATCGTTTTCTTTTATTAGCGTTAAAACTTTTTGTGTAGACATGTAGCTTCTCCATTAAGGACATATAATATAAGTGTTCAGTTTAAAGGCCGATTTGCCTATTTATTAAATGATATGCAAATATGATGCCAATTTGTTAACCACTATTTTTGCATGGTTGTTATTGGTTAGATAATAGCAAAAAATAACATTAATGCACCAAAATAATGCATAAGGCACCAAAATAACGCACCAAAATGTAACATAAAATTACTTATGCTACATTTTTGCTGAACTTGAACATCATTAATTTGCTAAAAAGTGTTGTCGATTTAAATATCGTATTTTCGAAAACCGGTTATGGTTAAATAAAAAGTCGTTTCATCCCAATCACGTTTGAGTGTTTCACCTGAAGAAAACGACGCCTCATATAATAAGTTATCCTTTGGATTAACGATCATTACTGGTTTTTGTTGTTCCCAATAACAGCATAAATATTTCAGATCCCCCATTCCCATAGTTTTAATCAAATATTGGTGGGCTTGCTTAGCATATTTACCGTCAACTTTATAACTTACTGTTATTGGCCATGTTTGACCTTCATCTTGCATTTGACAATCATAATATTGAAAATAATCAGGTGCATTAGCATCAATTTCCAGAAAAAAATCTCGACAGGTTAAATTTGGATCAAATAGTAGAGGTTCAGTTTGATTACCGTCCATTAGGTTAATGAGGGGGGAATTCTTTGTAGAATTATCAGCAAAAACGGAAGGAATGACAGTCAATAAAAGGCATAACAACAAAATAACTCTTTTTAATATCACAGATTTTTCCTTTCTTATTCTTTAAATCTTATCAACTTAAAATAAGATTTCTCCCTTTAGGTCTATATTTCAGTAGACAATATCGTTATAATCTTAACTTATTTTTTATAAAACTAGGTAATCATAAAAGTATGGACTTTGTTACGCTCGAAATTATACCTTTTATCAAAAATCACCTTTTACTTTCATTAGGTTGGATTGTGTTGTTTGTTGCAATCATTGTGTTAACCGTGAAAAGTAAACTATCAAAAGTGAAAATAATTAATAACGCGCAAGCGATCAATATGATGAACAATCAAAATGCAGTTATTGTTGATATTCGCTCAGCAGATAGCTTCAAAAAAGGGCACATTACAGAATCTCACAACATATTACCCATCGATATTAAAAATGCCAGCGCGAAAACTATTGATAAATTCAAAGAAAATATCATCATTGTGGTTGATGACAATGGTTTAACATCAGCAAGCATCGGTGAAGTATTAGTCAAACAGGGTTTTTTGCATGTATTTACATTAAAAGATGGTATTGCTGGATGGAACGGCGAAAACTTACCATTAGTTAGAAAATAATATAATTTTAAAATAAGGTTTTATCATGACTGAACAAAACAATACACAACAACCAGAAACACAATTTGCGATTCAACGTATTTATATCAAAGATGTTTCATTCGAAACTAACAATGTGCCAGAAATTTTCACAAAACAATGGCAACCGGAAATGAATTTAGAACTAAATTCAGCATCACAAGCATTAAGTGATGAAGTACATGAAGTTTCTTTACGTGTTACTGTAACGGTAAAACAACAAGAAGAAGTTGTGTATATTTGTGAAGTTACTCAATCAGGTATTTTCTCACTTATTGGATTTGACGAGGCACAAATTCGACACTGTGTTGGTGCTTATTGCCCTAATATTTTATTCCCTTATGCGCGTGAAGTTATTTCAAGCTTAGTGAACAAAGGAACATTCCCACAACTTAATTTAGAACCGGTAAATTTTGAAGCACTGTTTATTAACTATTTACAACAGCAAGAGCAAGAAGCTCAAAACAAAGCTTCTGAAACTATACAATAATTGTTAGATTAATTAACAAAGTCTAGTGGATTGTTTATGAGTACAAATGCTGCAGTGACAGTTATTGGTGCGGGTTCTTATGGAACCTCGCTAGCTATATTACTAGCACGAAATGGTCACGCCACCTTATTGTGGGGACATAACCCTGATAAAATGGCTGTTTTGCAGCATGATAGACAAAATAGACAGTTTTTACCGGATATTCCTTTTCCTGACCAACTGCAAATTGAAGCAGACCTGCAAACTGCCGTTGCTGCTTCACCTATTTTATTAATCGTTGTACCTAGCCACGTTTTTGGCAGCATTCTTAAACAAATTAAACCCTTTTTAAGAAAAGACAGCAAAATCGTTTGGGCCACCAAAGGCCTTGAAGTAGATACCGGTCGATTATTACAAGATGTTGCACGAGAAGTGTTGGGAAACAAAATCCCATTAGCGGTAATTTCGGGTCCAACTTTTGCCAAAGAAGTCGCATCTGGCTTACCAACAGCTGTCACCGTTGCGTCCACCGACGAACAATTTTTAACTGAATTACAAAATTTATTCCACTGTAGTAAATCATTTCGTGTTTATAGCAGCAAAGACTTTATCGGTGTTCAACTTGGTGGTGCGGTTAAAAATGTTATTGCCATTGGTGCTGGGTTATCGGATGGACTGGGTTTTGGCTCCAATGCGAGAACCGCTTTAATTACACGTGGACTAGCCGAAATGATGCGTTTAGGCGAAGCACTTGGTGCCGATCCTGCCACCTTTATGGGTATGGCTGGATTAGGGGATTTGGTGCTAACATGTACCGATAATCAGTCACGAAATCGTCGCTTTGGTATTTTACTAGGTCAAAACAAATCGATTCAGGAAGCGCAAGATATCATAGCTCAAGTGGTTGAAGGTTGTCGAAATACTAAAGAAGTTTGGACGTTAGCGCAAAAATATCATGTTGATATGCCTATCACAGAGCAAATCTATAAAGTGCTTTACGAACATAAAGATCCAAAACAGGCAGCTATGTCATTACTGGGGCGTTCACAAAAACAAGAGCTAAAAAGCTAGTTTTAAAGCAAACAACCATCCTTCCCTCAGATTATTTTATTTAACCTGTTAACTTTGTTGTTACGGCTAATAAATTAGTATTAACATCAATTTTAGCTCTAATAAATTTTTACTTTTTTTAATTTACTCATCATATGACTAAATTGAAATCGGAACTATTTATACATTTATAATGTAGCAAATTTATATTTTTTAAAATTGATTATTGGTTATTTTTTTAAAAATAATCGAGGAGTCTCGGTCATCAACCAATAATTATTAACTAAAAATAAAAAAGTTAAATAACCTAAACAATATCCTTGAATACAGCAATCATTTAGAATAACGAGCAGTAAAAAATTATTGTTAACTACCCTCATTTTATACTTTATAAAGTAGGTTATCTTTTTGTAAAAATAATTAAGGAGTTCATAGCGCTTTATAATATTTATTCTGAATAATTAGAGAGTTACAACATAAAACTCAGCATGCCTATGTTCACACAATATTGCGTTCAAGCTCGCTAATGTTGCCCATTTGATTGTAAAAGAAAAAATAACGAATCAATAACGAATTGTTATTTTCTATTTTAATTGCTCTACTAAAAATAAAAGCTAAGGCACCACGCAAAGCCCTCTTCCTTCATAGTCTAGCCGACCCCAACCGATATGACCATGGGAGGAATGAACAATGTACGGATCGCCATCTGTCGGGTGATGATCACTTGTCCAGTAGCCATCTCGACCATAAAAGCCAAAGCTAGCATCAGAATAGTAATACATATCACCCCACTCAGAAAAGAATCCGGCATCAATTCTACGTTGGTAATAATTATTAGGTGACGGATAAATAGCACCAACATTTGCACCTTCACACCAATGGCCTGAATTTATTCCTTGACAAGATGCGTTAGTTAAATCCTTTACCATCGGCAAACGGTAATTTATATTTTCACACCATTTTTCTGTATCAATATAGTTATAGTACTTTCCCTCTTTATTTCCACGGTTGACAAACCATTGCTTTAATTTAAATCCATACTTGATAATAGCATTACCATTGTCGTCTTTACCAACCAACTCAAATGTTTGCGGTAAATTAGGTCTAAGTATTTTTATTTCATTTGCTATTTCATTGGGCCTATCTGAATTCCATTGTTGTTTCGATGCAACAGGGCCTGTTAGTGTAACTTTAACACGGTTACCAGTAGAGTTTGCATCAATCGTAGCTGTAATACCATTATGCTCAACCGGTTCCCACTTTAAAGGACCACTACCAGCTATCTCTAAATCAAAATATAAATGGTCAGCCCCCGTAGACGGAAAGTTTAAATAATAAAAAGATGGATTACTAGACTGAGGAATAAAGCCCTTATTTTCATTCCACATGCTAATAGGGCCTCGAAAATCGACACCGTATGCCCACGAATCTGGTTCACTATTTTTACCATATTTTAGATTAGGTTTAGCAAAGCAAACCTTTGGCAAAGCCTTAGGATTAATATAATAAGTGGCAGTACTTGCATTAAAATTTGAACTTTTTGGAAACCCATAACGGGTAGTTAAAGCACCTCCAGAACTATTCAATGTCAATTTATAGGGCGCGTTACATATATCCAATCTTGCGTTACGGGCGACCGCTTGGTTATTGTTATCAACGATGGTTAAACTTAAGCTACCATTGGCCGAAACACCATTACTACCTTGACCGTCACCATCATCGTCCCCCCAATAAAAGTAAGGTGCGCCAATAAGTAAATTTAACTCGATTGAATTAGTATTAATGGGGATAAACATCTCAACATTAGCTAACGTTTCACCAAAATTAGGTAATTCGATTGGATTGGATTGTGTTGAATTATTAGTTGTCGGCGTGAGTCGAGTTCCATTGGATAAGCTTATCCCAAGCAAACCATCAGTATCCATTACTCGAGTATGACCACCATCTAAGGTTAAATACGGCGCATGACCATAAATAAAATTGCTAGTTACCGACGTTAAAGCTTTACAGGGATTGCTAGCCAGCATCAGCAAAATAGATAATATCAGTAAAAAGATCTGCCACCCTTTAAAGGAGCGACCAAAATAGCTTAGTAAAGAACTTATGATTTTATGACAATAAAAATTAAACTGAAAGACTAAACCTTGAGGGTTAAAATTAGATGAATTGAGATCTAAAGTTGGGCAGATTGGGTGTTGGGCATTATAATGCATTCCGACATTCCTGTCAATTAATATTTTGTTTTATTTGAATTTATCTTAACTTAACCGATTATTTAATAATCAATTTAATAAAAGTAAAATTATAATGTGTTGAAAAAACTACTCAACTTATTTTAATTATTTTAATCATTTTAATTGTTAACTTTTGTAAATATTCTTGCTAATTTTCACTTTGAAATAGTGAGAAAAAATACCAATTTTTAAGGTATAAATACCATTTAAATGTTAAGTTAGATTAGAAGAATTTTGATGCTCTCCCCCTTAACGCTATTTTTTAGGTAAAGGGGGTATTTTTTGACGGAAAGATTAGATATTCGTTCCAAAGCCCTTTTGTTTGGCTTTCTGATAAATATCATAACCAACATAGACATCTAAAACAGCCGTTCCCACTGTTTTAAATAACGTGATTTGCTGATCGTTATGACGACATTTTTGTGGATCGCTAACTAAATCTCCCAATTCATAAAAATCTTGTTTTGTGACTAACTGTTGATTAATTGGGTCGATAATATCACCAGCTTCAGCAAATACGCCATCTTTAGTATCAAGTACACGAATATCAGCGTTTTCAACAATATTACTAGGAATTTCGTGCATTTCTGGAGTGTAAGCTCCCACGCCATTGATATGGGTTCCCGGCTTAACCAGATCGCCATTAAAGGTAACCACTTTTGATGTGGTGACCGAGGTAATAATATCGGCTTGGTGAATATCTTCATCCAAATTATGAGAAAAATAGAGATTAGCAGAAAAATGGGCGAAGCGTTTTTTCATCTCTTCGACAAACGCCTTGCCTTTACTGGCATCAAGCCCATAGATCGCTACATCGGTTAATTGACGGACAGTTAACATCGCTTCTAATTGGCAAGCTGCCTGACCACCTGTGCCGATTAACACCGCTCGTTTAGCATCTTTTCTGGCTAATAAATCGGTGGCAGCACCTTGTACCGCACCGGTTCGCAATTGGGTAACAAATGTGCCATCTAATATCGCACAAACTTCGCCCGTTTGCGGATCAATCATAAACACTTGCGCCGGAACCGATGGTTTTCCCAGTTTCGGGTTATCAGGAAAAACTGAAACAATCTTTAAACCAACAACATCGTTTTCTTTAATATGGGCAGGCATAAATAGACATTGTCCTTTTTGCATATCAAAGTTGATGCGTAAAGGCACTTCACTATTACCTTGAGTATAAATTTTTAGTGCTTGCTTATCGGCGGCGATGGCATCTTGCATGCTATAGAATTGTTGAATATCATGGGCAGTTAAAATTAGCATTTTTATTCCTTACTGTTATTTAACATTTATTTTACTTTTTTGTTATCTGATGTCTATTGTTTAATCTTTTATAGCAAAATTTAAAATACAACTTATTGTTTATTAATGATATGAATGAAATGAATTTTGCTTTCTTGTATATTTAATTTATTTTCACTATTATTACATTGTGCAATATTGCACGGAAATTGAGAAATCAGATGTTATTTAAAATATTAAAATTTTTTTTAAAGATTTTATTTCATGTTAAGATTCATGGAGATCTTAATAATTTAAAACAAGACAGATTACTTATCACTCCTAATCATGTTTCCTTTCTAGACGGCGTTTTAATTGGCGTATTTTTACCGGTAAAACCAGTATTTGCTATCTATGCAGGTTATATTAATCACTGGTTAGTACGTTTCGCCAAACGTTATGTTGATTTTGTGCCAATGGATCCATTAAGTCCAATGGCGATTAAAAAGTTAGTCCGTGAAATTGAAAAAGGACGACCTATTGTTATTTTTCCGGAAGGTCGAATTACCATAACCGGATCATTAATGAAAATTTATGATGGTGCAGCATTTGTTGCCGCGCGTTCTCAGGCGACCATTGTACCGGTTTGGATAGAAGGTGCCGAATTTACCTTAACTAGCCGGTTAAAAGGCTTATTTAAGCGTCGCCTATTTCCCAAAATTACTATCCATGTACTGGATCCAAAATCAATTCCAATGCCTGATTCACCAAAAGCAAGTGAACGAAGATATATTGCTGGTGAAAAATTACATCAAATTATGATGAATGCCAGAATGGCAAGTCGACCAAAATTGACTCTTTTTGAAGCTTTGCTCGAAGCCCAAGTTCGCTATGGCGTAAAATCGCGGATGGTTCAAGATCCGACCTCTCACGAGGCCTCCTATCGGAACTTACTTAAGCAGATCATTGGCGTTAGTTGCATTATTGCTAAAATTACCAAACCGAAAGAGCGGGTTGGCTTATTGCTACCAAATGCAACGATCACTGTTGCGACTATTTTCGGTCTATCGGTTAAAAATCGTATTCCCGCTATGCTTAACTATACTGCTGGGACGAAAGGGGTAACTTGTGCTGTTACAGCAGCAGAAATCAAAACGATCATAACTTCACGTAAATTTATTCAAAAAGGTAAACTTGATTTTCTATTGGAAGAAATTAAGGATGTCAATTGGTATTTCCTCGAAGATTTGCGTAGCAGTTTAAACTTTTTTGATAAACTATACGTTGCAGTGCATCAATACATTCCGCGATTAGTGAAACGTCAACAATCAAGTGATGATGAGGCTTTAGTGTTATTCACATCAGGATCGGAAGGCAATCCTAAAGGCGTTGTGCATAGCCATGGTAGTTTATTGGCGAATGTCGAACAGATTCGCACCGTTATCGACCCAACACCGGCTGACCGTTTTATGTCCGCATTACCACTTTTTCATGCTTTTGGTATTACGGCTGGTTTATTTTTACCATTATTTTCCGGCAGTCGAACCTTCTTATATCCAAACCCATTACATTATCGTATGGTGCCCGAAATCATTTATGACCAAAACTGTACCGTATTGTTTGGTACACCAACTTTTTTAGCTAACTATGCCCGATATGCCCACCCTTATGATTTTATGCGCTTACGCTATGTAGTTGCCGGTGCTGAAAAACTGTCCGATGCGGTGCGTGAGCAGTGGAAAGATAAATACGGTATCCGAATTTTAGAAGGTTATGGCGTAACCGAGTGCGCACCAGTTGTTGCCCTTAATGTGCCGATGGCCTTTAAGGCAGGAACCGTTGGTCGTTTATTACCGGGAATGGAATCGAGATTAATACCCGTTTCAGGCATTACCAATGGTGGTGAATTACAGCTTAAAGGACCTAACGTGATGAAAGGTTACTTACGCGTTGAAAAACCAGGCGTACTTGAAGCTCCGGTTGCCATCGATGAAAACGGTAATGCAGATAAAGGTTGGTATGATACTGGCGATATCGTTGCGATTGATAAAGATGAATTTTTAACAATTAAAGGACGCTTAAAACGTTTCGCCAAAATTGCTGGTGAAATGGTCTCACTTGAAAGTGTTGAAGCATTGGCTAAAAAAGTCGATCCTGATGCGATGCATGGTGCGACAGTAAAGGCTGACGCCGCCAAAGGTGAAGCACTGGTACTATTTACGACTTCGACTAAATTAACTCGTGAACAGCTTAATCAAGCGGCGCAAGATTTAGGTATTCCTGCCTTAGCCATCCCTCGGGATATTCGCTTGGTTAAAGAGTTACCATTACTTGGTACAGGTAAAATCGATTTTATTACCTTACGCAAAATGGCTGATGAAACGCAATAGCCGCAAGGATAGGATATGAGTAAACAACCTCTTATAACGGTTGGCATGGCTGCGACCATGCTAGCTCAGTTTTTTTCAGCCTTTGCTGACAATGCAATTTTTTTTGCTATCCTTGCTTTTATTAAGCAGCTCCATTATCCAGAATGGAGCCAATCAGCATTGCAAATCGGTTTTGTAATTCCTTTTATCCTTCTTTCACCTTTTGTTGGTCAATTTGCCGACAGTATGTCTAAAGGCAAAGCGATGATGATTTCTAATGGGGTAAAATTATTAGGCGCTGCCATCATCTGCCTAAATATCAACCCATTTTTAGGTTATTTCCTAGTTGGTGTGGGAGCAGCTGGCTACTCGCCGGCAAAATACGGTATTTTAGGTGAGCTGACGTCTGGTGATAATCTCGTTAAAGCTAATGGCTTAATTGAAGCATCTACCATTGCCGCTATTTTGCTGGGCTCACTTGCTGGTGGCCATATTGCTGATTTAGATATTACATTAGCGTTACTTACTTGTGTGCTAATGTATGGGCTGGCGGTGATAGCAAACATTTTTATTCCCAAACTACCTGCTGCTCGACAAGATATTGAGTGGAAGTTTATGAGTATGATAAAAGATTTTGCTAAAACCTTTAAAATCATCTTCAACAATAAACAAGCACTTTATACTTTACTCGGCACTAGCCTATTTTGGGGAGCCGGCATTACCTTGCGTTTTTTATTAATTAGCTGGGTGCCAGTTGTTTTAGGTATTACTGACAATTCAACACCAACTAATCTAAATGCGGTTGTGGCAATAGGTATTGTTGTTGGTGCAGGGCTTGCTAGTGCGACGGTTTCAATATCCAATACACTTCGCTGTATTCCAGCTGGAATATTAATGGGATTGGCAGTCATCGCATTTACGCTACAAAGCAATATGATTAGTTCTTATATATTATTAGTGATTATTGGTGCGTTAGGCGGTTATTTTTTAGTCCCACTCAATGCATTAATTCAAAAAATAGGTAAAGAGCTTATCGGTGCAGGTAGTGTTATTTCGATACAGAACTTAAGCGAGTATAGTGCAATGATGATTATGCTCAGTGCTTATACATTAGCGGTCGCTTGTGAATTATCAGTCATTACAATTGGTGTCGGTTTTGGTATGCTATTTGCTATTATTATCGCCTTTGTATGGTTAGGATTAAAATCACATGCCAAAAATTAATTTATCAGTAATGATTACTGAGAATCGCAACAGTGCGAGCGAAAACATAGATTGCGCATCAACACTGGAAATTCTGCAAATTATCAATAATGAAGATAAAAAAGTAGCCATCGCGGTTGAAAAACAACTAACCAATATAGCCAAAGCAGTGGATGCAATTAGTCACGCCTTGCTAAATCGAGGTCGTTTAATTTACCTTGGTGCCGGCACCTCAGGGCGCTTGGGGATTTTAGATGCCAGCGAGTGTCCGCCTACTTATGGAACAGCCCCTGAACAAGTGGTTGGATTAATCGCTGGTGGGCATCCTGCCATATTTAAAGCTGTCGAAAATGCAGAAGATTCACCCGAATTGGCAATTAATGATCTAAAACATATTAATTTTAGTGCTAAAGATATTTTAGTTGGTATCGCTGCTAGTGGGCGCACTCCTTATGTTATTGGCGGCATGCAATATGCAAAATCACTTGGCGCTACAGTGGTAAGTTTATGTTGCAACCCTAATGCACCAATGATTAATTTGGCTAATATTGCTATTACCCCTATTGTCGGAGCCGAAGTCATTACCGGTTCATCAAGAATGAAAGCCGGCACTGCACAAAAGATGATCCTCAATATGTTAACAACAGCCAGTATGATTAAAATCGGCAAAGTTTATGGTAATTTAATGGTTGATGTTGAAGCCACTAATGCTAAGCTTGTTGAAAGGCAAATATCAATTGTTATGCAAGCCACCGATTGTAGTCGCCAGACAGCGATCACAACCTTAAACCAATGTAACCAACATTGTAAAACAGCTATTTTAATGATCCTAGCCGGATTAACAGCCGAAGAAGCAACAAAAAAGTTATTAAATAATAATGGATTTATTAGAAAAGTAATAAATAATCTTTAATGATAGAAATAAATCAAAAAAGTCAAATTCAATTATTGATTTTACGACATGTATCTAATTTTTAAGTTAGGATTGTTGACAACTATTTTTAATTATTAAAAATATATAATTGATATATAACAGTTAGTTATGTAATTAGTCAATTCAAAGTGAAAGGATACCATATGCAAAAATCAATTTTTAAAATTAACAATATTGCTATATTGTTAGGTGCTTTAATGTTATCTACACCTAGTTTAGCAAATGATAAAAATAATACTCTTTCAACAGACAACACCCCAACTCAAAAAAAGGAAATTGACGAATCTACGGTAATTAAAACGCAATATGGCCTAATTAAAGGTAAAATCGATAAAATTAATAATGTTATTGTTTGGACTGGAATTCCTTATGCAAAAACACCAATCGGTGAACTAAGATGGAAAAAACCAGTTGATCCTGATAAATGGGATGGAATATTAAATACAACAAAAGCAAGCAATGTAGCATTTCAATTAAGTGAGAATAAAATAATTGGTTCTGATGATTGCTTGAATCTTAATATTTATCGACCCAATAATAAAACAACAAATTTACCTGTAATTGTTTATATACATGGAGGCAACAATCAAGTTGGGAAAGCAGAAGAAATAACAGGTAATACTTTTGTTAATGATGTAGATGCCATTTTCATCTCTATCAACTACCGGTTAGGCCCTTTAGGATTTAATCCATTACCAGCACTGCAAACAGGAGATAAACTAGAAGACTCCGGTAATTATGCATTATTGGATATAGCTAAATCACTTGATTGGATAAAAGCCAATATTGTTGATTTTGGTGGTGACCCAAATAATATTACAGTCTCTGGCTTTTCAGCTGGAGGACGTGACGTTATGGCAATGTTAATCTCACCTATATTCAAAGATAAATTTCAAAAGGCCATTTCTTTTAGTGGTGGTATGACAATAGCCGATAAAAATGACAGCGTAAAAGTATTTGCTAAAGCAATAGCTCCCTTAGCCGTACAAGACAAAATAAAACAGACTGAAGAAGAAGCTTACAATTGGCTATTAACCAATCAGTCCGACGTCAAGAAATATTTATATAGCTTATCTTCAGAACGTTTAGTGTCCCTGATGGGTAATGCTGGGATAAGAATGAGCGTTTTCCCTCATCTATATAATGACGGCTATGTTATCCCTAATGAAGGATTTAATACCTCAAAATATAATTCTGTACCGTTAATTATGTTAACAGGTACGGGAGAATTTTCTTTATTCGCTAAATCTTCTCCTTATTTTAGTGCTTCTTTTGAGAAAGGATTACCAACAGGAAAAAAATTAACTGAATTTAAATTTGCAAATAAATATGGTAGCCATTTATATGAATTATTTAATGTTGCAGATTCTGCGGAAAAAATGGAACCTTACTATCATGCAAATATTTATGGAATGGAAATCAAATTTGGAGAAGATGAAAAAACGGTTGGAACAACAATGGGGCTCTATGGGGCATTTCATGGTGTATTTTTACCGTTAATGGATTCTAATTCAAAAAATTACAATTGGTTTATTGGTGATGCCTACAAAACTAAAGGTGCAAAACAACTTAGTACAATCTACAAAAAATATATACATAATTTTATCTATTCAGGTAATCCAAATGGGAACAATCTAGTATACTGGGATAATTGGTCACAAGATAATAAAAAAGCTAATAAAGCATTATTGTATTTAACAGCTGATAAAAACGAAGCAATTATATCAATGGGAGGTCAAAGTTATACATATCAGGACGTAATTGATAAAATGGAAAAAGATCAGTCAATTAGCCCCGAAAGTAAAAAAATAATCATATCACAAGTGTTAAATGGTCGATGGTTTAGTCAACAGCTTGATAACCAATATAAAAACCAATCACTATGGATTAAATAATCAATTAAGTATTAAATTAAAATATTGCTAGATGTTCCTATTTTAGTATATTTAAGCTACAAATTTTTTTGGTTTTATTTGGTTTAACTGTTTTATATATATTTTAAATAATTACAATTTTAATAATTTATTTTATAACATTTATATTAGCAATAATATAAAAAAACTAGGAGGTACGTTATGGTTGGAATTATCCTGGCAACTCATGGTGAGTTTGCTGAAGGTATTTTACAATCAGGGACGATGATATTTGGAGAGCAAGAGAATGTTAAAGCCGTTACTTTGCATCCAAGTGATAGTCCTGAAAGTTTAAAAGAAAGGATGCTATCAGCAATTGCTACTTTCGATAACCAAAATGAAATACTGTTTTTAGTGGATTTATGGGGCGGTACGCCATTTAATCAAGCCAACACTCTTTGTGGCGAACACCCAAATTGGGCTATCGTTGCCGGTTTGAACCTTCCCATGTTGATCGAAGCTTATTCATCACGTTTATCGATGGATACCGCCAAAGAAGTGGCTGCCGCCATTATCGAATCAGCCCAAGATGGTATTCGAACAACAGTTGAAGTGGCAGCTAAACCAACACCAAACAACCAACAGTCAGGTGCGATCCCTGAAGGTACCGTAATAGGTGATGGTAAGTTGAAAATTGTATTAGCGCGCGTCGACTCTCGCTTGTTACACGGACAGGTAGCAACCGCTTGGACTAAAACCACTAACCCTAATCGTATTATCGTAGTTTCAGACTCAGTTGCCAAAGATGAGCTAAGAAAAAAACTGATTGAAGAAGCTGCACCTCCAGGAGTTAAAGCTAATGTCGTGCCAATTAAAAAAATTATCGAAGTTGCGCATGATCCACGTTTTGGTAACACTAAAGCTTTATTACTTTTCGAAAACCCGGAAGATGTACTTCGTGCTGTCGAAGGTGGTGTTGATATTCAAACATTAAATGTTGGTTCCATGGCTCACTCTGTTGGCAAGGTAATGGTCAATAAAGTGCTGTCTATGAGCACTGAAGATGTTGATACATTCGAAAAATTAAAAGCGAAAAATGTGAAATTTGACGTTCGCAAAGTACCTAATGATTCTAACGATAATATGGATGAATTATTAAAGAAAGCGAAACAAGAATTAGCCGGACAGAAAAATTAGTTTAATTAAGAGGTTATTATTATGACTTTATCGATTATTGCTATCATTTTAGTGATAGTTATTGCGTTCCTAGCGGGGATGGAAGGTATTTTGGATCAATTCCAGTTCCATCAACCATTAGTTGCTTGTTCATTAATTGGTCTTGTAACAGGAAATCTAGAAGCGGGTGTTATGTTAGGTGGATCATTACAGATGATAGCACTAGGTTGGGCAAATATTGGTGCCGCCGTTGCTCCTGATGCCGCACTTGCTGCCGTTGCTTCGTCAATCATTTTAGTACTTGGTGGACAAGGTGAAGCGGGGGTAGCGACAGCTATCGCTATTGCTATCCCACTTGCGGTTGCTGGTCTATTTTTAACTATGATCGTAAGAACTATTGCCGTGCCATTAGTGCATTTAATGGACGCCGCAGCAGAGAAAGGTAATATTCGTAGAATCGAATTGTTGCAAATATTAGGAGTTTGTTTACAAGGTTTACGTATCGCAATCCCAGCAGCAGCACTATTGTTTATTCCTGCCGATGCAGTCAAGGAAGCGTTAAACTTAATGCCTGAATGGTTAACAACGGGTATGGCTATTGGTGGCGGTATGGTGGTTGCTGTTGGTTATGCGATGGTAATCAATATGATGGCAAACCGTGAAGTTTGGCCATTTTTCATTATCGGTTTTGTCGTTGCCGCGATATCACAATTAACCTTGATTGCACTAGGTGCACTAGGTATTGCTTTAGCACTGATTTATCTCAATCTTTCTGAACGTGGCAATTCATCAAATGGTGGTAGTAAAGGCGATCCACTTGATGATATTTTGAATGATTACTAAGAACTTGGAGAAGAACATGACAGATAAAATTCATTTAAGCAAAAAAGACCGTTTAGCGGTAGCTTGGCGTTCAACTTTCCTTCAAGGTTCTTGGAACTACGAACGTATGCAAAATGGTGGTTGGGTTTATTCAATGATTCCGGCTATCAAAAAATTATATACCACAAAAGAAGATCGTTCAGCCGCGCTTAAACGTCATTTAGAATTTTTTAATACTCACCCTTATTTAGCATCACCGGTACTTGGTGTGACTTTAGCCCTTGAAGAAGAACGTGCTAATGGTGCGCCAGTTGATGATGTCGCTATTCAAGGGGTTAAAGTGGGGATGATGGGACCTTTAGCAGGGGTTGGTGATCCAGTATTCTGGTTTACCGTTCGTCCTATGCTTGGTGCATTAGGCGCTTCACTTGCCTTAAGTGGTAATATTTTAGGACCAATTTTATTCTTCTTACTTTGGAATATTATTCGTTGCTCCTTTATGTGGCTTACTCAAGAATTTGGTTACCGTACCGGTTCGAAAATTACCGATAATTTAGGTGGTGGTTTACTGCAAAAAATCACTAAAGGTGCATCTATCTTAGGGATGTTTGTCCTGGCAGCTTTAGTACAAAGGTGGGTATCAATAAAATTCCAACCTGTTGTATCAACAGTAAAATTAGATAATGGTGCATTTATTGATTGGAATTCACTACCCGCTGGTGCCGAAGGTATTCACCAAGCATTAATCCAAATGCAAAGTGGACTTGCGCTGAACCAAGAAAAAGTAACTACCTTACAAAATAACTTAGATCAGTTAATTCCTGGACTGGTGCCATTACTATTAACTTTCTTATGTATGTGGTTACTTCGTAAAAAAGTATCCCCTATTTTAATTATTCTTGGACTATTCTTAGTCGGTATTATTGGTCACGTTGTTGGTCTTTTATAACATCAAGAATGTTAACTAAAAAAATTGAGGAAGGCACTTTTTAAGTAAAAATTGTGCTTCCCTCAAACATTACTCACCCTTTTCACCATCAATCACGGGAAAAGGGTGAAATAACTAACTCAAATTAGCATAATGGAAACAAGCAATTAAATGGTGCAATCATTAAATACCAAAATAGATTTAACAGTTAAAGCGACTGCATTTTCAGGATTTTCAGAATATGGCGACATTATGATTGGCGATAAAGCATTTGAATTCTATCATCAACGTGATCCACGCAAATATATTCAAATTCCTTGGGAAGAAGTCGATTATGTTATCGCCTCGGTATTTTTTAAAGGTAAGTGGATATCTCGATACTCCATACAAACCAAAAAAGATGGAACATTTGCTTTTGCCTCCAAAGAGCCAAAGAAAGTATTAAGAGCAATACGAGTCTATGTTGATAGCCAAAAAATGGTCAAATCATTAGGATTTTTCGACGTCTTAATTCGTGCTTTTCGACGTAAAAAGTCCTAAAAATAAACCATCTATTAGACAGCAATATCTCAGTAAACCAAGCCAACTATTATCAATTAAGCGAATTGTCTGCAATACGCTTGGTTAACCAGATGAATTTATGTTCATTTATGGTTAAACTTGCGGATAACCGCTACTACCACGCTTCTACACACTCAATCAGTCATTGCACTTTTTGCTAGAAAGAGTATAATTCTGGGGCTTTGATTTTGTCCATGTTGGGCAAAAGAAAGATTATTTTTTAATTTAAGAGGATGTTATGGTAACTATTCGTTTAGCTCGTGGTGGCTCTAAAAAGCGCCCTTTTTATCAAGTAGTTGTCACTGATAGCCGTAACCCACGTGATGGTCGTTTTATTGAGCGCGTTGGCTTTTTTAATCCAATTGCACAAGGTAAAGCAGAAGAATTACGTTTAGATCTTGATCGCGTAAATCATTGGGTTGGTTTAGGTGCAACAGTTTCTGATCGTGTTAATGCATTGATCAAACAAGCACAAAAAGCTGCTTAATTAAGTAATAGTAACTGTGATGATGAATACTGAGAATCTAATTGTTGTTGGTAAACTTGGTTCAAGCTACGGCATTCGTGGATGGCTCAGAATTTTTTCGTTTACAGAACTTCCAGATAGTATTTTTGATTACAAACCTTGGTATATCCAGCGTGCTGGAAAATGGCAAGAAGTAATTGTAGAGAGCTTTAAACCGCATAATCAGGACATGATAGTCAAACTCAAAGGCGTTGATGATCGCGACCAAGCTAATGCGTTAACCAATGCTGAAGTATTTGTTGATGCAGAAGAATTGCCTGAATTAAATCAAGGTGATTTTTATTGGAAAGATCTCATTGGCTGTCGAGTAAAAACAGTTAATGGTTATGACTTAGGTCAGGTAACTGATTTAATGGAAACCGGTTCTAATGATGTATTGGTCGTTAAAGCAAATCTAAAAGATGCATTTGGAGCAACAGAACGTTTAATCCCTTTTGTTGAAGAACAATTTATTAAACAAGTTGATTTAACAACAAAAATGATTGTGGTCGATTGGGATCCCGCTTTTTAATTGGTAAGGTAAGAATATGTGGATTGGCGTAATTAGCCTTTTTCCCGAGATGTTCCAAGCTATTACCTGTTATGGCGTAACTGGTCGAGCTGTTAAAAATGGGCTGTTAACCGTAGATTATTGGAACCCGCGCGATTTTGCGCATGATAAGCATAAGACTGTCGATGATAGGCCTTATGGTGGTGGTCCCGGCATGCTAATGATGGTGCAACCACTTAGAGATGCAATTCATGCAGCAAAGGCAGTAGCAGGTGAAGATACCAAAGTAATCTATCTTTCCCCACAAGGGCGCAAATTAAACCAACAAGGTGTTTGCGAGTTGTCACAATATCAAAAGTTGATTTTGATTTGTGGTCGATACGAAGGTATAGATGAACGCGTTATCCAAACCGAAATTGATGAAGAATGGTCAATTGGGGATTACGTGTTAAGTGGCGGTGAATTACCGGCGATGACAATGATTGATGCATTAGCCAGATTTATTCCGGGTGTATTAAATCATGAATCATCAGCAGAAGAAGACTCTTTTGCCAACGGCTTACTTGATTGCCCACACTATACTCGACCTGAGGTGTTAGATGGAATGGCGGTGCCTGACGTGTTAATGTCTGGTCACCATGAAGCGATTCGTCGTTGGCGATTAAAACAATCACTAGGACGAACTTGGTTGAGAAGAGAAGATCTTCTTGAAAATCTAGCTCTGACTGATGAAGAGCAACGTTTACTCACTGAATTCCAGCGTGAATATCGTGATGAACAGAGCCAATAATATTTCAGTATAACTAGTAAGAGACAAAATTATGAAAAATGCAATTATTCAGCAATTAGAACAAGAACAAATGAAAAAAGACATCCCGTCTTTTCGCCCGGGTGATACGGTAGAAGTTAAAGTATGGGTTGTTGAAGGTAACAAAAAACGTCTTCAAGCATATGAAGGTGTTGTTGTAGCAATTCGTAATCGTGGTTTACATTCTGCATTTACAGTACGTAAAATTTCGAATGGCGAAGGTGTTGAACGAGTATTCCAAACTCACTCACCAATTGTTGATTCAATTACTGTGAAACGTCGTGGTCAAGTACGTCAAGCTAAACTTTACTACTTACGCGAACTTCGTGGTAAAGCAGCGCGTATCAAAGAGCGCCTTAACTAATTCAAATTGGTTAATATTTAATATACACATTAAAATATATCCAATTAAATATGGTCACCTTTATGGTGACCGTTTTTATGGATATTATAGTTCATTCCCGCCAACAATCGTTGACACATTTCAAGCAATATCTAGTAATAAAAAAGGTAACACTATGGACAACTATCTTGTTGAGATTCTTGCCACCACAACCAAGTTATTTGCATTGATGACGCCACCAGCTGTACTAAGTGCATTTTTAAGTGGTACTAAGCAGTATGATGAAGCACAACGCCGTAAAACGGCACTTAAAACATCGTGTGCGGTATTTATTATTGGTATTGTGCTATTCTTTTTTGGTAATGCGATGTTCAGCGTGTTTGGTTTTACACTCGACGCATTTAGAATTGGCTCGGGAGCATTACTGTTTATTACCGCGGTGACATTAATGAATGATTCGCCTGAAAAAAATAAAATTCATAGTGATGATGATGATATTAGTGTCGTGCCATTAGCAATACCGCTATGTATGGGGCCGGCATCCATCGGTACCATCATTGTTATGGGGACGAGTTCAGTTGGTATTATGCAAAATCTGATTGGCGCGCTTTCGTTATTGATTGCCTCAAGTGGTATTTACGCCATGTTACTATGTGCTAAAAGCATTGCTAAAGTGTTAAAAAATACCGGTATTGCCATTTTGTCAAAACTCACCGGATTATTAATATCAGCGATTGCGGCACAAGTTGTTTTTACAGGCGTTGCTGCATTCCTAAAATAAGTCAGGCTAGCCCTCTTTCAGATAGAAATAAAGATAGAGAAAGTTATCACTGATAGTATGTAATCACCTTTAATTGAGAGTTTAGGTGATTACATAAATAAAGAATAAGATTAATTTAATTTATTAGTTAAATGTCGTTTTTTAAAAAAGTAGTATGAAACTAAGATAACAAAAATTAAAAGCACTTCTGATAATAAAATAAAATGCCCTGACTCACCAAACCATACGCCAACAATAATAATAATGTTAACGGTAATGGAGATCATCGCTAACCAAGGAAATAGCGGTGATTTAAATTTAATCATATCTTTACTGTACTTACCTTGATTCACACCTTTGCGAAATTGGTACTGACACCAAGCAATAATTATCCACGCAAAACAACCAACTTGTCCGGTACTTGCCACTAAATAGAGATATAATTTTTCAGCCGCGATATATTTCGAAAATAGCGAAACTAAGGCAATAATGGCGATAAATAATATTCCTTTGGTTGGCACGCCGCGTTTATTCACTTTTGAAAAAGATTTTGGCGCTAAATTATCCTGAGCCATCGACCATAACATTCGCGAACTGGCATAAACCGCCGAATTAGCAGCCGAAATCGCCGCGCAAAAGATAACAAACAGCATCGCATAGGAAGCAAAGTTAATTCCCGCTTGATTAAATACCCAAACAAATGGGCTAATTTCATCATGTGTTGTACCATAGGGATATACCAGTGCTAACACGGCAATCGCTAACACATAAAACAAAATTATCCGAAACGCCACACCGGTGATAATTTTCGGTAATACCGTTTGAGGTGATTGCGCTTCACCGGCGGCACTACCAATTAATTCCACCCCCTGAAATGAATAAGTCACAATCGTCATACAGACAAAGATGGATAAAAAGCCATTAGGGAACCAACCTTGATCGGTTTTAAAGGTAGGTAACTCATGCGTTTGATTATATTGTTGATAAAGTAGATATATACCAACTGCAATAAACGCAATAATAGCTAATACTTTAATCGTTGAAAACCAGTATTCACTTTCACCAAAAGCACGAACAGAGGTTAAATGGACACAAGTGATAACAGTTAGAATAATTAGACTAAGAATGTAGATAGGAATAGAGGAAAAAACTTGATGAGCAATCATAGAAGCTGCAGTTAAGTCCGCCGCCATAGACAGCACCCAGCTTAACCAATATAACCAGCCAATAGTATAACTCCAGATAGGATGTGGAATAAACATTAATGCATAATGCTGGAAAGACCCTGCATGAGGGAATGCACAAGAAAGTTCACCTAAGCAAAGCATGGTTGACAGCATAATACTGCCGGCAAGTAGATACGCGATAATGGTCCCTAAAGGTCCAACCGTGCTAAGTGGTGCTGCGATACCAATAAATAATCCGGTACCAATTGAGCCACCTAAGGAAATCATCAATAAATGACGATTTTTTAAGTTTTTCTTTAAGGTACTGGGATAAGGACTTTCTTGAGATTCTGATGTTGCCATATAAACCGCCTAGTAATCAATAATAGCTGCTGGTTGCCCAGCAGCTGATACATATTAATAAACAAACCGTTTTTCTACACCGTTGGTTTGGCAAGCCATAAGAAGAGCTGTGTAATCAAGTTCAAAGCCAATCATATCGCCAACTCGTAATGTTTCAGAAACATCTTCGATATCAACAATAGTATGATCGCTAGTTTGACCTAATACCGTAATGTTATCATTAATCGGTATACAGCTTTCTGCTGGCACATCTTGACGGCCAAAAGCAAGAAGTGCTCGTTTGCGAGTACCATGATCAACAAAAGTTTTGCTGTTCAAAAAGGCATCAACACCTAACTCACCGACCGGAACCGTTGGTTTACTGTTAAGCTCAATAATTTGTGCATATAATTTATACATGTCACTACAAGCTTTTTCGACAGGTTTGTTTGAGTGATGAAATTCATCAAGATATTTCATATCTACATACTCAATCCCAAACTCATGTAAACCACCAATTCGGATGTGATTAAGTCCTTCTGGCCAGATCCCTTTATCAAGCAGATGATAACTTGTACAGTTACCAGCTGATAGATACTTGATCTTGATATTACAAGCTTGCTCTACTTTACGCGCTATATGTAAAAAGTCCACACCATTTTTAACAGTTGGTAGAACCGTACCATAGCAGTTAAAGTTAGTCCCTAGCCCATACAGCTCAACACCCGGTAGAGAAAGGATAAATTTGACTGTCTCGATAATATCATCGACATGTTCAAACCAAATACCTTCACGCAAATCCCCCATATCCACCATTAATAGGACTTGATGGACTTTTTGCTGTTTGACCGCTTCATCAGAAAGTGCTTGGATAACTTGTTTTTCACTATTCAAGCTAATATCAGCATATTTCACTACTTCGCTAATCTCGCTTAAACAAGGACTACGTAGTAAACAAGTTTTACAATTTAAAGCATCTTTAAGTTTCTTCAAATTGTAGGTTCTTGATTCGGCGATAACATCAATACCGCCATCAAGTACTGCTTTGGCAGTTTCAACGCAACCATCAAAAACTTTATTTACAGCCATCACTTCAATGCCGTGTTTAGCTAGTAACTCTTTTTCAACACGAGCATTGTCTTTTAATTTACCTAAATCAATTTCCAATATAGGCTTGTACATAAATTACTCCTCTATATCTTATTGTTGTTGCAAGCGATTACGTTTTTGTGCGCGATGGTATATCCATTCAGCTAACACAATTGCAAGCACTGCACCACCAACAATTTTCGCGATGTACTCAACATATCCACCCATATCGATTTGTGCTGGTGGAATAAAGACTAAGATCACCGCAAATAGCGTAGATAAGAAACCTAAACCAGGTAAAACAATTGGTAATACTTTACCTGGGATCTTAAAGCTACGTGGTACATCTGGTTGAGTAATACGTAAGCGATAGTAAGCAATAAACATCACTAAATAAGGGATAAAGTAACAAATGGTTGTTAATGCAGTTAACATCCAATATGCAGCAGCAATACTTGGTGATACGAATGTTGAGAAACAAAGTACCGTTACAATGATTGCTTGGATAACTAAAGCAAATGCTGGTGTTTGATATACTGGATGTAAACGACCAATACGTTCACCAAGTAAGTTATCTTCTTTTGATGCTTCTTGTAACATATAGATAGGACCAACTAACCATGAGTTAATTTGACCCAATGCACCAAAGAATAAACAGATTGCCATTACAGGTAATAACCAAGGCATATGTAACTCTTGAGCGGCAGCTTCCATCGCTTGCATTACGCCGGCAACAATATCAGTATCGGCTGCCGGTAATAAGGTATTAATTGCCCAAGTACCAATCATATAGATACCAACGATAACAATTGCAGATACTGCCATTGCTTTAGGGAAGTCACGTTGTGGATCACGAGTACGACCAGCAATCATTGGTGCCACTTCAAGTCCAGCAAAAGCGAACATCATGCTTGATAAAAATACAATAGTATCCCAGCTGCTTAAATCCGGAATCCAATCACTAACATGACTATAATCAGTTGCCATTGGATGACCAGTCATTAACCAGACAATAGCTAATAACACGATAATACCAGCAGGAATAAATACCCCTAACCATGCACTAACACTGTTTATAATTTTAGTCCATTTCATCCCTTTGATATTCATTAATGTTAAGATCCAGAATACCACCATGGAGCCAACACCAATAAACACCTGATTTTGCGCTAATTCAGGACTAAACATGTAACCAATTGCCGTAAAGCCAAATTGCAACATTAATGGGAAGAAAAGTACGCATGAGAATAGGAAACAAACGACCACTATCCAGCCAACTCGTTTACCAAACGCTTCTTTTACCCAAACAAATATCCCACCATCTTTTGGCCAACCAGTAGAAAGTTCACCACAAACCATAGCTAATGGGAAAAACAGACAAAATGCAGCAAGTAGCCAAAGGACCATTGCTGACGCTCCATAAGGAGCAACATTAGGAATTTGACGTAAACTTAGTATGGCAATAACATTCATAAACACAATGTCTTTAATACCAAGTAAACTTGAATCTTTAGAATCACTCATAAAATAACCTCACATTATAATATCTGGAGCACTAAGTGCCCCAGATAGCTCATGATTAATACACGTCGTATCCAACCATATCCTCGTAAGTGTCTTCACGGCGAATCAATCGGTCTTTGCCTTCTTTATCGATCATAACAACAGCTGTACGTGGACGATTGTTATAAACCGTTTGGCTTTCAATGGTATAAGCACCAGCATCAAGGAAAGCAATGATATCGCCAATTTGTGTATCTTTAGGTAATAAGAATTCTTCACCTTTAACACCAACGTGGAAATAATCACCACCATCACATAATGGACCAGCTAATTTAATGTACTCATCATGTTGTTCAGTAATTTTTGACGCATCATAAACATAGAAGAACCAATCAAAGTGTTGGCTGTCAGATAATACGCTATAACCCGCATCAACAAATTTCCATTCAACATGTTCTTCAATGTTACCGTCTAAATCGTAGTTAGTTTTACGTTTTTCACAAGCAACTTCAGTTAAAAGCACACCTGCTGAACCGGTAACTTTACGACCTGGTTCGATACAAATTTCAACGTCTGTACGCCATTTGTGAACTTCACTAATTACTGCATCAGCGAAATCTTGTGCAGTAATACCAGCATACATGTTATCTTGTAATGGATTACCATTTTCATCATCGTATTTATAAGGAACTGGAATACCACCACCTACGTTGATTAAATCAAATTTAATGCCTAAAACTTCTTCTAAACGGCGTGATTCATCAACTAATACTTTGGTTGCTTTAGCAAATGGTTCTGCTTCAGGCACTTGGTCACCCACATGCATATGTAAACCACGTAAATGCACATAAGGCATTTCAAGAATACGACGACAAGTTTCTTCAGCTTGTTCTAAATCGATACCTGATTTAGCGTGGTAAGCAGTAACTAATTCTGCGTGAGTTGCTGATGGAACATTTGGTTCAACACGCACACAAACATTGGCTACTTTCTTTAAGCGACGTGAAATTTCATCGATGATATCTAATTCATATAAGCTATCAACATTGATGATATAAAGATCATTTTGGATGGCAAATTCTAAATCAACTGGTTTTTTAACCACACCGTTGAAAACAATTTGACTACCTGGGAAACCGATTTCTAAACATTTACGCACTTCAAACATTGAGTTCGCTTCTGCATAGATACCTGCATCTTTAATCGCTTTAAGAACACCCATTACTGAACACGTTTTTGACGCATAGAAAATTTTAGTGTTTGGATGAGCTTTAAACGAATCTTTGATTTCCTGAATATTACGGTCAATTTCTTTTTCAGAAAATACATAAAAAGGTGTTGGATATTTCTTGGCTAATTCTTCCAAATTCACACCGTCAAAACAAAGTTTACCGTCTTGCGCACTGAAACGGCGATCTTTTGTTATTAGATCGGTACGTAATTTGTTATAATTTGACATAATTGTGTCGGACATATGACCTCCAGTTAATTAGTACATAAAAAAAGGTAAGTAAAAAATTACTCACTTACAATGCAATCACCGTGCCAACTTAAAAAAACACAAATAATCAATCCATTAACAGAATAATTACAAATTTAATATTAGTCATTTAGTAAAAAATATGTTTTTATGACAAAAATTTGTCACTTTTTTTAGTAATAATTGAAAGATATTTAAATCAACGCTAGCTATACTTAGCAATAATCCGATTATTAAAAGGTTTTAGTATCATGAAAATTGATCCTGAATTACTACAAGCATTGGAAATATTTAAACATTTTTTTGATTTAATACATCAGCCTATGGCTATTATTGATAAAGAAGGTAAATATATTTATTACAATCAGGAAAGCGCAGAACTTGATGGTTATTCAATGGAGCAAGCCATCGGTAAACCAATGCTTAAAGTTTACCCTAATTTGAAAAAAGAAGATAGTACTATGCTACAAGCTTTACATGGTAAGGAGTATCAAGATACTTATCAAACTTACTTTAATCATGTGGGTAAATTAGTCGATTATCAACATACAACGGTACCGCTTTATAATCATGAAAAAGCGATCATCGGCGCTGTTGAAATAGGTCGTAATTTATCAAATGTAAGACAACTGCAAGATCAGGTTTTTCGCCTGAATAGAAAATTATATCAGAATAAAGAACAACCACTGCCGGAAATTATTTTTGCTTCGAAAAAAATGCAAGAAGTTATCGATCAGACCAATATTTTAGGCAGTAATGATGTACCGGTATTAATTGTTGGTGAAACTGGTACAGGGAAAGAGCTATTTGCCAGATTAATTCATCAAACCAGCCATCGCCGCGATAAGGCGTTTATTTCACTAAACTGTAGTGCTTTACCAACCTCCTTGATTGAAAGTACGTTATTTGGGACAGTCAAAGGGGCCTTTACCGGTGCTGAAAATCGTCAAGGTTATCTTGAACTGGCTAATGGTGGAACTTTATTTCTTGATGAACTTAATGCAATGCCACTTGAAATGCAGAGTAAACTATTGCGCTTCTTACAAGAAAAAACTTATTGGCCATTAGGCGGTAATAAAGAGCAACATGCCGATGTGCGAATTGTGGCGGCGATGAATGAATCACCGGCCGAATTGCTAAAATCCGGTAAAATGCGCAGTGACCTATTTTATCGATTAAATGTTGGTTTAATCAAACTACCTGCCCTCCGAGAAAGGCAAGAAGATATCCCGGTACTGGCACGATACTTTATCGATAAACATAAAACAGATGTCAACCTAGTGATCACCGGAATTAGTGAACATGCTTTACAACAACTTATGTCAGCACCTTGGCCGGGGAATGTACGGATGCTAGAGAATGCTATCGTCCGTAGTATGGTTTTACAAAATGAGCCGGGAGAATTGCAACAAATTGTTCTTGATGACGAGTTATTTGACCTTCCAAGCCCTTCTCCACAAGAAGAAGCTAAGCTCGAAAAGCCAAATATTAAGGAGATAACCGGCAATCTAACCGAACAAGTTGAAAACTATGAAAAGCAACTTATTGTTGATGCATTAAATCAAGCCAACGGTAAAATTATTACAGCGGCAAAATTACTTAATGTTTCGCGCACCACATTACAATATAAAGTGAAGAAATATAATATACAAATGGGAGTAATTGATAGTTAATCACCAAAAGCTTGGGCGCAGGCAAATGCACTGCTCCAAGCCCATTGGAAATTATAACCACCAAGCCAACCGGCCACATCTACAACTTCACCGATAAAGTAGAGATTAGGCTGATTTTTTACCGCCATCGTCTTTGAGGATAACGCATCACAACTTACCCCACCTAAGGTCACCTCTGCCGTACGATAACCTTCTGTTCCATTTGGTGTCATGCTCCATGCTGTTAAGGTCTGATACAGTGCTTGTTGCTCAGTAGGCGTTAACTGTTTAACCGTTGTATCAACGATCAAATTTAGTTGCATTAACGCTTCAATTAACCGTTTAGGTAATATCTGCGCTAAACAATTTTTAAGACTTTGATTGCGATTATTATCTAACAAAGGCTTAAAATCTTCCTCAAAAGCAACGTCAGGCAATAAATTGATCGTTATTGCTTCACCTGCTTGCCAATAACTGGAGATTTGTAAAATGGCTGGCCCAGATAATCCTCGATGAGTAAATAGTAGGTTTTCTTTAAAACTGATACGTTTATTAGATACTTCAACTGGTAGTGCGATTCCTGATAACGAAGATAATACTGTTAACAACGGTTTATGTAAGGTAAATGGCACCAATCCGGCTTTTACAGGGACAACTGGAATAGCAAATTTTTCAGCAATTTTATAGCCAATTGCTGTCATACCAAGTGCGGGCATAGATTGCCCACCGGTTGCAACAATTAAGTGATCCGTTTGCAAGTAGCCTTTGGAAGTGTGTAATTTAAAACCCTGCTCCGCTAATACTACATCCTCAAGTTGTGTTTGTAACATAAAGTTAACTTGCCCTTTTTGGCACTCTTGGCTAAGCATATCGACAATATCTTGCGCTGAATTATCACAAAACAACTGACCATGATCTTTTTCATGGTAGCCAATATGATATTGATTAACTAGCTGAATAAAATCCCATTGAGTATAGCGCTTTAACGCTGACTTGCAAAAATGACGATTTTGAGAAATATAATGGGTAGCTTCAACATTTAGGTTAGTAAAATTACATTTACCACCGCCAGACATTAAAATTTTGCGACCCAATTTTTTACCGTTATCAATGACAGTCACATCATAATCTTTTTGCCCTAATAATCCGGCACAAAAAAGCCCCGCAGCACCAGCACCGATAATTGTAATTTTAGTTTGCATATTTAATCTATTACCCATAATAAAGATAGCTTATTATAACAATATAACAGTGGCGATTCTAATGCCGCTATTTTTGAAAAATGTGTAAAAATCGTCAATTTTTATACTCAAAAAACTTATTCCGCAACTTTTTTTAATCAGATATTAATTCTTATTATGAAAAATTTTTAAAATTAAATGACCTTAATTTTAAATAAAATTTAAAACTAATAAAAACAATTGGTTAATATAAGATATAAGCTTCATTAATATACATGTGTTATGTGATTAAAATATTGACTTATAAGTAATATTTATTTGACCAAAAACCTATTTTTAATTACCTTCACACCTATTATGGGATTAATGCCTATATCTTTTCAAAAAAGAATAACAATGAATTAGAGGCAATGATATGTTATACAACCAGCAGCATGAAAAAGATAACTGCGGATTTGGTTTAATTGCTCATATTGAAGGGCAACCAAGTCATAAAGTAGTGCGTACTGCAATTCACGGGCTTGCTCGCATGCAACACCGTGGCGCCATATTATCGGATGGTAAAACCGGTGATGGCTGTGGTCTTTTATTACAAAAACCAGACCGATTTTTCCGACTAGTTGCCGAGGACGCAGGTTGGCGTTTAGCCGCTAATTATGCCGTTGGCATGCTATTTTTAAGTCAAGATGAAGCCGAAGCGCAAGCTAGTCGTGAAATTGTTGAAGAAGAGCTAGCGGAAGAAACCTTATATGTATTAGGTTGGCGTGAAGTGCCAATCGATAAAAGTGTTCTGGGTGAAATCGCCCTCTCATCACTACCAAGAATTGAACAAGTATTTGTCAATGCCCCGGCGGGTTGGACCAAAATCGATTTAGAACGACGTCTATATATGGTGCGCCGACGTATAGAAAAACGTGTGCAAGATGATACGTTTTATGTCTGTAGTTTTTCAAATCAGGTTAATATCTATAAAGGCTTATGTATGCCAAAGGATTTACCTCGATTCTATTTAGATTTGGCTGATATTCGGATGGAAACCGCAATCTGTTTATTCCATCAACGTTTTTCAACCAATACAATACCACGTTGGCCACTGGCGCAACCATTTAGACATTTAGCCCATAATGGTGAAATTAATACCATTGAGGGGAATCGCCAATGGGCAAAAGCGCGATCTTACAAATTTAAAACACCATTGATTCCAGATCTGCAAGATGCCGCGCCGTTTGTCAATGTTACTGGCTCGGATTCAAGCTCGCTAGACAATATGTTGGAACTATTTTTAGTCGGCGGTATGGATATTGTCCGTGCTATGCGTTTACTAGTACCACCAGCATGGCAAAACAACCCTGATATGAATGAGGATTTACGAGCTTTCTTTGATTTTAACTCCATGCATATGGAACCGTGGGACGGACCGGCCGGTATTGTTATGTCAGATGGTCGTTATGCTGCCTGTAACTTAGACCGTAATGGTTTACGTCCTGCTCGTTATGTGATTACCACAGATAAACTTATCACTTGTGCCTCAGAAATCGGTATTTGGGACTATCAACCCGATGAAGTCGTCACCAAAGGACGAGTTGGTCCGGGTGAGTTACTAGTCATTGATACTGAAGAAGGTCGCATTTTACAATCTTCAGAAACTGACAATGATCTCCAAAAACGTCATCCATACAAAGAGTGGATGGCTAAAAATGTAAAACGTCTCATCCCATTTGAAGATCTTCCAGATGATGATATCGGCTCTCGTGATTATGACGACACTTTACTCGCTACTTACCAAAAACAATTTGGTTATAGTGCCGAAGAGCTCGATCAATGTATTCGAGTTTTGGGTGAAAACGGCCAAGAAGCAACCGGCTCAATGGGTGATGATACACCGTTTGCCGTACTATCAAGCCGTCCGCGCTTAATTTATGATTACTTCCGACAAAAATTTGCTCAAGTAACTAATCCACCTATCGATCCATTGCGTGAAGCACACGTCATGTCGCTATCAACCAGTATTGGTCGTGAAATGAATGTGTTTGCTGAAGCTGAAGGCCAAGCGCATCGGGTTGCCTTTAAATATCCGGTATTAGTTCATTCGGATTTTAAACAGTTAACAACCTTAGAATCTCGTTACTACAAATCAGAAATACTGGATATCACTTATGAGATTGACGGTAGTTTACGTGATGCAATTGAACAATTATGTGGTGATGCCGAAGCGAAAGTTCGTGAGGGAACGGTATTACTCATTTTATCCGATAGAAATATTGCACCTGATCGCCTGCCAATTCCGGCACCAATGGCAGTTGGTGCGGTACAACAACGTTTAGTAGAAAAAAGTTTACGCTGTGATGCCAACATCATTGTTGAAACCGCAAGCTGTCGCGATCCGCATCAGTTTGCCGTCCTATTAGGCTTTGGAGCGACGGCAATCTATCCATACTTAGCCTATGAAACCTTAGCGCAAATGGTGGATAATCGCACTATAAATAAGTCTTACCGTGACGCGATTATTAATTATCGCAATGGTATTAATAAAGGCTTATATAAAATTATGTCAAAAATGGGAATTTCGACCATCGCTTCTTATCGCTGTGCTAAACTATTTGAGGCAGTTGGTCTAAATGAAGAGGTGGTTGAACTTTGCTTCCAAGGAGTAACTAGCCGCATTAGTGGTGCCAACTTTGATGATTTTGCCCAAGATCAATTTAATTTATCTAAAAAAGCGTGGCTGCGTCGTAAACCAATCGAACAAGGTGGCTTACTCAAATTTGTTTATGGTGGCGAATATCACGCTTATAATCCAGATGTTGTACAATCGCTACAAAAAGCAGTTAATGACGGTAATTATGCAGATTATCAGCGTTATGTGGATATTGTAAATAATCGACCTCCTACGACCTTGCGAGACTTATTAAAACTCAATCCACCTGAAAATGCCGCTATTGCACTTGATGAAGTTGAACCAGAAGAGTCATTATTTAAACGTTTTGACTCCGCCGCTATGTCAATTGGTGCATTAAGTCCAGAAGCGCATGAATCATTAGCTGAAGCCATGAATACCTTAGGTGGTTTTTCTAACTCTGGTGAAGGCGGTGAGGATCCTGTCCGTTATAACACCATCAAAGTATCACGTATTAAACAAGTGGCTTCCGGCCGATTTGGTGTAACACCGGGTTACTTAATGAGTGCTGACGTGATTCAAATCAAAGTTGCCCAAGGTGCAAAACCGGGTGAAGGTGGTCAATTACCAGGTGATAAAGTAACACCTTATATTGCAAAATTACGTTTTTCTGTACCGGGTGTGACATTAATTTCACCACCACCGCATCATGATATTTATTCAATTGAAGACTTAGCGCAATTGATTTTTGACCTGAAACAGATTAATCCAACGGCGATGATCTCAGTTAAGTTAGTGTCCGAACCGGGAGTCGGTACTATTGCAACTGGCGTAGCTAAAGCCTATGCCGATTTAATCACTATTTCAGGTTATGACGGCGGTACCGGTGCCAGCCCGTTAACATCGGTTAAATATGCCGGTTCTCCTTGGGAACTTGGTCTGGTTGAGACCCAACAATCATTAGTCGCTAATGGTTTACGTCACAAAATACGTTTGCAAGTAGATGGTGGCTTAAAAACTGGTGCCGATATTGTCAAAGCCGCAATTTTAGGTGCCGAAAGCTTTGGCTTTGGTACCGGGCCAATGGTTGCCCTAGGTTGTAAATACTTACGTATTTGTCACCTGAATAACTGTGCGACCGGTGTTGCTACTCAAGATGAAAAACTGCGTAGTGAGCATTATCATGGTCTACCAGAGAAAGCCATGAACTACTTCCGTTTTCTTGCTCGTAATACCCGAGAAGTTATGGCTGAACTTGGCGTTTGCCGAATTGTTGATTTAATCGGTCGTACCGATCTGCTTATTGAACTTGATGGTATTACCGCAAAACAGCAAAAACTGGATTTATCAGGCTTGCTTAAAACCGCATCGCCGATTGAAGGTAAACCTGTACACTGTATTGAAGATAACAAACCATTTGATAAAGGCGTGCTGAATAAAGAGATCATCACCCAAGCGCAAGACGCAGTGGATAATCGTCAAAGTAAAAGTTTCTACTTTGATATTCAAAATACTGATCGTTCTGTTGGTACTACCTTATCTGGTTATATAGCTAAAAAATATGGTGATCAGGGCTTAGTTACCTCACCTATTTCCTTGAATTTCAATGGTACCGCAGGTCAAAGCTTTGGTGTATGGAATGCTGGTGGTGTGGATTTGACCCTAACCGGCGATGCTAATGATTATGTGGGTAAAGGGATGGCTGGCGGTCGTATTGTGATTCGTCCACCGCAAGGCTCGGCATTTTTAAGTCATGAAGCGACCATTGCCGGTAATACCTGTTTATACGGCGCAACAGGTGGTAAATTATTTGCTGCTGGCCGAGCTGGCGAACGTTTTGCCGTGCGTAACTCAGGTGCCATTAGCGTGGTTGAAGGCATTGGTGATAATGGCTGTGAATATATGACTGGCGGTATTGTCTGTGTGTTAGGTAAAACCGGCGTTAACTTCGGTGCTGGTATGACCGGTGGTTTTGCTTATATTTTGGATACCGATGGTGATTTACATAAGCGTATTAATAAAGAGTTGGTCGAAATGTTAAATGTGGCTGACTACTCGATCCATGAAGAGCACTTACGAGGTTTAATTATGGAACACGCTCAGTTAACTCACTCATCTTGGGCTGAAGAGATATTAGCTAACTGGGAAGGCTTTGCCAAACAATTTGTCTTAGTTAAACCAAAATCTAGTGATGTTAAAGCATTGTTAGGTCACCGTAGCCGCTCATCAGCAGAGCTTCGCGTGCAAGCACAGTAAGGGGAGAACACGATATGAGTCAGAATGTTTATCAGTTTATCGATTTACAACGTGTTGATCCGCCTAAAAAATCGCTAAACGTTCGTAAAATTGAATTTGTTGAAATTTATGAGGGATTTTCCGCCTCACAATCACAAGCTCAGGCAGATCGTTGCCTTGCTTGTGGCAACCCTTATTGTGAATGGCGCTGTCCGGTACATAACTATATTCCAAATTGGTTAAAATTAATCAATGAAGGCAAAATTTTAGAAGCGGTTGAACTGTCTCACAAAACCAATAGTTTACCAGAGGTGTGTGGTCGAGTTTGTCCACAAGATCGTCTATGTGAAGGATCTTGTACTTTGAATGCTGAATTTGGTGCGGTAACTATTGGTAGTATTGAGCGTTATATTACCGATGAAGCCTTTAAAATGGGATGGAGACCAAATCTCTCTAACGTGGAGAAAACCGGGTTGAGAGTCGCAATTATTGGCGCTGGCCCGGCCGGCTTGGCTTGTGCTGATGTTTTAGTACGTAATGGTGTCACCCCTGTCGTTTTTGATCGCCATCCTGAAATCGGTGGTTTATTAACATTCGGTATTCCAGCCTTTAAATTAGATAAAGAGGTCTTAGTTCATCGTAGACATGTCTTTAGCGAAATGGGCGTTGAGTTCCGCCTTAATACTGAAGTGGGTAAAACAGTACAATTAGCCGATCTTCTCGCTGAGTTTGCTGCTGTTTTTGTTGGGGCTGGTACTTATCAATCAATGCGTGCCGGGCTTGAAAATGAAGATGCTGACGGTGTCTATGATGCATTACCATTTTTAATTGCTAATACGAAACATATTATGCAGCACCAACAAACTGACGATGCGCCTTATGTAGATATGAAAAATAAACGTGTCGTGGTATTAGGCGGTGGTGATACTGCCATGGACTGCGTAAGAACATCTATCCGTCAAGGTGCTACTGAAGTGACGTGTGCATATCGCCGTGATGAAGCCAATATGCCTGGTTCTAAACGTGAAGTTAAAAACGCCAAAGAAGAAGGCGCACAATTCCAATTCAATGTACAACCACTGAGTATTGAAATTAACAATGTTGGGCATGTTACTGGCGTAAAAATGGTAAGAACAGAGCTTGGCGAACCCGATGCGAAAGGTCGTCGCTCACCAGTGATTATTGAAGGCTCAGAATTTGTGTTACCGGCAGATGCGGTGGTAATGGCATTTGGCTTTAAACCGCATGCGATGCCGTGGTTAGCTGAACATGGGGTTGATTTTGACGATAGAGGACGGATAATTGCCCCTGAAAGCAAAGGTTATCAAACCTCGAATGCCAAAATCTTTGCTGGCGGAGATGCTGTGCGTGGTTCTGATTTAGTCGTCACCGCAATTAGTGAAGGACGCAAAGCTGCTGAAGGTATTTTAGATTACTTAGAAGCATAATTGCTAATATCATTATTAAAATAACAAACCCGTTTTAAGCAAACGGGTTTGTTAATGATAAATCAGTTTATTTGAGTGAGAGTAACTTAGTAAAATAGCGCAATTTCCACCACAAAATAGCTATAACCGTTAGGCTAGCTCGGCATCTATTATGAGTTTTTCGTTGCCATTTACATCAATCAATTCAATCGATAACCAGTCAAAACCGTCACATAGTAGCTGTTGCCAAGCTATTTTTCTCCCATCAACCAATATTACCTGACCTTTTTCACCTAAGTCATAAAGTTCTTTTTCAGAATCATAGTCAATACTATAACCGAATGTTAATTTTATTTTTGACGCAGACACTTTAAGTTTTTCAAATGACCGATTGTTTTTTTTCTTCATCAGAGTGATTGTCACAAAACATTGCGTTATAGCCATGCACCGTTTCATCAAATAACAATATTTCTTCTTCACTATTAATGGATTTTGCTACAATCTTAATATTGGCGAAAGTTGGTTCTACACCGGCAATATAGCCATTTTCTAATTCGCCATAATAGTAAATCTCAAACCATTGTTCTTTAGTTGATGACTGGATAAAAAAAGAAGTTAGCCCGTCAACCTCATCCTCGATAATGTTTATAGCGTATGTGTTGAAAGAGATGGTATTTTTATGTTATCTCTACCTATCATTACTTATCTTTGTAAACGATAAGGTTCATCCATCGCGACAAAAGATCTTTCTTGTAATGCTTCATTGATCCAATCTTTAATGCCTTTAGTATTACAGATAATATCAATATAGTTGCTAACACTTGAACTTGTTGCTATATGATAATTTTTTAATCTTAGGCACAAAGGAGCATAAAAGGCATCGGCTATGCTAAAATCACCAAATAAATAGTCACAATTTGATTTTTTCGAGGCTAACGACGAGGATAATAAATCATCTAAAAACATGATTTCTTTTTTTACCTCTAAATGGTCTCGTAATATTATTTGCCCTACTTGTGGAAACTCGGCTTCAATATTCATCGGCAAATAAGTTCGAATAGCTTGAAATCCAGAATGCATTTTAGCCACTAAACTGCGAGCGATTGCTCTTTTTTTGAGTTCAGCCGGCCATAAAGCTAAGTCGCCATGCTTTTCTGCTAAATATTCACAAATAGCTAAAGAGTCACTGATCACTAAATCACCGTCAATTAGAATAGGTACCGTGCCATATTTTGAAACAGCGAGCATGGTCTTTTTGAACAAAGAATCATCAGTAAAACTATCAAATTTAACCAGCTTTTCGTTAAAAGGAATATCAAAATATTTCATCACAACCCAAGGACGCATCGACCATGTTGAGTAGTTTTTATTACCAATATAAAGTGTATATTTCATATTTAAAATTGCTTTTAACAGAATTTATTAAAGTCGGAAAACTTATCTGCTTACCAACTTTTTTCAATCATATTTATTGCAAATGTAATTTATAGATAAACTAAATTGGTACCTTTTTCTGGTTGGAAAACCGCTTTGCCAAATTCATCAAGAAAATAAGCAATATGATCCGCTTTATCACCTAATAAACGACCTTTTACTTTATTCCACGTGAATAATGCTATGGTTGAATCAGGTTCACAGCAAATTAACATAGGTTGTTCTAGTTCTTGGTTCCAATAAAACTGACCACCATATAATTTATGTGCAGTTAGTAACAGATAACAGCCATATTCTTGCGATATCATATTCAGTTGTTCTTCTGGCAGACCAAAGCTTTTATCCGCCATTTCGCCAATAATCATCTCAACAACAGTAATACTTTTTTCAGAATAATCGAGTTGATTAATACTCCAAGTTGGGCTATGTAAAATAGCATTTTGTGCCCATGCTTCGATCTCTTGATACAATTCATTTTTTTGTTCAGTCATTTTGTTTTACTTCGCTAGGTATTTTTTCAGTTTGTTTGACAATTTGCCATGCATCTTCCATTTCTTCAAGTGTTGCATCAACTAAATTGTGATTTTTTTGTTTTAGCAGTGATTCAACTTGTTTAAAACGCCTAATAAACTTGTTATTAGCATTTTGTAAGCATAACTCCGATTTAACTTTTAGATGTCTTGCTAAATTGACGGTAGCAAACAACAAGTCTCCCATTTCTTCTTCAACTTTTGATTGATCAATAGTTGATTGTGCTAATTCTTGTTCAACTTCATTGATTTCTTCTTTAACCTTAGCAATAACCGGTTGTAGTTCATTCCAATCAAAGCCAACAGATGCACAACGTTTTTGAATTTTTTCAGCCTTCATTAATGCTGGGATTGCGGTCGGGATATCATCTAATAGCGAATATTGTGCTCGTTTATCGCGTTCTTGTTGTTTAAGTTGTTCCCAATTCGGTTTAATAGTCGTATTATTGGAAAAAACATGCGGATGACGACTGACCAGCTTATCAGCGACAGTCTGACAAATATCATCAAAATTAAAAAAACCTTGTTCACTTGCTAAATCCGCATAAAAAACAATCTGAAACAATAGGTCGCCCAATTCACTTTTAAGTTCAACCATATCTTTTTTTTCGATAGCATCTAAAACTTCATAAGTTTCTTCTAATGTATAGGATTTTAACGAATCAAAAGTTTGCTTACTGTCCCATTCGCACCCTTTAATAGGATTGCGTAATTGTTTAGTAATCGCTTGTAGACGTTCTAATTGGTTCACAATATCTCTCACAAAGTAATAATCATTAACTAACATTGTAATGGTTTCAAAAAGAAATGGTAATTCTTTAAGAACTAAATAGTAAACATTCAAAATATATTAAAAAATATTTTCATTTAAAAACAACTATCAAATACCAAAAAACAACATCACTTCGCAGTTTTACACGCAAAATAATCTAATTAAGTATATAATACGCTTAACTTCAACTGGAATTACATTAAAAACATGAGTAAACTACGAGAACTTACATTTAGAGGGATTATTCTTGGTGCACTAATAACAATTATTTTTACCGCATCAAATGTTTATCTTGGCTTAAAAGTCGGCTTAACTTTTTCATCGGCTATTCCTGCAGCAGTCATTTCTATGGCGATTTTACGCCTTTTCCCGGATTCAACCATTTTAGAAAATAATATGGTACAAACACAGGCTTCAGCAGCAGGAACTTTATCTTCAATTATTTTTGTTATACCCGGTTTATTAATGATGGGGTATTGGCATGATTTCCCATTTTGGTTAACCTTTGCGGTATGTTTGGCTGGCGGTATGTTAGGTGTGTTATTTTCTATACCGCTTAGACATGTCATGGTAGTAAAAAGTAATTTACCTTATCCTGAGGGGGTTGCTGCGGCTGAAATATTAAAAGCCGGATCAAAGACTGAAGGTAGTGATGCTAATGATGGACTAAAAGATATTTTATTTGGCGGCGTAATTGCCTCTATAGTCAGTTTATTTACTAATGGGTTTAAATTACTCTCTGGGAGTTCAGCTTATTGGTTCACGGCAGGTAAATCAATATTCCAAATTCCTTTGGGGTTTTCTTTAGCGTTACTTAGTGCCGGTTATTTGATCGGTATTATCTCAGGTATTGCAATATTGATAGGTATGGTTATTGCTTGGCTATTTGGCATACCTATTTTAACTGCCATCATTGGCTATGATTCAAGTTTACCGTTATCTCAAGTTGCCATGCAATTTTGGGACAGTGATATCCGTTTTATTGGTGCTGGAACTATTGCTATTTCAGCTGTATGGACTTTATTTTCATTAATCAAACCTGTTATTGAAGGGTTGAAAATTTCTTTTAAGACCTTACGTTCAGATGTATCGATACAAGACGTACCCACCACAGAACGCGATCTGTCTCCGAAATGGATCTTTTCAATTATGGCGGCAATGTTAGTCATTTTAGTGGCGACTTTTTACTCATTTATTGCCGATAGTGGTTTATCAAGTGGTGTGGCATGGTCATTAGTTGCTTGTGCAGTGTTGTTCTCTTTTATTATGGGATTTTTAGTTGCTGCTGCTTGCGGATATATGGCCGGTTTAGTTGGTTCATCTGCAAGCCCGATGTCTGGCATTGCAATAGTCGCTGTTATTGTTGTTTCACTTATCTTATTAGGACTAGGTGAAGTAAATGGTATGTTATCAACAATAGAAGGATCGAATTTTGCAACCGCATTAGCCCTATTCACCACTAGTACGGTTTTAGCTATAGCATGTATTTCCAATGATAATTTGCAAGATTTAAAAACCGGTCACTTAGTCAATGCAACCCCTTGGAAACAACAAGTTGCTTTATTAATTGGTTGTTTTGTTGGCGCTTTAGTTATAGCACCTATCTTAGAAACGTTATACCATGCCTATGGCTTTACTGGTGCGATTCCTCGTAATGATATGGATCTTACGCAAGTTTTAGCCGCGCCTCAAGCATCGCTAATGACAACCATTGCCCGAGGTATCTTTTCGCATCAACTTGATTGGACAATGATTTTTATTGGTTTAGTATTAGGAGCCATAATTATCATCACTGATTTAATTTTAGCAAAACGTCACTCGAAATTTAGATTACCAGCGCTCGCTGTCGGATTAGGAATTTATCTACCGCCGAGTGTCACCACACCGATTTTTGTCGGTACATTATTATCTTGGATTATTAAACGTTATACTTATGCTAAAGCTAAAAGAAGTAATCTCGATCCGAAAGTACAATTTAAAAAAGTGGATCGCAAAGCCGCTTTAATAGCATCAGGTTTAATCGTTGGTGAAAGTCTAATTGGGGTTATCTTAGCAGTAGTCATCGTAATCAGTATAACTAATGGCGGCAGCGATGCGCCACTGGCAATATTTAATAACCTAGGAAATATACCGCAATATTTAGGTTTGTTTGTATTTATCTTTATCTGTTGGCTTTTTATTCGTCGAGCGTTGTTGGCACTTAAACGATAACATCATTATGATGCCCTTTATCAGACAGATAAAGGGTATTAATGACTATTGAAGGTTACTACCTAATTTAAGTGTTAAGGCAATATTCATTGAGGTTTGATAAAGATTCGCTTTTGCCGTTGCTGGATCAAGTACTTCCGACAAAGTCGCAACTTTACTTAAAATACTAAACATGGCATTAATACCATAAGGATAAATAGTTTCAGCCTTGTCACCCAAACTACCAACAATAGCAATTACAGGTTTTTGGTATTTTTTGGCAATACTAGCTACCCCTACTGGTACTTTACCATTGATACTTTGGTAGTCTAATCGCCCTTCACCGGTAATAACTAAATCAGCATTAGAAATAAGCTTATCTAGATTTAGTGCTTCAGTAATAATTTCAATTCCAGGTCTTAACTTAGCATTCATAAATGCTAATAAAGCTGCCCCCATTCCACCAGCAGCTCCCGTCCCTGGGGTAAATTCAATATCCATATTAAAGCTACGTTTTATTACTTGAGCAAAATGTTTAAGGTTTTTATCAAGTAAACAAACATCGTCTTGTGTCGCGCCTTTTTGTGGACCAAATATGTATGAAGCACCATTTTCACCCGTTAACGGATTAGTAACATCACAAGCAACTTCAAAATTACAATCTTTAATACGGTGATCAATTTCACTAATATCAATTTTATCAAGTTCACTCAATGAAATTCCGCCATAACCGATTTGATTACCATATTTATCTAAAAGCTTAACACCTAATGCTTGCAACATCCCTGCGCCGCCATCATTTGTTGCACTACCGCCTATACCAATGATAAATTTTTTACAACCTTTATCTAGAGCATCTTTGATTAATTCTCCAGTACCATATGAGGTAGTAATTTTAGCGTTTCGTTTATTAACAGGTACACGCTCAAGGCCACTGGCAGTAGCCATCTCTATCAGAGCTGTTTGTCCATCTCCTGAAATACCATAAATAGCCAAACCTTTTTCACCTAATGGGTCAGTAATCGATACTGTGATTTTATTTCCATTTAATGCATCAACCATTGCATCAACAGTACCTTCACCACCATCAGCAACTGGAATCAAAAAGTATTCAGCCTTTGGGTATACGTTTAAAAATCCATTTTTAATTATATTAGCAACCTCAATAGCACTTAGGCTTTCTTTAAAAGAATCAGGAGCGATGACAATTTTCATATTTATCCTTATGCAATTAGTCAAAGTATTGAGTATGTCGCCATACTCAATCTCAACCTTAATTATTTAATTTCTATTTTTGCTAAAGATTCATAGTAACGTGCTAATGCACTATGATCACAATTACCCAGACCATCAGTTTTTAGGGCTTGCATCATTTCCATAACAGCTGCAGTTAGTGGTAATGATGTACCAACGCCGTGAGAAGTATCTAAAGCATTTTGTAAATCTTTAATGTGTAAATCAATTCTGAATCCTGGTTTGAAATTACGATTTAAAACCATAGGTGCCTTAGCATCTAGTACTGTACTTCCCGCTAACCCGCCTCTAATTGCTTGATAAACTAACTCTGGATTTACACCAGCTTTAGTTGCTAAGACTAATGCCTCTGACATAGCTGCAATATTCAAAGCTACAATTACTTGATTTGCTAATTTAGTGACATTACCAGCACCAATTTCACCAGTATATACCACTGAACCAGCCATGGCTTTCATTATGTCATAATGTTTATCAAAGATAGCTTTATCACCACCTACCATGACCGATAAAGTACCATCAATTGCTTTTGGTTCTCCGCCACTAACTGGCGCATCTAACATTGCTAAACCTTTTTTAACAACTTCATCGTGAATTTCACGACTTGCTAAAGGTGCAATTGAACTCATATCTATGATAGTAGTACCTGGTTTAGCACCATCAATTATCCCATTTTCACCTAAAACAACTTCTTTTACATGTGGTGAATTAGGTAACATAGTAATTATAACGTCACAGAGTTGAGCAACTTCTTTAGCATTTACAGCACTTTGTGCTCCAGCAGCAACAACTTCATCAATTGATGATTGATTTTTATCACAAACTACTAATGAATAACCCGCTTTTAACAGGTTTTTGCTCATCGGTTTACCCATAATACCTAAACCAATAAAACCAATTTTCATTTTACTCTCCTTTTTTACAATTAAACTAGTACTAGTTACTTTAAAAACTTATCGGCTAATGTTTGAGTTGAGTTTCTTAACAAACTAAGATCACTACCAACCGCTACGAATGTTGCCCCCATATCAATATAATGATGAGCATCAGCTTCTATCGGTGCCAAAATACCGCATGCTTTACCTTGTGCTTTAGCAACATCAAAAACATGTTTTATCGCTGCTTGCACTTCAGGGTGCTTAGGATTACCAAAATGACCTAATGAAGCAGAGAGATCACTCGGTCCAACAAAAATACCATCAATACCATCAACTGCAGTTATTGCTTCAACATTATCTACTGCTTGTTGAGTTTCAATTTGTACCACAACACAAATATTTTGATTAATTTTAGTAAAATAATCAGTAATAGTGCCAAAGCCATTACTACGATGAGAAACAGAAACCCCTCTTACCCCCTCAGGTGGATAGCGAGTATAAGCTACTGCTGATTTGGCTTGTTCGACTGTTTCTACATAGGGGATTAAGAAATTATAAAACCCAATATCAAGTAATCGCTTAATTAAAACTTGATCATTCCAAGCAGGACGAACTATCGGTGCACTACTACTATCTTTTAATGCCATCAATTGCGGTACAAACGTGGTAACATCATTAATCGCATGCTCACCATCTAGTAACAACCAATCAAAACCAGCTAAACCAAGTATTTCTGTTGAAATTGGATTTCCTAAAGCAGCCCAACAACCAATAAGTTTTTTACGTTCTAACATATCTTGCTTAAATTGGTTGTGGCAGGTTATAGTTTTCATAATTTACCTTTTAAATTCTCGAGTTATTTTTGATAATAATAGTTCAATTATCTAACTAAACATGGTTTTTTATTATCAAACTGCCAGCCAGGAATTAAATATTGCATGGCCATTGCATCATTTCGGTTACCAAGACCCATTTTCTTAAATAACTCATGAGCTTTCATTACTTGATCCATATCAATTTCAATGCCTAATCCTGGTTTTTCCGAAACCTTAATTTTACCATTGATAATTTGTAATGGTTCTTTCGTTAAACGTTGGTTACCTTCCTGCCAAATCCAATGAGTATCCAGTGCAGTTGGATTGCCTGGTGCTGCTGCACCTACGTGTGTGAACATAGCTAAAGAGATATCAAAATGGTTATTAGAATGTGAGCCCCATGTTAAACCAAATTCATGACACATTTGTGCAACACGAACTGAGCCATTCATGGTCCAAAAATGTGGATCAGCTAATGGAATATCAACAGATTGTAACGATAATGTATGTCCCATTTGACGCCAATCGGTTGCAATCATGTTGGTAGCAGTCGGTAAACCCGTGGCCCGACGAAATTCAGCCATGACTTCTCGCCCTGAATAACCTTGTTCAGCACCACAAGGATCCTCTGCATAAGCCAAAGTATTTTTCAAATATTTACCAATACGAATCGCTTCCTCTAATAACCATCCTCCGTTAGGGTCAAGTGTTACTCGAGCATCTGGGAATTTCTTTTTAATTGCTATTACTGCTTCTGCTTCATCTTCTGCTGATAAAACACCGCCTTTTAATTTGAAATCGCGGAAACCATATTTTTCATAAGTAGCTTCAGCCAATTGGGCAATTTTTTCAGGCGTTAGTGCTTCTTCATGTCGTAGGCGATACCAATCACATTTTTCATCATTTTGACTTTGATAAGGTAAATCTGTTTTGTTGCGATCACCGACATAAAATAAGTATCCTAACATTTCCACTTCATCACGTTGTTGACCATCTCCAAGTAATGATGCCACAGTAACGCCTAAATGTTTACCTAGTAGATCTAACATAGCTGCTTCAATCGCAGTAACAACGTGAATTGTTGAACGTTGATCAAATGTCTGATTACCTCGACCACCAACATCTCGATCAGCAAATTGAAGACGCACTCGATTCATCACATTTTTATATTGGCCAATAGATTGACCAACAACTAATGATTTAGCATCTTCTAATGTTTTAGTAACCGTTCCGACGCACGGTACTTCGCCGACACCTATGTTGCCTGAGTTATCTTTTAGGATAACAATATTCCGAGTAAAATACGGTGAATGTGCACCACTTAAATTAAGTAGCATACTGTCATATCCAGCGACTGGATAAACATTCATTTCCGTTATAATTGGCGTTGATAAACTCATAATATTAACCTCTTAAATTTCTTGTATTTCTCTAATTCTGTTTTAACGAACCATGCAAGGTCGTTTACGATCAAACTGCCAACCAGGAATTAAATACTGCATTGCAATAGCATCATTACGTGCGCCATTTGCTAATTTTTTATGTAATTCATGAGCATTCATAATTTGTTGCATATCTAATTCAATGCCTAATCCCGGTTTATCATGTAATTTAATTTTGCCATTGCTAATTTGTAATGGGTTTTTAGTCAATCTAGCCTGTCCTTCCTGCCATATCCAATGAGTATCAAGTGCAGTTGGATTGCCTGGTGCCGATGCACCAACATGACTAAACATCGCTAATGAGATATCAAAATGATTATTAGAATGGCAACCCCAAGTTAATCCCCATTCATGACAAAGCTGAGCAACCCGACTTGCACCAGTTAAAGTCCAAAAATGCGGATCTGCTAAAGGTATATCAACAGCTTGTAACATAATTGAGTGACACATTTCTCGCCAGTTAGTTGCAACCATATTCGTTGCTGTTGGTAGACCAGTGGCACGACGAAACTCTGCCATTACTTCACGTCCCGAATAACCATTTTCTGCACCACAAGGGTCTTCGGCATAAGTCAGGACATGGTTAAGCCCTTTACATAATCGTATAGCATCTTCCAATAACCAACCGCCATTAGGATCTAAAGTAATTCTAGCATCTGAAAAACGTTTTTTTAGCTCAGTGACCGTTTCAATCTCTTTTTCACCAGCTAATACACCACCTTTCATTTTAAAATCTTTAAAACCATAGCGATCTTTTGCTACTTCAGCTAATTCTATTACCGACTGAACTGTCATCGCTTCGCGGCGTCGAATGTTGTACCATTCATGACCAGTTTTGAGTGGCTGGTCATAAGGTAGATCAGTTTTCTTATCATCGCCAATATAAAACAAATAGCCTAAAACAGTTACTTCATCTCTTTGCTTGCCACCACCTAATAGTTCAGCTACAGGCACATTTAAAAATTGCCCCATTAAATCTAATAGCGCTGATTCTAAAGCTGCTACAGCATTAACCCTTAGTTCAAATGTCCATGCACCTTTACCAAAAGTATCATAATCAGAATCTAAATAGCCTTGGTGCATATCATTTACGATACGATTAAGAATCGAAATAGGTCTACCTTCAACATGTGCACAAGCTTCCTTCAATGCATTTTCAATTGTTGAACCACCAGGCGCCTCACCAACACCGACATGACCAGCACTATCCGTTAATATAACAATATTACGGGTAAAGTATGGACCGTGAGCACCACCAATGTTCATTAACATACTGTCGTAACCTGCAACAGGTATAACTTGCATTGAACTAATAATTGGAACTGATTGAGTATTCATATTACGATTCTCCATTTCATAAATTTGCTTTACTATTTTTTAGTCCTTTTTCTTTAATTCCATTCGTTTAATTGGACCAACAAGAACTAAATAACTAAAAGCAGCAACAAACGCATGACCGGCAACAAATACTAATGCCCATTCAAAGCGCCCTGTCCATGCCACAATATAACCAATAATAATTGGAGAAATGATACTTGATGCATTACCAAACATATTAAATAACCCACCAGCTAAGCCACTCATTTCTTTTGGCGCTGTATCTGCCATTACAGCCCAACCTAACGCACCAACACCTTTGCCGAAGAAAGCCATCGACATAAATAAAATAACTAGTCCAATTGAATCAACGTAATTACACATAATCATAGTCATTGAAAATAACATGCCTAAAATGATAGGTGTTTTACGGGCTATTGATAAAGAATTGGTTTTGCGCATAATGAAATCAGAAATAACCCCACCACTAATTCCACCAATAAAGCCACAAATAGCAGGAACTGCAGCAGCAAAGCCTACTTCTTTAATATTCATTCCACGTTGTGTTGCTAAATAAATAGGGAACCAAGTAATAAAGAAGAATGTTAAACAGTTGATACAATATTGACCTAAATAAACACCAAGCAACATTCTATTGGTCAATAATTGCCATAAATAACCTAATTTTGGACCTTCTTGTTTACCATTGTCTTTTTTCTGATCCATATCAACTAAAGCACCACCTTCAACGATATAATCAACTTCTGCTTGATTAGCTAAAGGATGATCTTTAGGGTTGCGAATAATGAATAAGGTAATTGCACTGACAAAAATTCCCAATCCCCCCATGAAAAAGAATACTGATTGCCAACCATACTCATGAGTCAACCACCCCATAATTGGTGCAAAAATAACGGTTGCAAAATATTGTGCAGAGTTAAAAATTGCTACAGCTGTTGCTCTTTCTTTGGCTGGAAACCAAGCGGCAGTTATGCGGCTATTACCAGGAAATGATGGTGCCTCAGCAAGTCCCATTAAAAAACGAAACGTAAAGAGCATAATCAGTGCCCAAGCACCAATAAAGAAATGTACTGTACCTTGTAATAAAGTGAAAATAGACCAAAATAGAATACTTAAAAAATAGACTCGCTTTGAACCAAACCTATCTAGTAACCATCCCCCTGGTAATTGTCCTATTACGTAGGCAATACCAAATGATGACATAACCCATCCCATGGCTGCGGCGTCAAATCCTAACTCCCCCGACATGGCCTTTCCTGCTATGCCTAATGTTGCTCGGTCGCCGTAGTTAATCGCTGTGACTATAAATAAAAAAGTGACCGTCATCCATCTGATATTAGTCCTTTTTTGTTTGGTGTTGTTTATTTCCATGTTTAGCTCCTAAACTTATAACTTTTTTACAGTTAATCATTAAATATAAAGGTATAGCTGAAGTAGAAAATAAATAGACTTTTTTACGTTTCTAAGATAATCCACTAATAGTAAATAAGTATGGAGGGTTCACCATTAAAATTCATTGGACAAAATCACAAAAAATAAACTGAATTTGCATTAATTTATATGCAAATGCATAAATCAATGTTACGTTCTTCACAAAAATTGACTAGAACAGCAAAATTTTGTGATACAAAGCGACTTTTATAGGTATTTTTATGATATTAAGCTGATTTTGAAGCTAATAATTGTGAATATGCACAATGCTATTTATTTTATTCGGATTTAAGATATAAGGATGAAATTATGAGAAATGTTATAAAATTTAATTTGCTATTAATTAATATATAAAAGTTAATTAGCATAAGGGGAGTTGAGTAATGGAGAAGCAAATTAACAAGCCGCTCTTTATCAAAATTAAAGCAATTGATAATGTTGCAATTGTTGTCAATAATAATGGTTTACCCAAAGGCACGATTTTTGACAATGGATTACAATTAATTGAAGATGTACCACAAGGACATAAAGTTGCATTAAATGATATTAACCAAGGAGAAGCTATAATACGTTATGGTGAAACCATTGGTTACGCCCAAAAAGACATTAAACAAGGTAGTTGGATAAATGAAACTGTAACATTAATGCCAACTGCGCCAGAATTGCATGAATTAGAAATAGCAACGAAAAAAGCGGATCCATTACCACCTTTAGAAGGTTATACTTTTGAAGGTTACCGCAACAAAGATGGTTCGGTAGGCACTAGGAATATACTTGGTATTACCATGAGTGTTAATTGTGTTTCGGGCGTTGTTGAATATGTTGCCAAAATTATTGAACGTGATTTATTACCCAAATACCCTAATGTAGATGGCGTCGTGCCACTGACCCATTTATATGGTTGTGGTGTAGCTATTGACGCTCCAGCAGCTATTGTACCAATTCGTTCTATTCATAACTTAGCTAAGAATCCTAATTTTGGTGGTGAAATTATGGTGATCAGTTTAGGATGTGAAAAGTTACAACCTGAAAGACTACTCAAAGGTACTCACGATACTATTCCAATAAAATTAGAAGATGATGACCTTGTTACTTTACAAGATGAACATGGGTTTAAAGCCATGGTTGATCATATTTTGCGTGTGGCAGAAAAACACTTACAACGTCTAAACCAACGCAAACGTGAAACTGTGCCGGCAGCAGAATTAATCGTCGGAATGCAATGTGGTGGTAGTGATGCATTCTCGGGGGTTACCTCTAATCCATCGGTTGGTTTTGCATCTGATTTATTAGTCAGATGTGGAGCCACAGTTATGTTTTCTGAAGTAACCGAGGTGCGTGATGGTATTCATTTGCTTACGCCAAGAGCAGCTGATGAAGAAGTCGGTAAAGCACTAATTCGAGAAATGCAATGGTATGATGAATATCTTGCGGCAGGAAAAGTTGATCGTAGTGCCAATACTACACCAGGCAATAAGAAAGGTGGCTTAAATAACATAGTTGAAAAAGCAATGGGATCAATTGCAAAATCAGGCACAAGTCTAATTGTTGAAGTATTATCTCCCGGTCAAAGACCAACCAAAAAAGGCTTAATCTTTGCTGCAACACCTGCTAGTGATTTTGTGTGTGGTGCTCAACAGGTAGCATCAGGTATTACGTTACAAGTATTCACGACTGGCCGTGGAACACCATATGGATTAGCGATGGTACCTGTCATTAAAATGTCTAGCCGTAATATTGTCGCAGAACAGTGGTTCGATCTTATTGATATTAGTGCTGGAGATATTGCTTTAGGCAAAGCAACTATTGAGGATATCGGTTGGCGACTTTTCCATTTAATCCTTGATGTAGCTAGTGGGCGCAAACAACCATGGTCAGATCATTGGAAATTATACAATCCACTAGCTATTTTTAATCCGGCGCCAGTGACCTAAAAAACAATAAAACACATATAAATATAGTATTAATTGCGATTCTAAATACACCTTAATTATTAAAAAATAAAAAGTGTATTTAGAATTTATTCGTTTCTGTCCAACTGTAATCCAATATATAATAATAAACGATCGTCAAATTTGGCTAGATTTAAACCGGTCAAATTAGCAATTTTATTTAATCGATATTCTAATGTATTACGATGAATAAACAGCTCATTGGCAGTGTCACTATTCTGCACATTATTCTTAAACCAAGTTTGTAAGGTTTTTTGCAATACACCATTGTTGTCACCCATCTTTAATTTTTTTAGAGGTAATAATAATTCTTCAGCTTGCCAATCATAACTTAGACCATGTAATAAAACAGGAAGAATAAGTTCTTGATAATAATAATTACGAATGTTAGGCATTCTCTGTTTACCAATTAACATTGTTGTTTTAGCTGTTTGATAAGATTTAACTAATGGATAAGGATGATGTTCAAAATAGTTACCTAATGAGATTCGGATATCTAACTGCGTAGATTCTTTAATGGTAATAACTAATTGTTTTAATTTCTTTTTGTGTTCTGTTAAATCCCATCGACCATAACGATTTAAAGCAGGAATTAAAATAACTAATTCAGTAATCGATTTAATCGCAACTAAATCATGTTTGCTCACATGTTGGATTTGATTTTGTAGATATTGTAATTCACTCATTGCAGTATCAATGCCTAATTGACCACTATCAACCTCAATCATGCACACTACTCGCGGTAACTGTAAATTAATATCTAATCGCTTAACCCATTGCACCATACTTTCAGGCAAAACTTCTTTTTCAATAAGAGTAAGAATTAATTCTTCTTTTAAACGATTATCATAAGATAATTCTTGTAATAATTGGGTTTGTTCCATCATCATCTCTGCTGACATACAGACCAATTCACCAAATTGACGAATATCTGATGGTTCACCAGTTAAACCAATAACGCCAACTATGCGATCATTAAGTTTTAATGGTAAATTGATACCCGGTTTAACGCCTTTCAGACGTTTAACCATTGTGCCATCAATCGAAACAATCCTTTTTTGTGAAATAGCTAATATTGCTCCTTCATGTAATTCTCCAATACGTTCTAAATCACCACTACCAATAATACAACCGTCCGCATTCATTACATTGATATTACAATCAATAATTTTCATAGTTCTATCGACAATTTGTTGTGCAATTTTAGGTGTTAGACAATAAGAAGCCATTACCATATTAAATTTCCTATTATGATTTTGCATAAGCTTTATTTTTTGTTAGCATAACACATTTTATATCGAATCATAGGTGACGACGTCATGATAGTATTTGATTCTATCCAAATTCGCAGAGGTGTTAATCTGCTTTTAGATAACGCATCTGCAACAATTAATCCTAAACAAAAAGTTGGATTAGTCGGTAAAAATGGCTGTGGTAAGTCCACACTTTTTTCTTTAATTAAAGGTGAAATTCAAACAGATGCTGGTAGTGTTTCTATCCCTTCTCAATGGCAATTAGCCTGGGTAAACCAAGAAACGCCCGCGTTAGATACCCCAGCTATCGAATATGTTATTGATGGCGATCGTGAGTTTCGCAAATTAGAACAAGATCTAGAAACCGCGTACGAAAAAAATAACGGTGAACAAATCGCCCTTATCCATGAAAAACTTGATAATATCGATGCTTGGACTATCCGCTCTCGAGCGGCAACATTATTGCATGGTTTAGGTTTTTCTAATGAACAATTAACACTACCGGTTAAATCCTACTCTGGTGGTTGGCGTATGCGACTTAATCTAGCACAAGCGTTAATGTGCCGTTCTGATTTACTGCTTCTTGATGAACCAACTAACCATCTTGATTTAGACGCAGTGATGTGGTTAGAAAGATGGTTAAGTAATTATCAAGGTACACTTATTTTAATCTCTCATGACCGTGATTTCTTAGATCCATTGGTTAATAAAATCATTCATATTGAACAGAAGAAATTATTTGAATACACAGGTAACTATTCATCATTTGAGACACAGCGCTCGGCAAAACTGGCACAACAACAATCCATGTATGAAAGTCAGCAACTTAAAGTTGCTCATTTGCAAAGCTATATCGATCGTTTTAGGGCTAAAGCAACCAAAGCAAAACAGGCTCAAAGTCGAATAAAAATGTTAGAAAGAATGGAACTGATTGCGCCAGCTCATGTTGACAATCCTTTTCATTTTAAATTTCGACGACCAGAGTTCTTACCTAGTCCATTATTAACCATGGAAAATATCGTTGCGGGGTATGGTGATAAAGTTGTCTTAGAGCAGATTAAACTTAATTTAGTACCTGGCTCACGTATCGGTCTGTTAGGTCGTAACGGTGCAGGTAAATCAACACTGATTAAACTGCTAGCCGGCGAATTACCACCGATGGTAGGTCATGTTAGTTTAGCTAAGGGTGTACAATTAGGCTATTTTGCACAACATCAATTGGAATATTTACGCGCTGATGAATCAGCTTTATGGCATTTAAAACAACTTGCAGAACCAAAGAATACCGAACAAGAATTACGTAATTATTTGGGAGGATTTGATTTTCATGGTGATAAAGTTAGTGAGCCAGTAAAAACCTTTTCAGGTGGCGAAAAGGCTCGATTAGTTTTAGCGTTAATTGTTTGGCAGAAACCAAATCTACTGTTACTCGATGAGCCAACAAACCACTTAGATTTAGATATGCGACAAGCATTGACTGAAGCATTAATCGATTTTGAAGGTGCATTAGTTGTGGTCTCGCATGATAGGCATTTATTACGTTCTACCACTGATGAGTTTTACTTAGTTCATGATCATAAAGTTGAACCTTTTAATGGTGATCTTGATGACTATCATAAATGGTTGACCGATGAGCAAAAGGCTGAAAATCAACCGCAAGAAAAAGATAAACCAGTAAAAAAAGAAGTGTTGCCTAAAGTTTCTGCACAAGAACGTAAAGAACAGAAACGAAAAGATGCAGAAGCCAGAGCACAAATACAACCATTGAAAAAACAGTTACATAAAGAAGAACAAACTATTGCTCATTTAAATGATCAGTTAAAAGTCATTGAAGAGCAATTAGCTGATTCATCAATTTACGAAACGGATAAAAAATCAGAATTAACACAATTATTACTTAATCAAAGTAATTTAAAGGCTGAATTAGATGAATCAGAATCAAAATGGTTAGAGTTACAACAGCAATTGGAAGAGTTCGAGGCTAATTAACTATCAGTTTAGTAAATTTAAACACCTAAAACAAAAAATCACAGCATATAGCTGTGATTTTTTTAATTAGATGACAAATAGATTAACTTTTTTCTACTTGGCTAAAATCTAATTCAACAGGCGTAGAGCGACCAAAAATAGAAACAGATACTTTCAAGCGGCTCTTTTCGTAATCAACTTCTTCGACGACACCGTTAAAGTCGGCAAATGGACCTTCATTAACGCGCACAAGTTCGCCCGGTTCAAATAAGGTTTTCGGACGAGGTTTATCACCAACTTGCTGTAAACGATTCATGATAGCATCAACTTCACGTTGGCTAATTGGTGCTGGTCTATCTGAAGTTCCACCAATAAATCCCAAAGTTCTTGGAACGCTTTTAACGAGATGCCAAGTCGCATCGTTCATCATCATTTCAACTAAAACATAACCTGGGAAAAATTTACGTTCGCTTTTACGGCGTTGGCCACTTTTCATTTCAACAACTTCTTCAGTTGGCACTAAAACTTCACCGAAAGAGTCTTCCATATTATGTAATTTAATATATTCACGTAATGATTGTGCAACACGTGCTTCATAGCCAGAATAAGCTTGGATCACATACCAGCGTTTTTGTTGTGTTTCACTCATATTAACGCCCTATTAATGTTAAATAAAAGATGATTGAACGGAACAAAGAATCCATTCCCCAAAGCGCAGTACCAACAATAACGGTAATAACAGCGATTAATAAAGTTGTTTGTACCGCTTCTTTACGCGTTGGCCATACCACTTTTCTAAGCTCTTTTCGCGATTCTTGTAAAAATGTTATAAATGATTTTCCTTTATTGGTTGTAAATGCAATAAATAAGGTTAAAAGCGAAATCACAACAACCGCAATAATTCGAACAATTGTGTTTGGTTGGTAGATATCATTAGGCAAAGAGAAATAATAATTTCCCCAAACGATTAACGCAATTAATACTAGAACCAAAACCCATTTAAATTTGTCTAGAACTGTGCTTGTATCTTGACTCTCGTTACTTACTAGCATATAAAACCTATGATTATGTTATTTATAATATTATCCATTTTCCAAAATGCTCTTTTCGTTAAAAACATTTTGCTAAACAGACTAGATAAGAAAGGGCATCAAACGACACCCTTTCTCGATCGTAATTACTTAAATTATTTGATAACTTTAGCAACAACACCAGCACCAACAGTACGACCACCTTCACGGATAGCGAAACGTAAACCGTCTGCCATTGCGATTGGGTGAATTAATGATACTGTCATTTTGATGTTATCACCTGGCATTACCATCTCTACGCCTTCTGGTAATTCGATAGTACCAGTTACGTCAGTTGTACGGAAGTAGAACTGTGGACGGTAGCCTTTGAAGAATGGAGTATGACGACCACCTTCATCTTTACTTAGAATATACACTTCTGATTCAAAATCAGTATGTGGTGTGATTGAACCAGGTTTCGCTAATACTTGACCACGTTCGATTTCTTCACGTTTTGTACCACGTAGTAATACACCTACGTTCTCACCAGCACGACCTTCGTCTAGTAATTTACGGAACATTTCTACACCAGTACAAGTTGTTTTAGCTGTTGGTTTGATACCAACGATTTCAACTTCTTCACCAACTTTGATTACACCGCGCTCTACACGACCTGTCACTACTGTACCACGACCTGAGATTGAGAATACGTCTTCGATTGGTAATAAGAATGGTTTATCAATGTCACGCTCTGGTTCTGGGATATAAGTGTCTAATGCTTCTGCTAATTCAACAATTTTTTCTTCCCATGCTGCATCGCCTTCTAACGCTTTAAGCGCTGAACCACGAATTACTGGAGTATCGTCACCTGGGAAATCGTATTGAGATAGAAGTTCACGTACTTCCATTTCAACTAATTCTAATAACTCTTCATCATCAACCATATCGCATTTGTTTAAGAATACGATGATGTAAGGAACACCTACTTGACGACCTAAAAGAATGTGCTCACGAGTTTGTGGCATAGGACCATCAGTTGCCGCTACTACTAAGATAGCGCCGTCCATTTGTGCCGCACCAGTGATCATGTTTTTAACATAGTCAGCATGGCCTGGGCAGTCTACGTGTGCGTAGTGACGAGTTGGTGTATCGTATTCAACGTGTGAAGTGTTGATGGTGATACCACGAGCTTTTTCTTCTGGTGCGTTATCGATTTGATCGAATGCACGAGCTTGACCACCGTATTTTTTAGAAAGTACAGAAGTAATAGCTGCAGTTAAAGTTGTTTTACCATGGTCAACGTGGCCGATTGTACCAACGTTAACGTGGGGTTTTGTACGTTCAAATTTTTCTTTAGACATTTATCGTCCCTCAATGTAATACAAATCGGTGGTGAATCACCACATTAACCAAGTATCATATTTAGTTTTAATAATAATACTAACTTAAAATTAGCTCTGCATGATAACAGATAAAGCCATCTAGTGACAAGCTTTAAAGCAGTTAAATCTGATTTTTTTAGAAGTTTAGGAAAGTAACAAGAATGGTGCTGATAGGCAGATTTGAACTGCCGACCTCACCCTTACCAAGGGTGCGCTCTACCAACTGAGCTATATCAGCAATTGGAGCGGGCAGCGGGAATCGAACCCGCATCATCAGCTTGGAAGGCTGAGGTAATAGCCATTATACGATGCCCGCATGTTCAAACTCGGCTACCTAAATGCTTCAATTAGCAATTGCTAATGTTAGATAATGGTGGTGGGGGAAGGATTCGAACCTTCGAAGTGTGACACGGCAGATTTACAGTCTGCTCCCTTTGGCCGCTCGGGAACCCCACCCCGAATCATTATAAACTGTTTACTTAGGAAAATGGTGCCGGCTGCCGGAATCGAACTGGCGACCTACTGATTACAAGTCAGTTGCTCTACCTACTGAGCTAAGCCGGCCTAAGTGCTGCGCATTATGTACTAGAACATTTAACGTTGCAAGCGAAAAAAACATTTTTTTTATTGTTTGCTTAAAAAAAAATCAAAAATCCAAAAAAAACCTAAAATATAGACTATTTTAGGCTTTTTTTTAGTCGATAATAATATTTAAATTATTTCTTTTCAGTTGCTTTTTTCTTGGTTGAAGTAACACCTTTAACCGCTACATATTCATAAATATCCTCATTAATATTGCCATTATTTTGATATACATGACCATAATAAAGATCAAGCTGAATTTATTCGTTTAATAAAATTAAAAATAAAATATCTAAGAGATAAACTATTTCAGGCTTTTGTTAAGCAAAAATACTGTTTTAACGTACTTCTTGGGGCGTTTTTTGTTAATTATAATTGCCATACACCCTTTAGCAACTTAGTAATCTGTTATATTTTAGTGGAATGTCGACACTTTTTTATATAACAAAATCAAAGGGTAAAGGTTTATAAAATGCCATCGGTGTCAAATAACTTAATAATGAATGCAGCCGATTGTTGTTGTACCAATATGTATAAGTAGAAAAACTTTGTCTTGGTTCATTGTCTAAGTTCATTGATATCGGTGAATACCTTATTTTGGACAAATTCAGTTTTAATTGTTTTAAATATCGCTTCAGCAACGGCATTATCGTAAGGACATGCTTTATGGCTCAATGAGCGAATGATAGCAAATACCTAAAAACAACTATCGAGTAATTGCTTATCAAACTCTTTTCCTCTTTCTCAATGAAATAGTGCGATTGAGGATAATGGTGCTTTAATTTGGCTTAATGGTTGCATAACAAGCTCGGCTGTTTTATGTTGTCCAATACTAAATCCGGCTATCTTTCATGCTGAGAGTTCGAGTAATACACCCAGATAATTCCATTTTTGCCCCACTTTTAAATAAGTCAAATCAGCAACAATAATATTGGCTTTTACGCCCACGGTAAAACTCACTGTAATACATTGGCAATCGCAACGGAATTAACTTCTTTAGAACGGTTTTTATACCGTTTTACGGTATATTTTGCTTTCAATGATAATACTCTTATACTTATTCGCTAATTTTTTTATGAAATGGTGTTACCTTGCTCCACCGCTGTTGTATACCAATATACCGCCCTTTGTTTATCTTGTGTTACCCCTTAACGCATTGTACCACATCACGACGAGATACTATGATACCTTGATTTGACAATACTTTTCCTATCCTTCGGGTTCTATAAGATTGATAGCTACAATTAAAAATAGATTGAATCTCTTGTACATACTGTAAAACTTTTTTCTCAAGGAGCGTTTTGCTCTGATAATAAAAGTAATGCCTTGCTATAGTTAAACATCAACACAACCAACTTAATCAATGGCGATGTCGATTTGATGGTATCACTGCGATTTTCGCCCGATTATCAGTGCGGCTTGCTTGAGTATATCGTTTTCCATCAATATCCGTTTATTCTCTTTGCGCAAGGCTAGCAACTCATTATCTTCAGTACTTCGATTATCTTTAGTTTTGAATGAACCCGTTGTTGAGTATTATCCATCTAATGCTGATGGCGTTAACTCATACGGTAAAACTCATTCATTGCGGGTTTTACCTTGTTGATAGAGCGTTACCATCTGCTGTTTAAAATCATCTGTATAGGTTCGTCTTTCTCGCCGTTTTATTTTCATCGTATTTTCTTTTTTAGGGGAATTTATCTTATCCCTTAAAAAAGTTGTACGAATTAATGTCGCCTATTCATCGTTAATTAACCCCTTATATGGATATGCACCACCATAGTAAGGATAAAGCAAAATTTATTCACTTAATAAAATTAAAGATAAGATGTCGAGGAGATAAACTATTTCAGTTTTTTGTTAAGCAAAAATACTGTTTTAACTTATTGATTTGGGACGTTTCTTTTTAGCTATGGTTGTTGTAATCTCTTTAGTAGCCTATTGATTAGCTATTTCTTAACTAATTAATCCCCTATCTTGAAGTGTTCGACCATAGTAAATATCAAGCAGAATGCATCAACTTAATAAAATAAAAAAAACAGAAAATAAAATATTCAAAGCTTTTACTAATTAAGAATAGTGTTTTAACTTACCGATTTGGGGCGTTTCTTTTTTAGTTATGGTTGCTGTAATCCCTTTAGTGGCCTATTGATTAGCTATTTCTTAACTAATTAACTTATTATCTGGTTAGATAGAACCATAGTAGAGATCAAGCAAAATTTATTCATTTAATATAATTAAAAAATAAAAAAGCCTGAGATATAGACTATCTCAGGCTTTTGCTAATCAAAAATAATATTTTAACTTATTTCTTTTTAGTTGCTTTTTTATCAGTTGAGCTAGCACCTTTTGCCGCTGTATGTACAGCCACATCTTCACTAATATCGCCTGTATCTTGATACGCACGACCATAATAAGTATCAAGTAGAATTTGTTTCAATTCAGCAATTAAAGGATAACGTGGGTTAGCACCTGTACATTGGTCATCAAAGGCATCCACAGCAAGTTGGTCAACTTGAGCTAAGAAAGCTTGTTCATCTACACCAAACTCTTTGATAGAGAATGGAATATCAAGATCTTTTCTTAATTGATCTAACCAACCAATTAATTTCTCAACTTTCTTCTCATCTTTGTCGGCTGCAGCTGTTAAACCTAAATGGTCAGCGATTTCAGCATAACGTCTAACTGCTTGCGGATAACCATATTGGCTAAATGTACCTTGTTTAGTTGGTTTATCAGTTGCATTGAAGCGAACAACATTACTAATCAGCATCGCATTTGCCACACCATGAGGGATATGGAATGCCGCACCAATTTTATGCGCCATAGAGTGACATACACCTAAAAATGCTTGCGCAAAAGCAACGCCAGCTAATGTTGCCGCACTGTGCACTTTTTCGCGTGCTATCGGGTTTTTAGACCCTTCTCTATAGCTTGCTGGTAGATATGCTTTCAATATGCTTAATGCTTGTAATGCTTGCCCATCAGAGAAGTCATTTGCCATAATTGACACATAAGCTTCTAAAGCGTGCGTTACCGCATCATAGCCACCTGCAGCACAAAGTGATTTAGGCATATTCATAACTAAGTTAGCATCAACAATTGCCATATTTGGAGTAATTGCATAATCCGCTAATGGATATTTTTGACCAGTTGCATCATCAGTCACCACCGCAAATGGTGTAACTTCAGAACCAGTACCAGATGTAGTTGTCACACAAATTAATTTAGCTTTTTTGCCCATGTTAGGGAAGTGACAAGTACGTTTACGAATATCCATAAAACGCAATGCTAATTCATCAAATTTTGTTTCTGGATGTTCATAAAGAACCCACATAATTTTCGCGGCATCCATTGGTGAACCACCACCTAAAGCAATAACAGTATCTGGTTGGAAAGCTGTCATTGCATCAGTACCTTTACGCACTACACTTAATGTTGGATCTGCTTCAACATCAAAGAAGGTTTCACAAATTACGCCTTGTGATTCAAGTTGATCAGTAATTTGTTTAGAATAACCGTTATTAAATAAGAATTTATCGGTTACTAAGAAGACTCGTTTGGCACCTTGCTCAATCACTTCATTTAAAGCAACTGGAAGTGAGCCACGTTTAAAATAGATAGAACTTGGTAATTTGTGCCATAACATGTTTTCTGCTCTCTTAGCGATTGTTTTCTTGTTGATTAAGTGTTTCGGACCGACATTTTCTGAAACCGAGTTACCACCCCAAGAACCACATCCTAGTGTTAAAGATGGCGCTAAATCAAAGTTATACAAATCACCAATACCACCGTGAGCAGCTGGTTGGTTGATTAAAATACGACAGGTTTTCATTTTACTACCAAAGTAAGCAACACGATCACGATTGCTATCTTGGTCAGTATAAAGTACAGAGGTATGCCCCATGCCACCCATTTCAACTAATTTTTCTGCTTTTTCTACAGCTTCATTGAAATCTTTTGCTTTGAACATCGCTAAAGTTGGAGAAAGTTTTTCATGAGCAAATGGTTCTGATAAATCAACTTTACTTACTTCACCAACAAGTACTTTTGCTCCGGCTGGCGCTTTAAATCCAGCTAATTCAGCAATTTTAGTCGCTGGTTGACCAACAATATTAGCATTTAAGGCACCTTTATCATTTAAGATAATACCTTGAACAGCTTTAGTTTCTTTATCATTTAGAACATATGCGCCATATTGCGTTAATAAACGACGCACTTCATCATAAACAGAATCGACTACAACAATAGCTTGCTCTGATGCACAAATCATACCGTTATCAAATGTTTTAGACATCAATACCGATGCAACGGCACGTTTTAAGTCAGCAGTTTCATCAATAATTACAGGTGTATTACCTGCACCAACACCTAATGCTGGTTTACCAGAACTGTAAGCTGCTTTAACCATACCTGGACCACCAGTAGCCAAGATAGCTGATACGTCATCATGATGCATTAACGCATTAGATAATTCGATAGACGGCTCATCAATCCAGCCAATAATATCTTTAGGAGCACCTGCTTTAATTGCCGCATCAAGCACAATTCGAGCTGCTTCAATAGTCGATTTTTTAGCTCGTGGATGTGGTGAAAAGACGATTGCGTTACGAGTTTTTAAACTGATAAGTGATTTAAAAATCGCCGTTGATGTAGGGTTTGTTGTTGGTACGATACCACAAATAATCCCTAATGGTTCTGCTAAAGTAATGGTGCCGTATGGCTCGTTCTCAGCGACAACACCACAAGTCTTATCATTGCGATATTTATTAAGAATATACTCAGCAGCAAATAAGTTTTTGATAACTTTATCTTCTACAATTCCCATTCCTGACTCAGCAACAGCTTGCTGTGCAAGAGGGATTCGCGCTGCGGCTGCAGCAGTAGCTGCGGCTACGAAGATTTTATCAACTTGCTCTTGAGTATAAGTAGAATAAGTTTCTTGAGCTTTTTTCACTCGTTTCATTAACTCATTTAACTCATTCATATTGGTTACTGCCATAGATTTCTCCTTGAAAATTAAAAAATAAACTGGGATCGTTTGGCGTCTTCCTTGAACATATTTAAAGCATATTTATCATAGCAAAACGAAATTGTCGGATATCGTAAATCAGTTTTTTACTTTATACAATAAGATATTTCATAAAACGAAAGTTTATTCGAAAGAACAAATATTTTTATTGATTTTAGCTATTAAAATTTAAGATTTGCTATTCTAATAGCCAATAATTTAAAAAAAGTAACAACTCATAAATTAGATAACTTATTTAACACATAACTTACTGCCACAAAACCAAATGTGGCCGTGACAGTGGTAATTGCGCCAAATCCTGACTCACAATCCATTTTTTTAGGACCCTCGGCCTTACTTTTCATCATGCAAATTTGTCCGTTAGATGTTGGATAAGTCAATTGTTCAGTTGAAAAAACACAAGGAATAGCAAATTTGCCTTTGCTATCTTTATTTAGTTTATAATCATTTTTTAATCGTTCACGCAATTTGGCTGCTAAAGGATCTTGTATGGTTTTTGCCAAATCTGCGATCTTGATTTGTGTTGGGTCTTTTTGACCGCCCGCTCCGCCTATAGTAATGACTTTTAATTTTTGCCGTTTGCAATAAGCTAATACCGCTGCTTTATCCCTGACACTGTCGATCGCATCAATGATATAGTCATAACGGGGATTTTGCTTAGTTCCTAAATAATCACTAACATTATCGACATTAATAAAATCATCGATTTGATTAACAATGCACTCAGGGTTAATCGCTAAAATACGCTCCGCCATCACCGCCGTTTTGGCTTTACCAATATTGGACTTTAATGCATGAATTTGGCGATTAGTATTGGTAATACAGACATCATCCATATCAATTAAGGTAATTTGCCCAATACCACTACGCGCAAGTGATTCAGCTACCCAAGAACCCACTCCACCAATACCAATGACACAGATATGGGCTTGGGAAAACCGCCGTAATGCCTGCTCACCATACAGTCTGGCAATACCGCTAAAGCGTTGAAAATAAAATTCAGTTTTCATCATTATTTATTAATAGTGTTTAAACTAAAACAGTATACACTCCTAGATCTTTTTTACAGATTATATTTTAGTTATCTTTTATCGATCACTTATCCATTAATAATGTCCTTATTATCACTTTTCAAGTATCGCAAAGTAAATTTGTTTAACAATATTGATATTGCACCTCATCCCTTTGATGCACCATAAGTTGGTCACTATTTGTCATTAATTCTGTTCGTTTGCATTTTGGCTTTTTTCTACAATAAAAGTTGTTAACCATATTGAATAAAGAGGACAAACGAATGCGCAAACCCAAAAAATTACTTAACGATCCTAATAATGTTCGGCAAGAAGTCATGCAAGGATTGATATATGCCTATAATGGCAAATTAACCGCCATTGAAGATTGTTGTGCGGTCTATGGAAATCATATTATCACCGATCAAGTAGTCGTTGTTTCTGGCGGTGGTAGTGGTCATGAACCCACCTTTGCAGGTTTTATCGGTCATGGAGGTATTGATGGTTGCGCGTTAGGCGAAGTATTTACCTCTCCCTCTCCTGATCAGATTATTGCCGTAACCAAAGCGATAGAAAAAGGCAAAGGGGTACTATTTTTATATGGAAATTACTCGGGTGACGGCATGAATTTCGATATTTCAGCAGAGATTTTAGCTGAAGACAATATCATCAGCAAAACCATTCGAGCGACTGATGACATCGCATCAGCACCACTTGCAAAACTTTCAGATCGTCGTGGTGTCGCAGGCATTATGTTGTTATATAAAATCGCCGGAGCCGCGGCGCAGATCGAAAAATATGATCTTGATAAGCTTTATCAGGTAGTAAGCAAAGCCAATGCTAATGTTCGCACTATTGGTGTTGCGCTTGATGGTTGCGCCTTACCGCAATCAACCAATTTTAACTTTGAATTAGCAGATGATGAGATAGAAATTGGAATCGGTATTCATGGTGAAGCGGGATTAAGTCGACAGACAATGACATCAAGTGATGATGTCGTTAAACAGATGATAGACCATTTATGTGATGATTTACCCTTTGTTGCTGGTGATCGTGTCTGTGTATTAATAAACAATTTAGGGGCGTTGAGTAATACGGAACTGATGATTATTACCCGTAAAGTGGGCATTGAGCTTAAAGCTCGAAAAATAGATAGCCATGATATTGTTGTTGGTCATTTCTGTACATCTCTTGAGATGTCGGGTTTTTCTATCACGCTAATGAAATTGGATGACGAATTACAGCATCTTTACGATTTACCATGTCAAACACTAGGATGGAGAAAATAGAATGAACTTATTACAAGTACGTAAAATGATGTTATTTACCGCCGAACAAATGGTCGCAAGCGAACCAACATTAACCGCCTTAGATCAAGTAGTCGGTGATGGCGATCACGGTATTGGTATGAAGCGTGGATTTTCAGCTATTAATCAACTGTTACAAGATGAACAGTTCCAACCTAATGATATTGGTGATTTATTTAAGCAAATTGGCACCAAATTAATGACTAGCATGGGCGGTGCATCAGGCGCGATCTTTGGGACATTATTTAGGGCTGGTGACAAAAGCCTTAGTGGCGTAACAGATTTTAATTCGCCAGTTTTAGCTAAATGGCTTAATGAGGGGTGGCAAGCAGTTTATCAACGTGGCAATGCTAAACCTGGCGATAAAACCATGGTAGATGCTTTAGCGGCTGCCGCGACAACCGCAAATCAATTAACTACACTACCTTTGGCCGATGCATTACCTAAAGTAGCGGATTCTGCGATGCAAGGGGCTGAAAAAACCAAACAGATGATAGCGGTGTTTGGAAGAGCAAAAAATTTAGGTGATCGCACTATAGGTCATATGGATCCGGGTGCCGTTTCAATGGCCTATATTTTAAAATATATGAATGAATATCTGCAGTAATCAAAAAATTTATCGCCGACGATGTCGGCGATAATAGTCATGCAAATTAGCCCCAATAACCCCTATTTTTTAAATTTAATCTGTGCCGGATAAGCCCAACTCTGGAGCTCTTCTGCCGGAAAACCACCCGGATCTTTACCGCCATTAATCAACAGTGCGTGGTAGTAGATTTCCGCCATTTCTTCAATATATGCAGCCTTTAATACGGCTTCATAAGGATCTTTATCAACCGCCACCGCCCCATGTTTTTCCATTAAAATTGCATCTGCTCGCTTGATAGGCTCTATCACGCTATTGGATAGTTCTGGTGTTCCCGGTCGACCATATGGTGCGACAGGTATTACCCCATCTTTTAAATTTAGAATTGCACACTCATAAACTACCGCAGGAATTGGTTTAGCTAAGACAGCAAAAGAAGTGGCAAAAATGGAATGCGTATGTGAAATAGCCAAAACATCCGGACGAGCTTTATAAATCTCAAGATGCATCAAACATTCGCTAGTTGGCCTTAACCCTGACTCGGCTTCAATAACATTCGCATCTAGATCCATCACTACAATATCACGAGCTGTTAATAATTGTTTATCAATGGTGGTAGGTGTAACTAACACATAACCCGTCTGCTTATCACGTACACTTGAATTTCCAGCTTTGTGTTTACAAAGTCCCCATTCACTTGATTTTTTAGCCATATCGACAACATATTGTTTTTGAATCTCTAACATTTTATTACTCCTATTCTAGGCAAACTACTCATTGATAATTAGCAAATAATTGCCAAAGTTCTTGGTTATTTTTAGCATGACGAATGCGCATCGCTCCCTCGTGAAATTCCAATAATTCATTTAATTGAGCGAGGGCTTTAAGATGTTTTTGCGGATTATTAGTGGCTAAAATCACAATTAAATCGACTTGCATATAACCGCAAATATCGATTTTTTCCGGTAATCTAAGCAGTGACATGGCCACTTGGTTCACGCCATCATCAATCCCAGCGTGAGCAATAATTAAGCCTTCAACTAACATAATGTAAGGTTGTTCAAATTGAATTTTATTGATCATTTTTTCAAGATAACAATATTCGATAAACTGATTGTTTAGTAATGGTTGAGCAGCTAATTGAATGGCCTCTTGCCAAGAGATATCAGATGTGTCTGCAATATTGATATGATCTTGTTGCATAAGATCAGCAAGAGCTGGTATCTCTTTTTGGGTGATCCGCAGTGGATTTTCAGTTAACTCATCATTATAAAGATAAGCAGTTAGCTCTTTTTGTAATGCCTTTCGATCATTAATCTTGCTAAATTTTTCAACAATTAACATCAGTTCTTCAATTTGGATAATACTTGGATCGATACCTTGTAATGTACCCATTACCTGATTACGAAACGCATTTTTATGTAGATTATTCAACGAAGGATTAACAATAAATAACAGTTTATCGGTTGTTAAATGGGAAGTTGAAAAAACAATATCATAGTAATGATTATACTTTTCGAACTCTCGTTTCGACATTGCATCGGAAAAATGGAGTTCCGGAAACAAAACTTGTAAGGTCAAATAAAGATAAGTTGACACCGTTGCACTATTTTCACAAACGACAATCGCTATTTTTTTCGTTTTAATCAGGTTGATTAAACCTTCACGAGTTAACCATCCACCAAATAACACCGTGATAAAAGCAATTTCTTCATCCGGCATACTACAATGTAAAATTTTTTCAAAAGGAATAATGGCTTTTCGTACCATTTCGTGTAAATGACCAAATTCTTGTAATACGATGTCGTAAACACTATTAATATTGGTGATGTGATAACGAATACGATAATAAGCCGGTTTCCAATGTTGATAAATACGTTCAATTAATTCATTTTTATCTTTAAATGTAATACAACTAATCTGCTGAAAATTATCAATGACTTCAATAGCACTTTCCAGTAATACCGCATCTAAGTGAAAATATTTATCTGATAAAGTTTGGATATTTGAACTCTGTACCAAAACCGTTAAAAAAACCTGTTCATTAATATCGATAATTCCAAATCGTTCAATCAATTTCTTCATCAATTGAAAATCTCGGCTATTAGCCACATCGAGATAATTTTCAGGTAAAATTTCAATTTTTTTATTGGTTTCAATTCGTTGTAATATAAAACAGATAAAATAAGTTAACTCTTGTAATTGTTCATCGGTAAAAATGATTTTTAATTTTTTTTCAATTTCGCTAAACACGATGCCAATATGTTCTAAACGACCTTGAGTGATAATATCGTTATATCTAAAGATTTTGTCTGCTATCGGTATGTGAATAATTCGACGAATTAAATTCAATAATAGATAACGTTTGTTAATTTCATTACCAACAATCCGATAACCATTTTCTCGATCATAAGTAACTTGTAAACAGTGTTGATCTATTACCGTTTGTGCTTTTTTTAAATCATTAACTACAGTATTTTGGCTAACGGTAAGTGATGAAGAGAGATGAATCAAAGATAATCGTTCAATACGAGTTAACAAAAAAAATAACAATAAATGAACTCTTTCATCTTCTGAATAAATATATCTTCCTATGGCTTGCGAAACTGGCTCGGTGCGAAACGTTTCAATGACTATCTTGGGTACACTAAATTTTCCAGTTTTGAAACGTTTAATCAATTCAAGATTAGAAGATTCAAGAAAATCATTAATCTTTTTAATGGTATAACTTAGTTGTTTACGAGTTAATCCGAATTTAGATTGCAGCTCAACGCCACTCATACTTGGATTTTGAATTAATGCATTTAATACAGCATGAATTCTTTTATCAACTACCATAAAATTATATGCCTCTTGCTCGCTATCGGCTGATAACGAGCATTTCCATTAGTCTTTGTAAAAATTCATTCAGTTTTTATGTTAGATTTATTGTTCAACGATATTCTGGTGCGATTCTTTTCGCAGTTCTCGTGCATAAAAGAAGTAACCTACACACCAGTAAATAGCTAAAAATAATGGTAAGAAGTAGCCTTGTAAGCATTGCCAAATAAATGAAAATGCATAAGTGAAAATTGGTGCATCAATACAACTATTGGAAATTAATTGGTTTGTTGGAATATTAATTGCTTTAGTCGCCAATCCTAAATCAGTAATAATTGGTGCAAATTGTGTTCCTACAAATAGAAAGAATGGGACACCGATTATTGCCAAAATCACCATTCTTAGTGTGTTGCCTTTGGTCAAAATATAAGCTGGCACTACGAGGGCGATATTGATAATACCGGCAAAAGGTAAAATTTTATTACCTGGAAGAATAACCGACCAAATTAAAGTGAACGGAATAGCCACAATTACCGTAAACCAAATTTCGCTTGCTCCGCCCATAAATGGCCAATCCAAACCGACAAACAGTTTTCGACCAGCAAACCTTTTGTTCATATAATCGCTGATCGCCTCAGAAATAGGCGATAACGCCTGCATAAATAATTTAGAAATCATTGGAAACAACATTAATGCTGTCGCCGCTTGTACACCAAGAGTTAAGGTAGCAGGGATATCATAATCAGCAATGAGGCCAAAAGTAACGCCAAGTAAAAAACCTATCACATGATTTTCTGCAAAAATACCTAATTTAGATCTTAGGGTTGCGGCATCCATTGGTTTATTTAATGCTGGGATTTTGCGGAGTAATAAATCAAATGGATAATAAATTGCACTAAAAAATAACATCCTATGAGTACAAGTCACACCCGGTATACCAGTTAATTTTTCAATTCTTTGTTGATTAATATCACCTGAATTAAGTTCTAATATAATTTGCAAAGTGGCAATAAGAAACGCAAGAATAAGCGCAATCAGCCCGCCTACAATAGGTGTGGCGACAGCTACCACAATAAAAGCCGTAAAAATTTTGCCCCATACATTCCATAAATCGGCATTGAAGGTATTAGTTTTTTTGAACACCAGCATTAAAATATTGACGCCAACTTGTAAAGGGAACATCAAAAATGCATAAGGCCATGCCCAAGATACATTAGCCATGGTTGTCCAACCACCGTCGACAATACTTAATTCAATTCCTGTTCGTTCCATCATCGTTTGTGCCGCAGAGCCTATTGCACCAACCATAAAGGCAATCAACATACTCATACCAACAAATGCGACACCTAAGGTAATGGCGGCTGATATACCATCCCTCAATTTCATTCGTACTATCAAGCCAGCAATTAACATGATGATGGGTACAAAAACTGGAGCGCCTAAATTCAAAATATAATTGATAACTGTTCCAAGAAAATCCATAATTACGCTCCTATTTGCAGGCATCTATAATTTTTTGTAGTTCTAAATCCATATTTATTCCGGTTAAAAACGCAATGCCATTAATGACCGGAATGGGATACTCCTTCTCAATTTTGGTTATCGCGATATACGCCGCACTACTTTTAATATGAGTATCAACCGATTTGAGATCGACAACTTCGATTTTGATGTCATTAAGATTTTTTTCTTTTAGTAGACGTGTAACCTTACTTGCAACCGTTTGTGATGTAGCCACTCCACTACCACACGCAACAATGATTTTTTTCATAATGCCTCCTTATAGATGGATGTTTGACGTTAACAAAGTAAAAATTTCATGTTGAGTTTTTGCCTGATTAAGGGCGTCCAAAAAACATGAATTAACAAAGCTGGACATTAATTTTTGCAACAAGTCGATATGCCCATCCTTTTGATTAAATCCGAGCAAAAAGATAAAATTAACGTCTAAAACATGATCATTATTTGCCATTTCACGCCATGGAATCGTTCCTTTTACCCGCGTAAAAAAGATAAAGGGACGAATAACATGTTCAATATCAGTATGAGGAATGGCCACCACATATGGTTCTGTAGGTAAGGCAGTAGGAAATGTTGATTCTCTTTGTTTTATGGCTTCTAAAAATGAATGATTAACGTAACCACCATTTTTCAAAATAGGAAAAGTAAATTCAAAAAATTGGTCGCTATCGGCGAAGTCTTTATCTAATAGAATTAACTCATTAAAAAACATTTGATCTTTAGAATCACTCCCCATTTTATCCTCCATCATGTCATTAGCAAATTTCAAAAATTTGTTAATTCACTGTTGTTAATTCACTATTGCTAATTAAATCGTTTCTTAATTAATGTTGGTGATTTTAGGAAATTAAGATACCAGAGACGAATGAATTTGATACCAAATAATATCCATGATATTGCACATCATATGGACAATTTTGGATAGTTATACCAAACAATGAAACGCTCTTTTGAGGATATAAAGTGATAAGAAATGATCGGTGGTTCTGCCCTAAATAAATATTTAAGGCAGAATCATAGTAAATTAATTTTTAAAGGAGTGAATTGGAGCAGGAATACGCCCACCACGTTGGATGAAATCACATGAGCTAAATTTATTAACTGGCATAACTGGCGCATGTCCAAGTAAACCACCAAATTCAATATTATCGCCGACGGTTAATCCAACGGCAGGAATAATCCGGACTGCGGTAGTTTTATGGTTGATTACCCCTATTGCGGCTTCATCAGCAATAATCGCTGATATGGTTTCAGCTGTTGTATCGCCAGGAATGGCAATCATATCTAGACCGACCGAGCAAACACATGTCATCGCTTCTAGTTTTTCCAAATTAAGGGCACCGTTATTTACTGCATCAATCATGCCTGCGTCTTCTGATACCGGAATAAACGCACCACTTAATCCACCAACATGACCACATGCCATTACGCCGCCCTTTTTCACCGCATCATTAAGCATCGCTAGTGCAGCGGTAGTTCCATGTGTTCCAACAACTTCTAGTCCCATTTCCTCTAAAATATGCGCCACCGAATCACCAATGGCCGGTGTTGGTGCTAAAGATAAATCAACAATCCCAAATTTAACGCCTAAACGTTCTGATGCCTCTTTACCCACTAATTGTCCCATACGGGTTATTTTAAAAGCTGTCTTTTTGATCGTTTCAGCAACCACATCAAATGGTTGGCCTTTCACTTTTTCAAGAGCACGTTTAACCACGCCTGGTCCACTAACCCCAACATTAATGACACAGTCTGCTTCGCCGACACCATGAAAAGCCCCTGCCATAAATGGATTATCTTCAACAGCATTGGCAAATACCACCAATTTAGCGCAAGCCATACTACTATTATCGGCAGTTAACGCTGCGGCTTCTTTGATGATTTGTCCCATCTGCTTTACTGCATCCATATTAATGCCGGTTTGTGTAGAACCAACATTGACTGATGCACATACTCGTTCTGTTTGCGCGAGGGCTTGCGGTATTGATTTGATCAATATTTCATCACCCTTATGATAACCTTTTTGCACTAAAGCGGAAAAGCCACCAATAAAGTTCACGCCAACCGCTTTTGCCGCATCATCTAACGTTTTGGCGAACGCAACATAATCTTTATCATTACTTGCCCCAGCAATGAGTGACATAGGAGTAACAGAAATACGTTTATTTATAATAGGTATACCAAATTCAGAAGTGATTTGCTCACCAACTTTGACTAAATTTTTTGCTAGTCGGGTAATTTTATCGTAAATTTTTTGACGGGCCTTCTCACCATCACTATCAATACAATCAAGAAGAGATATACCCATGGTTATTGTGCGGATATCGAGCTTTTCTTCCTCTATCATTTTAATTGTTTCGAGGATCTGTTTTGTTTCCATTAGTTCTATCCTTTCATAAAAATATAAATTTGAGTTTACAAACGGTGCATTGCATCAAAAATTTCTTCTCGTTGTAGATTCACTTTAACTTTTAGTTGTTCACCGGTATTAACTAAAGCATTTTTAACTTCATCAAACGATACACTAATTTTAGATAAATCAAGTAACATGATCATAGTAAAATACTCATCCATGATAGTTTGACTAACATCTAAAATATTAATATTTAACTCATATAGCTTTTGACTTACACCTGCAATAATACCAGTTTGATCCTTTCCTATTACCGTTAAAATTGTTTTCATTACACACTCCGCACGAATTTTATACAATTAAAAAAATTTTATTGAGTTGTTTATAATAACACCTTCAAAAATTATCGAAATAGGAGTAGATTGTTTTTTTAATCAAAATAAAAAACAAAAAGATAAAATGAAAGGGCGTTATTATGGTGAATTTTCAAAAATCCAATAAATTGGATCATGTTTGTTATGACATTCGTGGACCAATTCTTGATCATGCAAAAAAGCTTGAAGAAGAAGGTCAAACCATTCTTAAACTTAATATTGGAAATCCCGCCCCTTTCGGTTTTACTGCGCCAGATGAACTATTAGTAGATGTTATTCGTAACCTACCGACATCACAAGGATATTGTGATTCAAAAGGTCTTTATTCTGCTCGTAAAGCGATTATGCAGCATTATCAATCCAGAGGAATTACCAATTTGGATGTAGAAGATATCTATATTGGTAATGGTGTTTCTGAGTTAATTGTTCAATCAATGCAAGCATTACTTAATAGTGGTGATGAAATATTAGTACCAATGCCTGATTATCCACTTTGGACTGCAGCCGTTAGTTTATCTGGTGGTAACGCAGTTCACTATCTTTGTGATGAAGAAGCTAATTGGTCACCTGATTTACAAGATATCAAACAAAAAATTACCCCTAAAACCAAAGGGATTGTGATTATCAATCCAAACAATCCTACTGGCGCGGTGTATAGTAAAGAAATTTTACTCGAAATTGCCGAAATCGCCCGACAAAATAATTTAATCATTTTTGCTGACGAAATTTACGATAAAATTTTATATGATGATGCTGTACATCATTCAATAGCAGCTTTAGCTCCGGATCTGTTTGTCATTACCATGAGCGGTTTATCAAAAACGTACCGAGTTGCTGGTTTTAGACAAGGGTGGATGGCGCTTTGTGGACCAAAGCAACATGTTAAAGGTTATATTGAAGGGCTGAACATGTTAGCTTCAATGCGTCTATGCGCTAATGTACCATTGCAACATGCAATTCAAGGAGCATTAGGTGGCTATCAAAGTATTAACGAATTTATTGTACCTGGTGGACGACTCTATGACCAATGTATGTTGGCTTGGCAACTATTAAATGATATTCCGGGTGTCTCTTGTACTAAACCACAAGGTGCTTTATATCTTTTCCCTAAACTTGATCAGAAAAAATTTAATATTCATAGTGATCAAAAATTAGTTTTAGACTTTTTGTTACAAGAAAAAGTATTGTTAGTTCAAGGAAGTGGATTTAACTGGCATAAGCCAGATCATGTCAGAATTGTCGCATTACCTCACACCGGTGAATTGCAAGATGCCATTGGCCGTTTTGCTAATTTCTTATCTAGCTACAAACAATAATTAAATATTTAGTTACCAATAAAAAAGCGCCTTAAACGGCGCTTTATAAACAAATTATTTAAACTAATTTATTTTTTTAGCTCAGCTAATCTGTTACGAATATTTTGAGCACGTTTTTCTGATGATGGGTGACTACTTAAAATTGATGAATCACCACCACCTAATTTATCAAATGCAGTTGCAAGACCTGCTGGATTGATTTTTTTCTTAACTAAATAATCGAAAGAGAAATTATCCGCTTCTTGTTCTTGTGCTTGAGAGAATTGAGCATTGATAACTTTTTCAGCTAATGCGCCGATAGTAGAACTAGATAATGAAGCAACTGTTGCATTACCTGACGCCGCTGCTGCATCACGAGCAATTTCTGCTGCGTAAGCTACTTGCATTGCTTTTTTACTGTGACCTAATGCTACGTGACCTAATTCATGACCTAAAACGCCTTTGATTTCATTATCAGTCATCATATCCATTAAGCCACTATAAACACGTACGCAACCGTTAGCCATTGCCCATGCGTTAACATCTTTAGTAATATATACTTTATAGTTAACTGGAGTACCATTTATATTATTACCAAGAGATTTAGCAATTTTATTTAAACGTTTAGTATAAGCGCTTTTAGCTGGAGCAATTTTTGATTCAGCATCCATTTGTGCACATGATTGTTGACTTAATGATTTTACATCATTATCACTTAACGTTGCTGCTTTCAAACCTTTCAAGCCTAGACTAGTTAAATCGTCAGCACTCATATTTTTACAGCCAACTAATGACATAGCTGCAACTAAAGGTAGTGCAACAAGTAATGTTTTTTGATGTCTTTTCATAATCCTTTCCTTTTTTTAACATAATTTACTTTTTTCTAACTTAACGTTAGATACGGAGAATTTTAACGCAACTTTTATAATAATCAACAAATAATTTCTTGATTAGTCATGAGTAGCACTTTAGACTAGTCCCTCATTTTTTGAGGAACATAAATATGCAACTGTCAGATTTTGATTTTACCCTCCCCAAAGAACTGATTGCAAAATATCCATCAGAAACAAGAAGTTCGTGCCGATTATTATCACTCAACCGCCATACGGGACAGATTGAAGATAAAATTTTTACTGATATTATTGATTACATTAATCAAGGTGATTTACTTATTTTTAATAATACTAAGGTGATTCCTGCCCGGTTATATGGCAAAAAAGCATCAGGTGGAAAAATCGAAATATTGATTGAACGCTTGTTAGAAGATAATCGTGCTCTTGCTCATATAAAAGCATCTAAATCACCTAAAGTTGGTGCTGAACTCATTTTAGGTGAAGAGAACAATATTAGCGTTACCATGTTGGCTCGCCATGATACTTTATTTGAATTGCAGTTTCCCGATGATGTACTTAACATCCTAAATGAAATTGGCCATATACCTTTACCACCTTATATAGATCGACCTGATGAGGCACAAGATCGTGAGGTATATCAAACTGTCTATAGTAAAGTACCCGGTGCAGTTGCTGCACCAACAGCAGGTCTTCATTTTGATCAACCTTTATTAGAAAAGCTTAAAAACAAAGGGGTCGAAATGGAATTTGTCACGTTACATGTCGGCGCAGGGACATTCCAACCGGTAAGAGTGGAAAATATTGAAACACACATTATGCATGCTGAATATGCTCAAGTGCCAGACTCTGTTGTTAAAGCGGTTTTAGAATGCAAAGCTAGAGGCAATAAAGTGATTGCTGTTGGTACCACATCTGTCAGAGCGTTGGAAAGCGCAGCCAAACCGACGGGTAAAATTGCGCCATTTTTTGATGATACTCAAATATTTATTTATCCCGGTTTTGATTTTAAGGTAATTGACGCGCTTATCACTAATTTTCATTTACCAGAATCAACTTTAATTATGCTGGTTTCTGCATTTGCTGGTTATGAAAATACCATGCAAGCTTATCAACATGCAGTCACCCAGAAATATCAATTTTTTAGTTATGGAGATGCCATGCTAATTACTAATAGTTGATAATCTATAGCCAATAAATTTCATCTAAATTTATTGGCTAACAGATTAAAAAACTAATTATGACTTAACCTGTCAGTAATATTAGCTATACGTTTCATGGTTGTTGGATGAGAAGTAGGTTGATTTTTGGCATGAATTGGCATTTTAATTAGCATATTGACCAATCCGATTGCATCTAAATTTTTGCTAACTAACAAATCAAAAGCATAATTATCCGCTTCAATCTCAAATTGCTGTGAAGTTTCTTCTTTTACGACAATCACCAGTTCGCTTGCTTTATCCGTAATTTCGATATAAGGAGCTTGGCGAATCATACTTATTCCATGTTTTAGTGCAATGTGAGCCTGTTCATGTGCAATGACTGCCTGTAACTCATTATCTTCAAGTAAAGTCATCAATCCACTATTTATCCGGATACAACCATTAATTGTAGACCATGCATTAGGTTCACTATCAAAATAAACTTGATAATTTAATTCAATATTATTGATTTTTTGCGGTAAATTTTGGGTTAAGTTAGATAATCGTTTACTAAGAAAATTATAATCAGGAGCAATAATCGCGCGCTTGTCATTTTCGACACAAGCTTGTTGGCTAATGGCAAAAATGTCATTATCAGATAATTGTTTTATTTGTTCAGATGAAACTCTGGTTGGCGGTATTTTATTTTGATTTTGACATCCGCATACCATTAACATCAGTAAACATGAAAACAATAAAATAATATTTTTCAAATCTTCCAAAATCCTTACAAATATTGTCTATTAAGGCTAAGCACGATAAACTAATCATCGTAATTATATGATACGATAACGTAATATATCAATAAAATGCGCCAAACTGTTTATTTGGTCGCAAGAGGTCAATATAAAAAATGAAATTTGAGTTAGATAACACTGACGGCTTAGCCCGTCGCGGACGTATGAAATTTGATCGTCGTGGAGTTAAATATGTAGTTGAAACACCTGCTTTTATGCCGGTTGGTACTTACGGCACAGTAAAAGGGATGACGCCTGAAGAAGTTAAAGCCACTGGCGCACAAATCTTATTAGGTAATACTTTCCATCTGTGGTTAAGACCTGGACAGGAGATTATGCGCAAACATGGTGACCTACATGACTTTATGCAATGGCCTGGACCAATCTTAACTGATTCAGGTGGATTTCAAGTTTTTAGTCTTGGTGATATTCGCAAAATTAAAGAAGAAGGGGTCTATTTCCGTAATCCTATTAATGGCGATTCAATTTTTTTATCACCTGAAATTTCAATGGAAATCCAATATGACCTTGGTTCCGACATTGTGATGATTTTTGATGAATGTGCCCCTTTTCCTGCAAAATGGGACTACGTCAAAAAATCAATGGAGATGTCATTACGTTGGGCTAAACGCAGTCGCCAACGCTTTGACGAACTTGGTAATAAAAATGCCTTATTTGGCATTGTACAAGGTGGTATACACCAAGAATTACGTGATATTTCAATTAAAGGATTAACTGAAATTGGCTTTGATGGTTACGCTGTCGGTGGTCTTGCAGTTGGTGAACCTAAAGCGGATATGCATCGAATATTAGAAGGTACCTGTCCACAACTACCCGCTGATAAACCTCGTTATTTAATGGGCGTAGGTAAACCAGAAGATTTGGTTGAAGGCGTACGTCGTGGTATCGATATGTTCGACTGTGTAATGCCTACTCGAAATGCTCGTAATGGTCATTTATTTGTTACTAATGGCGTGATCAAAATTCGTAATGCCAAATATAAAGACGATACGACACCGCTTGATCCAGATTGTGATTGTTATACTTGTAAAAACTATACTAAGTCTTATCTTCATCATCTAGATAAATGTGGTGAAATTTTAGGCGCTCGTTTAAACACCATACATAACTTACGCTATTACCAGTGCTTGATGGCTGAAATACGTGAAGCTGTAGCCAATAAACGATATGAAGAGTTTGTCAGCGAATTCTACCTAAGAATCGGTAAAACGCCCGCTCCATTAGCAAAATAGACAAGACCTAATAAATTTTGCAAGTAAACTATTGACACATTAACGTTAGCGCAGTATTATGCGCTTCCTAACGGCGAGTAGCGCAGCTTGGTAGCGCAACTGGTTTGGGACCAGTGGGTCGGAGGTTCGAATCCTCTCTCGCCGACCACTCTTTTGTTTCATAAAGATCTAACATCATTTTTTGTTAGCCAACCAGTGATTTTTATCCGTAAGTAATCACAAACACTGACTTCTCAACTTTCCTAATATTCGGTTATATTATTTTTAATCCTAATTACAATTAATCACTATCTTCAACTTTATCAGAAAATCTTAAAACCAAAAGACCTATAAATTCATTACAATTTGGACACCTAATAGTTTTTATCATATCTATTTTTTTATAATAGTTATCGCTCAATGGTATATGCTTAGGAATATACATGGATATATAGATTTCTTCATCATAAACAAGAGCTATATATTTATTGTGACAATGACGACAAAAAGCATATTGCACTTTAGCGATAACTGCGTTACGAAAATCCTCATCGGTGTAACTATCATCTTTTATTTTCTGGTCTAATTCTTTTAAATTAATATCTTTGTTGGTCCAAAATAGGCAGTGTGTTTGATAAGCATCATATTCCTTTTTTAAAGGAATAGTTGCTAATCGCGCGTTTACTTTAAAAGTTGCTAATCGTGTATCCGTGCCATTTTGCAACGTTTCAATAAGTTGTTTTGAGGCATATCCCCCCATTCGTCGATTAAAACAATTTTGGCTCTCTGGTATAACAAGGTTGTTGATTAATGTTGTTTCCTCTTTTATTAAATCGTCTTCAGGAAATATATAGAAGAATTCAATCTCTTCTGCTTTTATTAATTTCATGGTCTTACCTCATTAACAAGTTCGAATCCTCTCTTGCTAATTACTTTATTTGTTTCATAACGACGTGATGACGTGATACCTTTTTCATTGACTAATTAGTAATTTGGGTTTTTATCCATAAATAATTATCAACACTAACCACTTGATTTTACTGTATTGTTTTTAATGCAAATTATAATTAATTACCATCTTCAACTTTATCAAAAAATCTCGCAACATAAATGCCTATCAATTCATTACAATTTGGACATCTACCAATTTCTATCATATCTAATTTTTTATCACTGTATTCTCTAAATGATACATGTTTAGCAACTGCAATAGGAATATATAGGAACATATAGATATCATCATCACAAACAAGAGCCATATATTTATTGCGACAATGACGACAAAAAGCATATTGCACATGAGCGATAACTGCGCTACGAAAATCTTCATCGGTGTAACTATCATCTTTTATTTTCTGGTCTAATTCTTTTAAATTAATATCTTTGTTGCTCCAAAATAGGCAGTGTGTTTGATAAGCATCATAATTATCTTTTAGAGGGGGTCGTATATTTATCCCCAAAATTGCTAATCGTGTATCCGTGCCATTTTGCAACGTTTCAATAAGTTGTTCTGAGGTATATCCCCCCAATCGTCGATTAAAACAATTTTGGCTCTCTGGTATAACAAGGTTGTTGATTAATGTTGTTTCCTCTTTTATTAAATCGTCTTCAGGGAATATATAGAAGAATTCAATCTCTTCTACTTTTATTAATTTCATGGTTTTACCTCATTAACAAGTTCGAATCCTCTCTTGCTAATTACTTTATTTGTTTCATAACGACGTGATGACGTGATACCTTTTTCATTGACTAATTAGTAATTTAGTTTTTTATCCATAAATAATCACCAAAGCTAACTTCTTGATTTTAGTATGATTTGATTGTATTGTTTTTAATGCCAATTATAATTAATTACCATCTTCAACTTTATCAAAAAACCTTAAAACAAAAAGACCTATAAATTCATTACAATTTGGACATCTAACAATTTTTATCATACCTGTCTTGTTATAATAGTAATCTTGGTATGATATAAGTTTAGCGAGAGCAATAGGAAAATACATATACATATAGATCACATCATCACAAACAAGAGCTATATATTTATTGTGACAATGACGGCAAAAAGCATATTGCACATGAGCGATAACTGCGCTACGAAAATCCTCATCGGTGTAACTATCATCTTTTATTTTCTGGTCTAATTCTTTTAAATTAATATCTTTATTGGTCCAAAATAGGCAGTGTGTTTGATAAGCATCATAACCATCTTTTAAAGGAAGAGGTAATTGCGTGTTTATCCTAAAAATTGCTAATCGTGTATCCGTGCCATTTTGCAGAGTTTCAATGAGTTGTTTAGACGTATACCTTCCCATTGGTAGATTAACCCTATTTTCTGGCATAACAAGGTTGTTGATTAATGTTGTTTCTTCTTTTACTAAATCGTCTTCAGGGAATATATAGAAGAATTCAATCTCTTCTGCCTTTATTAGTTTCATCATCTCTTTCCATTAATAAGTTCGAATAGTCCCTTGTTAATTACCTTTTTTGTCCCATAACGAAGTGACACCCTTTTTCATTGACTAATTAGTAATTTTGGTTTTTATCCATAAATAATTACCAACACTAACTCCTTATTTTCCTAAGGTTTGATTATATTGTTTTTAATACCAATTATAATTAATTACCATCTTCAACTTTATCAAAAAATCTTAAAACAAAAAGACCTATAAATTCATTACAATTTGGACATCTAATCGTTTTTATCATATCTATTTTTTTATAATAGTTATCGCTCAATGGTATATGTTTAGGAATATACATGGACATATAGATTTCTTTATCACAAACAAGAGCTATATATTTATTGCGACAATGACGACAAAAAGCATATTGCACATGAGCGATAACTGCGCTACGAAAATCCTCATCGGTGTAACTATCATCTTTTATTTTCTGGTCTAATTTTTTTAAATTAATATCTTTGTTGGTCCAAAATAGGCAGTGTGTTTGATAAGCATCATATTCCTTTTTTAAAGGAATAGTTGCTAATCGCGCGTTTACTTTAAAAGTTGCTAATCGTGTATCCGTGCCATTTTGCAACGTTTCAATAAGTTGTTCTGAGGCATATCCCCCCATTCGTCGATTAAAACAATTTTGGCTCTCTGGTATAACAAGGTTGTTGATTAATGTTGTTTCCTCTTTTATTAAATCGTCTTCAGGAAATATATAGAAGAATTCAATCTCTTCTGCTTTTATTAATTTCATGGTTTCACCCCATTAATAAGTTCGAGTCCTCTCTTGTTAATTACTTTATTTGTTTCATAACGACGTGATACTCTTTTTCATGACTATTAGTAATTTTGGTTTTTATCCATAAATAATTACCAACACTAACCCCTTAATTTTCCTAATGTTTTATTATATTGTTTTTAATACCAATTATAATTAATTACCATCTTCAACTTTATCAAAAAATCTTAAAACAAAAAGACCTATAAATTCATTACAATTTGGACATCTAATCGTTTTTATCATATCTATTTTTTTATAATAGTTATCGCTTAATGGTACGCGTCTAGGAATATACATGTACATATAGATCTCATCATCACAAACAAGAGCTATATATTTATTGTGACAATGACGACAAAAAGCATATTGCACTTTAGCGATAACTGCGTTACAAAAATCCTCATCGGTGTAACTATCATCTTTTATTTTCTGGTCTAATTCTTTTAAATTAATATCTTTGTTGGTCCAAAATAGGCAGTGTGTTTGATAAGCATCATATTCCTTTTTTATAGGAATAGTTGCTAATCGCGCGTTTACTTTAAAAATTGCTAGTCGTGTATCCGTGCCATTTTGCAACGTTTCAATAAGTTGTTTAGACTCATACCTTCCCATTAGTCTATTAACCCGATTGTTTGGAATAACAAGGCTGTTGATTAATGTTGTTTCCTCTTTTATTAAATCGTCTTCAGGGAATATATAGAAGAATTCAATCTCTTCTACTTTTATTAATTTCATGGTTTCACCCCATTAATAAGTTCGAGTCCTCTCTTATTAATTACTTTATTTGTTTCATAACAACGTGATGACGTGATACCCGTTTTTATTAACTAATTAGTAATTTTTTCTCGATTTATAATTACAAACTTTGATTTCGCCACTTTCATAATGTTTTATTACATTTTTTTAATAGCAGATTTTCTTCTTTATTAAAAAATCTTACTACAATGATACCTAAGGATTCATTACAATTTGGACATCTAAGCGTTTTTGTCATATGAATTTTTTTTACAAAGTAATCACTATAGGATTTATGTTTAGCCAAAGCTATAGGAAAATACATTAACTCATATATCTCAGGATCATAAGCAAGAGCTAAATATTTATTTAGACAATTACGATGGCAAAATACATATTGCAAACGAGTGATAATTGCACTATGAAAATCTTCATCGGTGTAACTATCCTCCCTTATTTTCTGATCTAATTCCTTTAAATTAATATCTTTGTTGGTCCAAAATAGGCAACGAGTTTCATAAGCATAAAAAAAATCTTTTATAGAATGAACCTTTCGTATGCTTTTTGTATAAATTGCTAATCGTGTATCAGTGCCATTTTGCAGCGTTTTAATAAGTTTCTCAGGTACATACTTACCCATTGGGAGATTTTGAAAATCTGGGCTCTTAGGTAAAGTAAGGTTATTGATTAATGTTGTTTCCTCTTTTATTAAATCATCCTCGGGGAATATATAGAAGAATTCAATCTCTTCTGCTTTTACTAGTTTCATCGTCTCTTTCCATTAATAAGTTCGAATTCTCTTTTGCCAACGAATTTTATGAGGGGCACTTCATTTTGAGTAGGTTTTTTATTATCTCACTATTGTGTAAATTTAAACTTAGAGTATCCTTTAACACAATGACTTTTATGGTTAAATTACAAGCTATCTCGTGAATAAATGGTAGGTTTTAGTGTTGATAATTCGAAATTTGAATTGTCCTTTCTATCGGTTAATTTATTCAATAATAAGTTGCCAATATACTCGCCTTTTCTCTTCGACGGTAGCGAAATCGTCGTGAGAGACGGAATACTTACTTGACTAAATTCACTATCACCAAAGCCACAAACAGCTAATTGGTAAGGAACTCGAATATGTCGTCTTTGACATTCATAGAGCACACCACACGCCAACTCATCGGTAGTACAAACTAATGCATCTATTTCAGGCCAGTTCAACAAGATATCAGGTAACAATGCACTACCAGTGCTAAAATTAGCCGGTTTTGCCGGATTAATTATTCTATGTGTTGGCAAATGATTGTTTAACATAGCTTTATGCCAACCATGTAACCTTTGTTGAAAAACATGACATTGGTGGTCAGCACAAAGTAAACCAATATGGCGATAGCCTTTTTTTATTACATGTTCAGTCAACATACACATTGCTAAACTATCATCCACTTCGATATGTATATTTGTCACTTCATCATACGACTTACCAATATTGAAAGTAGGAATCGTTTTATTGTTTAATATATTTTCAATAAAATCATCATCTTCAATATAAAAGAGTAATATCGCTTCAAGATTATTGCTATAGATAGTCTCCAACAGTTGTGATTCACGCTTATAGAAAGAGTAAGATTCAAAGATAATTGTGGTATAGCCTTCTTTAAGTAAATAGGCTTGCAGTGCATTGAGTGCGATTCGTGTGGAATCTTCATAAATTTTTGTAGTAATGACCGCAATAACTTTATTGGCAGAAGCTGAGGCTAGCAAACTAGCGGCAATGTTAGGTTTATAACCTAATGTCTCAACGGCTAGTTGAATTTTTTGACGCAGTTTATCCGATACTTTATCTGGCGTTCGCAATGCTCGCGAAACCGTCATGGTACCAACACCAGCATATTTAGCGACGTCAAATAAAGTGGTTTGACCTGTACTCCTGCGTTTTTTTGTATCCGACATATTCGATCTCAAGTAAAACTAACCAGTAGTTAAATTTATACTCCTAAATTCCATAAAACCAATAATTACAATATGTTAAATCATTAACTAAAAGAGTTAAGCATAAAACGAGAACATTATAATATTATGCTATGCAAATTTTTTTCAACTATATATCAAAAATGCTACCCAAATCACAAAATTGAAAAATTGTTAATGAAAAAATGATAGCGCTATCACATTTTTATTTTTTTTAAATTATTATTGTTAGCCAATGTGTTAATTTTCTATTATCGTAATATTGACAATATACCAAATCGGTTTTCGGAGGAAAAATGTTAAATCAATGGTTAACTAGTCAAACTGTAAAAACTATTGATTCAGTCCAAGATTGGAAAGAAGCAATAAAAATTTGTGCAGCCCCTTTACTGAATAACAATTCAATCTCTTCTAACTATATTGACGCTATTTTTCAATTACATGAATCAATTGGTCCTTACTATGTATTAGCTCCTGGCATTGCTATGCCGCATGCTCGACCAGAACAAGGAGTAAACAAATTGGGGTTATCAATGTTACTTGTCAAAAATGGCGTTAATTTCAATTCAGAAGAAAATGATCCTGTTTATTTAATTACTTTATTGGCCGCTTGTGATAGTACGAGTCATATCGAATTGTTAACCCAATTAGCAACACTGTTCGCCGAAACAGAAGATATTCAGACAATTTTCAATGCAAAAAATAGTGACGAAATTTTAACAGTGATCAATCGTTATTAAATCAAATTAAACTAATAAAAGGATAAATAATATGAAAATTATGGCAGTTTGTGGTTCAGGTCTTGGTAGTAGTTTCATGGTAGAAATGAATATCAAAAAAGTCCTCAAAAAATTAAATATTGATGCAGAGGTAACACATGCTGATCTTGCTTCTGCAACACCAGAACAAGCAGATCTTTTTGTGATGACTAAAGATTTGGCGGCAAGTTCTGGCATTCCGCAAGATAAATTGGTGGTTTTAAATAATATTATTGATATCAACGATTTAGAAGAAAAACTCGTTGAGCACTTCAACAAAGCCTAATTATGAGGTATTGCTATGATTCAAGAAGTAATTAAATTCGTTGTTGATATCTTAAAAGTGCCAGCAATACTTGTTGGTCTAATTGCCATGGTTGGTTTATTAGCACAACGAAAATCATTCACTGATACAGTAAAAGGAACGGTTAAAACAATTTTAGGATTTTTAGTATTGGGTGGTGGTGCAACGGTTTTAATCAGCGCAATTACGCCTTTAGGATTAATGTTTGAGCAGGCATTTAAACTTCAAGGTATCATACCTAATAATGAAGCTATCGTTTCAATGGCTCTGAATGAATATGGTACCGCAACTGCATTAATTATGGCTTTCGGTATGGTTGCCAATATTGTGGTTGCCAGATTCACCTGCTTAAAATATATTTTTCTAACCGGCCATCATACTTTTTATATGGCATGCATGATCAGTATTATTTTAACCGTTGCTGGATTTGAAGGTTGGCAATTGGTATTTACTGGTTCATTGGTTCTAGGCTTGATCATGGCATTCTTCCCAGCTTTAGCTCAACCACAAATGCGTAAAATAACTGGAAACAATGATGTTGCATTTGGTCACTTTGGTACATTAGGTTATGTATTAGCTGGTTGGCTGGGTTGTGCTTTTGGTAAAGGTTCTCGTTCTACTGAAGAGATGAATTTACCGAAAAATTTAAGTTTTTTACGTGATAGTTCAATCTCTATCTCATTAACTATGATGATTATCTACTTAATTCTAGCAATATTTGCCGGTCCTGAGTATATTCAAGCAAACCTAAGTAATGGCGATAATTATTTAGTTTATGCGATTATTGAAGCCATCACATTTGCGGCAGGTGTATTTATTATTCTTCAAGGGGTTAGACTTATTTTAGCCGAAATTGTCCCAGCATTTACTGGTTTTTCAGAAAAATTAGTACCCAATGCAAAACCTGCCTTAGACTGCCCGGTTGTTTTCCCTTATGCACCAAATGCAGTATTGATTGGTTTTTTATTTAGTTTTCTTGGTGGATTAGTCGGATTATTTGTACTAGGACAGCTAAACGCCGTGCTTATTTTACCGGGTGTTGTCCCTCATTTCTTCTGTGGTGCAACTGCTGGGGTATTTGGTAACGCAATGGGTGGCCGTCTCGGTGCAATGCTTGGTGCATTTGCCAATGGTTTATTAGTTACCTTCTTACCAGTACTTTTATTACCTGTTTTAGGATCACTTGGTTTTTCTAATACAACTTTCTCAGATGTAGATTTTTGTGGTGTTGGGATTATCCTTGGCAACATGGCAAAATGGTTCAATAAAGATATTATTATGGGTATCTTCATTGCTATTTTTGCTCTATTAGTTGTACATAATGCGTTAACAAAACCTAAACAAGATAAAGAATAAAAATAAGTTATTATTTTTATAAAGGCCAGACTTGCTAGTCTGGCAATTTTATCCCTTCATCAAGCTACAACATAGTCAATCAATTATCGGTAATAAAGTTTATTCAATATACATGACTTGCTAATAGGTTTAAAATCATTGAACAAATGTGGTTTTTTAAAGGAATAAATAATGACCAATAGTTTAAATGCTACGATTGATGTCAATCAACATCTTTGTTTAGTGCCAGCAAATAATCAATATGTATCAGATATTTATGAAGTTATTGTAGCCAATAGGGAGAACTTTAGCCAATTTATGGCTTGGCCTAAATTTGTGAAAAACCAAGCTGATACCGCTCTATTTTTAGATTCCTGTTGGTTAAAACATCAACAGAATGAAAGCAAAACCTATATCATTTTATTAAAAGGTCACGCTATTGGTTTACTCTCTTTTAATCAGATTGATAAAAATAACAAAACAGCTTATATCGGTTATTGGTTAGATGGTTCAATGCAAGGTAATGGAGTAATGACCGAGGCGCTCAATGCATTAATAAAGCATTATGCTATGCAAAAAATAATTAGACGATTTGTTATTAAGTGTACTGTTTATAATGAGAAAAGTAATGCTTTAGCCAAACGTTGTGGTTTTAGTTATGAAGGTACACTAAAACAAGCTGAATATATTAATGAAACTTTTCATGATCAAAATATTTATGGTTTGATTGTCGATTAAGTTTAATTATTTGCTGATAAAAAACCGACCTAGTGAAGAGCCCCCATAAAGTCGGTTTTCATTAATAATTCGTTAATAATCAAAATGAACTATTATTTGATCGCAAAATAACCGTAGGTGATTAAACCTGAAACAATAATAATTGAAGATATCGCAATCATATACTTGGTTTTGAATTGATATTTCTTCACTTCACCAAGTGAAAGTTCAATATGTTTATTTTTATTATCAAAATAGTAATAAAGAGGCAAACCAATCAAGGTTAACACAATTGAGGCAATCCCATTTACAGTCTGATGAACTAACATACCATATATAACATAACCTGCACCTAAAATAGCGACCATAGGAATAACTGGATAACCAATTACTTTATAAGGTCTTGGTGTATCAGCAAATTTTTTTCTGGCGATAATTACCCCAATAAAGGTTAATAAATAGAATACCCAAATAGAAAACATCGAAATTTCAGATAAACGATCAGCATCAAGTAGGGTTGAATAAAGGAAGGAAAACACAACTAGGATAATAATTGCATTCACCGGTGAACGACTATCGTCATCAATGGTACTTAAGAATTTTGCTCCAATAATGGTTCCTCGCTCTCCCATACTAAAGATGGTTCGAGATAATGTCATGATATAACCATTAATACCACCAAGAATTGAAACCATAATACCAACAGCAACTAAATTACCGCCTAAATGGCCAAACATTCGCTGTGAAGCAACTGCTGATGCATCATGCCCAAGCGTAACCATTTCTTGTACCGGAAATATCTTGAACAGCGCAATATTAATACAAGCATAAACAATAACTAAAAATATTATGCCTAAAATAATTGCTTTAGGTAATACTTTTGATGGATTACGAATTTCACCGGCAACCGATGCAACTTGTGCCCAGCCATCATATGCAAATAGCGTTGCCAATATTGCGACTGCAAATGGCGCATAAGTTTCAATACCTTGACCACTAGCACTAAATAGTGCAACTTGCCCATTACCTTTCCATAATCCAAAAATTGCTAACAACAAGATTGGGACCAGCTTACAAAAAGTAGCAATCGTTTGCAGATATCCTGCTTGCTTTACGCCAATTGAATTAATACAGGCAATAAACCCCAAAACACCAGCACTTACCGCCATACGATAGGCATCATTGATAGCAAATAACAAACAAAATACTGAGCTAAAATAACCGACCAAGGCTCCGACTAATGATGGCGCAAAAAGGACGGTGATCATCCAACCATAAAGATGAGAAACTTTAGCTCCATATATTTTCTCTAAATAAACTAGCATGCCCCCTGTTTTCGGGAACATAACACCAAGTTCACATAGTGTTAAACCACCACAAATTGAAAAAACACCACCAATGATCCAAGCTAACAACGCAAAGTTATAATCACCAGCAACTTCTAATACTGCCGGTGGTTTCATAAATGCACCTGCGCCTAAGACCATTCCAACAACTAGTGATAATGCAGAAACTAAACCAAGATCTTTCCGCAAATTATTCTCTAAATTGTGTTCAGACATAAATAACCTCTTAAACTGATCAATAAAGCAAAACAAAATTTTTCTATAATAGGGTTTTATTTATAAAACACAAGCGAGATTAATTTTAAACTGAAAAAAGCCTGCTGATTAGTAATGACAGTTAATAAAAAAGTCAGCATAAAGCTGACTTTCAATGAGTTAATTAATAATAACTATTTTTTCTTCATTTTCATATCAATAACCATACGACCACGAATTTTACCGGCTTTCATTTCGTCAATCATATCATTGATATCTTCAAGTGGACGTTTTTCAACTATTGGTACCACTTTACCTTCGGCACTAAAACGAAATGCTTCCGCTAAATCTTCTCGAGTACCAACTAATGAACCGAGAACTTGAATACCATCTAGAACTGTTTTAGGGATACTTAAATCCATTGTTTCAGAAGGTAGACCCAAAGCAACAACGCGACCTAATGGGCGTACAGAACCAATAGCCTGATTAAATGCGGTTTTAGTCACTGAAGTGACAACTGCACCATGAACGCCACCACCAGTATGCTCTTTAATATAGGCACCGACATCAGCTACTTTTTTAGGATTAACCACTAAATCAGCACCCAGTTTTTTACATAACTCTAACTGGCTATCACTGTTACTAATTGCTACCACTTTATTGTTAAAAACATTTTTACCATATTCGATAGCCAAGGTACCTAGTCCACCAATACCAAATACTGCTAGCCATTGACCCGGTTTAGTGTCAGCGACTTTAATGCCTTTATAAGTGGTTACCCCAGCACAAGTCACACTGGTGGCTTGAGCTGGATCTAAGCCATCTGGCACTTTTACCGCATAATCAGCTTTAACAATACATTGCTCAGCCATACCACCATCAACGCTATAACCCGAATTTAATGCACTACGACAAAATGTTTCGTTACCAGAAATACAATATTCACAAGTACCACAACCAGCATGGAACCACGCGATACTAACACGATCACCAACTTTTAAGCTTTTTACATCAGGGGCAATTTTAGTCACAATCCCCACACCTTCATGACCAATTACTCGGCCAGGTTTTTTACCGAAATCTCCCGCTGCAACATGAAGATCGGTATGACACAACCCACAATATTCAACCTCAACTAAAGCTTCCCCAGCCTCTAATGGACGAACAGGAATATCTTTAATTTCGACTTGACCATCGCATTCTTGTCTAATAACTGCAGCTTTCATCTGTTTCTCCTAAAATAATGACAATTTAAAAATACAGCTGATGCTATTTTAGCCTATTTATTGAGAAAAAATATGCGTTATTTCACATTTATCAATAAAAATGAGAATTATTTTTCATTTTCTCCCTATTCGTAGTTATTAAATTTCAACAACAAGTAAAAAACAGATAATTAATAGTTGTAAGGAGCCACCAATTAACCTCATAACTAAATATATAACTAAATATATAACTAAAAGTAATATAAATATGCGATATCGGCATTTCTCATCTTTACCAAAAATTTTTATAGTTAACGCTTAAATATTTTCAATATTTATAAATATCTAAAATGTGGTGGCAATAATTGTAAGGAGCACACATGAATTCATTTAATATCAAACAAATATTTATTATAGGACTACTCTCAATTTTGTTGCCCTTTTATTCAATGGCTGATGAAAAAACACCCCAACGCGGTGGAACATTAGTCGTTCATTATTCCGGAGAACAAAGAGTGCTCAACCCAGCGTTACGAGCCTCAACTGGTGTTTATGAGGTTTCGGGAAAAGTAGTTGAATCATTAGTCGATCTTGATGCAGATAGTCAAGTTGTTCCAGTGCTGGCTACTTCATGGACATCATCAGCAGATGGAAAAACAATAACGTTTAAATTACGTGAAGGGGTTAAATGGCATGACGGTAAACCATTCACATCACAAGATGTTAAATATAATGCACTTGAATTTTGGAAAAAAAGATTAAATTTTTCAACAGCATTACAACTTAACCTAACTTCTGTCGATACGCCTGATGACTACACCGTAGTCTTCAACTATTCTCGACCAATGCCCTTAGATTTACTATTAAGAGCCTTAGTTGATCTAGGTTATGTGGTTCCCAAACATTTATATGAAGGAACCGATGTATTAAATAATCCTTATAACACAGCGCCTGTTGGCACTGGACCATTCAAGTTCGTTGAATATCAACGGGGACAACATATTATCGTTGAACGTAATCCAGACTATTGGCGAAAAGGCTACCCTTATTTGGATAAAATAATCTGGCGCATTATTGACGATAATTCTTCAGCGTCAGCGGCGCTTGAAAGTGGACAAATTGATTTAAGTAGTTACTCAAAACTCAGCCTTGCCGATATTAATCGATTCAAGCAGAACGCAAAATTCGAAGTATTAACAAAAGGTTCTCAAGCTAATATTTTCAATAATACCTTAGAATTTAACTTCCGCAATCCAATCATTGCTAACTTGAATGTCCGTAAAGCAATTGTTCAATCACTCGATATTCCATTTTTTACTGATGACTTTTTATATGGATTTGGCAAACCAGCAACCGGTATTATTCCATCCTCAAACGTTTTTTATCCTAAGGACAGTAAAATTATTTACCCTTTTGATAGAGAAAAAGCTGAACAATTATTAGATGAAGCAGGTTATCAACGAAAAGCTGATGGTATACGTTTCAACTTAAAATTAGTCCACATCAATAACGGTGAAGATGTACCTCTCTTTGCAACTTTCATCCAACAATCTTTAGCGGAAGTCGGCATTAATGTAGTTATCGTTAATCTTGACACTGCTGGTGCGTTGAATGCCGTTTATAAAGCTCACGATTTTGATATTGCAACGGGTTGGCACCAATATAGAGGCGATCCTGCTGTATCGACAACTGTTTGGTTACGTTCTGGTAGCCCTGATGGTGCTCCTTGGACAAATCAATATGGCTGGAAATCAGAAACCGTTGACCAATTAATCGATAATGCCGCTACCGAAATAGATCCAGTCAAACGTAAAGCGCTTTATGTTCAATTAGTGGATATTGTTAATCGCGAACTACCTCTCTGGTTTGCTACAGAACGTGAATTTATCTCTGTGGTTAATACCAAAGTTCACAATCATCATAATACTGCGCGTTGGCCATCAAGTAGCTGGTTTGATGTATGGATAGAGCACTAAGTTAAGGTGAAATGATGTTGCATATTCTCACTCTAGCATTTAGACGACTATTAACCACCATTCCAGCACTGGTGATCATTCTAATAGCGCTATTTTTATTATTACAATTGGCACCTGGCGATACAGTCGATGCTTTGCTTGCCCAAATCGGTGGCGCTGAGTCAAGTGTTATTGATGAAATGCGCCATCATTATGAACTTGATCAATCAACAAGTTCAAGATTAATTAACTATTTATGGCGATTAATTCATCTGGATTTAGGGCAGTCAGCCATATATAACAAGCCAGTAAGTCATATGATTTTAGAACGTTTACCGGCCACATTATTATTAATGGGTTGCGCTATGCTATTAGCATTTACCTTTGGAACAATTCTTGGCATTTTATCCGCCCAAAAAGTGAACCGTTGGCCAGATACATTAATTTCAATATTAGGACTTATATTTTACTCCACACCATCATTTTGGTTAGCTTTAATGGGAATTGTCGTTTTTTCCATTTATTTGAATTGGCTTCCACCCAGTGGATTTGGCAGTATTGGCGAATCGCTAACCGGTATGGCTGCAATTGTTGATATTGCTTGGTATTTAATTTTACCGACTACAACCTTAGCCTTAGTCTACCTAGCTATCTATTTACGCATTATGCGAGCTTCATTGCTTGAAGTGTCAACCTTAGACTTTGTTAAAACGGCTAAAGCAAAAGGATTGAGTCGTCGCAAAATATTAGTTAATCACATTCTACGTAACGCTATGTTACCAATGATCACTTTAATCGGTTTGCAAGCTGGCACCATGTTAGGTGGTTCGGTTGTTATTGAGACAATCTTTGCTATTCCGGGATTGGGGCGTCTTGCCTATGATTCCGTTGTCCAAAGAGATCTAAATACTTTACTTGGCGTCGTATTTGTTTCAGCAATACTCGTTATCATTATTAATTTTATTGTCGACATGCTTTACGCAAAACTCGATCCACGCATTACAGGACATTAAAGATGGCGATATTAAAAGATTATTTCCGTAGTCCAATCGCAACAGTTGGCACAATTTTACTACTATTAATTATTTTCATTGCTTTAACTGCCGATTGGTTTTTTCCCGGCAATCCGCTTCGCTTAGCTGGCCGACCATTGCAATGGCCTTTCGCCAATCCTAAATTTATTCTTGGCACCGATCAGGCGGGACGAAATATTGCGGCACAACTTTTTCATGGTGCAAAAGTATCACTTATTATTGGTCTCGTCTCTACTCTAATCGCAATTATTATAGGTGTGGTGATTGGTGCTATCTCGGGATTTTATAGTGGATGGATTGATGACATACTGATGCGCCTGACAGAGGCATTCCAAATTCTACCTAACTTTTTACTATTATTAGTAGGTGTAGCAGTATTTGGTTCAACGATCAATATTGTAATAATTGCAATTGGTGTGGTCTCTTGGCCACCAGTTGCCAGATTAACACGAGCCGAATTTTTATCATTACGCAATCGTGAATTTGTACAGGCAGGAAAAACCATAGGAATGAGCTCAACAAGATTGATGTTTAAAGAGATCTTACCTAATGCACTACCACCAGTAATTATGTATGCCAGTGTTATTTTATCAACCGCGATATTAATGGAAAGCGCGTTGGCCTTTTTGAATCTTTCCGACCCCAATATCTCATCATGGGGAAATCTTGTTGGCAATGGTCGGTTAGTATTACGCCAACAATGGTTTGTTTCAGCTATTCCGGGCATCGCAATATTATTAACCGTTTTATCGGCTTCATTAGTGGGTCAAGGAATAAACGATGCACTCAATCCGAGGTTAAAAAAACGATGAATCGAAAAAGACTATCTATTAAAAATTTAACTATAACTTTACCTCAGGGTGCCGATCGAAAATATGCGGTTAATGATGTATCACTCGATCTCTATGCTAATGAAATCTTATGTATTGTTGGTGAAAGTGGTTCGGGTAAATCTTTATTGTCTAATGCAATAATGGGATTACTACCTGATGGTGTTACAGCATCTCAAGGTGAGATCGATTTCAATGGTGACAACTTACTCACTTACAATGAGGAACAAATGCGTAAAATTCGTGGTGCCCATATTGGTATGGTTTTTCAAGATCCTATGACGGCACTCAATCCATTAAAAACCATTGGCAAGCAAATTAGTGAAATGTTCACAATACACACTAAATTGAGTAAACAAGAGATTAACCAAAAAGTTATTTCATTATTAACGGATGTACAAATGCCAAATCCTTTATCGGTGGCTAAAGCTTATCCGCATCAACTTTCTGGCGGTCAACGTCAACGCGCCATGATTGCCATGGCGTTGGCATTAGAACCCGCTATTTTAATTGCTGATGAACCAACAACAGCTTTAGATGTGACAACTCAAGCTTGTATTTTAGCACTGATTCGCGAACTACAATCACGTAAAGGTACTGCGGTATTATTTATTACTCACGATTTTGGTGTGGTTGCCGATATCGCCACTCGCATTGCGGTAATGCAACAAGGAAAGCTAGTCGAACAGGGTTTTGCTAATGAAGTATTAAACGCGCCAACACATCCTTATACTCAAGCGTTAATAGCCGCAGTGCCTCCCCTTACTCCCGGTGATGTTCGTCGGATTAACAAAGAGATTATTCTTGAAGTAAACAACCTATCAAAAACCTATCATAACCATAGTTTTTTCAAGCAAAATCGACGAACGACCTATGCAGTTGATAATGTGAGTTTCAAACTACATAGAGGTAGCACTTTAGGTATTGTAGGAGAGAGCGGTTCAGGCAAATCAACATTAGCCAGATGCATTATTAAATTATTAGAAATAGACAGCGGGCAAATCAACTTTGAAAATGTCGATATAGCCCAATTAAAAGGGAAAAAACTTAAACACTATTCACGCCATATTCAGATGGTCTTTCAGGATCCTTATGCGTCATTAAACCCACGGCGAAAAGTCGGCGATCAAGTGACTATCGGACCAATACTTCACGGAATAACGAAACAACAAGCTATCGAGAAAGCAAAAGCGTTATTCAACATGGTGGGATTAGAAAGTGAGGCGTTAAACCGTTATCCTCATGAATTCTCGGGTGGACAAAGACAACGAATTGGCCTTGCTCGAGCATTAGCATTAGAGCCGAAAATATTGATTGCTGATGAGCCAGTATCAGCTCTGGATGTTTCAGTGCAAGCACAAGTTCTCGAACTACTAACCCAACTACGTAAACAGCTCGGTTTAACGGTTTTATTTATTACCCATGATCTGCGAGTGGCGGCACAAATTTGTGATCATATTATTGTAATGAAATCAGGCAAAATCGTTGAGCAAGGTATTGCCTCTCAAGTCTTTCTAAATCCGACTGCGCCTTACACTAAAGATCTTCTTGATGCGGTTCCAGGCAAAGGATGGAATCCACATCGATTAATTGACATGTCTCCCGCTATTCATATTTAAGGAGTGAATATAATGACAACACTTATTCCACAAATTGATCATGTTGTAATAACCGTATCCGATCAGCTCGATAAAGCAAATGCTCAATATCAAAAATTGGGGTTCACAACAACGCCTCGTGGACACCATTCACTTGGAACCAGTAACAATTTAGCAATATTTACCACTACCTATCTTGAGCTTTTGGGTTTCGAGCCCAAAAATGCGGATAAAGTGGATAAAAGTTGGCGTTTTGCTGATGGGCTAACTGGACTGGTGTTCAAAACCAAAAATGCCAATGAACTCTACCAACATCTAGTTAACAATGGCATAAAAGTTGAGGGTGACGGTCCTCGATCCTTTTTTAGACCTGTCGAATTAAATGATGGTACAAAACCTGAAGCACGTTTTAGAACCGTTAGATTAGATCCTTCCTATACACCAAATGGACAGATCTTTTTTTGCGACCAACTCACTCCCGAACTCGTTTGGCGTAAAGAGTGGCAAGCGCATCCCAATGGTGTTATCAATATTAATCAGGTCATTATTGAGGCGCAAAATCCCCACGCCTCAATCAAATTACTGGAAAACACCTTCCCATCAGCAAAAATTATCGATATTGACGGAGGAGTACGCCTAAAAGCGGATGACAAATATATTGATTACCTTACACCAAGCGCAACAGAGCGTCTTTTTGGGTCATCATTAAGCAAAGCGAATAATGACCAAGATCGTAAAGTTGCTTTAGGGTTAACGACTAAATCATTAGCACAAACCCAACAAGCGTTAGAAAAAGGGAATATTAGATTTAATTTACAAAATGATAAGCTTATTGTACCTGCCAGCGAAACATATGGTGTTGTTTTGATCTTTAGTCAATTATAAATAGGGACTATTAGTATGAGTAATATTTTATTTATTGGTAGCGGCCATATGTCTGAAGCAATTATTAGAGCACTAATAAAAAACAAAGTTTATAAACCGCAAAATATATTAGTAAACGATATCGTTAAGTCTCGCTTAGACTATTTACAATTAACTTATGGGGTTACACCTTCTGAAAAAATCGTCAATGCAGATATTATTGTGTTAGGGGTTCGACCGCAAGATGCATGGAGTGACATTGTTCAACAATTTAAGACGAATAAAATCATTATCATTTCAATCATCGCTGGTGTGACAATTGCCCAAATAAAAGCATCATTAACAGTTGATATTCCTGTTATTAGAACGATTCCCAATACTCTTACCGATACGGGGTTTGGTTATTCTGGTATTGCTACCGACGTTAATGATCAGGCGGTGGCAAGACAGAGATCGGTCACACAATTCTTCAACAGTTTTGGTAAGCTTGAATATATTGACGAATCACTGCTTGATATTTTTACCGGTTATGCGGTTGCCGGACCTAATTATATCTATTATTTTTATGAATCTTTAGTTGATGCTGGGGTTTTAGTTGGCTTGTCGCGCGATATGGCCAAACGCATTGCAATTGAAAATTTACACGGTGCAGCCTGTATGCTTCAAACAAGTCAAAAACATCCAAGACAATTACTGGATATTAATAACTCACCAGCCGGTGTTGGCATTCATAGTTTGTATGAACTGAATAACAGTGACTTCGCAGCGGGATTACAACGAAGTGTTAGAGCGGGAGTAATTCGAACTGTTGAACTAGGTAAAAAACAGTAAAATTACTTAAATATACTTGTTGAGGAACGTAAGAAACTGCGTTCCTCAAACTTTTTTATTACCGATTAGATTTTAAGAGATATCTTTTGCTACATATTTTTGGAGATTATTATTAATTAATAAAAATAGTCCGATTAATGCACCTAATAAAAATAATCCAACAACATAAATAGCAGGAGCCATTTTACTAACAAAATCACTAAAAAAGGATATTAATAATGGCGTTAAGCCCCCAGCGATGGCATAAGCCATATTAAATGAAAACGACACCCCACTATAACGCACCTCAGTTGGGAATACTTTAACCATAAAATAGGCAAAAGAACCGACAATCCCAACACTAAAACCCGCTAATGAATAGGTGATAAACAGAAGATTCGGATTGTCCAATGATAGATAAAATATAGCAATCATGATAGCGGCAATAGTACAACCAATAACCAGTACTTTGCCTATTGAAAACTTATCCATCATCATGCCGTAAAATGTACAACTAATGATAAGCCCGATGATAGCTAATATATTGCCTTGCAAGGCGTCAAGCGCTGAAAAACCAAATTGTTTTTGCAATAAAATTGGCGTCATTAACATTATCACCATAATACCGGCTGATAACACCCAAGTTAGTAACATCGATAAAATAGTTTGCGGTAAATATTGGGTTAGCACAGTAATCACCGGCAATTTTTTAGCTAATTCTTGATTTTTACGTTGCTGAATTTCGAGAAAAATCGGTGTTTCTTTTAACCAACGACGAAGATACATCGCAATTAAACCAAAAATACCACCAATAATAAATGGCACTCGCCAGCCCCACTCATTCATTTGCTCTGCCGTGACGCTTTTACTCATTATTGTCGATACTAGTGAACCGAGTAAAATACCTAAACTTAAGCCACTGGTTAAAATGCCACAAGCTAAACCAATTTTATTTTTAGGCACATGTTCAGCAACAAATGTCCATGCTCCCGGAACTTCACCGCCAACGGCAAGACCTTGGCATAAACGCATCATTAACAATAGTAATGGTGCAAAAATACCGATACTGGCATAAGTAGGTAAACAACCAATGAATAATGTTGGTAACGCCATTAACAAAATACTCAGTGTAAACATTCGTTTGCGGCCAAATATATCACCAAAATGTGCCATCACAATACCACCAAAAGGGCGAATCAAATAGCCAGCCGCAAAAATACCAAAAGTCTGTACTTGACTTAACCATGCAGGCATATCATCAGGAAAAAACAGATGGCTAATTGTTATTGAAAAAAAGACAAATATAATAAAATCATAAAACTCCAATGCACCACCTAATGCAGAAAGCGCTAACGTTTTATAATCCTGATGAGTTAATGTTCGCACATTTGAGGAAATTGCTAAATTTGACATAATCATCCTTGTAAATAATTGTTTACAAACAGTCTAATGATCCGCACTACTATACAGGAACTAACTGTTATTTAAAAGAAAATATCTAAAAATAAATAAAAATCAAATTAGCACTAAATGATTAATATTTGGCCAGATAAAAACCTAAAATGAAAAAATCTTATTAAATGGAGAGTTTTAAAATGGCAACAAAACGCATTTCTCGTGGAAAATTCACCCGTATGCAACAATTATCTAACCAAGATGGTGTAATTGCAGCATTAGCAATTGATCAACGTGGTTCAATGGTAAAAATGATGCAAACTGCCGTTGGGCAAGAGCGTTATCATATTGATATGGTATATGAATTTAAAGAGCTTGTTTCTCAGGAATTAACCAAATATGTTAGTGCCATTTTGCTCGATGAAGAGCTTGGTTTTAAAGGTATGGCAGCCAAAAATAAAAATGCTGGGTTAATTATGTCATATGAAAAAACCGGCTACGATGCCAATACCCCAGGCCGTTTACCCGATATTTTACCTGAAGACTCACTTCAACGTTTATTAAAAAAAGGAGCTGATGCCGCAAAAGTCCTTGTTTATTATAATCCTGATGATCCGCAAGATATCTTAGATAAAAAACATGCCTTTTTAGAGCGTTTAGGTAACGAAGCAAGAGCAGCTGATATTCCGGTATTTGTGGAACCGATTGTCTATGATAATGCGATTACTGACGATAAAAGTCCGGAATTTGCCAAAATTAAACCACAAAAAGTGATCAAAACCATTGAAGAATTCACTAAAGATCACTATTACATCGATATCTTAAAAGTAGAAGTGCCAGTGCTATTTAAAAATGTTGAAGGATTTAACGATAATAATCCTGCGGTATATTCACAAAAACAAGCGGCTGATTATTTTAAACAAGCTAGTGATGCGGCCACTCGTCCATTTATCTATCTAAGTGCTGGCGTACCAACCAAAACTTTCCATCAAGAACTTATCTTTGCTGGTGAACATGGTGCTAAATACAGTGGTATTTTAGGTGGTCGGGCAACATGGTTTGAAGGTGTAGCAGCCTATGCTAAAGGTGGTAAAGATGGCTTAAAACTTTGGCTTGATTCGACTGGCCGTGAAAATGTTGAACAACTAAATAAAATTCTAAAACAATATGCAACACCGTGGTATGATGTGTACGGTGGTAAAGATAAGATTGAAATTATTGATCCGGTATTAAGTAATTAGTTATTTTAATTAATAACCAAAGTTTATTAAGAAAAAAGAGTACAGCGTTTTTTTTCCTATTTTAGTTGTACTCTTTTATTTAATCACCTATAGATTATCAGCGATTCACCAGTCCATACTTCTACAGCTATCTGCAACTACACCTATCTGCAATTAGACGGCTTTATCGAAAAATAAATCAACCTTACTTTTTTCAGACATTGATTGTAAATAGTCTTTGATTTTAGCTGGGAATTTAAGTCCTTTAACACAAGTTAAATTGCGCAGTATAGGAAACAAGCAAATATCATCCCAAGATAACGTTCCATTACATGCATTAGAAGACACCACTAATGGCTCTAGCTGATTTAATAAATCCGATACCTTAGCTATTAATGAATCAGTTTGAGCGAGGCAATCGTCAAACGCTCCCAACTTTTTACTCTTGTTAGTGACAAAATTATCAATAGCAGCTTGAGTAGCAAATTCAGCTAAACCAAGTTTTATATAACGAGGACACTCTAACTTATAATCATATTGTTGAAGTTGTCTTATTAATTCGGCAATTTTTGGATTTTTAGGCCCAATTAAAATAGCTCTGCCACCATAATTACTGTCCACATAAGCAACAATATCCAGACTTTCTGGCATATAACTACCATCTTCTTTTTGTAAGATAGGTACCATTTTTTCACCAATCATGCTTTCTGGTGATTTAGCATCGTCACTTAAAAAAACCTGTTGCTCAACAGGAATATTTTTTAACCCAAAAATCATTCTTGCCCGTACACAAAAAGGACAGTGTTCATAGATATACAATTTCATATTCGTCTCCTAAAGCAATCAATGACCCATAACAAAAGAGCCAAGCCTAAAAACAGCACAAAAACCGAACCAGCAGCATATAGCGCTTTAACATATCCGATCTTTACTACATTAATAAATGGATATGGATATTGCTGAGTAATATAACCTCGTATAAAGATATAAATACCATAAATTAACATCGACAAAAACGATCCAACAATGACATTAAAATGAATACGTCGAAATGGTCCCCAAACTAACCAGCTTAATATCCCAAGGACAGGGAGAATCACATGTAAACTTTCATTGGCAAACAGTAATAAGGTATTAGGTGGCTTATGAATTCCCCTTAGAATTAAGTTATAGACTATCGCTGTTATAATCACGCCGACTAGACCATTCAATCGTATTACCTTAAAACAATATCGATTACAGTTCGGATTAAAAGTTAACCATAAGCAGCTAAATGCTAACATCAGATTAGAAAGTACCGTAAAAAAACTGTAGTAAAATATTATTCGCCCAATTGGGGTGATGGGTTGCCATGGTCTAAGCTGAGTATGCCAATAAATATAAGTTTCAAGACCAATAACCAAAAAAGCGTATAACGCAATGAAAAGATTAATATTTCGTTTTAACATAGCTTATCAAAAAAAATAACCGATAATTCAGTATATAGTAGGCGATAGAAAAGATACAAAATATTATTCCAACATAAACTAAAATTAATTGTTATTTAATTTGTTCATTAACTCAACGTTGCAACATGTATGCGTTTCTATTGCGATAGTCATGTAACAACGACAAGTTATTCTCAGTTAGTATATAATATTAAAAAGTGTTGAAAAAAGAGTTGGCCTTTAATGTCTGATAAAGATATATCACCGAAAAATAAAATACTAATTGAACAATTTTTAGATTCAATCTGGTTAGAGCGAAATCTTGCGGAAAATACTATCGAATCTTATAAACTCGATCTATTCGCATTAAGCCAATCACTGCAAGCACAACAAGTTAATTTCCTTACGGCACAATCAACTAACTTACAAGAATTTTTATTACAACGTGTTAAAGATGGTTATAAAGCAAGTAGCTCAGCTCGTTTACTGAGTGCGACTAAACGTTTTTTCCAGTACTTATATCAAGAAAATTATCGCACTGATGATCCATCAGCTATATTATCCTCGCCAAAGTTACCCAAAAAACTACCTAAGGATTTAACCGAATTACAGGTTGATGCGCTACTTGAATCGCCAAATATCGATGATCCAATTGAACTACGCGACAAAGCCATGTTAGAAGTACTTTATGCGACAGGATTACGGGTTTCGGAGTTAGTTAATTTAGAAATTAGTGATGTGAGCCTTAGGCAAGGTGTTGTAAGAGTTGTGGGTAAAGGAAATAAGGAGCGTTTAGTTCCTCTGGGGGAAGAGGCTATATATTGGCTGGAATACTATTTCAAATATGCGCGTAGTGACCTTCTAAAAAGCGGGCCTGTCGATGTAGTTTTCCCAAGTCGATTAGGTAAAAAAATGACACGACAGACGTTCTGGCATAGAATAAAATATTATGCCATACTAACGGGCATTAATATTGAAGCTCTTTCACCTCATGTACTTAGACACGCTTTTGCCACCCATTTGCTTAATCATGGTGCCGATTTGCGAGTAGTACAAATGTTACTTGGGCATAGTAGTTTATCAACTACACAAATTTATACGCATGTTGCAACAGAAAGATTGAAACAGCTGCACAGCAAACATCATCCTCGCGCATAGCGGTTTAATAAACTAAGGATAATTGAATGAAAAAATTAGTAATCAGTTTAAGTTTAGCGTTGATCTCAACTTCAGTATTAGCGACTAACGCTGATATTACCAATACAATGGAAAAATTAGGTTTTTCCAGTAAAGAAATTACCATCGAAAATAATCCAGTAAAAGGACTAAAAAGTGTTACCACACCAGATGGTATTTTTTACGTCACTGATGATGGTAAATTTTTAACCCAAGGACCAATATATAATCTTGAAGGCAGTGAACCGGTAAATATTGCCAACAGCAATAACTTAAAATTAATGAAATCAATTGAAAAAGATGCCATTGTTTATCAAGCACCGAATGAAAAATATGTCATCTCAGTTTTTACCGATTACACATGTCATTACTGTAAATTACTACATGAAAATATTAACCAATACTTAGATGCAGGTATTTCAGTTCACTATTTTGCCTTCCCACGTGCTGGTGCGGATAGTGAAGTAGGCAAAAATATGCAATCTATTTGGAGTGTGGTTGACCGCAAAGCCGCTTTTGAAAATGCTTATAAAGGTAATAAAATTTCACCAGCTAACAGCATGATCCCTTATGTGACACAACAATTTAATGTTGGTAAAAAATTAGGTATTAGCGGAACACCAGCATTAGTATTAGCAGATGGGCAACTGGTTTCAGGTTATGTTCCCGCTAATAAATTAATTGAAATTTTAAAAAACAAAGCTAAAAACTAGTATTACATAATTTATAATCATTAAAATACAACAATATGTTAGCGCATTAGCGCTAACATTCATAATATGAAAGCAGATAAAATAATCCACCGTAAATTACCCGAAAAGTTGCCTGAATTATCAAGTGATATTCCGTTATTATTGCAACGCGTTTATGCATTACGCGGAATCACGTCTATGCAAGAGTTGGACTATAGCACTCGTAACTTATGTAATTACGATAATCTAGATGGTACTAATACCGCTGTCGACCTTCTCTATTGTGCAATGAAGAACAATCAGAGAATCGTCATTGTCGGAGACTTTGATACTGATGGCGCAACAAGTACCGCATTAACAGTAACCGCGTTAAAAAAAATGGGTTGTCAATTTATCGATTATATTATTCCAAATCGGTTTGATGATGGATATGGCCTAAGTATCAATGTTGTAAAAAAAGCAATTTTACAAAAAGCGGATCTCATTATTACCGTTGATAACGGGGTTTCGGCTGTTGAGGCGGTCGAATTTGCCAAACAAGCAAATTTAACGGTCATTATTACCGACCACCACTTATGCCCAGAACAACTACCCGCGGCGGATGCGATTATCAATCCTAATTTGCCAAACTGCACTTTTCCTTCAAAAAACTTAGCCGGTGTCGGTGTGGCTTTTTATTTTATGTTAGCGTTAAGGGCAAAGCTACGTAAAGAGAATTGGTTTGTTAGCAATAACTTAGCAGAATATAACATTGCCAGCTTGCTGGACTTAGTTGCGCTTGGCACGATTGCCGATGTGGTAAAACTTGACCGCAATAATCGCATATTGGTTCATCAAGGCATTAGCCGTATTCGAGCCGGTTATTGTTGTGAAGGAATCAAAGCATTATTAGCTATCTCTAGACGAGATCCACTTACGTTAACTTCCACAGATCTTGCCTATTACATAGCCCCAAGGCTAAATGCAGCTGGGCGAATGGATAGTATGTCGCTTAGCGTGGAATTACTGCTATGTGAAGATTATGATAGTGCCATTAAACAAGCTACCGATCTTGATACACTTAATCATGATCGGAAACTGATTGAACAAACAATGTATCAAGAAGCATTATCCTATATTGAACAAGTAGAACAGAAAAATTCTACTTTTCCGAACGCATTAGTTGTACATCATCCGCAGTGGCATCAAGGTATTATCGGTATTGTATCGGCGCGTTTGAAAGATAAACATTATCGTCCGGTTATATGTTTTGCCTCTACTGAAGATGGATTATTAAAAGGTTCCGGACGATCAATAGAGGGGATTCACTTACGAGACATACTTGATGAACTCAATCAGAGATATCCCGATATTCTAGTGAGCTTTGGTGGACATGCCATGGCAGCGGGATTAAGCATTCAAGAAAAAGATTTAGATCAATTTAGCGCACATTTTGAAGCATTGATAACTAAACAACTCGATTTAGATGTACTCGAACAAATCATTGAAACCGATGGTGAAATTGATAATCAAGATTTTAGTTACTCAATCGCTAAACAGTTAAAAGAATCTGGACCTTGGGGCGAAGGATTTATCGAACCGACATTTGATGGTGAATTTATTATTCATCAACAACGCTTATTTGGTGAGAAGCACCTCAAATTGGTACTCGAACCGAAAAACGGCGGGCCGATAATTGAAGGGATCTGTTTTAATGTCAATTTAAACCAGTGGCCAGACCATACAATAAAAAATGCAAAAATTGTTTATCAATTAGATGTGAATGAATTTCGTGGTAATCAAACGCTAAACTTAATGATAAGGCATATTTGGCCTATCGCATAAACTATTAAAATCGACTATAATTGAGAGATATCAAAAAATAACATCCATTAACCATAAAAATCTGACGCGCTACACAATAAAATAGTTTTATTATCAGTACAATTTATACAATAGTAAGGACATAAAATGCATATTCATATTCTTGGGATTTGCGGGACATTTATGGGCGGCATTGCATTAATAGCTCGTTCATTAGGCCATAAAGTAACAGGATCAGATAAAAATGTTTACCCACCAATGAGTACGCTGTTACAAAAAGAGCATATCGATATTATCGAAGGGGATGATCCTTCACAATTATCACCAACGCCAGATCTAGTCATCATTGGCAATGCCCTATCCAGAGGTAATCCTTGTGTTGAATACATTTTGGACAATAATATTCCTTACGTTTCCGCGCCACAATGGCTACACGATAATGTATTAAAAGACCGTTGGGTTATTGCTGTTGCCGGCACTCATGGCAAAACAACAACTGCTGGAATGGTTAACTGGATTTTAGAAAAACAGGGCTACAAACAAGGGTTTGTCATTGGTGGTGTACCGGGTAATTTTGAGCTATCAGCGAGATTAGGCGAAGGTGATTTTTTCGTTATTGAAGCAGATGAATATGATTGTTCATTTTTTGATAAACGCTCTAAATTTATGCATTATTGTCCAAAAACACTAATTATGAATAATTTGGAATTTGATCATGCTGATATTTTTGATGATCTTAGTTCAATCCAAAAACAATTCCATCACCTAGTTCGTTTAGTACCAAGCAAAGGATTGATTATTTCACCTCAAGAAGATACCAATATAAAACAAGTATTAGCAAAAGGTTGTTGGAGTGAACAGAGCTTTACAGAATCTGAAGAAGGTTGGTTAGCCAAAAAAATCGCTAATGATGCTAGCAACTTTGCCGTTTATTACAACAATGAAAAAGTGGGTGAAGTTAACTACTCTTTAGTTGGTGAACATAATATGCATAATGCCCTAATGGCTATTGCTGCGGCACACAATGTTGGTATCAAGCCAAAAGATGCGTGTTTAGCATTAGGATCATTTTTAAATGCTAAAAGACGTTTAGAGCTATACGGTGAAGTTAATAATATTGAAATTTACGATGATTTTGCTCATCATCCAACCGCAATATTAGCAACATTAGAAGCATTGCGCAGTAAAATTGGCGCTAACAGGCGAATTTTAGCGGTATTAGAGCCGCGATCTAATACGATGAAATTAGGGATATCCAAAGACGAACTTGCCCCATCATTAGGTCGAGCGGATGAGATATTTATTTTTCAACCTGAACAACTACCATGGTTAGTTGCTGATGTCGTCGATGCTTGTATCCAACCAGCATACTGGAGCGGCGATATAGACTTATTAGTTGAAATGATAACCAAAGCAGCAAAACCTACCGATGCTATTTTGATTATGAGTAACGGTGGTTTTAATGGAATTCATAATAAAATTTTAGAAAGTTTAAAAAAACAGCAACTAAAAGAGCTACTGGATGAAGAACCATTAATCTAATCCATGATTAATTTACCTGTATGATTTTGCCACTTAACGTGGCATCTCATTTACAGTTAGAGGCAGTCTTATGCAATACTTAGTCACCTCATCTGAAATGAAGCATTATGATGCTTATACTTCAAATACAATAGGTTTACCCTCACTAGTATTAATGGAACGGGCTGCGTTAGCTGTAGTAAATCAACTCAATACCAATGGCTATAATTTAAACAAAGTCGCGGTAGTATGTGGCTTTGGTAATAATGGTGGTGATGGTATTGCTGTTGCTCGGTTACTTAAATTGCAGCATATTGATGTAGATGTGTATTTGATTGGTGAAGTAGAAAATGTATCTGACGAAACTTCACAACAAATAAAAATAGCTCAAAATTATAATATTAAATTTATTACGTCTTTGGCCGAGTCCTTTAGCCAATATACGACTATTGTTGATGCTATTTTTGGTATAGGGCTTAATCGCCTTGTTAGCGGTGATTTTCTTCACACGATCGAACGAATAAATCACAGTAATGTCGATGTACTTGCTATTGATATTCCTTCGGGACTTTGTTGCGATACAGGTAAAATTCTTGGTACGGCAGTTAAAGCCAAACAAACAGTAACTTTTGCTTATTCAAAAATAGGTTTAACACTTTATCCGGGCGTTGAATTAGCTGGCGAAGTCACTATTGCCGACATAGGTATCTATGCAACTACTCCAGCAAGTCATTACACTTACCAATCCAATGAATTACCTCAATTATTGCCGCGCAGATTAAATAACAGTCATAAAGGTAATCATGGCAAAGTATTAGTTATTGCTGGTTCGGAAAATATGTCGGGAGCTGCCTACTTTGCAGCGAAAGCTGCTTATAAAACCGGTGCTGGGTTAGTACGTATTTACACACCAATATCTAATCGGGATATCTTATTAACTCAACTACCAGAACTATTATTCACACCATTTATTGCCAATAACATTGATACTAAAATTCTTGAAGAACTTATTGATTGGGCGTCAGTCATTGTTATTGGACCAGGAATGGGACTAGCCGATGATACTCACAAAATCTTATCGCATGTTTTAAAACATGCAACAGTTCCTATAATCATTGATGCTGATGGAATTAATGTTCTAGCACAAAATATAGGATTATTGCAACAAGTGCAAGCAACGATTATTGTCACCCCGCATTTGGGTGAAATGGCAAGATTAATTAATCAACCAATTGAAAAAATGAAAGATAATCTAATTCCTACCGCTAAAAAATTTGCCCAAGACTATCGGCTAATCTGCGTATTAAAAGATGCCAAAACAATTGTCGCTATGCCTGAACAAGCCACTTATATTAATCAATCTGGCAATAGTGGTATGGCAACCGGCGGTAGTGGAGATGTGTTAACTGGGATTATGGCAGGACTTATCGCGCAACATTTACCGCCAACTATGGCTGCTTCAGTAAGTGTTTACTTACATGGTCTGGCAGGTGATGCGGCTTTAACAAAACAAAATAAGTATAGTTTATTAGCCAGCGATATTATTGACGGTCTAAACGACGTATTATCTGTCTAGTTATATAATAACCATAATTTTATGTTTAACCTAGTAAGGATTTTTCATCAAGGATAACGATGATACTCTGATTATGTCGCCGAATACAAAATCGGCGAATTTGGGTTGTTAGCTTAATGACTAACTACAATGAACGGTAATAGCTAATCCGCCGCGTGAAGTCTCACGATACTTGGCATTCATATCCTTGCCTGTTTCGTACATTGTTTCAATCACCTTATCAAGCGATACAAGCGCCGCCGTAGTACGCCTTAATGCCATACGCGTCGCATTAATTGCTTTGACTGCCGCAATCGCATTGCGTTCAATACAAGGAACTTGCACTTGACCATCAACCGGATCGCAAGTTAACCCTAAATTATGCTCCATCCCAATTTCGGCAGCCATACAAACCTGCTGAGGATTACCGCCCAACAATTCAGCCAGACCAGCTGCGGCCATTGAACAAGCTACGCCAACTTCGCCTTGGCAACCAACTTCTGCCCCAGAAATAGAGGCATTTTCTTGATAAAGTAAACCGATGGCTCCACAAGTTAAAAAATAGCGAATAAAAATATCCGGCGATACCGGATCAATAAACTTATCATAATATGCCAGTACTGCAGGGATGATGCCACAAGCGCCATTGGTTGGCGCTGTCACAACCCTGCCTCCGGCAGCATTTTCTTCACTAACTGCTAGCGCAAACATATTTATCCAATCAATAACTATCATTGGATCATTATTATTTTTGCTAGTCAATAATTGCCGATAAAGGGCATTTGCTCGACGCGGAACCTTTAGCGCACCGGGTAATAATCCTTCGGTATTCATACCTCGTTTAATACAATCAAGCATTGTTTGGCCAACTAAAGAAAAATAATTTACAACTTCATCATAACTATGCAGTTGTAACTCATTTTTTAGTACAATACTCGATACCGACAGCGAATTATCATCACAATGAGTCAATAACTGTGCTGCGCTTGAAAAAGGATAAGGTACCTCCTGCGCATTCTGATCTTGTTGAGCAAATAACGCCTCTTCAACAATTTTTCCCCCACCCACGGAATAATAAGTTTTTTGGGCGATAAGCTGATCATCATGATAAGCGCTTAGCGTCATGCCATTTTCATGTAGTGGTAAGAAGGTAGAATGAAAGATAATACTCTCGCTGGAAAAATTAACTTGGTATTTACCGTTATATATAGGTAGTTTACAACAATGATTGATGGTTTGAATAAAATGCGGGATTTGGTCAATATTGACAGTATCAGGTTTTTCGCCAGATAATCCAAGTATAATTGCAATATCAGTATGATGGCCTTTCCCCGTCAGTGACAAAGAACCATATATATCAGCCACAATTTTAGTCACCGACGACATTTGCCCATTATCAATAAGCTCATCAACAAATGCCTTACCCGCTCGCATCGGACCAACGGTGTGTGAACTTGAAGGACCTATACCAATTTTGAATATATCAAAAACCGAACCCATGTTATCCCTTTTTGTAATCTTCGACTTGCTCAAGATTATAAATAAAAAAACGACTTATATTTAGTGCTATATTATGGTGATAACAATTGCCGAATCAAGCCATTAATTGAGATTAAATCTTCATCCTAAAATAAATTTTATAAAAAAGTTGCGAAACAGTTTTTTTGAAAGAAAATTCTAGATTGAAAACCGCTAGTTATATAATTTTGTGAAACCAACTCTTACTTAGCGCACTTATTTGATTATTACCATTTCTTAGCAAATTATTCATATGAATAATAAGTACAGGTAATACCTGTATCATAATCTAAAATATGTAACTCTCCACCAGTAAACCTATCTATGTGGAAAAAATCTGGTTTTTTCTTTAAATAAACTTTTCGTAATCTATCAATACCAATAAGATATTTATTTCCCTCTTTAATATAAAAATCCTGTTTATCTGCATCTGCTGGGACTATTTGTTGGCAAATTTTACAGTTTTTGCCATAGTCATATTTATCATTTTCCGACTCGCCCGGATAATAACAGCGATCTTCTATCCACATTTCGTTGGTAATTTCTTGATAACTAAAATCAACCAAATGATATGTGACAATTTTAAAAGGAAAATATAAAACCAGTGCAATTAAAAAGAGAAAAAATAAATAATGCACTAATTTATATATGACAGTTTGAGATTTTTGCATAAAGGTTTTTATATCTTAATTTTATAGTTATAAAAAATGCGGAACAGTTGTTTAAAAGCCAATTATAGAATAAAAAAACCGCGCAATATTTTTATATCGAATCATAGTAACAAACAACACCTAAATCTGACCGTATAACTTCCATAAAGCCGCCAGACAATATTTCAGATGAGTCGTGGAAAAAACTAGGTTTTTCTTTTAATATCAATTTACCAAAAAGCTCATTTTCAAAATATAAATCGCCATCATCAGTAACGGTAATATGGTCATCAGGGTGAATAAAACTAGGACAGGGACATTCCATTATATATTCCGTTGTATTAGACAGTCGACTACAACCATCAGTTCGCCAATGAAACTCGAATACCTCTTGATAACTTAAATCAAACAGATGATATTTAGTGCATTTAATCGGTAAATATAAAATAAGTACAGCTAAGAAGAGAAAAAATAAACGTTGTTTTAATTTAGGTATATTCAATTTGTCCATATTGTTTAGTAACTTATTCTCAATAAAAGAAAATTTATCATATATAAACATTTATAACCATATTTACTAATAAAATTACTTTTGTGTTGCGCTTGGTACTGCTAAACTAGCTAACATTTTTATTATATTTATATATAAATTATTTTTCGGGATAAATGTATGCGAACCAGTAAATATCTTCTATCTACATTAAAAGAAACACCAGCAGATGCTGAAGTAATTAGCCATCAATTAATGTTACGTGCCGGTATGATCCGCAAAGTTGCTGCCGGATTGTACACATGGCTGCCCACTGGTTATCGAGTACTAAAAAAAGTGGAAAATATTGTTCGTGAAGAGATGAATAACGCCGGTGCAATTGAAGTATTAATGCCGGTGGTACAACCTGCCGATATATGGCAAGAAAGTGGCCGCTGGGAACAATATGGTCCTGAATTATTACGTATTAAAGATCGTGGCGATCGTGATTTTGTCTTAGGGCCAACTCATGAAGAAGTGATCACTGACTTACTACGTAATGAAGTGAGTTCTTATAAGCAATTACCGCTAAATGTTTATCAAATCCAAACTAAATTCCGCGACGAAGTCCGTCCTCGTTTTGGTGTAATGCGTTCACGTGAATTTATTATGAAAGATGCATACTCATTCCACACCTCGCAAGAGTCATTACAAGAGACGTATGATGATATGTATAAGGCATACAGTGCAGTATTTACTCGGGCTGGCTTAAATTTTAGAGCAGTACGTGCTGATACTGGCTCAATTGGTGGTAATTGGTCACATGAATTCCAAGTATTAGCGGATAGTGGCGAAGATGATATCGTCTTTTCAACTGAATCCGATTATGCTGCCAATATTGAAATGGCACAAGCGCAAGCACCAACCCAAACACGCCAAGCGCCAACTAAAGAGATGCAATTAGTTGATACGCCTGATGCCAAAACAATTGACGAATTAGTATCACAATTCAATTTACCAATTGAAAAAACCGTTAAAACGTTAATGGTTAAGGCGACTAAAGAGAGTGGTCACCAACTTGTGGCTCTATTAGTTCGTGGTGATCATACGTTAAACGAAATCAAAGCAGAAAAAATTGATATTGTGGCATCACCACTTGAATTTGCAACTGAAGATGAAATTCGAGCCTTAGTCAATGCTGGACCAGGCTCTTTAGGACCGGTCAAGCTCAGTATGCCAATTATAATTGACCGTGATGTCGCAGTAATGAGTGATTTTGCTGCCGGTGCCAATATTGACCATAAACATTACTTTAATATCAATTGGCAACGCGATGTGGATTTACCACGTATCGAAGATATTCGTAATGTGGTCGAAGGTGATATTAGCCCTGATGGCAAAGGCACATTGCAAATTAAACGAGGCATTGAAGTTGGGCATATTTTCCAACTTGGTACTAAATATTCAGAAGCCATGAAAGCAACAGTGCAAGGTGAAGATGGACAAAATCATGTGATGATCATGGGTTGTTATGGTATTGGCGTTAGCCGAATTGTTGCCGCTGCAATTGAGCAATGTCATGATGAGCGCGGAATTATTTGGCCTGAAGCGATTGCACCTTTTAGTGTTGTTATTATTCCAATGAATATGCACAAATCAGAAAAAGTACAAGCGACTGCGGAAAAACTTTATGCTGATCTTCAAGCCGCTGGTATTGAAGTATTATTTGATGACCGAAAAGAGCGCCCAGGTGTTATGTTTGCTGATGCTGAATTAATCGGTATACCACATACTATTGTTATCGGTGAACGTAACCTTGATAACGGTGATGTTGAATATAAACATCGTGCTGGTGGCGATAAAGAGTTGATAAAAGTTAACGATATCGTTGAATTTATCAAACATCGTCAACAATAAATTTAACAATTAAATAAAAGTTTTACTAATGTATAGAACACAACAATTAATGGCTCACTATTATTTTAAACTGAGCAAAATAGTGAACCTTTTCTTGTTGTGTTGTTTAGCTTTTATTATTAGCAGTTGCCAATCTAACATTAATTCCTCACCCTTTCCCAATAATTTTTATCAAGTCTCAAACGATATCTATCGTTCTGAACAACCTAATCTAAAACAGATAGTACAACTCGATAAAGTAGGCATTAAAACTATAATTAATCTGCGATTATGGCATAGTGATCGGGATAAAATTGCCAATACCGGGATCTCTGAGGTTTGGATTAATCTACGAGCAGGCAATATTACCGATAAAAAAATAATCCAAATTCTTAAAGCAATCAAAAATTCACCTAAACCAATATTAATTCATTGTTGGCATGGCAGTGACCGAACAGGTGTAGTTATTGCAATGTATCGCTTAGTCTTTCAAAATTGGAGTAAACGTCAAGTTATTGATGAATTAATGCAACCTGAGTTCGGCCATCATTATAATATTTATCCCAATATACAAAACTATATTAAAAATGTTAATGTTGAACAAATTCGCCACGCGGTTTTTGAATAACCTCATTATTTAAATTATTAAATCGAGTAAATTAAATAGTATTTTGGTAATAGCTCAAATTGATAAAAAATTCAAAGTGATATTGTCTTTTTTTTAAGCTAGAATACTTTACTATTAATCTTTTTTTTATGAGTTAAAAGTATGTTAAAAAAAGCAATCGCATTGGTATTATCGACATCACTATTATTGCAAAATGCATCCATTGCCAATGCTGCAGATAATATTAAACTACCTGATATAGGAACAGCAGCCTCATCTACACTAAGTATCGGGCAAGAAAACGAGATGGGTGATTATTATATGCGTTTGTTACGTGGTAGTGCTCCTATCGCCAATGATCCTGTCTTAAATCAATATATTAATGATTTGGGTAAAAAATTGGTGTCTAAATCAGAATCAGTACAAACCCCCTTCCATTTTTATGTGATGAAAAGTAATGTGCTTAATGCCTTTGCTTTTTTTGGTGGAAATGTTGTTATTCATTCTAGATTAATAATGGATACCGACAATGAAAGCCAATTAGCTTCAGTTATGGCTCACGAAATTGGTCACGTTACGCAACGTCACTTAGCGCGTGCGATGGAAGCCCAAAATAAAAATAGTCCTTATGTGTGGGGGGGAGCATTAGGTTCGTTACTATTAACCCTAGCCAATCCAGAAGCTGGCATGGCAGCAATAACAACCACTATGGCAAGTTCAACCCAAAGTATGATTAGTTTTACTCAATCAAATGAACAAGAGGCAGATAGAGTTGGGCTTAGAACATTAACTAAAGCTGGATTTGATCCTTATGCTTCTTCCGAATTTTTACAAAAACTAGCGGATGAAAGTCGCTTTAGTAGTAAACCACCAGAAATATTAATGACTCACCCATTACCTAATAGCCGTTTGTCAGATATCCGTAATCGATCTTTGCAATATTCTAAAAAAAATATACCTTCTTCATTAAGCTATTATTTAGCCAAGGCAAGAATAGCAATATTTATGGGGAATAGTAATACCGCTAAACTGTTGATTAATGATTATCGTAAATTGAATAGTGATCAGGGTAAAAAAGCACTGAGCTATGCCATCGCACTAAATTATTACAAGAATCAGGATGCAGTACGTGCCAAAAGTGAATTACAACCGTTATTAGATAATGACCCTGATAATATTTGGTATATTGATTTAATGACAGATATTGATTTAGACAGTAATGATAGTAGTACTGCGATTACTCGTTTGCAAACGGCATTAAAGCGATCACCGGATAGCACAGCTTTACAATTAAACTTAGCTAACGCTTATATAAAAGCTGGCAAATATCAGCAAGCCGTAAGTTTATTACATCGTTATACATTTGACCACAATGATGATACTAATGGTTGGGAGCTATTGGTTACCGCTTATGGTGGATTAAAATCAAGAGCTCAAGAAATGAGTGCCACAGCAGAATTAATTGCGCTTAAAGGCGGATTTCCTGATGCAATTCAATTGTTAACTAATGCCAAAACACAAGCTAAAGGTAATCAAACATTAATTTCCAAAATTGATGCAAGAATTAATAAATTAAAACAATTACAAAAACGTTACGCAGTTTATAGCAGAAAATAATCTAAATATTACTCGGCTAATAGCTTAATTAGCATTAGCCGAGAAAACATGATAAAAATAACGGTAATTAATTGGTTAAATGATCAACATTATTATAAAACTTAACTGAAAATTCACCCTCTGGATTATCTTCAGTTTGTTTGTAGTTAACTAGACTAATACTAGTATTTAACACTCGAGGAAAATAATCTTGATCTCGATGTCGACGCCAATCTCCACCATTTAAAACACAAAGTAATATTCGTAACACCGTACCATGTGATACCACTAAAATATTACCTTTATCTTGTGGTGCATTTTTTACAATAACGTTTAATGCCTCTTTCATGCGAGAAAGTATATCAAGGTAGTTTTCACCTTGGTTAATAGAGGCATCAAAGTTCCCAGGATCGGTTAAATAAGTTGTAAATTCGGGGATTTCTTTTTTTAATAAAGGAACATGCTTTCCTTCCCAAATGCCAAAATCCATTTCTCGTAAATTATCAAGCTCAGTGCTAGGTATGACATTGTCATTTTCTTGAATAATATAATCTCGAGTTTCCATAGCACGTTGTTGAGGGCTAGAATAAGCTTGTATAAATGGCGTATTTTTTAAGTACTTTCCAGTTATTTGGGCCCCTAAAACACCATTTTCAGTCAAAGGCGAATTTTTCGAGCCTTGCATCTGATCTTTAATATTCCATTCGGTTTGTCCGTGTCTAATTAAATATAAATTAAGATCTTTCATTCTTATAAATTACCTTCTCATTTTATCATTGTTGATATTTATCATTTCTAATCTGGGTTAAACAATTTTGCAATATTTCATCCATCGGTGCATGTAATTGCATCTCTTGCATAGTTTTAGGATGAATAAATTTCACATTAGCTGCATGTAAGAATAGTCGGTTAAGTTTGCTTTTAACTAACAGTGCATCAAATTGGTTATCACCGTAGCGATCATCAAATGCAATCGGATGATTAACGTATTGCGTATGTACCCGAATTTGATGAGTTCGTCCGGTTACTGGGCTAGCTTTAATTAAAGTTGCAAATCCAAAGCGTTCTTCTACTTTAAATCGTGTTTCCGATGGTTTGCCTTCGGCATTCACTTTAACTACACGTTCACCACTTTTAAGTACATTTTTTAATAATGGTGCTTGTACAACTTTACATTCAGAAGGCCAATTACCTTTCACTAAAGCTAAATAATTTTTTTGCATCTGCTTCAAACGCAGCTGTTCATGTAGTGCTTTTAATGCCGAGCGTTTTTTCGCAATAAGTAAAACACCGGATGTTTCTCGATCGATACGATGCACTAATTCTAAAAATTTGGCTTCAGGTCTTAATGCTCTTAATCCTTCAATCACCCCAAAACTTAAGCCACTACCACCATGTACGGCAATTCCAGATGGTTTATTAATGGCTAAAATTACATCATCTTCATAAATAATTGATTTTTCTAAATCAGCAACTTTATTTAGTTTTTTGGAAATTTCAGGAACCGTTTTTTCTGAAACACGAATCGGTGGAATTCGAACTTCATCGCCGATGACCAATTTATATTCAGGTTTAATACGCTTTTTATTAACGCGCACTTCTCCTTTTCTAAGTATGCGATAAATCATACTTTTAGGCACACCTTTAAGATAGGTGATTAAAAAGTTATCAATTCGCTGTGTCACATTTTCTTCGGTAATAGTGACAAATGAGACATGTAATTTTGTTTGTTGAACATTTGAGTCCATAGGAAAAGCTTAATCCACCCTTAATTAATAAAAGTCGTTTAATATTATTTAAAAATAAACTACACTACAGGTTATAAGAATAAAATAGATTGATGTTAATAATCTATAATATTGAGATGATTATAGCGGAATATGGAGGAATAAAATAGTATGTTATCTTTACTCAATCAATACTCTCGGGAAAGATTTGCCTGGTTTTTATTATTTCTTTCCACCGCTATTTTTGAATTAACTGCCCTCTATTTTCAATATGGTTTAGGCCTAGCTCCTTGTACTTTATGCATTTATCAACGTTGTGCAATTTATGGAATTATGTTAGGTAGCCTAGTCGGTCTTCTTGCACCAGGAAAACTCATTTTTCGTTTAATCGGTATTTTCATTTGGTTAGTTAGCGCTATTAAAGGTTTTAATCTGGCAACTTTCCATGCCCATTTACAATTTGAACCGAATTTAACTGATACTTGTGCAATCAATGTCCAATTCCCGTCTTGGTTGCCTTTGAATGAATGGTTACCAAGTATGTTTAATGCTTATGGTTCTTGTTCAGAGAAAATTTGGTCATTTTTAACTATTGAAATGTCACAATGGATGATTATTATTTTTGCTGGTTATTTATTGGTCGGTTTAGTAATCCTCTTTAGTCAAATTTTTTCATCTAAAAAAAGGTCAATCTGGAGTAATTAGACTTTTTTCAACTGGCACTTTTTGTTGAGTTTGTTAGAATGTGTGGCAATTTAATTTTACAAATTATCACACATACATGCTTTTGGAATATCATCCCCCCATTGATCCTTGGTTAACTATTTTATATCAAGATGACCATATTGTTGTGGTTAATAAACAACCTGGTATTTTGTCTGTCTCAGGAAATAAACCGCAATTTATCGATAGTATTATTCATCGTTTACAACAAAAATATAGTTATGTTGAATCTGTGCATCGTCTGGACATGGCAACGAGTGGTATTATGGTTGCCGCTTTATCTAAATTAGCGGATCGAGAAATTAAAAAGCAGTTTAGGGAACGTATACCGAAAAAAACTTATATCGCCGTAGTTCATGGTCATCTTGAACATGACAGTGGCCAAGTCGAATTACCGTTGATTTGTGATTGGCCTAATCGTCCAAGACAGATGGTAGATCATGATAATGGCAAATATGCATTAACACATTACCAAGTTATTTGCCGTAACAATGATAATACCACGCGAGTGGCACTATTTCCGTTTACCGGACGATCTCATCAACTCAGAGTGCACATGCAAGCAATTGGCCATCCCATTTTAGGCGATAAATTTTATGCTCATCCGGAAGCATTTTCGATGTCAAACCGGCTATTATTACATGCCCAACATCTCAGCATAAACCATCCTAAAACAGGTGAAAGTATGACGTTTTGTTGTGAGCCTGATTTTTAAAATTTAACTATATTATCAACTTTTAATATTCGATTTGCTAATTACGATATAAACCAAACTTGTTTTATCATGGAGCCATAAAATGCAAAAAATTGTTTTAGCCACTAATAACCAAGGCAAAGTCAGTGAATTACAAACACTTTTAGCCGATGCAGGATTTGCTGTTGTCGCCCAAAATACCTTCAATGTTCCTGATGTCGAAGAAACCGGTTTATCATTTATTGAAAATGCTATCTTAAAAGCAAGGCATACCGCAAAAGTGACGCAATTACCGGCAATAGCTGATGATTCAGGTTTAGTTGTTCATGCCCTTAACGGTCAACCGGGTATCTATTCGGCTCGTTATGCCGGAGAACATGGGAATGATAAAAGTAATAATGAGAAATTACTGCTTGAGTTAAAAGATGTGCCGAAAGAAAAAAGAACCGCATATTTTTATTGCGCACTCGCTTTTATGCGACATGAAAATGATCCAACACCAATCATCTGTCTAGGAAAATGGAATGGATTAATTTTAAATCAACCCCATGGCAATGGTGGTTTTGGGTATGATCCTTTATTCTATATTCCTGAACTTGATTGCAGTGCAGCAGAACTAACAAAAGAACATAAAAGTCAAATTTCTCATCGTGGACAGGCTTTAAAACAGTTAATAACTAAGATAAAAACCGACTATTAGCTAGATTATTAGTTCTTTACTGACGGTTTCTTTTCATTAATTGCACATGTTGAACTAAACAGGATATACTAGGTGTACCAATTATTTTGGAGTTGATATTGTGATATTGTTTATTGTAAGTGGCCGCTCAGGTTCAGGAAAATCAATTGCATTACGAGCATTGGAAGACATGGGGTTTTACTGTGTTGATAATATTCCTGTCGCTTTATTACCACAACTTGCAGAGTCATTAAAAAATAGCAATACCCCAGTGGCAATTAGTATAGATATTCGCAATTTACCAGCTAACTTCAATTTTAACCATGATATATTTCAGCGATTACCTTCCTCAGTTACTCCAGAAATAATCTTTTTTGATTGTAGCCGTAATACGCTAATTCAACGTTATAGCGAAACCAGACGAATACATCCGCTGACTAATCAAAAATATTCTTTAGAAGAAGCCATCGATCTTGAAGAAAAATATCTAGAACCATTAAAGTCACACGCCAGTTTGCTGATCAATACAGATAATCTTTCCGTTCACGAATTATCCAATATTCTTCGTTCTCGAATTTTAGGGAAAAAAGAGCGGGAATTAACCATAATTTTTGAATCGTTTGGCTTCAAACATGGTTTACCTGTTGATGCTGATTTCGTGTTTGATGTCAGATTTTTACCTAATCCACACTGGGACATCACGTTAAGACCGTTGACTGGCCTAGATATGCCAGTGAAAGACTTTCTATTAAAACATAACGAAGTCACCAATTTCATCTATCAAACCGCTAATTATTTACAACAATGGTTACCGATGTTAGAAAAAAACAACCGTAGCTATTTAACTATTGCCATCGGTTGTACCGGTGGTCAACACCGTTCAGTCTTTATTGCTGAACAACTAGCCGAATTTTTTAAAGCACAAAATAAACAAGTTCAAATTCGTCATCGAACACTTGAAAAAAAATAGCTACTGCGGTTTAACAAGATTAAGATTAGGTAATTTTTCAAAACGTTTTTTAAATTTTTTAAAAATATCTTTAAGCGTTGGTTTATGTTTAGGTGATAATGGTGGAATTAATCGACTAATTTTAACTAATTCAATATTGCTCGGCAAATTAGCTAATTTTTGCCGTAAAACATTGACTGTCTCAGGATATGGATGACCAATGGCAATAGCATGACCATTTTTTTGCGCAATTTTGACTGCTAGATCAAACTGTTGACTAATGGCACTCTCTGTTTGCTGAAAATCTAAAAAAACATCACGCTCAACAACAGCGATGTTGTAGTCACTTGCCGCATTTTTTACTTGTGTTTTCCCTATCGTTTTACTATCTAAAAAAAACAATGCATGATGATGCAACGCTTTCATAACCTTATACATCCCATCGAAATCAGATGTCATTAAGCTGCCCATATGATTATTCACCCCAATTGCATAAGGAACACTCGACACTGCTTCATCCACAACTCTTTTAACTTCAGCTTCGGTCATATCCGGAAATAACGTGTCTTTCTCTAAAGATTGTTTACCCATAGGTGCCATAGGTAAGTGAATAATCACCTCATTACCATGCTGATGAGCACGGGTTGCTATCTGTTTAGCATTAGGTGAATGAGGTAAAACCGCGATGGTAATATTGGGTGAAAATGAAATAATTTGTTCTTCGTTGTGCTGACGATAACCAAAATCATCAATCACTACGGCAAGTTTTGCAGCAAACACACTATTTATAGTTAACCATAATATCCCTAGATAAAATAGATATTTAATCATTTTAACCAACCACTAGGATCTAAAGCTTTGCCATCTCGGCGAATTTCAAAATAAAGTCCAGAGGTATTTTGACCACCACTGGAGCCAACAATGGCAATTGGCTGATCAGTTGTAACACTATCACCCACTTCAACTAAAACACGTTGGTTGTAACCATATAAACTCATATCGCCTTTACCATGCTCAAGCGCAACCACAAAACCATAACCTTGTAGCCAACTAGCAAGGATAACGCGTCCGTCGGTAATAGCCTTAACTTGCGTACCATCTTTGGCGTTAATCACCAATCCCTTCCAACGAAGTTCACCTTGTAACGGTTCACCGAATTGATGAGCAATAGTGCCATTTATCGGCCAACGGTATTGATGTTCTGGTTTGCCGATACCACTAATTCGAGCCATTAAGGCTTGTTCATTTGCATTAAGTGTATAATTTTTATTTTTCTGCTTTTCTTGAATATTTCGTGCTTGTCTTGCTTCTTCTTCCGCTATGCGACGACTTTCTCTTTCTGCTTCAATGATTTTGGCCTGCAATTTTGCTTCATTTTCTTTAAGCTGAGCTAATTTTTGCTGATTCTTTTCCATTGATGATTCTAAAGAATTGATGGTTTTTTGCCGTTTTTGGTGATTTTGTTCTAACGCTATCTGCTCTTGTTTTTGCTTATTATGTAAGTTTTTTTGAGTGGTTTGCTTTTTTTGTAAAGCATCTTTCTTCTCATTGAGTTGTAATTGGGTTTCATGAAGTTGATTAATTTTTTGTTGTCTAGCTTCATTGATATAACGAAAATAAGTAATTAGGCGTTCATTACGCTCACTTTGTTCACTAGCAAAGATCAGCTTAAAATTGGTATTCTTTCCTAATTTAAATGCACTTTCTAACTGTCTGGATAATTCATCTTGTTGTTGCTGCTGTTTAATGGTTAGATCATCAATTTGCTTAATTAAACTGGCTATTTCCTTAGCAAGTTTTTTAAGAGTTAAACCTTTTTTTTCAATCGAAGTGAGTAAATTAGCAATTTCAGTTTCTTGATCTTTAAGATCATTAATCAATTGAGTTCGTTTTTTTGTTTGTTGTGCTAAACGCTTTTCTTGTTCTACAATTGAACGACGCAATGATTCTAGTTTTTTATTATCATTCGCATACACCAAGGGTGTATTCATCAATCCAATAAAAAAAATAATCAATAATTTTTGATAAATAGACATGGCCTTTTTATTTATGATTTATTACCAAGCAAGTTAGATAACTTCACTATACCTAGAAATAAGTCAAGATGCAAAATGAAAACTCTCTTAGGTAACTTAATCAATATAAAGTAATTTGACATTTCACAAGCACCAATAAAAAGTATAAAATGTATCACTATTTAATTTGTAGAAAAAAAATTAATTCAACCACAAAGATAACATCATGCAAAAGTTTAATGTCAAAACCTTTCAGGGTTTAATACTTACGTTACAAGATTATTGGGCTAATCAAGGTTGTACAGTGATTCAGCCATTAGATATGGAAGTCGGTGCAGGAACTTCTCATCCAATGACCTGTTTAAGAGCACTAGGTCCGGAACCAATTAACGCCGCCTACGTTCAACCATCTCGTCGCCCTACTGATGGTCGCTATGGTGAAAATCCTAATAGGTTACAGCATTATTACCAATTTCAAGTTATCTTAAAGCCATCACCGGACAACATCCAAGAGCTTTACTTAGGTTCATTAAAAGAACTTGGTCTTGATCCAACCGTTAATGATATCCGTTTTGTTGAAGATAATTGGGAAAATCCAACATTAGGTGCCTGGGGATTAGGTTGGGAAGTTTGGTTAAATGGTATGGAAGTCACCCAATTTACCTATTTCCAACAAGTTGGTGGACTTGAATGTAAACCCGTTACTGGTGAGATCACTTATGGTTTAGAACGCCTTGCTATGTATATTCAAGGTGTCGATAGCGTTTATGATCTAATCTGGAGTGATGGAGCCTTTGGTAAAACCACTTATGGTGATGTTTTCCATCAAAACGAAGTTGAACAATCTACTTATAATTTCGAATACGCTAATATTGATTTCTTATTTTATTGTTTTGAACAACATGAAAAAGAAGCCAAAATGTTACTCGAGTTAGAAAAACCGCTACCACTACCGGCTTATGAACGTATTTTAAAAGCCGCTCACTGTTTTAATTTACTTGATGCCCGCAAAGCAATTTCGGTTACTGAGCGACAACGTTATATATTGCGAATCAGAACATTAACCAAAATGGTGGCTGAAGCATATTACGCGTCTCGTGAAGCACTTGGTTTCCCAATGTGCCAAAATTCAAGTTCTAACCAAAATGCATCTAAGTAGGAATTGATATATTATGCAAAAAACATTTCTAGTAGAAATCGGTACTGAAGAGTTACCACCGAAATCACTTCGCACTTTGGCTGAAAGCTTTGCAGCTAATTTTATTGAACAACTTGATAATGCTAACTTGGAACATGGTGAAGTACTTTGGTACGCATCACCACGCCGTTTAGCTTTAAAAGTTTTAAATTTGAATGATACCCAACCAGATAGCCAAGTAGTAAAACGTGGTCCAGCGGTAAGTGCGGCATTTGATGCAAATGGCAATCCAACCAAAGCAGCGGAAGGTTGGGCGCGAGGTTGTGGCATTGATATCTCTCAAGCCGAGCGCATGCAAACAGATAAAGGCGAATGGTTATCTTATACTCACAATCAAAAAGGTCAGCCTGTCGTTAATTTATTATGTGATATGGTTAAAAACGCCTTAAGCAAACTGCCTATTCCGAAACCTATGCGTTGGGCGGCTCGCCAAGTTGAATTTATTCGACCAAGTCATACGGTAACCATGTTATATGGTGATGAATTGGTTCCCGGTGTTATTTTGGATATTCAATCAGCTCGAATCATTCGCGGACACCGCTTTATGGGCGAGCAAGAATTTACCATTGATAATGCTGACCAATATCCTGAAATTCTTGAACAGCGCGGTAAAGTTATCGCCGACTATAATAAACGCAAAGCAATTATTAAACAGCAAGCTGAAGCCGCCGCAGCTAAACTCAATGGTAAAGCAGATTTAACCGAAAGCTTACTCGAAGAAGTATCATCATTGGTTGAATGGCCAGTAGTATTGACAGCAAAATTTGAAGAGAGATTTTTGGACGTTCCAGCTGAGTCATTGGTCTACACCATGAAAGGTGATCAAAAATATTTCCCAGTTTATGATAAACAAGGAAAACTATTACCAAACTTCATTTTTGTTGCCAATATTGAATCCAAAGATCCACAAGTGGTTATTTCTGGTAATGAAAAAGTGGTTCGTCCACGCTTAGCTGATGCCGAATTCTTCTATAAAACAGACTTAAAACAACGTTTAGCTGATCGCCTTCCACGCCTTGAAACGGTTCTGTTCCAACAACAACTTGGTACAGTTAAAGATAAAGCGCTTCGTATAGAAGCCTTATCAGGCTTTGTTGCGGAAAAAATTGGCGCTGACATTGAACAAGCCAAACGAGCAGGAAAATTAACTAAATGCGATTTAGTTACCAATACGGTATTTGAATTTCCCGAAACGCAAGGCATCATAGGTCGCTATATAGCGATTAAAGATGGTGAAACTATTGAAGTCGCCACCGCTATAGAAGAACAATATAAACCACGTTTTTCCGGTGATGAACTACCAAGTACCGCTGTGTCTAGTGCAGTATCTATTGCCGAAAAAATGGATACATTGGCCGGTATTTTTGGTATAGGGCAGCACCCTAAAGGTGATAAAGACCCATTTGCTCTTCGCCGTGCAGCTATTGGCGTATTACGCATTATTGTTGAAAAAAGCTTACCGCTTGATTTGGTTGAGCTAGCCAATTTTGCCACATCATTATATGGTAATAAATTAACCAACAATAATGTCGTTGAAGACATTGTCAATTTTATGCAAGGTCGATTCCGTGCATGGTATCAAGAAAAAGGATTCTCGATAGATACTATTCAGGCTGTTTTGGCAATCAATCCAACCAAGCCAGCAGATTTTGATACCCGTGTTAATGCGGTTACACATTTTAGAACGCTACCTGAAGCATCTTCGTTAGCCGAAGCAAATAAACGCGTATCAAATATTTTGTCTAAAACCGAAAACGCTATCCCTGAAAATATTAACGCTTCATTGCTTGAAGCGGGTGCTGAAGGCGATCTAGCCATGCAAATAGCAATATTGACAGACAAGTTAGCACCTTACTTTTCTGAAAGCCGATATCAAGATGCCTTAATTGAATTAGCATCACTTAAAGCACCTATTGATACATTTTTTGAAAAAGTAATGGTCATGGTTGATGACGAAAAAATTAAACTAAACCGATTGGCGCTTTTAAAGAAACTACAAAATTTATTTTTGAAAGTTGCCGATATATCTTTACTACAATCATAACTATTGAATTAAATCTCTATACCGTGGTAATACATGTATTACCACCCATAAGGAAAAACGATGAACTCACAAAATAATTTATCATTTTTTGTTACTTTTGAACAAACAATTAACTTTATTCGTAATCGCTTTGTGGCAATTGCGATCGCTAGCGTAGTAATTTCATTAGCTAGTTCACTATTAACCTATCTTATTATGGATCCATCAACCTTTGCAGCAACTATGATATATTACAGCAATCCAGCTGATATAGTTGGTGCAATATTTGGAATATTACTTCTTTTATTTATTATATATATCTTCATTTCGTCAGTAATGATAGGTATTATTTATAATTTATCAACTAGTGATAAATTTGATCTGAAATTAGTATTAGAACGACTATTACCTGCGTTTTTAAATCTTTTAGGTTTTGCCTGTATTTATTCTATTATAGTAATTGTAATAACCATTGTGTTTTCTTTAATTTTTGCAATTATCGGTTATATCTTACCATCACGAGCAGCTAACATTTTAATACTATTATCATGTGCGACAATTGGATTATTTTTAAGTGTCATTATATATTATTTTTGTGCTTCATTAATCCGTCCAAGTTCAAAAGGTTTTTTTCAAAAATTTGCTGATTGCCATAAATTAACGGCAACACAATGGAAAGCGCCTTTGTTAATGGTTTTAATTAGTTGGGTTATAAATGTAGTACTATTTTTTATTAGTGCAATGCTAGGTAATAATATTGTTGTAATGATTATTTATTCAGTATTATCTACATTTCTTGGTTTCTTTGTATATAGCTTCTTCTTCCGCTTATACAGCGCATCTAATGTGGCTGAAAAACCGAATTTAGATGATAATAATCAAAACAACCAAAAAGTTATCTCTTAGTTGGCTTTTTAATGTAGTATATAGTTTAGTTTAATCATATAAATCCCTATTAATAACAATTAATAGGGATTACTCACTCCTTACTTATAATATTTTACTATTATGACTCCAGCCATTAGATTGCTTAAAAAGCATAAAATTAAATTCAATATTCACCAATATCAACACGATAGCCATCAAAGTCATTATGGTCAAGAAGCAGCTAATAAACTCGGGATGGAACTTAATATTGTTGCTGGTCAGATATTTAAAACTTTAGTCGTAAGTTTGAATGGTGACAATAAAACCTTAGCTGTTTGTGTATTACCGGTTGATTGTACATTAGATCTTAAACAAGCCGCTAAAATTCTAGCTTGTAAAAAAGTCGAATTAGCTGATCCGCAGTTAGCACAAAAAAGGACCGGTTATATAGTTGGCGGTATAAGTCCTTTAGGGCAAAAGCAACAATTACCCACACTTATTGATAATAGTGCCGAACAATATGCAACCATAATGGTTTCTGGTGGCAAAAGAGGATTAGAAATCGAAATATCACCAGAAGATTTAGCCACTGAATTAAATGCTAAATTTGCTAAACTAACGGTTTAAATGGCGCTAAATGATTGTGGCAAAAATATTCATTAATAATTGAATAGCGAAAAACGAAGATTAAATTAGTGTTGGAATGCAAAACAATAAAGCCATAACTTATTGGTTATGGCCTTAGGAAATTCACTATAGAAAGCAACAAAAATTATTTAATAGCTTCTTTTAAGCTTTTACCAGAAACGAAAGCAGGTACTTTGCTTGCCGCAATTTTGATTTCTTTACCTGTTTTTGGATTACGACCAGTACGAGCTTTACGATCATTAACTTTAAATGTACCAAAACCAACTAATTGAACCGGCTCACCAGCTTTTAATGATTCAGTAATAGCAGCTAGAGTTGCTTCTAAAGCAGTTTTTGCTGCAACTTTAGTAATATCAGCTTTACTAGCAATAGCATCTACAAGTTCTGTTTTATTCATGGAATATCCTTACATATTTATTTTATTGTTAAAGTTAACATTATAAACAAAGTTAAAACCTAACTCTGCTTCTGTAAACGTGATTTAGATTACGTAGCTATTAAATGTAGTCTATATTTGCTCAATGTTAAAGAAAAATTTAATAGAAATTAAAAAAATAATGCTTCAACTGGCTTGATCGCTCAAAAAAACACCAATATTGCTAATTTCTGCTGACCGAATGTCCATTTTAAGACCGCGAATCAAATCAATGCTTTCATTATTTTCATCAGTTAATAATCGATATATTTCCCATTGCAAATCAAATTCTTCAATTACACAAGGTAGAGATGATTGTTCATCTTCCGCCAGATCAATATTGTCTTTGGTCATTTCAAATTCCGCTACAGTAGTTGCGGAGATACTGCTAACTCTGGCGGTATGTTCCACTATTTCGCCACTGATAAAAGAGTGTAGAATCTCACTCAATGCCTGACAAGCATCAATAGCAGGGTAAACCATATATGGGCTATCATTATTGACAATTGGAATTAGTGATTCTAATTTCTCGAGTTGTAAATCAAAATTGATTTTTACATTTTCAACTAACAATGATTCCCAAATAAGATCAAGAATTTTTTTATATCCAACAGCTGACAGTTCATCTTGTTGCAAATTGCAATAGTAAATAAAATTTGGGTACATTCGTTCACATAAACAAACCATAAATAAACGCTGCTTCCAGACGGGCAACTTTGCTAGCCTTAATTGAACTGGATTTTTAATCATGAATGAAACCTTTTTGACTGTTTGTGTACTGCATCAACTAAATATTGCACATGCTCAATCGGAATATCTTGGTGGATACCGTGACCTAAATTAAAAATATGACCATTATAGTGACCAAATTCTGCCAAAACTGACTCTACGTTAGACGCAATAGTTTCTTGATTGGCATATAATATTGCCGGATCTAAATTACCTTGTATGGCAATATTACCTTTTTGGTCGATTTGATTCAAATCAACTGTCCAATCTACACCGATTGCATCACATCCTGAGTTAGAAATCGCATCAAGCCATAGACCACCGCCTTTGGTAAATAGCGTCACAGGAATATAAGAGTTAATATTCTGGCTTTTCTTACCACGTTTTAGTTGCGATATAATTAATTGCATATAATGCAAAGAAAAACTTCGATAACTTTGGTGACTAAGTGCTCCGCCCCAGGTATCAAAGATCATAATTGATTGCGCACCAGCCGCTATTTGAGCATTTAAATATAGTGCCACACTGTTAGCTAATTTTTCTAACAACAAATGTAGTGCTTTCGGTTCGCAATAAAGCATTTTCTTTATTTTAGTGAATGTCCGACTACTACCACCTTCAACCATATAAGTCGCTAACGTCCATGGACTACCAGAGAAACCAATCAATGGAACTTTACCATCTAACTCCAGCTTCGTTAAGCGGATAGCATCCATGACGTAGGTCAGCGATTGTTCTGGATCAGGTATTGGCAATTGGGCTATATCGTTTAAACAAGAAACTGTTTTTTTAAATTTCGGTCCCTCACCTGTTTCAAAATATAAACCAAGCCCCATTGCATCAGGAATAGTTAAAATATCGGAAAAAATAATAGCTGCATCGAGATCAAAGCGTCGTAATGGTTGTAACGTCGCTTCACAGGCAAGTTCTGGATTTTGGCACATGGCCATGAAATCACCCGCTTTAGCTCTAAGCTGCCGATATTCAGGTAAGTATCGACCGGCTTGACGCATCATCCAAATTGGCGTGTAATCTACAGGCAAACATTGTAAAGCTCGTAAATAACGGTCGTTTTTCAATTGGCTCATCTTTTTAGCTCTATAAATTGTAATAGAAGGTAAAGTACATAAAACAATATTATGATCAGATAAAAATAGTTAATCTGACTGTTATTTGCGTTCTTGGTGCTGTGACAATATGCGTTGTGCGTAACGAATCAATGTTTCGGAAATATTTTGCATCACGCTACTTTCAGGCGCAAAACGATGCCAATAAAGCATACGTCTTTGGAATAAACCTTCGGTCAAATTAACCAATTCGCCATTTTTTAACTCCTGCTCGACTTGTAGCATCGGAATCATACAGCAAGCAGAACCTTGTTTAGCTAATTGGACAAAAGCTTCAGATGAACTGGTTATATGGCAAATAACACTGCCAGGGGTAAGATTAAAGTTCTCTTGCAAGAAGGCTTGATGCATATCGTCCAAATGGTCAAATGCTACCGCTGGAGCTTTTAACAGCGATGAACGGGTTACGCCATTAGGGAAGTATTTTTTAGCAAATTCCGGAGAAGCAACAAAAATATAGTCTAATGCACCTAATAAATCCGATAAACAACCTGGTAATGGATTAGGTTGAATACTAATGGCCGCAACAACGGTTCCTAATCGCAGTAGTTCTAAAGTATGCTCTTCATCTTTGACTTGAATATCAAAACGTAAAATATTTTTATCTAATACCGGTTTTAAAGCAGGTAAAAACCATGTTGCTAAAGAGTCAGCATTAATGGCGATGGATAATGATAGTGGTGTCGTATTTTGTTCATTGTCGCCTAACCATTGTTGTTCCAACAATTCTACTTGATGCAATAATCCTAAAAGATGCTCCCCTTGTTTAGTTGCTTTTGGGGGAATCGTTCTCACTAAGAGTTGCTGACCAAAAAAACTTTCCAATTGTTTAATTCGTTGCGAAACCGCTGGTTGTGTAATACACAATTTATCAGCTGCTCGTTCAAATCCTCGCTCTTTTATCACTGCATCTAATGCTTGTAATGCTCTATAATCTGGACGCTTCATAATCTCTTTACTAATGATTTGATCTACGCTTGGTCATTCAAGCTACTTTAATTTTGCAAAAAAATTCAAATCGTTTTAAAACTTTATAGATTTTCTAAAAATACTAATGATTTTTGCTTTCCAATTGGTTACTATGCCATATCTTAAATAATTTTGCTTTTAAAATTTTATTTTTTTTGATCGAAATTGGATTTACACACGGTGATATCATGACACAAGATGAACTAAAAAAAGCAGTGGGTTGGTCTGCGCTAAAATTTGTTAAACCTGATTCATTAGTCGGCGTAGGCACAGGATCTACCGCAGCACACTTCATTGATGCCTTAGCTACAATGAAAGATCAGATAAAAGGAACTGTCTCTAGTTCAGAAGCCTCAACCCAAAAATTGAAAAGCTATGGCATACCAGTATTAGACTGCAATGATGTTGATAGCTTAGATATTTATGTCGATGGAGCAGACGAAATTAATCATAATATGCAAATGATTAAGGGCGGAGGCGCTGCATTAACCCGAGAAAAAATTGTATCGGCTCTGGCAAAACAGTTTATCTGTATCGTTGATGAATCCAAAGTGGTAGATGTGTTAGGTAAATTTCCACTACCTGTAGAAGTGATTCCGATGGCACGCTCTTATGTTGCTCGTGAATTATTCAAACTTGGTGGCAAACCCATCTATCGGCAAGGTGTGGTTACCGACAATGGTAATGTCATTTTAGATGTTCATGACCTTGTCATTGCCAAACCTATGGAATTAGAAGATCGAATTAATAGTATACCCGGTGTGGTCACAGTGGGATTATTTGCCAATAAAGGAGCAGATATCGCCTTAGTCGGTACCAGTTCTGGCGTAAAAGAAGTAACAAAAAAATAGATTGCAGTTTTAATGTTGCATCATAAATTGATTTAAATATAAAAAATAGAGAGGAAGAGATGGTTGTTCAAGCGTTAACTAAAGATGAAAATAAGTTTCTATTACTTGAAGGTGTCCACCCTAGTGCGATTGAAACACTTAAATCGGCAGGCTTTAACAACATCGAATATCATAAAGGTGCACTATCGCGATCCGAACTCGAAGCGGCATTAAAAGATGCAAGATTTATTGGTATTCGTTCAAGAACACATTTGACCAAAGATATCATCGATGCCGCTCCAAAACTAGCGGGAATTGGCTGTTTCTGTATTGGTACTAATCAAGTTGAACTTGATGCAGCAACAGTTAAAGGAATCCCTGTTTTCAATGCGCCATTTTCCAATACTCGTTCGGTTGCTGAACTAGTGTTAGCCGAAGCAATCTTATTACTTCGTCGTGTGCCGGAAGCTAATGCCAAAGCTCACCAAGGTAAGTGGAACAAATTAGCTACCGGCTCTCATGAAGCACGCGGCAAAAATTTAGGCATCATTGGTTATGGGCATATTGGTAGTCAATTAAGTGTATTGGCTGAATCATTAGGCATGAATGTTTATTTTTATGATATCGAAACCAAATTACCGCTAGGCAATGCTAAACAAATTTCAACTATGAAAGAATTACTTGCGATGAGTGATATTGTCAGCATGCATGTTCCTGAAAATTCAACCACCATTAAAATGATTGGTAAATCAGAAATCGATATGATGAAATCAGGTTCAATATTGATAAATGCTTCCCGCGGTAGTGTGATTGATATCGAGGCCTTAACTCAAGCGCTTGAAAACAATAAACTTAGTGGTGCTGCAATTGACGTTTTTCCTAGTGAACCAGCAACCAATAATGACCCATTCGAATCACCACTGTGTAAATTCGATAATGTGATTATTACCCCACATATCGGTGGTTCAACCAGTGAAGCCCAAGAAAATATTGGCATTGAAGTTGCAACTAAATTAGCAAAATATTCAGATACAGGGGCAACCCTTTCGGCGGTTAATTTCCCGGAAGCCTCCTTACCGATTCCGGCAAAAGGCTCGAGTCGCTTTATCAATATTCACCACAATCAACCCGGGGTATTGACGGCAATAAATACACTATTTGCGGAACAAGGTTTAAATATTTCAGCTCAGTATTTACAAACTGATGCCAAAATTGGTTATGTGGTTATTGATATTGATAGAGTAGAACAAAATAAAGCGGAAGAGTTATTGGTGAAATTAAAAAATGTAGTCGGTACAATTCGAGCAAGATTACTGTTTTAATCTGTGTTAGCCAAGCGTTCGGGTGATAATATTCAAGGTAGTGTTAAAGGATAATAGCGTCCGAGCGCATGATAACGCGTTCTAAAACAATTTGATTCTAAAACAGTTTGTGTTCTGAAACAAATTAAGCATTTTAAGACGTTACGATTAGTGACCAGCAACCCCATCTTACATAAAATTATCAGAATTGGTGGTTAAATATCGGGTTTATCAGCCAATATTGAGCGTGGCTAAACTCCATTACGCAAATTTTTCAGATTCTAAAAATGCGTTATTTATCTAACGGTTTTACTTTTATAACTTTGATACCTTTTTCAATTAAAGCGTCGTAATATTTATCATCTAAATTATTGTCGGTAATAATGGTATCAACTGATTCAATATCACAAACCACATTTGGGCTGCGTCGTCCAAATTTGGTTGAATCAACCAATAAAATTAATTTAGCAGCAGCTTTACTCATCGCCACACTGCCATGATAACTCTCATTGAAAGTTGTTACACCACCAACAACATCGACACCATCAGCCCCCATAAATAATTTATCAAAAGAATAAGATTCAAAAGCAGCAATTGCGGAGGCATTATTACTATGAAACGAGGCTGATTTACGGCGAAAGGTACCACCGGTTAGAATAATGGTTTGATCATCATCATTCGCCACCAGTTCATTAACCATGTGTAAGCTATTGGTCATAATAGTTAAATTATTAAATTGAGCTAGCATGGGGATCATCTGCGCAACAGTACTACCGGCATCAAAAATAATTGAATCACCTTCATGAATCAGTTTTGCGGCTTCTTGAGCAATCGCTTTTTTCGCGGCGGTATTGATGTAGGTTTTATGATCGATAGCTCGGTCACCGATTTCTCGATTTAACATCGCACCACCATAAGTTCGCAGGACTAAACCACTCTCATTAAGTTGCGTCAGATCTTTTCTTATTGTCGTTCCAGTAGTTCGAAAATGTGCCACTAATTCATCAACGCTAACCTGTCCATGATTCTGTAAATATTCTAAAATTGCCGTCTGCCTTTGTTTAACTTTCATGCCGAGATTCCATTATTTTCACAGTAAATAAGATCATTTATTTTGCAAGATAGTATACTTCAATCTAAAAGAAAATACTTTTCAAAATAAATGTTATTTACTATTTGCTCGCAGTTAGTGCGGTTGACAATGCACTTTGCGAAGCAGGATCATTCGGATATATCGTTTCAGGAATAATTTCTTTTGCATTAAGTCCAAGTAATTGAGGAATGGCTTTAGGTAGTGCAAATACTGTAATGCCTTTCATGCTAATTGAATCAATTACCGTTTGGTTTTCGTCCAAAGAAACAGCAATTAAAACTCGCGGCTTAAACCATTTGGTTTGGCTACGACCAACACCTAAATATCGCCCCTTTTTCATCGCCAGAAAAGCATGATTAAATCGGCGGATTTGCAACCAACTAAAAACGATTTGGACACACCATGCCATAAGTGCAAAAATTATTAACGTTGTAGTCATATTCATGGTTATCTCCAGTAATAGTTTATGCTAAACAAACAATGCGAAAGTGCTAATTGACACTTCCGCACTATATTTTATATTAATACATGATTTTATATTAATACATGATTTTATATTAAAACATGATCTTAATTAGAACATGACTTGTCCGCCAGTAATATTGATTGATTGACCAGTACAATAAGAGGCTTTATCACTCGCGTAAAATAGCAGTACATTAAGTACATCTTGATAATCACAACCCCGTTTAAGTGGCACTTTATCAATATAAACTTGCTCTACCTCACTTTCTGGTATACCCAATTTTTTAGCGTATTGAGGAATTAATGATTGGAACATTGGTGATTTCAAGAGATTACCTAACATTAAGGAATTTACAGTAATACCATAATCAGCAAGATCGAGCGCAAGTGATTGAGTTAAACCAACGCCACCAAATTTAGCTGCACTATAACCGGAATTATGTTTACTACCAACTTTGCCTGATTTGGAATTGATTTGAATAATTCGACCAGCTGTATTATGTTTGAGCATTAATTTAGCAAATTCACGAGCACATAAAAAATACCCAGTAAGATTAACGTCTACTGATAATTGAAAATCCTTTAAGGCAAAGTTAGTGATGGGTGCCGCTTTTGCTATACCTGCGCTATAAACCATTAAATCAGCTCGATTAAAGGTATTATCAACATCTTGTGCAAGTTTAATCACACTCTCTTCATTAGTTGCATCAACACCAAATCCTTTAGCCGTACCGGCTCCATGTTTCTGGTTAATTGCATCAGCAACTTTAATTGCATTATCAACATTTAAATCGGCAACCGCTACATGATAACCAGCATCGGCAATACCTTTACATAAAAATTCCCCTAAAGTTTGTCCACCACCTATGATAACTGCAACTTTTTTCATTGTTTGTTCCTTAATTAGTTAAAATTTTGATTTCATCACCCACAAAAAGTTGATTTGGAATATCACCTTTTACATGAATAGTTCCCGGTAATTCGGCCTGACTACTGCCATCAAACCTCAATGTGATATGCCCCAATTCACGAAAATTGGTGTTAGCAACATCACCAACGGAGGTAATGTGATAGATATGTTTACCAATTTGCAAAACTTGGCCGACTTGAAGATCCTGTTTTAAATCCTCATGACTATGTATAAAACAGTAATCCGCCAAATCTGAAGGCGCTCCATTTTTAAAGAGTATCAACATGCCATCAGCTAAGGCATCTGGAGCAAACTCACCGATTTGATTAATTTTTGATTGATAGATAACATTCGACATCGTTAACCTTCTCTAATTTTTTAGTTAAGGCGAAAACTTTAGTTTCGCTGTTGACCAAAGAGGGATGATCCTCATCCCTAAATAGTTAAATACACTTTAATGGTAGATAAATAACGACACCCCCCAAGCAATTAGCACGGTTGGTGCACCAGTTAAAAATCGACTTACTAAAACAGAAGGAACACCTACCCGAACAGTATCTTGTTTCGCTTCCGCAAGGGATAAACCAACAGGAATAAAATCACATGCAGCTTGCGCATTAATGGCAAACAATGCTGGTAATGCTAAATGAGGCGGAATATTTCCTAGCCCAATTTGAACACCAACTAATGTGCCGATAACTTGGGCGATAACAGCACCTGGACCTAAGAATGGTGAAAGTAATGGGAAAGAACAGATGAGTGCTAATATCACTAAACCTAGAGGATTATCGGCTAATGGAACTAACCCATGGGCAATAAGATCACCTAATCCAGATGCAATGATGATACCGATTAAAGCAGATACAAAGGCCATAAAAGGTAGAATGGTTTTAAGAACTGTATCAATAGTATCCCGACCAGCTTGGAAGAAAACCGCTACACCAGAACCCATACCAATCCCAATTTTGGCTAATAAACCATCACTTTGTTCAGTGATTTTTTTATTACTGTCATAATTTTTAAATTCTGATGCTTTAGCATTTTGTTGAGATGGTTGCGCTGCAACTTCGTTAACCACATCACCATCTTTTTCAATCACGGTGATGTTGTTTGGCTTAACTGCTGAAACATAAATGTCTTCGACAATATATTGAGCAAGTGGTCCTGATTTACCGGTCGCGTGGATATTGATGGTTGGGATTCGGTTTTTTGGATAAATACCACAACGCAGTGTTCCACCACAGTCAATCACCGCGACGCCAATTTCCTCTTTAGGTGGCTCACCTTCTTTAAAACCGTCAATCGCTTGCCAACCGGTTAGTTCAACTAAAGTATCGACAATTGCCGGTCTTGTGCCTGCTGCAATATAAACTATTTTTTTACCAGCAACGATTGGCAGCTCTAATGGACCACCCCAACCTGCTTCACCTTTTTCAATACGAATATAGTTAGCCATTTTTATTTTCCTTTTATCGTGATAGATGAATTGTTATAAGTGAACTTTTCTATCTAATTTAATTCCCATTTTTCTTTCGAAAATGGCTGTACAAAAGTCAGTGATCCAACCTCTAAAGAAGTTAGTAATCAAACCGACAAGGAAATAACTAACAGCTAATGGACCTAATGGTAAATTTAAGGTGGTTAACCCAGCGGCAACCCCTAGGTAAACAAAAAGTTCCCCTGGATTTACGTGTGGAAATAACCCATTCATTGAGTGGCAGCTATAGGAAGATGCTGCATAATAACTAGGTTTGTAAAACTCTGGCATAAAGCGACCTAAGCTTAATGTCATCGGATTACAAAACACAAAAGTACCAATTAAAGGAAGGAATAAATAACGTGAAACTGGATTACCAGCACAAGCTTGTGCTAAACGTTCAATACGCTCTTGCCCGATAAATTTAATCACCGCATTCATAACAACTAATAATGAAATTAATAAAGGTAAAATCGAGGTGACCATCCCGACTAACACTTTACCGCCTTCTTGGAATAAACCGATAAACCATTCGGCTCCAAATGAAATTGTATCAATCATATTTTCTCCTATTGAGTTAAATTGCAAAAAAATATTAACAACTATGAAATCAAAAAAACTTTAACTAGATCACAATTTGAAACATTTTCTTTTATTTTGAAAGAAATTATTTAAAACGATAGGAAAAATGAGTTAAATAACCATTCATAGATTGTTGATATAGCAGTAATAGTTAAAAATAGCTCATTTTGATTGGACTTTAATAAAGAGTTGGCGTAATTTGGTTATGGTTAAGTAATCAATTAATTCACCTATAGGAGAATATTACATGGCTAAAAGTACTACTAAAAAAAGCACTACTACTTCAAAATCTGCAACAGCTTCAAAAGTTCTAACAGCAAAAAATGTAAGTTCTGCCAAAAAATTACAACAATCTGCAATTTTATTTCCAACTGATTTAGGGGAAAAAGCTTCAAAAGATATTTCTGGCGCAATGAACTCTGTTTTAGCAGATGTATTTGCTCTCTATTTAAAAACCAAAAACTTTCATTGGCATGTAAGTGGTCCTCACTTCCGTGACTACCATTTAATGTTAGATGATCAAGGTGAAGAACTATTTGCTATGACCGATCCAATTGCTGAACGTGTGCGCAAATTAGGTGGTACCACATTACGTTCAATTGGTCATATTTCAAAATTACAAAGTATTTCGGATAATGATGCTGATTTTGTTGAGCCATCAGATATGATCGCCGAGCTCTGCCAAGATAATATTAAACTGACTACTCGTATGCGTGTTGCTCATGATATCTGTGATAAATATAATGACTCAGCAACAGCAAGTTTAATTGAAGAGTGGATAGACCAAACAGAAAAACGAGCTTGGTTCTTATTTGAAACTAGTCGTAAATTGGACTCTTCAGGTCACTAAAAAATTAAGTGATCCTAAATTTTCATACCGACTAAGAGACACATTTTTGTGTCTCTTTCTCTTTTCATTAAGGAGAATTACAAATGAGTAAAAAAATTGCCGTGCTTGTTGGTAGTTTACGCAAGGATTCCTACAATTTAAAAGTGGCCAAAGTGTTTCAACAAATTGCACCAGCCTCACTCTCACTCAATATTATTGAAATTGGTGATTTACCTTTTTATAACGAAGATATTGATGTTGATACACCACCACCATCTTATAATCGTTTTCGCCAAGCAATTGCCAGCTGCGAAGGTGCGATTTTTGTTACCCCTGAATATAATCGTGGATTACCGGCGGTTATTAAAAATGCTCTTGATGTCGGTTCACGCCCTTATGGTAAAAGTGTTTGGTCCAAAAAACCCGCGGCGGTAGTTTCGGTATCACAAGGCGCTATTGGTGGTTTCGGTGCCAATCACCAGTTGCGACAATCGCTAGTTTTTCTTGATATGCCAACTTTACAACAACCGGAAGCTTATGTCGGTAATATCGCTGCCGCTTTTGATGAACATGGTAATATTAATGAAAAAACTCAGTCATTTCTTGCATTAATTATTGATAGTTATGCTAAATGGGTTGAAAAGCTAAGTTAATAGATTTATTTTAATATCCACAACCAATATAATTGATTGTGGATATTATTAAATTTATTTAAAACACATGCCAAACTTCTATCCTTCTAATGAACAAGAGTTGTTAAATCGTGCCAAATTAGCTGCTGGTTATAGCTTTGCTGAGATAGCGCAATATGTCAATATGCCTATTCCTGCTAACCTTAACAAACAAAAAGGCTGGGTAGGCAATCTTATTGAAACTTATCTAGGTGCGAATGCGGGGAGCAAAGCCGAGCGCGATTTTGCCAGTTTAGGTATCGAATTAAAAACCATTCCAATTAATAAACAAGGCAAACCATTAGAAACCACTTTTGTTAGTGTTATCCCCTTAATGGCTAATCATGGAGTGATTTGGGAAACGAGTCATGTAAAATACAAACTCAGCAAAGTACTATGGATCCCTATTGAAGGGGAAAGAAGTATTCCTCTAGCCGAAAGAAAAGTAGGACACCCCATACTGTGGACGCCAACTTTTGAACAAGAGCAACAGCTTAAACAAGATTGGCAAGAATTAATGGATATGATTGCCCTTGGTCAAGTAGAAAAGATTACAGCACGCTATGGTACCTATTTACAAATCCGACCAAAAGCCGCCAATGGCAAAGCTTTAACTGAAGCGATTGGTGAAAATGGCGAGATCATTTTAACTCGCCCAAGAGGCTTCTACCTGAAAAAATCATTTACTTTACAGATCCTACAAAATTCAATGACTCATTTTATTAATTAATAAATGATCATTCGATTCTCTAATCTTTAATTTTTTTGATCTTACAAAATACCTCTTTTTTTCGTTAAAAAAAAACTTTTTCTTTTATTTTGCAAGAAAATCAAACCCACGTCACACTTTTGCACATTGGTGATTTACTTTGAACATTTGTGAATATAGATTCGTTTAAACATTTGTGAAGCAACAAAAGAATTTGTGAAAGAGGTGTGATATGAACTTTATATTAGCAGGCCATGGCAACATTGCTGTAGAAATGAAAAATAGTATTGAAATGATAGCTGGCGAGTACCCAAACTTACATGCTATCACTTTTCAATTAGGTGATGGTATTGAGACGTTAAAAGACAAATATCTAAAAATCATTAATCCACCAACAGATCAACCATTCATCATTATCACTGATATTTTTTCCGGTAGCCCTTATAACGCCGCCGCAATATTGGCTATGCAATTGGAAAATATCGAAGTTATCACTGGTTTATCTTTACCCCTTTGCTTAGCGTTATTACATCTTGATTATGCATCAATTAGCTTTGAAGAAGCTTTTGAACAACTTAATGACATCCAATCAGATTTCATCAAATCTTTCAAAAAAATATCTAAAGACATCGCTGAAGATGAGGAGTTTTAAATGATTATAAATTTAGTTCGTATTGATGACCGTTTAATCCATGGTCAAGTCACAACAGTTTGGACCAAAGAAGCAAAGGCGGAAAGAATCATTGTAGTGAGCGATGAAGTTGCTAACGACGAAATCCGTTCCACCTTAGTTAAACAAGCAGCCCCTCCTGGCATTAAAGTTTCTGTGGTGAGTATCGAAAAAGCAGCAGCAGTTTATCAAAACCCCAAATATGCAAATGATACCGTGTTTTATCTATTTACTAATCCAACCGATGTGGTGCGGCTAATTGAACATGGGGTACCAATTAAAAGTATCAATATTGGCGGTATGTCGTTTAAAACAGGCAAAAAACAGATTACTAAAGCCGTTTCAGTCGATGAAAACGACGTATCTGCATTTAGAAAAATGCAGCAAATGGGAGTTGAACTTTGTTTAAAAGTGGTAATTACCGATCCTAACGTCGATTTTATCAAGTTACTTGAACAAGAATTTCCCAATTAATTAATAGGAATAAACAAGGAGGCAAAACATGGAAATTTCATTATTTCAAATTGTATTAATATTTATCTTTGCTTGTATAGCCGGTATGGGAAGCGTACTTGATGAATTTCAAACTCACCGCCCACTAATCGCTTGTACGGTAATAGGTTTAATATTAGGTGATATAAAAACAGGTATTATTCTAGGGGGTACGCTTGAATTAATAGCATTAGGATGGATGAATATTGGTGCCGCCCAATCACCTGATTCTGCACTAGCTAGCGTCATATCGACGATCTTAGTCGTAGTTGGTAAGCAAGATATTCAAACCGGAATCGCCATCGCCCTACCCGTTGCCGCAGCAGGACAAGTGTTAACGGTGTTTGCTAGAACCATCACCGTGGTCTTCCAACATGAAGCCGATAATGCGGCTGAAAAAGTTCAATTCAAAAAAATAGAACTTTTACATTACAGTGCGCTGTTTGTACAAGCATTACGCGTAGCAATACCGGCAACTTTAGTCGCCATTTATGTTGATGCTAATACCGTTAACTCCCTATTAAGCATGTTACCAGATATTGTTACTGGAGGCCTTGCCGTTGCTGGTGGATTTATTGTTGTCGTTGGTTATGCAATGGTATTAAACATGATGATGGTCAAATATTTAGCACCTTTCTTCTATTTGGGCTTTGTTCTTGGTGGTTATCTAAACTTTAGCTTACTGTCATTTGGTATTTTAGGCGTTATTTTTGCCATTCTTTATGTGCAATTAAATTCTAAATTTAATACCAGTAAAAATAATGAAAAAAACATTGTGGCAAATAATCATTCAATCATTGCTGATGATGAGTTAGATGATTAATAAATAAGGAATTTATTATGAAAGAAATATCAAATACTATTCAAAAGAAAGATATTGTTAGTACCTTTATTCGATCTAATTTTCAACAAGCATCTTTTAATTATGAACGCATACATGCCTTAGCTTTTTGTGTTGATATGATTCCTACCATCAAACGAGTATATAAAACAAAAGAGGAGCAACGCGAAGCATTAAAAAGACATCTAACATTCTTTAATACAACTCCGGCTATGTGTGGGCCAGTTATCGGCGTCACCATGGCAATGGAAGAAGCTAAAGCCAATGGTGCTGATATCTCTGACGGTACCATTAACAGTCTGAAAGTAGGTCTGATGGGGCCGTTAGCGGGAGTGGGTGATCCATTAGTTTGGGGAACGTTACGGCCAATAACGGCGGCGCTAGGTGCATCATTAGCACTGAGTGGCAATATCGCTGGCCCATTATTGTTTTTTGTCATATTTAATTTAATTCGACTGGCAATGAAATGGTATGGCTTAACTTATGGGTTATCAAAGGGAATCGGTATCGTCAAAGATCTCTCGGGTAATATTCTGCCAAAATTAACCGAAGGCGCAACTATTTTAGGCCTATTTATCATGGGCGTATTAGTCACCAAATGGACCTCGATAAATGTTCCACTTATTGTGTCACAAACGGCTGGCATCAATGGTGAAGAGGTCATTATGACAGTACAAGGCATCCTTAACGATCTGGTGCCAGGCCTGTTACCGCTAGCATTAACACTTTTAATGATGAAATTGTTAAGGAAAAAAGTAAGTCCAATAATCTTAATTTTTGCACTATTTGCGGTCGGCATTATTGGCTACGGCTTAGGTATTCTAGGCTGATACTAGGGGGAGAAGAAGATAAAAAATTGATCATCCCAAAATGAATAAAAAGGTTCAGAGTTATTTAATAATTTAGTCATAGTGCTCTGCTTTATCCAAATAACCAGACTTTGAACCTTTCCATCAACCAATTTAACCAAATTTAAAAATAAGAGGAATATATGAGAACTCATGCGGTTAGACTATATGGCAAAAATGATTTGCGCTTAGCGTCATTTGAACTACCAGATATTACTGATGATGAAATTCTAGTGACCGTCATTGTTGATAGTATGTGTATGTCTTCATTGAAATTAGTTAATCAAGGTGAAAATCATAAAAAAACACCACCTGATTTAAAAAATAACCCAATTATCATTGGACATGAATGTTGCGGTGAAATTATAAAAGTTGGGAAAAAATGGCAGCATAAATTTAAACCAGGACAAAAATATGTTGTTCAAGCCAATTTGCAACTTGCGGATAGTCCTTACTGTGTCGGTTACTCCTATCCATATACCGGTGGTTGTGCAACTTACATGATAATTAACCATGATGTACTGAAACAAAACTGCTTAATCCCTTATGATGGACAAACCTATTTTGAAGGCGCGTTAATTGAACCGCTATCATGCATTATTGGTGCATTCAATGCTAATTTTCATTTAAAGCCAAATAGTTATGAACATATCATGGGAATAAAACCTAATGGTAATTTGATTATTTTAGGTGGTACTGGTCCGATGGGAATGTTGGCAATAGATTATGCATTAGGTGGCCCTATCGCACCAAAAAAGATTGTCGTAACTGGTCGCAGCAAAGAAAAAATAGCACATCTAAAAAGCCTTTATCAATCTCGTAATGGTATTGAATTAGAATTTGTGGATATTGCCAATATTGATGATCAAGTCTCATTATTAAAAGATAAATCCACAACCGGAAGTTTTGATGATATTTTTGTTTTCTTACCTTCGCAAGAGTTGATTCAACTTGCCTCGCAATTATTGGCGATTGACGGTTGTCTTAACTTTTTTGCCGGTCCACAAGATAAGAACTTTTCTGCTGAAATTAACTTCTACGATGTTCATTACAATTTTACCCATATCGTTGGTACTTCAGGCGGTAATACCAATGATATGCGCGAAGCTGTTAAACTTATTGAATCGGGAGCTGTCGATGTGGCAAAAATCGTATCGCACATTATGGGTATTGATCAAGCGAGTAAAGTCACGCAAATACAGGATCAAATTAAAGGTGGAAAAAAATTGGTTTATACCCACAAAAAGTTTGATCTTAAAAATGTAGAATCACTAAATGAAGATGCGGATGATGTTGCTTTACACCAGATACTATCTAAAAATCATGGCATTTGGTCAAAAGAGGCCGAAGATTATGTTTTAAACTATTTTCCTGATATCGATTCTTGATTTTTTGGTATACTCTCTATTCACTTCGAGTTGTCATACAAAAAAAACTTCTTGAGGTGAATAAAAACACTGAGTATTTAATAACTAAAAAATAAGATAACGCTACTATGATTAATCAAAATTTTAGCAACGACGAACTTGAACAACACAAGTTGTTAATTAAGATTGCTCAACTGTATTATGAAGAAAACAAAACACAGTCGGAAATAGCAAAAATCGTTAATATACATCGTTCAAGCATTAGCCGAATGTTAAAAACAATACGCGAGCTTGGTATTGTTTCGATTTCGATTAATTATAATTTGTTACCGGATATCGCGTTAGAAGAAAAAATTTGTAATAAATATCATTTAAAACAAGTGATTGTCGTGCCGGTTAATCTTGATAACGACAATGAAAGTAAAAATCAGATTGTTTGTAATGTCGCCTCAAATGTTCTACTGAAAAATATTACCGAAAATGATGTCATTGGTGTGTCTTGGGGGCGGTCGATCAATTATATTGTTAATAGCTTAAAAAATGATAATGCTACCTTCGAAAACGTTACTATCGTACCAATGATCGGTGGCCCTTCTGGCAAGATCGAAACTAAATACCATGTCAATAATATTGCTTATAAACTCTCTGATAAACTTAAAAGCCAAGCGATATTGATTGATTACCCGGCTATCGTCGATACAGCCAATTTAAAAAGCGAAATTGCCAAAACTCAACATATGAAAGAACTCAATAATTGGTGGGATAAAATCACCATTGCTTTATTTAGTATTGGTTGCCCTGCGATATCTAAAAGCTCAATTTGGTATGGTTTTTATGGTGAACTTTTTCAAAAAGTTACCAACCGCAAGATTGTCGGCGATATTTTATCGCGATTTTATGATAAAAATGGTAAGGAATTACAAACCCCACTTCATGATCAAATTATTGGGGTAACATTAGAAAACCTCAAAAAAATTCCCCTAAAAATATGTGCTAGCGGTGATCCTGAAAAACTTAATAGTTTGATTGCGGCATTAAAAGCAAATTATATCGATATATTAGTCGTCAGTGATGAAATGGCTAATCAATTAGTCAATTGATTACCTGAGTAAATGGCTATATAGTTCGCACGCTATAAATTAAAACATCATTTCATTTTTTATAAATTATTTTTCAAATTTGTGACTCCATTAACAGATTCTTTGGTTATTAACCAAGATAATCACTTTTAAATTCACTATTTCATCTTTTATTGTTTATCAAGGAAAAAACATGTATCAATTAATTATAAAAAATGGATTATCTATCAGTTTACTGACGCTTACTGCTAGTTTTACTGCGCTAGCCTCGCCTTCATTTTCTCCTGTTACTTTGGACAAACTAAATATTCCGCCTAAACAATGTAATGTTAGAGACTATGGCGCTGAAGCCACCGGTATTTGGTATGACACCAAAGCATTTCAAACGGCTATCGATGATTGTGCGCAAAATGGTGGTGGCAAAGTTATTGTTCCTGCTGGTTATTACCTATCTGAACCACTGTTTTTAAAAAGTAATATTGAATTTCATTTAGAAAAAGATGCTGTGCTACAAGCTTCTGCTGAAGAAAGTGCTTATCATCCCACAGAAGAACGACAAAAATGGTCAAGCTCGGCTAAATCATTACCATTGGCTGAACAATGGATTGGCTTTATTAATATTGCAGAAGAAAAAAATATTGCTATCACAGGTGAAGGTATTATTGATGGGCAAGGTTCAACGCTTTTAGAAAAATATCGCGCGGAGACTCGTAAGGCAGGAAAAAAAGGACCAACAAATCGTCCACGTTTACTTTTATTTAAAGACGCGAATAATATCTTAATTGAAGGCGTCACCATACAGAATTCACCAAGTTTTCATATCGTTTTTAAAAATGTCGAAGATATTACGATTAATCAAACAACCATATCGGCTCCTGCTTGGTGGCAAAATACCGATGCAATTGATCCGATGAATAGCCGAAGAGTCACCATCACCAAAAATAACATCAGTGTTGGTGATGATCACGTGGCAATAAAATCGACAATCAGCAATCTTAGCCATGATTTCTATATTGCAGATAATAACTTTATGCTTGGGCGAGGATTATCTATCGGCTCAGAAACGAATGGCGGTGTAAGCAATTTACTAGCAGAAAATAATACTTTTACTGATGCAATGTATGGTATTCGAATAAAATCGCCAAGAGGTAAAGGCGGAGAAGTCAAAGATATTCACTATAACAACAACACAATGATAAATGTAAAAACGCCTATTGTACTGTCAGCTTATTATAAAGGAGGACCAACTACTAAAGATGCGAGAGTTAAAGCGTTGCAAGAAGGGGAATTTGCCGGCGGATTTATGTTAGGCGACCAAATCTACCCAGCTGATAATGAACAACCGAAAGCATATAAAGAAAACGAAACCCCATACTTTAATAACATAACCTTTAATAATCTTACAGTTAAAGGTAAAACCAATTATGCAGGTTTTATCATTGGAACTCCTGAAAAGCCATTCGATAATATCAAATTTTCTAATATTAATATTCAATCTGAACTTGGTTTTAAAATTCGTAATGCATCAGTAGAGTTCAGTAAAACGACAATTAAGGTAGAAAAAGGAGCTGATATTATTAAAGAAAATGGTAGTAAAATAACTAATAAATAATTTAATGTGTTAATTTAGATTGCATTAGATAAAGATCTTAGCTAACAGAGTGTTACCTGTTTTGATTGTCGATTTACTTGCTTAATATCAAAATAGGTAACGCTCATATTTTCGATTGATTCTAGCTAAAGTAGACCTTAACTATAGTTAATTTTTTACCTATACCCTATTAACTCGCCAACCGTTAAGCTTGATATTATAAATGCATCAGGTCTAAAACCACTATAATCCACTAAGCTTGTTTTATAACTCCACCTCTTATTCTCAAAACCAGTAACTCGGTGTAGCCCTTCTCATTTTTCACAAAAAACAGCAATAACTCAAACAAACATTAGCGATAAAAATAATTAATTAAAATATTACTTAAAATGCGTCGAGGATATTTTTTGCAAATAAAACTGATTTAAACGATGTCTGTATAGCATCTTATCAATCTCGGCTTAGTTAATGGCTAGTTGGTTACTACTCAAAATTTAGTGACGCTTACTGACTACACAACTTTTTTACAATAACTGCCATAACTCAAACAAACATTAGTTGAAAAAGATCATATTAGCATCGGCAATTAAGATAAATAATTTGTTACTAATTGATTATCTGTATATTTCATTTGTTAAATTGTGATCTAAAACACAAAATGAAATGGCGTTTTATTTATAATGACCCAATATTTTATTATTATCTTTGGAGTGGAACTATGGCGCTTTTTCTAAATATTTTTGGTCAGCCAGCTATCATTATTGCATTAGTTGCTTTTATCGGTCTGATATTACAGAGAGCTAAAATTTCTAAAATTATTACCGGTACACTACTTTCATTTATTGGTTTTGTACTAATTAAAACCGGCGGAAAAATCTTAGGCGGCGTGTTAATCATGTTTAGTAACATGTTTACTCACGCTTTTGGAATGCATGGGGTAGTACCTAGTAATGAAGCTATTACCGCGTTAACGATGGAATCACTTGGCACAAGTGCTGCTTTTATTCTCTTTTTTGCGATGATAATTAATCTCCTGTTGGCCAGATTTACCCGCTTTAAATCGATTTATCTATCCTTGCACCTAGTGCTATTTATGGCATTTTCATTCACCGCTGTTTTACAAGGGATGGGCTATAATGGCTATACCATTGTTGCTTCTGGCGCAGTTATTATTGGCCTTTATATGGCGGTATTTCCAACTTTACTCTCTAAATTTAGCCGGACAATAATAGGCAATAATGATTATTGTATTGCTCATGCAGGGACTATTTCATATTTAATAGGATCTTATTTAGGTAAATGGCTCGGAAATAAAAAAAATGATATTGAACATATTAAAATCAATGACCGTTTTAGCTTTTTAAGGCAGTCTGATGTGGCGACATTTATTACTATGTTTGTCTTACTATGTTTATCTGGCGCGTTTTCTTCTGCTGATTATTTAAAAGATATTCTTAAAAATAATACATTCATTATTTTTGCGTTGGAACAATCTGCAATTTTTGCCGGTGGTCTGTACATTGCTAAAAAAGGGGTCGCTATTTTTACTGAAGAAATTATTCCTGCTTTTAAAGGATTTGCTCAAGTTGTTGCACCGGGTTGTGTGCCAGCGGTCGATCCGATGGTGTTATTTGATAAAGCACCAAATTGTGTATTAGTGGGCTTTATTGTTAGCTTCTTTACTGAAATAGCCTGCGTGGTTGTTTTTCCTTTTATTGGTTTGCCAATTATTATTCCTGGAATAATGGCAAGTTTCATCACCGGTGGTACAGCGGCAATCTTTGGTAACTCAACTGGTGGCGCAAGAGGAGCGATTATTGCGGCCTTCGTTAACGGTTTACTTTTATGCGTATTACCTGCACTTGCACTACCTCTCTTTGCATTTTTAGGTGTTGAAGGTGTGACTTTTGCCGATCCTGATTTCACATCATTATCGTTAATCACCGAATTTATTGTTAAACTTTTTAGTTAAACAAAATAAAAAAGTCCGTTGTGATACGGACTTTTTCTTAGCGATTGGTTTTTAGATCAAATCAAACATTAAAATTTTCGAGTTTCTTTGATAATTATAAAGTTGTTTCTTTTTAATCGGTAGATCATCCACTTCAGCTGGATTAAAACCTTTTTCGCGGAACCAATGGATACTACGAGTAGTGAGTACAAAGATTTTTTCTAATCCTAAATTATTGGCCCGTTCCGCAATTTTTTCTAACAATAAATCACCGCGTGATGAGTTACGATATTGTGGATGAATGACTAAACAGGCCATTTCGCCCATCTTTTCTTCTGGATAAGGATAGAGTGCCGCACAACCAATGGTCATATGATCCCGTTCAATAATAGTAAATTTATCGATTTCAATTTCTAACTGCTCTCTTGAGCGTTTGACTAAAATACCTTGTTCTTCAAGTGGTCGAATCAGCTCTAAAATTCCACCAATATCATTTATGGTTGCCATGCGAATTTGTTCAGAATGTTCCATCGAAACTTGGGTACCGATACCGTCGCGCGAAAATAGTTCTTGTAAAATAGATCCATCCACTAAATAGCTAACCAAGTGGCTACGACGTACCCCATTACGACATGCTTTAGATGCTGCACGCAAAAAACGCGCCTCACTAGATAGATATTGGCCGGTTTGTTCTTTGTGATTAACATAATTATCAGCATCAATAGGGAACAGATCAGTAATTACATGTTTTTGTTCATCAAGTACTCCCTGTTCAGCACAAAAACTTATTAATTTATCAGCTTTAAGACGAATGGCAACTTCGGCTGCAACATCTTCTGATGATAAGTTAAAGCTTTCGCCAGTCACCGACACCCCCACCGGACCGAGTAAGACAATCGAGCCACGATCTAACTGCTGATCGATAGCTTCGTTATTAATTCGTCGAATTTTTCCGGTATGACAATAGTCGACACCATCGTCAACACCTAATGGTTGCGCTATAACAAAGTTACCACTGACCACATTAATATGGGCACCTTGCAATGGCGTATTATTTAAGCTCATTGATAAACTGGCGGTAATATTAAGTTGTAATAATCCAGTTACTTGTTTAACAATCTCTAGCGTTGAAGCATCAGTGATCCGGGTATTTTTATGATATTTCGGTTGGATATTATGGTTTTTTAACGACTCATCTATTTGGTTACGCGCACCATTAACAATCACCAATTTAATACCTAAACTATGTAATAAACCAATGTCGCTAATGATACTTGCATAATTATTACTTTTTAACACGGCGCCGGTTAATAAAATAACGAAGGTTTTTCCTTGATGGGCATTAATATAAGGGACTGAATGCCTTAAACCGTCAACAAGTTCAGTTGTTCTCTCTTTCATCGCACTACCATCCAAAATGAATATTTATTCACAATTTTTGTATTTTTATTTATTTTTTATCCAATAGCAAGTACTTTTTGAAAAATTCAAAAAGATAAAAATAGATAAAACTAATTTATAGAAATAGTTTAATGAATAATTGATGGCAGAAAATGAACGAAGTTAATTTAGTGACTTTGCAGTTTTTCAATCATCTGATTGAGAATTATATTTTCGTCCTGATCAACATCGACAATATGGTGCGCAGCATCATGATATAATGGTAAACGCTCAGCAAGCACTTTTTCCATCTCGTCGGAAATGGATAAACCGGTTAATGATGGTCGTTGTGCGACATTAGGATCTTTCATCAAACGAGCAGCTAAGGTTGCCGCCGGAGCAGATAGAAAAATAACAATGCCATTTTGTTTCATAAACTGTCGATTTTGTTCGGCTAACACCATACCACCGCCAGTGGCGATCACGCGATTCGGCTTAGCTGTATCAATAAGGACTTGGCTTTCTCTAGCACGAAAACCTTCCCACCCCTCTTTTTCAACAATTTCAGCAACCGTTCTTTGCGTAGTTTCAAGTAAATGACAATCTGTATCAATAAAAGAAAATGATAACTTATTGGCTAACATTTTACCCATGGTTGTTTTGCCAGCTGCTCTTGCGCCAACTAAAAAAATTGTTTTCTTCATTTTGGGTCCTTCTTGATATACCGCTCTAAATCTAAGTTACCTATGCTAGTGATTCATTTTTATTTTTGCAATATTTTTTTACAGAATGATTTAATTACATGCTATCCATATGATTTAACATAGAATAATATTAAGCAATACTGTAAACATATTGTTACAATTTACACAACGTTATTTAAAGATAATTTAGCATTGCGCCTAAAAATCAACACAACTTCTCTAAACCTCGAAAGTAAAGCTCTGTAGCAATAGATTGATGTAATCGCCATTGGATCACATCAAGTTCAGGATTAACCTTTTTAAACTCTTGATATGTCATGAAATAACGAATAGTGTTGCTACCAACACGGTCATTAATGCTATTGATAATCAATTTTATTTTTTCACTACGTAGATTTTTTAGTTCTTTCATCGCTGTGGCTACATTTTCAGGAATAGGTAAAGTACCGTTTTCCCAATTGCGCCATGTTTCCACATCGGTTTTACCAATATACTCACTTGCTTCTGAAATTTTTAGCATTAGAAAACGGCGAAATGCTTGTAATTCTAAATTAGTCATAAATTAAATACTCCTTTTCAATCACATTTTAAATTTACCAATCACACTTACTACTTTTCACTCTTACTGCTTTTTAGTAGATTTAATAAATTTTTTAGTATGAAGATTAACTACACATCCACCTCAATTTAATAAGATGGATGTTGCTAACTTTTATTTTCCTGCTAAGGCATCAATCACTGCTTGTTTTGCTCTATCGGAAAGATCTTTACCTGTCCAAATTTTAAATTGCGCATTTGCTTGACCAATAAACATCTCACGTCCAGAAATCGACTCCCAACCGGCTTTTTCAGCTTCTTGTCTAAATTTCGTGTTATATGGGGTATACACAATATCATAAGCGATACCTTTACCTTTGAACCATGCTTGTTCATAAGGCGTTTGCTCTTCAAATTTACCTTGCATACCTAATGGTGTTGAGTTAACGATAATTTGTGCTTCAACTTTATCTCTCTCTTCCCAAGCTACCGTTTTAAGATTAAATTCTTTCGCTAATGCTTCTGGTAAATCAGTGACAATATCGGTTACCGTTATATCGCTATATCCAAGATCATGTAAACCAACAACTGCCGCGCGAGCTGCGCCACCCGCACCTAGTATTAATACTTTTTTATATTCAGCAGGTACTTTCTTTTGCATTAATGGTTGCATAAATCCAATAATATCAGTGTTATCACCACAAAGTTTATCACCATCCCAATAAACTAAATTAGCAGCACCGGCTTTTTTAACATGCTCGCTGACTTCATCTAAATAAGGAATAATAGCTTGTTTGTGTGGAATGGTAACGCATAAACCACGAATATTGAGTAATCGAACTGACTTAAAAAGTGTTTCAATCTCTTCAGGAGGTGTTGGAAAAGGCACAAGTACGGCTGGAATACCATAATCTTGAAATGATGTAGTATGAATAAGTGGGCTCATACTATGCCCTAAAGGATAACCGATAATGCCATAGATGCTATATGGCGTGAACTGACTCATACTATCTCCTTGAAAGTAAGAAAATTAAGGCTAATAGATAAAATCTATACTATTAATAAATTGTTATTATAAGATTAAATCATTATATATTGAACAAAAACAATCCATATTATGCGATAATTATTTCGCCATAATAACCAATATAGGTTTATTAATCTTTTTTCAATTAAAAACTTATTTTCAAGCTTACTTAATATAATGCTTGAGAAATTGCCATTAAAAGCGTATACTTCGCTACCTCATTATTATGGGTGTAGTGTGAGAGGTTAGACTGCTTCTCAAATAGAACTGCAGCAAACTAAAAGCCTGACGAGGTTAATTCCATTAACATATTACGCCCAAGGCTTAAGCATAGAAATTTCGGAGAATTATTGACATGTCACGAGTATGCCAAGTAACAGGAAAAGGTCCTTTAGTAGGAAATAATCGTTCTCATGCGATGAATGCTACTAAACGTCGTTTTCTACCAAACCTTCAAACTCACCGTTTTTGGATTGAGAGTGAAAAACGTTTTGTAAAATTACGTGTATCAGCTAAAGGTATGCGTACTATCGATAAAAAGGGTATTGATGCAGTTTTAGCTGAACTTCGTGCCCGTGGTGAAAAGTACTAATAAGGAAACCATATCATGGCTAAAGGTGTACGTGAAAAAATTAGATTAGTTTCTTCTGCTGGTACCGGTCATTTTTATACCACTAGCAAAAACAAAAGAACCATGCCTGAAAAAATGGAGATCAAAAAATACGATCCCGTTGTTCGTCAGCATGTTGTTTATAAAGAAGCTAAAATTAAATAATTTTACTTATAAATAAAAAACCCAGCTTAGTGAAGTGACCCCATAAAGTTGGACACTTTTATTAAGCGGCTTGTAAGGCCTGATTTCGAAATTCAACCGGAGTCAGGCCTTTTAATTTGGCTTTAATCCGTTTGGTGTTGTAGTATTCTATATATTCTTCTATTTTTTCAATCAATTCATCTGCATCTTGAATGCATTGTCCATGGTACATTTCTGATTTTAATAGACCAAAAAAGTTTTCAGCTACCGCATTATCTAAACAATTTCCTTTTCTGGACATACTTTGTTTGATGCCATTATTAGCTAGTAGCTTCTGATAATGGCAATTTCTATATTGCCAGCCTTGGTCACTATGTAGTAACGGTTTTTCACACTGTTTTAATCGTGATATCCCTTTTTTAAGCATATCTGTCACCAAGGTCAAACGTGCATTTTTTGCCACTTTATAAGCGATTACTTCTTGATTATATAAATCGATAATGGGCGATAGGTAAATTTTCTGTTCATTTACCTTAAATTCTGTGACATCCGTTACCCATTTTTCATTTGGTTTCGATGATTCAAAATCTCTTTTAAGATAATTAGCTACTGTTTTACCTGTCTCTCCACGATAAGAACGATATTTTTTAGGTCTTACTGTCGATTTGAGATTAAGCTGACCCATTAAGCGTTGTACCGTTTTATGATTGAGCTTAATGCCTTCATTTATCAACGCTAAATGAATTCGCCGATAACCATAACGCCCTTTATGTTCATGGTAAATCGATTCTATACGCTTTAACTCATTTTCATAAGCAGACGGGGTTTTCAACCTATTAACATGATAATAAAAAACACTTTTTGCCAGTTTTGTTGCTGATAGCAAATGTTTTAAAGAATACTGATATTTAAGAGCTAAAACAACTAACGTTTTTTCTTTGTTTGTTGTCGTTTTGCTTGCTTCAGCTCTTCGAACTTTTTTAGAACAGCAATTTCTGCTCGTAGATAAGCAATTTCCTCTTTTAATTCTTCAATTGTTTTTTCATCATCACTGTGAGTGGGTTCAATACGGGTTCGCTTCATACATGGTCTTCCTCTGGAACGATATTCAAGCCCTCGGAAACCTTTTTTATGATATCTATCAAGCCAAACAAATAGAAGACCGGGGGAACTTAAATTAAGCATAGCACTAGTGTGCCCGAGAGACCAATTATTTGTCCACATTAATTTTAATGCTTGTAATCTTGCTTCGGCATGACGTAAATGAGGTGTTGGTTGAAAGGCGTTATCACCATGAATCGCAACCACTTGGGACCAATATCGAATCTGACGAGAAGATATCGCATATTTTTTTGAAAGAATTTTCGATGATTCTCCTGATAAGAATTCATTAGCTATGATAATTTTTAAATCTCGACTATATTTTGACATAAAAAGACCCCCAGTAATTGGTTGTCCAACTATTGGGGGTCACTTCATAGGCTGGTTTTTTTTATCGTTATAATAAATTATCTCCTACCGTCCATATAAAAAAGTACTTTGATTATCTACTAACTAAAAATATTTCCAGCTCATCAACACTCCACTTCAAAATAGACTACTATTAATTGATCGCAAAAGTTTCGGTCAAATTCGGTCAAAATCAGAGATGATTTTACCCACCGATTTTGACCGATTGTTTTTGTTTCAGGTGATAATAAGGATAAATTTAAGCAAATATTGCACTATTTAATATGCTAAATGTGCCCTTTATCACATTTTATTATTAACGAAACAAAACAGATAACAAAACAGATTCCATACACAAAACAGTAATTTTTACAAAGTTAAAATGACAAGGCAGTTAAGGAGATAATATGTTAATACTAGAACGGCAACAAATGATCATTCAATTACTCAGTCAACACACTAGTTTGACAGTAAATGATATGGCAAAACTCTGTTCCGTATCTAAAGAAACACTACGTAGAGATTTAAGAGCTTTAGAGGAAAAGGACTTGATTCGTCGCAGCCATGGCGGCGCAGTTCTTGCCTCTACTCTCTCTAGTGAACCTATAGTGCCTTCCATATTGAATAATAATCGCTCTTTCCGCCAACGGATTTTAGTTAATACAGAGGTAAAAACCCGCATCGCTCGAAAAGCACTACAGTTTGTGAATAATGCAGATCGTATCGCTTTAGATAGTAGTTCTTCTTGCTGGTTTTTAGCTCGACAACTACCAAATGTTGATATGACTGTCATCACTCATTCAATAAATGTTGTTCAAACATTAGCAGCTAAAAGCCAAATTCAAATTTTTGTTTTAGGTGGTGCCTATTTTGCCAAAAACGAAGATATGGTTGGCTCATTAACCGAAAAAATGTTGGCAGAATTTACTATAGATACCTTATTTATTTCTTGCGATGGCTTAGATTTTGATAATGGTTTAAGTGACAACAATGAATATCATGCTCATTTGAAGAAACAGATGATTTTAACAGCAAGAAAAATCATTGTATTAGCGGATTCAACCAAATTTAATCAAAACGCCTTCGCCAAAATATGTAACTTAGGCGATATTGATGTACTCATTACCGATAAAACTATCGATAAACTACTACAAAAAGAGATGGATTGGCACAGTGTTAAGGTGGTATTAGCTTAATTAAATATCTCTTCTTAACTAGATAAAAATGATGATTCTAGTAATAAGGAGAATAGTTATGCAGTATAAAATTTCCCCATCACTGATGTGTATGGATTTAATTAATATAAAAGAGCAATTAACATTTTTTAATCAACATGCTGACTTTCTGCATGTTGATATCATGGATGGCCATTTTGTTAAAAATATCACACTTTCAGCTTTTTTCATTGAACAAATAAAACCTCACACATCTATACCAATCGATGTCCATTTGATGGTAGAACACCCTACGGATTTTATTGATCAAATGGCAAATGCAGGTGCCGATTTTATTTGCCCTCATGCGGAAACAATTAATACTAATGCGTTTAGGGTGATTAATCATATTCACCAATTAAATAAAAAAGCAGGCGTTGTCATCAATCCGGCAACACCTATTGAGTACATATCAGAATATATTCATCTACTTGATAAGATCACCATAATGACCGTGGATCCAGGTTATGCTGGACAACCATTTATTCCTGAAATGCTACAAAAAATAAAAAAACTTGCTGAATTAAAAAAACGTAATAGTTACAAATTTCTCATTGAGGTTGACGGTTCTTGTAATGCCAATACTTATTATCAACTGCTCTCATCTGGAGCTGAAGTATTGATTATGGGGAGTTCAGGGCTATTTAAAAAAAATCTCTCTTTAGATGAGGCATGGAAAAAAATGACGGTTGATATCAATAACGCTATCCAAACTATCAAATAGTAAAAGGACAATTAAATGAAAGGAAAAGTTTGTGTTTTCGGATCTTTTAATCTTGATATAACAGCATTTTTAGATCGTTTTCCTATGCCCGGTGAATCACTCGTCGCTAAATCAAGTAAGATTTCAGCAGGAGGAAAAGGGGCTAATCAAGCAACAGCAGCATTGAAAGCAGGAGCAAACGTACATTATATAGGGAAAATTGGTGAAGATGATTTTGGTTATTTTGCTCGTCGTCATCTTAAAGAAGTTGGGTTTAATGCGGTAACCATATTAAGTTCAAATGAACGAGCTACGGGTAATGCATTAATTTATGTTGCAGGAGAAAGTGCCGAAAATATGATTTCTGTCGCTCCAGGTACCAATATGATTGTAACTGAAGAAGAAATTAAAAAATGTGAACCTGCAATAAAGTGTGCTGATGTGGTATTAGTCCAACTTGAAAACAACATTGCTGCGATTGAACAAGTTATTAATATCGCCAAAAATAACAACGCATTTACTATTTTAAATCCAGCACCATTTCAACCAGTAAGTGATGAATTATTATCAAAAGTTGACTTGTTAACCCCAAATGAAACCGAAACTTATCTTCTTACTGGGCAAAAAATTACCGATAAGGAAAGTGCCAAGCGTGCTGCCGATTATCTACATCAAAAAGGCGTTAAAAAAATCATCATCACGATGGGAGCAAAAGGTTCGTTACTTTCTGATCAGGCAACTAAAACTTGGATCCCTTGTTTTCCAGCAAATCCTGTTGATACCACTGGTGCTGGAGATGCTTTCAACGGCGCCCTAGCCGCTCAAATTGCTAATGGACAAGATATTAAACAAGCTGCGTTATTTAGCTCTGCTTTTGCAGCAGTGAGTGTCGAATATATTGGCGCAGCCTGTATGACGACCTACCAACAGGCAATTGAACGTATGCACAAACTTAGTGGTAATTAATAAATTATGACTAATTATTTTTGAATATTAAGGTTTTATTATGAATACGACAAATAAATCATCTACTTTAGATAGTAGTAGTTATTTAACCAAAACACCATGGGCAAAATTTATTTTAGTTTGTTGTTTATTTGCACTCTGGGGAATGGCGGTTAATTTAAATGATATTCTAATTGCACAGTTTAAAAAAGGGTTTGATCTTACTGATACCCAAACCGCTTTAGTACAATCAGTATTCTTTTTAGGATACTTTTTTATCGCCTTACCAGCAGCCGCGATAATAAAAAAATTCTCATATAAATTAGCGATTGTGATTGGTTTAATGTTATATGCGACTGGCTGTTTTCTATTTATTCCAGCCGCCTCATCAATGACCTATTATGCATTTCTTGGTTGCTTAGGCATTATCGCTTGTGGTTTGTCATTTCTTGAATCATCTTGTAATACCTATTCAAGTTTATTAGGACCAATAGAAACCTCAACACAGCGCATTAATTTCTCACAAATTTTTAATTCAGTAGGTGTTATCTTAGGTGTTCTAATTGGGCAACAATTAGTGTTTGGAAAAAATGATCCTAGCCATGCTGAATTGTTGCAAATGACACCAGAAGCGGCAGATGAAGCAAGGCACCAAATGGTTGGACAGGTAGTTACCCCCTATTTAATCATCGGTTCAATATTAGTTTTAATTGCGTTACTATTTATTTTTGTCAAATTTCCTGCATGTAAAGCTAGTTCGATAGAAAACCAAGAAAATGAAAATTTAATTCATTCTTTAAAACGACTTTTTGCTATTCCTCGTTTTACTTTAGGTATCATTTCTCAGTTTTTATATGTGGGTGCGCAAGTCGGCGTCTGGAGTTTTACTATTCGCTTCGTCCAACAAGTGGAAGCCGGCACGTCAGAACATAATGCGACTTATTGGTTACTAATCTCGCTACTTTTCTATGCATTAGGCAAAGTGGTATCTACATTTTTAATGAAAAAAATAACTCCAGCTAAATTATTAAGCATATTTGCTCTGCTAGCGGTGTTCTTATTAGCAATAGCAATAATGAGCTCGGGTATCATCGCTATCGCAACATTAACTACTATTAGTTTTTGTATGGCGCCTGGATGGCCAACTAATTTCGGATTAACCATTAAAGGAATGGGTAAAGATACGCAAACTGCCGGTTCTATTGTCGTCATGTCAATTATTGGTGGTGCCGTTATTCCTCTCATTATGGGGATTATTTCTGATGTTAATCAAGGAAACATGCAAATCGCATTTATCGCCCCATTATGCTGTTTTATCTACGTCGCATTTTATGGTTACTATTGTTCAAGAAAAGGTATCTAATATGAATAATTTAATTACAGGTATTGCTCATTTAGGTTTAAAAGTTAGTGATATTGATGAATCGTCAGCTTTCTATCAAACCTTAGGATTTAGTGTTAGAGAAAAATTTGCAAAAAAAGGCGAAAATGGCGAAGTACATGTAGCGTTTTTAACTTCGCCAAAACTTACTTTAGAACTTTATCAATTACCAGATTCTATTGATAATAGTTTATCTCAATCTCGCAATGGTATTGAACATTTTGCACTGGAAGTAAATGATATTGGCAAAATGCTTAATAAAATAAAAGCACTCGGTTACGAAATTAATGAAGGGCCGGTTTATGAGAAAAGAGAGTATTGTGAAGTAAGCTTCTTTCTTATTAGTGGTCCTGATGGTGAGCGAGTTGAATTTGATATGACAAGATATTTCTAATCATTATCGCAATAAATAATGAGAGAATTATCAATAAAAAAACTACCGGTAAATACAGGTAGTTTTTTATTTGAAAAAATACGCTAAGACAAGATAACCGTAGAATTATTTTAAATATTGTTGTTCATATGCTCTGGCTTTTTTATCATCAAAAATATGTTCCCAACGAGCTATAACAATCGCAGCTAATGCATTACCAACAACATTAACCACCGTTCTCCCCATATCTAAAATACGTTCAACGCCCATAATATAACCGATACCTTCAATTGGAATACCAACGCTACCAAGTGTTGCAGATAACACTAAAATTGAAGCACCTGGCACACCGGCGATACCTTTTGAGGCAATCATCAACGTGATAACGATAATAATTTGATCTAAGATACTTAAATCCATTCCAAACAGTTGCGCTAGGAAAATAACCGTAATACTTTGATATAGTGTTGAACCATCAAGATTAAATGAATATCCAGTCGGGATAACAAAACTTGTAATGGCTTTTGGCGCCCCATAAGCTTCCATCTTTTCAATGATCTTCGGTAAGGCTGTTTCAGAACTTGCTGTTGAAAACGCAATAACTAGTTCTTCTTTTAATATTTTTAATAAGGTAAAAATATTAAATCGACACAATTTACAAACCAGACCTAATACGACAATGGTAAATATGATCATTGCAGAATAGACAGTTACAATTAATTTTAATAATGGTAGTAAAGAAGAAAAACCATATTTAGCAACAGTTACCGTAATTAATGCAAATACACCAATTGGCGCATAACGCATAATCATATTGGTCACTTTAAACATTGTATCTGATACTACTTTTAAGAAGAACACAAACGGTTCACGTTGCTTATCTGGTAAAGACATTAAACCTAAACCAAAAAATACACAAAAGAAAATAACCGGTAACACGGCACCATCCGTCATCGCTTTAAATATATTGGCAGGTATCATATCTAAAATCATGACAATCAAACCATGAGGTTTACCGCTTAACTCTTCGGCAGCTTTAGTATATTTACTAATATCAGTGGTAGCTAAATTTGAAGAGTCAATTCCAGCACCTGGTGCGAAAATATTGCCCCATAAAAGACCTAATAAAATAGCAATCGTTGTAATGATTTCGAAATAAAGGATGGTTTTAAATCCTAATGTCCCTAAACGTTTAGAACCACCAATTCCAGCAATACCTAATGTCAGCGTACTAAGTATAATTGGTAGAACAATCATCTTAATTAAACGAATAAAAATATCACCTGCTGGTTGGAAGATATTAACAATTGAAAATTGGTAATATGAATGTAAAGCATGATTAGGATCAGCAAGTTCGTACAGAAAAGCACCTGCCACTATACCTAAAATCAAGGCAATTAAAATTTGCCAAGCTAGATTAGTTACGATTTTTTTTATTGAGAAAGACATGTAATTCTATTCCTTTTCACGGTTCTCGAAAACAAAAAAGGATTAGCAACACACACTAATCCTTTTTTATAATTAAAAATTATTCTTCGGATTCTTGAGCGGAATCATCACTGCTGTTGACCTCTTGGGACAATTCCGATTCATCATCATCTTCCGTTTCAGCGATTCGTTGTAATCCGACAACTTTTTCGTTTTCGGCTGTTCGAATCAGGGTTACCCCTTGAGTATTTCGACCGACAATGCCGACTTCAGATACACGAGTACGAACTAAAGTACCTGCATCAGTAATCAACATGATTTGGTCAGTTTCCTCAACTTGCACTGCACCAACTACTGCACCATTGCGCTCACTCACTTTAATGGAAATTACCCCTTTAGTAGCCCGTGATTTAGTTGGATATAACTCTTGTTCGGTACGTTTACCGTAACCATTTTGCGTTGCAGTTAGGATTGCGCCATTTCCTCGAGGAACAATAAGTGATACGACTTTATCATCGCCTTCTAATTTAATACCTCGAACCCCTGTCGCAGTTCGTCCCATACAGCGAACTTTATTTGCAGGGAATCGAACAACTTTACCATTAGCAGAGAACAACATAATGTCTTCTGTATTAGAGATTTGCGAGACTTCTTCATCATTTTCAGTCTCATCACCAACGACATCATCATTCAGTTCTTCATCATCAACGGTATCAGACGTTTCATTACTGGTTAAATCAACGCCAATAAGCTCATCATCATCGCGCAGATTAATAGCGATAATGCCACCACTTCGCGGACGACTAAATTCAATTAGTGAAGTTTTCTTAACCGTACCTTGAGCTGTAGCCATAAATACACAATGTTCATCATCAAACTCACGAACTGGTAAAATTGCGGTAATACGCTCATCTTCCTCAAGTGGTAATAAGTTAATAATTGGACGACCACGAGAACCTCGACTGGCTTCTGGTAATTGATACACTTTCATCCAATATAATCGACCACGACTAGAGAAACAAAGGATAGTATCGTGAGTATTGGCAACTAATAGCTTCTCAACAAAATCTTCCTCTTTAATCTTTGTTGCCGATTTGCCTTTACCACCTCGACGTTGCGCTTCATAATCAGAGAGTGGTTGATATTTGACATAACCTTGATGAGAAAGTGTTACTACCACATCTTCCTGAGCAATCAAGTCTTCAATATTGATATCCGCGCTACTTGCGGTAATTTCTGTTCTTCTTGCATCTTGGAACTGATCGCGAACCGCTTCAAGTTCTTCACGAATAACTTCCATTAATCGTTCTGGGCTTGCAAGAATATGTAATAAACCACTAATTTGAACTAATAACTCTTTATATTCATCAAGAATTTTTTCATGTTCAAGACCGGTTAAGCGATGTAAACGAAGATCTAAGATAGCTTGAGCTTGAGCTTCGGAAAGATAATAATGACCATCTCGAATACCAAACTCTGGTGCTAAATCTTCAGGTCGAGCGGCATCATCACCCGCTTTTTCAAGCATTGCAGCGACATTACCAAGCTGCCAAGCTTGCGATAATAATTTTGCTTTAGCTTCAGAAGGTGTCGCAGCAGCCCGGATTAATTCAATTACAGGGTCGATATTAGCTAATGCGATAGCTAAACCTTCCAATACATGCGCTCGCTCACGTGCCTTACGAAGTTCATAAATAGTTCGACGCGTTACCACTTCACGACGGTGAAGAACAAACGCTTCAATCATTTCTCGTAAGTTTAATAATTTAGGTTGACCTTTATGTAAGGCCACCATATTAATACCAAAAGAGACTTGTAGTTGAGTTAATGAGAAAAGATTATTTAAAACAACTTCACCCACGGCATCACGTTTAATTTCAATTACGATACGCATACCATCTTTATCTGATTCATCGCGTAGCGCTGAAATGCCTTCAATTTTTTTATCTTTAACTAACTCAGCAATCTTCTCAATTAGCTTTTTCTTATTAACTTGATAAGGAATTTCATTAACAATAATCGTTTCACGACCACTATGATCATCAACTTCAATCGTCGCTTTAGAACGAATGTAGATGATACCACGGCCAGTCCGATACGCATTTTCGATACCTTTGCGACCATTAATTAAGGCCGCAGTAGGGAAGTCAGGGCCATGGATATACTCCATTAAGCCATCAACAGAGATATTCTCATCTTCAATAAATGCCAAACAACCATTAATCACTTCAGCTAAATTATGCGGAGGGATATTGGTTGCCATACCAACAGCAATACCAGATGACCCATTGATTAATAAATTAGGAATACGCGTTGGCAGCACGTCAGGGATCATTTCTGATCCATCATAGTTTGGCGAGAAGTCTACTGTTTCTTTATCTAAATCCGTCAACAATGCCCCTGCAAATTTTTGCATACGAATTTCGGTATAACGCATTGCCGCAGCAGAGTCGCCGTCAACAGAACCAAAGTTACCTTGGCCATCAACAAGCATATAACGTAATGAGAATGGTTGAGCCATACGAACAATAGTGTCATAAACTGCGGAATCACCATGTGGATGATATTTACCGATGACATCACCAACAACACGAGCAGATTTTCGGTAAGGTTTATTCCAGTCGTATCCAGCTTCATGCATAGCAAATAAAACCCGTCTATGTACAGGTTTTAATCCGTCACGGACATCAGGTAAAGCACGCCCGACAATAACAGACATTGCATAATCAAGATAAGAGGATTTTAATTCATCTTCAATATTGACGGGGGTTATTTCTTTCGCTAGTTCGGTCATAACACCAAGTTCTCTTATTAATTCAAATCTTAAAATAGCTTATAATTATAGCACAAAAATCGCTATTAATGCAGAACTAAACTGTTTTTATTTCAACTTATTCTGTATGAATAAACAATGTATTTTCAATTAATTGGCATAAGCAGTTTAAAATCATTGCATGCATTTCGTAAGCCACCACTTTTTTGAAAGATGGAACTCTAATTTCAATATCACTCTGCCCAAGTAAACCTATTACTTCACCGCCATCAAATGCGGTTAGTGCCACTATTTTCATATCTTTAATTACCGCTTCTTGAACTGCACGAATAATTGAACGACTATTACCTTCACAACTGGATACAATCAAAATATCACCTTGTTGTCCTAAGGCTTGAATTTGGCGTGCATATACCTCTTCATGATTAGCTATCGCACTTAACAACACATTGTCGGAAACTAAAGCTATAGCAGGAATACTTGGCCTTTCAATATCAACACTAGTAATTAAGCGTGAAGTAAAGCTTTGCACATTGGCAGCTGCAGCACCATTACCACACCCCATAATTTTATTACCATTTAGTAAACCACCAACAATGATATTAGCTGCTTTTTCAATTGCAGAGCCTAGCGATTCCGCCATAACAATTTGAGTTTGAATACTTTCAGTAAAATAATTTTTTATTAAATCTTGCACGTTTTTCACCTAACTATTAAAACGCATTAATTATCCATTTTTGATTTTTTCCGGTTATGGCAAAAACATCAAACCTAAAATCTGTATCTTCAATATTTAAATTGTTCTCTAACATCCAAAGTTGTGCAGCTTGTTTAATTTTGAGCTGTTTTTGGGATGATATGGTCATCTCAGCTTCACCAAAATTAGCATTTTTACGATACCTAACTTCAACAAACACTAAGCTGGTATTGTCTCGCATAATTAGATCAATTTCACCGATTTGATATTGGCTATTTTGCGCGATTAACAAAAGACCTTGCTGAGTCAAAAATTGGCAAGCAATTTGTTCATAATGCTTGCCAATTTTTTGGCTATTTGCTTTGTTGTTCAGACGGTTCAGATGCCTCTGTTGTCTTGGTTGATTCAGAGGTTTCAGATGTTTCAGATGTTTCATAAACATATTGCTGCCAAGAAAGCTCTCGAGTGACTTCACATTGACTACTTGTTGACAATTTACCGGTTAAACCATCTAACAGGTTAAGTTGGTAAGAATCAAGTTGATTAAAGCGATTCGCTAATCGCCAAGCATCAATACCCATAGCGTATAATCGGGTTAAAGAATAATCCTGCTTAATATTTTCTGGTATATTTGATGATTGTGTTTCGGTTAAATCAACAATCAAAGGAATATCCGCATATTCAGTTTGATTCATTTCATAATTAAAGTCATTAGAAGTACTACCTACATGACTTTTAGAACTTGAATAAAGCGCGATAGCGGAAGATCCATTACCAATACTTTGGTTAGTACCCAAATCAAGTAGTGGTTTTATTAAAGTTAATTCGTCATATGATGCATATACATAAATCGCGTCAAAACCAGTATAACTTGATGATGTTGTCGCACTGCCATCATCAAAAGAGATTGGACGACCAGTTAATTTTATACCACTGTTATGATTCATATTACTTCTTAAAGTATCAACACTACCAACATATTGAACATAAGCTTGTGATGAACCGCCAGCAATTTGCGCCCATTGCTTAGCAAAGTTTTTAGCAACCCGTCGACCCAAATCATTTTCTGTTACAATTAAGAGTGGTTTTCGTTTATTTTGAGCAAAAATATGTTCAGCAGCATCTCTTGCTTCATCTTCAGGTGAAAGGGTAAAGAAACACATCTTATTAGAGGGAACTCTACCATCATCAACTTTGTTCAAAGCCAGAACAGGAATTGCTGGTGCCAACTGTTTTATTTTAGCTACATTTTCTTTCAATAGTGGACCAACAATTAAATCAACGTTTTGTTCTTTCACTTGTTGTAGCAAACTATCCATTGATGAAATTGATGTATCTAAGAGGACGATATTTTGTTGTGGCTCCTCAGGATAAAATTTAGTTGCCTCAACATAGCCTTGACGAATGGTATTACCAAATATTTTAGAAGGTCCATTTAATGGTAATAATAATGCCACTTTTTTAGTAGTTACATTATCAACCGATAGCGTCTGTTGACCTGTATACATTGAAACTAGTTGTTGCGCAGGATGATTTGGATACTTTGATGCCCAATCTAAAATAGCTATTTTTAGTTGATTTTCTTGGTAACTATTTCTTGCATTAACGTCTTTAGACGTATCCCCTTCTTGAATCTCTACTTTTTTATTATTACTTAGGTATACATAACTTAAATCAATCCAACCTTTTAATATTGCTTCATCTTCACGGGCAGAAATTTTACTTATTTGACTGCCAGATAATTTGCTAAAGAAATTCCAAGTATTATTTAGTACTTGTTTTTGCTGTGCCTCTGAGGCAAATTTTTGTAAAAATAAATAGTCGTGCGCTTGTTGATCAATATTTCTAGCTTGGCGATCAAAAACTAATTTTATTAAGTAATAACGATAAGACTGAGAATCATTTAATTGATCAGCAGATAACTGATTAAGATTAAATGGCTGTCCTTTTCTAATCGCGATTTCGCCTTGTGACAACAATAGATCTTTTTGCTGTTCAGGACTGAGGTTAGTCGGTAGTTGAGATAATAAACTGTTTGCTTGCGAAAGTTTATTCTCATTTATCAATGCGCGGACAGTTAATAATTGCCAATCAATTTTTTTACTTCCTGAGCTAGCTTCAGCTTGCGACAAATAATAATTTGAATCTTTAGTTTCATCAAAATTAGCACTTTTCGATAAAGTAAGATTACATGCGCTTAACAACGAAAAAAATACTAACATTGTAATAGTATAAAAGGATTGTTTTATTTTCATACCCATTCTCTTATAAATTTTCATCCCCAAATTCGTTGAACGTGAACAGTCACTTCTTCACGATCGTGATAAAGCTGTTTCGCCTGAATTTGTACATTAATTTGATTCTTTTTTAGTTCTTCTATTAATAATTGTAAATTTTGCTTTACTTCTTCATAACGTTTCTTCATTGGTAACTTGAGATTAAAAATTGTCTCTCGGCACCAACCATTAATCAGCCAATTGGCCATTAATTCTGTTACTTTAGCTGGTTTTTCAACCATATCACATACCAGCCAATAAATATTATGCTTTTTAGGTATAAATTTGAAGCCATCTTCACGAAAATGTTTAACTTGCCCAGTTTCCATTAGTTTTTCATTCATCGGACCATTATCTATAGCATATACCATCATGCTTCTTTTGACTAATTGATAAGTCCATCCTCCTGGACACGCGCCCAAATCAACAGCGTTTAAACCACCTTTTAATCGTTCATCCCATTCCTCATAGGGAATAAAAATATGAAAAGCTTCTTCTAATTTTAACGTTGAACGGCTTGGCGCATCAGCAGGAAATTTTAATCTCGGTATTCCCATATAAAAAGGCGAATTATTTTGACTTAAGGAATATCCTACATAACAACTATTATTGCTAATAAATAAAAGATGAATTACTGGTCTTGAGGCATTTTGAACTTTTAACAGGATACGTTTATTGCGTAAAGCTTGACGAAGAGGAACAGTAAATTTTCGACAAAATCCCGCTAATTGTTTACCTTCATTGGTATCAGCTACTTCTACTCGCAAATCACCAGCTTTGTCAACAATACCCGATAAAGCATCAATTATTGGTGTAATACGGTCTTCGGTTGGTAAATCAACTAATAATTCCCCTGCAACAAACATTTGTCTGGCAAAAATAAGCGTTCGAAAAGGAATTTCTTTAATCAATAATTGCGCGTCACCATCTTGATAGCATTCAAATATCACATAACCGCTGTTTTCTTTGACTTTGGCAAATCCAAATATCTCTTTTTGTGTTGCTCTATCCGTTATTTCTGCGGCACACTCTTTTTCGAATCCCGGCCGGCAATACAAAATTATTTTATTTAGTTTTTGCATATCGTATTTTTTCGTTTTTCCCAATTAAGACAAAAATTATCATATTAATCTGATTGAACTTTATCTGTATACAAAGGCGCTTCACCTTTAGGTCGAGTTTTGAATCGTCGATGCAACCACATGTATTGTTCTGGCGCTTGCAAAATTTCTTGTTCGATAGCTTTGTTCATAAACGTAGCGGCTTGCACATCATCATCAATAGGATAACCTTTAAGCTCAGGGGTGACATAAACAGTGTAATGACCATTTTTCTCACGTTTTGGTGTGAAAGGTATAATTGCCGGTTGACCTAATTTAACCAAAATTCGTGTTCCAATTGTGGTTGCGGCTTTTTCTACCGCAAAAAGTGGTGCAAATACACTATTTTTAGGACCATAATCGTGGTCAGGTGCATACCATAGTAATTCACCATTTTTTAAAGCTCTGATCATGCCTTTGGTATTATAGCGATCTAACATATATTTATTTGATTTTAAACGTCCTTTTAACTGCACATAATCCATAACTGGATTATCGTTTGGTCGGTAAACGCCAACACCAGGATGGCTCATACCTAAAATACGCGCACCTAACTCTAAGGTTAAAAAATGAATTCCAATTAATAAAACACCCTGTCCTGATTGTTGTATCTGGGTGATATGTGAATCCCCTACAATTGAAGAGTGTTTAGCTAGTCTTTTGTCTGACCAAAACCAAGCCATACCCGTTTCAAAAATTGCCAGCCCGGTCGAAATAAAATTATCTCGTAAAATTTTATCGCGTTCTTGATCGGTTTTCTCCGGAAAGCATAATTTTAGGTTTTGTCGCGCGGTTTCCTTACGCTTACCAATTAATCTCATCGAAAGTAATCCCAAACCTTTTCCTAATTGATAAATCATTGGATAAGGTAACAAAACGATGAGATATAAAATACTAATAGCAAACCATGTTAACCAGTAACGAGGATGCAATAGTCGTTTTGTAAAATTAGGATGAATTTCTTGATTATGGTTCATATTAAGATTAAATAACGATTTAAATGAAGTTGATTATTATATACCAATCTTGAGTTAAGCGGCAGAAAAATAAACTAATTAAGCATGATAGAAAATCTTTTAGCCACTAAATTTTTAAAATAATGTTAGTTCAAAAAAGAATAGGGAATAAGGATTAGGGATTAATTAACTAATCCCTACTCTTTAATTTTTACTCATTGTTAAAGTAAAAATAACATGCTTATAAAGACTATTCATTAAATTTTAAATTGCTACCGGTGCCTTAATAGCAGGATAAGGGTCATAACCAACAATTTCAAAATCTTCAAATTCATAATCAAAAATCGTCGGCGGCTTCCGTTTTATGACCAATTTAGGTAATGGCCGCGGATCACGACTTAATTGTAAATGTGTCTGTTCCATATGATTAGCATAAAGATGTGTGTCGCCGCCAGTCCAAACAAAATCCCCTACTTGTAAATCACACTGCTGAGCAATCATATGGACCAGTAGTGAATAACTGGCAATGTTAAACGGTACCCCTAAAAAGACATCACATGATCGTTGGTAAAGTTGACAAGAAAGCTTACCTTGAGCAACATAAAACTGAAAAAAAGCGTGGCATGGCGCCAATGCCATCTGATCTAGTTCACCAACATTCCATGCCGAAACTATCATTCGTCTAGAGTCAGGATCATTTTTAATTTGTGCAATTAATTGAGAGATTTGATCTATTTGGCGACCATCAGCGGCCCCCCAAGCACGCCATTGCTTACCATAGACCGGGCCAAGATCACCGTTTTCATCAGCCCATTCATTCCATATGGTTACTTTATTATCTTTTAAATAATTAATGTTGGTATCACCTTTAAGAAACCAAAGCAATTCATAGATGATTGAACGTATATGGCATTTTTTTGTTGTCACTAATGGAAAACCATCTTGCAAGTTAAACCGCATTTGATGACCAAAAATTGACAAAGTACCCGTCCCTGTGCGATCTGATTTAGGTGTTCCTTCATCTAAAATTTTTTGCATTAGTGCTAAATATTGTTTCATTTTCAAATAGCCTTATTGTTAAATCTATATGCATATAAAAGCATTAAGACACCACCAATAATCATTGGTAGGCAAAGGATTTGCCCCATACTAATAAAATTCAGAAATAAACCTAACTGTTCATCTGGTTGTCTAAAGAACTCTATAATAAATCTAAATATTCCATAGCAAACTAAAAATAGCCCGGACACCGAGCCGGTTGGACGAGGTTTACGAATAAAAAGATTTAATATAATAAATAATACGATGCCTTCAAATACCATTTCATAGAGTTGTGAAGGATGCCTTGGTAAAATGCCATTAAGTTGGCTATACAATGAAAACCATTCCGGATGCGATTGCACAAACATAAAATCAGCATGGCTTGAAGTTGGGAATAACATACCGATTGAAGAGTTAGTTACTCGCCCCCAGAGTTCACCATTAATGAAATTACCAAATCGACCAAACATTAGGCCAATAGGAACTAATGGCGCCACAAAATCACCCACTTGCATAAATGTTTTTTTGGTCTTTTTAGCAAATATAGCAATCACGCAAATCGCACCAATTAAACCACCATGAAAAGACATACCGCCTTCCCAAACTTTGAATAAAATAGCCGGATCATCAATAAATGCGTCAAAGTTATAAAATAATATATACCCCAGTCGTGCGCCGATAAAGAGTCCTAAAAACCCCCAAAATAATAGGTTTTCAACTTGTTGTGATGTCCAATTACTATTCGGCTTATTCGCACGACGCTTAGCTAAGTATAAAGCACCTAGTACGCCAAATAAATACATTGCACCATACCAATGCAAGGAAACCGGGCCGATTGAGAAAGCAATTGGGTCGAAATTAGGAAATTGTAAAAATTGATTCATTTTTTAACACGCTGTTTATTTTTTCGTTTGTGAGCAAAAAAGTTAGACCGTTTTTTCTTAAAAAGATTTGTAACAGGCTCTTCAATTTCAGATTGTATAGTAAATACAGGCAAAGAAAACTCTTTCATTGCTTTGCGATAAACATCACGCTTAAAAGCAATAACCTGCCTTATAGGATACCAATAACTTACCCATTTCCAATCATCAAATTCTGGAGTCGGTGACATATTTAGGTTTATTACTGAGGTATCTGAAATTAACTCAATTAAAAACCATTTTTGTTTTTGACCGATACATACTGGTTGATTATCCCATCGAATCATTCGTTTCGGTAGTTTATATCGTAACCAACCATTGGTAACCGACAAAATTTTTACATCTTTGGGTTGTAACCCCACTTCTTCATTAAGTTCACGAAACATTGCCTGTTCTGGCGTTTCATTTAATTTTATTCCGCCCTGAGGAAATTGCCAAGAGTTCTGCCCATAACGCCGAGCCCAAAGCACTTGACCACACCTGTTACAAATAACGATTCCTACATTTGGACGGTAGCCATCATTATCGATCACTGACTACCTCAAAAATTTATTTTTTTATATAGTTGAATTGTTTCATACATGCAACAATAAATAAATAGCAAAATGAGATTAATCGGTAAATCTAATATTATAAAGGTGGTTTTTTAGATAATTTAATAATGGTAATAATATTAATTATCGCAAATGTAACTTCTATCGCTAGGCTACCTAAAGAGCCAATCCATAAACTATAAATGATCCATAAAGCACTACTTAACAAAATAAGTAATCGCATCTTCTGCTGTTCAAAGCGAAATAGTGCAATAGTGACTAATGTAGTACCAATAACCGAGAAATAATGGATGAATTGCTTCCAATCAGGCGTCGTGAAAAAATAAAATAGCCACATTAACGCAATAAAGAACAACATTGCTAAATAATTTTTAGTATAGGTAGAAGTCACATTCCTAAAAATATTAACAATATTAAGTATAGCGGCAGGATAAGATTCAGGACCTAATAAATAAAAATGCAGCGTCATAATGATGTTAACAATAGTTAATTGCCAACGGAAAGCATTATCATTACGTTGTAAAAAGGCACTAACACCGACAAGATAACCTAATATACCAATTAGTTGCGGAACTGTTGTGTATTTTTCAATAAAATCTGATCCAAAAAATTGATATAAGAAGTTTAAGCTATCCACTGTTTGCTCCCTAGACAAATGGATCTGAATAATAGATTGTTCATGAATATGCTTTTACTAATCCTAGAATGCAAAAAAGCCCAACATTGCTGCTGGGCTCGTATATTTAAAAGTCTGGCGGCACCCTACTCTCACATGGGTAATACCCACACTACCATCGGCACTACGGCGTTTCACTTCTGAGTTCGGCATGGGGTCAGGTGGGACCACCGCGCTATTACCGCCAGACATATTCTGTCTTCTCTTATCTCAATTGCTGCGCATTATCTCATATCCACAACAATCCCTCAATCCGGAACAAACTGTTTGATTATCTCATAATCAATCTTTATCTTCGCGTATCCAAAACAACTCCGAGTTGTAAGGTTAAGACTCTCGGTTCATTAGTATCAGTTAGCTCAATGTATCACTACACTTACACACCTGACCTATCTACGTCTTAGTCTCAAACGGACCTTACTGATTCTCATCAGGGAAAACTCATCTCGAGGCTAGTTTCGTACTTAGATGCTTTCAGCACTTATCTATTCCGCACGTAGCTACCGGGCAATGCAATTGGCATCACAACCCGAACACCAGCGGTGCGTTCACTTCGGTCCTCTCGTACTAGAAGCAAACCCTCTCAATTTTCCTACGCCCATGGCAGATAGGGACCGAACTGTCTCACGACGTTCTAAACCCAGCTCGCGTACCACTTTAAACGGCGAACAGCCGTACCCTTGGGACCTACTTCAGCCCCAGGATGTGATGAGCCGACATCGAGGTGCCAAACACCGCCGTCGATATGAACTCTTGGGCGGTATCAGCCTGTTATCCCCGGAGTACCTTTTATCCGTTGAGCGATGGCCCTTCCATTCAGAACCACCGGATCACTATGACCTACTTTCGTACCTGCTCGAGCCGTCACTCTCGCAGTCAAGCTAGCTTTTGCCATTGCACTAACCTCCTGATGTCCGACCAGGATTAGCTAACCTTCGTGCTCCTCCGTTACTCTTTGGGAGGAGACCGCCCCAGTCAAACTACCCACCAGACAGTGTCCCTTACCTCGATTCAGAAGTATAGGTTAGAACATCAAACATTAAAGGGTGGTATTTCAAGGTTGACTCCATGCATACTGGCGTACACACTTCTTAGTCTCCCACCTATCCTACACATTAAGGCTCAATGTTCACTGTCAAGCTATAGTAAAGGTTCACGGGGTCTTTCCGTCTTGCCACGGGTACACCGCATCTTCACGGCAAGTTCAATTTCACTGAGTCTCGGGTGGAGACAGCCTGGCCATCATTACGCCATTCGTGCAGGTCGGAACTTACCCGACAAGGAATTTCGCTACCTTAGGACCGTTATAGTTACGGCCGCCGTTTACTGGGGCTTCGATCAAGAGCTTCTGCTTACGCATAACCCCATCAATTAACCTTCCAGCACCGGGCAGGCGTCACACCGTATACGTCCACTTTCGTGTTTGCACAGTGCTGTGTTTTTATTAAACAGTTGCAGCCAGCTGGTATCTTCGACTGATTTCACCTCCATCCGCGTGGGACTTCAATTACCATCAGCGTGCCTTCTCCCGAAGTTACGGCACCATTTTGCCTAGTTCCTTCACCCGAGTTCTCTCAAGCGCCTTAGTATTCTCTACCTGACCACCTGTGTCGGTTTCGGGTACGATTAACTATAACCTGAAGCTTAGAGGATTTTCCTGGAAGCAGGGCATCAATTACTTCAGCACCTTAGTGCCTCGTCGTCACGCCTCAGAGTCTTAGTGACCGGATTTGCCTAATCACACCCCTACACGTTTAACCCACCATCCAATAGGTGGTAAACCTAGCCTTCTTCGTCCCCCCATCGCAGTTATAGCCAGTACGGGAATATTAACCCGTTTCCCATCAGATACGCCCTTCGGCCTCTCCTTAGGGGTCGACTCACCCTGCCCCGATTAACGTTGGACAGGAACCCTTGGTCTTCCGGCGAGCGGGCTTTTCACCCGCTTTATCGTTACTTATGTCAGCATTCGCACTTCTGATACCTCCAGCACACCTCACAATGCACCTTCAACGGCTTACAGAACGCTCCCCTACCCAACACACTTTCGTGCGCTGCCGCAGCTTCGGTGCATAGTTTTAGCCCCGTTACATCTTCCGCGCAGGCCGACTCGACTAGTGAGCTATTACGCTTTCTTTAAATGATGGCTGCTTCTAAGCCAACATCCTAGCTGTCTAAGCCTTCCCACTTCGTTTCCCACTTAACTATGACTTGGGGACCTTAGCTGGCGGTCTGGGTTGTTTCCCTCTTCACGACGAACGTTAGCACCCGCCGTGTGTCTCCCATGATTAAACTTGTCAGTATTCGGAGTTTGCATCGGGTTGGTAAGCCGGGATGGCCCCCTAGCCGAAACAGTGCTCTACCCCCAACAGTTACTCATGAGGCGCTACCTAAATAGCTTTCGGGGAGAACCAGCTATCTCCCGGTTTGATTGGCCTTTCACCCCCAGCCACAGGTCATCCGCTAATTTTTCAACATTAGTCGGTTCGGTCCTCCAGTTAGTGTTAACCAACCTTCAACCTGCCCATGGCTAGATCACCGGGTTTCGGGTCTATACCCTGCAACTTAACGCACAGTTAATACTCGGTTTCCCTTCGGCTCCCCTATTCGGTTAACCTTGCTACAGAATATAAGTCGCTGACCCATTATACAAAAGGTACGCAGTCACTATTACCTAATGGTAACAGCTCCCACTGATTGTACGTACACGGTTTCAGGGTCTATTTCACTCCCCTCCCGGGGTTCTTTTCGCCTTTCCCTCACGGTACTGGTTCACTATCGGTCAATCAGGAGTATTTAGCCTTGGAGGATGGTCCCCCCATCTTCAGACAGGATATCACGTGTCCCGCCCTACTCTATAAGCTTCCACATAATGTATCTTCGTGTACGGGACTTTCACCCTCTATCGTGCGACTTTCCAGACGCTTCCACTAACACAATATGCTACCCGCTTGGGCTCCTCCCCTTTCGCTCGCCGCTACTTAGGGAATCTCGGTTGATTTCTTTTCCTCGGGGTACTTAGATGTTTCAGTTCTCCCGGTTCGCCTCATCTGACTATGTATTCATCAGATGATAGTGCAGTCGCCTGCACTGGGTTTCCCCATTCGGACATCAACGGTTATAGCGCCTTTTATCGACTTACCGTTGCTTTTCGCAGATTAACACGTCCTTCATCGCCTCTGATTGCCTAGGCATCCACCGTGTACGCTTAATTTCTTAACCTTACAACTCACAGTTGTCTTGGTTTTAATTACGCTTTCTTCTCTTTCTTATCTCAAACTAATATATTTTCATATATCAATTTGCCATAAAAACGAGAACTCGTTTCTTTCAGCTTGTTCCTAATTGTTAAAGAGCTTTATCTTTCTATTCATTCGAATATCAAATAAATACAAACATAATTTTTTTTGAAAAATAGCTTCATCACATTTTATGGCGTCCCCTAGGGGATTCGAACCCCTGTTACCGCCGTGAAAGGGCGATGTCCTAGGCCTCTAGACGAAGGGGACTTAACTATTTTTCGATAAACAAACAATCTGTGTGAACACTTACGAGCTCTTCGTAAGGAGGTGATCCAACCGCAGGTTCCCCTACGGTTACCTTGTTACGACTTCACCCCAGTCATGGACCACACCGTGGTAAACGCCCTCCTTGCGGTTAAGCTATCTACTTCTGGTGCAACCCACTCCCATGGTGTGACGGGCGGTGTGTACAAGGCCCGGGAACGTATTCACCGTGACATTCTGATTCACGATTACTAGCGATTCCGACTTCATGGAGTCGAGTTGCAGACTCCAATCCGGACTTAGACGTACTTTGTGAGGTCCGCTTGCTCTCGCGAGGTCGCCTCCCTTTGTATACGCCATTGTAGCACGTGTGTAGCCCTGGTCGTAAGGGCCATGATGACTTGACGTCGTCCCCACCTTCCTCCGCTTTATCAACGGCAGTCTCCTTTGAGTTCCCGACCAAATCGCTGGCAACAAAGGATAAGGGTTGCGCTCGTTGCGGGACTTAACCCAACATTTCACAACACGAGCTGACGACAGCCATGCAGCACCTGTCTCACAGTTCCCGAAGGCACTCTCGCATCTCTGCAAGATTCTGTGGATGTCAAGACCAGGTAAGGTTCTTCGCGTTGCATCGAATTAAACCACATGCTCCACCGCTTGTGCGGGCCCCCGTCAATTCATTTGAGTTTTAACCTTGCGGCCGTACTCCCCAGGCGGTCGATTTATCGCGTTAGCTTCGGAGCCCATCACTCAGGGCAACAAACTCCAAATCGACATCGTTTACAGCGTGGACTACCAGGGTATCTAATCCTGTTTGCTCCCCACGCTTTCGCATCTCAGCGTCAGTATCTGTCCAGAAGGCCGCCTTCGCCACCGGTATTCCTCCACATCTCTACGCATTTCACCGCTACACGTGGAATTCTACCTTCCTCTACAATACTCTAGTTAACCAGTTTTAAGTGCAATTCCTAGGTTGAGCCCAGGGCTTTCACACCTAACTTAATTATCCGCCTACATGCCCTTTACGCCCAGTCATTCCGATTAACGCTCGCACCCTCCGTATTACCGCGGCTGCTGGCACGGAGTTAGCCGGTGCTTCTTCTGTAATTAACGTCAATTGATGCACCTATTAGATACACCACCTTCCTCATTACCGAAAGTACTTTACAACCCGAAGGCCTTCTTCATACACGCGGCATGGCTGCATCAGGGTTTCCCCCATTGTGCAATATTCCCCACTGCTGCCTCCCGTAGGAGTCTGGACCGTGTCTCAGTTCCAGTGTGGCTGGTCATCCTCTCAGACCAGCTAGAGATCGTCGCCTTGGTAAGCCTTTACCCTACCAACTAGCTAATCCCATATGGGTTCATCAAATGGCGCATGGCCCGAAGGTCCCATGCTTTGGTTTCTCAACATCATGCGGTATTAGCAGTCGTTTCCAACTGTTGTCCCCCTCCATTCGGCAGATCCCCATACTTTACTCACCCGTCCGCCACTCGTCATCAAGTGCAAGCACTCATGTTACCGTTCGACTTGCATGTGTTAAGCCTGCCGCCAGCGTTCAATCTGAGCCATGATCAAACTCTTCAATTTAAAGTTTGATGCTCAATAACTGTCTCTGACATATTCAAATGAATCTTCAGTGTCACTTATCAAGACTTAATTTTTTTAGTCCGTAGACTTTTAATTTTTCGTCTCGTAAGTGCCCACACAGATTGTCTGTTTCTTCTTTTTAAAGAGCTGACAGCTTATTAATTAACTTCACAATTTCTTGTTTTAGTTTGCTGTCTCAAGGGCTGCGTATACTACGCTACACTTTTTCATTCGTCAAGATCTTTTTTTAAAATTTTTGACCTTGCTCACTAACACTAGTTTTGTCTGCTTATCGCTGACGCCGTGTCAGTGGATGCGCATTATAGGCGCTTCATTTTTTTTGGCAAGTGAAAAACTACAATTAATTAATCGTTCGAGTAAGCTTTAACCAGTGAAAAAGCTAATACAATGATATTTATCAAGATTATATTCGGATAATTTTTTCATCAGTTTTTCGACATGTTGGTTGCATTGTGTACTTAAGACAATATTATCTTTTGAAGATGACTGTTCTAAATTATTCAGATCAAATCGTTCATTAAGTAATGAAGTAACTCGAGCAGCTATTGCGTTTCCTGAATCTATAAAAGTTGTATGAGGAAAAAGCATTTTAAGCTCCTCCTCAATAAATGGATAATGAGTACAACCAAGTACAATTGTATCTGGAATGACAGATAACTTAAGCCATGGCTGCAATAGTGTTTCAAGTTGCTGCATATCAACAGCAATACCTTGTAATTTATTTTCTGCTATATGAGCTAATTCAGATAAACCAAGCAATTTAACATCACAATCTGGAGCAAACTCCTGAATTAAATTACTGGTATATGTCCTTTGTATTGTTGCTTTGGTTGCTAATAACCCTATACATTTATTTTTAGTAATTTTACTAGCAGGTTTAATTGCAGGCACTACTCCAACAATAGGAAAAGAAAACTTTGAACGTAAACTGGGTAAACAAATAGTACTTGCGGTATTACATGCAATCACGACTAAATCAATTGAATAGGTTTTGATGATTGTATCTATTATCTGGCTTACTCTTTTAATTAGAAACTCAGATGATTTATCGCCATAAGGAAACATTTCATTATCAAAAGCATAGATATAATGTAAATGAGGTATTTTATTGTGGATCTCATTATAAATAGATAATCCACCGATACCAGAATCAAAAACTAATACTGTTGGAGATTTTTTTACAATATTCATATGTAGTTAACGAGAGTTAAAAAATTAAACGAGCCATATCCTAAATTGATTAAAATTTTATGCAAGCAATTTTGTTTGAGGTATTACTGGCTTTTCATGGAATAAATCATTAAAATGGACGTCTAGATGGTAAAACTGCTAAACTTAAGTATTATACATAATTATATTTAGAGCATAACACTAACTATATAAGTTAAAGAAGGTAAAACATGTCAGAATTTTTATTTACTTCAGAATCTGTATCAGAGGGACATCCTGATAAAATAGCCGATCAAATATCTGATGCAGTTTTAGATGCTATCTTAGAACAAGATCCTAAAGCCCGCGTAGCTTGTGAAACTTACGTAAAAACAGGTATGGCATTAGTTGGTGGAGAAATTACGACTTCTGCGTGGGTAGATATTGAAGAATTAACCAGAAAAACCATTAATGATATTGGTTATACCAGTTCTGAAATGGGATTTGATGCTAATTCTTGCGCAGTTCTCAATGCTATTGGTAAACAATCACCTGATATTAATCAAGGTGTTGATCGACAAAATCCTTTAGAACAAGGGGCGGGTGACCAAGGTATCATGTTTGGTTATGCAACCAATGAAATGCCTAATTTAATGCCAGCGGCAATTAGTTATGCTCATGATCTTATGCGTCGTCAAGCTGAAGTGAGAAAAAATGGCACACTTCCTTGGTTAAGACCTGATGCGAAGAGCCAAGTCACTTTGATTTACCAAAATGGAAAAATACAAGGTGTTGATACTGTGGTTTTATCCACGCAACATTCAGAATGCATTGAACAAAAAGCTTTACATGAAGCTGTTATGGAAGAGATCATCAAGCCAACTTTACCAAAAGAGTGGTTAACGTCAAGAACCAAGTACTTTATCAACCCTACTGGACGTTTTGTAATTGGTGGGCCTATGGGAGATTGTGGTTTAACCGGGAGAAAAATTATTGTAGATACCTATGGTGGTGCAGCTCGTCATGGTGGTGGCGCATTTTCTGGTAAAGATCCTTCAAAAGTAGACCGTTCAGCGGCTTACGCAGCAAGATATGTTGCTAAAAATATTGTCGCAGCCGGATTAGCTGATAAATGTGAATTACAAATTTCCTATGCGATTGGTGTTGCTGATCCTACATCAATCTATGTTAATACTTTTGGCACTGAAAAAATTGCCCAGGATAAAATCATCTCTCTAATCAAAGAATTTTTTGATTTAAGACCTTACGGATTAATTCAAATGCTTGATCTTATTCAACCAATTTATCAAAAAACGGCTACCTACGGTCATTTTGGCCGAGATATATTCCCATGGGAAAAAACGGATAAAGCAGCAATTCTTAGAGATGCAGCAGGATTATAAACGAATACCGATTTATCTCCATAATCAGGTGTTGGCTTGCTTAAGAACTCACTTAACCCAAGCCAACAATATATTAAATTCTCATTATAAAGAACCTAAAGTTAGTTATAAACCTAAAGGTAGTGTTGCAGGCTGCGCATTTTTGACTCGTTGGGAAATTCAACTTAATAGCATAATGCTTTGTGAAAATGGCGAAAAATTTATTGCTGAAGTAGTACCCCACGAATTGGCCCATCTCATTACTTATCAAAACTTTGGCAAAGTTAAACCACACGGTAAAGAATGGCAATATGTCATGTCTGAAATAATGAAGAAAGAACCGAAGGTTACTCATAATTTTCAGATTAAACGTAACGAATATGTTTATATTTGCAATTGCCAAGAACATTATTTATCACCAATACGACATAACAAAATTAGAAAGAATAAAACTAGTTATCAATGTCGTAAATGCGGTACTATACTCAAACTTAAAAATTGTATTTAATTTTGAAATAAATCATGCCTAATTTCGATACTCATTTTTACAAAAGCTCGATTTTCATTGTAATTTTAAGCCTTTGTCTCTATATCTTTGGTAACTTTTACATTCCATTATATGGAAAATTAACAGTTAGCTTAGTTGAACACTTTCAATCACTGTTCTTATTATTTATGTGTTGTTACACATACTATTATGCGAAGAATGTCAAAAATCATGCAAACCTCTATAAATTTTGGATTTGGACAATTTTTTGGTGGTTTATGCTTTTTGGTCGAGGAATCAGTTGGGGGCGAGATTTTTTCCCTGACGTGCCACGTTTTTATTACAAAATCATTGCTAGCATTATCATGGCAATACCCATATTAACTATATTTTTACCAACCATTCGCCGAGAAATAGCTCGTCGATATAAATATGAAACAATTCCTGTCTGGCATCTGTTTTTTGCCTTTCTTTTTTTAGGTATTGCCGACATGGCTGAACACCGTCGTTTAGGTTACCAATGGTTAGTTTTAGATCCCGAGCGTAAAGATCTTATTGAAGAGTTGATGGAGATACCTTGTCTTTTAAGCCTTGCATTAACAACATTTTATATGCAAAAAAATGAACAAAAGAGGTTAAATAAAATATGTTAAGCTATCGCCATAGCTACCACGCGGGAAATCACGCAGATGTATTAAAACATATTGTATTAACTTTATGTATTAATGCATTGAAAGAAAAAGAAAAACCTTTTTTATATTTAGATACCCATTCTGGCGCTGGACGTTATTTACTACAAAGTGAGCATGCTGAAAAAACGGGAGAGTTTTTATCTGGAATCAATCTAATATGGCAACAGTCTGATACGCCAGAATTACTTAATACTTATTTATCGGTTTTGAAGCGTTATAATCCTTATGATAACTTGAAATATTATCTTGGCTCACCTTTAATTGCTAAACAACTATTAAGAGAACAGGACAAACTTAATCTTACCGAGCTTCATCCAACAGACTATCCTTTATTAAGACAGGAATTTAGTAAAGATAAGCGAGCTAAGGTATTAAGAGAAGATGGGTTTGCTCAATTAAAATCAAAATTACCGCCAGAGTCTCGACGTGGTATTATTTTGATAGATCCATCATATGAGATAAAAGATGATTACCACAAAATTCCGAAAGCGTTAGTTGAAGCATATAAACGTTTCGCTACCGGAGTTTATTTAATTTGGTATCCAGTTGTTTCGCGAACGCAAACTCAAAAGATGATAGATCAAATTGTAAATTCAGGTATTAAAAGAATTTCACAATTTGAATTTTCGGTTAAACAGGATAATAACCAGAAAGGTATGACAGCTTCAGGGATGATTGTGATCAATCCGCCTTGGAAGCTACAAGAACAGATGCAAACTATTATGCCTTGGTTAAAAAACATTCTTGATACTGAAAAAACCGGAAATTATCTTATCAAAGAGTTAGTGCCGGAATGATTTAAACTGTTTTTAAAATAAAGAAATGCGAGAAATTCTCGCATTTTTTATTGATAATTTAGCAAAAACTAGATTCTAGATTACGGAAAGAAGTGACAAGCAAAGAGATATATCCATAACGTCGCAGTTAAAAGCAATGAAAGACAAACGGCTGCCGATCCATAATCTTTTGCTCGACCTGATAATTCATGCCTTTCGCTACCAATGCGATCTACCACACATTCAATAGCACTATTGAGCAGCTCAACAATCATTACCACACCGATTGAACCTAACAATAAAATCCGTTCATAGATTGAAAAATCGATCAGCATAACTATAACATAAGCAATTACTAACATAATCAATTCCTGACGGAATGCTGTTTCATATTTTATTGCTGATTTAAATCCCTTTAATGAATATTTAAATGCATTAATTATGCGTTTTAATCCCTTAGGCTTATCCATTTTTACATTCCATATTAGCGTACATAACCATAATTCATAAGGCGCTGGAAGCGTCTTTCAAGCAGTACCGATAATTCCAAACTTTCTAATTCGTCAAGATCAGATAATAATTGCTTTTTAAGTGAAGCGGCAACCGCCGTATAATCACGATGTGCACCACCTAGAGGTTCCGGTATAATCGCATCAATGAGTTTTAGTTTTATCAATTTATCTGCTGTCATATTCATTGCTTCAGCGGCTACCGGTGCTTTATCTGCACTCTTCCAAAGAATAGATGCACAACCTTCAGGAGATATAACAGAATAAGTACTATACTGCAGCATATTAACTTTATCCGCCACCCCTATTGCCAGAGCACCACCGGAACCACCTTCACCAATAACTGTGCAAATTGTTGGAACATTTAAGCGTGACATTTCGCGTAAATTACGAGCAATAGCTTCAGCTTGGCCTCTTTCCTCTGCACCAATACCAGGATAAGCACCCGGAGTATCAATAAATGTAATAATTGGCAATTTAAAACGCTCAGCCATTTGCATTAATCTTAGAGCTTTACGATAACCTTCAGGTGCAGGCATCCCGAAATTTCGATAAATTTTTTGTTTAGTCTCGCGACCTTTTTGATGACCAATAACCATAACAGGGCGTTCATCAATGCGCGCTATCCCACCAACAATTGCTTTATCATCTGCGTAAGCGCGATCACCTGCCAACTCGTCAAAATCGGTAAAAATTTCATTAATATAGTCTAATGTATAAGGTCGATTTGGGTGTCTAGCTAATTGAGCAACATCCCAAGGTGATAAATTTGAAAATATTTTTTTAGTCAATTCACGACTTTTTTGATTCAATTGTTTAATTTCTTTATCTAAATTGATATCTAATTCAACTTGTTGCGAATCAATATTCTTTAAGGAATTAATTTTTGCTTCTAATTCCGCTATCGGCTTTTCAAATTCCAAAAAATTATTCATAACGCTTATGATTGCCTCTTGTATTATTTGTATTTTGCTAAAATACATTACTAAATTTAGTATACTGACTATTTATTAAAATAGTATTAAGTCAATTTTACTATGTAATCGTTATTGAAGTCACCAATATTTATTATTAATGAACAACAACATTCCCAATAGTACAGTTAGTTTAAGACATATTAACTGTAACCATAAAAAAAATCCGTTTTAATTAATCAAACTCAAAATCAACACGATCATTGCCTAATAAGGTTTTCAACTCAATTATTAGTGCATCTTCCGGTACAATTCGCCAAGTTGTGCCAAATTGCAGGCGTACCACAGAATCTTCTCGATGATAATAGAGATTAATCGGTACACTACCATGTCGATAGGGTTCTATAATTTGTTGTAATCGTTGTAAATTAGCTCGATTAACTTCAACATCCGTTAAGGTAATAGCTAATCCCTTAACATATTTAGCTCTAGCATCTTTTAAGTCGACGATATCACGAACGGACAACTTAAATCCACCATTAAAATCGTCATGGCTTACTTGACCTGAAACAATTAAAATTTTATCTTTTACCAATAAATGACCAAACTTCTCTAACGCATCAGAAAAAAGCAAACCATCGATACGTCCAGATCTATCATCTAAAGTAAGTAAACCTATTTTATTACCCTTTTTAGTAATTCGAACTCTTGTATCAACCACAATACCAGCAAAAGTTGCTGTTTTTCCCCATCCAGTCGGGGCTGCTTCACTTATTCGCACACCACCAGAATATCGATTAAGTTCTTTTAAATATTGGGTAACTGGATGACCAGTTAAATATAAACCTAAGGCTTCACGTTCACCATCTAGTAAAACTTGTTCCGGTAATTCAGGAACAGCAGCATACGCATTTTCAACTTGTTCGGGCTCTTCGGCTAATACACCAAACATATCTTCTTGCCCAATGTTTTGCGCTCTAGCATATTGATCTGCTGCCTGCATCGCATCATTAATACTATGTAAAATAGCTGCTCTATGTGGGCCTAATTTATCAAAAGCCCCTGCCATAGTTAATTTCTCTAAGACACGTCGGTTAATTTTTTTCATATCAGTTCGAGCACAAAGCTCAAAGATATTTTTAAAATATCCGCCGCTATTACGCGCCTCTACAATTGCTTCTATCGGCCCCTCACCAACACCTTTTATAGCACCAATACCATAAACAATTTCCCCTTTATCATTCACATGGAAATGGTAAAGGCCACTGTTAATGTCAGGCGGATTTACTTGCAATCCCATTCTTAAACATTCGTCAACAAGCCCGACAATTTTATCGGTATTATCCATATCGGCAGTCATCACTGCCGCCATGAATTCAGCTGGATAATGGGTTTTTAACCATAATGTTTGATATGAAACCAGTGCATAAGCTGCCGAGTGAGATTTATTAAAACCATAGCCAGCAAACTTTTCAACCAGATCGAAGATGTGCATGGATAGTTCACCATCAACACCTTGTTTTTCCGCTCCTTCTTTGAAGACCGAGCGCTGTTTAGCCATCTCTTCGGGTTTTTTCTTACCCATCGCTCGGCGAAGCAAATCCGCACCACCAAGGGTATAGCCAGATAACGTCTGGGCAATTTGCATAACCTGTTCTTGATATAAAATTATGCCATAGGTTGGTTCTAAAATCGGTTTAAGGGATTCATGTTGATGATTAATATCTGGATATGATACTTCCTCCCGTCCATGTTTACGGTCTATAAAGTTATCTACCATACCTGATTGTAACGGGCCCGGTCTAAATAACGCCACTAACGCGATCATATCTTCAAAGCAGTCTGGCTTTAACCGCCTGATCAAATCTTTCATACCACGCGATTCCAATTGAAAGACCGCTGTTGTTTCGGCTTTTAATAATAGTTGGAATGATTCTTCATCATCAAGAGGAATACGTGTAATATCTACTGGTGATTTACCATCTTTCAACCGGCGCTCATTAATCATTTTAATCGCCCAATCAATAATGGTTAAGGTACGTAACCCTAAGAAGTCAAATTTAACCAGTCCTGCATATTCAACATCATTCTTATCAAATTGCGTTACCGGATGATGCCCCTCAGCATCGCAATAAATAGGTGAAAAATCAGTGATCTTCGTCGGAGATATTACTACGCCACCAGCATGTTTACCGGCATTTCGAGTTACCCCTTCCAACTGTCTGGCAATATCAATAAGCGATTTAATTTCTTCGTTGTTATCATAAAGTTCTTGAAGTTGCGGTTCAATCTCAAATGCCTTAGCTAATGTCATACCCGGATCAGGTGGAATTAATTTTGATATTCGATCGACAAATCCATAAGGATGACCTAAAACTCGCCCTACATCTCGAATAACAGCTTTAGCCGCCATTGTACCAAAAGTAATAATTTGCGATACCGCATCACGACCATACATATCAGCAACGTGATCAATAACCATATCACGCTTTTCCATACAAAAGTCGACATCAAAATCCGGCATTGAAACCCGTTCAGGATTCAAAAAACGTTCGAAAAGTAGATCAAATGCTAATGGGTCTAAATCAGTGATCTTTAAAGCATAAGCAACTAAAGAACCCGCTCCTGATCCGCGTCCTGGTCCAACAGGAATATCATTATCTTTTGACCATTGAATAAACTCCATGACGATCAGAAAGTAACCAGGGAAACCCATTTGATTAATTACGTTTAATTCTGTTTCCAATCGTTCATCATATTCAGGACGTCGCTGCTTTCGCACTTCTGGATCAGGAAAAAGAAAAGCTAATCGTTCTTCTAGACCTTGACGCGATTTGTGTACCAAAAAATCTTCGGTCGACATATCACCGGTAGGAAATTGCGGTAAAAAGTATTCACCGAGACGAATAGTTACATTACATCGTTTAGCTATTTCAACACTATTTTCCAATGCTTCAGGAATGTCGGAAAACAATTTACACATCTCTTGTTCTGAACGCAAATATTGCTCAGATGAGTAATTTTTCGGTCTATTTGGATCGTCAAGTGTATTACCATCATGAATCGCGACGCGAATTTCATGCGCTTCAAAATCAGAAGGAGTCAAGAAACGAACATCATTAGTTGCCACAACGGGTAAGGAATATTGTTCAGCTAATTTAATAGCACTATGAATAAATAACTCTTCATTAGCGCGATTGGTACGAACTAATTCAAAATAGAAATGTTGGCCAAAATGATCTAAATAATAATTGACCGCCTCATCAATAATCGCTTGATTATCACGAATAACACCAATACCAATATCACTTTCCCGACCAGCTAATATGATTAATCCATCTCGATGATGAGTTAACCATTCTTGATCAACAACTGGCATATCACCAATATAACCTCGCTGATAAGCTTTTGAAATTAGCATTGTAAGATTTTGATAGCCAGTATTATTAGCTGCTAATATCGTTAATCGATAAATATCATCATTTAATTGTGGACTTTTAACTGCTAAGTCAGCACCAATAATGGGTTTTATGCCTTTTCCCATGGCAGAACCATAGAACTTAACGAGTCCGCAAAGATTGGTAAAATCAGTAATCGCAAAAGCAGGCATTTGCAATTTGCTTATTTCATTGACTAAGGCACCGACTTTAGCGATGCCGTCAACCATTGAAAAATCGCTATGCAAATGAAGATGAATAAACTTAGGTTCGGTCATATTTACCAAAATGATTACACAAAAAATTAGCTACAATTATAGCATAAACTAGATGAATATTCTTATTGTCTTTATTTATCGCAAAATCAGCCAATTAAGCAACTAGTAAAACTTCCGTTAAAAAAATAACGGAAGTTAAGCAAATTTATCTGGATCAATGCTAAAAATTATTTGCGGCGTAAACCTTCAGCATTAGCTGCTTTTATTGCTGCGAATACTGTTTCTGGAGAAATTTCAGCTGGAGAATTATGAATTGATTCACCTTGCGCACAAGCTAAAGTTGCCACTTGCATTAAATCATCATCGCTAACATTAGCTAAGCCAATTTCTGCTAGCGTAGTTGGCAACCCTACGGACTGACAAAAATGATAAACTGTCTCTATCATCTGTGGCTCACTATCAATTAACATTAACATAGCTAGGGTACCAAACGCCACTTTTTCACCATGCCAATACTGATGTGTCGCTTCTAATGCGGTAAATCCATTATGAATGGCATGAGCAGCTGAAAGCCCGCCACTTTCAAATCCTAATCCAGAAAGTAGTGTATTGGCTTCAATCACATGTTCCAGTGCAGGGGTTACTACTTTTTGGTCACAAGCATTTTTAGCCTGAACACCATATTTTAACAAAATTTCAAAACAAAATTTTGCTAGGGCAAAGGCGGTGATTGGGCCTGGTCGTCCGGTCATGTTTCCGGCTTTTGATTGTCGACAATCTTCGGCTTCAAACCAAGTTGCTAAAGCATCACCCATACCTGCAACTAAAAATCTTGCAGGCGCATTAGCAATAACTTTTGAATCAACTAAAACGACATCAGGATTTCTTGGTAATACAAAATAGCGTTTAAATTCACCTGTTGCGGTATAAATTACTGATAAAGCACTACAAGGCGCATCGGTTGAGGCTAGTGTTGGCACAACAACACAAGGATAATGAATAGTCGCGGCAACCGCTTTCGCGGTATCAATAACCTTACCGCCGCCTATACCAACAATCACATCAATATTTTGAGCTTTGGCTAACTCAATAATTCTTGTAATCTCTTCGTCACTACACTCTCGGTTAAAAATATCAACAACACTTTCAATCTTACCGGATAGTGATTTTTCGATAGTTTTAGATAAATTTTTGTTGGCTGATGGGCTTTCCAATAATAACGCTTTTTTACCTAACCTTGCTAATTCTTCACCTAAACTATTTTCAATGGCATTAAAACCTTGAATGTAACGATTAGGGAAAAGTGCAGTAGTAATCATAATAACAACTCCTAAAAATTAAAAAAATCTTGCATAGATAAATCTTATTACCATTATTCAGAAAAATATTTTTTATCCATGTGGTTACGTTCAAACATACGCTTTTATTATGAATAAGCTACTAAATATTTTTAAAAATGAGGTATATGCCACATTTTTTATTATGAAAAGTATTGTCAAAAGATTAAAACAGATGATTCCCATCACTTAATCATGATGGGAAGAAAGGAGATTAGATCTTCTTGAATAAAACTGAACCGTTGGTACCACCAAAACCAAATGAATTACAAAGAGCATATTCTAAGTTTTTCACTTGACGAGCTGTATGTGGAACATAATCAAGATCACATCCTTCATCAGGATTATCTAGATTAATCGTTGGTGGCACAGCCTGATCACGTAGGGCAAGCACCGTAAAGATAGATTCAACAGCACCAGCAGCACCTAGTAAATGGCCAATCATGGATTTAGTTGAACTTACCATTACTTTATTAGCGTTTTCTTGGAAAATACTTTTAACTGCCTCAGTTTCAGCTTTGTCACCAGCAGGAGTTGATGTACCATGAGCATTAATATAACCAATTTGTTCAGGTGTTATACCTGCATCACGAATTGCACATTTCATGGCTAATGCAGCTCCGCTACCATCAGCTGGAGGTGAAGTCATATGATAAGCATCACCACTCATACCAAAGCCAACTACTTCAGCATAAATTTTAGCACCACGCTTTTTAGCATGTTCATATTCTTCTAAGAACATGATACCAGCCCCATCACCCAGTACAAAACCATCTCGGTCTTTATCCCATGGGCGACTTGCTGCTTTTGGATTATCATTATTCGTTGATAATGCTCTAGCGGCACCAAAACCGCCTATACCAAGAGGAGTACTCGCTTTTTCACCGCCTCCAGCTAACATCGCATCAGCATCACCATAAGCAATCATACGAGCTGCATGGCCAATATTATGTACTCCAGAAGAGCAAGCAGTAGCAATAGTAATACTTGGACCTTTTAATCCATAAATAATGGATAAATGACCTGCAATCATATTAACTATAGTTGAAGGTACAAAAAATGGACTAATTTTACGCGGTCCACCATTAACTAATGCACTATGATTTTCTTCAATCAATCCTAGTCCACCAATACCTGAACCGATAGCACAACCGATGCGTTCTGCGTTTTCTTCTGTAATTTCAATGCCCGCGTCTTGCATTGCCTGCATACCTGCAGCAATACCATATTGGATAAAATAATCCATTTTACGTGCATCTTTACGTGAAATATTATAATCTTCGCCATTAAAGTCTTTAACCATCGCTGCGAAGCGCGTTGCAAAAGGGGCTGTATCAAAGTGTTCTATAAGTTCTACTCCACTTTGACCTGCTAATAAAGCTTGCCAAGTAGAATCAACTGTATTACCTACTGGAGATATCATGCCCATTCCAGTAACAACAACTCTGCGTTTAGACACATTGTCCTCCAGAAAAGGATTGAAATGAAATTTGAATCATTGAAATTTTTATTATCAGTTTTCAGAATTAACTTATGCCAAATTCTTTTTTGAAAAATAGTGACATAAATACAAACTAGGCGATCATTTGACCGCCTATTATGAAAACTCTGCCAACCTTATTGATTTGCAGTAATGTAATCAATTGCTGATTGTACAGTTGTAATTTTTTCAGCTTCTTCATCAGGAATTTCAGTATCAAATTCTTCTTCTAAAGCCATAACTAATTCAACTGTATCAAGAGAGTCAGCGCCAAGATCTTCAACGAAAGAAGATTCATTTTTAACTTCGTCCTCTTTCACACCAAGTTGCTCAACAATAATTTTCTTAACTCGCTCTTCAATAGTGCTCATACTCTTTTTTTTCCTATAAATATCGCCGAAAGTGGCGGTGAATGTAAGTTTATAAAATGTTGAAAAAGATGCCAATCATTTTTCAACCCAATTGCTTAATTTTTGTTCAAAAAGTAAATTATTGGTTCATTTTACACTATTCTGATGAATTACACCATATACATGCCACCATTGACATGCAAAGTTTCACCAGTGATGTAAGATGCCTCATCAGAAGCTAAGAACGCAACTGCATTAGCAATTTCAGCTGGTTCACCTAAACGCCCTGCTGGTACTTGCGCTAATGTTAACGCTTTTTGTTCATCAGTTAATGCTTCTGTCATATCAGTTGCAATGAATCCTGGCGCGACTACATTTACCGTAATACCTCGAGATGCAACTTCACGTGCTAGTGATTTACTAAATCCAATCAATCCAGCTTTTGCTGCCGCATAGTTAGCTTGGCCAGCATTGCCCATAGTGCCAACAACAGATCCTATAGTAATAATTCTACCATAACGTTTTTTCATCATAGTACGCATTAATGCTTTTGATAAACGAAATACCGATGTTAAATTAGTATCTAAAATATCTTGCCATTCATCTTCTTTCATTCGCATTAATAAATTATCACGGGTAATACCGGCATTATTAACTAGAATATCGATATCGCCAAATTCCGTTTTAATGGCATTAATGGTTGATTCAATCGATGCTTCGTCGGTCACATTTAGCGCTAAACCTTTACCGTTAGAGCCTAAATAATCACTTATGGCTTGTGCACCTTTTTCTGTTGTTGCAGTTCCAATTACGGTAGCACCACAAGCAACTAATTTTTCTGCAATTGCTTTACCAATTCCACGGCTGGCGCCTGTGACTAAAGCAATTTTTCCTGATAGGTTCATAACTACCCCTTTTATCATTTATTTAGTATTTTCGATCGCAACATCTAATGACGCTTTATCATTAACAGCGCAAGCTGATAATGAATCAACAATTCGTTTAGTTAAACCAGTTAATACTTTACCTGGTCCCATTTCCACTAACTGTGTTACTCCTTGTTTTGCCATTTCTTCAACGCTCTCAGTCCAACGAACAGGACTATATAGCTGAGCTATTAATGCGGCTTTAATTTTTTCTGCTGATGTTTCAACTTTAACATCGACATTATTAATTACCGCAAATTTAGGAGTATTAAATGTAATATCATTTAAAGTTATCGCTAATTTATCAGCAGCAGGTTTCATTAAGGCACAATGAGAAGGTACACTAACTGCAAGCGGTAATGCACGTTTAGCACCAGCCTCTTTACAAAGCGCCCCTGCGCGTTCAACCGCTTCTTTATTACCGGCAATAACAACTTGGCCAGGTGAATTGAAATTAACTGGTGCAACAACTTGACCTTGAGCCGCTTGTTCACATGCTTTTTGAATTGAATCGTTATCTAAACCAATAATAGCAAACATCGCGCCAGTACCACTTGGCACCGCTTCTTGCATTAGTTTTCCACGTAATTCAACTAATTTAATGGCATCTTTAAAATCAATTACGCCGGCACATACCAATGCTGAGTATTCTCCTAAACTGTGACCAGCCATAAATTCGGGTTGAGCACCATTAATACTTTGCCAAACACGGTAAATAGCTACCGATGAAGCAAGTAATGCAGGTTGAGTTTGCCAAGTTTTATTGAGTTCTTCAGCTGGCCCCTCTTGCACTAAAGCCCATAAATCATAACCTAACACTTGTGACGCTTCATCAAAAGTTGACTTAACAACTGGATAGTTTTCCGCAAGATCTTTTAACATACCTACAGCTTGTGAGCCTTGTCCTGGAAATACCATTGCAAATTTGGTCATTTTTGAAATCCTTGATTACCTAAAATAAGTTATAAATTAAAATTTAACGAGTGCCGAACCCCAAACAAAACCACCACCGAAAGCTTCTAATAAAATTAATTGCCCTCGCTTAATACGGCCATCTCGTACCCCAGTATCTAAAGCACAAGGCACGGACGCGGCAGAAGTATTGCCTTGTTTATCAAGCGTCACAATAACCTTACTCATATCCATATCAAGGCGTTTAGCCGTTGCTGAAATAATACGTAAATTAGCCTGATGAGGAACTAACCAATCTAAATCTGATTTCTTAAAGGCATTTTCGTTCAAAAGTTCATCGACTAAATTTGAAAGTTCTTTGACCGCAATTTTGAATACTTCATTACCTTGCATTGTCATATAGACAGGATCATTCAATGAACGACGATCGACATAGGGATATTTTAATAGTTCACCATAACGACCATCCGCATGAAGATGAGAAGCAATAATCCCAGGTTCTTGAGAAGCACCGACCACAACCGCGCCCGCACCATCACCAAAAATAATAATTGTGCCGCGATCATTTGGATTAACACCGCGAGTTAACATATCTGAGCCAACAACTAAAGCATATTTAATTGCACCGCTTTTTACATATTTATCCGCAATATCTAGCGCATAGATAAATCCTGAACAAGCTGCCGATACATCAAATGCAATTACATCACCTAGTTCCAATTTAGCTTGTAATTCAGTAGCTGAACTAGGAAAAGCATTAACCGAGGTGGCTGTTGCAACAATAATTAAACCAATTTCTTGTTTATCAATATCAGCCATTTCAATCGCGTTAATTGCTGCTTCATAAGCCATACTCGTAACGGTTTCATCGGGTGCGGCAATACGTCTCTCTTTAATACCAGTACGAGTTGTTATCCACTCGTCACTAGTATCCACCATCTTTTCAAGATCGGCATTGGTTCTTATTTGTTTTGGAAGGTAACTTCCTGTTCCTAATATCTTTGTATACATCTAATTATTCGCTCTTAGGTAGTGCGGAAGAAAGGCTGTTGGCAATCTTCTCAGGTATATTGGTTTCGATAGCTAAAATAGCTTGTTCAATGGCTGCAAAAAAAGATTTTTGATTGGCACTACCGTGACTTTTAATCACAATACTTTGAAGTCCAAGTAAACAGGCGCCATTATATCGTCCTGGGTCTAAATAACCAAAATTTTTTACTATTTTTCGTTGCAGCCATTTACTCAACAATTTCATAATTAATGAATTATGCCCTAACAGCATTTTGAATGATGACATAAAAATTTTGATCAATCCTTCTACGGTTTTTAACGTCACATTACCCACAAAACCATCACAAACAAGCACATCGGTTTTACCAGTTAACAACTCGTTACCTTCTAAATAACCGATATAATTGATTTGATCATTGGCTTTCAAAATAGACGCCGCAGCACGAATTTTATCTAATCCCTTAATATCTTCTTCACCAATATTAAGTAAGGCAACCCGCGGATTTTCAATATGCAGCACTGACTTTGCTAAAATTTCGCCCATTATGGCAAATTGCACTAACATATCACTATCGCATTCTGCATTAGCCCCTAAATCAAGCACAACTGTGTTTTGATTATTCAAAGCAGGAATAGTTGCAACTAACGCCGGTCGATCGATGCCAGTTAGTGAATGCAATAATAACTTAGAAAGTCCCATCAGCGCACCGGTATTACCAGCACTGACACAAGCCTGAGCTCTATTGCTTTTTACTAACTCCAATGCAATTCTCATTGAAGAGCCTTGACTATGTCTAATTGCATATGATGGCTTCATATCATTGGTAATAATCGAAGTAGATTCAGTTATCATCAAACGACCACTTTGTTGATATTGACTAACCAGCTTTGCATTTTCTTTAGACAAAAAGGCGTTGACTTCCTTTAAATCACCGATAAGGAAGATAGAGAGGTTTGGATAATGGTGTAATGCTTGAATTGCAGCAGGAACAACAATACGAGGACCGAAGTCCCCGCTCATAGCATCTAACGCAATGGTTAGATTATCCAAAATGTCACCTGAAGATTTCTAATTACTAAGTAATTATTTAGAAATCACTTTACGACCACGATAATAACCATCAGCGGTTACGTGATGACGTAAATGTGTTTTTCCTGATTCATCAACTGAGATATTAGCAACAGTTAATGCATCATGAGAACGACGCATACCACGTTTTGCACGAGTTTTACGATTCTGTTGAACAGCCATGGATTTACCCCTTATTCTTTAAACTAACTAAAATTGCAAATGGATTTGGTTTTTCATTCTCCGCTGGAATTTCACCAAATACCATATCTGCCTCTGACACTTCGCAGTGTTTACTATCATGCACCGGGACAATTGGTAAAGAGAGAATAATTTCGTCCTCAATTAACGCTAATATATCTACTTCACCAAACTCGTTAACTAAAACGGGCTCATAATGTTCCGGTAATGTCTCTGCTTGAGCATCGCTCTTAACAGGACTAAATTTATTCATCACATGAACTTCAGTGATAAAAGGTTTAAAACAACGCTGACAAATTTGTTCTAGCGTCATTTTTGCATCAATGGTGATAACGCAAAGTCTTTGCTCATCAAAATCAAAAGACAAATGACATTCGATATCACTTTTTGGACTTTCAATCCTCGTTGCACTTTGAGCTGGATAATATCCAATATAATCAAGTCGTTTTTGTGCTGCTTTGATTGGGTCAATTGTTAATGGTAATTTATTTTGCATAAGATATGCACCCCAACCTTAAAAATTATTTAGTGTAGCTAAAAACCACACAAAGCCATAAGGCGCGCATCTTACCCTTAAATCACTGTTTCGTCAATGGGCAAGCACAAGATAATTTGTTTTAATTTTTGATTATTTTCTTAATATTTATAAGTTTTATTTTACTTCATAATTAGCAAAAAAATATTAAAGGAAGTTTTTTTTGCGTCAAAAATCGTTATTTATTTCACCATTACCTAACAATTTTTATTCGCTTGATAAAATTCCATTTTCAATTTTAAATTAAAACGAATTAATTATGATAATCGCCCAAAACTATCTTTCACTATAGCTTGAAAATCATCAAAGTTACGACTGTTTAATAACCGCTTAGTTGATCTCTCTTTAACAAAATTGACGACTAAGTTATAAATTCGCATCGCATCTTCATATTCATCTTTGCTAATTGCTAATAAGAAAATAACATGCGCAATTTCATTTTTATTCCATTCAATGCCTTCAGGAGCCAAAATAGTGGTAACTACTGTCTTTTTGGCCAACAACCCAACTGAATGTGGAATGGCAATATTTTCTCCGATTAAGGTTGATACAATACTTTCTCGCTCTACTACAGATGGATAAAAGTCCTGTCCCACATATCCGGACTCCTCAAGCCGCTGACAAACCATCTGAAACAGTTCACTTTGTGTCATCGGTTTATCAATAATTAGGAAAAACTTTTCATTAAAAAAACGCTCAATAATATATGGCATAGTGCGATCAACCATAGATAAACGTCCTAATTGTTCAAGTTGATAAGGCGTTGGAAACGGTGCAATTTTCACTATTTGTTTATCTTTTTCGGTTAAGCGAACGGTTGATACCACAAAGTCTTCCTCAATATTGGTTAACTGTTCATACTCTCGATAAGATAGTGTACGGTTGATTAAAATATGCGGAAAATCGCGGTTAATTTTTGATTCAATCATGCGCATAGTTGCGTTACCTAATTCACTAACCAGTAAAATTTGCACTAATCTTTCATATCCAGCACTATAATTACGCTCCAATGCCACACCAATATGAATTGCTAAATAACTAATTTCATCTTCAGTCATTTCAACATCCGTAAATTTATGAATATTCGCTAATGCCGATAAAGTAATATCATAAGCAAAAGGATAATATTGTTTAATTTCATGTAATATTGGATTGAAAGTACGAATTTGGTATTTTATCCGAGATAGCATTGATGAAATATGAATTAGCATATCTTGGCGTAACTTCATATCCTGTTTTAAATTATAGTGATAAGAATCATTAATATAAGACAAGATATGTTCAAATAGCTCTAAACTTTTGGCTTGGTTAGGCGATTCCATAATAGTGCGCGAAATAATCTGCACACATAAATAGTTAAATTCGGGTTCTGAAAGAGTGTTACCTAAAAAATAGGAGAAACCTTCAGAAACCTCACGCGCAGCGCCAATAACTGTCGAATCAATATTATCGACTTGATATTCTACTAATTCATGCCCTTGTGTAATTCTGGTGATTGAAACGGCACAACAATAGAGCAAATACCCTTGACCTTCCGAAGTTAATTTTAATTCAAAACGTTCAAACTGATTTTGTAGTACACTTTCCAGATAATCTAAATCAATATCAGATAATATCACCTGAATTAGCCGAGTGAAATTAATAGTGTCTCCTGTTATATGATGTTGCCATAAAATATCAGTTAAACACGCTCGAATAGCCGATTCCTCACCAACTAATCGTATACCAGAATAAGGACGATTTTCCAACGATAAATGGTATTTATCTAGATATTGCTTAACTTCAATAACATCATTTTGTAATGTATTGCGGCTTAAAAACCATTCACCAGCAATATCATCCAACTTTACTGATTTTGATTGGGTTAAAAATGCAATCAATAAGGCAGAAACGCGTTCTTTATTAGTCCGAGGAACCCGTTCTATTTGCTGAACAATCGGTATGGTTGCATACAAATTAGAATCGGATATGACAAGATGATAACCAACGTTCTTAACATAATCAACTTTAGCACCATAAGTGTGTAATATATCGTTAAGAGCAACAATATCTGAACGAATAGTTCTTATTGATACTGAAAAACGATTTGCTAACTCTTTTTGAGGTAGCAATTCGTTTTTTATCGTATCAAAAATATACGCTAGTCGTTGATAGGGAAATAGCAATTTAGATGCCATTACTCATCCTGCTAACTTTTGCGTAATCGTTAATAGTTGTTTAACATCTTCCGTTCTTGTCGCACCTGTAACTTTATCGATAATTGAGGTATAAATATGTGGAATAACTTTTTTCACACCAGCATTTAAAGCAATTTTTAAAATGGCTTCATAATTATCTAAATCTATACCACCAGTAGGTTCTAGATAGAAATCATGTTCAGCACAACATTTAGCCACATATTCATATTCATCAATATGTTTTAACCCGCCCATAGGGAAATATTTTATAGAGCTCCCCCCCATGTCTTTTAATAAAGCAATTGCGGTTTCGACCGGCACTATTGCAGCGGGTGATTTTGAGCTTAGTGGTCCTGTGGCAATATTAACTAAACCTACTTTACCAGTTGGTGATACAAGACCATTGATTACCGTTTCTTTTTGTCCTAATAAAGCTCGACTTGTTGCCACCCCTGTGAAAACTTGATTGACATGTTGAGGCTGGAGAACTGCAGATATTTCTGACACCATAGTAGATTGGTTAGGATCACCTGCACCCAGACCAACAGAAATAGCATTATCAATCGCTAACGCATATTTTTTCATATCTGCTATTGCTTGCTGATTATCTGGATAATTTTTAGATAATACCCCCACAACAACATAAGTTTGTGCTGCTTCATAAATAGCACTAGCGTTATCAATTGAATTGGCTAATACGTTTAAACAAACACGATCGTTAAAATAATTTGGTGTCAATTGCATTATTTTACTCCTTGGATAATTTTTATAATTTTGTTATAGACAATATCAAGCTGTTCAGCCGTTACACTACGAACATCTGCGTCTACTTTACCTTCATTGGCTTTATATTCCCGAAAATAGACTGCAATCTCGCCTTGCTTCATTAGATCTATCATTTCAACAGCAGTTTTGCCAATTACCTTCGCATCAAAGGATATTTCTGTACGAGCAATATCTCGGCCAGCACCATCCCAGACAACTTTTGCCGATATACCATTAATAGAATTTAACTTTTCGATAAATGGTGTCATTTTGGCAACCATTTCTTGTCCAGTTTCTTGTTTAGGATCGTTAATATATAACTCAATAGCCTTGGTTAAGCCTAAAATACCCTCTTTACCTACCTTCATTGGTCGACCAATACCTTGAGATTGAAGTTTAAGCCATTCAATGGCTTGATGACGGCCAATAACTAAGCCACTAGTTGGCCCTTCAATTGCCTTTGCACCACTATAAATAACTAAATCAGCACCTTGTTGATAATAGGTTTGTAAATCCTCTTCTGCTGCGGCATCAACAATTAATGGAATATTATATTTTTTGGCCACCGTTACAGCTTGCGCAACTGATAGCATACTTTTTTGCACACAGTGATGTGATTTGACATATAAAATAGCCGCGGTATCAGAATTAATTAATGATTCAATATGCTCTGGTTTACACTCATTTGCATAACCCGCTTCAACCACAATTCCACCACCTAAAGAGACCATCGTACCAATAGGAGCGCCAAAATTTACGTTATGTCCTTTGGGTACAATAATTTCCCTAGCTACCCATTTATCAGAGCTATGTAAATTAAATAATAAATCACGATCATCTTTAACGATTAAGCCTGCGACAGCTTGCGCAATGCCAGCAGAGGCACAAGATACAACTACAGCATTTTCGACATTGAGTAATTTAGCAATGTATTGTCCAGTTTTATCGACTAAATCTTTTATTTCAAAATATTCATTTAATCCATGAGATACAGTATCAACCACTTCTGCTCTAGGTGTTGAAACACCTAAAATAGTCATTCGCCCCGAAGCATTAATCACTTTTTTCAAGTGGTATTTACTGTATATTTCTTTTTCAGTTTGAGATTCTGAGCTCATTTTTACTACCTTCTTGTTTTATTTCAATGATTGTAACATTTTTAGTTGTATTTTTTACGATAGCAGCTAAAGGAAAAAACTGTTCATGACATTCCCTTTTTTCACCTTCTGAATCAGTTAAAGAGACGGTTTGTTGTTTTATATCAAAAATAGTCAAATCGGCATCATAGCCAATGGCTATTTCCCCTTTATTATTTAAATGCAAAATTTGTGCCGCGTTTTTAGTAACACTATCAATAATTCTGGTTTTACTATAGCCTAGAGAGATAAATTTATTCATTACATTAGCTAAACTAAACACAGGACCTTGTAAGCGATTTTTAGAATAGATATCAGAGCTGATTGTGTTTGGATAAACATCTAAACATTTTGCTCGCTCAGCTACTGCAAAACTGAAACTTTCACCACCATGACCAATATCTAAAATCACCCCACGTTCAATAGCACGTTTAATTGAATCACGCAGATTATTTTGATTATCAAATATTTGGTTGGGCTTACCATTAAAACAATGAGTAATAATATCGCCTTTAGTTAATAAATCTGCAATTTCATCAAGTTCAGGAGGATTGTTTCCTACATGAATCATTAGTGGCAAACCAGTCTTTTTTTGCATCTCTTTCGCTTTGATTAACGGTAAAATACCATTTTCACCAACAACGCTACGACTCATCCTAACTTTTATACCAATAATAAAATTGGGATATTTAGCTAAAGTTTGATCAAATAACGGCACATCCACATCTTGCATATCAGCAAGCTCACTTTGCCTTACTAAGCCTATTTTTGAGATATTTAGGAAGGAATAAACATGAGTTTTAGCCTGCATCGCTAAATCATAAAACTCGTCAATATCAAGTGCACCAACACTACCAGCATCAACCACTGCCGTCACGCCAGACTCAACACCAATGAGATCGGGTTCATCATAGTAAATTGGTGAATGTGCAAAGCAATGGGTATGAGAATCTATCCATCCGGCACTTATATAGTGTTGATTTTGTAGATCTAACACTCGATTTGAAGTTGCGATTATATTTTTGTCAATTTCAACAATTTTGCCATGTTTAATGGCAATATCAGTTACTGAATTGTCAATAAGTTTGGCATTTTTTATAATTAAATCATACATAATTTAACCCAACCCCTCGACCACAATTATGATTGAGGGGATATAACATTATATAATTGGGAAGATACCACCAAAAATCATGGCACCTAATATTGCACCGCCAGTGATAGGCTTTTTCCATACATAAAATAATAGTGCACCAAGCAATGAACCGATACCGATAGGAATAGAGGCAACCATAGCGGATAAAATAATCATTGGACCAAGAAAACGACCAGATGCATTTCCCGCGCCCATCATGACATCAGCACCAAAAGTTGATCCACCACCACTATTAACCGTAAATTTACGGATAAGGATGATAAGTAAACCTATTGCCATACCGAGTAATAAACCGGTTAATAACGCCACCAAAAAGTTTTCAATTGGCAATGTATAGCCACCAGCCAGTAACAACGCGGGCACACCTAAACCTATACCTGTTTGTAACGCGCCACCAATATCGAGAATTCCAACTAGCGAGCCTTCAATGACACGGGCAAATAAAAAACTGGCACCAAATGCTGCTACTGCACCATAATCGCCTGTCGTCATACCTGATTTAAGCATGGCAACAAAGGCTATTTCATTAAAAGCACCAATTCCATATACATAAAAAGTATGCGTTCCAGCAAAAATACCTGCAGAGAGTAATCCACAAAAAATAGGGAATGACCAATCGGCATACCAAAAACTTTTATTAATGGTTGTTTGAGTATTCATAATCTATTGTTCCCTATATTATTTAAACCAATAAGACAGACCATCTCGGAATGAATTAATCATTTTCATATCAAATCCACGGAAATAACCGCTCATGACAAATAAAACAATTACCGCAGTTAACATGATTACCATCACTCGGTTCCAACCACTGTCATCCACTCCTTTACCAATCAAAATACCTAACACTAAACCAGGTACCGCATTGCCCATAATTAATTGCGCAAGCCCACCAAACAATGTGCCCCAAAAGCCACTTCTTCTACCGGCATCTAAAGCTGCCAACCAGAAAATAACCGGCATCACGGTTGCTACCAGTAAATTCGCAGCGGGAACTAAAACTTTGGTCGCGGTGATTTTTAAAGAATCAGGAATTACAGAGGTTGTTGTATTTAAAAATAACACAACAATCACACCGATTAATGCACATGCAAACGCCATTTTTTTAGGAGAATGTAATGTCTGCTCCAAATTTCGGTTTTTTATCATCAATAGTGCTGCGCCCCAGTTAGGGATAATACGGTGATCAACATCTTGGGTAAATGAACCGGCAGCAACAGATGAAGCCCAAGCATTAAAAAAGAATCCTAAGCCAAATGAGAAATGTGCAGCAGGATCACCCTCACAAGAATTAAGTTCACCTAGGGTACGAAAAGCCCCCATACCTTGATAAGTTGGAGCATGAAACATTCGAGCAGCACCAGCGCCTACTCCAAATCCACATAGCCCACCAATTACAATGGACTTCAATGCTATAATTAGAATTTCCATTACTTTCCTTTTGCGTTATTTAGAGATAAAGTTAATATCGTTGAGATCGATAAATGTAACATTTACTGAGACATCAAGAGTGATGTCATAAAATGTCTTTTTTCTTGGTAAAAAAATAAATAAAAAACGTTCTGTAGTTATCTTTTCAATAGCAGAAACAACACTAATATCAAGCGGTTCAATTCGTAGCATTATATTATTCGTATTTTTAAGCACTTGCTTTTGCACCTGATTTAGCGCTATAGCAAATGCCCGCTGCTTTGAATCTCCTTGCCCAGTTACTCTAATTTGTATCTGCTCAGTTTTTTTCATATTTCTAACCTATTTAACTACGTGGATATTTTTTCAAAAATGCTTGAGCTATACGTTGACCAAGTTCCACTGTATCCATAAAACCAAAGCCAAGTACTTTACAACCGTCATTAATGGCTGTTTCACCTTCTTCAATTGAACGCATACCATGTCGTTGAGAATAACCATATTTATTTTGCGCCGTTATGGCACCCGCACCACCACTGCCACAAAACGAAAGCCCTAAATCGGCATTCTCATTATTCATCACATCACCTAATTTCATATCAGCAGCCATACCTGGGATAACAATTGCACGACATCCTTCAATAGAATTGATTCCTTCTGCAATTTTTTGCCCTTTTCCCATTCTATCGCCGATTACGATGATTACTTCAGCCATAATTATTCTCCTATTAATTATTGTATTTTAGATCTAGTAATTTGGTTAATTTGCTATAGCCACTTCATAATGAACAGCTAATAAATAAGCCTCTTCTTTTGCTAGGCTATTGAATAATTGTACAGTTTTATGTGCAAGCATTAAGGATTGTTCTGAGAGCTCATCAAATAAAGATGGATCGACTTCAGGTAGTTTTTCTAGTGTTTTTGCTCTTTCAACCATTGCTTTAACATGTGATAACAACATCGCTTTTTGCACATCGTTTTGGGTTATTTGATGTTCAGTTAACCAACGATTAATAATTTCTATCGTTTGCTCAGTCACAACTTCGGGATCTAAATCATCTTCGATCATACGGAATTGTATTTGTGGCATAGTCATTCTAATTCTCTTGTTTTTTTAAGATGGCTTAGCCTAAATGAAATAACTATAAATGTGGAGAGAGAATTTTTCCTATTGCAAAAGGAAATTTCTTGTAATTATGGATTAATGCTGTTGCTAACAAGCATTTTAGTGGGAAATATTTTTGTAAATTGAGTTAATTTATTTTAAATCTAATCAGTAAGCGCGTTAAAATGCGATTAAATAGCAAATTTAATATGAGAAAACTCCTTTTCCTCATATTTTTATCAGATTTTTAATATAAAAGTAAAAATGTGTTAAATAATAATATGTTAACCATACAACAAAGATAACAGGAGCTATCCAATATGCAGGACATAGAAAACGATATTTGTCGAATAGAGTTAACATACATAAATTACTCAATCCGGTTAGTATTTAGTTTGTTAAAGTTCACCAGCTACCAGAAGCACCACCACCGCCACTGCGTCCACCGCCGCCGCCACCAAAGCCGCCAAAAGAACCTCCGCCAAATCCACCACCATTACCGCCACCAAAACCGCCTCCTCGACCGCGTCCACTACCGCCACCACCACGCATAGTTAAAATGCCACTTAAAATTGCACTGGCAACAAAAGCTAAAAATATTAGTGGTAAAACAATATGTAATGAATAACCATTGAATAAAGTAAACCCTCCAACTGACATCCCATTTAGCAAACCAGTACCTAAACTTCGGCTCGCACTACGTTTAGTGGAACTAATCGAAAATAAGCTAGCAATAGTGAAACAGATAAAAAAGGATGCTAACCCATAGTTAAATAAATTGGCACCAAAATCACCAGCAAGTACCGTTTTGAGATCAGGATCACTGTTGGTCGCAGGGACCTGTTGCGGATCATTCAAATGATTGATTAATACTGAAAGTGCATCATGTATCCCTTGATAATAGTTATTTTGTCTAAATTGTGGTGCTAATTGTTCGCGGATGATATGGCTAGCAATTAAGTCCGTAATGATGCCTTCAAAACCATAACCGACTTCAATTCGCATCAATTTATCATCTTTAATAATTAATAATAAAATGCCATTATCTCGCTCTTTGTTACCTATTTTCCACTGAATAAATACCCGATCGGCATACTGTTCAACCGTCTCATTATCAAGTTTGGCGATCATTAATACCGCAATCTGTGCACCATCAGTTCTCGTCTTTTCAAAAGCAATCAAGTCTGATTCCAAATCATCTATTTGTGAAGGTGCTAAAGTATTTGAGGTATCAATAACCCGCCGGTCAAAAGAGGGAATTTCAGTTAATGCATAACTTGCACAACTGAAAAACAGTAAACAAAAAAGTAGATAATATTTTTTCATTATATTTATTGTCCGAAATTGACAGCTGGAGGATTAGAAATTTGTTGTTCATTTTCAACGGTAAACTGTTGTTTTGGTTGTACCCCTATAACATTTGCAATCCATTTGGTTGGCAATTGTCGAATATAAGTGTTAAAGGATTGTACAGTCTCAATATATCGACCTCTAGCAACCGTTATACGGTTTTCGGTTCCTTCAAGTTGACTCATTAAATCTTGATAGAGTGTATTTGCTTTAAGTTCTGGGTAATTTTCACTAACGGCAATTAAGCGACTTAAGGCAGAACTTAATTCAGATTGAGCTTGTTGGAATTTTGAGAATAAAGCGGGATCACTAAGTTGATCGGCATTGATTTGAATCGAACCGACTTTAGCTCTGGCATCAGTTACTTGAGTAAAAACATCTTTTTCATGACTAGCATAACCTTTTACTGTATTAACTAAGTTAGGTACTAAATCAGCGCGTCGTTTGTACTGATTAACAACTTCTGACCAAGAAGCCGCCACTTTTTCGTCTTGAGTTTGAATGCTGTTATAGTCTTTAAAAAATAGAAACGCACCGATAATAATTAATATAACGATAAGCAAGAACAATTTGGATTTCATAGTTAGCCCCTATAAATAGTTAAACTTTCAAATAGCTTAAAAAGCATGATAATTAGCAAACACTAACCAGTAACCTGAAAATATTTTGCTACTAAACAAACTAATAATGCTTAATTGAGGAATATATTTATAACTATTTATGAAAATAGTTACGGACTACAGACTACCAAGAAGAGACTTTTAGATAATAGATTAATTTATATGAACTGACATATTTCTTTAATCGATGTTATGCCAGATAATTTTTAATAATTATAGCTTTTTTTTATGCAATTTGCGAAGAATAATCATCGGTAATTTTTATTGGTATTGCTCACAATACTTATTTTTAAATTAGATTTTTTAGATTAAAAAAAACTTAGATAATAACTTCAAAACATTCTAGTTGAGCCGGTTCAAAATAGATATCTGGGTTATTTGGACGGCTATCGGTATTACGGTGCGTATGTTTGAAATGATCTGAATTAACCCAGTTTTCAAAATCTTGTTTTGATTCCCATTCGGCATACGATGAAAACAGCGTGTAATCTGCATACGTTTTACCTTTAAGAAAATAAAAACGATTAAACCCTTTCGTCTCTTTTAAATGACTATCACGATTACGCCAGATTTCAATAAAAGTATCCTCACTACCCAACTTAATTTTAAAACGATTCATTACAATATACATCTAATTCTCCTTTCATGTACCCTACTGTTGACAAAAAAATAGCACGTGATTACACGTGCTATTTTAGTCAGTTTATCTAAAATTTATTGATTTTCTTCTGCTGAATTCAATAGTTCCGCTAAGTTAGCTGTAGCTTCTTCTGCTGAAACTGTTGTTGGTTGAATTTCATCATTAGTTGGCATTACACGTTTACGTAAACGCTCTTTATGATAAGCATAACCAGTACCAGCTGGGATCAAGCGACCAACAATAACGTTCTCTTTCAAGCCACGAAGTTCATCATTTTTACCTGCAACTGCTGCTTCAGTTAATACGCGAGTCGTTTCTTGGAACGATGCCGCAGAAATAAATGATTCAGTAGTAAGTGATGCTTTAGTAATACCAAGTAAATCATGCAAATAGACAATTGGTTCTTTACCTTGAGCTTCAAGTTCTCGGTTAATAATCTTCAAGCGTGAAACTTCAAGTTGTTCACCATCAAGTAAACGTGAACTTCCCGGATGAATAACCGTTGCTTTTCGTAACATTTGACGAACAATGACTTCAATGTGTTTATCGTTAATTTTTACACCTTGTAAGCGATAAACTTCTTGAACTTCATTCACAATGTAACGAGTCACAGCATTAACACCACGTAGACGTAAAATGTCATGTGCTGATTCAGGACCATCAGAAATTACATCACCACGACCAACTTGTTCACCTTCGAATACGTTAAGTTGACGCCATTTTGGAATCATCTCTTCGTATGGTTCGCTACCATCTAGTGGCGTAATGATTAAGCGACGTTTGCCTTTCGTTTCTTTACCGAATGAGATAATACCATCAATTTCAGCAAGAATTGCTGGCTCTTTAGGTTTACGAGCTTCAAATAAATCGGCAACGCGTGGTAAACCACCGGTGATATCTTTAGTACCCACAGATGCTTGTGGAATACGAGCAAGTGTGTCACCAACATTGATTTCCGCACCATCTTCTAATTGTACTAATGCTTTACCTGGTAAGAAGTACTGCGCAAGCATTTCTGTACCTGCCACAAAAATATCATTACCTTTAGCATCAACAATCTTAATTGCTGGACGTAAATCTTTACCAACACCAGTACGTTCTGCTACATCTAAGATTACAATAGAGGATAAACCAGTTAACTCATCAGTTTGACGAGTAATAGTTTGACCATCGATCATATCAACAAAGCGGACAAAACCTTTGGCTTCTGAGATAACCGGCATGGTATGCGGATCCCAATTAGCTAGAGTTTCACCTGCATCAACCGCTGCACCATTACCTTTAGTTAAAATCGAACCATAAGGAACTTTATAAGTTTCTTTCATTCGACCTAATTCATCGATAATCGTCAATTCAGCATTACGCGAAGTAATAACCAGTTTCTGATCTGGGTTAGTTACAAATTTAGCATTAGTTAATTTAATACTACCTTTGTTTTTAACTTGAACACTTGATTCTGCTGCCGCTCGTGATGCCGCACCACCGATATGGAACGTACGCATGGTTAACTGAGTACCTGGCTCACCGATTGACTGAGCGGCGATAACACCAATTGCTTCACCTTTATTTACTAGGTGACCACGAGCTAAGTCACGACCATAACATTTCGCACAAACACCAAAGTCAGTATCACACGAAACAACTGAACGAACTTTAACGCTATCTACAGATTCTTGTTCAAGTAGATCACAATAACTTTCATCAAGTAATGTATTACGAGGGATTAAGATATCCGCACTACCTGGTTTTAATACATCTTCAGCTGTTACCCGACCTAAAACACGTTCACGTAGTGGCTCTTTAACATCACCACCTTCAATTACTGGCGTCATTACCACGCCTTCTAACGTGCCACAGTCATCTTCAATAACAACTAAATCTTGAGCCACGTCAACTAAACGACGAGTCAAGTAACCTGAGTTTGCTGTCTTCAATGCGGTATCCGCAAGACCTTTACGCGCACCATGGGTGGAAATAAAGTACTGAAGAACGTTTAACCCTTCACGGAAGTTTGCTGTGATTGGCGTTTCGATGATAGAACCATCTGGTTTTGCCATCAAACCACGCATACCAGCTAACTGACGAATCTGAGCTGCAGAACCACGAGCACCAGAGTCGGCCATCATATAGATGCTGTTAAATGAAGATTGAACTTCTTCTTTACCTTCACGGTTAATAACTTTTTCAGTTGATAAGTTATCCATCATCGCTTTAGCAACACGTTCATTGGCTGCTGCCCAAATATCGATAACTTTATTATAACGTTCACCTGCGGTTACTAAACCTGATTGGAACTGTTCTTGAATTTCCGCAACTTCAATTTCAGCTTCATTGATGATTTGTAATTTCTTAGCTGGAATTTCCATATCATCAATACCAACTGATACCCCAGAACGCGCTGCATAAGCAAATCCGGTGTACATAACTTGGTCAGCTAAGATAACCGTTTCTTTCATGCCTAATTGGCGATAACAAATGTTTAAAATTCGTGAAATCGCCTTTTTACCAAGCGGTTGATTGATAACAGAGAAGCTCATACCTTTAGGCATAATTAACCATAAGATAGCACGACCAACTGTAGTATCGACAACTGAAGTTGTATCTTCCCATTCACCAATACTATTACGATGACTTTCTGTAATACGAACTTTAACTTTAGCATGTAATTCAACAAGACCTAAACGATACAGTTTTTCTGCTTCTTTAGGGCCAGTTAATATCATGCCTTCACCTTTCGCATTGACTTTATCGCGAGTCATGTAGTAAAGCCCTAAAACCACGTCCTGAGATGGAACGATGATAGGCTCACCACTTGCTGGTGAAAGAATATTGTTGGTTGACATCATTAACGCACGTGCTTCTAATTGCGCTTCTAACGTTAATGGAACGTGCACCGCCATTTGGTCACCATCGAAGTCAGCATTGAATGCCGCACAAACTAATGGGTGTAACTGAATAGCTTTACCTTCAATAAGAATCGGCTCAAATGCTTGAATACCTAATCGGTGAAGTGTTGGCGCACGGTTTAATAATACTGGATGTTCACGAATAACTTCATCTAAGATATCCCAAACAACTGCATCTTCACGCTCAACCATTTTCTTCGCCGCTTTAATGGTTGTTGCATAACCACGACGTTCTAATTTACCGTAGATAAATGGTTTAAATAGTTCAAGCGCCATTTTTTTCGGTAAACCACATTGATGTAAACGTAAGTATGGACCTACAGTGATTACTGAACGGCCTGAATAGTCAACACGTTTACCTAATAGGTTTTGACGGAAACGACCTTGCTTACCTTTAATCATATCGGCAAGTGATTTTAATGGACGTTTGTTTGAACCAGTGATTGCACGACCACGACGACCATTATCAAGTAAGGCGTCAACAGACTCTTGTAACATACGTTTTTCGTTGCGTACAATAATATCTGGTGCAGCTAAATCTAATAAGCGTTTTAAACGGTTATTACGGTTAATAACGCGACGATATAAATCGTTCAAATCTGATGTTGCAAAACGGCCACCATCTAATGGTACTAATGGACGTAAATCTGGCGGTAATACAGGCAACACATTTAAAATCATCCATTCTGGTTTATTTTCTGATTGAATGAATGCTTCAATGATTTTAATACGTTTTGTTAATTTTTTACGTTTAGTTTCTGAGTTAGTCGTTGAAAGTTCATCACGCAATGCTTCACATTCAGCTTGAACATCAATGTTGCGTAGTAACTCTTGAATAGCTTCTGCACCCATACGTGCATCAAACTCATCACCAAACTCTTCTAACGCATCTAAATACTGTTCTTCAGTTAAAATTTGTCCGCGTTCAAGGTTTGTCATACCACCATCAAGAACCATAAATGATTCAAAATAAAGTACCCGTTCAATATCACGAAGTGGCATATCGAGTAATAAACCGATACGTGATGGTAATGATTTTAAAAACCAGATATGTGCAGTAGGTGATGCAAGCTCAATGTGCCCCATACGTTCACGACGTACTTTAGCTTGAGTAACTTCTACCCCACATTTTTCACAAATAACACCACGGTGTTTTAAACGTTTATATTTTCCACACAAACATTCATAATCTTTAACTGGTCCGAAAATACGCGCACAAAACAAACCATCACGTTCAGGTTTGAACGTACGATAGTTGATTGTTTCAGGTTTTTTAACTTCACCAAAAGACCATGAGCGAATCATATCAGGAGAGGCAAGGCCAATCTTGATAGCATCAAAATCTTCAGTTTTTGTTTGCGCTTTTAGAAACTTTAGTAAGTCTTTCACAATTGACTCCTATGGAGTTAAACCAATTAGATAACTTATCATTACTGATAAGTTATCCCTATAAATAGAAATCATTTCAGTTAGTTAAGATTACTCTTCATCTAACTCGATATTAATACCTAACGAACGAATCTCTTTTAGTAATACATTAAATGATTCTGGAATCGCAGGTTCCATACGATGATCACCATCTACAATATTTTTATACATCTTAGTACGACCGTTCACATCATCTGATTTAACAGTTAACATTTCTTGTAGAGTATAAGCGGCACCATATGCTTCAAGTGCCCACACTTCCATCTCACCGAAACGTTGACCACCAAATTGAGCTTTACCACCCAACGGTTGTTGCGTAACCAGACTATATGAACCTGTAGAACGAGCATGCATCTTATCATCAACTAAGTGATTCAATTTAAGCATGTACATGTAACCTACTGTTACTGGACGTTCAAATTGCTCACCAGTACGACCATCAAACAAGGTAATTTGACCTGAAGTTGGTATATCACCAAGTTCAAGTAATGCTTTAATTTCTTGCTCTTTTGCACCATCAAACACTGGTGTTGCAAGTGGCATACCATTACGTAAATTTTGTGCCAATGTCATCACTTCTTGGTCGGTAAATTCAGCAACATTGACTTTTTGCGCTGCTCCTAAACCAAGGTCATAAGCTTTTTGGATAAAATCACGTAGTTTAGCTAGCTCTTGCTGTTCTTTTAGCATAGCATCGATCTTCTGACCAATACCTTTCGCCGCCATACCTAAGTGAGTTTCTAAAATCTGACCGATATTCATACGTGAAGGAACACCTAGCGGATTCAATACGATATCAACTGGACGTCCTTTATCATCATATGGCATATCTTCAATTGGGTTGATTTTAGAGATAACCCCTTTGTTACCATGACGACCCGCCATCTTATCACCAGGCTGAATTTGACGTTTAACCGCTAAGTAAACTTTAACAATTTTCAGCACACCAGGTTGTAAATCATCACCTTGAGTGATCTTCATGCGTTTAGCTTCAAGTTTTTTGTTAAACTCAGCTTTAATTTCATCATGCTGTTCAGCAAGTTGCTCTAATTGCGCTTGTTTGCTCTCATTAGCAATACCAATGGTTAACCATTTTTCACGTGGTAAGGCATCTAATTTGTCGGCTTTAATACCGCCAGAAATTAATACATCACGGATACGAGCAAATAAAGCTGCTTCAAGGATTTTAAGCTCTTCTGTTAAGTCTTTGCGAACTTGTTTAAGTTGCATCTCTTCAATTTCAAGTGCACGTTTATCTTTTTGTACACCATCACGAGTAAAGACTTGAACATCAATAACTGTACCTGAAACGCCATTTGGTACACGAAGTGAAGTATCTTTAACATCTGACGCTTTTTCACCAAAAATAGCGCGTAATAATTTTTCTTCTGGCGTTAATTGTGTTTCACCTTTTGGTGTTACTTTACCAACCAGAATATCGCCACCTTTAACTTCAGCACCAATATAAACAATACCTGATTCATCTAGTTTAGAAAGAGCCGCTTCACCTACATTTGGAATATCGGCGGTAATTTCTTCTGCACCAAGTTTGGTATCACGAGATACACAAGATAACTCTTGAATATGAATCGAAGTGAAACGGTCATCTTGAACCACTTTTTCAGAGACTAAAATAGAATCCTCAAAGTTATAACCATTCCATGGCATGAATGCCACTCGCATGTTTTGACCTAAAGCCAACTCACCTAAGTCAGTTGATGGACCATCGGCAAGGACATCACCACGCTCAACTTTTTCACCTAATTCCACACATGGAATTTGGTTAATACAGGTATTTTGGTTTGAACGGGTATATTTAGTTAAGTTATAAATATCAATCCCTGTTTCGCCAGCATACATTTCATCATCGTTAACATTAATTACAATACGTGATGCATCAACATATTGTACTGTACCGCCACGACGAGCAACTGCAGTTACACCTGAGTCAACCGCTACTGCACGTTCCATACCTGTACCAACAAATGGTTTTTCTGCTTTTAATGTTGGTACCGCTTGACGTTGCATGTTTGCACCCATCAATGCGCGGTTCGCATCATCATGTTCTAAGAACGGAATTAATGAAGCACCAACCGATACGATTTGTTGCGTTGATACGTCCATATAATGGACTTGTTCAGGACTATATAAACCTGACTCACCATTTAAACGACAAGTCACTAAATCTTCTTTAAAACGACCATCGTCATCAAGATTTGAGTTAGCCTGAGCAATAACAAATTCACTTTCGTCGATTGCTGATAAATAGTTAATTTCATCAGTTACCACACCATCAATTACCCGACGATATGGTGTTTCAAGGAATCCATATTCATTAGTACGAGAATAAACCGCTAATGAGTTAATCAAACCGATGTTTGGTCCTTCCGGTGTTTCAATCGGACATACACGACCATAATGGGTAGGATGTACGTCACGTACTTCAAAGCCTGCTCGTTCACGAGTTAAACCACCAGGACCTAATGCTGAAATACGACGTTTGTGAGTAATTTCAGATAATGGATTGTTTTGATCCATAAACTGAGATAACTGGCTAGAACCAAAGAATTCACGAATTGCCGCTGAAATTGGTTTAGCATTAATCATATCTTGTGGCATTAGTGAATCTAGATCACCTAATGATAAACGTTCTTTTACCGCACGTTCTACACGTACTAAACCAATACGGAATTGGTTTTCAGCCATTTCACCCACACTACGGATACGACGGTTTCCTAAGTGATCGATATCATCGACTTCACCATGACCATTACGGATGCTGATTAATTTCTTCATTACATCAACGATATCAGCTTTAGTTAAGACACTTTCACCTTCAATATCGTCTCGCCCTAAAGAACGATTAAATTTCATACGTCCGACTGCTGATAAGTCATAACGTTCGTCAGAGAAGAATAGATTATCAAATAATGCTTCAGCAGCTTCTTTTGTTGGTGGCTCGCCTGGGCGCATCATTCGGTAAATTTCAACTAAAGCTCCTAATCGATCTCGTGTAGAGTCAACATTTAGGGTTTCAGAAATAAATGGACCATGATCTAAATCATTAGTGAATAAAGTTTCGATTTTCTTATAACCAGCATTAGTTAATTGAAGTAATAGTTCTAACGAAATTGGAGTATTGGCAAATGCAACGACTTCACCCGTTTCTTCATCAATATAATTTTTAGCTAGTACTTTATTTACAATATACTCAACTGGAACGTCAATTTTAGTTACTTTATCTTTTTCAAGCTCACGAATATGACGAGCTGTAATACGACGACCTTTCTCTGCGTAGACTTTACCTTTAGATTCGATATCAAATAGTGCCGTTTCACCACGTAAACGCTCTGGTACAAGATCCATCTTTAATTTTGATTTGCCTACTTCGAAAATTGTTTTTTCGAAGAACATATCTAAAATTTCTTCAGTTTCATAACCTAACGCACGTAAAATGATTGTTGCAGGAAGTTTACGACGGCGGTCGATACGAGCAAAAAGATTATCTTTTGGATCAAATTCGAAATCAAGCCAAGAGCCACGATAAGGAATAATCCGAGCATTATATAAAACTTTACCAGAAGAGTGTGTTTTACCTTTATCACTATCAAAGAACACACCTGGACTACGATGTAATTGTGAAACGATAACACGTTCAGTACCGTTAATTACAAACGTACCATTGTCCGTCATTAAAGGAATTTCGCCCATATAGACGTCTTGCTCTTTAATATCTTTAACTGTTCCTTCTGGCGCATCTTTATCATAAATAACTAAACGTAATTTAACGCGCAATGGTGCTGAGTAAGTGATCCCTCTAATTTGACATTCTTTAACATCAAATACAGGTTCGCCCATTTTAAAGCTCACGTATTGTAACTCAGCGCTACCACTATAACTTTTTATCGGAAATATTGAACGAAAAGCGGCTTCTAATCCATATTGACCTTCTGGATCCTGCTCAATAAACTTCTGGAACGAATCAAGTTGAATAGAAAGAAGATACGGTATATCCAAGACTTGTGGACGCTTACCAAAATTCTTACGAATTCGTTTTTTCTCGGTATAAGAGTAAACCATTAGTTCCTCAACTTGCTTATCTGCTATTTTAGCATGATTAAATATTCATCAGGGTACTACGAAATAATAACGCCTGACACCTCATCGAAAATATCTATAAATATCAATTGATTAGGCTTAATATATATATTATTTCTTTATTACTTTTTATTGATAATCTTCAAATAAAATTGTATGACTTATTACAGCGCAAAAAGGCTGGAGGTATAAAAACCCCCAGCCGTTTAGCTTGGCTATCGATAAACTTACTTAAGTTCGACAACAGCACCAGATTCTTCAAGTGCTTTTTTAAGTTCATCTGCGTCAGCTTTACTAACACCTTCTTTAACAGTTGCTGGAGCTGATTCAACAAGATCTTTAGCTTCTTTTAAGCCTAAACCAGTTGCACCACGAACTGCTTTGATAACCGCTACTTTGTTAGCGCCAATATCTTTTAAGATTACATCAAATTCAGTTTTTTCTTCTGCTGCTTCAGCTGGACCAGCTGCTGCAACTGCTACAGCTGCTGCTGCAGAAACGCCAAATTTTTCTTCCATCATAGATACAAGTTCAACAACATCCATTACAGACATTTCTGCAACTGCATCTAAAATTTGTTCTTTAGTGATAGACATAATATAGTTTCCCAAATTTACATTTTTTTAATTAATAAAATTCACAATCAAACCGCAATTAAGCAGCTTCTTTTTGATCGCGAACCGCTGCAAGAGTACGAACCAATTTGCCAGCTGCGGCTTCTTTCATGGTTGACATCAAGCGAGCTAATGCTTCTTCATAAGTAGGTAATGTTGCTAAGCGATCAATGTTCGCTGCAGTAATCAACTCACCTTCAAAGGCTGCGGCTTTAATCTCAAAATTACTATTTTCTTTTGCAAACGCTTTAAAAATACGCGCTGCAGCACCTGGGTGCTCGTTTGAAAATGCAATTAGAGTTGGACCAACAAACGTATCTTTTAAACACTCGTATTGAGTTCCCTCAACAACGCGGCGTAATAAGGTGTTACGAACAACACGCATATAAACACCAGCTTCACGAGCAGATTTACGTAATGCGGTCATATTTTCTACAGTTACGCCACGAGAGTCAGCCACAACTGCAGATAGCGCACCTTTGGCGATTTCATTAACTTCAGCAACAATTTCTTGTTTATTTTGAAGATTTAGTGCCATTGGTATTGCTCCTGGATTAAACTAGGCAAAGCCTAGAATTGCTTTAACTAACTACAAATGTAGCTAGCACAATCACGATGAGCAGAATCCCTCTATTATATCTTATCAGGTTCTGTCACCGTCTACGTAGGAAGATTAAGTAATTAAATATCAATTACACCTACGGTCTTGGACGGGGTCTGGTTAAGGCCAGACACCAACCGATTCTTTGTTTAATATTAATTAAACAGCTGCATTTAATGTTGCTTGATCAATAGCAACACCAGCGCCCATTGTGGTAGAAAGGCTAACTTTCTTCACAAATACACCTTTTGAAGAGGCTGGTTTTGCACGTTTCAATGCAACAAGTAATGCTTCTAAATTTTCTTTAAGTTTATCTGCATCAAAATCAGCTTTACCGATAGTGGTATGGATAATACCATTTTTATCATTACGGTAGCGGATTTGACCTGCTTTAGCATTTTTTACTGCTTCAGCAACGTTAGGGGTTACTGTACCAACTTTAGGGTTTGGCATTAAACCACGAGGCCCTAAGATTTGACCTAGTTGACCAACCACGCGCATTGCGTCTGGAGATGCGATAACAACATCAAAGTCCATTTCGCCTTTTTTGATTTGATCTGCTAGATCATCCATACCAACTAATTCAGCACCAGCTTCTTTAGCGGCATCAGCGTTTGCACCTTGAGTAAATACAGCAACACGTACACTACGTCCAGTACCGTGTGGAAGAACGATAGCACCACGTACATTTTGATCTGATTTACGTGGATCGATACCTAAATTAACGGCAACGTCAACGCTTTCAGTAAATTTAGCTGTTGCGAATTCTTTTAATAAAGCAATAGCTTCATTAATTTCATATTGTTTAGTTGCGTTTACTTTTTCGCGGATAAGTTTAGCTTTCTTAGATAATTTAGCCATGAATTAACCCTCCACTTCCAAGCCCATTGAACGTGCTGTTCCTTCGATAGAACGCATCATCGTTTCAATGGTTGCACCATTCATATCAGCAGCTTTTAATTCAGCGATTTCGCGAATTTGAGCGCTAGTTACTTTACCTACTTTTTTCTTGTTAGGCTCACCTGAACCAGACTTGATTTTAGCCGCTTTCTTTAATAATACAGCGGCTGGAGGAGTCTTAGTTACAAAAGTGAATGAACGGTCAGAATATACAGTAATAACAACAGGAATAGGTAAACCTTTTTCCATGCTTTCTGTTTTAGCGTTAAATGCTTTACAGAATTCCATAATATTCACACCATGTTGACCAAGTGCTGGACCAACTGGCGGACTAGGATTTGCTGCACCAGCTGCAACTTGCAACTTGATGTAAGCTTGTACTTTTTTTGCCATTTTAGTTTCCTTTTCTCGGGTGCAAACGCCTCTATTAATAACAACTATTAATAAATAGACAGCTCCCCTAAGTTAAATGAGGGCGAGATTATCCTACAATTATTACAAAAATGCAAGATTTTTATTAGCAGATAAAATAAAAGCAGGGACAACCCTGCTTTATAGAATAAAAATAGAAAGTATTAAAGTATTAAAGTACATCGACAGCATTAAGTTCTTTAAATGCAAGTTCTAAACGTGCAACTAAAGACTCTTGACCTTTACGTAACCATACACGTGGGTCATAATATTTTTTATTTGGAGCATCAACACCTTCAGGGTTACCTAATTGACCTTGAAGATAAGCTTCATTTGCTTTGTAATAACCTAAAACACCTGCCCAGTTTGCCCATTGAGTATCAGTATCAATGTTCATTTTAACAACACCATAGCTTACTGCTTCTGCAATTTCTTCTGGTGTAGAACCTGAACCGCCATGGAACACAAAGTTTAATGATTTAGCTGGTAAATTGAATTTTTCAGATACAAATTTTTGCGAATTATCTAAAATTTTTGGTGTTAATTTCACATTACCTGGTTTGTAAACACCATGAACGTTACCAAATGATGCAGCAATAGTGAAACGAGGGCTAATTGCACTTAAACGCTCATAAGCATAAGCAACATCTTCAGGTTGAGTATAAAGTGCTGAACTATCCATATGGCTATTGTCTACGCCATCTTCTTCACCACCAGTACAACCAAGTTCTAACTCTAATGTCATTTTCATTGCTGACATACGAGCAAGATATTGACAACAGATATCAATGTTATCTTTCAAAGATTCTTCTGAAAGGTCGATCATGTGAGAAGAGAATAAAGGTTTACCAGTTTTAGCAAAGTGAGCTTCACCGGCGTCAAGTAATCCATCAACCCATGGAAGAAGTTTTTTAGCACAGTGGTCGGTATGAACAATAACAGGTACACCGTATTTTTCAGCCATAAGGTGAACATGTTTAGCACCAGAAATTGCACCTAAAACAGCAGCTTCTTGCCCATCTAATTTTAATCCTTTACCAGCGATAAATTGAGCACCGCCATTAGAGAATTGAACGATAACAGCAGAACCAACTTTAGCGGCAGTTTCAATTACTGCGTTAATTGTATTAGTGTCAACACAGTTAACAGCTGGTAGTGCAAAATTGTTTTCACGAGCAACTTGAAACACTTTTTGAACATCATCACCGGTTACAACACCAGGTTTCACGACATCAGAAATCTTTGTAGCCATTTTAATACCTATAGATTATTTATATAAAAAGTAAAGGATGAGTAATCGGCTCATCCTTCATATCGAAAAAATATTACGCTTTTGCTCTCTCTTCTAACATGGCAACCGCAGGAAGTTTTTTACCTTCAACAAACTCAAGGAACGCACCACCACCAGTTGAAATATAAGAGATTTTATCTTCAATACCAAATAAGTCAATTGCCGCTAATGTATCACCGCCACCAGCGATTGAGAAACCTTGGCTATCAGCAATTGCTTTAGCAACAATTTCAGTACCACGACGGAAATTCGGGAACTCAAACACACCGACAGGACCATTCCATAAAATGGTTTTTGCTTTTTTGATAATATCAGCTAACGCTTCTGCTGACTCATCACCTAAATCAAGGATCTGTTCATTTTCTTTCACATCTTTAACTGATTTTTCAGTTGCTGTTGCTGTTTCGCTAAATTCTGTTGCTACACGAACATCAGTTGGAACTGGAATATGACAATTAGCCATTAATTTTTTCGCTTCAGGAATTAAATCAGCTTCATAAAGTGATTTACCTACATTATAGCCTTCAGCTGCGATAAAGGTATTAGCGATACCACCACCAACAATAATTTGATCAGCGATTTTTGATAAAGAATCAAGAACGGTTAATTTAGTTGATACTTTAGAACCAGCAACAATCGCAACCATCGGACGAGCTGGATTATCAAGCGCTTTACCTAATGCATCAAGTTCTGCGGCTAATAATGGGCCTGCACAAGCAACTGGCGCAAATTTACCGGCACCATGAGTTGAAGCTTGCGCTCGGTGAGCGGTACCAAATGCATCCATTACATAGATATCACAAAGAGCTGCATATTTTTTAGATAAAGCTTCGTCATCTTTACCTTCACCAACATTAAAGCGTACATTTTCAAGAACAACAAGTTCACCTTCTTTAACGTCGACACCGTTAAGATAATCTTTAACTAGACGAACAGGGAAAGAAACATGTTCTTTTAAATAATCAACCACTGGTTGTAAAGAGAATTCAGGGTTATATTCACCTTCCGTTGGACGGCCAATATGAGAAGTAACCATTACTTTAGCGCCTTTTTTAATGGCTTCTTCAATAGTAGGTAATGATGCTTTAATTCGCGCATCAGAAGTAACCTTACCATTTTTGACTGGCACATTAAGATCTGAGCGAATAAATAAACGTTTCCCTTTTAGATCAAGATCTTGCATTCTAATGATAGACATGAGACTTCCTCTTATAAATATATAAACAATAAAATTTTTGTTATTCTAACATAAAATTTGTTTTTAGGTTACAATCATTATCGGTTATATAGTAAACATTTACTTGAAAAAGGTCATTTATACTTTTATAAGCAAATTTTTTTATGTAACAGCATTGACAATAGAAAGAAAATCAGGCATATTTCCCCGCCTTATTAATATGTATTTTATCTAAACTTGGGAGTTGACTTTGGCTAATATCAAATCAGCTAAAAAGCGTGCGGTTCAGTCCGAAAAACGCCGTAAACACAATGCTAGTAACCGTTCAATGATGCGTACTTATATTAAAAAAGTTTACGCAGCTGTAGCAGCTGGTGATAAACAAACAGCTGAAGTAGCATTCAAAGACATGCAAGCAGTTGTTGACCGTCAAGCGGCTCGTGGTTTAATCCACAGAAATAAAGCTGCACGTCATAAAGCGAATTTAATTAAACAGATTAAAGCATTAGCTTAATACTTTTCTCTGTTGATAAATAAAGTTAAACAAAATTGAAAAAAAGTGGTGTAGGCCACTTTTTTTATTTATATACTATTCTAATTATATGAATAAAAAAGAGAGCATATTGTGGTTCAGCGTGATTATGTAAGAAAAAAGAGCCAATCAAAAAAGAAAAAGAAAAAAAATAAATCACGATTATTGCCAACTATAATGATAATCTTTGCGATCATCATCATTATTTTGTTTTCGACTATTTTGTACTTTATTTCAAGCAATTCCCCTAAAAAGCCAGTTGAGCAGCCAAAAGTAAAAACTGAGACGCCAGCTATTACCTTACCAGAAAAACCTCAAGAACGTTGGACCTATCTTAAAGAGCTAGAAACCTCTAACGCCAGTGGTAATTCAAATACCACCACGAGCGAAAGACAACAAGCACTAAATAGTTTTATTAATAATAAACCTATCACCTCGACTTCGCCAACTACATCAGCAAATGCCAATAATAGTAAATGGTTACTACAATGCGGCGCATTTAAAGATAAAACCAATGCCGATGCAGTAAAAGCCTCTTTGGCGATGGCTGGTATTAGTAGCAATATCGCTTTAAACCAGCAATTTTATCGAGTCACTGCCGGCCCCTATAGCAGTAAAGGTGATGCGCAAAAGGTGTTAAGTACATTAGAAACTAATGGGATTAATAACTGTTTTATATCTAATTAAATAAGGCATATTATGAATATACTTAAGCATATACGAGCCTTTTTGATAATGTTATGGTTTCGAGTAAATCATGACCGTTTAACCACCTCATCAGCAGAGCTTGCTTATACAACCATACTGGCATTAGTCCCTCTGATAACTGTTATTTTTTCTTTACTCTCTGCCTTTCCAATGTTTGACGAAATTAGTCAATCATTAAAACGGCTCATTTATAGCAACCTAGTGCCCACTGCAAGTGACACTATTCAAAATTATCTCGAACAATTTATTGCCAATACCAAAAAAATGACTTTTGTCGGAATTATCGGTTTAATGGTGACATCATTACTACTGATTAATTCAATTAATAATGCGTTAAACCGCATTTGGCGAACCAAACGTAAACGCTCATTCATGTATAACTTAACCATGTATTGGACAATTTTAACATTAGGTCCTATTTTAGCTGGATCGAGTGTTGCGGTTAGTTCTTATATATTCTCGCTAAAATGGTTATCAACTGCCGCTAGTGGTGATTTACTACTGAGCACTTTACCATTTATCATATCGATTGTTGGATTCTGGTTGCTTTACAGCATTATTCCTACTGAATCAATACCGTTTAAAGAAGCGGCTATTGGTGCTTTAGTTGCCGCAATATTATTCGAAATTGGTAAACGTGCTTTTGCGCTGTATGTTACTTCTTTCCCAACTTATCAACTAATTTATGGCGTAGTTTCTTCAATTCCTATTATGTTGGTATGGATCTATTGCTCGTGGTGTATAGTGCTATTTGGCGCTGAATTTGCAGCAACCTTAACTGATTTTAATAAACAAAGAAAAGTACTGTTAAAGTACTCACCTAAACCGGAGTAGTATCTATTATGATTGCCCTAATTCAACGCGTAAAACAAGCATCAGTTTCTGTTGATAGTCAAATTATTGGTCAAATAGATCAGGGATTACTTGTTTTACTTGGTATTGAGCAAGGTGATAACGAGCAAAAAGCGATACGTTTGCGGGAAAAAGTACTTGGTTATCGTATCTTCAGTGATGATGATGGCAAGATGAACCTCAATGTTCAGCAAATAAATGGCAAATTATTGGTTGTTTCACAATTTACGCTAGCAGCGGATACACAAAAAGGTATGCGCCCAAGTTTCACAAAAGGCGCATCGCCCGCTATGGCCAATGAGCTTTACCAATTTTTTGTCAAACAGTGCCAACAGCATATTGAAACTCAAACAGGACAATTCGCCGCTGACATGCAGGTAGCGCTGATTAATGATGGCCCAGTGACCTTTTGGCTACAAGTTTAATAACTTATTTTACCTTATTTAACCATTCCAATGAGGCGCTCTCATCAGTCAGACCTAACTGATGCAATTTATTTTTATAGTACTGTTTAACTTCATCCCATCGATAGTATGGAAAATTATTGGTTGGCAAAGGGAGATGGACTTCTCGTTCATTTAACATCACTTTGATTAATATAGGTTGATTAGATTGGTTACTTTGGTAAAAAATCCATTGAATATTAGCTCCCATAGGAACAATTTTTTCTGCTTGCCAAACGGAAGGGTAGTCCTCCACTGAATTAACCGCTGTATATGCTCCCTCAAGTTCCAGCAATGTTGCTAATGGCGAAACGGTTTCGGCATGCGCAAAGCGTAAGTTAGCATCGACATTCTTATCGGTTATAGCCTTATCAGCAGTTTTTAGCATATCCAACAATAGTGGGGCAGCAATTTTAACTTGAATCCCCTTTGCATCAAAAGCAGGACCTATTTGTAAAAAATTTTTAGCTGTAACTACCGTATTAAACCACACTAGCTGATCTTGAGTAAAATAATCACTAAAATCAAGATGGTTACTAGCTAGCGTTTCTGGCGAAAACGATAGTAATTCTTGATAAAGTTGATAAATAGCAATAACAAAATCTGCTGTTTTAATTGAAGATTTTTCAGATAAAGCAACACCATTATTTAACTGATGAATAAAATCAGCTGTGAATATCAAACGGGCAACATCTTGGCTCATATCCGCGGTTTTAGTTGCACGTTCTAACGATTTTAATGCGGCTTTGATACTTTTACTCTTCTTATAAGCTTCATAGGCTGGAGAATACTCAAAAAAGCGTAATAACGTTTGTTTATTTTCTGGTGGTTGAAAAATGTAAATATCAGGATAATTCGCTTTAAATGGTTTAACAAAAATTTCCGCGGTTTCTTTGGCTCGTGGCGAAGTTGATGATATTACTTCGATTTTTTGTCCTTTAAAAACTGTCGGATAGTTTCTTAACATCCGTTGACTAATCAAACTAATATCTTTTCGACCAAGATCTGTAAGCTCTCCATAATGATTTCTATTCAGTGCGTTAATACCAATAATTTGCTTTAATAATGATTTTCCCATATCGGTTAATTGATTATTTTTTTCAGCTAAGGTTAATACCTTATAAGCAATATCTTCATATTTCGGTTTACTAAGATAGCGTGAACCATGGCGACCAATATGATCAATATAAAATGCTTGATAACCAGCTGGTACAGCAGTTGGTTGTTTAACATAGTGATACGCGGTCTTTGAGCCTGATGTCATCATTGTTGCCAAACTGAGGGGGGAAAATATCAGCAATAAAATTGCGACGATTAAAAACTGGATAAAAAAAGAGTGTTTTATAAAAGACATAATGACTCCTACCTATAATCAACAATATAAGTGGAAAATATGAGTGCTTTTTTGATCATTGTATACTATTAATGACATAATTTAACTGAAAATCATGTAATTATTTTAATAACACTCTTTCAATTTTTAAAAAAAAGATTATCTTATTAGCTACTTTTTATAACTCATTTAATTGATTTAAAACATAATGAAATTATATGGCCTTTCTGGTACTAAAATTAGCTGTGCGTTTATATCAGCCTGCATAACTACTCCATACAACACAACGCGTTTTCTTAAAGATCTCATTGCCGGAATAACCGTTGGTATTATCGCTATTCCGCTGGCTATGGCGTTAGCTATTGCGAGTGGTGTTGCACCTCAGCATGGCCTCTATACGGCAATTATCGCCGGGTTTGTGATTGCCCTTACCGGTGGCTCACGTTTTAGCGTTTCGGGGCCAACTGCGGCATTTGTGGTAATTCTATATCCTGTCTCTACACAATTTGGTTTATCCGGACTGTTAATTGCCACCCTACTTTCCGGTGTTTTTTTGATATTAATGGGCGTGATTCGTTTAGGGCGATTGATTGAATACATTCCACTACCGGTGGTATTAGGTTTTACGTCCGGTATTGCGATAACCATTGCCACCATGCAAATAAAAGATTTCTTTGGCTTAACGCTAGAACATATGCCAGAAAGCTATATCAATAAAGTTATTGAACTGGTTAAAACTTTTCCAACTATTAATATCGCCGATACTTTGGTTGGTTTTGTTACACTGATTGTTCTAATTGTTTGGCCTAAATTTCGGGTAAAAATATCAGGCCATTTACCAGCATTAATTGCCGGTATTTTAACCATGTTGCTATTCAATCAATTTGGTTATCACATCGAAACAATAGGTTCACGATTCACTTATACATTGGCCGATAACACTGTTGGTCATGGTATTCCGCCGGTTTTACCAGAATTTATCTTACCATGGCAGCACGCCACTTTTACCTGGGATTGGTCGACATTAACCGCTTTAATGCCGATCTCGTTAACTATGGCAATGTTATGTGCAATTGAATCATTGCTATGTGCAGTCGTGTTAGATGAAATGACACATACCAAACATCACTCCAATAGCGAACTCATTGGTCAGGGTTTAGGTAATCTCATCGCACCATTTTTTGGCGGAATTTCAGCAACTGCCGCCATTGCTCGTTCAGCAGCCAATGTTAAAGCAGGTGCCACCTCGCCGATTGCCGCTGTATTACATTCAATAATCGTATTATTGGCCCTTATCTGTTTTGCCCCGCTTTTATCATTTATCCCATTATCAGCAATGGCAGCATTATTGTTAATTGTTGCATGGAATATGAGTGCCGTTCAACGCGTAATCTATATTATTAAATGTGCGCCTAAAGACGACATTATTATCATGCTTATTTGCATGTCACTTACCGTATTATTCGATATGGTTATTGCTATTACACTGGGGATTGTATTAGCCTCTATCTTATTTATGCGACGTATTGCCCGTATGACTCGCTTGGTCGAATTGAATCAAAGCAATGAAAAAACCTTAGTTCTACGTATTAATGGTCCATTGTTCTTCGCCGCTGCTGAAAAGACATTCTTAGAGTTATATCAAAAAATTAATGGATACCAACATATTGTTTTACAATGGGATGCCGTACCTATTCTTGATGCAGGTGGCTTAAATGCACTGATCCATTTTATTGATGAATTACCACCGCAAGTCGATCTATCTATTTGCGAACTACAATTTCAACCATTAAAAACCTTAGCGCGAGCAAGAGTTGTACCAATCGCAGACAAATTAATGTTTTATTCAACTTTAGATGAAGCACTGAAAGATAAAATTTAATAGCTAAATTGGTTTTATTATATTGATTAAATATTATACTTAGTGAAAATAAATCGTCCTGATTTTCACTAAGTATTTTGTACCACCTATGCACACTTCCCTATTTCGAACTAATATGCATCAAAGTTAGCTCAGCAAGATTGTGTTATTTAATACGTTACATTAACAACAAAAATAGGAAATTAATATGATAGCTAATGAAAATATTATTCAACATGTTAAGCAAAAAGCGAATTGGTTTATTGTAATTGGTGTGATCTTAATTATTCTTGGTTGTTTGGCATTGGGTTATCAATTCATCGCCACTGTGTTTTCTGTTTATTTTATCGGCTCTCTACTTTTTATCGCCGGTGTTATCCAAGTTATCCACGCATTTAACCTTAAAGGTTTCGGTCAGACGGCTTTATGGGCCATCATGGGGATTTTATATATTTTTATTGGGGTGATGTCGTTTTTACAACCACTTGCCGTCTCCTCAGCATTAACGTTACTCATTTCACTATTATTGACTATTAGTGGATTTAGCCAAATTTTTGTTGCCATGAGTAACCGCAATTTACCACGTTGGGGATGGGTGGTTTTTTCTGGGATTATTAACATCATTTTAGGATTTATGCTAATAACCGGTTGGCCATATGATAGTATTTGGGTACTAGGAATGTTTTTAGGTATCGATCTTATTTTCCAAGGTTTTGCTTATATTACCATTGGTTTAGCGTTAAAAAAGCCTAACGCTTAATATGTTATTGCTCACAATATAATTTGTGAGCAATTCTCTTTTGCTGTTCAAAAAAGACCATGTTAACAACTCAATCAAAAATTGCTATTTATAACTTTTATTGGTTTTCCCTTTAACTTCGCGCATTGACTGCAATATTCGATGATAATTAGCTAATCTTGATGGCGCTATCGCGCCTTCATTAACCGCTTTTTGCAATAAACAACCTGGGGTATCTAAATGATTACAATCCCGAAATTGGCAGCCCCCTAAATAATCATCAAATTCGACAAAACCGGCAATAACTTCCTCAGGTTCTAAATGCCATAAACCAAACTCCCGAATTCCCGGCGAATCAATAATATCGCCGCCATTAGGTAAATGGTAAAGCCGAGTTGAAGTTGTGGTATGTTGGCCAAGCCCCGATATTTCAGACACTTCGCCAGTTAGCGTAGCTTGGTCATGAGGTAATAGCAAATTGATAATACTCGATTTACCGACACCTGATTGCCCAACTAAAATAGATATTTTGCCATCTAGTACCTGCTGCAAAGGCGCAATCCCCTGTTGTGATTGGCAAGAGACATATAAAACTTGATAACCAATTTTGCTGTAAATAAGAAACTGTTGTTCAATCTCTTGTTTTTTTTGTTCATCAAGCAAATCAATTTTATTTAATACGATAATTGGGGTAATTTTAGTCGCTTCACATGCAACTAAATAACGATCGATGATATTAAATGATAATTCAGGTAATACCGCAGAAATAATAACAATTTGATCGACATTGGCGGCAACAGGTTTAACGCCATCATAAAAATCAGGTCGTACTAACTCGGAATGACGAGGATGAACGGCTTCTATAATACCATTAGTATTCGGTTCTAAACTTTCACGCCACAATACTTTATCGCCGGTCACTAATGATGGTAAAGTACGACGAATACTACATCGGTAGATGTTGCCAGCATTATCTTCAACATCCGCTGATTTGCCAAAGCGACTCACCACCACGCCATCACGAGGCGCAGAAAAATTAGCCAGATTGTCATCTAACTTAGTTTCTAAACGCTGCTGATGCTTAGCGGCCATACGCCTTTTTTGATTTTTTGAGAGTTGATTTTTCGCCACAGTAACTAATTTTTTGCTCAAACAGTTTGGTACTTATGCTACACTACTCGGTATTAAAAAGAAAATTTATCTCGAAAATTATGACGACACAAGTAAATATAAACAGTAGTAATCTTATCTGGATTGACCTAGAAATGACAGGTCTTGATCCAAATAGCGATCGGATTATCGAAATCGCTACCATCGTAACTGATTCTAATTTAAATATCCTTGCTGAAGGACCAGTCATTGCTATCCATCAATCAGATGAACAACTTGCGCTTATGGATGATTGGAATCAAAGAACGCATGGCAAATCTGGATTAATTGATCGTGTGCGTCAAAGTACCATTTGCGAACAACAAGCTGAACAACAAACCATTGAATTTTTAAAACAATGGGTGCCGGAAAACAGTTCACCAATCTGTGGTAATACCATTGGTCAAGATCGCCGTTTTCTATTTAACTATATGCCAAATTTAGAAAAATATTTTCATTATCGATATTTAGATGTCAGTACGATTAAGGAATTAGCCAGACGCTGGAAACCAGAAATATTAAAAGGTATCAGTAAACAGAGTTCTCACCAAGCTTTAGATGATATTCGCGATTCAATTGCCGAATTAGTTTATTACCGACAACATTTTTTTAATCTTACTAATGAATGATCATGAGTATTGTATATACGATCTTACTTTATCTAATTCAACCACTAGTCTGGCTGAGATTACTTTGGCGTAGCCGTAAAGCGCCAGATTATCGTAAACGCTGGTTAGAACGTTATGGATTTTGCAAAAATAAAGTCAAATCAGGTGGAATTTTAGTACATGCGGTTTCTGTCGGCGAAACGTTAGCCGCAATTCCATTGATTAAAGCACTTCAAAGCCAATATCCACAGTTACCGATTACGGTGACGACCATGACCCCCACTGGCTCTAAACAAGTTAAATCAATACTCAAAGAGAGTGTTAGTCATGTCTACTTGCCTTATGATCTGCCTTGTGCAATACATCGCTTTCTAAAAACAGTTCAGCCCAAATTAGTCATAATTATGGAAACAGAGCTTTGGCCAAACTTAATTAGCCAATGTGATAGCAAAAAAATTCCATTGATCATTGCTAATGCCCGCTTATCTGAACGTTCAGCCAGAAGATACCATAAACTAGGACAAGCGATTAGTAAACTATTAGCTAAAATCAGCACGGTTGCCGCCCAAAATAGACAAGACGGTGATAGATTTATCTCATTGGGTCTACCGGCAGATCATTTAGCGGTAACGGGTAGTATTAAGTTTGATATTGAACTCACGGCCAAGCAACAACAGAATCTTGCGCAGTTAAAACAGCAATGGCAATTACATCGACCAGTACTAATCGCTGCCAGCACGCATTCAGGCGAAGATGAAATCATTTTATCAGCATTTCAACAGCTTCTTAAAAATCATAGCAACTTATTACTTATTTTGGTTCCTCGTCACCCTGAACGTTTTAAAACCGTTGAAAAACTAATTGCCGATAATGGCTTGAATTATATTACACGCAGTAGCAAACAAAACCCTACAGATCAGACACAAGTGATTTTGGGTGATACCATGGGAGAATTACTGGAACTTTATGGTTTGGCTAATATTGCTTTTGTTGGCGGTAGTTTAATTGAACATGGCGGACATAACCCCCTGGAACCGGCTCTACACCATATTCCCATTATAAGCGGTACACATTTTTTTAACTTTAAAGTTATTGGTGAACAGTTAATTGAAGCTAATGGCATGCTGATATGTGATAGTTCTGCTGATTCGCTCTATTCCACCATTAATAGCTTATTAAATGATGAAAGTCGTTGTCAGCAAATTGGCGAAAATGCCTATCAAGTTTTAAAAAATAACCAAGGTGCACTAAATCGCCTTCTTGAGGTTATCCATCACTATCTTGAAAAATCATAAGGATGGCTTGTGAATAAAAAACAGGGGTTATTGCTAGTTAATTTAGGCACACCAAGTGCCGTAACACCAATGGCGATTCGTTGTTACTTGACCGAGTTTTTACTCGATCGCCATGTTGTCGACCTGCCTGCTTTTATTTGGTATCCAATTTTAAAATACCTCGTACTGCCTAAACGTGTCCCCTATATCATCAACCATTATCAAAAGATATGGATAGAGGGTGAATCACCATTACTCCATTACAGTAAACGCTTGATCAATCAATTACAACCCGCATTACCAGATATGCAATGCGAATTAGCCATGACCTATGGGGAACCGAACTTACTGTCGGCGCTAAATAATTTAAAATCATGTGAAAAAGTCACTTTATTACCGTTATTTCCGCAATATTCGACCACCACAACTCAAGCGGTATTAGCTAAAGTAAAGCAACTTATTGCTGACAATAATATCAAAATTAATCTTAGCTATATTCGTGATTATGCCGACCACCCAAGTTATATTGATGCACTTTATTGGCAAGTTCAGCAAGCGTTTTCAACCCAAGGGCAACCGGATGTATTACTCCTTTCTTACCATGGTATTCCTCAACGCTATATTGATAAACGCCAAGACGACTATGTGCAAAGATGCCAGTTAACCACTAAATTATTGGCAAACAAGTGCCATGCAAATGGCATCGACTTACCAATAATAATGGCTTATCAATCAAAGTTTGGTAAAGGGAAATGGGTTGAACCCAACACCAGCGATATATTAGCAAACTTGGCTAAAACCGGTACTGAACATGTGCAGGTTATCTGTCCAGGTTTTTCGGCAGATTGTATTGAAACTATTTATGAAATTGACGAACAAAATCGAGAAATATTCTTAAATGCTGGTGGTAAACAGTTTTATTATATCCCAGCCCTAAACGATACACCATTACAGGTTAAATTAATCAAAAATATAGTTGAAAAACCTCCTTTCCTCAAAAAGTTTTAACCAACTAAGATCTATTTTTAATAATAATCAAATATATTAAATCTTATCTGCTCAACTTAAAATTGATTAATATTAACGCTAAATAACCAACTAATTTAACTAGTATGATTAACCTGTGTTAGGATGATAGTTAAAAATTATTAGCGCTCAAAGGAGAATAATCGATGAAAATAATCATCATTGGCGCTCAAGCAGCTGGCGCAAGTGCTGCTGCAAAAGCCAAAAGAAGGGATCCCAATGCGACGATTCGCATCTATGAAAAATCAGATATTGTTTCATTTGGAGCGTGTGGCTTACCTTACTTTATTGGCAACCACTTTGGTGATGAAAATGAAATGATATCCAGAACACCAGAACAATTTGCTAAAGATGGCATTGAAATCAAAACATTGCATGAAGTTATCGCTATTGACCCAAGATTAAAAAAAATTACCGTTAGGGATATCAAAAGCAATAATTGTTTTGATGATGATTATGACAAATTACTCATTGCCGTTGGTGCCGCACCAATAATTCCACCGTTAGAAAATCAGCAACTGGAAAATATTTTCACTTTACGGGATATGTATGATGGTTTAGCCATAAAAAATGCCTTAACCAATCGGCAAAATAGCAATATTGTGGTCATAGGTGGCGGCTATATCGGGCTGGAAATAACCGAATCTTTAGTCGCATTAAACAAAAATGTAAAGCTAATTCAATTAGATGAAAGAGTATTGGTCGACGCCTTCGATCCGGAACTTACCGAGATAATTGAAGAAAACCTAAAACAACATTGTGATTTACACCTACAAGAACGAGTACAAGGTTTCGAAGGTGAACAGAAAGTTACTCATGTTATTACCAATAAAGCTAAATATCCTGCTGATATAGTCATTATTGCCACCGGGGTAAAACCTAATAGCGAGCTATATAAAGATTTAGATCTTGAAACACTTAGCAATGGGGCTATTGTCATTGATAGTTATGGCAAAACTAATATTGCTGATATTTATGCCGCAGGCGACTGTGTCGCTCTTTATCATCGTGTTAGCCAATCAATGACCTATATTCCATTAGCGACTGGCGCCAACAAACTCGGTAAGGTGGTTGGTGACAATTTAGCCGGCGGTAATAATCAATTCCCAGGAACCCTTGGCACATCAGCATTAAGAGTGTTTGATATTGAAGCTGGCCGAACAGGACTCACCGAACAGCAAGCTATCAAAGCAGCTATCCCTTACAAAACAGTGATAGTTAAAGATAAAAATCATAGTAACTATGTTGCAGGGCAAACTAGCGTTATTGCTAAACTGATTTATCACGCTGAAACTCGTGTTTTATTAGGTGGACAACTGGCTGGCGGCAGTGGCGCTGCATTAAGAACCAATAGTTTAGCTACGGCTATTTGGGCAAATATGAAAATTGATGAATTAGCGATGATGGACTTTTTATATGCGCCACCTTTTTCAAGACCGTGGGATATTTTAAATATCGCCGGAGGTATCGCTAAATAGAGTTTAAGCATAATAAATATTTGCTTAGTTATTAAGATTCAGAATGGGCAGTTGGGTTAATTTAAATGGTTAATCCAACCCCAAAACAGATTATTCAAAATTAATTTTATCCAAACGCTGGGGGTAAACATGTCAGATGCCATATTTCAGGGCACTTTTTTCGAAAAGTTCTTATCTATCACTCATTATCAAACCTTAATCGGCATTGGGTTATTACTGCTTTGCTTTTTCGCTATCATGCGGCCACTACAAACAAAAAAAGTTAATTTTTCCATTCGAATGTTAGTCGGATTGATACTTGGTGCCGTTCTTGGTTTAGGTATCCAAGCCACAGCCGGTTTTCCTACTGACTCAACAGTTTGGATGCAAGAAACAGCAACATGGTATGGTTTATTTGGTCGCGCCTTTATCGCTTTTATACGCATGCTGGTGATCCCGTTAATTTTTGTTTCAATCGTAAAAGTGATTATTGATTTTTCTGGTAAAGAGAATTTACCACAAATCGCATTCAGAGGGATTTTTTGGTTACTATTTACTACCGCAATTGCATGTATAGTCGGTATCCTCTTAGCCAATGTCTTATCCTTAGGTGAAATCAGCTCAGCCTCAGCCAAAACTGCTACCGCGAAACAATATACAAATATCATCGATACATTTGTCAATCTTATTCCAAGTAATATTATTGCTTCTATGGTAAAAGAGAATATCGTAGGTTTAGTTATCTTTTCGGCTTTAATGGGGCTTGCCGCTAACCGCATGGAAAAAAAGAATCCACAACCTATCGCTCTTTTTAAAACTTTTATTGAGGCGCTTTATAAAATCATCATGTCAATTGCCATGACAGTCATCAAATATATGCCTTATGCGGTAATTGCCTTACTTGCTCGCACCATTATTTCAAACGGTATCCCAGCAATTATTGAAGTATCAAGCTTCGTATTAGCGATTTACCTTGCCACTATAATAATGCTTGTTGTGCATATTGTGATTGTGATGGTGCATGGTATTTCCCCTATCCTCTTTATTAAAAAGGCACTTGGCACATGGTTACTGGCCTTCACCAGCCGCTCATCGGTTGGTACATTACCAATGACGATATCAACACTGACCGTCAGAATGGGGGTAAATACCGGTACCGCAAACCTAGTCGGATCGCTTGGTAGTACAATGGGTATGAATGGTTGCGCTGGCTTTTTCCCTGCTTTACTGGCGGTTATGGTTGCTCATATGGTAGGCATTAATACTGATATTCAATTTTACATTATGCTAGTAATTGTGGTGGTTATCGGTTCGATTGGCATCGCCGGTATTCCAGGTACCGCAACTGTTGCTGCTACTGTGGTGCTTTCTGGTATGGGAATGGCTGAGTACTTCCCATTAATCGGTATGGTATTAGCCGTCGATCCAATTATTGATATGGCGAGAACTTTAGCTAACGTATCTGGAGCAATGACCGCAGCAATAGCAACGGATCACGAGGTTGGATTAATGGATATGGATATCTATAACGATCCAAATGTAACTTTAGATAATGAACAGTCAGAAGTTTAACCAAGAAATAATTTGCATTGAATTTATTGTAAATTGCAAAAGACGCCAATTGGCGTCTTTTTTATCTTAACGGTAAAGCAAACTTATAGGGTCTTTAACCACGCTTTAACATCATCACCTAAACTATTGTGACGCATTGCGTATTGTACGAAAGTTTGTACATAACCTAATTTATTTCCACAGTCATGGCTTCGACCTTTTATACAATAGGCATCGACAGGCTCATCTTCTAGTAACATCGCAATCGCATCAGTTAATTGAATCTCACCACCTGCTCCTAATGGCGTTTTGGCTAATAAAGGCCAAATTTTTTCAGACAGTACATAACGTCCAACGACTGATTGATTAGACGGCGCTTCGTCAATTGACGGTTTTTCAACTACACTATACATTTGGACGACATTACCAGCCGATAACTCTTCACCTCGGCAGTCGACAATACCATAAGAGGAAACTAGCTCTTTCGGTACTGGTTCAACCATAATTTGACTATGTTTAGTGTTATGATAATTATTAATCATCGCCGCTAAATTATCTTGAGAAAGATCGCTATCATACTCATCAATAATTACATCCGGTAACACAACGGCAAAAGGTTCATCACCAACTAAAGGATAAGCACAAAGCACCGCATGACCAAGTCCTTTAGCTAAACCTTGACGAACACTTGTGATAGTGACATTTTTTGGTAGTATACCTTGTACTTCCTGCAAGAGCTGGCGTTTAACACGCGCCTCAAGCATAGCTTCAAGCTCAAAACTGGTATCAAAATGGTTTTCAATAGAATTTTTCGAAGAGTGTGTCACGAAGATAATTTCGGTTATTCCCGCAGCAATACACTCTTTGACTACATATTGAATAAGTGGTTTATCAACCACTGGTAGCATCTCTTTAGGAATCGCTTTAGTTGCAGGTAACATTCTTGTGCCAAGACCAGCAACAGGGATCACCGCTTTTTTAACTTTTCCCTTAACAGAGGGTTCAAAATTTAATGGCATTTTAATTCCTTAAAAAAAATTAACTAATAATATTATAACTTTTCTCTCAACGATATCCATTTACAAACGTATTCTTCACGCGCACTGAATTTAGCATATACAAGACCCAAATAGTGCTCCAAATAATGCTATTTGTTGTAATAAAAATATCACGAATTTCAAGTTTAAATATAGTAAATTGATCATTAATAAACAGGTCTAAAACCTTAAATATAACGATTACAAATTCAAAACAGATCATTAAAGATGGAAATTTATAATTTTTAGTAAAAAACAGATAGAGCAGATAGCTACTAAAAAAAATAATAATCAGATTAATACCAATTTCAAATAGATAAACCCACTTAAGATTTTCAATATAAAGATTGGAATCTGGATTAGTAATTTGAGACCATTCTATAAAGATAATGCTACTATAAAGAATCAAAATTAAACTACTGATACAACTAAAAATTAATCTTATTGCAACAATAATAAGCCAGCCACCTAACCCCTTAAGGGGTGAGTTGTCAGTCATATAAATTCCTTATTTGATAATAGATAAATCGTTAGATTCAATTAGTGACGGATTATCCCTATCTTTAGCTAAAGAATCAATGGAAATATAGACAATCTGACAGGTCTCTAATACCGCCTCTTTAACTACAAATTTTGCTTTACGATCGCGTGCTTCTTTCTGTTTGGCGCTAATGTAGAGATCATCATAACCATCATCATACATTGATGCTCGTTCATATATATTAGTACTACGCCAAAATGTCTCTTTTGGATAATCGCGCTCAAAAGTTTGACCGGTTAATTTGCCTTTTAAACCAGCATAACTTATTGGTAAATGATTACCCGCTCGACTTTGTGAGAGATAAATATGGGGATATTCTGTAAGATTGGATTCAAGCTGGTTTAGCTTAAATTCAATACCAGAACGATTTTGGTACTGGCAATTTTCCATTGTTAAAGGCGCAGTTCGAAAATTCAACGAACTGCACCCTACAAGTAAAAATACTAAAATAAAGATTCGATACATATTTTCCTGTTTGCTTATAAAAATATTTATAAGCAATTGCACTCATCGTTTACATTTTATCACTAACATTTTCGGCGGTATTGGTAATTGCTTTACCGCCTGATTGCACATCTTTACCTACACCTTTAAACGTATTACAACCTACAACCAATGTTGCCATAACAAGAGCTACTACTAACATTAACATTTTGTGGAACATTTTAAATACTCCTCTGATTAATGAATTAGCTATTTGATTGTAGCAAAAGCCTCTGCTACACGATGTATATTAAGGTGATTTAAACCCGCCACACACATTCTTCCACTGCCCACCAAATAAACAGCAAAATCATCTTTTAATTGTGCGACTTGCTCTTTAGAAAAACCGGTATAACTAAACATACCTCTTTGTTTAAGTAAATAATCAAAATTCTGCTTAGGTGCTGCTGTTTTTAATAGATCGACTAATGTTGAGCGCATACTAACAATACGGTTACGCATTGATTCAACTTCTTTAAACCATAAAGCTTTAAGTTCAGCATTATTCAGTACGTATGACACTAACTGCGCACCATAAGCGGCTGGACTTGAATAATTTCGACGAACGGTTGCTTGTAACTGGCCAAATACTCGATTAGCCGCTTGGTTATCATCACATAAAACCGATAAACCACCTACTCGCTCACCATAAAGTGAGAATGTTTTAGAAAACGAATTACTGATAAAACCACACAAGCCTTGCTCCGCCACTTTTTTTATTGCATAACTATCACTTTCGATAGTTTCGCCAAAACCTTGGTAAGCAATATCCATAAATGGGATAAGATCACGATTTTGTAAAACCTCAATCACTTTATCCCACTGTTGATGGGTTAAATCTGCCCCCGTTGGGTTATGACAGCAAGGATGCAACAACACGATACTTTTAGCCGGTAAACTATTTAGTGTCGCAAGCATAGCATCAAATTTTACGCCACAAGTCTCTGGATCAAAATAGGGATATTTATTTACCTTAAAGCCTGCTCCATTGAAAATAGCGATATGATTTTCCCAAGTTGGATCACTAACCCACACTTGCGAATCGGGAAAATAGCGATATAAAAAGTCAGCACCGACTTTCAGCGCTCCAGATCCGCCTAATGTCTGAACAGTGGCAATTCGCTGTGCTTGAAAAGCAGGATTATCTTCACCAAAAAGTAGCGATTGGATCGCTTGACAATAACTCGGTAAGCCACTCATCGGCAAATAAAGTTGCGCACCTTGTTGATGATGATAAATATAGTCTCGAGCCGTTTTTACGCAGGATAATTGCGGAACCACACTGTTTTCATCATAATAATAACCAATACTTAAATTGATCTTATCGGCACGCTTATCATTATTAAATTCAGCGACCAATGATAAAATGGGATCACCCGCATACGACTCTACTTTTTCAAACATTTTTCCAACCTAATTAACCAATAAATAGCAATGTATAGTTGTAGATTATTGCACCAACTTAATTGGCAATCAATCATTAAATAATAGTTTAAATATAAATAATTTTAGGCTAATAAAAGCGATGGTTTAAAAAATTGATTCTGATAGAAAAATCCCAAAGTAGACAACAAAAATTAGGAAAATTAAGTAAAAAAACTCAAAAACCCCGTTCCTCAACTTTTCGGTACTTTAATTGGTCGTTAATTAGCACCTTTCGGTGCTAACCATTTTTGTGAGCTTATTTGACAGCAATCACTTCTATTTCAACTTTTGCATCTTTAGGAATGCGTGCAACTTGCACACAAGAGCGAGCAGGGAATGTGGCTTGATTCTCAGTAAAAAATGCCTCATAGACACTATTTACTTGCGCAAAATCATTCATATCAGCTAAAAAAATCGTTGTTTTAACAATATTTTTAACTTGATAACCGGCTTCAGTAATAATCGCTTTAACATTTGCTAAACTTTGTTTTGCTTGCTCTTTGACACAATTTGGCATCTCACCTGTTGCGGGGTTAATCGGAATTTGACCTGAGGCAAATAACATATTGCCTAAATCAACACCTTGAACATAAGGGCCAATAGCCGCAGGGGCTTTATCGGTATTAACAACTTTTACCATGTATGCTTTCTCCTTTCATCTTGTTATGGCTCCCATTTCAACAGGAAGCCAATTTGGTGTCAAGTCACGGTAAATTTATGATCATGGGACTTCTGTCAATTTTCTGATATGATAGGTGAAAATTTTTTCATTTTTTTGAGAGTTAGTATGTTTGAGAATTTAACTGATCGTTTATCACAGACATTTCGCAATATTAGTGGTCGTGGGCGTCTGTCTGAAGATAATATTAAAGATGCGTTGCGCGATGTGCGTATGGCATTACTTGAGGCCGATGTTGCCTTACCTGTAGTACGAGAATTTATTAACCAAGTTAAACAAAAAGCTGTCGGTTTAGATGTTAATAAAAGTCTAACACCCGGCCAAGAATTTATAAAAATAGTTCAAGCCGAACTTACCAGCGCAATGGGCGAAGTTAACAGTACACTTAACTTAGCTACCCAGCCTCCAGCGGTTATACTAATGGCTGGCTTGCAAGGTGCCGGTAAAACAACTAGCGTGGCTAAACTAGCAAAATTCTTAAAAGAAAAACAGAAAAAGAAAGTCTTAGTTGTCTCTGCTGACGTTTATCGTCCCGCAGCGATAAAACAATTAGAAACACTGGCGAAAGCGATTAATGTTGAGTTCTTCCCATCAGATATAAAACAAAAACCGGTTGATATTGTTAACCAAGCCATTTCGCATGCCAAACTACAATTCTTTGATGTGCTTATTGTCGATACTGCGGGTCGATTGCATGTTGATAGCGAAATGATGGATGAAATTAAAGCATTACATGATGCAATCAATCCAATTGAAACCTTATTTGTGGTCGATGCCATGACCGGGCAAGATGCTGCTAATACCGCCAAAGCATTTAATGATGCCTTACCACTAACTGGGGTTATTTTAACTAAAGTGGATGGTGATGCGCGTGGTGGTGCGGCATTATCAATTCGTCATATTACCGGTAAACCAATCAAATTCTTAGGGATGGGTGAAAAGACGGATGCTCTTGAACCTTTTTATCCTGACCGTATCGCATCACGCATTTTAGGCATGGGTGATGTTCTCTCTTTAATTGAAGAATTACAGAGTAATGTTGATCGTGAAAAAGCGGAAAAAATCGCCAAAAAACTTAAAAAAGGCGATAAGTTTGATTTTAACGACTTTCAAGATCAACTACGACAAATGCGTAGTATGGGCGGAATGGGCGCAATGCTAGCCAAACTGCCGGGCGTCGGTCAACTTCCTGAGCATATCAAAGCGCAGATGGATGATAAAATCACCATCAAGATGGAAGCGATTATTGGTTCAATGACATTAAAAGAGCGGGCAAACCCCGAAATTATAAAAGGTTCTCGCAAACGTCGAATTGCTAATGGTTCCGGTACCCAAGTGCAAGATGTCAACAAGCTACTTAAACAGTTTGAAGATATGCAAAAGATGATGAAAAAAATGAAAGGTGGTGGCATGATGAAGATGATGCGCCAAATGAAAGGGTTAATGGGCGGCGGTATGGGTTTCCCACCGAGATAACGTTTTACTTTTCTCTTTCTTGCAATTCATTACTATCGCGTAGCTCGGCGCGATAGTATTTCAAAAAACACAATTCTCGCGATTTACTGCTTTAAGTTTGCTTGGCCGATGCGATGCATGGTTAATGATACATAGTTAATACGGTTCCAATCGATGAAACAATAATAAACATAATAGCCAACTATTGATAATGTGTTAATTGTTCGTGCAACACAATTAATCCGCAAAACGCCGCAAATACCGGTGACAAACTCATTAAGGTACTAAAAACGCCACTATCGCGCGGCTCGGCGCGATAGTATTTCAATAAACTTAATTCTCGCGATTTACTGCTTTAATCTTACTTGGCCGATGCATGGTTAATACGGTTCCAATCGATGAAACGATAATGAACATAATAGCCAACCATTGATAATGTGTTAACTGTTCGTGCAACACAATTAATCCGGAAAACGCCGCAAATACTGGTGACAAACTCATTAAGGTACTAAAAGTTTGCGCCGGTAAGCGTGGTAGTGCGATCATATCAAGACCATATGGAATAGCTGAAGCTAACAATGAAACCACAAAAACCAGTGGCAGCAGTTCGATTGAAAACATGTTGCTTCCACTTTGCCATACGCCAATTGGAAACAGTAATAGCGAGGCGACAATTGAACCTACCGCAACACTTGATGCACCATAAATTTCACCCGCTTTACGGCCAAAAAGAATATAACCCGCCCAACAGCTACCTGCACATAAAGCCAGTAAAATACCAATAGGATCTAAATCATTGGAAGCTTGATGAATAGGCAACAACATCACTAATCCAACTATCGCAATAGCTAACCAAATAAAATCGGTTAATCGTCGTCCGGAAAACATCGCCACCATAATGGGGCCAGTTAACTCAATGGCTACCGCGATACCTATCGGGATTCGTGATATAGCATTATAAAAAGCCAAATTCATACATCCCATCGCTACACCATATAAAATAATATATTTAATGGCCGGTTTAGTGATGGTTTTACGCCAAGGTTTAAAGATTATTACCAATAAAATTGCCGAGAAAAATAACCGCCAAGCAGTCATCGCCTCTGGCCCGAGTACCGGGAACAAGTATTTAGCGAATGAAGCACTTGCTTGTACCGATATCATCGAAACAAAAATTAATAGCACAGGCCAAGATCTTTTGAACATAATAACTACCTTGATTGAAGTAACTGCATTTAAAGGGTCGCAATCTGTTTGCATAACAACGTAAAATCAATTTAAGATTATTACGATATGTAGCTAAAACACGTTGTTATTAAATAAATTGCATCAATAACGTTTTTAAAAATATCACATCACGTTTAGTTTTCCCTTTTTACTGATAGCAATGCCAGATCTTGAAGCGCTTTTTTATAAGGGGAATCCGGTAGGATTGAAATAACATTAAATGCTTTATTGGCTTCTTGTTGAGCGGTTTTAAAAGTAAATTCAAGTGATCCACAAGACTGCATCACCGCTAAAATATGATCTAATAAATGACGACCATTTCCTTGCTCAATGGCTTGGCGGATTAAAGTCGCATCTTCTGAATTAGCATGATGCATCGCATGTAATAATGGTAAAGTTGGTTTACCCTCATTAAGGTCATCACCTAAATTTTTACCTAATTTTTGATTACTATCAGCGCTATAGTCTAATAGGTCATCAATAATTTGAAAGGCTGTTCCCAAATATTTTCCATATTCTTGCAGGGCAAATTCCTGCTCAGGGGTTGCGCCGGCTAATACCGCAGCGGAATGTGAAGTGGCTTCAAACAGTCTTGCTGTTTTACGATAAATAACTTGTAAATACTGCTCTTTAGTAATATCAGGATCATTACAATTCATAAGTTGTTGAACTTCACCTTCGGCAATGACATTGGTCGCTTCTGACATTATTTTTAATACTTTGAATGATTCGGTACGTACCATCATTTGGAAAGATCGGGTATAAATATAATCACCAACTAAGACACTAGCCGCATTACCAAATAATGCATTAGCGGTTGATTTGCCACGCCGTAAATCAGATTCATCAACAACATCATCATGCAATAAAGTCGCCGTGTGGATAAATTCAATAAAAGCTGCGGTAATAATATGTTTATCACCCTGATAATTGAGCGCTTTAGCGATGAGTAATGCAATAATAGGACGAATACGCTTGCCACCACTGCTGATGATATAATTTCCTAATTGATTGATTAATACCACATCGGAACAGAGTTCTGCTTGTATTGCTTCATTAACCTTAATTAAATCATCTTGCACTAAATCGAGTATTTGTTTTATTGATGGATTATTCATCAGTCTAACCGCTACAAATGGGAAATATTTGCTTACTATTATCTGATAAATATTTTTAAGCAACAAGTAGTGATAAATCATATTTAAAAAAATGCTACAAATGATAAGCATTTTCATTTAGAATACTCGCCTTAAGCGAAAATTATTTACCGTTATGAAGATTAATTTTGATATAGATATCAACAACGAACAAGAACCACAATCACCTGCTTCTAATAAGCCAAAGGATGTTTATTTATATACATCTATCTCTGTGATATCGCATCTATTTTTATTCGGATTATTATTCAGTTCAGCACTGTTTGCAAATAATATCACGATTGATGAAGGTGATAATTCAATTAAAGCTGTGATGGTCGACCTTACTCAGCTAGCCGCGCCTGAACAATCTTTAGTTGAAGATGCACCTGACATTAAAGGTGTTGAAAACAGTGAAATCATCGACAATAAACCAATTGAAGAACCGCAAGTTGACCCGGTAAAAGAGCCTGAGATCGTCAAAGAAGAAAAACCAGTGGTTGAAACCGATAAACCGGTAATTATTAAAACCGAACCAAAGCCGAAAAATAAAAAACCTCCTACCCAAAAATCATCTCGTCAACAAGTTAAGCAAGACGTGATCAGTGATAAAGTGGCAAATACTTCAGTAGCACCTAAAGTATCTGAAAATCGACAATATTCAGGCAATCCAACACCAATTAGTCGTAATCGACCTGAATATCCTCGAAGAGCACTTGATATGCGCTTAGAGGGTTATGTTGTTGCCATGTTCGATGTTACAAGTGAGGGGCGTGTTGAAAATATTAGAATCATTGAAACCCAACCTAATAATATTTTTAATCGCTCAGTTATCTCGGCAATGAAAACGTGGAAGTACAAACCAATTGCTGGTAAAGATATCAAAATAAAGATTATTTTTAACCGCGATAATTCAATTAGCTTAGGTTAATCATACAGTTACCAATCAATAATTGTCTTTTAAACAATAAAAAGCGCTAATCTCAACATTTTGATTAGCGCCTTATTTAAATTCATCGGTTATTTTGCATTAAAAATTCAATCTGCTGTGGATCTTTTGGTACCGTTGCGGTTAAAACTTGGTTGCCAGAGTCGGTAATTAAAATATTGTCTTCAATCCGAATCCCGATACCCTTATAGCGTTCAGCAACATCAGCATCTTTATTAATATAGAGTCCAGGTTCTACCGTTAAGACCATACCCGGTTCCAGTAGACGATCGCGATCACTGCCAACATCATGCACATCAATACCTAACCAATGGCCTAAACCATGCATATAAAACGCTTGATAAGCTTTATTAACAATCAATGTTTCAACATCGCCTTGCATAATTCGCAACTGAACTAACCCTTCAACCATCATCCGAATAATTTTTTGATTCACTAAGGATATTGAAGTACCTGGTTTTAATAATTTGATAGCGGTATATTGTGCCGTTAATACTATGTCATATATTTCGCGTTGAGCTAGATTGAAGTGACCATTAACCGGAAATGTTCGGGTAATATCTCCGGCATAATATTGGTATTCACAACCTGCATCAATTAAGACTAAATCACCATCTTGCAACTTGTCGCTATTATTTTCATAATGCAATATACAACCATTATTACCACCACCAACGATGGTGTTATATGACGGCCAACGAGCACCACGCCGAGCAAACTCATGTAAGATTTCGGCTTCTAATTGATACTCAAACCAATTGGGCTGACATTTTTGCATTGCTCGAATATGTGCTTGCGCACTGATTTCACAAGCTTGACGTAAAATGGCGATTTCATATTCAGACTTAAACATCCGCATTTCGTGAACGATTGGTCGCCAATCAATAACTATGCTTGGCGCTGAAAGTTTTAATCGACTGCCTTGCCGTAGCGTATTAAGCGTTTTTTTAATTATCTCGTCAGCATAATGATATAGCTGGTCAGCATGATAAATAGCTTTTTTACCATTGATTAAATTAGGCAAAACCTCATCAATCTCATCAAAAAGATAGGCTTCATCTACTAAAACTTTTTCAAGTGCAGCTTGTTGACCTAACCGATATCCGGTCCATGTTTCAGCTAGAGGATCTTTTTTACGATTAAATAAAATATAACGTGGTTGATTATCTGACTGTTTAATAACCACAAAAAGTGCTTCTGGTTCAGCAAAAGAAGTAAAATACCAAAAATCACTATCTTGTCGATAAGGATAATGGGTATCATTACTTCGCTTAACTTCTGGCGAAGCAAAAAATAAGGCAATGCTATTTAACTCCATCTGTGCCAATAATTTATTTCGTCGAGCTAACAGTTCTGCCTTGGTATCAATATCTATCATAGCGTTTACCTTAATGATCAATAATACAGCATTTTAGTGAAGAGTTGGGGTGATATCAGATTCATTAAATTCATCAAAACATAACATCGCCGTAATTCGAACGTACTCTTTGATCTCTTCAAATGCAAAACCTAGCTCTTGCTGATCTTCATCTTCATCATAACCGAGTTTAACTATTTGTCTTAGGTCGTATATTGCTTCACCTACATCGCCTTTAAGCCGATTAAGTTTTGGTTGAACTAAACCAATACCTAATAAAAAATGATTTACCCAACCAACTAAATCATCAATTTGGCGAAACAAATCTTGTTCACTAAGTAAAAGCTGGAACTCAAAATCTTCATCAATAAGTTGTTGTTTTGTTGAATGATATAATTTTTCTATTTGTTTATTTAACGGTTCAGCAATTTTTTGCCCATCATTTAACATGTCTTGCACTAACACCCTCCAGCTCTCGTCATGATTGCCGCCTGCCAAGATGCCAGTTAAAAATCCATGTAATTCAGCTGCGGTTATACCAATTTTATTCTGAATAAGTTGACGATTAAGCTCATCATAAATTTTGCTATCTGTCATGAATTCCACCCTTGTTTTGTGATAACGGTAAAAATACACCCCTGCACTTTCACACATTATTAGTATATAATTTGCGCCTAACTGTAAATAATAAACAGGTTATTGCGCTTTATAAAGGAATTATTTTGAACATTTTAAGATTAATTTTAACATCGCTATACATAGTTATATCATTAACTGCGTGTAGTTCATGGCTACCAAACAAAGGTATAATTGTTCTTGATGTGCGAAATAAGACAAATGCCTTTGTAACTAGCCAAGATTTACCTAAAAATTATCAGTTAGGCAATAGTGAACAAGAACTTGATAAGTTTGAATCTTTCTGCCGAGAAGAGATCCGTGCCTCACAACTAGATGGTAGTGAGGAGTTGGTATATGAAAATATCAAACGAGGAATTCACGGGCAGGTAGAATTTAAAAAATGTAGTGATAAGATCACTCGGATTTACCAATATTAATAAATATATCAGCTAACATTGATGATTATGGCCAATAAGATTAACTAAATATTACATATCTGTGAAATCTTACTAGCCTTTCAAGCTGTTTTTATTTATATTGTCGCATGAACAAATATATTTTTGGGAGTTAAATAATTATGTATAAGCAAGATGTAACCATTACTGCATCGAACGGTCTTCATACCCGCCCTGCTGCACAATTCGTAAAGGAAGCTAAAAATTTCAATTCTGAAATTACTGTCACATCAAATGGAAAAAGTGCTAGTGCTAAAAGCTTATTTAAATTACAAACACTAGGATTAACTCAAGGAACTACTATTACTATTTCAGCTGAAGGTGAAGATGAAAAAGAAGCAGTAGCTCATTTAGTAAAATTAATTCCTGAATTGGAATAATACTCCCATATCAGCTTTAAACGGTTTTAATATTAGATAAGGATTAAATGTTATGGTATCAGGTATACTTGTTTCCCCCGGTATCGCTTTTGCAAAAGCGCTATTATTAAAAGAAGAACCTATTATTATTAATAATAGGCAAATTCTAGATAACAAAATTGATGCTGAAATTGATCGCTTTAAAGAAGCGCGTGAAAAATCAAGCGAACAATTACATGCCATCATGGAGCGAGCAAAAACCACTTTAGGTGAAGATAAAGCTGCCATTTTTGAAGGTCATATTATGCTTCTTGAAGATGAAGATCTTGAACAAGAAGTTATTTCACGTATCAAAAGTAAACACTCAAGTGCTGATGCCGCAGTCCAATCTGTATTTGAAACCCAAGCAAAAGAGTTAGAGAACTTAGATGATGAATATCTAAAAGAACGTGCGGCCGATATCCGAGATATTGGTAAACGATTGCTAAAAAATATTTTAGGTATTGAAATTGTTGATTTAAGTGCTATTAGCCAACCTTGTATTTTAGTTGCGACTGATTTAACACCATCGGAAACTGCGCAATTAAATTTAGATATGGTATTAGGTTTCATCACTGATGCCGGCGGTCGTACGTCACATACATCGATTATGGCTCGTTCATTAGAAATTCCAGCTATCGTTGGTACCTCTAATGCAACCCAAGCAATCAAACAAGGTGATTTTGTTATTTTAGATGCCATCAACAACGCTATCTACATTAATCCAGATCACGCAACTCAAGAAAAATTAAAACAAGTTCAAACCAAATATATTGCTGATAAAGAAGAGTTAGCAAAATTAAAAGACTTACCAGCTGTGACCCTTGATGGTCATCAAGTTGAAATTTGTGCCAATATCGGTACAGTTCGTGATATTGCTGGTGCAGATCGTAATGGTTATGAAGGTGTTGGTCTTTATCGTACTGAATTCTTATTTATGGATCGTGATGCGTATCCTAATGAAGACGAACAATTCAAAGCATATAAAGAAGTTGCTGAATCAACTAATGGCCTATCGGTTATTGTTCGTACCATGGATATTGGTGGTGACAAAGATGTACCTTATATGCATTTACCAAAAGAAGAAAATCCATTCTTAGGTTGGCGAGCAATTCGTATCTGTCTAGACCGTAAAGAAATCTTACATGCTCAGTTACGTGCAGTTTTACGTGCTTCGGCATTTGGTAAATTACGTATTATGTTCCCAATGATTATTTCGGTTGAAGAGATTCGTATCTTAAAATCTGAAATTAACATCCTTAAAGAACAATTAACCTCTGAAGGTAAAGCATTCGATAAAAACATTGAAATCGGTGTTATGATCGAAACGCCAGCCGCAGCAGTCATTGCTCGTCACTTAGCGAAAGAAGTTGACTTCTTTAGTATTGGTACTAACGATTTAACCCAATATACCCTTGCGGTTGACCGTGGTAATGAATTGATTTCACATCTTTATAATCCACTTTCACCATCAGTATTAACTTTAATTAAAAATGTAATCGATGCGTCTCACCAAGAAGGTAAATGGACTGGAATGTGTGGTGAACTTGCTGGTGACGAAAGAGCAACAATTTTATTACTTGGTATGGGTCTTGATGAGTTTAGTATGAGTGCGGTATCAATTCCTAAAATTAAGAAACTAATTCGTAATACTAATTATGAAGAAGCGAAGAAATTTGCTGACACGGTTCTTGAAAAAGCAACAGCTAAAGAAGTAACCGATTTAATTGAAAAATATACTGCTGAAAAGCAAATTTGTTAGGAGGCCATGATGGGGCTATTTGATAAAATTAAACAATTTGTATCTGATGATAACAAACATAACATCGAAATTATTTCACCGCTTAGTGGTGAAATCGTTAAAATCGAAGATGTACCCGATGTTGTTTTTGCAGAAAAAATCGTTGGTGATGGCGTAGCTATCAAACCTTCTGGTAACAAAATTGTTGCACCATTAAATGGTAAAATTGGTAAAATTTTCGAAACCAATCACGCCTTTGCTATTGAATCAGATGAAGGTATCGAGCTTTTTGTTCACTTTGGTATAGATACTGTTGAATTAAAAGGTGAAGGTTTTACCCGTGTTGCCGAAGAAGGACAACAAGTTAAGATTGGTGATACTATCATTGAAATCGATCTACCTTTACTTGAAAGTAGAGCTAAATCAGTATTAACCCCAGTGGTTATTTCAAATATGGAAACCGTGGTTGAATTAACTAAACTAACAGGTTCAGTTGAAGCGGGCAAAACACCAATAATGCGTGTTAAAAAATAATCAGTTATAAAAAAACCTTCAGTTTAGAAGCTGAAGGTTTTTTTTATTTATTCAATTCATAATACTTATTCAATTCACAAAATAGTGGTTAACGCCATTTCTTATATTGATTAATTAGATTATTAGTAGAATCATCGTGAGAACTCACCGGTTTATCATCAGCTAATTCCGGTAAAATTCGGCCAGCTAATTGCTTACCAAGCTCAACTCCCCATTGATCAAAACTAAAGATATTAAGAATAATACCTTGGGTAAAGATCTTATGTTCGTACATCGCGACTAGTGCCCCTAATGTATAAGGCGTGATTTTCTTGACTAAAATAGAGTTGGTTGGTTTGTTACCTTCAAAGACTTTAAATGGAACAATAGATTTAACTTCATCGAGTGTTTTACCCGCAGCAACAAACTCTTGTTCTACTTGTTGAGCTGTCTTACCAAAAGCTAAAGCTTCTGTTTGGGCAAAAAAGTTAGAAAGTAACTTCGGATGATGATCACCAACCGGATTGTGACTAATGGCTGGCGCAATAAAATCGCAAGGAATCAGTTTAGTACCTTGATGAATTAATTGATAAAAAGCATGCTGACCATTTGTTCCCGGCTCTCCCCAAATAATTGGGCCGGTTGTATAACCAGTTTTGTTACCATTACGATCAACACTTTTACCATTTGATTCCATATTACCTTGCTGGAAGTAGGCGGCAAAACGATGCATATATTGATCATAAGGTAGAATCGCTTCGGTTTCGGCACCATAAAAGTTATTGTACCAAATACCAATTAAAGCAAGTAAAGTCGGAATATTTTTTTCAATTGGTGCGCTTTGGAAATGTTTATCCATTGCATGGCCACCAGCTAAAAACTGTTTAAAGTTTTCAAAGCCAATTGAAAGGACAATCGATAAACCGATAGCTGACCAAGAAGAGTAACGACCACCTACCCAATCCCAAAACTCAAACATATTAGCTGTATCAATACCAAATTTTTCAACTTCTTTGGCATTAGTTGATAACGCCACAAAGTGAAGCGCAACGGCTTTCTCATCTTTTGCCGCATCAAGTAACCATTGACGAGCCGTTTGCGCATTGGTCATCGTTTCTTGAGTTGTAAACGTTTTTGAGGCAACTAAAAATAACGTAGTTTCTGGATTTAAACCCTTTAAAGCTTCAACAATATGCGTACCATCAACATTTGAAACAAAGTGCATAGTTAAATGATTTTTATAAGGTCTTAGCGCTTCGGTTATCATATGTGGCCCTAAATCTGAACCACCAATACCGATATTAACTACATCGGTAATTGCTTTACCAGTATAACCTTTCCACTCACCACTAATAATTTTTTTACTAAAGGATTCCATCTTAGCAAGCACTGCATTGACATCATCCATAACATTTTTACCATCAACATAAATTGGCGAATTTGATACATTACGAAGCGCAACATGCAAAACGGCGCGATTTTCTGTGCGATTAATTTTTTCACCGCTGTACATAGCCTTAATGGCACCATTTAAATCACATTCATCGGCAAGTTTATAAAGAATTTCTAATGTCTCTTGCGTTACACGATTTTTTGCAAGATCAACCAAGAACTCATCTTCAAAAGGAATACTTAACTTTTCAACTCGCTTAGGTTCATCTTTTAGAATTTGGGCAATGGTTTTAGCGTGATGCTTTTGATAACTAGCTTGAAGGGACTTCCAGGCGGAAGTAGTTGTTGGATCAATTGACTTTAACATGACTTATTCCTTAATTAATATAGCACTATTAACCATAATATAACTATGCCTAACATGATGCAAGATAAGGATTTATTCTTTCAAATTAAGTTAAAATAAAAAATAATAAATGTTATTTTCTTTTCCTAATCATATAACTTGAATATAATGTTACAGATAAGCCATTTAATACATATAACCGTTCAAAAAATAATTTTCTAACTAATTAGTACCATAAAATAACTAAATTTTTGACATTATTATATTAGGATATTTCATGCCAAATATTCAAACTCTAGTACCTGCATTAGATAAAATAGTACGCATTTGTGATTATTTAGATAATCACAAAGGTGCAACTTTTAGTCAAATATTTCAGGATCTTAATTTACCCAAAAGTAGTACTTCAACCCTACTTAATGCATTAGTTATGCATGGTATCTTGCGTCAAGATCAGAACCAGTATTATCTTGGATTAAAATTGCATGAATGGGGTGATAAATCGCTGGAACAGTTTGATATCACCAAAATAGCGGAACCGTTGATGTCAAAATTAAGAGATCAAACCAATTTAACTTGCCATCTAGGTGTGTTAGATGGTCTATATTCAGTCTATATTGCAAAAATTGAAAATGACCAAGCTATCGGTATTCGTACTTGGATAGGCAAAAAATTACCTCTGCATAGTTCCGGTATTGGTAAAGCATTGATAGCATGGTTACCAGATGAGAAAATCGATCAACTTATACCAGAAGATAAATTGGTTAAATATACCGACACCACAATTACCAGCAAAAAACAGTTAAAAAAAGAGCTAGCAAAAATTCGCTCGCAAGGTTGGGCCTATGACAATCAAGAAGATGTAAAAGGTGTTCATTGTATCGCTGCTCCTATTTTTAATAAAAATCATGAACCAATTGCGGCGATTAGTATTTCTGGGGTGCTTTTTCAACTACCGGTAGAGAAGATCGAAAAATATTCAGAGCTAGTGCGTAAAGCATGTCAACAACTGACTAGCAAGTTTCAATAATATTGAATCATTATGATTCAATATTATTTTAACTATTTTAATCCATAACTCATTAAGCTATCTTCTTAAATAGCTCAATAAGTTTTTGTTTATCAAAAAAGACGGGGTTAGCACCGGCACAAGCATCCTTCATTGAATTTTCTGCCAACAACTCAAAATCAGGATTATCGACGCCTAACTCCTTCAATGATTTAGGAATACCGACTTCTTGTGCCAAATCTTCAATTCTTTTTATCACATAATCAACACATTCTTGGTCGGTTTTATCTTTAGTATCTAATCCAATTGTTTCGGCAATCGCTCTAAATTTTTCTGGAGCATGTTTCGCATTTTCCTTTTCAACTACCGATAATAGCATCGCATTACAGACCCCATGAGGTAAATCATAAAGACCACCGAGTTGATGTGCCATCGCATGCACATTACCTAAACCCGCATTACTAAAAGCAATACCGTTTAAAAAGCAGGCATAACTCATCTGCTCTCTGGCTTCAATATCATTACCATTTTTAACCGCGCGCGCCAAATATTTAAAGGTTTGACCAATTGCATACAGTGCGGTCGAATCAGTGACATCCATCGCACCTTTAGCTACCACCGCTTCTATTGCATGAGTTAACGCATCCATACCGGTTGCTGCGGTTAAATTTGCTGGTTTAGAAATCATTAAATCGGGATCACTAACCGTTATTGATGCCAGTGTATTTGGATCGACCATAATCATTTTTACGTGTCTGCTTTCATCAGTAATCACGTAATTGATGGTAACTTCGGCAGAAGTACCTGCAGTGGTTGCTATTGCCACGATAGGTAAACATTTATGTTTACTTTTATGCATCCCTTCATAATCGGTAATTTTGCCACCATTAGTTGCTAACACCGCAACCGCTTTACCACAATCCTGAGGTGATCCACCACCAATGGAAACCACAAAATCACATTTAGATTCTTGACATAATTTTAGTGCATTTTCAACATTAGCAACGGTAGGATTTGGTTTAACATCATAAAAAATAACCGATTCAATTCCCTCTTTGGCTAAAATATCGACTACTCTATCTACCGTACCATTACCGACTAAAAACTTGTCACTAACCACAAATGCCTTTTGGCAATTTAGTTTTTTAACCGGTACCCCTAACTCAGATAGACATCCTTTTCCTAATAAATTAACGGGTGGAATGTAATAAATCATATTTACCTCTTTAATTAATCATATTTCAAAAAAAATCCCACAAAAAGAACTTAATTTCATTATACGGAAAAAATAAACTTGCCGAAAAAATATTTTTTACAATGAGAGGAGGATCACAAAATTAATTTTCTTTTGAATTAATGCATTGCAATTCAAAATTTTTTCCTCAATAATCCGTTCACAAGAAAGAAATAAAGTTCCATATTATGAACAAAGGAGAAAAAATGAGTTTAGCAAAATTTAAAGGGATATTTCCACCCGTGCCGACAATTGTAGATAAACATGGGGAACTGGATAAAAAAGGAATGGCTAATCTATTAGATCATCTGATCGATAGTGAAGCTGATGGCGTTTTGATTTTAGGGAGTGGTGGTGAATTTTGTCATATGCCACCGAAACTACGACTTGAAGTTGCTGAATTTGCGGTAAAACATATCAATAAACGCATTCCAGTGATGATTGGAATATCCAGTCCAAGTACCAAAGAAACTATTCAATATGGTCAACATGCAGCACAAATAGGCGCAGATGCCGTTTTAGTGGTCAATCCATATTATGCTTTATTGAATAGTGATGCCATTTATCACCATTATAAAACTGTCGCTGAAAATCTTGATATACCAGTGCTACTTTACAATTTCCCGGCATTAACCGGCCAAGATATTGGTATTGATGTTATTACTCGATTAGCCAAGGAGCAGCCAAATATTATTGGTTTGAAAGACACCATTGATAACATAAGCCATACCCGAGAAGTCATCAACAGGGTTCACGCCTTCCGTCCAGATTTTATCATCTTCAGTGGATTTGATGAATATATGTTAGACACGCTTATTCTTGGTGGTCATGGTGGCATTCCAGCAACATTTAATTTTGCCCCGAAAATCACCAAGGGAATTTATAAGGCATTCATTAAAAAAGATTACCAAACCGCATTTAAATTACAGCGTCAATTAGCAAAATTAATGCCGGTTTATGCGATTGAATCGCCTTTCTTTGGGGTTATTAAACAAGCTATCAAACTAACTGGAGTAGATATTTCAACTGAGGTTTTGGCGCCGGTAACAAAACTACCAAAAAACAAAAAAGACCTATTAATTCAAGTATTAGAGTCTGCTCAAATTCCTATTATAAATAAATAATTGGAGGCATCCATATGAATAATACAGAAGATAAAACAATTCCTAAAGGGCGTTGGAAACATATAATTCCGGCTACCATTCTGGTGTATATCGTGGCATATATGGACAGAACAAATATTGCCATTGGTATTGCCGGAGGAATGAATAAAGACTTAGGTATGACCGCGTCTTTCGCAGGTCTTGTCGCAGGGATCTTTTTTATTGGCTATATATTTTTACAAATTCCCGGTGGTCAAATCGCTGAACGCTATAGCGCCAAAAAATTTATCGCATGGACTATTGTTGTTTGGGGCGGTTTTGCTGCAATAACAGGATTTGTTCGAGATCCCATTCAATTACTTATCATACGTTTTATATTGGGGGTAGCTGAAGGGGGAGTATACCCTGCTATATTGGCATTGATTGGGCATTGGTTTCCAAATCATGAAAGAGCTAGAGCAATTGCATTTTTCCAAATGAATTTAGCGGCAGCATCTATCATTACCGGTCCATTATCTGGTTGGTTAATTGAAGCTTGGGGTTGGAGAGAAATGTTTATCATTGAAGGTATTATATCTTTAGCATTACTCTTTGTTTGGATGCCTCTTGTTTCTGATTATCCTCATCAAGCTAAATGGCTAGATCCTAAAGAATTAAATTGGTTAAACCAACAATTTGCCGAAGATAAAGCGCTTATAAAATTAGATGACAAAGCAAGTGTTAAAACAGTATTAAGTAGTATCAACTTATGGAAACTGGTTGCTATCTATTTCTTCTTCCAAATTGGTTTTTACGGTTTTGCCCTTTGGATGCCAATGTTAATTAAACAATTAACCGGTAGTGGTATGTCTATTGTTGGACTATTAACCGCAGCACCATACATTCTTTGTATATTTGGACAATACTATATTGCTAAATTATGTGACCAAACCATGAATCGTAGGCTCTATACTGCAATTCCTATGATTGGGTTTGCTGTATGTTTAACGTTATCTATATTATTAGAAAACAGTACATGGCTTGCTTATGGAATGATGGTTTTATGTGGCTTTTTCCTACAAGCATACGCCGGCCCATTTTGGACATTACCACCACTATTATTCCCATCAAATGTTTTAGGTGGAGTACGAGGAACAATCAATGCCCTTGGTAATCTAGGAGGATTTATCGGGCCATATCTAGTTGGTTTATTAACCGTTACCGTAAGTAAAAATGCAGGACTATATACCTTAGTTGGGGCTTTAATCATTGCAATTATTCTATTATTCACGCTACCTGCTGTAACCGCAAAACCAACAAAATAAAAAATTAAAAAAGCATTGGAGGAAATTATGCAACAAAAATGTAAATTTGCCAGGGATCTATGGTCACAATTAGATGCATTACGAATGGGCATGAATTATACCGTTGAAGATACTGAAAAACCACAAGTTCTTATTGATGACTGTTATGGAGAAAGTCATCCGGGTAGTTATCACCTCGATAGTTTAGGTTATGAAGTTGTTCTTGGCGTGCATGAACGAGGCGGTCGTTCAGTACGTAGCCATGTTACAGATATTTGTGATGGCTGGGGACAAGGTCATGATGGCATGAATTATATATTAGCCTCAAGGGAAGCGATTGCTAATATGGTCGAAATTCATGGTTCTGTCATACCATATGATGCAGCAGTACTTATTTCTAGTTGTGATAAATCAGTACCTGCTCACCTTATTGCAGCTGCACGACTTGACATACCGTTAGTTCATGTTCCTGGTGGTTCAATGCGCCCTGCTCCTAATATGACGACATCAGACTTAGGCGGTGCCACTGCACAATATAAAAAAGGTGAAATTGATATCAAACAAATTCAAACCTTACAAAGATGTGGTTGTCCTACCGCTGGTGCATGTCAATTCATGGGTACCGCAAGTACAATGCAATGCATGTCAGAAGCACTCGGGTTAGCACTACCAGGAAGCGCATTAGCACCTTCGACCATGTCTGAAATTCGCAGGATGGCTAGATCTGCAGGCCACCATGCCATGTATCTAGCTAAAGAAGGAATAACCTCTCGTAAAATACTTACACCTGCTGCATTTGAAAATGCCATTAAAGTACACGCTGCTATCAGTGGTAGTACAAATGCGCTGATTCATTTACCGGCTATCGCACATGCATCAGGATTTGAATTAACCGCAGATGTATTTGATCGAATTAATAACACCGTACCATACCTTACAAATGTGCAACCAAGCGGACAATATGTAACTGAATTATTATGGTTTGCTGGTGGTATTCCTATGGTTCAATGGATGATTAAGGATTTACTCGATCTTGATGTAATGACAGTTACAGGACAGTCTTTAGGTGATAATTTGGAAATGATGCAGCAAACCGGTTTCTTTGACCGTAATTTAGGCTATTTGCATAATTACAAATTAGAACGAAATGATTTAATTCGCCAACCTAACAAAGAAAAAATGGGATCCATCGCTGTTTTAAAAGGCAATATAGCGCCAGATGGTGCAGTTATAAAATATACTGCCTGTAGTCCTGATATGCATAAACATACTGGACCAGCCAAAGTTTATAATTCGGAAGAAGCAGCTCAAGAGGCTATTATTAATAATAAGGTTAATCCTGGTGATGTTATTTTCATTTGTTATGAAGGGCCAAAAGGTTCAGGTGCGCCAGAAATGCTAATGACCACAGATGCAATTGTCTTTGATAAGCGTCTTAATGGTAGTGTCGCATTGGTCACCGATGGACGTTTTTCGGGAGCAACACATGGTCCATGCATTGGTCACGTATCTCCTGAAGCTGCGGATGGCGGTCCAATTGCACTTGTTGAAGATAATGATATTGTCGAAATCGATGTGCATGCTAGAAAACTTAATATTATTGGTATTAATGGTGAAATTAAATCTGCAGAAGAAATTGCTGAAATATTTACTAAACGTAAGCAAAAATGGACACCTCCCGATTATTCAAAACGAAAAGGGGTATTTAAACAATATACAGAAAGAGCTAAATCATTAATGGCCGGTGCCTATATAGAATAAAATTGATACAAAGTGCCACCTATCACATTGGTGGCATTTCAAATCATTCACGCTAAAATTTACCTTTAATTATCTCAATTAATATCCTATTTTTTAATACTAAAAACTTATCTATAAAGTTATAGTAGTAAATATTATCTTATTGAGTAATAATGATTATACTACCTGTCTCACAATTAAAAATTATTTAAAAAAGCGAGAAACTAAGTGCTAGTAGCGAATAATAATGATGATAATCTTTTGCAAGATCTTATTATCTATTGGACAAACCGAGCGAAAGGATACAGCCAAACTAACCAAGACGAACTGGCAACGGATAAAAGAAAAATCTGGCAAAAGTTAATCTTAAACCATGCTCCTAACAAAAATAAATTGCGGATATTAGACATTGGAACCGGTCCTGGTTTTTTGGCGATTACCTTAGCTTTAGCGGGCCATGAAGTAACCGCAGTTGATGTTACTCAAGCGATGATAGATCAAGCAAAAGACAATGCCTCGCAATATCGGGTAAAAGTGAATTTTGTTTTATCAGATGTTCATTGCTTACCGTTTGACGATAATCATTTTGATTTAATTGTGTTACGTAATGTAACTTGGAACCTAAGTAATCCCACAGTAGCTTATCAAGAATGGTTTCGGGTACTAAATTCTCAAGGAAAATTACTTAATTTTGATGCAAACTGGTACTTATTTCTTTTTAATAAAGATCTTCATTCACAATACATGCAAGACCGAGAAAATACAGCCAATTGTGGTATAGACGATCATTATCGCCAAACCGATACCCACGAAATGGAACGGATCGCCAGATTACTACCGTTAAGTCAAAAAATCAGACCTGAATGGGATATGAATATCCTACAATCAATCGGCTATAAAAATATTCATATTCACAAAGATATATCCAAGATAGTTTGGGATGAAATTGAACAAATTAATTATCATTCAACACCAATGTTTTTAATAATGGCGGAAAAAGCGTAAAAATATATTTTACATAGAAATATGATTACTTTAGTTACTGAGATTTCTTTGTAAAAATAATTAAGGCGTCTATACCATTACGCTAATATTTGAATATTATCTTATTGGCGACTATTAAATCGGTTTTAATTAAAAACGCTTCATGGTATCACTGCAATTTAAAGCATAACCCTCTCATTTGATATCTTTGATAAATTTATCCATTTTAAATTCCTCTATACTGGAATAAAACGAAAAATTCCAATATAGAGGAATAACCATTTGTTAATTATAAATTTTTTATGATCAACTTCACAATTATGCGATTAAATAGTTGTGCCCAGATTTGATAAACGTAAAATCGACCCATCCAATATACAGGATTAAAGTACAATATATAGGAATGTATGTCTAAAGTACCGGCTTTACAAAGAACAATAAAAATACTTAACTTTATCTCTTCTAAAGGAAGGTGTAGTGCTGCCGAAATAATCAGCAGTCTACAAATACCGAAAAGTTCCGCTTATCTTTTATTAGAAGAACTAAAGTCCTATCAATTTATTAAACAAGATCAGAATGGTGACTATTTTTTATGGATCAAATTGGTCGAGTTAGGTGAACTTGCTTCAAATTGTTTTGATATTAGAGAAATAGCCAAAAAACATCTTGCCAGATTAACCAATAACACCGGGCTTTTAACTCATTTAGGCATTTTAGACAATAAAACCGCTTACTATATTTTGAAATGTGAATCACACAGCACAATCAGTGTTCGTTCTTATGTAGGTAAACAAGTTTCCCTTTACCGTTCAGGGGTAGGTAAGTGCTTATTAGCCTTCCAACCAAGCGAAAAAATAACTGAAATCGTAAACCAGATTACCTTCGAACAAAAAACCGCAAATACAATTATGACATCGAGTTCACTACATACTGAACTGGCCAAGATTCGCCAACAAGGTTGTAGTTTTGATAATGAAGAAGATTATATCAATATCAGATGTATAGCAGCACCTATATTTAATGCACAAAATAATATTGCTGCGGCAATATCAGCGGTAGGAACAACATTTCAAATAACCGACCATGTATTACCGCAAATTACGATTAAAATCAAGGAGTGTGCAAAAGATATCTCAAAAGAATTGGGTTGTCTTATGTACGAATAATTTTTGTAACATTAAAGGAGAAAGTAAATGAAGCTACCAAAAATAAAAGAAGTACGAGCTTATTTTATGGGAGGAGCAACCGCCAAAAAAGGGAGTGGCGGGGCAGACTATCACGATCAGGGCGGCCACCACTGGATCGACGACCATATCGCCACGCCAATGAGCAAGTATAAAGAGTATGAGCAATCACGTCAATCTTTTGGTATTAACGTTCTTGGAACACTTATTGTCGAAGTTGAAGCTGATAATGGACAAATTGGCTTTGCCGTATCAACTGGCGGAGAAATGGGATGTTTTATTGTTGAAAAACATCTAAATAGATTTATTGAAGGAAAATGTGTTTCTGATATCAAACTAATTCACGACCAAATGATGAATGCCACCATGTATTATTCTGGTTCAGGTGGTTTAGTGATGAACACGATATCATGTGTTGATTTAGCCCTTTGGGATCTATTTGGTAAAGTGACTGATCTACCTGTCTATAAATTATTAGGTGGTGCAGTTCGTGATGAAATTCAATTTTATACAACTGGTGCTCGCCCCGATTTGGCAAAAGAGATGGGCTTTATTGGTGGCAAGATGCCTACCCATTGGGGACCTCATGACGGTGATCAAGGCATCAAAAAAGATGCGCAAATGGTTGCCGACATGCGCGAAAAGTGCGGACCTGATTTTTGGCTCATGCTTGATTGCTGGATGAGTCAAGACGTAAATTACGCCACAAAACTTGCTTATGCTTGTGCGCCTTATAACTTAAAATGGATTGAAGAATGTTTACCTCCGCAACAATATGAAGGATACCGAGAGTTAAAACGCAATGCACCGCCAGGAATGATGGTGACCTCTGGTGAACATCATGGAACAATTCAATCATTTAGAACATTATCTGAAACTGGAATTGATATCATGCAACCCGATGTTGGTTGGTGTGGTGGCTTAACCACCTTACTTGAAATTGCTGCAATTGCGAAATCAAAAGGACAGCTGGTCGTACCTCATGGTTCATCCGTTTATTCTCACCATGCAGTAATTACCTTCACAAATACCCCATTTAGTGAGTTTTTAATGACAAGTCCGGATTGTTCAACACTCCGTCCACAATTTGATCCAATATTGATTGATGAACCGGTTCCTGTAAATGGAAAAATTCATAAATCGGTACTGGATAAACCTGGATTTGGTGTTGAATTAAATCGTGGATGTAAATTAATTCGTCCTTATTCTCATTAATTATATGAGGGAAAAGAAGTTTATTTATTGATTTATTGCAGTTTTAAAGGAGTTTAAAACTGCGATTTTAGATTAAATAAAATTATTTTCCTCATCTGCACATTATTTATATCTCTGTCATTTTTATGGAGAGGGGGGGTTTTTTATGTCTAATATTCTCGAAAAAGCGGTAAGCAAAACCCGTTTAAGACTGGTGCCATTCATGTTAATACTCTATGTATTAGCATTTTTAGACCGTGCAAATATTGGTTTTGCCAAATCGGCATATCAATTAGATACCGGACTAAGTAATGAAGCATTTGCACTTGGAGCAGGTATTTTCTTCGTGGCTTATGCCTTTTTAGGCGCACCAGCCAATTTATTAATGCGTAAATTTGGTGCTCGTTACTGGATTGGCGGTACAACTTTAGTATGGGGATTATTATCCGCGGCCATGGCTTATGCTGATTCTGAATGGAAATTTTTAACGGTTCGTGTACTACTTGGTATGGCTGAAGCTGGTTTCTTCCCTGGTATGATCTATTTAACTTCGCAATGGTTCCCACAAAAACATCGTGCCGGAATAATGGGGTTATTTTATATGGGGGCACCTTTGGCGTTAACATTTGGCTCACCGCTATCAGGGGCTTTGTTAGAGATGCATGGCTTTTTAGATCATCCTGGTTGGTACTGGATGTTTATTATCGAAGGTATTCTTGCTGTTATAGCAGGTGTTGTCACTTTTATTTACCTTGATGACAAGATCAGTAATGCTAGATTTTTAAATAAAGATGAAAAACAAGCATTACAAGAAAAATTATCATCAGAAGAGAGTGTCAAAACCACCTCTAAAATAATTGATGCTATCAGTAATGTCACCGTTTGGCATCTAGCCATTATTTACATGATAATTCAAATAAGTGTTTACGGGCTTATTTTCTTTTTACCAACACAAGTTGCTCAATTAATGGGAACAACGGTTGGTTTTAAAGCCTCACTGGTCGCAGCAATTCCTTGGATTGCTGCATTATTCGGTACTTATTTTATTCCTCGATATTCAGACAAAGTTGGAGAAAGGAGAAATATCGCTGCGATAACATTATTGGTAGCGGGTTTAGGTATTGGAATTTCCGCACTAGCTAGCCCTATCATTGCAATTATTGCTCTTTGTTTTGCCGCAATTGGTTTTATTGCGGTACAACCTGTTTTTTGGACTATACCAACCAACCTGTTATCTGGAGCAGCCCTAGCTGCTGGCATAGGATTTATTAATATGTTTGGGGCATTTGGTGGTTTTTTCGCGCCAATTATTCGGGTAAAAGCAGAAACGCTTTTTGATAACAATATAGCAGGTTTACTAACTTTAGCAGTGATAACAATAGTCGGCACTATCACTATATTCATGCTAAAACAAACTAACAAAAATAGTTAACCAACTGAGCTTATTGATTTTATCAATAAGCTCCTAATACATTAGGAATAACATAATGAAAAAACTATTGGAAAACAAATTCAAACAAGAAATTACTCAAGGAAATTTACAAATTGGTCTTTGGTTATCTTCAGCGACATCTTATATGGCTGAAATTGCTGCAACCTCAGAATATGATTGGTTACTACTTGATGGTGAACATGCGCCAAATACTGCACAAACACTACTTACTCAATTACAAGCAATCGCCCCCTATGCCAGCCATCCTGTAGTACGACCTTTAGAAGGCAGTCAGGCTAACATTAAACAGATTCTAGATATTGGTTCTCAGACTTTATTAATACCGATGGTCGAAACAGGTGAACAAGCCAAAGCTGTCGTTTCAGCGACACGTTATCCACCCGAAGGCACTCGAGGTGTAGGCGCCAGTGTGGCAAGAGCCGCTCGCTGGGGTAAAATTGAAAACTACATGCAACAAGTCAACGATTCACTCTGTCTATTAGTACAAGTTGAAAGTAAAAAAGCCCTCGAAAATCTTGATGAAATCGTCATGACCGACGGGGTAGATGGCGTATTTATTGGCCCTGCCGATTTATCGGCATCCTTAGGTTATCCTGATAATGCTGGACATCCAGATGTACAAAAAATTATCGAAAAAACAATTAAAAGGATTAGGCAATTAGGTAAAGCGGCTGGATTTTTAGCGGTTGATATCGAAATGGCGCAAAAATGTATCTCATGGGGAGCAAATTTCGTTGCTGTTGGCGTGGATACCATGTTGTATATGCAGGCGATTGATGAACGATTAAAACACTTTAAACAGTTAAAAAAACCCAATAAATCATCTTCAGTTGCATATTAATAAAGAAAGAGGTTAAAAATGAGTCATAGAATGATTTTGAATCAAACCGCATATTTTGGGGTGAATTCAATCAATAATATTATCGATGAAGTAAAAAAACGTGGCTATCAAAAAGCTTTAGTGGTTACTGATAAAGAACTGATTAAATTTAACGTGGCAACTAAGGTTACTGAGTTACTTAATTCGGCAAAATTAGATTATCAAATATTTGATGAAGTTATGCCGAATCCAACAATAAGTATAGTAAAACAAGGAATAGAGATATTTAAGCAATCAAATGCAGACTATCTAATAGCGATTGGTGGTGGGTCACCGCAAGATACCGCTAAAGCGATTGGAATTGTGATAAATAATCCTGAATTTTCTGATATTCGTAGTTTAGAAGGTTTAGCGCAAACCAAAAAACCATCGATCCCAATCATTGCTATTCCGACAACATCAGGAACAGCAGCAGAAGTGACTATCAATTATGTGATTACCGATGAAGAGAATAAAAGAAAATTTGTCTGCGTGGATCCTCACGATATACCGGTTCTCACTTTGGTTGATCCTAATATGATGATGAGTATGCCAGCTAGTTTAAAAGCAGCAACCGGTATTGACGCGCTTACTCATGCAATAGAAGGCTATATCACGAAAGGTGCATGGGAGATGAGTGATATGTTTCATTTGAAAGCCATTGAAATTATCTCTCGTTCACTACGCGATTCAGTAAATGGCGATCTTAATGCCGTTGAGCAAATGGCTTTAGGTCAATATATTGCCGGAATGGGATTCTCCAATGTTGGCCTCGGCTTAGTTCATGGTATGGCGCATCCATTGGGTGCTTTTTATAATGTTCCTCATGGTGTTGCTAATGCAATATTACTTCCACATATCATGCAATATAATGCACCATACACCGGTGAAAAATATCGGCATATAGCCAAAGCAATGGGGATAAGAAATAGTGAAGAGATGTCGATTGAAGATGCTCGAAATGCAGCCGTGAATGCCGTTTTTCAGTTAAATCATGACGTCAAAATACCCACAAATTTACATATGGTTGGCGTAAAGAAGGAAGATATAACAGCACTAGCCGAAGCAGCCTATGCTGATGTGTGTACTCAAGGAAATCCAAGAGAAACAAACCTATCAGATATTGAAAAATTATATCACTCTGTTTTTTAATTTTAGTTATTTACTTTGTATGAATAGCAATAGTTAATGATTATCAAATAGATGGAGTTATTCATTTAATAAATCCATCTATCATCTATCGTTAACGTTAATCGTTAATCGTTAATCGTTAATCATCAATTGTCAAATTACGAGTCGTTAAATCAAACGGTGTTAATTGATAAACGTAATAGTTAAGCCAATTACTAAATAGTAAATAGGCATGACTTCGCCATGTCGCTTTTGGCGTTAAATCGGGATTATTTTCTGGGAAGTAGTTATAAGGGATCTCAGGATTTATACCGGCTTTTAAGTCACGAGAATATTCATTAGCCAAAGTAAATGAGTCATATTCAGGATGACCGGTTACAAACGCCATTCGTTTATCGGCGGTTGCCATTAAGTATGGACCTGTGATTTCTGACTCAGCTAAGATATTTAAATCGGTATAGTTTTTAATTTTATCCATTGGAAAATCAGCATTACGCGAATGTGGTGCTAGAAACGTATCGTCAAAACCTCGGGTTAAAATCGCATTTGGTTGCAAGATTTGGTGTTGATAAACGCCAGATAACTTTTGTGAACGGGTGAATTTCGGCAAATCATAGAGTACATTTAAAGCCGCTTGCACCGCCCAGCAAACAAACATGGTTGAGGTTACATGATCTTTCGCCCAAGTAATTATTTCAGCTAACTTTGGCCAATAGACCACATCGGAAAAAGCAACTTTACCTAATGGTGCGCCAGTGATAATTAGACCATCGAAATTCTGTTCACGAATATCCTCAAAATCACAATAAAAACTATTTAAATGCTCTACAGGGGTATTTTTTGACTCACGTTGATCAATACGTAGTAGTTGAATATTGACTTGTAAAGATGAATTAGAGAGTAGCCGTAAAAACTGATTTTCAGTTTCAATCTTTTTAGGCATTAAATTTAAAAAAAGAAGCTTTAATGGACGAATTTCTTGAGTATTAGCACGCGTTGAGGTCATCACAAATACATTTTCATTACGTAATACATCTACTGCCGGTAATGAATCAGGAATACAGATAGGCATATCAAAAGCTCCTATTAATTACTTTTTATATTAATTATTTTTTATATTAATTACTTTTTATAATTTTTGAGATAGACGTCTAGAAATCTATATAGCTAAATATAGTGGGTTTTAGAAAATTTGTCGAGCGTTTTTATTAGAAATAATAGCCAGGATATTGCCAACAAAATCAGAATAATAGCAAACTAATTGGATTTAACTGTTAACCGTTATCGATAATCTATATAGCAAAGAGGTGAATTTAAATGGCTCGGGTATCGGTCCGCCAAGTATCTGCGGTTAACGCCTCACCAAAATAGCTATTGATAAGTTTTTGTGTGATTTCACTTAGTGGCGACGCCAAAACTTCAGCAGTATTACCATATTCAACCAATTCACCATTATGCATAACGATAATTTGGTCACTAATATGTTTCATCATGCCAATATCTTGTGTGACATAGACATAAGATATATTTTGTTCTTGTTGTAGCGACAGCATCAAATTAACAATTTGTGAACGCATTGAGATATCTAAAGCCGCTAAAGCTTCATCAAGAATAATCACTTTTGGTTTTAAAATTAAAGCTCTAGCTAACGCAACGCGTTGTTTTTGCCCGGCAGCCATCACAGATGGATAATAAGAGGCGTGTTCTGGCAATAAACCTACTTGTTTTAAAACATCATTAATCAATTTTTCTCGTTCGTGAGCGGTATAATTGGCATTGCGTTTAAGTGGAATTTCCAGTAATTGACCAATGCGAAGTCTTGGATCAAAAGAACTTTCCACATGTTGGAATATCATGCGAATCAGTTGCGAACGATGCCCATAATCGCCATATTCAACTTTATTACCATCGATCCAAATATCGCCACTGTCTGGCTTTATCATACCCACCAACATTTTAGCTAATGTCGATTTTCCGGAACCATTTTGCCCAATAATGGCTAAGGTTTTACCTTCGTTAAGCGAGAACGACAAGGGTTTGACGGCATCAATTTGTAAATGACCAAAGAGTCCTTTAGGGATTTTAAATCGTTTTGATAAATTGCGAACTTTTAATATTGGGTTCATTAACTATTCCTATATCTCAAATTACTCATCAGTATTTAATGGAAAATGGCAGGCTACCGAATGATCTTTGATTGGGATAAGTTCTGGTGCTTGTATACATTTTTTTTGCGCATAAGGGCAACGCGGCCCTAAGCGGCAACCAATAGGTAAATGTTCTAATGATGGAATAACCCCAGGTAAGGTATTTAAAGGGCTTTTATGCGGCATCGCTTTACCAAAATCAGGAATCGCATAAATCAATGCCTGCGTATATGGGTGATAAGGTGATTTAATTAAATCTTCACTATCAGCTACCTCAACGGTTTGTCCGCAATATAGGACATTGATACGATCAGTCCAGCGAGTAACCATCTGTAGATCATGGCTAATAAGTAAAATCGTCGTCCCCATATTTTGATTCATACTGGCCAGCAATCTGAAAATTTGCGCTTCGGTGGTCGCTTCCATGGCGTTAGTTGGTTCATCGGCAATCAGTAATTTAGGTTGATTGGCTAATGCTATAGCAATCATCACTTTTTGACATTCACCTTCGGTTAATTCAAATGGATAGGATTTGAGGATCTCTTTATGATCTTTAATCCCAACGCGATGCAATAATTCAACTGCGCGATTCTTACGCCAAAATAGGCGTTGCCACCAATGGCCTTTAAAGGTTCTGCGAGGAATGGCTTCAATTAACTGTTGGCCGATTTTCATCGAAGGATCCAAGCAAGATTGCGGCTCTTGGAACACCATCGAAATATTATCACTTATCACTTTTCGCCGTTGTTTGGCGGTCAATTTAAGCAAATCGACATCATTAAAATGGAAACGATCAGCGGAGATCTTCCAATTATGGTTATTCACACCTAATATCGCTTTGGCGATCAGGCTTTTACCGGAACCCGACTCTCCAACCAAACCTCGGATTTCGCCTTCTGATAACTTCAAATTAACCCGATCAATTGCCCGCAACAGGCCATCAGGAGTAATAAACTCAATGGTTAAATTGCGAATGTCTAATAATGCCATAATTAATGCCCTACTCGCTGGCCATATAATCCAAAATTGAATAAATAAACCAACGTAATTGTAGCAGAAACAGCAATACCCGGTGCTAAAAAAGCCAGCAAATTAACATCAATAATGTCTTTCATTTTAAACATCATCATGCCTAAGTCCGGCCGAGAAAAGTCATTAGCAAAGCCTAAAAAGGTAATGGTAGTAATAGCTAAAATAACCGAACCAAATAATGAAACCACTTCAGCTAAGTAAACCGGTAAAATATTGGGGATAATATAGTGATTTAAAATCGAAAATGAAGATAAGCCATCTAAACGATATGCCGTAATATAGGTTTTATTCCACTCTTTTATAACCCGTTGATGGATATTATAAATAAAGCGCGGTGCATAGGATAAACCAATCACAATTAATATATTGGTAATATCATCTTCCAATAACAAACTGATAACAATTACCCCAAGCAATGGCGGTACTACCATAAAAAATCTAAAGATAAATAGAATAAAAGGCCGGATAAATGTGACAAAAAACATTAAATAGTTAATTACGCCACCGATTATAATGACATAAAAAACTGCTTTTAGCGTCATTACAATCGTTGACCGATAACCTATTAATAAATAGTCAAAAATATCCTGCCCTTGCTCAGTAGTTCCTAAAATATGATTAATATCACCATTAGGCCACCAAGCTGGCGGTAAGGAGCTTACATAGATGGGATTTAAATGCGCATGAAAGAACCATTTGGTTGATAATGCAATAAAAGCAATTGCTAAAATCCCATAAAAACTGACAATCAGATATAAATTGCTATGAAGTCGATGGAAGCACGAATTTATTCGCTTACCTAACTGAATTATCCTAGACATAATGTTCCTTATGACGTAATGGATAAATAGCAATAGCCGTTATCTCACCTAATAAAGTTAATAAGCTTATTACCGTTCCACACGCAAGAATGGCTATCGAAATAATAAAATAATTATGATTACGATACGCCATCATCACCCATTGACCTAAACCAACTCGATTAAATAAGATTTCTATCACCATGGTAAAAAACAGTAAAGTCGTGGTGTTATAGGTCAATTGTGGAATGGTAGCCGGAATTGAATTGGGTAATAAATGCCGACGTAATACTTTAAACGGCGAACGTTCCCGAATAATTGCCATTTTAATATAGTTTTGCCTTGAGGTATTTTTGACGTTTTCACTCACCAGCTGAATGGTCATAATACTTGGCTGTATAGCTAAAATAATGGTTGGCAAAAGTAAATAGTGAAGCTGATCTAACAATGCTTTTAATTTTTCTGGCCTTGATGAGATTAAAATATCAAGCAAAGAGCTACCCGTTACTGATGGTGGTATATCAAAGTTCATAGAAATCGACCATTTCGCCGAAAGATAATACATCACAATTGTTGCCAACATCACAATCGGGCAAGAATAAAATATCAAACTCGCTAAGCGAATAGTGGCATTCAACCAATTTATATTACTTAATCCAAGAAAAATACCTAACGGTAAACCGACAAGTAATGCCACCAATAACGCTAAAATACATAGCTCAAACGTTGTTAATAGGGTATCTAAAAATGGTAAAGTTTCACCAGATGCTAAACGAAATTGACCTTGTAGTAACTGTTTAAAAAAAGCACTATAGGCATCAATAAAAGTTAAATCACTAAAAATAGATTGAGGAACAAAGTAAACCAGACAGAAGCTAATCTGGGCAAGTACGCAGATAATGAATAAAAACGTCACTATTTTTTTTAAAATATAGATAATCATTGTTTATCTTTATCATGAATTAAAAACAACGGTGATATCCATCACCGCTGTTTTAGTTGTCGGCTAATCAGGTATCACCGGTTTACTTGCTGCGGCATAAGCGTGATCTTGAGCGCTTAATCCACCAGCATTACCTTTACCGTCATAGTGATAATCCAATTCTTCTCGAGTCTTTATTTTACTATCAGATTGCACATAATCTGGAGCTGGAGCCTTAGTCATTATTGATGATGAATAACCTGAAGCAGTATCAGCTGTAGATTGGCTGATTTCTTGTTCTATAGGTTGTTTCTCAATATTAGGTTGAGTAGCAGATGTTGTGATATTTGATTGCGATATACTTGCAACATCTTGTTTAGCGTTAGCTGTAGAGACCTCATCTTTGATTACAATTGGTAATAACAGTGAAGGGATCACAGTAACAGTGTTACTTGGCTCATCTCGACTCACTTGACTATAATCAACCGCTACACGACCTAATGCCAGCTCTAATGAGGCGGCAGCAAATTCTAATGGCATTGCTGACTGTTTTAATTCGGTATTTTTGCCACGTCGTTTAGTCCGAGGGGCATTCATACGCAAATGTCGAGAAGTTCGTCGTTGACGTTTCGGTTGAGCATCAGCGGTTATGTTATTATCGTCTGATTCAGGAACAATAACTGGCACTAATAATGTCGGAATAACGATACGCTCTTTTTCATCTGGTACCGGTGTATCACTATTTTTAACCCGAACGCTCTTAGTTAATGTACGCTGTTGTCGCCTTGGTTTCGCTTCCTTTTGTTTTGGTTGTACCGGTTCACTCACTACTTTATCGGCTTTAATGTTATTCGCGGTATTAGCGGTATTACCATTTTGTTTACTTCGACGATTAGGGCGCGTAGTCTCTTTAACCTCTTCAGTTGCTGTATTATTTGCTACTGAACCATTATTACTATTACGGTTATTACGTTGACGTCGATTATTTGTACGTTGGTTATCTCGTCGTTTATTTGACTGAGGTTTAACTTCTGGCTTAGGTTCATCCTCTTGAGCAGCAAACAGCTGTTGAAGCTTCTTAAAGAAACCAACAAATAAACCGCTAGATTTTTCAACTTGTTGCGGTTCGGTTTTCGCTTTAGCTGCTTTGCTCGCTTCGACTTTAGGGCCCGATAAAACTGCTTGCTCTACCACCAACTCAGCAACTTGCTCTTCTTCCTCTTCTTCAAGTTCACGAATCAGCTTAGGTAAATTGTAACTTAGTACATCGGTCTCTTCACCAGTGCGTTTACGAATCACTTTATAAAGCGGTGTTTCCATCTCTTCATCGCCAGCAATAACGATTTTCACATCTGGGTGCATTCTTTCAATATTAGTAATGGCTCGGCGCTTTTCGTTGAGCAAGTAGCTGGCAATTGGCACTGGTACTATTACGTCAATTTGCACGGTATTATCTTTCATCGCTTCTTCTTGAATTAAACGAAGAATTGACAGTGATAATGAATTATTATCACGAACGGTACCGGTTCCTTGGCAACGCGGACAAATATGATGGGTTGCCTCTCGCAAAGATGGGCTCAAACGTTGACGAGACATTTCTAGCAAACCAAAACGGGAAATACGCGTGGTTTGAATTCTTGCTCGGTCAGTTTTCATGGCTTCTTTTAGACGATTTTCGACTTCTCGTTGATTACGAATTGGTGTCATATCAATAAAGTCGATAACAATCAAACCACCTAAATCACGTAAACGTAATTGGCGAGCTATCTCTTCTGCCGCTTCAAGATTAGTATTAAATGCTGTCTCTTCAATATCGCTACCACGAATAGATTTAGCAGAGTTAATATCAATCGCTGTTAATGCTTCGGTCGCATCGATTACAATCGAACCACCAGATGGTAAGCGGACTTCACGTTGGAATGCGGATTCAATCTGACCTTCGATTTGGAAATGGTTAAACAGTGGTACATCACCATCATAAAGTTTAAGGCGACTAACGTACTCAACTCGACCTAAGTCAACTAAGCGTTTTTTGGCAATCTCAAGTACTTTTGGATTATCGATAAGAATATCACCGACATCATCACGTAAATAATCACGAAATGCGCGCGTAATAATATCACTTTCTTTATGAATTAAACTTGGTGCGGGATGATTCTTAGACTCATTTTGAATTGCGGTCCAATAATTAACTAAGGCATTTAAATCCTGTTGTAACTCTTCTTGGCTTTTACCTACGCCAGCGGTTCTTGCAATGACGCCCATGCCTTTAGGTTTTTCTAACGCATCGATAACGCGTTTTAGATCAGCGCGTTCTTCACCCTCAATACGACGCGAAACCCCACCAGCTCTTGGGTCATTTGGCATTAATACTAAGTAGCTACCGGCTAAACTAATATAAGTTGTTAACGCTGCCCCTTTTTTGCCACGAATCTCTTTTTCAATTTGAATAAGGACTTCTTGACCTTCTTGTAAATGTTTAATACTGCGACGGCCAGAAATATTTGAAGGGAAATAGCTTTCAGCGATCTCTTTTAATGGTAAAAAACCATCTCGCTCTCCACCATACGAAACAAAAGCGGCTTCTAAACTAGGATTGATTTTAGTAATTTTGCCTTTATAAATATTGGCTTTTTTTTGTTCGTGACCAAGGCTCTCGATATCTAAATCATATAAGCGTTGGCCATCAACAAGGGCAACGCGCAGCTCTTCTTGCTGTGTTGCGTTGATTAGCATTCTTTTCATTATTCTACACTCTTGATTAATCTAAATTAACTGTAGGTAGAATTTTATTATTAATAAACGCTTATTTTAACAATAATAAACAATAGTACTTAACTAAATATTTCGGTATACCGTATTCATTATTTTATTTGTGTTATTTTTGTTATTATTTTATGTGAAATCAGTATAAATTATACAACATCAATATACTGTTTAACGGTAATATTACATTCAAAACACTTATGTACTGTTTTCAATACCACTAAACTGATAACAATTGATATTATTTCAACGATGAGTTTGCAAATTTCTACAATTTAACAAACCACTAAATCTTTATATGATTGTTTAAAATAAACATATTAATTAATTATAATAATTCTACTTACGCTATTTTATTTTGACAAACTGTAATGTCTAACGCCATTGCTGCATTACAAGGATAAATTATCCCTGCCTATTATTCACGTTTCAGCAGAGGATAGCAAGTAAATTAAACTGATTATTTTATAAACAATTACCTGTTAATTTTAGCTGAGTGCCAAAATCGGTAAGTAGCTTAATCGCAAACGATCTTTTTTGGTTGTTTGCTAAAGGTGATATAGATGAATTTTTTTACTTATCATCATTAATTTTATACACCATTTTATTAATGTATTAAACCTAACAATAACACTGGTGCATATCCTTATTTTAACCGTATAATACCCAGTAGATTTGCTTGTAAAATAAACAATAAAATAGTGTGTATTTATGGAATTACCGGAAAAAGTTGCTCTACTTGATTTTACCCAGCGCTGGATTGCTCAATTTGATGACGCTCCCAAAAGTGAAGAATTACACTCGTTACCCTCGCCTTGCATTATAAAAACCGAAAATCTTGCTGTTTATTGGCAACCTTTTTTGCTTATTCCGCCAAGAGATTTAACCATCGTTGAACAAGTGGTTAATATCAAGATACATCCAAGTGCTCATACTTATTACGGCACACAATATGCGGCCAATATGACCGCCAAATTTGCTGATATTGAACTAATTTTACTACAACCATGGAGTGATGATGACTTCGCCAATTTAGAACAAAATTTAATTGCGCATCTATCTCAATTAAGAAAATTAAAACGTCAGCCAACCATTTTTATTGGTTCAACCGATAAAGATACCGAAATCATCGCATTAAATAACTTAACAGGAGAAGTGGTTAAAGAAGATTTAATAACTGGGCAGTTAAGTACGTTAACATCTGATTTAAAATCATTTCTTGAAAAATTGGAAATTAAAAATTGATAACTTGGGAGGGATAACCACTGATAATGGTAAAATATTGCGCCAAAACAAGATTGCTAACCAAATTGTAACTTGCCAAACAATGTGTATATAATGCATTGAGGGTCAGAAAAAGAAATAGGTACATTATGTTTGAATATTTATTAGCAGCACCTGCAGATCCCATCTTAGGTTTAGCGGATCTCTATAACAAGGACGAACGCACCAACAAAATCAATTTAAGTGTTGGTGTTTATAAAGATGAGACCACCAAAACGCCTATTTTAGAAAGTGTTAAAAAAGCTGAGCATCTAATATTAAATGATGAAACCACCAAAAGCTATTTACCTATCGATGGTCTTAATCCATTTAATAGTGCCACCCAAATTCTACTATTCGGTAATGAAAATCCACGAGCTAGAACCGCGCAAGCACCAGGAGGCACTGGGGCATTACGTATTATGGCGGATTTTTTGTCGCGTCGTACCAAAGTAAAACGTGTCTGGGTAAGTAATCCATCTTGGCCTAATCATCGTAGCGTATTCCAAACCGCGGGCTTAGAAGTTCGCGAATATCGTTATTACAATGCGCAAACACGAAGCTTGGATTTTGAGGGATTAATCAGTGATTTAAGCCTAGTTGCCGAGGGTGAAGCGGTGTTATTTCATGGCTGTTGCCATAATCCAACCGGCATTGATCCAACACCGGAACAATGGCAAGCTATCTCAGAATTAGCGTTAAAAAACGGTTGGTTACCACTATTCGATCTCGCTTATCAAGGATTTGGTCAAGGGATAGAAGAGGATGTATATGGGCTTAGATTATTTGCCAATAGTCAGCCGGAACTATTAATTGCTAGCTCTTACTCTAAAAATTTCGGTCTTTATAATGAGCGTGTGGGGGCATTTACGTTAATTGCTGCTGATAGCGAGATTGCTGATCGCGCCTTTAGTCAGGTAAAAACCATTATCAGAGCTAATTACTCCAATCCACCCGCGCATGGCGCTAAAATTGTCTCTTATATTTTAAATAATGAAGAACTAAAAGAAGAGTGGATTGATGAATTAACCAGCATGCGCCAACGGATACATCGTATGCGGCAGCTATTTGTTAAAACGCTACAAGACAAAGGGGCTAACCAAGACTTTAGTTTTATTACTAAACAAAATGGCATGTTCTCATTTAGTGGTTTAAATGAAGAACAAGTGCTTAAATTACGTGATGATTATGGTATTTACATTGTTAACTCCGGCCGAATTAATGTCGCTGGAATGACTATTGATAATATGTCGAGACTATGTGAATCGATTGTCGACGTTTTATAGTTGGCGATTTTAATAAACTATTGTTTAATCTAGTCGAATACATTGGTAGTTAATCTACATTTTAGCCACCAATGTATTTAATTTCTTGAATATAAAAATCTTCTTAAAACCGCAATCAATATTAGGTGTTTGGCCCTGAATGGCTAGCAACCATCATTACATTCACGTTTAATAATAAATTGATTTTTATTGACCTTTTTGACCTTTCCGCCCTGCTCGACAAAATTTTTGCCAGTTTTCCATCTTTTTAAACAATAAATGAAGAATAGGATTGCATTATTAATTCTATTATTCTTTTTAGTTATATCGATAGACAAACTAACTATTAGACGTTAATTCAATAATTAATAATAATTGCTAACAACATGGTATTTTGATTAAGGATGGTTTTGTGGCATCGCATATTTTAGATTTTTTAATTTTAGGCAACAATTTTGGTACTAGCGAAATGCGTCAGATATGGTCTGAGCAAAATCGTTTGGAGAAGCAAGTAAAAGTCGAAGTGGCTTTGGCAAAAGCACAAGGTGAATTAGGGGTGATTCCTGCTGAGATTGCTGATACCATTATTGCCAAAGCGGATGCATCAAAATTATCCCTTGAACAACTTGCCCAAGAGGCAGCCAAAGCCAAACATTCACTAATGTCAACCATCAGTGCCTTGCAAAAGCAAGTTGGCGACGCTGGTGAATACATTCATTATGGCGCAACCACTCAAGATATTGTTGATACAGCAACTGTCCTACAGATACAACAATCATTCGCTATCATTGAACGGGATACCAAATTAATTGCTAGTCAATTAAAACTGTTAGCTAAACAATATCAATATTTACCGATGGTCGGTCGTACCCACGGTATGCAAGCCTTACCGACCACATTTGGCTTTAAACTAGCGGTGTGGTTAGATGAGTTTGTTCGCCATTTACAACGTTTATCTGAAATTAAACAACGGGTTTTAGTGGGTAATATAAGTGGCGCTATTTGTACTTACGCATCAATGGGAGAACTCGGCCCACAAGTTGAGCAGCGAGCGCTAACGTTACTTGGACTCAATACACCCAATATAGGTTGGCAAGCAGCCCGCGACCGATTTTCTGAATATGCATCAGTGATTGCCCTTATTAGTGGCACACTTGGCAAAATTGGTAACGAATTTTACAACCTGATGCGAACCGAAATAAATGAGGTTGAAGAGCCGTTTTCCGACGGTAAAATTGGATCAACCACCATGCCGCATAAACGTAATCCTGCCGCTTTAGAGGGATTGGCTAGTCTTACCGCCCCTTTATTGAAAAGTGTGGCGCTTATTCATGAATCAATGAAGGTTGAACATGAGCGTGATGCCATGAGTTGGCGTGCGGAATGGATCGCGCTCCCGGAAATCAATCTTTATATTTCCGCGCAACTGCAAACGGCTTTAGCCGTGTTAAAAGGTTTAAAGGTGAATGCCGATCAAATGTTAACTAATTTAGCAAAACAAAATGGCTTACTGTTATCCGAAAAAATAATGTTTGAAATTGGCAAACGTCTAGGCAAACAAACCGCTCACCATTTAATTTATGAAAATGCTATGCAAGCATTTGAACAAAATCGACCATTTAAATCACTATTATTGGAAGATCCTCGAATCAATAATCACTTTAGCGAATCTGAACTCGATAATTGGCTAAATCCAATTAATTATCTCGGCAGTGCAGCCGAAAAGGTTGAACAGGTCATCAAATATGCCGAGCAAAGCGGAGTATTATGATGAATTTTCGCTTAATCAGCTATTCCGATATTCCTGCATATCAGCAATTATTGCACCGTGCCTATCAAGCCACATCACAATTAGGCATTCATTTTGCTGCTGCCACTGTCGAACCAGAAGAAATCGCTCAGCATATTGATTCGAATGCCGTATATCTACTGGAAAAAGAGCAACAATTAATATCAACGCTCAGTATTCGTTTTCCATGGGGAAATAACCCAGGCCCTTATGGCTTACCGCATTTAGGCTGGTTTGCCACCGATCCAACTTATAAAGGGCAAGGCTACGGTAATGCATTATGGGATTGGGTTGAAAACGAAATTCTAATTAATCAACTTAAGCTACCGGCAGTCACTTTAGGTACAGCAGCCAATCATCCATGGCTAGCCAAATTATATCGCCAAAAAGGCTATCAACCAATTGGCCAAGCAGATTTAACTAGTGATCACACTACCCTTTATTTTGAAAAAATACTCAATCATCAAAACTATACCAATTGGAAGAAGAGGAGTCATCGATAATGAAAAAAATCATAACGTGGTTTGCTGCTATTTTATTAACCAGCCTAAGCTTAATTGGTTGTGATGATCAAGCTAACCATCAGGCAACTGAACAAAATATTATTAAAGTTGGCTCTACAGGCCAAAGCTATCCAAATGGTTATAAACAAGATGGTAAGTTAGTTGGATTTGATGTTGAGGTGACCGAAGCGATTGCCAATGAGTTAGGTTATAAAGTTGAATGGGTAATTGCTGAGTTTGGTGGATTAATGGGACAATTTGACTCAGGCCGTTTAGACACAGTGGCTAATGCGGTGGCGGTAACTCCCGCGCGTCAGGCTAAATATGATTTCTCCGAAACTTATAGTTTTTATGGCAGTCAAATTGTTACTCATAAAGACAATAACAATATTAATCAGTTAACTGATTTCAATGGTAAAACTATTGCCGGCGTACTTGGTTCAAATCATATCAATAACCTAAAAAAAGCCTTTCCAAATAACGAAATTACCATCAAAACTTATGAAACCCGAGATGGTGCAATGCATGACGCTGAATTTCAACGCGTCGATGGTTATGTCAATTCCAAACCCATTTTATTGGCCGAGATCAAACGAAAAAATCTACCATTTAAGCTAGTTGGCGATCCTATTACGATAGAACAAGTTGCCTTCCCTTTTAATAAAGATGAAAAAGGCCAAGCTTTACGCGAAAAATTTAACCAAGTGATCGAAAAATTACGTGCTAATGGCACACTGAAAAATCTGTCGATTAAATATTTTGGTGAAGATATTACCTCATGAATTTTAATATAAACTATTTTTTTAGTGTATTTCCGCAGATATTACCTTATCTGCCGGTTACACTTTTTATTGCCATTGTTTCAATTCTGTTTGCCATTATATTGGGACTTGCCATCGCGCTCATTCGAAACAATCGGATTATTATTATTGATTCTTGTTTGGCACTGTTTATCTCGTTATTTCGTGGTATTCCATCCGTTGTTTTACTGTTTATTATTTACTATGGTTTACCACAAATATTTCCAATAATGAAACATATGGGGGCAACTACCGCGGCAATCATCTGTTTTAGTTTAAAATATTCGGCTTATTTAGCCGAGATTTTTCGTGCAGGTTTAGCGTCGGTTGATCATGGACAAAAAGAAGCAGGATTAACCTCAGGGTTAAGTACCATTCAGGTTTATCGTGGTATTATATTACCGCAAGCGATGCTCAACGCCCTACCGAATACCGGTAATATGTTTATTTCACTACTTAAAGATTCATCTGTAGCTTTTTTTGTCGGCGTACAAGAGCTATTAGCGGCAGGAAAAATGTTAACCGCAAATTCTTTCCTCTACTTTGAAACTTATCTAGCCGTCGGTATTGTTTATTGGCTAACGGTTGTCGCCTATTCATGGTTACAAAAACAGCTAGAACGAAAACTGACTAAACCATATCATCGTTAAGGAGAGCATGATGATTAATGTATCTCATTTATCTAAACGATTTGGCAATCATGAAGTATTAAAAGAAATAAATCTGACGATCAAACAAGGTGAAGTGGTTGCCATTATTGGGCCATCAGGCTCTGGCAAATCAACCTTATTGCGTTGTCTTAATTTACTTGAAAAACCCAATAGCGGTACTATTGCTATTGATCAAGTCATACTTAATAGTCAACATTACAACCATAAACAAGAAACCAATTTACGCAAACAGTCGGCAATGGTTTTTCAACACTATAATTTATTTAAAAATAAAACCGCATTAGAGAATATTACTTATCCCTTAATAGTCGGTCAAAAAATGGCTAAAGATGAAGCCAAACAGTATGGGTTATCTTTATTAGAGCGTGTTGGCATGTTAGCTTATGCTAATCAATACCCAATCACCTTATCAGGAGGGCAACAACAACGAGTTGCCATTGCCAGAGCTTTAGCGGTAAGACCCAAAGTGTTATTATTTGATGAACCAACTTCAGCATTAGATCCCGAGCGAGTACATGAAGTTCTGCAAGTGATGTTAAAACTGGCTAAAGAAAATATTACTATGTTGATAGTGACCCACGAGATGGAGTTTGCCAAATATGTCGCCGATCGTATCATTTTTATGAGCAATGGTATTATTGTAGAGGAAGGGCAAGCAAAATCATTAATTGATAATCCACAACATGAGTTAACCCAACGCTTTTTACGGCAACTCACTGATGAGGTGGATTTTGAGATTTAACCTTACCTTTATAAAATGGTTAAGTTGTTTATCCTCACTATCCAATCTCAAGCATCAAAGCGTTTGCCAATGTGATAACAGTAATTGTTTAATATCCATACCATTGGCTAACGCATGAATATCGGTCAGTAACTGTTGTGCTTTAACGTCATTTTGCAATGCCGTAAATAACTTGGCAGCCAGCTCTTGTTGACTATAGGGATTTTTCGGTGAGCCTTTCGGGACATCTATTCGCTGGCTAATTTTTTGGTTATTATCAAAGACAATTTCAATAACCACATAACGCTTATTATATGCATCCGGATGCGGAGGTAATTGGATATCATAACTACGCTGCATTTTTTGCATTAATTTTTGGATATTTTCAGCTATTGGTGTTGCGCCAAATTGTTGAAAATCGATCGGTATACCCAGTAAAATCAACGCCAAAATATATTCTGCCGAAAAACGCCCCTGCTCAGCTAATAATGGCGTTTTATAGATCAGCGCGGCATCACTATTAACTGGGGCAAAGAAAAGGGTAATATGCTTAATATTATCCACATTAAATTTAGGATGCTTATACAGTAACTTACCAGCATCAGCAATATATGAAGCCGCAGAACAATATGAATAAGTTTTAAACCATAATCCTGGCTGGACAATCTTCCAAGGTTTTGCCCAACTAGTTAAATCTAAATTATCATTACCTTGGCCATAGATAGCTAAAAAACCTAAATTATCATCAAGAAAATCTTTATCTGCCGAAATGCCTGCTCTTAGCCAGTCAATGGCTTGTATAGCATGTTGTGCCGCCAATCCTGCATGCAAAAATTTTATCGGGGTTCCCATCAATAAGCGCATACCTGATGCTTGTGTAGCGGCTAACGTTAATGCTTGAGCAAGAAATGGTTCATCATATAAATAACCAATCGCAGCTGTTGCCGCAATTCCACCTAAAGTGACTGTCGTATGCCAACCTTTTTCATAATGCTCAGGGTTGACACATTGCCCCAATAAGGCCATAACTTCAATACCAATTACATAGGCTGTTAAAAACCGTCGACCATCTAACTGGCTTAATGAATCATCTAAGCGGATACTCGCAAATAACGCCGATAAAATAACCGCTGATGGATGACCGCGTATATCTGAATGCACATCATCATAATCCAAACAGTGTGCCTGAAAGCCATTAAATAATGCTGCTTGGCGACGGGTAGCTAATTTCTTTTGGCCGATTAACCAAGCACGGCTATGGCCGCCTTCGTCATTAATCCAAGTCAACAATTTCTTAACATTCGCTTCATTAGACGCCTGTAAACTACTAGCAAAATAGTCAATAAGCCCATTAATTGCACAATCAAGGAGTGACTGTTGCGCAATAATTGGCGTATTTTTTATTAACAAACTCAATTGCTGGCCTAGATGCATGACAAACTCTCATAAAAATCGCAATAAATGTTGAGCGAATAGTGGATAACAAATATACATCTTAAAGATTATATCGCTATATAACAATAACCCGAAATAATCATTATTGACCAAGCTCGGTTAATAAGCTTTTTTATGTGCTAAAATGAGCCTACATTTTAACATCACCTAAAAATAGATCTGATTATGTCAATATGTTATATTGCCTTAGGCAGTAATCTTAACGATCCACTAGCACAAGCCCATCAGGCTATAGCTGCGTTAAAACAATTACCGAATACCGAAGTTTCTGACGTTTCACCGTTTTATCGTAGTAAACCTCTTGGACCGCAAGATCAAAACGATTATCTTAATGCTGTGATCAAATTAACCACCTCTCTGACACCTATCGCGTTATTAGATGAGCTACAAGCGATAGAAAAATCACAGGGTCGAGTACGCAAAGATAATCGCTGGGGAGCAAGAACATTAGATTTAGATATTTTGTTATATGATAATTTAATGATAGATAATGAAAGATTAACCATTCCTCATTATCATATGAAAAACCGAGAATTTGTGCTTTATCCGCTATTTGATATCTCACCTGACCTTATATTACCTGATAACGATAAACTTTTTAATTTATTAACAAAATGTCCGATAAATGGAATGAAAAAATGGCATGACTAATTAACCTTATTAATAACATATAGTTGTAATTTTTTTCGGTTTAATGGTAAAAAAAATAATAAAAAAAATTTGCCAACGGCTAAATTATTGCTATAGTTTACCGCTCGCAAATAATCTGTACTTAAGGGGATTGCTGTGAAACAGGAACAAAAAGTAAATACATCTTCTCTTAGCCTGCTTGCTATTGCTGGGCTTGAGCCTTATCAAGAGGCAAAAGATGAGGAGTATATGAATCCTAAGCAATTAAAACATTTCAAACTTATCTTAGAAGCATGGCTGTCACAGTTACAAGGTGAAATGGGTAAAACAGTTTCTCACATGCAAGATGAGGCTGCAAATTTCCCAGATCCGGCTGACCGCGCTACTCAAGAAGAAGAGTTTAGCTTAGAATTAAGAGCGCGTGACAGAGAACGCAAATTGATCAAAAAAATTGAAAAGACATTAAAGAAAATTGAAACCGATGATTTTGGTTTTTGTGAATCATGTGGTGTTGAAATTGGTATTCGTCGTTTAGAAGCAAGGCCGACAGCTGATTTATGTATTGATTGTAAAACATTAGCTGAACTTCGTGAAAAACAAATGGGTATATAATTTCCATTTAAACCGTCGTTTTATTCAATACGCCCATGCAATATATTGGTCGTTTTGCCCCCTCACCATCTGGACCATTACATTTTGGTTCTTTGGTGACGGCTCTCGGTAGTTACTTACAAGCCAAAGCCAATTTTGGTAAGTGGCTTGTTCGCATTGAAGATATTGACCCACCACGGCAAGTCAAAGGCGCCGCATCGTTAATATTAAAAACCTTAGAGGCTTTCGAGCTGTATTGGGATGACCAAGTTTTATATCAATCAAACTGTAGTGAGCGGTATCGATCGGTTTTAGCATCATTACTTTGTCAGCAAAAAGCTTACTATTGTGATTGTACTAGACAAAGGATCCATAACCTTACCAATGGGATATATGATGGCTTTTGTCGTGAGCGACATTTAGCATCCACTTGCCAACAGCAATGTGCGATTCGACTAAAACAAAATCAGCCAGTTTTTTGCTTCGATGATAAAATTCGAGGGCAACAAACCATTGATTCCACTAATGCTTTAGAAGATTTTATTATTCATCGTAAAGATGGTCTATTTGCTTATAATTTAGTTGTGGTGTTAGATGATAATTATCAAGGGATCACCGAAATTGTTCGCGGTGCTGATCTACTTCCGGTAACTGCTAAACAGATCTCACTTTATCGATTATTTAATTTCACCATACCCAATTACTGCCATTTACCATTGGCTTTAGATAGTCATGGTAATAAGCTGTCAAAACAGAACCATGCTAGCCCGATTGATAGTAAAAAAGCGAATTTATTAACCGCACAAGCATTACAATTTTTAGGTCAACAATTGCCAGACAATTGGCAAGATGCCTCACAAACACAGTTATTAGCTTGGGCTACAACTCATTGGCAAATTAACCAAGTACCGAAACAAAACAGAGTGTTAACCTCCGATATAAGATAAATTAGGTGTAATACCTAGATTATGCTCATGTAATAAATGTTTTTCCGGTTTTATTAATAGCGAAGCTAACACTCGTGCCTTAAGTTGTGCTTTCTGTTCTGGACTGCTTAGCAAATCTCGTAAATCAACTGCGGCATCACCAAACAGGCAATAATGTAATTTACCAAGCGATGAAACGCGCAATCGATTACAACTTTTACAAAAATCCTGCGAATAAGGCATAATCAGACCAATTTTACCTTGATAATCACTATGGGCATAAACTTTAGCCGGACCAGATAACGCCTCTTTTGACTGTAATTGCCAACCTTGTTCAATAAGTTGTGCTTCCATCCTCTGACCGGCTAAATGATAACGATTAAATAACTCACGGCTCTCCGTTGTCTCCATCAGTTCAATAAAACGTAATTCAACCGGACGATGTTTGATCCAAGTTAAATAATCAGCCAGATGATCATTCATATTTCTCAGCAAAACAGTATTAATTTTAACTTTACTGATGCCAACTTCTAATGATTTGTCAACGCCTTGAATCAACTCACTAAGTCTATCTTGACCGGTTATCTGTTTAAAAACATAAGGAGAAAAACTATCAATGCTAATATTAATAGCATTAAGTCCTGCTTGTTGCCAGCTATCTACATTTTTTAATAACCGTGAGCCATTAGTGGTAATTGCCAATTGTTTAATACTTGGATAAGCCGAAATAATTGACAAAATATCAATAAAATCTCGACGCAACGTCGGTTCACCGCCAGTTAAGCGAATTTTATGTACGCCAAGTTCAGTAAATGTTGACACAACATTGTTGATTTCATTTAACGATAGAAATTGATGATCTTTATTAGGTCGATAACCATTAGGCAGACAATACTGACACTGAAAATTACACAGTTCAGTAAGCGATAAGCGTAAGTATTGAAATCGACGTTGATAATTATCGACTAATTGCATATATGTAATGAACACCTTATCCAAATCGGGAAGCATAGCCATTTCTGCGCTATACCGCGGCTAAATCACCATATGAATAACATTATCACTTAGGCAAAGTAGCTTCAGAGTTTAGTTTAGTCTAGCATAACGTTTATTTTTTGACTATGGACAATTATTTAATATCAATCTAATAAAAAACAATTTGTTTTTTACCTAAGATTCGACTTTATCATTACTACTCTCGGTATGGATAACCGTTATGTAACTAGGAATAACCGTTGCCGTTCGATAAATATAAACCCACCGTGTATCTGGGGGCTCGTCACTTAAAAATTGTTTTAGTAAAATATCATCCTCAGTTTCATCATCCGATTGTTGATTTCTATAATAATCGATAAATTCTTCATACAGTTCTTCTAAATTTGTTAATGAACCACTATAGTTAGCTTCATATTGTTTAAATAAAAAATCTAATTTATCAATAAAAAAATCACATTCTCTGTCGATTGTAAAATTTTTAGGATTAACATAACCTAAAGTTGCAAAAATTTTATCAGCCACAGGCGATCCTGATTCCAATGTTTTAAATGTAGAATAATAAAAACGTACTGGTAAAAAAAATAACAATGCCAAAACTGCAAGAATAAGATGACCAATACTCTTGAGAGAATATGCTAACATTAACATATATACGAAAATAAACGCACCAGCTATGCCGAAACTAGAAAAGATAATAAGTGGTATTAATGATAGGTATTCTTTCTTTTTTCTTTTGGCCAAGTCAGTCCCCATCGTTGCGTACGGATGTAGCCATAAATAATGATCTACTGGTCGACGTAATGCATAGGCAAAATAGTTTTCGCCTTCAATTTGATCAACAACAACTTCTACATAGTCACCTATATTGAAAAATGCGCGACAAAAAACTCCCTCAATCACTTTATCACCCAATTTAAAACAAAAATATTGTTCAATGTTTTGAATAAGAGAACCGTCTTCTCTCCTCACTTTGATAGATTTCATATAATTATTTTCATTAAAAACCTTATCTAAATGACCAATTGAAGACACATTAAAATCTGGACGGTTAGCTAAAGTGCGAGCTTGGATAAAATTTTGATAGTTATCATATAGTTCAAGATCAGTGATATAACCGGTAATGACTTGATAGTATCTACTATTTGATGTTAAGTTAGATTGCATTATATACATTCCTTATATTTTTCTATCATTTAATCAATAACATTCAGCCAATCAGGTAAAATTGGTGTACGGCAATAATAATAAAACCTACTTATAAATAATTTCAATTTTTTAAAATTTGGTGCTTTTAGCTCACTAATTTTTTAGGTGCATTAATATGATGTAATGTCTTAAATGGTCTGGCTTCTTTTTCGATATTATATTGCCAAGGTTTACTATAACCTAAACAGTTAAAAACTCGATTGCCAAAAAGTAATTCCCACCGCCCATTACTCAAAATATAAAAATAGGATAACGCTAGCAATAATAAATATTGTAGTCATAATAGAATTGAGTTTAAGAGTTACTCTCGGCGATATTTCAATAGAAAGGATAAATATTAAAGCATATTGTTTCATAATATGAACCACATAACACGCATAAATATCATTGTGAAATGAAGGTTTTACTAACATCTCAATATAATCACTTTCATTGAAGATCATTTGTGTAAGTCGTCCGCCTACTGAATGGTTATCGACATAACAATAAAAGGATTTTTCTTTTAAAGAAGCGTTGTCACCCAAAAATAACATAAAAAAGCGGGCATTGAGAACAATAATAAAAATCCTTTTTTAGCTGACTGACCGTTCCTCTGAGTAAACAAAAATCTATTTCATTGATAACACAATTACTTCATGACTAAAATTAAGATAATTTTATACTAGATTTATATTTAAGTCATTGTTAAATATCATGTTGAAAAAATTGGATAAAAGAAGAACAATTGTATTTTTTCATTTGGTATCAATTAAATTATTTATAAATTAGGTTGGGATAGTTATAAAAATTAGCTTACAAGAAAGTGATATTGACTACGGATAACACAAAATACCCATAAAAATAAAATTAATAATTGATTGATTATTATATATTATTTAATATATCTCGCTATTGGATTAATTTTTAAACTAACTTATCATTTGTCTAAAAAATGGATTGTTTGTTATTTATATGGAAATAACATAATGAATAAAATTATAATTTTATCTGGCTTAATACTTTTTTCTATTCCATCACATAACGCTTTTGCTGAAACGATATCGCAAACAGTGTGGTCATTAGCAATGAATAACAATGATGGTGATGCCCAATATAAAATTGCTCAAGCTTATAACCCATCCATTAGCAATTATGATTGGGATTGTCGCCCTCATCAATTTTATCTTGAAGTACAAAATAAAAAATTAAGAGGATGTCAAAATAAATCTGACGACAAATATATTGAATTCTTAACCAAAGCAGCCAAAAACTCACATCCAAATGCACAAACAAATTTAGGTATTGCCTATATTGAAGGTAAATCAGTTACTAAAAATATCCAAAAAGGATTGTATTGGTTGGAAAAAGCCGCTAAAGCGGGATCTTATGTAGGCAAAGCACAATATTTTCTCGGTAACCTCTATGAAGAGGGTTTAGAGGTTAAACAAGATTATACTAAAGCAATTAAATATTATGAACTAGCAAGCAGTAGCAGAGATTTGGGACATAATGGTAGTGCACAATATGAACTCTATTGGTTGTATAAATATAAATTAAATGATCCCGTAAAATCTTTATACTGGCTTGAGCAATCTTTAAAAAAAATGGATGATAAAAGAGCATTAAAGCTAACATATGAATTAATTGATTATTTCTTAGATGGCGGTCAAGCAGACGGTACAAAATTAGAACAACCAAATTATTTATGGGCTGCTAAATATCTAATGTTTTTTGTTAATTGTAGTGGCATAGAAAAAAGTATCAGACAAAAAATAGCTTTTCAATTAGCTTGGTTTTACTTAAATGGTTTAGGTGTGGAAAAAGATCCTGAAAAAGCTGCCATATACTATCATTTAGGTCTTGAACTTGGTAAAACATTTGAATCAATTGATGATAAATTAATGGGAAAAGAATTTTTACTGAATGTGATTAAACCCATTTATAAAAACAAGGATTTATACATAAGAGAATTTGACGAATTTGTACATACAGATCTTTATAATAAGAAAATGAAAACTCTCACTTTGGACAATCAAGCCTATGCTACCAATGCAAGTAAATATGTTGCATTGGTATTTGGTGAAAATTCAGAAGATGAGGAAAGGTTTTATACAAAACTAATTGATCAAATACGATCTAAATATCCTATTGATTCAGATCAAGCTTGGATTATTTCTCCGATATTAGCCCTAGCCAAAGAAAGGAAAATGGCTTATGGTTATTATCAAGATGCTCAAAGGATTAATGGAAAAACAATAGATCAATTAATTGAGCTTTACCAATCAGCTTTAAAACTTGAACCTAAAAATCCCAAAATTTTATTTGGTTTAGGTACAGTATATGATTTTTTAAACCAGAAACCAAAGACCGCAATACCCTATTACCAACAAGCAGCAAATTCAGGATATATGCCTGCTCAATATCGTTTAGGTGTCATCTATTATAAAGGTAGAGGTGTTAAACAGAACTACCGAAAAGCTTGGCGGTACCTTAATTTAGCGGCTGAACAAAATTACGCTGCCGCCCAAAACTTTTTGATAACAATTGATAAATCTCATCCTGATTTTGACTGGTTGACTACGCAGTATATAGAGCATGAGCAGAATTACCGATCACCAACAGTTTTAGTTGATGGTGAAGATTGGTTAACAGTTGAAAAGGAAAATAATCCAACAGCTAAAATTAATTATCGTTTGTTGAAGCATAACACACGTAGGTTTCAAAGTATGAGTTGCGATATAGTCGTCAATGCTGCTCTCGCAGGTGATATCTCTCTTCAGCAATACTTTGTCGTCGAAGCATTAAATACTGAAGCACTTCACTGTAAACTACCACAAGATCAATTTTTTACTTGGATAGACAACAGCAATCTTGAAGATGATAGAAAACAATTTTTAAAAGCACATTATTACATAGCTACCGACCAGTATGATATAGAGCTAAAATCTTTAATCGATAAGCAAAATCAATATGCGATTATTGAATCAATAGATCGAGCTCGAGCTAATTGGCATTATGATAATAGAGATGAGGAATTGCTTTTAAGTTTAAAAGAACTATTAAAAACTGGTAATCAATACGCAGCTAGATTACTATTTGAGTATTACTCATCCCAAAGTGAATATGTTGATAACGCCTATCAACGGCAAAAAATTACTCTATTAGTAAATGATTTAGATGATGTTACTAAATTTGGAAACTACCGCTCTTTTACCTATGATTTATTTAATAGCTCACCTTTAACTCAACTTAAATATTATGAGCCTGTAAGCAGCAAAGAACTTTCATCTTCTGAGGTTTATAAAATCTGGTTTGAATTGGCCAATATGCATGAAGAAGGCATTGAAGTTCCTAAGAATAATAGTTTAGCTTATGTTTGGTATAGTCTATTATCAGAACATCAACAACCTCGAGCTGCAGAAAAAGCTGAAGAATTAAAACAGCAACTAACAGCAGAACAATTGACTCAAGCTAATAATCGGCTAGAACAATACAGTAAGCTATATCGTTTTATTCCAGTAACGCATTTGGATATACATTAAAAATTAAAATTTGATCACCAATAATATAGCAGCTTAATATCAGCAACTTAATACGGAATATAAAAGATGAATAAAACGATAGTTACAACAACTAACTCCCAAAAACGACGAAAAAAAATTGGGTTTCTTATTTTGATATTTATATTAACAATATGCAGTGTAATTTACTTATGTTATGGATCACTATCTTCCTCACAACCACAGATAGGTAAATATTTTAAGACAGAGAACAGGAACATGGATTTGGAATATAATGAAAATTTTGAATGCATTATAAATATTAGATATGAAGGTCAAAAAGAAAGTGATACCTCTTTTTCTGTAAGATATGATGATGCTCAAGACAAACGCGAAAATTGCATACCTTTATAAAACAAATTATAGCAAATATAGGTAAATCATCTTACCTATATTTTTTATTACAAATTCTAATAATATTGTGATTGTGTTATGTAAAGTTTTTATCCACTTTACTTATTTAACTGGTTCAAGTATATATAGTCCTCTTGTCAATAAAACCGTCAAATGGAGGTTGTGATGATCACCCATATTAGCCCATTAGGATCAATGGATTTGCTTGCGCAGGCTGAAGTTGATATTTTAAAGAAATCAGCCAATAGCGAACTTTATCAATTATATAGAAATTGTTCATTGGCTACTCTTAATGCGGGCAGTAAAACCGATAATACCCAAGAATTATTGGATAGATTTAAATCTTTCGAAATTAACGTTATCAGCAAAGAGCGTGGTGTTAAATTAGAACTGATTAATGCGCCCGAAAGTGCATTTGTTGATAAACGAATCATTCGCTCAATTCAAGCCAATCTGTTTGCTGTTTTACGTGATATTCTTTTTTTAAATGGCCAAATTAGCGCAATTAAACATTTGGTACCCAATGAGAAGCTTGAAAAAGATCGCTCCTATTATATCACCAATCTGGTTTTTTCTATTCTACGTAATGCCAATGCACTACATGTTGGTGAAGAACCTAACTTAATTGTTTGTTGGGGAGGTCATTCTATCAACGAAAACGAATATTATTATGCTCGTCAAGTTGGTATGCAATTAGGGCTACGTGAACTAAATATCTGTACTGGCTGTGGTCCGGGAATTATGGAAGCCCCGATGAAAGGTGCTGCTGTTGGTCATGCACAACAACGTATCAAAGATAGTCGTTTTATTGGTATGACCGAACCATCCATTATTGCCGCCGAACCACCAAACGCATTAGTTAATGAGCTGATCATTATGCCTGACATTGAAAAACGACTTGAAGCGTTTGTGCGTATGGCGCATGGTATTGTTATCTTTCCAGGTGGCCCAGGTACCGCGGAAGAATTACTTTATATATTGGGGATTATGCTCAATCCTGCCAATAAAAATCAGACTTTACCAATTATTTTGACTGGTCCCAAAGAGTGTGAAGATTATTTTGCGGCGATTGACCAATTTATCCGTAACACCTTAGGTGAAGAAGCGACTAAGCTGTATGAAATTATCATTGATTCGCCGGAACAAGTCGCTCGCATCATGAAACATGGCGTAAAACAGGTGAAATCATCACGGTTAGCGACTGGCGATGCTTACGGATTTAACTGGTTACTGAAAATAGATGAAGCACTACAGCACCCATTTGAACCAACCCATGAAAACATGGCATCCCTCAATCTACATAAAGATCAACCTGTTGAATTATTAGCAGCTGATTTACGTCGAGCTTTTTCTGGTATTGTGGCCGGTAATGTTAAAGAGTTCGGGATGAAACAAATTGCTGAGCATGGCCGTTATAAATTGCAAGGTGATCCAGAAATCATGAGGCAGTTAGATAATTTACTGCTTAGCTATGTGAAACAAGACCGTATGAAGCTACCTGGAGGCAGTGCTTATCAACCTTGTTATGAAATTTGTTATTAATTAATCTTAATATAAAGCAATTACTCTCCGCCGATATCGAAATCGGCGGCATATTTAGCAGTTATAGCGCAAATTAAAAATTACTTAAAATATCTAACGCTTCTGCTACTTTCTTAACGGCAAAAATCTGCATATTTTCTGGTTTTTTCTTTGGCATATTGGCAATAGGTACAATTGCTTTTTTAAAGCCATGTTTAGCCGCCTCTGAAATACGTTCTTGGCCACTTGGTACAGGTCGAATTTCACCACCTAGTCCTATTTCACCAAAAATTACCACATCCTGTGGCAAAGGCCGATTGCGAAAACTCGATACCAATGCGGCAATTAATGCTAAATCGGCACTGGTTTCGGTTACTTTTACCCCACCGACAACATTAACAAAAATATCTTGGTCGGCCATTTGTAACCCCCCATGACGATGTAGAACGGCGAGTAAAAGCGCTAACCGATTTTGATCAAGTCCGACGGTTACTCGTCTTGGATTGCCATAAACCGAATGATCGACTAATGCTTGGATTTCAACCAGTAATGGGCGAGTTCCTTCCCATAATACCATTACCGAACTCCCTGATAAGATCTCTTCACCACGACTTAAAAAGATTGCAGATGGATTACTAACCTCTTTCAATCCTTGTTCTGTCATGGCAAACACACCTAGTTCATTTACCGCTCCGAAGCGATTTTTATGGCTGCGTAAAGTACGGAATCGAGAATCAGCATCGCCATCGAGTAAAATCGAACAGTCAATACAGTGTTCAAGGACTTTAGGCCCAGCCAGTGATCCATCTTTAGTCACATGGCCAACCATGATAATGGCAATTCCTTTGGTTTTGGCAAACCGGGTTAAATAAGCTGCTGTTTCACGAACTTGTGCCACACTACCCGGTGAAGATTGAATATCAGCAAGATGCATCACTTGAATTGAGTCGATAACCATTAATTTGGGTTGAGACTGTTCGGCCAGTAAACAGATCTGCTCAATACTTGTCTCAGACAACATATTAATATTATCAGTTGGTAAACCCAAACGGTGGGCACGCATCGCCACTTGTTGTAGTGATTCCTCACCAGTAACGTAAAGCGTATTCATTTGTGCCGAAAGTTTACTCATGGTTTGCAATAGCAAAGTACTTTTACCAGCACCGGGATTACCACCAATTAAGATAGCACTACCCGGCACCACACCACCACCTAGTACTCGGTCAAATTCAGAAAAACCGGTTGAAAATCTTGGCAAGGCCTCAAGACTAATTTCAGACAGTTTTTGGATTCTAGTTTGCCCGGCGCCACCTGCATAACCGGTTAATCGATCATTACGTGACGAAGTACTCGCTAACCTTACTTCAGTAATCGTATTCCAAGCATGACAAGCACTACATTGACCTTGCCAACGAGGATAGTCCGCGCCACAATCATTACATACATAAGCGCGCTTTACGGTTTTGGCCAAATTTTTCTCCTAACCTTCACTTAGTAAACTGGTTGATAAGATGCACCATAAACCAGTTAAATCGGCATAATTGATACTAATTCTTGCTTTTTCAACGACTTTAGGTTTGCCGTGATAAGCAACACCAAGTCCAGCAATTCTAATCATCATTAAATCATTGGCGCCATCACCTATCGCAACCGTCTGCTCAATAGGAATATCTAAAGAGGTAGCTAATTGTTGCAAGGTTCGAGCTTTATATTTAGCATCAACAATTTGGCCGATCACTTTACCAGTTAGCTTACCATTTTTAATTTCTAACTCATTAGCATGAGCATCTATTAGTTTTAACTTCTGTTTTAAATGGTCGGCAAAATAGGTGAATCCACCGGAAACAATGGCAACATGCCAATTTTTTTTATGTAGCTCTTTAACTAAATAAGTTAATCCTGGGGTTAATGGTAGGCCCTCTTTTACCTGTTCTAAAATAGTTTGCTCTGCACCTTTTAAAGTTGCCACGCGTTTGCGTAAGCTAGTGGCAAAATCGAGTTCACCGCGCATAGCAAGCTCGGTGACCGCGGCAACTTGTTCACCGACGCCCTGAAGTTTTGCCAACTCATCGATACATTCAATACCAATAGCGGTTGAATCCATATCCATAACCAATAAGCCAGGAGAATGTAAGGAAGGTAAATTATCAATTGGCGCAACATCAATTCCTAAGGTTAACGAAATCGATTTGGCTTTTTTCGGCATTACGCCAGCAATACGCACAATTTGATAGGTTTTAATTTTCCACGATGAAACCACTACCATCGGCATTGCAAGTTGTCTTTGAAATTTCGACAGTAATGTTTTGTTTAACTTTTTTCCATAAATAATCCAACCAGTTTTTCCGGCATTGTAATCTAATGGAACTACTTCACAACCATTTAAAGACAAAGGTAAACCTTGCCAATGTTGTATATTTTCTGGGAGATCACTATAGGTTAATGTGTAAGCCATATTTCGAAAGTCTTAAAAGTGCAAATCAGATTCGGAATTTACCATATCTGCCAAAGATTGTCCAAGTAAGGATTGTAAGAGGTTATTTAATCAATTTTGCAATTTAAAAAACCTGACTCCGGTTGAATATCGAAATCAGGCCTTACAAGCCGCTTAATAAAAGTGCCCAACTTTATGGGGTCACTTCATTCCCTCAACTTTTTTTGACTAAATATTTAATTGATTATTTGTTAATAAGTCCGAATTAGAAAGCGCAAACAAACGTTAAACCGCTAACCCCCACAAACATAGTTGTTCAAGTGCTGGGCCAATTTTTTCACCCAGTGGCGTTAATTTATATAACACTTTAAGTGGTGGTTTTTTGCCATAGACGCTACGAATAATAAGCCCATCTTCTTCCAGTTTTTTTAGTTGGATACTTAGCGTCATATCAGTGATTTCGGGAATCAAGATCTTTAACTCACTAAATCGTTTTTCACCGGATAGCAGATAATAGAGAATAACCCCTTTCCATTTTCCACCGATTAAATCCATTGCTAAACTTATTGGACAATAATAAATTTTATTGTTATAGCGTTTTAGCGGCCGTTCTTCAGCACTTTGCATACATATTCCTAACTATACTATCAAGTTTGATAGATATTGCTTAAAAAGTATTGATCACTAAACTAAATAGAGTAACTCAATTTTTTATAGTATAAAAACAAAGGAAATGTTATGCCATTAATTATTTTAGCTCATCCCCATTTTGAACAATCAACAGCCAATAAAACTATTGTTGAAACTTTACAAAATAAAGTTAAAGATCTTGAAGTTCGTAATATTCATCAGCTTTATCCAAACTACCAAATCAATGTAGCGGAAGAACAAGCCGCATTACTAAGACATGAGCTAATCATTTTACAATACCCAATGTATTGGTTTAACATACCAGCGATACTGAAATTATGGTTTGATGAAGTGTTTACCTATCAATTTGCCTATGGTTCAAAAGGCGATAAATTGAAAGATAAAAAATTGCTTACCAGTTTAACTATCGGCCAAGTTGAACAAAATTATAGTGATTATGACGTTGATGTTATCAATCATCTGCATGAACCAGTAAAACTATCAACACTTTATAGCCAAATGCAATACCTAACACCGATTGTTTTATATGGGGTATCACCTGTAACCACTGAGCAAAATGATATACAAGCTAAAGCAAAACAACATAGTGAAAAATTAGTAGCGCTGATTGAAAAATATCGTTAATAGTTTAATTGTGATGATCTATGCCTAAAGCATAAATCATCACGCATAATAACTACACTTTGTTTAATACCGCATAAAAGAAACCATCACCGCCCAATTCAGTCGGTAAAAACTGTCTTAGTTCCCCCTGCTGTTTGGCATTAGGATTTTCTTTTAAAAAACGGCAAATCTGTAATTTATTTTCTTCTGGTAATACGGAGCAAGTGGCATAAACTAAAGTGCCACCTGTTTTTAAATAAGGCCATATATGAGTTAAAATAGCATATTGCAACTCAGTAAGTTGAGTAATATCGCTATCACGCCGTAACCATTTTATATCAGGATGACGACGAATAACGCCGGTCGCCGAACAAGGTGCATCAAGCAAGATACGATCAAACTGATGCCCATCACACCACTTTTCAGGGGTTAAACCATCACCAACTTTGACTTGTGCATGCAGTTTGAGCCGAGTTAAATTTTCATCAATTCGTTTAACACGGTTGGCATCAACATCTACAGCTAATACATTAGCTGTTGGTGCAAGTTCTAAAATATGGGTGGTTTTACCGCCAGGTGCAGCACACATATCTAAAATCTGCTCACCATTTTTAGGGGCTAATAGATAAGCCGCATATTGTGCCGATAAATCTTGTACGGTTACCGCGCCTTCCTCAAAAAACGGTAATTTATTCACATTCACCGCTGTAGTTAAGCGAAGCGCACCGGGAATATCAGCACAACTCTCGGAAGCAATTTGCTGCGCTTGAAGTAGTTGTTGGTATTCACTTACCGAATAGTGATTAAGATTAACTCGCAGCCACATCGGTGGCTTTTGATTATTCGCCGCAACAATTGCTTGCCACTGCTCTGGATAGGCAGATTTTAGCCGATTTAGCAACCAACTAGGATGTAACGTTCGACTGGTTTCTTGTTGGTTATCTTGCGTGAAATTTTGTTTTAATGAGGTCTGTTGACGTAAAAATTCACGCAAAACGCCATTAATTACCCCTTTCAACTGTGATTTTTTTAAATCATTAACCGCACCAACTGTTTCAGCCACTGCGGCATGCTCAGGAATTCGGGTATAAAGAATCTGGTAAAGTCCGACCAATAATAGATAATGTAAAACTCTATTTTTACCCGTCAGCACTTTTTTCATTAAATGATGAATATAGAAATTAAGCTCTGGCAATACGCGCATCACACCAAAGCTGATCTCTTGAATTAGTGCTTTATCTTTATCGGCAACTTGGTGATTTAAAGATGCTAACGCGGTACTGAGTGATTGCCCGTCTTCAAGCACCGCAAAAATAGCTTTTGCACAAAGCGCACGAATGTTTTGGTATGACTTTTTATTCATAACTAATAATAGCCTTAATTCTTTATATTGATTAAAGAATCAATGATCCCACCCAACCAGCAATAAATAATGGAATATTAAAATGGGTAAAGGTTGGAATAACACTATCTCTTATATGATCATGCTGACCATCACTATTTAAACCAGCTGAAGTGGCTAAAATAGTATCTGAAGGCGGTGAACCTGCGTCACCAATCGCTCCTGAGGCACCAATTAAACAGACTGTGGCTATTGGTGAAAACCCTAGCTGAACACATAGTGGAACATAAATAGCCGCAATAATAGGTACTGTTGAGAAAGATGAACCAATACCTAGGGTAATCACCAAGCCAACTAACATCATCATAAAAGATGCCACCACTTTATTACCGGCAAATAACGCAGCACTATTGACAACTAATGGTTCTATTTCATGAGTCTGTTTTAATACTTCGGCAAATCCTTGCGCAGATATCATCACAAAGCCAATCATCGCCATCATTTTGATACCATCAGTAAAGATTCCGTCTGCTTCGCCCCATTTAATTGACCCTGATACGATAAAACAAATAAAGCCGATTAAAGCACCTAAAATCATCGATCCAGTATAAAGTTGCACGGTAAAAGAAAGAACGATGGCTAATAGTGAGACAATAAGTGAACGCGTACTTACATTACTAAATGCTTCAGCATGGCTCTTTTCATGAATAAGTTTATACTCTCTTGGTTTACGATAACTGATAAAAATAGCCCAAAGTAGACCAACAAACATCCCAAAAGCTGGAATAGCCATTGCATGCATAACATTAACATGGCTAACATCCATCCCCGATGAAATAATGTTTTTTAACAAGATTTGATTTAAGAAGATATTACCAAATCCAACCGGCAAGAACATATATGGGGTAATTAAACCAAATGTCATAATACAAGCAATCATGCGTCTATCTAATTGTAATTTCGACATCACATATAATAGTGGTGGAATTAACAACGGAATAAAGGCGATATGAATTGGGATAATGTTTTGTGAGGAAATACTAACTAAGCCAATAATAATAATTAACAACCATTTAATCCGTGTTTTCGCATCATTGGTCGTTAATTGTTTGATAGCTTTATCAGCTAATAACTCTGGTAATCCTGATTTTGAAATTGCCACCGCAAAGGCACCAAGCATAGCGTAAGATAGAGCAATATTAGCCCCATTACTTATCCCGGTATTAAAAGCATCAATCGTTTCTTTTAGTGTTAAATGACTACACAAACCGCCGACAAATGCCCCAATAATCAAGCTAATAACCACATGAACACGGCAAAGCGAAAGTACCAACATTAAAATGACCGCAACAACAACAGCATTTACCGAGGAAAATAGCTCAAAAATAGTATTCATAGATAGATTCTTTGTAGCGAGAGAAAGGTGGTTATTCTAGGCGATAGCTATTTAAAGTGCAATTGTTAGTATACGCTTACTGCGGATAAATTATTTTTTTAGGCAAAACAAAAGAGAACTTATTAGCAGTTTAATGTTTGTGTAGCTAATTAAACATAATTAATTTAGGACGTTAAAAAAACATAACGCTTATTAACCACTTTAATTAGCATTCAAGTTCATTTAATGTTCAATGTGGTATTGGTATAAATAAACCTTTATAATAAGCAGCCATTATCATAATATTGTGGTAATAACTACAATATTATGCAAATTTGCTAACAGCTATACAATAATGTATATATACTTGAATTAACGTTTCTTATTTTAAAATAAGATAGCAATTTACAGCTTAAACATTCATTATTAAATTGGTAAATGAATAACTTAACATGATTTAAGTATACAATTAGCAACAAAGTATGAGGTTTATTTTTATGTTTTCTTGGTGGACAAAAATCTATTTTTCACTAATTCAGATCCCTGTTAAGCTTTTTGTTAAAAGTAAACCCATTCCAACTGATCCTATTACTGAATTGGAGCTCGATATCCATCGGCCAATTTTGTATGTGCTACCTTATAACTCTCAAATTGACTTAATGGTAGTGAGATCACTTTGCCTTAAATATGATTTACCCGATCCGTTATTAGGCATTGAGATCAATGGTAAAACTGTACCGGCTTATATTTATATCGATAAAGGACCGGGTATTTTTGCTTCAAATAAGCAAAAAAGTAAAACAATTGAAATTTTAAGAGAATATATTTCAGCTCACCAACAAAATGATGAACTGGATATCCAAATGTTGCCAGTATCTGTGATGTTTGGGCGGAAACCGGATAAGGAAGGCAAAAAAATGCCTTCACTACAAGTATTAGGTGCTACCTATAAACTGTATAAAATCTTAATTTCTGGTCGTGACTGTTATACTCGGTTTTCGCGAACAGTATCTTTTAAAAATATTAAAGTTAATGATAAACAAGATATTTCTGTTCTAGCGCATAAACTTTCGCGGGTAGCACGCATTCATTTTGCCAAACAACGAACTGCTTCTGTTGGGCCAACATTGCCGGTTCGACAACAAATGCTCAATAAATTATTAACGAATCCAGCGCTTGCTGAAGCAATAAAAGAAGAAGCTAAAAGTAAAAACATTGGGATAGATAAAGCCAAAAAGAGTGCTTTATCCCTGTTGAATGAAATTGCTGCTAATTTTTCTTACCGTATGTTGAGAGTGACTGATTTTGTTCTCACCTGGGCTTGGAATAGGCTTTACCAAGGTTTAAAAGTCACCAATGCTGACCCAGTCCGAGAGCTAGCAGAAAATGGTCACGAAATAGTTTACGCGCCATGTCATCGCAGTCATATGGATTATTTATTGTTATCTTATGTACTTTATCGACAAGGATTGGTGCCACCACATATTGCAGCCGGTATCAATTTAAATTTCTGGCCTGCCGGTCCTATCTTTAGACGCTTAGGGGCATTTTTTATCCGTCGTTCATTTAAGGGTAACAAACTTTATACTGCGGTCTTTAGAGAGTATCTAGCAGAATTATTTATTCGCGGTTATGCCGTCGAATATTTCATTGAAGGTGGACGTTCACGTACCGGAAGACTACTCGATCCTAAAACTGGAATGCTGATGATGACAGTCCAAACTTTATTACGAGGTGACAATCGCCCAATCACAATTGTTCCTGTCTATATTGGTTACGAACATGTTTTAGAAGTTGCCACTTATGCTAATGAGCTTCGCGGTGCTAAAAAAGAAAAAGAGAGTTTATGGAGTACCATTAAAGCTTTCTTAAAATTAAAAAAATTAGGTTTTGGCTATGTTAACTTTGGTAACCCAATACCTTTAAATCAATTTCTAAATCAGCAAATACCTGAGTGGCGAGATGCGATTGATCCAAGCGGAATGCAGCGTCCTAGCTGGTTAACGCCAACAACTAACCTACTTGCCAAACAAATAATGGAGCATATCAACTCTTCAGCAGCAATTAATGCCATGAATTTATGTTGTTCAATATTATTAGCCGCCGATCAGTGTACCTTAACCAAAGTAAAACTATTAGAACATATTAATTATCTTTTAAAACTATTAAAAAATATTCCCTATTCTGATTTGATTACCATTCCCGATCAAACTGCTGAACAGATGTTTGAGCACGCCAAAGAGATGGGTAAATTTGTTATTACCACCGATGAAGTGGGTGAAATGGTGGGATTAACTACCGAACAAGCGGTATTGATGACCTATTATCGTAATAATATTCAGCATTTACTGATTATACCGGCAATTGTGGCTAGAATTTTACTTAAGCATAATCGCATTTCAGCTGACGAAGTACTTAGACAAGTTAAATTACTCTTTACTTTAATAAAAGCCGAACTATTTTTATATCATAATGAAGAGCAATTAACTGAATATGTGAATAAAATTATTGAGACTTACGCTGAATTAAATCTAATCAGTTATGCGCCGGATAAATTAACGTTGAATTACTTGAAAATGTCAGGATTACAGTTGTTAGCATCATCATCCCGGGATACATTGCAACGCTATGTCATCGCATTTTCATTGTTACAAAAAGATCCAACCATTAGTCGTGCAACATTAGAAAAAGAAGGGCGTTTAATTGCAGAACGGTTATCAATATTACATGGTATAAATGCCCCTGAATTTTTTGATAAAGGTGTTTTTTCAACCTTAGTTGCTTCACTTCGTGAACAAGGTTATTTAGATGATAAAGACGATGCCAATTTAGCGAAAATTGACACTATGAATAAAATACTTAAACCATTAATCACCAACCGAGTAATGCAGACAATTGACGAAATTAATCCATCATAATTAGATTATCTAGGGCTTACCTGATTATTTTGGGTAAGCCTTATAAACACAATCATTAAATAAAACATCAACTTTTCTATCTCTATCACTATTTTTTAAATAATTTTATTCTTTCAATACCCATAATTAAGTAATTAAATAAATAGTGCAACTATTTTTTTGACATATGTCAACCTTTTCAATATTTATCCCTTTATTTCCATCCAATTAAATATTATCATTACAATTAATAAGGATGTTAATGATATCCCCCCAAAAAACTAAATTATAAAATGTAATGTCAGCTTTTTAAGGAGTTCATATGCTATTTAACCGAAGACAGTTCTTTAAGATCTGCGCTGGTGGCATGGCAGGAACAACAGTTGCTACCCTCGGACTGGCGCCGAGTATAGCGCTTGCAGAAACTCGCCAATATAAATTATTAAAATCAAAAGAAACGCGAAATAATTGTACCTATTGTTCCGTTGGATGTGGAATGCTCCTTTATAGCCGAGGAGATGGTGCTAAAAATGCCGAATCGTCTATTTTTCATATTGAAGGCGACCCGGATCATCCCGTTAGTCGTGGCTCACTTTGTCCAAAAGGCGCCGGTGTGCTCGACTATATTAAAAGTGAACAACGGGTTAAATATCCTGAATATCGTGCTCCTGGTTCTGACAAATGGCAACGGATTAGTTGGGATGAAGCAATTGATCGTATTGCACGGTTAATGAAAGCTGACCGCGATAAAAATTTCCAAGAGAAAAATGAACAAGGTACAACCGTTAATCGCTGGACAACAACCGGCTGGTTGGTTACCTCAGCAGCGAGTAATGAAACGGGTTGGTTAGCCTTTAAAGTTGCTCGTTCATTAGGGATGTTAAGCCTCGAAACCCAAGCTAGGGTTTGTCATGGTCCTTCTGTTTCTAGCTTAGCTGCGACATTTGGTCGAGGCGCGATGACCAATAATTGGAATGATATCAAAAATGCTAATGTGGTTATCGTTATGGGCGGGAATGCAGCAGAAGCCCACCCTGTTGGATTTAAATGGGCTATTGAAGCCAAAATTACTAACGGCGCGGAACTGATTGCGATTGATCCACGTTTTCATCGAACTGCCTCCGTCGCTGATCATTATGTACCAATTCGTGCTGGTTCTGACATTGCTTTTTTACTTGGTATTATTAATTATCTTATCTCACATAACGAAGTAAACTTTGAATATCTGGTTACCCACTCTAATGCTAGTTTAATTGTCCGAGATGATTTTAACTTTGATACAAATAGTGGTTTATTTAGTGGTTATGATGCTGCTAACCGCCAATACGATCAAACCAGTTGGGCATATCAAAAAGATGAAAATGGTTATGCATTAAGAGATAAAACCCTAAGTCATCCACGTTGTGTATGGAATTTATTAAAACAACATGTAAGTCGCTATACACCGGAAATGGTAAATAAAGTTACCGGTAGTCCAATAGATGGTTTTTTACATGTTTGCCGTTCACTCGCCAGTACCAAAACCAACGATCGTGCAGCAACTTTCTTATATGCCTTAGGTTGGACACAACATACTTATGGTTCGCAAATTATTCGTACCGCGGCAATGATTCAATTGATTCTTGGTAATATTGGTGTCATGGGTGGCGGTATAAATGCGCTGCGTGGTCACTCAAATATTCAAGGTTTAACCGATGTTGGTTTACTGTCTAATCGTTTGCCTGCTTATCTTGACTTACCAAAAGAATCGCAAACTTCACTTGAGCAATATCTGACAGAAAAAACCCCTAAACCACTTGGTCCAAATGAGGTCAATTTTTGGGGGAATTACCCGAAATTCTTTGTTAGCTTTATGAAAGCAATGTATGGTGAGAATGCCACTCAAGATAACAATTGGGGATTTGATTGGTTACCAAAATGGGATAAAACCTATGATGTTTTAAGATTCAGCAAAATGATGCGTGATGGTCAAGCTAACGGTTTTATTTGCCAAGGTTTCAACCCATTAGCCGCTCTTCCTGATAAAAATAGTATTCGTGATGGATTATCTAAGCTTAAATTTTTAGTTAGCATTGATCCAATGCCAACCGAAACCGCTGAGTTTTGGAAAAACCATGGCGAATCCAATGATGTTGATCCAAGCAAAATTCAAACCGAGGTATTTAGGCTTCCTGCTAACTGCTTTGCAGAAGAAAACGGCACAATTGTTAACTCATCACGTTTATTACAATGGCACTGGGCAGCAGCCAGACCACCTTATGAATCACTTTATGATCCAGAGATTATTGCCCGCATTTACCTAAGAATTAAAGAGCTTTATAAAGAAGAAGGTGGTGCTTACCACGAACCAATTAACAATTTAAGCTGGGATTACCTAGATCCAGAAGGCCCATCGGCTGAAGAACTCGCTAAAGAGTGTAATGGTCGAGCATTAGCTGACTTAACGGATAACAGTGGCAATGTCATCCTGAAAAAAGGTCAACTATTAAGCGGTTTTTCACAATTAAAAGCTGACGGCTCTACCTCATCAGGGATCTGGATATTCTGTGGCTCTTGGACTGAGCAAGGTAATCTAATGGCACGCCGCGATCCTAGTGATCCATCCGGTAAAGGTATCCATGCTGGCTGGGCATGGGCATGGCCAATGAATCGACGAGTGTTGTATAACCGAGCCTCGGCCGACGAAAATGGTAAACCATGGGATCCAAATCGAGTATTAATCAAATGGAATGGTACAAATTGGGATGGTAATGATGTCGCTGACTTTACCGGTACATTATCACCAAGCTCTGGTGCCGGTGCATTTATCATGAATAATGACGGTTTAGGTGGATTATTTTGTTTAAATCGTTTGGTTGATGGTCCATTCCCTGAACATTATGAGCCATTTGAAACACCAATTTCCAATAATCCTATGCATCCTAAACAAGTTAATAGCCCAGTTGCTCGAGCATTTAAAGAGGATTTAGCTCGCTTAGGTAAAGCAGATGAGTTTCCTTATGTTGGCACCACATACAGTATTACTGAACACTTCCACTTCTGGACGCAACATGCAAGATTAGCATCCATCACACAACCGGAACAATTTATTGAACTGAGTGAAAATCTTGCTAATAAAAAAGGCATAAAACTAGGCGATACGGTTAAAGTTACCTCATATCGAGGTTACATCAAAGCCAAAGCAGTTGTGACAAAACGTTTACCAACTTTGACAGTTGATGGTAAAGAGATCGAAACCATCGGAATTCCAATTGTTTGGGGATTCACGGGGCAAACTAAAAAAGGCTTTTTGGTTAATGAATTAACACCACATTTAGGTGATGCTAATTCACAAACACCAGAATATAAGTCGTTTTTAGTTAACATCGAAAAAGTTACCACAGCGGCATAAGGAGGGAGATAAATTATGTCATTACAAACTCAAGATATTATTCGCCGCTCAGCAACTAACGCTTTAACCCCTGCACCTCGTGTACGAGATTATCAGCAGGAAGTTGCCAAGTTAATTGATGTAACTACCTGTATCGGTTGTAAAGCTTGCCAAGTCGCTTGTAGCGAATGGAATGACCTACGAGCAGAAGTAGGCAATACTGTCGGCGTTTATGATAATCCAGCCGACTTACAACCAAAAGCGTGGACCGTTATGCGCTATTCAGAAGTGGAGATCAATGGCAAATTTGAATGGCTTATACGTAAAGACGGTTGTATGCACTGCGCCGATCCCGGTTGTTTAAAAGCGTGTCCATCAGAAGGTGCAATCATCCAATATGCAAATGGTATTGTTGATTTTCAATCGGAACACTGCATAGGGTGCGGTTATTGTGTTGCTGGTTGTCCATTTAATATTCCGCGTGTCAGCAAAGAAGATAATCATTCGTATAAATGCACATTATGTGTTGATCGTGTCGCAGTTGGCCAAGAACCTGCTTGTGTAAAAACCTGCCCAACTGGTGCAATTCATTTTGGCACCAAACAAGATATGATTCGCCATGCGGAGCATCGAATCGTTGATCTGAAAAAACGTGGATTTGAGCATGCAGGTCTTTATAACCCCGAAGGTGTTGGTGGTACTCATGTTATGTATGTATTACATCATGCCGATCAACCAGAACTTTACCATGGCTTACCCAAAGATCCTCAAATTAGTGAAATCGTTAAGTTCTGGAAAGGCGCTTGGAAACCATTGTCGGCGGCTACTTTTGTTGCCACTTTTGGTGGATTACTGTTCCACTATATGGGAGTAGGTGCAGTTGAAGTCGACGAAGAGGATATTGAACACGAGAAAGAAGCGGATAAACAAGCAAGAACACGTTTAGGACTACCGATTTTTGGCCGAAAAAATAGCCCTAATTCATCACAATCGGAGGCTCGTCATGAATAAGAAAGGAATGATATTAAGAACATCACTTATTGTACGCTTCTGTCACTGGTGTATGGTCTGCCTGTTTATTTTAACTGCACTATCTGGTTTAGCGCTGTTTTTTCCATCCATTAAACTATTTGGATTATTCCTTGGCACTCCACAATTGCTAAGAGCCCTACATCCTATCATTGGTTGTGTGGTCTTCTTTTTACTCATGTTTATGTTTATCAAACTCGCCCATCACAATATTCCAAATAAAAATGACCTTTTATGGATTAAAAACTTTAAAAACGTCATTATGGGAAAAGAAGAAGGCATTCCAATTGGTAAATATAATGTTGGTCAGAAATTTTTATTCTGGTGCATTATGAGTTTAATCTTTGTACTATTTGTTACAGGCTTGATAATGTGGCGCCGCTATGTGTCTGATTACTTTCCAATCCAAATAGTCCGTATTGCGATATTTTTCCATTCATTTGCAGCTATTTGCCTTATTTTACTGGCTATTGGCCATGCTTATATGGCAATTTGGGTTAAAGGCTCAATAAAAGGCATGATAACGGGTTATGTATCACGCGCATGGGCGTTTAAAAACCACTCCTCTTGGTATGAAGAAGAAATGGCAAAAGTCTATCAGCAAGAACTCAAGGAAAATAGAGAGATCACCGTTGAGCAAGCGTCGCCAACTGAACAAAAAACGGCTTTATAAAAAATAGATCTATCCGCTGATCCTAAATCAGCGGAATCCTCTTATTTATTAATAATGGATAAAATAACAGAACTGGTTATCAATAATGAGCATTAAAATCATCCCACAAGAAGAACTAGAACAACAACAAACCTCGGTGATTAGACAGATACCTTTAATCTTTTATCCTTCACCTCAAACCCTTTATATTCGTCGCGCTGAACGTTTAAAAACCTTAGCGCAAAACAGCGCGATAAGTGATTATTTAAATTTTTGCGCGAATATAGCTGAGCAACAAGCTAAGCTAAGCAAAAAATCGATTGATGTTACTCCATCTGTTAATCGTGATTTTCCACCATTAAGTTTGCCAAATTTACCTTTAAATACGCTCTGGCAAGAGTATTTATCAGCGTTATTAGATGCATTTGCAAACACCACCCAACAAATTCAATCGGTCATTAAGCAATTAAAATTAAACGATGCTAATCAGCTACAAGATAAGGCACTTAACTTGCTTAATGGTAAATTTACATTGGTTGACGGTAATGAATCGCTATTTATTTGGTCAGCCTTATCGGTTTACTATTGCCAACTGGCTAAGCAAATTAAAGGAAAAGCCATCGCCGATAACAGTGACCAAAGCTGGTTATGTCCAGTATGTAATAGTTTACCTGTTGCCAGTGTTATTCAGCTAGGCGGTAACAACGGATTAAGATATCTCCATTGTAGCTTATGTGAAAGTGAATGGTATGTGCCACGAATAAAGTGTACTTGTTGTGATAATATGCAAGATATCCAATATTTCTCTTTAGATAAAGAGTTAGCTGCAATTAAAAACGAATGTTGTGATGCTTGCCATAGTTATTTGAAAATTTTAGATCAAGATAAAGATCCTCACATCGAAGTCATCGCTGATGATATCGCCTCATTAATATTAGATATCAAAACCGAAGAAGAAGGATATGCTAAAAGTGGCGTAAACCCCTTTATCTTTGCCCAGTAACAAAATAATGGAATTAAAAAAATATTACTTAACATTTTCAGATATTAAGACTAGAATGATATCACTGTACTAGTTTATGAGTTCTTTATAATGAAACGCTCTCTAATTTTAATAATGATGTTAGTAATGGCACCATTTCTCTGTTTGGCTGATTCGATAAAAAATGTTGCGATAACCGCAATTGTTGAACATCCTTCATTAGACCAAATCCGTGATGGGGTAAAAGATGAATTAACCGCCAGTGGCTTTAAATTAAACGAAGATTTAAATGTCCAATATCGAAGTGCTCAAGGTAGTAGCGCAACCGCCGCACAAATCGCCAGGCAGTTTGTTGCCGCCAAACCAGATGTCATCGTTGCGATTGCCACCCCAAGTGCTCAAGCAACAGTTGCCGCTACAAAGCAAATCCCGGTGGTATTTGCAGGAATCACTGATCCAGTAGCCGCAAAATTAATCAAAAATTGGCAGCCCTCGCATACTAATGTGACTGGCGTTTCCGATTATCAAGAAATAGGCCCGCAAATTGAATTTATGAAGAAAGTTGTGCCTAATGTAAAATCTGTCGGTTATATCTATAGTCCCAGTGAAATTAACTCTACCATCGTGTTAAAAAATCTACAAAATGAACTTAACCTGCAAAATATTTCATTGGTGGCGGTACCAGCCCAACGTACGGCGGATATCTCAACCGCAGCCAATACCTTGAAAGGAAAAGTTGATCTTATTTACACCACCACAGACAACAATGTCGTTTCGGCATATGAATCATTAGTTAAATTTGCCAATGAAAATAAAATTCCACTTTTAGCGTCGTTTCCTGATGCTATTGAACGTGGAGCTGTTGCGGCTTATGGCATGAGCTATTATGATGTTGGTCGTCAATCTGGCAAGCTAGTAGTGCGAGTTTTAAATGGTGAAGAGCCAGGTAATATTAAACCAGAAATTGGACAAGCATTGCGTCTCGTCGTCAATACCGATGCAGCTAAAAAGCAAGGAATTGTTTTATCACCAGAGGTGATTAAGTCTGCCTATAAAGTTGTTGGTCAACCATAAAATCCTATCTTCAAATAAATGCAATCCTTTACGCTTTTTAATGGGTAAAGGATGTGCAAGCCCTTATTTTTCGCAAGCAAAAATATTTTTAATTTATCATTGGTAAAACGGCGTTATTAACAAGAGTTTTCAATAAAATGTAATATAATATTTACACTTATACTTTCTTTTAAATATAGAAAATTATCTGTTTTTGCTTTATAGTGAATAAAAATTTAGATTGGTTGTAAAATAAATATTACAGGAGTACCAAATGCGAAATTCAATCATCAAACTTTTCATGTTACTTAGTTTGTCAGCAGTAACATTTTATTCATCAGCAGATGATAAATCTGAGCAAAAATATGTCGCAATCACCTCTATTGTAGAGCATCCTGCACTCGACAATGTTCGCAAAGGTGTTGAAGATGAATTAAAAGACAATGGCTATATTTCAGGTCAAAACTTAAAATTGCAATTTGCTAGTGCCCAAGGTAGTAGTGCTAATGCAGCACAAATCGCTAAGCAATTTGTTGCCAATAAACCTGATGTTATCGTTGGAATTGCCACACCAAGTACCCAAGCTTTAGTGGCGACAACCAAATCAATTCCTATCGTGTTTACCGCAGTTACCGATCCGGTTGCGGCTAAATTGACACCAAGTTGGGATGCGTCTAAAACCAATGTAACCGGTGTGTCAGATGCCTTATCATTAGAACCACAAATCGATATGATGTTAAAAATTAAACCTGATGCCAAAAATATTGGTTACGTTTATAGTCCGAGCGAAGTAAATTCAACAATTGTCCTTAAAGAATTACAAATTGCACTTGAAAAACGTGGCATGAAAATTATTGCTGCTCCAGCTCAACGCACATCAGATATCTCAACCGCTGCAATAAGTTTGAAAGGAAAAGTTGATTTGATCTACACAACCACCGATAATAACGTGGTTTCAGCTTATGAAGCGTTAGCAAAAGTTGCCAATGAAAACAAAATTCCTCTTGTTGCATCAAATCCAGAGTCAGCTGAACGAGGTGCTATTGCAGCTTTGGGAATGAGTTATTATGATCTTGGTCATCAAGCTGGTAAAATTGTTATTCGAATTCTTAACGGTGAAAAACCAGGTGATATTCCACCACAAATAGGTAATATCACACAATTAATAATTAATAAAAAAGCTGCTGAGCGTCAAGGTATCACTCTATCTGAAGAGGTATTAAAATCAGCGGCAAAAATTATTGAAAAATAATTTATTAAACCGTTTTTTAATAACTAAACCGCCAATTTTGGCGGTTACTTTTTAGTGGATTTTTTCATGTCATTTGAATTTTTATTAGGCTCAGTTGGAATAGGACTTATTTACGCATTAGTTAGCTTAGGTGTGTTTATATCATTTCGGTTACTCGATTTCCCCGATCTCACTGCTGATGCGAGCTTCCCGCTTGGTGGAGCAATATGCGGCTTATGTATGTATGTTGGTATTGACCCATGGATTGCAACCTTTTTAGGTATGTTCGCCGGATGTATTGCTGGTGCAATGACAGGGCTACTATATGTTAAACTTAACATATTACAACTACTGTCAAGTATTATCGTGATGATAGGTCTCTATTCAATTAATCTAAGAATTTTAGGTTTAGGCCCTTATCTTATGGATGAAACCCCGAGAATGGCTGGTTCGCCGAATCTATCTTTACTCGATGCCAGAACGATTTTCTCTCCATTTATTAATGAAGATTATAGTAATCAATACTTAGTGCAACCACTTATGGTTTTAGCTTTTGTTGTGGTATTTTGGTTACTGTTAAATCTATTTTTAAATACGCAAATCGGATTGGCACTAAGAGCAACGGGTACTAATCAACGCATGGCAAAATCCCAAGGAATTCCCACTGGTGCTATCACTATTTTAGGCATGGCCATCTCAAATGGCTTAATCGCACTTGGCGGTTCTTTATTTGTGCAAACACAAGGTGGAGCCGACATTACTATTGGTGTAGGTACTATCGTTATCGGTCTGGCGTCAATCATTATTGGTGAAAGTATATTTCCAACCAAACGCATCTGGGCGGTGATGATGGCTGTTATTTTCGGCGCAATCTTATATCGTTTATTTATCGCCTTTGCGCTTAGCAATGAATATTTACAAGAGATCGGTGTGGGTACAGAAGATCTAAATCTTATTACCGCAATATTGGTGGTTTTAGCTTTAGTCTTACCAAAACAACTGAAAAAATACTCAAAAAGAAGAGGGAAGTAAGCATGATTAAAGTTGGACAATTACAATTGACGTTTAACCGAGGAACGCCAATTGAAAATCATGTATTACGAGGTTTAAATCTCTATATCAAAAAAGGTGAGTTTGTTACTATAATCGGTAGTAACGGTGCAGGCAAGAGCTCGTTACTTAATGTTATTAGTGGTGACCTGATTGCCGATTCGGGTCATGTGATTATCAACAATAAAAATGTAACACGTTGGCCAGCATGGAAAAGAGCCGGTATGGTTGCTCGAGTATTCCAAGATCCTATGGTAGGAACCTGTGAAAACCTGACCATTGAGGAAAACTTAGCGATTGCTTACAATCGAGGAAATAATTTTACTTTACGACCCGCTTTAAATCGCAAACTGCGTGTTCTATTTAAAGAAAAACTCGCAACCCTAAATTTAGGCTTGGAAAATAGGCTAGCAGATATGATGGGCTTACTATCAGGTGGACAAAGACAGGCAGTAAGCCTTTTAATGTCAACGTTACAACCATCAAAGATCTTATTGCTCGATGAACACACTGCAGCTCTCGATCCCAAAACAGCGCAATTCGTTTTGGATTTAACTAATGAAATTGTGTTAAAAAATAAGTTAACCACTATGATGGTTACCCATTCAATGAAACAAGCATTAGAGTATGGTACACGAACAGTGATGCTTCACCAAGGGCAAGTGGTACTTGATGTATCCGGAGAACAGCGAGATAAATTAACCGTTACCGATCTCTTAGAGATGTTTGAAAAAACGCGTGGGGAAAAAGTTACAGACGATGCCTTACTTTTAGGTTAGTATGTAAATTAGAAAGCAATATTTATTTAATAAATATAGTTTTTTATACCCATTTATTAATTGTGAAAAGCTGATAACTATTTATTTAAATGGATGCTAGGGATTAATTAACATAATCCCCAATTAATTTTACCTCGTATGGCTTAATAATGTTATAAGTATTTCAAAATAATCTATCCATATTGGATAGGCTACACTAATTAGTACAACTTTTTTAAGGGATAAGATAAACTACCCAAAAAAAGGAAAATACCATGAAAATAAAACGACGAGAAAGACGAACCTATACAGATGATTTTAAACAGCAGATGGTAACGCTCTATCAACAAGGTAAAACCCGCAGTGAATTAGTTTTACAGTATGAGTTAACGCCATCAGCATTAGATAGATGGATAACACAATACTCCACAACGGGTTCATTCAAAACTAAAGATAATCGAAGTACTGAAGATAATGAGTTACTCGCTCTGCGCAAAGAGAATAAACGATTATTGATGGAAAACGATATCCTAAAGCAAGCCGCACTGATAATGGCACGAAAATCGCAGTGATACAATCAAATCGACATCGCCATTCATTGAGTTGGTTGTGTCGATGTTTAGGTATATCAAGGCATTACTTTTATTATCAGTGCAAAACGCGGCTTGAGAAAAAAGTTTTAAAGTATGCACAAGAGATTCAATCTATTTTTAATCGTAGCGATCAATCTTATGGTACGCGAAGGATACGAAAAGCCTTGTCAAATCAAGGTATAATCGTATCGCGTCGTTATGTGGCTAAAGTCATGAAAACATTATCATTGAAATCAAAATATACCGCTAAACGGTAAATAAAAAGCCAGCTACTCCAGAAGAAAAATCTTTTGTTGCAGTTTGTAAAGGGGAAAAGGAACCTACGACTGATTATGAAAAAACATGGTTAAAATACCTTTCTAAAATCAACAAACAAAACCGTTCTAAAGGTGTTAATTCAGTTGCAATTGCCAACGTATTACAGCGAAATTTTACTGTAGGTGTAAAAGCAAATGTTATTGTCGCTGATGACAACGTTTTTCTGCTTATGCATATTGGTACAACAACAACCGACTGCATTCATCATTAGGTTACTTGACGCCGATGGCATTTAATAAACAGTTACCCCTTAATTTTGTTGTATGAAAAAGTGTAGACATTCCATTTTGTTATGATAGAAGAAGGTTGCTTTTGGGTATGTCCCCAAAAGTATAAATATTTAAATCGTTTACCGCTGCTATATTGTTTGCGTAATTCCAATAAATCCATATAAATTCCTTATCATCACTAATGAATATGTTATAGGTATTTTCTTCGAATACCAATATAGTTTTAGTAAAAAACAGATTTTAGTTTTCAATAGAAAAAACTGCATGCCATTAATATATAATATATTTAAAATAATTAGGCCTACCAGAAATACTTAAGGCTATGATGTTGTGTAAAAGAAAGATAACGTTGATTGTTATGATTAAGGTTTTGTGTAAAAATTATGTAACTTTATACATAAAATAGTATTCTTCATTCCAAAATGCAAAAAACTCTGTAAATACCCCAAACCTAGAACAAGATTCAAGTAGAAAATCATGCTGCTTGTTTTAGTGTTTTATACTCAATCGGTGTCATGTTATTTAATGCCTCATGCGGTCTTTCGGTATTATAAATCGTTAACCATTCTTCGGTTATTCTCCTTGCTTGTGCTAAGTTGTTAAAAAGATATAAATCGAGTACTTCAGTACGATAGGTACGATTAAATCGTTCAATATAGCCATTTTGATAAGGACTACCGGGCTGGATATAATCAATGGCTATATCATGGGATTTAGCCCAGTTTATAAAGGTTTTTCCTGTAAATTCTGGCCCATTATCGACTCGTATTTTTAATCGATACCCATGATATTCAGCCAATTTATCTAAGTAACGGGTAACTCTCCCTGCTGGTAAGCTTACAGCAATATCAATGCCTAGCGCCTCACGATTAAAGTCATCGATGACATTGAATGTCCTAAAGTGACGTTGATTACAACTACTGTCACTCATAAAATCCATTGACCAACATTCACCTTGTTTATTGGCTGCTGATAGCCTTTCTGGGGTTCGTGGAGGAATGCGTTTTTTACGCTTTACCCTGAGATTAAGCTTTAATTCACAATACACCCGATATACTCGTTTATGATTCCATTTATAGCCGAGCTTTCTGATACGATTAAAGCATTTAGGAAAGCCCCAGCGTAAATGCCGGTCTGTGATAGCATTCAACACCGAAACAATCACCGAATCATCCAGTAACTTAGGTTGATAATAGTAAGCACAACGGCTTAAGCCAACAATGGCACAACTCATAGCAATAGTAATAGAATGATTTTGTTGTAGTTGCTGTGCCCACGTTTTACGTGCTTTTGTGGGCACTAAAGCTTTTTTATAATTTCTTCCTGAAGCTGGGATTTTAAGCTCAGTTCGGCAAACATCTGCTTAAGCTTACGGTTTTCAGCCTCAAGCTCCTTTAAGCGTTTGATATCCGAAGTTTCCATTCCGCCATATTTTTCCCGCCATTTATAGAAAGTTGAATTACCCATGCCATATTTACGACAGAGCTCTTTGACAGGAATACCCGCTTCAGCTTCTTTTAAAATAGCTACTATTTGATGTTCAGTCATTTTTTTCATAATTAAATCCCCTTTACTTTTATCATAGAGAATTTTCTACTTTTTTGCTGTACTATTTTAGGGGATAGTTACAACTCAGCATTCCTGATAAGCTCTTTCTTACAACTATATTTCTGAACAAAGATATGCTAATAAAAATACCGTAATCGCTATTTATTTTATCACTCTCGCAAAGTCGGCTATTAATAGTTCATCAAATATTGAATTACCACTCCGCTCGTCAATCCAAAAATATGTGAATGCTATACAACTAAGCTATACAACTAATAGATTGCAATTCTCGGTGCTCTATATAGCGAAAAGATCGAATTAATAGATCTGAATAATAGATTGTTTATAAATATGTTTTTATTAATTTTAGAATGCAAAAAAGCCCAACATTGCTGCTGGGCTCGTGTATTTAAAAGTCTGGCGGCACCCTACTCTCACATGGGTAATACCCACACTACCATCGGCACTACGGCGTTTCACTTCTGAGTTCGGCATGGGTTCAGGTGGGACCACCGCGCTATTACCGCCAGACATATTCTGTCTTCTCTTCTTCCAATTGCTGCGCATTATCTCATATTCACAACAATCCCTCAATCCGGAACAAACTGTTTGATTATCTCATAATCAATCTTTATCTTCGCGTACCCAAAACAACTCCGAGTTGTAAGGTTAAGACTCTCGGTTCATTAGTATCAGTTAGCTCAATGTATCACTACACTTACACACCTGACCTATCTACGTCTTAGTCTCAAACGGACCTTACTGATTCTCATCAGGGAAAACTCATCTCGAGGCTAGTTTCGTACTTAGATGCTTTCAGCACTTATCTATTCCGCACGTAGCTACCGGGCAATGCAATTGGCATCACAACCCGAACACCAGCGGTGCGTTCACTTCGGTCCTCTCGTACTAGAAGCAAACCCTCTCAATTTTCCTACGCCCATGGCAGATAGGGACCGAACTGTCTCACGACGTTCTAAACCCAGCTCGCGTACCACTTTAAACGGCGAACAGCCGTACCCTTGGGACCTACTTCAGCCCCAGGATGTGATGAGCCGACATCGAGGTGCCAAACACCGCCGTCGATATGAACTCTTGGGCGGTATCAGCCTGTTATCCCCGGAGTACCTTTTATCCGTTGAGCGATGGCCCTTCCATTCAGAACCACCGGATCACTATGACCTACTTTCGTACCTGCTCGAGCCGTCACTCTCGCAGTCAAGCTAGCTTTTGCCATTGCACTAACCTCCTGATGTCCGACCAGGATTAGCTAACCTTCGTGCTCCTCCGTTACTCTTTGGGAGGAGACCGCCCCAGTCAAACTACCCACCAGACAGTGTCCCTTACCTCGATTCAGAAGTATAGGTTAGAACATCAAACATTAAAGGGTGGTATTTCAAGGGCGACTCCATGCATACTGGCGTACACACTTCTTAGTCTCCCACCTATCCTACACATTAAGGCTCAATGTTCACTGTCAAGCTATAGTAAAGGTTCACGGGGTCTTTCCGTCTTGCCACGGGTACACCGCATCTTCACGGCAAGTTCAATTTCACTGAGTCTCGGGTGGAGACAGCCTGGCCATCATTACGCCATTCGTGCAGGTCGGAACTTACCCGACAAGGAATTTCGCTACCTTAGGACCGTTATAGTTACGGCCGCCGTTTACTGGGGCTTCGATCAAGAGCTTCTGCTTGCGCATAACCCCATCAATTAACCTTCCAGCACCGGGCAGGCGTCACACCGTATACGTCCACTTTCGTGTTTGCACAGTGCTGTGTTTTTATTAAACAGTTGCAGCCAGCTGGTATCTTCGACTGATTTCACCTCCATCCGCACGGGACTTCAATTACCATCAGCGTGCCTTCTCCCGAAGTTACGGCACCATTTTGCCTAGTTCCTTCACCCGAGTTCTCTCAAGCGCCTTAGTATTCTCTACCTGACCACCTGTGTCGGTTTCGGGTACGATTAACTATAACCTGAAGCTTAGAGGATTTTCCTGGAAGCAGGGCATCAATTACTTCAGCACCTTAGTGCCTCGTCGTCACGCCTCAGAGTCTTAGTGACCGGATTTGCCTAATCACACCCCTACACGTTTAACCCACCATCCAATAGGTGGTAAACCTAGCCTTCTTCGTCCCCCCATCGCAGTTATAGCCAGTACGGGAATATTAACCCGTTTCCCATCAGATACGCCCTTCGGCCTCTCCTTAGGGGTCGACTCACCCTGCCCCGATTAACGTTGGACAGGAACCCTTGGTCTTCCGGCGAGCGGGCTTTTCACCCGCTTTATCGTTACTTATGTCAGCATTCGCACTTCTGATACCTCCAGCACACCTCACAATGCACCTTCAACGGCTTACAGAACGCTCCCCTACCCAACACACTTTCGTGCGCTGCCGCAGCTTCGGTGCATAGTTTTAGCCCCGTTACATCTTCCGCGCAGGCCGACTCGACTAGTGAGCTATTACGCTTTCTTTAAATGATGGCTGCTTCTAAGCCAACATCCTAGCTGTCTAAGCCTTCCCACTTCGTTTCCCACTTAACTATGACTTGGGGACCTTAGCTGGCGGTCTGGGTTGTTTCCCTCTTCACGACGAACGTTAGCACCCGCCGTGTGTCTCCCATGATTAAACTTGTCAGTATTCGGAGTTTGCATCGGGTTGGTAAGCCGGGATGGCCCCCTAGCCGAAACAGTGCTCTACCCCCAACAGTTACTCATGAGGCGCTACCTAAATAGCTTTCGGGGAGAACCAGCTATCTCCCGGTTTGATTGGCCTTTCACCCCCAGCCACAGGTCATCCGCTAATTTTTCAACATTAGTCGGTTCGGTCCTCCAGTTAGTGTTAACCAACCTTCAACCTGCCCATGGCTAGATCACCGGGTTTCGGGTCTATACCCTGCAACTTAACGCACAGTTAATACTCGGTTTCCCTTCGGCTCCCCTATTCGGTTAACCTTGCTACAGAATATAAGTCGCTGACCCATTATACAAAAGGTACGCAGTCACTATTACCTAATGGTAACAGCTCCCACTGATTGTACGTACACGGTTTCAGGGTCTATTTCACTCCCCTCCCGGGGTTCTTTTCGCCTTTCCCTCACGGTACTGGTTCACTATCGGTCAATCAGGAGTATTTAGCCTTGGAGGATGGTCCCCCCATCTTCAGACAGGATATCACGTGTCCCGCCCTACTCTATAAGCTTCCACATAATGTATCTTCGTGTACGGGACTTTCACCCTCTATCGTGCGACTTTCCAGACGCTTCCACTAACACAATATGCTACCCGCTTGGGCTCCTCCCCTTTCGCTCGCCGCTACTTAGGGAATCTCGGTTGATTTCTTTTCCTCGGGGTACTTAGATGTTTCAGTTCTCCCGGTTCGCCTCATCTGACTATGTATTCATCAGATGATAGTGCAGTCGCCTGCACTGGGTTTCCCCATTCGGACATCAACGGTTATAGCGCCTTTTATCGACTTACCGTTGCTTTTCGCAGATTAACACGTCCTTCATCGCCTCTGATTGCCTAGGCATCCACCGTGTACGCTTAATTTCTTAACCTTACAACTCACAGTTGTCTTGGTTTTAATTACGCTTTCTTCTCTTTCTTATCTCAAACTAATATATTTTCATATATCAATTTGCCATAAAAACGAGAACTCGTTTCTTTCAGCTTGTTCCTAATTGTTAAAGAGCTTTATCTTTCTATTCATTCGAATATCAAATAAATACAAACATAATTTTTTTTGAAAAATAGCTTCATCACATTTTATGGCGTCCCCTAGGGGATTCGAACCCCTGTTACCGCCGTGAAAGGGCGATGTCCTAGGCCTCTAGACGAAGGGGACTTAACTATTTTTCGATAAACAAACAATCTGTGTGAACACTTACGAGCTCTTCGTAAGGAGGTGATCCAACCGCAGGTTCCCCTACGGTTACCTTGTTACGACTTCACCCCAGTCATGGACCACACCGTGGTAAACGCCCTCCTTGCGGTTAAGCTATCTACTTCTGGTGCAACCCACTCCCATGGTGTGACGGGCGGTGTGTACAAGGCCCGGGAACGTATTCACCGTGACATTCTGATTCACGATTACTAGCGATTCCGACTTCATGGAGTCGAGTTGCAGACTCCAATCCGGACTTAGACGTACTTTGTGAGGTCCGCTTGCTCTCGCGAGGTCGCCTCCCTTTGTATACGCCATTGTAGCACGTGTGTAGCCCTGGTCGTAAGGGCCATGATGACTTGACGTCGTCCCCACCTTCCTCCGCTTTATCAACGGCAGTCTCCTTTGAGTTCCCGACCAAATCGCTGGCAACAAAGGATAAGGGTTGCGCTCGTTGCGGGACTTAACCCAACATTTCACAACACGAGCTGACGACAGCCATGCAGCACCTGTCTCACAGTTCCCGAAGGCACTCTCGCATCTCTGCAAGATTCTGTGGATGTCAAGACCAGGTAAGGTTCTTCGCGTTGCATCGAATTAAACCACATGCTCCACCGCTTGTGCGGGCCCCCGTCAATTCATTTGAGTTTTAACCTTGCGGCCGTACTCCCCAGGCGGTCGATTTATCGCGTTAGCTTCGGAGCCCATCACTCAGGGCAACAAACTCCAAATCGACATCGTTTACAGCGTGGACTACCAGGGTATCTAATCCTGTTTGCTCCCCACGCTTTCGCATCTCAGCGTCAGTATCTGTCCAGAAGGCCGCCTTCGCCACCGGTATTCCTCCACATCTCTACGCATTTCACCGCTACACGTGGAATTCTACCTTCCTCTACAATACTCTAGTTAACCAGTTTTAAGTGCAATTCCTAGGTTGAGCCCAGGGCTTTCACACCTAACTTAATTATCCGCCTACATGCCCTTTACGCCCAGTCATTCCGATTAACGCTCGCACCCTCCGTATTACCGCGGCTGCTGGCACGGAGTTAGCCGGTGCTTCTTCTGTAATTAACGTCAATTGATGCACCTATTAGATACACCACCTTCCTCATTACCGAAAGTACTTTACAACCCGAAGGCCTTCTTCATACACGCGGCATGGCTGCATCAGGGTTTCCCCCATTGTGCAATATTCCCCACTGCTGCCTCCCGTAGGAGTCTGGACCGTGTCTCAGTTCCAGTGTGGCTGGTCATCCTCTCAGACCAGCTAGAGATCGTCGCCTTGGTAAGCCTTTACCCTACCAACTAGCTAATCCCATATGGGTTCATCAAATGGCGCATGGCCCGAAGGTCCCATGCTTTGGTTTCTCAACATCATGCGGTATTAGCAGTCGTTTCCAACTGTTGTCCCCCTCCATTCGGCAGATCCCCATACTTTACTCACCCGTCCGCCACTCGTCATCAAGTGCAAGCACTCATGTTACCGTTCGACTTGCATGTGTTAAGCCTGCCGCCAGCGTTCAATCTGAGCCATGATCAAACTCTTCAATTTAAAGTTTGATGCTCAATAACTGTCTCTGACATATTCAAATGAATCTTCAGTGTCACTTATCAAGACTTAATTTTTTTAGTCCGTAGACTTTTAATTTTTCGTCTCGTAAGTGCCCACACAGATTGTCTGTTTCTTCTTTTTAAAGAGCTGACAGCTTATTAATTAACTTCACAATTTCTTGTTTTAGTTTGCTGTCTCAAGGGCTGCGTATACTACGCTACACTTTTTCATTCGTCAAGATCTTTTTTTAAAATTTTTGACCTTGCTCACTAACACTAGTTTTGTCTGCTTATCGCTGACGCCGTGTCAGTGGATGCGCATTATAGGGCGTTAAAAAAAACGTGCAAGTGATTATTGCAACATTTCTTACTGTTTGTCTTTTTTTTACGCAGAATGAGCTAAAAACAACCTAAAATTGACATTTTGTAGTAATTTTTGCTTTGGAACATTTAATCTGTTGGTAATATTTTCTACTATATAAAGTGATCAAATCCGGTAATTTCAGCAAAATTTACTCAATACTTTTTACTTTTGCACATCCAAATATAATCTTACCTTTTTATAAACAACCCTATTTATTCTTAATAACGGTCTTCATTATTGCTAACATGTCCCCAATTTTTGAATATTTTATTAGAATGGCAGTCGAAAGCGATGTGAGTCATCATATAATTGGTATACTTTTATTTGGATTTGCTATTAACTCTCTTTATTGCTTTTCTCTTATACTCCATTATTCGCGATCGCTTAATTAACAATTTGCCAAACTTCTTTTATAAAAGATTTGCTACTTATATTGTTTTTAATTGGCGTCAATACTTTTATTGACACTGATTAGTGGTTTTGACTTCCACTTTTATCGGTATTGTTTCTTATATATATTGGGATAGATTTATCCTGATATCGGGTTATTTAGTTAATTTATCTGGTTTTCTAAAAATGATATTCAGTAGGCTCAATGCTGATTCCAATCTATCAGCTACGACAACATAGTAGAACAACATAGTAGCACATTGATTAGTCTGACTATTATAGTGATACTTATTTTACGGTTACCGATAATTATCCCCAAAATATCAAATCAGTGTGCAATACTGGCGTTTTGTAATAATTATTACTGCCACTATTTTTGCCATTTTCGGATATTGTTTTTACTTAAATCAAATAGACAACATAGTTATCATTTTAATTAGTGCAGCATTTTTAGGTTTAATGTTTACACCACTTATAATCAAAAAAACAACAGCGTTTAAAATAAACGCTGTTGTTTTGTTATGCTTCTGCTTTAATCTTTTGCGGTAAATCCGCTAAACTATCAATTAACCAATCAGCTTGAGCTAAAGCTTCTTCGGTTATTACATCACCGGTTTTAACTAATACGGTTTTTTTGACCCCTGCTCGTTTACCGGATAATAAATCAGAAACTCGGTCACCAACCATATAGGAATTTGCAATATCAATATTTAACTCTTTAGCGGCGGTTTGGATCATGCCTGGACTTGGTTTACGACATTCACAATCATCAACTAACGGATCATGTGGACAATAATAAATACCATCTAAATCTACACCACGGTCTTGTAGTGACCAATCCATCCATTCAGTTAACGTATTGAATTGTTCATCAGTAAATATATTTCTGGCAATACCTGATTGGTTAGTGGTGATAACAAGTAAAAAACCCATCTTTTTGAGCTCTTGCATCGCTTCAATAACACCATCAATAAAGTGAAACTTATCAATCGTGTGCACATAATTATAATCTATATTAATGGTACCATCTCGATCTAAAAATATAGCTGGTTTCATATTTAATTATCTTCCTTTTATAGGCGTATCTATCTTACTTTATATAGGATATTATTGATTGACTTAGATGTCTAGACGTCTTAATATTTAACTATTCATATTTTTTAGTTTATATCATGATAAAACTCGAACACATCTCAAAAACTTTTGAGCACAATAACACCACGATTCATGCTTTAAAGGACATCTCATTATATGTTCCTAAAGGTAAAATTTATGGTGTTATCGGCAAGTCAGGGGCTGGTAAAAGTACATTAATACGCTGTGTAAACCTGTTAGAAAATCCAACCAGTGGAAAAATATTTTTTGATAACCAAGAGATCACTCATCTCTCTAATCGAAAATTGATTGAAGTGCGTCGCAAGATCAGCATGATCTTTCAGCATTTTAATTTATTATCGTCAAGAACGGTATTTGATAACATCGCTTTTCCACTTGAATTAAATAAAACCCCTAAAGCGGTAATTAAACAAAAGGTAAAAGCGCTTATTGAGCTGGTTGGTTTAAGTGATAAGGCTGATGTCTACCCAGCTAATTTATCTGGCGGACAAAAACAGCGTGTTGCCATTGCCAGAGCGTTAGCCAGTGATCCGAAAGTATTATTATGTGATGAAGCCACTAGCGCACTTGATCCGGAAACAACACGCTCTATTTTGGCATTATTAAAAGATATCAATCAAAAATTGGGGTTAACCATTTTATTAATCACGCATGAAATGGATGTGGTTAAACAGATATGTGACCAAGTGGCAGTAATTAGTAACGGCGAATTAGTTGAGCAATCTTCAGTCGGTGAAATGTTTTCACATGCAAAAACCGATATTGCAAGACAATTTATTCAATCAACCTTACACCTTACTATTCCTGATGACTATTTGGTAAGACTTACACCCGAACATAAAGAAGGCCTCAATCCATTGGTTCGTTTGGAATTTTCCGGCGTATCGGTTGATTTACCTTTATTGTCGCAAATAGCAAAAGAATTCCAAGTTGATAGTAATATTATTAGTGCTCAGATGGATTATGCCGGTGGTGTTAAGTTTGGTTTAATGTTAACAGAAATGAAAGGAACACAGAAAAGTACAGCAGCTGCAATTACGTTTTTAGAAAATAACAATACCAAGGTTGAGGTTTTAGGCTATGTTTGATTTTATTCCTTCATTTAAACCATTTGAATCACTATTTCGCTATTTAGCTCAACATGGCTTCTGGGCAGATTTTGTTGCTTTTTGTTCTTCATTTAATGGATTTAACGAAGCAATGCTATTTAAAATGGCTCAAGCGACGGATGAAACTATTTATATGGTCATCTTATCTGGTTTTTGGGGTACTGTAATCGGACTACCCATCGGTATATTGCTTTATACTACCCGAAAAGGGCAAATATTAGATTCTTATATAGCAAATAGTCTTATTTCATTTATAACCAATGTTTTCCGTTCTATACCTTTTATTATATTAATTGTATGGATTATTCCTTTTACAACAATTTTAATGGGAACATTTATAGGTAAACAAGCGGCTATTGTTCCACTAAGTATAGGTGTTTCGCCATTGATTGCTCGAATGATTGAAAATGCTTTACTTGATGTACCCAAAGGATTAATTGAAGCCTCTCGTTCTATGGGCGCGACACCATTACAAATAGTCTATAAAGTTTTATTGCCTGAAGCATTACCGGTGATTGTAAATAGTATGACCATTACACTCATTACATTAACAGGCTATATTGCTATGGCCGGAGCTGTCGGAGCTGGAGGATTAGGTCAACTTGCTATTCAATATGGTTATAACGGTTATAAACCTGCTATAATGAATACCGTTTTGATTATCTTAATTATGATTGTCTTTATAATACAATTTATTGGCAATAATATTGTTAAACGCGTTACCCATCATTAATTTTGGAGAAAATTTATGTCTATAAAAAAATTGGCACTGATCACTACATTGGCAAGTGCATTTTTCCTAACTGGTTGTGATAATAACAAAACGACTGTAGCTGAGAATAAACCTGAAGAGCCCGCGAAAGTAACTACGCTTAAAGTTGGTGTAATTTCAGGTCCAGAACAAGAAGTGGCAGAGGTTGTTAAACAACAAGCTAAAGATCTCTATAATCTTGATGTTGAACTTGTCATTTTTAATGATTATGTTACGCCAAACCAAGCATTAAATGATGGATTAATTGATGTCAACGCTTTTCAACATAAACCTTATCTAGATGAACAAATCAAAGAAAGAGGCTATAAATTATCTGTTGTTGGTAACTCATTTGTTTATCCAATTGCCAGTTATTCACACAAGTTAAAACCAATTGATGAGAGCAGTGAAACAGGCGAAGGGGTAAAAGTGACTTCACCTCGTGGCGAAACATTCTTTATTCCTGCTAAATCAACAATTGCTATCCCTAATGATCCTACCAATTTAGGTCGAGCATTACTTTTATTACAACATGAAGGTTTAATTACTGTTGATAAAGAGAAAGGCTTATTACCAACTGTACTTGATATTACTAGTAACCCATATGAGTATAAAATTGTAGAACTTGAAGCACCAATGCTTCCTCGTTCACTTGATGATGCACAGATCGATCTTGCCATTATTAATAATGCATTTGCTGGACAAGCAAATTTAACACCAAGTAAAGACGGTATTTTTGTTGAAGATAAAGAGTCTCCATATGTTAACATCATCGTATCGCGTGAAGCTGATAAAGATAATGAAAACGTGAAAAACTTTGTTAAAGCTTACCAAACTGATGCCGTAGCACAAAAAGCTGACCAAATTTTTAATGGTGGCGCCATTCGTGGTTGGTAATACAATACTAACAAACTAAAATTTACCCCATTCCGTCGACACTGGTCGACGGAAACCCTTAAAATAATTAACTAATGAATCAATAATGACATATCAATTTGAACCAATTGCTGTCATCCGCTCACCTTACCGAGAAAAATTTGCTGTGCCACGACAAGCCAATTTGGTCAAGGCTGCCCAAGGTGAATTGCATTTACTTGCACCCTATAACGATCCACTTAGTGTCAAAGGGTTAGAACAGTTTTCTCACTTATGGCTTCTGTTTCATTTCCATCATATTGACCCCAGCAAAAAGCGATTAACGGTACGTCCGCCACGTTTAGGTGGAAATAAAAGTTTAGGCGTATTTGCGACAAGATCCCCATTTAGACCTAATAATATTGGTCTTTCAGTTGTCGAATTGCTTGATATCGTTATTAAAAAAAATCAGGTGATTTTGACCGTAAGCGGATTAGATCTGGTAGATGGCACCCCAATAATTGATATAAAACCCTACTTACCTTACTGTGACAGCCTTCCTGATGCAAAAGCGGGCTACGCGCAAATGATTCCTGAACAGAAGCTTAAGGTTTCATTCTCAACCGAAGCTAGCTTATTTTTGCAATCCCAACAACAAGACTATCCACAACTAACCGAACTTATTGAACAAGTCATATCTCAAGATCCTAGGCCAGCCTATAAACAAAAAAATAGCCATGAACAAACCTATGCTATCTCATTATATGATTTTAATATTAAATGGAAGGTAGCCGGTTGCTTAGCTAGCATTGAAGAGATACAAATTGTTAGTCGCTAAAATTTATTTATTTAAATAATAAAATTTGACAATAATCTGTTTTTTCATTAGATTTTTTATTTGTAAAGAAAATTTACAAAATAGCTACGCGAAACCGATAATTTTAGTTGGTAAAAAATTATGATTCTGTTAAATTGGATGTGGGTTTAATTCCCTATATTTCACTTAGCCACTAAAGTTTTAATAGTTTTAGTGGCATTTTTATTTAGCTCAATGATAATTAAGATGTCTCTTATTTCGCAATTGTGCAATATCTATCGCATCAAACAGATAATGTTTGCCACAATAATCACAATGAATATCGATCTTGCCACCCTCTTCATTTAAGATCTCATCAATTTCGCTGGCCGGTAACGTCATTAAACTATCTTCACAACGTTGTCGTGAACAGCCACATTTAAAGATAATTTGATGCGTTTCAAACAGACGAACTTCTTCTTGATTATAAAGACGATACAAAATTTCATCCGTAGGGAGTTGAAATAACTCATCGCCGGTGATAGTTTCGGTTAAAGCACTTAAGTGCTCAAATGAGGCTTGAATATTCTCATTTGCCGGTAATACTTGTAATAAAATACCTGCTGCCATAGGTTTGTTATTATGAACCCCTGTTTTGACAAATAAACGGGTAGGCAGTTGTTCAGATTGCATAAAGTAATTTTCTATACAACCAATTAAAGTGTCTTTTTCAAGACCAACAATACCTTGATAACGCTCGCCTTTTTTAGGTGTTATGGTAATAACAATATAACCGTTGCCAACCATCTGTTTAAGTGTGGCATCATCGGCAATTTCACCATTTACACGCGCGACTCCACGTAATTCTTGTTGGTTATTACCATTGACAACCGCTAACGTCAATGGACCATCGCCTTGTAACTGTACAGCAATATCACCATCAAATTTCAACGTCGCGGTTAATAAACTAGTTGCGACTAATAATTCACCTAATAAGTTCTGAACCGCAATAGGATAATTATGGTTTTCTAAAATAGATTGGTATGTTTTTTCAAGTCGGGTAATTTCTCCGCGAACGGGATGATTATCAAATAAAAACCGATTTAAGGTATCCATATTAATTGCCTTGTTGTCTATCATATTTAAATTTAATTAGTGTACGCCGCTCTTTTTTATCAGGACGTCGATCCGGATGCGGCATGGTTAGTGCATTAAGTTTTCGTGCCTGAGCAATATTTTCACGCTTGGTGATACTTTCTAGAGTCTCTTGATAAAGGTATTCCGCCTCTCTTGCCGTTCGACGCTGATCACTAATGGCTAAAACGCGAATTGTCTTTTGTTCATTGCCTTGTCGCAGTGTTATCATTGCGCCAACTTCAACAATCTTGCTTGGCTTTGCTCGCTGACCATTATAATGGACTTTCCCTCCATCAATCATATCACGAGCAATAGAACGCGTTTTATAAAACCTTGCAGCCCATAACCATTTATCTAATCTTACTAGATACATTGTTTCCTCATTTAAAACTTAATACATTTTATAACTGATATAAGGATAGATTTATTAAAATCAATGTAATGAATGAATAGATTAATCATCGTCATTAGTCAACAAAGTTCTTAATAACCTAAATGGTACAATTTTAACATGTAAATCAGTATGACAATTTACCAATTGGAAAAAAATTAGATTAATTTTGCATTGATTAACGCATCAAGTTATTTTTCAAGATTCAATTAAACCATCTTTGGCATAAAATGGCAGCAATTGGCGATTATTGTCTGCTTGATAACCCAAATGGTTTAATGGTGTCACGCTTTTCTACTAGTCATGGGCTATTCGGTCTGTCATTAAATGAAATTTAATTAGTGAGTGATAAAAATGCTATCCATAGACCAAAAACAGAGTGGAGAATTGACTGCCATCAAGTTAATCATCCAAAATAGTAATTTGATTAACTTGATGAAGCTAGCATAAATTTAACTATCAAAGCCAATAATCAATTGAGCTGCATTAATCACGACTTGTTTATCCGTGATTAGCCATCAATTATCAATTCATAACATATCAAATTAACCAACGGATGATTTATTTTGCCAATTGAAATAAAATACAACTTAGTTTTGATAATTGCGACTTACTATTTTGATAGCCTAACTGATTTGTAAAGCAAAATAGCTGATAGCAGTTAACAACCAAAAAATCGAAATGGACAAGATTAAACAACGATGTTAGTCGCTTCATAAATAAGCGATATAGTGATAGATGATGGGTGTGAATTGTTATTACCCTCTGATTTTGAATAAAAGCACTCTTCATTTTGATATAAATAATTTGTTGTTAAGCCAATTTTAACGTTAATATATAATCAAAACTAATTGTGACATCAGAATAACAAACTCTCTAAATTATTCCTCATTCGTTGACTAGAGTGAACATGTGTTATTCTTTTTTATTGACTATATAAATAGGAAAAAATCGAGATGAAACAGATCCCAATGACGGTGAAGGGAGCCGAATTATTACGTGCAGAACTTGAAGAACTTAAAAATGTCAAAAGACCTCAAATTACTGCCGCCATTGCTGAAGCTAGAGCTCACGGCGATTTAAAAGAAAACGCCGAATACCACGCAGCCAGAGAACAACAAGGTTTTTGTGAAGGTCGTATTCAAGAAATTGAAGGCAAATTATCTCAAGCACAAATTATTGATATTACCAAAGTCAAAAATACCGGACGCATTATCTTTGGCGCAACCGTAACCGTAATCAATATCGATACCGATGAAGAAACAACTTATCGCATTGTTGGTGATGATGAAGCGGATTATAAGCAAAATTTAATTTCGGTTAATTCACCTATCGCTCGTGGACTTATTGGTAAGGAAGATGGTGATACCGTGCAAATTAAAACGCCAGGCGGTGATGTTGAATTTGATATTGTTAAAGTTGAATATATCTAATATAACTCATGACTAAAACAGGGCAATTGCCCTGTTTTATTTTGGTAAAGTGATTTTTTTCTCGTCACTCGGTCTAAATATGGTAAAAATAGATCCGACTTGTTGAACGGCTAACGCTTTTGTTTCACGAATGATAGCTTCACAAATTAGCTTTTTGGTCTCCCGATCTTCAGCAGATATTTTAACTTTAATTAATTCATGGAAATTTAAGGCATTTTCAATTTCAGCTAAAACGCCTTCGGTAAATCCATTAGCCCCAATCATCACTATCGGTTTTAAATGATGAGCTTCACTTTTTAAATACTGTTTTTGTTTATTTGATAAATTCATTAATTTTTTATCACATTAAGTTGTAATTTTGCTATTCTACCCTTATATATAATTGTAATCAATTGAAGTGACCTCAATACATTAAGGATTTATTCGCTGTGAGTAACAAAAAACGCTCAGCAAGCTCTACTCGTTGGCTAAATGAACATTTTAAAGATCGTTTTGTGCAACAAGCACAGAAAAAAGGCCTACGTTCTCGAGCATGGTTTAAATTAGAAGAAATACAAAAAAGTGACAAACTATTCAAACCGGGGATTACTGTGGTCGATCTCGGGGCAGCACCGGGCGGATGGTCACAATATGTTGCATCACTCATTGGCAATAAAGGACGAATTATTGCTTGTGACCTATTACCAATGGATCCCATTGTTGGCGTAGATTTCTTGCAAGGTGATTTTCGGGATGAAGCCGTATTAAATGCCTTACTTGAACGCGTTGGCGAAGAAAAAGTACAAGTCGTCATGTCTGACATGGCTCCCAATATGAGTGGGCAACCTGCCGTTGACATACCAAGAGCAATGTATTTAGTTGAACTTGCATTGGATATGTGTAAAGACGTTCTTGCACCTAATGGGAGTTTTATCGTCAAAGTATTTCAAGGCGAAGGCTTTGAAGAGTATCTAAAAACAGTAAGATCACTGTTTAAAACGGTCAAAATTCGCAAGCCTGAAGCTTCACGAGCAAGGTCTCGAGAAGTATATATAGTCGCAATGGGGATGAAGTAGCCAGCCGGACAATTTTGTAGTACCATACTTGGTTAATTTTAGTCGTAACTATTAATTTTATGAGAGGTTTTTCTTTTGAACGACATGGTAAAGAATTTACTGATCTGGGGTGTTATCGCGGTTGTATTGATTGCTGTATTTAACCAATTCAGCACGCTATCCAATAGCGGACCTCAAGTCGATTATACCAAATTTAATTCGGATGTAACGAGCGGTAAGCTTAAAGAAGTGCATATTAACGGCCGCGAAATTGTTGCCACAACGAAAGGTAATGGTAATTATGTTACTTACATACCTTATCTAGATGAAAAGCTAGTTGATAATTTGGTGCTTAATGATATAGCTGTATATGGTAGCCCAGATGAAAAACCAAGCTTATTAGTTAGCATTCTAATTTCTTGGTTCCCGATTATCTTACTACTTGGTTTTTGGTTCTTTGTCATGCGCCAAATGCAAGGTGGTGGTAAAGGTGGTCCAATGTCGGTGGGCAAAAGTAAAGCCAAAATGCTAACTCCAGACCAAGTTAAGACTAAATTTACCGATGTAGCCGGCAGTGAAGAAGCGAAACAAGAAGTTACCGAAGTTGTCGATTTTTTACGTGATCCAGGCAAATACCAAAAATTAGGTGGTCGTATTCCAAAAGGAATTTTAATGGTAGGGCCTCCAGGTACTGGTAAAACATTACTAGCTAAAGCTATTGCCGGTGAAGCCAATGTACCTTTCTTTAGCATTTCAGGTTCTGACTTTGTTGAAATGTTTGTTGGTGTAGGTGCCTCTCGTGTCCGTGACCTATTCGAACAAGCTCGTAAACATTCACCATGTATCATCTTTATTGATGAGATTGATGCCGTTGGCCGTAAACGTGGGGCAGGCTCAATGGGTGGTCATGACGAACGAGAACAGACCCTTAACCAAATGTTAGTGGAAATGGATGGTTTTGAAGCTAATAGTGGTATTATCATTATTGCCGCAACCAACCGTGTGGATATTTTAGATCCAGCCCTACTTCGCCCTGGTCGTTTTGACCGCCAAGTTCAAATTGGCTTACCTGATATGAAAGGCCGTGAACAAATTTTAGCTGTTCATGTGCGCAAAGTGCCACTTGGTACTGATGTCAACCTATCCGTTCTTGCTCGTGGTACACCGGGCTATTCTGGTGCTGAGCTGGCAAACTTAGTGAATGAAGCCGCACTATTTGCCGCACGTCGTAATAAGCGTGTTGTCACAATGGACGAATTTGAAGAAGCCAAAGATAAGATCAACATGGGTACAGAGCGACGTTCGCTAACCATGACTCAAGAACAACTTATTTCAACTGCTTATCATGAAGCTGGGCATGCAATTGTTGGTTATTTGATGCCAGATCACGATCCAATCCATAAAGTCACTATCATCCCACGTGGCCGAGCATTAGGGGTTACCTTCTTCTTACCTGAGGGTGATCGTGTTAGTGAAAGCCGTGAAAAATTAGAAGGGGATATTGCCACACTATATGGTGGACGTCTTGCCGAAGAGCTTATTTATGGTGTTGATAAAATATCGACTGGTGCATCCAACGATATCAAAGTTGCCACCCAATATGCCAGAGCGATGGTCACGCAATGGGGGTTTTCAGATCGCTTAGGTCCACTATTTTATGAGATGGATGATAATGCCTCTTATGGTCGACCGAAAGATATTTCTGATGAAACTGCCCGAATCATTGATGAAGAAGTGAAAAAAATTATCGATCGTAACTTTGAACGTGCACGCAAAATCTTAACTGACAATATGGACGTACTTCATGCCATGAAAGATGCATTAATGAAATACGAAACCATCGGCGCCAAACAAGTTGCTGATTTAATTGCTCGTAGACCAATTAGCGCACCAGATGATTGGACAGAAAGTGATGAACAAGCAGCCAAAGAGATTCCAAATGAGGGAACTGAGATACCACCTCAAGCAGAAGATTAATGATGACTAAATCTTAAACGCGCTACGGCGCGTTTTTTATCATCAAAAATCAATTAATTTACAAAAGAAGATCAAACAGCAACGGCAATACGTCATCATCTCAATAGCGTACTTAGCAAGAACAATATAGATAAAATAAGGCCTAAAATCATGGAAATTCGTTTTCAAAATCACGTAATGGATCTCTCATTTCCGCAAGTAATGGGAATTGTTAATATGACCCCAGATTCTTTTTCAGACGGCGGTAATTACAACAATCTTGATGATGCAATGCGCCGGGTTGATCATATGATTCAAGCCGGGGCAACCTTTATTGATGTAGGTGGGGAATCAACTCGCCCCGGCGCTGCAGAAGTATCAACTAGCGAAGAGCTTGACCGAGTAATTCCGTTAGTCGAAAAAATTGCTCGCTACTTTGATGTCTGGATTTCAGTTGATACGTCAAAACCGGAAGTTATCACTGAATCAGCCAAAGCCGGAGCACATTTGATTAATGATATCCGTGCATTAACTTTACCGGGTGCACTTCAAGCAGCGCAAAAAACGGAGTTACCGGTATGTATCATGCATATGCAAGGTGATCCAAAAACCATGCAAAATGCGCCCCATTATCAGCAAGATATCTATCAAGAAGTCGATTCATTTTTTGCAGAACATATCAACCGATGTGTAACTGCTGGTATTGCTCGGGAAAAAATCATCCTTGACCCAGGTTTTGGCTTTGGTAAAACTTTAGCCCACAACTATCGTCTATTAGCAACCCTAGAAAGATTTCATCACTTTAAGCTACCTATTTTAGTTGGCATGTCAAGAAAATCAATGGTCGGACAAGTGCTAAATGTACCACCAAAAGAGCGTGTCCTTGGTAGCGTCTCTTGTGCAGTTATTGCTGCAATGAAAGGTGCACAAATTATCCGTGTTCATGATGTCAAAGAAACATTTGATGCCATGCGAATAGTCCAAGCAACATTAGCTGAGCAAGGTTAATTTTTGGCGGGATTAACGTCATTTTTACTATCATTAAATCAATAAGTTAGCCGTTAAAGATTATCTAAAAACGGCTAAATATTTAGATTGATTCAACTACTCAGAAGAAACTATGTTTAAAAAAGGAACTATGTTTAAAAAAGGAACTATGTTTAAAAATAGTTTTATTATTCTAATGTTGCAATATACTCCTCTAAGTGTGATTTAATTACAGTTACATGAGGACCATAAATCACTTGAACACCTTGTCCATTAATAATTACGCCTTTTGCTCCGGTTGATTTTAAGATTTCTTTATCCACCAATTGATTATCATGTACCGAAATTCTTAATCTTGTTGCGCAACAATCAACATAAGTAATGTTTTCTTTACCGCCTAATCCTTCTAAGATAACACTTGAGAGATCGCTGTTATTTTTATTTTTCTTGGCATTTTCAACATCTTTTCTAGTATATAATTTGGTTTCTTCACTATCATCTTCTCGTCCAGGAGTTTTAAAATTGAATTTTTTGATCAAGAATCTAAAGGTGAAGTAATAGATTGGGAATAATGGAAGACCAATGAGAATAACATTAATCCAATGCGTTTTACTATTTCCTTGTAAAACACCAAATAATACGAAATCAATTAAACTACCAGAGAAGGTTTGTCCCACGCCAACATCAAAAATGTGACACAACATGAAAGATAAACCAGCATAAATACAATGAATAACATAAAGTAAAGGACCGGCAAAGAGGAAAGAAAACTCAATAGGTTCAGTGATCCCTGTCAAAATAGCGGTTAAGGTTGCTGAAACAAGAAGGCCTAACACCATTTTACGATTTTGTGGTTTAGCGGTATGGTAAATAGCTAATGCTGCACCCGGAATACCAAATAAATAAAATGGAAACTTACCAGCCATAAAGCGAGTTGCTTCAACTGAAAATTCGGTAGTATTTGGACTAGCGAGTTGAGCAAAGAAAATATTTTGCGCACCAGCAACAAGAGTGCCATCAATCATTGCTGTACCACCAACCCCGGTTTGCCAGAATGGCATATAAAATACATGATGCAAACCAAATGGAATTAAAGCACGTTCAATAAATCCATAAATAAAGGTACCGGCATAACCTGATTCATTAACTAAGCGGCCTAATAATAAAATTCCATGTTGGATTGATGGCCAAATATAAAACATGACAATACCGACAAATAAATAGACGAACGCGGTAATAATAGGCACAAAACGAGAGCCACCAAAGAACGATAATATAGCTGGTAATTCAATTCGATAATAACGGTTGTGTAAAGCAGCTACGCCTAACCCGACTATAACCCCACCAAAAACGCCCATTTGCAACGTCTGAATGCCAACCGCATCACCTAAAGATCCGTCCGGCAGTGCACCTTCTTTTAATAGTCCTTTTAACTCTAATAGTGCATGAATAGTTGAATGCATAATAAAGAAGCCAACAGCACCAGATATTGCAGCAACTTCTTTTTCTTGTTTGGCCATTCCCATCGCAACGCCAATAGCGAACAAAATAGGAAGATTAGAAAATACAACACTACCAGCATTTTTCATTATGGTTAAAAATGCATGAAGCAGGGTTCCTTCACCTAAAAAGTCCTGTAACCCATAAGAGACAATAGTTGTTTCATTAGTAAATGAAGCTCCTATGCCCAACATTAATCCAGCCACAGGAAGGAGAGCAATGGGTAACATAAAAGATCGTCCAACCCGTTGCAATACACTAAAAAAAGTACTTTTCATTGTAGTTAATCCTATTTTTTTTATTAAAAGACAACGTGAACAGCTTAAATAATTCACAAAATTAATTTTATATGTAAAGTGACTTAAATTAAAGAGATCTAGTTCACATAATTTTAATAAAAAATTAATTTTTAGCGCTCTATTACCGGGTTATATGGTGAAAAATGAATTATAAATTATCTTGTTTGAAATATTTTGTGAATTAAGACCTTTATCACATTATCGCAATAAAGGCCTTATAAACTAGGATAGGTTTCGTAACTCATTGATGGTCTGCTTATAAGGTTTATCTTTATTAAACAATCCAGCAGTTCCAAGTATGAAATATTCAACGTAAGGGGATAATTGTTCGATGATATTAGGGCTTATCGCGCCATCAATAGCGATAGTCGTATTTAGATTTCTATCTTTAATCATAGAATTTAAGCGCTTAATTCTATCAATAGAATTAGCGATAAAAGGTTGTCCAGCAAACCCTGGATTAACTGACATTATCAAAACAACATCAATAAGATCTAAAACATCTTCTAATACTACTAATGGCGTACCGGGATTAATGGCAACACCAACCTTTTTACCTGTTGATTTAATTTGATTTAATGTGCGATGTACATGCACTAATGTTTCCACATGCACATAAATAATATCACAGCCAAGTTGGGCAAATTTTTCAATGTATGGCGTTGGATTGGTTACCATCAAATGCACATCGTAAGGGATTTTGCTTAATTTGCTTACCGCTTTAATATCTTCTATACCTAATGCGAAATTAGGCACAAAATTACCATCCATCACATCAATGTGAAACATATCGACGCCAGCCTCCTCTAATGAGTTTAGTTCGGCCTCCAACTTAGAAAAGTCAACGCACATAAGCGAAGGACAAAATTTACTCATGAAACTCTCCTTTTTGTATAGCATCGATTTGATCTATTCTAGTTTGATGACGTCCACCTTCGAATTTTGCCATTAACCACTGATCAACAATCATTTTAGCTAATTCACTACCTACCACACGAGAACCAAAAGCAAGAATATTGGTATTATTATGTTCACGAGATAATTTTGCCGAATAGGGGTCACTACAAACAACGGCTCTTATTCCTTGGCATTTATTGGCCGCAATCGAAATACCAATACCGGTTCCACATATTAAGATGCCTAAATCAGCCTCCTTGGAATTAATGGCTTTGGCCACCCGGTTAGCATAAATCGGATAATCGGTTCTTTCTGTTGATGGTGCACCAAGATCAATCACGGTAATATTTTTATTTTCCAAATATTCAATGATATCTTTCTTCAAAATATATCCTACATGATCATAACCAATCGCAATTTTCATATATTTCCTCTCCGTTGACTAAAAATAAGGCGATTTACTTCACTTTTTATGATATTAACGTTAATTTATTTTTTTGTAAAGTTCACCAAAAATAAAAAATTTGCTTTTTACCATGTGCTTAAATTGAAATTGGGTTAAAATTACCCTTCAAAAATGTTACGGAGTAAAAATGTGAAACAGCTAAATGATCCTGAAAGTTCTAATGCGTTAGCAATTGGAGCAATGATTCGTATTTCACTTTCAAGTTTGAGTAATACCGAACAACGAATTATTGAATGGATGATGACTAAGGGTAATTTAAAGCCAAGAACCAGTATTAAAGAGGTGGCCGAAGCATTATCTGTTTCAGAACCATTGCTGGTAAAAGTTTCCAAAAAGTTAGGCTATTCAGGTTTTAGAGAAATTCGAAGTGCATTGCTTTCCTACTTTGATGCCTTGCCTTTTGATAAAGAGCAAGAACTGTCAGAAAAAGATAATGTCGAAGATATTATTGAGAAAGTGTTTAATAACTCTGTGCAAGCATTAAAAGAAGCTCAATCTATTGTTGATGCTAAAATTATTTCCAAAGCTGCACAATGGATTTTCCATGCTAATCGGATCGTTATTCTTGGTGTAGGTGGTTCAGCAATTGTTGGTGAAGATTTTGAGCATAAATTATTGAGAATAGGAATTCACAGCCATACATATAGTGATAATCATTTGATGGTGATGGTAGCGAGCCAATTAAAAGAAAACGATGTGGTTATTGCTATCTCTCAATCAGGAAACACCGCAGAAATATGTAATGCAATATTGGTTGCCAAAAAGAATCAGGCGAAGATTATTTGTATTACCAATAATCACCAATCAGAATTGGCTGAAATTTCTGACTTATCTATCTTTAGCCCAGCCAAAAATGGACCGTTACTCGGTCAAAATGCTGCCGCTCGAATTATCCAACTCACTTTGTTAGATACACTATTTATCGCAATTGTGGTTTTGGATCATGAAAAATCCAAAGTCCATTTGGAGCGGAGTATTGATGTCGTTAAACCATTACATAAAAAAACACAATCTGACGAATGAGATAATTTTTAAATAATTAAATATGAAAATCTTATTAATCTCCTCTTTCCTCAATCTTTTTAGTTGTGATTAGCCAGCATAAAAATATTGAGGAATTTACACCGTCGCAATTGCTAATCATCGACTATTTTTCATAAATAATTAAACGCTAGCCAGCAAGATAAGTTGGCGCACAGCAACGCCAATCCGACTATTTCTAATAATTAAAATAGATAGTCGCCTGTCAGATTTTATCACTTTAGAAAGCCAGCATACTTTTCTGTAAAAAATATTGCCAAGTCTATATCGTCACAATTGCTAATCATCGACTATTTTTCATAAATAATTAAACGCTAGCCAGCAAGATAAGTTGGCGCACAGCAACGCCAATCCGACTATTTCTAATAATTAAAATAGATAGTCGCCTGTCAGATTTTATCACTTTAGAAAGCCAGCATACTTTTCTGTAAAAAATATTGCCAAGTCTATATCGTCACAATTGCTAATCATCGACTATTATTTAAAAATAATTAAACGCTAGCCAGCAAGATAAGTTGGCGCACAGCAACGCCAATCCGACTATTTCTAATAACTAAAATAGATAGTTGCCTGTCAGATTTTATCTCTTAAGAAAGCCAGCATACTTTTCTGTAAAAAATATTGCCAAGTTTATATCGTCACAATTGCTAATCATCGACTATTATTTAAAAATAATTAAACGCTAGCCAGCAAGATAAGTTGGCGCACGCCAACGTGAATCCTATTATTTCTAATAACTAAAATAGATAGTTGCCTGTCAGATTTTATCTCTTTAGAAAGCCAGAATACTTTTCTGTAAAAATATTGCGAGGCTATATTGTTGCGCTTTTTGATAATAAATGTTCTGCAATTAAAAACACTAAAGCCAGTCAGTACGGCTTAATTGGTGTTTTTAATAAAGATAGTAAAATTTTTATTCAATAAAGATCGCGATAAATATAAACAGGCCGATATAGTTATTATTCATAAAGGCTTTAAAACAATTGGTTCTATCTCTGTCTTTGATTAACCATTGTTGATAAATAAACAGCAATAAAGCGATGATTAAACCAATATAATAAAATTGATGAAAATGGTTGTTTATGCCGATAAATGCTAAACAAATTAAAGTTAACGTTTGCAATACCACAATAATAAACTTGTCATAACGACCAAATAGGATGGCTGTAGATTTTATACCAATTTTCAAATCATCATTGCGATCAACCATAGCATATTCGGTGTCGTAAGCGATTGTCCAACAAATATTAGCCAAACAGAGTAACCAACAAGTTAAAGGAAATTGTGCGATCGTGGCGGCATACGCCATCGGTATTCCCCAACTGAAGGCGATACCTAAGGTCACTTGTGGTAAATGGGTATAACGTTTCATAAATGGGTAGACCATTGCGGTAATTAAGGCAAATCCAGCAATTAACCATGTTAATTTATCTAAAGTAAGCAATAAACCCAGTGCAATTACTAGTAACACAAATAAGGTGTATAAAGCATTTTTTTCGCTCAACGCGCCACGAGCGAGAGGACGATTTTTAGTGCGTTCGACTTTTCCATCAAAATGCCGGTCAGCATAATCATTGATCACACATCCCGCAGAGCGCATAACAATCACGCCAAGTACAAATACGCTAACGACATGAACCGATGGAGTCGCGGTAGCAAGCCAAATCGCCCACAATGTTGGCCAAAGTAGTAATAAGCAACCAATTGGCTTGTCTAAGCGCATCAACTGTAAATAAGCTAACATAATAGGTAGTCATTATCCTGAATCATAATAGACGGATTATACCTGTTCCCCTAAAAGCTGCAATCCGCAGCGTTCACTGAGCATATTGCATTATCAAATAAACGAACGATCAATTTGCTCTGCAATAAAGTTTATAGCATTGGCAAATAGTTTTCGGCAACTATGGCCAATGCTTGGTAAAACGGGCTGATTTGGTTTTGTTTTAGACTCTCTAAATAAGCTGGCGCCCAAGTTAATAGATGTTCGGTCAGTAATTGTTTAGCTGCTTGAAATTGATGTTTTTCAAGTAGTAGTGCATAAGCCATTAACATTAAACCGAACTGATCTTCCGGCTCATTCATCCCGGTATTGAGCCTCAAACCTTGTTGTTGTAAGAATACCCGGTAGCGTTCTTGTGATTCGCCCATGAGTAATTTGTCTTGATCCAAATAGACCGAACCCCATGGTGGGGCGATCATACTACCTTGACCTTCAAATAGTAGCGAGAATTGATATTCTATTTCAGGATGATCTATCTGTTTTTTTAATATTTGGCACTGTTCTGTTATTAAGGATTGATTTGGCCAATTGGTTAACTGATCGACCTGTAATAATCCTTCAAGCAATGAATTTATCTGCTCACTTTTGGGTGGATAATAAAAAAAAGCGCCGAATATTTTCGCCAAAGTGATAGATGTTAGATTATCCAAACTATTCAATCCTTTATTCATCATTGCATTAATATTGTATAAAGTATTACACCATTAGATGGTTATCATCCACAAATTATAAAAGGTAATACGTTCACAAATTTCGGCGACAAATACGCCAATAAACACCAATAGATAGAGTATTTTTGGATGGCGACGGAACAAAATCGTTAATAAAAGTAATACCATAGCGCCAATCAACAATCTACATTGGATAACGTTCAAGTCATGTTGATTATTCGTTAGCTCTGGGGCGATGCTAGTCATGAGTTCTAAGTAAGGTCTTTTTACTAGTAGAATCACCGAGCTACCAATAAAAAAAGCACAATAGCCAATTCGATATAGGCCTAACCAAGTAACCGCAATACCGCCTAGCACTAACATTGCAGTATACATTTGTATTGCAGTATAGTGGGTATTCCAGGTTTTAATCGTTGGTAACATATAGGTTTGTACAATTGACCATACAAATAACTGGCTTAATATGACCAACATAGTGGCTAATAAATAGTTTAAACCAGGGATGCGGTTAATTTTTTGACATAGTGGTTTGATGATTTTTAATTTTGTACTATCCGGGTATAGAACAAAATGGTTAAGTATGACAAAGGCAAAAGCGATACCAAATGATAAGCAAAAGGTAAAAATTTCATTACTCATTGGTGAACGCCCTATGCCAAAAATGACATTCAATGCGCGTAATGGTTGCCCTAAATGTAATGAGGCAACGCCCATGCCAATCATCATAAAGATGAGCGATACTGCATAGATCTTTCGCGTGATGGCTAATTTAGTTGGCGAACGAGAAACAAGATAAAATAATCCACTTAAGAGAATCATTCCTGCTGATAGTTGGCCAATTACCGTAAAAAATACCAGTGGTAGTTCCTGCATTTTAGACCTCCTCTGGATTAAGTATGGAACCAAACGATTCAGCGGTTACTTTAGCTTGTGGATGTGGTTTTATCACAATACTTGGTTTGGTTAATTCTGAACTTGGTAACGGTGCAATATCACACTCTTGGCCATAAAGCTCACGCAATTTTCCAATTTCATCAAAATCCAAAGCACGTTGAGGACAAGACTCAACACAGACTGGTTTTAAACCTTGCGAGACACGTTCATAACAACCATCACATTTGGACATAACTCGTTTTTGATGATCATAATGTGGTGCACCATAAGGGCAACGCATTTCACAATAACGACAACCGATACAGATATCTTGATTGACAACGACTAAGCCATCTTCTTGACGTTTATGCATGGCACCGGTTGGGCAACCTTGTACACAGGTTGGTTCTTGGCAATGGTTGCAGGAGACCGATAAATAATAGACAAAGGTATCATTTTGCCAACATCCATCGACTTGTTGCCAACTGCCGCCACCATATTCATAGACACGCCGGAAATTAATCCCTAGCGCATTATCTTTTTCATCTTTACAGCTTACTTGGCAAGTTTTGCAACCGGTGCATTTGGCTGAGTTAATATAGAATCCATATTGCATTTTTATCATCTCCCTTACGATGCCGCCGGCGTAACCGTTAATGGTTTCATTTCAACCAAATTGGTATGCTGAGGATTAGATTTGGCCAGTACAGATGGTCGCAATGAGGTTAAACGATTAATACAGCCTCCAATATCAATACCTGCCGCATTGGTTTTGGCCCATAATCCCTGTGGAATAGCAATAATGCCGGGTAATATGCGTGGCGTGACTTTAGCTGGAATATAAAGTCGGCCACGATCGTTATAAACTTCAACCAATTGACCATGTTTTATTTGCCTTACTTCAGCATCTAATGGATTAATCCAGATACTACTTGCCACCGCTTCTTTAAGTTGCGGAAGATTACTATAACTTGAGTGACAATGCCCTTTGATATGAAAACCAATCAATTGTAATGGATATTTTTGCCGTTTTTGAGTATCTTCGCTACCCTCAATTGCAGGCAAATAAGCCGGTATCGGGTAGAGCAGATCACCTTCATCAAACTCCCACTGCTCGGCAATTTGGACTAATGCCTCTGAATAGATTTCGATTTTACCAGACGGCGTATTTAGTCGATTTTTTATTGGATCATCGCGAAACGCTTTTAAGCCAATATGGGCATCACTATTAGCTAATTTACGATCAACAACCCCCATACCATCAGTGTCAGCAAAAGAAGGTAAATTTGGATCGAGTTTTCGCATTTTTTCATAACTATAGGCGATCCAATCATCTTGGCTTCGGCCTTCGGTAAATTTGTCTTTAACACCCATTTTTTCAGATAGTTCAGTCAATACATCATAAGCTGGACGATTTTCCCAAAGTGGCTTAATGGCTCGTTGCATACGGATAACATAATGATAAGCACCCGATGCATATGAGTTATTGATTAAATCGTTACTTTCAACTGATGAGACATCTGGTAACAATAAATCGGCATATTTTGCCGAAGCAGTCATATGCGTATCCCATACTAAAATAAATTCACACTTTGATTCATCTTGTAGAATTTGATGAGTTCGGTTGAGATCAGAATGTTGATTACCGGTGACGTTGCTAGCATAACTCCAAAGGAATTTAATACCAACATCTAATTTATCTTTACCTTTTATATAAGCATTTTTGGCGGTCATACTCAGCGGATCTTCGATCGCTTTAGTCCATAAAAAGAAGGGAATACTGGTTTTAATTGGATTAACCATATTTAAGCCAGGTACTGGATAGGTAATACTTTCCCCCCAAGTTCCAATATTGGTACCTTGCTTACCAAATTGACCGGTAATGATAGGTAAGATCATAATCGCTCTTGTGGTATGCTCGCCATTTTGCCAACGTTGTGGTCCCCAACCTTGGGAAATCCATGCAGCTTTGGCATTGACAATATCTAACGCCAATTTTCGAATCTGATCGGCCGCAATCCCGGTTTTTTTGCTCGCCCACTCTGGGGTTTTAGGTATTCCATCATCACCCAATCCTAAAATATAAGATTTATAGTCACTAAAAAGTGGCGCTTCATCAGGTAAAGTTTCGGCATTCCAACCAATACAATATTTGGTTAACATCGCCTCATCAATACGATCTTTTTCAAGTAAAGCATAAATAATTCCAGCGACCAGTGCGGCATCTGTTCCTGGGATAATCGGCATCCATTGAGCATTAAAACCCACCACACTTTCACTACGGCGTGGATCGATAATGATGACTCTAGCTTTACTTTGCGCTAAGGCATTAAACATTTCGTTAACTTGGCCACCACCGGACATACGGGTTTCTGCAATATTGTGACCAAACATGACAACCAGATCGGAGTGCTTAATTTGATCTAATAATGAAGCTTTAGCATTACCATAAATAAACGGTTGCATCGCGGTAATCTGTCCACTGGAATAATCGCCATGATAATTTAGATGACCGCCGATTGTGCTTAAAAAGCGTTTACAAGCGTTACGCCCCGAGATATTTGCACCAGTGGTACCCGTGCCATATTGATAATAAATGGCTTCATTACCATAGTTATTAATAGTATATTTGAGTTTTTCGCTTAATAGATTGATGGCTTCATCCCACGAGATACGCTTAAATTTACCTTCACCGCGTTTACCAATTCGTAGCATTGGATATTTTAATCGTTCAGGATCATAAGTCCGCCAACGAACAGCTCGTCCACGAAGACAAGGTCGAATTTGATGTTTTCCAAAAACAGCATCATTAATTCCATCTTCAGATGATATTTTGGTAATAATGTCGTTTTTAACATGTACTTTTAAGGGGCAACGACTGCCACAATTGACTAAACAAGCACTATAAAAAATCTTTTCTTCGTTAGTCGAATTAGTTGGCGGCACTTTATTAGGATCTGTCTCAGGCGTTGCATAAGCAAAAGGTAATTGTATATTACTAGCTAATGCAGCCACCCCACTTATTGCTAATGATTTTTGTAAAAAATCACGCCGAGTTATCTTATTTTCTGACCTGCTCATCCTATTCCATCATCTCTATCTGGGAGGTATTTATCATAATAAATTTATTAAGATTATAATACAGAAAAACGATTAAAATCGAATTTAACTTAAAATAAATTAATTAAATAAGAATGATTATCAATTACAAATTTATTTTACTTGCTATTATAAATTTAATTTCATGCATCTTAAAGAAAGACTGGTATAATACGACCATTTATTCGAATAAATAGAAAAGTTATGTCACAATCCACTTATAATGCTGTTGATATTGAAGTCTTAAAAGGACTCGATCCTGTTCGCCATCGACCAGGCATGTATACTGATACCGTTCGCCCAAATCATTTGGGACAAGAGGTTATTGATAACAGTGTCGATGAAGCTATTGCGGGACATGCTCGCCAAGTTAAAGTCACCCTTTATGAAGATAATTCACTTGAGGTTATTGACGATGGGCGCGGTATGCCGGTTGATATTCATCCTGAAGAGGGTGTGCCGGCTATTGAACTTTTACTTTGTCGTTTACATGCTGGTGGTAAGTTTTCTAATAAAAATTATCAATTTTCTGGCGGTTTGCATGGCGTGGGTATCTCAGTGGTTAATGCGTTATCCAAACGAGTGGAAGTTACCGTCAACCGGGATGGACAAGTTTATCAAATTGCTTTTGAAAACGGTTATAAAGTAGAGGATTTGCAGGTGATAGGTACCTGTGGTCGTCGTAATACCGGTACCAAAGTACGTTTTTGGCCGGATGAAAAGTATTTTGATTCACCTCGATTTTCCGTGCCGCGTTTAACTCATTTGCTTAAAGCGAAAGCAGTACTCTGTCCTGGATTGGAAATCATTTTCAAAGACAAAATTAATAACACTGAGCAACGCTGGTGTTATCAAGATGGCTTAAAAGATTATTTAATGGAGTCAGTTAGTGGATATACTCTATTACCAGAAGAGCCATTTACCGGTAATCATACCGGCGAAACAGAAGCGGTCGAATGGGCATTACTTTGGTTACCGGAAGGTGGCGAACTGTTAACCGAAAGTTACGTTAACTTGATTCCAACGGTGCAAGGTGGAACTCATGTGAATGGTTTACGCCAAGGCCTACTTGATGCGATGCGGGAGTTTTGTGAGTTCCGTAATTTACTGCCTCGTGGGTTAAAGCTAACCGCTGATGATATTTGGGAACGTTGTGCTTATGTGTTATCCGTGAAAATGCAAGAACCGCAATTTGCAGGTCAAACTAAAGAACGTTTATCATCAAGACAAAGCGCAGCATTTGTTTCGGCGATTGTTAAAGATGCCTTTAGCCTTTGGTTAAATCAGCATGTACAAATTGCTGAATTGTTAGCTGAAATGGTAATTTCCAGTGCACAAAAACGGTTACGCGCATCGAAAAAAGTCATTCGTAAAAAACTGACCAGTGGTCCGGCCTTACCGGGTAAATTGGCCGATTGTTCGTCACAAGATTTAAGTCGTACTGAACTATTTTTAGTCGAAGGTGATTCTGCTGGTGGTTCAGCTAAACAGGCGCGAGATCGTGAATATCAAGCGATTATGCCGTTGAAAGGTAAAATTTTAAATACTTGGGAAGTCTCTTCTGACGAAGTTTTAGGCTCTCAAGAGATTCATGATATTTCTGTCGCGATTGGTATCGATCCTGATAGTGATGATTTGAGTCAATTACGTTACGGTAAAATCTGTATTTTAGCTGATGCTGACTCAGATGGATTGCATATTGCCACATTACTTTGTGCATTGTTTGTTCGTCACTTTCGGGCGATGGTGGAACATGGTCATATTTTTGTTGCTATGCCGCCACTTTACCGTATCGATTTAGGTAAAGAAGTATATTACGCCCTAGATGAAGAAGAAAAAGAAGGCATTTTAGAACAACTGAAACGTAAAAAAGGCAAACCGAATGTTCAACGTTTCAAAGGGTTAGGTGAAATGAATCCATTACAATTGCGTGAAACAACGATGGATCCAAATACTCGCAGATTAGTGCAGTTATCACTTGATAGTACAGAAGAAACCATGGCATTAATGGATATGTTGTTGGCGAAAAAGCGCGCCGAAGATCGCCGAGAGTGGTTACAAGAAAAAGGTGACCAAGTTGAACTTGATGTCTAATATACAGAATAATTTAGAGGAACAATAATGAGTGAAATAACTCATGACGGAGTAGAAGTTCAGTCGCTACGAACATTTACCGAAAGCGCCTATTTAAACTACTCAATGTATGTCATTATGGATCGCGCATTACCTTTTATTGGTGATGGTTTAAAACCTGTGCAGCGCCGCATTGTTTATGCCATGTCTGAATTAGGGCTAAATGCGCAGGCTAAATTCAAAAAATCCGCGCGTACTGTCGGTGATGTGTTAGGTAAATACCACCCGCATGGTGATAGTGCTTGTTATGAAGCCATGGTGTTAATGGCACAACCATTCTCTTATCGTTATCCGTTAGTTGATGGCCAAGGGAACTGGGGGGCACCTGATGATCCTAAATCATTTGCCGCAATGCGTTATACCGAATCACGTCTATCAAAATATGCGGAATTATTATTAGGCGAGTTAGGCCAAGGTACCGTTGACTATATCCCAAATTTTGATGGTACTTTGCAAGAGCCGAAAATGTTGCCAGCGCGATTACCGAATATTTTATTAAATGGCACCACCGGTATTGCAGTTGGTATGGCAACCGATATCCCGCCACATAATATTCGAGAAGTGGCCAATGCCGCCATCATGTTGGCTGATAACCCGAAAGCTACACTTAGCGAAGTGATGGCTCACATACCGGGGCCGGATTATCCAACCGAAGCCGAAATTATCACCTCACCAGACGATATAGCTAAGATTTATCAAACTGGACGCGGCTCAATCCGCATGCGTGCAGTATGGAAAAAAGAAGATGGTGATATTGTTATTACTGATTTGCCACATCAAGTTTCTGGTGCAAAAATCTTAGAGCAGATTGCCTCGCAAATGCGGGCGAAAAAATTGCCGTTAATTGAAGATTTACGTGATGAGTCTGATCACGAAAACCCAACTCGATTAGTGATTGTACCAAGGTCTAATCGCGTGGATCTAGAGCAAGTAATGAATCATCTCTTTGCCACTACCGATCTTGAAAAAAGCTATCGCGTTAATATGAACATGATTGGACTAGATAATCGTCCATCCGTTAAGGGATTGCTCGAAATATTAACCGAATGGTTAGAATATCGACGTTTAACAGTAACACGTCGTCTAAATTATCGTTTAGATAAAATACTTAAAAGATTACATATTTTAGATGGTTTATTAATTGCGTTTTTAAATATTGATGAAGTGATTGAAATCATTCGTCATGAGGAAGATCCAAAAGCCGAATTGATTAAACGATTTGCCTTAAGCGAAACCCAAGCGGAAGCTATTTTAGAGTTAAAACTTCGCCATTTAGCCAAATTGGAAGAGATGCGCATCAAAGGCGAACAAGCGGATCTGGCTAAAGAACGAGATCAACTACAAGCTCTACTTGCTTCACCAAGAAAGCTGAGTAATTTAATCAAAAAAGAGTTACAAGCCGACGCTGAAAAGTATGGCGATGAACGCCGTTCGCCAATTGTTGAGCGCAGTGAAGCCAAAGCAATTACCGAGCAAGAATTAACACCTTCTGAACCCGTCACTATTGTATTATCAGAAATGGGATGGGTAAGAGCGGCTAAAGGCCATGATATTGATCCAGTTGGGTTAAGTTATAAAGCCGGTGATAGCTTCAAAGCGGCAGCAAAAGGTAAAAGTAACCAACCGGTTGTCTTTATCGATTCAACCGGACGCAGTTACGCTATTGAACCAAATACGTTGCCATCCGCCCGCGGACAAGGTGAACCGCTTACCGGTAAATTGACCTTACCGGCTGGCGCAACCGTTGAACATGTTTTAATGTCAACCAATGAAGACCCAAAATTGTTACTTGCCTCAAGTGCTGGTTACGGCTTTATTTGTCAATTTAGCGATTTAATCGCGCGTAACCGCAACGGTAAAGCCATAATTAATTTATCTAACGATGCCAAAGTGCTTGCACCGATAGAAATTATATCTGAAGAGAGCTTGCTTTTATCAATTAGCCAAGCAGGTAGAATGCTTATCTTCCCGGTAAAAGATTTACCAGAATTATCTAAAGGTAAGGGAAATAAAATTATTTCACTCTCTGGCAGTGATGATAGCCTCGCTTATATGATGCTAATAACACCTGAGACATCGTTAACATTATATGTTGGTAAACGCAAACTCACGCTTTCCTCAGCTGATTTACAAAACTTTAGAGCAGAGCGAGCCCGTAAAGGGACATCATTACCGCGCGGATTACAAAAAATCGATCGAATTGAGGTGAACGAATAATATGTCTTTGATCTGGTCCATTATTTTCGGATTAATACTAAGTTCAGTATTAAAATCGGGATGGGGATTTATAATTGGACTATTTATTGGTCCAATGCTATATCAAGCATTGGGCAATAAATTGACTGAAAAAAGGACACAATCAAATCCAACTCTATACTTAACTATTGCATTTGAAGTATTGGGACATTTAAGTAAAGCAAAAGGCGTTGTTACTCAAGATGATATTAATCTTGCTCGGCAATTTATGGATCGGCTACAACTCGATGCCACCAGTCGCCAATTAGCCCAACAGTCATTCAATCGTGGTAAAGCTAGTGATTACCCACTTCGATCACGTTTGCGAGAACTCTACTTCCAATATCGTTTTAGGCGGAATGTATTAAATATTTTTTGTGAACAACTCATCCAAGCAGCATTAGTCGATGGCAAGTTAGATGAAAAAGAGTCACAAATTTTGTTTATTGTTGCCGATGAATTTCATATTCCTCGCCAACGAATGGTTATTTATATTCAGATGATGATGGGAAGTTTTCATTTTCGTCATGGGTATTATGATAATCAACAAAATAGTCAGTACCAACAAAATAATCAGTATAATCAAAGTAATCATTATGGCGGTTATCAAAGCAATTCTCGACAGACAGATTTACAAAATGCGTATAAAATTTTAGGAATAGATTCATCGGCTGATATTCCTGAAATTAAACGTGCTTATCGTAAATTAATGAATGAACATCATCCCGACAAGTTAGTATCAAAAGGCTTGCCAAAAGAGATGCTGGAGGCTGCCAAAAAACGTGCTCAAGAGATTCAAGCCGCTTATGACCTTATAAAAGCATCACGTGGATTCAAATAGAGATAATTGCTATGATGCATTGGCGCTCAATTATAAGAATTATCGGATTATTAATATCACTGTTGTCGGTATTTATGCTAATACCGGCACTGGTAGCATTAATTTATCGTGATGGTGCTGGCGCAATTTTTGTCCGTTCATTTTTTGCGGCATTAATTTTGGGCGGATTATTGTGGTTTCCTAATCGCAATCAACGCCACGAATTGAGCACCCGAGAAGGCTTTTTTATCGTAGTATTATTTTGGATAGTATTAGGTACTATTGGTGCATTCCCATTCTTGTTTGATAATCATATCAATCTTAATTTAACCACCGCATTTTTTGAGTCTTTTTCAGGGTTAACCACCACTGGTGCAACAACCATTATTAATCTAGATCATTTGCCAAAAGCACTACTATTTTATCGTCAATTGTTACAATGGCTTGGTGGGATGGGGATTATCGTACTTGCGGTTGCTATTTTACCACTATTAGGTGTTGGGGGCATGCAGCTCTATCGTGCCGAAATTCCTGGTCCACAAAAAGATAGTAAAATGCGCCCGCGAATTGCTGAAACTGCAAAAACACTATGGTCTATCTATATTTTACTTACCACCTTATGTGCAATAAGTTTGTGGTTTGCAGGAATGGATATCTTTGATGCAATTTCCCATAGCTTTTCAACGATATCAATGGGGGGATTTTCAACCCATGATAACAATTTAGCCTATTTTAATAGTCCGGCAATTAACTATATTGTTACCCTTTTCCTTATTTTGTCTGGTTGTAATTTTGCCCTACATTTTGCCGCATTAAATGGCATTTCACTCAAAGTATATTGGCACGATCAAGAGTTTAGAACGTTTATTTTTATCCTTCTTACTTTAATTGCTATCTGTGCCTTTGTTATCTACTTTTATCAGCCACAACGAAACCTGAGTATTGATAAAATTGTATTACAAGTGGTGTCGGTTTCTGCAACTGTCGGCTTTACCGTTGATGATATTAATACTTGGCCATCCTCATTACCGATTTTTCTATTATGTGCTTCGTTTATTGGTGGCTGCGCGGGTTCAACTGGCGGGGGATTAAAAGTCGTCCGTGTACTACTGTTATTTATGCAAGGCTCGCGGGAATTGAAACGACTTATTCACCCGAATGCGATTTATACATTAAAATTAAATCATCGGGTGGTACCAGAACGGATTATTGAGGCGGTTTGGGGCTTCTTTTCTGCCTATGCATTAGTATTTTTAGTCAGTCTATTTATCATTATGACATCAGGCATTGACGCTACTGACTCCTTTTATATTGTTGCTTCATCACTCAACAATTTAGGGGTTGGTCTGGGAAGTGTCAGTGATAATTTTGCTCATGTCAGTGATATGGTGAAATGGGTTATGGTTGTTGATATGTTATTTGGGCGACTGGAAATATTTACATTGTTGGTTCTATTTACGCCAACATTCTGGCGAAGTTAACTTTCCTCACCTAATTAAGTGTTAATTTGAAGAATTTTCACAAAATAGCTAAAAATTTAAATATTTTATTGATTATTTGCTCAATTACCGCCAGAATTATCAAGCAGCATGTGCTGTATTCATTAGAGGTAATCACCTGACATATGGAATGGATCATGGATCCTACAATTTGGATTGGTTTATCCACTCTGGTTGTACTTGAAATCGTCCTTGGCATTGATAACATTGTGTTTATTGCCATTCTTGCCGAGAAACTTCCACCCCAAGAACGAGATAAAGCACGCATTACCGGCCTCGCTTTTGCATTAATCACACGAATTTTATTATTAATGATAACTGGTTGGTTAGTTACTCTTAACACACCACTATTCTCAAAATTTGGTATTACTTTCAATGCGCACCAACTAATTATGTTTGTTGGGGGATTATTTTTGCTTTTCAAAGCAACCATGGAACTCAATGAACGCCTTGAAGGTTCTGCCCGTGAAGAAGGAAAACCGAAAAAAACCTCCCATTTTTGGACAGTCGTTGCGCAAATCGTGGTGCTCGATGCCGTATTTTCACTCGATTCAGTAATTACCGCTGTAGGAATGGTTGAGCACATTCCTGTCATGATTATCGCTGTTTGTATTGCTATTGGTATTATGATGGTTGCCAGTAAACCATTAGCCTATTTTGTTAACTCTCATCCAACGATAGTTATTTTATGTTTAAGCTTTTTATTGATGATTGGCTTTAGTTTGGTTGCCGAAGGTTTTGGTTTTATTATTCCTAAAGGCTATCTCTATGCCGCTATTGGCTTCTCAATTATGATCGAGTTTTTCAACCAATTAGCCATATTTAATCGCCGAAAAGCATTAAACAAAAAACCGTTACGTGAACGTACCGCCGAAGCAATTTTACATCTGCTCAAGGGCGATGTCGAAGAAGATCCCGATACTCACAATATTGATGTTGTCTCGGATAATAATAAGAAAACATCAGTATTTAATTATCAAGAATTAAACATGGTTGAACGGGTACTAGGTTTAGCGCAGCGTTCTGTTAGTAGTATTATGACTTCTCGATTAGACGTAGATATGGTCAATATCAATGATGATCGCGAGGTGATATTAAAAGAGATATTTGATAATCCTCATTCGCGTCTAGTGGTGACCGATAATGCCTCAATTGATGAGCCATTAGGGATTATTCAAGTTAATGATCTTTTAAAAGATGTTTTACAAAATAAACAACCTATTGATATTAGTACTTTAATAAAACAACCATTAATCTTTCCGGAAACTGTCTCTTTACTTGTTGCTCTGGAACAATTTAAAAAAGCCAAAACCCATTTTGCGTTTGTGGTTGATGAATTTGGTTCAATGCAAGGTGTTGTGTCAGTAACTGATATTATTGAAACCATTGCCGGCGATTTTCCAACCGAAGAAGAGGAAATCGATGCCAAACATGATATTCAATGTATCGATGATAATAGTTGGCTAGCTAATGGCTATATTCCAGTTGAGGAATTAGTCAGATTCGTTCCGATTCCTATAGATGATAAGCGGGAATTTCATACTCTTGCTGGATTATTGATGGAAAAAGCGCAACATTTACTTAATGTCGGGGAAACTATCCAGATTGGCGATTATTTATTTGAAGTTGCCGAAGTTGAAAGTCATCGTATTTTAAAAGTAAAAATTACTAAAAATAAATTAGAGACATAAAACAACCAGTTTGCTGATATTTTACCTATTTGGATGGTAAGTTATAAAAATTATCTATCTATAATTCGAGGCTACTCTTAATATGAATAACGCTTGACCAAAATAAATTACTGGCAATAATAGCGCTGTGTTTTGTCGTTTTTTGAGATATGAAGTGATAACTTTGTATCTTTTTTATTTTTACCACAAATTAATCTAGGTAAAAATAGCGATTATATTGATTATTATCAACCTAAATTGGGCTTTAACATATGAATTCACTATTCGAAAAAATTTTTCAACTCAAAGAGAAGAAAACCACCATCAGTACTGAGGTTATCGCAGGCTGTACCACCTTTTTAACCATGGTTTACATTATCTTTGTTAACCCTTCTATTCTATCTGCAACTGGCATGGACAAATCAGCGGTCTTTGTTCTAACGTGTGTGGTAACCGCTTTGGCTACTATTTTAATGGGGCTATTTGCTAATCTACCGATTGCCTTAGCGCCAGCGATGGGGCTTAATGTCTTCTTTGCTTATGGAATATGTGGTGCGATGGGCTACTCATGGCAAGTCGGTATGGGGGCGATATTTTGGGGTTCATTAGCCTTTTTTGCATTATCATTATTTAAAGTTCGCCATTGGTTGATTGAACATATTCCGCAGTGTTTGCGAGCGGGTATCAGTGCGGGTATTGGATTATTTATTGCTTTTATGGGATTCCAGAACATGGGCATTGTGGTCGGCTCACAAGCCACATTACTAACCTTAGGCAATATCTTATCACTTAAAGTATTATTAGGTTCGCTTGGATTTTTTATCATTATTATTCTTGCATCACGTAATTTTCATGCCGCGGTATTAGTTTCAATTCTTGCGGTTACCTTACTTGCGCTATGGCTTGATCCAAATATTAGTTATCAAGGAATTGCTTCTGCTCCACCAAGTGTTAGCAGTGTTGTTGGTCATGTTGACCTAGCTGGCTCGCTTAATATTGGTATTATGGGAGTTATCTTTTCAGTTATGATTGTCAGTCTGTTTGACTCTTCAGGCACAATTTTAGCTTTAACCGACAAAGCAGGACTTTCTGACGAAAAAGGGCGTTTTCCTAAAATGCGTCAAGCGTTGTTAATCGATAGTTTCAGCTCTTCACTAGGTGGATTATTTGGGACTTCATCAGTATTAACTTACATTGAAAGTTCCGCAGGCATTTCAGTTGGTGGACGTACTGGCTTAACAGCAGTGGTAGTTGGCCTATTATTTTTAATGATGACTTTCTTATCGCCTTTAGCGCATTTAGTACCACCTTATGCCACATCGGGTGCACTAATTTTTGTTGGTATCTTAATGGTATCTAGTTTAATGAAAGTTAACTGGTCTGATTTAACTGATGCAACGCCAGCCTTTATCACTGCATTAATGATGCCATTTGCTTTTGCTATTACTGAAGGGGTCGCACTTGGTTTTATCTCTTATGTAATTTTGAAAACATTTACAGGTAAATTTAAAGAGCTAAACCTCTGTGTTATCATTTTTGCATTACTGTTTGCTTTGAAATTTATCTTTATTGATCATCACTAATTTCATCAAACTATTTCTACCATTAACATGGTAGAAATAGCTTCTTCTTCCATAAAATTATTCGCTCTCAAATTAAAAACAGATTACAACCATCATTTCACCTTCGTTAAACCCTTTATAGAATTTGATCTGCGTCACAAAAAACAAAAAACATAAAATCGTTACAAAATTTAGTAATTGTTGCTGTACTTAATATTCATGCATATTGATTGAACAGTTTTAGTTTTAGATTTAATTAAAACTTAATTTGATAAACAGGGAGGTATGAATATGAGTACGCATTACAATTCTCTATATGTTTTCCGAATTACCCTAGTTGCAACTTTAGGTGGCCTATTATTTGGTTATGATACAGCCGTTATCTCTGGAACAGTTGAATCTATATTTAAAGTTTTTGTTGAACCGCAACATTTAAGTGAGACGAGTGCCAATTCCTTATTAGGTTTCTGTGTGGCAAGTGCTTTAATCGGTTGTATTATCGGCGGTTTAATGGGTGGTTATTTAAGTAATCGTTTTGGTCGTCGAAATTCATTACTAATTGCCGCATTTTTATTCTTTATCGCTGCAATTGGCTCCGCTTGGCCGGAACTAGGCTTTCATACAGTAGAATCGCAAAAAATACCCTATTATTTAGCTCAATATGTACCTCACTTTGTGTTTTATCGCATCATCGGTGGTATTGGTGTTGGCTTAGCTTCTATGTTATCACCTATGTACATTGCAGAAGTAGCACCAGCAGAGATTCGAGGTAAGCTAGTATCGTTTAACCAATTTGCTATTATTTTCGGACAACTCTTAGTTTATTGTGTTAATTACTGCATAGCAAGTTCAGGCGATCAAGTTTGGTTGAATATAGTTGGTTGGAGATATATGTTTTTGTCTTTAGCCATTCCAGCATTACTGTTTTTTGCCTTATTATTCACCGTACCAGAAAGCCCTCGTTGGTTAACCGCACAAAATAAAATAAACAAAGCTCAACATATTCTTGTTAACATTTTGGGAAAGCAAACAGCCGATCAAGCATTAAAAAGCATTATCAATTCCCTCTCATCCAATTGTGATAAAAAAAGCAGCTCATTATTAAAATATGGTATAGGCGTTATTATTATTGGAATTTTATTATCTGCATTTCAACAATTGATGGGAATTAATGTTGTTCTTTATTATGCACCAGAAGTATTTAAAACATTAGGTGCTAGTACTGATTCCGCATTATTACAAACCATTGTAGTTGGTATTATCAATCTAGCCTTTACTACCATTGCCATTTTTACCGTTGATAAATTTGGTCGAAAACCATTACAAATAATCGGTGCCATTGGTATGGCAATCGGCATGATCACATTAGGCACGACATTTTATTTACAGTTATCAGCAAGTATTGCCCTTGCGGCAATGTTGTTCTATATCGCTTCTTTTGCTATCTCTTGGGGACCTGTATGCTGGGTATTATTAGCAGAAATATTCCCTAACTCTATCCGCAGTAAAGCGTTATCCATTGCGGTTGCAGCACAATGGATTACAAATTACCTAGTATCTTGGACTTTTCCAATTATGGATAAAAATACCTATCTTATATCTCATTTTAATAACGGTTTTGCTTATTGGCTATATGGCGCAATTAGCATACTGGCAGCTATTTTTATCTGGAAATGGCTTCCTGAAACAAAAGGAAAATCTTTAGAAGAACTTGAAAAGTTCTGGAATAAATAAACCAAAACCTAGTTTAAAAACAATATTAAGGAGAATATTATGAAACATTATTATGACCAAATAGAACGCATTAATTACGAAGGAACACAAACTAATAATCCTTTTGCGTTCAGACATTACAATCCAGAGCAGATAATTTTGGGTAAAACAATGGCCGAACATTTACGCTTTTCTATCTGTTATTGGCATACTTTTTGTTGGGCTGGAACAGATATGTTTGGTTCGGGTTCATTTAACTATCCATGGCAATCTAGCGCTGATCCATTAAGTAACGCAAAAGCTAAAGCTGATGTTGCCTTTGAGTTTTTTTATAAAATGAATGTTCCTTTTTATGCATTTCATGATGTGGATGTTGCTCCTGAAGGCAATTCGATTCAAGAATATATCAACAATTTATCAATAATGACCGATATCTTGCTAGAAAAGCAACAACAGACAGGCGTTAAGCTACTCTGGGGAACAGCAAATTGTTTCACTAATCCAAGATATGCCGCTGGTGCAGCAACCAATCCTGATCCGGAAGTTTTTGCCTGTGCTGCCACTCAAGTTGTCCATGCAATGAATGCTACTCATAAGTTAGGTGGTCAAAATTATGTACTGTGGGGTGGTCGGGAAGGTTATGAAACGCTGTTAAATACTAACTTACGCCAAGAACGTGAACAACTTGGTAAATTCATGCAATTAGTTGTCGAAAATAAATATAAGATTGGTTTTAACGGCACATTACTCATTGAGCCAAAACCACAAGAGCCAACCAAACACCAATATGATTACGATGTCGCAACCATTTATGGCTTTTTAAAACAATTTGGCTTAGAGAAGGAAATCAAGGTCAATATTGAGGCGAATCATGCAACACTTGCCGGTCATTCATTTCAACATGAAGTCGCTTCAGCTATTGCCTTAGATATATTTGGATCACTTGATGCTAATCGAGGGGATCCACAATTGGGGTGGGATACCGATCAATTTCCAAATAGTGTCGAGGAAAACACACTGGTTATGTATGAAATTTTAAAAAGTGGCGGATTTACCACTGGTGGACTTAACTTTGATGCCAAAATAAGACGGCAAAGCATTGATAAATATGATGTATTCCATGGCCATATTGGTGCCATCGACACCATGGCATTATCATTAAAATGTGCAGCAAAAATGATTGAAGATAAGCGATTAGATCAAAAAGTAGCTGAGCGTTATGCCGATTGGGACAAAAATCTAGGTAAAGACATTTTACAAGGGAATATGTCGCTACAAGAAATTGCTCAATATAGCCTAGTAAATAATCTACAACCTAAAGCGCGTAGCGGTGCTCAAGAGCAATTAGAAAATATTGTTAATAAAGCTATTTTTGGCTAAAAAAATCATTGTGTATTTACCGTTCAGAACTATTATGTCTATAGTTCTGATAGCTACATAATGGAGGCAGATATGTATATTGGTATTGATTTAGGCACTTCCGGTGTCAAAGTAATTTTAATGGATGAAAAACAACGTATTGTGGCATCAAATACCAAGCCACTCTCTGTATCGCGTCCTCATCCATTATGGTCCGAACAAGATCCACAGCAGTGGTGGCAAGCAGCCGATTCAGCAATACAAGAACTTAGTCATAAGCATGACTTAACCCAAGTCAAGGCAATTGGCCTAAGTGGACAAATGCATGGTGCTGTATTATTAGATAGTTCATCTCAAGTATTAAGGCCAGCAATTTTATGGAATGATGGCCGTTGTGATATTGAATGTCATGAGTTAGAACAATTAGTGCCAAATTCTAGAAAAATTACTGGCAATTTGATGATGGCAGGTTTTACCGCACCGAAAATAAAATGGGTACAAAAACACGAACCTGAAACGTTTGCCAAAATAGATAAAGTACTTTTACCAAAGGATTATTTACGATTTAAAATTACAGGCGAATATGCATCAGATATGTCTGATTCTGCTGGCACCATGTGGTTAGATGTTGAAAACCGTGATTGGAACGATCAATTGTTAAATGCTTGTGGTTTAAGTCGACGACATATGCCAACCTTATTTGAAGGTAATCAAATAACTGGTTATGTTACTGATGATATTGCTAAACGCTGGAATATCAATCCAATTCCAGTTATTGCCGGTGGTGGCGATAATGCGGCAGGTGCTATCGGTGTTGGTCTTTATCAACCAGGACAAGCAATGCTTTCACTTGGTACTTCAGGGGTTTATTTCGCCGTTACTGATCGGTTTATCAGCCAACCTGAACAGGCAATTCATAGCTTTTGTCATGCATTACCTAATCGCTGGCATCTGATGTCAGTGATGTTAAGTTGTGCTTCATGTCTAGATTGGGGATGTCAATTGTTAGGCATTAAAGATGTTGCTACCTTATTGAGTTTGATTGAGGAACAACCGTCTGACGATAAACCACCAGTCTACTTTTTACCTTACTTATCTGGTGAGAGAACACCACATAATAACCCTGAAGCCAAAGGCGTATTTTTTGGTCTAACTTATCAACATAACAAGGTAGATCTAGCAAAAGCAATATTATTGGGCGTCAGCTATGCGCTTGCCGATGGTATTGATGTTGTTCATCAAACCGGAACTTCGCCGGATAAAATCCTGATTATTGGTGGCGGTGCCCGTAGTGGCTATTGGCGGCAATTGATCAGTGATATTTCAGGTTACCATATTGAATATTGTGAAGGGAGCGAAGTGGGACCTGCTTTAGGAGCAGCGAAACTGGCACAAATTGCCTGTAATCCCAATACTCACTTAGAGGTGCTGTTACCACCATTACCAATGGTTCAAACCCACCAACCCGATATTAAAAAACATGCAGAATTCCAACAACAACGTTCAATTTTTAGAAAAATTTATCAACAATTAAAACCATTAATGTCTTGATATTTAACTAGCAGAATTTCATATCTATATGATTTTCTGCTGTTAACCTAGAATCTTCACTAATTAAATGATGTTTAACAAAAATGTCATTAATATTTAATAAGTTAAAATCATAAATTAATAGTTCCTTACTTTTATTAACAACACATTAAGAATGTGATCAATCTCCCATTAACAAAATTTCGTAAACCGAAAACCAAATTTGATAATAAAAAAGTTTCAACAGATAAATTATATTTCGATCATAGACATAAACATTTTTTCTTATCAATACAATAACACTAGGAGTTGTTAAAAATGCCTAAAATAAAAAATCCTATTATACCTGGCATGTCACCTGACCCATCAATTATACGCGTCAATGAGACTTACTATATTGCTACCTCAACCTTTCACTGGCACCCTTCAATTCAAATTTTTCAATCTAATGATTTATCAAATTGGAAATTAGTTGATTATATTTTTAAAAATGGTGAAATCAAACTTTCAGGAACTAATACACCGGCAGGTATTTGGGCTCCTCATCTATCTTATGATCCGATCAATCAAAAATATTGGTTAATTTATTCTCACATGGTTAGCATGGCAGGAAGAGAATTTAATGCTGATGCTTATGCAGTTCATGCAGATAACATAAAAGGTCCTTGGTCAGATCCTATTTATTTTACATCCATTGGCTTCGACCCTGCATTATTCCACGATGATGATGGCAAACATTATTTAACGATCTTAGAATGGGAAACTCGTCAAGGTTATCAAGCACCTGGAAATATAGTAATAGCGGAAGTAGATTTAAATAAAGGTAAAGTCATTAGCCCATGGACAAGAGTGACCAATGGATTTACTACTCGAGGATGTTCTGAAGCTCCACAAATTTATAAAAAATTCGACTACTATTATCTAATCATTGCTGCCGGCGGAACGGGTTATGCCCATGGCATTGAAATAGGTCGCTCTAAAAATATTTATGGACCTTATGAACCACATCCGTCAAGAGAACCGATAGTCACATCATCACCCAATCATTTATTTTCATTAGGTGACCCAGACGCAGGTCATTTTGAAATGTACAATCCAAATTCAATAATGCAAAAAGCCGGTCATGGTTCATTATTTGAGGCACAAGATGGTGAGTGGTACATTGCTCACTTAATGTCTAGACCGCTTAATGGGACATTGTTAAATCCTTTGGGTCGAGAAACTTCCATACAAAAGATGAGATGGACCGATGATGGCTGGTTAGAAATGGCCGATGGAACAAATTTAGCTAAAATGGAGTTTGATTATTCATTACCTATTGGTAGTGAAGTAAGCCATGATGTTATTGATGATTTTGACAAAGAGTATCAACTAGAATTTATGACACCATATAGAGCGCAAACACCTAATTGGGTGAATACCCATGAACGACCGGGACATTTGCGAATATATGGACAAAATTCACTATTCTCCCAATTTAATCCATCAATTATGGCAACACGCGCAACATCCTTTAATTATGATATTCAAACTAAAGTTGAATTTCATCCTGAACATTATTCGCAAACGGCTGGCGTTGGGCTCTATTATGATTCTAATAATTGGATCTACTTAAATTTAACTTATAGTGAACAACTAAACGCTACCATCCTTACTATTTTACAAGCAAAACTTGGAACTCGAATTGAATTTGTTAATCATAGAATAGTCATACCTAATGGACAAGTTGAACTCAAATTATCATATCGAGATGGATTTGTTTCACTCTTTTACCGCATGGAGAAAGAGGAGTGGAATAATATCATTAATCAGATAGATGCTACCTATTTGTCGGATGAAGGAGTAAATGGAGAACCAGGAGAAATAGGTGGTTTTACCGGACTGTTTAATTTTATCGCCTCAGTTGATACCTACCAACATCAATCCTACGCCGATTTTGATTATTACTACGTGAAAAATAATCAATAATATTAAGGAAGAGATCATGAAAATAACAATTCCATTAACTCGACTAGTTCCTGGACTTATTATTGGACCTGCCACTTGGTTAGGTCCCTACATTGCCGCCGCAAGTCTATTTTTACCCGCTTTAATTCAACAACTTGATGAAACCAATAAAATTACATTATTAGCGCTATTTTCAAGTTGTGGTATGGCCGCGGCTGCAATATCAAATATGTTGGCAGGTTATGTATCTGATAGGACTTATTCTAGATTTGGCAGTCGCACACCGTGGATTATAATTGGGGCAATTGGATTTATGTTATCCATGATATTAACATCAACCGCCAACAGTATACCCTTTCTATTATTTTGTTGGATATTAGCGCAAACTGCCTTAAATTTTATTGTGGCCCCGATGGTTGCTTGGCTTGATTTTGCGGCAGATGATAAAAAAGGAACCGCATCTGGTGCTTATGGTGGCCTGGGTATGGCACTGGGTAATAATGGATTTACCATTATTGCAGCAATGTTCTTAGGTAGTTTCCGATTAGGTTTCATTGTATTTGGGGTCATCACTTTTATCGGTGCATTAATATCAGTCTTTATTGTTCGCGAACCTTCAAACTTAAGCCAAAAGAACCAAAATCAAGTAACACAAAATGAGAATAAACAAAAAAGCTCGTTAGCTATATTTCCGAGATGGTCAATTGGCCGTGATTACTACTTAGCATTAATAGGTAAACTTTTTCAAGGAATTGGTAATTTTGCAATCACGGGTTATTTGCTATTTATTATGACTGACTTTATGCATACTGACTCATCTGAAACACAAAATTCAATTCAGTTAATTAATTTGATTATGCTTATATTTGGTATTTTGATGGGATTTATTGCCGGACCAATATCCGATAAATTGAAAATACTTAAAATTCCAGTTGGTTTATCAACAATATTTTTAGGTATTGGGGCGTTAAGTTTAGTTATTGCTCCTAATCATATTGGTATTTTGATTTATGCATTTGCGGCTGGAATTGGTATGGGGGTATGGAACTCTTTAGATAATTTATTAAATTTAGAAGTTATTCCCGACAAAAATAGAATTGCATTCTTTCTAGGTGTTTATAATTTAGGTAATACAGCAACTCAAGCTTTAGCACCAATAATTGCCGCTTGTGTAATATCACTTTTCGGTTTTGGCGCGATATTTATTACTTCTTTTGTTTTTGCCATGTTAGGCGGAATATCAATACTTTCAATCCGCTCAGTAAAAAGATAAGAATTAACCCATTAATAATAGGAAAATGTAGTTAACCACATTTTCCTATTTATTCGGTACCACATTATAGTCAACTTATTTAATAACATTATTACTATAAAAGTTAGGCGTTAAAAATTTATTTCTAAAATCTTTTGGGGTCATTCTACATAGCTTTTTAAATAAAAAGTAAAAATACTGAACCGATGGATAGCCACACTGCTGAGAAATAGCTTGAATAGACAATGATGATTCAATTAGTAGATATTTAGCACGATTAAATTTCTCTTCATGAATGACCGTGTGAATAGTTTTACCTAATGATGTTTTAAAGCGAAGTTCTAAATTGGAACGAGATATTTGCAATTCCGAAGTTACTTGATCTACTTTAATGCCTTTACAAGCATAATCACGGATATAATGAATAGCTTGTATAACATAAGGGTCTTGTATTGAACGGTAATCCGTCGAACGACGTTCAATGACTTTTTTTGGTGAGATTAACCTTGGAGAGGTAGCAACCTTCCCTTTATTGAATATTTTTTGCAGCAGTTTAGCTGCTTCAAATCCCATCTCCTCAGTTCCTTGTTTAACGGTAGATAAGGAAACCATCGACAGATCATTAATTACTTCTTCATTATCTATACCAATCAAACATAACTCTTCAGGTATTTTTATTTCAACTCTATCACAAGCTTGTAAAATATGGTGAGCTCTAGCATCATTTACGGCAATAATACCGGTGTTAACAGGTAAGGATAATAACCATTTAGAGAGTTTATCTAAGCTATCTTGCCAATTATCAAGTGATGTCGAGGTTCCTTGATAAATAAATCCTTCATAACCCTTTTGGCTTACAATTTGCGAAAAAAATTGTTCTCTTACAGCTGCCCAACGACAAGATCGATTCAATGGTAAACCATAAAAGGCAAATTTATTAATTCCTTTCGAACATAAATGATTAAAAGCACTCTCTATAATGGCAAAATTATCCGCGGCAACATACGGCACTTTAGGATAATTTGAGTCATGGTGATGCGAACTACCTACGCCAATTATTGGTATATCTACATCAGCGAGCAAATCTTGAATATCTGGATCATCAAAATTAGCAATAATACCATCGCAATCAAAATAGAAAGGTGCATTAGTATCATAGCGCATCGTTTCGGAAATATAGATATTCCAGTGAATATTATTCGCTTTTAAAAAATTCCCGATACCTTTTAGTATTTGCCGGTCATAAATATTATTTGCATTAAATAGCAAAACAACTCGGTAACTCTTATTTTGCATCTCGATCATTATCACCTACTAATATATTTAACTTATTAGCATTAATTTGTAGTCTGCTTATTAGAATAAACCAGTGTTACATAAAATATCAATTTGTATAGTTGTATAGTGCAAATAACTACCATATTCAGCCTAAATTTTCTCAACAACATTTGCTCAAGACACTATCAAAATTAAGAGAAAAACTCATTTTTATATTACATCTGAAGGCCATATAAATTATTATTAAATAACATAAAGATCTTATGCTGATACTTGACATTATAGCTATTGAGGACTAGAATCTTGCGACCCAAAACTTATATAAATAGGCTTTGGGCTACAGTTATTAATTACGTATCTAAAAAGCAATTTTAAATTTATTTTAATTAATCAGGAGCTTATTAATGGCAACAATTAATCAGCTGGTACGCAAACCAAGAGCACTAAAGGAAGCGAAAAGTAACGTTCCTGCACTTGAAGCATGCCCGCAAAAACGAGGTGTTTGTACACGTGTTTACACTACTACACCTAAAAAACCAAACTCAGCATTACGTAAAGTATGCCGTGTACGTTTAACCAACGGTTTTGAAGTTACTTCTTATATCGGTGGTGAAGGTCATAACTTGCAAGAACATAGCGTGATTTTAATCCGCGGTGGTCGTGTTAAAGATTTACCTGGTGTTCGTTATCACACTGTTCGTGGTGCATTAGACTGCGCAGGTGTTAAAGATCGCAAACAAAGCCGTTCTAAATACGGTGTGAAACGACCTAAAGCTTAATGGAACTCCGTTAAGTAAGGCCAAACTATAATAATTCCATTTAACTCATTTGAGTTTTGGGTAAACCTGAAAATTTATAACATATAAACGGAGTATTCCAATGCCACGTCGTCATGTTGTCGGTCAAAGAAAAATTTTACCTGATCCGAAATTCGGTTCAGATTTGCTGGCGAAATTTGTAAATATTTTAATGATAGATGGTAAGAAATCTATCGCAGAATCAATCGTATATTCAGCTCTTGATAAATTAGCTGAGCGTAGTGGAAAAGACCACTTAGCAGCTTTCGAAGTTGCATTAGATAACGTAAGACCAACTGTAGAAGTTAAGTCTCGTCGCGTTGGTGGTTCTACATACCAAGTTCCTGTTGAAGTGCGTCCTGTCCGTCGTAATGCACTTGCAATGCGTTGGATTGTAGATGCTGCACGTAAACGTGGCGATAAATCAATGGCATTACGCCTAGCGAATGAACTTATGGATGCTTTTGAAAACAAAGGTACCGCTGTGAAAAAACGCGAAGATGTTCATCGTATGGCTGAAGCTAATAGAGCGTTTGCACATTATCGTTGGTAATTTGAGCGCTTTTATAAACCGCTTGAAATTAGACTGATAGCGCATATCTACTATCAGTCAACCTGAAAAGATATTTTATAAGCAAACGATTCTAAATAGAGGATTAATATGGCTCGTACAACCCCTATAGCACGCTACCGTAATATCGGTATCAGTGCACATATTGACGCAGGTAAAACGACGACTACTGAACGTATTTTGTTTTACACTGGCGTAAGTCACAAAATTGGTGAGGTTCATGATGGCGCAGCTACCATGGACTGGATGGAACAAGAACAAGAACGTGGTATTACTATCACGTCTGCAGCGACTACAGCTTTCTGGTCTGGTATGGGTCAACAATATGAACCACACCGAATCAATATTATCGACACCCCGGGACACGTTGACTTCACCATCGAAGTTGAACGTTCTATGCGTGTTTTAGATGGTGCTGTAATGGTTTACTGTGCGGTTGGTGGTGTTCAACCTCAATCAGAAACAGTATGGCGTCAAGCAAACAAATATAAAGTTCCACGTATCGCTTTCGTAAACAAAATGGACCGTATGGGTGCTAACTTCTTACGTGTTGTTGATCAAATCAAAACACGTTTAGCGGCAGTGCCAGTTCCATTAGTACTACCTATCGGTGCAGAAGAAGGTTTTACTGGTGTAGTTGATTTACTTAAACGTAAAGCAATTAACTGGAATGATGCTGATCAAGGCGTTACTTTCACTTATGAAGATGTTCCAGCAGATATGGTTGAGCAAGTCGAAGAGTGGCGTGCAAACCTAATGGAAGCTGCTGCTGAAGCAAATGAAGAGTTAATGGAAAAATACCTTGGTGGTGAAGAGTTAAGCGAAGAAGAAGTCAAAGCAGCGTTACGTGAACGCGTACTTGCTAACGAAATCATCTTAGTAACTTGTGGTAGTGCCTTTAAAAATAAAGGTGTTCAATTCATGCTTGATGCGGTAATTGAATACTTACCAGCACCAACAGATGTTCCTGCGATCAAAGGTGAATTACCTAATGGTGAAGCAGCTGAGCGTCACTCAAGTGATGACGAACCATTCTCATCACTAGCATTTAAAATTGCAACTGACCCATTTGTTGGTAACTTAACATTCTTCCGTGTTTACTCTGGTGTTGTAAACTCAGGTGATACTGTTCTTAACTCTGTTAAAGATAAAAAAGAACGTTTTGGTCGTATCGTTCAGATGCACGCTAACAAACGTGAAGAAATTAAAGAAGTTCGCGCGGGTGACATTGCTGCGGCAATCGGTCTTAAAGATGTAACGACTGGTGATACATTATGTGCTGAGAGCGCACCAATCATTCTAGAAAGAATGGAGTTCCCAGAGCCGGTAATTTCTGTTGCTGTTGAACCAAAAACTAAAGCTGACCAAGAAAAAATGGGACTTGCTTTAGGGCGACTAGCACAAGAAGATCCTTCATTCCGTGTTCACACTGATGAAGAATCAGGTCAAACAATTATTTCTGGTATGGGTGAGCTTCACTTAGAAATCATCGTTGACCGTATGAAACGTGAATTTAAAGTGGAAGCAAATGTTGGTAAACCACAAGTTGCTTACCGTGAAACCATTCGCAATGAAGTTGAACAAGAAGGTAAATTTGTTCGTCAGTCTGGTGGTCGTGGTCAATATGGTCATGTATGGTTAAGAATTAAACCATTAGAAGCTGGTGGCGAAGGCTACAAATTCAACAATGAAATTGTTGGTGGTGTGGTTCCTAAAGAATACATCCCGGCAGTTGATAAAGGTTGTCAGGAACAAATGAAAAACGGTGTTCTTGCTGGCTACCCAATTGTTGATGTTGAAGTCACTATCTATGATGGTTCTTACCATGATGTTGACTCATCAGAAATGGCATTTAAAATTGCCGGTTCAATGGCATTTAAAGATGGCTTCATGAAAGCTAAACCTGTGCTTTTAGAACCGATCATGAAAGTAGAAGTCGAAACTCCTGAAGATTATATGGGTGACGTAATCGGTGACTTAAACCGTCGTCGTGGTATGATCGAAGGAATGGAAGATACTGCAACTGGTAAAACAGTTAAAGCACAAGTTCCACTTTCAGAAATGTTTGGTTATGCAACTGACCTTCGTTCACAAACCCAAGGTCGTGCTTCTTACTCAATGGAGTTCTTGAAGTACAATGAAGCGCCAACCAATATTGCAACTGCAATTATTGAAGCTCGTAAAGCGAAATAATTATTTATATAAATAAAGTAACACTTCCCTAATAATAAATAGGGAAGTGATTTAATAAAGGAACATTAAGATGTCTAAAGAAAAATTTGAACGTACAAAACCCCACGTTAACGTTGGTACAATCGGCCACGTTGACCATGGTAAAACAACTTTAACTGCAGCTATTACTTCTGTACTTTCTAAAAAATACGGTGGTCAAGCTCGTGCATTCGATCAAATCGATAACGCACCAGAAGAAAAAGCTCGTGGTATCACCATCAACACTTCACACGTTGAATACGATACACCAACTCGTCACTACGCACACGTAGACTGCCCAGGCCATGCTGACTATGTTAAAAACATGATCACTGGTGCGGCACAAATGGACGGCGCTATCTTAGTAGTAGCAGCAACTGATGGTCCTATGCCACAAACTCGTGAGCATATTCTTTTAGGTCGTCAAGTAGGTGTTCCTTACATCATCGTATTCTTAAACAAATGCGATATGGTTGATGATGAAGAGTTATTAGAATTAGTTGAAATGGAAGTACGTGAACTTCTATCTCAATACGATTTCCCAGGTGACGATACTCCAGTAATTCGTGGTTCAGCGCTTAAAGCGTTAGAAGGCGATGCAGCATGGGAAGAAAAAATTGTTGAATTAGCAGAAGCATTAGACACTTATATCCCAGAACCAGAGCGTGACATTGATAAACCATTCTTATTACCAATCGAAGACGTATTCTCAATCTCAGGTCGTGGTACAGTAGTAACAGGTCGTGTAGAGCGCGGTGTAATCAAAGTTGGTGAAGAAGTTGAAATCGTTGGTATCAAACCAACAGCTAAAACAACTTGTACTGGTGTAGAAATGTTCCGTAAATTACTAGACGAAGGTCGTGCTGGTGAGAACGTAGGTGTATTACTACGTGGTACAAAACGTGAAGAAATCGAACGTGGCCAAGTATTAGCAAAACCAGGTTCAATCACACCACATACTGATTTTGAATCAGAAGTGTATATTCTAAGTAAAGATGAAGGTGGTCGTCATACTCCATTCTTCAAAGGCTACCGTCCACAGTTCTACTTCCGTACAACTGACGTAACTGGTACTATCGAATTACCAGAAGGCGTAGAAATGGTAATGCCAGGTGATAACATCAAAATGACAGTATCATTAATTCACCCAATCGCAATGGCAGACGGTTTACGTTTCGCTATCCGTGAAGGTGGTCGTACTGTTGGTGCTGGTGTTGTTGCTAAAGTTATCAAATAATTTAAGCTTAATCAGCTCAAAAAAGGTGCACTATGTGCACCTTTTTTATTGTCCTCAATATTTAACTACACCAATTAAACAGGTTAATTAGCCTATTTAAACCAATGTATCAAGATAAAGGCGATATCAGTGAAGATGCTGCATTATATAGCTGCTAGAAGTATTAGCTAGACAAAGGAAAAGCAACTAAGAAAATAATTTACAATATTACTGTTGATTAACAAAAGCTGGAGATAGTCTATATCTCAAACTTTTATTACTTATTTTTTGTCATATTTGATAAATGTCATAGTGTTTCTTATTATTCGTGCAAATAATAATCATTATCATTAAAACAAATGAGAAGTGAGATGTTATGTGCAGAAAAAATAAAGTTATTCAAATAAGTATATTAACCCTATTCTATTCACCCATGATGTTTAGCGGTTATGCATTCGCCGAGACTAGTCATGATACAATTATAGTTACCCCTAATGATAATGATGACAAAAAAAATTCATTGTCTCCGAGTTTTCAGCAGGAACAAGCTAAACAGAAACAAACTGCTGGGGCGACTAACTTAATCATTCCAGAACAGGAAAATAGATTATCCACACTACAAGATGCACTTGATTATCAACCCGGAATTATTATTCAAAACTTTTTCGGCGGCACAGATCAACCAAGGTTGAATATTCGTGGTTCCGGGGTGCAAAGCGCGCCACTATCAAGAGGGGTCTTACTATTACAAGATGGGCTACCTATCACTGATGCTGATGGTGATTTCCATATTAGTACCTTAGATATGCGTGAAGCTCGGTTAATTTCAGTCTACCGTGGAGCCAATAATAGCCATCCTCAAGCCAATAGTTTAGGTGGAGAATTGAATTTCATCTCCTACACAGGAAAAGATGAACTTGGTAGTGCTCGTTATGAATATGGAGCATTTGGTCGAGAAGCCGCGCAAATCGCATTAGGTCATAGCGGTTATGATATGGATGGTCGCATTAGCCTATCTTATGACCATTTTGATGGTTATCGAGATCATTCAACCTCGCAACGAAAAACGGTTCGATCTAACTTTGGTTATAGTAATGAAAACTTTGAAAATCGAACATGGTTAAGTTGGACAGATTTACGTTTTGATATTCCAGGGCCTTTATCGCAACGTAAAAGCAAAAGTGATCCAACGAGTATTTTTAAAGTCGTGCAAATGCGAGACCCGCATCGTAATGTTCAACAGGGGCGTATTGCTAACCGCGCAAATTGGACCCTAGATAACCAAGCGATTGAGCTAGGTTTATGGTATCAGCATACCCATGATAATTTTGTTACGCCAACCGATTATATTTTAAGTGATAGTAACACTATTGGTAGTCAATTAACTTATAATGCGAACTTTGATGATTTTAGCTATCGAGCGGCTCTCGCATGGGATAAAACCAATCTTGATCGTCAATTATTGATGAATCGACGTCATACCAGAATGAATAAACGTTCACTGGGAAAATATGATGCTACCGCAGAAAACATATATGGTTCCATTGGCTCCTCATGGCAAATCAACAATGAATGGCAACTCAATTTAGATACAAAAGTTACACATGCTAAACGAGATGTTGATGCGCGGCACAATAAAAACGCCCTTGACCAATCATGGACATTCTGGTCACCCAAATTTGGGGTAATTTGGCATCAAACCAATGATACACGATTTTATGCCAATTTAAGCACTAGTAACGAACCTGCATCTTTCCGTGAAATTATTACTAGCGATGGCATGAAAGCCAAAATTAACAAATTAAATCGTCAAAAAGGTATTACAGCTGAAATTGGTGGTAATGGAAAGATAACCCAAGAACTAAACTGGGATATTGCTTTATATCGAAGCATCATTAAAGATGAATATATTACCACTTACGACTCAAGTGGAACGGCAATAGGGGTATTTAATTATGGCGCCAAAACACGTCATCAAGGGATAGAAGCAGGCCTAAAAGGGCTAATACCTTCAGTTATTGCTTCTGGCGATATCGAATATCGTCTAGCTTGGACGTATAACGATTTTCGTTTTATGGGTGGCGAATACAATCGTAATTATATTGCCGGCATCCCTAGAAATACCATTACTGCCGAAATTTTATATAAATATGATAATTGGACGTTTGGCCCAAATATTCACTGGTCTCCAACCAATACGCCGGTTGATCATGCCAATAATATGAATGTTCAATATCGAGATAAATATGCAGCTTTAGGCTTTAAAATTAATTATCAAAATCCTAATGGTTGGTCGGCTTATTTAACTGCGGATAACCTAACCAACAAACATTATGCTACCGCCTCGGTTGCTAATAAAGTAGTAAAATCAAAACAAGAAAATACCTTATTCCCAGCGATGGGATTCAATCTTAATAGTGGGCTTGTTTACCACTTCTAAAAAAGTGTATCTGACAGTAATGCTGTCAGATACCGCTACTTAAAATGAACGTTGTGAAGGAAGCGTAAGATCATTAAGATACGATTTATTTAATATTTTTATATTATTTAATTCAATTTCAATAATTTTTTGCTTACGCCAACTCGACATTAATCGACTTAAAGTTTCATAACGGATCCCAAGCTTAGTCGCCAATTGACTACGTGATATTGGTAAAACAAAATTTGCATCTTGGTTCGATGATTGAGATAAGATATAAGCTGCTAGTCGTTGTTCTGCCGAGCTTGAGGTTAACCAATCGATATTATTGATTTGTTCGTATAGTTTTATACTAAATTGAACTAACAAACGTTGCATAATAATGGGATTATTTATGCAAACTTGTAACACGCTACTTTTTTCTAACAATAACAAAGTGCAATGTGTTTTTGCTCTGATGGTCATAGGAAAGCGATTATGAGGCATAAATACTGCGGCTATCGCAACTAATTCATAAGGAGAAAATATTCCAAAAATTTTCTCTTCACCTAAATAAGTATTTCGAAACACTTCAACTTTGCCGGTAATAACTAAAGAACAACCGGAGAATGGCATACCTTCATAACTAATCAAATCGCCAGTACTAAATTCCAGATAATTGGCATTTTCAATAATTGGCTTTAATGCATCAGCAGCTAATCCATCGAACAACTTTACCTGATTTAACCAATTTAAGATCTTACTTTGAGTTGGCATAGTTTTGACAAATGTCATAGGAATTGCCTAATGATACTTTTAGAATGATGCCAATATAATTGATAATAATTCTTATTTCAATTGATAATACAATAATATTATATGAAATAACCTTATGAAATATAATGTTTTATTTATCTTAATAGCAATAATTTAACCACTTATAACCTATGCCTGGGCAGAGGCTAAAAAATGATCACTACTTTTTTATTTAACATTTAGTTATAATCAGGAGAATCCTATGTCAAATAATACAATTATTCCAGCACGAGCACTTAATTTAATTTCATTAGTTAATGAAACTGAGCAAGGGATTGCTAGCCGTATTTTAGCTAAGACTTCAGGCGGTAATCTAACCTTATTTGCTTTTGATAAAGGACAAGGACTCTCTGAGCATAGTGCGCCATTTGATGCGCTCGTTATGGTTTTAGAAGGTCAACTAAATTTAATCATTGATGGTAAGCCAGTTAACGCGGAGCCGGGAACAATTGTGAGAATGCCAGCTAATATCCCTCACGCTGTTGAAGCCCCGACAAAAGCAAAAATGTTATTAATAATGTTAAGAGAAATCTAAGTTAATTAAACAAAGGATCTACCATGGAAAACAATAAAAAAGAAGTTGGTCACAAGTTATTAGCTCGTCTTGGTAAAACACGTTTACGACCAGGTGGAAAAAAAGCCACTGAGTGGTTATTCAAACAAGCTGGATTTACACCGCAAAGCCAAGTGTTAGAGATCGCATGCAATATGGGTACGACCTCTATCGAAATAGCTAAGCGATTTAATTGCCATATTATTGGTATCGACATGGATAAAATGGCATTAGAGAAAGCCAAACAAAATGTTATCCAAAACAATGTAAGTGAATTAGTTGAGATAAAACAAGCGGATGCTTCAAAATTACCTTTTGATGATAACAGCTTTGATATTGTAATTAATGAAGCGATGTTAACTATGTACGCAGATAAGGCGAAGGCTCACTTACTCAAAGAGTATTTTCGAGTATTAAAACCAGGTGGAAAATTATTAACCCATGACATGATGTTACTAAACACCGAAAATCCTCAATACATACTGGAACAAATCTATCAAGCGATCAATGTTAATGCTCAGCCTATGAGCCATGATGGTTGGATAAATCTTTTTTCTAGCGCAGGATTTAGCGATATAAAAACATCACACGCCCCTATGACGCTATTGTCACCGACGGGAATGATTATTGATGAGGGATTTTTTGGTGCACTGAAAATTTTTCGTAATGCATTACATAAACAAAATCGGCAACAATTTTTCAACATGCTTAACAGATTTAGAAAAAATAAAAAATACCTTAATTATATTGCGGTGTGCAGTGTCAAACCTAAAGAATAAATAGGTATAGCGGATCCTTAAAAAGAGAATACCATGACGAAATAGCCTTTTTTTGCTATAGTGACCACCATTTTATTTAACTTGGAATAATGAAAAACTATGGAATCTATACCTAATTGCCCAGTTTGCCAATCAGAACACACTTACCATGATGGTACCTTTTATGTTTGCCCTGAATGTGCACATGAATGGGATCCAAATCAAGAAACTTCAACCAATGATGAATTACAAGTTAAAGACAGCAATGGCAATTTACTTGTTGATGGTGACGATATTATTTTGATTAAAGATCTAAAATTAAAAGGATCATCAACCGTTCTGAAAAAAGGGGCTAAAGCTAAAGGCATTCGTCTGGTAGACGGCGATCATGAAATTGATTGTAAAGTTGATGGGATGAAAGTCATGCTTAAAGCTTGCTTTGTTAAAAAAGCTTAGTTACCCAAATCCACCTGCAACTTATCTTTTATAAGCTAATGAACTCTCTTCATTAGCTTATAAATTAACCACCTCTAATACCTAATCAAAAAATGACCAATCAACAGTTTATACTTAAAATCATATAATTTTAAATACTGCTGGTAATTTTTAACTAAATATGATATAAAACGCGCGCTACATTTCATATTATTTTCATTGAGAAAAATAGTGAAATAGCAGCATAAAATTTATTAATTAACGTTATAACACACACATATCATTACTCTTTGCCGGGGTGCCTTTTACTTAAAGTAATTAGGTCGGCTAAAGCGGATATGTGGAGGCATAACCCCAACGTAAAAATGAGGAAATCATGACTACAGTATCAATGCGCGATATGTTACAAGCAGGTGTACACTTTGGACACCAAACTCGTTATTGGAATCCAAAAATGAAACCATTTATTTTTGGTGCACGTAACAAAGTTCACATTATCAATCTTGAAAAAACAGTACCAATGTTCAATGAAGCATTAGCTGAATTAAACAAGATTGCTGCGCGTAAAGGTAAAATTTTATTTGTTGGTACCAAACGTGCCGCGAGTGAAGCAATTAAACAAGCAGCTGAAAGCTGTGGACAATACTACGTTAATCACCGTTGGTTAGGTGGTATGTTGACTAACTGGAAAACAGTACGTCAATCAATCAAACGTCTTAAAGATTTAGAAACACAAGCTAATGATGGTACATTTGATAAATTAACCAAGAAAGAAGCACTTATGCGTGCTCGTGAAATGGCTAAATTAGAAAATAGCTTGGGTGGAATTAAAAATATGGGTGGCTTACCCGATGTGATTTTTGTTATTGGTGCTGACCATGAACATATCGCAATCAAAGAAGCTAACAATTTAGGTATTCCAGTCATTGCTGTTGTTGATACTAACTCAGATCCAGATGGTATTGATTATATCGTTCCAGGTAATGATGATGCGATCCGTGCAATTCAATTATATGCAAATGCGGTTGCTGAAGCAGTTCGTTCTGGTCGTGAACAAAATCAATCTCCAGTATCTGAAGAAAGCTTTGTTGAAGAAGCTCCAGCAGCAGAGTAATAAACTCAAATATTTTCAGGGTCGATAATAGCATCGACCCATTCTAATGAAAATCATCATAATGGTTAAATAGAGGATTTAAAAATGGCTGAAGTTACCGCTTCTATGGTAAAAGAACTGCGCGAAAGAACTGGCGCAGGTATGATGGAATGTAAAAAAGCATTAGTTGAAGCAAATGGCGATATCGATCTTGCTATCGACAACATGCGTAAATCAGGTCAAGCAAAAGCAGCTAAAAAAGCTGGTCGTGTAGCAGCTGAAGGTGTAATTATTTCTAAAATTTCTGCTGATAAAAAAGTGGGTGTTATTTTAGAAATCAACTGTGAAACTGACTTCGTGGCTAAAGATGCTGGCTTCTTAGCATTTAGCGACAAAGTAGCAACTGCCGCTTTAAATGATCGCATCACTGATCTTGCAGCTTTACAAGCAAAATTTGAAGAAGAACGTACGGCACTAGTTGCTAAAATTGGCGAAAACATTGGTATCCGTCGTGTTAAAGAAATTACTGGCGATGTTGTTGGTAGTTATCAACACGGTGCCCGTATTGGTGTTTTAGTTGCAGCAAATAGCGGTTGTGATGAAGAATTAGTTAAACACATTGCAATGCACATTGCAGCAAGCAAACCAGAATATGTTGACCCAAGTGATGTACCTGCTGATGTGGTTGAACATGAACGTAATATTCAAATCGATATTGCAATGCAATCTGGTAAACCTCGTGAAATCGCAGAAAAAATGGTTGAAGGCCGTATGCGTAAATTCACTGGTGAAGTATCACTTACCGGTCAACCATTTGTAATGGATCCTAGCAAAACAGTTGGTGATTTACTTACTGAGAAAAAAGCGACTGTTGCATCATTTATCCGCTTCGAAGTGGGTGAAGGTATCGAAAAAGTCGAAGTTGACTTTGCAGCCGAAGTTGCTGCGATTTCGAAACAATCTTAATTGTTTTATTAAAACCGCCGTCATGGCGGTTTTGTTTATCTGCAAAATATTTTAAAATGATTGCCAGCTAGTTATGCTAGCTTTTTAAGTAATTAAATAACGAAATAGTGAGACTTCATATGGTAACCCCTTTCTATAAACGTATCCTTCTTAAACTCAGTGGTGAAGCATTGCAAGGTGAAGAAGGTTTTGGTATTGATCCAACTGTTCTTGATCGTATGGCACAAGAAATTAAAGAACTTATCGACATGAATGTTCAGGTTGCTGTTGTTATTGGGGGTGGTAATCTATTTCGTGGTGCAGGACTTGCTAAAGCGGGTATGAACCGTGTTGTTGGAGACCATATGGGCATGCTTGCCACCGTTATGAATGGTCTTGCCATGCGTGATGCGTTGCACCGAATTGAAGTTAATGCTCGTTTGATGTCGGCAATTCCATTAAACGGCGTTTGTGATGATTATCGCTGGACCGAGGCAATCAGCTTGCTTAAGCATGGTAAAGTCGTTATTCTTTCGGCAGGAACTGGCAACCCGTTTTTCACAACTGATTCAGCGGCATGTCTACGCGGGATTGAAATTGAAGCTGATGTGGTTTTAAAAGCGACCAAAGTTAATGGCGTTTATTCTGCCGATCCAGTAAAAGATCCCAATGCAACACTCTATAAAACACTTAACTATGAAAAAGTGTTAGATGATGAATTAAAAGTAATGGATTTAGCCGCATTTACATTAGCACGTGATCATAATCTACCAATTTGTGTGTTTAATATGAATAAACCGGGTGCATTACGTCGCGTCATTTTAGGCGAGCAAGAAGGAACATTAATCAATAATCAGGCTACAGTTACCTGTTAGTCTTATTTAAAAAGGTTTTTATTATGCTAAATGAGATTCAAAAAGAAGCGCAAGAGCGCATGGAAAAAAGTATTGAGGCTTTCCAGAATCATATTTCTAAAATTCGAACTGGTCGCGCATCACCTAGTTTATTAGATGGTATTATGGTTGAATATTACGGTAGCCCAACACCGCTTCGCCAATTAGCCAATGTGGTTGCTGAAGATTCAAGAACACTTGCAATTACCGTGTTTGATAAATCATTAACACCATTAATTGAAAAAGCAATTTTAACTTCTGATTTAGGCTTGAACCCTGCATCAGCCGGTACCGTTATTCGAGTTCCTCTACCACCGTTAACTGAAGAACGTCGTCGTGATTTAACGAAAATTGTTCGTGGTGAAGCAGAACAAGGACGCGTATCAATCCGTAATATCCGTCGTGATGCCAATGATCAGATTAAAGCATTATTGAAAGATAAAGAAATTTCTGAAGATGATGAACGTAAATCACAAGATCTCATTCAAAAAGCAACCGATGCGGCAATCAAAAAATTAGATAGCGTACTTGCTGATAAAGAAAAAGAATTAATGGAATTTTAATATTGCCATGCCCAGTTAAAATTTAACTGGGCATGTGTGTTTATTTATCAATTCCTGTTGTCACTAAGAAACTTTTTGTTTCCCCACTTTTAAGCATAATCAATGTACCATTATTTTTTGCAGCTAGAAAACCTTCTGGTCGACATGTTGCTGGTAATATAAAGGCGGCGACTTTTTGATCTTTATTATTTAAAATCCAACGAGTTCCATGATTAAATTGCTTTGTTGAAAAACGAGTAAGAAAGCGCTTTCCATTAGGTAATGTCATATAAAATTCTGCCGCATCTGTATATTGCGATAAATCATCAACTAAAAAAACGATTTCTGGATCATAATAATGGGGCTCATTAAGAACGGTTAGATTTGTTAATTTTTTAGTATAATCTAACCATTGTTCAGTCGGATGAACATGCGAGGGGATGGTTTTTCGCAACATAAACGCATTATCAGGTATATTTTGTTCCAGAGTAGCATTATCAATGTAAGCATAGTTCAAATGACACATATATTGCAAAGGCATTTCAAATCCACTCAAATTAGTTACTTGCATTTTTATATCAAAAGTAGCGCTGTTAGCAGTTAAAGTTACTGAAGGTCGAGCAACATAGTGGGCACCAAATCCTTTTATAAATTCAACTTCGCCACAAATAGATAAACTACTATCTTGTACTTCAATCCAAGCTTTACTTAGTTTGGCACATGCCATTTCTCCATGCATAATATGATCATCGTCTGATGAAGGACAACCATTACTTAGTAGTCCAGAATGAAAGGCAAAGCAACCATATGTATCGGTAATATCTGTGCCGTATTGTGGCTGATTAAACATATTGTCCATTTTTAATGTCAAGCCATCAAATTCAGCATCCCATACCATTTGTCCATAGTAAGGTAATACCGTAATAAAACCACGACTATTTTTTATCGTTAACGCTTCAATCCCTGAATTAAAACGTGAAGATGTAATAGTAAAATATTCATTAGAATACAATTCTAATGGTAATATTTGAAATTGTTCAGGGATTAATGAAATTTTTGTAAGCATTAGTGACTCCTAATAATTTATAATTTAGATTGCTCTTGTTTTAATTCAGTCCAAAAATAAATACCCACATAAATAAAACAGATTAATGGAACGATAAAAGCAAATTGCATTGAACCTAATTTATCGGAAACAAGTCCTTGGATAGCCGGCATAACCGCCCCTCCAATTATTGACATAACAATAATTGCTCCAGCGGTTTCGGTATACTTACTATCTACCACAGCTAAAGTTTTTGCATAAATAGTGGCCCAACATGGTCCGAATAACACACTAACAAAGACAGCCGCATATACCGCAGAGAAATTGGAAACTAAAACCACATAAGCTAATGTAATACTTCCCAGTATCGAATAAATAATCAGGACCTTAGTAGGATTAAAGCGTGTCATTAAAAAGTTAGCGATAAACTTACCAATAAAGAAACAAGCAAAACTAAAAATCATAAAATTAGATGCATATCGCTCATTTATATCACCAAGATCTAAAGCTAATCGGATAGTAAATGACCAAACGGTAACTTGCATACCAACATACATAAACTGGGCGATAATACCTTTTTTAAATCTAAAGTTAGCGGCTAAATACTTTAAGGTACTAGTTAAGGATTCTGATTTTGGATTATCTTTATTTTCCGCTCTACATGAAGGATATTGAGTAATTAAAAACAAAAAGAGCACAATAATAAGTACCAAAATAAGATATTTATAAGGTTGCAGTGTGTATTCAAGCATGGATAGACGGAATTCATGAATTTGCTCTATAGTCATATTAGACATTTGCAGTTCAAGACTATCTCCTTCTTGGAAAACAAGGTATTTTCCTAATACAATTCCGAGTAACGCACCTATAGGGTAAAAAGTTTGACTTATATTTAGTCGTAATGTAGCAAAATTTTTATTTCCTATCATAGAACTATAGGTGTTTGCTGATGTTTCCAGAAAACTTAAACCAATAGCAATAGCGAAAATCGCGGCTAAAAACATTGTATAAGTTGCCATATGCGATGCAGGATAAAACATTAAGCAACCGATAATATAAAGGGCTAAACCAATTAATATAGCAATCTTATAACTTGTTTTCTTTATAATAAGTGATGAAGGTATTGCTATGATGAAATAGCCACCATAAAATGCGCTTTGAACTAATGCACTTGCAAAATCACTTAATGTAAATACACTTTTAAATTGGGTGATTAAAATATCATTTAAACTTGCTGCACATCCCCATAATGGAAATAAACAAGAAAGTAATATAAATTGAAAGATAGGTGTTTTATCTAAGAAACCATCCGGCATCTGAGAGATTTTTTTTAATTTTATTATGTTAAATTTCATAATTATTCTCCTAGAGATAGAGAAGATAAAAATTCATTAAATTGTATTGAGTCAAGATAAGAGCGTTGAGTACCTTTTCTGGTTACACTGGCAGCAGAATAAGCTGATGCTTTATTTAGCGCTTTAATGATGTCGTGATTTTTAATATATTCACTAGCAAAACAGCCAATAAAAGCATCCCCTGCTCCACTGGTATCTATAGCGTTTACTTTTATAGGATCGATGTGATGAATTTTATCTTTAGTCATCCATATAGAACCCTGATGACCTAAGGTAATAATTAAGTTCTTTAACCCTTTATCCAAAAGGAGTTTACCTGCTTTATAGATAGCTTCTTCACTATTAATTGATATATTTGTTAGTATTTCTAATTCAGTCTCATTTGGGATAAAAAAATCACATTTACAGGCATATGAAATGTCCAAGTTTTTAATTGCAGGGGCAGGATTTAAAATAACTTCAATTCCATGAGTAACAGCAAAATCTATGGCAGCATAAACTGTCTCGAGCGGCACTTCTAACTGTAATATGATTAAATTACATTGAGACAAAGAATCCTTAGCATCAATAATATCTTGTGGAAGTAGGTAGTTATTTGCCCCTTTAATTATTAAAATTCTATTTTGAGAATTTTTATCAACAAAAATTGGCGCCACACCACTAGAAACATTGTTTATAACTTTGACGTATTGGGTATCAATACCTATATTTTTAAAATTATTAATTGTGTTTTGACCAAATAAATCATCTCCAACCTTAGTTAACATCATTACGTTAGCACCGAGTTTGGCCGCTGCTACAGCTTGATTAGCCCCTTTACCTCCGCAACCTATTTCAAATTCTGGTGCTTCTATCGTCTCACCTTCTTTTGGCATTTGATCGATATAAGTTATTAAATCAACCATGTTAGAACCAATAACAGCAATTTTCATATTTATTTCCTCCTGAATATTTTTGTTTTTTAATTCTATGTTAGAAATTTAACAAAATTAACTATGAAATGTTATTATTGTGACACAGATCTCGTTTATAAATTTTGGATTTACTTTTTACATAACTTAAATACAATAAATTTAAATAGTTATTCAGTTTTTTATATGTTATATTAATAACAATTCTTAAATACAAAATAGATTGAGGAAAATTATTATGAATTATGCAAAATATATTGATCATACTTTACTGGCGATGAATGCAACCGAGGATCAGATCCGAAAACTTTGTGATGAAGCAAAGGAATATCATTTTTATTCAGTCTGTGTGAATTCTGGTTATGTTCCTTTAGCTGCGGAATTATTAAAAGGGAGTGACGTAAAAGTGTGCTCCGTGGTTGGTTTTCCTCTTGGTGCGATGCTCACTTCTGCTAAAGCTTATGAAACCGAAATGGCTGTTAAGGCTGGCGCTGAAGAGATTGATATGGTAATTAATGTTGGTTGGTTAAAAAGTAATAATTGGCAGGCAGTTAAACAAGATATAGAAGCCGTATTTAAATCTTGTAATAACGTACCATTGAAAGTTATTTTAGAAACCTGTTTATTATCAAAAGAAGAAATTATAAAAATCTGTTTAATTTGTAAAGAAATTGGTGTAGGCTTTGTCAAAACCTCTACTGGCTTTAGTACTTCAGGCGCAACAGTTGAAGATGTAAAACTAATGCGTGAAACTGTTGGTGAAAACATAGGAGTTAAAGCTTCAGGTGGGATTCGTGATCGTATGACTGCTGAAAAAATGGTGCAGGCTGGCGCAAACCGTTTGGGTGCAAGTGCTGGTATCGCCATTGTTTCAGGTAACAGTACGTCAACTAGCAATTACTAACCAATAATAACAATAAGTTACATATATTTTATGTAGCTTATTGCTGTTTTAGGAAAAACAATGGAAACTCAACCGCAAAAAAGAATTAATGAACTCATTGAAATCCTAAAGACCACTGATAAGATACACTTAAAAGAGGCTGCCGAACGATTGGCGGTTTCAGAAATGACCATTCGACGAGATATTAATAATCTACCTACATCATTAATTGTATTAGGTGGCTATATTGTCGATGAAGCCCGTCATTCCATAGCACGATATTTTGTATCTGATCAACAAGATAAACAAGTTGAGGAAAAAAGTGATATTGCCAAGCTGGTCAGCCAATTAGTCAATGAAAACGATACAATTTTTTTCGATTGTGGTACCACCATGCCTTTCATTATTAATGCTATCGATAATGAAATTTCCTTTACCGCCATCTGTTATTCACTTAACGCCTTTTTAGCTCTGCAAAATAAGCCAAAATGTAAAATTATTTTATGTGGCGGTCATTATCAACTCAATAATGCTATCTTCACAAGTGTAAATCAGCACAGTCAATTAGACTCTATATGTCCGAATAAAGCATTTATTTCAGCTGCAGGTATCGATCTTCAACAAGGGGTAACCTGTTATCATTTTGATGAGCTTAGTATGAAACATCAAGCAATGAAAAAATCAGGTCAAAATATCTTAATTGCTGATCATACTAAATTTGGCCAAATTAAGCCGGCTTTCATCAGTGAATTAACTTTGTTCGATCAAGTAATTACTGATAAACTGCCTGATGAGCGATTCGTCTCATTTTTTGCTGAAAACAATATAAGTTTAATTTACTAATATGAAAAATATCACAATTTTAGGTTCAACTGGCTCAATAGGTTGTAGTACTTTAGCCGTTATACGGCAAAATCCAGATTTATTTAAAGCAATTGCTTTAACTGGTGGGCAGAATGTCGGCAAAATGACCGAACAATGTTTGGAATTTAGGCCAAATTATGTCGCCATGGCTGATGAAGAAGCCGCTCAACAACTTAAAAAGAATCTCGTAGACCTAAAATTAAATATTGAAGTATTTCATGGTCAACAAGCTATATGCGATTTAGCAGAGCTTACTGAAGTCGATATGGTTATGGCAGCTATCGTCGGAGCAGCAGGATTAAAACCTACCCTTGCCGCCATTAAAAAAGGCAAACGGATTTTGTTAGCGAATAAAGAATCTTTGGTAACTTGTGGCCATTTATTTATGCAGGCAGTCAAACAATATGGTGCACAGTTATTACCTGTTGACAGTGAGCACAATGCGATTTTTCAAAGCCTGCCATCAGAAGTTCAACAAAATTTAGGATTTGCTAATTTAGCCGATTATGGCATCACCAAAATTGTCCTAACCGGTTCTGGAGGACCATTTCGAGATTTACCGTTAAATCAATTAACCACAGTTACGCCTGAACAAGCAGTTGCTCATCCTAATTGGTCAATGGGTAAGAAAATCTCTGTCGATTCTGCTACCATGATGAATAAAGGACTAGAATATATTGAAGCGCGTTGGCTGTTTAATGCCAGTGAAGAAGAGATGGAAATTATCATTCATCCTCAATCAATCATACATTCGATGGTTCGTTACCAAGATGGCAGTGTGATTGCCGAGCTCGGCATTCCTGATATGTGTACGCCAATTGCTTATGCAATGTCTTATCCTGCTAGAATTTCATCAAGCGTGCCGGCATTAGATTTTACGCAAATTTCATCACTGACTTTTTCTCAACCCGATTTTAACCGTTATCCTTGCTTAAAGTTAGCTATTGAGGCATTCAATCAAGGACAAGCGGCAACAACGGCACTCAATGCGGCGAATGAAATGGCGGTAGCGGCATTCTTACAAAACAAAATCGGCTTTATGGATATTGCTAAACAGGTAGCAACAGTTTTAGAAGCACTTGATTTTCCTGAACCAACCACGATTGAAGACGTATTTACAATAGATCTATGGGCAAGACAAACCTGCGCAAACTTATAGTAATCGGCCAAAAAGTTAAGATTAATATTGTTATATTCAAATCTTAGAAATTGTCGCCAAATTGATTATTTTGCGTTTGCTCACTAATTGCTTGCACAATAGCAGCCTTATGTATCTCATCACTATAATCTTGGATCTTCTCTGGATTAATGCCTAATTTAAAAAATAGAGCATTATCTTTATCGACTTGCGGATTGGATGTAGTTAATAACTTATCACCATAAAATATTGAATTAGCACCGGCTAAAAAAGCCAATGCTTGCATTTGCTCACTCATTTGTTCTCTTCCTGCTGACAAGCGTATATAAGATTTAGGCATCATAATCCGAGCGACAGCTAGCATTCTAATAAAATCAAATGGTTCAATATCTTTTTCATTTGCTAACGGGGTACCTTTAACCTTGACTAAATTATTAATGGGAACACTTTCTGGGTGTTGGTCTAAATTAGCAAGTTGTATCAATAAATTGGCTCGATCTTGTAAAGTTTCTCCCATACCGAGAATACCACCTGAGCAAATTTTAATGCCGGCCTCTCTTACATAAGCCAATGTTTGTAAACGCTCACTGTATGTACGAGTAGTAATTATTTGCTGATAAAACTCAGGTGAAGTATCTAAATTATGATTATAAAAATCTAAACCAGCATCGGCTAATGCATAAGCCTGTAGTTGGGATAGTTGCCCCAGAGTCATGCAGGTTTCCATCCCCAGTGCTTTGACGCCTTTTACCATCTCCAAGAGATAAGGCATATCGCGATTTGTTGGATGTTTCCATGCAGCCCCCATACAAAAACGTGTAGCCCCTACAGCTTTGGCTGCTTTCGCTTCTTCAACTACTCTTTGTACTTCAAGTAATTTTTCTTTTTCTAAGCCAGTATCATGATGGATAGACTGGGGACAATATTTACAATCTTCAGGACAAGCACCTGTCTTTATTGATAACAGAGTAGAAACTTGTACTTTATTCGCATCAAAATATTGTCGATGTATGGTTTGTGCTTTGAAAATAAGATCATTGAAAGGTAACTGAAAAATATCCATTACTTCAGACAATACCCAGTCATGACGAATGCCATTGAATGACATAGAAAATCCTTTTAAGAATCAATATAAATCTACGTGCATCATAATACATAACCACGCATTGTCAACTAGTTTAATTTTAAATAGTTGACATGAAAGGGATTACTATGCCTTTTTGCTATACAAAAGTTGATTTAACTGAAAACAGATATCTTGCGCATTAAGTTATTTATTAGCACGTAAATTGAGACCAAGATCTTACAATAAACCTGCTAATATTTTCTCACTTTCTGTCATTTTATTACGCCATTTGTTAAGCGTATAAAACAGGATTATCGCTTATAAATGCTTACCAAAATGCACTATCAGATAGTGCTGTTAATGCTCTGTTAATGTTTTATATACCCGGCAAGGGGTACCCATGGCGATAACATTGCTAGGTATGTCACGATCGACAATGCTCCCAGCAGCAATAACGCTATCATCACCAATTGTTACCCCGGGTAATACAATAACATTACCACCAATCCAAACGTTATTACCGATTGTTATTGGTTTGGCAAACTCTAAACCACTATTGCGTGTTTGGCTATCAAGTGGATGACCTGAGGTATAAAAACCACAATTAGGCGCGACAAGCACATTATCACCAAATGTCACTTTAGCCGCATCTAAGATAATACAATTAAAATTAGCAAAAAAATCATCACCAATTTCAATATTGTAGCCATAATCACACTGAAAACCGGGCATAATGGTAAATTGCTGGGTAGTTTTACCCAGTAATTTTTTAAAAAGTTGTTGCCGTTTATCTACGGCGGAAGGAGGTAGCTGATTTAGCGCAAAACAGAGATCTTGTGCATAAAGTCGCTCGCTTTCAAGCTCATTAATACCAGGGTTATAAAGTAAACCGCTTAACATTTTCTCTTTTTCAGTCATATTACTATCCCATCTGTTTTGCGACTAATGCGGGATTATCACTAATGAATGATTGTAAAAACCCACTGTCTGGCAGTGCTGTTAATGCCCCTTTTTTGGTGGTTGCTAATGCACCACAGGCACTGGCTATAGTCATCATACTTTCTAACATTAACTTATCTTCAGGCATACCAGATGAGGCGATGCTGCTAAGCAACCCGGCAACAAATGCATCTCCGGCTCCAGTGGTATCAATGCTATTGACATGAAATGAGTCAAAATTAAACGTTTTACCTTGCCATAACACAATACTGCCATTTTTACCTTTAGTGATTAATTTTAATGGTGCCGGATAATGTTGCGCTAATTTTCTTAAGGCAATATGCAAATCATTATTTTCTGTTAACCAAAATAACTCTTCGTCTGAAAGTTTAAGAATGTCAGCATCATGGCAGAATTGGGTGATAACGGAGCGCATTTCAGTTTTATCTTGCCACATTTGTTCACGCAAATTGATATCAAAACTAATCAAACCATTTTTAGCAGTCAGTTGTTCAATAGCGGTTTTCAGCGTTTGCCGACATGTTGGTCCAACTAATGCCAAAGAACAAAAATGCAGAATATCTTGATTAAATTCAGGAACTGCTTGTTCAGATAGGAATTGATCGGCAGAAGGTGACACAAGAAAGGTAAAACTTCGCTCACCATTTTCACCTAAATCAACAACAACTGTACTTGTTCTATGTTCATCGTCTTTTTCCAGACTTTGGCAATCCACATGATGTTCACAAAAAGTCTTCTCCATAAAGTGACCAAATGGGTCATTACCCACTCTACCAATAAAACCTGAAGGAAGTCCTAACTTAGCAATACCGATAGCAACATTTGCTGGGGCTCCACCTGCACAGGCTCGATAATTCATTTCACCAAATGGTAATAAATCAATAACGGCATCACCAAGAGACCATACTTTTGTATTCTTCATTTTGTCACTCATATTATTGTTGAATAGGGTTGAATTACATTATTCATATTGTTTCAGCATATTACTAATTAAATTAGCTCATAGAGCACTAATTGGCTGAGATATTGATAATCAATATTAACAATAAACTAAATCATTTATAAAAAATTTATTGTTAACGTTAAAAATATGTGACTATCATCACATATTTTAACGTTTATTTCATTATAAGTTAACGTTAACAAATAATTTAATGTAGTATATAACCAGATTAACTTAACTGATGATGAAAGAAGGGAATGTTATGACAAACGCAATTGATAAAGCTAACCAAGCGGTAAAAAAATTAGAAGAAGAAATGAATAAACAATATTATCCTCATTTCCATTTAGCACCTCAAGCTGGTTGGATGAATGACCCAAATGGTTTAGTCTATTATAACGGACAATATCATGCCTTCTACCAACACCATCCTTATAATGAAAATTGGGGACCAATGCATTGGGGACATGCAGTAAGTGATGATCTTATTACTTGGCGAAGATTACCAATTGCTATTGCCCCAGATCATGATTATGACCAAAGCGGCTGTTTTTCCGGTTCAGCCGTTGATAATAATGGCGAATTAAGCTTAATTTACACTGGCCACATCTGGTTAAATGGTCAAGGTAATGACGAACATATCCGAGAAACCCAATGCCTTGCCACTAGTAAAGACGGTATTAATTTTAAAAAACATGGCACGGTACTTACTCCTAAAGAAGGGATTATGCATTTTCGTGATCCTAAAGTTTTTCAACAAAATGGTAAGTGGTGGATGGTAGTTGGCCAACGAGAAACCAATGATGTCGGTCAAGTGTTACTTTATCATTCAACTGATTTAAAAGATTGGAAATTCGATCAGGTACTTATTAGTGATATTGATCCAAATGTTTATATGCTTGAATGCCCAGACTTTTTTCCATTAGGCGATAAATGGATATTGATGTTCTCACCACAAGGCATGCAGGCAAAAGGTTATCAATATCGAAATCGATTCCAATCGGGCTATGTTGTCGGAGATTGGCAACCAGGTAAACCATACACAGTGATTAAATCATTCCAAGAGATGGATTATGGCCATGATTTTTATGCACCGCAATCATTCCTTGCGGCTGATGGCCGTCGTATTATGTTTGGTTGGATGGATATGTGGGAATCGAAAATGCCAAGTAAACACGATAAATGGATGGGAGCATTTACTTTACCACGCGAATTAATCCTAGATGGCCAAAATAGAGTTCGTAATCGCCCTATAAAAGAACTTGTTGCGCTTCGGAACCAACCTAAATCACTGACCAATATCGAATTAAATAGTGAGTTAAAAAACACCGAAATTGAGTCAATCAGTTGTGAACTTAATGTTGAAATTGATTTAGCCAATAGTAATGCCGAACGTTTTGGCTTACAACTAGCTGCCACGCCAGATGGTAAACAAGCGACTTTACTGTATATTGACCGTCAAGCTAACCGTATCATTCTTGATCGAAGTCTTTCTGGAATCGACTTAAAAGGTTATCGAAGTGTACCCTTACCCAAAACGAAGAAACTGTCACTGCATATTTTTGTAGATGCCTCATCAGTCGAAGTTTTTGTAAATAAAGATTTATATAGCCTTTCAAGCCGTATTTACCCTAAATTACCGGCAAAAAGAGTAATTAACTTATTTGCCGAAAATGGACAAGCCCAAATAAGCAAATTGGCAAGTTGGCAATTAAAATCAATTTATGAATAATTTATAAAAAACCACCAGAAATGGTGGTTTTTAAGTTATAAAGATTCTCTTGCTAAATAGGGTGATGGTATTTGAGTAATAGTCTTGTCATTTTCACCGTTGATGATATGCAAGGCGGCTTTTTCACCAATCTCGTAATGCGGTAATTGCACGGTCGTTAGTGAAGGATAAAAAAGTTCACCGGTACCGACCATATTGTCATAGCCAAGCACCGCCACATCCTCGGGAATATGAAATCCTCTACCAAGTAAAAATTGATAAGCCACAAAGGCAATTCGGTCATTACCACAAACTAATACATCAAAATCAGGTTTGTTAATACAATGCTTTGCCAAAATTTCTATCGTCATCATATATTCTAAAGCAAGATTTTCAGGTGACATTGAAGTATGATAACTCTTCATATCATTTAAATCGTTACCAGCATCTAACCACGCTTGCTCAGCAGCTTTACGCCTAATTTTTCCAGCTAAAGTATTTTCTGATAAATAGATACATAAAGGTTTTTGGTATCCCTTATTTATCACATTTTGCATTGCTTGATATTGGCCGGCATAATCATCCGGAATGTAACACGCCAGTTGCTCTGAATCACTAATGCAGTTTGCTAATACCACATTTTTACCTAGCAATTTATCGGGAAGCTGAACCTTTCTTAACCCCATTGTGGTATAGATGATACCATTAGGTCGATAAGATAAAAGAGTATTAATCGCATGATCAGCATCTTTATCATCAAATAAATTGACAATAAATGTATTCCAACCATGTTGTTGCGCGGTTTTTTCTATTGCTTGAAGTAATTCAACGGAAAATGGCGTCGTTGCAGTTTCTAATGCCAGCACTCCAATAGCATATGGACCAGAATTATCACCACGAATCTTGCGTGCTGATAAATCAGGGACATAATTAAGCTCCTCAATAGCTTTCTTCACTTTCTTATACGTATCTTTATTTAATTTTTCAGGATTATTAATTGCCCGCGAAACCGTCATCAATGAAACTGATGCCAATCTAGCAACATCCTTTAGTGAAGCCATAGTTCAATCCTTTTACTCAGCACTAAAATAATAATTAATTTTCACTTAGTGTGATGATACCACAAATAAAAATGATAAAAAGTGTGAGGAAAGTAACATTTATGACAATTGATTGTTTCTATTTTATTTCAACTATGACAATAATGTTAACATTAACATGTTAACGTTAAACTTCCACAGAAAAGAGAATAAAAATGAAAATAGATATGATTAAAAATAGCAATTATTGGTTCTCGTCAGGTTATCTTGTTACCTTTTATGCAGCATGGTCACTATGGTGGTCTTTTTATGCCATTTGGCTTAAAAATGAAATTGGTTTATCTGGAGAACAATTAGGGATTGTTTATTCAGCTAATTCTGCTGCTGCCATGTTTTTTATGATTTTTTATGGCATTATCCAAGATAAATTACAGATCGGCAAAGCGGTAATTACCTTCCAAAGTATTATCATGCTACTTATTGGGCCGTTCTTAATCTATGTATATGAACCTTTATTGCGCAATGATTTTATTTTAGGTGTTTGTATTGGCGCTCCGGTTTTAAGTGCAGGATTTATCTCTGGATGTGCTTTGATTGATTCATTTATTGAGCGTATTAGTCGATTATTTGGTTTTGAATTTGGTCCAGCAAGATTCTGGGGATCATTTGGTTATGCCGCAGCAACTTTTGTTGCCGGGATTCTATTTGGCATCAACCCCCATATTAACTTCTGGATGGCGTCTGCCGTTGCCGCTGTCTATTTCACTATCAATTTAATTTACAAACCTACGCAACAATTTTCGGCAACCGATAAAGCAGTAATACAAAAGCCAACTATCCCTACCATGAATGAAATTTTCTCACTATTTGGTATGAAAAAGTTTTGGTTATTTGTCTTTTTTATAATTGGTACTAACAGTTTTTATACCATTTATGATCAGCAACTATTCCCAAATTTTTATACCAGCTTCTTTGAAAAACCTGACAAGGGATATCAAATTTATGGATATTTAAACTCCTTCCAAGTCTTTTTAGAAGCTGCTTGTATGATTTTAGCCCCTTATTTTATTAACAAAATTGGCGCTAAAAAGGCATTATTAGCCGCGGCTTTGGTGATGGTTTGCCGAATCTCATTATCAGCAACATTGGATAATGTTTATCTAATTTCATTGGTTAAACTTTTCCACGCCATTGAAACACCATTGTTTATTCTAGCGGTATTTAAATATGCTGTAGCTAACTTTGATGCACGACTATCATCTACCTTATATTTAGTTGGATTCAATATTTCATCCAATGTTGGGGTGATAGTATTATCATGGATAGTCGGTAAATTATTTGATAAAACAGGATATTCAACGACTTTCTATATCCTTGCGGCAATCGTATTTGTCATTCTATTTATCGCAACATTTACGTTAAGTGACAGTAAGAAAAAAGTAGAAAAATAACCACACATTTATTTTGTGATATTGTAAAAATGGGAACACATTGCTCCCATTTTATAATCTCACTAGAGAAAGCTTGCTTCTATTCTTGGTTTGCGAAACAATATAAACTATTGAAACTAACCTTTAAATCGATATAGGTACTTGGTGTGAATACGAGCAAAAAAGTAGTTAAACCTGAAATGTTATGGCAAACCATCCGACAAGAAGCGTCCAAGCTCGTTGAAAGTGAGCCAATGTTAGCAAGTTATTTTCATGCAACCTTACTTAATCATGAAAATTTGGATAGTGCATTAAGTTACATTCTCGCTAACAAACTAGCGACGCAAGTTGTACCGGCAATGGAAATTCGTGAAATTGCTAGACAAGCTTATCAGGCGGATAACAACATTATCTCTGCAGCGATTACTGATATACTTGCGGTTTATATTCGTGATCCGGCAACCAATTACTACTCTACACCGCTGCTTTATTATAAAGGTTTTCTTTCACTACAAGCTTATCGAATTGCACATTGGCTTTGGCAACAAAACCGTAAATCACTGGCAACCTTTTTACAAAGCCAAATTGCCATTGTATTTGGCGTGGATATCCATCCAGCAGCAAGAATTGGCTGCGGAGTAATGTTTGACCATGCAACCGGGATTGTCATTGGTGAAACCGTCGTTATTGAAAATGATGTTTCTATTTTACAATCAGTGACACTGGGTGGTACCGGAAAAGAAAATGGCGATCGTCACCCTAAAATTCGCGAAGGTGTAATGATTGGTGCGCACTCAACTATTTTAGGAAATATTGAAATCGGTAAAGGTGCAAAAATTGGTGCCGGTTCAGTGGTTTTAGAGCCAGTACCTAAACATACCACCGTTGCGGGTGTGCCGGCTAAAGTTGTTGGTTGTCCTGATTGTGATAAACCAGCATTAAATATGGATCAAGATATCTAATTTCAAAGGCCATTCCGTTGCTGACAAGCAACGGAATACCATAATTGTAAATTACGATTGCGAATTAAGATTTACATCCATAGTTGGGTACGGAATATTAATACCATTTTCAGTTAGGCCATTTTTAATATTTTCAAGTAATGCCGCTTTAACTGATCCATAATTAGCATTTAACGTCCAAACAAGGACATTAAAATTCATGGATGAAGCATCCAACAAATCCAAACGAATAGTTGGCGCCTTATTGGTTAAAATATTATCAGTTTTGTTTACCGCCGCTCTTAATACTTGATAAACCTGTTGAATATCTGAATTGTAACCAACATTAACCACTAGATCTAAACGTCTTTCCGGTAAGCGAGTATAATTAATAATATTGGCACTAACTACTTGGCTATTTGGAATAACGACTACTTCATTTGTTGGGGTGACAATAGTGGTTGAAAAGATTTGAATTGAATCAATATCCCCTTTTTGGTTATTAATAACCACGGTTTCCCCGACTTTAAAAGGACGAAAAATAATTAAGATTACACCAGCAGCAAAATTCGACAACGACCCTTGCAAAGCTAAACCTACCGCCAAGCCTGCCGCACCGATTACCGCAACAATTGAAGCGGTTTGCACACCAAGTTGCCCTAGCACGGCAACTAATGTCATAACTATAATGGCGTAATAAGATAGCGAACTAACAAATTTAACTACTGTTGGATCGACATGACGATTAGTTAAAATTCTTCTTAGTTGACGAGCAACAAATCTAGCAATTGTTCGACCTATGAGAAAAATAACAATGGCAAAACAAAAATGAGCTATATAACTAATTACTACGCCATCATATTTTTCAATAAATAACCAAATCTGGTTTGCTATATTTTCAAAACTCATGAAATTATCCTCTGTAAAAAATAACAGAAATCGTTAAGTGAATAATTACGATTAAATCGGTTAAACTAACTGTTTTGCTAATAAAGCCCAACGGGTTTCAAAATTGGTTGTTGGCAGATATTTAAAACCAGAACGAGAATAGCGTGCCATCATCCCTTCGCAAAAAGCCAGTAACTGACTAGATAAAACACGCTCATCGGTGGTAAAGGCCACGCCTTCACGAATCTTTCTTTCTCGTATGACTTGTTTTATCTGCGTTTCGATACGTTCAAATAATTGATTGATTCGTTCTTGTAATTGATCTTGCTCAAACATCAACGCATGCCCAGTCATAATTCGCGTCAACCCTGGATTTTTTTCAGAAAAACCAAGAATTAAAGCCAAAATAAGCTGTAGTCGTGTAAATGTTTTAGGCTCATCTTGCATAATCACATTAATACGCGAAAGCAAAATATCCTCAATATAAACAATTAAACTTTCAAACATTTTCGTCTTACTTGGAAAATGCCTATACAATGCCGCTTCCGAAACACCAACCGTTGCTGCTAATTTAGCTGTAGTTATCCGTTGTGTTCCTTCATTGGATTCAAGCATAGTTGCTAATGCTTGGAGTATATCTTCTTTACGATTTTTATTTTTGTTACTCACGATCATTTCTTACCTGAATGCCCAAATCCACCTTCACCGCGTGTTGATTCAACAAAATCATCAACAATATTAAATTCAGCTTGCACGACTGGCACAATAATTAATTGCGCAATTCTATCGCCCGGTTCAATAACAAATGGGGTTTGGCTTCGATTCCAAACCGGCACAAATAATTGACCTTGATAATCAGAATCAATTAAACCAACTAAATTACCTAGTACAATACCGTTTTTTGAACCCAGTCCTGAACGGGGTAACACTAATGCCGCTAAGCTAGGATCAGCAATATACATTGATAAGCCGGTTGGAGTTAAGATTGTTTCACCTGGTTTGATTTCCGTTGTTTTATCAAACATCGCTCTTAAATCAATACCAGCAGAACCTTCAGTGGCATAACTTGGCAGTGGAAACTCGTTACCTAAACGTTTATCTAATACTTTAATATCAATTTTTCTTTTCATCATGACTCGCTTTATATCGTGTTATAACTGCTTGAAGTAATTCTCTTGCTAATTGTTGTTTACTGCTTAATGGTAACGTTTGTTCGCCATTTTGCCAATAAATGGTTAATGCATTTTGATCAGAATTAAAGCCTATGCTCTTATCAGACACATCATTAGCACAAATCAAATCTAAATTCTTAGTAGTTAATTTTTTAAGGGCATAAGCCTTAATATTGTTGGTTTCAGCTGCAAAACCGACAACAAACGGACGCCCCTTTTTTAACGCAGCAATACTAGCTACAATATCAGGATTTTTAACCAATTTAATCACAAGTTCATTATTATCATCAGTTTTTTTAATTTTTTGCTTAGCAATCGTTTCTGCTCGATAATCAGCAACAGCGGCGCAAGAGATAAAAATCGCCGATTTTGTAGCAAGCTTTAACGCCGCATCACACATCTCATTAGCACTTTTTACATTAATGCGATTAACATTATTGGGAGTTGCTAAATTAACTGGACCGCTAATTAAATTTACTGTTGCGCCCATTTCCGCCGCCGCTTGTGCAATAGCATACCCCATTTTACCTGAACTGTAATTACTGATATAACGAACCGGATCAAGCTCTTCAATGGTTGGGCCTGCGGTAATGGTAATTTCGGTTCCAACAAGTGTTGCAGTTGCGAGAAAATAGCTTTCGACATGTTCAACGATGGTTGCCGGTTCAACCATTCGCCCTGGACCAAAATCTCCACAAGCTTGGAAACCATCATCGGGGCCTAAAATTAAGGTATTACGTGAAGCTAAGCTCGCTAAATTCTGTTGAGTTGCCGCGGCTTTATACATCTGTTGATTCATAGCTGGCGCGATGACGATCTTAGCTGGTGTTGCCAAGCAAATGGTCGATAAAAGGTCATCAGCAATACCATTTGCCATTTTTGCAATAATATTGGCTGTAGCCGGCGCGATTAATAGTAAATCAGCCCATTTGGCTAATTCAATATGGCTCATCGAAAGTTCGGCAGAAGGATCGAATAAATCACGTGATACCGCATTACCAGATAGCGCTTGCAGTGTCATTGGCGTGACAAAATGGCTCGCTGATTCAGTCATTACTACACGGACCTGCGCGCCCGCTTTTTTTAAATGACGAACGAGATCAGGGCATTTATAAGCAGCAATGCCGCCTGTTATCCCCAATAAGATATGTTTACCAGATAGACTCATGATCTCGTTACTCTCCGATCTCTGTTAAAAGCGTTATATTACCATAATTAATTTAGATAATAAGTAACTCTTTCGCATTGGCCAATGTTGCATCGGTAATTTTATCCCCACCTAACAATCGTGCAAGCTCATTTATACGCCCATTTTTATCTAATTTTTGCATATCTGTCGAAGTTTGTTTACCCGTTGTTTGCTTACTGACAAAATAGTGTTGATTGGCTTGACCGGCAACTTGCGGCAAATGGGTAACCGTAATCACTTGGGTTGACTCACCAAGCTGCCTCAATAACTGTCCGACTTTAGCGGCAGTTGGTCCGCTGATACCGACATCAATTTCATCAAAAATTAATGCTGGCGTATCCATTTTTTGTGCGGTTAAAACCTGTATGGCAAGGGCAATACGTGATAATTCCCCACCTGATGCTACTTTTGCTAAAGGCTGTGCCTCTTGTCCGGCATTAGTGCTCACTAAAAAACAGACTTGGTCTGCGCCATCTTCACTCAATCGGTTTTCATCAAATACAACATCTATACTAAATTGACCATTTGGCATGGATAATTCATGCATAATCGCCATGACTTTTTTAGCTAACGTTTTACTTACTGTTAATCGCTTTTGATGTAATTTAGTGGCAAGTTTAAGGGCAATTTGTTGATACTTTTTGATCTCTTCTTGTAATTGCTCACCTTGTTCATCTTGTTGATTAATCTGTTTAAATTCATTTAATAAACTTTGATGTAACTCGGGTAATGCCTCGGGAGAAACATGATGTTTACGCGCTAAGGCAATTTGTTTTGATAACCGTTGTTCAAGTTGCATTACTCTTGCCGGATCAAGCTCTAAGCTTTCACTATAATGACGTAATTCATAGCTAGCTTCTTTAATTTGAATAGCAGCTTCTTCTAACATCGTTAAAATATCATTTAGCGACGGATCTAATGTTACTAACTCATGGATACTCTGCTTCACACTATTGAGCATATTATTAACATTATATTCATCTGCTTCATCTAATAGCATGATAGATTGTTGGCTAAGATTAATTAGCTGCTCACTATTTGACAACTTTTTATATTCTTCATCAATCAGTTGATATTCACCGTCAATAGGAGAAAATTCGTTTAACTCTTTTAATTGATATTGCAATAACTGTAGGTGTGCATCCCGCTCTTGTTTGGAAGCTTGGTATTGCTGATAAGCTTGGGCGGCAGATTTCCATTGCTTATAAGCTTGTTGCATTTGTGACAATAATGTCGGCTCATTCATATAGTGATTAAGTAAAATTTGTTGATAATCACTACGTAGTAGACGTTGATGTTCATGTTGTCCATGAATTTGAATTAACATTTGCCCTAAATCTTTTAATTGCGAAATAGGCACTGCGCGACCATTAATAAATGCTTTAGAACGTCCATCTTGATTAATAACTCGCCTTAAAATACATTCATTACCTTCATCAAGTTGATTCTCGGTTAACCACGAATGTGCCGCCGGAGTATCATCAAGAACAAAACTGGCAGAAATATCTACCCGATCCGCGCCATTGCGAATGGCTGAAGCATCAGAACGATTTCCTAAACAAAGCCCTAAAGCATCGATCGCAATCGATTTACCCGCGCCGGTCTCCCCCGTTATTGCCGTCATTCCTGTTGTAAAATCAACTAACAACTGATCGACAATAGCAAAATTATTAATAGTAAGTTGAGTTATCATAATAGTTCAATAAGTGTATGCAACTGATTAAAATTAATGCGAGTATATCAATAATAACACTGTAAATAAACACAGCTTTTTAAATAAAATGACGATTTTATTCGAGGATATTTGCTAGAATTATTGTGCTGATAGGGTTTAAGATACTTTTAAAGCTTATTCATTTTTTTAAATAAATAAGTAAATAAGTGATAGTGAGAGATTTATCGGCCACTAAAAATTCAAAAAAGCCATTGATAAGGAGAAATTTCAATGGCCTAAAACAGAGCTAATATAATGAAGCAATAACTTCATAGATCAATTGCAGATTTAAAACCACTAGTGCAATAGTAGCTATCCAGCCTAAAATAATCGTTAACTTACTATTAACAAACTCCTTCATAATTTTTCTATTTGAAGTAACCAAAATTAAAGGTACCATTGAAATCGGTAAGGCAATACTTAAAAATACTTGAGTATAAATCAATAAATTCTCAACAATATTTTCCTTATCTCCCCAGATATAGATACATAAAATCACTGGCGTAACCGCCAATCCTCGACTAATCATTCGTCTAGCCCAAAGTGGAATAGAGAGATTAATAAACCCTTCCATCACGATTTGCCCGGTTAATGTGCCGGTAATAGTGGCGTTCTGACCTGAGGCCAGTAGCGCCACAGCAAATAATGTTGCCATAATCGAACTGGCTACCGGCCCAACCATATTTGGATCTTTCAAAGCATCATATAGCTGTGTAAATCGACCAAGATCATCGGGATTATTGCCATAAAAAAGGGCGGCACCAAGAATCAATAATAGGCAATTGATGATGAACGAAAAGGATAACTGTATATTAGAATCAATGGTGGCATATTTAATTGCATCTTTTAGACTAGTTCGATTCTTTCTGTCATATTTTCTGGTTTGAACGATAGAAGAGTGTAGATATAAATTATGTGGCATAACAGTTGCACCAACAATCCCTAGCGCAATAACCAATGCTGAATCATGGCCTTTGATTGAAGCAGTAAAAATGTCCGTCCTTGGTATAAAGCCATTTATAATGTCACTCAATGCCGGTGAAGCTCTTAACACTTCATAAGTGAAGATAATAAATATTGTCGCAATCAGACAAAAGACGATCGCTTCTATTTTCCTAAATCCAAACCGCATTAAAATTAATAGAATAACAACGTCAAAAACCGTTAATAAAACACCAATCAATAATGGAATATCAAACAAAAGATTCAAGGCAACGGCACTACCAATAACCTCAGCAATTTCTGTGGCAATAATCGCTAATTCAGTTGATATCCATAAACAAAATGCTACCTTCCTACCCACCATCGATTTAGTTGCTTGAGCAAGATCCATGCCGGTAACTACGCCAATCTTGACACACATGGCCTGTAATAACATGGCTATCAAGCTAGAAATTAATATCACTGATAGCAACAAATAACTATAAAGCGCACCGCCTTGAATTGAGGTGATCCAATTACCGGGATCCATATAACCAACCGCTACTAAAGCCCCCGGACCAGAAAAAGCCCACAGTTTTCGAAGAAAACTCGCATTTGGATCGGGAATATGAACAGTATTATTGATCTCTTCTAAACTTACTGTGGATATTTTCAACATAATCAAAACCTCAAAATTGATATATTGCCATTATATATGATAATGAGAATCATTATCAATTAAATTAACCATTTTAAGTTTTTTTAGAAATTATGATCGGGATAATGTGTATTATTTAGATTTAAAAGCGTATATTATTTAACCGTAATTAGTCTATAAATCGGTATGTCGGCATCTAACCATTATGACTGATTAAAGCTATATTAGTCCACCCCAAAAGTAATACTGAGCAAGCAAATTTTGTTTTAAACGAATATACGATAAAACGTCCTACCGAATTTAGGTAGAACTTAGATAGAACACATTTTATTTATATTATTGGCTATTTAATTTCAATTCTATTAAATATAGTAAGGAATAACTTCAATGTTTGGAAATAAAACAAATCGTCAAATTATCATCTGGACAACAATTATTGGTGGTTTTATCAGTTCATTAGTCAAATGGGGCTCTGAAGTTAATATGCCACCTCGAGTTCCCGGTGAAATTTCGCCACCAGCGGCACATATTGATGCTTGGCTTGGTTGGTTAGGTATTAATTCTCATTCTCTTGATTATATTTATCAAGGTGCAAACGTTTTAGGTGCGGTCACCCTTTATCACTGGTTATTCAGTTTCGCTTTTGCTTTTGTTTATGTATTTATCGCTTATTTTTGGAATAAAATCCGACTTTGGTATGGAGCCTTTTATGGGCTAATTATTACTGTTGTTATGCATGGTTTTTTTATTCCATTGTTAGGCTTCCGTCATCCGGCTTATGCACCTGAAGGAACAATAGGTTGGTTGTGGAATTTAAATGGTTATGAGTTATGGAGTGAAATCTTAGGCCATATTTATTGGGGGGTATCAATCGAGATCTGTATGATTGCCGTACTCGCTCACTTTTCTAGACCGATTCATGGTGAATGGCGAAAATAAATATTGTTTACTACCCTTCTGTCCCAATCAAGATAGGAGGGTTTAAAGTTAAGATAAATTAATTATTAATCATTTTCTTATGTGAAATATTTAGGTTAATCTTCACCACTCTATCTGCATTTATATCACTAAGTTGTCGCTCAACTCTAATTGATTGACGAGCTTCCTTTTTCTTTTCCACCATAAAATTATTCACAGGGATAAAAATAATAACCGCAAATAATAATCCAACCGCAGTATAATCAAACCAATGTTTATGTGATTTAAATAGCCAATACAGAATATTGACAATGCAGTTAAACAAGAAAAAAACCATAATAAAAAAGTTCAAAATAGACTGAGTCGTCATAACACCGATATGGTCATTACCTAATGACGGACAGATCAAAGTAAGTTCAAGAAAATAAATTAAATAAAGAATAATACACATAGTAACTTTTACTCATCATGCTATAGAATTTCTTATTATCTTAATATATGGCTATTAAACAAATATAGTTAATTTTTGATTAAGTGAAAATGGTGGATGATTTTATTATAGATAAAAACTATACCAACCAATAAAAAACTAGAATTATTCAATAACATTTTTTTTTGTTATCTTTCCTATTACTAACCAAATGTGATGAAAGGAAGACAAAATGAATACTGCTGTTATCGGATACCCTCGAGTTGGGAAGCTTCGTGAATTAAAATTTGCCACCGAAGCTTATTTTAAAGGTAATAAAACCCAAGCTGAATTATTAAGTGAAGCAAAAGCACTACGTGCGGAACATTTACAACAACAAGCTTCGCAAAAAATCGCATTTATCTCATCAAATGATTTTTCATTTTATGATGCCGTACTTGATACTGCATGTTTACTTAATGTTATTCCCAAACGTTATCAAGATTTAGGTTTACCTGAACTCGATCGCTATTTTGCAATGGCGCGTGGTTATCAAGGTGAAAAAGGTGATGTGCGTGCGTTAGCAATGAAGAAATGGTTTAACACCAATTACCACTACTTAGTGCCTGAAATTGAAGATTCACTGCAAATTAAAATCGCCAGTACAAAACCTTTTGATGAATATCAAGAAGCAAAAGCATTAGGTATCCAAACTAAACCGGTTATTATTGGGGCATTAACCTTTTTCAAATTAGCCCAATATTTAGGCAGCAAACAACTGGTTGATTTTAAGGCAGATATTATTAAAGCCTATCAAGAAATCATCGAAAAATTCACTGCACTTGGTGCTGACTGGATCCAAATTGATGAACCAATTTTAGTGACGGATCTTAGTCAACAAGATATCGCACTATTTAACGAACTCTATCAAGCTATCTTATCAGTTAAAGGTAAAACTAAAGTTGTGTTACAAACCTATTTTGGTGATGTGCGTGACTGCTATAAAGAACTGGTTGCATTACCGTTTGATGGTATTGGTCTGGATTTTGTTGAAGGTAAGCAAACATTAACCTTACTTGAAAATAATGGCTTCCCTGTTGATAAAGTTTTATTTGCCGGTGTCGTTAATGGTAAAAATATTTGGAAAAATGATTACAAAAAAACCTTAACTTTATTAGCTAAAATTAAACAAAAAGCGGCAAACGTGGTGGTAAATACTTCATGCTCATTATTGCATGTACCTTATACGCTACAAAATGAGACGAAATTAACTATTCAACAACGTGCTTATTTTGCTTTCGCCCAAGAAAAACTACAAGAACTTGCTGAACTAGGTCAATTACTTAATGAAGCCAATCCTGATAACAATGCGGCTTACAAAGCTAACCAAACTCTGTTTACCCGTGAACGTGAAGGGGCTAACCAAGCGGTTCGCCAAAAAGTGGCGGCACTGAAAGAGTCTGATTTTACTCGTTTACCTGAGTTTTCAGTACGTGAAGCTGCGCAGAAAAAAGCCTTTAATTTGCCATTATTACCTACTACTACTATTGGTTCATTCCCACAAACGCCGGATGTACGTTTAAATCGTGCTAAATTCAAAAAAGGCGAAATTTGCCTAAATGAATACACTGAATTTAATAAGAAAAAAATTGCTGAATGTATCAAACTACAAGAAGAGATCGGTATTGATGTATTAGTTCACGGTGAATTTGAACGTAATGACATGGTGGAATACTTCGGTGAAAGTTTAAATGGCTTTGTCTTTACTGAAAAAGCATGGGTACAATCTTATGGTACGCGTTGCGTTAAGCCACCAATTGTTTGGGGTGATATTTCCCGTTCTAAACCAATTACGGTTGAATATTCAAAATATGCGCAAAGTTTAACTGATAAACCTGTTAAAGGCATGTTAACTGGCCCTGTGACTATCCTAAACTGGTCATTCCCTCGTGAAGATATTTCACAAAAAGAATCGGTATTCCAAATTGGATTAGCGATCAGTGATGAAGTATTAGATCTTGAAGCGGCTGGCATTAAAGTCATCCAAATTGACGAAGCGGCATTAAAAGAAAAATTACCACTACGTAAAGCGGATTGGAATAGTGAATATCTAGATTGGGCAATTCCGGCATTTAGATTAGTTCACAGCAAAGTACAAGCTGATACCCAAATTCATACTCATATGTGTTATAGCGAATTTGCTGACATCATCAAAGATATCGATGCAATGGATGCTGATGTTATTTCATTTGAAGCATCACGCTCAAATCTACAATTAATTGATGTGCTTAAAGCAAATAACTTTAAAACAGAAGTGGGGCCTGGTGTATATGACATCCACTCACCACGCGTACCACCAGTTGCGGAAATCAAAGCAACCATTGAAAAATTAGTGGCTAAAATTGATAAGCAAAAATTGTGGATTAATCCAGATTGTGGTTTAAAAACTCGCGGTGAAAAAGAAGTAGTTGAAAGCTTAGAACATCTAGTTCAAGCAACCTTAGAAGTGAGAAAGACTCTTAATTAACACTGTTTTTTATAAAGTTAATTAGCTTTGTCTGTCTTAATTACCGCCGCCTTTATAGGCGGCGGTAATGTCAGTAGAGTAAAAAAGATAGCAAGAATGGATGGTACCAATGAAAACAAATTTATTATTTAACCAAAAAACAGTATTCTCCTTTGAGGTTTTTCCACCTAAAAAAACGTCACCATTAGAGACAATTTATAGCACTTTACGCGAATTAGGTTATTTTAAACCTGACTTTATTAGTGTCACTTATGGGGCTGGTGGTAGTTTAAATGGTCAAACTACGATTGATATTGCGCATGCAGTTAAACATACTTATGGTATTGAAAGTGTCGCCCATTTACCGGGGATTAACTTCGACAAAGCCGAAATGCTAAAAATTCTTCACGACCTCAAATGTGCTGGAATTGATAACGTATTAGCATTACGTGGTGATACCAGTCCCAATGTAACACCTAAAGATGATTTTCGCTTTGCTAGCGAATTAGTCACCTTTATTAAAGAAAATGGTGATTTTAATGTTATTGGCGCATGCTATCCAGAAGGGCATCTTGAAGCAACGACGCTTAAACAAGATTTAATCCATCTAAAAGAGAAAGTAAATGCCGGTACCGATCAGTTAATTTCACAACTATTTTTTGATAATGACTATTTTTATGCCTTTTTAGATAAAGCGCATGATATGGATATTAATGTACCAATTGAAGCAGGTATTATGCCAGTTACTAATAAAAATCAAATTGAACGCATGGTTTCAATGTGTGGCGTAAATTTACCTAAAAAGTTCAAACAGATGATGGAAAAATATGAACATCATCCAGATGCATTTCGTGATGCTGGTATAGCTTATGCTATTGATCAGATTGTTGATTTAGTCTCACAAAACGTTGATGGTATCCATTTATATACAATGAACAATAGTTACATTGCTAGACGCATTAGCGAAGCGGTATCAACACTGCTTGCGGTGCCAAAATCAGCGTAATTATTTCGTTGTTTGTAAGAATATGAGAAAGGTTTGGTAGAATTGGTTGCGGGGGCTGGATTTGAACCAACGACCTTCGGGTTATGAGCCCGACGAGCTACCAAGCTGCTCCACCCCGCGTCAAAGAGGTTGCTATAATATAGTAATTAAATAATAAAGCAATACCTTTCTTGTCTAAACGCCCTTTTTTTACGCATTCCTTACCAAATAATCTCGCTTTTTATACGATTTAGTATGCTTTTCTCAATATTTTTATAACAAAATTTATTTTCGTTGATAATTCATTATGCTAACATCTTTACAATTACATAAAATTTTTAATAAGAAAAAAGGAAATAAGTATGTCAACTCAATATCATGGAGCTTGTTTGTGTGGAAAAGTTAAATTATCTGTACCATTTGCCAATACGGAGTTTAGTGCATGTCATTGCCAAACTTGTCGTAAATGGAGTGCTGGGCCTTTAATGACCTTAGCGCACAGTGGTGATTTAACGATAGAAGGACAAGAAAACGTTACCCATTTTAACTCATCAGAATGGGCGGAAAGAGCATTTTGTAAAGAGTGTGGCTCTCATCTTTATTATCATTTAAAAGGTACGCAAAATTACTATATTGCTGCTTGGATCTTTGACGATATTAAAGAGTTAAAATTCACAGCTGAAGTCTTTATTGATAAAAAACCAACTTGCTACGCGTTTGCTAATCCGACTCACAAATTAACCGAAGCAGATATTTTAGCGATGGCGGCAGGAAAGGCTTAAAAAATAAATTATAACTTGATATATTTATAAAAAAGACGAGCATTGCTCGTCTTTTTGCTTATTGATAAAGTGCCTGTAATGGCACCACACTGTTGGCAGGATCGTAATCTAGTGCCGACGTTGTGGCATAAGCAGCATTCATAGTGGTATCGTAATGGACTTTATATTGGATAGCACTACGGCGCAGAATTTTAGAAGCTTCAATAGCAGCTCGCCCTGAGGTCGTGTTAAGAATATAACTGTACTCGCCATTTTTGATATGATCATGAATATTGGGCCGACCTTCATTCTCTTTTTTGACAATTTGGCAGGCAATTCCTGCTTGTTGCAATGCTTTTGCTGTACCAAGGGTGGCATCAATAGTAAATCCATGAGCGATTAATCGTTTAGCAACTTCTAATAGACGTGGTTTATCTTGTTCACGAATAGAAAGTAATGCTTTACCAGATTTTTTCATGTTAGATAAACTACCAAGTTGTGCTTTAGCAAAAGCTTCGGCAAACGTTTTACCAATTCCCATAACTTCACCGGTTGAGCGCATTTCAGGCCCTAAAATTGGGTCAACACCGCTAAACTTATTAAATGGTAATACCACTTCTTTAACTGAGTAATAAGGCGGAATCACTTCTTGGGTGACCTTTTGCTTGGCAAGCAATCGCCCTGTCATGACGCGAGCCGCAATTTTAGCCAGTGGTAAGCCTGTCGCTTTCGAGACAAATGGCACCGTACGCGCTGCACGCGGATTAATTTCAATCAGATAAACTTGATTATCTTTGACTGCAAATTGCCCATTCATTAAACCTTTTACATTAAGTTCAAACGCCAATTGTTTCGCTTGTTTTCGCAGTTCAGCTAAAATTTCAGGGCTTAAGGTATGAGTTGGCAGTGAACAAGCTGAATCACCCGAGTGGATACCGGCTTGTTCAATATGCTCCATAATGCCACCAATAACGATTTGCTCGCCATCGGCAATCACATCAATATCCACCTCGATTGCATCATCTAAAAAGTGGTCAAGCAGTACTGGCGCATTATTGGATTCACTTACTGCGGTTTTAATGTAGCGTCGTAAATCTTGTTCATTGTAGACAATTTCCATTGCTCGTCCGCCTAATACATAAGATGGACGCACCACAAGTGGATAACCGATTTGCTCTGCTTTGATTACTGCTTCATCGATATCGATTACGGTGGCATTAACAGGCTGTTTTAATTTTAATTTATCGACTACTTCTTGAAAGCGTTTGCGATCTTCAGCTCTATCTATGGCATCAGGTGAAGTACCAATAATTGGAATTCCAGCAGCTTCAAGGGCTCGCGCCAATTTCAGCGGAGTTTGTCCACCATACTGCACTATCACGCCATCAGGTTTTTCAACGTGGGCAATTTCAAGCACATCTTCAAGGGTAACCGGCTCAAAATAGAGTCTATCGGAAGTATCATAATCGGTTGAAACCGTTTCGGGATTGCAATTTACCATAATGGTTTCAAAGCCGTCTTCGCGTAAAGCTAAAGCAGCATGTACACAGCAGTAATCAAATTCAATCCCTTGTCCAATACGATTAGGTCCTCCTCCTAAAATCATAATCTTTTTACGATTAAATTGTGGATTGGCCTCACACTCTTGTTCATAGGTTGAGTAAAGATAGGCGGTATCGGTTGAAAACTCGGCTGCACAGGTATCCACACGTTTATAAACTGGGTGAATATCATATTGTACGCGCAGATCTCGCACAGCTTGTTCTTGAGTATTAAGCAGTTTAGCAATACGCAGATCCGAAAAGCCTTTACGTTTAAGTTGCCATAATGTCTCTTGATCAAGATCATGAATAGTTTGTTGCTTTAAGCGGTTTTCTATTTGCACTAATTCTTCTATTTGCACTAAGAACCAGCGATCAATATGCGTTAATAAAAACACTTCATTAACGGTAAAACCAGCGCGAAAAGCATCGGCTATATACCAAATGCGATCGCTACCAGCCTCTTGTAGTTCGTATCGAATTTTAGCAAGATTCTTTTCATCGCTAGCATCATCGATTTTTTCATCTAATCCGCACGCCCCTACTTCTAAACCGCGAAGTGCTTTTTGCATTGATTCTTGGAATGTTCGGCCAATTGCCATCACTTCGCCTACTGATTTCATTTGTGTGGTTAAGCGATCATTGCAACCGGCAAATTTTTCAAAATTAAACCGTGGGATTTTAGTCACCACATAATCAATAGAAGGTTCGAAAGAAGCAGGCGTTTTACCACCAGTAATATCATTGCAAAGCTCATCAAGTGTATAGCCAACCGCTAATTTAGCTGCAATCTTGGCAATAGGAAAGCCGGTTGCTTTAGAGGCTAACGCCGAAGAGCGTGATACCCGAGGATTCATCTCAATGACAATTAATCGTCCCGTTTGTGGATCAACCGAAAATTGCACGTTTGAACCGCCAGTTTCAACACCAATTTCGCGCAATACCGCAATAGAGGCATTACGCATGATTTGATACTCTTTATCTGTCAAAGTTTGTGCCGGCGCAACTGTTATCGAATCACCAGTATGAATGCCCATTGCGTCGAAGTTTTCAATCGAACAAACAATAATGCAATTATCGTTTTTATCGCGCACAACTTCCATTTCATACTCTTTCCAGCCTATTAGTGATTCGTCGATCAGGAGTTCATTGGTTGGAGATAAATCAAGTCCACGAGTACAGATTTCTTCAAACTCTTCTTGATTATAAGCGATGCCACCGCCGGTTCCGCCCATAGTGAATGATGGACGAATAATACAAGGAAAGCCCACTTGTTCCAGTACCGCATAAGCCTCTGGTAATGAGTGAGCAATGCCTGAACGGGCGGTATCAAGCCCAATTTTTTTCATTGCCTGATCAAAACGTTTGCGATCTTCGGCTTTATCAATCGCATCTGCGGTAGCGCCGATCATTTCAACATTAAACTCTTTTAATACACCCTGTTTTTCAAGTTCTAATGCGCAATTTAATGCCGTTTGTCCGCCCATTGTTGGTAAAATGGCATCGGGTCGCTCTTTTTCAATAATTTTGCGCACACATGTCCAATGAATTGGCTCAATATAGGTGGCATCCGCCATTTCAGGATCGGTCATAATGGTTGCCGGATTGGAGTTAACTAAAATTACTCGGTATCCTTCTTCACGTAGAGCTTTACATGCCTGAGCGCCTGAATAATCAAATTCACAAGCTTGACCAATAACAATTGGACCCGCGCCAATAATTAGAATACTGTTAATATCTGTTCGCTTAGCCATATTATTGCTCCTGCTTATAAATTTTAATTAATTCGATAAAGTGATCAAAAAGTGGCGCAGCATCGTGTGGACCCGGACTGGCTTCAGGGTGTCCTTGAAAACTAAATGCAGGTTTTTGATTATGATGAATTCCTTGTAATGAACCATCAAATAAGGATTTGTGTGTAGCACGTAAATGTGCGGGCAAGGTGCTTTCATCGACAGCAAATCCGTGATTTTGTGCGGTAATCATGACACGATTATTTTCTAGATCCTTAACTGGATGATTGCCTCCATGATGACCAAATTTCATTTTGATAGTTTTAGCTCCACAGGCTAGTGCTAACAGTTGGTGTCCCAAACAGATACCAAAAACCGGAATATCAGTAGTCAGAAACTTCTTAATCGCTTCAATGGCATAAGTACAAGGCGCCGGATCTCCTGGGCCATTTGATAAAAAGATTCCATCCGGATTTAGTGCCAACACTTCATTTGCGGGGGTTTTAGCCGGAACAACAGTTAACTTACATCCACGCGCAACTAACATCCGTAATATATTTTGTTTCACGCCAAAATCATAAGCAACCACATGGTAAGGCAATTCACTTTCCGCTTTTGGTGTAGGATGCTCTTGTTGTCTGGTCCAAATACCAAAAGTCCATGTGTAACTTTGTTTACAAGTCACTTCTTTAGCCAAATCTAATCCACTTAACCCTTTATAATTTAGTGCTTCCTGTTTGGCATTTTCGGCTTTATCTAATAAGGTCTGTTTATCATTTGCGGTAATGATCACACCATGTTGTGCCCCTTTTTCACGTAAAATACGAGTTAAACGACGGGTATCAATATCCGCAATAGCAATTACATTATGCTTTTTTAAATAACTGGAAAGATCCATTTCACTTCGATAATTGCTGGCAATTAGCGGCAAATCACGAATAATCAATCCTTTTGCATAAACTTGTGTTGATTCAGCATCGGCACTATTGGTACCAACATTACCAATATGCGGATAAGTTAATGTAACGATTTGCTCACTATAAGAAGGATCAGTGAGGATTTCCTGATAACCGGTCATTGACGTATTAAACACCACTTCACCAACAGTTTGACCGTTAGCACCAATTGACTTACCGATAAATTGTGAACCATCTTGTAACATAAGGAGGGCATAAGTTTGCATGATTAAACAACCTTTGATTAAATAATCAATAATTATGAATAATAATTCATTTAACTGTTTTTTTAGGATCTAATGTTTGGCCATTTTATTACACTTTTTTGAACAAAAAAAGCGATATTATAAAAAATAATTAAATAATAAAATCTAATTTTTTAGACAATTCAAAGATTAAAAAATAATATTAACTAAATTAAAAATGTTTAACTTGAAATTGCATAATTATTCAAATAAAATCGTAACAATATTTACCGCTATTAGGAGCTCAATATGCACGGTTTTTATCAACGCCATTTTTTACGTTTACTCGACTTCACCCCAGCAGAAATTAACCAGCTGATTCAGCTTGCTATCGAATTAAAAAAAGCCAAAAAACACGGTGGCGAAAAAAAACATTTAGTTGGTAAAAATATTGCCCTTATTTTTGAAAAAGACTCAACCCGTACACGCTGTGCATTTGAAGTAGGTGGCTTTGATCAAGGTGCACAAGTTACCTATTTAGGACCAAGTGGTAGTCAAATCGGACACAAAGAGTCGATTGCCGATACCGCTCGGGTACTAGGTAGAATGTATGATGGCATTGAATATCGTGGTTATGGGCAAGAAATTGTTGAAACTTTAGCAAAATATGCTGGCGTGCCGGTTTGGAATGGTTTAACTACCGAAGCCCATCCAACGCAAATTTTAGCTGATTTTATGACCATGAAAGAACATATTGGCGATAGAGCATTAAACAGTGTTAAATTTGCCTATTTAGGTGATGCACGAAATAATATGGGCAATTCCTTAATGGAAGGTGCTGCATTAATGGGTATGGAAATTCGCTTAGTTGCCCCAAAAGCTTGCCAACCTGAAGCTGAGTTAGTACAAAAATGCCAAGAAATCGCTAAAACCACCGGCGCTAAAATTATTTTAACGGAAGATGTTGCTTCAGGTGTCAAATATGTAGATTTTCTTTATACCGATGTATGGGTATCAATGGGCGAACCGAAAGAAGTGTGGGATGAACGAGTAAAATTATTAACACCATATCAAGTCAATCAAAATGTGATCAAATTAACTGGCAACCCAAATGTGAAATTTATGCATTGCTTACCGGCTTTCCATGATATGAATACCACTGTGGGCAAACAAATGGCAGCTCAATATGGTTTGCAAAATGGTTTAGAAGTGACCGATGAAGTCTTTGAATCAAAACATAGCATCGTATTTGACGAAGCGGAGAACCGCCTCCATACGATAAAAGCGGTAATGGTTGCAACCTTAACTAAAGACGAATAATATAGTTGATTATCACTAATGCTTAGCTTGATTTAGCTAAACCGTTTTTTGCCGACTTTAAGTCGGCATTATTTTATCTAACAGACCTTTAACATAATGACAAAACAAGAGCGAAATAGAGACTTTAAAAAATATGTGCAATTAACAAATCCTATCCATCTACTCGCGGTGGGTTTAGGATCGGGAATGTCACCTATTATGCCCGGCACAATGGGATCAGCAATGGCTATTCCACTTTGGCTGCTATTTGATGGTCTGCAACCATATTTATATTGGGTGTTAATAGTTGTCGCCTTTATTTTTGGTTGTTTTTTATGTCAAAAAACCTCGGATGATACTCACACCCATGATTCAGGGCATATAGTATGGGATGAATTTGTTGGTATGTGGATTACCCTATTTTTTATTCCACAGATCTCTGTTTTATGGATTGCTATTGCTTTTGTTGCTTTTAGAGTATTTGATATGGCAAAACCTTGGCCAATCCGCTGGTTTGATAAACGCGTGCCGGGTGGATTTGGCATTATGGTTGATGATGTGATCGCCGCAATCTTTTCATCATTAACGGTTTATGCCTTAACCTTTATCATTTAAAGATAGATTTATCTTTAAATGATAATTTACTTGCAGTAATAATTTTCCACTAAAACATTTTCTGCGACCAACCTAGTTTGCTCGAAAGATTATTAAAATAGTCATAATCTTTCGAATGGATTAAATTAAATTCATAATCTGAGCGACGAATAATCACATCTTGTGTCGGTTTAATCGGTAAAATAATTTGGCTATCGCAAGCAATATTAAGATCCAACGCGGTTGTGGGAAATTTAAGATGGATAGGATTATCACTTTTTATTACCAATGGTCTAACCGCTAACGAGTGTGGAAACATTGGTGTAATAATTAACGCATCTAAATGTGGCGCAAGGATCGGACCACCGGCCGATAGTGAGTACGCGGTTGAACCGGTCGGTGTGGCAATAATTAAGCCATCCGCATGCTGCGAAAATGCATTACGCTCATTGATATAGACATCATAATCAATCATATGGGCAACCGTATTGGGGGTAACCACTATTTCATTTACCGCAAAACCAGAATTAATCAATTGACCATCACTATAGATTGATACTTCCAGCAAAAATCGAGGATCATCATCATATTCACCTTTGATAACTGGGGTTAATTGTTCGATGACATGATCATGAGAAATATCGGTTAAAAAACCTAAATTACCACGATTTACGCCAATGACTTTGATTTTATAGTGTGATAAGTGACGGGCTGAACGCAACATATTACCATCGCCACCCACCACAATAGCTAAATCGGCTTGTTCACCAATAGTATCTAATGATGCATATACATTGCTTGGGAATTTAATGTATTGCGCTAATTGATCTTCAACCAAAACTTCAATACCTAAGTTAACTAGCCAGTCATATAGTACTTGGTGAGTTTCAATCGCCTCTAACTTACGTGGAATCCCAACCAAACCAACACATTTAAATGGTCTACCCATAAAATATCCTTGTTTATTTTTGACTTAAGTACAATTATTTTTTAGTTATCAATTAAAAAACACGATATCATCTTATCGTTAAACTTGTAATAATAAAAATTATCCCCATAATAACTGTTATTCACTAAGTTTTCGACTAAATTTGGAGTACCGTATGACTGAACAAGAGAACAATATGTCAGAAAATGAGACAAACATTGAAACCGCTGCTGAGCAAACAACTGAAGAACAAACCCCATCACAACCAAGTGTTGAAGAGCAGTTAAAGGCTAAAGATGCACGTATTAGCGAACTTGAACAAGCACTGCAAATAGCTAAGAAAAATGAAAGCGAAGCAATGATTCGTGCTCGAGCAGAAATTGATAATGTTCGCAAACGTGTTGAGCAAGATGTAGATAAAGCACGTAAATTTGCGTTAGAAAAATTCTCAAATGAACTACTACCGGTAATTGATAATCTTGAGCGTGCGTTAGAATCTACCGATAAAAATAATCCAGAACACCAAGCAACAGTGGAAGGATTAGAGTTAACCTTAAAATCATTTTTAGATACGGTCAAAAAATTTGGCATTGACGTAATCAATACAGCTGATTCACAGCTCAATCCAGATCTGCACCAAGCAATTAGTATGGTTGAATCGCCTGAACATCAGTCAGGACAGATTGTAAATACTATCCAAAAAGGCTATACACTTAATGGCCGACTTATTCGACCGGCGATGGTAATTGTCGCTAAATAATGGTCGCTTAAACTAAAAACCGCCAAATTTGAAGTGCCCCCCAATAGTTGGACAACCAATTACTGGGGGAGCTTTTTATGTCAAAATATAGTGGCGGTTTATACTATCGATTCTTTTGCTCTTCACGAGCTAGTTTTTTCATCTTTTGTTCAATACGTTGACGCTTTAATGGCGAGAGATAATCGACAAACAGTTTTCCTTTTAAGTGATCCATTTCATGCTGAATACAAATCGCCAATAGTTCATCAGCATCAATTTCATAAGGATTACCCTCACGATCTAATGCTTTGATCTTGATTTTTTCTGATCTTGGTACAAATCCACGGCAGTCAGGTATCGACAAACATCCCTCTTCAATGCCAGTTTCGCCTTCTTGGCTGATCACTTCCGGATTGATAATCACATAAAGCTGGCTTCGATCTTCTGACACATCAATCACAATGATCTGTTCATGCACATCCACTTGCGTCGCTGCAAGTCCAATACCATTTTCAGCATACATGGTTTCAGTCATGTTATCGATAATTTCTTGTAGCTCTGGTGTAAAATTAGAGACAGGCTTTGCGATTTTGCGAAGTCGTTCGTCTGGGAAACGTAATACCGGTAAAATAGCCATAAATTCTTCGATCTACTCCTCAATTTTGTGTTTTTTCAGATTCGCCTACATTGTAAACATTTATGATGCTGGTGAATAGCCTTAGTTGACTATTGGTCAAATATATCTAATCAATTCCAGATATGGCACCAAGCAACGATGTAGATGAAAAAGGATAGTAATGAGTAAATATGAATTTTTATTACGAATTTCAATGCTTGGTCATAAAAGAATAGGCTGTTTTGAGCGAATTAGTCTTTGCTTTAGCAATGGTCTGCCAAATAACATCAATGATGTTTCGTTATTGTTAGATAGACTAGGTTTATCCAAAACGGTTCAAGAGCAATTTTTTCAAACCTCTTATCTTCATTTTGAACCAGTACTCGATTGGTTAGCCACACCTTATCCAGCCAAACATTTGATTGCCTATTGTGATTCCGATTATCCAATATTGCTTAAACAGATAAGTTCACCACCGCCATTGTTATTTGTTATGGGCAATAAACAGTTATTACATTCACCACAAATTGCGATGGTAGGTAGTCGTGAATTTAGTGAGTATGGTGCACAATGGGGACGATATTTTGCTAGTGAATTAGCCATTAATGGTTTGACGGTGACTAGCGGACTGGCACTGGGTTTAGATGCGATCTGTCATCGTGGTGCACTTGAGGTATCAGGAAATACTATTGCCGTTTTAGGTAGCGGTTTAGCGCAAATCACACCTCGTTCAAATGTTAGATTAGCCAATGATATTTTGGCACAAAATGGGGCTATTGTTTCAGAATTTTATCCATTTGAAAAAGCAAGATCCGAATACTTTCCGCGCCGCAATCGTATTATTAGTGGATTAAGTTTAGGGACATTTGTTGTTGAGGCATCGGAAAAAAGCGGATCACTTATTACTGCTCGTTATGCGCTTGAACAAAATCGTGATGTGTTTGCATTGCCGGGGGATATCGATAATCAGAATAGCCATGGTACCCATTACTTAATCAAACAAGGTGCCTATTTAGTCACAGAACCAACCGATATTTTAGAACACTATAGTGGTTTTTTATCCACAATTGATAGACAAAGTGATTTTGATAACCAAGAGAGTAATAGTGTGTTATATCCTGACATTTTTGCCGTTATCCACCATCAACCAATTCCAGTTGATACCATTGCGTCCCTTGTTAATTTACCTATTCCTGAGCTAACCATTAAATTATTAGACATGGAAATAGCAGGATTAATCATTACCGTCACGGGTGGTTACATTCGTAACCGAACAAGAACCGCACAAGATACTGTGCGATAGCCAAAAGGTTGAGGAAAGTTATTTATCTAAAAAACCGCTGTAAAAGTATCCAACTTTATGTGGTCACTTCAAAAGTACAGCGGTTTATAAATATGCTACGCGATTTATTTATCGTCTATTTCAAGCGCAATTTCAGATAAGATAATGCCAGTATTATCAGCATAGATAAAGTCGCCAGAGAAGAACGTCACTCCACCAAAGTTAACGCGAATATCTATTTCACCAACACCTTGATCATCAGAGCCGACAGGTATTGCCGCTAGTGCTTGCACTCCAATTTCAGCATCGGCGATATAATCAACTTGGCGCACCGCCCCATAAACAATGATACCTTCCCATTGGTTTTGCAGGGCAATATCGATTAATTCGGCATCTATCAATGCTCGACGCACCGAACCACCGCCATCAATAACCAGTACCTTACCTGCACCATCGGATTGTAACACTTCGTACAATATGCCGTTATCTTCAAAACATTTCACTGTAACAACCTGGCCTGAAAACGACGTCACACCACCAAAGTTACTAAATATCGGTTCTACGACGTTTACATCTTCTGGGTAGTAATCGCAAAGAATTGATGTTTCAAATTCCATGGTCGAGTCTCCTTTAACTGTAATATCTATTTGATTCTAGTATAACGCTAACATGAAGTAAAACGATATAAATTTGGCATAAACGTGAACTAGCTCAAAATAATCCCTAAACAATAAAGTAAATTAATCAATAAAGCAAGTTTGACCATTTGTAATAGTAAAGGGAACGCATCTTTTGCTGTTTTAAATTGAAAAACGGCATAGATATGTTCAATTAACAAAGGTAGACCGAGCATAAATAGCCAACCCCAACGAGGATTTAGATAACTATAGGAGAACATGCTAAATGAGCATAATGAGATCACCAATAATAGAAGGTGATAAACTCGCCCACGATCTTTGCCCATTAAAACTACTAGTGTTCGTTTGTGATTCATTCTGTCACTATCTATATCACGTAGATTATTAATATTAAGTACTGCAACGGACAATAATCCACAGCCTAAAGCTGGCAAAATAATCGGTATTGGTAATGTTTTGGTTTGTAAATAATAGCTTCCTGTTACACTAATTAGACCAAAAAAGATAAGAACAGATAGATCTCCAAGACCTATATAACCATAAGGTTTTTTACCTACCGTGTAAGTTATTGCTGCAATAATAGATAATATTCCTAATAGTATAAAACTTAAAATTTCATAAATATTATTACAAGCTAAATAAATTAAAGTCAGTCCAAATAAAATACATAAAAAAGTATTAATCCATAATGCTTTTTTTAATTGATTAAGCGTAATTAGACCTAACTGCACCCCCCGTTTATGCCCAGTTAAGTTTTTATCATCGCTGCCTTTAATCGCATCACCATAATCATTGGCTAGATTCGATAAAATTTGTAACAATGATGCGGTAATAATTGATAAGAGCATAATCAGTGGATCAAAAGACCAACTCCAATACGCAAGCGCATTACCCATCAAAATGGAACAAAGTGATAATACTAATGTTTTAGGGCGTAAACTAATCATCCATGGATAATATTTATTGGGCATACAACATATTATTTATTCAAAAAATCAAGCATTCATCATATCAGTAATCAATAATATATTCACGTTTTTACACTAACTAATTGAGGATTTATTATTAACTTTCTGATTACTTGAGCGCATCAGTTTTTTTACTTTTTTGATATATCCTCTGACCTTATTTTCTCGTAATGCCGCAATAAAAAAGCCTAATGCCCCATAAATTGCCCCAAGAAAAAGAATCATAAATATATTAAATAAATTATCTGATAAACCTAATCCCATCTGATTGACACCGGCAATCATATTGGTCGCCCAGGTTGATGGTAACATTCGCGATACCGTTTGTACCCAAAACGGCATAGCATCAAGCGGCCATATGGTACCCGAAAGGTAAAATACCGGCGTAGTCAAAAAGGCTAAAGTAAGATAAATCATCTCGGTTCGGTGTAAACATTCAGTGAGTAATTTACTTAAACCTAATACGCCTAATAATAGCGGAAATGTCATCACCAAAATCGCCGGTATGCTAGCTAATTGCCGGTAACCAAGCACCCAAGGCCATAATCCAAATAGAACCAAAGACAAAAATAGCCAAATTGGAATAAGACCGCATAAACTTCCGAAGATAACAATCCTCGGTGGCTTGCCTTGTGGCAAGGAGTGTAAAGTAATGTTGGTACGCGTTGAGGCAATCAAAAAAGAGTGTTGCAACAACATGACTAATAATCCAGGAAAAGTTATTGCCGCAAAACTGATACCGGCATTATAAAGAGGCATAGTTTGCCCTTTTATTGGCGATAGGATGATATTAATCTGCGGATCAGAAAAACCGGCATTACGCATTACCCGGGTATTATATTCGGTTAATATTTGTTGATATATTCCTCGAATATCGACTTGTATCAAACCATTAGCTAAACGGCTAGAGGCATCTCCATAGGCAGGGATGGTCACGTCTTCACCGTTTAACAGGCGTTTTTCAAAATCTCTGGGAATGGTAAATACCGCAAATAATTTACGGTTGTTAATATCATCATAAGCTTCTAATGAACTTTCATAAGTAAGTACATCAATTTTAGAACTGGTATTTAGTGAACGAATCAAGCTGCGACTAGTGGCAGTATGATCTTGATCCACGATCGCAACGGGCAAATTCGTGATGGTACCATTAATATAAACTAGGCTCATTAATGAAACAGATACTAATAGCAATAACCACATTGGTCGCATGAGCATGTAGAAAAACATTTTTACAGCTGAAGATAAAAATAGCTTAAGCATCCCAATATTGCCTCTTACTGTGAATGTAAACGTTTGACTAAACGTTTTCTAACTAGCACTGTGATAATGATTGGATAGATCATTAAAATACCACAGGTTTTTAATACGGATAGATAGCTAGAATGCCGCAAAAAAAGATCGAACAATTTATTAAGCGCATAAGTTAAAGGTTCTAAAGAAGAGATAAATCTAGCTATCCAAGGCATCGATAATTCAGGTACCACTACCCCCGAATAGGTTAAGGCCAGTCCAACTAACACACCAATATAGGTATAGGCATCTAATACTGTTTTAGTAAACGTATAGAGCAAAATACCAATACTTTGCGCCGCAATCACATAAAAGAACACAACCAACATCATAGCGAATGGCGAACCTGATACTCGAGCATCAGAAAATAGAACCAGCATGGCTATTTCAAACATTAATAACATAGTGTACCAAATGGTATAAGGCGCTAGCTTACCTAATACAAATGGATAATTAGGTCGAGTTCTTTTAGGTAATCGCGAGAGAATATGAATCGTTGTGGTCACTACAAATAATTGTAATAGATGTACTACCGCAGAAAATTGCTGAAAGTACATTGAGTTACCACTGGCATTAAATAATCCATCATAATTGAAATTAACTTGTGCAAGTTTCGGTACCGGCAAACCAATACTGGTAGCCAGAGTGGTACGATATTGAGTGTTTAATGAGGCAATTAATCCGGAATAATCCATGATGGAATATAAACCAGCACTATAATATAAAGCATTATAATAAAGCATTGGTGTCGGTTGACGACCGGCTAACACATCGGCTTCAAAATTAGGCGGTATATAGAGAATAGCGTAAATTTTAGCTTTCTCTAAATCACGTTCAGCCATTTTTAGCTGATTATCATAATTAGTTAGATTTGCGTGCGCTCCAGCATTAAGATCGCGAATAATTTCACGAGATAAGGTACTTTTATCTTGATCAACATAACCTACTGGTAGGTCAAATAATACCCCTCTATAGAAAATACTGCTGATGATAACAAATATAATCAACGGTAAAATCCACATTAACCAATGAAAGGTAAAGCGCTTAAATATAACTGGGATTTCATCGTTAAATGCATCTTTAAATCGGTGCCAGAAATCTGAAATTAGTTGTCTATTTTCCATAATGTACTCATACCTGCGCGTAAGCCCTCAACAGGTTTAGTTGGATAAAGTCTAATTTCAAAGGTTTTTAAATCGAAATCACCTGTCGCTCGCGTAGCTCGTTTAGTGGCATAATCACCCATTGGTGAGATAAAACGCACCTCAGCTTCAACTTCTTTATTGCCAAGCGCTGGAACTTCCAGCTTAACATGATCACCTTTATGAATATTAGGCATAATATTTTCACGAATGTTAAACACGAAATAAGCTTGTGGTAAGCGAATAACCGTTAATAATGGACTATTAGGATTAAACAACTCACCAACTTCAGCAGGAATTGAACCGACTTCGCCATCGACCGGTGCTTTAACTTGCAGATCATCATATTGAATCTGTAATTGTTTAAGCTGCTCTTCTGCCTCTTTCAATTTAGCATTATAGATTTCGCGTTGCTCAATACGATCACCATTTTGCGCTTGATCTAAATTGGCTTTAGCTGATAGAACTTGTTGATAAGCAGCATCACGCGTTTTAAGGGCATTATCCAATATTGATTGCGATACAAAGCCTTTTGCCGAAATGGCTTTATTACGGTTGTACTCTTTCGAGGCGTTGTCATAAGCAACTTTAGCTTGTTCAAGTAATGCCTCATAATAACGGATACTTTCTTCACGGGTGCCGTTTTGCGAAAGTTCAACTTGCGCTTTAGCTTGGTCCCGCCCAGCTTCAGCTGCTTTAACTTGAGCTAAAAGTTCAGGACTATCGAGCGTAATTAAAACATCATTTTGTTTAACATCATCGCCACGATTGACATGAATAACTTGCACTCTCCCCTTGGCTTTTGAGGAAATGCTAACATTGGGTGCGTCAACTTCGCCTTGCAAAATAAGCTGGCTATTATGAGCACGTATTAAGATCGTCATCGAAATTAAAATAACAATCAATGCAATAACAATAAATATTTTTTTATTCATAAATTTATTTTGAGTGACAATTGTAAGATAAGGCCTAAAGAACTAGGATAATTGTATGCAATCTAGAATTAATATACATCAATAATGATTACTATATCACAGGATATAGTGCTTTACTTAAACAATCAAAGCTATATTTCTATAACAAAGTAAGGCTACTACATGGGATTATTTACAACTACATTAAAAGATATTCTATTGCACCCTTAAATAAATTTCAATAATTGCAAACCACCATTTCAATAGATTTCATTTATAAATGTTATCAGTCAAAAGAAATAGATAAAAACCTACTTATTTAGTATGATATTTTTAGTTTAAAAAATAAGGCTTGAAATATGCAAAAAATAATTATTATAGGTGGTGGTGCCGGCGGTTTAGAACTCGCTACCGACCTAGGTGATAAGTTAGGCAAAACGGATAAAGCGCAAATAACCTTAATTGATAAAAACAGTTATCATCTATGGAAACCATTATTGCATGAAGTTGCAACTGGTGTACTTGATGAACAAGTTGATAATATCTTTTATGCCGCTCAAGGACAACAGCATAATTTCGAATTTACCCAAGGTAATTTTACTAACCTTGATCGTGACCAAAAACAAATTACTATCATCAATCACCAAGACGAAACACTAACTATTAATTATGATATTTTAGTTATTGCCATTGGTAGTACCTCTAATGATTTTGGTACCCCTGGTGTAAAAGAACATTGTATTTTCTTAGATGATCAAAATGCCGCTATACGATTACGTGAAACCTTAATCAATAAATTTACCAGTTTTTGTTCCATCATCGATAATGATCAAAGCAGTGAGGAAGATAAAATCCGCATTGCTATCGTGGGTGGTGGTGCAACCGGCGTAGAATTAGCTTCTGAACTACCACATATGGTGGAAACATTTGGCGCCTGCGGTCGTAATAAGATGTGTTCCGATCTTTTAGATGTGTCGGTTATTGAAGCAACCGATCGGATTTTACCTGCTCTTCCTGAAAAGACCGCTGCAAGCATCACTAAAACACTTGAGAAACAAGGTATTCATGTATTAACTAAGACCATGATTACCAAAGCCGAAAGTGATGGTTTTTATCCAAAAGAAGGCGATACCATCAAAGCAGATATTATGATCTGGACTGCAGGGGTTAAAGCACCTGATTATTTGAAAGAAATTGCTGGGTTAGAATCAAGCCGTTCCAACCAATTGGTAGTAAAACCAACATTGCAAACTTCACGTGATGATAGTATTTTTGTTATTGGTGACTGTGCTTATGCGATGCAAGATAATGGCCATGCTTCACCACCTACCGCTCAAGCTGCGCATCAAATGGCAAAAATCTGTTATGAAAACATTATCAATATACTAAATAACAATCCATTAAAATCATTTAAGTATACTGATAATGGTACAATCATTTCTTTACACGATACTGCACAAGGTGTGGTGAAAATAGCAGGAAAAAGTGAAATGAGTGTAAAAGGCTGGTTTGCACTCATCATTCATCGATTGTTGTATCGAATGCACCAAGCTAGTTTGTTGGGGATTTTTAAAGCGATCCGTTTTGCTCGTGCTAGCAAAGTTATGTACAAAACAAAATCAACTTCCATTTTTAGTAATCGGGATTAATTATTAAAACATCAGCTACTTAAAAATTTTGTTAAGTAGCTGTTTTAGCATATACTACTACTTTAGTTTATTTTTTAAGTCACTGTTTATGCGTTTTATTTTCATTATAGGATTACTTTTCACTAGCTACACGGCTATAGCAGATTATCTACCTCAAGATGGTGATATCATTTTCCAATCTTCTCAATCAAACCAAAGCAAAGCTGTTGAGCAAGCAACTAATTCACCTTATAGTCATATGGGTATCATTTTTACTAAAAATGGTAAACCTTATGTTTTTGAAGCGGCGAGTAAAGTGGTTTATACGCCATTAGATAAATGGATAAATCGCGGAAAAAATAAAAAATATGTGATTAAACGGTTAAAAGATCATACCTTATCAGCTAAAGAAATTACCAATTTAAAGCAAGTCGCTCACACATTTGAAAACAAGCCTTACGATATTTGGTTTGGTTGGGATGATAACTATATTTACTGTTCAGAATTAGTTTGGAAAATTTACAATAAAGCACTTAATTTAAAAATTGGTAAATTACAAACGATTAAAGATTTTAACCTAACATCACCAGCGGTTAAACAAAAATTAAAACAACGTTATGGCGATAAGATCCCTTATCAAGAGACGGTAATTTCACCGGTTGCGATGTTTAATTCACCTCTATTAATCACCGTTGATAAGAACTGGTGATCTTAAATGAGTAACAATTTTTTTATTGGTGCAAAGCTTTTACGATATAAATGATTCACACCATGTTCTTCAATTGCCCTTAAATGGTCTTTCGTTGGATAACCCTTGTGTTTGGCCAAGCCATACTGAGGGTATAACTTATCAAACTCGACCATTTCGCGATCACGCGTCACCTTAGCTAAAATCGATGCGGCACTGATTTCTGCGACTAATAAGTCACCTTTAACCACCGCCTGAGTTTGGATACCAAAATTAGGGCTACGATTACCATCAACTAAAACATAATTTGGTTTGATTGATAATCCTGCCACCGCGCGTTGCATTGCTAGCATGGTGGCATGCAGGATATTGAGTTTATCAATCTCCTCAACTGATGCTCTGGCAACACACCATGCTAGTGCATTTTGCTTAATAATATCAAAGAGGGCTTCACGTTTTTTTTCTGTTAACTTTTTAGAATCGGTTAATCCCGCAATCGGTTTATTCGGATCTAAAATCACCGCAGCAGTTACGACATCGCCACAAAGTGGTCCGCGACCAACTTCATCAACACCGGCAATTAATGTCGCATCCGGGTAAGTAAATTCTAATAACAAGGGGAATCCTCTAATACATCTAATACCGCCTGGGCAGCTTGTTCATCAGCATTACAGCGAATTTGTTTATGTAAAGCTAAAAATGTTGCTTTTAGTTCGGTGTTGTCACCTTCTAAAAAAGGAAGAACATGATTAGCGATATTTTCCGGCGTACAGTCATGCTGTAATAATTCAGGGACGATTTCTTTACCCGCTAGAATATTAGGTAGAGAAACATAAGGAGTTTTGATAAGTTTTTTTGCCAGCCAAAAGGTAAAGGCTTTCATTTTATAACCCACTACCATTGGGCATTTGGCTAACATACACTCAAGCGCAACGGTTCCGGAAGCCAAAATTGCCGCATTGCTAGCAATCATTGCTTCACGTGCATGGCCATCTACTAACTGAACATTAAGTTGTGGCGCAACTTCGGCTTTAATTTGCTCAAATTCTTGTCTTCTTTTGGCGTTCGCTAAAGGAACCACAATATGTAAATCGGGCAATTTATCTCGTAATAGTTGAGCTGCTTGCAAAAAAGGTTGAGATAATAAGGCCACTTCGGCATGACGGCTACCCGGCAAAAGTGCTAAGCATTGACTATCAAGCGGAATACCTAATTGCTGACGCATAGCCGTTTGATCAGGCTCTAAAGGAATATCATCGGCCATTTTATGACCAATAAATCGACAAGGAACATCAAATTTATCATAAAAGGCTTTTTCAAAAGGCAGAAAAGCTAAAATCAAATTAGTATTGCGTTTAATCTTAAATACGCGTTTTTGCTTCCAAGCCCACACCGAAGGACTTACGTAATGGATAGTTTTAATTCCAACTTGTTTAAGTTTGCCTTCTAATGCAAGATTAAAATCTGGGGCATCAATACCGATAAAAATATCAGGTTTTAGATCAATAAGACGTTTAGTGATATCTCGACGAATTGCTAATATACGACGTAATCGACCTAATACCTCGACAATGCCCATCACCGATAACTCTTCCATTTCGTACCAAGCTTTACAACCTTCAGCTTGCATCTGAGGGCCAGCAATGCCAACAAATTGCATATTGGGATGGCATTTTTTGAGAGCACGAATTAAACCTGCGCCAAGAATATCGCCGGATGTTTCACCAGCGACTAGGGCAACGATTAAGGGTTTATCTGTCATTAACGAATAATGCCACGAGTTGAACGAGCAAAAAAGTCGATAAACAGTTGAACTTCAGGATACTGTTTTGCCAACGATTCAATTTCAACTTTGGCATCGTCAAGGGTTAAGCCGTTTCGATAAAGGATTTTATATGTGTTACGAATGGCTTGTAACGCCTCTTTACTAAAACCTCGACGTTTCAACCCTTCATAGTTAACCCCATGTGGTGTTGCGTGATTTCCTTGAGCAATAACATAAGGTGGGACATCTTGGGCTACGCCAGAACAACCGCCAACCATTACGTGAGAGCCGATCACACAGAATTGGTGCACAGCTGTCATGCCGCCAATAATGACATAATCATCTAACTGCACATGGCCACCAAGTGTGGCATTATTGGCTAAAATACAGCGATTACCAATAATACAATCATGCGCAACATGGGCATTAATCATCAATAAATTATCACTACCAATACGGGTTAACATACCACCTTGAGCCGTACCACGATGAATCGTCACACTTTCACGAATCAGATTGCGATCACCAATTATAGTGTCAGTTGGTTCACCACGATATTTTAAATCCTGGTTGACTTCACCGATTGAGGCAAATTGATAGATTTGATTATTCTGACCAATTTTTGTGTGTCCATTGATGACAACATGTGATTTTAAAAAGGTACCGTCACCAATTTCAACATGTTCACCAATATAACAAAAAGGCCCGATTTTGACATTATCACCAATCTTTGCCCCCTTTTCTATTACTGAACTTGGGTGTATTTCCGTTGCCATAGCAATTCCTTAATACTTTTGGGATATTTCAAAAATCAAAATTATTTACGGGCACACATCATTTCGGCTTCACAAACCAGTTTACCATCAACTGTTGCTACACCATGAAACAATGCAATACCACGACGCTCTTTAATATATTCAACATCAAGTACGATTTGATCTCCTGGTACGACAGGACGTTTAAAGCGCGCTTTATCGATTGAAGCGAAATAATAAAGTTGACCCGGCGAAAGCTCTTCAATACTTTTGAAAGCAAGAATTCCTGTCGCTTGAGCCATTGCTTCTAAAATTAACACACCAGGGAAAATCGGTTTATTAGGAAAGTGGCCTTGGAAGAAAGGTTCATTAACAGTCACATTTTTAATGGCTTTTAATGTTTTGCCTTTTTCATAACTAAGTACGCGATCAACCATTAAAAATGGATAACGATGAGGCAGTAAACTGATGATCTCTTCAATATCAAGGGTATTAAGTTCGGTAGTCAAAATAGCTATCCTTATACATTATTTACTATAAATTGTGTCTATTATAACTGAGGAAACCACTTTCACTCAAGGAGTGATTTTTCACCTTGTTTTTATGGTTTGCAATAATAAATAAATCTAATTCGATATAAATTAATTATATAAATGATATGTAAAAACTATATTATCCAATAATAGATCATATATAATATGATTAATATTTAGCTAAAAGATCTTTTAACTTGGAGAGTGAAATGAAATCATTTATTAAAATGACATTGATAAGTAGTGCTATTGTACTAGCATTAGCAGGTTGTGATGATAAAAAAACTACAGAAAAAAGCGAAGCACCGGTAACAACAACTAAAACTACAACAGCAAATACTACTGAAAATAATAGTACTCCTGCCCCTGACACAGCAATAAATGAAAATAGCCCAAAATCGGTAACAACGACAATAGTTGATAATACAGAAGGCAACGATAAGCCGGTATCAACATCGGCAACTACGATAGATGAAAATAAACCAGAATCTGAAACAACGACAACAGTCGATAATGCCAAAGCTAGCGAAACACCTGAAAAAGATGAGGTTCAAAACACGCCAATAAAAATTACAACTGAAGCTCAAAAAGAATCTTATGCGCTAGGTTCTTCATTTGCTAACTACTTAAAATCAAACTTAGAACAAAATGGCATAGAAGCTGACCAAGCATATTTAATTAGCGGCTTTAACGAAACAATGAAAAATACTTCACAATTCAGCCAAGAAGAAGTGAATACAATTCTTGAGACTTTCGGTAAACGAGTGCAAGAAGAAAGTAGAGCGCGTTTTGAAAAACAAAAAGCTGAAAATACCGCAGCTGGTGAAAAATTCCGCGAAGAGTTTGCCAAAGAACCTGGTGTAATAAAAACTAAGTCAGGCTTACTATATAAAGTTATTAACGAAGGAACCGGAGCTCACCCAACAGAGAATGATACTGTTATTGTTCACTATATTGGAACATTAACTGATGGTCGTAAATTTGACAGCTCTTTTGATCGCAACGAAACTGCGACCTTCCCACTTAATGGTGTCATTAAAGGTTGGACTGAAGGAATTCAAATTATTGGTGTCGGTGGTAAGATTAAACTCGTTGTTCCCCCTGAATTAGCTTATGGTGATCAAGGATTCCCAAACCAAGGCGACAAAGCTAGCATTACCCCTGCGTCAACTTTAGTTTTTGAAGTTGAACTACTTGGTATTGATAGTGATAAAGAGCACAATGAAGAGACTGCTCCAGCTACCGATACAGAATAAACACAAGAACTATCAGCAAAATAATTTAATGAAACCATTGAGTTATACATTGGTTATTATGGGTCCCGCTTATGGGGCCCAATCTGCTTATTGTGCTTATCAATTTGCACAAATACTGCTTTCAAGTACTAATCATTCCATCGATAATATCTTTTTTTATGCGGATGGTGTTTATAACGCCAACTGTTATACGGATCCGGCTAATGATGAGTTTGATTTAATCAAAGCTTGGCAAAATTTAGCAAAAACATATTCCTTAAAGCTTACGGTCTGTGTAGCGGCTGCGCAAAGACGAGGAATTAGTCTAGACAATCTTGCCGAACATTTTGAATTAACTGGTCTTGGAGAGTTAAGTGCTGCGGTAGCCAGTTCAGATCGGGTTGTACAATTTTAAATACAGGCAGATAACATGAAAAAAGTAGCCATCATAATTAGCTCAGCACCACATGGCAGTGCCAAGGGTCGAGAAGCGTTGGATACTGCTTTAGCGCTCTCAACATTTAACCATATTTCCGTCTTTTTTATGGGTGATGGTGTTTTTCATCTTTTACCTAATCAACATCCAGAAGATATCTTGATGCGAGATTATATAGCAACATTTAATATGTTAGAACTTTATGACATTGAAGATGTTTATGTTTGTAAAACATCACTAGATGAACGGAATTTAAGCCAGATAACCATCAATATTGCCAACCAACTAATTGAAAATAAACAATTGCACCAATTACTAGCGAGTCAAGACGCGGTTTTACGCTTTTAATTACCTTTACAACCTCGATTACGCCACTCTCTTATTCTTTAATTTGAGAATTATCTTATTAATATTTAACCTAATTTTGTCAGTAATAATAAAAATCCCCGTGGTTTTATAAGCCGCGGGGATTATTTTAAACAAACTTAGTAGATAAAATTTATATTAAACTAACTTTTTCATATGATCGGCAATCTTTTCAGCTTGTTGACCAACCACGATTTGCACACCGGTTTTACCTAATTTTATGACTGCCATTGCACCCAGTGCTTTAGCTGCTTGTTCATCAATTAGATCGGTATCATGAACATTTAAACGCAAACGAGTAATACATGAATCAATATTAGTTAAGTTTTCTTTACCACCAATAACCACTAAATATTGTTCAGCAAGTTTAGAAACATCACCTACAGTTGGTACGTTTTCTTCAGCTACCGTAACATCGTCTTCACGACCCGGTGTTTTAAGATTGAGTTTAACAATGACAAAACGGAATACGATATAGTAAACAAAGAAGAATACGATACCTTGTAGAATTAACATATACCAGTGTACAGCTAATGGGTTACGTGATTGTAACAACATATCGATTAACCCTGCACTGAATGCAAATCCTGATATCCATTGCATGGTTGCGGCAATAAATAGAGAGATACCGGTTAAAGCAGCATGAATTACATATAATACTGGCGCAACAAACATGAAGGCAAATTCTAAAGGTTCAGTAATACCAGTAAAGAAGGCCGCAAAAGATGCCGCTAACATAATTGAAGCTGTTTTATCTTTATTACCTTTTTTAGCAGAATGATAAATTGCCAGTGCAGCACCAGGTAAACCAAACATCATAATAGGAAAGAAACCTGCTTGATAACGACCAGTTATACCTGCAATCGCTTTACCAGAATCAATAGAACCTTGTCCGCCTAAGAAGTTAGGAATATCATTAACACCTGCCACATCAAACCAAAATACTGAGTTTAACGCATGGTGTAAACCAACAGGAATTAATAAACGGTTAAAGAAGCCATAAATACCTGCACCTACTGAACCTAAATTCTTAATCCATTCACCAAAAGAAACTAATGCACTAAATACCATTGGCCAAATAAAATATAGTACCGCTGAAACAAGTAGCATCACAATAGAAACAATGATTGGAACTAAGCGCTTACCACTGAAAAAAGCTAATGTTTTATGTAGTTCAACAGAGCTAAAGCGATTATATAGTTCAGCAGAAATAATCCCTACTAGAATACCAATAAATTGGTTATTTATCTTGCTAAAAGCTGGAGATATTTGTGCATTCCAACCTTCCACACTAGTATCGACCCCTTCAAATAGAGCGATAGTATTAGGTGATAATAGTGTAGTAATGATTAAAAAGCCTACCAATCCAGATAATGCTGCTGCACCATCTTTATCTTTAGACATACCATATGCAACACCGATTGCGAAAAGGATTGGCATATTATCGATAATAGCACCGCCGGATTTAATCAAAAATGCCGCAGCAATATTGTTTGTTCCCCAACCCTCTGGATCAATCCAATAGCCAACACCTAAAAGTATTGCAGCAGCTGGTAATACTGCCACAGGCACCATCAACGAGCGCCCAATTCGTTGTAAATAAGCTAAAATTCCCATAAGTTTTACCTCATATTATTATTTGGGAGTTACTTAAAAATAGTGAAATATCACATCGTTAAGTAAAAGTGTGTAAGTCAACTATATTTGACATTATATTATTTTACTTCGCAAATTAAATGTTTGCTTTTTGTGATTTACATCACGATTTTTTTTTGATTAATTACTTTAATATAGTAGAATACCCGCAACATATTTTACTTTAAAAAAAAAGATTTTATTTAATTATATCAGAAGAGGCTATATCTTATGAGACTTATTCCTTTAGAAAATGCGCAAGAAGTCGGCGCTTGGGTAGCGCAGCGCATTGTTAACAAAATTAACCAATTTAAACCGACAGCGGATCGTCCGTTTTTACTAGGTTTACCAACAGGAAGTTCACCACTAGTTATGTATCAACAACTGATTAAACAGTACCAAGCTGGTAACGTCAGTTTTAAACATGTAGTTACTTTCAATATGGATGAGTATGTTGGCCTTCCTGAAGATCATCCACAAAGTTATCACACTTTTATGTATGAAAATTTCTTCAACCATGTTGATATTGATAAAAACAATATCCATATATTAAATGGTAATGCGCCTGATATCGATCAAGAGTGCCGAGCATACGAAGAAAAGATTAAATCCTATGGTAAAATCAATATTTTTGTTGGTGGTGTTGGTCAAGATGGGCATATTGCCTTTAATGAACCAGGTTCTTCACTTTGTTCAAGAACGCGGATTAAAACCTTAACTGAAGATACCATTATCGCTAATTCACGCTTCTTTGATAATGATATCAAACAAGTTCCAAAACACGCGTTAACTATCGGTGTTGCAACATTAATGGATGCACAGGAAGTGATCTTATTAGTTTGTGGCCACAACAAAAGTTTAGCTTTACAAGCAGGTGTTGAAGGATCAGTTAATCATTTATGGACAGTTACCGCATTACAAATGCATCCAGCATCAATTATTGTTTGTGATGAGCCGAGTACTGATGATCTAAAAGTGAAAACTCTAAAATATTTCCAACAAATGGAAGCTGATAACCTTAAAGTGACCGTTTTATAAAGGATAACTCAATGTACGCATTAACAAATTGCCGTATTTATACTGGTTATGAAATTCTTGAAAATCACGCCGTTGTAATCGACGGCGATAAGATTGCCAAAGTTTGTAAACAAGAAGAATTACCAGCAGGTATCACCATTAAAGATTTACAAGGTGCCATCGTCGCACCGGGTCTTATTGACATTCAAGTCAATGGTTGTGGTGGTGTACAATTTAATGAAACACTTGATGCGTTAAGTGTTGAAACATTAGAAAAAATGCAAGCAACCAATCTTGTTTATGGCTGTACCAGCTATTTACCGACGTTAATCACTTCAACTGATGAATTTATGATTAAAGCAGTAAATGTAATGCGTGAATATTTGGCTAAACATCCAAACCAAGCATTAGGTTTACATCTTGAAGGGCCATATATTAACCCTGAAAAGAAAGGTATACATAACGTCAATTACATCCGCCAACCTTCACAAAAAATGATCGACTTTCTTTGTGACAATGCCGATGTAATAAAAATTATTACGTTAGCTCCTGAAAAAGTTGAATCTCATTATATTAAACAATTAACTGAAGCTGGCATTCATGTTTCTGTTGGCCATTCTAACGGCCATTATGAAGATTGCCGTCGTGGTTTTAATGCCGGTATTCGTTTAGGTACGCATCTATTTAATGCAATGCCTTATATTACTGGTCGTGAGCCGGGTGTTGTTGGTGCAATTTATGATGAGCCAGAAGTTTATGTTGGTATTATTGCTGATGGACAACATGTAAGTTGGGCGAATATTCGTAATAGCCATAAAATTAAACAAGACCATTTAATTTTAATTACTGATGCGATGTTATTAGCCGGCTCTAATTTAACTTCTGGGGTATTTGCTGATAAAACTATCTATTACAAAGATGGCCGTTGTGTTGATGAAAATGGCACATTAGGTGGTTCAGCATTAACCATGATTGAAGCAGTAAAAAATGCGGTTGAATATGTTGGAATTGCGTTAGATGAAGCATTAAGAATGGCAACGCTTTATCCAGCAAAAGCAATTGGCGTTGATAAACAACTTGGCACCATCACCGAAAATAAAATTGCCAACTTGGTTATTTTTGATCGTGATTTTTCAAACGTGAAAACGGTTGTTAATGGAGAGATGACCCGCTAGAATGTGAGATAGTTAATGAAAGTATTGAGATAAAATATGACCTTTAATTATCTACACCTAGTTGGTAATGCTGAACTAATCAAACAATTAAATTATGCAATGATTTACCGTTTGGTTGTTCAGCAAGCCCCTGTTTCACGCATTCAACTCGCCGAAATTAGTCAATTAGCACCAGCCAGTATCACCAAAATTACTCGCCAACTTCTTAAAAAAAACTTAATCAAAGAAGTTGATGCACAGCAATCAACTGGCGGACGACCTGCCGTTTCAATACAAGCAAAATTTGCTTACTATCAAACTATTGCTATCCAATTGAGTCGTTCGCATGTCACCATTGAACTTTATGATTTTGGCGCTAACAGTTTAGTTTCCGAAGTTTATCCATTAACCTCATTTACTCAGCAATCAGCCGAAGAGTATTTAATTGCGTTAATTGATCAATTCATAGAGCAAAACAACAAAAAAGTAAAACACCTTGTGGCGATATCAGTAGTATTACCTGGTTTGATTGACTCTGTACGCGGAATTATTCGTTATACCCCCCATATTCAGGTTAAAGCATGGCCTTTAGCTGATGTCTTGCGAGAAAAGTTCAAGGTTTCGATTTTTATTGGCAATGATATTCAAAGTTTAGCTTTAGCGGAAAGCTATTTCGGTTCAACTCAAGATGTTGATGATTCCATTTTGATTCGTGTGCATCGAGGTGTGGGTTCCGGTGTAATTGTTAACCAACAATTGCTAACTAACCATAACCAAAGTGCTTGCGAAGTTGGTCACATTCAAATTGATGCGTTAGGTGAACGTTGCCATTGTGGCAATTTTGGCTGTTTGGAAAATCGAGTAGTTAATAAAGCGATTGAGCTTCGAGCTAAACAGATGATTGAGCAGGGTTATCCAACTAAATTATGTTTGGATGACTGTAATATTGCCAATATTTGTAAATATGCTAATCAAGGTGATGAACTGGCAATTAAGTTGGTCAAAGATGCTGGTGAAAATTTGGGTAGAGCAGTTGCCATGATGGTCAATATTTTTAATCCACAACGAATTGTATTGGCTGGCGAATTAACTAAATCACCAGACGTATTGTTGAATGCGGTAAATAGCGCGTTAAATGCCCAAAGCTTAGAAGAGTTAAGAAATAATCTTACCATTAATTGTTCAGCACTTAATGACCGTTCAGCAATTGGGGCATTTGCCTTAGTACAACAAGCGTTATTTAACGGTTCACTGTTAATGACCTTGTTAGAAACAATCTAATAAAACGAGTTTCGTTTGATAATAAAAAATAAAAGCCCATCAACTGAAGTGACCCCCAATAGTTGGACACTTTGATTAAGCGGCTTGTAAGGCCTGATTTCGAAATTCAACCGGAGTCAGGCCTTTTAATTTGGCTTTAATCCGTTTGGTGTTGTAGTATTCTATATATTCTTCTATTTTTTCAATCAATTCATCTGCATCTTGAAAGCATTGTCCATGGTACATTTCTGATTTTAATAGACCAAAAAAGTTTTCAGCTACCGCATTATCTAAACAATTTCCTTTTCTGGACATACTTTGTTTGATGCCATTATTAGCTAGTAGCTTCTGATAATGGCAATTTCTATATTGCCAGCCTTGGTCACTATGTAGTAACGGTTTTTCACACTGTTTTAATCGTGATATCCCTTTTTTAAGCATATCTGTCACCAAGGTCAAACGTGCATTTTTAGCCACTTTATAAGCGATTACTTCTTGATTATATAAATCGATAATGGGCGATAGGTAAATTTTCTGTTCATTTACCTTAAATTCTGTGACATCCGTTACCCATTTTTCATTTGGTCTCGATGATTCAAAATCTCTTTTAAGATAATTAGCTACTGTTTTACCTGTCTCTCCACGATAAGAACGATATTTTTTAGGTCTTACTGTCGATTTGAGATTAAGCTGACCCATTAAGCGTTGTACCGTTTTATGATTGAGCTTAATTCCTTCATTTATCAACGTTAAATGAATTCGCCGATAACCATAACGCCCTTTATGTTCATGGTAAATCGATTCTATACGTTTTAACTCATTTTCATAAGCAGATGGGTTTTTCAACCTATTAACATGATAATAAAAAACACTTTTTGCCAGTTTTGTTGCTGATAGCAAATGTTTTAAAGAATACTGATATTTAAGAGCTAAAACAACTAACGTTTTTTCTTTGTTTGTTGTCGTTTTGCTTGCTTCAGCTCTTCTAACTTTTTTAGAACAGCATTTTCTGCTCGTAAATAAGCAATTTCCTCTTTTAATGCTTCAATTGTTTTTTCGTCATCACTGTGAGTGGGTTCAATACGGGGGTGCTTCATACAGGGTCTTCCTCTGGAACGATATTCAAGCCCTCGGAAACCTTTTTTATGATATCTATCAAGCCAAACAAATAGAAGCCCGGGGGAACTTAAATTAAGCATAGCACTAGTGTGCCCGAGAGACCAATTATTTGTCCACATTAATTTTAATGCTTGTAATCTTGCTTCGGCATGACGTAAATGAGGTGTTGGTTGAAAGGCGTTATCACCATGAATCGCAACCACTTGGGACCAATATCGAATCTGACGAGAAGATATCGCATATTTTTTTGAAAGAATTTTCGATGATTCACCTGATAAGAATTCACTAGCTATGATAATTTTTAAATCTCGACTATATTTTGACATAAAAAGACCCCCTGTAATTGGTTGTCCAACTATTGGGGGTCACTTCACAACTGGGCTTTTATTATTCATCATTAAGCTAAGATACGAAGCATTCTTCGTAATGGTTCGGCAGCACCCCATAATAGCTGATCGCCAACCGTAAAGGCAGATAAATAGTCTTTACCCATATTCAGTTTACGTAAGCGTCCTACAGGAGTAGTTAATGTACCTGTAACCGCTGCTGGAGTGAGTTCTCGCATTGAAAGCTCACGATCATTAGGAATAACTTTAACCCAATCATTATGTGCCGCCAGTAACTTTTCAACTTCCGCAACACTGATATCTTTTTTCAACTTAATCGTGAACGATTGACTATGACAACGTAATGCCCCAACTCGTACACAAAGTCCATCGACTGGAATAATTTGACTCGTTCCTAGAATTTTATTGGTTTCCGCTTGACCTTTCCACTCTTCACGACTTTGGCCATTATCAAGAGCCTTATCAATCCAAGGAATTAAGCTACCCGCTAATGGCACACCAAAATTATCAGTTGGTAAACTACCATCACGCATTTTTTGCGTGACTTTGCGTTCAATATCTAAGATAGAAGAGTTAGGATCTTGGAGTTCTTTAGCCACTTCGGCGTTTAACATTCCCATTTGAGTAAGTAACTCACGCATATGACGTGCACCACCACCGGAAGCCGCTTGATAAGTGGAAACCGAAATCCAATCAACTAAGTTTTCAGCAAACAATCCACCAAGTGACATCAACATTAAACTTACCGTACAGTTACCACCAACAAAGGTCTTTATTCCTTTGTCTAACGCGGTCTGGATATTCGCTTTATTGACTGGATCAAGAACGATGATTGCTTCATCTTCCATTCTCAAGGTTGAAGCCGCATCAATCCAATAACCTTGCCAGCCAGTTGCCCGCAATTTTTTATAAATATCAGAAGTATAATCACCACCTTGACAGGTCACAATAATATCTAATGCTTGCAGCGCATCAATATTATCTGCGCTTTGCAATGTTCCTGTTTTACCGCCAAAAGTAGGCGCAGCTTGACCTGCTTGTGATGTAGAAAAGAAAACAGGATTGATATAATCAAAATCATGTTCTTCAACCATTCGTTGCATAAGAACAGAACCAACCATTCCTCGCCAACCAACAAAACCAACATTTTTCATAGTTTATTTCCAAAGGTAGATGTTATATAAAGAAATATTTACTGACTATTAAAACAAAATATCATCATAAAACAAGTCAGATAAGAATTATTTTTGTAGTCGTGGATATGATAACGTGATGTTATATATAATTTTATAGACAAAACTGAAGGTGGCACAAAAACTAGCTCATCATAAACTAGTCACTAATATTTGTTTTCCACATAAAAAACACCATCATATCGACAAAATAATTAATAAAATGGCCATCTTCTTGGTTAGCTATAATAAAGACGTTTTCATTTTGAGAACGATTTATCTCACCGAGTCGGGCCGCAAATTTGGCACTCTGCCAAGGAGATACTCGTGCATCTTGTAAGCCAACTGAAAGCATCACTGGTGGGTAGTTAACACCTTCACGTAGATTAAGATAAGCATCGATAGTTTGCAGATTTTTAAATTCCTGTTTATTAAAAGGCGAACCAAATTCAGCAAAATTCACACTACCAATTGGTATTTGATCTAAACGGCTCATATTCAACATACCTGAGGTAATTGATGCGGCGGCAAAAAGTTGCGGATCTCTGGCTAATGCAGAGCCAATTACAATACCACCTGCACTCGCGCCACTTATAACTAGCTTGGATGAATTGGTGTAACGATGATCAATCAGGTATTTTGCGCATTTAATAAAATCATTGACTGAATTTATCTTATTTTTTCCTTTTCCATCAAGATGCCATTTAGGTCCTAGTTCTCCACCACCTCGAATATGGGCAATGGCAATAATTCCACCTTTCTCAAGCCAAATTAAACGAGCTGTATCATAATAATTAGGATAACTATTTTCGCCATAAGCGCCATAAGCCGTTAACCAAGTTGGATTATTGCCATCAAGTTTAATTCCTTTTCGATGAATAAGTGTAAGTGGAATCAGTTCGCCATCATTGGATTTAACCCATTTTTGCTCTGATTCATAATCTGCAAATAGTGATACGTCAGTTTTTATTATTTTAGAATCTTCAATTAACTGACTATCAGGGTCATATTGCCATATTTTTGGTGGTATATTCCAATTTTGTTGGGTAAATAAAATCTCTTTATGATCTGAACTAGAAAAAATAGCCGTTACCTCGTTACCATCACTAATAGGAATCGATTTGCTGTTATGCAGATCAGCAAAAGGAATAGCCACGAATTTATACTTTCCAGATTCATAATAAGCAAGATAAATAGCATCTTTACTGACTGTAAACCGAGTCAATTCGCCTTTTTTCCATTCAATTATTTTTTCTTCTGGAGAATCGATATGATTAAGATCTAATCGCGAAAGAGTATAACCTGAAAAGTTATTATATTTAGCCAAATAAAGCCAATTATCTCGCAGCAAAAAATTGGTTACTTTTTGTTTTCTATCGATGATTTTTTTCCAATGTTTGTTTTCCAGATTAAGAGAAGTAGAGTCGGTTAAATACAAATCTATGGTATCACCGGATATTGAAGATTCTACTGAAGCAACTGCCCAATTGGCAGATAGCGATAAGTAGGTATATTGGTCAATATTAGCTTGATAATTCTCAATATTAGCTTTACCAAAAATAGCCAAATCCTTGTCACTATTGGAGCCTAAACGATGAAGATAAAGTTCCTCCGTTCCTGACTTTCGATGACCGGAATCAGCAAAATTATTACGATGATAGAAAAAAGATAAATTATCATTCGCCCATACTAAATTTGAGACGGTTATGCCGGATAAGCTATCGGCTAGATGTGCTCTAGTTTTTACATTAATCACTTTGATTGATGAAATTTCAGAGTCATTTTCAGAAATCGCATAAGCAACATACTTACCATCATTTGAAGGGTACAAATTATATATATAGCCAACTGGTGGGTCGACTAATAATCTTTCTTTGCCGAATCGATCTTTAACAAACAACCGGTTATAAGGATGCTCGCTTGTCCGTTTCAAGTAAAAAGTATTATTGCCATTTAATTTAATACAGCAAATTATTGGTTCAGTTCCATAAGCTGTTAACTCTCTGTATCGTTTTTCAATAGAAGCTTTCCATGGCAGGGCATCAAGTATTTTTTCGCTTTCCTGTGAGTTTGCTAATAACCATTCATTGGTGCGTACTTGATCGGTTTCCATCCAACCATAATTGTCAACTGATGAATAAGAGTTGTTAGATACACAACTTATGCAGTTCACTAATGATAAAAAGACGATAATGATAAAAAAAGATTTTTTTAACCAGAACATTATTGATCTCCTTTCATCATGCTCTATAAAAAATAAAACCAGAATAATTATCTAGTTCTATCATTTATATCTTAATATATCAAATGATGATTATTCATTGGTATTGGCTTACGCTTCATCTAAAATAGAGATTATTATGGCAATTTAGATAATTGTTTTTTGATAAGACAAAGCCCGAATTATCGGGCTTATTTTAGTTTGGCGATCGGTCGATTCTAGAAATCTTCATCACTTGGTTGGTCTACAGCCATTACCGCCATATTATACCGCTCAATCCCTTGAGTGCCTGCTTGTATAATATCTGGTAACAATGTTGCTAGATTTACCTCACTGCGTTGCATAAAAGTTTCTAACAGCATAGGCACATTTACCCCAGTGACTATTTCTATATTAGGAAAATCAGCCATCAATCTAACTAAAGTGTTAAATGGTGTGCCACCTTTTAAATCAACAAAACAGACAATTTCTGAGCCAAAATCTTGTAACGCTTTTAGCTTTTGTTGCAGTTGCTGTTGAAAATCATCGGTTGATTGTCCCATAGCAAACGAAACAGCTTCACACTGAGATTGTTTACCACAAATCATTTCCGCCGTTTCAATTAAACCTTTCGCTGTTGAACCATGAGTACTGACTAATACAGAAATCATCGAGTTAAGTTCCTATTTTAGTAATCTAAACAACGATAATAACGACGGATTGTCATTGGATGACGATTGAGATGTTCAACATAAGCATCGATACGATTATTAATAGCTCGGAAGACAAATGGTGAAAGATTTCCACGATATTTTTCCGATATACCTGGTAATTCATAATCTTTAGTATCAATAATAGTGTAATTGCCACAGATTTGCGGTAAGAACTTAGCTACTCTTTCACTTAATGGCCGTTGGGTATCTTCACCAACATAAACAGTGACTGCTGTGTCACGGTCGATAACTTCTAACGTACCATGGAAAAACTCTGCTGATTCAATTGATTTTGATCGTAACCAGTGTTGCTCTTCCCAATAACACATAGCATGAGAATAAGTTGCTCCCCATTGATTACCCGCGCCAACAAAATAGTGCATTGAGTCATTATGATGTTTTTCAGCAACTTCTTGACCAAATTTATCGGCTTTTTTGGCAACAGCTACGATATTTTGGGCAAAATGTTGATCCATTTGTTGGTAAAATTCATCATAATCTGGGAATTCTCCGGCTAAAAACATTAAACGATCGGCTGTCATAAAGAATTTTAATTGTTCATTCATCGGGTAAACAACCTCATAATCGGCCATGTTGCCTAATGTGGTATCGGCTTTATCTATAAAAGCAAATACCGTTGAACCCACTTCTTTTTTAATTTTATCAATAGCAGCAACCACTTCCTGTGTCGTACCTGTCACTGATGAAATAATGATAAGCGTATCTTTAGTAATACGTTTATTGCCAGTGACTAAATATTCTGCCGCATGTTGCACAAAAGTTTCAATCGCTGTTTTTTCTTTCATATGGACAACTGCTTGCATTGATGATGCATAGGTACCACCAATACCTAACCAACAAACATTGCTATAACCACGCTCGTGGATTTTATCAATAAATTCATTAATTTTTGGTCTTAATGCTAACGCACCATTCATGCTGTCTAATTCTTTCTTTTCGTCATATTTTCTCATTTTTAAATCCTCTTAATTTTCGAGCTAGTTATTTCATCAAATTCTGGATAGGTTGATTTTTCAAGGTTATGACCTTTTAATTTTGAAACTTGGTAACTTAATAGATGAACGGGTATCGTCATAAATAGTGATGCGTACAGTTCATCTATATCAATATTAAGACACAAATCGTCTGGTTTAAGATTGCTACTGTTATTGGCATAAATAGTCGAAATATTTTTAACATGTTTAGTCAAAAATAATTTTAACAATTCAGCACGGTCAGATAATACGCCATGCGGCTCAAGGAAAACGATATTATCATCCTCATCTAATCCTAAATATGGGCCATGCATATACTCTTCGAGCTCTTTACCAAAAGCACTATTTCGTACAGTTTCCGTGAACTTGGTTTCACCTTCTCTGGCGGTGCCATAAGTTGCACCATAGCCAATAAATATGACCCGTTGCGAATGATTAAATTTGTGTTGACATTGATCTACCCACGTTTGGGATTGTTCGATAACTTTAGGTAGCAAGCGTGCAACTTTTCGAAGTTGATCGAAGTAACTGGCAAATTGTTGATCATCCATGCTGCCATTTTTTTGTGCAATGACTAAAGCAATTAAGATCAAATCAAGAATCGTAACGCTATAACCCGCACTGACATAAGGCATTTCCTCAATCGGAATACCCATAGATAACACATTATTACTAATTTTATATAATGGGCTATCAGGGTTACTGGTAAGCGTATAGATAGTTTGGTTGTTCCTAATAAACTCTTCAACTAAATGAATCGTTGAGTAGCTTTCGCCTCCTTGTGAAATAGCAAAATACAAGGTATTAGGATCGCTGTAATGTAAATAATTAGCAGCGATTGAAGGATCTTCAATATAAACGGGAACCTTTAAGATTTTACACATTAAAGGTCTTGCCCCATAAGCTGCGTTAGAACTTGAACCAGTAGCAAAAATAACTATTGAGTTAAATTGTTTAACTTGGCTTAAATCAATAGTATCAACAAACAATGTTTGATAATTGTCTAAAATACTTTGATAGTATTCAGGTTCTAATGCTACATAATCAGCAATACTTTTCATTACATATTCCTTTTTATAAACCGAGTAATCCACTCCAAGCACCAAAGATACCGATACCGGCAATCATTAATAAGATCCAAGGTGCTTTCAGACCTTTTCTATCTAATAAAAAGATAAATAGAGTAAATAGCAACGGTAGTATTTGTGGAACAATGCCATCAAAAATGGCTTGTAATGATGTTGCATCATCGCCAGATCCTATTGTTAATGGCATATTTAGTGTCACCATCGTCGCTACCATAGCGCCAACCACCGAGAGCCCCAAGATAGATGCTCCATAAGATAATTTATCCATCAAGCCAGTTTTTTGCACTTTTTCAATAAAAGATGCACCAATGTTATAACCAATAAATAGACCAAAATAACGAGCGATAATGGCTGGAATATTGAAAATTAATAAAAATAGCAGTGGGCCTAGGATATTCCCTTGCATCGCCAGTGAGGTCCCAATACCTGTGGCAATAACCCGTAATGTTCCCCAGAAGAATGAATCCCCCAAACCACTTAGTGGTCCCATTAAGGCAATTTTGACGTCATTTATTGAACTTTCATCAAAATCTTTATTTACGGCATTCTGCTCTTCCATGGCAATGGAAATACCTAATGGGAAAGTAATTAACCATGGCGTAACATTATAAAACTCTAAGTGTCTTTGATAGGCAGTGGTTAATTGTTCTGGTTTTTGGCTATAAATTTTTTCTAAAGCAGGACGAATCGCAAAAGAATAACCTAGATTCATTTGCCGTTCATAGTTCCATGACCACTCAGCAGTGAAAGAGCGCCAAAATGTTCGCATTAAATCCTTTTTAGTAATTAAATTAGAATTCTTCATCTTCATAATTGATCTCCTGTCCTACTAAAGCCTTGCCTGATTGATTATTAATTTCTTGATTGTCTGAGGTGGTAAATTTTTTGCCGGTAAATGAAGAGTAACCGGTAAGAATTAACGCCATACAAGCGCCAAAAACGGCAACACCAGTGACAGGTACTTTCATATATACTGCTACAGCGAAACCAAGAATAAAGAATGTTGCATTGGTTTTTTTGATCATAATCTTCATTAACATGGCAAAACCAAATGCCGGTAATAAACCTGTGGCAATTCCTAAACCGTTAATAACAAACTCAGGAATAACCTCAAGTAAGCTTTTTATCGCTTCACTACCAAATAAGTATGAAAAACCGACTACTAAGCCAATTGGTAAATTGATGGAAAAGAAACCGCCAAAAATATTCATGCGATCAACACCTTTACCATTACCTTCACTAGCATACTTATCGGCTTTATGCACAAAGTAAGGTAAAATAAATAAGAAACATAAGTTTTTAACGATTAAAACCAAAGAGGCAATTGGAATACCTAAAGTTAGAGCAACTGCGGTACTTTTACCGGCACCAATAGCAAAAGCGGTGCCTAATACACTACCTGAAATAATTTCTGGTGGTATAGACGCCCCAATAGAAAAAGAACCAACAAACGCTAACTCTAATGTTGCACCGATGATAATCCCTTGTGTAACATCGCCCATTACTAGCCCCGCTAAGGTACAAGTAACCAAAGGTCTTGATAACATTGATGAACCTAAAAAGTATTCACCATTGGCTAACATAGCTATCAAGGCCAAAATAATTGCTGTAATAACAATACTCATTTTGTATTCCTTTTGGTCTATTTTTCAAATTTTTGCCTAGATTCACTTGGGATCTGTTGTATATACACATCAACACCATCTTGTTGTAATCTAGCTAAAAGATCCGCTTCTAAATCGGTCAAATTAATTGTTTTAGAGTAATTTTTGGTTCCTTCACGTGGTTTAGTTCCTCCTAAATTAAGGCTAGTTATCTGTTCTTGAGTCCCCCGAATGAGTTTTTCTGCATCTTCTACCGATTCCACCACAATTAACATCTGATATTTATCTGTTACACCAGAATTAATAGCACCAATACTGTCATCAATTGACTTCATGACTAGTTTGGCATTTTCAGGTTTAGCTAATCGAATCGCTGATTTCCGAAATTCATCATTAGCGACCGCATCATTGGCAACTAAAATAGTATTAGCTCCAACATTATCGAACCATGAAACAACAACCTGACCATGCAATAAGCGGTGATCGACACGTAACAATTTAATCATTGGTTTTCTTCCTCCTAGGTGAAATCCACCACATATTTGGTATTACTAGCGAATTTGTATTCAATGGCAATCGGTTCGCTATTTATATCAAAATAGTGATTAGACACTTTAAATAACGGTTCATTGATTTGGCAGCGTAGTTGTTTGGCTAATTCAGCATTGGCGACAATAAGCTGTAAATCTTGTTCTAATTTATCGACTTTTTTCTTACCTGAATTGGTGATTTCAAGTGCAGACAGCACTTTTATTATTGAAACTTGAAAATCAGGAAAATGGTTAAGTGGTAAAATAAAAATTTCTTTCACGACACTATTTTTTGCTATTTCTAAAAAACTAATGTAATAAATCAATTCTGATGGTTTTATTTTCAGTAATTGACTGTAATAAAGACCCGCTTGTCTTAAATAAGCTTCTTTGATAATTTTTTTGTGATGTTGATAAATACCCGGTTTAATAATACCGGTCATCTCTAAAATATTTTGCGTAGAAAGCATTGGCGCAACAAATAAACCAACGCCTTTCTTTCGAACAACCATATTTTTTTCTACCAATAGATCAATGGCTTTGCGCACAGTTGTTCGGCTAACATCATAATCTTTCTGTAATTGGACTTCTGGAGGTAATTCCGAACCCACACCATATTGGCCGGTGTTAATTTTCTCGATTAAATGATCAGCTATTTTTTCAAACAATTTCATTATTTTTTTCTCCATAATTGAAGATATTTTTAGCCGATAGATGATATTTAAATCGATTGCCTACTAGATATTGTTCGGTATGTTCAAATGGTTGAAAATTATCATCAAAATTATTACTAGAAACTTTGTAAATGGGTGTGCCATCAATAACTTGTAAATATTTAGCCTTATCTTCAGCTGCTAACTCATAGGTTATTTCTTCACGGCCATGACTAGGTTTAACTGGATAATGATCTTTTAAAAATTGATAAAGAGAGACATTATTTAAATCGACTTGCTCTAAACCTTTGAACTTATTAGATGATAAATAGGTTATTTCGTAAGAAAGCGGGGTTTTGTTTAATATCCTTTGTCGAATAATTCTAATCAATTTTTCGTTTGAACCAAAAAAGGCTCTTAGTTCAGCCGGCATATTAATAATTTGATTGCTGAGAACTTTTATATTAATGTCAATATCATTTTCTTTTTTAACTTCTTCACTAAAAGAAGACATTTTTAACATGTTAATCTCAAAAACTTTATGCTGTTCCAAATCAGTCTCAGCTTGGAAAACATAACCTTCCATAGCTAAATCATTTAAAGCATTTCTTATTGTTGTACGACTTACACCAAAATGTTCTGCTAGTGCCCGTTCTGTCAATTTTTGACTGACAATAGTCGGATTAGCTTTAATTTGTTCTTCAACATAAGTTTTCGAAGCAATTTCACGATATTCCAAAAAATCATACTCCATGGTTGGACTTTTTTATAAAACAGATATACGTTAAACCAACGTAACTATTGTTAAAAAATAGTCAAAAAGATACATGTTGTCAATTTTAAGTACCAAAACTGTTGTGTAGATCACAATTTTTATTATTAACTTAATTAAATCAATAGAATAAATACCAATCTAGGGATTTTAGGGGGGAAGTAATTAATATCAGAATAAATATAGAGGTAAATATACTCAGAAAGTTGCTTTGTCTCGCGGTGCGAGATTTGTAGCAAATACCTAATTGCATTAATAAAAAAAAGTCTACTCAATAAGCAGACTTTTTTATAAACTTAGTCGACTAGAGGCGATTAACTGGCATCTTATGTTCATCTTGCTGATCGTTGTTAAAGTAAAAAGTAGTCTCGCTGCACTCATCGCAAACCGCAGAAAGGTTTTCATCGTCTTAGTTAGTAAAGTTTCACCATGAGAGACGATTTCTCATGGCTTTTTGGTAGTTTCCCGGTGTTACTCCGAAATTTCGTCGGAAAATAGCAATAAATCCACTAATATTGTCATAACCTAAATACAAAGATATTTCGGTGATTGGTTTTCCCGCAGCAAGTAATTCTAACGCTTTTAACATACGCAGTTTTTGACGCCACTGTGTGAAATTAAACCCAGTTTCATTGGTAAATCGACGGGTTAATGAGCGCCGGGAAATGCCAGCCCAAACGCCCCAGTCATTAAGATTTCTATCATCGCCAGGATTATCAGACAAAGCTAAAGCGATTTTTAACAGACGCATATCTTTTGGCATTGGAAGTGCTAGCTCGATTTGGGGCATGGTTCTAATCTCATCAAGGATTACGGCAATTAATCGCTGCTGTTCCGGTTCTAGTTCTGAATTATGCCATGACATGGTTCGGGTAATTGCTTCGCGCAATAAGCCAGATAACGCTAAAATGCATGGTTTGACAGGTAGTTCAATGCATGCGTTTTTTTGTATATAGATGCTCCATCCCTCGAAACCCCCATGTGATCCAAGAAGACTATGTTGTACATTTGGCGGTATCCAGACCGCATGAGTTGCCGGCACTACCCATTGACAACTTTCAGCTGCAATTGAAATTAAACCCTGTAATGTGCCGAGTAATTGCCCTCTCGAATGACCATGACGCTGAGTTACTCTTTGGGAAGAGTGGCTGACTGTCGATATGATCATCGGTTCACTATCAGAGGAAGCGAGCTGTGGAGAGATGAGTGGCGTATTCATTTATGTGGCCCCGATGGGATATTTTGTGGCTTAAATTGGCTAGTAAAAGGCTATTCTACTGGCTATCCTAAAGTCCTCTTAATTAAATTCAAGATAACAAGTTAGCAATAAATAGATAAGTTGTAAATGAGCCAAATAATCGTTTTTTATACGCATTAATGAGTAATTTGCAAATTTATTCATTGTTTAATAATCTGGTTTTGAGAAGGTAACAGAGGCATGAAAGGAAAACATAAAAATTATAAAGAAGTGATGCCAACAACCTTTAATGGCATATATACACGCGGCGCAACTAAATATCGTTTAGAGAGAGTTTGTCATGAAACAAACCCTTGAGCTGACAGCCACCGAAAGAAAGTTAGTGTTTGCTATGACGCTATCTAGCGTGTTGCCATTATTAGATAATAGCATTGTTAATGTTATTTTATCCGCAATTTCCAATGACATTAATACCTCTTATACTTTCATACAATGGGCGATGACTGTATATATGCTGGCCTGTGCTATGGGTATATTACTATCTCCTTATATACATGAAAATTTTGGACTCAAAAAAGCATGGCTATACTCAATTATCATTTTTCTTGTTGGCTCTGTATTGGTTGGCTTCTCATATAATCTAGTGTCTTTGCTCTTATTCAGAGGTATCCAAGGTCTTGGTGCGGGGATTTTAATTCCAATTACTCAATCAATAATAGCGACTTATTTTGGTAAACAGAGACTAAAATCAATTATGGCATTAGTGGCTATTCCGTCAGTCTTTGCTCCTGCACTAGGACCAATTTTTGGCGCGATTATTTCTGAACAGTTAAATTGGAGAATGGCCTTTTTTATTAACGTACCCTTAGTGCTTCTGGCTATTTTCTTTGGTAGGACGACAGTACCTGATAATAAAACGTCTAAATACAATATGAATATTTATGTATTTATGACATTTCTAATCGCTTTAATATTATTTTTTATCTCGATTAAAAATATCGCTTCTGGCCATTTTTTTGATATGCCTAATATTATTATGCTGGTTTTAGGGATTGGCTTGATGATAGTTTCGCTTCTTGTTAATAGTAGGTCGGCTATTAAACTGGTCGACTTAAGTCCCTTTAGTTGCGCTCAATATTCACTGGCAATAATTATGGGATTTCTGACGTCGCTTATCTTTTTTGGTTTCATGATTTTTTTTCCTTTAATCCAAGCTATAAATGATAATGTTGCTATCACGTATATTGGTTTGCTACTTGCTTTACAGGGTGTAGGTGCCTGGTTAGCTAGAAAATTTATTTATCAAAGTTTAAGTGAGATAAATTCATTTTTAATTATTGGCATTGGATTAATATTCTCTGCCATAAGTATATTAATAATTCAAATCGGCGGAAACTTATCAGAAATTATTGGTTTTATTATCCGAGGTTCAGGGTTGGGTATTGCGACGATTGCGGTTCTCTCTTCTCCATTCGAATTTTGCGATAAAAATCAAATCAAGGACACGAGTGCTATCACGCGTGTTGTACAGCAGATTGGCGGGGCATTTGGGGGTGTATTATCAGGAATGCTTATCTATCTGACGCAAGCTCAACTAATTTCAATTAACAATGGTTACTATATCATGTTTTTGCTCTCTCTTGTTTTCGGTGTTATTGCCGTTATTGCCTATATTTTCTTTGGTCGAGAGAATAAAATTGCCTCCTAATGTAAGAGTTGATTGATTTATATGAATTTTGCGAGCCAGTTAACGAACCTGTTGCCGTGCAACTAGTGCACAGATTAACTAAAAACGCCGCCATCTTGCCAACTAATCGTCTGTTAATGTTATTGCTAAATCACATTGTGGCAAAATGGACTTAGCAATTTGTCAGCTATAAATTTACCTTGCTTTGTATCAAGAGAAGACACTGCATCAAACCAATCAAAGTTTTAGTCTTTACCAAACCAGATGAATGTAAAAATGACCCTAAGATTTTTTTACCTTTGCTCAAGTCTCAGGGTAATCCTCCATAAAATTTAGAAAACGGCAGCAATCCTTATGCCAATCGAATATACCAAAGGGTTCGTTAAAACATGACCGTGGACGAGCGTCGAAACATATCGGCTGTAATTTTTTCACAATCTATCAATAAGCTAAAAAAATTTTCTAATATAGTACAGTTAATGTGCTGCTTAAGAAATATATTGCTAAGCCAGATCAATCTGATAATTGCTACCCACATCACAGGAAGACCTTATCATGTTAATCATTACTATTCATATAAATCATATAAAAATATCTAATAAAAACAAAGAAATGCTTACCATAGACAAATGATAATAGTTATCATTATACTTGATTGTACTTTTTTTGAAGATTTTGTACACCAGCATTATCCAATTTCTATTTTAGAATGGGTTTTTGGCTCCAAAAAAGTAACAGTGGCTAATAATTGATGAAAAAAACTTTGTACTTTTGTGGTATTTTTATATTTAATGGTGGCGTTCTTTTGAAACTTATATTTGCAATTGGCTCATTTTATTTTGTTCAAACATTAATCGGTGGTATTGTCTTTCAAGCGATACCGGCTTGGCTACGGAGTCATAATGTGGATTTGTACACTATTGGTTTAGTGTCACTTGCTATGATTCCTTGGACACTTCGAGTACTCTGGGCGGGTGGCGTTGAGCGTTATAGAGTCACTGCATCCGGAAAAATCCGCAGCAAACAAATTGTCATTGCCGGACAAGTGGCTCTGGCGATGATATTAATTGGCCTATCATTCATACATGAAAATATGTTCATCACACTAATCTCACTATTAATTTTATTATCATTAGTTTGTTGCACGAGTGAGATTGCTTGTGATGCTTATATGATTGAGAATTTAAATTCAAAATCATACGGTATCGGCAATGGATTACGGATTGGATGTGGTTATTTAGGAATGGCAGTAGGCGGTGGCGGGTTAATTTATCTATATGATAAATGGGGATGGCAATCCTCCTTACTTGTTTATAGTGGATTACTACTCTTTTTATTGCTACCTTTGTTATTAGCGCCGAGTATCAATCAGCTTCCTGTTACAGAAAAAAGCGATCAGAGACCATCTCTTATTAAAACACTAAAGCAACCAATGATGCTAAAGGCGATCGTTTTAGTCTTTTTCTTTGAGATTAGTGGTCGTTTAATTTCATCTATGCTATCTCCTTTTGCGATTGACGCTGGGCTTTCTCTAGAGAATTTAGGCAAAGTAACCAGTTTTGGCGGTGCTGCTTGTGGGATGCTAGGCACTTTATCAGGTATGCTCTTTATCCGAATTATAGGCTATCGCTGGGCACTCTTATTGGCGACCCTATTTAAATGCTTGTCAATCAGCTGCTTTATCATATTAAGTCTTCAGCCTGATATAAATCCACTATGGCTTATTGTTAGCTATCTGTTTTTTAACTACACTTTTTCTGTGGGCTTAGTTTGTCTTTACTCGTTCCTAACCACACAAGCATCGTTGAAGCAAGCTGGATTAGATTTTACACTATTTCAATGCGGAGCAGCGCTTGCTACCGGATGTTCTGGTTATATCGGTGGTATCGTTGCTTATTATATGGGTTACGTTACACTCTTCAATCTTACTTTAGGCTGTGCTTTATTCGTACTTATTTTTTTGTATCGAAGCTCAATTTTAAAAGCAGTATAGATTTTGGATTAATTGCAACGATAAGCATGAGGTGTGACACCAAACACCTCAACAAATCGTCTGGAGAGATGACCAGCACAGGTAAAGCCACATCGAATTGCAATGTCACTAACGGTTAATGTGCTTTCATTAAGTAATTTTGTCACCTGTTGCAAGCGATAGTTGATAATATAGCGGTGTATACCAACATCGAACACCTTTTTAAAGTCTCTATTCAATTTAGACTCACTCACACCAATAACTTTAGCGATATCTTTTATGATTAAATGAGTTTGGAAGTGCTCGTGTATAAATAATTGTGCATTGATTACATTTTTGCGATCACGACCAGTTAAGCTGCTCTTTATTGGTTCGCCATCTGTCGATGAGGAGTACTTTAACTGCTCTAATGTTAACCACAGCGCGTTAAGGCTTAATCGCTGTATATTGAGCTGCGATAAAGCATCAGAAGATCTTCTGGCGGTTTGCAATCGTTGTGCTATATCTTTGAGCACCGGTGTAAGTGTTAACCGCCAAATACAGAAATTTGGTGAAGAAAATTGCATATTCGCCCGATAGCTATTTAGTGGGCACTCATTGAATATCTTTAATAGCTCGTCCGGACGGAATTGTAACAATATGATGTTATAACTGTAATTAGCAGGGAAAAAATCGGTGCCATATATCGTATCGTGTGAGTAAGAGAGATAAACCTTATTGGGTTGATAAGACACGACTGATTTGGAGCCATGTATATGATGATGCACAGCGCCATTGAGCATAAATACGAGCGATAAATGCTTACCAACCTTTGTATTCTTTCGAATATCTTGTAACGGCGCCATTTCTACGAAACCAGCATTAAGCAACCCTTGTATGTTAAACCATTCAGTACTTTCAAATAGTTTTTTGTCTTTGGTTGCCAGTTTGCGAGTATCTTTACTATAGCGAATGGTTTTCATCCATCACCTCTCTATCCATAACGAAATGATAATAATTATCATTATACTTAATTATACTTTTTTTGAAGATTTTGTACACCAGCATTATCCAATTTCTATTTTAGAATGAGTTTTTAGCTCAAAATAAAAGTAACAGTGGATAATAATCGATGAAAAAAAAACTTATATTTTTGTGTATATTAGGCTTGTTATATAATGAAGAATTGCTGGCAGAATCAATAGCTAAACAAAGCGATCAGAAAACTGACTTTGATACTATTATTGTAACTGCAAGTAAACAATCTAATAAAGCAGCCTCTTCACGCAATGTATCTTCTAATACCATTTCCCAGGCTAAACTCGAAGCCGCGGGGGTAGATGATACGAAAAAACTCTCTCGGGTATTGCCCGGTTTGAATATACAAAACAGTGGTAATTTACTATTTCCTGCAATATCACTAAGGGGGATCTCTTCTGCTCAGGATCTTTATTCGCCGGCAATCACATTTTATGTTGATGGTGTACCACAACTGTCGACTAATTTAGTCCAGTCTTTGATCGACGTAGATCATATTTCCATGATGAAAGGCCCGCAAGCCACTCTTTATGGTCGCAGCGCGCAGGGTGGTATAGTTAATATTAGCACTGCAAAGCCTAATAACCTATTTCATGGTTATATTGATGGTGGTGGTGCTAGCCGAAAAGGTTACCATAGCCGTTTGAATCTCAGTGGTCCACTAGTAGAGGATGTATTCTATGGTAGCGTCACATTGTTGCGCCAATCACAACCAGGTGCATTCAATAACCCATCCACTGGTTCGCACAGATTGGGGGGATCAAATGAAAATACCGGTAATATTAAATTCAGGTTAGCGCCAATAACCACACCTTGGGAAGTCAATTTTAGTGCAACAGAAGATAGAACTCACTCAACTCAGGATACGTATTTAGACTATAAAAATACCCACAGCCGCAAACTATTAACGTCTGCGGGTAGTATAGATCCGCGTATGCATCGTCGTACACATAGTCAAACTCTAAATGGAAGTTATGATTTCGGCGATTGGTTACTGACTGCTAGTAGTGCCTGGCAACAACTGAAATATGAACGTCGTTTTCCTTATGGTCCTTACTCAGCCCAATCCTCAGAGCATTGGGATCAAAATACCCAGGAAATTCGCGCAGCAACACAAGGAGATGACCGTTTATGGGATGGAGTATTTGGCTTATACCGACTGGATATTGATGAAAGTCGCCAAACGAGTACAACCGATTCCTCAGTCACCTCGCAATCATTAGCCATGTATATGGATGGAACCTTACATGTTTCCCAATTTGATCTGGGAGCTGGTTTACGTGCTTCTCATGATAAAGCGAAGACGCATTATGGTAATAATCGAGCCTGGTCCGCCGGGAATAATAGTGATAATCAGGTATTAGGTCAGTTTTCAGTTGGTTATCGTTTAACACCGGATTGGCGTATCTATACGCGCGTTGCACAAGGATATAAGGCTGCTGGCTTTACTATTACACCACAAGCTGGTACCCGAGCGGAACCTTTTTCTGCTGAAAAATCGATTAACTATGAGGTTGGCTCACGCTATGAAATCAACGATTTTCAGCTTCAAAGTGCTGTCTACTATACCCATACTAACAATATGCAGCTTTACTCTGGTCCTATGGGGTTTCAAACATTGAAAAACGCAGGTAGTGCAAATGCCGTTGGTATTGAGGCTGATGCAAAATGGTTATTTACCCCCGGATGGGCTGCAACCCTAAATGGCAATTTAACTCACTCTAAGTTTGCCAGTAATGTAACTGCTGATGATTATGCTAATAATCGAGTTCCGTTTATTCCTAAGTATGGTGCTGGGTTTAGCGTAGATGGCTTGGTTGCAACGTCAATGGGCGCTCTAATGCTTAGAATAGCGGTGAATATGACTGGTCCTCTTTACTTTGATGGTAGTAATCAACTACGTCAAGGTAGTTACAGTACAACTGATATAAGTCTTGGCTGGCAAACCAATGAACGGATTACTGTGACTGGTTATATCAACAATATTTTTGATAAACGCTACCGCACATACGCTTACGCTCGTGGTAATAATGCTTTTGCGCAATTTAACGAAGGCCTAACTGCCGGCGTTAACATAAAAGTTGAGTTATTTTAAGTTTAGCTTAGATAAGTTCGAGGAAGGTTATGAACATTTCTGAACCACTTCGTTTTATTCTATTAGTAAAGTTAATGGGTAAGGCTTTTTGGATATCAATACTAACAGCAATCATCTCAACCATTATGACGCTAGTACCCATTTGGATACTTTACCTCATGGTAGAAGAACTGACTGTTGCCACATTGTCTCTTGAACTTATCTATTCATGCTTGGCAGTGGCATTCATTGCAATGTTGCTTCGCTGGGGATTAATTGTGATTAGTCACGTTAGTGCTCATCATGGCGCATTAAAGCTAGCTTATCATTTAAAGTTGCATTTAACCAACAAACTGGGATTAGCTCCCTTATCGTTTTTCAGCTCTCATACAGCAAGTGATTTACGTAAAGTAATTAATGATGATATCGCCGCATTAGAAGCCTTTCTGGCGCATTTTTTGCCCGATGTTGCTTCAGCTCTTACTCTGCCAATTGTTGGATTATCATTGTTACTTTATATAGATGTACAGATGGCGTTTGTTGCTATTCTATTATTGCCAATCGCGTTTTGGTGCCAATGGTTATCTATGCGACACAGTGCCGAACAATCGCGTCAGTGGGGAGAATTACAGCTCAATATAGCCCAAAAAGTAAGTGAATACATCCGAGGCATTGCAGTAATTAAAAGTTTTGGACTGAGAGCTGATTCTTTTCGTCAACTCAGTCAGACAATCCGTAATGTCGCACCTTGGATAGAAAACTACTGTAAAAAGAATATGTTTGGCTGGAATTGTTTTAATTGTTTACTTTCAAGCAATTTAATCTTGGTGGCGCCTATTGGAGCCTGGCGCTGTTTTCATGAAGATTTAGCGCCAGTTGATTGGTTACTGTGTTTATTGGTTGCTCCAGTAATAGTTCAACCATTTTCACGCCTTGTATTTGCGTTATCGGAACAAGCCCAACGGCAAGGGTCGTTAGATCGTCTTAACCAGATAGTTAATGCATCACAGATGACAGTATCTCATGAGATTGATAAAGAAAGTTTACCAACGGGAAACCTTGTACTGTCATTTTCTGGCGTTTCTTACCGTTACGATCAGCAAAAAACAGCTCTTCAAGAGGTAACCTTTAATACATTGCCACATGGATTAACAGCGATTGTTGGACCCAGTGGCGCGGGGAAAACAACGATTGCCCGTTTAGCAACACGATTACTTGACTGTGATCGCGGTGAAATCACCTTGGGTGGGCTCAATATCCAGCATTGGCCCTTAGAAGAGTTGTTTAAACAGATATCCATGGTATCTCAGAATGTATATCTTTTTAATGGCACGGTTATAGAAAATTTATTACTCGGCCGACCGGATGCCAATATTGATCAGGTAATTGCAGCAACACAGGCAGCTTGTGCTCATGAATTTATTCTCTCTCTACCACAAGGATATGACACTCAAATTGGTGAAAATGGCACTCGCTTATCGGGAGGTGAACGCCAACGACTTTCCATTGCCAGAGCACTATTAAGGGATGCCCCTCTTTTAATTCTAGATGAAGCAACTGCCTATGCAGATAGTGAAAACGAGTGGCTTATTCAACAAGCTATCGCCAATCTTTGCAATGGGCGAAGTGTGCTAATGATTGCCCATCGCCTCAAAACGATTATCCATGCAGATCAAATAATCGTTGTCGATCAAGCAAAAGTGGTTGGTCAGGGACGTCATGACGAACTGCTTCTGAATTGTCCCTGTTATTGTCAACTCTGGCAAGATATCGAGTTGGATGGAGAGAAAATATATGCTCATTAAATTTATGCGCGCCGGTTATCAGTTGGCTGGTTATCAAGATCGTCGGTTAACCAAAGGATTATTTCTGGCGACACTTGATGGTTGCTTATTGACAGTAAGTTATTACATTGTTGCACAACTTATCCTGTCCGTTTTCAATAAAACTATTTCGTTACCGATAATCCTATTAAGCGTGGTCGGTTTATTGTCCTGCCTGTTGGGGCGAATTTATTCAAGTAATTTGGCATTAAGCCACGTTTTTGGTGGGACTTATGCCATGATGGCTGAAACTAGAATTCGAATTATTAACCATTTACACGCTTTACCACTAGGTTGGTTTTCAGCAAAACGAACGGGGGATTTAAGCGTTCGTTTAACATCCGATCTTGAGCTAATCGAATGGCTGTGGTCGCATTTTTTAGCTGTCTTTACCAGTACAATAGTCACGATGTTATTAATATTGGCACTTCTATGCTGGATTGATCTCTTTTTAGCTTTGCTAGTCATTATAACTATTCCCTTTTCATTTTGGGTTATGACATTAACGCAGCGTGTCATTAGTCGTTATGATGAAAAAATGTTGGATACTGCCAGTGATGCACAAGCAGAGTTATATGATTATATACAGGGCATTAACGTTATTCGCTGCTTTGGCCAGTTTGGTACAGCCTGGAAGCGTCTTTCTAATGCATTATTTCAACAATATCAAGCGCAGCTGAAGTTGGAAACTAAACCCTCTGCATTAGTCGCACTATTTGGTTTTGTCAGTGAGTTCAGTTTTCTACTATTACTTGTATCAGGCGGATATTTGTTGTTTCAGGAACGTTTAGATATTCAGCACTTTATCCTACTCAATTTTTTCTCACTGATTGTCTATCGGCAATTACAAACACTTGGAGATGGGTTAATAAAACTTCGATTTAGCTCACGCGCCATGGAACGTATCAAAAAACTACTGAGTGAAACATCGGTGGCCACATATAATGATGGGAACGCCTCTATAATCTCTAGCTCAAATGAAATTACTGTAAAGCAGCTCAGTTTTACCTATCCTGAGCAATCCTGTCCAGCCTTACAAAATATTGACTGCCACATTCATGCTAATGCGATAACGGCTATTGTTGGCCCAAACGGTTCAGGAAAAAGCACTTTGTTGCAACTGATTGCGCAAATGTGGACACCAGACTCTGGTCAAATTCTTTGGGGTGAATATGAGACTAAAATAATCGCTAGTGAGATCTTAGATCGCAATATTGCCATGGTATTTCAAGATGTGGTTTTGTTTTCGGCATCAGTATTTGACAATATTTTGATGGGTAATCAAAGCGCAACTGCTGAGGAAGTTATTCAGGCAGCTAAATTAGCTCAAGCTGATGAATTTATTCAAAAGTTACCGGATGGTTATCAAACAATTCTTGGTGATAATGGTTACTCATTATCAGGCGGAGAACGGCAACGACTTTCAATTGCCAGAGCATTATTAAAAAAAGCCCCTATCATCCTATTGGATGAAGCGACTGCCAGTGTTGATGCGTCTACCGAAGTGGCAATACACCGAGTATTAGAAAACTTATCCCAGCATTGTACTGTTGTAGTTGTTGCTCATCGTTTAAACACAATACAAAAAGCGCAGAAAATACTTGTTATGCACACTGGATGTTTGCTGGAACAAGGGGATCATGACACCCTGCTTCGCCAAAATGGTCTTTACGCTCAATTGTGGCAACGTCAACAGCAATCGCTTTCATGGCAGCTTACCCCCAACAAACAAGGAATGACAACGTGATGGCTACTTCAACACAGGCAAAATTAAACAATTTTACACAATGTGATTATTATATCAGCCGGCACAATAGGCGCCCCAAGATTAATTCAGCCAACACATTCTGATTATGCTCATTTTTCGATGACCGCTGCAACAGTATACTGGTATGAAGACAGTGTGTATCTTGCCGTATTGCCATATTGCCGTATTGCCGTATTGACACAATTTTATATTAGGTTCTCTGGATATATTAAGGACACTTTCTGTTGATGGTTGTGCGGTATTGGTGTTTGTCTCGTGGTACTCGGCTCGTACCTCTTATCGCATCGAATTAAATATAGAGTAGTAATAATAAAAAAGCCCACTCAAATGAGTAGGCTTTTCTATTAAATTGGTCGGCGAGAGAGGATTCGAACCTCCGACCCACTGGTCCCAAACCAGTTGCGCTACCAAGCTGCGCTACTCGCCGTTAGAGTTGCTTCATCTATACGATATAAAATGGGGTGGCTAATGGGATTCGAACCCACGACAACTGGAATCACAATCCAGGGCTCTACCAACTGAGCTATAGCCACCATAGAAGCAGGACGGAATATTACGCATAAAAAATAATATTGTCCAGCATATTTTTTAAAAAAAATACTGATTGATTATATTAACAGCGTTAAAAGCTTAATATTTTACCACTTTGGGTGAAATTAAGCTTTATGCGACATGATATCTATTATCTGAGTGTCGGTGGCTTTCATGCTATTACTGACAATCGCCCCTAGATTATTAATGGTGGTTTCAACACTATCACAGACAATACCTTCATTACCCGTGACTCGAATTCGATTTACCGCCATCAATACCGCTTTAAATCCTGATGAAACTGATGTTGAAACTTTCATTGCACAGCTATTCGACGCTCCATCACAGATTATTCCCGATAAATCACCAATCATATTACATATTGCCATATCCACCGGTTCATATTGACCTTTACCTAGCAACCATGCCATACCTGCTGCCGATCCCATTGCAGCGGTGGTTACGGCACAAAGTGCCGATAACGGAGGAAATTTACTATGTATATAAATGGCAATAGTATGAGATAAAATCAGTGCTCTTGCTAATTGTTCAGGCGTAGCCTCTAAATAATCAGCAACCACCACCACTGGCATAGTTGCAGTTATCCCCTGATTGCCTGAACCTGAATTACTCATTGCCGGTAATGTCGCACCGCCCATTCGAGCATCTGATGCCGCAGTGGTGCGAATAATCACTTTGGATAATAGATCGTCAGCCAACAATCCTGTTTTTGTTTGTTGATGTAATGTAGCGGCTATACTTAATCCATACTCTCGTCGTAATCCCTCTTGAGATAATGCGTCATTTAATTCTGCAGAGTGTAATATAAATTCGATATCTTCAAAATTAGCTTGAGTTGCAAAATCATATATCTGTTTGACTGACATATGGTTTATGATCGATTCATTGTTAGACTCATCTTGTATTTTGCTATCGGCTTTAAAAATATTTTCGCCATTTTTTTCGATCAAAATTACATTAGTGTGTGAATTTTCAATGCAGACCCTGACATGATCGCTACTCGTATAAACATTGGCTTCAGAATAAATCGCCTTATCGTTATCCGCAATTTGTACATTAACTTTGTGTTCACTAAGAAGCGTTTTAGCTTGGTTAATTTGTTTTGGTGTGATGTTTTTTAAGACTTCAAGACCAGCCTGAGCATCACCACCAATTGCGCCAATTGCCGCTGCAATAGGCAATCCCACCATACCTGTACCAGGAACAGTAACCCCCATGCCGTTTTTCATAAGATTGGGTGAAACGTAAGCCTCAATACGATTAATCTTATTTTTATTAAGATATTTACTGGCAATAGCCGCCGCTAAAGCAAGCGAGATAGGTTCGGTACAACCAAGAGCCGGTAAAACCTCATGTTTCACCAATTTAATTAATTGTTGCCACATTACTTGTTGTTCCATTTTTTATCTCCATATAGCTAACAATAAATAGTGAAACTTTCAGTTAATTAATAAAACAGCTATTTTATTCTATTTAACTTGAAAACTGAATGTACCGTTCACATATTAGATTAAACGTTAGGTAAATAATATTAATCAAACACTGATGTTATTAATAAATTACACTACGACTAACAGCTCCTTATTTAATCGTTTTTTGATTGAAATGCACACTGTGAAAATAGCGTAAATCTAAAATTTCTATACTTGGTTGCATAGTAAATAAATTAATCAGGAATAGAGCAAAATATGTAATATTTTAGTAAATCCACCTGACTTTTTTTTTATTATTGCAATAATAAAACTATCTAAAATTAAATAATAATGGCGACATATGATAAATATTTTATTAATTGATGATGATGTAGAATTATCACAAATGCTTAGCGAATATTTAACCAATGAAGGTTTTAATATTAAAAGTGTTTACTTAGGTAAAGATGGTATTGATGAAGCTCTATCAGGTAAATATCGTGCAGCAATTTTAGATGTAATGTTACCTGATATTAATGGAATTGATGTCCTTAAAAGCATTCGTCAACAATGTAATATGCCAGTTATTATGCTAACTGCCAAAGGTGATAATATTGATCGCGTGTTGGGGTTAGAATTAGGCGCTGATGATTACATTCCTAAACCTTGTTATCCTCGTGAATTATTAGCCAGATTGCGTGCCGTTTTACGTCGTTTTGATGAACGTTCAGTCGAATTAGTCGATGATAAAAAATATCATTTTAATGGTTTAACTTTAGATATCCCTCAACGGCTATGTACTTGGAATGGTCAACCTATTGATTTAACTTCTACCGAATTTAACTTGTTAGTTCTATTGGTTAAACATAGTGAACGAGTGGTGACTAAAGAAGAATTATCTGAAATAGGTCTTGGTCGGGCACGTGAACTTTATGATCGCAGCGTCGACGTCCATATCAGCAATATCCGCCAAAAATTACATCAAGTGGCACAAAATGATGTAACCATTGAAACGATAAGAGCTGTTGGTTACCGCATTCGTTAACCATTCTGTAGGTTTGATTTAATATGAATCGTCGATTATTTTGGAAAATACTGATTATATTTTGGATAATCTTTTATCTTACCTTCCAATTAACTTGGATTGCGTTCTCTTATTATATTGAGAATAAAAATCAACGATTCTTAAATCATATGCCAACTAAAGTGGATATGATTGCGCAATTATTACATGTTGCCGGTGAAGATGAGACGCTCAATTTTATCGCCCATTTACCCGAACGTGAGCGGGTTTTATTGTCGATAAAATTGGTCTCTCCGCAAAATGATCAAGTCAATATCATTACCGATGAACTTGAACCGACCACTTATATCTACCAAAGAATGGCGGTTGCACCAGATGGTACGCTTTACTCGGTATCATTTAAAGATGATAAAACCGATCACAGCAACAACACTAAAAAAACCCTGTTTACAATGCCAACACCCATTGTACTAATGGGGATCTGTGTTGGCTTAGTGTTCAGTCTATTTTTAGCTTGGAACTTAACCAGACCGATGAAGTTACTAAGAGAAGGATTTTTCCGCGTCTCGCAAGGCGATCTGTCGGTTCGGTTATTTAAAAAGTTAAAACCTCGTCGTGATGAACTGAGTGAATTAGGTAAAGATTTTGATATGATGGTTGAGCAACTCAACATCTTAATATCTGATCGTCAAGCGCTACTTCATGATGTTTCCCATGAACTGAGAACCCCTCTAGCACGCTTACAACTGGCAATCGGCCTTGCGCAACAAAATAAACAAAATATCGATACTTCATTAGCTAGAATCGAGTTAGAATCGCAACGGTTAGACCAACTAATTGGGGAAATATTGAATTATTCACGGGCTGAAATGAATAATCGAACCGATGAATATTTTGACTTAAAAGAGTTAATTGGTGTGGTGGTTAATGATGCTAACTATGAAGCCAATCACCAATCGATAGAGGTAGAATTTAACTTATCATCTATCAGCCACTCTATTGTTAAAGGTAATTCCGAACAGATACGCCGGGCGATTGAAAATATCATTCGTAATGCTATCCGCTTCTCTAAAGCAGGCCAAACGGTTGAAGTATCATTAAAAGAAGCAGGAAAATATTTGCAAATCGAAGTTAAAGACCGTGGGCCGGGTGTCGATGCGAGTAAATTATCGAGTATTTTTGAGCCTTTTGTCCGTATTCAATCAGCACAGTTAGGTAAAGGCTATGGCCTAGGTTTAGCCATTGCCAGAAAGACCGTTATTATGCATAACGGTACTATTCAAGCTAATAATCGTGATGGTGGTGGTTTAGTGGTGACAATAAAACTACCTTATTGGCGAAAACACTAATAACACTCGGAATTAACGGTTAATACATACTCTTTTACTAAGCTTTCTAGGGTAATTTTATCAGAGCCAGTAAAATTCAAATTTTGCAGAATCGTTTGTGGATTGGTTTCGAGTATCGTCTTGTATTGGACTAAATATTGTTTGGCAATTGGTTTATATGACCAGTGCCATTCTTCGGGCAAATACCCGCCATTTCGCCCGTCATTAAATGGTTGGCAAAAACCATATTTTGGTAAGTTTTCACGTAGCCATTGATACAAAATAATACCCTGTTTATCATTTTGAAAATATTCCGATGACAGACTAGTAATATCAATATCGGTTCCCCAATGATGTCTTGATGTACCGGGCATTGAAGATAATTTTAAAATTTCCTTGGCAATTTTTTGTGGCTCTACCAATTTAGGTACCAAGGCATCCCATTTACGTTGCCAGATACCATTTTGATAAGTGTAATTACGCGTAGCACTTACCACAATAAACGGAATATCGGGATAAGATTTTTTAAAATCATTATAAGCTTTAATTAACTGCTGGGCAGGCTCCTTTTGAAGATACATGCCCTTTTTATTTACCGGTAATATTGTTGAATCAAGAGCAATAAAATCGCTATCATTTTTTTCATTAAATTGCCCAGTAAGTTTATTTAGCGGAATAGATTGTGCCATAGTAAATGTTGAACATAAAAGTAGAGTTAAAGTTTGGGTAAAATTGATAATTGTTTTTAATTTTATTATTTTTTTCATCATTGACACTGTAATTAAGATTATATTAGCCAGACAAGCTGAAAAACAGTATAATCCTTTCCCTAAAAATTGAAATAGCCATAATGTGTAAAAACGAGGCCATATGTTAACACCAGCTACACAAAAATCGTCTGGCAATTGTTCAGATGTGACAACTAATCAAAATACCACAACGCCAACCAATGAAAAAATTAATTTGCTTAACTTTACTAGACAACAGTTAAGAGAGTTTTTTATTTCATTAGGAGAAAAACCATTTAGAGCGGATCAGGTGATGAAATGGATCTATCATTTTGGGATAGATGATTTTGATCTAATGACCGACATCAACAAAAAACTTCGTGAACAACTAAAAACCTTAGCGGAAATTAAAGCCCCTAAAATTGCCATCGAGCAGCGTTCATCTGATGGTACGATTAAATGGGCATTAGATGTTGGTAATAACCAGATGATTGAATCTGTGTATATTCCTGAGCGAGACCGTGCTACATTGTGTGTTTCATCACAGGTTGGTTGTGCACTGGAATGTAAATTCTGTTCAACTGCTCAACAAGGTTTTAATCGCAATTTAACCGTTTCGGAAATTATTGGCCAAGTTTGGCGTGCATCAAATGCCATTGGTGTCACCGGCAAATTAGCCGACAGACCTATCACTAATGTGGTTATGATGGGGATGGGTGAGCCCTTACTTAACTTATCTAATGTCGCCCCTGCAATGGAAATTATGTTGGATGATTTTGGTTATGGTTTATCCAAAAGACGCGTTACCCTCTCTACCTCAGGCGTTGTCCCGGCTTTGGACAAACTGGCGGGAATGATTGACGTTGCTTTAGCTATTTCTCTTCATGCACCAAATGATGAAATACGCAGCGAAATCATGCCAATCAACCAAAAATATAATATGGCGATGCTACGTGATTCAATTTTACGTTATCTTTCAACTTCAAATGCTAATCACGGCAAAGTGACTATCGAATATGTGTTACTCAATCAAATCAATGATGGTGTTGAACATGCCCATGAGCTGGCGAAGTTTCTAAAAAATGTGCCGAGTAAAATCAATTTAATTCCATGGAATCCATTCCCTGGTGCTCCTTATTCACGATGTTCAAATACCCGAATTGATCGGTTTATGAAAACATTAATGGGCTATGGATTTACGGTAATTGTTCGTAAAACACGTGGTGATGATATTGATGCAGCTTGTGGCCAACTGGCGGGTGAAGTTGTCGATCGTACTAAACGAACACTTTATAAAAAGCAAAACCTTATTCAACAAACAGCATAAAAGAGAAAAGGAGTTGTGGATGAAAGGTGCATTAATAGTATTAAGTAGTTTGGTTATACTCATGCTAGCAGGTTGCCAGACGAGCGCCCGTGAAGAGTTTGATCCGGAAGCTGCTGCATTAGCCAGAATGCGATTGGGGTTAGGTTATTTAGCTAAGGCCAATGAATCTGAAGAGAACGTTAAAGCCGCGCATTATAATCTAAAATTAGCCGCGCAATATTCACCTAAAAATCCACAGGTGATGCTAGCAATGGCGATGTTTGATCAACATGTTGGTGAATACAATGAAGCGGAAATGATTTACCAACGTATCACCTTAATGCAACCAGGTAATGGCCTATTTCATGTTCACTACGGCTCCTTTTTATGTGGCAGAAATCGCTATCAAGAGGCCAAAGAACAATTTAATAAAAGCCTTGAGCTCGATCGCCATCGCTGGAAAGCTGATGCCTATGAGCAATATGGTTATTGTGCTATCCAAAATGGCGATAAGAAAACCGCAGATCTTATGTTCAAACAACTTTTTGCATATGATTCAAGCCGCCGAAGCAATGTGATAAAAGCAGCAGAACTTTATAAAAATAAAGGCGATAAAAAGATAGCTAACTATCTATTTTTAATATCAAAAAAATAAATCATAAAATTAAAAGAAATATCATTCATTAGAAGCAAGAGTAAATATCATGAGTTTTTTGGCTATTTTATTATTAGCATTAGCCATGTCTACTGATGCATTTGCGGTAGCGATTTGTCGAGGTGTTTCACTCAAATCGACACCATTTCTAGGTGCATTAAAAGTGGGGATCTTATTTGGTTTTGTTGAAGCCATTACCCCCATATTAGGCTGGTTAATTGGTTATATTGCACTTCAATATATTGAAAAATGGGATCACTGGATTGTTTTTGCTGTGATGTTATTGTTAGGTATTAACATGATTTATCACAGTTTTAAAGAAGAAAACAGTGAAAATGACGATCAAAAAACTATTCCCTCAACCAAAAAATCATTTTTACTATTGGTTCTTACGGCAATTTCGACCAGTATCGATGCATTTGCAGTTGGTGTCGGATTAGCCCTAGCCAGTGTCAATATTTATCTTGCATCGACAATGATCGGCTTAGCAACCTGTATTATGGTTACACTTGGACTATTGTTAGGGAAAAAACTCGGCTGTTTAATTGGCAAACAAGCCTCATTTATTGGCGGTATCGTGCTGATTATTATTGGTTCAATAACGCTCTACCAACATTTGTAAGCTAATATTTTAATAATCGCTTTAGATATAAAAAAACCCCCTGTAATTGGTTGTCCAACTATTGGGGGTCACTTCATTTGAGTGGTTTTTTATTTTTATTAGCTAAATAGGGGAATTACATCATTCCGCCCATTCCACCCATGCCGCCCATACCACCGGCAGCACCTAAATCAGCTTTATCATCTTTAGGTAAATCAGTAACCATACATTCAGTGGTGATCATAAGACCTGCTACTGATGCAGCATATTGTAATGCACTACGAGTTACTTTAGTTGGATCTAAAATACCCATGGCAATCATATCACCATACTCTTCAGTTGAGGCATTGTAACCATAGTTATCTTTACCGCCTTTAACCGCATTAACCACAACAGAAGCTTCTTCACCGCAGTTAGTCACGATTTGACGTAATGGCGCTTCCATCGCACGAAGCGCAACTTTAATACCAACGTTTTGATCTTCGTTTGCACCTTTAAGGTCTAAAATTGCAGAAGCAGCACGAACTAACGCAACACCACCACCAGCAACAACACCTTCTTCAACTGCTGCGCGAGTCGCATGTAATGCATCTTCAACACGTGCTTTTTTCTCTTTCATTTCAACTTCAGTTGCTGCACCAACTTTAATTACTGCAACACCGCCAGCTAATTTAGCTACACGTTCTTGAAGTTTTTCTTTATCATAATCAGAAGTTGATTCTTCGATTTGTTTACGAATTTGTTCAACACGTGCATTAATTAATGATTCTTCACCAACACCGTCGATGATAGTTGTGTTATCTTTATTGATAACCACACGTTTAGCTTGACCTAAATCTTCAAGTGTTGCTTTTTCAAGCTCTAAACCAATTTCTTCAGAAATTACAGTACCAGCAGTTAAGATTGCAATATCTTGTAACATTGCTTTACGACGATCACCAAAACCAGGTGCTTTAACCGCAGCAACTTTAACAATACCACGCATAGTATTCACAACTAAAGTTGCTAATGCTTCGCCTTCAACATCTTCAGCGATAATTAATAAAGATTTACCTGCTTTAGCTACTGCTTCTAATACTGGTAATAACTCACGGATATTAGAGATTTTTTTGTCTGCTAATAAAATATATGGGCTATCTAATTCAACCGTTGCTGTTTCTGGTTTGTTGATGAAATATGGTGATAAATAACCACGGTCAAACTGCATACCTTCAACAACATCTAATTCGTCTTGTAAACCAGTACCATCTTCAACAGTGATAACACCTTCTTTACCAACTTTTTCCATTGCTTCAGCAATTAAAGTACCAACAGTTTCATCAGAGTTTGCTGAAATAGTACCAACTTGGGCAATCGCTTTAAAATCAGCACATGGTGAAGATAATTTTTTAAGCTCTTCAACTGCTGCAACAACTGCTTTATCAATACCACGTTTTAAATCCATAGGATTCATGCCCGCAGCAACTGCTTTTAAACCTTCGTTAACGATAGCTTGAGCAAGTACAGTTGCAGTAGTGGTACCGTCACCAGCTGCATCGTTTGCTTTTGAAGCTACTTCTTTAACCATTTGCGCACCCATATTTTCGAATTTATCTTCTAATTCGATTTCACGAGCAACTGACACACCATCTTTAGTGATAGTTGGCGCACCAAATGATTTATCTAAAACTACATTACGTCCTTTTGGACCTAAAGTTACTTTAACTGCATCAGCTAATACATTAACGCCTTTAAGCATTTTAACGCGAGCGTCATTTCCAAATTTTACATCTTTAGCTGCCATCTTCGTATTTCTCCTAAATTCTGTATATAAGTTAAATTATCTGCCAGTTATGCTTCAACAATGGCTAAAATATCGGTTTCTGATAGGATAAGCACTTCTTCGTTATCGATTTTTTCTGTCTTAACGCCATATCCTTCATTAAAAATCACAATATCACCAACTTTAACATCTAGTGGCTGAACTTGACCATTTTCTAAAATGCGACCATTACCAACAGCTAAAACTTCACCACGTGTTGATTTACCAGCAGCTGAACCAGTTAAAACAATACCACCAGCTGATTTTGATTCTACTTCTTTGCGTTTGATGATCACACGATCATGCAATGGACGAATTTTCATTAGTTATCTCCTAGCACTAATTTTTACTTAAATGATGATTAAGAACAAATCATACCATTATGATTTATATAATATAGTCCACATTAAATGGGGATTATTTTAGATTCTTCAAGCGTATAAAATTAAAAAAAGTTTAATTGATTATTTATTGGTCATCTTTACGCTCAAATTCCCCCTCAATAACATCATTAACTTGTACACTGCGGCTAGAAGAAAATGAACGAACTTTAAAAGGCAATTTGCCAACAATAAAGCGAACAATATACTCTTGAACAACTGGAATTAATAAAATCGCTCCCAAAATATCCGTTAAAAACCCAGGAATCAGCAATAAAAAGCCTGAGAAGAGTAAAGATACACTCTTAATGATTTCATCTTTAGGGCTTTGATGATTAGCAATTTTTTGTTGCATAATGCTTAAGTTTTTTAAACCTTGCTTTGTAATTAAATACAGCCCAATAACCGAACTAGCAATAATGGCGATTAAAGCAAGAAAAACACCTATTGAATCTGCAACTTTTATGAACAGACTCAGTTCCAAATAAGCATAAATAAAAAGTATAATAAAACCAAAAACTCGCATATAAAAATTCCTCTAAAAATAGAGTGATATTAGTCTAATTAGCCACTAATATAGTGACAATTAGTTAAATTTCAACCAATCAGCATATTTTTTTCAAATTTTTTTACAAAAGGGATTGACGGATGATCGCTAATCGTGTTTAATACAGCTCCATTGTTGCCCGGATAGCTCAGTCGGTAGAGCAGGGGATTGAAAATCCCCGTGTCCGTGGTTCGATTCCGCGTCCGGGCACCAATCACCAAATTTTAAGACCTGCTTCTAGCAGGTTTTTTTGTGTCTAAAGCCTTTTCCAAGCTACCTTTCAAGCGATTTTCTTTGTCAACCGATGTCAACTACCCTCATATTAAATTAACAATAGATTTAACCATTTGGACTTTTTAGAGATATTTTTAATTCATCCGATAAATTAATAGCTAATTCCAAGTATTATCAATCTTATAAGAAAGTAACCATAATTTATCATTATGTTAATAAAATTATTTGGCATAAAAACCTGAAGAGTTAAATTATGCTAAATTAGAAATTTATGAAGCAGTTATTGATGTTGGAGACTATGTTAATTCTATTACTGACTTAATTAATTTATCTGATAACTTAGATTGCTTTCAATCCTTGTCCAATATTTCTGATGAATATGATTTAGGTTTTTATTGGATTGCAGAAAGTGGCTGTTATAGTTTAAAAGAGCTAGGCAATTTAAGTAACTACTTTGATTATGAACGCTACGGTCATGATATTACACTCGAACAAAATGGCACATTTCATTCGGGTAATTACATCTATTATACAGGCGAAAGTTTTAGTTCCGATTACGATGGTAAAAGTATTCCTGAAGAGTATTGTGTTTTGACAGAACCAAATGATTTTGATGATTAGTTAATACCCCAATAAAGCTTATTTAAAGCTTTATTGGGGTAATTTATTTGATTCACTTCATTTTTTAACTATTTCAATCTTATTTTCTCCCGAGTTTATGCATTGATTAAAAAGGACTTTATAAATAAGATTTACTCTTTGAGTGTTCGCTTTTTTCATTACCATATCGTCTTTTATATCTTTTGAAACTTTATTCAAAATAGATAAATAATCTTCCAGTTTTAGTTGCTTATGGAGCTCTGAACTGAATTTGTATTGAATAGTGAAACGACCTGACATTGTCTTATTTTGGCCAACTTTCCACTTACCTTTAAAGCACCATCTCTTCCACCATCATGGGATCTAAAAATTCTTGAATAGGGTATTTAAGAATTTCAGAGAAAATTGTAATACATAAATGCTGAAAAGATTTCTAGCCTAATGTATGTAATTCGTAGTTAACTTCTGAAGATTGTATTTTTGAATACATTTTTATTTTATAATATAAAAGTTAAGTAATTAATAATAAACAATATCAACAAAATCTCTTTTTTTCTCTCGTTCAATTTCTTGTTCTTTGTGAGAAATTAATTCTTCAATATAGGCTTTGTGATTAAGCAACGTTATTTTATTTAAATAAGGTAATATTTTAAGTAAGAATTGCTTTTCCTTTTCTAAATGCGGTACTAAACTACCTGACCAACTTTGAGGTAACCGACTAAACCGTATTTTTTTAAATAATTTAATACTCTGATTATATTCTAGTAATACCAATAAAATATTTAATTTTTCATCTTCAGATAAGCAATCAAGTACTCCTATAATAAATAAGATATATTCGTCATTATCAATATTATTTATGATCGTTTGCGTTATAAAATTGTGTTGTTTTTTTGCAAGATTATCAGTTTTTTCATTTTTATTATGAATAAATAATTTGTGAAATATTCCACCAAAATAGGATTGATCTTTTTGGTAAATATATAAAGCATATTGTTCAATATCCTGAATATAGTTATCTTTATCCCAAAGGAACTTTAAACATGGTATTTTAGTATCATATGATAATCGGGTCGGTTTTTGTAAAATGGAATCAAGAACTGTATAAAAAAATGCGGGATTATTTTCTAACAAGTTTTTTAATAGTTGCCCATCGTCATCAAAATAGGAGTTATAATTAAGTATTGCAAGATAACATTGATAAATAATCTCTGAGTCATTTTTATAATATACTAATAATTGGTTATAAATCTTATTTTGATGAAATAACCGAGCAACGGGTTCTAAGAAACGCATATCTTGTTTTGATTTAGCATATAAATATTTAGTTATAATTAAATACAAGTCTGTATGAAATGGTTGATATTTATCTAACAGGTTGAGATCATTGGGAACTGCAGTTATTTGTGTTAATTGACTGATATGGTCTAGTAATTGTGCAACTACTTTTTCATTAATATTTTCTGCAGGATAATGTTCAAAATAAGTGGTAAGCCAAGCTTCTTTATTTTTATGTTCAAGAGTATCAATAAAATCTTTCGTTTCTATAACACCACATATTTTAAACAATGTGGTGATAATATAATAAGGATGGATAGAAAATAATTCATCATATTGAAGATAAGTATAAATGATTCTCGGATAATGGTGAGGATGACTTGTTATCATATTTGATAAGCATGATGATATGATCTCCCTTAATTGATATTGTTTATGCTGTTTCGAGACAACACTAAGGTGTTCGCATTGCTGTAGAAAATAATTGAGCTCATTTATTGTTATTGTACCAGTATATTTTTGAATTTTATTTCTACGATACTTTTGATAATCTTCGTAACTCAATTTTCTTTCGGCTCTTTCTTGGTTAGGGTCGATTAATAATTGAACAATTGCAGGGATGTTGTCAATCAATTGCGTAGAAAGTAGGTGCATATTACGTAATTGATCCTGGTAATTTTTTATTAATAAACAATGGGCAATATTATTTTTTTCAAAATATGAAGATATTAAGTCACGCATGTAGGGCATATCCAGTTGCACTATTTCTACACCGTTAAATTGCATTTTAGCAATATAATCACTTAGTAATGTGAAGGATTCCACTTGATAGCCCGCATGATTTACTAATGTTGTTAATTGCTTAAATATTTTTCCTCTTATTTCCTTTAGCGGTTGATTTGTAGGGAAGCGGAAGCGCATAACATTGACCATTTTCCCTTCAGCATTAAATTCAGAAAATTCTGCCTCAAGATAATAGGCTGCAATAATAAAAAATAGTTTGGTATATAAGTAGTTATCACCTTGATGTGTCCGAGATAATATACTATCTAATATGATATTCTGTACAACATATCCTATCTCATGATCATTGTGTTTAAACGAAAGAGTATGAATAAACTCATATACAGCAGGTTTAATAAAATCATCTGAGGTCGCTAATAAATCTAATGATAAATTGATAGCAAGTTGTAATTCATCTTTATTGGAGTGTCTAAATTTGCTCAACAATGAAAATATCAGATTTCCCTGACCATTTGAGGTATTAAAATCAAAGTCGACATTGTGCCAATTTATGTCAATTTTTTCTTGTTTATCAAGAATATCTTTAATAAACATCAAGCATTGAGTAGGAATTGCAAACCAAAATTTGTTTAAATAAAGTAGAATATCTTCCTGTGAGTGCTGATTAGATAATATTTTTGTGTAATAAGATTTTATATCTGGCTGAATTTGATTAAGAATACTTTTATGATCAAAGGCATTAATAATAGGAACGATTGCATCATTTAATAACCCTATTTTTTGAGGATTAGAAAAATATTCTAATAGAATAGGAAATGGCAGTACCTTTTGTACAAAAATAGCATGATAAAGTAAATAAGTAGCTAAGACTTGATCTGCTATTTTAATGATTTCATTTTCGAATACGTCAATCAGTTCATTGTGAGTCAGTATTGAAATATTATCTCGAAACTCATCTAAAGTAATGTTAAATATCTGTTGAATACTTTGTATTTGTTGTTCATTTTTAAAATCAATTACTCTAAAAAGAGAAATTATCCCAGATGTTAGTATGTTTTTTTTATTGTCTAATATTATTTGAACATGGTCATAGTGACTAAAATAGCTGTCGTAAAGAGATGCTATATTATACAAAGCAGAAAGATCTTGTTCTGTGAGCACAATTTTAGCGGCCATTACAGCTAAACGAGGATTACCTTTAGTTATTTCCCAAATTCTTTGTAAATAATCAACATGATTTATGTTAAATATTTTTTTTAGCAATGTGGAGAGTTGTTCTTTATTCAGTTTAGCTAAAGTTATCTCTTGGTAAGTCGTAATTTGTTTTATTTTACTAATAAATGAGGTTTTAGCATAATTTCTGATTGTTGCAATAATTTTAAATGTGCGTTTATCATCATTTTCGACAAGATAATGAAGTAAATAATCCAGATTACTATTAAGGCGATTTATATCATCAATAAAGATAAGATAGTCTCCTGGCTCACTAAAATAGGCTGTTATCTCATCAAGAAAGCTTTCACCTTTATTAAAAATACAGTATATTTTTTTATCTGGGTGGCTCGTTTGCAGTTTTTTTAATAAGCTAAGGCTATATTGTGTTTTACCTATACCAGCTTCCCCGGATATAAGTAAAAATTGTTGGTTAAGAAGAGCCTCTATTCCTTGGTGAAAATATTCATCTAAAAAAAGAGGTGAATCAATAATAGGAGTTGAGAATTTATTATAATTATATTTTTTTATGAAATCCTCAATACTTAGAATTTGCCCTGTATCTAACGGTAAAGAAAGATACTCTTTTGCCAATACCGGGTAACTATTTTGAATACTTAATGCTATTGCATCAATATTAAATAAACTAAGAATAATATTCTGCTTAATACATTTTTCGTTCAATATATAAATATCTTCGGGAGTTAAGGTTCCTAGATAACATATAATAATTTCAGAAATATTTTCTAATGGAATTCCTGTTTTCTGGGGATTAAGGCATTTATCTATATCTGTTTCTAATTTTTTTCTGGAAGTTAGTTGTTGTGTTGTGTATTCAACAAAAATATATTTACCATTATTTTGTATTATCAATGTATCAGGAGTGCCTGTTTTTGTTTTATTACTTATCTGAGTCATTCCGATAGCATTTAAATTTTCATACCCTCTCTTATGCAACCAATGATCGCCAAGCCGTTGAAATGCGCCACCTTCAAGCTCAAGTAATTTTGCCTTAATTTGATTAATAGCTGCCATTTCAGTGACCATTTTTATTTAAAAAGATATAATATAAAAATATACCATTTTAGATAGGTTTAGAATATTTCTTTTACTATATTCCATATATTTAAATTAACCATTTTCAAGTTAAAAATATTTTTAATAATTCAATCTACCTGCAATAATTTACTTCTCGCTTAAAAGATCAAGGACAAAACAACAATTATGACAGAAAGAAAACAAGAACGGATGATGCAATTACAGGTAGCATTTCAAGCAATAGTGAATCATAGTCTATCAAAAAGCTTTAATGATTTAATAGAAAAGAATATAAATATTTTCAAAGGTCTTAAGATTATTTATTCAACCGAAAATATGGAATCTCAATTATTAGATCACCCTTTGAAAACAATAGAAGAGCAATTTCCTTACTTAAAAAAATTTTTTTATGGACAAGGACTTCTTTTTTATACTGATGAAATTTATCAACAGACAAAAGAAGGTCAAGCTGAAATAAAATTAGATTATTCTATTAGCTTTGACTCTAACATCACCGAAAAGTTTAGAATTTGGGAAAATGGTGGTTCTTTAGACAAGGATAGTCTGCGGTTTGGCGAATTAATTCAATTCGTTAAAAATAAAGGTGGTATGAATTTTGATTATTCTTTTTTTGTTATTGAAAACTATTTTGATAGCCTTGATGAAAAGAATAATCGTCCATTTAATTCAATAAGAGCATTAAAACGTTTTGAGAGTTTAATCTATAATCAGAATAATTTTAATATCTATCATCCGATTTTTACCGAAAACAGAGAATCAGCAGGGAAAAGAGCGTGTGAAGTTTTTTCAACTTATTATGATAATAGAGAGATGGTTTTAGAACTTCATACAAATAGAAAATTATTATATTCAGTATTGCTAAAATCTATCTTATTAAAGAAAAATGAAAATATTGATATCAAAGATAAATTAAGATTACTTATAGAATTTTCATTAAAAAAGTTAGGATTTTTTGCTAAAACAGAAATTTATTTTGGATGGAAATTTTTAAAATATAACGCTAGTCTTAATTTTTTCGATCCGATACGAACATTAGGTAAAAACTCTTTAAAGAAAATCAGAGGAATGTCATGGGATCTTTTCTCTGTAAGGTATTTAGAAAAACTTATTGGTATGAACACAGGCGCAGATTTTTATATTCCTTTTTTTGTCTCTTTTGATAATCGGTTTATTAATTTACTAAAAGTTTGTCCAATTCGTGCAGTAATTATAGATGAGAAAATACAAAGAGGGTCAACAGTTTATCTTGATGAATTAGAATTTATGGAAGACATAAATAATTCAATTACTGAAGAATTAAATTTAGAACTTAATGATCCAAGTAAAAAGATAAAGAGAATGTTTAAACAAATAGACTGTAAAGTTTTAGAGATAGAAATCTCTAAGCTTGAAGAAGAGCTGAATATCGTTATTAGTAAGGCTTTAGAAAAATAAACTACTATCAAGTATTGAACTAATACATAAAATATATAGGAAAATAGGCTAGCTTCATGCGACACATTTTCCTATTAAAATCTTTAAATAAACGGCATTGATAATGTCATGGTCTAGCTAAACCTTAGCTATCTGAATTTTCACTTTTTCTAACATATTAAATACCTTCTATTCAGAAGGAATATCACCATAAAAAATTTCTTTTAAACAGTTGTATTCAGATTTTATGTCAGACCAAAATTGAGTATGATTTGCAGACAATTTCACATTTTTAATGACGAATGTTAGAACGAAGATTTATAGTTGAGTTATTCTGACAGATTGCTCTTACTAGCGACATTATTTTTCTGCTTAGGTAAACATTTATTGTAATTTTGTTGCTTATCTTGAATATTCGCTTATAACAGATAAAACTAAAATATTCATTATAGCGAATAAAATTTATTTTAATAAGCTAAAACCCAACCAATCCCACTACGGATACAACACCGGATACATTCCCTCACCTAAAATCCCTCAATCCAGTTCCGCCAATACTTTAAGCTGTCTCTTCGATTCCGCGTCCGGGCACCAATCACCAAATTTTAAGACCTGCTGCTAGCAGGTTTTTTTATGTCTAAAGCTTTTTCAAAGTTACCTTTCAAGGGATTTTGTTTGTCAACCGACATCAACTGAGATTACCCCATATCAAGTGCAAAATCGGATACCAACCCGGATACATTTGGTTCGATAATGGCGTGTATCCATAAAATGGTTTTAAAGCCAGTATTTTCAATGGCTATAGCCAATTATTTAATCGCTATCATTTAGAATTAATATTTTTTTCACAACAACTCAAAATTTCGTAAGATAGATCACAAAAATAATATGATATTGGTAATATTTTTCTCCTTTATTACCTTTAATTTGAATATTAATGGATTTTAAACAATTACAACAAAAAGTCATTAAGATCAATATTTGGAAAATAATGGTTTTACTCTGATTGCCATTGGGAAACTATTATGTGGCATCAAAACTGCCACAATGGCTACAAGTCCATAACACGAAAAGCTTGTTTGCAGCACAAAACAGTTAGAAATGATTGAATAGTATTTATTGATTACAAAACAACAGAAAACTTTATGCCTTCCAACTTAAGAAGTTATTAACATATCTATCTTTATCACATTAAGCTAATTTTAAAATTATTATAATAGTTAAACAACCAAAGATATATTAGTACTCAACATTAAGTTATAATTATTATTACAAAATAGATTACGGGGTATCTATTGTGTTGAAAGGAAATAAATTGCCAGTACCTATAAAAATTATTTCGACTGGCATTGCTTTACCGCCAGATAAAATAGAGGCGGTAGATTTAGATAAAAAACTAAATAAACCAAATGGTTACTCACTTAAACGTTCAGGCATACTTTACCGTTATCATGCCGATACGCAATTACAACAAGCCGATTTAGCTGCAAACGCTATTAGTGATGCTCTTACCCGTTGTAATATTGACGGAGAATCTATTGATTTATTAATATCTGCATGTGCTCTTCCTGTTCAAGCGCTTCCTTACACTGCTGCGCATATTCTAAAAGCAAGCTCATTACCCCAAACGATTAATTGCTTTGATGTTAATGCTAGCTGTGTGAGCTTTATCAGTGCGTTACAAGTAGCAGCAGGTTTATTAAATACCGGTATTTATAAACGTATAGCGATTGTCTCTGCCGATTTAGCATCACGTGGTTTAGATTGGCAAGATGAGGAATCTTCTTTAATTTTTGGTGATGGTGCAGCTTGTGCAATTGTTGAACAAGGTGATGGAAAGAGTGGCATCCTTTCATGCTTATTAGAAACCCATACTAATGGTATTGATTTGTGTGAAATTCGCGGAGGCGGTTCTCGTCGAAATATAAAAACCGGTATCGAAGAGCATGATTTCTTATTCCACATGCAAGGAAAACCGCTGTTTAAATTAGCATCATCGCTAATTGAGCCCTATTTAACCCGATTATTAAACCAAGCCGGTTTAACACTTTCTGATATAGCGACTGTCATCCCTCATCAAGCTAGCCATTTATCATTAGAACACATGCGTAAGCGACTTAATATTTCTAACGAAAGCCTAATTGATATTTACCGTTTTCGAGGCAATCAAGTATCGGCTTCAATTCCTAGTGCATTGCATGAGGCCGTAATAACTCAGCGCTTTAATCCGGGTAAACCGGCTATGTTAATCGGTACGGCAGCAGGGTTAACGTTAGGGGGAATGATTCTATTACCATGAGAATTTTAGTGACGGGTGCAACAAGTGGTTTAGGTCGCAATGCTGTAGAGTGGTTACTTACACAAGGTCATCAAGTTCATGCCACGGGTCGTAATCAAACTGTTGGAAAGCAACTTAGCGCGCTTGGAGCAAAATTTACTGCACTAGATTTAATTACCGCAACAGATGCGGATTACCAGCAAATGCTTGTTGATTGTGATACGGTTTGGCATTGTGCCGCATTGTCTTCCCCTTGGGGAAAATATGATTGGTTTTACCAAGCGAATGTCGTAGTCACATCACGTTTAGCACAGTTTGCCGGTAAACTTGGTATTAAGCGTTTTATCCATATATCAACACCATCGATATATTTTGATTTTCAATCGCACCTTAATATCACGGAAGACTACCTAGCTAAAAAGTTTGCTAACCATTACGCGAACACCAAATATCAAGCAGAAAAATGTATACAAGAATGTGTCGCGCATTACCCTAATACAATTTATTTAATATTAAGACCTAGAGGAATTTTTGGTCCTCATGATCGCGTGATTATTCCTCGGATGCTAGCATTATTGAAACGTACTGGCGGTACATTATATCTGCCGAAAGGCGGACATGCTTTTCTTGATCTTACATTTGTGCTTAATGTTGTTTATGCCATATTTACGGCATCGAATAATCCTCATCTTCGCTCAGGTGATGTCTTTAATATTACTAACCAACAACCAAGCCAACTTATTGACTTACTTAATTTATTATTAAGAGAACATTTAGCGCTTGATTATAAAGTTCGATCACTACCGTATCAACTTCTATATGGGGTAGCGACCTTACTAGAAGGTATCGCATCATTAACACATAAAGAGCCTACTTTAACACGTTATAGCGTTGGTACGTTATATTATGATATGACGCTAAGTCAGGAGAAAGCCATAGCCTGTTTAGGTTATCAACCGCTGTATAGCTTAAGTGAAAGTGTTGAACTGACCGCAAATTGGTTAAAGCAACAAAGGTTAGTATAAGATGGCAAAAATTATACCCTTTAAAGCCGGATATTGTACCCATATTGCCTGCATGGCAATGCGGGGAGCGGGGTTTAATGTCTGTCAATTTCCTGCACGAGCTTGGCTGATTGAGGTAGATGGCTATCGTTGGCTTTGGGACACCGGCTATGCAGATTATTTTAAACAATATACCCAAAAAGGCATATTTAAGCTGTATCAAAAAACGACCCCAGTTTACCTTAATCAGGGAGAATCGCTTAAAGAACAATTTAATGTATTGGGAATCGATCTGGCTAGTATACAGCACGTTATTATCTCACATTTCCATGGTGATCATATTGCGGGATTAAGAGATTTTACGCATAGTCGATTTATTTGTTCTCAACTCGGCTGGCAAACAGTAAAACCATTACGTGGTTTTTTTGCGCTTAAACAAGGTTTTGTGCCCAGCCTGATTCCTACTGATTTTGAACAACGGGTAAGTTTCATTGAACAGTTTGAACGTTGTACGCTCGCACCGGAATTATCACCTTTTACATATGGCTATATTTTACCTAATAGCAAAAAACAGGTAATTCTAGTCCCCTTACCGGGACATGCTGCCGGTCATATTGGCGCATTCATTCTGACCGATAATGGTTGGACGTTACTAGCAAGTGACGCAGCATGGGTGAAAGCAAATTATAAAGAACTAAAAAAACCATCACGACTAGCTAATTTAATTATGTCAGATTCTCAAGCTTATTATTTAACCCTTAATCAGCTTCATCAACTCTCTTATCATCCTGATGTTACCATTTATTTAAGCCATGAGGGGGAAGAATGAGGTTACTAAAAATACTGTGGTATTATTGGCGCACCAAACATCTAACATTTAAAAATCGCGCTGCACTTCAAACCTATCAACTAAAACAATTACAAAAATTTAAACAACGCGTTTTAACTCGAAGCCCCTATTTCAGCCAATTTATCCAACAACCATTCGAAATCTGGCCATTAATGAATAAAAAAATAATGATGGAAAATTTCGATCAAATGAATACCGAACATCTTACCTGCCATTCCTTATTGGCATTGGCTCAACAAAGTGAACAACAACGTGACTTTAGTGCCAAAATGGGGAAATTTAGTGTCGGCTTATCATCAGGCACATCTGGGCAACGAGGTCTTTTTGTTGTGAGTCCGAAAGAGCAACAAATGTGGGCGGGTGTCATATTAGCAAAAATGTTGCCACGCGGATTACTAACCAAGGAACGTGTAGCCTTATTTTTAAGAGCGGATAATCACCTTTACCATAGTACAAACAGCCATCGACTAACATTTCGCTTTTATGGTCTTTATGATAATTTTCAACAGCAACTTGAATCGCTAAATGACTATCAACCAACGATTATTGTAGCGCCAGCACAAGTACTACGAGCCCTTGCCTTAGAAAAACTTGATAACAAATTAAAAGTGAATCCAATTTTAGTCATATCCGCAGCTGAAGTACTAGAAGAACAAGATAAAGCGTTAATCAAACAAGCCTTTCAGCAAGTAGGTGAAGTCTATCAAGCGACAGAAGGATTTCTGGCTGCCACTTGTCCATTGGGTACACTTCATTTGAATGAAGAATTTCTCTATATTGAACCACAATGGATAGATGAAGATCGCTTTATACCAATTATTACTGATTTTACTCGCGAAACGCAGCCTATCGTGCGTTATCAGTTAGATGACATTTTGGTACGACGGTCAACACCTTGCCCTTGTGGCCTGCAAGGAATGGCGATCACACATATTGAAGGTCGGTGTGATGATCAGTTACTTTTGACCGATCAACAAGCAAAGCCATTAACCATTTTTGCCGATTATTGTAGTCGAATAATAGCTAATCATTTACCGTTAACTTGTGACTATCGTTTAATTCAACATACAAAACATCATGTTGAGTTAATCGGCTGCTGCTCACCAGCATATTTAAGTCAATGCCAACAGGCATTAACGGCTCATTTTATACAACAAGGTGCTAATGTTGATGAATTAGTATGGACATTGACGGCAGTCGATACGTTATCGAAACAATTTGCCCAGAAAAGACGGCGGATCATTCGTCAACGAGGTAGCCAATGAAACCCTTCTTCAAGCGTTTAGCCTATTTAATCATTGGCTGGGGCATGGTGGGAGTCTGCTACCACAGTGCCGCTACACTACAGCGCGAACCATATTTACTGCAGGTTTCTTTCATTGACCAATGGATAACATTTACTCCTCATGCTGTTTGGTTTTATCTTTCGTTTTTCCTGATCGTACCTATCTGTTTTTACGTCGCACCTTATAAGCATGTACGTTGGATGTCGATCTGTTTTATGATCAGTAGTTTTTTAGCTGCATTGTGTTATCTTATTTTTCCTACCACAATGGTTTTCCCGATCGATCAGGGTACTTCGGCCAGTTCTTGGTTGCTGAGCAAACTGATTGATATTGATGTACCCGTTAACTGTTTTCCCTCACTGCATGTCGATCTAACATTACTGGCTATTTGGGGGACTTTAGATAAGCATCATCCCGTACGTAATACTGTATTAGTATTATGGGGAATCATGATTGCCTTATCCATTATTCAACTTCGGCGACATCTCTTTATTGATTTTGTCGGAGGTGTAGTTCTAGCTCTCACTGTTGGGTGGAGTGTGCGTTTTGTATTTAGTCGTTTGGTCAATCAATCTTTAGAATAGTGATAATAATTATGATGGAATTAATTTTACCCCTAATAATCATGTTAATCATGATCATGGCTGAAGCTTTTATTTTACAATTCATTAAAAAAGTAACAATTAACTGGTCCGATGTTGTTTTCAATCTCAACTCTGGACTTTTAATGCTCTGGTTATTCCGCGGGCTTGAGTTAGTTTGTTATCATTTCATGTATACACATTTTAGTTTCAATTTATTTGTGCATGTTCCTATTATAATAACGTGGCTATTTACCATACTCGCGTGGGATTTTGGCTTTTATTGGGAACATCGATTACACCATAAAATCCCCATGTTATGGGCAATTCATATGGTCCATCATCAAGGCGAACACTTTAATTTATCGTTAGCTATCCGTAACTCTTGGTATTCATCACTAACCTCAATCCCATTTTTTGCATTACTGGCTATCGCCGGCGTTCCAACCTCGATTTTTATTACGGTATCCATTTTCCATTACTCTATCCAATTCTTTAATCATAATGCAATCACGCCTAAATTAGGGATATTAGAACGGATTTTAGTAACACCAACGCATCATAAAGTTCATCATCTTAAAGACCAGTATTATGCTAACAGTAACTTTTCTGGTTCATTTATCATGTGGGATAAGCTCTTTGGTACCTTTGAAACCACTCCCAAAGACAAATCAATTAACTACGGTAGTCAAGGTCTGATCTCGCAAAACCCTTTTTGGGCGAGTATGTTACCTTTTATGCACTTATTGAAAATTCCATTTAAGCCTACTCAAGGCTTTTATCGTTTGCCAACGATTTTATTGGTCAGTGGTTGTTTATTTCTATTCAGCCTAGCGATCTGTTATGTATATGATTATGGCTACGGTTATCAAGATCCCAATGTCATCCAATACTCATTATTTAGTTGCTTAGTTTTAGCCAGTATCGCATTAGGGGGTATTGCAGAAGGAAAACATTGGGCAATCATCAGTTGGTTTATATTGTGCTGGTTTATTCCCCTATTTTTTATTATTTTCCTGCAATGGTCAGCTTTATATTGGTTACTATTTATGGGAATGATAGCTTTACATGGTTCTATTACACTCATTATATGGCTGAAAAAGAAATATCATGTCAACTAAGCCACTACCCAAGCTAGACTATTCTAATTATGCCGAGACAGCCTTTCATCAAAGGCTGATGAGTGAAGCCGAGGCTTATTTAACCCCTAAAGGCGATCACCGTTACGCCAATAGCACGTTAATTTGCAGAAATATATTACTGTTAGTGCTTTGTGGTTTGTGCTACTTGTTAAGTTTACAACAAGTAAACGTATGGCTATTTGCGCTTTATTATTTTGGTTTTGTTATGCTAGCAATGCTAGTTAATATTAATGCCCAACATAAAGCCTGCCATAACGTGCTTTTTCGAATGCCATTAGCTAACCGCATTTTTGGGCGTTTAGTTACTTTGCGTTTAGTTACTTTGCCTTTAGGCGTTGATCCTCATTATTGGCGAGTCAGGCATGTCGATTATCATCACATCTATCCTAATATGGAAAACTATGATCTAGATATGGAAGAAAATGGCGTCTTTCGCCAACCCCCTTTCCAAAAATGGTATCCTCATATGCGTTACCAAACTTATTACTGGCCGTTCATTGCTGGCTTATCATTGCCTTATATTGCTTGGGTATTTGATGATCAGTTAGGAAAAACATCACTAGCAGCAGATAACAAAACGTTAACGGGTATCAAAGGTTGGGGATTATTTTTAGCAAGCAAAATTTTGCATTTCACAATCGCTTTAATCGTACCCATGCATATCCTCGCGAGCGTGGGAATAAGTTGGTATTTGGTGCTATTAGTTTATCTACTAACACCAATGCTCTCCTCTTTATTTGTTGTCTGTTTATTATTAGGCACACATTGGGTTGACCCGGCCTTCTATACGGCGCCTAAGAATAATCAAATCGAACATGGAGGGTATCATCAACAATTTACTCCATGTTGTGATTGGTATTCCTCCCCCAAGATATTGAACGAATCATTAGGTAGACTTAATTTATATTTGACTCATCACTTGCTTTCGGGTTGGAGTCACCATCATTACTCGGCTTTAATGTTGATTGTTGAACGGTTTGCAAAAGGATATCAATTGCCTTATCGGCGATTAAGCTATCCTGAACTGCTCACTTCACAACTGAAATTTATTAGTAAAATGGATCAAAAACCGGAATTATGATTTTTCATATAAAAGAGAAGCAAAAAATGCAACAGCCTCAACCAATACTACATTTTACCGCTGAACAAGATGCATCATTACGCAGTGCATTAAACGCCGCTGCTAAAAATTATTTATGTTCCACCAATGAACATCGTTATGCAGATACGGGAATGTTTATAAAATTAGGCTTACTTTCTGCTTTGTGCTTACTCTTTTACTTTATGGCACTTTGTCAGCAATCGGCATGTGTATTCTTTGTATGTTATTTTCTATTTATTACACTTGCTTTATTATTAGCGATAAATGTTGTTCATGATGCATCACATAATGTCTTTTTTAAATCAAGTAAAGCCAATGTTTGGCTTAATCGCATTATAACCATACCTTTAGGCATTGATCCTGAATGCTGGCGTATTCGCCATGTTATCCAACACCACCCGTTTACCAATATAGAATATTACGATCTTGATATTGAATATAATGGTGTACTTAGGCAAACACCTTTTCAAGTTCATCATTGGTTTATGCGTTATCAGCAATACTACTGGCCATTAGTGGCTGGAATGACCTTCCCTACTATTATTTGGTGTTTCGATTGGCAGGATCGATTGGGTCTAAAATTTGATAAAAACAAATTTACTTATAACGGCATCATTGGTTGGACAGCCTTTTTAATTATCAAATTCCTACACATAATTTTAGCTATCGTTCTACCTTATGTTATTTGTTCAGAATTTAGTATCTGGTTTATTTTACTCACCTACTGCTTAAGTCAGTTTTTTGCCTCACTGATTTTTGTTATCCTCATCTTAGGAACTCACTGGGCAAAAGCAACCTTTTATCAAGCACCTGACAATGGAATGATGCCACATGGACCAATCCAACATGTATTTAATACCACTCTAAATTGGCGTCTTAAATCGCCGACGATGGAATACTGGTTAGGCGGACTGAATTTACACTTAACACATCATATCTTTCCTGGTTTTAGCCATCGCCATTACCAACATTTAACCAAAATAATTCAACAGATCACCGAACAATATCAAATTGATTATCACGAAATTACCCTCTTAGAATTATTCAAACAACAACAGCTTTTTTTAAAACAGATGGGGAAACGTGGTGATTGATAGGTTTAATTTATTTGATTACCAAGAAGGTAATTTAAAATTAAAGCTTTTTTTAATATGCTTTTTATCTAGTTATTAATTAAATTTTTATATAAACATTATAATTAATTATTTACTCAATAAAATGATATTCAGTTTCTATAGATAAACAATCTATCATTTTTTCTATATTTAATGATTTATTTAATCCCAATTTAAAGGTTGTATTAGAACAATAGAACAATAGAACAATAGAACAATAGAACAATAAAATAAATCATAGTGATTTAAAGGATGTAACTTTCCATTCGTTCTTACAGGATCATAATCATAACGAATATAATCGTCTTCATAAGTAAATAAATTAATTATTAAAATTTTTAACAAATATGATTGATAATATAATTCCTCAAAAAAGATTTCTGAAACAAATGTTTTATTTGAAAATAGCACTAATACATCAGAAGTAATTTTATTATCAATTTTTACTTCATCAAAGCTAGAATAGAGTTCTAACGTATTTCCATTAGCAATGACTTTAAACGGCAAACCGATAGTAAAATATTTATCTTTTTTTACCTAAAAAACGTGATATTTTTGATAAAATTAAATGCATGTGACTCAATGGTTCCCTTATTGGAGTTTATATCACCAATAAGCATTAATTTGATACTGTTCATTAAAAGTATAATTACATCCTACTTAGATCTTATTGGTTTGAAAAAATCATCTATTTGATAATTATCTAATATAAATTCTTTTTCATAATTATTTATTATCATTTATAAAACCATAATTTTATCTATTTTTTGCATAATTAATTTACGATCAAATTTTTTCCTACAAGGGCTTTTATAACATTAAACAAATTAGATCTAAAATTTTGTAAAATATTAAATTTATTCAAATATATTATATGTATACATCATAAAATGAAACCTATGTCTCATTATGGTTGAATGCTGTAACAATGTTTTTTTCATCTTCTGTAGGTGGAGTAATTAATAATGTTGATGTTTCATTGATGTTCTTTAACCCTTGTTGAAGAGTTTTTGCTAATCCAAACCTTTGAATCAATATTAATAATCTGCGCCGATTGTTTTTCATGATTTACTGTAATATCGATTGCTTCTACATTATCAAACCGACTTTGCCACTCCTGTGATGTTCGATTGTTAAAACAAATTTCACCGTTTATTGAACCAAAACCTAATGAGGCAATTTCTGGCGCCCGTGCCGGTTTTAATAAGGCATTAACATTGACATAGTGCTTAGGATAGGGGTTAGATGCTACATCACCCAGCTCAGGCACTTCACCAGCCCGAACAACCACACCACCAGAGTAAGGATAAAAACGGATCTCGTTATCATCATTACGCTCTTTCAACGTCTCAAGATTGCCTAATTTATCTGTTATAAGTTGGTCATTTAGTATAGTTAACCAGTTGATACATTTAAAACCTTCTCTAAGGTGCTCATCATCTTCATCGTTAGAGATATCTAAACCCAGAAACTGATGTGCCAATTCATACTCTAAATATTGATAATCGTAATATTCGTGACTATGTTGTATGCCTAAACCAAAAAATCCATGCATTGGCTGTAATATTTCACTGATTTGTTGATTTAACTCTATTAATTGCTCCACACCAAACTCTTTAAGTTCCGATATAGGTAAATAGAGCTGAACATAACTTATGTCCTGATGTAATTTTTCATACCATTCTGCTCTTGAATAGACGTGGCATAAATATTCTGGAACAAATTCTAAATTACCAACATTACCCCAATAAAAGCATATATTATCTGTTCCAGCTAGATTAATTTGATTAATTTTTTCATGTAATGTTGTTTGTGTATAAGAATTTAGATTATTGGGTTCACCGTCAATATATCCAAACTTTAGCTTATCACCCCAATATTTATCATATAGTGCCAAAACCTCACCTATGGCTTGACGCTTTTCAGGTAGATAACCTTGATCTAAGTAATAACACCCCACCAAGCCTGTTTTTATTGCATCTTCAATATTATCGGGATCCAAATAATGTCCATATGTAAATCTGTTATAGTTTTTCTGATATTCATCTAACAATTGCTGTAATTTATTTTGCATAGCATATCCTATAATTTATGATGCATGGTATTTGTCGGTCGGCTACTTGCCTAGAATAAAATTGTTGTCGATAAAGATAGTAATAAGTTTTACAATTATTTTTATCAGTTCAAGCTCTGTTTTTATTTTATTTAGTTACGGCAGAAACAACTTCATATCCCAAAATATTGTTTATTTTATTCAGGTGAACACTATCTAATATTTTGGTGGGATCATTGTATACATTTGAAAATCAAACTTATTTACACACATTCATCTCTTTCCCATCTTTAAAAAGATAATGACATTTAATAGATTCTAGTAATTTAAATTTGCCATTATTTTCTATTGAATATTTACCCCAAAAATTTAGTGTTTGCCCTTCTTCTAATATATTAGAACTTAATACATAGATATGATTATTAATAAAATAATATTGTGATTTTGCACTATAACTATCCATATCATACTCATTAGAGTAAATGATTAGCTGATCAATTACTTTATCATTCATTTCTGTATATATTTTAACCTCATCATCTAATAAGTTATCCGGATAATTTGGTTCTTTTGTTTTTTTTAAAAATAAATTGATACCGTTTATAGGTGTTAAATATATTTTCTCATTTAATTTCATGTTATCAACTATATTTTCATAATCAAAAGTCATCTTAGAAAAAATACATTTTTTTCTCTCTTCATTGATTTCTTTATCAATTCCTTCATATGGTTGAGCCACGGTACAAGATAAATCTATTTTTTTAGCAAACTCTTTTTTACTTATAAGTTCATCACCTATGTAGTTCTTGGAATCGAGAATTAATTTTGATTTTATACTGGTATCTTTTATCTCTGCATTAAGATTAAAGAAGAAAAAACAAAGCAACATTATAAATAATTTTTCTTTCATAAATTATAATTCTTAAACATGATTAATCATTAGGATAATTTAATCTCTTTTACTTTAGTATTATCAAAATCACCTGAGTGTAAATGAGTATTATAAAGTGCATATTATTGATTAGTATTATTTTTTATCCTCTATTATCTCACATTTATATATTGTATCCATAAATATATCATTTATATGATGCAAACTAAAAAAAATCTCGCTTCGACTGTTAACCGCTAATCCTCTCTTTATTTTTTAATAAGTTGCGTGTAAAAATCACAACTTTTTCTATGTAATCACCTAACTTTTTTATTATATTTATTCTGCCAAAACCAACTTTCTGACTAGTGAGCGAGTTGTTTTTCAATATCGGTTATTTCTTGTTTATTATTTTGAATTAAACAAAACGTTAGATAAATAAGGAAGTATGATATGTCAGATGAATTACCTTTACTATTTGATAAACTCTTTCAGCTTTGTTTGACCGGTGGTTATGGTTTTTCATCTGCTTATACCTTAGCTCAGCAACATAAAGCCAATTTTCCCCTACATTCAGATAATCTAAATAATCAACATCAGTTAATTAAAATAGGAACCCTTTTTATGGGGACAATTAACTCTGTGGAAATCCATCACTGAGAAATAATTAAGCAAGTACTTAAGTATAATGCAGTAGCTGTTATTTTTGTCCATAATCATCCATCAGGCAAATCGTAATCTAGTAATGCAGATCGTAATATCAATCAAAAGTTAACAAATATTAAATATCGTTGATATCCGAATATTAGATCAGATCGTGATGGTATTTTTCTTTTTCTGAACAAGTAAAAGGGTAATTTTTGAAAATTTATTTAAGATTTATTGATCGTTTTTAACGATATGACTTTAGAGGTCAGGGCTAAGTGGTTGCCCTTACAATCTAATTTTTAGCCAAAAAGCGCTACGTGTTGAACTGTGGTTAAGTAAAAGCTCCACAGACGAAAATAAATTTCTTTTTGATTCTTTATTTAAGATGAAAAATGAAATAGAAAATACATTTGGAGCTCCACTTGAATGGATGCGCTTGGATGATAAAAAGGCTTGCCGAATTCAATTTTCACATACAGTCGATGGTTATAATATGGAAGAATGGCATCAATATACACAATGGCATTTGGAGTATATGAGTAGGTTTGAACGTGCTTTTAAAGCACCATTAAAAAAAGCAGGTAATGCACTTAAACAAGATAGCAAAAATATAGTTTAGTTATGTGATGGTCTTGGCATCTTATAAAAGGATTTTAACATGAGTACCGCACAACTTTTTATCAAGCTTGGTTAGAGGTTATTAGTAGTAATAATCAAGAACGGACTATATTCAGTTTTCTATTTTAGAAAAAACCTGTCTATATCTGAAAGCAGTAGTTATATCTTTTATAGTAGATTGAAACTCAATAAGCAAAAACATTTAGATCGCATGGTTGATTAGGTATTGGAGAATTATGCAGAGGCCGTAAATCCATGATATTTTTGTTTATGAGAATAAGTAATTCCTATTATTAATATATTGAATTGATTGATATCACAATCCTTAATTCCTAAAGCGACTGTCAAATTAATTTTCAGTAATGAATTTTAATTTGGCAATTAATCTATAATTCTGAATTTCAGACATAGTTTAGATAATATAATCCCATTCTTTAAATCAATGTTAAACTAAAAAGAGTAAAGTTTTAGCTGAACATAAATATCTAAATATCAAGTTATTATGCTTAAGGATATAAACTTAGATACATTTCCTCACCTAAAATCCCTCAATCCAATTAAAGTTTATTATCTATACCGTATACGGGAATAGATAAAATAAAGTATCTCTTAATATAGAAAACTTCTTTTAAAAATCAGGGATCTTTTCAGCTTGTTTTGCAAGGCCATTAAAAGTTGCATTACTGATAGGGAAAGGGTGATGGTTTGGTAAGTGAGGTTTGATCTGTGAAATAACACTAGGCATGAGCGATTTAAAATTAATAAACATTCCTTTAGCCAGATTTTCATCTAGTCCAACGCGTTTATCCATCGTAATAAAATATTGATGGTTACAATAAAGCCCATTCACAATGAAATATAATTAACCTATAAAATACTTAGTAAATTTTTAAATTCATGGAATGTATAAGCTTTTAATAATTGTTTTGTCATGGCTTTATCATCAATTAAATTTAATATTAGATCATATAAATTATCTGTAATTTCATTATCAGTTTTCGATATTGCAAGTAAAAATATAAAATTACATTTTTTATCTTTCTCCCATTGTATCCCATTCGGAAATATAGCAACTGATACTCTTGATCTGTTTGCACTCATTGTCATAGAGTGAGGTATAGCAATGACATCATTAATCAATGTTGTCTGTAAGCTCTCTCTTTCTAACACACTAGACACAAAATCCGCTGAGACAATATTTTGTTTTTCTAGATCACCTGTCATTTTTACTAATAAGTCTTTTTTAGATAATTTATCAGTGTCAAAGTAATAAAAATTTTCAGGATTAAAAAGTTGCATAACATTATTATTAATTTGATCATCGATTAGATAATATTTTAAATCATCAATTGCTTTATCTATATTTGACATATCAATGTAAGCAGTGGGAGTATTTTCTTGAGTAAATGGAAGTGTGGTAATTGTTAGATCTATGTCACTTATATTTGCTAATTGAAATTCCGCATAGGAGTATGTTTTTTTTATATTAAATTTATTAGGGAATTTTTTATTTATTTTTGATTCTATAATTTTACTCATCGCAAAGCCACCACCACAGACGATAATCACATTAAGCTGTTGAGTTTTTGCTTTATGCCTTTCAATAGCGCCAGCTATGTGTAGTGCTATATATCCGACTTCATCTTCAGAAAAAAAGATGTTGTATTTTTTACCAATTACGCCTAGATGGGTTAAACTTAAACTATAGGCAAATGGGAAAGAATTTATTATTGTACTGAGTATTGGATTTTTTCTTTCTTTATCTATTGAACTAATTTTAATAAAATTCTCAATATGGTTAACTAAATCTTCAAATAAGATCTTATCTTTAGTCCAATCAAGATTAGATGTCTCATATATTGATGTTAATAATTCATCAACGATGATCGACGATTCAGATGGGTGATTTTTAGGGTTTTTGATTAATCTAGGTACATTAATGGATAAAGTTAGAATAAAATAGTTGATTTCATTAATGGGTAATGTGATTGAGAATGCGTTTTCTACTTCCTTAAGAAATGAATATATTGCATCTAATGCATGATCCATTAACTTTGGAACTTCAATGGATATTTCATTAATTGTTAACCCTTCTTTTACTCTAGCTATCGCCAATGCAATAGTCGATATTATATTTTTATGATAAAAATCAGAGTTCAATAATTGTAGAGAATATAAGTGTTTTGATTCTAATGTATTTAATAAATCTAAATCAATATTTGACAAAAATAACTTTTCTAAGTCAGTGAATCCAACCAAATAAGATTGTAAATCGTTAATCAAAAATAAATCTAATATAGCTTTTCGTTTATCGTATTCTGTGCCAATAACTTTAAACCCAGTATTTGTATTATTAATTAGTTTTAAATTATAGTTTGATAATGTTTTACGTATATTTTTCAAGTACATATATAATGTATTTTTGCTTATACATAAATGTTCCATTAATTCATAAACGGAATAATATTTTAGCTCATTCAATAATAAAGCGAATAAATAATTCTGACGTTCTTCTAAAGAGCCTAATAAACTATAACCTTCAGTTTTATTAAAATTACCCCACCAGTCGATGATTTTTTTTTCATCTTCACAATCTAAGATATAACCTTTTTGTCTTATTAATTTTATTTTGGCATTTTTATCAATTAAATAATCATTTAGGTTAGAAATGTCCGTGCGAATAGTTCGTTCAGACACATTAATTGTCGACGCAATATCTTTAATTAAGATGGGCTCTTTTTTAAGTAAAAAAAAATCAAATAAATCATCTAACCGTTGGTACGAAAATTTACTCATAGTAATAAGAGGCCTCATTTAAAAAATCACTATCAATATGATATTACTTCTAGAAAAAAAGATAGTACATTAATTTTCCAAAATAAAATGAAAATGTATGGATATGCTTTTTTATAACATCTCTTATTATATTAATTAATCCATTTTATTTAATTAAAGGTACTAAAGTAATGAATCTTTCAGAAAATAATATTTTTTTGAATTTAAACGTAGAAAGTAGAGATGAGTTATTTGATTTTTTATCAAGTAATGCTTTTAAACATAATTACGTCAATGATATTAAAAAAACTATGGAAGCATTTATCGATAGAGAAAAAGAATCATCGACAGGATTGATTGATGGGTTTGCAATTCCTCATGCAAAAGATGACGCGGTTATTACCCCAACTGTATTTTTTGCAAAATTAGCTAAACCGATAGAATGGGAAACATTTGATGAGAGTAATGTTCAATATGTTTTTGCTTTATTCGTACCTAAAAATGAGGCTGGCACTACTCATATTATGATGATAAGTAAACTAGCTACTGCTTTAATGGAAGATGATTTTAAAAATGAAATAAAAGCATCAACAGATATAAATAAAATTATATCACTAATCAGTAAGGAAATGACAAGAGAGGTATTAGTATGAAAATTGTTGGTATTTCAGCCTGCCCAGCAGGACTAGCGCACACTCCTATGGCAGCTAAAGCATTAGAGAATGCAGGTAAAAAATTAGGTTATGATGTAAAAATTGAGCAACAAGGATCTTTAGGGCAAGTTAATAAAATTTCACAAGCTGAAGTTGATGAAGCTGATTTTGTTTTATTAGCAACAGATCAAAAAGTAATAGATATGGATAGATTTAAAGATAAGCCTCAATTAAAAGTTAGTATTGCCACTTGTATTAAAGCTCCTGAAGCAGTTTTAAAAAAATGTGTGAATATCATAGAAAGTAGAAAATAACTAAATAAGAGAAAATTAATATGAAAAAAATAATGTTTGAGTTGAAAGGGCATTTGATGAGTGGCATTAGTTTTGTTCTACCATTAATTATCGGAGCTTCTTTAGTAATTGCTATTCCCAAAATGATAGCATTATCTATGGGTATTACTAGTCTAGATATTTTTAAAGATAGTGCTGGTTTTGAGCACTCTCTTTATTTGATAGAACAAGTGGGTTGGGTAGGTATAGCATTAATAAATACGGTATTAGCTGGTTTTATTGCATATTCTATTGGTGATAAGGCTGCACTTGGTGCTGGATTTATTGGTGGAGCTGTTGCTAGTTCAACTAATGCTGGATTTTTAGGTGCGGTGATTGCTGGATTTTTAGCTGGCTATTTAGTTAAATTGGCAAAAAATAAAATTCATCTACCAGCATCATTTTCAGGCGTAATGCCACTGGTTATCCTACCTTTAATTGCCACTTTATCTGTAGCTATCATTATGGGAGCTGTTTTATCTGAACCACTAGCTTTGATTAACACAGGATTAGTTAATTGGATCAGAAGTATGATCGCGAATGACGTCAGCCAATTATTATTAGCTATTATTCTTGGGGGAATGATCGCTTCTGATTTAGGTGGCCCAATTAATAAAGCTGCATGGATGGCAGGAAATGTGTTATTAATTGAACAGATTTATATGCCAGCAATCATGGTTAATATTGCTATTTGTGCTATTCCTATGGGATATGCTTTTGCAACGTTATTCCATAAGAAAAAATTTAATGCTGAATTATTAGATGCAGGCCGGAATAATTTTGTGATGGGATTTATTGGTATTACCGAAGGTGCAATACCATTTACTTTAGTAAACCCATTAAAGTTAGTACCAATTAATATTATTGGTGGAGCTATAGCATCAGGTTTAGGTGTTTTATTAGGGATGTTTGACAAGATGCCACCTGTTGGCGGTGTTTATGGTTTCTTTACTGTCGGAAATGGCTGGGCATATTTAGTCGGTCTATTTGTTGGTGCTGCTTTCATCGGTTTTTTTGCGCCATTGTTTGTTAACTTTAAAAGAGATGATGAGCAAGAATTAATAGATATTGATGATATTGAGATCAGCATTGAAAATTAAACTTAATTTAAATAGGCCAAGATAATGAAAAAAGTACATGTAGTTCCGCATACTCATTGGGATAGAGAGTGGTATTTCACAACTAGTCGCTCTAAAGTATATTTGATGCATGATTTTAAAAGAGTCATTGAATTATTAGAAGATGAAAATGGATATGATTCATTTTTATTAGATGGTCAAGCATCTCTTTTAGATGATTATCTCAAATGGAGACCGCAAGATAAACATAGAATAGAATCACTAGTAAAAAAAGGTAAGTTAATTATAGGTCCTTGGTATACTCAAACAGATCAGTTAGTGATATCTGGTGAAAGTATTATCAGAAATATGCAATATGGTATGAGAATTTGTAGTGAATTTGGTGGATATATGCCAGTTGGTTATGTTCCAGATTCATTTGGTCAATCGTCAAGCATGCCTCAAATTTACTTAGAGTTCGGCATTAAAGATACAATGTTTTGGCGCGGAGTTAGTGATGATGAAGTCAAAAAAACAGAGTATAGATGGAAAGGAGAAGATGGTTCAATTGTAAATGTATTCCAAATTCCTAGTGGTTATTACATTGGCGGAGCTATTCCTGAGGATTCGCAAGAACTAGCAACTTATTTGAAACAAGATCCTTTTAAAAAAACATGGGCAAGAAGTTCAACTAATCATGTTTTTTTCCCTAATGGATTTGATCAAGCTCCACCAAGAGAAAATCTATTAGAATTAATAGCTAGAATGAATGAATTATATAAAGATGAGTTTGAATTAGAAATATCTACTATAGAAAACTATATAAATGCTATAAAAAATGAAAATCCGGACTTAGAAGAGATTAGTGGTGAGTTAATTAATGGAAAATTAATGAGAATTCATAAAACTATTTTTTCTTCGAGATCAGATTTAAAACAGTTAAATACACAAACTCAAAACTATCTTGTTAATATAATGGAACCTATTTTAAGTATTTCTATGTCATTAGGTTTCGAATATCCAGTAGAAACAGTTCGTGAAATATGGAAATTGATGTTTGAAAACGCTGCGCATGATTCGATAGGTTCGTGTGTATCTGATTCTGCTAATGAAGATATCTATATGCGCTACAAACAAATTAGGGATATTTCGGAGAACTTGATAGAGCTTACAATGAGAAATATATCGATGAGAATTGATAATTTTTCTGGTAAAGAAATCACTCTAACTGTATTTAATACTTTTAATAAATCTAGAAGTGGAATTATTGAAGCAGATGTTTATTTACCACAAGAAGATTTTAGAATATTAGATCAGCAAGGTATGGAGATTCCCTATACAATTTTAGAATTAGTAGATCAGACACAATATGTTCTTAATCAAGGAAATATTCTTAATCCAAGTAAAAAAATATATATTCCAGAAAAAGTATATAAAGCAAAAATTGCGTTAGAATCATCTAATCTACCTGGCTTAGGTTATAACCAACTAACGCTTGATTTGAATGGCAGTACACATAAAAAAATCAAACAAAAATCTACTAATGTAATTGAAAATAGTTATTATACAATTACTGTTAATAAGAATGGTTCTTTAGACATTTTAGATAAAAAATCAAATGTAACCTATAAAAATCAAGCTATTATAGAAGATAATGGTGATGATGGAGATTCCTTTAATTATTCACCTCCGGTTAACGATTTAGTTGTTTATTCTACAAATTTTTCACCTACGATAACGATAAAAGAATCAGATATCGTTAGTATGGTTTGTATAGATTTTGAAATGTTAGTACCTAAAAATCTACAAGAAAGATCACAAAGAAAATGTACAACTTTATTACCAATCACATTAAATTTAACCATTAAAAAAGACTCTCCTGTAATTGATTTTTCATTACAAGTAGATAATACATTAGTTGATAGCCATCGAGTATGTGTATCTTTTGATACAAGTATTGCATCTAAATTTTCAACGGCAGATCATCAATTTGGTGTAATAAAAAGACCGGTGCTATTTGAAAAAGAAATGAACTTATGGGAGCAAAATAAAAACTCTTGGAGTGAGCAACCTATAGCAATCGAAACTTGCCAAACTTTTGTAACTTTATCTGATGAAAATAAAGGGGTTGCAGTCGTACCAAAAGGTGTTCGAGAATATGAAATCATTGGCGATGATTACAGTATTATCCGATTAACTATATTTAGAACATATGGTTTTATGGGAAAAGAGAATTTAATGTACAGACCAGGACGAGCTTCTGGTGAAACAACGATTAAAACTCCTGATGCCCAGTGTCATAAACATATGACATATTCGTTTTCGGTTTTTTATTATTCTGAATCATTTAACTCTTCAAATGTTGCGGAGTTAGCAAAACAAATATTATCACCAGTTCAAGTTTACCAAATAGCAGATTTTTTAAACTCAAGATTAATATTTACATTATCAGATGTAGATAAAACACTTCCTGTTACTTTTAGTATGCTAGAAACCAGCGGAGATTTAATTTTAAGTGTTATAAAGAAAGCTGAAGAGAGACCTGGTTATATTTTAAGATTTTATAATGGTAAATATAAACAGATTAGTCATTCAACAATTAAATTTAAGCATAAAATTAAACTAGCTGAAAAAGTTAATCTTCAAGAACATTGCTTAGATAATCTAGATATATTTAATAATAGTATTGATATTAAAGGTATTGATCACGCTAAGTTTGTTACGATTTATATCGAATTTGAAAATCAATTAACTCATTAATAAAGCGAATAAAATTTAGCCAATATGGATGATGTTGGCTAAATTATTTATAGTTATATTATTTAAAATAATATAAATCATAATAAGTTTATTTATGATATTGAATTTATTTTGAAGAGGTTCAAAAATGAATTTATTTGGAAGTATTGAGGCTGGTGGAACGAAATTCCTCTGTGCAGTAGGAAATGAGAAAAATGAGATAATTACGAGTGAAGTTATCCCAACCACAACATATGAACAAACAATTAAACAAGTTAATCACTTTTTCAGTGTGAATAGAGTTTCATCAATTGCCATCGGCAGTTTCGGTCCTATTGATAATAACAAGAATAGTGATAAATACGGATATATTTTAAACACACCTAAACAAGGATGGTCTAATGTTGATTTAGTTTCTCCTATTCAAAAAGAATTAGATATTCCTGTGTTTTTTACAACAGATGTTAATTCAAGTGCTTACGGAGAAATGCATTTAAATTCATGTGATAATTTGATTTATTACACAATAGGGACGGGAATTGGCGGTAGTGTTATTCAAAATGGCCAATTTATAGGTGGCGTAGGGCACCTATAAATGGGACATCAAATGGTAAAAAAACATCTGTTAGATCAGGACTTTAATGGAGTTTGCCCATTTCACCATGATTGCTTAGAGGGATTGGCATCAGGACCAAGTATTGAAGCTAGAACAGGTATTAAGGGTGAAAATATAACCAGTGATTCATATGTATGGGATGTGCAAGCCTTTTATATAGCTCAAGCCATTTTCAATGCAACATTAATAATACGACCTAAAATGATTATTCTTGGTGGCGGTGTAATGTATCAAGATCATATGTTAGGTAGAGTTAAAGCACACTTTAAACTGCTCATGAATAATTATATTGCAATTGAAAATGTGGATGAATATATAAAAACACCATCTATAGAAAATAATTGTAGTGCAACAATTGGTAATTTTTTACTGGCCAAAAAATTACTTTCTTAAATCAAGATTATTTTTTATATGTACACACACTATATTTAATCGTAATTTGAAAAAATTGTAGTTTATTTATGTGATTACATAATACTTTAATCGGAGATCGAGTAATGGAATATTCTAAACTTTTTGTCGCTTTATACTGTTTATCCAGTTTTCCTACGTTTGCACAAATTGAGTAGCAAACTAGCCAAGGTGGTTTAAAATTATATGGTGATGTCGAATTCAATATCGATGCAGCATATTTAATTCCCAATGTAATGGATATGGCTAACTTTAGTATCTATCTAGGTTCTTACTGGTCACATTTATCTCGTGATGAGAATCAAGGCGGTGGCTCTGATAATCGTTATGGTGCACGGGTAAGATTTAAATATTTCTTCTAACTATCTAATCTAATTAATATTTTTATCCTAGCTCGCTAAAGCAGGATGGAAATATTAAATCATTTCAAAATTAGAGTTTTTTACTTATCATATTATTTTAGACATTAATTGATTTAATACTTTTATTTATATAATAACACTTTGAAAAGATGGTGATTCATTTGTATGTTTAGCCGTTAAAAATATTTAAATTCAAGCAAGTTGACTATGGATATAAAAGTGGATACAGATAGTTTTTATTTGAATTAAAGTTATTTAATATAGGTAGGTTATTGTTTTATTTAGATTCCAAGTCAGGGCGCCAATCACCAAATGTTAAGACCTGCTTCTAGCAGGTTTTTTATGTCTAAATCCTTTTCAAAGCAGCCTCCCAACAACATTTCTCTATCAATCAACGTCAACTCCCCCTAAATTAAGTAAAAAAATAGATGCATTCAGTTGGATAATGATGCTCGACCTAAAAATTGTTTTAAAATCTTTATTGGCAATAGTTACCATAAACTGCTTAGGTTTTATTATTTATTCTAAAAATCAAATAATTGTATTAATTTTTAAAGTCAATTGAAGCCAAATTTGCTAAGTGAATAGTCAACTGCTGAACACTTATTTGAAACTAAATACTAAGTAGCTTTGATAAATAGACTTGCCGATTAATTAAAACTAATCCGACCATAATTGTTCAATTATTATGAATAATTATTCAATAAAATCATATTATTAACTCTATAAATATCATTTATCCAGTAAAGAAGTGTTGGTTTTACTGGTATTTTCAACTAGAGGTTTATAGCTGAAAAAACAATAAATTACATTAATATTCATGATCTGCATCACATAATCACATAATTATTGTTGTTGGTTCCAAATTATTTAAATATATTGCTAACACGAGTTAGCAAAGGGTATTTTAAAGATGGAAATTTATTTTATTGGTGTTGATGTAGGTTCGGCTAGTGTACGAAGTGCAATATTCGATCAACAAGGTAATCGAATTGCATTTGCAGTAAGACCAATCCAACAATTTCATTCGAATGTTGATTGGGTCGCGCAATCATCTTCTGATATTTGGGATCAAGTTTGTTCTGCTGTAAAAGAAACGGTTCTTCAAGCAAAAATAGATAAAAATAAGATCGTTTCTATTGGCTTTGATGCGACATGTTCTTTAGTTGCTATCGGCCATGATGGCTCACCAATTTCTGTTTCGGAAAATGGATCATTGCATGAAGATATCATTATGTGGATGGATCATAGAGCTAAAAAAGAGACCACTGATATTAACTTAACTAATGATCCGGTTTTGAAGTATGTTGGCGGTGAAGTTAATGTTGAGATGGAACTGCCTAAAATTTTATGGCTGAAAAACAATCACCCAGAAAGATATCAAGCAACATGGCGATTTTTTGATTTAGCGGATTATCTAGTTTGGAAATCAACCTCAGCAGATGTCGCCAGTGTTTGTACATTGACTTGCAAATGGAACTATCTCTCTCATAAAAAACGATTTGATGAAAAATTCTTAGCCAAAATTGGACTAAATGATGTGCTCGCTAAAATACCTAAGTCGGTAACTGAATTGGCTGAGGCGGTTGGTACACTTACACCAAAAGCAGCTATTGAACTCGGTTTAACTGAAAAGGTAATTGTTGCTAGTGGAATTATTGATGCCCATGCTGGCGGTGTTGCATTAGTCGGTAGTGATCCTAAAAATAGTTTAGCTATTATTAGTGGTACATCTAATTGCCATATGATAGTCAACCCAAAATCTATTTATGTTCCGGGTGTCTGGGGACCATATTATGGGGCAATGTTACCTAATTTTTGGTTAAACGAAGGCGGGCAAAGTGCTGCCGGCGCGCTTTTAGAATGGACAATTAGACAACATTCAGCTTGGCCGGAAATTGTTAAAGAATCAGAAAAAAAACAGTGTCATTATTATCAATTATTAAATCACTATGTTTATCAGTTAGAACAAAAAGAACAACGTCCAACACAAAATCTACACATCTTAGCCGATCATCATGGTAATCGTTCTCCTAGAGCTAATGCAGATGCTAAAGGGATGATTTCAGGATTAACACTCGAAACGGGGGTTATGGGCTTAACCAGAATTTACTTAGCAACCTTGCAAGCCATCGCCTATGGAACACTACATATCATCGACACACTAACTGAATCTGGTTACCAGATTGATAAGATCATTATGTGTGGAGGTGCAACAAAAAATCCACTGTGGTTACGCGAATATAGTGATGTAACTGGTCGTGAAATTGTTTTAGTCAAAGAGGAAGACGCGGTCAATCTTGGCGCGGCGATTTTAGCGGCAGTGGCAGCTAAAGCTTTCCCAAATATTCAAAGTGCCGCCCAATCTATGGTAGCTAGCGGTATCACAATCAAACCTAATTTTAACAGCCAAAATTTTCATAAACACAAATACCGTGTTTATTTGCAAATGTATCAAGATCAACAAAAGTATAACCAATTCATTAGTTTATCCGATTGAAAAAAAGGAGTAGAAAATGCTACAAGTCGTATTACCCAAACAATTAAATCCACAAAAAAGTGATGATAAAGAAATCATCATGATCACAAGTGGTGATTTGCGAGAAGCTGCAAATACCACATGCTGGCCTACACAGCTTAAATTTGAACACAAACTACAAGAATGTTTACAGAAACGTGGATATAAACTAACTCGTGCCTTTCCCGTTAATTCAGAAGTAGGACATGGTTTTCTTAGAACACAACGTGAAGGTTGTGATCATTTTGCCAATATTGACCCTGATGCCCCTTTAATTGTTCTTTTAACTGCTTGGCAGTATTCACATTATGTTGCGCCTTGCTTAGTTCATCATCGAGGACCTATTTTGCTATTAGCTAATTTTGAAGGAACTTGGCCAGGGTTGGTTGGTATGCTTTGTTTAGCGGGAACATTAACAAGCTTAGGGAAAAATTATTCAAGATTATGGTCTGAGAATTTTGACGATGACTTTTTTAATAGCTCTTTAGATACCTGGTTAAAGTATGGTTCTGTACAACACAATACTCAATATTTACATGATATTTCACCAGTACATCCTGTCATGGCAACATCAGCCGGAGAAATTGGGCGGCAAGTTGGTAACTATATTTTACAACATAAAGCTATCTTAGGGCTGTTTGATACCTTTTGTATGGGGATGATCAATGGCGTTTTTCCACAAAAATCATTGATCGATATTGGTATGCCACTTGAATCATTATCACAATCGGCATTATTAGTTGAAATGAACAAAGTACCAAAATCGTTACGTCAAACTTGTCTCAAATGGTATGAAGATCAAGGCATGAAATTCCAATTTGGTACAGATCCTCAAACAGAATTAACACGTGAACAAGTTGAAGAGCAATGTGCCATGATGATTGCCATGGCTCGCTTTTATAAACGCTATGGTTTATCCGCGATTGGAGTTCAATATCAACAGGGCTTGAAAGATAGTTGTGCGGCGTCTGATTTTGCAGAGGGTGCCATAGGTTCAACTCAGCGTTTCCCGATCCCAGATGATAATGGCGATATTATTGCCCCAGGAAAACCTATCGCTTGTATAAATGAAGTTGATATGGGTACCGCAATTCCACAAACCATGCTTTGGTATCTTCTTACCTCCTTAAATTTACCTGCCGAGACAACTTTACACGATGTTAGATGGGGTAGTGAATACAACGGCGTATTTTACTGGGATTTTGAAATCTCAGGCGCAGTTCCTTTTGAACATATTAAAGGTGGCATTGCCGGCGCAACAGGATATCGACAACCAGCAATGTTCTTTCCTTATGGTGGTTCAACCATTGCCGGACAAGGTAAAGCAGGACGTTTTATTTGGTCGAGAGCTCATTATGAAGGACTTGACGTCATTATGCATATTGGTACAGGTCATGCGGTGGAATTACCAGAAGCTGAATTTGAGCGTCGCCGTAAAGCAACCAATTATGAGTGGCCACTTATGAATGCCATTTTAGATGGTGTATCACGTAATGATTTTATGGCTGGGCATCAAAGTAACCATATCACTATTGCTTACGTTGATGAAGATAAAATTGCAGAAGTATTACAAGCTTTTGTTGCTCAATGTTTAACCCAAAAAATAAAAGTTAAAGTCGCTGGCGATGCATTTAGATTTTTTTAGTTATATCTAAATGTTTTGCTTAGTGTTGATAACGTGTGGGCTTTTTACATAAATTTGGTTAAAGGTAACAGGTAATAATATGAGTACATCCACAAGAAATATAGATGAGCTTATCTCATCGGTAAAAAATATATTTGATAATAAAGAGTCACCATCGGCAACAAAAGCTGGTTGGTTAATGATAACCGCTTTATTAATTGAATCATGGGATATCTATTCTATGGCATTCATTATTTATGCTTTAAATGATATTTACCACCCAAGTAGTTGGTTATTAGGTTTAACCGCCGCAGGAACACAATTAGGCGCAGTTATAGGTGCGTTAATGGGCGGCTGGCTAACAGACAAAATCGGCAGAAGAACAATTTTCCTTGGTTCAATGATCCTTTTTGCTATTTGCGCAATTTTACAAGGTATGGCACCTGATATGTATTGGCTAGCTGCAATAAGATTTTTTGCCGGTATTCCAGTTGGGGCTGATGTTGCTAATGGCTTCACTTATATTATGGAAGTGATGCCTAAAAAGAAACGTGAAGTTATGGCAAACCGTTGGCAATTTATGTTTGCATTAGGAATCATTGCTGCAATTTTATTAGTGACCATTTTGCAATTAGCTAATGTTGATAATTCTTTAATTTGGCGCATTGTTTTAGCTGTTCCGGCAATTCCAGCATTTGGACTATTGATGATGCGTAAAGAACTACCAGAAACACCAACTTGGTTAGTTGAAAGAGGTCGTTTTATTGAAGCAAAAGTCGCATCAAAAACATTCTATAAAGATGATTTTTTAGACGCATTACTACCTGACGAAAATGTACATATCGAACAACCAAAAGTTAACCAAGTATTAAAAGATGTATTTAAAAATAAATTTTCAAAGAAAACCACAATTTTTGGTTGGATCTCATGTGCTGTGCAATCATTTGAAAATTATGCATTTTCATTCTATTTACCGTTTATTCTAGTAACAATTGGAATCTCAGGACAAATACAAAATAACCTAGCATTAATTTTTATAAATTGCATAGCTGCAACCTCCGCTTTTGTTGGCCCATTATTGTTACCTAAATTAGGTCATAAAGGGATTAGTCAGTGGGGCTTCTTAATGGTAACCATTGGTATTTTAATTGCAGCTTACGGATTTTATGATCAAAACTTTATCTTTATTACATTTGGCGCTGCTTTAATGTTATGGGGGCATTATTGGGATTCTGAAAGTGGAATGACAGTTATTTCCCTAGTAGCAAAACCTGAGTATAGAGGAATTGCATCCGGTATTGGTTACACTATTGTTAAAGTGACTGCTTTTGTTACTACATTAGTTTTCCCCCCATTATTCAAAACCCTTGGCGTGCCGGTTGCTGCGGCCATCGTTTCAATTGGACCTTTCCTAGCATTTTTAGCGGCAACATTTATTTTGCCAGAAGTATTTGGACATGAAGAAAGTAACAAACAGAAATAAACAAGAATATTAAATTAGTAACAGAGAATTATATATAGATAAAAGGATATAGTTATGAAAAATTTACAAATGCCTGTAATTGAACGAATCGAATTAATGACCTCAAGAGTTCCTTTACCGAAAGGCCCTTGGGGAGATCAAATTCACCATGTAACAGATATAGAAGTATCGATTGTTGATGTTTATGGCTCAAATGGTCTTGTCGGTACTGGTTTTAGTCATACTTCAGGTTGGTGCGGGACAACAATTTCAGCTTTAATTAAGGAAATTATTCCTGACGTTATCGGCCAACGACTATCACCACGAGGTTTATGGCATCGTAGTTATAAACACGTTCATGATGTTGGCGGTGCCGGGGTTACGACTCATGCTTTATCTGCTCTTGATATCGCTTACTGGGATTTACTAGGTAAAACCTTAAATACGCCAATAATTGATATTTTAGGACGAGTAAGGGATAAAGTACCTCTCTATGGTAGTGGTATAAATTTACATTTATCGGTCGAAGAAGTTATTGAACAGGTTAAAGAGTGGAAAGCTAAAGGTTACTTCGCAGCAAAAGTGAAAGTAGGTAAACCAACATTAGAGGAAGATGTTGAGCGATTAACAAAAATCCAAGAAGCAGTATCCTATTTTCCTTTAGCGGTCGATGCTAACCAAGGATGGAATTTCCCTCAAGCTTTACAAGCATTTAAAGCATTTGATCATTTAAATTTATTATGGATTGAAGAACCATTACCATCAGATGATATTACCGGACATATTCATTTGCGTGAGCGTGTAAATACACCAATAGCGCTAGGTGAGAATGTTTATAATGTTAATCAATTTGCTCAATATATTGAAGGTAATGCCGCTGACTTTATTCAAGCGGATCTAGGTCGAGTAGGGGGAATTACCGGATATTTAGATATTGCTGCGGTAGCAAGAGCACATAATTTACCAATGACACCGCACTTTGTTATGGAACTTAGCGCATCACTATTAACAACTGTACCAAATATCTCTTATTCAGAAATGACTGATGGTGGAACTTGGAGTGATTTACGTATCTTCAAGTCTGCTGGTCGTGAAGAAAATGGCTATTATATCCCTAGTGAGTTACCAGGGCATGGCATCATTCTTGATAGAGAATATTTAGAGAAATACAAAATTTAATTGAAGGAGTTTAATGATGCAAGATTCTCTATTTTCTGTTAAAGACAAAATTATCATTGTCACAGGCGGCTTTGGGCAATTAGGGGCTCAATATGTTAGAGAACTTCATTCACGTGGAGCACTGGTAGCAGTGCTCGGTTCAACATGTGGTGAAGATAAAATTAACAAAGTATTTAATGATATTCGAGATTCCAAAAACGTTAGATTTTATGGTGTCAATATTACAAAAGTAGATGAAATTACTAACGCCTTAGATGATATTGAAAATGTATGGGGAACACCAGACGGCTTAATTAATAATGCTGGTATTGATACCCAACCAAGTGCTCCACCAGAAGTATCAGGACCATTTGAAAATTTTCCTGAGGAAGTATTCCGAGAAGTTGTTGAAGTAAATTTGGTGGGAACATTTTTAATGACACAACAAGTTGGTGCAAGAATGAAACAAGCTGGAAAATCTGGTTCAATAGTGAATATTGGATCCATTTATGGTGTTGTCTCTCCTGTACAAGATATCTATTCTTATAAAAAAGAAGATACCGGTGTTCCATTTATTAAACCAGTTGCTTATTCTGCTGCAAAATCAGGTGTTTATAATTTTACTCGTTACTGTGCAACCTATTGGGGACGAGATAATATTCGGGTTAATACGTTAACCTTATCGGGAGTACAACGCGCAGATCAAGATCCACGATTCCAAAAAAATTATACAGCTCGAATTCCTATTGGCAGAATGGCTCAAGCAAATGAATTTAATGGCGCAATTGTTTTCTTAATGTCAGATGCATCTATTTATATGACTGGAGCAAATGTCGTTATGGATGGAGGATGGACGGCATGGTAGACAATAAACAGCAGTTTGCCGGTGTTTTCTCGGCAATCGTCACACCAATGCATCATGATGAATCGGTAAATTATGAGGCATTAGCTTTATTGGCAAAAAAACAACTATCACGTGGAGTTGAAGGGTTTTATTGTTGTGGTTCTTCGGGAGAAGGACCATTATTGAATATTGAAGAACGTTCACAAATAGCTGAAACCATCGTTAAAGCGGTCGGTGATCAAGTACCGGTTATTGCTCATGTGGGTACAGTTAGGACTCTTGATGCAGTTAAAATTGCAAAAAACGCTGAAAAATCAGGGGTTAAAGCTGTTTCCTTAGTTCCCCCCTATTATTATAATTTTAGTCAAAAAGAGATCATTAATTACTATAAAACAGTATTATCGGCTGTTTCTATTCCAGTGATTCTTTACAATATTCCACAATTTACTAAAGTTGAATTCGATAGAAAATTTGCTGGAGAGTTGCTCTCAGAACAACAAGTATTAGGAGTGAAACATACCTCTCATAATATGTATTCATTACAACGTATGGTCTGCGAGTATCCTGATAAAATCTTTTATAATGGTTTTGATGAAATTTATTTTTCTAGTCTTGCCGCCGGGGTTAAAGGAACAATTGGCACTACCGTCAACATTCAACCTGAGCTATTTTTGAAAATTCGCCAATATTACCATAGTGGGCAGGTTGATAAAGCTCAAAAAGTACAAGGTATGATCAATTATGCCATAGAGTATATGGTTGATAGGGGGATTTTTCAATCGGCTAAATATATGTCAGGAATAGACTTTATGGATTTGGGTAATACTCGAGCTCCATTTGAATTATTATCAGAAGAATACAAAAAGCAACTTGATAATTTGAATCTGATTATAAAAGAGAATATAGCCAATGAAACAAATGGATAACAATTATTCGCAAATAGTTCCTATCAATATTTCGAAAATGGTTGAGTGTGTGACAAATTTGTTAGATGACATTGCTCGACAAGATAATAATCGTGGTATTGCCGTTGCTATTGTTGATAGTTATGGTGAGTTATTGGTTTTTGTAGCTCACCCTTATTGCTATCCATTACCCCGAAAAATTGCTATTCGTAAAGCTTATACTGCAGCTATTTTACGGCGAGGAACCGATTTAGTTGAACAAGAGGTTAAAATGGGCAATTTAAATTTAATTGCACTCAACGATCATAATCTTATTGCATCAACTGGTGGGATTCCAATTGAATTTGATCATAAAGTTATAGGTGGTATTGGGGTTAGCGGTTTAAGTGCACAAGAAGACTTAACCATCGCTAAACAACTATTTACTTTTCTTAATGATTCAGGACTATTTTCAAAAGCATAAATGAAATAATGATTAAAAATGGTTTTTATTCTATTTTCATTTTTACTACTAATCGAAAACCACCTCCATAAGAGGTGGTCATCACTTAAATGAGTTTCTATCCATTTTAACTAATATAAATGACCAATCGAAATTGTAATTAACAGCAGCTAAAACCTTGGCAAGACAATTTCTGGCAAAAAGATTTTTCATTGAATAATTACAGATCAACAAATAATCAGAAGATGCAAATAAATAAAGCTAAAGACGAAATTAAAGTTTTTTAATAACATTATGCTACCAATCCAATAAATTATATCTTAATTTATTCTAAAGTTTACTCTATATAAATAACCTTAAATATTTATTACTGATCTAAGGAAAGGTTTTTATTTCGTTGTGAAATTTTTATAATACTCTCTTAATATATAAATTATAGGATCTAAAATGGCTAAAACAGTAGAGCAAATCTCTTCTGCATTAAATCTGTCAATAACAACAGTGAGATTAGTATTAAATGGACAAGCAGAACGTTATCGTATCAGTCAGAAAACCCAGAAAAAGATCCAAGATTATGTCAATAAGTATGGTTACACCATTAACCATATTGCACGTAGTTTAAAATTAAATAAAACAGAAACATTAGGCTTAATTGTGCCTAATTTATCAAACCCTTTTTTCTCATCCTTGGCTGAGTCGATGGAATTATCTTGTCGAAGTAAAGGTTATCGATTGATGATCTGTTGTACTCATAATGATCCTGAACATGAAAAAAAATTACTTGCTTCACTAGAAGAGAGAAATGTTGATGGTATTTTTGTTGTCCCGGTTACTGAAGAAACACAAATGTATCATATCAAAACATCTAATAAACCCATCGTTTTCTTAGATCGTGATTTTGCTCAAAATGACTCTTCATGGGTTGTGTCTGATAACTTTGAGAGTGGTTATGCCTTAACATCATCAATGTTTAAACTCATCCAAAAACCCATTGTTTTTTTTGCGGGAGCGCCGATTTTACCCCCAGTAAAAGAACGTATAGCAGGTTTTATCTCTGCCATGGTTGAGAACGGCATTGACGAAAAAGATTGTGAAGTCTTTTATTCACAAACTGATTTAGTTAATGACGGCGAGCTTTTAATGAAAGAGTACATTGAAACACATAACGACATACCGCAAAATTTTATCGCTTCATCACTACCTATTTTAGAAGGAATTATTAGTTTTCTACGTCAGCATTTGGGATATATTCCGGATAATCTAAATATTGGTGCTTTTGATGAACATATTATGCTCAATTTCTTAGCTAACAATATCTGGTCAATGAAGCAAAAGGATAAAGATATTGCCGAAAATGCTATCGCCATTATGAACAATAAAATATCAGGAGAAAAAAGTTCTGACCAGATCAAGATTAAAACAGAAATTATAAGCCGCCTTAAAAAGAAGTAGAGTAGAACTTTTTAGGTTTTATTGCTTATAATTCAATTGGGCTATTTTTCAAACCAACTAAAAATTTTGTGATATAACTCCCAAAACAAGGCAATATTGGTAAGATTTTTTCCATATATGACCTCTAATTGGCATCTGAATGGATATTAAATAAAACCTATATGATGATCCATTTGCGATTAGCCTATCTATAATTTAAAAAACAGGGTTAGTTCGGTTTTAAATTCAGAGGTTCCTATATCAATTTCGGTAGATATAACAACCTCATCATATACAATGGCAATAAATTAATTTTTAATTAATAAGTTTTTGGCGAGTAAAAAGTTACCTATTGTTGCACTGCCATTATTTTCAACTGACGGGGTTTTTATATATTTATCAATATTTTCAATGGTAACATAATTATTTAACAATTTTTTAAAATGCATTTTTATTCGATCTAGCATGTGATGTTGGCTCATCACTCCACCACCAACAATGACTAACTCAGGTCTAATCACTAAGGTCGTATTCAAAATAGCTTGAGCAATATAGTATGCTTGAATATCCCAAACCGTTGAATTGCTCTCTAGTTCTTGACCTTTTTTACCAGTTCTCGCTTCAATACTCGGTCCTGACGCTAGTCCTTCTAAACAATCACCATGTAATGGACAAACACCGTTAAAATTGACATCTAGTGGATGTTTTTTTATCAATTGGTGTCCCATTTCTGGATGGCCAATGCCACCAATAAATACACCATTTTGAATGGCACTGCCACCAATTCCGGTACCAATTGTATAATAAACTAAGTTATTACATCCATTTAGATACATTTCACCATAAGCGCTTGAGTTAACATCTGTGGTAAAAAAGATCGGTATATTGAGTGCTTTCTGTATTGGTAAAACAATATTTACATTAGTCCAACCCTGTTTTGGGGTATTTAATATACATCCATACTGCTCACTAGAAATATCAAGATCTACTGGCCCAAAACTACCTATCGCTAAAGCATCAACGCGATTTTTTTCAAAAAATACAATGACCTTTTTTATTGTTTCTTCATAAGTTGTGGTTGGTATAGCCTCGCTAATAATGATTTCATTGTTTTCATTACCAACAGCGCAAATAAATTTGGTGCCTCCCGCCTCAACACTACCATATCGCTTCATTATTTATCTCCATTAAATATTATTCATTACATTCAATTAGGACTAACAGCTAACTAAATTAAATTGTAAATTTTTCATCCTAGTCATCATTAAAATACCTTACACTATTTTTGTTTATTATATATTAGCTACCTTAAAATATAGCCACGAGGTAAAGCTCTCTAATGGTTCTTAAATCAATCACCTTGTTACTTATTCATTGGTCAACCTAAATCAGGTTAAATACCGAGAACATATTTATTTTTAGCAAATTGATTCGACTAAAATGGCCCTCATTACGCCAATAATTTTTTAATATCACTAATATGCAGAGCAACTCTTTAGCCCTCATATTGTTAAACCAAACCATCTTTAGTGCTATTTATCTTCAAGCTGTTAGAACTTTTACATACTTCTTATATTGGTCAATAACCATTTTATCGACAGCTTGAGTTGTTATTAAATAATCAACCTCTTTTAATTGAGCAAAGCTAGATTTTGAATCAATATTAAATTTACTTGAATCAATTAACGCAATAGATTGTTGGCATTTTGCTAAAAACCTTTTTTTGTCAACAACTTCATTGTAATTATAATCAGAAAAACCGTTTTTCAGTGAAACCCCTGAGGCTGAAAAAAAATATTTATCAATATTAAAAGCGTTTATAACGCTATCATCAAAAGAATTTTGTATGGTATTTGATTTGGGTTTCAACACACCACCAATAATAATAACGGTCAAATTTGGATTTTCTTTTAACTTAATTGCGATATTGATACCGGTAGTAATAATCGTAATTTTGATATTAATATTTATTAATTTATTGGCGATTTCATTACTCGTTGAACTAGAATCAATAAGAATTGTATCTTTGTGTTTAATTAAAGATATCGCTAAATTAGCAATGCTCTGTTTTTCCTTCAAATTGAGTGCTTTTCTTTCTTCATAAGGGGTTTGATGTATAAATTTATTCGATAACACAATCCCGCCATGTGTTCGCTCTATATCAGGAAAATTTGCACAAATTATATCAATATCACTACGTATAGTCGGCATTGATACGTCTAATAAAGCGGCTAACTCTTTAACAGTAATCGATTTATTTTCTATTACTGTTTTCAAAATAATCTGTTGTCTCTCTTCAGCAAACATAATTAGTCACCTTAAATTTTGATTTATCTGAATAATACACAAAAAACAAAATAAAATAAAACAAAAAAAACCGATAAACATAAGAAAATAAAATAGCCATAAAAAGAAAATAAAAAAACAATTGACACAAATAAGAAAGAATAAAATAATAAAAGAAAGAAAAGAAAAAGAAAAAAAAGAGAAATGTTAATAATAGCAATTTAAGGAGTAGCTTATGTTAATCACTGGTAAACAAATGCTAGATATAGCAAGAGAAAATAAATTTTCTGTCCCCGCTTTTAATGCGGGTAGTGGGCAATTACTTACTGCAGTCATGGAAACGGCTGAACGCCTTAACGCACCATTTATAATGGCTATTCACCCTGATGAACTTGCTTTCTTAAAAGATAGTTTTATCAGTCAAGTTATTTATGAAGCTAATCACAGTAAAATCCCTATTTGTATTCACTTAGATCATGGCGCCAACATGCAACAAGTCGCCCATGCCATTCAATTGGGTTTCACCTCAGTAATGATAGACAGTTCACATCAACCATTTGAGGAAAATATTAGGATTACTAAAGAAGTCGTAAAATTAGCACATAGTGTTGGCGTATCAGTGGAAGCAGAGTTAGGCACCATTGGCGACACTGGTTCTACCGTTGAAGGGGGAGCCAGTGAAATTATCTACACCGATCCGCTAAAAGCCAAAGAATTTGTTGAAGAAACAAAAATTGATTCTCTTGCGGTAGCCATTGGTACATCACATGGTATTTATCCAAAACACTTAGTTCCTAAATTACGTTTAGATATTCTAGAAGAAATTTATAAGCTGGTCGCAATCCCATTAGTACTTCATGGCGGTTCGAGTAATGCTGATGATGAACTTGCCGCTTCGCTTGATTTAGGTATTGCCAAAATAAACATCTCTAGTGATATAAAAATCTGTTTTGCTAACAAATTACGCGAGATGTTAAATGGCGGTAATAACGAGATTAGAGAACCTAATGTTTTATTCCCACCTTGCATGCTAGAGACACAAAGAGTCGCGGAGCAAAAAATTAAATTATTTAAAGCAGATAATAAAGCATCTTTATATTATCGATAAATTTTAAGGCAAGATAAGAACAAATAGCTAACTGCTTGTTCATATTAATAAATGTAAGCTAAACGCCGGTTAATTGTCGACCGGCAACCAACAATGGATTATTACATTTAATAAGAGGAAGAGTTTATGTCATTAAATAAAATTTTAGATGAACAAGTCATTACCACCAATATTAATGCAAAAGATAAAAATGAAGCATTACTGATTTTATCAGAAAAACTACTTAGTGCTGGCTATATTAATGATATTAGTTCATTTCTGGAAGATATCTATTATAGAGAATCATTGGGAGCAACAGGTATAGGTAATTATATTGCTATTCCTCATGGTCAAAGCGATAGCGTACTACGAAATGGTATTGCTATTGGGAAATTCAACCAAGAAATTCAATGGGAAACTCTTGATGGCAAAGGAGTTAAATTAATATTTTTATTCTCAGTCAGCGCTAATCATGATGGTGCTAATGAACATCTGATGTTGTTGGCACAATTAGCCGGTAAGCTTGGTAATGATGATGTTATTGATAGATTGTTAAAAGCAAATGATAGTCAGGAAATTAAACAAATTTTCACTAGTTGCTGATAGCAAATTTATCAGCAAGTAATTGTAATTAAAAAGGACAAAGGCTATGAATATTATTGGAATCGCTGCCTGTACTGCAGGAATTGCACATACTTATATTGCAAAAGAAAAATTAATCGCTGCGGCCAAAAATGCTGGGCATAACATACATATTGAAACCCAAGGTACGATAGGCGTACAAGATGAAATTCCAGATGAATTAATCAAAAGTGCTGATATTGTTATATTAGCTATTGATGTAAAAGTATCTGGTAGAGAACGATTTGCCGACAAAAAAATCATTGAGGTCCCCACGGAAATCGCCATAAAGTCCCCCAATAAATTAATTAAGAAGATCGAAGAAGCTATTTCTCAATAATCTTACAGGTGAGGTTGCACATGAAGATGTTCAAATTAATAGCGTTAAAGCGCCATGCTCTAACGGCTATATCATATTTAATACCCATTGTTGTCAGTGCCGGTTTTTGTCTCGCTATAGGCAGTCTATTTGGTGGACAAGTCATGAATAGTTTTCATGATGATTTCCGATTAGTTGATGCGCTTTCGACCATGGGGGTATTAGTTCTTGGAATGCTACCTGTGGTGATATCTACCGGTATTTCTTATTCTATCGCCGATAAACCAGGCATTGCTCCCGGTTTTTTGACCGGATTAATTGCGATTAATATCGGCGCAGGCTTTATCGGTGGTTTTATCGGTGGCTATATTGCTGGTTATATTGCTTTACTTCTCAGAGAAAAAATTAAAGTACCACATTGGGCGGAAGGGCTAAGACCGGTTTTAATTATTCCGTTATTATCGGCGTTTGCCATGGGTCTCATAATGTACTACGTTGTCGGCACCCCAATTGCTGCATTTACTGAATTACTGATGGACTACTTAAAAAATCTTAATACCAGTGAAAAAATTGTATATGGATTAATTATAGGTGTTCTTTCCGGAATTGATTATGGTGGTCCAATCAATAAAACCGTGGTCATGTTTTTACTTTCATTAGGTCCAAATGGCTATGAACCAATGGCAGTTATGATTTTAGCCTCAATGGTAACGCCTTTTGGAATGACAATCGCTTACTTTATGCAAAAAATATTTTCTAAAAATATTTATACCCACAATGAAGTTGAAACATTAAAAGCCGCATTTCCTATGGGAGTGTGCCAAATCACTGAAGGTTGCTATCCGATTATCTTTAATGACTTACTCAGATGTTTAATAGCAACCGGGGTCGGTGGCGCTGTTGGCGGTGCAATTAGTATGGCGTGTGGAAGTGCTACACCGGCACCCGCTGGTGGACTATTTGCCATGGTGACAATGGCGAATCCTATCCAATGGTTTATTGCCTTAATGGCTGGCTCACTTGCTACCGCAATTATATTATTTGTGCTGAAAAAACGAGTTAATCTCGATGATAACAATCAACTCACTATTGATGACGAGAAAGATATTGACTTAGATACAATAAAAATCAGCTAACTTTATAAAAATTAGATGGTTATGCAAGTCATTATCGATTAAACCATAGCCATCTAAATATAGACTTAGTTTTAGTTATATGAGGTGTATTATGTTAGTAAGTGAAGATTATAAGAATAATGTCAAAGAGTTATATAAAAAAGCTCAACTTATTTTGACCGAACAAGAGTTAAATAATATTGAGTTTGCTGATTTTGGTTTAAATAATATTGACAATGAAGGATTAAATTTAATTATTTATATTAATACTGACCGATATTGTGCCAAAGAAATGGTATTACTACCTAACCAAACCTGCCCTGAACATCGACATCCTGACATCAACAACAGCAGAGGAAAACAAGAAACATTTCGTTGTCGATGGGGTAAAGTATATTTATATGTTGAAGGTGAAAATAAGGGCAGTATATCTTGTACTTTACCACAAGGCGATAATCAACAATATTATACTGCTCGCCAAGAGATTGAATTACTCCCCGGTGAGCAATATACCATTGACCCCAATATCAAACATTGGTTTAAAGCTGGACCTGACGGTGCGGTGATAAGTGAATTTTCATCAACCAGTTATGATGAATTTGATATTTTTACTAACCCAAATATCAATAGAGTTTGCCAAGACCGAATCACATAATTGAAATTTTCTAGACCTAATCATCGTCTATTTTCAGTTTTATAAAGCAACGGAAAATAGTCATAATAATGGGGTTATTTATCATAGTAACCGTTGAAAATAAGATTAATAGCCCCCCAATAAATATCAGTTAACCAATAGATTAATAACATTATTTACTACCTTAATCTGATTATTTATAACTACAGCAAACTATCGATTTACAGATAAAAAGAAGCTACTTCATAATTCAATAGAATGAGATGTTCGGATCTCGATACTTTTGCAAATAACCAAATCAACGGATAACTATTTCTTCAATACCATCGCGGTTAAATAGCCCAATGATAATCGCTTCCCCCACATTTATATAAATTAGATCAGCAACAATCACAACTGCTTTTACACCGACGGTAAAATAAGGTGTCTAGGCATATTCTTAAACGCATTGAGTCCGTATTTTACCTTGTTGGTAGTGGCTACTACTTATTGTTTACAATTATCAATATTAGAGAGATGGATAACACACTACTCCACAACTGATTCATTGAAAACCAAAGATAATCGACGTTCTGCGGTGTCTTTTAAGACGATGAAAACTAAATTTGTCAAAAATGAAAAATTCACTAATATCAATGAACTACGACAAGGTTTTTCTGCTTATGCATATAGGTACAACAACAATCAGCGACATTCATCATCAGGTTATTTGACACCGATGGTATTTAATAGACTGTTACCCCTTAATTTTGTTATATGAAAAAGTGTCGACATTTTATATGTGATCAATGTTTGAAAATAACCAACAATAACGTTAATAAATTTTACTTATTTTCATCTGAATGATTATACTTAAAATTGATAAATGATAATCTCAAAAATTACTTATCAATAAATTAAGTAATTTTTGTGACGAAAGGAAATTAGAATGGACTCTCAAAATTTTAAAGATTATTTTATCTCAGAGCATCAAAATATTATCATCACCTCCCGTATTCCAAAGAATTACTCGCCAAAGCCTAATTTTAATTATAATAAAATAACCTTTATTATTGATGGTATTGGGTTACATGTTATTAATGGTAAATCTTATCCTATTTATCCTAGAATGTTATTTTTTACCCAATCAACTGATTTACATATTTATGAAACTACACAAAATTTAAAGGCGATAAGTATATTTTATCAACCATCAGATAAATTTTGGTTAATTAAAGGTTTTGAGGCCCTCATACCAAAGCAATTTGCTTCATTTCATATTCACCGTTTTTTAGATTTAGACAGTTCTTCCAAAATTCAAGATTTACTAAAAAAGTTAATTCAAAGTCAAAATAAGACATATATAGAACAAGAAAGTCTATTTTTACGGCTGTTAATTTTACTAAGATACTGTCGTTATTTTTATAATAAGAACAATAATAACGAACGGCGTATTTTACAATTAATTCATTGGTTACATTGGAATTTTGAACAAGATATTGATTGGAACAAATTAGCAGATCAATTTTCTGTTTCAATTAGAACGGTGCATAGATATTTCAATAGAGACATAAATTTATCGCCACAACGTTATTTGGTCAAATTACGTTTATTTAATGCTTTTTATCAACTTAAATATACGAATAAAAGTATCTCCTTAATTGCACAAAATAATGGTTTTGATGATCAATCATATTTTACCACTTGTTTTAAAAAAGAATTTAATTTCACCCCAAGGGAAACTCAACTTGGTATTGCCAGATAAACAAAATTTAAGCCAACTTTACTTCAAAATAGATTCCTTCCAAAAAGTATTTGGCCATTGAGCTAAAGATAAATGAAAAAATTTTTTTTAAATTATATGTGAAGTTTATCACATCGATTTTTGTTAGATTGCCACGTTTTTTATCTTCATGTCCATAGGCTCATGGTAATAATAATTTAAGCCGTTAATATCTAATTTAACAGTTATTTTAACTTAAATACCTAGTTAAAAATTGCAATTACTTTAAATAAAAACGGTTATTTTATGGAAAATCTCATATCTTTTGAATCTTTTTTATCACCAGCATTTATTCAGTTAAATGATTCTTATCTTAATCAAAGAGAGTTATTTAGCAATATAAGTTCAATTATGTTAAAGCATGGTTATGTTGAAAAAAGTTACTTAAATAATGTAATTCAAAGAGAAAAAATATATCCAACCGGACTAGCTACTCCTTTATTAAATATAGCAATTCCTCATACCGATCCCGTACATATAAAAAAGCCTTTCATTTTTATTACCAAAATTGAAAAACCATTGTCTTTTGGTGCCATGGGAACGGAGGACGAGAAAATTGATGTTAACTGGATATTTTCTCTTGGTGTAACTCATGCCGAAACACAACTCACTATTTTACAACAACTAATTTCGTTATTTAGTAATGAAAATAAAGTAAAAACTTTAATTTCTCTAAATAATGAAAAAGATATTTATGATTTTTTTATTAATTTTAAATAACAGGGTGAACAACGATGATTATATACAATATTGAAAATGCGCCATTCATTCAAGAGATGTGTGACATTACAGATAAACTTTGGGCAAAAGGTTGGGCGGAAAGAAATGGAGGAAATATTAGCTATCTACTTAAAGAAGAAGAAGTAACCCCTTATCTTAATGTTAATGATATTAAATCTGAAACGGAAATGCCTATTCCTCTTCCTGAATTAAAAAATAAAATATTTTTAGTCTCAGGTTCTGGCAAATATTTCCGTAATGTAATTAAAAATCCTGCCGACAACTTAGTTATTATTCGAATATCTAGTGATGGTAAAAAATATCAAAAACTTTGGGGATTAGTTAATGGTGGAAACCCTACAAGTGAATTAGCATCACATTTAAAGTGCCATGCTGTCCGTTTATCTCAAGATCCTGAACATCGAGTTATATTTCATACTCATGCGACATCAACGATTGCTATGACATTTATTCATGATTTAGATGAGAAATCATTCACAAAAACTCTGTGGCAACAGATAACTGAGTGCGCCATAGTCTTCCCTGATGGAGTAGGAATTGTTCCTTGGATGCCGGCAGGAACGATTGATCTCGGTTTAGAATCAGCCAAAAAAATGGAATATTGCCGAATCGTAATTTGGGCTCACCATGGAATCATGGGTGCAGGATCAAATATAGATGATGCTTTTGGATTAGTTGAAACCGTTGATAAAGCCGCGGAAATATATTTAAAAGCGGCATCGGTAACGACCGGAATAAAACAATCGATAACCACCGAAGAATTAAAAGATCTCGCCAAAGTATTTAACTTGACATTAAGAGACGGGATTTTATAAGAAACATAAGAGGCATGTGAGGTATGTTATGAAAAATATTAATGTTATTTCCGTTTGTGGTTCTGGGACAGTAACAAGTTCTATGGTTGCAGAAAAAGTAAGAGATATTTTAGAGGTTAACGGCTATAAAGCCAAAACAGTCGAAGTTAATCCCGGTGGCGTTGACGGACAACTTAGTAATGGTAAATGGGATATCATTGTGCATACAAGCCCATTAAAAGCCAAATATGATATTCCGACGATCAATGCTGTTGGTTTACTAACAGGAATGGATGAAGAAGGATTTATCGAAGAATTATTACGTAAAGTAGAAGAATTGAAAATTTAACTACCTAGATTAGCCTTTTCAATTGGTTGGAAAGGTTTTTCTGTTACTTAATTAACATTTTTCCGCTTTATGGCGTTACTTAAGAAAGGAATCAACTAATGCTAGAGTTACTTTCAAATATTATGAGCTCATTTGGAGCCGCAATTGTTGTCCCTTTCATTATCTATATAATCGCTTTGATAATGAAAGTTAAACCTAAAAAAGCATTTCAAGCTGGTCTTAATGCTGGTATTGGTTTAACAGGTTTTGGCATGCTAATAGGTGCATATACTCCTATTGTTACTCCCGTTATAAATAGAATGGTTGAAACATCTGGAATATCTTTGCGTGTTTTAGATACTGGGTGGCAGGCAACAAGTGTTGTAGCCTACTCAACAGAAGTAGGGATGATCTTTTTAGGATTTGGTTTAGTCTTTCAAGTACTATTATTTATAAGTCGATTTACCAATATTTTTATGCCATCAGATATGTGGAATAATTACTCATTTATGCTTTGGGGATCGATGCTTTATATTGTAACAGGTAATTTGATACTTTCTCTTGGATTAATGATTTTATCTAATCTTTACTCCCTTGTTTGTTCCGAAATTGTAGCCAAAAGATGGTCAAATTATTATGGTTACCCTGGCTGTACCATGACCGCTCCACACCACATATGTTCAGTACCGCTAGCCATTGTTGTTGATTGGATTTTAAATAAATTAGGAGCGAATAAAGTAAAATGGAATCCACAAACACTTCAAGAAAAGCTAGGATTTATGGGTGAACCTATCTCATTAGGGTTAATCTTAGGTTGTTTAATTGGTCTTGCTGGCAATTATTCCCGTTTAAATGAACTCGAAGCGTGGGGTGAAATCACAAAAGTTGGTATTGCAACAGCAACAGTGATGTGTGTTTTCCCTAAAATAGCCGGTGTATTTGCTTCTGCATTTACAACTATTACTGATGCATCAAGAAAAACAGCAAAAAATAGCGGGAAAAACCGGGAGTGGTATTTAGCTATCAATGATGCAGCTGGTTATGGTGAATCAGCAACATTATTAACTGGCATGTTACTTATCCCAATTGTTTTTATTTTAGCAATTATTTTACCTGGCAATGAAACATTACCTATGGTCGATCTTATCGCCATTCCATATATGATTGAATTAATCATCGCTATTTCTGGCGGCAATATATTTAAATCATTGATTACAGGAACTATTTGGTGTGTAGGTGGATTATATGTTATTACAGCAGTAGCGCCTATTTTTACTGATGTTGCACGAGATATTGGTTTTATTCTACCAGCTGGAGCAATGTTAGTCTGTAGCTTTGCAGTAATGACTAATCACATAATGGGTGGACTTTTCTTAATCTTTTTAACACAAAACCCGTTATACATAGCTTTGAGTGTTATTGTTTATATTGTTTTCTATCTGTTTGTGCGCTTAAAAAGAGATGCAATTCATGATTATTTAGAAAGACAAGCACTAGGTGATAATTACGTTAAAGAACAATAAGTTAAGGATAGAAAAATGAAATTAATTGTAATAGGCGATACTTTAGTAAGTAGTAAAACACTAATTGATGCAGCTAAAGATATTAATTTTCCTGAAAAAACAGGTGACCTTGAAATTAAAACCTTTGAATGGTTTTCTGATCTGAAAAAAGAACAATTTCAAGAAAAAATATTAGAAATAGAAAAAAATGGCCCAGAAAAAGTAGCTATTCCTGATGGCATTATTGAGGAAATGAAGGATGCTGATTATGTACTTGTTCATATAGCCCCAATTTCAAAAAAAATGCTAGAAGTAGCGACTAAATTAAAGTTAATTGGTACTTGTCGAGGTGGTCTAGAGCATATTGCACTAGATACCATGAAAGAAAAAAATATCAAATTAATACATGTAATTCGTAATGCTGAGCCAGTTGCTGATTTTACATTAGGTTTGATGTTTACCGAGACGCGCAATATAGCACGCGCGCATTATGAAATAAAAAAAGGCAATTGGCGTAAAAGTTTTTCTAATGATGAATATAAAACGGTATTAGCCAATCACACTGTTGGATTAATTGGTCTTGGTTATATAGGTAAGCTTGTTGCTAAACGACTAAATGCCCTAGGCGTTAAAGTTATCGCCTATGATCCATTTATTGATAAATCCAAAATAACCGCAGAAGGATTAGTTATCGATTTTCTAGATTTTGATGAAGTCATAAAACAATCTGATATTCTTTCTCTTCATATGCGATTAACACCTGAAACCGAAAATATGATAAATAAAGATGTCATAAATAATATGAAACCTAATAGCTATATTATTAATACAGCTAGAGCAGGGGTTTTAAATAAAAATGACTTAATTGATGCATTAAAAAATAAAAGAATAGCTGGTGCCGCGCTTGATGTGAGCTGGGTTGAACCTATTGAAGAAAATGATCCTTTATTGGATTTAGATAACATCACTTTAACCACCCATATTGCTGGAGATACGGTTGATGCTATTCCTAGAGCGCCTTATTTACTCAAAAATGTTTTAAATGATTATTTCGAAACTGGCTCTAGTGACATGTTAATCAAATTCAAATAGAGGTGAATATGACTTACCGTATAATACTAAATGAAACCTTTTACTGTTATACGGGGGTCAATTAATAATATTGTTGATGAAGTTAAACACGTGACTTTAAAAATAATGCCGATCAGTTAACATCAAAATGATCGATTGCTATATCCTTACATTATTAAAAATCCATAATGAAATAAAAACATTATGGATTTTATTATATAACTACTCAGTCAGCCTCTTGAAACGATACAACAATTTACTTAAAGATAATTTATGGATTCTACTAACTTAGCTGTTCATAAATTCATTGTTTTTGGGACGATACTGACTTTGTGACCATTTACAAATGTCGATTATCAATGGAAATGATGGTTTATGCTAAGGAAGAAATGATTTTAAATCGACAAAAATTAATGGATCAAATCACATCGCACCTTAATATTTTTTCCTCAAAACGTCCTTTTGTTGCACTGAGTATGGTTGTGCAACTTCGTCAACAGTTAGGCTATGGTGTGGTTAAATTAATCTTCACGCGAACAAAACCACTTTGGTTCGAAAAATTACCATTATCTCATTGGAATGTTTTAATATTATTCATTATAGTTGGAACCATTTAAAGAATGAGAATAATGATGTATTTAGTAGAACAGCAAATAAAATTACATACTATCAATATCCACCAGTTAAGAATAGTTGGCCAAATTTCGTTAACCATTTACTCAATAACTATGTATCTATCTGATGACAATATCGATACAAAAATAAGTGTGCTAGGCTTTATTGAAGAGCAAAATGGCAGCGAAACACCATTTACTATTGAATTAGACGATTACATTGACATTTGAGTAAGATTAAATGATGGCAGAATTTAAATTGGGGTATAAACCGTATCCTAAAAATTTGGCTAAATACATTCAAATTACTATTAACTTAAGGGGGGAAATCAACTTATTAACATTACTCCATAATGACGAGCTTTTTGTAGGTATGCAAATAATCAACTCGTTAATTATTAGTCCTTTTTTGCGGTTTTTAATACACCTAAAGAGTATAGAATTATTGTGAACAATAAAGTACTCGATACTTTAACCTATGAGCTCACTGGTTTAGATGAGCAACATATTATATTTGGTGGAAACCTATCTGTACATAATGTTATTCGTCAGAAAATATACAAAATACCGTGTGACCAAGATAGATGAATCCTACAATAATCGATCAGTTAGCATTACAAATCTTAATTCAGCATTTTCCTGAAATTGTTCAAGAAAAATTAATTGGAGCTAATGCAGTATTTAACCATGTACTAAGAACACAATTTATAAAACTTGATGATAATAATGATTTAATTTATCTTAATTGAGATAAGTTTCAGTTAAAAAATAATTCTAAAGTGTAAACTCTTGTACTATTTTATAGTTGAATATAAATGCTTTAAATATTGTTTTGTTTATTAAAATAAGTATCTTTTAAAATCATCATGTTATCATTTTTAGTTAAAAATAGATAAAATGATTAAAAAAAGAACTGATAAATTGTAAAATATATTTAATTTCTATATGGAGTAAATTTATTGTGATTAATTTAGTAAATAAAAAAAAATTATTATATATTTTTCAATAGCTTTAATTTTACCTTTATTATTTTTCTTATTACTTTTTCCATCTAGTTATTATGGATATCTTTTTAATCGAATCAACATTAGTAAAATTGATAATAATTCAATAGATTCAAATTTCTCATTTTTGACTCATAAGATGATTCAATATGATTTAGATAATAAAATTACGTCAGAAGAAATAGCAAATAAAGCATTTAGTAATACAAATTATTTTTTTAATCAAGTTGTTAAAGATTGCAAGTTTAATCAAGAACAAACAATTTCCGACATTACCAATTATATTTCTTGCGCCAACCAAAAATTAGGCCAATATTTTTCTTATCAACCTTCAGTAGAAGTCTCAAATAATTATGCCAATCAACGCTCCGATTGTGACTTGAATACTTATTTACTAGTTGATGCTGCAAGACTGGTTGGTATCGATGCTTATATTATCTATTCACCTTATCATGCTTTTTGGGCTGCAAAAAGTAAAAATCATAAAGTTGTTTTATGGGAAACTACCGACAATAATAATAAGGGAGAAAAAATAGATTTCACAAGCAAAGGGGTTAGTAATCTAGATACAAATGAACTTAATGTAGATTTTGCATCTTCTTTTTATGAGAAAAATAATAGAATACCATATTATAGGTTTTACAATGAAGTTGATGCGTTTAACTTATATAAAATTTTGGTATTAGATGTTCCTAAAATTAATTCCTTAGATTTATTGGGTAATTCTAAAGTTGATTATTCAAATCTCATTGAAGATAGTTATTTAAAAAATCCTGAAAATGTAATAATAGAAGATGCATATATTGATTTACTTGTACAAGAAAATAGAATTAATGATGATATCGTAAGAGATATTGAAAATAGTTTAAAAACAGATGTAACTAATCAGGTTAAACATATTTCACTAGCAATTTTTTATAAAAATAAAAGAATGTTTGATAAAGCAGGTGAGCATATCAAAACTTTGTTAAAGTCTAATCTTTGTGATAAAGACTGTATTGATTTAGTTATAGAATTGAAGTTAGAAAATAACTTATATTTATTACAAAATTATGTAGATTTCCATAATTCTTCTTTAGTGAAAGATTTGAAGGAATTTTTGGAGTTAAAATATCTTGATTATACATATGAAGACTACCAAGAGGTTCTTTTAGGTTTTAAATGCTTGTTTGCTGTTTGTATTGGTATTGGTATTTATAAACTCATAAAACTCATAATACGAAAATCAAAAAAATAACATAGTCAGAAATACGTTCTGGATTACTATAATTTTGTTAAAATAAAAAATGTTTTTAATTGTTGGTTAACATCAAATAAACCTCTCACCCATAAAATCCATATATTCAACACATTATTATTCACTTTAAACAATATTGAATAAGATCCAACCCTAAATTTTAATCCTTCCACTTAGTATATCTATTTTTGTTATAACCTAATGCAAAATAATCGTTTTCGCATCTTTCGATAATTTGGTCTAATCTCGGTATTCCGATCAAAAAAGCTAATGTCTTTAATAGTATGAGGTATCAAGTGAAAAAATTACCTATCGTTTGGAAACAATATTGGTTAAGCATTAGCTTAATTTTATTCGCAATATGTACTTTTATGCGGCATGCCTATGGTGTTGAATTGCTTAATGTCTCTTATGATCCAACTCGTGAGTTTTATAAAACCTATAATCAGACCTTTATTGAGTATTGGCAACAACAGACAGGTGAAACGCTGACTATAAAAAATTCGCACGGAGGCTCTGGTAAGCAAGCGCGTTCAGTGATTGATGGTTTGCAAGCGGATGTTGTGACACTTGCTTTAGCGAGTGATATTGATGCGTTAAATCGTTATCAGACTAATATATCACCTGAATGGCAAAGTCGATTGCCAAATAATAGTGCTCCCTATAATTCAACGATTGTATTTCTAGTCCGCAAAGATAACCCAAAACAGATTCATGATTGGAGTGATTTAATTAAAGATGATATTGAAGTAATAACACCCAATCCCAAAACGTCAGGCGGGGCGCGTTGGAATTTTTTAGCTGCTTGGGCTTATGCTCGTAGTACTTACGGTGATGATGAACAAGCTCGAACATTTGTAACTAAATTATATCAACATGTACCTGTATTAGACACTGGCGCTAGAGGGGCAACCATAAGTTTTGTACAGCGAGGTTTAGGTGATGTATTGATTGCTTGGGAAAATGAAGCTTATTTAGCGTTAAAAGAACAAGGTGGCGATCAGTTAGAAATCATCATGCCGTCATTATCGATTTTAGCTGAGCCAACCGTCGCCTTAGTGGATAAAGTCGTAGATAGCAAAGGCACACGTAAGCAAGCGCAAGCCTATTTAGAGTACTTATATAGTGAACCTGCACAACATATTATTGCTCAGCATTTTTATCGACCGGTAAATCCTGAAATCCTTAAACAGTATGCTAAGCAGTTTCCTGAAATTAAATTAGTAACCGTTAATGATTTCTTTGGTGGTTGGCAGAAAGTACAAAAAGCCTTTTTTAGTGATGGTGCAATCTTTGATGCAATTTATGCTGAGATAAACTAAACATTGCTTATTATGGTTATGTGTTGCTATTACTTAACCCTACCTTATAAAGGTGCAAATTCTAAAGGTATAAGTTATGAAAGTGGCAAGCTTTAAACAACAACGCAATATACCCGGATTTAACTTAACGTTAGGTTATACTTTAACCTTTCTTAGTTTGATTGTTCTTATTCCGCTATTAGGCTTGTTTATCTATTCAACTAAATTATCTTTTCATGAATGGGAAAAGTTATTAATCAGTAAACAATTTTTATTAGCGCTAATGCTTTCATTAAGTACCGCATTGATAAGTGCGGGTTTAAACAGTTTTATTGGTTTATTGTTAGCTTGGGTGCTGGTGCGTTATCGTTTTCCAGGACGCAAAATAATGGATATCTGTATCGATATCCCATTTGCTTTGCCAACTGCAGTAGCGGGTATCGCTTTAACTGCAATTTATGCTCAAAACGGTCCTATTGGCTACTGGTTTAGTTTTAAAATTGCTTATACGCCAATTGGTATTACCTTAGCACTACTATTTGTCACGCTGCCGTTTGTTGTCCGCACTTTACAACCTGTAATGGCAGACTTGCCACGCGAACAGGAAGAGGCAGCCAGTCTGCTTGGCGCATCACCTCGGCAAATTTTTATGCATATTATTCTACCCGCTATTTTACCTGCTTGGTTAACTGGATTTACGCTCGCTTTTGCTCGTGCTATTGGTGAGTATGGTTCAGTCGTTTTTATTGCTGGAAATATTCCATTTAAAACCGAAATCTTACCATTATTGATTGTCTCGAAGCTTGATCAATATGCTTATGATGCCGCTGCAGCCATAGGCATAACCATGTTATTGATCGCTTTTATACTATTATTTTTAATGAACACATTACAGCGAAGACTCAACCGTAATATTAATAAAAATAACTGACTATAGGTAAATTTATGCCGATATTGCCAACAAACCCAATAACCCCAATAACCGATAAAAAACAAGCACTGACCAGTGTACAGTTATTCTTAATACTACTAGCGATATTATTGTTTTTAATTTTGTTATTTTTACCGCTCTTGGTAGTATTGGCACAAGGTCTTGCCAATGGGATAACGGCTTTTTGGCAGGTGATCACAGAATCAGATACCTTAGCGGCTTTTAAATTGACACTTATTGCTGTTGGTGTGGCGGTGCCTTTAAATGTCATATTCGGTGTGTGTGCTGCTTGGGTTATCACTAAATATCAATTTAAAGGTAAACAGATATTAATGACCTTAATTGATTTACCGTTCTCTATCTCTCCCATTGTTGCGGGTTTAATCTATGTACTGCTATTTGGTGCACAAAGTGCATTATATCCTTTTTTACAGGCATGGAATATCCAAATAATCTATGCCATTCCCGGTATTATCTTAGCAACCATTTTTGTTTCAGTTCCTTTCGTCGCAAGAGAATTGATTCCAATAATGATGGCGCAAGGAACCCATGAAGAAGAGGCCGCCAGTGTTCTTGGCGCAAATGGTTGGCAAATTTTTTTCCATATCACATTACCAAATATCAAATGGGCATTGATGCATGGCGTTGTTCTTTGCACTGCTCGCTCACTCGGTGAGTTTGGCGCGGTATCCGTTGTTTCTGGACATATTCGTGGTTACACCAATACGTTACCCTTACATGTAGAGATTTTATACAATGAATACAATATTGTTGCCGCATTTAGTGTTGCGATTTTGCTGTTAATTATGTCGCTTACATTACTATTGATTCGTCAATGGATTGAACGACGCTTAGTTAATGAACTTTATATAGGTCACTAAGGGGTAGCTATGGGTATTACACTACAGAATATTAATAAAAGTTTTAAAAACTTCGATGCCTTAAAAAATATTAACTTTAGTATAAAACAAGGTGAATTAGTTGCACTCTTAGGTCCTTCAGGTTGTGGTAAAACCACATTACTACGCATTATAGCGGGTTTAGAAACAGCCAGCTCAGGTAAAATCTATTTTGCCGATACTGATGTAACACAGCTGAGCGCTAAACAGCGAGATATTGGATTTGTGTTTCAAAATTATGCACTTTTTCGCCATATGAATGTAGCAGAAAATGTGGCATTTGGATTAAAAATGAAACCAAGAGCAATACGACTGAGCAAAACCGCGATTGATGAGCGGGTTAATCAGTTACTTGGATTAGTTCAGCTAGAAAATTTTGCTCAACGTTATCCTGACCAACTATCTGGAGGACAACGACAGCGAGTTGCTTTAGCACGAGCGTTGGCATCAAAACCTAATGTTTTGTTGCTTGATGAACCTTTTAGCGCCTTAGATGCTAAAGTTCGTAAAGATTTAAGACGCTGGTTGCGTGATTTTCATCATGAACTCAATGTTACTAGTATCTTTGTTACGCATGATCAAGAAGAGGCGTTAGAAGTTGCTGATAAAATAATTTTAATGAACCAAGGTCAAATAGAACAAATAGGCACGCCAGCGGAAGTTTATAAACAACCCAAAACAGCATTTGTTGCGCACTTTTTAGGGGACGTCAATCTATTACATGGTTACATTGAAAATAATACCTTAATTATTGGTAATTTCCGAAAAGATATGCAAGAGCAAGGTAAATGGGCTGATCAGTCGGCTATCGCTTATGTTCGACCTCATGAAATCAGTATTACTAAAACGGCCAGAAAGAATGATATCCAAGGGCAAGTAGTACGTATCCATACCGCTGGGCCAACGGTTTTTTTAGAAATTGCAGTAGTAGGACAACCCAAGCATATTGATGTCTCGGTAAGTTATCGTCAATATGAACAACAGCAAGTTGAATTGGGCGACAATATCTATTGGCAACCGATACTTGTAAATATCTTTGTTCAAGATGAGCTGTTTGAGTTTATGATTTAATACGTATCGTTTTATTAATATCAATTAAATCTGATAATCAGGCACTTTGGAATGAGTTTGATCAAACAAGGCATGATTTTTAATATCTTCCAATGAGAGCTCTTGATTACATAATTGAATAAAACGCCAAATATAATTACGTTGTAATTTATGACGCTTTAAGCCAAGCCAAGTAACATGTGACTCAAACAGATGTTTTGCATCTAGTTGAACCAAGTTTACATCATATTCAGGGTTATACATTTTATTGCCTAAAATACCAATTCCTAAACCTAATTCAACGTAAGTTTTTATAACATCAGGTTCTTGGACGTTCAATGATATATTAGGTGCCAATCCTATCGCTGAAAATGCTTTATCGATGCTTTTGCGAGGAAAGATCCCTTGTCGATAAGTAATTATGGGTAAGGGTTGCAACATATCTAATGTTACTTTGTCGGCTTTGGTTAAAGGATGATCTTTCGGTGTCACAATCGAGTAATGCCAACGATAAAAAGGGTAGGTAGCAAGAGAGCTATTATCAACTCTTTCATTATCAATACCTATATCAGCCTCGCCTGAAAGAAGCTGGGCAATAATCTCACTTGATGAGCCTTGATTGATAATAATATGGACTTTCGGAAAAAGTACTCTAAATGATTTTATAATGTTAGGGAGAATATAACGAGCCTGTGAGTGGGTTGTTGCTATTACTAAAGATCCTTCATCTTTATTTGAAAAAATGGTTGATAAACGGTGTATGTTATTAATTTCATTTAAAATACGTTCTGCAATCACGACCAGTTCTAATCCTGGTTCAGTCATGTTAATTAGGCGTTTTCCTTGGCGGATAAAAAGATCAATATTGAGTTCTTCTTCTAACTCTTTAATATGTCGACTTACTCCAGATTGGGAGGTGTATAAAGTATTTGCTACTTCGGTTAAATTATAATTACAACGCGCTGCTTCTCGAATAATTCTTAATTGTTGTATGTTCATGATAGCGATCTTCCAAGAAAAAATTACTTTATTCCCATCGATATAATTGTATTGCATTAATTTAAAATAATTTGCTGTATATAATTAATAACATGTACTAAAAAGTGAATTATTTAAAAAAACGGATCGCCACCCAGCATAAACACTGTTATCGAACTGGTTATAGGCAGGTTATCTAATTTATAAATTATGTTTATTGTTAATTTTATTAATAAAATTAGATAGTTTAATAACTCACTTAAGTATAAAAGAACATATAAAAAAGACAAATATGATTAAGTAATAACCATATGCCTTATTGCTATATATGTTTTTTATCAGCAAATAAGCACGTCATAAGGTTCTACAAACCTGTATATGATCTTTAATTAACGACCTGATAAAAATCAATCGCTGAGTTTACTACTGGTTTGACAATTTCATGACGGATAACAAAATCGCCAAAACCTTCATCTTTATTGCGATGAATTGACCAAGCTTCAATTAATGGTTCTAGCGCTAATAAAATTTCATCAACACTTACGTTTTCTTTATATAAACGTGGAATTCGTGTCCCTTCTCGATTACCACCAAGATATAAATTATAGCGACCGGGCGCCTTACCAACCATGCCTACTTCGGCCAACATCGCTCTTGCACAGCCATTAGGACAACCTGTCACTCGTAAAATAATATAATCTTCAGATAAGTGATGCTGAGTTAACATCTGCTCAATTTGAGTGACAAACGTCGGTAAAAATCGTTCGGCTTCGGCCATAGCAAGAGGACAAGTTGGGTAAGAAACACATGCCATGGAATACTTACGTTGTAATGTGACCGTATCGTCAAGCAGCCCATACTCTCTGGCAATTTTTTCAATGGCTTCTTTTTGTTGTTCCGGAATATTAGCAATAATTAGATTTTGATTAGCAGTAATGCGTAAGTCACCTTGATGAATTTTAGCGATCTCAGCAACACCCGTTTTTAATGGTTTGTTTGGATAATCAAGTAATCGTCCATTTTCAATAAACAGCGTTAAATGCCAGTTATCATCAATACCTTTATACCAACCAAATTGATCACCTCTTTGCGTGAATTTATAAGGTTTACTGGTCAAAAAAGCACTACCTGCGCGTAGCTCTACCTCTTTTTTAAAGTTTTCCACACCGACACGTTCAAGTGTATATTTGGTTTTGGCATTTTTGCGATTATGACGGTTGCCCCAATCGCGCTGTGTGGTAACAACGGCTTCTGCAAAAGTCAGTACTTTTTCTACTGGAATAAAACCAAAATCATCCGCTTTACGAGGATAGGTTGTTTTATCTCCATGAGTCATTGCCAAACCACCGCCAACTAACACATTAAAACCTATCAATTCACCTTTTTCGGCGATAGCGACAAAACTAAGATCATTGGCATGAACATCAACATCATTAATAGGCGGGATAACCACCGTGGTTTTAAATTTACGCGGTAAATAAGTTGAACTTAAAATGGGTTCGCTGTCGGGTGTGGGTAGTTTTTCACCATCTAACCAGATTTCAATATAAGCATGGGTTTTTGGTAAAAGATGTTCTGAAATTTTGCTTGCCCAGTAGTAAGCTTGTTGATGAACTTTTGATTCTATTGGATTTGAAGTACATAAGACATTACGATTGACATCGCCAGCGGTGGCAATCGAATCAAGTCCTATATTGTGTAATAGTTGATGAGCTGATTTAAGATTGCGTTTAAACAGGCCATGAAACTGAAATGTTTGCCTTGTAGTCAGCCGAATACTGCCATACTTTGTTGCCTCGGTGGCAAATTTATCAATCGTTAACCACTGTTTGGGAGTGATAATCCCTCCCGGTAGGCGGCAACGTAGCATCATGTTGATTAGTGGCTCAAGTTTTTGTTCTAGGCGTTCTTTACGAATATCTCTGTCATCTTGTTGATACATGCCATGTAAGCGGATGAGCTGAGAATTATCACTATTAAAGCCACCTGTTAAACCATTATTCAAATCGTCAACGATGGTGCCACGTAAATAATTACTTTCTCGTTTAAATCGTTCAGAATCCGATAATGGTAGATCTGAGACATCATTTTGCGGTGGTGTTAAATTTACCACTTGAGTTAGGGTAACTGTTTTAGGTTTATCATTGCTCATATTACATCACTCAATAAATTAAAATTAGTTGTTATGTCGGTTATGTGTTAATAAACATCTCGTTGATAGCGTTTTTGACTTCTTAATTCATCCAGATAGTTGATGGCTTGCTCTTGATTGTATTGAGCTTGAGTCATCAGAATTTGTTGTAGTGCTAAATCAACTGCTTTTGCCATGCGCTTCGCATCCCCACAAACATAGATATAGGCACCTTGTTGCAACCATTGCCAGATTTCACTGCCTTGAGCAATTAATTTATCTTGTACGTATATTTTCTCGGCTTGATCTCGCGACCACGCAAGATCGATATTCGTTAACAGACCTTCTTTAACATAATTTTGCCACTCCACTTGATACAGAAAATCAGAAATAAAATGCGGATTGCCAAAAAATAACCAATTTTTACCCGTAGCACATTGAGCACTACGTTGTTGTAAAAAAGCTCTAAATGGTGCAATGCCAGTACCGGCAGCAATCATGATGATTGGCGTATTGGTATCATTAGGTAATCTAAAGTTATCATTATGTTCAACAAAAATTTTGACCTGATCTTGGTCAGCAATTTGATTGGCTAAAAAGTTTGATGCACCGCCAGTACGGGTTTTATTTTCGATCTGATAACGCACCACATTTACGGTAAGATGAACTTCGTCTCCAACTTCATCTTGTGCTGATGCAATGGAGTAAAAACGAGGTGTAAGAGGTCGAAGCAATCCAACTAATGTTTGTGCGGTAAGGTTGCCTCGATAACGATTAAGCATATCAACCAGTGGTAATGTTTGACTCATTTCTATCAAAGCTTCTCTGTCTTTGCTTAAGGTAAGCAGTTCAGGATTTTGAATCGCTTGGGCATATTTTTCAATAATGACAGGTGTATTTTGAGTCAATTCAACATGCTCAATCAGAGCTGTTTTTAAAGTAATTTGTTGACCATTGTGTTCGACCAGTTCTTCACCGGTAAGCTGGGTAATATTAAGAATTTCATCGACAAGCTCATCGCTATTTTGATACCAGACCCCTAACGCATCGCCCGGTTGATAGCTAATATCAGAACCGGTAAGGTCGAATTCAATATGACGGATATCGCGATCCGAATCGCGAGAAGTAATTTTTTGATTCACATTAACGGGTGCAATAAAGGGATTATTGCGGTGATAAAGGCTACTGTTAACAACGACACTGCTTGAAGTATTATTTTCTTTTGATGATATTGAAGTCGATTGTTGTAGACTGCTAAGTTTATCAATTACTGCCTGTCGCCAATTGGTAGTTACAGTTTGAAAATCCGTATCAGCATCAACGCGTAATAACATACGCTGAGCATCTAATTCAGCTAATCGTTGATCAAAATCTTTAGCAGCTTGACAGAATTTTGGATAAGAAGAGTCACCTAAACCCATTACCGCAAATTGTAGATTTGCCAATTTAGGGGCTTTGGCAGCAAAAAGGTATTTATAGAGTGGTAATGCTTCTTCTGGTGGTTCACCCTCACCTTGTGTTGAGGTAATTAAGATTAAAATTTCTTCCTGACTCAATTTTTTGGCTTTGTATTCGCCAGCAGGCAGATGAGTTACTTCAATACCTAAACGCTCAATATCTTGAGTTAACTCATTTGCTACTCGACGAGCATTACCTGTTTGTGATGCTGATAAAATCGTAACTTTTTTCGCTTGCACAGCTTGCGTTACGTCGGTGGTAGTTGTGATATTCGGTAACGCTTGTTCATTTGAATTTTTTTCTGCAAGTCCCCATAAATATCCAGACAACCAAGCGAGCTGTTTATCACTGGACTTTTCAATAATTTTTTTTAATTCATCACAATTAAAAGGAAAATGTTGTGTGCTCATGTGATTCCCTTATTTGATAGCTTTTGCGCTATCGGTAAATTGCCAGTACCTAGCAACCTTAAAATGTTCTGTTAAATCCTAATAATATTGTTTTACTCAACGATTATCAGCAAAGTCCAATGTGTATCTATTTCTAAAATCAAAAGGTTATTTTATGTAAGCCACACTCTCTACCTTGCGGTCCTTTAGTTGGATCGACATAATCCATCTCATTAGGTAAATTAAGTTTTTCGATATAGTTCTGCATATCTTGACTTGTCCAGTCGAGGAGAGGGGCAATCTTAAATAAATTATCTCCCGCTTTTGTCACAATATTTAACTCCTGTCTTAACGCAGATTGTTCACGACGTAGCGCAGTAAACCATAGCGTTGGTTTGAGTGTGGCTAAAGCACGATTAAACGGCTCAATTTTGACAATTTGGGTAAACTCGGTATGTTCTGGGGTATCTAATTCAGGTAATCCACCGTATCGCACATCTAAATAAGCTGTCGTTCGTTGTGGTACAAAAATATGTAGATTTAGATTAAGTTGCTTTGTAATTTTATTGGCAACACGGTAGGTGGAATTTGTGGCATAACCATTATCAACCCAAACAACCTGAATATTTGGGTCAACTTGGGTAACAAGATGAAGTAACACCGCTTCATATGGTCCAAAATGGGTACTAATAATACTTTTGACAGGAATATCTTGTTGCTTCTTTAACGCCCACTCAATAATGGTTAACGGCGACTGATTTTGTAATTTCTGGTTAACTTTGGTTAAATCTAGCATGGCTTTCCTCTTTATCAACTTATCGATGAGTAATTATCTATTTTGCATATTACTGGTTTGCCCATTGGTATAATTCAGCAACGACTTCTGGGCGACTAAATGTTTCAGGTATGGGCTCTTTTGTTTGCAAACGCCGTCTTACCTCAGTACCTGAAATAAGAACGCGCTCACTACTGTCATGTGGGCAAGTTTTGCTTGATGCCATACCTGCACATTTATGGCAATAGAATGTCCAGTCAATTTTGATGGGTTTAATAAGTAAATCTTCATCCCGTAATTGGGTAAAAATCTCTTGTGCAGCAAACGGCGAATAATAATTACCGACACCAGCATGATCACGACCGACAATAAGATGACTACAGCCATAGTTTTGCCTAAAAAGAGCATGTAGTAACGCCTCTTTGGGTCCAGCGTAACGCATATCTAAAGGATACCCAGAATGAACAACAGAATCAGGCACAAAGTAGTTATAAATTAGGGTATTAATTGCTTTCAAACGAATATTTGCCGGTACATCACCTGCTTTTAAATTGCCAAATAGAGAGTGGATAAGTACCCCATCAAAAAGCTCTAATACTGTTTTGACTAAATATTCATGTGAACGATGCATAGGGTTACGCGTTTGAAAGGCGGCGATTTTCTGCCAACCTAATTGATTAAAACGTTCTCGTGTCTCTTGTGGTGTTAATGCATATTGACCAAATTGCATTTTAAAACCATTATCATGGAAAACACGCACTTTACCACCTAAATTAACAGGTGGCTGAGCCATAAGCATTGCAACGCCAGGATGATTTTGATCGGTTGTTGTAAACACCTGTATCGCTTCAAATTGCTTATCTGGTCGATAAATACTATCAACATTTAAAATACCAATTATCTGCCCATCGGGTGTTTTGAGTGCAATATCATCACCCAATTTTAAGGTATCAGCTTGAGCATCGGTTACGGATACTGTGATAGGAATTGGCCAAAAAACACCATTTGCTAAATGCATATTATCGCAAACACTGCGCCAATCTTCTTCCCGCATAAAACCATACAGTGGCGTAAAACCGCCAATTCCTAACATCACTAAATCTCCAGCTTCACGACTTGATAGCGTAATTGCGGGAAGATTTTTTGCATAATGCTGTAATGCCAATCGATCATCGTCTTTAACAAGAAGTGGTTGTAACTGGTCACTGGCGTGAGGAGGGATCAAAGCCATAATGTTTCCTTACCTATCTAGTTTTAATTAAGCTTAATTAAAAACGATTAACGACAAATAAGGAAATATCAATTTTACATACCATTATGCGATTTACGCATATTCATAAATTGGTTGGGGTTTGTGAGGGTTAAAAATAATTTTTTAGATCTAACTAGCAAATATTGATTCATTTTTACATACTAACTTGGAATTTTGTGAGGTAGATCACAAAAACAATACGATATTTGTAATATTTTCCAAATTATTACCTTTATTTTGAGTGCTAATGGATATTAAACAATTACAACAACAAATTACCAAAATCACTATTTGGAAAAAAGGCGATCAACGAGCTCCACATAAACCTTTATTATTACTTTATGTATTAGCACAATATAAACAAGGTCATGATTACTGAAAAATAAGCTAATCCAAATTGAGGATTAATTATGAAAATTAATTTATGAAATATAAATAATCAAAAGTGTTATATAAGTTGTAGCAGATATTTTAAAAATATGTAAAGGAGGTTTATTCAACCTCTTCAAAGAAGTTACTTAAAATATAAATAAAACTTAATTTAGTTGTCAATTAAATAGATTTCAAACTTTATTACTAATATAATGAAAAAATTTAATTAGGAATCATTATTATAAAAAATGATATCAAATACAAAAATTAAAAAAAAACAAATGTTAAATTATATTGATCTTTTTGCCGGAGCAGGAGGGCTTTCAGAAGGTTTTATCCGTAATGGTTTTAAACCAATTATTCATGTTGAAATGAATACAGATGCATGCTATACGTTAAAAACAAGATTAGCTTATCACTATTTACAAAATAATAATCGCTTAGATCATTATATTAGTTATTTAAGAGGTGAAATTTCTCGCTCTGAATTGTATGAAAAAATCCCCCAAAATTTGTTATGTTCAATTTTAAATCTAAAAATTGAAGATACAACCTTACAACAAATTTATAAACAAATTGATACAAATCTTAAACTACAAAACTCAAAAAATGTGGATTTACTTATAGGTGGTCCGCCATGCCAAGCTTATTCATTAATTGGACGGCATGCGATTGATTGGAACAACGATGGACGAGTAAAACTTTACCAATTATATGGCAAAATTCTTGAAAAATATAAACCAACGATGTTTGTTTTTGAAAATGTTCCGGGTATTGTGAGTGCAAATAATGGAAGATATTTTAATGATTTAAAAATATATTACGATAAACTTGGTTATAACGTAGATTATCAAATATTAAATTCCAAAGATTATGGTGTTTTACAGTCACGAAAGCGCATTATTATAATAGGAAGTTTAAAAGAAAAAGAATTGAATTATCCTGAGTTTCCAAAAGAAAAACAGCAGTATATAGTGGCTGATATTTTTCATGATTTAGCTATTTTAAAAGCAGGAGATATAATACCTGTTGGTAGATACACAAAACCAGCCTCAGATTACCAGAAAAAATATAATACAAGAAGTGATTTAGATTTTTATACTCAGCATATTACAAGACCCCATAATAAAAATGATTTGGCAATTTATACTATCGCACAAAATAAATGGAACAATGAAAAACATAGACTTAAATACAATGATTTACCTGAAAAATTAAGAACTCAAAATAATATCTCTACTTTTTTAGATAGATTTAAAGTTGTAGATTCAACTGGACTTTCTCATACATTAGTTGCTCATATTGCAAAAGATGGACATTATTATATTCATCCAACACAAAATCGTTCTATTTCTGTTCGAGAAGCAGCTAGATTACAATCTTTTCCTGATGACTATTTTTTTGAAGGCTCTAGAACTGCTGCATTTACCCAAATCGGTAATGCTGTACCACCATTAATGTCGCATGTTTTAGCTAAAACTATCAAGAAAATTTTAATTAGTCGGTAATATTTTTAAGAGGTTTTATGAATAGTATTAGAGCAAATATTCGCCCTGCAGGACGCCATGTATTAACGATAGGTAAAGAGTTAATACAAGATTTGCATACAGCCCTTATAGAGCTTGTTAAAAATGCCTATGATGCTGATGCAACAAAAGTATCCTTAGAATTTTCTTTAATTGAAAGTGATAATATTCAAGTATTGAAAATTTCTGACAACGGTCATGGCATGACAACTGACGTAGTTTTAAATAATTGGTTAGTTCCTTCAACTGATGATAAATTGAAACGAAAAATGAGTCCTTCAGGTAAAAGGATAATGCAAGGTAGAAAAGGAATTGGTAGATATGCAGCGTCAATTTTAGGAGAAGATTTACTTTTAGAAACGATTGATAAAAAAGGATTAAAAACAAAAGTTTATTTGGAGTGGAATGATTTTGAAAAAGCGGAATATTTAGATCAAGTTGAAATTGTAGTTGACTTATCTACAAGTTCTTTACCTTCTGGTACCACTCTGACAATAAAAAGTAAACTAACTGAATTTAAATGGAACCAAAAACAATTTAATGAATTGAAATTTCAACTAAAAAAACTTATTTCACCACCAGAATTACCAAGCAATAATCCATTAAATGACACTTTCGAGATTGAATTAGTTACACATAACTTTTTAGAAAAAGATATTAATGAAATTATTGAACCTTTTCCACTTCTAGAATTATCTGATTATAGAATAAAAGGAAAAGTAACAAGTTTAGGAAATGTAGAATTATTATATACTTTTCAAAAATATAAAGGTCAAAAAGAGACAATTCCAATCATTTTTTCTTTAGATAGACAGACATTATGTGGTGACTTATATTTTGATATACGAGTATTTGATCGTAGTGCTGAAGATATAGATAATTTAATAAGCAAGGGTTTAAAAGATGAGCAAGGATATTATGTAGGAAAAAATCAAGCCAAAAGCTTATTGAATGCAAATAATGGTATTGGAGTTTATCGAAACGGTTTTAGAATTCGTCCACTTGGTGATCCAGGATTTGATTGGTTAGAGCTAGATAAACGCCGTGTACAAAATCCAACTTTAAGAATCGGTAGTGATCAAGTTATCGGTTTTGTTTTAATCTCGTCAGAAGAAACATCTAATCTTATAGAAAAAACTGCTCGAGATGGATTAAAGAACAATCATGCTTATGAAGATCTTATTAAAATAACCCAATTAGTTATTGCTAAATTAGAAGAAAAAAGAAGTCTTTTCCGACAGTCTTTATCAAATAAAAAAAGAATTTCAACTGAAAAATTGGCACAAGATACGTTTTCATTTGAAAATTTAAAAAATGAAATAAAACAGTACTTAATTTCTAAAGATACAGCACCTGAGATAATAGCTGAAATTGTTTTATCAATTGATAAAGATGCAGAAAAAAAACAAGAAAAATTAGAATTTATTAAACAGCAAATCGCGATATTTCAAGCTCAAGCAACATTAGGAAAACTTGTTCAATATGTTATCCATGAAGGGCGCCATTATATTAGTTATATACGTAACTCAATTGATTCTTTGGGTTATTATATTGATAAATTTTTAAATTCTTCTACCTCTGAACTTACTGACCAAATTAAGAATACGTCTAAAGAAATTGATAAAAACGCTCTAGATCTAGCAAAACTATTTAAAAAGTTAGATCCTCTAGCTGTAGGAAAAAGAGAGAAACCTATTGAAATTAACTTAGAAACAGAAATTAAAAATGCTTATGAGAATGCTTATTCATCTATTGTAGTTGAAGAGTCTTACGAGAAGAAAGATATACTTTTAAGTATTACTGATTTTGATGATATATCTATCAAAGGTTATAAACAAGATATTATTTCCCTATTTGTTAACCTTTTTTCAAATAGTTTGTATTGGATGATAAAAAATAATTCGGATAAAAAGCATATTATTATTAATTGTATAACTGAAAAAAAACAAATCCAGTTTATTGACTACAAAGATAGTGGACCAGGAATAAATCCAGAATTGATTGAATCAGAAATTATATTTGAACCAGGTTTTACAACAAAAATAGATGGTATAGGAATAGGATTAACCATTGCAGGAGAAACTGCAAATCGTTTAGGTTTTGATTTATTAGTTTTAGAATCTTCCAATGGTGCATATTTTCGATTAATAAATAGAAAAAGAGAGGAATTGGAAAATGATAATTAATATTTTTTATTTGGAGGACGATAATACTATTATTAAACAGTTTAAAGAGGCTGTATTACGTTATAATGATGAAAATGAAATTACTATCAATTTAACATCGGTTAATGAATTAAAAGAAGCAGAAAAGATTGATTTAAGAGACTTTGATTGTGCCATTATCGATTTAAAAATTGGAAATACTAATGGTGCTGGATCTAGTTATATTTCAAAAATATATGATAAATTAATTAGATTACCAACTATTATTTATACAGGTACCCCAAACGATATTCCTGATAATATACCAATTATGAAGACATTTAGTAAATCAGAAGATAAACATACAGATGTAATTGAATACATACATCAAATTTACAAAACTGGTTTGACCAAAATTTTAGGAGCTAAAGGAACTTTTGAAAAAACACTCCATAATGTTTTTAAAGACATTATGATTCTTGAATATGAAGGATGGGTTAATTACATTAAAAATGATGAAGTTGATGTAGAAAAAAGTCTTTTAAGGCATATATTAAATAATATTTATTATTTGTTGAATAATGAGCATGAAAAGTTTGTACCTGAGGAATATTATCTCAAATATCATTCTGAAAAAAATATTAGTACGGGTTTAATTTGTAATTATAATGAAAAAAAATATATGATAATTACTCCTGCATGCGATTTGGCAAACAGTAAAACTACATATATTCAATTAATTGAGATTGATTCTTTTGATATGGTAAAAGATGATTATAACAAGGTGAAACCTAAACGGACAAGCGAACAAGACTTAAAAAATATAGTTAATAAGAATAATATAGGCTGTTATCACTTTTTACCAAAAACACAAACTTTTGATCAAGGGTATCTAAATTTTAGAAAGTTATGCAGCGTTGAAAAAGAATTTTTTGATAAAAAAATTGAAAGTAAAGAAATAAAACCTGAAGCGCAGATCTCACCATATTTCATGAAAGATATTATTGCTCGATTCTCTTCTTATTATGCTAGACAAGGACAACCATCGATTATTCCTATTTAATCTACTTGATAAATACATTAATTTTATATCCAACTTAATGTATTTATTTGAATTTACAAATATATAGTAAAATTTAATAGTCAAATAGCCATTGATACATCTATTTAATATCAAAATAATGATTAAATAGTTGGTTAAATGAAAATTATCATATTGGATGATTTTGTTATTTGTTTTGTCGATAATCAAAATAACGAAAAAAATAGATATCATTACTTTTTCGCTTTAAAGTAAATTTTTAATAAGAATAAAAAACACCCCAAAACTACTACTCATCACTCTTAGCTTGACTATGATAAGTAGTGCTGATTGTGAAAAATGGGTTGATCATTTACTTGAAAAATACCACTCTTCTCGCGAGAGTGATAAGGCAGTTTGTAAAATATGACCAACTGATGAAAGTAAAAAAATTGTGGTGATACCGTTTTTTAATGAAATCGAAGGGACAATTTATTATGCTTTTTATGTGTGGTTTGTGGATACGCAAAGTGTGAATTTATTGCTCATCATTGGCAACCAGTTGCATTTTATTGTGATGCTATTGAATTAAATAATTTTGAAATCGATACGGCTCGTGATCAACTAAATAATGAATCTCGAGCTTTTGGTGTTAGTACTAATTTTGCACCTCATTCCAATAATGTTTCTTTTTCTGAACAGCAAATTAATCTTTATGAGCAACAAATTGAAAAAGTTGAAAACTATCAATTATTGAATCTTATAAACTAATAAGATAATTAAATAATAATTAACTAGCTTCTCAAGTTAAAATTATTTGAAGCTAAAATCTTAACTTTTCAAATAACTACACTAGCACTTTTAAATTAGTAATAACTTATTATTTCTATCTAAAATTCAATATATTAATAACTACTAAGTAAACTATTTAACTTATTACTTTATATTTATAAATAACGCCATAAATAATGAAACATATATAATGAAAGTAAATTTGGTTATTTTTAACGTAACTTGAGATTGATTAAGTATTTTTAATAATTTAATTAAATATGATTTTTTAATTATATTTAATTGTAAAAATAATCTTATATTTATACTTTTTAAAAATTATTTTAGAATTTGAAGGCTTGTACTAACAGATAATCTAAGGAATAATCTCTGTTCTAATTTTATTTGAAACCGATAATATAATGGATAATATTTTACCAAAGCTGGATAACACTCAAACCAAAGATCGAATAGCAAAGATATTGCGGCAGGAGATCATATCTGGTAGGTTCAAAAATGGTGAACAACTTACTCAAGAACAGATAGCCCAATATCTTAATACATCTAGGATTCCCGTTAGAGAAGCGTTTCTTATATTAGAATTAGAAGGATTTTTATCGCGATTACCTAATCGACACGTATTAGTAGTAGGTCCGAAGATTGATTTGTTAAAAGATATTTTTGAATTAATCGCATCGGTTGAGATCCAAATTATCAAAATATTGTTAAATTCAAAAAAAGATATAAGAAATATACTTGTTGCAGATGCCAAACAATTTCGACAAGTTTTATTAACCGAAATCGACAATTATTTTATTAAAGAAAATTATTCAAGACTATTAGTGGGTTATCCGCAATATGTTTGGGATAATATTGAAAAAAAATCTAGTGATGAAGATTTACATAATAGTTTAATAGCATCAATTCAGACACATGAATTAAAAGCAATAGCCAAATTTGTATACAAATATTATTTTTCATTAGCTGATAGTTTAACAAAAAAGTTAAATAGGAGTTAACCTAGATGAATCAATTGCAACCACTGAAGTTACTACCAATGAGAGAACGAATAGCTTCGGTTTTACGCAAAGCCATTTTAACCAGAGAGATACAAGAAGGCACAATTGTGACGCTTGATGGTGTTGCATCGCAATTGGAAGTTTCAAATACCCCAGTCAGAGAAGCTTTTCAGATTTTGGCTAGAGATGGTTTTATTAAATTGCGCCATAATAAAGGGGCAGAAGTTTTAGGAATTACTAAGAAATTTATCAAAGATCACTATGTGACTCGCGCAGTTTTAGAACGCGAAGCTGTCGCTGAAGTTTGCCAAAATAAAGCCGATCTATCCGAAATTATTGATGCTTATCAATGTGGAAAAAACGCTATTGAAAATGATAATTACGTTGATTATACCAATTATAATCAAGCGTTTCATATGGCAATTTGGGCCGCATGTGGCAATAATAAAATTAATTCTATCTTATCGGAAATGTGGAATGGATTATCATTAGGTTCGAATATTTCTGAGCAAGAATACGCTATTCTTTCATCTAAAGAACACGGTAATATTTTGAATGCAATGATTGAATATGATGCAGAATTGGCAAAAAATCTTATGTATCAGCATATCATTCGCAGCATGGAAGATATGCTAACACGTTTTTAAGTTTTAATTTTTTACATAAGTAAGGAAAAACAGAAGTTTAGGTTAACAGTCCAAAATTTTATTTTTTAATTTACCAATTTGACTAATTTCAACTTCAATAATATCTCCTTCTTTCATAAACAGCGGGGGGGTTCTTTTTTTGCCAACGCCTCCTGGTGAACCTGTTATGATAACATCACCGGCTTCAAGTTTACTGAATCTTGAGATGTACTCAATTAAATAAGAAATAGAGTAGATCATATTTCCTGTAGATTCACTTTGAACTTGGAGTCCATTTAATGAAGTTGTAATGTGCAGTTTTTGCGGATCAGTAATTTCATCAGATGTGACTAGCCAAGGCCCAAACCCACCCGTTTTTGGCCAATTTTTACCTGAAGTAAACCAAGTATATTGCATATCTCTGACGGAACCATCCATAAAACAGCTATAACCAGCAACATGCTCTAGAGCTTTTTCTTTTGATACGTTACTGGTCGTTTTACCAATAATTACTGCTAATTCACCTTCATAATCAAATTCATTTGTTGAATTGGGTTTATGCATGAATTCATTATGTGCAACAAGCGAATCAGGAAATCGAATAAAAAGTGTTGGGGCATTGGTAGATTGTTCAAATTCCTTTCTTTTTTCTGGATAATTCATTCCCACACAAATTATTTTATTTGGATTATCAATAACAGGTAAAAAATGAATTTCATTTAGCGCATAATCTGGATGCGCCAATTTCAATTGTTTTAATTCACTTAAAATATTGTTAGAAATGGCTGATTTTAGATCTGGATAGTTGTCACCTAACTGTTTTTTCAAGTCATATACATTGTCATTTTTAACACAACCCCATGTTTTTTCATGTGTTAGTGGTGACAAAAAGCTTAATAGCTTCATAATAAATTCCTTTTTCAAATTTAATTGCCACTTCTGACTAAAGTGGCATTTTTATTTAAATTCATATAACAATTTTGTTATTGAGCTTGTCGTTTTTTATTATTGATACCAATAATTAACGTTAAAAAGGCTGAAATCATTAACATTCCGGCAACAAAATAAAGTGCATAAGAAAAATCACCCGTTGCCTGTTTTAACCAACCAATTAATGCCGGTCCAGCAAATCCACCTAAATTACCTATGGCATTTATCGCCGCTAATCCGGCAGCAATAGCTGGTCCATTTAAAAATTGAGATGGAATACTCCACAATGGTGGTTTGCAAGATGATATACCAATATTAGCCATAACTAAGGCAATGGTTGCAATAATTAACGCTGTAGCAAGGCCGGCAATAATGAAACCAACGCAGGCAAGTAAACACGCACAAATAACATGCCAGGTTCGTTCATTTGTTTTATCCGAATGTTTCGCCCACAAGATCATCGTGATTGCAGCTAATGCCGGTGGTATGGAATTAATATAACCGACTTGAATTGTGGATAAGCCAAAAGATTTAAAAAACATTGGAGACCAAATATTGATCGAATAAAGTCCAGCAGAAGTACCAAAATAAACAATCGCTAAGGTTAATACCCTAATATCAGTTAATCCTTTCCATATACTGGTTTTTATTACTGCTTTTTCCCCTTGTTTCTCTTTTGCAAGAGTATCGACTAACCATTTAGTTTCGTCTTCTGTTAGCCAGCTATTTTTTTCTGGTTTGTCATTAACATAAAATAATGTAAATATCCCCATTACCGCGGCAGCAATCGTACACATTAAAAACATTAATTGCCATCCTTTAAATCCAAATGCGCCGTGTAAACTCATAATGATTCCGGCTAAAGGTGAACCAATCATGGCTGAAATTGGTGCCGCAGCCATAAAGAACGCTATCATTTGAGCGCGTTTCTTTATTGGAAACCATGTGGATAAATACAATATGATTCCAGAAAAAGAGCCTGCCTCAGCTACTCCCAATAAAAAACGAATAATATAAAAACCAGTAACTGTTTCAACATAAATCATACATGCTGTGATTACAGCCCAACTTAGCAATATTCTAGCTAACCAAATACGAGGTCCCACCTTTTGCAAAATAATATTAGATGGGACATCAGTAATAAAATAACCAAGAAAAAAAAGTCCAGCCCCAAGTCCAAAAACGGCATCAGAAAATCCCAACTCCTGATTCATCGTTAAAGCAGCAAAACCAATATTTATTCTATCGAAAAACCCAATGAAATAGACTAGCATGACATAAGGAACTATTCGTAATGTGATTTTTCTTAATGCTGTTTGCTCTAAATTTTGTTTCATTACATTTCATCCTTCTCACTAAAGACAAATTTTTTGTCTTTTATTAAAACTTCCAACATAACGTTAACCTTTATAATTTTGATGTTACTATGGATAGTTACCGTTATTTAATAAACCTGACTTGCGGAATAATTTCTTGGTAAACTTCTTCCTTGCGTTGATTGAAAATGATTTTGTTATTTTCAAATAAGTTATTCCCTTCGGTATCAATTGATACAATCAAAGGACCTAATTCTTTTACTTTACATACCCACAATGTTTCAGGCATACCAAGATCTCGCCATTTAGCATCAACTATTTTTTCAACTTGTGTTGCAGCAACAACAGCACATCCAGCCGGGAAAACAACATGTATTGCTTTATATTTTTTACAACCCTCTTCAGTATTTGGCCCCATTCCACCTTTACCAACTATTAATTTCACGCCTGTTTGTTCAATAAATTCTTTTTCAAATTTTTCCATTCTCATGGAAGTTGTTGGTCCAATAGATATCATTTGAAATTCATTATCAGATAATGCTTTAACTATTGGTCCTGCATGAAAAATTGCACCACCATTTATATCAACCGGTAAATCTAATCCTTGTTCAATTAATCGACGGTGAGCCACATCACGACAAGTTACAATATAGCCAGTTAGGTAAACGATATCCCCAGCTTTAATTCCTTCTAAATCCTCAGATTTTATTGGGGTGGTTAATATTTTCTTTTGGCTCATAGTGTTACTCCTTTGTGACTTATCGTTTGGTAATTCAACTCTTTATCAAATACAATTGTTCCTCTACGGTGAGACCAACAACCAACATTTACTGCCACACCAATCGCCGATGGATGACGTGCACCATTTTCAACATGGACTCCCATAACTGAATATTTACCAGACATACCTTGAGGACCTAATCCTATTTTATTTATGCCATCTTCAAGCAGCTGTTCAAATTTAGCGGCTTTTTCATTGGCATTTCGAGATCCGATTGGGCGCATAAGCGCTTTTTTGGAAAAAAGTGCTGCTGTTTCTACTGAAGTAGCCACACCAACACCAACAAGTAGCGGAGGACAAGCATTTAATCCATAGCTGGTCATTACATCTAAAACAAATTTAGTTACCCCTTCATAACCAGCACCAGGCATGAGTACCATTGCTTTACCTGGCAAAGTACATCCGCCACCAGCCATGTAAGTATCAATTTCAACGACATCACTATCAGGAATAATATCCCAAAAAATATAAGGCGCATTTGTACCTATATTTTTGCCAGTGTTTTTTTCATCAAATGTTTCAACACAGTTGTGTCTAAGAGGGGCGGTAATTGTGGCTTGAAATACTGCATTAGTTAAAATGTTTTCTAATTCACCAATAAGAGGAAAATTCGTACCACATCTTACCGAAAACTGTAAAACGCCCGTATCTTGGCAACATGGCCGATTCAATTTCATCGCAAGATTTTGATTTTCCTGCATAGTGCTATAGATGACTTTTGCTAATTGACTTGTCTCTTTTTTGCTTAGATCTTGAAGTTTATTTTCAACATCGTCAGGTAATTTCTTACCTACAAGGGCTACAAACTTGCTCATTATTTCGGTCATATTAGTCACAAGTTTATCTTTATCTGACATAAATTATCTCCTAGTTGATGGTGATAGATTTAGATATTTAGAAAAATATATTCTGAGAAAATTAATTGCCTATCTATGAGGTGTTTTCCTAAAAGAACATGCTTCCATCTAATATTTTTAATCTCCTAACACTAAGTAATATGAGAATTATTGACCCAATTACTTAGTCATTATTAAATTATATAAATTTTATTTTTAATTCAATGTATTTAATAATGTATCCAATTATTTGTGAGCAAGTTCTCACCAAATTAGTTTCCGATGGAATTTCAGTTATTAATTTCTAATGCTTAATTTAAGTTTAATTTATTGAATTAATTGGGTTTATTATCAGGATAACATGGCCATAAAACTAAAATTGACAGATTTTGCTATGAGTAATTTTTTATTAAATGAGGTTATTTTATTGAATTTTAGGTTTAAAGTGCACTTAACTTAACAGTCAATACTGTTAAGTTAATTTATCATTTATAACAACTCTCTCGTCATATCCATTAATGTTTTTACATCTTGAGGCTTTGTTTTTCCACTGTTTTTATCAATAATTGAGCTATAAATATGAGGAATCACTTTTTTAACCCCAGCATCTAAGGCTATTTTTAAAATGGTGGCATAATTGTTTAAGTCAATTCCGCCAGTCGGTTCAAGAGCAAAATTAAGTTCAGCACAGCATTTTGCTACATATTTGAATTCATCAATATATTTTAAACCATCCATTGAAAAGTATTTTACTGAGCTTCCCCCCATATCTTTTAACATTTCAATAGCTGTTTCAACTGGAACTATGCCATCTGGCGCTTTACAACTTAATGGTCCGGTTGAAATTTTAACCAATCCAACTTTACCTGTTGGTGAAACTAAACCATTAATGACGGTATTATCTTGTCCGAGTAATGCTCGACTGGTGGCAACACCCGTAAAAACCTGATTTATATGTTGTGGTTGCAATACACTAGAAATCTCTGAAACCATCTTAGATTGATTAGGATCACCGGCACCTAAACCTATAGAGATAGCGTTATCAATCGCCATTGCATATTTTTTCATTTCAGTTATTGCCTGCTTATTAGTAGGATAATTTTTAGAGAGAACACCAACTACAACATAAGTTTGTGCTGCCTCATACACTTCTTTAGCATTTTCGATGGAATTTGCTAGTACATTTAGACACACTCTATCTTGATAATAATTAGGGATACATTTGTTAGTCATACTTTTATTCCTTTAATACAACTATTGTTGAATAATCGTTTTAATTTTTTGATAAATTACATCTAATTGTGCTGCCGATAGGCTACGAACATCAGCATCAACTTTCCCTTCATTGACTTTATACTCGCGAAAATAAATAGCGATATCTCCCTCTTTCATCAGTTTTACTATGTCGTTAGCCGTTTTACCGATTATATTTTTATCAAAGCTTATTTCAGCACGCGCTATATCTCGACCAGCACCATCCCATACAACTTTAGCGGATACCCCGTTTAATTTATTTAAGTTGGTAATAAATGGTGTCATCTTTTCAATCATCTGTTGGCCGGTCTCATTAATTGGCTCACTCATATACAATTCGATAGCTTTGGTTAATCCTAAAATACTTTCTTTACCAACTTTCATTGGACGACCAATGCCATTAGATTGTTTTTTTACCCATTCGATTGCTTGATGACGACCAACCACTAAACCACTAGTCGGACCTTCGATTGCTTTAGCGCCACTATAAATAACGATATCTGCACCTTGTTGATAATAAGTTTGTAAATCTTCTTCTGCTGCGGCATCGACAATCAAGGGTAGCGCATGTTTTTTCGCCACACTTAATGCTTCAGCAACAGATAACATACTTTTTTGAACACAGTGGTGTGATTTCACATATAAAATGGCTGCCGTATCAGAACTAATCATTGCTTCTATATGTTCTGGCTTACATTCATTGGCATAGCCAGCTTCAACAACAATACCGCCTCCCAATGAGACCATTGTTCCAATAGGCGCACCAAAATTAACATTATGCCCTTTGGGTACAATAATCTCTCTTGGTACATATTTGTTTGATGAGTGAAGATTATATAGAAGATCTTGATCATCTTTGACGATCAGTGCCGCCACCGATTGCACAATTCCGGCTGACGCACATGAAACAACTACCGCATTTTCAGCATTGAGTAATTTAGCAATATATTGACCGGTTTTATCGATCAAATCTTTCATCTCAAAGTATTCATTTAAACCTAGAGTCACTGCTTGAGTAACTTCTTTTCGTGGTGTCGAAACACCTAAAATAGTCATTCGACCAGATGCATTAAGCACTTTTTTTAGATGATATTTTTCATAGATAGACATTTTTATTCACCGATTAATCACTATAATTTCAGCACTAAATAAATTGCTAATATTTAGTGCTGATTTTCTAAAAAATTTATAATATTCCGAGTAGGGAACTAACGACGCTAATTACCACAACAGATATAAGAATTGTGGTATAACGAGGTCCTTTTTTGATGAGATAGAAATAGATCGAGAATACGGCAAGCAGAGGTAATAACCCAGGTGCAATTGAATCAATTATTTCTTGTACTACCACTTTCGTGCCTTCTGCGGTACTAAATACTAACGGCGTTGTTAAATTAACATAATTAGCTGAGAGAGCGCCCATCATAATTAGCCCTAATACATTGGCGCCATAAATTAACTGCTTCATTTTACCATCTTGTAATAGCGTAATAATGGAATCACGACCAACGGTATATCCTTTATTAATCAAACCGTAGCTCAAAATTAAGGTAATTGCCGGATATAGAATTAATGGCATAATTCCTCCCATTGCACTACCATTAGCGGCAAAAGGGATAAATAGTGCAATTAAAAGAGGCATAATAGCAGCCCAAATAATAGAATCACCAATACCAGCAAGCGGTCCCATTAATCCTGTTTTGATACCGGTTATTGAACTATCAGATATATTCTCACCCAAACTTTTTTGCTCTTCCATTGCAATAGCAATGCCTTGAATCATTGAGCCAAACGTTGCTTCAGTATTAAAAAAGTTCAAATGACGTTTTAATGCTTCTGCTTGCTCTTCTTTGGTGTGATAGAGTTTTTTAATAATTGGTGTCATCGATGCACAAAATATTAAACTTTGTAAACGTTCATAAGAACTTGATAACTCAGCACCTAAATAGTAGATAAGCCAAGCTTTACGAATATCATTTTTAGTTAAACGACTACTTTGTTTAGCTTTTTCAATCAATTCATTTTGCATAGTATCAGAACTAACTTGATTTCCATTCATCTTATACATCCTCTTTATTTGCGAAACCTTTAATTAAAAATGCTAAGCAGGTTCCAAATATAGCCATAGCCATTACATCAACTTTTAAGTAAAGAACAGCGAAAAAGCCACCAATAAAATAAGGTAATAAACTCTTCTTACCGATAACCATGATGGTGATAGCAAAACCTAACGCAGGTAAAATTCCGCCGATAATTTCAAAGGAGTGGGTTAACCATGTCGGCATTAAACTTAAGAATTTTTCTACTACTGGCTGACCAAAAAAATTCGCCGCAAAAACAACAGGAAAGCGAATAACAAACCCAAGAATAGATGGATAAACAAAAGCACAGCGCATAATGCCACCCATATTTGCTTGTTCGGCATGTTTATCAGCCATATGTACCCATATAGCATTTAAAGTACGTCGTAACTGATCAACGAAAACACCAATAACGCCAAATGGAATCGCAAGCGCAATTGCCATATTGGTATCCATACCCGATTGTACGGCAATTGGAATTGCAATACAGGCAGCTAAAGCGGGGTCTGATGGCACATTACCTCCTGGTGTGGAAGTGACCCCCAAGTAGACTAATTGCATTCCAGCACCGATTATCATTGATGCAGGCATATTACCGGTTAACAATCCAACAAAAATGGCGACAACTATTGGTTGTAGAAGCATTGCTGACAGGGTATAACCGAATCGCAAGCGAGCAAACCAATAATAAAGTCCCATGCAGACTGCAATCATTAAGGTACTCATACATCTCTCCTAATTAAATAAATCATTAATATTTTTTTAAAACATCATCGACTGGTTGAGGTTTATCTTCTGGGATGGTTTGGAAGTAAACATTCACACTCGCTTGCTTAAGTTTTTTGAGTATCTCAACATCAGCATCATCTAAAGTAATATTTTGAAAAACAGCTTTACGATTAGGTCCACCACCTAAGCCACCAACTTGTATTTGATCAATATTGAATCCCATTTCAACAGCTTGACAAACAGTGGTTAAATTAGGGAATAACACTAGTACATTTCCATCGCCAAGTTGATTTTCTAACCATGATTTAACAAAGCTTTGATTACCAAAACAATCTACTTTGACATTCGGAGGAGCTGCCATTAAGTAGATATTTTTCATAAATGGATCGTTTTCCAATTCATCGCTAACCACAGCTATTCGATTGGCTTGAGACTGACCAACCCATTTTGTTACGACTTGACCATGAATTAAACGACTATCAATTCGACATAACACGATATTTGCCATAGTTTTAGTTCTCCTGAAATTTTTGTTTTATTTCTGCTAGTACATCTTTGCAGCTTTCTTGGCCAACTCCGACTAACTCGTCAACGATATTCATTAGTGGCCCTTCATCTTTTCGATTAATTGCTTCGATCAACAACAAAGCATTAAGTCCTGAAATAACCGCAATAGGGTAATCAAGACTTAGACGTGCTGCGACATTAGAAGTGGTGCCACTTATGAAGTCAGTAAGAATCAGCGAGCCTTTTGGCATGGTAACCACTTGCTGTTTAACTTTTTCATAAAATTCATTGAATGTATCGTTAGCGGTTAACGCGATATCAAATACTCCCTCGATTTTGCCAAGGATCATGCTTAAACTTTCTTTAAGCTGTTTTCCCCAATCGCCATGAGTGAGTAATAAAATTTGAGATGATGAGTTATTCAACTTTTTGCTCCTTATTACTATTAACTTACAATAACAGGAGCAAAAAACGTGCCAACAAATTTGTCAGCTACCAAGGATGATAATTTATTTCTTAATAATCAATAACTAAGAGTATAATAATTCATAGATATATAAAAATTCTGCATCAGAGAGGCGAATAGTGTAACTCTTTTCAATAGGTAAAAAGGCTTCTTTGATGACAGATATCGCGTAATTAGAATGAATTGTCTGATTATCAATTGCCATCTGTAATGGTTTGCGACTAATTACAATACGTTCTACCATACAACAGCAGTGAATTAAAAAGCGAAGTGTCACTTGTTTGGAAGGATGCAGATCAAGTTTTTGACAAATATACTGATAAAGATCTTCCATTTCCCGCAAGATACGCTGTGGATTTAATACGGAGATCTGGTTAATGATACTTTCTAATGTTAACGCACCGATGAATTTCATGGTGCTTTTTTCAATAATTAACCGGCGTTCATTCTCACTCATATGAGGTTTTAGTAAGCTGATCACCAATTCCGGACCCTGCTCGGAGAAAAGTTCTTCTAATGAGATAAATGGAATGTCGGGTAGTTCTGGCTGAAAAGTACCAATAATACCTACTACACGCTCTTGTGTATTCAATATATTACGTAATCGTTCCGGACTACGAATATCATTATAATCAACAATCAATATGCGAGTATTAATCAGTAATTCTTTAAAGCTTTCTTCAATCACATTTTTAATTTTAACCGCAGTACCCATACCGGTAATACAAGATATCATTAATACTTGTTCGTGATCTTCATCGACTTGATCACACAACTTATAATCAATATTTTTATCTTGGATTAAATTAATTATTTCAGCAAAATCTTTGGCTGCATAAGTTATATCTAAACTAAAATCTAATAGTGCTGAAAGTGTAATATTGTGCAAAAGTAACACATTAATATTGAATAATTGGTGAATAACATTGCCAAAATGAACTAATGAACCGGTATCGACAATTAAAATCAATTGTTGGCATTCGTATTGCTTAATTTTTTCAATTAAAATAGCTAATGTGTCATGCACTGATTGCTCAAATGGCATATTAATCGGTGTGATTAGTTGATATTCTAAAATTCGATTAACATAATTAGCCATACTGGTTGCGGTAGTGTCACCATGAGCAATAAATATAACTTTATAATTGTCAGGCGCTGATTTTTTTAAGCGATTTAAACGGCATTCTTTTAAAAATAAACACCAATACACTATTTCCGTTGACGGGCATTGGATATAAAAAATAGCTTCTATACGCTTACAAACTAATACCGCATTTTCATACTCATCTTTACAGTGGTCTAAAATCAAATTAGATGAATACAAATTGGGAATTAATCCTTTTTGTATATATGCTAATAAGGTTAAAAAGTGTTTATGTAATAAACTTTTAAGATGATCTTGTAAAACAAATCCCAAAATTTCTTCAATATATTCTGTCAGGCTACTAATTCGTTTTTCTAACTGTTCACTATGTAAATATTGACTATGCCCACTATTTTTTTGATTGATGCCATAATCAAAAATATTTCGCAGTTTCTTTTTTAAGATCGATAGTGTTTCTTGTGGCGATACATGACTATTACGTAAATTCACATATTCTTGGGTAATAAAGGTATAAAAAAGATCACTATCTTCTTTGGCGGATAATAATGATAAGGTATTTTTCAACTGCAATTTATCTGTGGTAGATATCTCAATCTGGGCATCATTTTTGAATAAAGCATTAATTAATGTGGTCACTTCTGGAGTCGGCGCACAGGGTTCTTCAATAAAACGCTTATCAAGCAATAAGGTTGAGGATAGTTGATTAAGATCTGCCGCCCATCCTTGGGCACATAAAAACTGAATATCACTTTTTAACTGTCCGATATTACCTTTTAATGGTTTACTTAATAGATAAATTAAAGCAATTTTATCAATAGCAATCGTACGTTTTATCTTTCTGCTTTCAAGTAATATAAAATGAAAAATAAGTTCAGCACGCTCTTCTAAACTACGTTGCTCAATTGAAGGGAGCGTAATATAAACTTGAATACGTCTTAAAAAAGTACGCAGTAAACTTGATTGGATATTTTCTGTGGTAGCGCAAATTAAACGAATATTAACTTTTATTGGTTTATCACTTGAACCTAAAGGATGAAACTCTCCTTTATCAATTATTAAAAATAATTTTTCCTGACTTTCATTACTCAATCGATGTACTTCATCTAATAATAATAAGCCACCATTAGCTTGTTCAATCAGGCCGACTTTATTGTACGAAGCGCCAGTAAAAGCGCCTTGTTTATGACCAAATAGATGTGAAGAAAGTAACTCTTGGTTGTTATAGTATTCAGCACAATTAAAATAGATAAAAGGGACCGGTTGCTTATTTTGTTGTTCTCTAAGTTGATGCATTAACTCTGCAAAATAAGTTTTTCCAACACCAGAATCCCCCGTTAATAATACATGTAAACCATCAGGATAAAGTACCGCTGCACGCCCTTTTTCTACAGCCGTTTTCAAACTGCGATCATAACCAATCAATTGGCTAAATGGATCTATTATCGGTTCAGCAACTTTCGGTAATAACTGATATTGGGTACTTTCATCATAAACGTTTACTGTTAATTGCCGTTGAATCAACTCTTCGTAGGATTTTTTATCTAAAAAATAGACGGGGCGAGATTTGATTTTTAAAACTAAACCATCCAAAGTTAGTTGATTTAATTCTTTGCTTACAGAATTTCGCGCTATACCTAAATTATGTCCAATCGTATTGGCATCAAAACCCAAAACTTTAGTCAAGTCGGTAGTAAATTTATCCCTCAAAGTATTAGTAAGACGAATAAGTTCATGATGAATTATCTGTTTGCGTTTAGTCATAAACAGTAATTTTTATAAATAAATCAATAACAATAATATAACATAGTTTTATTGGATTAAGTCAAATTAACATTTTGGTTATGTGTGATAGGGTAATTATCACCGATATACCCGCAAATCTAACCGAGAAAAAAATAAAAATTATAATTCAACAATCTCAATACTAAATGATGATAAGACAGTGGAACATCAAGTGTTGCTTAACAAGCTAATGGATGCTAATAATTGAGAATTTAATCAAGGTTAATAATGAAAAACAACACTAAAGCAATTCGAATTGATATTGCGAATAAAGTGGGTGATAATATTTTTTAACTGGATTTTATTTTTAATTTTCACAATAAGATAGCTACAAATAATATAGAAATCTACAGTGATTTTATAGTAAATGATAATATTCTATTTATTGAACCTAGTGATGAAATTTATCAATTTAATATTATAGAAATAAAATACAGTATTGTGGTACACGTAGCCATTCGCAAACTTCTTGATAAAAATAAAGGTTAATGGAATAACTTAAAATCAGTTGATATAAAATTAAGGATCCCCCCAATGAAAAACATAAAAAAATTACTACTACTGATTACGCTTTGTTTGCCTATGGTAAGTAGTGCTGATTGTGAAAAATGGATTGATCAATTACTTGAAAAATACCACTCTTCTCGTGAAAGTGATATGCCGGTTTGTAAAATATGGCCTGCTGATGAAAGTAAAACAATTGTGGTTTTACCGTTTCCTCGTGGATCAGATGATTCTATTTTTTATGATCTTGATGTATTACTTATTGATACACAAAGTGGTGAAGTAATTGCTCATAATTGGGAACCCGATGCGTTTGTGAGTGATGCTATTCAATTAGTTGGTTTTGGAATCGATACTGCTCGTTATCAACTCAATAATGAATCCCGAGCTTTTGGAGTGCGGGTTGGTTTTCGCGGTAGCTCTAGCGTCTACCCTTTTTATGAACAACAAATTAACCTCTATGTACAGCAAAATGAAAAATTAAATCGCATTGTTAATCAGTTAGTGTTAAAAACATCTGGTGGTGAAATGTATAATTGTAAAGGTGAATTTCATAACAATGATGCTGTTTTATTATTAGGAAACAGTAGCACCAATAATTTTAAAGATCTGATTGTTTCTGATAAAGAGCAAAAGGGTATCATTAAAGTAAATAGCGAAGGGGAATGTGTTGAAGAAATCACTGAATCAACAAAAAGAGAATATATATTATATTATAACGGTGTTGAATACCCTTTACCGGAACCTATATATTAATCGCTAAGCAACCAAGATTCTTAATTAAAATCAAAACTTAAAATGGACAGATTCTATCTTTAATATTCTGTCCTTTATTTTTAACTCTAAAAGTTATTCTTTGGCATTTTATTCACTTTATATCTTAATAAATGATAACACTTAGTTAACTTAACTATTATTCTGCGGTAGTGATTGAGATCTAGTTCACAGTTCTTCTAAATGAAAATTGACTCAGCACCTATTGTATGTTTGTATGCTATTAAACAGGCATGTGACTGGTAGAGCAGGCAGGACCTTAATAAATTGCGTAGGTAAAACAGCATTTTATTAGGTTCTGCTTTTTTTTTACCACTAACAAGAGCAATAGGAGATAGTAATGGATTATCAAAAAATAGCAGAAACCATTCTAGATAATATTGGTGGCAAAAGTAACATCGCGCATTTAGAACATTGTGCAACAAGGCTAAGATTTACCTTAAAAGATGATAACCTGATTAATATTCCGGCTTTAGAAAAAATTGAGGGTGTTATAGGCGTACGGCAAAACGTTCAATGCCAAATAATTATTGGTAATGATGTGTTTGAAGTTTATAACGAAATAATTAAATTAATTGGCAACATTAACGAAAATAGCGTTAACCATCAGCCTAATAGCAAGAAAAAAATAAGTGCTATTTTACTCGATTTTCTTGTTTCAATTTTTCAACCATTAATTCCTGCAATTGCTGGCGGTGGTCTGTTGAAATCTTTTGTAATACTGTTTGCCATGCTCGGATTGATTGATGAGAATGGATCGAACTATAAAATTTTGCAATTAATTGGTAGTGCGCCCTTATATTTTTTACCGATACTGGTCGCATTTACCACGGCAAATAAACTAAAAGCGAATCCATTAGTAGCGGCATCCGCGGTAAGTGCGTTAATCCTTCCTGATATGGTGGCTCTGCTACAAAAAGACAGCAGCCTCTTCTCTCTGCCTTTAGAGAATATCAATTATGCGTTTCAAATATTTCCAGCCATTTTAACCATCCTTTTTTATTCTGTTGTTGAAAAATTTTTCACGAAATATTCATTTAAAGTTATTCGTCTGTTCTTTGTGCCAATGATGAGTTTAATCATAACAGTACCGGTCTCACTACTGTTACTTGGTCCCCTTGGCTACAACGCCGGTGTGATATTTTCTAAATTTATTATATTTTTTTATACCCATTTTTCATGGATTACCACCGGATTATTAGCCGCGGTACTCCCATTTATGGTTGTTGCCGGCATGCATAAAGCAATGCTGCCTTATGCCATTGATGCAATGGGTAAAACTGGATGTGAAATGTTATATATGCCGGCTTCTTTAGCACATAATATTGCCGAGTCAGGTGCTTGTTTTGGCGTAAGTATTAAAACTAAAAATAGTAAATTAAAATCGATTGCTTTATCTGCCGGATTATCCGCCCTTTTTGGTATTACCGAACCTGCGTTATATGGTGTGACAATTGTAAATAAAAAAATTCTTTATAGCGTGATGACCGCTGGTTTAATTGGTGGCGCTTTTGCTGGCATTATTTTATTAAAAGCATTTGTTCTGGTAGGTCCAGGTTTAGCCAGTATGACCATGTACATTGATAAAGACAATGCGATGAACATAGTCTGGGCATTTGTGACTTTAGGGATATCGTTTTTAGTGGCATTTATTCTTTCCGCCATACTATTCAAAGATAGTGTTGAGATTGATGATGAAAAGATAAATAACAATACTAAAAATATAACTAAAGATGAAGTTATCCAAATTAGAAGTCCGATTAAGGGTAAAGTGATAGCAATGACGGAAATTAACGATAATGTTTTCTCTACTGGTATTGTTGGTCAAGGTATCGGTATTATTCCCAATGATGGCGTTTTAAAATCACCATGTAAAGGGGTTATCGCTATGATATTCCATACTAAACATGCATTGAGTATTAAATTAAACAATGGTGCTGATCTGCTTTTTCATATAGGAATCGATACGGTACAACTCAATGGAGATGGCTTTGAGACACTGGTTAATGTTGGCGATATTGTCGATATTGGTGATGATTTAATTAAATTTGATATCAACATCATTAAAAATAAACAACTAGATCCTACTGTAATATTTTTAGTCACCAATCCAGAAGACTATACTATTTCTACTTTTAATGAAAATAAACAGGTCACTAACGACGATACTATTTTAGAAATTAAGCCAAAGGTATTAAGCTAAGGAGAGTAACCAATGAAAAATTTAGCATTTCCAGATAATTTCTTATGGGGCGGAGCGATAGCCGCCAATCAAATCGAAGGCGCATGGAATATTGACGGCAAAGGAATTTCTGTTGCAGATATAGCAACCTATAAACCAAATCTCGATGTCAAAGATTATGTTGCTCATATGGCGGTAACCAGTGAAGGAGTAATGGCAGCGATAAGCGATCCTTCTGATAAAAATTACCCAAAACGACGAGGTATTGATTTTTATCATCGCTATAAAGAAGATTTAGCACTTTTTGCTGAAATGGGATTTAAGACATTACGCTTATCAATTGCTTGGACCAGACTGTTTCCTACTGGTGAGGAACTTACACCAAATCCTGAAGGCGTTGAGTTTTATAAAAATGTTTTTAAAGAGATGAAACGACTTGCAATAGAACCTATTGTCACCTTATCGCATTATGAAATGCCAGTAGCATTAAGTATTAAATATAATGGTTGGGTAAAACGTTCAGTGATTGATGATTTTGTCCGTTTTTCTACCGTTTGTTTTGACCAGTTTGGCGCTTATGTAAAATATTGGTTAACCTTTAATGAAATAGATAGTATTTATCGACACCCGTTTACTACAGCCGGAATTATTCCGGATAAATGTAAAGACGGGCAGCTTGAACAAGATATCTATCAAGCGTTACATCATCAATTTGTAGCAAGTGCACTGGTTACCAAAATCGCCCGTGAAAAAATTGCAGATTGTAAAATAGGCTGTATGCTCACTAAATTAACCACTTATCCATTGACCTGTAAGCCTGAGGATGTGGAATTGGCGTTGCAAAAAACCTTAGACAATTATTTTTACGCCGATGTACAAATTAAAGGCGAATATCCTAAACTTACATTGGCTAATTTAAAACAAAAAGGAATTGATATTAAGTTTGAAGAGGGCGATAAGCAACTTCTTAAACAAAATACCGTCGATTTCTTATCTTTTAGCTACTATATGTCAAAAGCTGAATCGACAAATCCTGATGCTGATCGCATACCCGGTAATACGATTATCGGCGTTAAAAATCCTTATTTAAAATCCACTGAATGGGGCTGGCAAATCGATCCTAAAGGGTTAAAAATTTCGCTAATTGAACTCTATGACCGCTATAATATTCCAATGATGATCGTCGAAAATGGTATCGGCGCGGTTGATAAGTTAGAGGGTGGTACCGTTCATGACCATTATCGAATCGAATACTTTAAAGAACATTTTAAACAAATGAAAGAAGCCATTGATGAGGGCGTGGAGTTAATTGCTTATACCAGTTGGGCACCAATAGATTTAGTCAGCGCCAGTACATCGCAAATGTCGAAACGATATGGTTTTATTTATGTCGATCAAGATGATGAAGGTAATGGCACCTTAGCTAGATATAAAAAGGAATCATTTTATTGGTATAAAAAAGTGATTGAAACCAATGGTAAAGCTATTTACGACAAATAGCTGGAGTGTGAATAATGATTTTGGTGGTGAAAGTACTAAATTCTAGTGTCGTTTTAGTCGAAGAAGAGGGTATCGAGAAAATTGTATTAGGCAAAGGCATTGGTTTTGGTAAAAAACCAGGTGATACTATTGATGATGAGCGAGTCGATAAAATCTTTTTAGAGAATAATGTCAAGCTTGCTTATATCACCGATTTAGTCAAGGAAGTGCCTTTTCAATTTTTTCAGATAACCAAAGAAATCATCACATTAGCTGAAAATGACTTAAACAGAAAACTGAATAATAATATTTATTTAACCCTAACAGATCATATTTACTTTGCGGTCGAAAGAGTTAAACAGGGTCTGTTCATCCCCAACAAACTATATTGGGAAATAAAAAATTATTATCCACAAGAGTTTAATATTGCTAAGCAAGCTATTGAGTTACTCAATGCCAGATATGATCTCGCTTTTCCCGAAGAAGAAGCGAGTAATATCGCATTTCATCTGATTAACGCTCAAACCACCAGCACGCAAAATCTTAACGCATTTCAATATGCCAAAATGATAAATTCGATAGTGAATTTGGTGAAGTATTCCGTCGGCGTGCCAATAGATACCTCATCAATTCACTATAGCCGTTTTATTACCCATATTAAATTTTTTGTAGAACGATTTTATGCCAATAATCAATTACAAGAAGATAATAACGATCTTTATCAACAAATATCCTCGCTTTATCCTTATGCGATGCATATTGCAGAGAAAGTAAAACAGTACATCGATCAAACTTATCATTATTCAATATCCGATGATGAGGTGGTCTATTTGGGGATCCATATTAATAGACTAATACGCAATACTAAATAATTAGTCTTAGCAGTATATCTAAACGGATAATAACTAGGTAAGCAATCCTAATAAGATAATTTTCTCTTCTTTGATTCTAAAAAAATCTTGAGAGATCATTTAGTTCTCAATTATTTATAGCTAACTGTTTTACTAAAAATTGCTTTTAATTGATTAGCCTTACCAATATGGCAAAATTGGATTTCAAAATGGCGTATGATCATAACTTGTAATCTAAATAATATAGTTATCTTAATAAAATAACACTATTTGCCAACCTAACCAGTTAACATGCATTGATAGTACTAACGTCGTTATTGGTAATGGATATAATTAGATTAAACCTTAACCATATTAACGGTAAATAATATAGTTAACAAATCCCTATGATTCTATGTAATACGATGTATAATCACTACAATTAAAATAAATATTGTAGTTGATTAATACCATGATATTTATGATTAATTTATCGAACGGTGTTACTAACTAATTTCAGGAAGAACTATTATTGATAGTTTGAAAATATTAAGGAGTTGGAAAGTGTTACATGCAGTTATTAAGAAAAAATGCCATTATCTTTTAAAAGAGCAAAATAATATTAGAATACCTCGAGAAGATATCATTACCTCCACAATATTTGGTCCACTACGTTATTTTGAAGCTAAAGAAATTCATTTTTTCATTACATCTATCGCTGGAATTCAGACTAATTTAATTGATGATAGCAAGTTACAGATAAAAGCTAATATTGATTTTTGGCCATCTAAAATAGATACTTTTAATAATGAGTGTAGAAGAACTGAACCTGATATTGTCTTCAATTTCAAAGTGAATGACAAAAAGGAAACTTATATATTTGAGTTAAAATGGGGCACTTATTCTTTTTCAGAAGATCAAATAGAAAGAGAGTGGCAGTTTTTTAAATCGCCAGAAGAGGATGCAACATCTTATTTAATCTATTTAGCTAATTATGTTGATACGTTTAATGCTATTAAAGCCAGTAAAAATAAGAATTGGAAAAGTTTAACGTGGTTAAATTTTTTACATAAAATAAAAGAAATTAAGCATCAAAGTCATAATCCAAAATTACAGCATTATTTAGATGATTTAATCAGCTTTTTGGGTTGTTTAGATTTTAGAGAATTTGATTCTTTCTCTCATCTAAAACTCAACATAGATTCTGACTTAAAAATTAATTATCATTTTCGAAATATTGGGGATGATTTAATCAGCTTTTTGGATTGTTTAGATCTCAGAACATTTAACGCTTTCACCAATCTAAACCTCAACATAGATCCTGACTTAAAAATTAATTATCATTTTCGCAATATTGGAACTGATGTATCTTCATCTAACATTTAATTGGAGTGGTCAACAATGGAAAATAATATTATGCGCGAACAAGGTATAGCAATTACCAATGCATTAAATGAGTACAAAAGATTCACTGAAGAAGTCGAGGTGTTAAAAAGTACTATTTCAGATAAAATCAAAGCCTATTTTGATAAAAATGCTAAGCAATACAAAATAGATTCGACAAAATACACAACAAAAAAGTTTAACAACGGTTGGTTTTGTGAGTGGATTAGCTTAAGTGTTCCGATTTCAAAGATAAATGCCAAAACAGGAACAGAACCTTATGGCTATTTGAACTTTCAATTATGTTTTAGTGGCGAAACGGTTTTTGATAAATCAATAAGTGAAGAGCCATTTCCATTAATTCATATTATTTTTTGGGAAAGTATGGTACATCGAGATTCATATTTTAGATACCCAGTAAGTGAAAGTGAATATTTTGATGAAGACGAAGAAGCTGGTAAATTTATTTTTATTGATGATGAAAATAAATGTGTCTTATCTCTTCTTTACGATAAGCTTCCTAACAATTGTTGGACTTATAGTGTTGAGCTAATGAAGATCAATTCCGATAATATTGAAGATATATTATTTAAACCAGCTATTGAATTATTGGAAAACAACCAACTTATCCTAAGTAACAATAAGGCGTTAGAAGGCGTTATCAGAAAATATCCACCTTTAGAAGAATTTATTATTGAATAATAATCGCCAAGTAAATTACTAGCAATAGCTAATTTTTAATAAAAAATTAAGTCATTGCTAGTAGCTAATTCAATTATTTTAAGCATAATATATATAATTGAATAAAACATAGAGTTTTACTAATTCATCGAACTATTTTTATAAAGCTGACATTGTGGTTTAATACTTTAGTTTTTTAATACTTTAGTGTTTTAATACTTTGGCTTTTTAGATAATTTTCCCTCTCTTATCAGATTACAAATTGTGATATTAATGGTTTTGTGTTAGTTTCTCTGTTTCAACTAACTACATTCATCATCGGCTCCGCCAAGGTCTAACTATGCCCAATTCATCTGCTAAAAAAGTTGCTTTTGCTGCTTTTATTGGTACTACTATTGAGTGGTATGATTTTTATATCTATGCGTTAGCATCAGTATTATTTTTTGGTCAGCTCTTCTTCCCTTATGATAATCCATTTTTGCAAGTTTTAGGGGCTTTTGCCACTTTTGCCGTTGGTTTTTTATCTCGACCATTAGGCGCAATCATTTTTGGCCATATTGGCGACCGTTTGGGGCGTAAAAAATCGTTAATTATTACCTTGCTGTTAATGGGCATTGCTACAACGTGTGTTGGCTTGTTACCCTCTTATCCACAAGCGGGGATCACCGCACCAATACTGTTAGTTGGCTTACGAATATTACAAGGTATTGCTGTCGGTGGTGAATGGGGTGGTGCGGTATTAATGGCCAATGAGCATGCGCCGAAAGGCTTGAAAAACTTTTTCTCATCATTTGCTCAGTGGGGTAGCCCGGCAGGTAATATCCTCGCATTACTGGTTTTTTCTTATATCATTAGCTTGCCTACTGATAAACTTATTGATAGTGGTTATTGGCGTATCCCGTTTTTAGCCAGTTTTGTTCTATTAATTGTTGGTATCATTGCCAGAATTACCTTAACCGAGTCACCCGTATTTATTGAATCAGCTAAAAAGCAAGCTAGCCTGAAACAAAAAGAGTCGGTACCAATTATTGAGGTGTTTAAACAGGCAACGCCAATACTGATATTAGCCATATGCGCCAATGTACTGTCATTTAGTGGTATTTTTTCTAATACGCTAATGATTGGGTATACTACTATGGCGCTTGGTATTGAAAAAAAGGTCATCGTTGATGCACTATTTTGGATTGCGATGGTACACTTTATTGCGCAACCATTTATCTCTTACTTTTCAGAAAAGTTCTCAGCAACACGCTTTTTAATTGTCTCGGCGGTATTCGCTATGGCGTCAGTCTTTCTGTTGTTTCCAATTATTCAGGCAGGAACAAAAACTAGCTTTATTATTGGTATTTCATTAAATGTACTTTGTTACAGTGGTTTCTATGGGGTAATAGCTGGTTATTTAAGCCGAGTTTTTCCAGCCAGAATTCGCTATACCGGCTTATCCATGAGCTATCAAGCTTGCGCAGCCATTTTTGGTAGCTTAATTCCATTGTTGGGTGGATATATTATTTATGAACACGGAACTAATTGGTTACCATTAGCCTTATTTTATTGCGGTTTAGCAATGCTATCCATTATCAGCATCTATCTATTAAGTGGCTATCACTATTATGATGAATAAAAAGGCGACTATTTATGAAAACCGTTCTATCAATTCAATCTAATGTTGTTTATGGTTATGCTGGCAACAAAGTTGCCACATTGGCCATGCAATTACAAGGCGTTGAAGTTATGCCGATCCACACAGTACAACTATCGAGTAATACGGTTTATCCTGATTACGATGGTATTGTACTGGGCGCTCAACAAATTACTCGAATAGTAAACAGCTTAGAAAAAATTGGCGTTCTAAAATCAATTGATGCTGTCATATCGGGTTACATCGGCCTTGCCGAACAGGGCGAAGAGATCCTCGAAGCGGTAAAAAAAATTAAATACTATAACCCGAATGCCATTTATGTTTGCGACCCGGTTATGGGCGGTGATATCTATAAAGGTAGCTCATTGCCGCAAAATATTATTGATTTCTTCACTAAACAAGCCATCAAACACGCAGACTATATCACCCCCAATTTATTAGAACTGCAATTATTATCGAATATCGAAATTAAGACGTTTGACGATGTACAAACAGCAATCAAAAAACTACAAAATCAACCTATCCAAGCGGTATTAGTCAAAAATCTAGTTCATGCAGGCAAAACCACAGAGTTGTTTGAGATGATTTTGGCCACCAAGTCGCAAAACTATCACCTTGCACGACCACTATATGACTTCCCTTATCGCCCATTAGGTGTTGGGGACTTAATTTGTAGTTTATTTACGGCCCACTTAGTTAATGGCAAATCACAACTAAATGCCTTTGAGTTAGCCGCTAATGCAGCTAATCATGTACTGGCGGTGACAAAACAGAAGGATGCCAGAGAACTGGCAATCATTGATGCTCAAGAGTGGATTAAACAACCTAATTTACAGTATCGCGCAACACAATTCTGATAAAAACAGAATTTGAATAATCAGCTAACTTGATTTAAATTATTGCTATAATTAAAAATCTTAACAATAAGTAAGATACAATTTAAATAGGATTGATGATATGCGAGGCAAGATATTCAGTATAAGTTTAGTGGCAATGGTTTGGTTTGCAGCTATAAGTATAGCCAATGCTGACGAAATTGATTGCCCGGCCAGAATCAACATTAAATCCGACAATCCCGAGCTGGAAAATATTCCCGAAGGCTGGCAAGTTTCCGATAAAAAAGATCGCCACCTGTTACTCAGTGGTATAGGTGTTTATTCCGATGAACCGGTTAAATTATTCCAATTAAAGCCTGAAATTGGGATTATCGATGGCCAAAAACATGACCTCACTTGGCAAGTTAATTCTGTCTATGACGAAGGTGGCAGCTACGTTAGTTGTAGCTATAATCACGATGAAGTCCAATTGATAAAGAAACTCGATCCATCGATGAAAAGTTGTTGGGCACTTTATGCAAATGATAAAAACCAAGCCATAAAAGCCAAACTTATCTGTAGTGCTAGTGAATGGCAAAAAGTGGAATAAATCTGTTTTTTTATTTTAAATGCTTTGAATTTAATTATCTTCAATAGCGTTTGTTATGCTTAGTCGGTTTGATAATTATCTCATCGACTTATCAAATTTGGCATATTTTAATCTATGCTTAGATGTCATTAATTGAACTAATAAGAAATATATCAAAATTTGTAACAAGAAAATAAGATATTTGTGGTTTTACACAATGAAAAAAATAAAATAAAAGGAAAACAATGAATTTTTTTTACAAATTGAAGAATAATATTAAGAAATATCCTGTTTTGTTTATCGTGTTATTACTATTTTATGTTGTCGGTATAATTTTTCTTTTTATTAATAAAATGCAATTGGATATTTGTACATTTATAGTTTCTATTATATCAGTGATTATGATGCTGATAATTTATTATGTTGGTTTTGCAAGCTATCAACAAAAGCAATTAACTATTAGATGGCTTAAATTTATTTTTTTACTACCAAAAAAATCAAAAAAAAATTTACATAAAATATTTTTTCTATCTGGCTGGGGAACACTATTTGGTACTTTAGCTTTTATTACATTCTTATTAAAATTCGAATGGCGAGTTAGTTTTATTTTTTTTATATGTCAATGTTTTACAGCTATCCTTATAACAGCAAATTATATAGATCGTAAAAAAATCATTAGTTTGGCTGTAACAATTAAAGGTAGTATTTTAATTATTATATATACATTCTTTGATTTCTTAAGTAAAAATTTAGGGCGTTCTTTCGTCACACAAATAATATCAGTTCCCCCAGAACAAATTCCGACTATAACACATGGAGTATATTGGTATTACTTTATTACATTAATAAGTATGTTTTTACTGCTAATTATTATATTTTGGGCTGATTTAGCAAAAAATAGAAAACTTTTATATAAATTACCATTTTTAACTTATATTCTTATTTTCATAAGTGTTATATTACCGAGTCAATTAATTACTTATCATCATAATAGTATTATTAATACTATTATTGAAGAAACATACATTGCTGACACAATGAATTATTTTAAATGCGATAACAAAATTATAAAAAAAGTTCCCAGTAATAGTGCTCGATACTTGAAAGTTGATGAAAATGAATTTCGTGTATTCTATTTTAAAGAAGGTAAAAACAATATTCAATTAACCACATATCTCTGTAACGGATCTGATTATACTGAAATTGATATTCATAAAAAATAATTATTTAAATTGCAATTATGATGATTGCAATTTAAAAACACATTATTCATTGTTTTTATTTAATTTTTTCATTAAATATGGTATAATAAAAGCGTCAAATACTGATTTAATAAATTCAGTAAAATTACCATTAGAGGAATTATAAAAAATGAAGAATAAAATTAAAAATGCAAGAAGTCTTTCAAAATTAAACTTAGTTAAAATTTTGACCAGTATGGCAATGTTTTTCTTGAGCGGAATAAACATTGCCATAGATTTTATCATTTTTCATAAAAAATAACAAAAAATTTTTTATTTATACTTATCCTATAAACTGTTCTAGACATTTCATTTGTTATCTTTTTTAAATAATTAGCAAGTCTATACCATCAAAAAAATCAGCTATAATATATCATCCTCTTTTAGCTATTGAGCAACATCTTGCCGCTGAGCGTTTTTTGCTAGCATTGCCAGATTTGGTAGCGACAACGCCTCTATGTCGACGTTTTAAACCAGCTTCATTGTTTATAAATATTGCGCACCGATGACGTTAAGCAATCAACCACATAGCTTTATTGCAGATAAGTTTCACCTTTCAGCGCGAGCAGCACGGCGGTGGGATAATGTTATCCGTCAGTTGTTAGCACAATATGAACCGGATCTTTATCAAGCGATTCTTAACCTTGCTCAAGCAAAACCAACAGAAGTTTTTCAGCAAGCTAAGGCTTTTAAGTTGTGGCTTACTGGACTACTTAAGACGGCTGTCATGCCTTGCGATTATTGCCACTCTTTGAATACTATTCGCATTGGTCATCGGCTTAATTTTCGTTGTAAAACCTGTCGGCGAACCTTTAATCCACTGAAAAAATATCAACTTAATAAGTTATCTCACCATGAACGATGGTTGCCGTTTATTGATTTATTGCTGCAAGGTGAAACATATAAAACCATTCAGCAACAATTAGGCATTAATGCCAATACCGCAGCTAAATGGCAGCGCTATTTTTTTACATTGATGGAAGAACAAGGATTTACACTTTTAGTTAACTATTGCCGAGCAAAGCGACGCCAGCGTTATCGTCAAACTTGGTTAGATATTAATGCGAATAGTCCACATATCAAAGCAAAATAATATTATTATATTTGTAATAAATATTAAGGAGTCTATACCGTCTTATAATATCGTTGATGGTTTATTAAGGCTCTTTAGAAAAGTATCGATTTATCTGCAATTTTAGTGGGATAGTTTAGATGTTAGTATTTTTTATGATACAAAAAGCCATTAGTTCAAAATTGTTCATTAATTATATCTAATGGAGATATAAATAAATTATTTCTTCTTATCAGAAAATTCATAGGATCATTTTTAATAATTCTATAGAACAGAATTATACATATTGTTAAAGACAAATTTATTGTATAATTATACAGTATTTTATATAAATATAACTTAATTTATTGAAAGGTTTGAAGATGGAATTTATAACAACAACAATACTATCTGGTGTTATTTACGATATATTTAAAAAAGGGATGTTAATAACAAAAGATGTATTAGCAAACAATTTAAAAAAATGGTTAATGGATGATACTACTTTAGAAAAATTAACAGTCAAGCTGCAAGAATTAAATTTAAATGATGAAATGAGCGAAAAAGCAATAGAAAGAGAGATAAATTCTTCAAATGGAATAAAAGAATTACTCAGCAAAATTTCAGCCCATAATGTTGATATCGATATTCAAATTCACTCTGGCACAGGAGACAATATCATTGGCAATAAAATTATCAATGGTAACAGATAATGGATAAAAATGAATTCAATCATTCAATTCAGATTCATAAAGGTACTGGTGATAATATTAGCGGGAATAAAAATATTTCTATTGAAAATTTAAATATTTATCAAGAAATTGCTCCTAAAAGTATCCAAAAAAATGTCACACAAATTCTCAATGATTTAAGGGATTATAAAATTGATGAAGCAAAAATAAAGCTTACCACTTTACAGTCACTTGGTTGCCTAGATGAGGAAAGTTCTGCAATAATTGAAACACTTTCTATACATGCGGATCTCATTGCAAAAGAAAATATAGATAATGCCTTATCAGTAATTAATAGATATCTGTCAAAATATAAAAACTTATTAATTAGAGATCTTTGTTTGTCAGCTTTCATTAAATTAAGTTGTCATCAAAATAATGATACAGCAGCAAAAGAACGTTATCTGAATGAAGAGGATCCTGGTGAATATGCTAGAAAATCCTATTACCACTTTTTAGCTGATGCAGATGAATTAATAGAAATCTTTAATTCAAAAAAATTTTCTCTAACAGAAAATGAATTAGAAGGTATTATTGATGGAGCATTGTGCCATAATGAAGGCGAATTTGCATATCAAGTTGCACAATTTTTAGATCACAATTTTAAATCTTATAATAGCGAATTTTTAATATTATACTCAAGAGCAGTAAAATTAAATCCGATTATAAGTAATACTCATTATTGGCTCTGTTCGGCAGAGGTACGAAGTGAACTAATGGATATTTGTAATCAATTAATACACTTGTTTGAGGTATCCAAAAATAGAAATTATCGTATTTTTAATATTGCAACACCAATGATTCATTATTTAAGAGGTGATCACAAGGACTTACTTTCATTATGTAGCAAACATATAAATAAAGTTGAAAAAATAGATAATTTTGTAGCTCATTGTATTGATCAAAATATTGTGATTAAAAAGGTTGATATATCAGATATAGACTTCAAAAAAGTATTTGAGGATAAAAGTTATAAAAAAGAAGTAGTAGAAAAAGTATTAAGAAAAAAACAGATTTCACCGAAAGAAGTTTTCCTGATAAGTCGATTTGCATCTTCACAACAAATAAGAAATTGGCTTGAAGAATATGGAGAGTTTTCTACCAAAGATATAACAGAGTCACATTTCAATTCTTTTTATTTAAAAACATTATCTGTGACAAATAATAAAGACTTGCAATACATTAATGAAATTCGATGTGATTTTAATTTATTAATAAATAAATATTCGGAAATAATAAAAGAATTCAACCCTGAATATATTTTAGAGATTGCTAAAGAATTATTTGATATAGGTTTAGCTTATGAATCAAGTCGTTTACTTAACTTGTTAATCCCAATTCAGGATAGTTTTTGGAATTCTCAATTAATTTATATTTATATAAATAGTTTATATGAAGGACAACAATATTCACAACTATCCCGGTTCCTAAATAAAGTTGAAAAAAAGACTTGGAATAACGATATTTTTATCATTAAAGCAGCAATTACCTCATTTGAAGGAAATCTTGTTGAAGCTGTAAACATAATTAAAGAGGCATTAAGTTATAATAAATCATGTTTAACATCTTGGGAATATTTAATCAATTTAAGCATAAGTTTAAAAGCAGAAAAAATCGAAAACATATTGAACGATATCCCGCTAGAGCTATTTAATGAACCAAGTGAAGTAGGCAATAATTTATTAATATTGATGGCTAAAAATAACCTTTTCAATAAAGCTGAAAAAATTATTGTTTCATGGTTTCTCCAAGATCCCAATAAAGCAGCTTTTTATCTTAGTAATTTTCATCTTAGTTTAGGTATTAATGATAATGAACTTAGCTCAGAACCCGATAATAAACTATTAGTTTCAAACAAGATCAATAATTGTTTATGTGGAATAACTTATAAATTAGACAATAAAACCATCACTAAATTAATCGTAGAAAATCCAGATTTAAATCATGAAATGATTCTAGATGCCTCATCACCAATAGCAAAATTCTTAAACGAATTATCAATTGGAGAAAGTCGTAAATATTCTATTAATGTCATTGAAATTCTTGAAAGAATGACCCCGTATGAAACTGCAATAAGGTTAGCTCATGAACTAAGAAATAAATTAAACGATGGAAGTGATTGTTTTTGTTATTCTACTGTACCTGATGATCCAAATGAAATGATTGAATTTTTTAAAGAAAAATTAACGTTAGATAAGAATGACCAACAAACTGAAATCTTTAAAAATCCATTCTATCCAATGATCATTAAATCCTATTTTATGGGTAAAGTTCAAGATCCTTTTCAAGCTGCTTTAGAACAATTTACAGATAATAAATATGTAAAACACAATTTAATTAATGTTGGAGATGAGTTAGCAAAAGATATAGTTTTAGATATTTATACTATTTGTTATTTAACTTTAACTCAGTTATCAAAAAATATAGAACAAGCTGGACTAAATTTAAAAATAACAATTGAAACTAAGTTATATTTAGAAAATTGGATTGCAAAAATTGAATCAGGAAAATATTTGACTGCAGGGGTTGATAAGAATGGAAAACTTACAAGAACAACTTCGGAAGATATAATAAAAAATTTTAGTGATATGATCATAGAAATGAAACATCTTATTAAGATAGCTGATATTATTTATCCTAAACTTGTTGATGTTCATCCTGAATTAATATTTTTTAAAAAATTTATGGATAAAGGAACATATTCGACAATACTGTCAGCCATTAGCCTTGATATCCACTTATTATGTATTGATCAAGTATTTATTGAAGCTCTACAAACTTCTAATATAAAGATTTATAACCCAATAAATTTATTTGCTAAATTAGGAAATTCATTAGGTTTTCAACATAAAAAATTAGGCCTTTATCTACATGCCTCTGAGTGTATTCCTTATGTGTTAACTTTAGATGATTTTTATTTATTAGCAGAATCACAAGATAACTTTGCTGATATCTGGCTTGTAAAAATAATAAATAAATATCCTCAAGCAATAAGTAATAATTTTGAAGTGTATGCAAAATTTCTCGTATCTATTTTATCTAGATTTATATTTAATGCTATAAGACAGAGCAAATTTGTATTAGGTAATCCTAAGCAAAATTTTAAAATTAATAGTCCATTTAGCTTTGGTGCAGATAATGTTTTTTATGCATGTTGTAATAATATATTAAAATATCCAAGTGATTTAAAAAGTGAAGAAAAAATAGCATTTTATTTATGGCTTCTTGTTAAACATTATAAAAACATTGAATCACTTTTTGAATGGTTATCAATAGCTGGAAGTTCTTTTATTTTGGGCCATTTTATGAGTTTTGATGAAATTAATAGGCTAATATCTAACTTTGATAATTTAGAAAAATAATTTAAAACATTTAATTATAACCCTTGCCCTTTTACCCTGAAATTTCATGTTAAAATTATTCAGAAATCTATATCATTTCATTGTAATTTTTTTTAATAGTCTCCTGTGTTATTGAGCTGTTTTTAGCAAAGTTAATTAATATTTATTGCCCTTGAAGATAGAGTTCACGTCTTTGGTGATGAATTGATATGTCATGGTAATTTTACTTAATAGTTTTGGGTTTATAATTTTTGGCATAAAAAATGCATTCCTTAGTTATCATTAATAGATGAGGAATGGTTAAAATGGAAAATAAATATAAAGTTAAGCTGTTATTAAGTATGTTGCTCGTGAGTGGCTTGTGTCAGGCGGAACCGTTGCCTTTTTCAGAAACAGGCAAATATTGTGAGACGCCTTCTCGATGTCTTAATCCAATCACTACCCATGTTATGGTGACTTCGCCAAATTATTTAGCAACTCAAGCTGGTCTTGATGTGTTACATCAAGGTGGTAATGCGGTTGATGCTGCTATTGCGGTTGCATCGACATTAGCGGTTGTTTATCCACAAATGAATACTATTGGCGGTGATAATTTTTGGATAATTTATAACTCAAAAACCAAAGAAATTAAGGGATTAAACGCAAGCGGGCGATCTGGTAGTCTGGCGACGATTGCATTTTATAAACAACAAGGATTAGATAAAATTCCGTCGCGTGGTTATTTAGCTGCTAATACCGTCCCTGGCGTGGTTTCTGGTTGGGATGAAGCTTATCAGTATGCATCAAAAAGTATGAATAACTCTTTACCGTGGAATAAGTTGTTTGATTCGGCAATCAATTATGCTGAACATGGATTTGCTGTTTCACCGAGTTTAAATTATTGGTCTACCGTTAATATTGATACTAAAGATAAGGAGTTCCGAGATCTCAAGCGCTTTGATGAATTTAGTAAAATCTTTTTAAAAGATAATGGTGAGGTCTATCAAATTGGTGAAATTCTTAAACAACCTGATTTAGCAATTTCATTAAAATCCATTGCCAATAATGGCGCCAATGAATTTTACCGAGGCAATATTGCTGAGAAAATTGTTGATGATTTAAAGCGTCATGGCGGTGTGTTGACCTTAGAGGATTTTGCTAACCATAAAGCAACATGGGTTTCGCCTATTCATGTTAACTATCGGCAGTATACGGCTTATAATTTGCCTCCTAATACACAAGGGATGGCTTCTTTAGAGATTCTTAATATATTAAATAATTTTGATGTTAAATCATTAGGCGAAGGCAGTGCTGATTATTATCATTTAATCATTGAGGCGACCAAGCAAGCGTTTGCTGATCGTGATAAATATTTGACGGATCCTGATTTTAACCCGATCCCGCTTGAGTTCTTATTATCCTCTCAGCATGGTCAACAGCAAGCTAAACAAATTGATATGCAAACTGCACGTATCGATATTAAGCCATTAGATCCAAAAGGGGATACGGTTTGGTTTGGCGTTGTTGATGCACAAGGGAATGCGGTTTCTATCATTCAGAGTATTTATCATGATTTTGGTTCAGGAATTGTCGCCAAAGATACCGGGATTTTGCTGCAAAACAGAGGGAGCTTTTTTTCACTCGATCCCAACCATATTAATCGTTTAGAGCCAAATAAACGAACCTTTCATACCTTAAATCCAGCCATGTTATTTAAAGAGGGGGCACCGTATCTGGTCTATGGCACTATGGGAGGAGAAGGGCAACCACAAACTCAAGCTGCCATCGTCACGCGAATTGTCGATTTTAATTTGTCTCCTCAAGATGCCATTAATGCACCAAGATGGTTACATGGGCGAACTTGGGGAGCATCATCCAATGATCTTAAAATAGAAGGGCGAGTCGCTAAGAATATTATTGATACTCTTAAATCGCGTGGACATAATGTGAAAATTGTTGATGATTATACCGATACCATGGGGCATGCCGGTGCAATTTTAATTGATGCCGATAATCATAGATTAATGGGGGCAACCGATCCTCGTGGTGATGGTTTAGCGGCGGGGTATTGATGATTGATTAAAATAATAGATCAAATCAGAAATGATAAAACTAATATAATAAGGATAATGACATCAGTCATTATCTTTATTCACTCTATAGAGATGCCAATTTTTTGGAGAAACTGAGATCTTTTTTACATCATACTTTAAACGTTATCCAAGGTTTAAGTCTGACAGCGGTTTGGATTAAACCAGCGTTTTCTTGCGCTTGAATGACGGGTGTAATAGGTTTATATGCAGCAGGCGCTTCCTCAAATAGTCGCTCTTGTTTCAAAGTAACGCATTGCCATGGCAATAAAGAGTTATCTGAAGCCAATTTCTTACTGCGCATCGTTTGCCTTTTTTCTGCTCGTCCAGCACCATGCGAGCAAGACCATAACCAATCAGGATGACCTTTTCCGATTGCAACATAAGAATAATCGCCCATAGATCCGGGTATTAAAGCGATTTCACCTAAATGTGCAGGTGTTGCGCCTTTACGATGAATATTCATGCTATTTTCAGGAAAAATGACATTGTGTGATATATCGACCAATAATTGACTCGCATCTTGCTTAAAGAGTGTGTTAAAGGTTTTACGCACCAGCTCTGTGATCACAATGCGATTTATCCAAGCATAACGCACTGCAACCCCCATCGCTTGCAAATACTCTTGAGCATGATTGTCGGTCAAAGCAAATAGACCTGATTTAGGATATTTTTGATCAACCGGCCATAATGCTTTGGCTTTATCTTGCCAACGCTTGCCAATATAAAAACCGACATCACGTGATCCAGTATGAATCATCACCACAATAGCATCTTTCTTTAAACCTAATTGATAAGCGACATGGCGATCAATAATTTCATCAACAATTTGTAATTCAACAAAATGGTTACCGGAACCTACTGTGCCTAAACTTGACGGACGAATAATCGTCCGTTTTTCAAAAAAGGCTTCGGGAGCATACTGGCTATCGGCTGAAAGAAGATCATTGCCAGAAATTTTGCTAATCTCATGCGTTAGTCGATCAAAATTGACACTATTCCATAAACCTTGTTGCGGTAAAGCATTCAACCAAGCGGTAAGTCCTTCATCAAAGAGCGCTTGAAAAGAAGTGGGGGTAACCGGTACATCGCGCTCATCGTGCAATAACACCTGTTTCAATTGTTCAATGAGACTTGATTTTTGTTCATCCACCTCATTAAGACTTAAACCGGTAGTAAATAGGCGCATCCCACAATTAATATCGGTGCCTATCGCCGCAGGAATAATTAAATCAGGCGTCGTGGCAACAATACTTCCAACTGGTGCAATCGCACCGGGATGAAAGTCTGGCGTAGCCCTTGCAGCGCAAACTTTGCCATCACTATTGGGCATAGTTACCGATGCAAAATCAAGTAACTGCTCAACCGCTTTTTCTTCTAAAGGTAACGGATTAGGTAACAGTACTTGTGCCGTAATATCTTGTTTATTAAATGTATAGATATCATTATTAAAATGAGTTTCGATCCCACATCGGGATAAACGTTTTTGTAAACGGGTAAATGTAGACATAATAGCCACCTAGAAAACAATAAAATACCGTCCTCTCAATTTGAGAGGATAATTACTGTTTCCTGCAGCAGCACTATTCAGGAAAGTGGGCGTATTCTAGACCAAAGTTTATTAAGATGTAAACGGATAAATCATTTTTTATTAGATCATCCGTTCTTACTACGTATTATTTCCCAACTCAGGCCAAATTTAGCTAAGTATTTTTTTAAACGATCAGCATCGTTACTGCGCTGTTTTTTGCTTCTTGAAACAGCAAATAGTGTTCGGCCTGCTTCAGACAAGGAGGCGCTGTTTTGGCATATTTCTAATACTTTTTCTAACTGGCAACGATCAAATTCATCAATTTCAGTTGGCATTAAATCGTTATAGCTTTTGGTTGTTTGCTGCCAATTTTGCTGTAAACGGCCGATTTCTTGCTCAACTTGTTGTAATGTAATATTGGCTTGTGGCGCTAATGTCGCCATACGGGTAATCGAACTATTGAGTTCACGAAAATTGCCTTGCCATTTTACTTGAGGAGAAGTGGCAAATTTCAGATAGGCATTACGGGATTGTTGATTGAATCGTGGCATAATGCCATATTCTTTGGCATAACGGGCTAGCTCAAAATCTATATTGGGTTCGATATCTTCCTTTCTTTCCGCCAATCCTGGTAATTGATAACTCCAAAGGTTAATTCTGGCAAAAAGATCTTCACGAAACTCACCTTGCGCTATAGCCTGTTTGAGATCTTTATTGGTACCAGCAATTAATTGAAAATTGCTTTGAATCGGTTTGTCACTGCCATATGGATAAAATTGTTTTTCTTCTATCGCTTTCAATAGCATTGCTTGTTCATCAAGACCTAATTCACCAATTTCATCTAAAAACAGTAAGCCACCATCGGCACTTTTTAGTAATCCGGTGCGGGCAATATTGGCACCAGTAAATGCCCCTTTAACATGGCCAAACAAGGTTGACATTGCGCCATCACCGCGTAATGTTGCACAGTTGATCTCAACAAATTGCCCTTGAATTTGATGATTATTATGTTTGAGCAAATAAATCTGTTTAGCTAAAAATGATTTACCCGCACCAGTTGGCCCAGACAATAAAATCGGCGCATGTGATCGGCTAGCAACTTGTTCTATTTCGGCTATGAGCTGATTAAATTGCTGATTACGGGTGGCAATACCCGATTTTAAAAGATCGGTGGCCTGATTAGCATAGTGTTGGAAACGAGTTAGGATCTTATCATATCGATGTAGATTCAAATCGATCTGATTCATTGTGCCACGAGGAATCATTGCCAATATGTCATCATCATTTAATTCATTATTGCTAGCGCTAATATCTTTTGGTTGTGGCGGTGACATTTGGAGCAATTTGGCGGGAAAGTAGCGTGATTCAGTCAATAAAAACCAGCAAATCTGCGCAACGTGTGTCCCAGTAGTAATGTGAACATAATATTCTTCTTTATCAGGTTTGAAGGTATATTTTTCGGCAATATCAAATAAGCAAGTGTAGACTTGCTCAAAATCCCACGGATCGGCTATGTCTATCACAATTGGCCGAACTTCAGTCTGTGGTGATAACAGTTTAATATCTTTAATGATTTCACAAAGCAGATGATAATCATTTTGATAATAAAGTAACTCTAAACGAGTAATAGGTTTATCGGCATGATGACATAAAGCAATGGTTGGTCGCCAATGCCGCCATCGTCGTTTACCTTTGCCTCGTTGATCAAGGACATTTCCGAGAAAACCAAACACCACATTCTTTTTCATAAATTTATCTATTTTTATAAACTAATATCTGAAATTATAAAAAACACCATTAAAAAATACTATGCGAATTTTAATTAATCTTGAAGAAAATAATTTATTTTATTTAAAAACATATAATTAAAAAATAATTTCAGGTTCTTTTATTAATTGGCACGTTTTTCGCAATAATTAATATATTGATGCAAAAAATATTTTTATAAAACTAAACTTATTAACAAGTGATAACTTGTTAAGTGAGATGAAAAAGAGAAAAGGAATTAAAAATGACTCAATATCATTTATTACAAACCGAAAATGCCAAACCGATTAAGATGTGGACAGAAGGAGTACCTGTGGAGCTAGGAGCTAAAGAGCAATTAAGCAAAACAGCACAACTTCCTTTTATTTTTAAGCATATTGCGGTAATGCCAGATGTTCATGTTGGTAAAGGTTCGACTATTGGTAGTGTAATACCAACAATTGGAGCCATTATTCCTGCTGCCGTCGGTGTGGATATTGGTTGTGGGATGATAGCCGTACAAACATCATTAATGGCAACAGATTTACCAGATAATTTATTACCGTTAAGAACCGAAATAGAAAAGGCAGTTCCTCATGGTATCGCGCCCAAAAATCATAAACGAGATAATGGTAGTTGGCATAATCCACCAGCTTTGATCGACCAATATTGGCAACAATTATTACCAGGTTTTCAGAAGCTAATTGACAAGTATCCTCATTTGGAAAAGACCAATAACTATCGACATCTAGGAACTCTTGGTACAGGTAACCATTTTATCGAAATCTGTTTAGATGAAGCCGACCGAGTTTGGATCATGTTGCATAGTGGATCACGTGGTGTCGGCAATGCTATTGGTCGCTTTTTTATTGAGATGGCGAGAAAAGATATGGAAGTCCATATAAAAAATCTACCAGATAGAGATTTAGCTTACTTAGAAGAAGGTACTGAACATTTTCAGGATTATGTCGATGCCGTTCATTGGGCACAAGAGTTTGCTCGACTTAACCGTGAAGCAATGATGACCAATGTGATTTTAGCTATGCGAAAAATCATTACTAAACCATTTACAACACATATGTCGGCAATTAACTGTCACCATAATTATGTGCAAAAAGAACATCATTTTGGTGAAGAGATCTTTGTTACTCGTAAAGGAGCGGTTTCAGCCCGTAAAGGGGAATTAGGGATTATTCCAGGATCAATGGGAGCGAAAAGCTACATTGTTCGCGGACTAGGCAATGAAGAAAGCTTTTGCTCTTGTTCTCATGGTGCGGGACGGGTTATGAGTCGCACTGAAGCGAAAAAGAAATTTACCATCGCAGATCAAATTAAAGCAACTGCACATGTTGAATGTCGTAAAGATGCCAATGTGATTGATGAAATTCCAATGGCATATAAAGATATTGATGCCGTGATGACGGCACAAAATGAATTAGTTGAGATTGTTCATCAACTACGACAAGTGGTCTGTGTGAAAGGATAAATGATATCGAGGATAACTTCCTCGATAATCATAATAAAAATAGTAGATTAATTATAAATTATATAATTAGTTACCTTGTATCCATTAAATTTAACTAAATGTTTTTTTTAACAAATCTAAATATTTCTATTTTTTAGCCATTTTTCAATATACAGAAACGAGTAATGGCAACATAATAAAACTATTGGATAGATAATAAAATTGAGAGTCATAAGTGATGACATAAATAAATCATAGACATCAAATTCTAAATATAGGTGCGTATTAACAAATAAAATGGATGGATTAACAATCCATGAAATAAAACTAGTTAAGACAGCGATGAGAACACCTGAAATCAATAATATGACAGGCCGATTAACTTTATTTAATATAAAGAATGAAATAAGTATAAAACTGAAATAACACACCCCATAAAATAATAAATACTGCCATGCTGGCGTGCTGTATTTTCTGATAAAAAATCGATAACACCAAAGGTAACTCAGTAATCCTCCGATAAAATTAAACAACACTATAATAAATAGATTAATGGTTTTCATTGATTAATTATTTTTTCTTAAATCTTTTAACTCTTTTTTCAATCCATAAAAACGAGTAACGGCAACATAATAAAATTACTGGATAGATAATAAAATTGAGAGTTATAAGTAAAGTTATAAACAAATATATAAAAAAAACCTCAATATTTAGAGTCGCTCCTTTATAAAAACCTAAAATAAAAGGTGTAACCATCCATGAGATAAAAGTAATTACAGTCCCAGTAATTACGCCGATACTTATTAATGCGAAAGTTTTTTTTATTTTATTTAATATCCAGATTGAAATAAGAATAAGACAGAAATAACACACCCCATAAAATGCTAAATACTGCCATGCTGGCGTGCTGTATTTTCTGATAAAGAATCGATAACACCAAAGGTAACTCAGTAATCCTCCGATAAAATTAAACAACACTATAATAAATAGATTAACGGTTTTCATTGATTAATTATTTTCTCTTAAATCTTTTAACTCTTTTTTCAATCCATAAAAACGAGTAACGGCAACATAATAAAACTATTGGATAGATAATAAAATTGAGAGTTATAAGTAAAGTTATAAACAAATATATAAAAAAACCCTCAATATTTAGAGTCGCTCCTTTATAAATACCTAAAATAAAAGGTGTAACCATCCATGAGATAAAAGTAATTACAGTCCCAGTAATTACGCCGATACTTATCAATGCGAAAGTTTTTTTTATTTTATTTAATATCCAGATTGAAATAAGAATAAGACAGAAATAACACATCCCATAAAATACTAAATAATATAATTCTGGCGTGCCATGTTTTCTGATAAAGAATCGATAACACCAAAGGTAACTCAGTAATCCTCCGATAAAATTAAACAACACTATAATAAATAGATTAATGGTTTTCATTGATTAATTAATTTCTCTTAAATCTTTCAACTCTTTTTTCAATCCATAAAAACGAGTAACGGCAACATAATAAAATTACTGGATAGATAATAAAATTGAGAGTCATAAATGAAATCATAAACAAATATGGAAAAAAAGACTTACTATTTAGACCCAATCTTTCATAAATACCTAAAATAAAATGTGTAACTATCCATGCGATAAAAGTAATTACAATCCCAGTAATTACGCCGATACTTATCAATGCGAAAGTTTTTTTTATTTTATTTAATATCCAGATTGAAATAAGAATAAGACAAAAATAACACACCCCATAAAATAATAAATACTGCCATGCTGGCGTGCTGTATTTTCTGATAAAGAATCGATAACACCAAAGATAACTCAGTAATCCTCCGATAAAATTAAACAACACTATAATAAATAGATTAACGGTTTTCATTGGATAATCCTTTTTTTCTTTTCGACTTCTTTGACCGCATCTTCTAATGAGCCGGGTAAAAGATAAAGCTCGTCTAATCCATATTCATCTAATACTGATGAAACAGCCCGTGCACAATATGGGAGAACTCCCGTCTCATAATCACCATTAATTACTCGTTGTTCAATATTAATGGCTTGCTGACGTGTTAAAGTGATTTTTGTCAAATTAACATAATCACCAACTAATTCATGATATTTTTTGTATTCTTCTATTGAAAAAGGAAAATCACCATCATCGTAAAAAGCTTCGGCTTGTCCTCGATATCGCCGCATATAATCACCATTAGGATCGAAAATTAATGGATATTTATCTTTCTCATTAAAATTAATATATAGGGCAGAATGTACACCAAATCCAAATGTAGCACCCCTAACAGTAAATAAGTACGCTTCTATTTCATGTTGCTCTTCTTTTGTTGCATCATTATTTAAATTTTTGCTTATATTATTTTGAGTAATAGAGTTATTGATGATAGGGCTTAAACTATTATTTTCTGTCCCAACACTCACAAAAACAGCACTTTGCAACGCGATAATTTTATTACAGCCTATTGGGGAACATTTACATGCAACGATACAACCGTCATAAGCTGCTGGCTTTCCAGCAACGATAAAATTGTAAGTTCCTTCTATAATTTTTCCAGTACTTTGGCACTTAGGACATGAAACATAATCGCCAATGCAAGCTATACCTTGGTTAGCATAAAAGCTGTCTGCTGATCCTGAAATAATTCTGCCGCCAGTCGTGGTTATATCACCTATAATGGCTATTTGCTTACTCATCATAGCATCCCTGTTGTTTTTTTGAGCGATTTGTTGTGATTTTATGAAACAGATGTAGAAGATCAAGCTTATATTTGTAAAGATATTTTAATGAAATAAGTAAGTTACGTTTATTAGTAATTGAGTATCTATTGCATATAATCAAGTTATTTTTATAATAATTGTTACTTGAGAGAAATGGTTAAATAATGATAATTTAATTCATCACTTAAGAATGGTAAATTAACTTATGAATTTTAATCTAAAAATTCCAACAGTTTATTTTTTATGATTATATTATTTATTAAATCCATACAGAAGGTTGTACCGTTATAAGTAGAGTAACGATGTTTCGAGAAATTTTACCTGTTAAGTAGCATTCTACTCTTAAGGCAATTACGTGAGTTGGTTGCAAAGTAATCCGTTATGCAAACGCCTTAAGCCTTTCTCATTGAGTATTGACATTGTGCCATGGGCATTAATTGCTCAGCCCTAAAGAACCAAAATAGAAAAAGCGGTACCTTGTAGCATCGCGCCCAAAAATCATAAACGAGATAATGGTAGTTGAGATAATGGTAGTTGAAATAATGATAGTTGGCATAATCCACCAGCTTTGATAGATCAAAACGGCAATACAAGAACTGGCAATCATTGAACCTGATGACGAGATTAAAGAAGATTTAGCCGCATTAATAGCTGAAGAGAATGATTAAAAATTTTGTTCAATTGATGGTTATTATAAAAATTAATAAGGATGTTATTAAAAATGCAAAACCGTATACAAGAAAAACTTATTGAATTAGAACAACAATATAACATTAACATCATTTTTGCCTGTGAATCTGGTAGCCGAGCATGGGGATTTCCCTCACCAAATAGTGATTATGATGTTCGTTTTATTTATATTCATCCACTTGATAAATATCTATCAATTGATAATCCTGCTTCTCATCTGACTTTTCCAATCGACGATGAGTTGGATTTACATGGGTGGGATTTGAAAAAAACGTTACAGTTAATTCGCAAATCCAATACTACGCCATTTGAGTGGTTGCAGTCACCAATTATTTATCAGCAAAATGCTGCAATTGCCGAGCCATTATGGCAATTATGTGCAGAATTTTTTAATGCCCGTGGTAATATTTTTCACTATTTAGGTATAGCGAAAAGTGCTTGGCAAAGTAGTGAAGGGCAGCAAATTGGTGTCAAAAAGTTATTTTATGTGTTAAGACCACTATTATGTGCTAAATGGTGTTTGGAAAAACAGCAAATTGCGCCGATGGCAATAGCACCATTGTTGACGCTATTGCCCGATAATTTACGTAACAAAATCAATAAGATTATTGAGCAAAAAGCAACCATGGCTGAATCACAACTTATCGCTATCGATCCTGAAATATTACTATTTATTGAACAATCGATGAATGATATCTTGCAACAGGTTGCGCCAATAACTGAACGACATTTTAAACCGGCTAAATTAGATCAATTTTTCATAAAAACATTGATGGATTTACAATAGGGAAAAGAATATTAGATGACAATTGATGATTTAAAAAGGCAAAATTTAATCTTATTTGAAGTTATCAGTGGTAGTCGTGCTTTTGGATTAGCCACTGAAACATCCGATACTGATATCAAAGGGGTATTTTACCTACCGAAAGAAAAATTTTATGGACTTGAATACATTCCGCAAATTAGTAATGCCTCGAATGATATTGTCTATTATGAATTAGGCCGGTTTGTTGAATTACTGCTTAAAAATAACCCTAATATTTTAGAAGTGTTAGCTTCCAGCTCGGAATGTATTTTATATCAACATCCGATTATGCAGCAGTTGACCCTCGATCTTTTTTTATCTAAACAAACCGAACAAACATTTGCTCATTATGCAATATCGCAAATAAAAAAAGCTAAAGGGTTAAATAAAAAAATTAATAATCCGGTAGAAGTTAAACGAAAAACAGTACTGGATTTTTGTTATATCATTCAAGGGCAACATACTTATCCAATTACCAACTGGTTAACCAAAAATGGTTTACAGCAACAGTGTTGTGGTTTGGTTAATATACCTCATGGTAGAGATTTATATGCTCTCTTCTATGATGCGTCAGGTAGTTGTGGTTATCATGGCATTATTCAGCATGAAGATTCCACGGAACTCTGTTTATCTTCGGTGAAAATCGATACCCCTGTGATGGCTTATTTGAGTTTTAATCGTGATGGCTTCTCATCGCACTGCCGTGACTATAAAGCGTATTGGCAATGGGTCGCCAATCGTAATCAACAACGTTATAAAAATAATATTGAAAATGGTAATGACTTTGATGCTAAAAACATGATGCATACCATTCGGTTATTGCAAGTTGCCTACGAAATCATGACAAAAGGAACCATTACCAATAAACGACCTAATCGTGATGAACTGTTAGCCATTAAGCAGGGTAAATTAAGTTATGATGAGATTATGCAACTTGCTGAATCACTATTAGCAAAAATCGAAACTGCATCATTATCATCACGATTACCAGATCAACCTAATAACCAAAAAGCATTAGCAGTTTTGCTAACTATGCGTAATCACTTATATCAATCATAATGATTAATAAAAAAGCGCTCATTTTAATAATGGCGCTTTTTTACATTCAATTTTACTAAAGCTTATTATTTATCATCACCAGCCAATAAATATAATGCTTCGTATGGTCTTAATTGGATTTCAGCGTCGACTGCCGTTGCTTGCTGATAATTACTCAATAATCTTTGCCAATTAGCACTTTGTAAGTTTTTTGGTAACTGCCAGTTAACGGGTTTTTCGGTTAGATTGATTATCACTAATAGTTGTTGATTATTATAACGGCGCAAGTAACACCAATAATCAGCAATATTGGCGGTTAAATCTTGATAATCACCAAAAATAAAGATTGGATACTCTTTACGTAACTTAATTAATGTTTGATAGCAGTAAAAGATCGAATTCTGATCAGCCAATGCGGCTTTGACATTAATTTGTGGGTAATTATTTGCCACCTCAATCCATGGTTGCCCCGTTGTGAAACCAGCATTTAGGCTATCATCCCATTGCATAGGCGTACGACTGTTATCACGTGATTTACTCGCTAAAATTGCTAAAATTTCCGCTTCATTCATCCCTTCAGCTATTTTTTCTTGGTAGATATTTAAACTTTCAACATCACGATATTGGTTAATATTATTAAAATGTGGATTGGTCATGCCGATCTCTTCGCCTTGATAGAGATATGGTGTACCTTGTAATCCATATAGCAACATGGCAAGCATTTTGGCGGATTCTGTGTGATATTGGTTTTCATTACCTAAGCGTGACACAATTCGCGGTTGGTCATGATTACACCAAAAAATGGCATTCCATGCTTTAGCATGCATCCCAGTTTGCCAATCACCAATAATATTCTTTAACTCAAGCAGATCTGGTTTCGCTAATGCCCATTTATAGCCATTTGGATAATCAACTTTTAAATGATGAAAGTTAAAAGTCATAGTGAGCTCTTTTCCGTCTAACGAGGCATATTGCAAACAGTTGGCTAATGAGGTCGAAGACATTTCACCAACGGTTTTGAGATCATTAGGTTGAAAGGCATCGCGACTCATTTCTTGTAAAAACTCGTGGATTTTAGGTCCATCCGTGTAAAAGCAGCGACCATCCCCGTTTTTATCATCTGCAAAATCTTGTTGTTTGGAGACTAAATTAATCACATCTAACCTTAAGGCATCCACGCCTTTGTCTGACCAAAACTGACACACTTTTTTAATTTCAAAGCGAACTTGCGGATTTTCCCAATTAAGGTCCGCCTGCTCTTTGGCAAATAAGTGTAAGTAATACTGCCCTGACTGTTCATGCCATTGCCACGCTTTACCGCCGAATTTGGAGCGCCAGTTATTGGGTTCACTGCCGTCGGTTTTAGCATCTTTCCAGATATAAAATGAGCGATAAGGGCTAGATTTATCTAAGGCTGATTTAAACCATGGATGCTCGGTTGAGGTATGGTTAAACACCATATCCATCATAATGCGGATACCACGTTCATGCGCCTGTTTGACTAATAATTCAAAATCCGCCATTGAACCATAAGCCGGGTCGATATCGTAATAATCGGCAACATCATAGCCATTATCAATTTGCGGTGATGGATAAATTGGCGTTAACCAAATGGCACTAATACCAAGTTTTTTTAGATAATCTAAACGACTGATAATACCTAACAAATCACCGGTTGCCTGATCTTGACTGGCTTGAAAACTTTTTGGGTAGATTTGGTAAATGGTGCCGTTTTGCCACCATGGGATAGCTATTTTATTCATTGCTCGCTCTTTATTTTTAATCAGTAAATTGTAATATTCACCCTTCTGTAAAGTTGGGTGAATCACCCTGGCTATTCTTTATTGGACATTGAGCGTGCCTTTTTTCTGTTTTATTTTGTAAACAATGGTGGTTAATACGATTGGCACCACAATCGCCACCAACATAGCCAAGGCATAAATCGCCCAGAAGACAGGTTTTATCGATAGGATACCGGGTAATCCACCGACGCCGATACCATTGGATAACACCCCATATAAGCCACAAATTAATCCGGCACAAGCAGCACCAATCATGGCGCAAAACATCGGAAATTTATAGCGTAAATTGATACCATACATCGCTGGCTCTGTCACACCGAGATAGCCAGATATTGCTGCAGGAATGGATACTTCACGTTCATTATGTTTTTTACTTATTAAGATGATACCAACCACCGCTGAAGCTTGGGCAATATTGGATAAAGCGATAATTGGCCAAATCGGTGTGCCACCCATGCTTTCGGTCATCTGCATATCGATGGCTAATGTGGTGTGGTGAATACCTGTAATAACCAAAGGAGCATAGAAGAAGCCAAAAATAGCAGAGCCAATAAAGGCATAATCACCGGTCATTAAATACTTAACCACATAAGCAATACCATCGCCGAGCATGCGCCCAATTGGTCCTAAAACGAAGTGAGCTAAGACGACTGATACCATTAAGGCAACAATTGGCACGATAACTAGATTTAAGTAATCAGGAATAATTTTACGAAGCCGTGTTTCAATCCATCCCAACGCTAAACCGGCAAAAATTGACGGTATAACTTGTGCTTGATAGCCAACTTTAGCAATGGTAAACCAACCAAAATCCCATACCTTGGGAATGGCCTTACCCAAATCATAAGCATTCATCAGTTGTGGTGAAACTAATGTGATGCCTAATACAATGCCCAAAACGGGTGATCCGCCCATTTTTTTCACCGTAGACCAGCAAATAGCTACTGGTAAGAAGTGAAAGATAGCTTCACACGGTAACCATAGGAAATCGTTAATTGGTATCAGCCAACTAAAAGTGTGTATTAGCGGTTTATTGTCAATGGTTGGCATTTCACCAATCACATTACGTAAGCCAAGTAGTAAACCACCCGCAATGAGTGCGGGTAATAATGGCACGAAGATTTCCGCTAAATTCGAGATTAACCGTTCAAACCAGGACATATTTTGTTTAGCTGCGGCTTTGGTTTGTTCTTTGCTTGCTTCATCAATATTTAACTGTTCAGTGAGTAATTTGTAATAACGGTCAACATCCGTGCCAATAATAACTTGGAATTGCCCGGCGTTATTAAAGCAACCTTTGACAAAAGGTAATTCTTCAATAGCTTCAACATTGGCTATTTTCGGATCAGCAAGCGCAAATCTTAATCTGGTTAAACAATGGGTGACACTGGCAATATTTTCTTTTCCGCCAACCAGCTCAATTAGTTGCATAATTGATGCGGTTGAAACTTTAGGTGCTTTCGCCATTGTTAAATCTCCTTATTTTCAATTTAAGCCAATATTTTAGTTTTTAGTTAAATCATTTCGCTCCTAATTTGATAGAGATTAAGCATAAATGGAATTACTATTTAAATAAATGGGAACGTTCCCTTTTTGTGACAAACCTCACAATTTTGCGGCAATATCGCGTTATAAGATTAAAAATCGTTAATTAACAATTTGGGATGGCACCGTAATGATTTTCGCTTTTACTTCACTCTGTAGTGTTTGCAAGAGTTCATTTGCGGCATAGGTGCCAGCTTTATCAAAACCAAGATCGACGATAATCGTTTCGGTAAATAAAAAATTAAGAAGATCGCTATTACCGATACTAATAACAACAATATTATTAATATTTTTTTCAGATAAGTATTTATTTAAACCTAAGGCAATTGAATCGGTGGCACAAACGATCGCTGTTGGCGAATCAAGTAAGACTGATTCAGCAAGTTCATAACCTGAATAAAAACTTAACTTACCAAGCACCGCATTTGGCTTAATTTTATGAGTATGACAAAAATCAATATAGGCCTGATAACGTAAACCACCAGTAGTTTGATCTTGTTTATCAACACCAATAAAACCTATTTTTTTATGTTTTTCTGATTGATATAAGTAAGTTAGTGCTTTATTTACTGCACCAATATCATCATAACAAATACAAGAATAAGCCGGAAATGGCCTTGCAATAACCACACATTTATTTCGCCAAAATGCTAACCGAGAACTCTCTAATCCAGTAAAAGCAAAAACCACCACCCCATCAGCTTGTTTTTCTTTTAACATTCTCAGGTGCTCTTCAACTTTAGGCGCACTAAATTGGCTCTCAATAATAATCGGATCATAACCATTAGCATAAAAAATGGGTAACATACTTCGAACAGCATGATTTTCCGAGATGGAATCGAGGCGAGTGACAATAATGCCAATCACTTTATTACCATAACCACGCATTGCTCTAGCCGATTTCGATGGCGTAAATTGATATTGTTCAATGATTGCCATCACTTTATTGCGAGTTGATTCCTTCACCATTGGATCGTGATTAATGACTCGCGAAACAGTGGATTTACTAACACCACTCAATTTGGCAATATCTTTAATGGTTAAATTAGTTAGTGACTTACTCATAATCAATTTACGGAATGAATATCAATTAAATCATAGTAATATAGATTGAAGAAAATAGCGATATTGACGCTTATTATGCGGTGGCAAAACAACTTAATTTGTTATTGGAAAATAATATTAATATATTGTTTTAATTTGTTTTTATTATAATCAATCAGCATATATTGCTAGTAATAGATTTATTGTTATCGACTGCGAAATCTTGATAGCAAAGTCAATTATTCTCATGACTGCCATCATTTAAAAACTTAAATTGACTCAATAAGTGATTTTTAATCATTACGTTGATTACATTGAATTTATCAACCACAGTATTAGCTCTTTATTGTGTTTAACAAATCCTACACTAGGATGGTATTGACGATTACTATAAATATACCACATCGAAAACTGAACAAAACCCTTATCCAAAGATAATAATTATTGCCCGTAATAAAAATCTAAACCGAGATGAATTTTATTTTGTTTGTGGGCTAAGCGCCAAGCATATTTATTAAAAAAGGCAGAATAGCCCCTTTTCTGAGTAAGCTTAAACCCTACTAGTTTTAGTGCTATATTTTGATTTGAAGTTTTACCTATATATCAGAGAATAAAGTTAATAAACTAGTTTTAATTGACTGTGCATCTTGAGTTAAATCAATCGTACAAAAAATTAATTTATGCCCTTGAATTATTACATGTTCATATATTGATTTATTCACCGTTGGATATAATAACATTCCTGATGATGATAGAGATAATGGATCGTTGATTTGCTCTTGGCTTCTAACATAGGCATAGAGTTGATAAAGATGAGATGTTTTAAAAGAGCTACTGTTTTTAGAAAAAATTGAAGTACATTTAGTATCAATGATTAATCGATTATGTGTCGTAATATTTTCAATGATTAAATCAGTTTTCATATTAGGCATAAATTTTTCAATATTATTTGTAGATTGCGTATATTGCCATTTAAACTGTGTTCCTGATGATATTGAATAATTGTTATGATCAAAGTGAATTTGACAAAAACCTACAATTGCTTTTTCAAATAAAAATCTTAACCATTCATCCGTTTTATTCAATATATTAACCGAGTGATTTCCTACAAATTCAGTTGGAATTGATAATTCAAAAATAAGCTTTGCTATAGACAGCAATAGAATGTCTTGTCGATTATATTTATCAAAATAATCAGCTTTATAATTATAATTTTTTAATTGCCCAACCTTTAATCTATTAAATCTATTTATTATTTTTTTGCATTCATTACGTAAATTATGATCAGTTAATTGATTGAATAAAACATGTGCTGCGCCATGAATATATTGATTTTTAGGAATGTTACACGTCAATTCATTATATGAACATTGAACCTGCCCTTTTTCTAACAAAAATTTCCTTGCTGTACCAAAATTATCTATTTTTCCCCTAACTCTTGTTAAAGTATCTATCCGAGATTGGTAACCGTTTGATAACGATTTGCGTAATCGATCATTGACCACTTTAAAATAAAGTTCTGCAATAAGATCGATAATTTTTTCAGGATTTTCCTCAAATTTAACTCTCTGTTGTTCATTGATGTCTCTATATAAATCCGAAGCATATAACAAAAGTAACCATATATTTCTTATTGGTATCTTATTGAGAGTATTATTTGATGAAGGTAAATGATTAAGGGTCATATCATTTATAGATCATTAAGTACTAACTTATTCAAAGCAGTTTCAAGTTTATTTTTATCATCAAACCAATATTCTTCTAATAAAGGCTTAATTTCTGAATCAATAATATCGGTATACCATGACAAAGCATCAGGTATAACATTATCATGCGTTAAATAACTATGACCTATTGTAAAAGCACTGCCTAACATTCTTTCATCGGTAACATATTGATTTAAATCATTCAAAGCATTTTTAATTTTCTCTAAGGTTTGTCGAGAAAGTTTCGTTTTTTCAATCATATAATTTAACCAACCTTCATTAAAGTTCGGTGATAAATTAAAAAAGGCAAAACGACGACGTAAGGCAAAATCAACCATAGCTAACGATCTATCTGCAAGATTCATAGTTCCTATGACGTATAAATTATTAGGTATAAAAATACCATTTTCATGTTCTCGTCGATAAGTCAGTTCTAAAGCTTCTGATGGTGTTCGTTTATCAGCTTCAAGCAGTGTCAACATTTCCCCTAAGATTTGAGCTGGATTACCACGGTTAATTTCTTCAATTACTATTACATAATTAGATTGCGAATCATTTCTTGCCTTATTAACCATTTCCAAAAATGGCCCATCAATAAGAACTAATTTACCCTCACTCGATGGTCGATAACCGCGAATAAAATCTTCATAAGACATACCAGGATGAAATTGTATTGATTTGATATTATTTGAATTTTTATAACCAACGATAATATTAGCTAAACGTTTAGCAAGCCATGTTTTACCGGTCCCTGGTGGACCTTGTAAAATAATATTTTTTCTACGATTTAGACTTGAAATCATCTTAGATATTAGCTGTTCGTCAACAAAACAACCTTCTTTAATTAAGTCAACTAAGTTATAACTTTGTTTAGCTATTAATTGTTGATTAACATCATCATTATCTATATTGTCATCATATTGGAAATTATTATTTAGTAATTGATATGTACCCTTATTCAAAAACAGTAGATTATTTTTATCTCTTAATCTTTGTAAGGTGTTACTTAAAGATTCAAAAATTGAATTATTATTTGGAAATTCATCTTCAAATTGCTTAAGGTAATTATTGAGCAGTTCTTGTTGGGTAAATATATCTGTTCCATTTTTTTGACATAATTCTTTTATAAACTGCAATGTAATAATTTGCCATTGGTTTTTTGATGAAAGATCATCTTCACTTAGATAATTTACATATTTCCGTAAAGCAGTCAAATAAAGTTCTGGAAAAGAATGGACATAAAAATAATTTTCTTTAAATCGAACAGATAAATCATCTAACAATTGAAGATAATCATCACCTTTAAAATAGTTTTTGCTTAAATTTTTATTTTTTATAAGACCTAAATCATCAGCTAGATATATTTTAGTTATTTTGTCTAATACCAAATAAGCATTAGGACGAATCCAGAATAAACCATTGGTTAATTGCCAAGAACAATAAGGTTGAGCCATAACATTATCAAATTGTTGTTTGAATTGATCTTGATAATTTTCATCCGCATTTGAAAAATTTAATGCAACAACATAAAAATCCCATAAATTATTGATCTCTTTTTGCTGATTTTCTGAATTAGTAAAAAACCATGAAAGCTGATTATTTAGTAATGGAACACCCTCAAAAGAATTTGGTATAGGCTCCTTTACACCAAGAAATTTAGCCCATTTTTTTGCTATTTTTTTTCTTGTAGATTCTTTAATATGTCGATTAAAAGTACCTAAAACTGTAAAAGGACAAATATCTTTTAAATTTTTATTAAGCAAATAAGATAAATTAAATTCTGTAGCAATCTGATTAACATATGAGAGTAAATCTAAACGCTTTTTCTTATCATGATAAACTAAGAGCTTATCAGCTATTTCTTCATAAAATGGTATCCATTTGAACAAAGTAATAGTATCTCCATAACGTGATTTCCAATAGGGGGCATTACGAAAATAATCTAAGTCTTGTGGTTTATCATAAAAAGTAAAGTCAATTAACTGTTTCGACAACGGAAAATCATCTTTAACACTCCAAATAGAGGATAAATTAGTATAAAAATACCATTTCTTATTTAAATTAGTTTTTTGCCAATCAATTTCTAATAATTTACCATCTTGATGATTTTTAGTTACTGTGCCAATAGCTTTAATTTCCATGACAGAGACTAGTTGACCTTTATTATTAAAAGGCAAATTATTTTTTAAATTATAAGTAGATTTAATAGCAACTTTTTCACCAACAGCAATAGAACGAACTACATTTAGAAATTTGTTTTCATAGCCGTTTTCCCAAATTCCATCTTTTATAAAACGTTCTGTTTGATCCAAACCACCACTAAATTTAGCGCTTAAAAACCAGTAAGTTTTTATTCCTTCCAATTTGAGTCCTTATATCCAATTATTTGATACTTTTAATAGTAAAAAATTATTTTTTGGGAAAATTTTATTCTATCTTTAAATAATAAATTAATTTATTTTTTTATTTGTGACTAAACTCTAAATTTAGAATATCTCTAATGAATTTTTTATCACTTAATTTATTGTAGTATTACATTGATGTTGATAATTTTTTCCCCAATCTAACATCGCATCATGCACCTGTTTTAAGCTCTGTCCAACCTCGGTTAAGGTATATTCCACTTTAGGTGGCACTTGGGCATACACTTTGCGGGTAATTAAGCCATTTTTTTCCATCGTTCTTAAATGCGAAGTGAGAACTTTTTGTGAGATGCCGTTGAGTGATTTTTTTAGTTCACCAAAACGTTTGGTGCCAGAAAGTAAGTCTCGAACAATTAGCACTTTCCATTTGTCCCCCATTAATAATAGGGTGGTTTCAACAGGACATGGCGGTAAATTTTCGATCGCCTGCATAATAATTTTCCTTTAATTTCAACAATAGTATCCATTTGGTAACTATATTACTACTTAGTACCTACTTTACAATAGAAACTTTGGATATTAAGCTAAAAAAATTAATTTATCTAAATCGTAATAAGGAGAATAAGATGAAAATTGCAGTAATTGGTGCAAATGGTAAATCAGGACAATTGTTGGTTAAAGAAGCATTATCTCGAGGGCATGATGTTACCGCGATCGTGCGTAATCCTAGTTCAAATACCGATTCAAAAGCGAAAGTATTAGTAAAAGATTTGTTTCAATTAACTTATGACGATTTAAAACCATTTGATGTGATCATTGATGCATTTGGTACTTGGGCGCCTGAATCGCTACCACTACATCAAACTAGTCTAAAACATTTAACCGATATTTTAAGCGGTAAACCTAATCGTTTATTAGTTGTTGGCGGTGCAGGTAGTTTATATGTCAATCCAGAGCATACTGTTCGTTTAGTTGATTCACCGGATTTCCCTGATGAATTTAAACCATTAGCCAATAATATGGCGAAAGCTTTAGATCAATTAAGAAATTGTAATGATGTGCAATGGACCTATCTAAGTCCAGCGATTGAATTTATTGCTGATGGCCCAAGAACAGGTCATTACATTGTTGGTGGCGAAGAAATTTTGGTTAACAGCCAAGGAAAAAGTCAAATCAGCTACGCTGACTATGCGATCGCCATGATTGATGAAGCAGAAAAAGCAAAACATATCAAACAACGTTTTACTGTTGCCACTGAATAATATTCTTATTAAGCCTTACATTAAGAGAGTCAACAATCAAATGGTTGATTTTAATGTAAGGCTCATAAATTAATCTTTTATTTTATACATCTAATGCAATCTTCCTTGTCAACACCCCAAAATAGTGCAAAACAATTAATCCATTGCGCGCAAATGGATCATTTTAGTGCATCATCAATCTAACAGAATAAGGTCATGTCTGTCATTACTTAGTTGTTTATTAATTGGCACGTTTATTGCATAAATCAAAGATTATTATGAATAATTTGATAATACCAATAATACTGATAATATGATTTATTATACGTTTAATTTGTAATCATTTTACTTGGGAAAACTATTATGCAGTACGATCTAATCATTAAAAATGGCCTTGTTATTCTCGAATCTGGCGAGATCTTTAGCGATGTTGCAATAAAAAATGGCAAAATTGCAGCAATTGGCCCTAATTTAGTGCAAGCCGATAAAATTATTGATGCTGAGGGCTTGATTGTTAGCCCCGGAATGGTTGATATTCATGTTCATATTAGTGAACCTGGCGGTGTACGTCATGAGTGGGAAGGCTATGTCACAGGAACCAAAGCATGTGCAAAAGGCGGAGTTACAACCTTTGTTGAAATGCCGCTGAATCAACTTCCAGCAACAACTAGTGGTGAAACACTTCGCACTAAATATGCTGCCGGCGAAGGAAAACTCTATGTCGATGTAGCTTCTTATGGTGGCTTAGTACCTTATAACCTGACTAATAATGGTATTGCCGAACAAGTTGAAGAAGGCGTCGCGGCATTTAAATGCTTTATGGCAACCTGTGGGGATCCCAATATTGATGGTGATTTTGCTAATGTAAATGATTATGCCCTATGGGAAGGGATGCGCCAAATTGCCAAAACCGGTAAAGTGTTAGCCATTCATGCAGAAAATGCCGCCATTACAGATATCTTAGGGCAACAAGCTAAAGCGCGAGGCGAAAGCACATTATCACAATATGTGGCTACTCGTCCGGCCTTTACTGAAGTTGAAGCTATTCGTCGAGCTATCTTTTTTGCTAAGCAAACTGGATGCCCGATTCACATTTGCCATGTAGCTTGCCCAGAAGGGGTTGAGGAAGTGATCAAAGCACGCCAAGAAGGTGTAAATGTGACTTGTGAAACCTGTATCCATTATCTCTATTTTACTACTGATCAGCTAGACGCCATTGGACCAATTGCAAAATGTTCACCACCAATTCGTGATCAACAAGCTCAAGAAGGATTATGGAAGTATCTCTTTGCTGGTCACATTATCACAGCCGTGTCTGACCATTCACCATGCACTTATGATCTAAAAGATAAAGCTAATGCTTTTGACGCATGGGGCGGAATCTCTGGAGTACAAAATAATGTCGATATCCTATTTGATGAAGCCGTACAAAAGCGTGGTATGTCGTTAAAACAATTTGCCGATATCATCGCTAAAAATCCAGCCGAAAGATACAACTTACCAGCTAAAGGCTCGATTAAAGTTGGTAAAGATGCAGACATTATCTTTATTAAACCGCATTCAAACTATGTATTAAAAGAACAAGATCTCGAATATCGCAATAAATTTAGCCCTTATGTAGGACGACAAATTGGGGCCCAAGTTGTGCAAACACTATTACGTGGCGAAACCATTTATCAGATAAATTCTGGTATTGATTCAACTCCAAGAGGAACTTTTATTCGACGTTAATCATTATAGTAAAACGATAAAAAATAGATAAAAAATAAGTAGGAAAGGAAAACCATGAAGAATAACACAACACAATCACCGACGACACCAACGCAGATTGATAGTTCGCTCTTACCCAAATCTAGCAAAGATCGAACTATGAATCCTTTAGCCTATTCCTTTATGTGGATTGGTGATGGTATGAATTTGGGTAATATGACTTTAGGTGCGAGCTTAGTAGTAGCGGGTGTCGCCACCATGAATATTTTCCAAACGTTTGCCGCAACATTTATTGCCATATTAATTATTACCACCATTTTTGTCTTTAATGATCGTTTAGGGTATCGCACCGGTATTCCTTACGTGGTACAACTACGCATGTCATTTGGAATAAAAGGCGCGATTATTTCTTCATTGCTACGCGGCATTCCTGCTATCGTTTGGTATGGATTTCAAAGTTGGATAGGTGCAACAGCACTCAATGAAATTATTAAAATATTATCTAATGGCGATTTTAATAATGTATTTATCTGTTTCCTTATTTTGCAATTTTTCCAAATTGTCTTATCACTATATGGATTCCATGCCATAAAATGGGTAGAAACGTTAATTTCAGTAGTTATTCTTTGTGCATTAATTTATGTCTTTATTATATTACTCAATAATCATCAAGAGATTATTATAGATAAATGGGTGAACACAGAAGGAACTTGGGGATTACCATTTTGTGGTTTTATTATGATGTTTTTAGGTAATTATGCTGCAATCTTCTTAAGTGCAGCAGATTATTCGCGAGAACTGAAAAGCGGTTTTAGCAATCGCAAAAGAGGTCTTCTCTATTTTTTACCAATATTTGTCGCTTACGGCTTTATTATTACCATTGGGGTGATGTTGGCGTCAGTCACCGGTAACTCTAATCCAGTTAAAGCATTTGCAATTGTGGTAAACAATCCATATATCACCATCGTGGTATCAGCCTTTATCGTGTTAGGTACTGTTGCGGTAAACATCGTTGCGAATATTATTCCACCAGCTTACGTAATTACGTTATTAACAAAAGCTAAATATAAAGTGGCGGTGACTATTACCGGGTTATTAGCTATCTCTTCTTTCCCTTGGGTTTTAGTTCAAGATACCTCAGCAAAGGGATTAGGTTTATTTATTTTAATTTATTCCGCATTCTTGGGACCAATTGTGGCAATTTTATTGGTGGAATATTATCTATTACGTCGCCAAAAAATTGATATAAACAGGTTATACGATAATAATGGTCAATTCTCTGGCTATAATCCAGCCGCGATTCTAGCTATGCTAATCGGTTCGGCGGCTGCATTTTATGAAGTAAGCTTAACGTGGATTGTCGGCTTTGTTGTTGGTGGAATAAGTTATATCTTATTAACCAAATACACTTTTAAAAATTCGCCATTCAAAAATGGAACCATTTTTGAAAACAAATAAATTTTAAGTGACAATTAAATGGCAGCAAATTTAATGTGTTATCACATGTCGCTGCCAATTTGATATGTCACTTTAATTTCTCGGTTATCAGTTATTTCTAAGTTTGATAATACCGCCAGTTGAGGGAAACTAGCTCTTAAAAATTGCGAAAGCATAGCCCGCAATGAATGATTAACCAATAAAACAGGTGGAGCACCAATTGCATCTTGTTGATGAATAGCTTGTTTAACTTGATTAATAATATCTTCCGCTAAACCCGGTTCAACATTACTGGTATTTTGTAAAGCCTGTAATAATAATCGTTCTAAATTGATATTTAATCCGATGACTCTTATAGGCCCAGCCCCTGGGAACCACTGCTGAGTAATAACTCTTCCTAAAGCTATTCTAACCACGCTCAATAAATGGTATGGGTCATTTTGGTTTGGAGCCTGTTCACAAATTGTTTCAATAATTGTGCGCATATCACGAATTGATACTTTTTCAGCCAGTAAGTTTTGAAGAATTTTATGGAAAGTAGTTAATGGCACTACATCAGGAATAAAATCCTCAACTAATTTAGGTACTTCTTGTTTTATTCTATCTAGTAATTCTTGTGTTTCTAGACGACCCAATAAGTCACTCGCAAATTGAGTTAATAAATGATTGAAATGGGTAGCAATCATAGTGCTGGTATCAACAACGGTATAACCCAATATTTGCGCCTTTTCTCTGTCGCCTTTATCTATCCAAAACGCCGGCAAACCAAAAGCTGGTTCGGTAGTTGCAATACCTTCTATGGTTTCGGTCACTGTACCTGGGTTGATTGCCAACCATTTGTTATTCATAATTTCGCCTTGGCCAACTTCACCACCTTTTATGAAAAATTTGTATTGGTAAGGTGATAATGAGAGATTATCGCGAATATGAATCTGAGGCGGTAAAAAACCTAATGTTTGCGCAAACTTTTTGCGCAAACTACGAATTCGACCAAGCAATTCACCATTTTGGTTTTGATCAACCATAGGAATGAGTCCGTATCCAACTTCCATCGCTAAGCTATCTTCAATACTAACGTCAGTCCATGAAGGTTCGATGCTGGCTGGTTTGGTCGCTTGTTCATTGGTTTTGGTTTTATCAACTGATTTTTCGTTTTTCTTTTGTTTGCTTAACCACCAAGAAATTAGTGATAAAACTGCAGTAAACATTAAAAATACCAAATTTGGCATACCTGGAATAAGTCCAAGCAAACCAATAACCACCGCTGTTAAAATCAATACTTGTGGATTATTAAACAGCTGTTTAAGCATTTGGTCACTAATGTTTTCTTGTGAGGAAACCCGAGTCACAATAACACCAGCAGCGGTTGAAATAATCAATGAGGGGATCTGTGCAACTAAACCATCACCAATAGTTAGAAGTACATAGGTTTGACTAGCATCCGATAACGTCATACCATGCTGAATAACCCCAACTAATAAACCACCAACAATAGTAATGACCATAATTAGTAAAGCGGCAATAGCATCACCACGTACGAATTTACTTGCCCCATCCATTGACCCATAAAAGTCAGCTTCTTGGGTAACTTCTGCACGTCGTGCTTTAGCTTCGTCTTCACCAATCAATCCTGCATTAAGATCAGCATCAATTGCCATTTGTTTGCCTGGCATACCATCTAATGCAAAGCGAGCACCAACTTCAGCTATCCTACCGGCACCTTTAGTAATAACCATAAAGTTGATGATGACTAAAATAACAAAGACAACAATACCAATAGCAAAGTTACCACCAACCAAAAAATGGCCAAACGCTTCAATAACTCGACCTGCGGCATCACTACCGGTGTGTCCTTTTAATAATACCACCCTCGTTGAGGCAACATTGAGTGATAAGCGCAATAACGTTGCAAAAAGCAAAACAGTAGGAAATGCCGCAAAATCTAAGACTCGCTTAGTAAACAATGCAACAATTAAAATGATAATTGATAATGCAATATTAAAAGTAAAAAACAGATCCAAAACAAATGCTGGTAAAGGTAATACCATCATTGAAAGAATCAATAAAATTAGCAATGGCCCAGTTAAAATTTGATAATGACCTTTCTTTAATGCATTTATTGATAATAAATTAGTAAATTTTGATTTCATCATAACAATAGAGTGTTGCCTTTATTTATTCATTCACTGATAAAGATTCAGGGATCGTAATATTTGTCGGTTTGCGTGGCTTATCACCACCATGTTTATACCAACGTTTTAATTGATAAACCCACGCTAAAATTTGCGCAACAGCCGCATAAAGTTCTGTTGGGATATTTTTTCCTATTTCACCATAGCGATATAATGCACGAGCTAGAGGTGGAGCCTCTAATTGTGGAATATTATGCGCTTTGGCAATTTCTTTAATTTTGATAGCAATATTATCGGTACCTTTGGCTAAAAGTTTTGGTGCCGACATAGTTTTTTCATCATATTGTAGCGCTACGGCATAATGGGTAGGGTTAGTTATAATGACATTTGCTTTGGGAACATCTCTCATCATTCGACGTCTTGACATTGCTTGTTGTATTTGACGAATACGGCCTTTGATTTGAGTATTTCCTTCTTGCTCTTTAAACTCATCTTTAACTTCTTGTTTTGACATTTTTAATTTTCTGAAATTACTCCAGATCTGATAAAAAATATCAAACCCAACCATAGGTATTAATGCTAAAACACACAATAGTCCAGAATAGATAATCATCTGCATAGCATCTGATAATGCATTATTTAAATACATATTCGGTAGCGAAAGCATATTTGAAAATTGATTTAATAAAAAAAGTGATGCAACAAAACCGATTAAAACCACTTTAAGAATACTTTTAAATAGTTCTGATAAAATCCGGATACCAAATACTCGTTTGAAACCATTAATTGGATTCAATTTACTAAAATCGGGTTTGATTGATTGTAAGCTAAAAAGTAAACCACCAACACTAAGTGGTGCAATGATAGCTATAATTACAAGTCCAAAAAAAATAGGAAAAATTGCCCAAAATCCAGCACTTAACAAATCAATTAAATTGAAGATAATTTGTTTATCATCATCGGTTCGGTAGGCAACCAAGATGGCTTGTTTAATAATTGTTTTTAACTTCGCGACAAAATTTGCACCCATTGACAAGAACAGCATGATACCAACTAGTAATATAATTAACGATGTCAATTCACGAGATCGCGGAATTTGTCCCTTTTCCCTAGCTTTTTTTAATTTACTTTCGGTGGGTTGTTCACTTTTATCTAGATCACTATCATCAGCCATATCTTAACTAAATCAATTTTATTATCTAATTATCGTTTACCTTGATAACACAGTATGAACTCAACTTGATAAAGTTATTGGCTTAATAAGACCATAATTTAACGGTTATTTATCTCGTTTACCGTTAGATAACATCAAAAAGATTAAACTTTAGCGCGTTCAGAAGAAATAGTTTCTGATTGTTGATAACCATTATAAGTATAAACAGAGGGATTATTCATGTTTTTCAAATAATCGATTGATTTTTGAGTCACGTTCATTCGATTTTGAATAAGTATACCATTGTCTCGATTAATTTGAGCTAATCGCTGCGTCATATCTGTAATTGCTTGCCATTTTAAAGCTATCTCTTGGTTTTCACTATAAGGTGATTGCATATTGTATTGCTGACTTACTTTTAGTCGTTTTTCATCAACTAACTTTAACTCAATAAGCAATTGGCTTTTTTGATTTATAACTTCACTCAATTGATTTATTGAACTATTTTCAATTAATATTTGCTGTTCAGCTTCTAAAATAACTGAAAGATCCTGCAACATAACCGTTATACTATTAAAAATGTTATCTAATTCTAACATGACGACATTCCTTCAATAATAATTAGCAGTCAATATGTTCAAATGTTTGCTTAATAATTTCATCAGCAATTTTATGTGGGTTGATGACTAATTTACCTTCAGTAATGGCCTGTTTAATCTTTTCAATTTTATTGATATCAATATCATTCTCAGTGGAATGTAACATTGCTATAGTATTTTGGTTCAATTTAACATTACTATTAAACGTCAAACTACTTGATTGTAGAGTAGATATCTTGGCTTTCTTATTTTGCTTATTTATTAGATTACGATTAGGTAGCCCAGATACGGTAGTTACCTTTTTTGTTGCTTCTATACTCATAATATTCCTTCAATTAATGTTATGATTATGGTTTTATAGGATAGTTAATCTAATTATCGGCAAAAATCAAAAAATCATTAATATTATTTATTCAAAATTATGATGCCATCTTCAGAGACAACACCCTCTACAACATTACCCGTATTAAGTTTAACATTTATTAGTTCACCTAACGCACCATTACTAAGTGTTTTACCATTACTAGTAATTGAATAACCCTCACCATTAACAATCACTTTTACAGTCTGGCCAGCTTTAACATACCAGTTTTTTTGCAACATTGAATTTTTTATCGGTTCACCATTATCGATATTACGTAAAGCAATATGATTTAACACCTCAGATTTATTCAAAATAATATTTGGCGGTAATTTATCCAACCGACCAGATTGCATTTTCAACAGTTGCTCCGTCATTAGCGCTCCAGCGCCTATTGATTGATTGGCCACCACATAACTACCGGTTACAGCAACATAAACCTGAATATATTTAGTGCTATTTTCACATTTGGCACTAATCGTCAAATTTCCCCATTGCTTATTTTTATTTAAAATCGTTAGTCTTGGTGCATCACAATTCAATTCAGGCTTCAAATTCGGATAATCAATAGTAATATTTTCAACATTAGTATCACTAATTTGTTGATAAACTAGATCGCTAATCTGTTTTTCAATCTGTTTTTCTAGTGAAGTGGCTAAAACTATTTTTGAGCTACCCAACACACAAAAAAAGCATATAAATTTAATAAAATTAGACATATCCGTATTTTTTTAATACCATTTATGATTAAATTTTACTGTATCAAGCAATTATTGAATGTTGAAATAAGGGCAATTTTTATCGTTATTTATACGATGATTTTTTTTTGATTTGCTTAAAATATCTAGATATTGAGAAAAAATGAGATCATTCTATGCTAAATAAATTAGATACTTTTGTTAATTTCCATGAAAAGGCACTAGATGTTCGTGAAAAGCGACAAAACATACTTGCAGCCAATGTGGCTAATAGTGATACGCCTAATTATCAAGCTAGGGATATTGACTTTAATGTTGAATTAAAGAAAGCAATCAATAATCAACATACTTTTAATAGTATAAAGCTTAGTGTTACATCTGCAAGACATATTCAAACAAATATTATCGGTCCCCTTGATTATCGTCTTCTTTATCGTGTTCCTTATCAATCATCGGCGGATGGCAATACTGTCGAAATGGATCAAGAGCGAACGGCTTTTATGGATAACAGTATTCATTATCAAAGTAATTTAACATTTTTAGGTGAACAATTTAAAAATGTAGTTTCCGTATTACAACAAGGATAACTAATATGAGTTTCTCTATTTTTTCTATTTCTGGTTCAGCTTTAATGGCTCAAACTCAACGAATGAATATTAGTGCTAGTAATTTAGCTAATGCCGATAGTATTACCAGTACTTCTGGTCAAGCTTATCGAGCCAAACAAGTTATTTTCGAAGTTGATAATTATGGTTACCAAAATAGCGTAGCTGGGGTAAAAGTATCAGAAGTGATTGAAGACCCAGCACCAATGAATTTAGTATATGAACCTAACCATCCTTTAGCTGATGAAAGAGGATACATACAAAAACCTAACGTAGATGTAGTAGCAGAGATGGTCAATACTATTTCAGCATCTCGTAGTTATCAAGCGAATGTAGAAGTGATTAATACAGCAAAAAGTTTAATGCTAAAAACACTTACCTTAGGGCAATAAAAGGGCTTAATTAATGGGTATTTCAAATGTGACAGTATCTGGAACACCAAATACCGCAACACCTCAAACGGTAAAAAAAGGGACATCAGATGGTAACTCTAGTCAGGAATTACAAGATAATTTCCTGACTTTGCTTATTGCCCAAATGAAAAATCAAGATCCGACCAATCCTATGGACAATAGTCAGTTAACCTCGCAACTTGCGCAAATTAACACTTTAGCCGGTATTGAACGGCTTAATACCACTTTAAATGTCGTCTCAGGTCAAATTGACGATAGTATGTCGGTTAATGCAAGTAATATGATTGGCAAAGGGGTCATGGTTCCTGGTAATAAAATTTTAGTCGCCTCATCAAATAGTGGTGATGAAGGATCAGAGAGTCAAAAAGAGACAATTATTACACCGTCGGGATTTGAACTTTTAAGTAATGCTGATTCTGTAATTATCACCGTAAGAGATCAAAGCGGTAAAGTTGTGGATGAGATTGATCTAGGTCCAGTTTCGGCTGGAGTTTGTACTTTTACTTGGACGGGCAAACTTAATGATGAAACGCAAGCTCCAGATGGAAGTTATACGTTTTCGGTCGAAGCTAGCTCTGATGGGAAAAAAATACCATCAACACCATTATCTTACTCGTTTGTCTACGGAATAATTAAAAGCAAAGTTAACAACCAAATATTACTTGATTTAGGAATACTTGGTTCAATTAGTATTGACGAAGTACGTCAAATTCTTTGAAGGAGAATAAGTTAATATGGGATTTTCTCAAGCAATTAGTGGTATGAATGCCGCATCAAAACACTTAGATGTTATTGGTAATAATATTGCCAACGCAGCAACTGTGGGCTTTAAAAGTTCTAGCATCGCATTTGCTGATTTCTATGCTGGCTCAAAAGTAGGAATGGGCGTTAAAATTGCCGATGTTATGCAAAATTTTAATGATGGTATAACAACAGCAACGAATAATAATTTAGATGTCGCAATTTCAGGTAACGGTTTTTTCCGCTTAACTGATAGTGGCGGACAAGTCTACTATAGCCGTAACGGTCAATTTCAATTAGATGCTGAACGTAATATTATATCAACTGAAGGCTTCCATTTAACAGGTTATCCAACAACCGGTATGCCACCAAAAATTCAGCAAGGGGCAACACCTGTTCCATTACAGATTTCGCAAGTAATGTTGAATGCAACAGCAACGACTAAAGCTTCTATGCAAATCAACTTAAATTCAAATAACAAAGTACCTGTAAGGTCGCCTGTCAATGAAAAAGATTCTGATAGCTTTAACTATTCAAACACGATCACAACTTATGACTCCTTAGGTAATCAACATAATGTTCAACTTATTTATGTAAAAACCTCTGATAACCATTGGGATGTTCATTATATTGATAATAGTGATCCAAGCGCCACTCTTCAACCATTAGGGCAAATGGAATTTGACACAGCAGGTAGATTAATTAGTAATCCAGATATGACTATTAATGTTAATGGGATAAATGGTTCAGCAAATAATACTTTTACCTTGACATATCAAAACAGTACCCAACAAAATTTAGGTAAGGAAGCCGGTAGTGTTAAATCTCCTTACGCTGATGGTTTTGCTGCAGGTGATCTGGTTGGCTTTAATATTAATGATGATGGCACAATTTATGGTGTTTATTCTAACCAACAAACAATGATATTAGGCCAGATTGCGATGGCTGATTTCGCCAATCTTAATGGATTAGAACCAGCGGGTAATAATAACTGGCGATCAACCATTAATTCTGGTGGAGAAGTATTAGGCATAGCCAATACAGGGACTTTTGGCATATTAACTAGTGGTGCAGTTGAAGCATCTAATGTTGATATGAGCCAAGAATTAGTCAATATGATTGTTGCTCAACGTAATTATCAATCTAATTCTCAAACCATTAAGACTCAAGATCAAATACTTAATACTTTAGTTAATTTAAGATAATTTAAGGAATATTTATGGATCGCGTTATTTATACTGCTATGTCTGGTGCAAGCCAGACATTAAATCAACAGTCCATAACCAGTCATAACTTAGCTAATGTATCAACAGTGGGCTTTCGTGCTCAATTAGTGGCTATGAAAGCTGTTCCCATTGTAGGTAGTAGTATGCAAACAAGGACTCTGGTTGCCGCAACCACGCCAACATACGATTCAACAATGGGAGCATTTAATTACACTGGACAAAATTTAGATGTTGCCTTATCTCAAGACGATTGGCTAGCAGTGCAATTACCTGATGGCAGTGAAGGATATACACGTAATGGTGCAATTCAAATTGATGAAGAAGGCACTCTTAACATTAATGGCTATCCATTACTTGGTGATAATGGCGTATTAACTGTTCCTCAGAATTCACAAGTTACGGTTAGTGCAGACGGGACTTTATCAACTTTAGGTGCTGGCGATATGCCCACTACCATTGCTCAAGGGGGAAAAATAAAAAAAGTTCACCTTGAACGTAATGAAATTGTGCGAGGTGATGATGGTTTTTTCCATGCAACTGAAGCAACAATTAATAACCGTGGAGCAGTGTTAGAAGATAATCCTAACGCCAAGCTTATGTCTGGGGTATTAGAAGGCAGTAATGTTAATCCCGTTACTGCAATGGTGGATTTGATTAGTCATGCTCGTCAATTTGAAATGCAGATGAAACAAATTTCTACTGCAGATGAAAATGCACAAAGAGCTAATCAAATATTATCATTAACTTAATTAAAATAGGAAAAAATAATGATTAAATCATTATGGATTGCAAAAACTGGTTTAAGTGCGCAACAAATGAATATGGATATAATTTCCAATAATCTAGCCAATGTTAGTACTGGTGGCTTTAAACGCCAACGTGCAGTTTTTGAAGATCTGTTATATCAAACTATTCGCCAACCTGGCGCACAATCATCTGAACAAACAACATTACCTTCTGGATTACAAATTGGTACCGGCGTTAGACCTGTGGCAACAGAACGTATCCATAGCCAAGGCAATTTAGAATTAACGGATAACAGTAATGATGTCGCTATTAACGGACAAGGTTTTTTCCAAATTCTAATGCCTGATGGAACACTAGCCTATACGCGAAGTGGTGCTTTTCAAGTTAATCAAAACGGTCAGTTAGTTACCGCTACTGGTTATGAGCTTCAACCAACAATTAATATTCCAACAAATGCCATCAAAATGACTGTGGCACGAGACGGTATTGTTAGTGTTACTTTGGCTAACCAAACAACCCAAGTGCAAATCGGTCAATTGACATTACATACGTTTATTAACGAAACAGGACTTGAAAGCATTGGTGAAAATCTTTATTTAGAAACCGAAAGTTCGGGGGCTCCAACTGAAAATACGCCAGGTTTAAATGGTGCTGGATTACTCTATCAAGGTTATCTTGAAACATCTAACGTGAATGTTGCAGAAGAGCTAGTTAACATGATACAAGTACAACGTGCTTATGAAATTAATAGTAAAGCAATATCGGCTTCTGACCAGATGTTGCAACGTTTAAATCAGTTATAAATCTAACAAAATGATAGGCATATGAGATATCTTTATATTTTAGTAGCACTATTTTTAGTTGGTTGTAGCCAATTACCTAAAAAACCGTTGGTTGAAGGGCAAACGAGTATTGTTCCTCAAGTAACAGTGATTGCAAATTCGAGTGGCTCGATTTTTCAAGCTTCACAACCAAGTAGTTATGGTTATCAACCAATGTTTGAAGATCGCCGGCCACGCAATATTGGAGACATACTAACGATTGTTCTACAAGAAAACGTTAGTGCTAGTAAAAGCTCATCGATTAATGCTGGCCGTAATGGTAGCGCTAATTTAGGGGTCACGACAGTACCTAAATTTTTAGATGGACTCGTTGGTCGAGGAAAGGTAGATACTGATGTCTCAGGTACTAATGATTTTAAAGGTTCTGGTGGGGCTAATGCAAAAAACACTTTTAGCGGAACGATTACTGTCACCGTTCAAGATGTAATGGTTAATGGTAATTTAAAAGTAATTGGCGAAAAACAAATTGCTATAAACCAGGGAACAGAGTTTATTCGATTCTCCGGTGTTGTTAATCCAAGAACAATAAGTGGTAATAATACCGTTATATCAACTCAAGTTGCTGATGCTCGCATTGAATATGTAGGTAATGGTTACATTGATGAAGCACAAACTATGGGTTGGTTGCAGCGCCTATTCTTAAACCTTTCACCGTTTTAATGAGTCTAAATATGTTTAATAAATTACGTAGTTTCATCTGTTTTATCTTAATGGTGCTAGCTGTTGTACCTTATAGTTATGCAGAGCGAATACGAGATTTAGTTACCGTTCAAGGTGTTCGTGAAAACGCCTTAGTTGGCTACGGAATTGTTGTTGGACTTGATGGTACTGGAGACCAAACCTCACAAACCCCATTTACCATACAAAGTATAACTAACATGCTCTCACAATTAGGCATTACTGTTCCTTCAGCTAGTAACATGCAGTTAAAAAATGTTGCTGCGGTAATGGTAACAGCAAAATTGCCTTCTTATGCTCGTATTGGACAACAAATTGATGTGGTTGTCTCTTCATTAGGTAATGCGAAAAGTCTACGTGGTGGTACATTAATTATGACGCCATTAAAAGGCGCCGACAATCAAGTTTATGCCATTGCGCAAGGTAATCTTTTTGTTGGTGGTATGGGCGCAAGCACTAGAGGAAGTCGAGTAAGTGTCAATCAAACAGCGGGAGCAGCGATTCCTGGTGGAGCGACAATTGAAAGAGAATTAACCACTCGTTTAGATGAAGAAAGGACTATTCACTTACACCTTAACCAATTTGACTTTACTTTAGCAGCTAAAATCGCAGAAGCAATTAACAAGGTGCAGAAAAATATCGCCGTTCCTTTAGATGGTATGACAGTTAAATTAATCATGCCACAAGACAGTCAAACAAGAGTTAAATTATTATCTAAAATTCAGAATCTCGAAATTAGCTCAACGCCAATTTCAGCCAAAGTTGTGATTAATACTCGCACTGGCGTGGTTGTGATGAATCAAAGAGTTCAATTGGACAATTGTGCGGTTGCTCATGGTAATTTATCAGTTGTAGTAAATAACCAATTAAGAGTTAGCCAACCGAATACCCCATTTGCTGGAGGTAGAACTGCCGTTGTTCCTGATAATGAAATTAGCATCCAACAAGATGGTGGTGCACTACATAATTTAGGTTCTGGCGCCGATTTAAACCGAGTTATTAGCTCACTTAACCTATTAGGCGCAAATCCTACAGAATTGATGTCGATACTTGAAGCATTAAAAAGCGCAGGTTGTTTACACGCCTCATTGGAAACGATTTAAAGTAAAATTTTAAAGTAGGATATTGATATGAAAAATATAGTAAATCACTCTATTAATCGTTTTGCTTATGATTTTTCAAACATTAGCCAATTAAGACGCGAAGCAGTTAGTGGGTCAAGTGAAAGTATCAAAAAAGTGGCTGATCAATTTGAGACATTATTTATAAATATGATGATGCAATCTATGCGCAAAGCTGTGCCTAGTGGTGGTTTATTTAACCAATCTTCAATGCAATTATTTACCTCAATGTTTGATCAACAAATTGCTCAGCAAGCAGCTGGTAAAGGTTTTGGGTTAGCCGACATTATTGCCAAGCAATTAACTAATCAATCAAACAGAGCGGTTAATATTAACAAGCAATCTGAAACTGATAATAGTAACCAAACTAATAAACGATTAGCACAATCACTATTTGGTGATGATTATCAATCATCAAATTTAACACCTGAAGCATTAGGTCAAATACTTTACCAGCAGTATAAGACCAATAATCTAACTCAAACTGATACTAATGAATTATCCTTGCAAACAGCACTTGATGGTCTTAATAAAGGTCGATAAAGTAGAATTATTGATATGAAAAATGTAGTAAACCAGGTCATTAATCGCTTTACTTATGATTTTTCAGACATGAGCCAATTAAGGCCCAACGTAGTTGTTCGATCAAGTGAAAATATCAAACAAGTTACAGATAAGTTTGAAACACAATTTACGAATTTGTTGGAGCAGTCCATACCCAAAACCGTTACTCATAACGAGTTATCTGAGCAATCTGCAATGCAATTATTTACCTCAGTATCTGATAAACAGATTACTCAGGCTGCAACAGATAAAGGTTTTGGACTAACCAATGATATTAGTAAACAATTAAATAACCAATCAAACACACCGATTAATATTAATAACCGGCAATCTCAAGCTGATAACAGTCAAAATAACATACAATTAGCACAATCCTTATTTAGTGATAACCAATCAAATTTATCACCTGAAGCATTAGGCCTAAGGCTTTACCAGCAATATAAAGCCAATAACTTATCTAAGCCTAACGAGTTAGCTTTACAAAACTCAAACAATGACTTGGATAAAGATCATATCACTCAATTTGTAGTCGAGTGGTTTGAAACAGCTAAAAAGGCTTCTAAAGCTTATGGTATTCCCTATGAAGTTATTATTGCTCAAGCTGCTTTAGAAACAGGCTGGGGTAAAAATCTAATAAAAACAACTGATAATCAATCAAGTTATAATTATTTCGGTATAAAAGCAACTTCGTCATGGAAAGGTAATTCAACTCGCTCAACAACTCGAGAATTTATAAATGACAGCATGGTGAAAATTCAAGACGAATTTAGAGTTTATAACAGTAAACAACATGCATTAGCTGACTATCTTAATTTACTAACCAAAAATCCCCGCTATCAGGATGTTGTTAACGCACCTGATGCCAGAGCCGCCGCCAAGGCGTTGCAACAAGCACGTTATTCAACCGATCCTAACTATAGCGATAAGTTGATTCAAATTATTAGCCGTATTGAAGATATTACAAAAAAAACACCACCAAAATCGATATCTGGTTTTAAACATATTGCTTTTAAAGAGTAGTTTATAAAGACAACTAGCTGATATTAAATTAGGTTAAGTTATTGGCCTTATGTTGTTGGTAAAACCTTAGGTCTAATGCCGTAATGATATATATGATTTGTTATCATAAATAATGATTGTGCAAATCATATATTAATTTAATAGGTTGATATAGGGTAACTAATATTGATCGATATACTTGGCTGATTGTTTAGCTATAAATGATATTCACTACCTTTTTAACTACCTCTTTAACTAATTCTAAAAATAGTACATAAAAAAATAGAAAATTCTCGATAATATTTTTAAGGAGAATTTCAATATGAAAAAATTGTCAGAGCATTAAATTGTTTCAATTTTAAAATAAGCTGAAGTTGGCATCCTTTTCAAAAATCTTTGCCGTAAATATGGTGGTAGCAATCTTCGGAGATTAAGCGGTTTAAAACAACTGTAAGCTGAAAATCGTAAACTCAAACAGCTCTATGCCCAATTAAGTTTGGCCTCTCACTGCAACAAGAAATAATAAACAAACTTTAGTGCCGACGTCTGTTCGTAAGAGTAGAGCACAAACACTACATTCACAATACTGTATAACAATTTAAATGAGTTATACTATTGTGAATTTAAGTCGCTGTGCTTACTACTTACTACCAACCTAAATCGGCAGATGACGCTATAATTATTTCGTTACTTAAGTCAATAACAGATAAGCATTGACGTTGCAGATTTCTTAACTGTTTTTATCGAACCAGAAAACAGGAATATATATGGAATTATAAACGAGTTTATCGGGTTTATTGGCAGTTAAAACTCAATATCCGTTCTAAACGCAATAAACGATTGCCCAACGTTATCCAGAGCCATTATCAGTATCAAGTCATTTAGGAGAATGTTGGACAATCGATTTTATGAGAGATAGTTCTCAAAAAATCGTCGATTTGGAACGTTTAATGTTATTGGTGACTTTAATCATCAGGCTTTAGGTATTGATATAGTAGTGAGTTTATCGGCAGGTAGAGTTATCCATTATTTATTTAGATAGACTAGCCAATAACATGGTTATTATCCATTAAAAATACGCGTTGATAATGGCGCAAAATTTACCTTAAACAGATTCAGAAACTGAGAAAAATCACATGGAATAACGCTAGATTATATTAAACCTGGTAATCCTTATCAAAACGACTATATAGAACGATTTAACCGGACATATCAAACGGAGAAGTTAAATTGGTATTTATTTAAAAATTGGGAACAAGTAAGAAAAATAACGGAACTGTGGTTAGAGATATATAACACAAAAATACCACAAGAAGCATTAAATAATATGCCGCCAATTGAATATAGAAACATGAAACAAATAGCATGATGTTCTACTTGATTTGTGTACTAACAATAGGATATTTGCACCGCTAACTCTACCAATTGCTTGCTATTAATTTGTCAAACATTGCCATACTCAATTATATTACAATTGATCAAAGAGACTATCAGCTATAATAACTTTTGGTAAAAAATGCTTTATCATAATCATAAATAATGTTTAAAACTGAGCTGTAAATTTTTGTTTGATATGCTTATTGCATCCATAAATTGGATCCAGTCTTAATTGGCATATGCTTGGAAAAGCATAAACAACACAGTTAATTTATTAATTTAATCAATTTATATTTTAATACTATTTGATCGATGTTTATGCAGAAAAAAAGTGATATTTGATAAATGGATTTTAAAAAACTAAAAAAAAGGAAGCGAAAAGCTTCCTTTTTTAAACGGTAATCTTAATGTTGAATTAACTAACGTTTAGTCATATTAAATTAATTATGCCTGTTGGAATAATGACATACTTTGTAACGACTTAAACGTGTATTGTGCTGCTTGTAAGTTGACTTGTAGCATCATATACTTTGAAATTTCTTCATACCAATCAACATCTTCAATCAAACTAATTTGTGTTTCAAATTCATTATCTAAAGCTTTTCCATGCATAGTTAGTCGTTCTAGTTCAGTTAATACATTACCACCTGCCGCTCTAACAGTTGATATGTTTTCAAACGAATTAGCGATCCCTTGACTGGCTTTGGACAAATTATCTCTAAATTGTGCAATCGCCGCGGGATTAGAACTATCGATACCAGTTTCTAACGCTTCTAATGCATAATCAATACTGGCAAAAATATTACTTTCAGCATTAGGATTAGCACCTGTCATAAAAATTTGAGAGCCAGTAAAACTTAATGACACTTCATGCGTCTCATCGATAAAAACATTAATGTTTGCTGAACCGCCTACATAACTAACTTGACCGGCACTGATAACAAAAGGCGGAGTGTCATTTTTATAACCAGCAAACAGATAATTACCATTAGCATCTTTGGCATTAGCTAAAGAAAATAACTCTTCTTTTAATCCTTTTAGTTTATCGGCTAAATTTAATCTATCTAAATCTGTTAACGTTTCATCACCGGCATAAACTAATGTCTCTTGGATTGAATGTATAACAGTATTTGCTTCTTGTAATACTGTTTCTTGGCGACTCAATGAGTCATTAGCATTTTCGCGAGCTGATTGAAATTGATCATTTCTTGATTGAGCCTGTTTTAGGATTAATGATTGTGATGAGCCAATAGGATCATCAGAAGGTGCTAATATTTTTTTACCTGTTGATAAATGTGAACCTGACTCTTGCCATTTTACATTAGTATTTGTAATACTTGTTAAATGTTTTTGAAACATTAAATTAGTACTAATACGCATAACGAAATCCTTTTATTATTTAGCTAAACCTAAAATGGTATCAAATATTACTGTTGCCGTATCAATGATTCTTGCATTAGCTTGGTAATAACGCATATAAACTTGCATCGAAATATATTCTTCTTCAATATCAACACCCGAAATTTCTTGATTTTGTGCATTAATCTCTTGTGCAATATTCTGACTAGATTGTGCAGAAACTTTGGCTGTATGCGTTTGACCACCTACATAACTAACTAATGCGTTATACGCAGTACTTAAAGTTTTGGTACCATTAATTAGTTTTTCATTTTGTATATCTAGCAATTTAATTACATTACGGTTATCGCCATGACCATTTTCACTATCATTAATACCTGTTGCTAGCTTATTCACATCTTTAACTAATAACTCTAGTGATGATGCTATATCGGCAACAGGTTTAATTAAGATGCTATCCCCTACGACTGGTGTGCCACTTATTGCAATAGATAATCCATCAAACTCTAAAGTACTACCGACAACACGTGGTGTAATTTGCTGGTTATCAGATTGTCTGATTACCACCCAGTCGCTGCCATTAAATTCAATCTTATAATTAGACGCTTTTACCTCAGTTACTGACGTATAACTAACCGCTGCCGTCGCATTACCCTGATTTCGAGAATTAACAATACTACTAGGTTTATGATAATCAAATAATTTCTCGCCTGCGACACCATTTACATCAACACCTGACATATGTACTTCATTAAAGCGTTCTGCTAAATTTAATGCGATCAAACCTAATTGGTTACGAGCTTCAGTAAGCGGTCCATCACGAAGAGATAACAATCCATTTAGTCGACCAGATGCGATATTTTTACTTGTTAATTCTTGAGTAGCCCCTGAATTATGTCTGTAAATAATCGCGTTTAAAGATGGATCATCTTTAGACGGTTGTACAGATAACAGATTTACTGATGATCCTTGAACTAAATTTAAACCATTAGGCAATGAAATATTATATTGTCCATTTTGCTCAGTAACGGTTATTCCAATCATTTCGTATAATTCATTAACCAATTGATCACGTTGATCAAGTAATGCATTTGGTTCATTACCATTACCTACAGCTTCTAATCTTGCAATTTTCTGATTAAGTTCAGCAACTTGTTGAAGACGAAAGTTAACTTCATTAACATTATTTACAATATCAGAATTGATATCGGCAATCTGATTTTTTAAATTCAATTCAGTTTTATTAAATTGACTAACTAAAGAGGTAAGATCATTAATGACTGATTGTTTAATTGCTAAATCGCCAGCATTTGAAGAGAGTTTATTTAGACTTGCAAACAGGTTATTTAATTGCGAAGAAATACTGCTATCATTATCAACTAATAAATTATCAATTTTTGACAACTCACTATAATAAGACTTCATCGCACCATTTTGCGATTGTGCCTGACGTAATTGATCAACGACCAAGCCATTAAAGACTCGATTCGTTGCTGAGATCGCTACACCGTTACCAACAAATCCAAAATTATATTTCGTTTCCATTGCTGGACGTAAAATTTGTTGTTGACGATTATAACCAACTGTATGCGTATTGCTGATATTATTGCTTATTACATTAAGCATATTTTGTGCTGCGTTTAATCCACTAATACCTGAATTCAACAATGAACCTGCCATAAAAGCTCCTAAATAAAAATTTAGTCAACAATAAAACTTATTAACTTAAAGGTTTATTCCTTGTATCGGACTAAAATCATAAAACTTTAGTTTTTTTTAGATAAAATTGGATTTTTAATTAATTTTAATTTTTAGCACATTCAATAAATTATAGTTATTGATATTATTCTGATTGATTTTGTTTAAAATGTTTTAAAAAATCAATACCTGTCATCGTATTTTCTTCTTCAATATATTTTTGAGCAGATTTATTCAAAATCAAAATACTTATACGACGATTTGCATCTTTACTGTAAGTAGAATTATTTAAACCAACCGTATCAGCTAACGCAATGATTCGAATAATCTTATTTGAATCTAATCCACCAGCAATGAGTTCTCGTCTGGATGAATTTGCTCTATCTGCTGACAATTCCCAGTTACTATAACCACGATCACCAGTTATATACTGACGCTCATCGGTATGACCAGATAGAGTCATTTTGTTAGGTAACGAATTAATTATTGGCGCTAATGCGTATAAAATCTCTTGCATATTAGGGTGAATAACTGCACTACCAACATCAAACATCGGCTTATCGTCAGTGGCTAAAATCTGGATTCTTAACCCCATTTCAGTTAGCTCAATAATAAGATTAGCCGCTAATTTTTGTAATCTAGGATCTAATTCAAATTCTTCATAAATCTTACGAGCGGTCTCAATTAGCTTATTTCGCTCATCTTCATCAGGATCTGACTTAATTAGTTCGTCATTTATTGGGTTTTCGTTTTCTTCGCCTGAATCTTTAGTGACATCATCGCCACCACCAGGTATAGGACTATTACTGTCACTAACGTTCTTGCCACCATTATGACCAAGTATCAACGGTGTTCTAAAGTATTCTGCAATCCCATGTAATTCTGTTGGACTTGATTTAGTTATCAACCATAACACTAAAAAAAGCGCCATCAAGGCGGTCATAAAGTCAGCATAGGCAATCTTCCATGAACCATTATGATGAGAAATGCCATGCTTGGACTTCTTTTTAGAAATAATTATTTTTAATGATTTATTTTTCATTATTCTCTATTTTCTTTTGAGTTAGCGTTTTTATCTTTCACTTCTTGAATATATTTCTCTAATTCAAAGAAAGAAGGTCGTTCATGCGAAAAAATAGTTTTTCGACCAAACTCAATACAAATTTGTGGCGCATAGTCATGCATACTGGCAATAAGAATAACTTTTATACATTCTAAGATTTTTACTGTATCAGCATTTTTTTGCCTTAATAAAGCAGCCAACGGTGAAACAAATCCATATGCAAGCAAAATACCTAAAAAGGTTCCAACCATGGCATGGGCAATAAGCTCACCCAACTCATTAGCTGGTCTGTCTGCTTGTGCTAATGTATTAATAACACCCATAACCGCCGCTACGATCCCAAAAGCTGGCAACCCATCACCAACACAAGAAATGGCATAAGCCGGTTTTTCTAACTCATTAGTACAAGTTTCTATTTCCTCATTCATTAAGGCTTCAATTTCGTACACATCGGTATTTCCACTGATCATTAATCGAAAATAATCAGTAATAAAATCACAGATTTGCGGATTGGCCAAAATGAGTGGATATTTTTTAAATAACGCACTCTCTTTTGGATTATCAATATCTTGCTCAATCGATAACCCGCCATTTTGACGTACTTTAGTTAGAAGGTTGTACATTAAATTAATTAATGTTAAATAAAGGGCTTTATTATAATTTGAGGTTTTAAATAAACTACCCAATGATTTAATTGTTGCTTTTATCGCTTTTTTTTCATTACTCACTATGAAAGCACCAATAGCCGTACCACCAATTATGAGAAACTCTAATGGTTGAAAAAGTACTGCCAAATACCCTCCAGTTAACACGTAACCCACTAAAGCAGAAGCGATAACTACAATATATCCTATTATTATTAGCATTGGCTCTCTTTTATCTCCATAAACATAAAATATAACTAATTTATTTTTGATTAATTGTAAATTTTACCTAAATCATCATCTGATTTGCTGTAACCAAATTGAATGCGCTAGGTATTGATAAAACTTTTAAACATTTTTCTTTGTTCTCAGCCTGAGTTTTACTATTTTTTTCTGCCCTTGAAGGAGGTTGGCATAAACTGCAAATAAAGCTATTAAGCGGCTGGTAAGCATGAGTGATAAAGCGACCTTTACACTCTTTACAACATGATTGCTGCATAACATTACTTTCAACAAATTTAACTAAAATCCATGCGCGGGTTAATCCCAAAACAGGCTCTTCATCACTTGGCACAGAACATTGTTCTAAATAGAGCTCATAAGCTTTAACAATGGCATGAACACCAGATTTAGTGCCATGCTTCACTAAAAAATGGTAAGCATTATAAAACATACTTGAATGAATATTGGGCTCCCAAGTCATAAACCAAGTTGTTGAAAAAGGCAATAAACCTTTAGGTGGAGGGCATCCTTGAATTTCTTTGTAGAGTTTAATTAACTTTCCGCGACTTAAATTGGTTTCACTTTCCAACATTTGAATTCTAGCGCCAAGAGTAATTAATCGAATAGCTAATTGAACTTCTTTATATTCTTGAATAATACTTGTGCCACTCATCTTACCATTTACCTACTTATTAATAGAATCTAAAAGCAAGCTTGATAGAAGGATCCCTGTATGCATCTGCTTTATATCACTAATGCGAGACTCTTCAGTTAATTTTTCAATCATTGCTGAATTTTTAAATCGAAATTGAAAAGTTAATTGATTAGTTTCCGATAAAACCAACATTTGAGAAGCACTTAAATTACTCAAAATATCTGCGGTTTTCTCATCTATACCTAATCGATACATTGCCATCACTTTATCTTTTTCAATCATCCGTTGGCTTAATAAAAGTGTTGAAAGATTCAAATGATGTATACATTTCAAAACATCATCATCTTGTATATTTCCCAATTTAACCACCACAATCCATATCCTTTATTGTGCGCAAAAAAAACGCAAAATTAATAAAAATACAGCTTATATTCTTTATATTGGTTAAAGTTACATTTTTAAAAGCGAAAGGTCAATAAAAAAATCATTTCAATTTATTTTCAATTTATTTTTTAATTTTTTTCTTTTTTTTATTTTTTTTTAATATATTATATTTTACTCTGTATCCGTTTTATAGCTTGACTATGTAATTGACTAACCCGAGATTCACTAATATCTAACACTTTGCCAATCTCTTTTAAATTCAACTCTTCTTGATAATAAAGCACTAAAACCATCTTTTCTTTTTCAGGTAAATTATCAATTTGCTCAACGATAATATTGCGCGTTTCATCATTTATGATGGAAGAAAAAGGGTTGTTATCTATATCCGTCTCGATCAGTGCATCCAAATTATCGCCTAATTTTGTTTGTACTTCATCGAAAGAACAGATTTGGCTATAGTTTGAATCTAATAATACTTTATGGTACTCACTAAGCGACAATTGCATATGTGCAGCTATCTGGTGATCATTAGGCGGAACACCTAAGACTTGCTCTAACTCGTTAATGGCATTAGTAACATCTTTAATTTTTTTGCGAGTTTGCCTTGGTAGCCAATCTCGACTACGCAACTCGTCTAACATTGCTCCCTTTATTCTAGGAATAGCAAATGTGGTAAAAGTATAACCTTGTGAAGCATCATAACGCTTTATCGTGTCTAATAAACCAATATAGCCAACTTGCAATAAATCATCAAGTTCAATAGTTATTGGTAAACGAACAGCCAATTTTAACGCTTCATTACGAACTAGATAAATATACTGTTGCCAATCAATTTGATTCACTACACCTTGAGAGTTATACAAGCTATCACTCATTTCCTGAACCAATGTAAAAAAATGCCAGCAGATATTATGACAATAATTGCCTGAATTAATGTCAAGAATAAGATATTAAAAAATAGGTAATTACCATTATTAGCAATAATGGTATCAAAATACCATTATTGCTATATTACCAAATTAGAATAGTTAAAATTCTAGAGATATACCTTATTGTAATAATGCTAATACATTTTGTGGTATTTGGTTAGCTTGAGATAATACTGCAGTACCTGCTTGTTGTAAAATTTGATTACGAGTCATTTCAGATACTTCTACAGAGTAGTCTGCATCTTCAATACGGCTACGCGCAGCACTAAGATTATTTACAGTATTGGTGATATTAGATATAGTTGACTCAAAACGATTTTGTACGGCACCTAAGTCTCCACGTAATACTGTAATTACTTTTAACGAATTATCAAGTATCGCTAAGTAACCCGCTGATTGAAATCCCGTCGCCGTAACATCAATACCGTCTATATTTAAAGAGGTACTATCAGTTTTTAATGATCCCAAATTGACAGTAATAATTTGATCATCTTTTGCACCTACTTGAATATTCAGTGTACCGCCATCTTTTAATACTTGTTTTCCATTAAACGAAGTTTGATCTATTATACGCGTTACTTCAGCTCTACGTTGACTGATTTCAGATTGAATTGATGCAAGATCTTCAGTATCATTAGAACCGTTTAGCGCTTGGACAGTTAACTCACGAATACGTTGTATATTACTAGTGATTTCCTCTAATGCCCCTTCAGCAGTTTGTGAAATTGAAATACCGTCGTTTGCATTACGTGCAGCCTGAGTTAAACCACGAATATTTGCTGTAAAACGAGTCGCAATCGATTGACCTGCGGCATCATCTTTAGCGCTGTTAATACGTAAACCAGATGATAAGCGCTCAATTGCAGTTGAAAGCGCATTTTGTGATTTATTAAGATTAAATCTTGTTTGTAAAGACATAGTATTGGTATTAATTACCTGAGCCATTTTTTATCTCCTTTAATATAATTAGTAAGATCAACGGGATATTGAAAAATTACTCAATATTCTTGCTGATGGTTTAGTTATCGGTATAAAAAAAGGAAACTTTAATATTTTTTAGCTTGAATAAATTTAATCCGCAAAAATTAGCAGCCAAATTAATAACATTATTAATAAAATTCATATTGTTATTTAAATTTTACTTGCTAAAAAAATAAACACTTTTTTACCAAGCAATCACCATTTTTTCTTTCCTTATTAATAAATTTACTATCCAAACTAAACTTTTTATAATTTTGGTCGATAATTTGAAGGATACAAGAATTCACAATAGGATAATTAATCATGGCAATGAATTTATTAGGAGTTGGTTCTGGTTTAGATTTAAATGGAATATTAGATAAATTAGAAGCTGCTGAAAAAAATCGCCTAGCCCCAGTAAAAGCACAACAAAAAACAGTTAATAATAAAATAAGTGGCTTTGGTAAATTAAAAAGTGCACTATCAACATTCAACAGTGCAACAGCAAAATTGCAAAAAAAAGAGCTATTCCAAGCGCGCACAGTGGTAGGCAGTGATAACTACTTTACTAGCACTGTAAGTAGTAATGCACAATTAGGTAATTATGTGATTAATGTGGAACAACTTGCCACAGCTCACAGCGTTACCACCAACGCCGTTAATGATAAAAATACCGCGTTAGGCAATAACAACGCTACACGCACAATCACCATTCAACAAGCCAATGGCAACCGGTTAGATATCTCATTAGCTGAAAATGAAACTTCTTTAGAATCGATAGCTAACGCAATTAATCAAGCCCAGATTGTTAATGCAGATGGTTCAACCAGTGATTCAACCGTAAATGCGACGATTGTACGTTCAGGAACCAATAGTTATCAGCTAGTTATCACATCGAAAGAAACCGGCGAACAACAAGCCATCACGTCTATATCATCAGATGATAGTAACCTCAATTCATTAATTGGTTTTGATATTAATCAACCAAGTTCATCGGCAATGAGTCAGGTAGTTGAAGCTAAAAATGCCAAATTTAACTTTAACGGTATTGCTATTAATAGTAGTTCCAATACAGTTAAAGATGTTATCCCTGGTGTTGATATCAATTTAAAAGCGGTAACAACCATCCCACAAAATTTAACTATCACGGCCGACAATGAAAAAGCTCAAGAGGCACTTAAAGAGTGGGTAGAGGCTTTTAATCAGTTAAAATCAACCATGTCAACCTTAACTAAATTTACTCCTAGTGAAGCTAATTCAGATAAATTGAATGATGATAATGGTCCACTGATTGGTAATTCAACACTACGTAACATAGATCAAAGTATTCGTTCAATATTTGCTAAAGGTCAAACTGGCGAATTTTCAGTATTGGCACAAATTGGTATAAATATGGACACCAATGGTAATTTGGTTATTAAAGAAAACCAGCTAGAACAAGTACTTAAGGAAAACAGTGAAGCGGTAGCAACTTTATTTACCGGTAATGGTGAAACGGGTATAGCTAACGAAATTTTTGCTAAAGTCAGTAGCTTCATCGACAAAAATGGTACGATTGATAATGCAACTGATGGTTTAAATACCACCTTAAAATCATTAGATAAACGCTATGAGCAGATCAATGATTCCATTGACAAAACGGTTGATATTTATCGAGCGCAATTTACTCGATTAGATGTATTAATCAATGAATTAAATAGTTTGAGTACTTACTTAACTTCCCAATTTGATATGATGGCGAATATGAAAAAATAAAGGATAACACAATGTATAAAATGGGATCTCAAGCTTATAAACAAGTTGATTTAGAAACCAGTGTTAGTCAATCTTCGCCTCACCAGCTTATTGTTTTGTTATTTGACGCTGCTCTTAATGCCATACAATTAGCTGGTTTATATATAGAAAAGGGCGATATTGCTGGTAAAGGAGAAGCCATTTCAAAAGCAATTAATATCATTGATAATGGACTTAAGAGTTGCCTTGATTTAGAAAAAGGCGGTGAAATTGCTGAAAATTTAGATGAGTTGTATCACTATATTATTCAGCAACTGGTTTTGGCTAATTTACACAGTGATAAACAAAAACTACAACTTTGTTTCGATTTGCTTGATAACATTGCGCAAGCTTGGCGAAAAATAGCAGAATAATGAGAGTATCAGTTTTGAATGCCAATTTATTATTAGAACAATATGAACAACTTAATTATGTTGTTGAACAGATGCTAGATAATGCGCAACAAGAAAATTGGGAATCATTAATCAATTTACAAGCTAAATATCATCAATTAGCCGAAAATATCCAGCTAAATGATGATATAGATCTTATTAATGATATACCATCATCGCAGCAAGATAGTATTCGAATGTATATCAAGAATATCCTTAGCTATCAACTGCAACTAGAAAAGTTAATTCATAGGCGGCATAGTGAACTAGCTGAACTAATTGGTGAACAAGTTGATTATCAAACTAAAATAGATAGTTATCAAAAAATAGCTAACTTAGTATAAGTTAATACCATTGGCTTAATTAGTTAACTAATTAAAAATAGATAACATATTATTGAGGAAAAGGTTTTTGAGTTATTTTCGTGAGCTAATATCCTTTTCCTCAAACTTTTTTATTTATCAATTTTAATTAAATTGAAGCATGCCCTTACTCATACCAATAATAAAAATACTTCACAATAATTTACATATTTTAATAGACACAACAGGTGGTGACGGGCTTCACTATAATAACATCCCCAAAAGGCTCTACTTTTGTATAAATTATTTAACCCTTTTTATCTTAGGTATTTTTATTAGTCTTTCATTCGATCCCTTGCTAAAAATATGGCTTGATAAATAACAAGATATAACTAAATTTTTAAATAACTAGCCATAGCAAAAGTTTAAATACAGACACACAAGCCTATATTTGTTAATTAGTTGATATACTAAATAGTAATTAACCGACAACTACTATTATTTTTTTCAACCCTTTTCTATCATTTGCAATTAAATCTATATGAAGATCAAGTTATAGCCATTATATACAAAATAATAAAAAGGCTATTAATTTTAGATCACTGTTTTAAAATACGATAACGATAAATTCGTCACAATCCGTATCAGCTTTATATAAATGAAAAACAAATTAAAGATTTAAATTACAACAAGATGGGGGAAGGAGAAGTAGACTGACTATTTTTAGTCAATAAAAATAGTCATATTAAACCAACATTTTTATAAAAATTGGCAACGCGTTAATGATACTATTTAAATCTAAACACTATCGATTAACTTGAACGTTACCAATCGAATAAAGATCTAAACATTCATATTCATGATTTCTTGATATGCTGCCACTAGTTTATTACGAACTTGAACACCAAATTGTAAAGAAACAGAAGACTTTTGCATACTAACCATAACTTCATTCAATGAGATATTCGGTTCTCCCATTTCAAAAGCTCTAGCTTGCTTACTAGCCTCTATTTGTGTTTGACTTATTTTATCTAATGCCATTTTTAATTCAGCAACAAAACTATATTTGTCGTTTATTGGTTGTTCTGCTGAAAAACCTAGATTGGTTAATATTGCAGGGTTAAAAGCCTCGATACTATTCATAATAACAAAGTTCACTTTTATTCTTCTTAATCAGATTAGCAGCTAAATTATCATAAAGATAATAATCTAAAAGCGATAACTAAAGGGTAAAGAGTGTGCTTTTTTAGCTATTGATTTTTTTAAATACACAGATAATAAACCATAGAATTAATCTAACCTGTTTAGAATTGGGAAACATATGGATAGCCAGACTGAGGGTAACAAAGGCGAATCAATATTGAATAAGTTACCGTTTATCAATCAATTAAAACAAAATCAAAAAATGCTTCTCCTTATTATAGGGGTAGTTTTAATTGCTATAAGTAGTATTGCCTATTTATGGCTTAAAAGCGATAATTATGGTGTCTTATTTAGTAATTTAAATGAGAAAGATGGCGGTGAAATTATTAGCCAACTTGATAAGATGAATATTCCTTATAAATTTTCATCTTCAGGCACTGCCATCTTAGTTCCAGAAAATAAAATTTATGATACTCGCCTACGCGTTGCTCAAATGGGCTTACCAAAAGGTGGCTCTATCGGTTTTGAACTACTCGACAAAGAAAGTTTTGGGATGAGTCAGTTCAATGAACAAATCAACTATCAACGAGCATTAGAAGGCGAACTATCTAGAACGATTTCAATCATCAGTAGTGTTGATGATGCCAGAGTCCATTTGGCAATGCCAAAACCCTCTTTATTCGTTAGAGAGAGAAAATTCCCTTCCGCATCAGTCGCATTAACGTTATTACCAGGTCGTAGTTTATCACAAGGCCAAATTGATGCCATTATTCATTTAGTTTCGAGCAGTGTACCGGAACTACAAGCGGATAAAGTGACTATCATCGATCAAAACGGTAATTTATTAACGGGTGAAAAATACCGTGACGCTATTGTTAATGTTGCTCAACTTGAGTACAGCGAACGTATTGAAAATTCAATCCGTGAACGAGTAGAAAAAATTATTATACCGATTTTAGGTAAACAGAATGTTAAGGTTCAAGTCAATGCTGAGATTGATTTTAGTCGCCAAGAATCAACATCTGAAATCTATGATCCTAATAGTGATGAAGCCCATCAGACTATTCGCAGTAAACAACAAGTGCAGAACCAAGAGATAGCTTCTAGTGGTACTATAGGCGGTGTGCCAGGCGCTTTATCTAATCAACCAGTGCCGACGCCAAGTGCTCCAATTGATGGAGAAGCGGCAAATGATAAAGACGGCAAACAAAAAATGTATCATTCACAGTCGAATAGTACATTGAATTTTGAAGTTAATCGCCAAGTTGTTCACAGCAAAATACCAGAAGGACGTATCAAGCGTTTATCAGTAGCTGTTTTAGTTAATTATAAATTTATCACAGCCGATGAAGCCGAATCTTTAAATGAAGAAAATTCAGAAAGCGAAAATTACCCAACCGATCAATGGGTAAAATTAAATGAAAAAGAACTAACGCATATTGAAGCGCTTGCCCGTCAAGCAATGGGCTTTTCTGACTCGCGTGGAGATTCATTAACGGTAGCTAATATGAAATTCACTGATCAAATTGATGATAGCGACAAAACCCCATTTTTCCAATCACATGAAGTTTTCGACTTTTTGAAAACACTAATAAAATATCTGACTTTAATTTTCATTATTTGGTTGGCATGGCGTAAAGTGTTACGTTCGGTATGGCTCAAAATCCAAAGACAATACCTTATTAAAACTGATAACACCTCAGTTGATAGTCCAATAATAACTGAAGATAAGCTTGATTATAAAGCTCACAGTAAACTACAACAGAAAATTCTTGAAGATAATATGCAACAACAGCAATACATTCGAAAAATTGTCGAAAAAGATCCTCGCGTAATGGCATTAATTATACGTGGTTGGATGAATAAGAAGGACACCAAGTAATGAGTTTAACTGAATCTCAAAAAGCAGCGACAATTTTAATGATCTTAGGTGAAGAGTTAGCTGCAAAAGTAATGCAATATTTAAATCAGAAAGAGGTACAACAAATTAGTAGTGCCATGATGGGGTTACCACAATTAACTCAAGAACAACTTAAAAATATTCTTAATGAGTGTCAAACCGCGCTTGATGATTGCGCTGTATTAAATACTGACACTAACAGTTATTTGCGAACAATCCTTGAAAAATCACTTGGCACAGAAAAAGCTAGTCATATACTCGATGAACTGTTAGGTAATAATATTGAAGATACCACAGATGGTTTAAAAATGCTCAATTATGTAGAAGCAGCTCAAGCTGTTGATTTAATCGAGAAAGAACATCCGCAAATTATTGCTACTATATTAGTTCACTTGAACCGTGAATTAGCTGCTGATATTTTAAATCTATTTGATGACGATTTACGCAATGACGTAATGGTACGTATTGCAACCTTTGGTGGGGTAGAACCTTCTGCATTAGAAGTGTTATCAACATCATTATCAACCTTACTACATGGACAAAATGTGAAGCTTAACAATATGGGTGGCATCCGCACCGCAGCAGAAATCATTAATCTAATGAAATCGCAGCAAGAAGGACTTGTTATCAATGCGATACGTGAATATGACGATGAACTTTCACAAAAAATTATTGATGAAATGTTCTTGTTTGAAAATCTGGTTGATGTTGATGATAAGAGTATCCAACGTCTCATCAAAGAAGTGGATAATGAAACTTTAATCATTGCTATGAAGGGTGCGACAGAGCCATTACGCGAAAAAATATTATCAAATATGTCACAACGTGCTGCGTCGATATTGCGCGAAGATTTACAAAACAGACCGCCTGTACGCTTATCACAAGTTGAATCTGAACAGAAGAAAATTTTGGAAATTGCTCGTCGTTTAGCTGAAACAGGTGAGATAATACTAAGTAATGATGATGAAGAATATGTATAACCAAAATAATTCATCAAGTTGGAAACCGCTACACTTCCAAGATTTAGCGCTAACCGAACAACCAGCATCATCAACTAACCAACAAAAAACGGAAGAGTTGGAAGAGAGCGAGCATCAGCCTGAAGCAGAAATGCAAGAGGAGGCTGATGATGCTATTGATATTAATAGCCCTGAAATAGTGCTAGAATTAGAAAATATTAAACAACAAGTAAGAGAAGAAGCCTATCAAGAAGGCTTCAGTGCGGGCAAACAAACTGGCTACGAACAAGGGTTAGAAATTGGTCAACAGGAAGGTCGTGAAAAAATAGAGCAACAACTAACCGAAGAAAAATTAAAAACTTTAGATATAATCAAAAGGTTAGCAGATAGTTTTCAACAATCTATTAATCAAATTGATGAAAAAATTGTACCAAAACTGTTTGATTTAGCTTTAATCGCCGCCCAAAAGACGATTGGTTCGCTATCCGAAGTTGAGCAAAGACAATTAATGCATACCATAAAATCATTAATTGAACAAAACACTGTTGTTAATCCACCGATTGTGGTAAAAGTAAATCCAAAAGATTTTTTATGGCTTGAACCACTGATAGATGAGCAATTGCAACAAAATGAATGGCAGTTTATTGCCGATGCTAATATTGAATTGGGTGGTTGCAGAATATTTACCCAAACTAATGAAATCGACGCCAGTGTAACTACTCACTGGCAAATCATTTCAGATAGTGTGCATGGAGATGAGCATTAAAGTGGAATTTTGTACACAATGGGCAACTAAAATTGAAAGTGCGAAACAGAAATTACAATCTGCATCATTGATTCGCCAATATGGTCGATTAGTTAAAGCTTCAGGCCTAGTTTTAGAAGCCGTTGGTCTAAAATTACCATTAGGATCCAACTGTTTTGTTGAACGACAATTAGATGGAACCATCCAAGCTGTTGAGTGTGAAGTAATTGGTTTTAAAGGAAAAACTTTATATTTGATGCCATTTGAGTCTACCGACGGCATATTATTAGATGCTAGAGTTTACACATCACGATACGATTTAACTCATTTTAGCCACAAAGTTTTACCTTTAGGTATCGGTTTATTAGGTCGAATTGTTGATGCAATGGGAAAACCTCTCGATGGCAAACCACTACCTGAAAATATTGAATATGAAGGTTTAATCAATAAATCACTCAACCCACTAACAAGAGCTCCTATTCATCAAATTCTTGATGTTGGTATTCGTGCAATTAATGCTTTATTAACTGTTGGGCAAGGTCAGCGAATGGGACTCTTTGCTGGTTCTGGTGTGGGTAAAAGTGTTTTGCTCGGCATGATGGCTCGATATACCAAAGCCGATATAATAGTGGTTGGTTTAATCGGTGAACGAGGCCGAGAAGTAAAGGATTTTATTGAAAATATTTTAGGTGAAGAAGGTTTAGCACGCTCAGTCGTTGTTGCTGCACCAGCCGATGTATCGCCATTATTACGTTTACAAGGTGCAGCATACGCCACGAAAATCGCTGAAAATTTTCGTGATCAAGGATTTAATGTCTTACTCATCATGGATTCCTTAACTCGATACGCCATGGCACAACGTGAAATAGCCTTAGCAATCGGCGAACCACCAGCAACTAAAGGTTATCCACCATCGGTATTTGCCAAATTACCAGCATTAGTTGAAAGGGCCGGTAATGATGCAAAAGGTAAAGGTGCTATTACCGCTTTTTATACCGTGTTAACCGAAGGTGATGATCAACAAGATCCAATTGCTGATTCTGCCAGAGCGATCCTTGACGGTCATATTGTCTTATCCCGTTCACTTGCCGAATCAGGCCATTATCCTGCTATTGATATTGAAGCGTCAATCAGCCGAGTGATGACAGATCTCACTAAACCAGAAGATGAAAAAAAATCACGGGTATTTAAACAACTATTTTCAAGCTTCCAACGAAATCGTGATTTAATTAACGTTGGTGCTTATATACCAGGAACCGATCCTATATTAGATAAAGCCATATCACTTTATCCTGCTATGCAGCAATTTTTACAGCAAGGTATTTATGAGCATTGTAGTTATCAAGAGGCTTATCAACAATTAGTCAGTATTGTAGATTCAAACTGACAAATTAGGAAAGAATAATGAACAATCAATATAATAGTAAATTTGCCTTTTTAACATTAAAAAAGTTAGCTGAAAAATCAGTCGATGACAAATTGATAAAATTAAAATATGCGCACGACAACAAATGTAATGCTCAATCACAGCTTAATGTTTTAAATGATTATTATGAAGAATACCAACAACGCCTGAATGACGCTTTATCAAAAGGTATTAAAGGAGCGGAACTAAGTAATTTTAATTCGTTTCTTTCGGCAATAGAGCTAGGAATAGCACAACAGAAAAAGCTATTATTAACTTTAGACATTAAACAAAAACAGATTACTAATGAGCTTAATAAATCACAAAAAAGCCTCAAGACCTATACCACATTATTAGATAAACAAGATAAAAAACAAATGTTACAACAAAGTCGTCTACAACAAAAATTAACAGATGAATTTGCACAACAGCAGTTAACAAGGAGAATTTTGAATGAATATTAATAAACTTAGCGATATACCATTAATATCATCTCAGCCGTTGGAATTTAACGACAGCGAGTTATCTGTTATTGAAGACGATTTTTTTCGACAATTGTTACAATTCACTGAAAAACAGCAAGATTTAAGTGACAATAAAAAACTAATCAATTTAAACTTACTCAAAGAGAAGCTAAATAGAGAAGAAGATAGCAATAATAGTGATGAATTATTCATGCTGTTTGCATCACCACTTAATTTGCAAGCCGATCAAGAATCGACAATATCTATCACTAATAGACAGACTATTGAACAGATAGATGAAAGTAAACCATTGTTAAAAGGAAATACTAAGGCTGATGATTTACTTCTTGATGCCAAGCTTGCCAATAATGTAAAACAACCAACCAGTATCGATCAAAAAGCGGCAGAGATCCTTACTTCTATCAATAATAGTGAACAATTTATCAACAAAGCAAATGATCAGCATAAGACCTCAAAAAATATCAATTTAGTTGAATCGGCAAAAGCAGATCAAACTTTACCAAACAGCAACCTTACTAAGACTCAAAGCAGTAATAGCTTTAACAATTTACAACAAACCGTTGCCAACAATCTTGCTGATAACAAAATCATTAATTCTAATCAAGAAATAGCATTAGTAGCATCAGGAAATAGCCAAAATCTATTATCTACATCAACGCCAATTGCTGAAAAGCAACTTTTTGATAGCAATATCGCTAATACCAACCAAGAACCAACATTAGTGACAGCAGGAAGTAATCAAAATCAATTATCCACATCAACACCGATTACTGAAAAGCAACTTTTTGATAGCAATAGCGCTAATAACAATCAGAAATCGGTATTAGCAACAGCCGGAAATGGTCAAACACCATCGCCATTATCCACATCATCGGCAACGCTTGTTGATAGCAATATTGCTAATACTAACCAAGATCCTGCATTAGTTGCTCCAGAAAATAGCCAAACATCGGCAACGTTGGTTGATAGCAATATTGCCAATAGTAACCAAAAACCAGAATTAGTAACAGCGGAAAGTAATCAAAATCTATTACCTGCATCAGCATCGCTTTTTGAAAAACAATCTACTGATAGTAAAAGTGCCGATGCTAATCAAGAGCCAGATAGTCAAAATCTATTATCTACCTCAACTTCAATTTTTGAAAACCAAGTTATACAAAACAAAATCAATAATAGTAACCAAGAACCAGAATTAGTAACAGCGGTAAATGGTCAAAATCTATCAACAACGCCAACACCACTAGTTGAAAAACAGACAACATTAGACTTAAATTTACCGATGCCGATGGATATTACTAAATGGCAAACCGCATTAAATGAAAAAATTAGTTTAATTTGCCGTCAAGGTATTCAAAATGCCGAAATAAAATTACATCCGGAAGAACTTGGTTCACTACATATTAAATTAGCAATCATTGATGACAAGATGAACTTGCATATGGCTGTTGCTCATAATATGGTTAAAAACGTTTTAGAATCAGCTTTACCACAATTAAGAGCTTCATTGGAAGAACACGGTATTACATTACAACAGACCGATATCAGTGATTCTTCAATGATGAATGATTCCAAACAGTCTTCACCATATAAACAAGAACAACAATTTAAAACAGAACAGTTATTAAATGAAAAAAATCAATCTTTACCTAAACCTGAACATCGTTCAAATGTTACTCAATCAGGATTAAGTATTTTTGCCTAAATAATAGTATTTAAGAGAGAATTAGATTTGGATAGCTAAATATCAAAAAGGTTGAATAGGTAATGTTTTTACTGCCTATTCTTCAAATTAATTATTAAAGCATGATTTATTATTTTAGTAATTTTTTGATTATTTAGATAGTTATAAACATTTCGTTAAATTTCATTGAGACAATAATAAATATGGAAACTACAAATAAAAAAGTAAGTGTTTTAAATGTGATACTTATTTTAAATACGCTAGTAGCAACAGGTTTCGCTGGTTATTTATGGTTACAAAGTCAAGCTAGAAATATGGCTAATGCCCAATTAGAGCCTGAAGTGTTGTCACCAGTATTTTTAACATTAAAACCGTTCACAATTTCACTACCTCCTTCTGAAGACAATTTAGAAACCAATAAAATTCTTTATGTTGGTATTGTGTTACGCGTTGCTGATAAAGAACAAAAGAACATATTATTAGATTATCTACCTGAAGTAAGAAGTAATGTATTACTGTTAACTTCTAAACAGTATATCAATAATTTAAAGACAGAATCAGGCAAACTTGAATTACAAGAGCAGATAAAAGCGGCGTTATCTCGCCAATATGATACAAGACGTTCAGTACAAGTTGATGAAGTTTTATTTACTGATTTTATTGTAAGGTAGTTATCATGTCTGATGATCTTCAATCTAATACCGATATAAGTGAACCTTCAACAGAGTATTCACAGGAAAATTCAGCAAGCATAAACAATGATGCAGAGCAGAATTATCGTTCACCGCAAAGTAAACGGACTGAAGTTAAACCTTATGATATATCAGTTAAACATAACTTTATTCCTGAACGATTACCCGCGTTAGAAATTATTAATGAACGCTTTGCACGTCAGTTTAGAATTGGATTATTTAACTTATTACGCCGTAATACCGATGTTATTACATCGCATATTGAATCGAAAACGTTTAAAGAGTTTTCAAGTGTTTCGGCACTCAATCATTTAAATTTAGTTCATCTAAACCCTTTACGAGGAAGTTGCTTATTTTCATTTTCACCAGAATTGGTTTTTATTGTCGTTGATACACTTTTTGGTGGGGATGGACATATATCTAATGTTTATAAAAAAGAACGAGAATATACACACACCGAACAAGAAATCATTAGACGAGTGTTAAATCTTGCCTTAACTACTTACCAAAATTCTTGGATTGATGTCTACAATATTGAAACAGAATACATTCGTTCAGAAGTAGAAAGCAGATTTACTAATATTACCAGTTCACCCGATGATGTTATATTAATCTCTACATTTTTAGTTGAAATTGGCAACATTAAAGCCAATTTTTATATTTGTATTCCTTATACAATGATTGAGCCAATCAAAGAGCTTTTAATTAAGCCACCGAGCGAAAATCAAACTAGCCAAGATGATAACGTCTGGATGAGTTCACTGACTAGCGGTATTAAGCAATCAACTGTTGAGCTAGTAGCTAACTTTGCTAATATTCAAACAACAGTTGCCAAATTATTGGCCTTAAAGGTAAACGATATTTTGGATATCGAAAAACCAACTAGCCTTGATGTCACCATTGGTGGTGTTCCGGTATTAAAAGGTCATTACGGTAGTGTGAACAGACAATATGCAATCCAAGTAGAACAGATAAGCAACCCAGTTATAGAACAATTGAATGAAGGAGTGTTCAATGAATGATATTCCAAACAATGGTGATGATAATCAACCAAGTAATGTAGCTAATGAAGAGTCAGTAACTAAAGAGGCTATTTTCGAAACTCTTTCACCGCAACCAACAGATATAAAAAAACAAGATATCAATCTTATTTTAGATATTCCTGTTAATCTAAGTGTTGAACTTGGTCGAACCAAAATGACCATTAAAGATTTATTAAATTTAACACAAGGTTCAGTTATTGCCTTAGATGGCTTAGCTGGCGAACCTTTAGATATTCTTATTAATGGTTACTTAATTGCCCAAGGTGAAATCGTTGTGGTTGGTGATAATTATGGGGTACGAATTACCGATATTATGACTCCATCTGAGCGCGTACGTAGATTAAGCCGTTAAAAACAAATAATTGTTGAGATAACCATGACAGAGCCTGCCTTAACCAACAATGTTCAGACCTTATCATCTTTTTCGATAGAATCAGGTCTGTATAGTCAGATTGGTTCGGCATTTTTTTGTGTTATTGCTGTTATCTTTTTTTTAGGATGGATATTAAAACGATCAGGTTGGAGAAAGTCTTCCAAGCAATTCATTGATGTTAAAGCAACATACAATATAAGTGCTAAAGAGCGTATTCTTCTGGTTTATGTTGACCATCAATTACTGGTTGTTGGGGTTACTGCTCAGCAAATGACATTACTACATACTATAAATGAAGAACGTACCGAAATGTTATTAGCAGAACCTAATGGTGTTGAGCAAACATCAAAAAACAAATCATTTAATCAGATATTGCAGTCAGTATTAAATGCGACAAAAAGGAGTAACTAATCGTGCGGTTAAAACATATTATTTTGCTAAGCTTATTGTTTGTTAGCCAATATAGTTTCGCAGGATTATCACCGTTAACGATTGTTACTCAAACAGGTAATCAAGATGGGCAAAATTGGTCATTACCTGTTGAAACCTTAGTTTTTTTAACTTTACTGACTTTTATCCCAATTATTCTGTTATTAATGACGAGTTTTACTCGTATCATTATTGTATTAGGGTTATTACGTAGCGCACTTGGCACCCAATCAGCACCACCTAATCAATTAATTTTAGGTATAGCGCTATTTATGACATTTTTTATTATGTCACCAACACTAGATAAAATATATCAAAACGCGTATATTCCTTATTCAGAACAAAAAATTACTATGCAAGAAGGGCTAGAAGAGGCAACTAAACCGCTTCGCGAATTTATGCTAACTCAGACTCGTGAAAGTGATTTAGCATTATTTGTAAATATGTCTCATGCTTCTGAGATTCAAACTCGAGAAGAAATCCCTCTGCGAATTTTAGTTCCTGCTTTTGTAGCAAGTGAATTAAAAACCGCCTTTCAAATTGGTTTTACGCTTTTTATTCCATTCTTGGTAATTGATTTAGTTGTTGCTAGTACCTTAATGGCATTAGGTATGATGATGGTACCACCCGCAACGGTATCACTACCCTTTAAAATTATGCTGTTTGTATTAGCTGATGGTTGGCACCTATTGTTAGGTTCATTAGCTCAAAGCTTTTTTAGTTAGCAAAGATAAAGTAGGGGATCGATATGCAATCTGAATTTATTAGCCATTTCGCCATGCAAGCTATCAAAGTTGCCGGATCAATAGCAGGTCCTTTATTATTAGCGGCATTGATTACAGGATTAATTGTCAGTTTACTACAAGCTGCAACACAAATTAATGAAATGACCTTAACTTTTATCCCAAAAATTTTAGCTGTCATCGTGGTATTAATTATTTTAGGTCCATCGATGCTAACCACAATGATCGACTATATTAGCCTTGTCATTACGAATATACCCAACTTAACAAGTTAATTTCAATGGATTTAGCTATTCAGGATTTTTTGAATATTGATTATTTTTCTTGGGTTAGATCAAGTTTTCTTCCTTTTGTCCGCATTTTAGCTTTAATTATGGTCGCACCTATTACTGGTGAAAGAGAAGTACCAAACCGTGTCAAAATAGGTTTAGCAATACTGATTGTGATTGTTTTACCTTTACCAGAGTTAGACGATAATCTTACCATTTATTCACTAATGGGCATCTGGGTCATTGGACAACAAATTATGATTGGCATCATAATTGGTTATTCCATACAAATCACCTTTATGACAGTTAGGTTTTCCGGTGAACTAATTGGTATGCAAATGGGGTTAGGCATGGCGACGGTTTATGATCCTGTTGGCGGACCTTCTACCTCAGTATTATCACGTTTAATTAATATTACTGCCCTATTGGTATTTTTAAGTTTAGATGGCCATTTATGGTTAATCTATGGTTTAGCTAATAGTTTTAGCATAATTCCTATTGGTGTTTCACCGTTAAAAGAAAACGGCTATTTAGCTTTAATAGAAACCACAAGTCTATTATTCAATAACGGTGTTATGTTGGCATTACCTTTACTGACGCTATTACTTATTATTAACCTGTCGTTAGGTTTATTAAATCGAATCACACCACAGCTATCAATTTTTGTGGTCGGTTTTCCACTGACATTATTATGTGGGTTAATAATGTTAACCTATTTATTTTCTGTGTTACCTTCATTTGTAGAATTAATTTTAGAAGAGATCTTTTCCTCAATGTCGCGAATTTTGCTCTATCTTGGTGAACCTTCTCCCTAGGTCGATAAACCTTAACGACTATCTATAATTTTTTTGGCAAAATATAGTGAAAAGAAAGTCAACAAAGATAGATTGACTAATAATTTAGCAATATCGCTTAATCTTCATACCTCTATTTTTGTGGCATCAACGAATTTATCTGATTCTTAATGTTTGTTGCAAATCATACAATTTATTAGCAAAATGTTGAGGAGAGGAAACATTTTCTTTAACGGCAAAAATAGCAGTAATTCAAATGTTATCTAGTTAGTATTTACTTATAGCAAGTAATGAAAAACCGCTGCACAAATAAAAGATAAACAGCGGCTATAAAAAACAAATTAATTAAAAAATTTATGGAATTGTAATTTTATCCAATCCCAAATACCGCCGAAGAATCCGGTTTCGTCAACATTTTCCAGTGCAACTAAAGGTTGTTCATTGATAACTTTATCATCTAATAAAAATTGGATTTTACCAACCGTCGTACCTTTGCTAATTGGTGCATAAATATAATCATCAATGCTGTATTGCACTTTCACATCCGCTGCACGGCCTTTTGGCACCGTGATATATGCGCCATTGATGGAACCGAGTTTAACTTCATTTTGATCACCATACCAAACTGACTTATTCACTAATGGATCATTCGGTTTTACTGGATTTGCCGTTTCAAAGAAGCGAAATCCCCAAGTAAGTAATTTTTTACTTTCTTCTTCACGACCTTTAAATGTTCGACCGCCCAATACCGCTGAAATTAAACGGGTGTTGCCATCCACTGCTGATGCTACAAGATTATAACCAGCCGCTTGAGTATGCCCGGTTTTAATGCCATCGACATTTAACGAGGTATCCCATAGTAAACCATTACGATTCAATTGTGGTTTAGAAAGATTATAGGTAAATTCTTTTTCTTTATAAATAGCATATTCTGTTGGTAAGTCACGAATTAAAGCTTGACCTAATAATGCCATATCTTTGGCAGTTGTATATTGACCTGGCGCATCAAGACCATGTACAGTTTCAAAATGGGTGTGCTGTAAGCCAATTTTTTTTGCATATTCATTCATTAAATTAACGAATGCACCTTGGCTACCAGCAACATGCTCTGCCATAGCAATACACGCATCATTACCTGATTGGATAATGATACCTTTGTTTAAATCTGACACCCGAACAGTTTTACCAACTTCTAAAAACATTAAAGACGAGCCTTTTAATGCTGGGTTGCCTGTTGCCCATGCATCTTTACTAACTAGAACCATATCATCATTTTTAATTCTGCCGGATTCTAAAGCTTGACCAACAACATAACTGGTCATCATTTTAGTTAAGCTTGCTGGGTCACGCTGTTGTTCAGCATTGTATTGCGCTAAGATTTCACCAGACTTGGCATCCATTAAGATATATGCTTCAGCATTTAATTGTGGAATAGCAGGAATAGGAAAAATCATTTCCGCCGAGGCTGAAGAACATATTGCGAGCGACAATAACCCAAAAGATAATTTAAATTTCTTTTTCATTGATAAAAATTCCGTTAAATGTTTTTAGATAACATGTATCGATGTGTGTGAATAGACATCATAATGCCAAAACTTGCCATTAAAACGACTAATGATGAGCCACCATAACTTATTAATGGTAATGGTACACCAACAACTGGTAAGATGCCACTGACCATACCGATATTAATAAATACGTAGACAAAAAAGACTAAAATTAAGCCACCAGAAAGTATTCGCCCAAAGGTCGTTTGTGCCCGTGAAGCAATAATTAATCCACGTATAATTAAGCATAAAAACAAGACTAACAAAATAATAGAACCAATAAATCCAAATTCTTCTGCGATAACTGAAAAAATAAAATCGGTATGTCTTTCTGGTAAAAATTCTAACTGTGATTGCGTACCTTGCAGCCAACCTTTACCCCATATTCCACCAGATCCAATTGCCGTTTTAGACTGGAGAATATGATAACCTGTACCATTAGGATCACGCTCAGGATTAAATAATGTTAAAACCCGTTCACGTTGATAATCATGCATTAAGTAGAACCACATAATCGGTAAAAATATCGCGATCAATATCAAGGCAAAAAGAATAAATCGCCAATTAATTCCTGCCAAAAAGATAATAAAAATACCCGACATGATAATTAAAATAGCAGTTCCCAAATCAGGTTGCATTGCTACCAACAGCGATGGTACACCAATAATAGCTAATGTTTGTACGGTAGTTTTTAGCGGTGGTGGACAACCATCACGATGAATAAATTTAGCCACCATTAAAGGCACAGCTATTTTAGCTATTTCTGAAGGTTGAAAGCGAATAACACCTAAATCTAACCAACGCTGAGCCCCTTTACTGGTATAACCAAAAATATCAACCAATAACAATATAATAATACAAACAACATAGAGATAAGGCGCCCACTTTTCATAGGTTCTTGGTGAAAACTGAGCAAAGACAATCATTGCAAAAAAACCAAGTACTATTTGGATCACCCGCTTTTGCATCATATCAATACTTTGACCACTAGCGCTCCATAATATATAAAGACTATAACCAAGAAGTAAGGTGATAAATAAGCAAAAAAGTGGATCAATATGTATCTTTTGCCAAAAAGATCTCTTAATATTACTCATAATTAATCTTCATGTCCTATATTCGGTGAGTCATCTTTTAATTCTGCTGAATTATCACCTTCCAGATAATAATCAAGTATCTTACGCGCAACCGCACCACCGTTGGAGCTACCTCCGCCGCCGTTTTCTAAAACAATGGCCAACGCTATTTTCGGTTTATCATAAGGTGCATAAGCAATAAATAAAGCATGATCACGTAAATGTTCAGGTATGTGATTGGCATTATAGGTTTCGTTCTCTTTTAATCCATAAACTTGAGCTGTACCAGACTTACCTGCAGCTTGATATTTAGCATCAGCATAAATTTTTCGTGCAGTACCATGTGAACCAAACATAACGCGATGCATACCTTCTTTTGCTAATGCCCAATAGGCTGGATTAATATTAATAAGACTGTTGTTTTCCACATATTTTGATGGTTCAATTTTTGGTTGGTTTTGATTGGTATTAATAATGTCACTCTTTTTATATAATAAAAAGTGTGGCGTAAAAGTTTTACCATTATTTATCATTATAGACAATGCTTTAACCATTTGCATTGGCGTTGCTGTCCAATAACCTTGACCAATACCAACTGGAATAGTATCACCTTGTAACCACGATTTTTTATGGCGTTTCATTTTCCATTCGCGACTTGGCATAACAGCACGTGACTCTTCATTAGGAGAAATATCGATGCCAGTTCGCTCACCATAACCAAATTTTTTCATCCATAAATTTAAACGATCTATGCCCATATCATAAGCAACTTGGTAAAAATAAGTATCAACGGATTCTTCAATTGCTCTTAATACATCGACACGACCATGTCCCCATTTTAACCAGTCTCGGTAACGCCTTTCTGTACCTGGCAGTTGCCACCAACCCGGATCATTAATTACGCTTTTTGGTGAAACAACACCTTCAGTTAATGCCGCTATTGAAATAAACGGTTTGACTGTTGAAGCAGGTGGATAGGCACCGAGTAAGGCGCGATTAAACAGCGGTTTACTTGGATCATTTAGTAACTCGTTATATTTCTTACTTGAAATTCCACCAACAAAATCATTTGAGTCATAGCTTGGCGTCGAAACCATTGCCAACACTTCACCATTATTAGGGTCAATGGCCACCACTGACGCTTTACGACCGGCGAGCAGCGATTCTATATAGAGTTGTAATTTAAGGTTAATAGATAAATAAATATCTTCACCCGCTTGTGGTGGATGTTGCTCAAGTAAACGTACAATACGACCTCGGCTATTTACTTCAACCTTTTCATTACCAGCAGTACCATGTAAAACATCTTCGTAATATCTTTCAATCCCCATTTTACCAATATTAAATGTGGCCACATAATTACTGGCTTTATTTTGTTCCTCTAGGCGTTGCTTATCTTGAGCGTTTATTTTCGATATATAACCAAGAATATGAGTGAGCGAAGCACCGTATGGATAATATCGATGTTGAATTTTAACAATGGATACAAATGGGAAACGATGCTGATCAACAATAAAACGGGCAATCTGCTTATCAGTTAAATTTTCTTTGAGTGGTACTGGACGATGAGCTCGATAATTTCGTCGTTCCTTTTGAAAATTTTCGATATCTTCATCGGTTAAATCAACAATTTTTTTTAACTGTTCAAACTGTTCATTAAGGTTTTTAGTTTTATCAGGAACTATATTAAGTTGATAAGTAATATTATTTATCGCCAATGGCGTGCCATTACGATCATAAATCATACCGCGACTAGGCGGAATTGGGATAATTTCAATACGATTATTGTTTGATTTAGTACTGTAATAACTAAAGTTTAAAATTTGTAAATCAGCTAAATTGGCTAATAATACAAAAATTAATAGAATTATTACCACAAACGCAAACAGTGCTCTACGCAGAAATAAGTTTGTTTCTGCTGAGTGATCGCGAATATTGCCTTTTAGATTTTTACCTGAAATAGAGATAATCTAGCTCCTCTAAATTCTGTTTATGACTGCTGGTGCTTGTGTTCTTGTTGCTCCCATTTTTCATAAGCATTAACAATTCTAGCCACCACAGGATGACGAACCACATCTTCGCTCTTGAAAAAATTAAAACTAATATCATCAACCTCGCTTAACACTTCTATCGCGTGACGTAATCCCGACTTTTGATGACGCGGTAAATCAATTTGGGTTATATCCCCAGTGATTACGGCTTTAGAGTTAAAACCAATGCGGGTCAAAAACATCTTCATTTGTTCTATAGTGGTATTTTGGCTTTCATCAAGAATAATAAAGGCATCATTAAGAGTTCGCCCACGCATATAGGCTAATGGAGCAACCTCAATAACACTTTTTTCAATCAGTTTTTCGACTTTTTCAAAACCAAGCATTTCAAATAATGCATCGTAAAGTGGACGTAAGTAAGGATCAACTTTCTGACTTAAATCACCGGGTAAAAAACCAAGTTTTTCACCTGCCTCTACCGCAGGGCGAGTTAATACGATTCGACGAATTTGTTGCTTTTCCAGTGCATCAACTGCAGCAGCAACAGCTAAATACGTTTTACCCGTACCAGCAGGACCAATACCAAACGAAATATCATAATCTAATACATGGGCAATATATTGTGCTTGATTAGGGGTGCGTGGTTTTATCACACCACGCTTAGTCTTTATCATCACTTGTTTACTGCCATACAGATCAACATACGAAGGTAAGTGCTCGCTAACTTTTTCTAGTACACCTGATTCTTTGATTATTAAATGAATCTGTTCTGGCTCAATATCGATAATCTTATCTTTTACTTTAGTTTGTTTATAAAGCGATTGTAAAATTTCTGCTGTCGCTTTCGCACAAATAGCATCACCAGTAATAGCAAATAGATTACCACGATGATTTATTTCAATACCCAATCGGCGTTCAAGTTGTTTGATATTGTCATCATAAGGACCACAAAGACTATTAAGCCGCTGATTATCTGCTGGTTCAAGCATTGTTTCATATGTCGTAATATTCAATGTTATGTCCTCAAATTGTTTATTTTAACTACCAATACGTCCTTCACATAAAGAGCATTTTTCAATACCTTTTAGGAAATCCATATTGCAATTATGGCAAGTAACTATATTGCCACCAACTACATTATCCACCGCGCTAGTTGCTTGGTCGTTATCTAATCCTTGCCTTTTTAATTTATTTATAACCATGGTAATCGGCGTACCGCCTTTTAACTCTTGTTCAATAAAAGAGGCAACTTGCTGTTCAAATGTTGGTGGAATGTACTCTAAAACCTTTTCATTATAATCAGAATCACAATGTTGGCACTTAATATATCGACCTAAAGTTTCATAATCAAAAATAGGGATAAAAAAGAGAGTAAAATATTTAGCTACTTTGATTTGTGAATATTGTTGCTGTTTTTGATCGCCAGTTATATATTGCTGAGAGCAACAGTTTGGGCAATTAAATTGCCCTGTATTTTCAATGACTTCACGTCCTTTGGTACCAAATATAATAAACATTTTCTTTTCCTTACTTATCCATTAATATCTTTAATTATTATTTTAATTACACTACTTTTTATAATTATGGTTGATAAATACCAACGCCTAAATTATTTTCTTTACGAGTACGTGAAATAACTGATATTGGTGATTCACTCACCCGTAGATCCATCTGATCTTCGGTTCTCACTACTTTACCACGTAATGAGTTAGGATAAACATCGGTAATTTCAACGTCAACAAATTTACCTATCATGTCCGGATGACCTTCAAAATTGACAATACGATTGTTTTCAGTTCGCCCTGTTAACTCCATAAGATCCTTTTTAGAAGGGCCTTCAACTAAAATACGTTGTACTGTATTTAACATACGACGACTAAATTGCATCGCTTGTTGATTGATTCTTTCTTGAAGAATATAGAGACGTTGTTTTTTCTCATCTTCAGAAACATTATCTTCCATTTCCGCAGCAGGTGTACCTGGACGTGCTGAATAGACAAAGCTGTAACTTAGATCGAAATTAACATCAGCGATTAATTTCATGGTTTGTTCAAAATCTTCTTGAGTCTCACCTGGGAATCCAACAATAAAGTCTGAACTAATTTGAATATCAGGGCGAACTTTACGTAATTTACGAATAATTGATTTATATTCAATTGCCGTATGCGTTCGTTTCATTAAGTTTAAAACTCGGTCAGAGCCACTTTGTACCGGTAAATGTAAAAAGTTAACCAGTTCTGGGGTATCACGATAGACATCAATAATGTCATCAGTAAATTCAATTGGATGGCTGGTTGTAAAGCGAATACGATCAATACCATCAATAGCAGCAACCAAACGTAATAGTTCTGCAAAAGAACAGATATCACCATCAAAGGTTGGTCCACGATAAGCATTGACATTTTGCCCTAGTAAATTAACTTCTCGCACCCCTTGTTCAGCAAGTTGAGCTATCTCATAAATGACATCATCACAAGGTCGACTCACCTCTTCACCACGGGTATAAGGTACTACACAATAAGTACAGTATTTATTACATCCTTCCATAATTGAAACGAAAGCCGTTGGACCTTCACTACGCGGTTCCGGTAAACGGTCAAATTTTTCAATTTCAGGAAAACTAACATCAACCACATGATGACCATTACCACTACGAATTTGTTCAATCATTTCAGGTAAGCGGTGAAAGGTTTGTGGTCCAAAAATAATATCGACAAAAGGCGCACGTTTACGAATATGCGCACCTTCTTGTGATGCCACACAACCACCAACACCAATAATAATATCAGGATTATGTTGTTTTAAATTTTTCCAACGGCCTAGTTGATGAAAGACTTTTTCTTGGGCCTTTTCTCGAATAGAGCAAGTATTTAATAATAAAATATCAGCTTCTTCAGCATTCTCGGTTAGCGTTAAACCATGGGTGGACTCAAGGAGATCTGCCATTTTATTTGAATCATATTCGTTCATTTGGCAGCCCCAAGTTTTGATATGTAATTTTTTGCTCATCAATAACTCAGCTATATTTAATTGTTAAAATGAAAACGGGTTTAAATCCGCGATTTTAGCGTGTTATATTGTAATCCTTTGTGATTGTAGGGTCTATACTAAAAATAGTAAAAGGCAATATAAAACCAGAATTTATATTACCTTAATCATTGATTGAAAAATGAAAAATAGCTAATTTATAAAAAATAATTATTTTTCAGATTGTTGTGAAATATCATTCGGTTTTAATATTGCTGTTGATTCAATCAAACCACCATTAAAAAAGTGTTTAACTGTTTGATTAATACTTTCAACTGTTAAATCTTCAATGTAACTTTCGATATTATCAAATAAAGACATATTCTGATAAATTGACAAGCTATTTGCTAATAATCTTGCTATTTGAGCATTACTGCTTTTTTGTAATTTAGCTGTTCTTAATTGAATTTTTTTATACTCAGCTAACTCTTCCCTAGTCATACCTTTTTCTATACGCTTATCAATAATATTCTTGCTTAATTCAATTAGTTCATTATATCTACTAGGATCACAACTAAAATTAAAACGATAGACAAATTCATTAAAGTAAGGGTTAATAGACGTAATAGAGCCAATACTATATACGCCAGATTGTTTTTCTCTAATTTCAACTCTTAGATCGCGGCTTAACACAAAATTAAACGCTGCCAGTTGTTGTTTTGTCTTTTCATCGTAGGATCTTGAAAGTGGCTTATAGCGAAAATTTATCGCCCGTGTATAAGGCTCTTTTTCACCTTCAATAATAATATTCTGTTGCGAATTTAGCCGATTTAATTCTCGAGAAGGTGGCAAACTAAAATCTTTGTTAATTAAACTGGCTAAATATTTTTCCGACAAATTTGATATTTCATCAAGGTTAATATTACCAACAATAATAAAAGTAAACTGACTAGGATCACTAAATAACTGTTGATCAAGTTTAAGAAATTGATTGTTATCGATAGCATCAAGTTGTTGTTGGCTAATAGGTAATGCTCGAGAATCTTGATATCTTAATTGATATACTGCTTGATCGTATTGTGAACGAGGTTGAATTTCTAAAGCTTTAATCTCATTTTCTTGTGACTGTTTAATGACTTTCCATATCTCTTGATTAACTTTAGTAGCATTAAACCGCTGATATATTAATTGGAAAATAGGTTCGATATTTTTATTATTCCCCGTCAAAGAGATAATCGTTTGATGATCTTGTAATATAGTATTAATGTTAGCTAGATTTTGCGCCATCCAACTTTTTAATTCTGAGGCTGAAAGATCACCCAATCCACTATTATTAACCACTTTATTAGCAAACTGCACCGCATTATAGTCATTATCAGAAAAACTTAACGCACCTCGTTGGCCAATAGCCATAACACTAATATTACTATCATCAAATGTTGTTGGATATACAATTACTTTAGCACCATTATTCAGAGTAAGCATCGTTGCATTATCTTTTAAATTTTCACGAAGCGTTACTTTCCCAGTAGCTGGAAATGTATTCATTAATGGTTTTTCTTGCAAATTTTGTTGATAAGCTTTTAACTCAGTTTGTTTCACTTGGTCACTTAATTGTACTAATTGCTCTGGTGTTAATGCTTTTGCTTCCATCTGTTTTGTAACAATTTGTTCATAAATTTTATCTTCGCCATGACGCAATGTTAACCAAGCTTGATTTATTTTAGTTAAATCAAGTTCTTCATACGCTTTTAATGTTAATCGATACTTCTCTTTTGGCGAAATAATCGGTAAATTATATAAAGAAGCATTATCAATTCGTGAAATTAACATTTTTGCATCACGACTTTCTGGATTTTCGGCAGCATTTTTAAGATAGGATAGTTGCGTTTTTTTTAAGCGTTCAAGTTCAGGTTGAGTAAAACCAAAACGATCAATACGTTCAAGTTCTAACATTAAGCTATTAATTGCCCCTTTAAGATCGTCTTTTTTAGCCACAATTCTAAAGTAAGAAGCTTGATAATCATCTCCTAACTGGGAAACCATTGATACTCCCGATTGAGCATCTGTTAATTTACCTTCTTGAATTAAGTCATGAAAACGCTGATTAAACAGTTGGGTTAACAAACTATAAGTGGTTTGCTCAATAAATGTTTGTTCATTTTTAGCAAAAATTCGCGGATAACGATATATGATAGCAAAGCTGTTTACTGTATTTTCATCATCACTAATAACATTATAACGCGCCTTATTAATGGCTGGTATTTGGTAATTTAGTGTTTTATAACTTTCATTATTAACAATATTTTTATTCATCAAAGAAGAGAAAGTATTCTCAATAATCGTTTTTGCATATTTTACATCAATATCACCAACTACAATAAAAGTCATATTTTGAGGTTGATACCATTTTTCATAATAATCTTTAATCCGTTGTGGTGAAACATGATTAATAGTGTCCATTAAACCTATTGGTTCACGAATTAAATGGCGAGAATCAGTTAAAGTAAAAGGATATCTTTGCATACTATTTCGCCATTTTAAACCTTGATTAGCTCGCCATTCTTCGACAATTACACCTCGCTCATCATCGACTTCCTTTGGATCAAATGTTGCTTGCGATGCCCAGTTATAAAAAATATTCATTACTTTAGAGATATTTTGTAGATTATCACTTGGCATATTAAATTGATAAACCGTTTCACTATAGTTAGTGTAGGCATTAACATCTCGACCAAACTTTAAGCCTAATTTTTCAAATTCTTCAATAACACTATTATTAGGATAATCACGCGTTCCATTAAACAGCATATGTTCAACAAAATGAGCTATACCTCGTTGATCTTCTTCCTCTTGTAATGAACCTGAATGAATTTGTAACCAAAAATTAACTTGTCCTTTAGGACTACTATGTGGGTAAATAATATAGTCCATACCATTTTTTAACGAACCCCTTACTACCTTTTCATCATCAGAGATTAAATTGGCAGGTAATGAAGCCAAACAAGTTTGAAAACTTATAAAAATAATTAAGTAAATCAATTGGCTAATTTTTTTTATCATATATTTTATTCCCTTTAAATTAATTACTTATATTTGTTACTTACATAATTTTGTAAATAAAAACTAATAGTTAGTAATTAAAATTCATAATCCAGTTGTAACCAAAATTGTCGACCAGCACCATAGTTAGTAATTGCTGAACTACTTGGAAGAATTGCCGATGAACTATTATATGGAACCGCGTGTACTCGATCTAAAACGTTTAATACATCAACACTAATGGTAAAAGGAGCTTTAGGAATAAAATGAGGTTTCCATTTCACTTTGGCATCCCAAATAACCGCAGAACCTAGTGACACATCACAGTAATGTCTTGCTATATCTTTATAATTTGAGTTATAACAACTATCTGTTTTTCGAGCGATAATCCTGGCATCTTGGCCACTTTGATAAGTAAAAGTATTAGCCCATAAAATATTATAATCAGGTATATTAAAATCAAGATTAAATGAAGCTATCCAAGGCGTGTTATAATCAACAGCTGGCAAATCTTCATGTTTTATTAATTTACCATTATAGACAACTTCATCATAACGAGACGTATAATCATCATCATAACCAGTTTCTAGCCGTGAGTTACTCTTTTTATCCATATAGCTTAAAACTAGTTGAGGCATAACTTCTAATTTTTGTATTTTAAAAGGTTCAATTGGTTTAACACTAAAATTATAAGAATCTGTTTTACTTTTAGCATCATTACGATAAGCATAACCATTAGGGATAGAGACTCGAGAAATTTGATCTTTATCATGCCTATTTACATAATTAGCACCAACAATAAAACCGATGATTTTTTGTTGTAAACCTATAGCCCACTCATCTGTGTAAGGTGTTTTTAAATCTTTATACTGAGTAATATTTACTTTTTTTTCACCGGTTACCGCATTGTAACGTAAATTAGAACGTATATCGCGTAATCCCATACCTAGAAAGCTAGTTCCATAATAGCGATTGTAACCAGCTGTTAACATTGTTTGATTATTATTAAATACATCTATTTCCGTTCGTAATCGCGGTGATAGATGATCATTATCTAAAAAAGACTCATGATCATAACGAATACCAGGAGTGAATGAAAAACGCTCTAACTTAATGGTATCAGACAAATAAAATGATTGTTGTTTTATATCTAATGAACCCTTACCTTTTTGATACTTATAGTGATTCATAACTTGATAAACATTACTATTTTTTTTCTTTCTATATATGTAAGTTTCTGATTCATTATACCTTTTTGTTTCTGCATCAGTAGATATAAACTCACCACCTAAATAAAGATTATGTTCGATTAAACCCGTATAAAATGGATTAAAATCCCACCTAGCCTTAGAGGTAATATTTTCAATATATTGTGATATATGTCCTTGCCCACCAATAGTACAACTGTTACTTTCAGGATAATAAAGACAAGGCATTTGTGTCATAAGAGTTGTTGCATTGGCTTTAGTATAATTACTCATATGATCCCAACCAATGTTTAAATTTAATTTACCTACCTTAAATAGCTGTTCATACTCCCACGCCAAACCATACGATTTACTTCCCATATTTCGTCCCGAATTTATAAATTCAGGTGTTTGGATTTCATGATTAGATTGATTATATTTGATAACTAAATTATGTGTTGCCGTATCAGTAGCAAGCCATGTTAATTTAGTCAGAAATGTATTAATTTGATCGGTATTTTCATGACGGATTTTTATATTTTGATTGCCCTGAGAATATCGATTCATATTACTTTCCCGGTGCGAAAAGCCAACAGTAAAACCTAATGTATCTGTTAATTGTTTATCGCCACTAATGGTATAAAAATATTTTGTAAAGTTTGGGCTATATACTTTAGTTGAACCATTACCACCTGCTTCATAACTCTCTCTATCACGACTATTAATATGTTCTTTAGTCCAATTATCACGTGATGTTCTAAAACTGATTTTTAATTTATCATCCCCACTAAATTTTCGTAGTTTAGCATCGACAACACCACCATTAAATTGACCAAATTCGACAGGAACATTACTATCAAATACTCGAACACTATCTAATAAGGCTACATCAATAAAATAACCTTGAGAATTACTTGGTATATTAACGCCATTATCTACCATATTTGTGTTAGCCGGATCGATATTATTTGTTGCACTAATACCTTCAATTAAGAATAAATTTTGATAAGGTGATGCTCCATGAAATGATAAATTTTCTGGATCGATAGAACCTTGATTTAAACTATTGCGCATTGATTCATTAAAACGCACCGTTGGATTTGATTTCAGTAAATCACTTATATTTCCGTTACGAGTAGGAAGCCTATCTATATCAATATAATCATAGTAAGTATTGCCACTTACTGGTACCGGCGTTGGCGCATGTACAATCATTACTTCATTTACTTTATTTTTCTGTAGTTGACAACTTTTATCATCTTGTTGACATTGAATATCTTTATTATCGCTAGCGCTTGCAGTACCAAGTACAGACGTTATTAATATGAATAATAGCGTTCTTTTCATCTTTATTTCCTTTAAATAATATTTTTATTGTTTTCATTGGTCTGCTTCCAACTGATATATGCTATCTGCTACTTGTTGTGCTATTTGATTTTGATGTGATACAACCAATACACTCATTTGAGGATAACTTTGTTTTAATAATTTTAATAAGGTTAATGCTGACTCTTCATCTAGATGACTTGTTGCTTCATCCAATAACAGCCATTCAGGATTTTTCAATAAAACTCTAGCGATACCAATCCGTTGTTTTTCACCGCTAGATAATATTTTCTGCCATTGATGATCAGCATTAAGATTAGGTATAAGATGAGCTAAATTGACTTTAATTAGGGTGGAAATAAGAATATTTTCGCAAATGTTACCTTGACTAGGAAACCTTAATACATCAGCTAATGTTCCGGTTGGAATATAGCTATTTTGCGTTACCATATATATTTTTTCAGGCTTTATAAATAGTCCTTTAGCATAAGGCCAAACACCCATTATTGTTTTTAATAATGTTGTTTTACCTATTCCAGATCGTCCTTTAATATATAACCAACAACCTTTTTTTAATGAAATATTTATATTTTTTAATAAATTAATATTATTAGGTAATAGAATTTCACCTTTTTTGACAACAATTTTTTCACCGATTTGGGTAGGATTATGATGTTTTTTTTCAATAGCTATATGAAATTGATAAAGTCTATCAACAATAGCGGCAAATTCAGCTAAATCATCATATTTATTAATAAACCAACTTAAATTATTTGCAACTAACATGAAAGCTTGTCTCGCTTTCATTAATCCCCCTATATTAATTTTTCCCGCAATAAAGATAGGAATAAGTAAAAATAAAGGAATAACTGTACTGATTCGTTGATGTAAAACTTGCCAATATTCTAGATTTCGTTGGCAATTCATCAATCTATGCCAGTTTCCTTTAATTGAATAAAAAAGTTGGTTAAGTTCATTTTTTTGCTTATTCTGGTTTTCTTCATCAAGCACCAGAGTTTCAGCATTAGTTTGTTGATTAATTAATGCAGTTCTAAAATTAGCTTCACTTTTCTGTTTTTCTCTATTTAGATACCTGATTTTTTTACCAATAAAATGAGCGATAAAACTATTAATCAGAACAAAAATAAAAACACAATAAACTAATGAACCTTTCACTTTCCACTGTTGATTAAACAGTTCAAATTCCAAAGAACCTGATACATTCCATAATACGATAATGAATGTGACCAACATAGAGAAAGACTGTATAAATCCTAATGTTAAAGCCAAAAATCTATCAATAAACATTCGTATATCTTCAGCTATTCGCTGATCAGGATTATCAATTTGCTGATCTTTATGTTCAAGTAAGTAGTAATAATATTGATTATCTTTTAACCAAAGATTAAGATAATATTCAGTTAACCATTTACGCCAACGAATATTTAATAATTTTATTAACCAAGATTTATTCACTTGCACAATAATCAATATGGCAAGTACGCCAATAAACCAAAAGACTAAATTTTTGAGTTTATTAGCATCAATTTTTTCTAATGCATTAAAAAAATCACTATTCCAATTATTAAGCCAAACCTGTATTTCTACCAATAAATAGATCATCGTTAAAATTGAAAAAAATAAAAGACTTGAAAAAATACTGTGACGAGAAAACCAGAAGGGTTTAAGCAATATCCAAATTTTTTGGTAGATTTTCATTAATATCAAAATAGAACTTATAAAAACAGAATAACAGATAATAATGATAATCATTTTCATTATAAATAATATTTTTGATTTATAAAAAAATAAATTATTTTCCTAATAAACAGATAATTATAATAATCATTCTATTTATTTTTATGCTATCATTCTTATCCTATTAATATTACTAATATAAAAGTGTTTAGGTATGTCAAAAACATTTAGTCCAACAAAACGTTTTTTGATTAAAGGCGTTATTGCGACTTGTTTGTTGTCGGTTACTCGAGTTGGTTTTGCGGCGAAAATGGCTCAAATTATTGCTGTGCGTGTTTGGCCGTCATCAACCTATACACGAATAACATTAGAGTCAAATATTAAACTTAACTATAAATGTGCACAACTATTCAATCCAGATCGAATGGTCATTGACATAGATAATCTCAACTTAAATCCAACATTAAAAACTATTTCGACCAAAATATTAAATAATGATCCCTTTATTAAATCTATCCAAGCGACACAGTTAGCGCCAAGTACTGTTCGTATTATGGTCGAACTAAAACAAGACTTCTATCCAAATACCTTTACATTGTCGCCAATCGCTGAATTTAAACATCGATTAGTTGTTGATCTTTATCCATCTAAATCAGCTTCTGCTGACGATGATCCTTTACTTACCCTTTTAGAAGAGTATCAAAGAGGCGATCTAAATAAAAAACAGGCACAAATAAAATCACCAACCAATAAGAAGAAAAATGCCCCCATTATTGTCATGCTTGATCCTGGTCATGGAGGAGAAGATCCTGGAGCGATTGGCTACAAAAAAACCCGCGAAAAAGATATTGTTTTACAAATTGCTCGGCGAACCTATAACTTGCTAAAAAAAGAAGCAAATATAAAAGTCTATATGACACGTAATGAAGATGTATTTATTCCTTTAAAAGTCCGTGTAGCAAAAGCAAGATCTTTAAATGCCGATCTCTTTGTATCTATTCATGCAGATGCATTTACTAACCGTTCAGTTAAAGGATCATCAGTATTTGCTTTATCAACCCGTGGAGCGAGTAGTTCAGCAGCAAGTTATTTAGCACAAACTCAAAATGATGCTGACCAAATAGGTGGTGTTAGCCGCAGTGGTGATAAATATTTAGATAATACTATTCTAGATTTAGTCCAAAAGACCACGCTCTCTAATGGTGTATTATTGGGTAGTGCTATTTTAAATCGCATGAAAAAGGTAAATAATTTGCATAAACCGTCGATCGAAAAAGCCGGTTTTGCTGTATTAAAAGCTCCAGATATTCCATCGGTTTTAGTTGAAACAGCTTTTATTAGTAATATAACCGAAGAGCAAAAGCTCAAAACCACGTCCTTCCAAAATCAAGTATCTAAAGCCATAGTTGATGGCATTAAGGATTATTTGAAGAGACGTAAAAATTGATCTAAAAAAGATTAGATCAATTTTCCATTTACTCAATGATCATTAAACGTCGTTCAGCATCCAACTCGGGTACGGAAAGTTTTATATTTTGTTTAAGCACAAATCCTTCCGGGATCGCATCAAGATCACTACCTTTTAATGCGTAAAAAGATCCTTGTTGATTAGGTAGATGTTTACACCAAATTAGCATATCTTGTAAAGAAGCGAAGGCTCGACTGATAACACCATCAAATTGTTTTTGATTATATTCTTCAATACGGCTTTGAATTGGTTGAATATTCTGTAATTTTAATTCAAATTGAACTTGTTTTAAAAAGCGGATCCTTTTACCTAAACTATCAACCAGATCAAATTGCTTATCTGGATTAATGATGGCTAAAGGGATCCCAGGTAATCCAGGACCCGTTCCCACATCAATAAAAGTATTGCCAACTAAATAAGGCGATACCACTAAACTATCCATAATATGTTTAATTAGCATCTCACTAGGATCACGTACCGCGGTTAGATTATAAGCCTTATTCCATTTATTAAGCATCTCAACATAATCGATCAACTGATCAATTTGCTGCGAAGTGATCGAAAGATCCGTTTGATCAATAAGATTAATGAGTTTCTTTTTTAACATAGTTTTTCTTTTTTAAATAAACTAATAACATTGAAATTGCCGCCGGTGTAATACCAGAAATACGTGAAGCTTGACCTATTGAAACCGGCTTATGTTGTTTTAATTTAGCGACGACTTCATTAGATAACCCAGATATTTCTGCATAATCAATATGCTCAGGAATAAGGGTTTCTTCATTACGTTTTTGTCTTTCAATTTCTTCTATCTGTAATTTTATATAACCATCATATTTAACTTGAATTTCAACTTGTTCTGCCGCTTGTTGGTCGGTTAAGCCTGGTGCAAAAAGAGACAAGGACTGTAGTGTTTTGTAGCTCATTTCAGGGCGTTTAAGTAACTCTTCACCATTGGCCTCTTTGGTGAGATTAGCACTTAATACCGCATTGACTTCATCAATAGTTTCAATATGAGGATGAACCCAAATATCACGAAGACGGGATCTTTCTTGTTCAATCGCTTCAAATTTTTCGTTAAAACGTTGCCAACGATAATCATCAACCATACCTAATTTTCGACCTATTTCGGTTAAACGAATATCAGCATTATCTTCACGCAACATTAGACGATATTCAGCACGAGAAGTAAACATACGATAAGGTTCGTTAGTTCCTAACGTACAAAGATCATCAACTAATACACCTAAATAAGCTTGATCACGTGTTGGATACCATTGATCTTGATCATATACAAATCTTGCCGCGTTTAAACCAGCTAACATTCCTTGTGCAGCAGCTTCTTCATAACCGGTAGTACCGTTGATTTGACCGGCTAAAAATAAACCTTTGATCACTTTGCTTTCTAATGTAGGTTTAAGATCACGAGGATCAAAATAATCATACTCAATCGCATAACCTGGTCTTACTATATTGGCATTTTCCAGTCCTTTCATACTACGAACAAACGCTAATTGGGTATCAAAAGGTAAACTGGTCGAGATCCCATTAGGATAAATTTCATTGCTATCTAAACCTTCAGGTTCTAAATAGATCTGATGCGAATTACGATCTGCAAAACGCATTATTTTATCTTCGATAGAGGGACAATATCGTGGTCCAACACCTTCAATCACACCTGTGTACATAGGGCTACGATCTAAGCTATTGCGAATGATCTCGTGCGTAGTTTCATTAGTACTGGTTATATAACATGGGATCTGTTTAGGATGCTGCTTAGCATCACCTAAAAATGAAAAGACTGGAACAGGATCATCGCCATATTGGGTGCCTAATTTAGAAAAATCTATGGTTCTAGCATCAATACGTGGTGGTGTTCCTGTTTTTAAACGTCCCATTCTAAATGGATATTGATGTAATGATTTAGACAGGCCGATCGACGCAGGATCACCTGTTCTACCACCGCTATAATTATCCAAACCTATATGGATCTTACCATCTAAAAAAGTACCTGTGGTTAACACAACCGATTTTGCTTTAAAAGAGACACCCATCTGGGTAACAACGCCGGTGATCTGATCGTTTTCAATGATCACATCTTCAACAGATTGCTGAAATAACATTAAATTTTCTTGGTTTTCAAGCGTTGTTCTTATAACTTTGCGATATAAGGATCGATCTGCTTGAGCACGAGTAGCTCTTACCGCAGGACCTTTGCTGCTATTTAAGATCCTAAATTGGATCCCTGCAAGATCAATGGCGTGTGCCATTAGTCCACCCATAGCATCAATTTCTTTGACTAGATGTCCTTTACCAATACCGCCAATAGCTGGATTACATGACATTTGACCTAATGTATTGATGTTGTGGGTTAAAAGTAATGTTTTTCGTCCCATTCTAGCTGATGCCATAGCTGCTTCAGTTCCGGCATGGCCACCACCAACAACGATGACATCAAAAAGATCTGGATAAAACATAGAAAGCCTCATTTTTTATTTACAGATAGATGATCATTATTTTTGATCAGGTGATTTGCTTTTATTTAGCGTAACGAATTTTACTCATCTTTTTTATTACGTCAAATGATCTATTTTGATCGCCATTTAAATAAAATAAGATCTTTTATATGATCTTTTTATTTTTATTACTATTAAGGTGGATCCTTTTTGTTGATAACTCGTTTTTATGATTATTTTATAGGATCTTATCGATCGTTTAATTCTGTTAATTGATCGGATCTTTTTTTAGTTTAACCTGTTTATAACTTCTATTTTTATCCACAACGTTTTTGCGTTTCAAGGTTATTAATGCGATTATAACAGCTTTTAAGCTGGGTTTATCACAGAGTTATCCACAAAAAATAAATTCGTTTGCTTAATATTTTAGCTTTTATTGTTTAGGATTTAATCTCTACCATTAAGATCATTCTGACTGAAAACAATTTATAATATTAAATATTAGATCAATAAAATATAATGATGAGTATTAAAGATTTCTATATAGTTCAAAATAAGATCATCGAACTTAGTGATATCAACCTACTTACTCAGTTTTGTTGGTAAATTAAATTTGTTGCTATTAAAGAATAAAAGAGTGTATAGATTTACAAGAAGAGTATAATTATTTTAAATCCGTATTTTAAAGCAAAGTTAAAATTGGATAATTAGAGCTCATATTCAAGTTTAATCTCGTAAGTTTAATAGTTTAGTTTTGAGCAATTTAGAAAATACGTCTTAACCAAAGAAATTACTTCTTTTTTAATTAGCGCTGATCTTTTTAATATTCAAATTGATGGTGTTATTTATCGAGGTTGGTTAGGTGATTGTTCTTTTCAGGCAGGTGATGAAGTAGTTGTTATAGCACAGCAGCAAAAAGATCATTATTAACTTTATGCATTAGATAAACTAGCTGAGCGGATAATCAGTATGTATCCTAATTGTAGTAAAGGACTAATTGCTTATTTAATCCATTAAGCTAAATTGTTACTATTTATGATCGTTTTAGTTATGATTTTTTTAATCTATTTTATATTTTAGCTTGGGGTAGTCTTTACCATTACTTCACTTAACAACAGAATATATCTTTTTTATGAAACCTACATTTTTAGCGTGTAGTATTTCTAGTTGCAATAATTATTGAGTTTATATCTAGTGCGATTAAAAAAACGAAAATTACTGAAAAATTTTTAGTACTTTAAATTTGTCAAAAATAGCTAGAATGGATTCAGAGGTTATTATTAATAAAAAAGTTGCTAAATTAAAACAAAAAAGCAGCATAATTGTATTAAACCTTCTAAAATGTTCTTTCTTGGAAAAGATGAAAATAATTTATTTTATTATTAGTGATTAATAATGTGTTAAATATTTATAGCTAAACGTTGTTTTAGCTATCTTATTATTTTGTTTTTTTATAAGTTAACTCGTTTTATTATAGCTATTTTTAATAGCTAGTTTAGCTAACTTGTTTTGTTATTTATAAAAGAGATTGATTTTTGTAAAAGCAAATTTATACTTAGTACGATTGTATTTTTATTGTGAGGTTATTTTATTACTCTTTCACAGTTACCTTTACCTTTAATATTACCTAATAATGAAAACTTTGATAGTTTTTATGTGGGTGATAATCAATTATTGTTTGATTCTTTGCAAACCTTATTTGATAAGGAAGGTTTCAATGTCTTTTATATATGGTCAGCAAGTGCAGCTGGTCGCACGCATCTATTACATGCTTCAAGTCAAAATAAATTAGCCAGTTATATACCATTAAAACAACATGTTTTGCTGGTCCCCGAGATTTTGCAAGGTTTAGATAATTATGATTTGGTCTGTTTAGATGATATTGATGCGATAGCTGGCCATCGTGACTGGGAAGAAGCTATATTTGATCTATTTAACCGGTTAACTGAAAAGAACGTTAGTAAATTATTAATTACTGCCAGTGCACCGCCTAAACAAATTCCTTTTATATTACCTGATTTAGTGTCTAGATTAACGTGGGGACAAGTTTATCAGTTAAAAGAGTTAAGCGATGAAGATAAATTAAAAGCTTTACAGCTTAGGGCTAAATTAAGTGGCTTTGAGTTATCAACTGAAGTTGGGTTATTTTTATTAAAACGTGTTAACCGTGATATGCGAACTTTGTTTTCTTTAATGGAAGAGTTTGAAGTTGCAACGTTAGCTCAACAACGTAAATTAACCATTCCTTTTATTAAACATATTTTGGATTTATAAAATGATAAAAAAACCTGAAGCTATCGTTTTTTTCGATTTAGATGGCACCTTATTTAATAAAGATGTAGATGTGTTACCTAGTACTTATGATGCAATTAGAAAACTAAAACAAAATAATATTGTACCAATGATAGCAACAGGTCGAACCCCGCCAGAAGTCCTCGATTTGATGAGGGATACGGGTATAGATTCCATTATTGGTATGAATGGTCAAGTCGTTATTTATGAAAAAAATGTCGTTTTTACCAATAATATCGATAAAAATGTGATTACTCGACTGTATGAATATTCAACAAGGGAAAATAATATTCCTTTGGCTTTTTATAATTATAAAATGATGCGAGTATCTGAAAATGGTCAACCAGCACAAAAATTTTATCACCATTTAAAACAAGATGTTCCACCTGTTGATGATCAAATCTATTTAAAAGAACCTATTCAAATGTTGCTATTACTTTGTGAACAAGGCGAATCACTTTATCGCGACCATTTTCCTGAACTAACCTTTATTCGAAATACGCCTTACTGTGTTGATGTATTTAATCATGGTGGGTCGAAAGGCAGGGGAATTAATGAATTGTTGAAAACTCAGGGTTTTAGTGATGTCCCTACTTATGCATTTGGTGATGGTATGAATGATTTTGAAATGTTCTTAACCGTTGATCATCCCATTGCTATGGATAATGCCGTTGATGCCTTAAAAGATAAAGCTGAATATGTCACTGATAATAATAATAATGATGGTATAGCTAAAGCATTAAAGAAATTTGGATTAATTTAAATATAAAAAAAATCATCTAATTGTTTAGGTTAGATGATTTTAAATTTAATTAATTTATCGTTATATTTTTATTTAATGATATTGTTTATAACCAACACTATTGTTACCAAAGCAGTGATCATAATCAAAGCCGGTTAACTCTTCAACTAACGCTCTTATTTCTGGGGTTGCATCTTCTTTTTTACCACCTTTTTTCAATCGATCAAGCTCTTGAATAATAAGTGCATGGGTAGATTTGTCCAATTTCATACGGTAAGTGAAGAAAATACCTAATAACGCCATTCCACACACACCAAAGATTAACACTAAGTTAATTGCAGTAACTGCACTTTCTGGTTGAACAGCATCTACGCCCGACACAAAACCAGAGTATTTTAGTACAATACCTAAGACAAAAACGATAGTTGCCCGCATTAATTTACCCGCCATGGTCATTGCACCTGCATAGATACCTTCACGACGTCTGCCTGTTAGTACTTCATCTATATCAGCTAAGAAGGTGTATACGCTCCACGGAATATAATAAACCCCACCTGTTCCTAAACCAAACCAAATAGTAATACCAATAACAATCCAAGTAACATGGGGCATATTAAGATAGTAGACACCGATATAGCCAATTACCGACGATATTACGATTAATATTGCAATAACAAATGGTCTTTTGAATCCACGTTTGACACACCAAGCCATAAAGAAGGCGGTGGAAATTAATTGGCAAATACTACTTAAACTATTCATTTGCGAAACAAAGGTTTTTGGTTGGCCTAAGTTAAATACTACGAAATAAGTAAATGTTGCCGCAAATAGCCATTCAGCACCAAAGCCAAATAGATACATACCTAAATGGTTTCTAAATGTTTTTAAACGGAAGGTTGAAAACACATCAGAGAATAATTTAACAATGCTTTCCCAAAGACCAGAGGTTGTTTCATCTTCGATTTCATCAACTGATTTTTCCCAACTATTTAAGTAAAGTAGAATTAATGCAACAGCCATGATAGATGCATAAGTAATACCTGTTAATAGGAATGGTAGTGGTGAGTCTTTACCATCAAATAGGTAGAAAAATACACCAGGGATAGCGGCAGCTAAGAAGTTAGCTACTTTACCAAACATCGCTTTCGAACCAGCTAAATAAGTTCGTTGATCGAAGTTTTTGGTCATCTCTACCGGTAAAGTATTATATGGGATCATAATCATGGTATAGATGAATTCAAATAAAATATAGGTAGTTAAGTAGTACCAGAAATTCATCCCATCAACCCAAAGCAATGGGTAAATAATCATACACGGAATAGCAAATAGGATGAAGAATCGACGGCGACCAAAACGACGTCCAAGTTTAGTATGGTTAAAGTTATCAGTAATAAAACCCATTAATGGATTTAAAATAACATCTAAATAAGTCGCAATAGAAAAAATTAACGTTGCTTGAAATGCCGAAAGTCCACAAAAAGTTGTGTAAAAATATAGTAACCAAGCAGCACTAATTGCCAGCGCACCACTTCCTATCAAATTACCACTACCATACGAAAATCGAGTTAGTGTGGTTATTTTTTTCTGATTATCAGCCATAAATCTATTTCCTTTAATAATTATGAAATACTGTTTTAAAATTATTATCGAAATAATACTAAATTTATACAAGTTAATTTTAATTTTTTTTTAGAAATGTGACATTGATAACAAATTATTTTGTTTTATAAGGCAAATCTATTAATATTATTTAATAAAAATATATAAATTTCATGATGTTATTCTTTTGTTTGATATTATTTTCTGAAATTGTGATCTTATTAACAGAAAAAATTAATAAAATAATAAAAAATATAAAACAGGATTTCAAAAAATAATTTTTAAATTTAGGAAAACAAGAATGAGTCAATTTAAATTAAAAAAAATACCGCTTTTAATGTTTTTGTCTACCTTCCCTATCTATACCTTTGCAGATCAAACAACTTTTCAATATGAACATAACTGGAAATCAATGGATAGAATTCATGGCGATACGATAAAGTTAATTCATAAAACCGATAATAGTTGGCAATATGAATTTAAATTTGGTGTTACTGAAGGCGGTGGAAACAAACGTGATGTTTTATATGATGATATGCAAGGTGGCTCAGGTGGTGTTGTCATTCAAAAAACGATTACGCTTGATGATGGTTGGGGGGCGATTATTCCTTCATTAGAATTAGGATTTAGTAAAGATTCAACGCTTTATCAACCCGGATTAAAATATAGTTATAAAATTAATAATGATTGGTCAACAAGTTTTCGTTATCGTTATGAATGGAAAAAAATATCTCATGCTGAACGTTATAAAACAGCAAAAATATCTGGTCAACAAGTTAAATATGTTGCGAGTAGCAATACAGGAAGGAATCGTTTAGATTGGGCATTAATATATTCAGGCATTAAGGCATTTAACTTTAATTATACCTTTAACTATTATATTGGTGATTATACCAACAATTCTTATAAAGCCTTGAAGAAAGGTTTTTCTAAAAATGAGTATAAAGCTTATAACAATAAAAAAACGGATTATGAGCAAGAATTTAAAATTACCTATAATTATTCAAAATTATTCCGCCCCTATTTTTCTATTTCTGATGTGTCAAAAAGTAAAACTACAGATACTAGACAAGCTAAGTATAAAGTTGGTTTCAATTACGCTTTTGGTCAATCAAATAGTAAAGATTCCGATTTTGCTTACAAAACCTATTTCAAATATGCACATCATTATGGTTTAACTTCCCATTATCATGGTGATAGTTTTGGCTTATATACTGATTTTGATAAAAAAGGTTATGTTGGTCTTAGTGTAAATACCTATAACCAATTGAAAAATAGATTATTCTTTGATGATATTGTTTCAAGCCATTATCAACTATATGGTGGTTACAACTTTTATTTAGCTGATCAGTGGGTACTAACACCGAATATGGAAGTTAGATTCTATTCTGGTGGTGGTTATAAAGCAAAAAGTAAAGAAAACTTACCGCATTATCAACTAGGTGATGTGAGTGATTCACAACGCCCAGGTGTCCGTTATTCTCCTGCTTTAAAATTGAGTTGGTTACAAAGCGATGATGTAGCGTTTTATAGCCAATATCGATATGAATATCGTAAAGTTTCAAGAACTAAACGTGAAGATAGTGTCCAAGGTTATATTGATAACCGAGCGCGTAATCGTTTTGATATAGGTACTGATATTAACTTATCTCCTGATTGGAATGTTGGCTATCGCTTCTCATACTTAAAAGGAAATTATGTATTACATAATGATAAAAAGCATGATTATCAGCAAGAGTTCGATATAAATTGGCAAGCAACTAAAGCTTGGCAGGTTAACTTGGCTGCTGAGGATGTGGCGAAAAGTCTCCATTCTGACGCAAGGGAAGCTAAGTTAGCACTAGGATTATCTTATCTATTTTAATCAATAAAGAAGGTGTTAAAAGTGGTGGAATCATGTTAAACAGAATAAAGAAAACCTTTTTCGGACTTTTATTAGTTGTCTCTTCAATCAGTCAAGTAATGGCAAGTACGGTTATACAAGGTTATGTTTATGTCAATAAACCTATTATTTCATCGGTGATAATCCGTGATGCTAATAATAAATTTTTAAAAACCATAACTAATAGCGAAGGGTTTTATCAACAAGATGTTTCTGAACTGACGCCACCACTAATTGTTTTTAGTAATGAAAACTCACTTGCTCGAACAGCGGATAGCAACCAAACTTGTAATGGTAACTGTTTGGTTTCATATGTCTACAGTTTAGCAAAAGATCGGCAAAATACCGTTAATATTAATCCATTAACTGATTTTTTAGCTAGTGAACTAGCTAAACAAGTAAATCTTTTAGGTCCAGAAGAGTTTGTTAATAATCAATTGCCTTTTTTAATAGATGATGCTGCATTAAGCAATGCTTATAAAAAATTTCATTTATTGTTTGATAATGCATTACCTCAAGTAGGCATTATCGCTAAATCGTTTGATCCAGTTACCACAGTTAATCAAGATATCAACCAGCTACTTAATGTAATGCTCTTTAATCGAGGATACGATTCATCTATTGGTAAGGTGAGTGGAACCGTATTGTTTGATATGCGTTTAATACCTATTAGCCAAGATTCGCCTTTTAATTATTCCCAAGCGGTTAAGCAACAAGAAAAAAATATAAATGCTAAACAACGTATTTTTATTTTAGGCGATTCGACAGCGTCTAATTATGATAAAAAAGTTTATCCAAGAATGGGATGGGGGCAAGTTTTTGATCGCTTTATTAATGATAAGGCTGATATCGTTGTCATTAATGGTGCGCAATCTGGCCGTTCAAGCCGTAGTTTCAAAACGGAAGGTTGGTTTCATTTGATGAAGCCTTTTATGAAAAAAGGCGATTATATGATCATCGCTTTTGGGCATAATGATGAAAAATGTGATGGTAGCAATCCAAAACGCGGTAAAGTGGATGTGGCTAATTTATGTACCTATCCAAATGATGATAATAATCAAAAACAGTATCCATCAAAACAAGAAAATATGTCATTCCAATCTTCTCTAGAGAGTTATCTTGCAGTGGCAAAAGAGTTAGATATGACACCAATTTTAATGACTCCTGTCACCCGTTATAAAGATCACAATAATAAAATAGCTTATCAAGATCAGAATAAAAACCCTGTTAGCCATCTCCATTACACCACCAATAAACCCGGTTTTGCTTATTGGGGCGATTATTCCAATACCATCAAACATACCGCTAAAGTTAACCAAGTTGCTTTAATTGATTTGGAATCCTTGAGTATTAATTTTGCTAATCAGCATAAAGATGACTGGCAGTCTTACTGGTTAGTTGTTGATCCTAATGATCCTAAATATCCCTATTATAAAAAGCAATCTTCCGGTGTGATAGGCAATCCTGACGCAACGCATTTTCAAGAAAAAGGTGCACTAGCGATAGCTGAAATTATAGCCATAGCAATCAGCAATCATCCTGATATAAAACAAGATATTGTTGATCTTAATAAAATTCGTCAATAAAAAATTAAGGTATCAATTAAAATGAAAAAACGACTAATAGCGCTGTTAATTCCATTAGCCATTAACTCATATAGTTTTACAAGCTATGCGTTATCACCAGCACCAATAAAAATAAAACAGGCACTTGATGTTGCGCCTGAAAATGGTTTTGCTGGTTTCAATTTAGCTACCAATAGTGGAACAACAGGTGGATCAAAAGCTAAAAAAGAGATGATCTTTTTAGTTAACAATAAGAAAGATCTTTTAGAAGCTATTAATATAAATAAAGATCAACCTCGTATTATTCAAGTTTCAGGGGTGATTGATATTAGTGAAAACAAACCTTACAAAAACTTTGATGATCAAAAATCACGTTCGTTAATCAAAATTCCTAGTAATACTACATTGATCGGTGTTGGCGATAATGCTGGTTTTATCAATGGCTCAATAATGTTATCTAAAGTAAATAATGTCATTATTCGCAATTTAAAAATTGAAGCCCCAATTGATATTGAACCAAAATTTGAAGAGGGTGATGGATGGAATGCTGAATGGGATGGTATCAACATTATCTCCTCAACTCATGTTTGGGTTGACCACGTCACTTTAACTGATGGTACCTTTACCGATGATATGTATCGTGAAAAAGATGGCTGGAAATATGTACAACATGATGGTTTGTTAGATATTAAACGTGGTAGTGATTTTATTACTATCTCTTATTGTCTATTTGAAAACCATGATAAGACAATGTTAATCGGTCACAGTGATAAAAATGCTGATCAGGATGAGAATAAATTAAATATCACCCTTCATCATAATGTCTTCACTGATATCACTCAACGTGCGCCAAGAGTGAGGTTTGGTAAAATCCACATGTATAACAACCTTTTTAAAGGGACTGTGAATAAATCTAAAACAGTATACCCATATCAATACTCTATTGGTTTAGGCTATAAAGGCAGTGTACTTTCGGAAAATAATCTATTTTTGATTGATGGTTTAAAAGATAGCTGCAAAGTGGCTAAACAATTTAAAGGCGATAACCTTCAAGATAAAAACTCTCTATTTAATCAATCTAAGTTGCAATTATCATCATGTGGTTTTGATGATAATTTGCGTTGGTCTGTGCCTTATCAATATAACTTGGATGATATTAAGCAATTTAGCAAAAGTTACAGCCGATTAGTTGGTAGTGGAAAACTTTAGAATTATTGAAATAAACAAAAATGTTAGGGTCTATAATGAAAAAAATATTAACTTCAATACTTTGTCTATCTACGCTTTATGTTAGCGCAGCTTCTGCACAAGAGTGGAAAGCGATAGCCTTTGGCCAATCGACAGACTTAAATTTTGCCTCACTTATCAAACCAGAAAAAGTGGGAACCAATAATGCGTGGGTTGCCGGTGAAAAAGATTTTTTAGTTCCAAATCAACCTTATCCATTACCATCAGATTTCTACCTAGAAAGTCGAGGCGGTAAAATTGCTAACTCGCATGATGGTATGGTGGTGTTTTATACCCAATTACCGGTTAATCAAACATTTACTTTAGAGAGTGATGTTACCTTAGAACAAATAGGACCGGAAGTTGATGGTAAAACGCCCGCTGCTCAAGAAGCAGTTGGTTTATTTGCGCGTGATACCATTGGTGTTGCGCGAAGTGAACCACAGCCTGCTGGTTATGAAGAATTTCCAAATGCTTCAAATGTTATTATGAATGCATTAATTACGCAAAATCAGAAAAATGATAATTTAGTAAAAGTAACCGGCTTAGTGCGTGATGGGGTTAAAAAAGCATGGGGTAATGAAGGCATATCCATTGAGAAAGTCGCTTATGTTGAAAATGTTAATTATGTTGATGTAAAAAGTATGCATTTAACAATGACTAGAACGGCAGATCAATTTATCTTATCGATGAAAAATAATGCCACAGGTGAAGAGAAACAGTGGGCAACTAATGATTATTCTGGATTTTTAAATCAACAAGATAATCAAAATATTTATGTTGGTTTTTTTGCTTCGAGAAATGCGAAAGTTGAGTTTAAAAATTCTACCTTAACTCTTAAGGATGAAAAAGTTAATTATGATAAATTACCTGCTAAACCAGAGGTAATAGTGGATATTAAACCAACGTTAATTTTGTCCTCACCGCAAAATGCCTATAGTAAAGATTATACATTACAATTTTTCCCAAATACTTCTGGTACCGTATTGGTTAAGGAAATTAATAAAAAGTTGAATGCCGAAGTTGGTAAATTATTACAGTTTCCAACTCAGTTAAAAGATGGAAGTAATACCTTTACTGTTGAGTTTAAAGATAAAGCAAATACTAGTACCCAAACTTTTACCGTTAATCTAAATAAATCATCGATTGAAAATTTATCTAAAATCATCGTTTCACCAGAAGGTAACAAAGATAATAAAGGTACTCATCAATCACCGGTTGATTTTCAGACCGCGGTTAATAGTGTTGAGCCTGGTGGGGTTATTTATTTGATGGATGGTTATTATAATGGTGTTACCCTACCTGAGCAATTAAGTGGTTTACCGGGTAAATTAAAAACGATACAAGCCATTAATAAGCATAAAGCAATTTTTATCAATACTACGTTTAATTTAGATAGCCATTATTGGTCTATTAAACACGTCATCTTTGATGGAAATATTGATAATAAAGACAATAAGCCCGCTTATTTAAGAATTTCCGGTAGTCATAATGTGATTGATCAAGTTGTTACCCGAAATAATAGTGATACTGGACTGGCAATATCAGCAAAAAAGAAAAATCAAAATCGAATTTACTGGCCTTCTTATAACTTAATTGTTAACTCTGATTCTTATAATAATATGGATAAATCAGGGAAAAATGCCGATGGTTTTGCCGCTAAGTTAGGGGTGGGTAAAGGTAATGTCTTTAGAGGATGTATTGCCCATAACAATACTGATGATGGCTTTGATCTTTATAACAAGATTGAAGATGGCCCGAATGACCCAGTATTAATTGATAGTTCCGTAACGTATTCAAACGGTTTTCCTTTCTCAAAACCTAATATTGCTAAGGGAAGTATTGGTAATGGTTTTAAATTAGGTGCTGAAGGGCAACCGGTAAATCATAAAATTATCAACTCGATTTCATTAAACAATAATATGGATGGATTTACTGATAACTTTAATACGGGTTCTTATATCATGAGCAATAATATTTCAATTAATAGTGCGCGATATAATTATATTTTACGAGCTAACCCTTATGAGTTTTTAAAACCAGAGGTTACTTTTGAACATAATTATTCTATTCGAGATAGTTGGGATTCAGCGATAAAAGATTCATTTGGACCACAAATTAAAAGTATAGATTTTAAATCGGTGACCAGTGATAAATTATGGCCGGGCAATACTGACTTTAAAATCACTCGAGATAAAAACGGTAATATTGTGTTACCAAAAGAGTTACAAACATTAATTGAAAAAAATAAAGTTAACTAATTAAAAAATAACGCGCTAAATCTAATAAGATTTAGCGTTTTTCATCTTTACAACTTATCTTTGCAATTTATGTTTTCAGCTACCACTCTTATTACTCAATTTTGATTGCCAATACGTTATTATGTTTGTTTAATAATATGTTGTTGAGAAATATATTGCAGTTAAAAAATTATATTTAAAGATAACTTTTATTTATTGAATAGCAATTATTAGAAGTAATGAAATGTGTTATTTCATCGATTAAGCTGAAATAACACAAGTTTTGTTGAAGGTGTAGATACTAAATTAAGCTAACAGACTTTTGATATAAGCTGTGATTTCTGGGTCTTGGCTGTTTTCAAATAAACATTTTTGGAAACGCTCACCTCGGATCGCATCTTTAAGTAATGATTGATCAATTGATTTCAATGCTTCGATTAAACTTTTTCCTGCTGCATTTTTCATATCATTTAAAATTACCGCATTAGCATTTTGTGATTCACGACGCTCAGGCGGATAGCCTAATCCTTTTTCGCCATCAAAAGCTTTTTCAAAAATATAACGCGCATTAAGTTCAGCTCCCCATCCAAAACCTTTAGCAAAAGCAAGAGATAACGCATTACCATTATTTACTTGTGCAAATAAATAGGCATCAGTAGGTTCAATACAATAACCACAGTTAACACTAGGGAATGCGTTTAACGCCATTAAAGCGCCTTGGCCTGTTCCACAACCGGTGATAACAAAATCAACTGCTTTGCTGTTTAATAAAATAGCGCTAATAATACCTAAATGAACATAAGTTAATTTTTTATCATTGTCGCCATCCATGCCGACGTTAAAAACAGTATGTCCGTATTTCTCAGTTGCGTTTTTTAATTCATTTAAAATAATTGGATTTTTAGCTGCTTGGCTAAATTCGTTCATTAGTGCTATTTTCATGATTTTCCTCTATTTTGTGTGAAATAATAACCAAACACATTATGGTTATTAGTACATTTCGCTTTCATTATAAGCCTGCAAAAAAATATATCAATTTTTTTAACTAAAATAAAACGATGTTTTAATAAATTTGTTGCAATGTGATGAAAGTCACAAAATCGTCTTGGTTTTTATATTACTATATTTAATAAATTATCATCTTTTAAACAGTTAATAATATTTATATGCAGGGAGTTTTATATGGCTAAGGGGAATATCGTAAGGCTATCTTATTCATCATTTACTGATGAAGATTCAAAAAATGAAATTATTCGGTTAACGCCAGAAGGTATTTTATGTCATCGTAATTATTTTTATCAAAAATGTTTTACCAATGATGGCCAAAAGTTACTTTTTGCGGGTGAATTTGATACTAATCGCAACTATTATTTACTCGATATTGAAAACCAAACAGCAAAACAACTTACTGAAGGACCAGGTGATAATACTTTCGGTGGTTTTTTATCTCCAGATGATAAATTTTTGTACTATGTTAAAAATGAACGCAACTTACAACAAGTTAATCTAGAGACGTTGGAAGAAAAAAATGTTTATACTGTTCCTGATGACTGGGTTGGCTATGGAACATGGGTTGCTAATAGTGATTGTAACGAAATTGTTGGTATCGAGATTGATAAAAAAGATTGGACACCACTTACTGATTGGACAATATTTAAAGCATTTTATGATAAAAATCCGCACTGCCGTTTAATCAAAATTGATATTGAAACTGGCGTAGCTAAAACAGTTATTGATCAAAATGTATGGTTAGGTCACCCTATTTTTAGACCTTTTGATGATAAAACTATCGCATTTTGTCATGAAGGACCTCATGATTTAGTTGATGCCAGAATTTGGTTAGTTGATCGTGATGGTAAAAATGAGCGTAAAGCACATGATAACTTACCTGGTGAAAGTTGTACTCATGAATTTTGGGTACCAGATGGTTCAGGATTAGCTTATGTATCTTATATGAAGGGCCAACAAGAACGCTATATTCGCCTTTACAATCCAGTCACCAATGAAGATAAAGAGATCATGGAAATGCCAGCGTGCTCTCACTTAATGAGTAATTTTGATGGTACGCTCTATATTGGTGATGGAACAGGAAGCCCAGTAGATGTTATTGATACTAGTGGTTATAAAATAGAGAATGATCCATGGCTGTATATTCTAGCACCTAAAACCAAAACAGCGCATAAACTGGTTAAACATAATAGTACTTGGCGAGTTTTAGATGGTGATCGTCAAGTGACTCATCCTCATCCATCGTTTTCACCTGATAATAAATATGTTTTATATTCATGTGATGCACAAGATGAACCCGCACTTTATTTAACTAAAGTGCCAGCTAACATATTAGAAGAAATGTGATAGACCCGTTTTGTCTATCATAACTAGAACGGAGAATATAATTATGTCGATTTTAAATAAATTTTCACTCAACAATAAAATAGCGCTAGTAACCGGCGCTTCTTATGGCATCGGCTTTGAAATAGCAAAATCGTTAGCTGGTGCAGGAGCGAAAATCGTATTTAATGATGTCGTGCCTGAAAATTTACAAAAAGGACTTGAAGCTTATAAAGCCGCTGGCATTGATGCTCATGGCTATTTATTTGATATTACCGATGAAGCCACTGTTGAAAAATCTATTGCCCAAATTGAAAAAGAACATGGTGTGATTGATATTTTAGTTAACAATGCGGGTATTATTCAGCGCAAATCAATGCTGGAAACCAGTGCTGCTGATTATCGAAAAATTATTGATATCGACCTTACAGGTCAATTTATTATGGCAAAAGCGGTGCTTCCTTCAATGATCAAAAAAGGTAGCGGTAAAATTATTAACATTTGTTCAATGATGAGTGAGCTTGGTCGTGAAACTGTTGTTGGATACGCATCAGCTAAAGGTGGTTTAAAAATGTTAACCAAAAATATCTGTTCAGAATTTGGTCATGCCAATATTCAATGTAACGGTATTGGTCCAGGTTATATTGCAACACCGCAAACAGCACCATTACGTGAAAAACAAGCCGATGGTTCTCGTCATCCATTTGATCAGTTCATTATTGCTAAAACACCTGCAGGACGCTGGGGCACACCTGATGATTTAGCTGGCGCTGCAGTATTTTTAGCATCAGAAGCTTCAAATTTTGTTAATGGCCATATTCTTTATGTAGATGGTGGTATTTTAGCTTATATCGGTAAACAACCTTAATAAAATAAGATTAAAAAAATTAAATGGTTTAAGAGATAATAAGATAAAGGGATGTATTTTATTATCTCTTGTTTATTTTATAAATTTAGGAGTGATGTCATGTTTTGTTTTAATGCAGATATTGAATTAATTGATTTAGGAAATGGAGTTAAACGTAAAGTTTTAGCGCACGATGGTAATATGATGGCAGTCGAGGTTCATTTTGAAACTGGGGCGATTGGGGCAATGCATCATCATCCACATGAACAATTAACATATGTTTTATCGGGTGAATTTGAATTTACTATCGGTGATGAGACTAAAATTGTTCGTGCTGGCGATACATTATACAAAAAGCCCAATATTGAACATGGTTGTGTTTGTAAACAAGCTGGTGTATTACTTGATATGTTTACGCCACAACGATTAGATTTTTTATAAAATAGCTTGTTCATTATTAATTATGATATACTTTCGATAGTTTTAGTTGTTCTAAGTGATCATTTAATAATAGAATAATGACTATTTTTCAGTAAGGAGATGTGCTAATCATGAGTGATAGCTCGCCAGAATCGGTTGCTTCGGTTTTAAAAGTTTTCGGAATTTTAGAAGCTTTATCTGAATCTAAAGACATTGCTATATCAGAATTATCGCAAAAAGTAATGATGCCCAAAAGCACAGCCTATCGTTTCTTGCAAACTATGAAATCATTAGGTTATGTTAATCAAGAAGAAGATTCAGATAAATATTCTCTTAATTTAAAATTGCTTGATCTAGGCAACCGAGTACTTTATCACCAAAACTTCTTAGCTATTGCTGATTTAGAGATGAGAAAGCTAAGAGATAAAACCAAAGAAACGATCCATTTAGCTGTTCGTGAAGGTGACCAAATTATTTATATTAATAAAGTGGCATCCGAACAGTATAGCCTTTGCTTAACCTCTAAAATCGGTAATCAAGCGACGGTACATGCAAGTGGATTAGGTAAGGTTTTATTGGCTTGGTTAGATGATGAAAGCAAAAAAAGCTTAGTTAACAGTATTGATTTTGTTCAATACACGCCGAAAACCATTACCAGTAAAGAGGCTTTTCTTGCTGAACTAGATGAAGTTAAACGTCTAGGCTATGGCAAAGATGATGAAGAATCAGAACTTGGTTTGCGTTGTTTTGCGGTACCTATTTATAATCGTTTAGGTAATATTATTGCTGCGTTAAGTTTATCAACCTCTATCTTTAGATGTAGTACAGCGGAAGATGAAGCTAAACTGGTGAGTGAAATTAGCCAAGCTGCCGCCAAAATATCTGAATTAATTGGTTATAATAATCAGTCAAAATCATCAGATTAAAGGTTATTATTGATAAATAACCCCTAAGCTTACTGCTTGGTTTGCTCCGGTTACTTCTGGAATGTTGGATGGAAGATTATTCATTCTACAATAAGCAAGCCAAGCAAAAGCAATCGCTTCCATATCATCACTGTTCACCCCTTTAACATCAGTCGTTAAAACTTGCCATTTGGGTAATAATACTGATAAGCGTTCCATAATGAGTGGGTTTTTTGCGCCACCTCCACAGACTAACAATTGACATGGTAAATGCATTTTTATTGATAATTTATTAATCTCATGGGCAATAGTGGTAGCAGTAAATTCAACCAATGTTGCTTGTATATCTTCGGCACTTAAGGCAAAGTCAGTTAATTTTTGAGTTAACCAAGTTAAATTAAATAGTTCTCTACCGGTGCTTTTGGGCGCTGGTAGCTGGAAATAATCTTCATTGCATAACGCACTTAATAAGGTTTGATTTACTTTTCCTGATTTGGCCCATAAACCATCTTTATCGTAATTTTTTGCTAGATTTTTATTTATCCAACTATCAAGTAAAACATTACCAGGCCCTGTGTCATAACCAATTACCGGTTGATCAGGAATTAAAACTGAAATATTACTAATTCCGCCAATATTTAAAACAACACAGTTAATTGTTGGATTTAAGAATATTGCTTTATGAAAAGCGGGTACTAATGGTGCACCTTGACCACCATAAGCCATATCTTTACGACGAAAATCGGCAATGGTTGTAATGCCAGTTTGAGCAGCAATAATATTGGCATCGCCAATTTGCATGGTAAATGGATTAGCACCATTGGGCGAATGATAAATGGTCTGTCCATGACAGCCAATGGCGTTAATTTGTTTTTTATCAATATGATTTTGTGTTATAAACTGATTGATGCTTTTGGCATAAAGCATACCTAATTGATGATCAAGCTCACCTAAATCTTGTAATGTAGTTTGCTTACTAGTACAAAGCGTTAATAATCGAGTTTTTATTTCTTTTGGCATTGGATAGCAATCACTCGCAATAGCAGTTATCTTTCCATTACTGATATCAACTAAAGCGATATCTACTCCATCCATACTGGTACCCGACATAACACCAATATATAAATTTTGCATAATATTATCCTTGTCGAATGATTGTGCCTGTTTGTACATCGCGAATGATTGATGGTTGTGAACGTCTTCCGGTTTGACCATCTAAAATGGGAAAATTCTCGCCAAATTGCTGGGCAACTTCAATTGTTGTTTTACAAGCTGGGTACCCAGAAAGATTGGCACTGGTCGAAACTAATGGCTTAGCAAATAAATCACAAAGCTGACATACTAAAGGATGATCAGTAATTCGAACGGCAATTGAATGATATTTTCCAGTTAAAAAATCCGGAGTATTAATATTTTTTGGAAAAATCCAAGTGTTAGGGCCTGGCCAACTATCAAAAGCTATCTGTTTTTGCTCTTGAGTGACTGCTGATTCATCAATATAAGGAAGGAGTTGCTCATAGTGACTAGCAATTAAAATTAAACCTTTATCAACCGAACGTTGCTTTAGTTTTAACAATTTAAAAACGGCTGATTGACAATCGGGATCACAACCTAAACCAAAAACAGCTTCGGTTGGATAAGCAACGACTTCACCTTTTTTTAATAATTGATTGATTTCTAATAGAGTTAATAAGTTTGCCATCAAATTTGTCTGTTTACCCAATATCATTAAAATTTATATTAAACTGAGGTAGGCCTATTTGCAAATTGGCGATGATGGAAATTCTAATAAGATAGGTATTAGTTAGAAGTAATCAGCCAAATTATTCCCAATTGATTTGAGGATAATAGTTAACGGTTAAATCAACGACCTGTTGCATATTGATAATTTCAACTCTTGGATCTATTCGTTCTTTTAAACCACGAGCGCGAATATCACTATCAAGCACATAACAATGTTGTGTGTTTTGCAAAACCACATTTAATATAGGGTTATTTTGACAAGCTATAATGACGCCATTTTGCCAAAATAGCACAGCATCTTGTGCTGATATAAGCTTTGGATCGATTATTGATTGGTTAGCTGTTGTGATGGTATGTAACATTTTTCTCTTTTTACCCTTAAATTAAACCCCAAAAAAAACGTTCCTCAACATTTTTTGTTAAAATTCAAGTAAATCTTACTTGGTACATCTTTAATGGTTATTAGTATATAATAAGGGCTATTTATCGAGCAAAGAATTCGTTATGAAACCAATTATTTTAGCTAATGAACAAGAGACAATTTTGTTTGGTAAACAATTGGCAGCACAGTGTCTAAATTATTTGTCTAATCATAATAGTGCAATAGTTATCTATCTGATAGGTGATCTTGGTGCAGGTAAAACCACGTTTAGTCGAGGATTTTTGCAACAATTAGGTCATGTTGGCAATGTCAAAAGTCCTACTTATACACTGGTTGAACCTTATCAATTTGATACGTTTTGTGTTTATCACTTTGATTTGTACCGATTAGGTGATCCTGAAGAGTTAGAGTTTATGGGTATTCGTGAATATTTTTCCTCCAAAGCAATTTGTTTGATTGAGTGGCCTATGCAGGCTAAAGGTATTTTGCCTGCTGCTGATATTGAAATTCATTTGGCTTATTTCATGCTTGAACGAACCGTTTGTCTGCAAGCAAACAGTGATAAAGGGCAAGCTATCATTAACCAATTACTATAAAAATTAGCGAAAAAACCATGAAGAAAATACTCACTTTTTTTATATTATTATTTCTATGTAGCTCAGTTTATGCGTCGAAAGTTGTCATAGCTGTCGATGCTGGTCATGGCGGTAAGGATTCGGGGGCAATTGGTCAAAATCAGTTATACGAAAAAAATGTCACTATTTCGATAGCGAAAAAATTAACTAATTTATTAAATAAAGATCCCAATTTTAAAGGGGTATTAACCCGTAGAACAGATAATTTTATCTCTGTTCATGAGCGTTCGGATATTGCGCGTAAAAGTAAGGCAAACTTATTAATTTCTATCCATGCTGATGCCGCACCTAATCGCAACGCCACTGGCGCATCAATTTGGGTATTATCAACTAAACGAGCCGATACCGAGTTGGGTCGTTGGCTAGAACAAGATGAAAAGCAATCACAATTATTAGGTGGCGCAGGTGATGCTTTGAGTGATGATCATGACCAAAATTTAAGCCAAGCAGTACTCGACTTACAATTCTCTTATTCACAACGAGTTGGTTATGAACTAGCAACTCAGGTATTAAAAGAGATGGACGGTGTGATTAAACTGCATAAAGGTATACCTGAACATGCCAGTTTAGGCGTATTGCGTTCACCAGATATCCCTTCAATATTGATTGAAGTTGGATTTATAACTAATGAAGCTGAAGAACGATTGTTAGCAAGTAATGCCCATCAAGATAAAATAGCTAAAGTGATTTATCAGGGGATAAAAAATTATGTTAAACAGAATCCTAAATTTGGAGAAAAACATTAATGGCAATTCATATTCTATCACCTCAATTAGCTAACCAAATCGCTGCTGGTGAAGTGGTAGAACGGCCGGTTTCGGTGATCAAAGAGTTAGTTGAAAACAGCCTTGATGCTGGTAGTACGCAAATTGATATTGATGTTGAACAAGGTGGTAGTAAATTAATCCGTATTCGCGATAATGGTAGTGGTATTGCTAAAGCTGAATTAGCATTAGCTTTAGCTCGCCATGCAACTAGCAAAATTAATACATTGGATGATTTAGATAGCATAATGAGCTTAGGCTTTCGTGGTGAAGCGCTAGCAAGTATTAGTTCTGTTGCTCGATTAACGCTAACTTCACGCACTGCCGATCAATCTGAAGCATGGCAAGTTTATGCTGAAGGTCGAGATATGAAACCAACGATTAAGCCAGCCGCGCACCCGGTTGGATCAACCGTTGAAGTTCTTGATCTATTTTATAATACACCTGCTAGACGCCGCTTTCTCAAAACCGATAAAACAGAATTTATGCATATTGAGGAGTTTGTTCGACGTATTGCTCTTGCGCGACCTGATGTCACTTTTAATTTGCAACACAATGGTAAACTCATTAAACAGTATCGCCAATCCCCGCTTGAAAAACGGGTTGAGTCAGTTTGTGGTCGGGCATTTGTTCAAAAAGCGATAAAATTAGATTGGCAGCATAATGATTTGCAGATCCAAGGCTGGGTTAGTAGTAGTGAAGTGAGTGAACTACAATATTTTTATGTTAATGGCCGAGTAATAAAAGATAAATTAATCAATCATGCTTTGCGTCAAGCTTACAGTAGCCGAACCAATGAACAACAGAGTTATGTGGTTTTTTTACAGATTGACCCTAAACAAGTCGATGTAAATGTTCATCCAGCTAAGCATGAAGTGCGATTTCATGAAGCAAGATTAGTACATGACTTTGTATATCAAGCCATTGTAATGGCTCTTGAATCAAGTCAACAACTTGCAGCTGATGATGAAAAAATGGTAATGATACCGAATCGACAAGCTGCTGGTGAGAATATTTTTAATCAAAAAAGCCAAACTGAGCATAAAACTTATTCACCAACTAGCGCATTACCGAAAAAGCCAATTAACCATGTTAAAGAAAATGCGCTTTATGGCCAGTTGGTTGATACAAAGCTAAAAGGTTCAATCGAAAAAACGCGCTTAAGGTCACTTGAATTAGTTGATGATGATAGTTCAATAACGGCACCACAACAGGCGGTTATTGAGGGCTTATTTCCTAAACGTGATGTTCCATTGCAATCCTTGCATCAGCAAGTTGATAGTTCCTCATTAGTGCAATTTGGTCGAGTATTAACGGTTATGCAACCTGATATAGCCTTGCTTGAGAAGACTGAAAATAATCAACAGCAGTTTATGTTAATGAAGTTGTCGGTTGCTCAACAGAAAGTAAATGCCATTAAATTATTATCTCATGAGTCTGAAAAGTTACTTATTACATTAACAATTTTAGTCAATAAGAAAGAACAGGATGCTTTAAATGATTATCAAGACCAATTGAAATTTTTAGGTTTTGATTTTTATATTGATAAAGCCAAACTACATTTGCATAATGTACCGAAAATGTTACGAACCACAAATTGGCAAAAATTATTACCCATGTTAATTGCGTTCCTTTTATCATCAGGTAAAGATGTACTCGACCCGACGCAAATCGCGACTTGGTTAGTTGAAAATGCCGACAATGATTATGCTGAAAATTGGAGTATAAATAAAACTATCCAGTTATTGGCACAATTGGAACAGATAGATAATAATTTGTTACAACAAGATAGCTTTTTATATCCGATTGATCTTCAATCTTTATCACAATCAATTTTATCATGAATAAACCTAAAATTATCTCGTTAATGGGGCCAACGGCATCAGGTAAAACCGCTTTTGCGATGGCCCTTTATGACAAATACCCGATCGATATTATTAGTGTTGATTCAGCACTTATTTATCGAGGTATGGATATTGGCAGTGCTAAGCCAACCAAAGAAGAACAACAGAAATATCCACACAAACTTATTGATATTTGTGATCCAGCGGAAAGTTATTCTGCTGCCAATTTTCGGCATGATGCCATTGTAGAAATTGAAAAATCATTAAGTAATGGTCGAACACCATTATTAGTTGGCGGAACAATGTTATATTTTAAAGCGTTAATTGAGGGGCTTTCGCCGTTACCGGCTGCCAATAGTGATATTCGCCAACAGATTGAAGAAAAGGCCAATAGATTAGGTTGGCAAGCGATTCATGAGGAGTTAAAAAAGGTTGATCCTGTGTCAGCTGAGCGAATTCACCCTAATGATCCACAGCGCCTTAATCGAGCATTAGAGGTTTATCTTATTTCTGGTAAAAGTTTAACCGAATTAACACAAGAAAGTGGTGAAGCATTACCTTATGATATTATGCAATTAGCCATCATGCCGGAAGATCGAGCTGAATTACATCACCGCATTGAGCAACGTTATTTACAAATGTTAGATCAAGGTTTTGAAGATGAAGTAAAAAAACTTATGCAGCGCGCCGATCTTCATTTGAATCTACCTTCCATTCGTTGTGTTGGGTATCGTCAAATGTGGGAGTATTTAAATGGCGATAGTAGTTATGATGAGATGGTTTTTAAAGGAATTTGTGCTACTCGCCAATTAGCCAAACGACAAATTACTTGGCTTAGAGGATGGAAACAATCGATAACTTGGTTAAATAATGATAATATGGAAACAGTTTTTAATCAGATTTTTTAAGTTACAAATTGTAGTAATAGCTTTTGATATTTTTTCTATTGGTTATAATAGTACACAAAATTTTTTCATTTCTTAAAAAACTTTCTACTTATACTGATGTTAAAAGTTGCTTGTTTGTTTAAATTTCGTTAATTTATTAAATTTTTAGTTATTTGTGCATAAATTGCCGTCGATTAGTTTAAGAGCTGGGTTTTTTATGTTATTTTGATAAATACTACATAAGTATGTTATGTTGCAATCGGATAGATCATCATTTCGATTGTATATTTATTTATCTTTATATTTTTATTTCATCTTAAAGGATAAACTCATGTCAAAAGGGCAGTCATTACAAGATCCTTATCTAAATTTGCTTCGTCGCGAGCATATTCCGGTATCAATCTATTTAGTTAATGGTATTAAATTACAAGGACAAATTGAGTCATTTGATCAATTTGTTATTTTATTAAAAAATACTGTTAGCCAAATGGTATATAAGCACGCAATCTCAACAGTGGTACCGTCAAGACCAATTTCGGGATTGGTATCTCAACCTGAAGAGGAAAGCGAAAGCTAATTATTTGAGTGGAGAATGTGATTGTTTGAGCGATATAAAGGTGGCGAGTCTGCCTTATTAGTCCATGTATTCTTCCCTCAAGAAAACGATATCGAGGATTTAAAAGAGTTTGAAGTACTTGTTTCTTCTGCTCAAATTGAAATTCTCGATATTGTGACAACCTCAAGAAAGTCCCCGCAAGCTAAATATTTTATTGGTGAAGGAAAAGCATTAGAAATCGCCGATAAAGTAAAAGAACTCAATGCCTCAGTGATTTTAGTCAATCACACCCTAACACCAACTCAAGAACGTAATCTTGAACAGTTATGTGAATGTCGCGTAGTCGATAGAACCGGATTAATTCTCGATATTTTTGCACAACGAGCTAGAACACATGAAGGTAAATTGCAAGTTGAATTAGCACAATTACAATACTTATCGACTCGATTAGTTCGTGGTTGGACTCACTTAGAACGTCAAAAAGGTGGGATTGGTCTTCGTGGGCCGGGTGAAACTCAGTTAGAAACCGATAGACGATTAATCCGTCAACGTATTCAATTAATTTTATCAAGACTTGCTAAAGTTGAAAAACAACGCAATCAAAATCGTCAATCTAGAAACAAAGCAGATTTATCAACGGTATCATTAGTTGGTTATACTAATGCCGGTAAATCGACCCTGTTTAATGCATTAACTAATGCTGATGTTTATGCTGCCGATCAATTGTTTGCCACACTTGATCCAACTTTAAGACGCATAAATGTCAAAGACGTTGGTGAAGTTGTTTTAGCTGATACCGTCGGATTTATTCGTCACTTACCCCATGATCTTATTGCTGCTTTTAAAGCAACTTTATTAGAAACACAAGAAGCATCACTACTATTACATGTTGTTGATGCCGCTGATCCTAATCTATTGGATAATATTCATGCGGTTGATGAAGTTTTGTTGGAAATTGATGCACAGGATATTCCTACCTTGTTAGTGATGAATAAAATTGATTTAATCGAAGGTAAACAACCAAGTATCGATCGTGATGAAAATGGGGTGCCAATCCGAGTTTGGATTTCTGCTCCAAATAGTTTAGGATTAGATCTCCTATTTTCTGCATTAAAAGAGAGGCTTGTCAGGCAAATTCAAGTTTGCCAATTAAATTTACCTCCCTATTTAGCTAAACTTAGAAGCCGATTATATAAATTAAATGCGGTGGAGCATGAAACCATTGAAGATGATGGAAGTTTTCATCTAAATATAAGAATACCTTTAATTGAATGGAATCGCCTCTGTAAACAAGAGCCAGATCTGTTATACTTAATCAATACGCAAAATAACAACTAATTGTTAAATGGAGCATATAAAATATGGCGTGGAATCAGCCCGGCAATAACGGACAAGATAACGACCCATGGGGAAATAACAAGAAACCTTCCAGTTCTTCGGCAGGAGGGATACTTGATCAAATAAAAAATCTCCTAAAAAACGGGAATTCAGGTAATAATCAGGGTTCTGCTGATATTAAATTACCAATGAATACTTCGAAAATTATTATGTTAATAGTAGCCGTGCTTGTCCTGATTTGGGCGGGTAGTGGTTTTTATACTATCAACCAAAATCAACGCGGGGTAATAACTCGTTTTGGGCAAGTTCAACCAGAAATTATCCAACCTGGTTTAAATTGGAATCCCTCTTTTATTGATAAAGTTTATAAAGTTGATACTCAGGGTACTTATAACTTTAATGTTCAAGGGGATATCATTACAACAAGTGATAAAGGTGAAAACTTAGTCTTTGTTGAAATGAACGTTCAATATCGAATTAGCGATCCTATCAAATATCTATTTAATGTAACTAATGTTGAAGATAGTTTACGCCAAGCAGCTGATAGTGCACTTCGAACTTCTATTGGTAGTTCAAATATTGATGCAATTATTTCAGATGGTCGTGCAGTTTTAGAGAACAGCACTAAAGAAGAACTTAACAATGTTATTTCTCATTATGATATGGGGATTACTATTGTTGATCTTAACTTCCAAGTAGCACGTCCTCCAGTCGAAGTACAAGATGCTTACGCTGATGCCATTCGAGCGCAAAATGATAGTGAGCGAGAAATAAAACAAGCTAAAGCTGATAAAGTTCAGTTAGTTCAGCAAGCGGAAGGTCGTTCTGCCACTATTTTAGCCGATGCCAATGCCTATAAAGTAAAAGTTGAATTAGAGGCGGTTGGTGATGTTGAACGATTTGAAAAATTATTACCGCAATATAAAGCTGCACCTGAAATTACTAAAGATCGTTTATATATTGAAACGATGGAAAAAATATTAACTAAAACCCAAAAAGTCATTGTTAATGATAAGAGTGGTAATTTGTTAGTATTACCATTAGAGCAATTGATGAAAAATAAAAGTGAACAATTAACTGAATCAACTAACTTCTCAAATTTAGGTGGTGATAATAATATTAATTTACCAACTACTACATCAGAGAATTTTGAGAGTACTTCTCAAAATAGTAATGAAGCACAAAACTCTATGACTGATAATAACAGTTCTACTAATCGCAGTAGACGAACTATGGGACGATAAGGAGAAAAAAGATGCGAAAATTATTGATTCCTATAGTTTTAATTTTAATGGTTGTACTTTATTCAAGTGTTTATGTTATTGAGGAAGGTACGCGCGGTGTTGTCTTACGTTTTAATAAGATAATTGGGTTATCAGAACCAGGTTTACATTTTAAAATGCCACTGGTTGATAGTATTAAAACCATCGACGCTAAAATACAAACTACTAATAGTTCAAATAATAATAATGAAAAACGCTTTTTTAACGTTCAAAAGAAAGAGTTAATTGTTGACTATTTTGTCCAGTGGAAAATTGTTGATTTTAACCGTTATTATGAAACTATTGCTGGTGGTAATGATGTCAATGACTTAATATTGGCTCGCTTAAATGGTCGTTTGCGTTCTGAAATTGGTAAATTAAGTAACCGAGATATCATTAATGATTCTAACGCTGATACTAAATCAAGAAATTCATTGATGACGAGTGTTAAAGATGCGCTAAATGGCTCACTGCAAGATGTTGAAGAAAATTTACCTATTGATAAATTAGTCACTGATGCGAAAAAAGATCCTGAAAATAGTAAAACCAGTTTAAGGGCTTTTGGGGTAGTTGTGGTTGATGTTCGAATCAAACAAATTAATTTCCCAGCTGAAGTATCCGAATCAATTTATGCTAACATGCGAGCTGAACGTGGTGTTATCGCGCGTGAAAAGCGTTATGAAGGTAAAAAAACGGCAGAAGAAATAAGAGCAGAAGCTACATTTGAAAAAACTAAGATTATATCAGAAGCAGAGCGCCAAGCTCGTGCTATTCGTGGTGAAGGTGATGCAAATGCAGCTAAACTTTATGCGGATGCTTTTGGTAAAGATATTGAGTTTTTTAGCTTTATTCGTAGTTTAAAAGCTTATGAACAAAGTTTTACAGGTAATGATGTTATGGTCATTAGTCCTGATAGTGAATTTTTCAAATACATGAAACTAAAGTCTAACAAATAACACAATGAGTAAATAAACTATGAGTAATAATGTTGTTGTGCTAGGTACACAATGGGGTGATGAAGGCAAAGGAAAAGTTGTTGATTTACTCACAGAAAAAGCAAAATATGTGGTACGTTATCAAGGCGGACATAATGCTGGTCATACCTTAGTTATTAATGGTGAAAAGACAGTATTACATCTAATTCCATCAGGTATTTTACGTAATGACGTCATTAGTATCATTGCTAATGGTGTTGTGCTTTGCCCTGATGCGCTTATGAAAGAGATGAAAGAGCTTGAGGATAATGGTATTCCGGTTAAAGAGAGACTTCTTATTTCAGAATCATGTCCTTTAATTTTGCCTTACCATATAGCATTAGACCAAGCTCGAGAAAAAGCTCGTGGTAATAAAGCAATTGGTACCACCGGTCGTGGTATTGGTCCTGCATATGAAGACAAAGTGGCCCGTCGTGGACTACGTGTTGGTGATTTACGTGATCGCCAAGCATTTGCTGAAAAATTGAAGGAAGTCATGGAGTATCATAACTTCCAATTAGTTAATTACTACAAATCAGAAGCTGTTGATTATCAGAAAGTTCTTGATGAAACTTTAGCGATTGCCGATATTTTAGTGGCTATGATTGCCGATATTCCGACCCTTTTAGAAGATGCTCGTAAAAAAGGCGAAAGAATCATGTTTGAAGGTGCACAAGGTACTCTGCTTGATATCGATCATGGTACTTATCCTTTTGTTACTTCTTCAAATACCACAGCTGGTGGTGTCGCAACAGGATCTGGTTTTGGTCCTCGTTATGTTGGTTATGTATTAGGTATTGTTAAAGCTTATTCAACTCGTGTTGGTGCAGGTCCTTTCCCAACGGAATTATTTGATGACGTTGGTGAATATCTCTGTAAGCAAGGTAATGAATTTGGCGCAACCACCGGTCGTCGTCGTCGTACTGGATGGCTCGATGCTGTTGCGGTACGCAAAGCGGTGCAACTTAATTCAGTTTCTGGCTTTTGTTTAACTAAGCTTGATGTTTTAGATGGTCTTAAAGAGGTAAAAATTTGTGTCGGTTATCAATTACCAAATGGTGATGTGATTAAAAATGCACCGGCTGCCGCTGAAGATTGGAGTTTAGTCAAACCAGTATATGAGTCTATGCCAGGTTGGAGCGAATCAACTTTTGGTATAAAAAGTTATGACGCTTTACCACAAGCGGCTAAAGCTTATATCAAGCGAATTGAAGAATTAACTGAAACACCAATTGATATTATCTCGACTGGACCAGATCGAAGTGAAACTATGATTTTACGTGATCCATATTCAGTATAATTTTAAATTAAGAAAAATCGGGAAAATTATCCCGATTTTTTATTTTAAGCTTATTAATAAAGTATAATGGTCTAAACCTATAAGAGGATATTATGGCGAAAATAGGGACACCGTTATCACCTAGTGCAACAAAAGTATTACTCTGTGGCGCAGGTGAATTAGCCAAAGAAGTTGTTATTGAATTGCAGCGTTTTGGCTGTGAAGTTATTGCTATTGATCGTTATGCTAATGCACCTGCGATGCAAGTTGCCCACCGTTATCATATTATCAATATGCTAGATGGTAATGAACTTAGAAAAGTTATCGAGGCTGAAAAACCTGACTATATTGTTCCTGAAATAGAAGCAATAGCAACCGACACCTTGGTCGAATTAGAAGAAGCCGGATTTACTGTTATTCCCACCGCGAAAGCGACGCAATTAACGATGAATCGTGAAGGTATTCGTCGTCTGGCCGCAGAAGAACTTAAGTTACCAACCTCACCATACCGTTTTGCATCAAATGAAGCTGAATATAAACTCGCAGTTAAGGAAATAGGTTTTCCTTGTTTAGTTAAACCCGTAATGAGTTCCTCTGGCAAAGGACAATCTTTATTGAGAAGTGACGCGGATATTGAATCTTCTTGGAAATATGCACAAGAAGGTGGCCGAGCTGGTAGCGGTAAAGTCATTATTGAAGGTTTCGTTGATTTTGATTATGAAATTACCTTATTAACAGTTAGACACATTAATGGTGTTTCCTATTGTGAACCTATTGGTCATCGACAAGAAAACGGTGATTATCGCGAGTCTTGGCAACCACAGCAGATGTCAGATAATGCATTATGCTTAGCTAAAGATATCGCTACAAAAATGACCCAAGCTCTAGGTGGTTATGGTTTATTTGGTGTAGAATTATTTGTTAAAGGCGATCAGGTATGGTTTAGTGAAGTATCACCTAGACCACATGATACTGGAATGGTGACCTTAATATCGCAAAATCTGTCGGAGTTTGCATTGCATGCCAGAGCAATTCTCGGATTACCAGTACCATTAATTGAACAATATGGTCCAAGTGCTTCGGCAGTATTGTTAGCAAATGGTGATTCGGATAGTGTTACTTTCGCTAATTTAGATAAAGTATTAAGTGAGCCTGATACTGATTTACGTTTATTTGGTAAACCAGAAGTTAAAGGAACCAGAAGAATGGGCGTTGCTTTAGCTAAAGCTGCAACGGTAGGTGAAGCAATTAAAAAAGCGGTTAATGCAATTAATCAGCTAAAAATAACCCTATAAACCGCTATTTTGATTAAAAATAAATCACTTGATACAAAAAAAAAGAATTTTCTAAAATAGGGGTTGACTACGGCATTCGAAATGCGTAACATACGCAACCCTTGAGACAGCAAACTAAAACAAGAAATTGTGAAGTTAATTAATAAGCTGTCAGCTCTTTAAAAAGAAGAAACAGACAATCTGTGTGGGCACTTACGAGACGAAAAATTAAAAGTCTACGGACTAAAAAAATTAAGTCTTGATAAGTGACACTGAAGATTCATTTGAATATGTCAGAGACAGTTATTGAGCATCAAACTTTAAATTGAAGAGTTTGATCATGGCTCAGATTGAACGCTGGCGGCAGGCTTAACACATGCAAGTCGAACGGTAACATGAGTGCTTGCACTTGATGACGAGTGGCGGACGGGTGAGTAAAGTATGGGGATCTGCCGAATGGAGGGGGACAACAGTTGGAAACGACTGCTAATACCGCATAAAGTTGAGAGACCAAAGCATGGGACCTTCGGGCCATGCGCCATTTGATGAACCCATATGGGATTAGCTAGTTGGTAGGGTAAAGGCTTACCAAGGCGACGATCTCTAGCTGGTCTGAGAGGATGACCAGCCACACTGGAACTGAGACACGGTCCAGACTCCTACGGGAGGCAGCAGTGGGGAATATTGCACAATGGGGGAAACCCTGATGCAGCCATGCCGCGTGTATGAAGAAGGCCTTCGGGTTGTAAAGTACTTTCGGTAATGAGGAAGGTGATGTATCTAATAGGTGCGTCAATTGACGTTAATTACAGAAGAAGCACCGGCTAACTCCGTGCCAGCAGCCGCGGTAATACGGAGGGTGCGAGCGTTAATCGGAATGACTGGGCGTAAAGGGCATGTAGGCGGATAATTAAGTTAGGTGTGAAAGCCCTGGGCTCAACCTAGGAATTGCACTTAAAACTGGTTAACTAGAGTATTGTAGAGGAAGGTAGAATTCCACGTGTAGCGGTGAAATGCGTAGAGATGTGGAGGAATACCGGTGGCGAAGGCGGCCTTCTGGACAGATACTGACGCTGAGATGCGAAAGCGTGGGGAGCAAACAGGATTAGATACCCTGGTAGTCCACGCTGTAAACGATGTCGATTTGGAGTTTGTTGCCCTGAGTGATGGGCTCCGAAGCTAACGCGATAAATCGACCGCCTGGGGAGTACGGCCGCAAGGTTAAAACTCAAATGAATTGACGGGGGCCCGCACAAGCGGTGGAGCATGTGGTTTAATTCGATGCAACGCGAAGAACCTTACCTGGTCTTGACATCCACAGAATCTTGCAGAGATGCGAGAGTGCCTTCGGGAACTGTGAGACAGGTGCTGCATGGCTGTCGTCAGCTCGTGTTGTGAAATGTTGGGTTAAGTCCCGCAACGAGCGCAACCCTTATCCTTTGTTGCCAGCGGTTCGGCCGGGAACTCAAAGGAGACTGCCGTTGATAAAGCGGAGGAAGGTGGGGACGACGTCAAGTCATCATGGCCCTTACGACCAGGGCTACACACGTGCTACAATGGCGTATACAAAGGGAGGCGACCTCGCGAGAGCAAGCGGACCTCATAAAGTACGTCTAAGTCCGGATTGGAGTCTGCAACTCGACTCCATGAAGTCGGAATCGCTAGTAATCGTGAATCAGAATGTCACGGTGAATACGTTCCCGGGCCTTGTACACACCGCCCGTCACACCATGGGAGTGGGTTGCACCAGAAGTAGATAGCTTAACCGCAAGGAGGGCGTTTACCACGGTGTGGTCCATGACTGGGGTGAAGTCGTAACAAGGTAACCGTAGGGGAACCTGCGGTTGGATCACCTCCTTACGAAGAGCTCGTAAGTGTTCACACAGATTGTTTGTTTAGAAAGAGTCACTTTATTGGGTCTGTAGCTCAGGTGGTTAGAGCGCACCCCTGATAAGGGTGAGGTCGGTGGTTCAAGTCCACTCAGACCCACCAATTCGACTGCTTAAGCGGATAGCTTGATTAGTTGATGAAGTGAGACAATGGGGCTATAGCTCAGCTGGGAGAGCGCCTGCCTTGCACGCAGGAGGCCAGCGGTTCGATCCCGCTTAGCTCCACCATTAAAGAAGTCTCTTTTATTATATATAAATTATGTTTGTATTTATTTGATATTCGAATGAATAGAAAGATAAAGCTCTTTAACAATTAGGAACAAGCTGAAAGAAACGAGTTCTCGTTTTTATGGCAAATTGATGTATGAAAATATATTAGTTTGAGATAAGAAAGAGAAGAAAGCGTAATTAAAACCAAGACAACTGTGAGTTGTAAGGTTAAGAAATTAAGCGTACACGGTGGATGCCTAGGCAATCAGAGGCGATGAAGGACGTGTTAATCTGCGAAAAGCAACGGTAAGTCGATAAAAGGCGCTATAACCGTTGATGTCCGAATGGGGAAACCCAGTGCAGGCGACTGCACTATCATCTGATGAATACATAGTCAGATGAGGCGAACCGGGAGAACTGAAACATCTAAGTACCCCGAGGAAAAGAAATCAACCGAGATTCCCTAAGTAGCGGCGAGCGAAAGGGGAGGAGCCCAAGCGGGTAGCATATTGTGTTAGTGGAAGCGTCTGGAAAGTCGCACGATAGAGGGTGAAAGTCCCGTACACGAAGATGCATTATGTGGAAGCTTATAGAGTAGGGCGGGACACGTGATATCCTGTCTGAAGATGGGGGGACCATCCTCCAAGGCTAAATACTCCTGATTGACCGATAGTGAACCAGTACCGTGAGGGAAAGGCGAAAAGAACCCCGGGAGGGGAGTGAAATAGACCCTGAAACCGTGTACGTACAATCAGTGGGAGCTGTTACCATTAGGTAATAGTGACTGCGTACCTTTTGTATAATGGGTCAGCGACTTATATTCTGTAGCAAGGTTAACCGAATAGGGGAGCCGAAGGGAAACCGAGTATTAACTGTGCGTTAAGTTGCAGGGTATAGACCCGAAACCCGGTGATCTAGCCATGGGCAGGTTGAAGGTTGGTTAACACTAACTGGAGGACCGAACCGACTAATGTTGAAAAATTAGCGGATGACCTGTGGCTGGGGGTGAAAGGCCAATCAAACCGGGAGATAGCTGGTTCTCCCCGAAAGCTATTTAGGTAGCGCCTCATGAGTAACTGTTGGGGGTAGAGCACTGTTTCGGCTAGGGGGCCATCCCGGCTTACCAACCCGATGCAAACTCCGAATACTGACAAGTTTAATCATGGGAGACACACGGCGGGTGCTAACGTTCGTCGTGAAGAGGGAAACAACCCAGACCGCCAGCTAAGGTCCCAAAGTCATAGTTAAGTGGGAAACGAAGTGGGAAGGCTTAGACAGCTAGGATGTTGGCTTAGAAGCAGCCATCATTTAAAGAAAGCGTAATAGCTCACTAGTCGAGTCGGCCTGCGCGGAAGATGTAACGGGGCTAAAACTATGCACCGAAGCTGCGGCAGTGCACGAAAGTGTGTTGGGTAGGGGAGCGTTCTGTAAGCCGTTGAAGGTGTATTGTGAGGTATGCTGGAGGTATCAGAAGTGCGAATGCTGACATAAGTAACGATAAAGCGGGTGAAAAGCCCGCTCGCCGGAAGACCAAGGGTTCCTGTCCAACGTTAATCGGGGCAGGGTGAGTCGACCCCTAAGGAGAGGCCGAAGGGCGTATCTGATGGGAAACGGGTTAATATTCCCGTACTGGCTATAACTGCGATGGGGGGACGAAGAAGGCTAGGTTTACCACCTATTGGATGGTGGGTTAAACGTGTAGGGGTGTGATTAGGCAAATCCGGTCACTAAGACTCTGAGGCGTGACGACGAGGCACTAAGGTGCTGAAGTAATTGATGCCCTGCTTCCAGGAAAATCCTCTAAGCTTCAGGTTATAGTTAATCGTACCCGAAACCGACACAGGTGGTCAGGTAGAGAATACTAAGGCGCTTGAGAGAACTCGGGTGAAGGAACTAGGCAAAATGGTGCCGTAACTTCGGGAGAAGGCACGCTGATGGTAATTGAAGTCCCACGCGGATGGAGGTGAAATCAGTCGAAGATACCAGCTGGCTGCAACTGTTTAATAAAAACACAGCACTGTGCAAACACGAAAGTGGACGTATACGGTGTGACGCCTGCCCGGTGCTGGAAGGTTAATTGATGGGGTTATGCGTAAGCAGAAGCTCTTGATCGAAGCCCCAGTAAACGGCGGCCGTAACTATAACGGTCCTAAGGTAGCGAAATTCCTTGTCGGGTAAGTTCCGACCTGCACGAATGGCGTAATGATGGCCAGGCTGTCTCCACCCGAGACTCAGTGAAATTGAACTTGCCGTGAAGATGCGGTGTACCCGTGGCAAGACGGAAAGACCCCGTGAACCTTTACTATAGCTTGACAGTGAACATTGAGCCTTAATGTGTAGGATAGGTGGGAGACTAAGAAGTGTGTACGCCAGTATGCATGGAGTCAACCTTGAAATACCACCCTTTAATGTTTGATGTTCTAACCTATACTTCTGAATCGAGGTAAGGGACACTGTCTGGTGGGTAGTTTGACTGGGGCGGTCTCCTCCCAAAGAGTAACGGAGGAGCACGAAGGTTAGCTAATCCTGGTCGGACATCAGGAGGTTAGTGCAATGGCAAAAGCTAGCTTGACTGCGAGAGTGACGGCTCGAGCAGGTACGAAAGTAGGTCATAGTGATCCGGTGGTTCTGAATGGAAGGGCCATCGCTCAACGGATAAAAGGTACTCCGGGGATAACAGGCTGATACCGCCCAAGAGTTCATATCGACGGCGGTGTTTGGCACCTCGATGTCGGCTCATCACATCCTGGGGCTGAAGTAGGTCCCAAGGGTACGGCTGTTCGCCGTTTAAAGTGGTACGCGAGCTGGGTTTAGAACGTCGTGAGACAGTTCGGTCCCTATCTGCCATGGGCGTAGGAAAATTGAGAGGGTTTGCTTCTAGTACGAGAGGACCGAAGTGAACGCACCGCTGGTGTTCGGGTTGTGATGCCAATTGCATTGCCCGGTAGCTACGTGCGGAATAGATAAGTGCTGAAAGCATCTAAGTACGAAACTAGCCTCGAGATGAGTTTTCCCTGATGAGAATCAGTAAGGTCCGTTTGAGACTAAGACGTAGATAGGTCAGGTGTGTAAGTGTAGTGATACATTGAGCTAACTGATACTAATGAACCGAGAGTCTTAACCTTACAACTCGGAGTTGTTTTGGATACGCGAAGATAAAGATTGATTATGAGATAATCAAACAGTTTGTTCCGGATTGAGCGATTGTGGCGGATATGAGATAATACGCAGCAATTGGAAGAAGAGAAGACAGAATATGTCTGGCGGTAATAGCGCGGTGGTCCCACCTGACCCCATGCCGAACTCAGAAGTGAAACGCCGTAGTGCCGATGGTAGTGTGGGTATTACCCATGTGAGAGTAGGGTGCCGCCAGACTTTTAAATACACGAGCCCAGCAGTGATGCTGGGCTTTTTTGCATTCTAAGATTATTTAATTCTTCTGGGGATAAGATGAGTTCCTTAATCGCCTTTAATAAACCGTTTAATGTTGTGACGCAATTTTCTGCTCATGAAAAATATCAGACGTTAAAAGATTATATATCCTTACCACGATTTTATCCTGCTGGCCGTTTAGATACTGATAGTGAAGGATTATTATTACTCACCAACGATGGTCAATTACAAGCAAAAATTAGTTCGCCAAAGTTTAAATTACCTAAAACTTATTGGGTACAAGTGGAAGGGCTAATTGATAACCAAGCGATTGATAAATTAACCAGAGGTGTTCAACTAAAGGAATTTCATACGGCACCGGCAATAGTGACTTTTCTCGATGAGCCAACTAATTTGTGGCAACGAGTTCCACCTATTAGAGAACGCAAAACAATTCCGACTTCATGGATCACTATTACCATAACCGAAGGAAAAAATCGGCAAGTTAGAAGAATGTGTGCTGCTGTTGGATTTCCTTGCTTACGCTTAATTCGCGTTCAGATTGGTAACTATAATTTATTTACTCATCACTTACCGTTAGGCGAATGGCGATCTATTAACATTAACGATCTTTATATTAGATAATTAATTTATGATCCTTAAAGAATTCTATTTTTGTAGGATCAAATAGATCAATAATATGATTCTCTTTGCTCGAATCCGTTGGGCTTTAAACTAAAATAAGATAAAATGATCACCAACATTGATCATGGGATAAGTTATTTATGATTGAAAAAAAGAAAGAAGGATTTTTTTCTCGTTTAAAAAAAGGTCTTTTTAAAACTAAACAAAATATAGGATCTGGTTTTCTTAGCTTATTTAAAGGAAAAAAGATCGATGATGAGCTATTTGAAGAATTAGAAGAACAATTACTTATTGCGGATATTGGTTTTGATACCACACAAAAATTAATAACTACGTTAACGCAGCAAGCTTCGAGAAAAGAGTTAAAAGATGCCGATGCATTACATGATCTATTAAAAAATGAAATGAAATCTATTTTAGATGGTGCTCAACAACCGTTGAATTTAGAAGAGCATAAGCCTTTCGTTATATTAATGGTTGGTGTAAATGGCGTTGGCAAAACCACAACCATAGGTAAATTAGCCCGTCAATTTCAACAACAAGGGAAATCGGTTATGCTTGCCGCTGGTGATACTTTTCGTGCAGCTGCCGTTGAACAGTTACAGGTATGGGGTGAGCGTAATAATATCCCTGTCATTGCTCAGCATATTAATGCTGACTCAGCGTCAGTAATTTTTGATGCTATGCAGGCGGCAAAAGCGAAAAATATTGATGTATTAATTGCAGATACAGCTGGTCGTTTGCAAAATAAATCTCATCTAATGGATGAGTTGAAAAAAATAGTCAGAGTAATTAAAAAACAAGATGAAACTGCGCCACACGAAATCATGTTAACTATTGATGCTGGAACCGGTCAAAATGCCATTAGTCAAACGAAATTATTTAATGAAGCTGTTGGTGTAACAGGGATGACATTAACTAAGTTAGATGGTACTGCAAAAGGTGGTATTATATTCAGCATTGCTGATCAGTTTAATATTCCAATCCGTTATATTGGTGTCGGTGAAAAAATTGAAGACTTAAGGCCATTTGTTGCAGATGATTTTATTGATGCACTTTTTGATGAAGCAGAAGAGTAGAGATAAATCATGATTCAATTTCAACGCGTTAGCAAAGTTTACCTTGGTGGCAAGCCAGCTTTGCAAAATATAACTTTTACTTTATCACCCGGGGAAATGGCCTTTTTAACCGGTCATTCAGGTGCCGGTAAAAGCACATTGATGCGTTTGATTTGTGGTTTAGAAAAAGCGAATGATGGCAAAGTATTATTAAATGGTGTTGATGTTTCCCGATTAAAAAAACATCAGATGCCATTTTTGCGTCGCACAATTGGTATGATTTATCAAGATCATCAATTGTTATTTGATCATACTGTCTATGATAATGTAGCGTTTCCATTGATTATCTTAGGTAAGCCTGCTGACGAAATTAAAAGGCGTGTTTCAGCATCCTTAGATAAAGTAGGCTTGATTGATAAAATGAAATTTTATCCTATACAGTTATCTGGTGGCGAACAGCAACGAGTAGGTATTGCCCGAGCAATTGTCAATCGCCCAACTGTACTTCTTGCTGATGAACCGACGGGGAATTTAGATAATAAACTGTCAAAAGATATACTAAAATTATTTGAAGAATTTAATCAAGCGGGGGTAACGGTGTTAATGGCAACCCATAATATGGGGCTTATTCGTCGAAAACATCACCGAATATTAAATTTGAATCAAGGACGTTTAGAGGTTAAAAATTGATGATAAAGGCAAAGTTTAAGCCATCTAAACAAAAAAAACACAAGAGCCATAGTTTTTTAGGGCGCTGGCAAAGACAGATTGGTTACGCATGGCATAATGTGTTTAACTATTTTTACCAAAACATCTTTGCCTCGTTGCTAACAATTTTTGTTATTGCTATTTCAATTACATTACCGACAATCGGCTATATATTATTGAAAAATGCCAATCAAGCTGCAGAACAATGGTATCCAACACCAAATTTAACGGTATATATCGACAAAACATTAAGTGAAGAGCAAAGCAAAGATTTAATTGATAAATTTAAGGCAATTTCTGAAGTCGAAAATGTTATTTATCTTTCTCGCGACGAAACTCGTGAAGAATTCAAAGCTTGGTCTGGATTTGATGATGCTCTTGACTTACTGACTGAAAACCCATTACCGGCGGTTGCTATTGTCTTTCCAATTGAAACAGCTAAACAAACCAATAAATTACATGCATTACAAGCAGAACTACAGAAAATAGTAGGGGTTGATGATGTGCATCTTGATGATAGTTGGTTTACTCGATTAATGGCATTAACTAATATGGTAAAATCCATAGTTTGGACCATTTCAATCTTTATGGTTATTGCGGTATCATTAGTTATTGGTAATAGTATCCGCTTGAATATAGTTGCTCGAAGGCAAACAATTATCGTTATGCAATTAATTGGTGCAACAGAAGGTTTTATTTTACGACCATTTTTATATAATGGCATTTTCACAGGATTGATAAGTGCTATTTTGGCTCTCATTCTATCGAAAGTATTTATTCTTCAAATAGATTCAACCATGTTGCAAGTATCCAATGTTTTTGGAAAAATAGTTAGTATCAATGGTCTTTCATGGGATGAAAGTTTATTAATTATTTTATTTTCGATAATTATAGGTTGGCTTTCAGCATTTATTGCCACTAAAAAGTATTTGAACGAAATGGTGATAGTCTCATAATTGTAGATTAATTATCTACGGTTTTTATTGGATGCTTTACTGCAAATATAATGATAAAAATGTGAACTAAATCACATTTTGGTGGTCTAACTAAACAGAAAGATTTTAAATTGCTACATTAATAGCGTGTAGCAAAATTAGTTTAATTTAAGGGGGAATTAAATGACTACTGATTTAAAAATGCAAGCAGGTGCTTTAATCCCACAAGGAAATATCGAATCATACCTTCGCATGATAAATACCTATCCGATGTTAACAGCTGAGGAAGAAAAGTCTCTAGGTGAAAGACTTTATTATCATGATGATGTCGATGCAGCAAGACAATTAATTTTATCGCATTTACGCTTTGTTGCGCATATTGCTCGTGGCTATTCTGGTTATGGTTTGCCACAAGCTGATTTGATTCAAGAAGGTAACATTGGTTTAATGAAAGCGGTACGTCGATTTAATCCAGGAATGGGCGTGCGTTTAGTCTCTTTTGCCGTGCATTGGATAAAAGCCGAAATTCATGAATATGTATTAAAAAACTGGCGTATTGTTAAAGTTGCAACCACTAAAGCGCAAAGAAAATTATTTTTTAATTTAAGAAAAAATAAACAACGTTTAGGTTGGTTTAATAGTGCTGAAGTCGATCTGGTTGCCGATGAGCTAGGCGTGAGTCGTAAAGATGTCTTAGAGATGGAATCACGAATGGCTGCGCAAGATATGTCATTTGATATAGATAGTGATGATGATGATAATTCAATTGTTGCACCAGCTCTTTATTTAGAAGATAGCAATTCTGACTTCTCAAAATCGATTGAAAATGACAATTGGGAAAATGACGCAACCGATAAGCTACATGATGCCTTATCTCAATTAGACGAACGTAGTCAAGATATTATTAAAGCACGTTGGTTAGATGCTGATGATAGTAAATCAACATTGCAAGTATTGGCCGATAAATACAGCGTTTCTGCTGAACGTATTCGCCAACTTGAAAAAAATGCCATGAAAAAATTACGAGTGGCTATAGAAGCATAATTGATTTTTATTAATAATAAATAAGCCCTACTTTTGAAGTGACCCCCAATAGTTGGACAACCAATTACAGGGGGGCTTTTTTATAAGCTGAATTTAATGTAGCTAATAAATAAGTTAACAATTAAAACTACCATTTAGTAATAAAAAATTATGTTTTTATTTTTTTGTTTTTTATTGGCTGATAAGCTGTATTTTATAAATAAAAATCAATAATAATATTTCTTAGTCTCAGTCATATCTTAATAAATATTGCAAATTTATGACCATACTGACTTGTATTTTTTTAATAACGATACTTATTGGAATGGTATTACTATTATTTTTTAATTTTAAAAATATTGGTTTACCCTTATAAGTTTATTTTTTATTACACATAGTTATGAAATTTACTCTGATATTGCTCCAACTAAATTTTCTACATGGCGAGCAGTTTTAATTACCTTAATCGATACCATTATTATGGCAATTTTAACTTATGGTTTCTTGCAATTTAGATTATGGATTTTAAGTTATCGTAAATCGGACTATTTTTAGCAAATTGAGTAATTTATTGTTATAAGTTTGCTAATAAATTTGTTGTTTGCGACGTTATAGAATTAACTACTAGACCACTATGATCATTAATTTTATCTGTTAATAACACGCTTTATGAACATTACATCTCTTTATCATTTATCGGTGAAGATTTAATGTTATTATTTACTTCAATTAGTATTATGATATTTGAACGAATATTAAAAATAAGCATGCCAACTAGTTGAATAACACAGTTATATTTAAGGTGTTTTTATACACGATAGTTTAAGATTAATCAGATAATTATCTAAAAGTTTGCTTTTATATAAGGGATAAAGAATGTTAAAAAGTTTATTGAGAGTTATTTTATTTAGTCTAATTGCTGTTAGTTTAATTGCTTGTAATGATAGTGCTAAAAATACATCTTCTGATTTATCCATTGATACCGGGGTTATTGACTGTGATCGCTATATAAAGTTAGTTCACGAATTACAATTATCATCTAAACTCCCGGCTGATCCTCAAGAATCTTTAGAAAATACTATAAATCATTTTAAGCAATTGATAGAAAAAAATCCGGAATCAGCGAAGAGAGAGTGTAATTCTGCCTATACAGCTTTGCGATCAATTAATCGCTAACCATGCTGCTTCTTGGGCATGTAATAGGGCTGTATCAAAGAAAGGGATGGCGTAATCTTGTTGGCAGATTAATAAACCAATCTCAGTACAGCCTAAAATTACCCCTTCAGCACCTTGCTTAACAAGTTTATCAATAATATTGAGGTAAGCTTGCTTAGACTCAGGTTTAATTTTTCCAAGGCAAAGTTCATCATAAATAATATTATTGATGATTATTCTATCTTGTTCATCAGGGACTAAAACATTTAAGCCTTTTTCAATTAGTTTTGATTTGTAAAAGTCTTGCTCCATGGTGTATTTGGTACCAAGTAATGCAACTGATTTTATTTTATCTTTGATCAAATGGTTGGCCGTTACGTCGGCGATATGAATGATAGGAATAGTAATGGCCTTTTGAATTTGCTCTGCAACCTTATGCATGGTATTGGTACAAATAATAATAAAATCAGCGCCGGCTAATTCTAATCTTTTCGCCGCATCGGTTAAAATAACCGCGCTTTTATCCCATTCATTATTCGCTTGGCAACTTTCTATCTCTTGAAAATCGACACTATATAACAGTGTTTTGGCTGAATGTAATCCACCAAGTGATTTGCCAATAACTTGATTGATAACTTGATAATAAGTAACGGTACTTTCCCAACTCATGCCACCAATCAATCCAATTGTTTTCATTTGTAATACTCCATTATATTCTCTCGTAACTAGTAGTAATTGATTATTAATTATAATTATTAGTATGTAAAGATGATGAATTAGAATAAAATATCATCAACTATCAGATCGTTGTAGTAAGATCGTTGTAGTAAATGAGTTAAAAAACGCATTGTAGCCGTTGGTTGATAAATGGATGTTTATTATTAATGAAAAACTATAAAAACTATAAAAACTATTTAGCATTTCTCTCATTTGGATTGCTAATGCTATCATTTTCATGTTTGGCTGAACCAAAAGTTATCCATGTGCTAGTGGCATTATGTGATAACAAATATCAGGCTATCGCTCCAGTACCTGCGGCAATTGGTAATGGTCAAGATCCGAAAAATAATCTTTATTGGGGCGCGGCTTATGGTTTTAAAACCTATTTTGCTAAACAAAAAGAGTGGCAAGTTCTACAAGTTAATAAACCCAATAAAGGCAAAATATTAGAGGAAATAATTTATAAACATCAAAGCAAGGATGTCTATCTTATTGCTCAGGCATATGATGGTAAATATATCAACGACACAGTAGATGATTTTATTAGTTATTCAGCTGGAAAAAAATCAGCATCATTTTTAATCGATAAAGATCAAATTGCGGCCGGAGCAAAAGCTCATTTAGTTGTTTATGTTGGACATGATGCATTAATGGAATGGTCTTGGTGGAATTATTTACCAGATAGTTGGCGTTGGTATACCCTTTCAAAAGCAGAACAAGAGAAACAAAAAACACGCTATGCAGCCGTATTTGCCTGTAAAAGTCAGAAGTATTTTACGCCGCCATTATCTCGATTAGGTATAACACCACTTATTTTAACCCTGCACCGTATGGCACCGGAAGCTTATAGTATTCATGCTATGATTAGTAGTTGGTTGAATGGTGAAGCAAAAGATGAAACAAGGCTTAAAGTAGCAACTGCTTATAGCCAATATCAAAAGTTAAGCAAACCCGCTTTACATATATTTACCACAGAATATAGTCAATAATGATGTTTAATTATAGTAGATGATTTAACTTATTAATAAAAGGCAAACAAATATGTTGCAAACACCTAAAATAGTCATTTTAACAGGTGCCGGTATCTCTGCTGAATCTGGCTTATCAACTTTTCGCGCCCAAAATGGATTGTGGGAAGGTCATAATGTGGATGATGTTGCCACCTACCAAGGTTATTTGCGTGATCCCATTGGTGTACATAATTTTTATAATATGCTACGCAATAAGTTACAAAATCCTGAGGTAAAACCCAATGCGGCTCATTTTGCTTTGGCGCAATTAGAGCAGACTTTAGGCTCGGATAATGTACTAATTATTACCCAAAATGTGGATAACCTGCATGAAAAAGCCGGTTCAAAAAATATCATCCACATGCATGGTGAATTATTAAAGGTTCGCAATGAAAAAACTGGAGAGATTATTGATTATTATCAAGATGTCAATTATGAAGAAAACAAACAGATTCGCCCACATATAGTTTGGTTTGGTGAAATGCCATTACAGATGGATGAAATCTATGATGCGATCTCAAATGCTGATTATTTTATTTCAATTGGTACTTCAGGAAATGTTTATCCAGCGGCTGGATTTGTGCAAATGGCGAATCAATTTGGCGTTAAAACGGTAGAACTTAATTTAGAGCCAAGTTTAGGTGAAAACTTATTTCAAACTAAAATTTACGGTTCTGCAAGTCAAGTGGTGCCGGAATATATTAAAAAATTTATTTAATAAGTAATATCACTTGAGCTGTTTCAGGTAATTTTTACCACCTAAATTGATCATCTGTTGACGAATCCATTCGGCCTTTTTTTGGATCCTATCATTAGGATTAGCTGGGTTCCATTTTCTTGGATTTGGTAGGGTCGCCGCTAATAAACTCGCTTGATTTGGCGTTAATTGGCTAGCACTGACATTAAAATAGTGACGAGAAGCCGCTTCAATGCCATAAATTCCTTCACCCCATTCAACGCTATTTAAATAGATCTCAAGTGTACGTTGTTTTGACCAAATAAGCTCAATCCAAACGGTAAACCATGACTCAAAACCTTTACGGATCCAACTTCGGGATGGCCATAGAAATATATTTTTTGCCACCTGTTGAGTTATGGTGCTCGCGCCAATCATCTTTTGGTTTTTTTGATTATGAATTAATGCGCGATTAATGGCTTTAAAATCAAACCCCCAATGATCGGCAAAATGTTGATCTTCAGCGGCAATCACCGCAATTTTAATATTATCTGAAATCAGATCCCAATCTTTCCAGGTGCGTTGCTGAGTGATATTCCAATGAGCGATCTTTCTTTCCACCATCAACATTGAACCAAACGGATTAAACCAACGCATTAATAAAATAAGAAAAACCGAAACAAGCATAAATCCAAGTATGATTTTTTTTATGAGGTTTAATGTTTTCCTTAATTTGCGTTTCATAGTAGTCCAAATATGATTAGTTAAAAATAGTTAAATAAAGAATTAATCTAGCAAAAAAACCGTTAAGCAAGATACGCTATATTAACATTTAAATAAACTATTATTTATAAACTTAACTATTTGTTCTGGTTGGTTTATATCTAATACTGGTACAGATATGTTTAAAGACTCATCACTGGCAACGGCAATGGTAAAATTATCAATAAATAATGGTTTGGCGTTGGCTTTACGATGGCACATAATTTTGGGAATTTGCTCATCTTTAAATCCTTCAATAAATATCACGTCAACATCAGTAAAACGATCAATCAACGTTTTTAAATCGGCAGGAATATCTGGTGTTTCCTCAATCAATGCATAACGTTTATCACACGCAATAATCGTTTGTAGTGAACCTGCTTTGCGTAACTCATAGCTATCTTTACCGGGGATATCTAACTCAATATCATGGTGGGCATGTTTTAGTGACCCCACCTTAACATTTTGCAACACCATTAACTGAATAATTTTTTTTAATAAGGTAGTTTTACCAGATCCACTATATCCAGTAATCCCAATAATTTTTTTACCATTCATAGATTTTCAACATTATCGTGTTATATTTAAGTGCAAATATTACATCATTTTATACAAGATTAAAGGTAATGGTATGTACGATTTTTTAAATGATTATAACCAAACGGTTCACCCTCAATTATTAAAAGAATTTATCGATATCAATAATAAAAAATTGAGTGGTTATGGCTTAGATGATTGTTGTAATGATGCCATCAATCACATTAGACAAATATTAAATTCACCGAATGCCGATATCCATTTTATGGCAGGAGGAACCATTACCAATTTAACGACAATTTCCCATATTTTAAAACCTTATCAAGCCGTGATTGCAGCCGAGACCGGACATATCAATGTGCATGAAACTGGCGCTATTGAGGCGACAGGGCATAAGGTGGTAACAGTTAAAACCGAAGATGGTAAATTAACCCCAGAATTAATAAAACCGGTTTTAGATTATCATTGTGACGAACATATGGTTCAACCCAAACTGGTGTATATTTCCAATACCACCGAATTAGGTACTCTATATAGCAAGCAAGAACTGAAAGAATTGTATCAATTTTGTCAAAAAAACCACCTTTACCTTTATTTAGATGGTGCTCGTTTAGCAATGGCATTAGGTGCGAAAGATAATGACATTACTTTTCCTGACTTAGCTAAATATACTGATGTATTTTATATTGGTGGTACTAAAGTTGGTGCTTTTGCTGGTGAAGCATTGGTATTTAATAATCATACTATCAATCATGACTTCCGCTTTAATATGAAACAAAAAGGGGCAATATTAGCGAAAAGTTGGATTATAGCCGTGCAATTTAAAGCATTAATGAAAAATGACCTCTATATCTCTTTAGGTAAACATAGTAATACCATGGCTGAAAAACTGATAACCTTATTTGACAATCAAGGATTTACTTTTGCAGCAACACCACAAACCAATCAGTTATTTGTTAAACTGCCCAATCAACTAGCCAATAAAATTGTGTCGCTTTATGCGGTGGATAATTTAGGACAAAGCGATCCCGACCATATTTGCTTACGCTTTTGTACTTCATGGTCGACCCAAGAAGTCGAAATTGAAAACTTTGCTACACAACTAAAGAAACTGCTTAAAAATTAATAACGGCTTTTTTATTTATTGAGTTATTAATAATCTTAAAAATAAAAAAGTTGAGGAGTGGGATTTTGGAAATCTTGTATGACTGAAAATCCCAGTTACCTCAGCTAAGCTTTATAATCATGTAATCTCCTAAAAGCATTAGTGATCAAAAAGGCCAAAACAGTATTATAAATAATTGAGAAGCAGGGGTTTTAAACTATGAGATCGCTAAAAATCCTCTTTATACCAGCTAAGCTTGGCAATGAACTTATCTACTAAAAGTATGGCTAATCTAAGGAGATTAAAAATTGTATTTGCCAAAATGTTGAGGAACGGCTTTTTTAACGTTGAACCTCAGCGATTTATTATTTATAAATGGCCTTAGATAGGATTTACTTATTCGCTTTAATTGCCAAATTAGCACTTTCGAGCATTTCAACTGTATTAATATTGGTAAAACTAGCCGGTGTATCGCTAAAATCAACCGCGGTTGCATGAATTTGTTTTAAAAATAACATCAGTTTACGATCACCATTTTCCAAATATTTTTTTAGTTGTGGGAGGACGGATTTATTAATTAATAAAACGGTTGGGTGATTATCCTTGCCGTCAAAAGGGAAAATAGCTTGATGGGTTGTTGTGAATTTGGCTAAACGAATTAGTAGATCAAGTGGCAAAAAAGGGGTATCACAACTAACAACTAAGTTCCAATCTGTCGAGCTGCGTAATAAACCGCTATAGATACCGGCAAGCGGCCCTAAAAATCCCGGTAAATCATCACCAAAAACCGGGTAATCTAGCGCAGCATACTGATCAGCATGACGATTACAATTAATCATTATAAAGTCAACTTGTGGCTTAATCCGATCAATAACATGCTGAAATAGTGGTTTTTCTGCTAATAACATTAAACCTTTATCCACACCATTCATACGGTTACTTTGGCCACCAGCTAAAATAATGGCTGTCACAGGCAGTTTTTCCATAAATACTTTCTCTTTTACATTGCTAAAAAACAAAATAACATTACTATATAACAAAGTTATTTTTAGATACAAAATCTAGCGTAAGTTATCCGTTTATACAGACTTTATGTTCTCATTAGATTAAAAGCCGAGTATATAATAGAAGCTTTTTAATATACAGATTGCAATATAAAGATTAACATAAAGGTTTATATCATCATCTTCAACATAGTTGAATAATTAAAAAGGTAATTATTATGAAATGTCATCGTATTGATGAATTAATTGAGTTATTACAACCAGCTTGGGAAAACGATTCCGATCTCAATTTGTTACAGCTTTTAGATAAATTAGGTAAAGAAGCCGGTTTTGATGGTGATTTGAAAGATCTTAGTGATGAAGTTTTAATTTATCATTTAAAAATGCGTAATTCAGATAAAAATGAAGCCATTCCTGGATTAAAGAAAGATTATGAAGATGATTTTAAATCAGCAATATTAAAAGCTCGCGGAATTATTCAAGAATAAGGAGAATGAACTAGATGAAAAAAACGCTCATTGCTATTGGAGTATTACTAACTTCTATGAGCAGCTTTGCTGACGAAGCACCGGTAAATACTAAGAATGAAACTCAACCAGCTACAGCAAGTGCCGTCTCACAATTAGAACCGATTGAAAGTGGTAAACAATATGGCGTTTTACCATTTCAGCCATCTCCAGACAAAGAAGTTGTCGAATTTTTCTCATTCAACTGTCCTAGCTGTTTCAAATTTGAAAGCGAATTTCATGTACCAGGCGAAATTGCTAAAGCATTACCTAATGGTACTCAATTTAAACGTTATCATTTAGAAAATTTTGGCCCTTTAGCTAAAGAGTTAGCTGAAGCGTGGGCAGTTGCTAATGTTTTAGGTATCGAAGATAAAGCTTCTGATGCACTTTACAAAGCGGTACAAAAAGATCGTAAAATAAAAACTGCCGAAGATATTAAAGCTGTTTTTGCTGATTTAGGTGTTGATGCTGAAAAGTTTGATAAAACCAAACAAAGTTTTTTAGTCAAAGCATTTATGGCACAACAAACAGAGGCAATTAAGCAATTAAGTCCAGATTCAATTCCAACTGTTGTGGTTAACCGCAAGTTTTTTGTGAATTCACGAGGACTAAATGCTAACAGTACCACTAACTATATCAACGATTATGCGAGAGTAACTGCTTACTTAGTTGGTTTAGATCCTAATATTAAGGTTGAAAACGATAAAAAATCGGCTAATGAAGACAAGTCAAAAAAATAATTAATTGACGTTTTTAATTGTTTATTAGAAATAATTGAGATCCCTTTGTCGTTAATTAGTACAAAGGGATTTTATTTTAATGGGATTTTTTATTCTCTTTCTAATGCATAAATTGGATCAAGTTTTGCAGCTCGTTTTGCTGGGACATAGCCAAAAATAATCCCAATCATCGACGAACAGCTAAATGCGGCAATAATAGAAATAATAGAAAAACTCATAGCAAACGAGGTCACTAAATAATTAAAAATAAAACCAATTAAAAATGACAACACGATCCCTAATGTGCCGCCGATTAAACAAACCAGTACGGCTTCAATAAGAAATTGTTGCAAAATATCACTCGAACGTGCACCAACTGCCATACGAACACCAATTTCTCGCGTTCTTTCTGTGACAGATACCAGCATAATATTCATTACCCCAATACCACCAACAACGAGAGAAATTAAAGCAATAGTTGAGATCAGCAAAGTTAAAACCCAAGCTGATGAATTGACGGTTTCTCGGATACTATCGGAATTAAAGATAAAGAAATCTTTAGTGCCATGGCGTTGTAGCATAATTTTATTAATCGCTTGTTCTGCCACACTTAAATCAATATTATCATTGATGCGAACGGTAATACTTTTTAATGATGTTTGCCCTACCATACGATTTATCACTGTGGTGTAAGGTAACCAGATATTAAGGCTTTCGTTATTACCAAATCCTTGCTGTTGTTTAGTGGCAACTCCGATGATTCTAACCGGTAATTGACCAACCATGAGAATTTTGCCTACTGGATTTTGATCACTAAACAGCCTTTTAACGGTGTTCTCATCAATTACCGCTTCTTGAGCGGATGCGTTTACTGCCTCTTGATTAAAGGCTATTCCTTGACTAATGGTATAGCCGCGTACGGCAAAAAATTGTTCACCTACACCATTCACCGTACCGGTTACAGCTAAATTATTTATTCGAAAATAGACGCTGGTGGAAAGATTTGGTGTTGTACTATGAACAAAGCTTTGTTGCGCAAGAAAATCGGCATCTGAAGAACGTAACGTTGTGATTTTATCGGCGTTACGATCACCAAAACCGCTACCGGCATAAATTTCTAACGTACTTGTACCTAACGAATTAATATTGGATAGTATTTTCTGTTTTGTTCCTTCGCCTAAAGCAACCATAGATACCACTGAAGCAATACCAATAATAATTCCTAGCATAGTCAAAAACGTGCGTAACCGTTGTGACAACATGGATAATATTGCCATTTTAAATGCATCACGAAAACGGTAATATTTGGCGGAAAAATTATCTTGCGTTTTGGTTATTTCGATTTGCTTAACTTGTCGATTATCAACTTGCGCAGATGAGTAATTGGGATTAATTGAATCAGAAATAATATTACCATCACTAATCTCAATAATCCGTTGGGCACTTTGGGCAATGTTCGGATCATGGGTAACAATAATAACAGTATGCCCTTGTTGATGTAGTTCTCGTAAAATGGTCATGACTTCTAAACCACTTTTACGATCGAGAGCACCGGTTGGTTCGTCAGCTAAAATAATTTGTCCGCCATTAATTAGTGCACGGCCAATACTAACACGTTGTTGTTGTCCACCCGATAATTGATTAGGCTTATTATTTATTTTATCAGCAAGGCCTAAACGCGCTAATATGTTAGCCGCTCGAGTTTGACGTTGTTCATTGGTAACACCTGCATAAATAGCGGGTATTTCAACATTACCTTGTGCTGTTAATGCATTTAATAAATGGTAACGTTGAAAGATAAATCCAAAATGTTCACGGCGTAGTTCTGCTAACTCATCAGGTGATAACTGACTGGTGGTTCGCCCACTAATTGCATAAATTCCTCTGGTTGGCTTATCCAAACAACCGAGAATATTCATTAGTGTCGATTTGCCTGAGCCCGAAGCACCAATAATCGCCACCATTTCTCCAGCATTGATGGTTAAATTGATGCCTTTAAGAACTTGTATCGTTGATTCTCCAGCGGGAAATTCACGAATAATATTTTCGAGTTTAATTAATGGAGTATTGGTCATCTTAGAATCTTATCCTTGGTCCTTTGCTATTGGGATTAAATGTTGCACCATTTGCGCTACTAACAACGACAACTTCTCCTTCTTTCAGACCAGATTTGATTTCAACATTAATATTATTATTAATCCCTAAATTGACTTCCCGTTCCTCAATCTCATTGGTTTGATTAAGAATATAAACAATTGCTTTATCAGTGCCTATATTTTTTTGGATAGCCTGAGATGGAATCGTAAGTACATTCTTCGCTTCAGCTAACACAATATATACTTGAGCCGTCATTGATATCCGTAAAATACGATCAGGATTATCAACATCCAACAATCCATTATAGTAAATAGCAGTTTTGGTGGTAGATGATGAGCTTGAAGTCGAACTTTCGGTATTAATTGAGTCTGGTGCCGGTTCGATCGCTCTTAATGTTAATCCATCAAAACGCTTATTGGGTTGTCCCAAAATTGTAAAGTAAACCGGCATACCTTTTTTAACACCAATAACGTCGGCTTCTGAAATTTGCGCCTCAATGGTCATTTTATCCAGTTGGGCAACTTTAACGATAGTTGGCGCACTTTGTACCGAGTTTACTGTTTGTCCCTGATCAACCGGAATGGCGACTATCACACCATCAATCGGTGAACGTATCTTAGTGTAACCTAAATTAACTTTTGCCGTATCAACCGCCACTTGAGCACTGACGATATCAGCATCGAGGGCGGCAATATCGGCCTTAATCGCATCAAGATCAGCTTTGGCGGAATCTAAATCCGATTGGACGCCGACCCCTTTTTTAACCAACTTTAATTGACGTTCATAGATTAATTGATAGTTGACTAATTTAGCTTTCTTTGAAGTTCGCTGGGCTTCTAAGCTATTAAGTGATGCTTCCGATTGTTTAAGATCATTACTTTGTTTAAGATCGTCAATCTCAGCAATCATATCACCTTGTTTAACTTCATCGCCAAGCTCAACATACAGTTTTTTTATCTGTCCTGAAACTTGCGCACCTACGCTAACTTGTTTAAAGGCACTTATGGTGCCATCAGCAAGCACCGTTTTCTCAACACTCCCTTTAGTGACTGGCGATGTAATATAATTGACCGCTTTTTCCACAGGGAAAAAAATGGCTTTTACTATATACAACAATACTAAAGCGGCAATCGCGATAACGATATATTTGAATCTTATGAATTTTGCCAATCTTTTCATCCTTTAATTTTTTATTATTTTTTGAGCATTGTATCGTATTAATTCAATTTGCAATGATAAGCAAAGATAATAAATTGTAATTTTTATGAAAATTTTTAACTATGCAAAATAGTAAAGATGTTATTGAATTAATAGAAAAAAAATGATTATTCTAGTAATATGTAACCGCTAAGCTGAATTTATACATATAATTAGATAAAAATTGTATTCTAAAAATTGCCTTTTTAAAGTGCATCTTAATTATTTATTGTATTGTTTTTAATCAATCTATTGGATAGATAATATCATGGTCTGGGGTTTAATAAATGTCATTTGAAAAACAACAATCCACTTTAGATAATGCCTTAACTTTGCTTGAAATAATTAGTCATTATTCATCAGGCATTTCTCTAGCTGAAATTGTCAAATTAAGTAGAATGGCAAAAACAACAGTATTTAGAATTTTAGATACTCTCAAAAAAAGGCAATATCTTAGTTATGATGCGAATACTGAAAAATATTCTTTAGACGTTAAAGCTTTTGAATTAGGTGTAAAGGGATTAATGAATATCTCTTTGGTTGGTATCTCAATCCCTTTTTTAAAAAAGCTAGCTTCAAAAATTAATGAAACGTGTTTTCTTGCCGTCTATCATGATGGCAGTGTTATTTATTTATATAAAGCTGAAGGTGAACTGGCTGTTAAAACCAATTCACACATAGGAAGCCGAATGCCTGTTTATTGTACAGGACTTGGCAAATCATTATTAGCTTACCAACCATTAGTCGAAATTAATAAAGTATTAAGTCGCCCCTTAGTTCAATTTACAGATAAAACCATTATTGATCGTGAAATGATTCATAATAGTTTAGCCAAAGTATGTATCGACGGTTATTCCATGGATGATGAAGAAGTGGAAGAAGGATTGTCTTGCATAGCAGTTCCAATTTTTATAAAACAAAATAAAGTTGTTGGTGCGATTAGTGTTGCCGGATCTTCTTTTCGAATTATACAGAAAAAAGAGTTGATTATTAACGAGTTAAAAAATATTTCATCATCAATTTCAATTGAACTAAAAAAGAAAAATTAATGTGATCGGTCGGTTGAATTAATGGCTGACTATTTTTATAAAGGTTTAAAATTATGATTCAAAAAGAAGCAACATCAGCAATTGATAAGGCTATTTCAGTTTTAGATGTGATTAGTAATTGCGCTGCAGGTGTGACAATTAATGAAATCATTGAAGCGACCAAACTAAACAAAATTATTATTAAGAAGATATTAAAAACATTACTTGATCGAGAATATGTTTTTTTTGATGAAAAATCAGATAAATATACATTAGGGTTCAAATCACTTGAACTAGGTATATCAGGTTTAGTAAATGTTAATATTGTTGATGTTGTTATTCCATTTATCAAATCACTTTCAAATACAATAAATGAAACCTGTTTTTTAGGGGTCTATAATAGCGGTAATGTTGTCTATTTATATAAGAGTGAAGGGAATAATGCTATTCACACCAGCTCCAATTTAGGCCATATGCGCCCAGCATACTGTACCGGATTAGGTCGAATATTACTTTCACATCAATCTCAACAAGAGATCGATAGGGTATTGCTTTCTCCACTATTAAAACATACTAAAAACACCATAACAGATACCCAAAAGCTTTATGATATTTTAGATGAAGTTCGCCGAGAAAATATTGCTTATGATTGGGAAGAGGTTGAAGAAGGACTTATTTGCGTAGCATCAGGTATTTTTAATTACAGCAATGATGTCGTTGCAGCATTAAGTATTACTGGTCCTAGCAATCGAATGCAAAACCAAATGAAAAAATGCGCCTCTTTATTAAAAGAGACGACTAATTCAATTTCTTCCAGATTAGGATATATTGCAACCAAATAACCTGATTAGGTGGTTTTCATTTTATTGTTAAAACGTTTATCGTTTAAATTAAGTTATTCATAGCTTCAGGAGGAATGATGGCTCCTCGATATTGAATAACGGTTCCCGCTAAATCGTGACCTTTTTGGATTGCATCTTCAATTGTTCCACCTTTTAATCGAACGGATAAATAACCGGCACTAAATGAATCGCCGGCGGCAGTAGTATCAACGATTTTATCTTTAGTAATAACATTAGCAGGTACTTCTACACGTTCATTTAAAGTTTCGACTATACAGCTTTCACTTCCTCTTTTGATAATAATTTCAGAAACATTTAACTTTTTACTACGAATAATACTATCTTGATAGTGGGTATTGCCCCAAAGTAACTGTTCATCATCCTGCGTCAAAAATGCTATATCGGTATAAGAAAGAATTTTAGAATAAACATTTTGCGCATATTCCTGACTACGCCATAATCGAGGGCGATAGTTATTATCAAAAATCACTTTACCGCCATTGGCTTTAAATTTTTCTAATAACTCGATCAGTTTATCTATACTATATTCATCTAAAATAGCAATACTAATTCCACTTAAGTAAATATAATCAAATGTGGTTATTTTTTCACAGATCTGTTCTGTTTGTTCCGTTTTTAACCAAAACTTTGCCGCAGCATCATTACGCCAATAATAGAATGATCGCTCACCATTACTATCAGTCATAATGGCGTACAATCCCGGTATTTTATTATCTAATTGTTGGATGAGATCGGTTTTGATGTTCTCTTTTTGCCATTGATCTAACATCTCTTGGCTAAATGGATCAATACCGAGCCCGGTGACATAATGAATAGAGGCTTGGTCATTGGGAAATAAACGGGACAAATAAACAGATGTATTTAAAGTATCACCACCAAAACTTCTAGTTGTTAAATTATCTTTAATTGAGAGTTCAATCATGCACTCTCCGATTACCGCGATATTTATACTCATCACTATTCCTTATCAGGTATTGTTGATAATCTAAATAACCAAATCAGGTGAAGTCATACAAACCTGTTTTAGTTATTGTTACAATTAGTTACAAGTCAATCTATAGCGACTTTAACAACCACTTTACGAATTTTTTCTGCTTTGCCAGCAACAATACACAGTGGTTTATGTACTTCTTTAGGATAAAAAATGACAAAATCCTTAGGTTGCATAACAAACATTGTCTCTTCTACTGGCGCTTTTACAAATGCAATATCCCCATTAATTAGTTTATCTTCAATTACCTCAGAATGAGGTGGAAGTGTAGATACTGCCATACCTTCTTGTCCAGACAATACAATTTGAATATCAATATATTTAGCATGATATTCATATTTACCTTCTTCTTGAGTTCTCGATAAGGTTTCTGAAACCATATAAAAAACATCATCACCATCAATGGTATAACGTCCATTTTCTGTATTATCATTGACCTCTTTTTTTACTGTTTCTATTGCATGTTTGAGTTTATTTGGTAAGTAAGGGATTAACTCAAGATGTTCAATATTGCCAATAATCATAATGTCCTCCTAGACATCTTAATTATTGGTGTTAACTGTTAACCAATAATTAAGATAAAATTAATTTAAAAAAACGACTATCTACCTAACCATCCACCATCAACAGCAATGGTAAAACCATTGATATAATCAGATGCACTAGAGGATAAAAATACTGCGGCACCACCTAAATCCTCAGGATTTCCCCATCGTCCGGCCGGAATCCGTTCTAGAATTTGACGATTACGCGTTTCATCGTTCATCAATGCTGTATTCATTTCGGTAGCAATATAACCAGGAGCGATACAATTGATGGTAATCCCCTTAGATGCCCATTCATTGGATAGTGATTTTGAAAAACCAGCCACTGCCGATTTAGCAGCTGTATAAGCTGGGATGGTATATCCGCCTTGGAACGCCAATAAAGAAGCAATATTGACTATTTTTCCGTAACCTTGCTCAATCATGTGTTTACCCACTTGTTGACACATAAAAAATACTGCATTCATATTAATATTAATGACGAGATCCCAATCATTTTTCGGAAAATCAACGGAAGGGTGACGACGCTGTATACCGGCATTATTGATTAAAATATCAATATGTTGATATTTTTTAATGATATCTGAAATAAGATTTTCATATTTATCAAAGTTAGCTAGGTCAAATGTAATAGTTTCACAAGATACGTTATATTGTTTTATCGCTAACTCAGTTTGTTCATCACGAGCAACATCGATGATAATAATATTAGCGCCGGCATTAGCTAAGCTCATTGCTAGAGATTTACCTATTCCGCGAGAGGCTCCTGTCACAATGGCGTTTTTACCGGTTAAGTCAAAAGGGTTTTTATTTTTCATAATGGTATACCTTAAATTTATAAGCTTATTAATCAGAAAATTTAAATATTGTTTTAATTACGTTTTCACCGGTTAAAGCATTAGCAAATCCTTGTTTTGCTTCCTCTGGAGGCAATATGGTGAGTAATTTTTTATATGGAAAATCTTGTTGTATGAATTGGATTGCAGTTTCAAAATCCCTTGCTTCATACACTCTGGTACCAATGATGTTGAGTTCTTTAAACTCAATGTCGAGTAATTTAAATTCTGTCGGTTTTTTATATGAACCAACAATTTCAATCGTACCTTGAACTCTGACTAAATCAGTTAATTGCAAAGCAACAGAGGGATGAGCGGCACAGTCATAAACAATATCAGCACCGACTTGGTTGGTTAATTTTAATACTGTATTTAATACATCATCTTTTTTCGGGTTGATCACCGTAAAACCGAGATCTTTAGCTAAATTAATGCGGAAATCATTGGTTTCAATAACAATCACTTGTTTGGCGCCAGCTAGTTTCAGCACACTTGCTACACAAAGGCCAATTGTGCCAGCACCAAACACAACAACGCTATCACCTATCTTAAAAGGTGTTCTTGCTACAGCGTGAATACCTACCGCTAATGGTTCAACAAAAGCCCCCAAATCCATCGGAAAATCATTTGGTAAAACATGAATTTTACTTCTATCTACTTTCACATATTCAGCCATCCCCCCAGCGGTATCGATGCCATAAAGTTTAAGTGTTTTACAGACATGACTATTACCTGATTCACACGCAGAACATTTACCGCAAGAAATAAGTGGGCGCACACATACTTTAGTTCCAGTTGGTAATTGCTCATCGCCATTAACGACATAACCTGAAAATTCATGACCTAATACTAATGGTGCTTTGGCTCTAGGATGTACCCCTAAATAAATATTAAGATCAGAACCACAAATTCCCGCATGACTTACTTTTATTAATACTTCATTTTCATTAACTTCCGGTTCAACGGTTTGCTCACAAGCTACATCATTTGGACCTTTATAAATTATCGCTTTCATGTTTTATATCCTGTAATTGATAGATATTCTTATTTGTTTAAACAATAGAGTGGTTTTTCACCTTTTGCTAAGCGGATTGCTTCTTCAGCCGCTTTTCTTTTTAAATCTTGTTGAGATTGTTCTGAATACCAAGCAGCATGAGGCGTTGCAATGAAATTATCTAAGCTGAATAATTTTCTATCTGTTGGCGGTTCTTGCTTAAATACATCAAGCGCTGCACCAGCGATGGTATGATTTAATAATGCTTGATAAAGCGCTTCTTCATTTACAATGCCGCCTCTTGCGGTATTAACTAAATAGCAATTGCTTTTCATTTTTGAGAACTCTTTACTATCAATTAAGTTCTCGGTGCTCTTTGTTAATGGTAAATTAAGCGAAATAATATCTGAGTGGGCTAATAACTCATCTAAACTAACAAAGTCGATATAATCTGGAAGTTGCTCTTTTTTAGCTAATGGGTCAAAACCAATTACTTTTAATCCAATACCATGAAGTTTTTTGGCTAATGACAAGCCAATTCTTCCTAAACCAACAATGCCAGCAGTTTGTTCTTGTAATCGATAAATAGGAATAGCTTTTTCATAAGCCCAAATATTGCTTTTTGTATCTTTTATCAACAATGGTAACTTTCTGGCTAAAGCCATAATAAGAGCCAAGGCGTGATCAGCAACTTCATTTGTTCCATAATCAGGGACATTACAAACCGCTACGTTATTTTTAGTTGCTGACTCAATATCAATGGTATTAACACCAACACCATAACGGACAACACCTTTTAAATTTTTTAAAGAACTCAGTACGTTATCGGAAATAGTCGCATATTGTAAAATCAATGCATCTGCATCGTGACAAGCTCGGATAATATCTTCGGGTTGTGTGACGTTTAAGATTTCAAAATCCACACCCTCTTTAGTAAAAGTCTTTTTTTCAATGTCCATGGATTCATGGTCACAATCTGTAATATAAATCTTCATTCGTTTACCTCTATTAAATGGAATATCATTCCGAAATAATCATAATTAAGAATTTAAAAGAATGATATTTCATTTATTATTTATTGTGATCTGCGTCACATAAAATTTTAATCCATTATTAACATAATAAATGCTAACTATTTGTTTATTTTGTTTTTATTTATATGTTTTATTGTTTGGTATTTTTTTACTATTTTTTCTATCGCTATCCTTTATAAACAATATTCAATCGGGGTTGTTAATTTAGTTAATTTATCAATGAAAAAAATAATATTAAAAAATAATAGGTTGATTTTTAATTGGTGATGTTTATCACAAAATTAAGAATCAAAATTGATTTTATTTTATTATTTTGTATATTCAAAAAAGGAATGGTATTCCGAATATATAATTTTACTTAAAGTCTTTTTTACGTAAGTTAAATTAATTTATTTAAATCATATTGTTAATTTTTAGGAATGTATAAATGAAAATAAAAAAGTTTATTGATAAAGTCCCAGGAGGATTAATGTTAATTCCTCTTTTTCTTGGCGCCTTATGTAATACGGTTTTTCCTGGTGGAGGAAAATATTTAGGATCTTTTTCTAATGGATTAATTTCAGGAACAGTACCTATATTAGCCGTATGGTTTTTTTGTATGGGAGCTTCTATTGAGCTTAAAGCTACCGGCATGATGCTAAGAAAATCCGGTGTATTAGTCGTCACTAAAATCGCGACCGCATGGTTTGTAGCCCTTATTGCTGGTACTTTTTGGACCAATGGTTATATGGTAGAAGGTGGCATATTTGCTGGTTTCTCAATTCTTGCCTTAGTTGCTTCAATGGATATGACTAATGGTGGTTTATATGCTGCTTTGATGAATCAGTATGGTTCAAAAGAAGAAGCCGGTGCTTTTGTATTAATGTCTTTAGAATCCGGCCCTTTGATGACAATGGTCATTTTGGGGACTTCTGGCGTTGCTTCATTTGAACCAAGACTGTTTGTTGGTGCGGTATTACCTTTCTTAATTGGTTTTATGCTTGGTAATTTAGACTCTGATCTTCGAAAATTATTTGGTAACGCAGTACAGACATTAATTCCGTTCTTTGCTTTTGCACTAGGTAATAGCATAAAACTACAGGTTATTTTTGAAACAGGTTTAGCCGGAATCTTATTAGGCTTATTAGTCATAGTTATTACCGGTATTCCGCTTATCTTATCTGATAAATTTCTTGGTAAAGGAAATGGTACCGCGGGGGTTGCCGCCTCGAGTTCTGCCGGCGCCGCTGTGGCAACACCTTTATTGATTGCTGAAATGGTACCTGAATTTGCTCCAGTTGCTTCTGCGGCAACGGCAATGGTTGCCACGAGTGTGATTGTTACATCTGTTGTGGTACCGATTATCACTTCAATTTGGGCAAAAAAATTCAATCCAAATTTAATTAAAAATGATGAAGAGTTAATTCCTTCAACAAAAAGTGAATAAACAAATGTAATTAAGGAGAAATAGTATGAAAAAAATTTTAAGTTTTATGTTAGTTATCGTGTTATCAATTGGTTATAGTCATGCCGCTACACCAAATCAAAGCACGGTAGAACAAGCTGTAGAAACTATGCGATTAGCCATGCTTAGTGCCGATAAAGCACAGTTAGAAAATGTTGCATTACCTTCATTAACTTATGGCCATTCTAGTGCTGTGATTGAGAATAAAGCAGAATTTGTTGATGCAATAGTCAGTGGACGTTCTGGTTTTACCACGCTTGAATTTCAAGATCAAACCATCACCACTGAAGGTGATACCGCCATTGTTAGACACGTTTTTTCTGCTGATACCAACAATAGTGGTAAAATCGGTAAAGTAAAAATTGGTGTGATGTTAGTCTTCAAAAAAGTTGATAGTGATTGGAAACTACTTGCACGTCAAGCCTATAAACTTCCACAATAATAAATATCAATAAGCGTTACGATCGACATTTACCTGATTAGTAACGCTTATTTTGTGAAGTTTTAGAACTTTCCCACCCCCGCTCCTCAAAAAATCGTGGCAAAAATTTTGTCAATGTTCAATGTTCAATGTTAACGTAGATCCGTATTAGGATTTATTTAGTATTATGTTATTAACTAGGTTATTTACATATTTGGGTTATCAGCCATGTATAACACTTTGATAACACGAATATTACTTTAAAAACTTGACAGATTTACTATTTCATCACTTGCGTAACAACAAGGTCTGCATCTTATTTTTACCATGGTTGATAATACATATCGTTATAATTCACCATGGATTATATATCATTGCTATTCAGTGATGTCAGAGCGTAAAACAAATGAGGAACACTTGTATAATTGATAACCATTCCCGTTGAGATTTGAATTGAAATATTGGTGTCTTATAACTTAATGGTTTCTCGAACTAATATTTATCAGTTTAAGTAGATTTTATCAGACCTAGTTAAGTGAACGCTTTTTCATTATTAACAAATTGTTTGCATGTGGTATCACAATTGTAATTAATATTTCTTCTATTCTGGTCATAGCCCTATATCCTTGTGTTGGTATAAAACTTTTATAATCATGATTAAGTAGTTAAAAGCTATCTATATTTAATTGAATAAAAATACAATCAGCGCAACACCATAACACCTAATAGACACAATGGGTGGTGATAACATGCTTATTTATAAAGGAAAACTATATAGGGTTAATTGAATTTAAAGATTTAATAGCAGTAATTAATTGCGCAAAATAAAAAATTAAGAATGTTTTATGATACAAAGTTAACTATATCGGCAGCGATTACTGGCATAAAATTACAGGTATTTAATGTCACAAAATTATTTGAATCAAAAATAGTAATTCTTTTGCCAATTATACTAATATTGAACTGAATTAAGTCATGAATTAATAAATTGAATATTCAATTTACCCATTCATTGATATAAGAAATTAAGCGATGATGATATTTTCTAGATTGAAAACAACATTATGAAGATATTTGCTTCGAAATTTATCAAACCTGACGATATTTGAGAAATACTTAAACTTTTTTCATATAAAAGCAATATTCATATAAAAGCTATATGCAAAATTAACTATTCAAAAGCAATGTTGAACATGGGTTAATTAGCCTAAAAGTTATAAAGCAATCAATAATAATGAATATCTATCATAACTATACATTAACAGTTGTTTCAAACAAAATATACAATACAATATAACTACAACAGCATTATTCACGTTTCAACTAAATGCGATCAAGAAAATGACAGTGTTGTACTTGATCTTATTTTTGAAAAAGATCGATTGGACGATTATTCAATCGCGTAAGCTGATTAGTGTAATGTTCAGCTAAGATCAAAAATAAGAGTAGAAAAATAGGAATATAGGAGCTATCGGTTCACACTAAAGTAGTAAATATATCGACGCTTCACAAGCGGGAATAAATATTTAATGTTTGATGCTAGCCTTATGCAGTATATTACTAACATCCGCTTGCCTCTGTTGAGGACTTTTTAACAAAAATTGAGGAATGGATAATGGATCTTTATGAAATATTGGAACAACACAAGATTTGGGTTGAGACTTTGGGTCAAGAGGGTATAAAAGCCAACTTTTACGAAGCCGATTTGCGTGGTGCCAATTTGTTCTGTGCCGACTTACGAGAAGCCGATTTGCGAAGTGCTGACTTGAGCAATGCCCGCTTGTGCGGTGCCAACTTGAATGGTGCCCGTTTGTGCGGTGCTAACTTGCGCAATGCTGATCTGCGTGATAGCAATTTGTATGATGCCGACTTACGTGGCGCCAATTTGCTCGGTGCCAATTTGCGTGATGCTGATTTACCGGAATCAACATTCATAATACAGGGTGAAAAATATTTTATTTCAATAGTTAACGGAGATTGTGTCAACGTGGGTAATCAGTCTTATTCAGTTAATCAATGGCGTCAATTTAACCGACAAACTATTGAGGAGATAAATGGTAAAAAATTACTCAAATTTTACCCTCGCTTATTGGATATTATTGATTTTTATTGTGGAAAAGGTGATCGTCCTCAATGGCCTAATGAACAAAACTGTGTTGAGTAATACCGTTATAGAGTAAATGCCGATTGCACTAGCTAAAAAGTAGGTTTTGCAATAAATTTCATTCTGAATATTTTGATGAATAGAATGAGTCTAAAAAATAATAAGGTGGAATTTGATATTAAATACCGTATAAAGCCAATGTTTATATTAAGTTATGGCGTAAAATCAATAAAAAGTGGCGGTATGTTGCTTTGCATAAAGAGGTAACAATCTTCTTTCATGATTGCCAACTAAGAAAGCGACATTATTCAATTTTCAACTAAATATATTCAAAAAAATGGTAGTAATGTATTTAATCCTATTTTTGAATAAAACCAACTTTGACTATTATTCAATAGAGTGAGCTAATCAGTGTAAAGTTCAACTACGATCTAATATAGGCGTAGAAAACTAGGCAGAAAGGCGCTATCGGCTCATAATAAAGTAGTAAATATACCGAAACTTCACAAGTGGCAATAGCTTTTTAAGGTCTAGTATCAGCCTTATGCAGTGTATTACTAACATCCGCTTGTCTCTGTTGAGGTTTTTTTTATAAAAATTGAGGAATAGATAATGAATATTAATCATATATTGGAACAACACGAGATTTGGCTTGAAACCTTTTGTCAAAAGGGGAGTAGAGCTAACCTTTGCGGTGCCAATTTGCGCGGTGTAGACTTGAGGGGTACCAACTTGCGCAGTGCCGATTTGCGTGATGCTGATTTATGCGCAGCCGATCTGTCTAATGCCAACTTGTTCGGTGCCAACTTACCTGGTGCCAATTTGAGCGTAGCTAACTTGGGGGGGACTAGATTGTCTAATGCTAACTTGAGTGGAGCTAATTTGAGCGGTGCCAATTTGTGCTGTACCAACTTGAGTGATACCGACTTGTCTGGTGCTAACTTGAGTGGTAGCGACTTGAGTGCAGCTAGCTTGCGAGGTGCCAACTTGTGTGGTGCCAATTTGCGTAATGCCGACTTGTTCAATGTTGACCTCAGCGGTGCCAATTTGAGCGGTGCTGACTTGAGCGAAGCTAACTTGAATGGGGCCAACTTGCCCGATGGCAATTCGTGTAGTTCCGAGAATGTTTAATGTTGACTTGAGCAGTGCTAAAACAATTTATATTTATTGGAATCGACATTGTTAGTAGCATTGAACATTTAATGCCTAATTGCACTAGTAAAAAATTGGCGGCTCTCTGTTAGATTTTATTCTGAATATCTTGATGAATGAAAAAAGTCTAAAAATAATAAACTAGATTTTGATATTAGATATCGTATAAGGCTAACAGCAATATCTTACCTATTTCTGGTAAGTTATGGCGTAGAATCGATAAAAAGTAGCGATATGTTGTTATGGATAAAGACTGAATAATCTTCTTTCATGATTACCAACTAAGATAGCAACATTATGCAAGTTTCAGCTAAATACGGTCAAGAAAGTGATAGTTATGTATTTGAACTTATTTTTAAATAGGAAAATTTATTGATTATCAATAGGATGAGCTAACTAGTTTAATGTTCAAGTACGTTTTAAAATAAGAATAGAAAAATATGAAAACGGCTGCTATTGGCTCATAACACAGTAGTAAAAATATGGACGCTTCACAAGCAGGTGTAGAGTTTTTAAGGCTTGGTGCTTGCCTTGCGCAGTTTATTTCTAACATATGCTTGCCTCTTTTGAGGGCTTTTACTGAATTTGAGGAATGGATAATGAATATTAATGAAATATTGGAACAACACCAAATCTGGCTAGAGACTTTTTGTCAAAAGGGAGTTAGAGCCAACTTTTGCGATGCTAACTTGCGTGGTGCCGATTTGAGCAATGCCAACTTGCGCAGTGCCGACTTTCGCGGTGCCGATTTGCACGGTGCCAATTTGTGCAATGCTGACTTGTTCGGTGCCAACTTACCTATTGCCGATTTGAGCGAAGCCAATTTGCATGGTGCCAACTTGCAACATGCTGACATGTCACGAACCTACATGAGTGGTGCCGACTTAAGTGATACCAACTTGCGCAGTGTCAATTTTTGTGATGCTGACTTGCATGATGCTAACTTGAGCAATGCTGATTTGCGTGATGCCAAATTGAACCACACTGACTTAAGTGGTGTCAATTTGTGCGGTGCTAAGTTACGTGATGTAGAGTTGTGTGAAGCAAATTTAAGTTATGCTGACTTGTCCGGCACCAATTTGAGCTATACCAACATGTTAGCTGTTAATTTGAACGGTGCTGACTTGTGCCAAGCCAATTTACGTCGTGCAAATTTGGAAGGTAGCAATTTTATTGGTGCCAATCTGCAAGGTGCCGATTTGTCCGATGCCAACTTGTTTAATGCCTGCTTGTGCGGCGCTAACTTGAGTAGTGCCAGCTTGTGCGGTACTGACTTTCGTGGTGCCAACTTGTCTAATGCTGACTTGAGTGATAGCAACTTGTACGATGTCGACTTGCGCGATGCCAATTTGTGGGATGCTGAATTACCGGAATCAACATTCATAATACAGGGTGAAAAATATTTTATTTCAATAGTTAATGGGAATTGTGTCAGAACGGGTTATCGGTCCCATTCAGTCGATCAGTGGCGACAATTTAGCCAACAAACTGTTGAGGAAATAGATGGTGAAGAATTGCTCGAATTTTATCCTCGATTATTGGATATTATTGATTTTTATTGTGGAAAAGGTGATCGCCCTGAATGGCTTAAGGAACAAAATAATGACAAATAATGCTATTTAGAGTAAGAACCGATTACATTAGCTAAAAAGGGCAACGGTTAAATTTTATTCTGAATATCTTGTTGGATGGTAAGAATCTAAAAATAATAAGATAGATTTTGATATTTAATTCTATCTAAAGCCAATGTTTATATCTATTTATGGCGTAGAATCAATAAAAAGTGGCAATATGTTGCAATCGATAAAAACAGAATAATCTTCTTTTATAATTGCTGACATAGGAAAACCACAATAATGCATTTAATCCTGTTATTGAAATAGGTCGATTTAATTAATGTTCAATAAAATGAGTTGACTAGCTTAATGTTTAAGTCCGATCTAAAAATATACAGTAGAAAAGATGAATTAGTGAGAGCTATCGACTCATACTAAAGTAGTAAATATATGGACGCATCACAAGCAGGAGTAGATTTTTATAAGGCATAGCGCTTGCCTTAAGCTGTTTAATTCTAACATCCGCTTGCCTCTTTTGGTCGTTTTTTACTGAAATTGAGGAATGGATAATGAATATCAATGAAATATTAGAACAACACCAGATTTGGCTTGAGACCTCTGGTAAAGAGGGAATTCGAGCCAACTTGCATGGTATCGACTTGAGTCATGCCAACTTACGCAATGCTGACTTGTCCGGAGCCGACTTGCGTAATGTTAATTTGCGCGATGCCAACTTAAACGGTGCTAATTTATGGGGGGCTTACTTGCTCTATGCCAATTTGCGCCGAGCCGATTTGCGCGATACCAATTTAAACGGAGCCAACTTGAGCGGTACCAACTTGTGCAATATCAACTTGAGCAATGCTAACTTATGCGGTGCTGATTTAAGCTATGCCAACTTGCGTTGTTCTGACTTGAACGGTGCCAACATGCGCTATGTCGACTTGCACGAAGCCAACTTGTTCAGCGCCAATTTAAATAGTGTTAATTTATGCGGTTCCATTTTACAGGTCGCCAATTTGCGCAATGCTGACTTGTGCAATGCCAACTTGAGCGAAACCAACTTGTTTAGTGCCAATTTGCTAAATGCCAAATTACGTGGTGCCAATTTGTGTGATGCCGACTTAAGGGAAGCCAATTTGAGCGGTGCCAACTTGTGCGAAGCCAATTTGCGTGGTGTTAATTTGTGCAGCTCCGATTTACGTGGTGCTAACTTACGCAATGCTGACTTAAGCGGTGCCAACTTGAACAATGTCAACTTGTGCTGTGCCAACTTGAGCCGTGCCAACTTGAGCAATGTCGATTTGTACTTTGCCAATTTGAATGGTACCGACTTAAGCTACGCCAACTTGCGAGGTGCCAACTTGCGTAGCGCCGACTTGAGCAATACCGACTTACACGATGTTGACTTACGCGATACTGACTTGTGGGATGCTGATTTACCATTATCAACCTTTATAATAAAGGGTGAAAAATATTTTATTTCAATAGTAAACGGAGATTGTGTTAGAGCCGGCTCTTGGTCTTATACGGTTAATCAATGGCGGCAATTTAACCAACAAACTATTGAGGAAATAGGTGGCAAAAAATTACTAAAATTTTACCCTCGCTTATTAGATATTATTGATTTTTATTGTGAAAAAGCTGGTCGCCCCGAGTGGCTACAAGAACAAAACAATGACGAATAAAGCTGCTAGAGAACCATTACCGTTAGCCAATTAGAGTGTTGTATGGCAAACAAACACATGAACGCAATTTTTTGTAAATAAATAAGTGAAAACACAAAAATCACCTAGCATAAAGCTCATTAAGTAAGCGAAGAACATCAATTTAAAAATTTTTTAACCAATAATACTGCTTAGTGTTAGTTTTTTTGAAGAATGATAACGGTATTTTGTCCATGCCATAAATGGTTACAACATTACTTTGCATATAAAAAGATAAAAGTATCACCGATTGCTTCTTTAATTTAATAAAGGCTAGTGATGAAAAATTAATACCGCAAAATGAAGATGAAGATCATTTAGTACAGATTGCCCGAACTAAAAGAGAAAGTAATCGGATAAATCGTATCTTAAATATTTTGAGGAATGGAGAGAGCCTAAAATAACAAGGTAGATTTTGCTATCAAATAATGTATAAAGCTAACAATACCTGTTTCTCATAAGTATGACATAGTATCAATAATAAGTATTAGTATATTGCAATGGATAAAGATGGAACAATCTTCTTTTATGATTGCCAACCAAAAAAGCAATATTATTCAATTTTCAACTAAATACGATCAAGAATGTGACAAAATGTATCTAATCTTATTTTTAAAAAAAGACCGGCTTGACTATTATTCAATAAAATGAGCTAACTATTTTAATGTTCAATTACGATCTTAAATAAGAGTAAGGTACTATGAAAAGGGGGACTATCGACACATAATAAAGTAGTAAATATATGGACGATTGATGAGCAGGATTAAAGTTATCAAGACTAGTGATTAGCTATCTTTTGATGGCTTTACAAATAATGTGGAATGGATAATGAATATCAATAACCTATTGAAACAACACCAAATTTGGCTTGAAACTTTTCATCAATGGGGATGTAGAGCCAACTTAAGCGATGTTGACTTGCGTGGTGCCGATTTGTACGAAGCCAACTTGCGCTTTGCCAACTTGTCCGATGCTGACTTACGCAATGCTGATTTGCGTAGTGCCGACTTGTGCAATGCTAATCTGTGTGGTGCTGACATGGTCGAAGCCAACTTAGTTAATACTCGCTTGTGCAGAGCTAACTTGCGCGATGTCAACTTGAGTCGAGCAAATTTGCATGGTGCCAATTTATTCAGTACTAACTTATTCGATGCTAACTTGTCAGATGCCAACTTGCTTAGTGCCGACTTGCACGGTTGCGACTTATGTAATGCCGACTTATTTAAAGCCCGGTTGCGTGGTGCCAATTTGCGCGATGCAGACTTGCGACGTACTAACTTGCGTGAAGCCAATTTGCATGGTGCCAACTTGCGAGGTGTTGATTTACGCGAAGCCAACTTATGTGGTGCTGATTTGAGCAATGCCAATTTGTTCAAGGCTAACTTGAGCGGTGCCAATTTACGTGGTGTCAACTTGTATGGTGCCAACTTGCGAGATACAAGCTTACGCGGTGCCGACCTAAGTGATGCCGACTTGTGCGGTGCCAATTTTTGTAATACCAATTTGTTTGCTATTAGCTTGCGCGGTGCTAAGGTAATGCAGCTTTACCAGAAATATAGTTGAACAATGGCAACATGTTTCCGTTGATTATGTATTATCCAATGTATATTTTTCCATTATACAGTTAGCCAACTAGCTATGATTTTAGGTAAGTTGATTAGATGATTTTACCCGACAAAAAAGAGTAATTGAGTTTAGCTTAGCTAAAAATGAATTGTAGCTATAATTTAATTTTCGACGCTAATTATAGTTAACCGTAGCGGAGATGAAATATCATTAAGTAACGTTGTTATTGTCTGTGTAATTTTTAATTTTTCTTATTAACTGCATTGTATTATTTCATCAACAGATCAACCGTTTAGCTTGATGTTTTAGAAGTGTGCTCTCAAAAATCGCGGTTATTAACGTCTATTTTATGGTTTGATTTCTTTGTACTTAACTATTTATAAAACGGTATACAGTCCTCAATTATGTTTACTATCCTATCTCAGTAACCCAAACTAAAAAACTTTTATATTGCTAAATATAGTTGATCTATTGATCTAGTTATTGTTGCTTGTGGAGAAATATTTATCTGAAATAACTCAATTAATAAGTTTGATTATTGTATCTTTTCTGATTTACGCTTAATGTTATGGGCGGTTGATTTATGTGCAAAACTTAATGAAACGGTATAGACTTCCTAACTATTACCCTCATATCTCAATAACTGACTAAATAAGCATTACCCACAAAATATAAAAGGACAATTGGTATCGTTGTTGTTGGTAGTGAGTATTATCGCTTTCTCTTACTTATTAAATTCAATAGTTAAATAATTTTCTTTTTCGTATTTTGAGCGCTGTAGTTTATTCATGTATAATAGTGCCGTTTTTACGGTAGTAACGCAGATTGGCGTGTATGCTAGTGTAAAGTAGTTTACATTCTGACTGTCTACTGAAGCAATTAAATATTCATCAGACTGATGCTTATAAGCTTTTGCGTTAAGCATTAGCTATGACCAACTCTTTCATTTTTAAACAAAACAAGTCAGTATTACACTTGCAGATTTACACCCTAACAATAATGGTGTGTGATAATGTTTTGCGTTATTAGAATGAGTTTCTCCTTATTTTATTTTTGGTAAAAAAGATAATAATTTTGTGATAGTGTGGAATGCAAAAATGATTATAACTACCTGTTTTTATTTTTTAAAATGGATAACGCATTGATATGGCTTTAATTATAACAGAACGCTGTATTAATTGTGATATGTGTGAACCAGAGTGTCCAAATGAGGCCATCTCGATGGGGTTTGATACATATGAAATTGATCCCAATAAATGCACCGAATGCGTAGGTTATTATGATCATTCAACTTGTCAACGCGTTTGTCCGATTCAAAATGCGATTATTGCAGATCCAGACCATGTGGAAAGCCAAGAAGAGTTATTGGAAAAATTTAAGCAACTGACCCATTCTTCTTAGTCTGTTGTTTTAACTTCTATCCGTAACTCTTTAGGAATTTCGAAAGTAATATTTTCAGAAATACCTTCGGTTTCAATCATCGATGTACAACCTAAACTTTTTAGATGATCAATAACTTGTTTGACTAAAATGTCTGGGGCAGATGCACCAGCGGTTACGCCAATCCGTCGAGCATTGGCCAACCATTCTAGGTTAATGTCAGAGGCGTAATCGATTAAGTAGGCATTTTTGCTGTTGCGCCGTGCAAGTTCCGCCAATCGGTTTGAGTTTGATGAATTTTTAGAACCTACGACTAAAACAATATCGGCTTGTGAAGATAACTGTTTAACCGCTTGTTGACGGTTGGTGGTTGCATAACAGATATCGTTTTTACGGGGACTACGAATATTGGGAAATCGATTTTTTAACGCTTCAATAATCTCTGCCGTATCATCAACCGATAAGGTGGTTTGTGTGGTAAAACAGAGATGATTATCATTTTTGACCTGTAAGTTTTCTACATCTTCAATCGATTCAACTAAATAAATGCCACCAGCAGGGTTACTGTATTGTCCCATTGTGCCATCAACTTCAATGTGACCGGCATGACCAATAAGAATAACCTCTTCACCTCGATAGCTCGCTCTGGCGACTTCCATATGAACTTTGGTTACTAATGGACATGTTGCATCAAATATGCGTAGTTGACGGCGTTTTGCTTCATCACGAACCGCTTTAGATACACCATGAGCGGAAAATATAAGGATACTATCGTCCGGTACCTCATGGATCTCTTCAATAAATATTGCGCCTAGCTCTTTAAGGCGATTAACTACGTAGCGGTTATGTACAACTTCGTGGCGAACATAAACCGGAGCACCAAATAGTTCCAGTGCGCGTTCGACGATAGTTATAGCTCGATCAACGCCGGCACAAAAGCCGCGAGGATTAGCTAATATAATCTGCATGTTAGGCGGTCTTTTTGGGTTTTGCATAATTGCCTAGGATGAATAATCCAATACCTAAACAAATTGCACAATCAGCAATATTAAAAGTTGGATAATGCCAATCACCAAAATTGACATCTAGAAAATCGACCACAAAGCCATGATAAAGCCGATCAAACAGGTTTCCTAAGGCGCCACCTAAAATCAGCGCTAATGAAATGTTTTCTAATTTTTGTTGCCGATTATTGCGATATAGCATATAGATAATCACTACACTGACAACAAATGCCACTGCGGCAAGTATCCAACGTTGACCCTCAAAAATACTGAAAGCCGCCCCAATATTGTGTACATAGGTGATCGAAAAGAAGGGCAAAAGATTTACTGATTCATATAAGAAAAAGTGGTTAAGAATCCAAAATTTACTCGCGATATCTATCACAAAAACGACTACCGCAAATAAAAACCAGTAAAGTCCGGTATCTTTTTTCATATAGTTCTCATTATAATAATGCCGCCGACAATCGTCGGCGGTAAGTATACTTAATTGCTATAAGATTATGTTTATAGCCCGGTTTATTTATCACTTAGGCAAAATGTCTAACTTCACCATTACCATGGATATTCTCTTCACAGCGTTTACATAAGTGAGTAGTTGGGTTGTTATCAACGGTATAGTGCCAACAGCGAGGGCATTTATCACCTTGGGCTTTAACAAGCTCAATTTTTAGACCTTGAATATCGCTTGTTACAGCTTGTTGTGGCGCGTTTTCTAAAGGCTTCACACTTGCTTGCGAAGTTAGTAATACGAACCGTAATTCGTTTTCTAATTTAGCAAGTGCTGTCGCAATTTCGCTATTGGCATAAAGAGTAACAGCAGCTTCAAGCGAACCACCAATAACTTTATCATTACGGCCTTGTTCTAAGACTTTATTGACTTCACTACGGATAGTTAAGATCTGAGCCCAATAAGCACTGTTCAATGTTTCACTTTCCGCTAAGGTAAAGAGTGAGTTATACCATTCATCTTCAAACACAAATTCAGATTTTTCACCAGCAGGTAGATATTGCCAAATTTCATCAGCGGTAAATGATAAAATTGGTGCAATCCAACGAACCATCGCTTGAGCGATATGATATAACGCCGTTTGACAGCTATGGCGCGCAATACTATCGCTTTTCGCCGTATATTGTCGATCTTTGATAATATCTAAATAGAATGACCCCATTTCAATTGAGCAAAATTGCATAATACGTTGTACAACTTTGTGGAAATCATAGTTTTCATAAGCCTGAATGATCTGTTCTTGAGCCTCTTTTGCCACACTGACAGCCCAGCGATCAAGTACTACCATATCCTCTGGTTTAACCATATCTTTAGCTGGATCAAAGCCATTTAAGTTAGCCAGTAAGAAACGGGCGGTATTACGAATACGACGATAACTATCGGCGGCACGTTTAATGATTTCATCTGAATAACTCATTTCCCCTGAATAGTCAGTCGAAGCAATCCATAAACGTAAAATATCCGCCCCAAGTTTGTTCATCACTTCTTGTGGCGTCACAATATTACCGAGTGATTTAGACATTTTACGACCTTGTCCATCAACCACAAAACCATGAGTTAATACTTGTTTATAAGGCGCTTTGTTATCAATCGCCGTTGATAACATTAATGAAGACATAAACCAACCACGGTGTTGATCTGAACCTTCTAAGTACATATCGGCTTCGTGGCCAGCAAATTCAGGACGCACGCCGACAACAGAGTAGAAGGTTGAACCTGAATCAAACCATACATCTAGCGTATCTGGTACTTTGCGATAGTCATCAGCATCAGGGCCTAATAGATCTTTAATATCGGCATCCCACCATGCTTGAATACCGTTTTGCTCCACCAATTTCGCCACTTTTTCGACTAACTGTAATGTGTCTGGATGTAACTCTTCAGTCTCTTTGTGTACAAATAGCGTCATTGGTACGCCCCAAGTACGTTGACGTGAGATACACCAATCTGGACGGTTAGCTACCATGGTTTCAATTCGCGCTTGTCCCCAATCAGGGATCCAACGAACTTGTTTAATCTCTTTTAGCGATTGGGCACGTAAACCTTGTTTGTCCATACTGATAAACCATTGTGGTGTTGCACGGTAGATAACCGGTGTTTTATGTCGCCAACAGCATGGGTAGCTATGTTCAATATTTTCAAAGTGTAGTAACGCACTGCGTTCTTTTAATAGTTCAACTACTACTTTATTGGCTTTAAAAACAAATAAACCATCTAATCCAGCGCCAGTTCCAGGTAAGTAACAACCATTACCTCCAACCGGGTTGGCGACTTCAAGGCCATATTTTTGACCGACGATAAAGTCTTCAGCACCGTGTCCAGGTGCGGTATGCACCGCACCAGTACCAGCATCAACCGTAACGTGTTCACCAAGTACAATTGGCTCATCAAAATCGAGGAACGGATGTTTGAAACGTAATAATTCAAGGGCATCACCTTGGCAAGAACCTAAAATTTTCCAATCAGTGATTTCAGCGCGTTTCATGACTGATTCAACTAAATCAGCAGCTAAGATTAAGCACTCTTTATCATTGATTTGGACTAGTTGATATTCTACTGTTGCATTAAGTGCAATTCCTCGGCTAGCTGGAAGTGTCCATGGTGTAGTGGTCCAGATAACGGCATAAATGGTTAAATCGGTATTGATACCAAATTTACTCGCTACCGCTTGATTGTCGGTGGCTTGGAATTTGACATCAATTGCCGGTGATGATTTATCATAATATTCAACTTCGGCTTCAGCTAACGCTGACATACAATCGGTACACCAATAAACTGGTTTAGCACCTTTGACTAAATGGCCATTTTCAATCACTCTACCTAAAGCCCGAATAATATTCGCCTCAGTATCATAGTTCATTGTACGATATGGGTTTTGCCAATCGCCAAGTACCCCCATACGAATAAAATCAGCTTTTTGTAGTTCAACTTGTGAAGCAGCGTAATCGCGACAAATCTGGCGAAACTCGGCCGGTGTTACTTTTACGCCAGGTTTACCAACTTGTTCTTCAACTTTTTGCTCAATCGGCAAACCATGACAATCCCATCCTGGAATATACGGGGAGTCATAACCACTCAAGCCTTTTGATTTGATAATAATATCTTTAATTATTTTATTAACGGCATGACCAATATGAAGTTTTCCGTTTGCATAAGGAGGGCCATCATGCAAAATAAAGGTTTTTTTGCCTTTTTTCACTTGACGGATTTTGCGATAAAGTTCTTTATCGTACCAATTTTGCAACATTGCCGGTTCACGTTTAGCAAGATCGCCTCGCATAGGGAATCCGGTTTCCGGTAAATTCAATGTATTTTTATAGTCTGTCATGCTAATTTATTCCAGTTAATTTTGTTGATACTACTTTTTAATTGGTTAATTTTGCACTGATCTGTTGCGCAGTGCAAACATCTTGTACAATTTGTTGTTGTAAATCGGTTAGCGAATCAAATTTTTTCTCATCGCGTAATTTACGAACAAAGGTAACGTCTAAATATTGTCCATAAATATCACCTGAAAAGTCAAATAGATTCACCTCTAAAATCGCTTTTTTGCCTTGAATAGTTGGTCTGATACCGATATTGGCAATACCATGATAATGTTGATCATCACAACAATTCCTGACTTTAACCAAATAGACGCCTTGCAAAGCTGGTTTACTGCGATTTAAATGAATATTGGCTGTCGGGAAACCTAATTGTCTTGCTAACGCATTGCCATGAACTACCTTGCCTTGAATAGCGTAATGGCGACCTAAAAGGCAATGCGCTAATTTAAAATCACTATTAAATAAAGCTTCACGAACCGCGGTACTGCTGACTCTTAAAGTGTCGTATACAAATGTTGGCATACTTTCTACGGCAAATTGATTATTATGCGTATACTGTTGTAAAAGGGTGATATCACCTTTACGTTGATGGCCAAACCGGAAGTCATCACCAATAACAATATATTTAGCTTGTAATTGGTTTATCAACCAATCTTGAATAAAATTTGCGGCTGACATATTGGCAAAGGTTTGGGTAAATGGAACCGCGATAATATAGTCAATACCGAGTTTTTCAATTAACTGCACTTTTTCTTTAAATGACGTTAATCTTGCCGGAGCATTTTGTTTGCTAAAAAATTCTAAAGGTTGAGGTTCAAATAACATAACCACAGTTGGCAAGTTTAATTTCTTACCTTGTTCTATTAAATGGTTAATTAATTGTTGGTGTCCTAAATGCACGCCATCAAAGTTGCCCAATGTAAGTACACATTGAGAAAATTGATTGTTTAAATTAGCTATACCGCGGATTATCTTCATGAAAGCGTGTTATTAATTATGATGTTTTAACTTAAATAGTTGTGGATTATACCAATCTTTCGGAAAGATGCACCTAATATCAGTAGGGTTTTAAATAAGCAATATTTTGTGATAAGAAAATTCAAACGCTTGATCTGGATACCAAGCGTTTTGGGGATTTTACTACTGTATATTTTTGATGATTTTATTAATAGTGTTTTAGCGCTCTTAAAAATTCTTGTCGGGTACTAGGATTTGTTTTGAACCCTCCACCTAATGCGGTAGTAGTGGTTAAACTATTGGAATCTTTAATACCACGAGCTTTCACACAATAATGGGTAGCGTCAATTGAAACGGCAACATTGACTGTGCCTAATAATGTTTGCAAGGCAACTAAAATTTGTTGGGTTAATCTTTCTTGTACTTGCGGACGCTGGGAGAAAAATTCAACAATCCGATTGATTTTCGATAGACCGATCACTTTATCTTTTGGGATATAAGAAACGGTAGCTTTTCCGTCGATGGTGACAAAATGGTGTTCACAAACGCTGGTTAAAGTAATATCCCGAACGGTAATCATTTCATCAACCTGCATTTTGTTTTCAATCAGGGTGATTTTGGGAAAGTTATGATAGTTAAGTCCGGAAAAGATCTCATCAACATACATTTTGGCAACGCGGTGTGGCGTTTCGCTAAGGCTATCATCACTCAAATCTAGCTCCATGAGTTTCATGATTTCGCGAAAATGTTCTTCAATTTTGGTTTTCCGTTCGTTACTGTCCATAGGTAAACGACATGATGGGGTTTCAAGATTTTTAGCTGCAAGTGCTTTTTTGACTTCTTGAGCAGCAAGACTTAATTCTGTCATTTATTCAATACTCAGACGAAAATAGATATCACATTATATATTACAGATATAGTGATATACAGTATTTTTAACCAATCAATTGAGGATAAAGCGCCGCGACATTCAAATATTTTTGCACTATATTATCGTGGTTCACAAGAATATTGCTACTAATTAGGTTATACTGATAACAATCGTATAAAATAACATTTGGGTAACTATTAATGCCAAATAATACGCCAATTATTTTAATTGATGGCTCTTCTTATCTTTATCGAGCTTTTTTTGCTTGTCCTCCTTTAACTAATGCCAAAGGTGAACCAACTGGGGCTATTTTTGGAGTGATCAATATGATTCGTAGTTTGATGAATCAATATAATCCTACCCATATTGCAGTAGTTTTTGACGCCAAAGGTGGATCATTTCGAAATGAAATTTATAGCGAATATAAAGCAACACGTGACGAAATGCCTGAGAATTTACGCCCACAAGTTGAACCAATTCACACTATTTTAAAAGCAATGGGGTTACCTTTGCTTTGCGTAGATGGTGTTGAAGCTGATGATGTAATAGGAACTTTAGCCAGACAAGCTGAAAAAGAAAATCTCGAGGTACTCATTAGTACTGGGGATAAAGATATAGCGCAATTAGTGAGTGATAAAGTTACACTGATTAATACTATGAATAATACAGTGCTTGATCCGCAAGGTGTTATCGATAAATTTGGAGTGCCGCCAGAAAAAATTATCGATTATTTAGCATTAAGAGGCGACAATTCCGATAATATACCAGGTGTAGCAGGGATTGGAGAAAAAACAGCACAGGCTTTATTAACCGCTTTTGATAGTGTAAAAGATATTTATGACCATTTAGATGATATTGAAAAATTATCGATTCGAGGTGCTAAATCATTAAAGCAAAAATTAATAGACAATCAAAAAGATGCTGAGCTTTCTTATCTATTAGCTACCATTAAAACCGATGTGGCATTAGATTTTACCAATGAACAACTACTTGTTACAGATCTTGATGTAAATAAGTTAGTCGAATTATTTGCTTATTATGGTTTTCATCGTTGGCAAAAAGAATTAATAGCGGGTAATTTTTTAAAACAACAAAAACTAACGGCTACAGATATTAATAATCTGTCGTTATTCTCACAGGAGAGCGATACCGTTAAAGATAAGATTGACACCGATTATCAATGCATATTAACCCATGAGCAGTTAGATGATTGGCTCGCTAAATTAACTAACTGTCAGCAGTTTGCCTTTGATACTGAAACGGATAATGTTGATCATATTCATGCTAAATTGGTTGGCATATCGCTAAGTGTTACACCTCATCAAGCTGCTTATATTCCTATTAATCACCAATATCTTGGTGTGCCAGATCAATTACCATTAAATGAGGTATTAACTAAATTAAAACCAATATTAGAAAATCCTAAAATTAAAAAAATCGCGCAAAATGCCAAATTTGATTATAGTGTGTTAGCTAATTATGGTATCCATGTGCAAGGTATTGCTTATGACACCATGTTAGAGTCTTACGTGTTAAACAGTACTGAACGACACGATATGGATAGTATGGCAAATCGTTATTTGCATCTTAAAACTATTACCTATAATGAATTAACCAAGGTGGATAAAAAACAGATCACCATCGATGCTATTGAGGTTGAAAAAACCACGCAGTATGCCGCTGAAGATGCCGATGTTACTCTGCAACTTCATCAGAAACTATGGCCGGAAGTGGAAAAAGACCAAAAGCTCACCAAGTTATTTACCGATATTGAAATGCCACTGGCGATTGTGTTGGCCGATATGGAAAGAACTGGGGTGTTAATTGACCCTAAACAGTTAAATGAGTATTCCACAGAATTAAATAAAAAAATGCTAGAAATAGAAACTGAATTGCAATTTCTAGCGGGTGAAAAATTTAATCCTTCTTCACCAAAACAGATTCAAGCTATTTTATTTGAAAAACACCAACTACCCGTATTAAAAAAGACCCCAAAAGGTGATCCATCAACGAGTGAAGATGTGCTCAGTGAGCTTGCGGAGCAGTATGTTTTACCACGTAAAATTTTGCTTTATCGTAGCTTAGCAAAACTGAAAAATACTTATACTGATAAATTACCTTTGATGATAAGTCCAATCGACCACCGAATTCATACCAATTACAACCAAATTGGTACGGTAACAGGACGACTGTCATCAAATGATCCAAATTTACAAAATATTCCGGTTCGTAATGAAGAGGGGCGGCGAATTCGGCAGGCATTTATTGCACCACAAGGTTATAAAATTATTTCAGCCGATTATTCGCAAATAGAGTTACGCATTATGGCGCATTTATCACAAGATCAAAGTCTGCTTAGCGCCTTTGCTAATGATAAAGATATTCATAGAGTAACCGCGAGTGAAGTATTAAGTAAACCAGAAGCAGATGTGACAGCCGAAGAGCGACGACGCGCTAAAGCGGTCAATTTCGGTTTGATTTATGGTATGAGTGCGTTTGGATTATCGAAACAAATTAATATTCCTCGTAAAGAAGCACAATTCTATATTGATCGCTATTTTGAACGTTATCCTGGTGTACAAACTTATATGGAAGAAACACGCCAATTGGCAACGCAACAAGGCTATGTGGAAACTCTATCAGGAAGACGATTATATTTACCAAAAATTATTTCTGGCAATGCTATTGAAAAACGAGGTGCTGAGCGTGCGGCAATTAACGCGCCAATGCAAGGTACTGCAGCTGATATCATCAAAACCGCTATGATTAAGATGAGTGAGTGGATAAAAAGTCTACCGACCGGTAGTATCAAAATGGTGATGCAAGTGCACGATGAGCTGGTGTTTGAGGTTAAAGAAGAGTTGGTGAGTGAATATAGTGTGTTGATTAAATCAATTATGGAAGATTGTTACCAACTGTCAGTACCATTAAAAGTAGACGTCGGTGTAGGTAATAATTGGGATGAAGCGCATTAATTTTTTAATTAACTTCATCCTATAGTATATAGTGTAATTTTTATATTAGACTATATATTGAGTAAATAGTTAAAATAAGTTACTAATTATGCCTTTTACTGGTGACTTGCTGAAACCTTTGGGCATGTTAGAATAAGCAGCTAAATCGAATTTATTGCAAAATATTATTGTCTTTCCCATTTATGGGAAAAGTTTGAATAAAAAAGAGCGCGAGTGACGAATTGATGTTCTAGTGTTCTTTTTTGTTATTTATAGGATTATTTCATGAAAATTAAAACCCGTTTTGCGCCAAGCCCAACAGGTTACTTACATGTTGGTGGTGCTCGTACTGCGCTTTATTCTTGGCTTTATACCCGCCATGCGCATGGCGCCTTTGTATTGCGTATTGAAGATACCGACCTTGAACGTTCAACACCAGAAGCCATTGACGCGATTATGGAAGGTATGAATTGGTTAAAATTATCATGGGATGAAGGTCCCTATTTCCAAACTAAACGCTTTGATCGCTACAATCAAGTTATTGACGAAATGTTGGCGAAGGGAACGGCTTATCGTTGCTATTGTTCAAAAGAGCGCCTAGAAAAATTGCGTGAAGAGCAAATGGCTAAAGGCGAAAAAGCCCGTTATGATGGTCATTGCCGTTGTGATGAAGTGCAAAAACAACATTCCCATAGCGAACCGCATGTTGTTCGTTTTGCTAATCCGGTTGATGGTGTTGTGATATTCAATGATTTAATTCGTGGACCGATCGAAATTGCCAATAAAGAGCTTGATGATCTCATCATTCGTCGTACTGATGGTTCTCCAACTTATAACTTTTGTGTCGTGGTTGATGACTGGGATATGGAAATCACCCATGTGATTCGCGGTGAAGATCATATCAATAATACCCCTCGACAAATTAATATTTTAAAAGCATTAGGGGCACCTCTGCCTGAATATGGTCATGTATCGATGATTTTAGGTGATGATGGCCAAAAACTCTCGAAACGTCATGGCGCAGTGAGCGTGATGCAATATCGTGATGATGGTTATTTGCCAGAGGCCTTGCTTAACTATTTAGTTCGTCTTGGTTGGTCGCATGGCGATCAAGAGATATTTTCAGTACCAGAAATGATTGATTTCTTCTCGCTAGATGCCGTTAGCAAATCAGCCAGTGCCTTTAATACTGAAAAATTACTCTGGTTAAATCATCACTATATTAACCATTTAGATGCTGACTATGTCGCGCAACATTTAGTTTGGCATATGAATCAACAAGGTTATGATTTAACCCAAGGCCCAGATTTGATTACTATCGTTAAACTCTTTGGTGAACGTTGTAAAACATTAAAAGAGATGGCTGAATCATGTCATTACTGTTATCAAGATTTTGCTGAGTTTGATAATGATGCAGCTAAAAAACATTTACGGCCGGTCGCCAAAGAACCTTTAGAAGCAATTAAAGCCAAAATTGCAGCGATTTCCGATTTCGATTGGCAAATTGATAAAATTCATCATGCTATTGAGGCAACCGCAACCGAACTTGAAGTTGGTATGGGAAAAGTCGGTATGCCACTTCGTGTTGCAGTAACGGGGATAGGTCAATCACCTTCTGTTGATGCAACGGTTTATGCTGTTGGGAAAAAACGTACATTAGCAAGAATTGACAAAGCATTAGCTTATATTGCTAACAGAGAGCAAACTCAAGCATAATAATATTCCGTCGCCGATAATATTCGGCGACTCACTTATAGAGAGTTTATGATGACTCGCTTAAAGAAACGTTATTGGATTCCAGCCATTATATTACTTATTATAGTAATAGTGAGCTTATATGGTTGGCGATATTGGCTAGCATTTAAGGATGAACATAATCTTTCTGTAGACTGGCAAGGTCTCGATATCAGCCTTGACGGATTATCTTTTGCTGAACTCACTATTTCTCAACAACCACAATTATCGTTAAAAGCGAACAATATTAAACTATCTTGGTCTACCTTAACTGCAAAAAGTATTGATATTTATTGGCAATCCACCGAGTTAACTGATAAATCGACTTTGCCAAAGGTGGCAGATAATGTTAACCAACAACTTGAGCAATCCCCATTCAACTCTTCGCTTATATCTACCATCATTTATTGGTTACCGAAAACAATTAAAGTTGATTCGTTAAAATTTTATCAACAAAAAAATGAGTTAGTTAATCTAAAGATTGAAGCTACTAAAAATCAAAATACTATCGAGCTAAATTTAGCAAGCAATACTCAGGATATGGCAACGCTTGCGGCCAATATTTCATTCAATCAATCTAATTCTTGTTTTGTTATTGAAAATGGTATCTTGACTACTACTTTGCACCACTTTGGTATCGAAAAAGGTAATTTAACTTTACCATTTAGCGGAGTTTTAACCGATAAACAACTTACTTTAAAAAGTAGCGACAAAGCATTGCTTAATATCGATAAAGCTAAATTTTCGGATGATTTTCTGGTACAAAAACTAGTCGGCAAAGTCGCATTTGAATTGGTCATACCGATTCCATTTCAATCAAAACAGATCAATGGTAATGTGGCATTAATTATCAACCAATTCAATGGGATATATAAAGCGAGTGAAATTAAATCCGCAGTTGGTGATATCAGCATTTTAGTAAAAAATAATCAACTTTCTATTTCGACTTCGTCACTAACTGTTCAAGAAGTTAATATTGGGGTTAGTTTCGAGAAAGTTAAACTTGCTGGTAGTTATTTGGCATCTTTAGATAAGCCGCTTAACGGTATTGTAAAATGGCAATTAGCTCAAGCTACAATTTTTTCCGGTTTGGTTTTTCTGGATAAAGGACAATTGAATTTTGCTAAATTACCTCAACAGTTTAATTTAAGATTAAAAAAGTTACAATTGAAGGATATCTTTGCTAAATATCCGGCGGAAGGTTTAGCTGGTGATGGCGCTATTGATGGAACTTTGCCGGTAACACTATTACCATCGAGTAAAAAAGGGGCGGCTTTAACGGAAGTAATTATCAAAAATGGTCAATTAGTCACGGTTAATGATGGTTTCTTACGGTTTGATAATTCTGCCTTGAAAAATTATGCGCTTACAAATCCTAATATGAAAATTCTCACTGATCTTATTAAGAATTTTCATTATACTAAATTATCTGGTACCGTTAATTATGCCAATGAAATTGCTAAATTAGGACTAAACATTCAAGGAAGTAACCGTGATGTTGAGAATAATAAAGCAGTAAATTTAAATATTAATCTTGAAGAAAATATTGCAAAATTATTAATAAGTTTACAACTTGCTGATCAAATAAACGAACCTATTCGAAAACGTATTGAAGCGTATTTAAAAAGGAAATCTTGATAGATAAGAGGTTAATCTATGCTTAAAAATATTATTACCATTATAGTGTGTAGTGCTGTACTAATGGGTTGTACACCAACGGTTAAAGTACAAGCGCCTAACGAACCAATTAATATCAATTTGAACGTTAAAATTGATCACGAAATTAATATCAAAGTGGATAAAGCTCTAGATAATATTATCAATAAATCAGGTTTATATTAACTTGATAATATTATTCGTTGTTATTGGTTAATGAAACTGACCTTTACCGCGAAAGATTTAAAGTTTAATCGTTTTTACACATATTCATCTCATTTTAATATGATGTATTTAATAAGGAGTCTGTCATGAATATCTATAAAAAAGCAACAGTAGCATTATTATCAATCACCTTAGCTTTGCCGGTATTTGCTTTAAATTTAGATCAAGCGATTGATTCACTAGGCCAAGCTAAAGCCAATGGGTTAGTGGGAGAACAAGCTGATGGTTATTTAGGGGTAGTAAAAAATGAAGGTAATGCCAGCGAAATTGCCCAGTTAATTAATCAGGCTCGTAAACAAGAGTATCAAAAAGTATCAGTTCAAAGTAATGTGCCATTAGTGGACGTTCAAAATAGAGCAGGAACTAAAGCACAAGAAAAAACACCAGCTGGTCAATATATTAAACAACAAGGGCAATGGTTAAAAAAATAATAGTCAACTTTTACTGAAATAGAAAAAGTATAATGATATTGTACTTTAATTGTTAACCAATAATGTGTATGCTGTCATTTTTATGCTTTGCTTGTAATAATATTTAAAATAAATCTTATTAGTAAATAGTATCGTTTTAACGATTTTAAATGGAGAAATTCAATGTGTTCGATTTTAGGTATTCTTGATATTAAATCAGATCCAGAACAACTACGAACAAAAGCATTAGAACTATCAAGTCTACAACGTCATCGTGGCCCTGATTGGTCTGGTATTTTTGCTTCTGATAAAGCTATTTTAGCCCATGAACGTCTATCAATTGTAGATGTTAATACAGGATCTCAGCCGCTCTATAATAAAGACAAAACACTTGTTTTAGCGGTAAATGGCGAAATTTATAATCATCAAGAACTCCGAAATCAGTATAAAGATCGTTATGAGTTTCAAACAGGATCTGACTGTGAAGTGATCTTAGCTTTATACCAAGAAAAAGGTATTCACTGTCTTGATGATTTACAAGGTATGTTTGCGTTTATCCTTTATGATATTAATAAAGGTACCTATTTTATTGGTCGTGATCATATCGGTATTATCCCAATGTATATGGGATATGATGAAAACGGCACTTTTTATGTTGCCTCTGAAATGAAAGCATTAGTCCCAGTTTGTAAAACTATTGAGGCTTTCCCTCCTGGTTGTTATTTATCTAGCACTGAAGGTGAAATCAAAACCTATTACAAACGTGATTGGATGCAGTACGATAATGTCAAAGATAACAAAACTGATATCAATGAACTTCGTATTGCATTAGAAGAATCTGTTAAAAGCCACCTGATGTCTGATGTGCCTTATGGGGTTTTATTATCAGGTGGACTTGACTCTTCAGTTATCTCTGCGATTACCAAAAAGTTTTCTGCGCGTCGCGTTGAGGATCATGAAAAATCAGAAGCATGGTGGCCACAATTGCATTCATTTGCGGTTGGTTTAAAAGGAGCGCCAGATCTTAAAGCAGCACAAGCGGTTGCTGACCATCTAGGTACGGTTCACCACGAAATTAACTTCACCATCCAAGAAGGTATTGATGCGATTCGTGATGTTATTTATTACATCGAAACCTACGATGTCACAACCATTCGCGCATCAACCCCAATGTATTTAATGGCAAGAAAAATTAAAGCAATGGGCATTAAAATGGTGTTATCGGGTGAAGGTGCTGATGAGGTATTTGGTGGTTATCTCTATTTCCACAAAGCGCCAAATGCTAAAGAGTTCCATGAAGAAACTGTGCGTAAATTAGCTGCACTGCATATGTATGATTGTGCTCGTGCTAATAAAGCAATGGCGGCTTGGGGGGTGGAAGCTCGGGTACCATTCTTAGATAAAAAATTCTTAGATGTTGCAATGCGCATTAACCCTACAGATAAAATGTGTGGTAGTAACGGTAAAATGGAAAAACACATTGTCCGTGAAGCCTTTGAATCTTACTTACCGGCTTCAGTAGTATGGCGCCAAAAAGAGCAATTCTCTGACGGTGTTGGTTACAGTTGGATCGATACCTTAAAAGAGATTGCAGAAAGCAAAATTACCGATCAACAGTTAGAAAACGCAAAATTCCGCTTCCCATACAATACGCCAACCTCAAAAGAAGCGTATATGTATCGTGAGATTTTTGACGAACTATTCCCAGTTGAAAGTGCGGCACATTGTGTACCGGGTGGTCCAACCGTTGCTTGTTCAACAGCGAAAGCGATTGAATGGGATGAGTCATTTAAAAATCTAAATGATCCATCAGGTCGTGCAGCAGTTGGTGTGCATAATGATGCTTATAAAAAATAAATAGTATCGTAAAGAAAAATAAAAAAACGGGGATATTTCCCCGTTTTTAATGCTCACAATGCTATTATCACAAAAAGATATTGCTTAATGTGCTGCGCCTTTTGCCGCGCCAATTGGTAAAATTGTACGGCCGTATTGCTCATTGAGCACTTCAGCCATAGCAAGATAAATTGCACTCCCACCACAAATAATCCCTTCAAAGCCGGCAATATGAATAATGTCATGGTTACCAGAGATGTTGCCGATTGCTAATAAAGCAAATAAAACCGTTAAGCTAGCAAAAACAAATTGCAATGCACGATTTGCTTTTAAAGTACCGATAAACATAAAGGCGGTAAAAATCCCCCACAATGCTAGAAAAATACCTAAAAAAGTTGCATCAGTGTTTACCGTTGCTGATGAAGTGGGTAAATACCAAATACCGACTAATGCTATCCAGAAAAAACCATATGAAGTAAAAGCTGTGGTGCCAAAGGTATTGCCTTTACGGAATTCTAAAATTCCGGCAATCACTTGAGCCAGTCCACCATAAAAAATACCCATAGCAACGATGGCTGTGGTAACTGAAAAAAAGCCTGCATTATGAATATTTAATAAAATTGTTGTCATACCAAATCCCATAAGCCCCAATGGTCCCGGATTGGCAAGTTTAGTTTGTTGCATAAAATTCCTATTTTTAAACACAATAATAAAAATGGGTTGCAATAATAAGAGGTGAAATTATTGGAATCAAGGTCTATAAAAAAATTATTTTTATTTGCCCCCTTGATATTAATAATAATGTTCCCATCTATGTGAAAACAATTACATATCTTTGTCAAAATAAGGCCTTGAAATTGAATATTTAAGACTTATATACAGAGAATAAAATACAGGTTTGAGGAGAAACGATTATGGGTAAAATTATTGGTATCGACTTAGGTACAACAAATTCATGTGTTGCAGTAATGGATAACGGCCAAGCAAAAGTATTAGAAAACGCCGAGGGTGATCGCACAACCCCATCGATTATTGCTTACACACAAGATGGCGAAATTCTAGTTGGTCAACCAGCTAAACGTCAGGCAGTAACTAATCCACAAAATACATTATTTGCAATTAAACGTTTAATCGGTCGTCGTTATGAAGACGCTGAAGTACAACGTGATGTTGGTATTATGCCATATAAAATTGTTAAAGCAGATAATGGCGATGCTTGGGTTGATGTTAAAGGTCAAAAAATTGCGCCACCACAAATTTCTGCTGAAGTTTTAAAGAAAATGAAAAAAACCGCAGAAGATTATCTTGGTGAACCGGTTACTGAAGCAGTTATTACTGTTCCTGCTTACTTTAATGACGCACAACGTCAAGCAACCAAAGATGCTGGTCGCATTGCCGGTTTAGATGTAAAACGTATCATCAACGAACCAACAGCTGCTGCACTTGCTTATGGTTTAGATAAAGATGTGGGTAACCGCACTATCGCAGTATATGACCTTGGTGGTGGTACTTTCGATATTTCAATTATCGAAATTGATGATGTTGACGGTGAAAAAACATTTGAAGTATTAGCAACTAATGGTGATACTCACTTAGGTGGTGAAGACTTTGACTCACGCTTAATTAACTACTTAGTTGATGAATTTAAACGTGAACAAGGTTTCGATCTTAAAAATGATCCACTTGCGATGCAACGTTTAAAAGAAGCGGCTGAAAAAGCGAAAATCGAATTATCATCAGCGCAACAAACTGATATTAACTTACCTTATATCACTGCTGATGCAACAGGACCTAAACACTTAAATATCAAAGTGACTCGCGCAAAACTTGAATCATTAGTTGAAGATTTAGTTAAACGTTCAATGGAACCAGTTAAAACAGCATTAAAAGATGCAGGTCTTTCTGTTTCTGATATTAAAGATGTCATCTTAGTTGGTGGTCAAACACGTATGCCAATGGTACAAAAAGCCGTTGCTGACTTCTTTGGCAAAGAGCCACGTAAAGACGTTAACCCTGACGAAGCAGTTGCAGTTGGTGCTGCGGTTCAAGGTGGTGTATTAGGTGGTGATGTTAAAGACGTATTATTACTTGACGTAACACCATTATCATTAGGTATCGAAACCATGGGTGGTGTCATGACTACCTTGATTGAGAAAAACACAACTATCCCAACTAAACATAGTCAAGTGTTCTCAACAGCTGAAGATAATCAATCGGCGGTAACTATTCATGTGTTACAAGGTGAACGTAAACGAGCAAGTGATAACAAACCATTAGATCAATTTACCCTAGATGGTATTCAACCTGCACCACGCGGTATGCCACAAATTGAAGTAACATTTGATATTGACGCTGATGGTATTTTGCATGTATCTGCAAAAGATAAAAATACTGGTCGTGAACAAAACATTACCATTAAAGCTTCTTCAGGATTAAGTGAAGAAGAGATCCAAAAAATGGTAAGAGATGCAGAAGCAAATGCTGATGCTGACCGTAAGTTTGAAGAATTAGCACAAATTCGTAACCAAGCAGATCACCTTGTTCACTCAACTCGTAAACAAGTGACTGAAGCTGGCGATCAATTATCAGCTGATGATAAAACCGCTATCGAAAGCGCAGTAAGTAATTTAGAAAATGCTGCCCGTGGTGAAGATAAAGCAGAGATTGAAGCTAAAATTAATGCATTAATGGAAGCGTCAAAAAAATTACTTGAGTTAGCACAACAACAAGCTCAAGCGGATCAATCTGCTGGTCAAACAAATAGCGGAAGTGCTGCAGGGCAAGATGATGTTGTAGATGCCGACTTCAAAGAAGTTGATGACGAGAAAAAATAAGCATTAACTAATATGTTTTTTAATGAGTTATTGCAACGAGTTTTAAACATGTAAAACATCAAACGGGCGCGAGGTAACTCAAGCCCGTTTAGTTGTTTATATAATGATTAAAGTAAAGGTTAATTATGGCGAAGAAAGATTATTACGAAACATTAGGCGTAAGTAAAAGTGCCACTGAAGCAGAGATAAAAAAAGCCTACAAACGCCTAGCCATGAAATATCATCCGGATAAAAATCAGGATAATAAAGCAGAAGCTGAAGCAAAATTTAAAGAAGTCAAAGAAGCTTATGAAATCTTAACCGATCCGCAAAAGAAAGCTGCTTATGATCAGTATGGCCACGCTGCTTTTGAACAAGGACACGGTGGTGCTGGTGCTGGAGGATTTGGTGGTTTTGGCGGTTTTGGTGGCGGTTCGGCATTTGATGATATCTTCAGTGATTTCTTCGGCGGTGGTCGAGGACGAGGGCAAACAGCGTCACGAGGTAATGACTTACAATACAATATCTCCTTAACGCTAGAAGAAGCAGCAAGTGGCGTAACTAAAGAGATCAAAGTACCAACTTGGGTAACTTGTGATGTATGTCATGGACAAGGGACTGAAAAATCATCTGATGTGGTAACTTGTGATACTTGTCATGGCGCTGGTGTCGTCCAAATGCGGCAAGGCTTTTTTGCGGTACAGCAAGAGTGTCCAACCTGTCACGGTCGTGGAAAAATCGTTAAAAACCCATGTAAAAAATGTCGTGGTGAAGGACGAATCCAAAAAACAAAAACGTTATCTGTTACTATTCCAGCCGGGGTTGATACAGGAAACCGTATTCGACTTTCAGGTGAGGGTGAAGCAGGACTTAATGGCGCACCAGCGGGTGATTTATATGTTCAGGTACAAGTAAAACCACATGCAATTTTTGAGCGAGATGGTACTAATTTACATTGTGAAATTCCAATTAACATTGTATTAGCATCCCTTGGTGGTGAAGTTGAAGTGCCAACCCTAAATGGTAAAGTTAGTTTAACCATACCGGCAGAAACGCAAACCGGTAGGATGTTTAGATTACGTGGAAAAGGTATTAAATCATTACGTGGTAGCACAGTAGGTGATTTGTATTGCCATGTCGTGGTTGAAACCCCAGTAAACTTAACGGGCAAACAAAAAGAGTTACTCAAAGAGTTGGGTGACAGTTTTAAATCCGATAAAAACTCAAAACACAGTCCGAAAGAAAAAAGCTTTCTTGATAAAGTGAAGAAATTTTTTGGATAACATTCGTTATTGATTATACAATCGAGCCTTATGATTAAGGCTCGATTTTTTTGTTCTATTGATATCTTAATATTTTTCATTTCAGTTAACTTTAATTTTTCCTTTATTATTAAATATTCATAATTTGACATTAAGTCATATAGTCTTTAATATATCTAATTAGTAAGGGGGCTAACTAATTTGGAGGATAATACATGCAGCTCGAAAATCGCTATTTATCTTTTTGCAATATTTTGAAAAAACAAAATACGGTTGATTTAGAAAAGATTAGAACATGCTTTACATTATTATCTGTTGCTAATCTGATCGATATAGAGTGTGCTAAACGTCTTGATAAATATCATCTTTCAGAAAGTAGATTAATTATTTTAGTTTTACTGAAAGAATATCAAGAATTATCTTTGCAAGAAATCGCCAAATTATTAGGAATAACTAAAGCTTCGACAACCACGCTTGCCAGCTCGTTAATTAATGATGGGCTAGTGTCAAAGAGAAATGATGAAAATGACAAAAGAATTTCAATCATTTGTCTAACCTCAACAGGAATGGATTTATTAACGGAAACGTTAAACGAACACAGTGTTTGGATCGAAAAAATCACTAATAACTTATCTGATAGTGATGTTGTTATATTCAGAAAAGTACTAAGCCAAATTCATGAAAATGTATCAAAAAAGGAAATTATTAAATGAAAGTAATTGAAGATTTAAAAATATTAAGACAAGATCTATTAGCACAATTACCACCCGATGTACTAAATATGTTAGATAACTCACTAGCTGATATGCTAAGTGAAAAACTAGAAAGTCATGCTTTACGATGTGGCGATATTGCACCAGACTTTTCATTAATCTCAACTGAAAATGAAGAAATCAATTTATACCAATTACTGGAAACTCAACCGGTAATCATTAGTTTCTTTCGAGGTAGTTGGTGTCCGTTTTGTGTAAAAGAATTGGAGCATTTTCAAAATAACTTAAAATTGATGCAAAAAAATGCACATTTCATTGCTATTTCACCGCAGAAATCTTCAATTAGTGGACAGTTAAAAAAAGAAAAATCGATGTCGATAACGATACTATCAGATATTAAAAACAACATAGCTAACCAATTTGGTTTAGTATTCACATTACCTGAAAAAATGCGAGAATTATATAAAAGTTTAGGCGCTAATTTATTCGATTTTAATGATGATGATAGTTATACATTGCCAATACCAGCAACTTATTTAATTGGGCAGGATAAAAAGATTCAGTTTGCTTATGTTAATGCTAATTATATGGAACGAGCTGATATATCTGAATTACTAAAAGTATTAAACTAATGAAAAACTAGTAGCATAACTGCCTATTAATCATAGTTAGTAATATAAATTTATTTAACCATATAAAAAGTTATTACTGTTATGTAAAAAAGGATAATATTTAATATTATCCTTTTTTGTATTAAATTTAATTAAAAGTATAAACTTACATTTTAGTCGTAAAGGCATGAGCAGTAACATTATATTGTTGTTCTGTGGTGAGTGAGTTATAAGGTAATAGCTTGTGAAGATAAAGAAAAAAGATTTTATTGCTCAAGATCTTTTAGGGCGAATTTATCAGCAATTAAGTTTTGCTAATCAAAAATTGCCTGCCGAACGAGAGCTTGCAGAAAGTTATGGCGTCTCTCGTCATACAATACGTAAAGCACTAGAAAAATTGCTGCAAATCGGTATTATTTCGGTTCAAAAAGGTTCGGGTGCTTTTATTAATCAACAAGCTAAAAATAATCCATTAATTTATAATTCGCTGACGGAAAAACATTACGATCAAATTAACTCTAAACTTATTTTATTTCGTAAAAGACATGCACAGTTAGAAGAGAAACAGACCTTTAATCTAATTGACGATGATTATATTTGGGAGTTTCATCGTATTCGTTTTGTTGATGGTCGTGGTACCCAAATTGAGATTTCTAAGTTACCTTGTCGATATTTTCCAGATCTAAAACAAAAAAACATTGAAAGCTCTATCCAACAATATGTATTAAGTAAAGGTTATGAAATATCCCATTATTTGACGCAATATCAAGCTGTTGCCATTAATCGTCAGGAATCAGAATTACTCAAATGCAAAAAAGGCATGCCTGCAATGAAAATTATCAATCGCTGTTTTTTAAATAATGGTGCAATTTATGCCATTAGTGAAATTATTGATATTCACTATACTTGTACCTATATCACACCATTTAATAAACCTAATTTTGAATTAAGATTAGTTGATGATAAAAAGTAAATTTACCCATCAACTTGGTGTAAACTAGTTTAAAAAACTTTCATTAAACCTGATTTATGGCGTATGTATGACCCCATTAGGTAAGCGGCTTTGAGTCCATTCATGTGGTCGATAAACCACTGGATATTTACTTGCCTCAGCTTTATTAAGTGTAACACCAATACCTACTTTCTCGATTGGATATAAATAGCCTTGCTTGGCGGCAATAATACCTGGAAATACTGCCTGTGTATTTGTCGAATAAGGAATATATTCTTGAATTGCCGCATTATGCAAATGAATATTTAGATGAGTATTTACCGCTGCAGCAATTGGTGTCATATCTGGTGGACAATGCCAGGCAACTCTTACCCCAAATGGTTGGCAAAATGCGGCTAATTTTAAAGCAGGTGTGATTCCGCCAATTTGTGAAACATGACAACGAATAAAATCAATTTTACGTTGAATAATCAGATCTTGCCACTCTAATGGATTATTGAATAGTTCACCGGTTGCCAAAGCAACTGAAGTTTGGCTACGAATTTGATCCAACCATTGGTTTTGATTCGGTGGTAAAATATCCTCAATAAAATAGGGCTGATATTGTTCAACTTGTTTTGCAAAAGCGACGGCTTGATTAGGAAATAATCTTTCATGTACATCATGCAAAAAATGGATTTTATAGCCATACTTTTCTCGTAACTTTTTAAACATCTCTAAAGTATTTTGCATATACTGATCTTGATCAAAGTAAGCCCCACAACTTGACTGTTGTGGACTATGCAATTCATCTGGTTTGCCACCGTAAAACCCTAATTGACAACGAATATGGCGATAACCTTGGCTGATACATTGGTCAACTTGTTTAAAAAGTTCTGAAAGTGTTTCACCGGTTGCATGGGTATACACTTCTATCGCATCTTTTGATTTACCACCAAATAATTGATAAAGAGGCATATTCGCTAGTTTAGCTTTGATATCCCACAATGCCATATCAATACCAGCAATAGCATTATTAATGATTGGCCCATTACGCCAATAAGCATTAACCATTAACATCTGCCAAATATCTTCAATATGATTGGCATCTCGGCCAATGAGCAATGGTTTTAAATATTCATCAACAATGGTTTTTACGGCTAATGGTCGCTGTTGAAAAGTTGCACAGCCATAACCGATTACCTCTTTATCCGTATAAATAATTACGCTAACAAGATTATGTCTATCTGGTTTAGTAATGATACATTCAATGTCAGTGATATGGGTTGGTAACATAGGGTTAGTATCCTCTTTAAAACTTTTTCTTTTTATATAATTACCGATATTTTCCACATCTGTAAAGCGCAAAATATTGGTGAAAAATTATTGGTTCAAATTTAAATAAAAATTGTTGAGAAAAAGCATACCAATTGGAAAATAAAGTAAATTTCAGTGTCAAAACCGCTTTTTTTGTGATCTAGATCAAATTTTTCATTCTTGTATTGGTAATTTAAAGTTTCTATTATTTTAGATAAACCAATTCTAAGGACGATTGAGGTTCTAATGAGTAAACAAGAAAGTATTCAAAAAATTATTGCTAATATTGGCGGTAAGGAAAACATTAAAAATGCTTGGCATTGTATGACACGTTTACGATTTGATTTAGTAGATCAAACCAAGGTTAATTGGGATGAAATTAAACAAATTTCTGGGGTAATTGCTGCGCAATTTCAAAGTGATCAATGCCAAATTGTAGTAGGCACTCAAGTTAAAGCTTATTTTGACATTTTGGCTGATGAAATAGGATTACAAACACCAGTAAATGATCAAGCTAAACAATCCGTTAAACAATCAGTTAAACAATCAGTTAAACAACATAAAGGCATTGTTTCTTTGTTTATGGATACTGTCTCTGGTGTTTTTGGTCCTATTGTACCGGCAATCGCTGGAGCAGGGATGATTAAAGGGTTACTTGCTGGCCTAATTGCGTTAAAAGTGGTTCCTAAAACCAGTGATACCGTTATTATTATTGATTTAATCGCCAGTGGTGTGTTTTACTTTTTACCGTTCTTTTTGGCGGTTTCGGCAGCAAAAATATTTAAAACTAATGAGTATTTAGCCGCAGCTATCGCCGCGTGTTTGATGTATCCAACTTTAATTGATGCGGCAAAATTGTTAGCAACTAATCCTGATGCTGCCAGTTTTTATTATTTTTTGGATATGATACCAATATCGATTTTTAGCTATGCTGGTAGTGTTATTCCTATTATCTTCTCGGTTCTGGCATTAAGTTATATCTATCGATTTGTTGATAAAATTATGCCTAATGTACTAAAAACAGTTTTCACACCAACGGTAACTTTATTTATTGCTGGTTTATTGGCTCTTAGCGTAATTGGTCCTATAGGTATCTATTTAGGTAAACTATTAGCGCTGTTTATCCGTTCATTATTTGATGTTTCTGCCGTATTTGCTGGCGCTATTGTTGGCGCGATTCGACCAGTCGCTATTTTAACCGGGATGCATCATGCGATGACACCGATAGCGCTGCAGAATTTTGCTGAATTAGGCTATGATATGTTGATGCCGATGATGTTTATGGCGAATATGGCAATTGCCGGAGCGACTGCTGCTATGTATTTTAAGGCGAAAAATAAACAAGAAAAAACAGTGATTGTTTCTGCCGCGGTATCCGCATTATTAGGTATCACCGAGCCAGCACTATTCGGAGTATTAACTAAGTATAAAAAAGCTTTTATCGCTGCAACTGCCGGTAGTGCGATTGCCTCAGCCTTCATTGCATTATTTGGGGTAAGGTTATATGGCTATATTCTATCGAGTATCTTTAGTTTACCTGCTTATATTGGTCCTTACTTTATCTTCGCAATATTGGGCGTATTAATATCAATTTGCTCCTCTTTCATCATGGCATATATTTTCGTTGGTAAACAACGGGCTGAATAAAGCAACAGCCCATCGTGTGTGGGCTGTTTTGAACAGGCTAAAAATTTTAAGAATGCCTCTATGCTTGTAAAAATGTTAACTTAATATGTAAATCACATTGGAAATTGTTCGCTAAGCGGGATTTTAAAAAATTATATTTATGAACCAGAAATTTAAAGAAATAATTAAATGCAATATTGCTGATAGATAAACTTTTTATTCAGCATCCGGTTGAATTGAAGGATATTTAAATAACGCGTTGAAAATAACCGAAAGTGAAAGTTAAAGTGAAAGAGAAAAAGAACAAAATTATCGCTATTAAAAAAATTAACCCAGTATAATTACTGGGTTAATCTAACTTATACTACGTAAATATTTAAAATATGTAAATTACATTTTAGTTGTGAAAGTACGAGCAATAACGTCGCGTTGTTGTTCAGCTGTTAGTGAGTTAAAACGTACCGCATAACCAGAAACACGAATAGTTAATTGTGGATATTTTTCTGGATGTTGTACTGCATCTTCTAAAGTTTCACGACGAAGTACGTTTACATTTAGATGTTGACCACCTTCAACTTTAATTGTTGGAGCAATATCTAATGGAATTTCACGATATTCGATTTGACCAAGTTCTGCTGTTGGTACAACTTGATCTTCTTTATAAACTGATTTAGCAGCGACGCAACGTGCCTCTTTTGTTGAATCATCTAATAACCAAAATGAGTTAAGTAGTGCTTGGTTGTCAGCTTTAGTAATTTGGATGCCTGTAATCATTTTTAAATCCTCCTAATGGATTGGGACCTTATTGTCCTAAACTATTTAAGCTTAATATAGCACTTTGAATATTTGATTAAAGTCAAAAAAAACTATTAATCTAATAAGTTTTACCGTTGATTAGCTTTTTAGGATCTTGTCGATATAAATAAAAATATTCCAATAACGTTATGAATTATCAGTGGTTCAGTAATTGACATAAATATGATCGGCTTGAAAGCGAATCTCGTTTTTATCTAATTTCAATAATTCTGCGAGTGTAAAAGCAAATTTAAATGCCATGCCTAATCCTTTACCACTAAAAAGATTGGCATCACAGACAACATCCTGATCAACAAAAATACCGTCTGCTACGTTTTTATATAAATCACCAGAGCAGACATATTTTCGACCATTTAATAAATTATTCTTACTTAAAACTTTTGCTGCTGCTGAACATATTGGGCAAATCCACTTATATTCTTTATCATGGCGTTTAATGAACTCAATCACATCGGCATTATTACCCAAATTAACCGTACCATCAGGTCCACCCGGTAGAATCACTGCATCATAAAGTGTGTTTGGTTTATTCTTAAGTAACGCATGTGCTCTCATCTCAATACCGTGGTAGCTCTTTACCTTAATATCATCTTGGCAGGCTAATAGATCGACATCTATTTTCACTCGGCAAAGTGCGTCATAAATAATAATGGCTTCGGCCTCTTCAAAACCTTCAGCTAACAAAATGGCTACTTTTGGGACATTCATCATAAGTACTCACAATAACAGTTGAAATTTGAATCATTGTTTCATAAATTTTTTTTGAAAATAGAATTTATTTCATAAAAATAAAATATATGTGAACAAAATCACATCGACTTTCAAAATTTTGCCATTTTTATAGAAAGTAGGCAGGTATATTAAAGTTTCAGGAAAGTTCCCACCATAGACTAGTCACAGTACTTAAAGGAGTTATTTATCTTTTGGAATAAGGAAAAAATGAGTGGGGAAAATATGAAAAAGAGAGTGATAGGATTAAAAAATTACTTAGCCTATGGCGCGGGTGATTTTTTAGGTGCCGGTACAACAGCATTGACGGCTGTATGGTTATTGTATTTTTATACCAATTTTTGTGGACTAACGCCAATTGAAGCCACATTTATTTTCGCGGCCGCAAGGGTTCTTGATGCGGTGATTAGTCCATTGATGGGTTATTTAACCGATAACTTTGGTCGAACTCGATTAGGAAAACGTTTTGGACGTCGTAAATTCTTCATATTGCTTGGTATTCCTCTCATATTCAGCTATAGCGTAATGTGGGCGCCCGGTATGAATTATCTCTACTACTTAATCACCTATCTTTTCTTCGACATGGTATACACCATGGTGCTTGTTCCTTACGAAACCTTAGTCCCTGAAATGACCGACGATTTTAAGCAAAAAACCAAATTCTCTGGTGCCAGAATTTCAATGGCACAATTGTCGGCAATATTAGCTGGATTCTTACCGGGAATTTTGCTCAACTATTTTGGAAAAGATAACGCAATATCATTTTTTTATGCCAGCTTAGTGTTCTCAATCTTATGTTCATTTGCTCTTTGCATGGTATACCTATTTACTTGGGAAAGACCAAATGAGCTTAAATCAAACGAAGCATTACTTGCCGAACAACTGGCTGCTTCATTACCATTTAAAGAAAGTATCCGCCATTTAGTCATCGAACTATTATCCACGTTCAAAATAAAAATCTTTAGACAGCATTTAGGTATGTATTTGGGCGGATATATTGCTCAGGATGTTTTTAATGCGGTATTTACCTATTATGTAATTTTTGTTCTATTACAAGAACCAACCGTGGCTTCAATGCTAATTGGAACAATGTCTATCACACAATTCGTTGCTGTACTATGCATGATGCCATTATGCATCAAATATGGCCCCGCACCAGCCTACCGGGCTGTGGTCACAATCTTCGGTATAAGCTGCCTTTCGTATGGCGTCATTTGGTATTACAACTTAAGTCACGTTCATACCTTACTCGTTACTATCTCAGCCATTGCCGGCCTAGGTCGAGGCGGTATCAATTACGTTCCTTGGAATATCTATACCTATATTTCCGATGTTGATGAAATTATTACTGGCAAACGTCGCGAAGGTATTTTTGCTGGCGTAATGACCTTCACTCGTAAAGCTTCACAAGCTGGTGCGGTAATGTTGATTGGTGTGTGTTTACAATGGTCTGGTTTTGTTAGTGGTCAAAATCAACAACCTGAACAAGTTTCACTAACCATCTTATTTTTATTAGTGATTGGAACAATCTTTGTGCTCTCATTAGGATTTTTAATTTCATTAAAATTTAAATTAAATTTAACTACTCACAAAATTCTAATCAATGAAATTAATAATATAAAAGGTATTGGTTCTAGTTCTGAAAAACGAATTAGTGATGAGGGTAAACCTGTTGTTGAAATGTTAACCGGTATGCCGGTTTCCCAACTATGGGGAAATAATAATATAGGTTATAAAAATAAATAAATTCGTTTTTAATGTTTAGTAGAGGTAAAAAATGCAGATATTTCCTGTAAAACATAGCAAATTACTTTGCCAACCAGAATATATAATTTCGCGTTCTGAATTGAAACAACTGATTCACAAAATTGTTAATAATCTCATTAATATTAAAGATGAAACCGGTGAATTTCTACTACGATTAGATGACGGGCGGGTAATTGATACCAAAGGGTGGAATGGCTGGGAATGGACTCATGGCATTGGACTTTATGGTATGTATCAATTTTATCAACAAACCGGTGATAAACCGACTCTCGACATTATAGACGATTGGTTTATACAGCGTTTATCAGAAGGGACACCAACCAAAAATGTTAATACCGTTTGCCCACTTTTAACTTTAGCCTATCGGTATGAAGAAACCAAAAACCCGGTTTTCCTACCTTATTTGGAGCGTTGGGCTGATTGGGTAATGTATGAGATGCCAAGAACCAAATTTGGTGGCTTACAACACATCGTTTATAACAATGAAAATCACCAACAACTTTGGGATGATACTCTCATGATGAGTGTATTATCTATCGCCAAGATTGGTAAATTGCTTAATAAGCCTGAATATATACAAGAAGCAATTTATCAAATACTGATTCATATCCAATATTTAATGGATCGCCAAACCGGGCTTTGGTTTCATGGATGGACATTTGAAGGTAACCATAATTTTGCTAAAGCAAGATGGGCAAGGGGAAATAGTTGGTTGACAATTGTCATTCCCGAATTTATTGAATTACTTGATCTTGATCAACATGATCCTTTTAGAAAATTACTTATTGAAGTACTCAATGCGCAAATAGAAGCGCTTGCTAAATATCAAGATCAAAGTGGATTATGGCACACCATTATAGATGATCCCGATTCTTACTTAGAAACATCGGCAACCGCTGGCTTTGCCTATGGTATTTTAAAATCAATAAGAAAACGTTATATCTCGGCAGATTATGCATTAATGGCAGAAAAAGCAATTAAAGGTGTAATGACAAATATTGACGATAACGGAACACTGTTAAATGTTTCATTTGGAACGGCAATGGGTAGCAATTTAGAATATTATAAAAATATTCCGTTAACATCGATGCCATATGGTCAATCTATGGCGATTTTATGTTTAACTGAATATTTAAGAGTCTTTATTTAACATGGTTCAACATTGATTAGCATTAGGTTTATTATTATTTTTAGGTATAATTATTATCATCTCAATGTTAGATAAAATAATAGTAAAGGTAAACTATGAGTAATCAATTAACCTGGAATGATGTTATTGGCTCTGAAAAAGAGAAACCCTATTTTCAACATATAATGCAGTTTGTAGCCACACAACGTGCTGAAGGTAAAACTATTTATCCACCTCAGCACGATGTGTTTAATGCTTTTCGTTTTACTGCATTTAATAACATCAAAGTGGTGATCTTAGGGCAAGATCCTTATCATGGTCCAAATCAGGCTCATGGTTTATCCTTCTCTGTTTTACCGGGAATTAAACCGCCTCCATCATTACTAAACATCTATAAAGAGCTGTCAACCGATATTGAAGGTTTTACTATTCCAAATCATGGTTACTTAGGTTACTGGGCAACCCAAGGGGTATTACTGTTAAATAATGTTTTAACTGTTGAGGCCGGACAAGCTCATTCTCATGCCAAATTAGGTTGGGAAACCTTTACTGATCATGTTATTGAAGCGATCGATAAACATTTGCAAGGTGTCGTGTTTTTACTTTGGGGCTCTCCGGCGCAAAAAAAAGGTCAATTTATTGATCGTCAAAAACACCATGTGTTAACCGCTGTACATCCTTCGCCACTGTCTGCTCATCGAGGATTTTTTGGATGTAAACACTTCTCAAAAGCGAATAATTTTATTTTACAACATGGTAAAACGCCAATTGATTGGCAACCAAGATTACCGGAAAATAAGCAATGAATAAAAAACGTCGACCAGGCTTACAAGAAATCGCCAATTTACTTGGTATCAGCAAAATGACAGTAAGTCGCTTTTTACGAGATCCCAATCTTGTATCGGAAGCACTACGATTAAAAATTTCATCGGCTATCGATAAACTGGGTTATATCCCTAACAAAGCCCCAGACATGTTATCCAATGCTAAAAGTTATGCTATTGGGGTGGTGTTACCCTCGTTAACCAACCAAGTTTTTGCCGACATTTTAAAAGGTATCGAAATGGTCACGGATGTAAAAGGGTACCAAACCATGATCACGCATACCGGATACAGCGCCGATAAAGAAGAGTTACGGGTTCGCTCATTACTGTCTTACAATATTGATGGACTAATTTTGACCGAAAGAATACATAATCCCGCCACACTTAAAATGATCGAAATTTCAGGCGTACCGGTAGTTGAAATTATGGACAGTGTCTCACCTTGTATTGATATGGCTGTTGGCTTTGACAATTTCACCGTCACCAAAAATATGATTCATCACATGATAGATAAAGGGCGACGTAATATTGTCTACTTTAGTGCCAGACAAGATCAGCGAAGCATTATTCGTCAGCAAGGTTATGAAAAAGCTATGCAAGAGGCGGGATTAACGCCAAAAACATTAGCGACAAAAGAAGCTTCATCCTATGAATTAGGTGCAAGATTTTTACACCAAGTTCTAGAAGAAAATCCAAGCGTTGATGGTATTTTTAGTACCAATGATGATTTAGCTATAGGCGTATTACTTGAATGTCAACGTATTGGTATTGAAATACCTAAGCAGATAGCTATAGTTGGATTCCATGGACACAAAATTGGCCAATATATGAATCCGAAATTAGCCTCCATACAAACGCCAAGAATAGAAATGGGTAACATTGCTGCCGAATTACTCCTAAAACGCATCAATGGTGAAAAGATAGATCAAAAGGTAATCGACTTACCTGTTGCATATCTAGAGGGTGAAAGTTTATAAAAAATAAAGACTTTTTTTAAAAGTCTAGATTAACGATCTGCTTTGTTGGGATTTCTGGTTTTCATGATTTGATATCTCTGCTATAATTACCTCTCAGTGGTTATTTATACCTACTAATTAGATCATCAAAGAATAACACTGAGGCCCCCCAATGAAAATTGTTGAAGTAAAACACCCTCTAGTTCGCCATAAAATTGGCTTAATGCGTGAACATGACATTAGCACAAAAGATTTCCGAGACCTTGCCAGTGAAGTTGGCAGTTTACTGACTTATGAAGCAACAGCTGACTTACCGACTGAAAAAGTGACGATTGAAGGTTGGTGTGGACCAGTTGAAGTCGAACGCATCAAAGGGAAAAAAATTACCGTTGTTCCTATTTTACGTGCTGGTTTAGGTATGATGGATGGTGTCTTAGAACATATACCGAGTGCAAGAATTAGTGTTGTTGGTTTTTATCGTAACGAAGAAACTCTCGAACCTGTTCCTTATTTCCAAAAACTCACTTCTGATATTGAAGAACGTATGGCTTTAGTGGTAGATCCAATGCTTGCTACTGGTGGCTCTATGGTGGCTACTATTGATCTGCTTAAAAAAGCTGGTTGTAAAAATATCAAAGTACTGGTTTTAGTGGCTGCGCCAGAAGGTATTAAAGTATTAGAACAAGCTCACCCAGATGTTGAACTTTATACTGCATCAATCGATGAACGATTAAACGATAAAGGATACATCTTGCCCGGACTTGGCGATGCAGGTGACAAGATATTTGGCACTAAATAAAATCTCAAATTTTAGACCGGTTTATCCGGTTTTTTTATGTCTGTTAGTTAACAATGAAATTATATTAAACATGAAGTTCAATAAGAGAGGATAACGTGGCTAAAAACACCAATGACGAGATACAAAAAGATATTTCGCAATTAAAGCCATCTTGGCAAGATGTTTTCACCGGCGCACAAATGCTATTTGTCGCATTTGGCGCTTTAGTTTTAGTACCACTTCTAACAGGATTAAACCCAAACGTAGCACTATTTACCGCAGGGGTGGGAACTTTACTATTTCAACTCACCACTAAAGGAAAAGTACCGGTATTTTTAGCTTCTTCTTTTGCTTTTATTGCTCCAATATCTTTTGGGGTAGCGCAATGGGGAATACCAGCAACCTTAGGTGGATTAGTGGCAGCTGGCTTAGTATTTATGTTTTTTGCTTTTTTAGTAAAAATTAATGGTAACAATGTCATTGACCGGATCTTACCTCCGGTAGTCACTGGACCAATTATCATGGTAATCGGATTATCACTAGCGCCCGTTGCTGTTGGGATGGCCATGGGTAAAAACAGTGGACTTCAAGCCGAAAATTACCAACTTATTATTATCTCAATGGGCTCTTTACTAACGACATTAATTGTCGCTATCTGGGCAAAAGGTTTTTTTAGATTGGTACCGATTATTGCCGGTATTGTGGTTGGATACGCGCTTTCTTGTGTTTTTGGTATTGTTAATTTTCAACCGGTAATTGACGCACCATGGTTTAAAACACCCGATTTCACCTTCCCTGAATTTCAATGGCAAGCTATTTTATATATGATACCCATTGTTATTGCGCCAACCATCGAGCATGTAGGTGACATTATGGCAATTGGCTCAGTAACCGGTAAAGATTATACTCGCGACCCAGGTTTACAACGAACATTATTGGGCGATGGCCTAGCTACAAGCACGGCTGGATTTTTAGGGGGACCTCCTTGTATAACTTATGCTGAAGTAATTGGTGCGGTAACTTTAACGCGTAATTTCAAAACACAAGTAATGACATGGGCAGCAATCTGGGCAATCTTAATGTCTTTCATAGGTAAAATTGGTGCCTTTTTAAGTTCGATTCCTACAGTAGTGATGGGGGGAATCATGGTTTTACTATTTGGTTCCATTGCATCAGTTGGCATTAACATTTTAGTCAAACACAAAGTCGATCTTTCCGTATCACGTAATATGTGTATTGTCTCGTTAGTACTAGTATTTGGTATTGGTGGCATGATTTTTGACTTTGGATCTTATGCACTGCAAGGTATAAGCTTATGTGGAATTTTAGCGATTGTGTTAAATTTAATCTTACCTCATAAAACCAAATTAGCTGACTAATCAAGTCAAGTGGCCGTTAATCATTAAATTGATTAACGGCTAAAAGTGTTGATGACGTTTCTCAAAAAAGTTGCGCGATGCCGTTTTTGTCGTTCAATATCTAGTTTAGCAATAACAAATTTTAGCCAGTAAGTAACAACTTTAATAAAAAGTTTCTTATCAATATGTTGTTTTATTAATTGGACTTAATGTGTATTTATTATCAATAACATCATAATTAGTGTCTTGTGGCATAAAGTTAAGTGAGTAATAACTTTATGCGTTGAATAGATTTTAAGAAAGTTGCACAATGCTGTTTTTGCCATTCAATCTTTAGTTTCTTAATTTAGTCTTCAAGTAACAATTTTGCTAACAACTCTCCTATCAATATGCTTATTTAGGTATAGGATTTAATGCGTATTTTTTATCAATAACATCATAATTAGTGTTTTGTGGCATAAAGTTAAGTGAGTAATAACTTTAAGTGTTGAATGGATTTAAAAAAAGTTGCGCGATGTTTTTTTCGGAGCGAGCTAATTAAGGAAAATTTAATGTTATTCTATATATTAAATGATTAAAACTTTATTGAAACAAAAAAGTAAAATGAAACACCTAAAAAAACAGCTATGATTTCCAATGATAACTACTAATTGCAACCTCTAACACAATATTTCTTTTCATCAAAATAGTTTGTTTTTTAACGATAAGTAACTGGAGGTTTTCGTAATTAGAATCGGCACTTGACGATCGATGTTTAGATCCTGTTTTATTGCCTTTACAAAATTTAACAATTAAAAATAACAAAAATATTGCATCGTGTTTTTTCAATCACTATACTTTTTATACCACTAAGAGGTAAATACATAAAAAATAAACATAATTTATTTTAAATTTTGTATAAATCAAAATTTAATTTGACAGGAAGTCAAGATGTACCATAATTTGCAACAGGCCGTAAGAGTAGCCTACAATTTAAATTCGTCGATATTACGCTCCCCGAGGTCTTTTTTTAACATAAAAATATTGCCTCATGTTTTTTCAGTCACTCTATTTTTTACATCATCTAGCATTTGCGAGTAAAACTTAATCAATATATAAAATTTAAATAAGTTATTAACCTATTAACCTATTTGACAGGATGTCGAAATGCATTGTAATTTTCAAAAAGCCGATATATCAATCTATAATTTAACTTCGTCAAAGTTAAGCTTTCAACGATCATCTTTTAGCTTGGTATGTTTTTTATCAAGAGTGAACGCAATTCTGCGAAATTTATTACAATCCTTGCATCGCTCTTCTTTATCCCGACCGATGCTTGTAGTACTATCGTTCGGCCTGTCTCTAATGATGACATCCTATTCTAGTCAGGCGTTAACCGCTGAAACTGTGAATGTTATCTAGGGTAATGCGCCTTATTTTACCATTGATGGGGGGCGCACACGTTTGACTAACCTCGAAGATCTGCTTGAGATAACCCTTTCGAATGGCAAAAAATTTAACGCCTCTAACAGTTTAGATTATGATGAGTTCAACCCTATTTTGGTACCGGGAGGTGATAGTTTTGCCGATATTGCAATGACAATGCCAATTGATGCTGAGCAATTCGAACCTGAAGCGTATGGTGAATACCAAATTGATATGAATACACTTATCAACCCACCTTATAATTATTGGGGGGATGATGATGGAGATGCTACAGCTAACGGTTTATTAGATTTGTATATAAGTGATTGGTATGGGAATGGTGTTCAACGTAATGAAGTCCTTAACATTTGTAAAGCACCTTATAATATAGAATTAATCATATCTGATGTTACATTAGAAACACGTTATGGTGTTCCAAAAAGTGATAGTTTTAAGGATTATTTACGTGTGCAATATGTTGTTAGCCCTGATGTACCACCATCTGTGTGCTATGCTAAACCAATTTTAAAGCCTGGTGATAGCGATCGTTGGGAAGCTGAATATGCTGGCCCTCCTTCCATTTGGAGTCGTGATTACGGTTTTCTGACGCAGTCTTATAATCCTTCATCATATGGCCTAAATTTTCCAACTACAGGTAGTAATAATTTATACTTTGACCTAATTATATCCGGTAATAAAGAGGCTCTTTCTTGGGATCCAGTTACTCATAGTGGTATAACTGCGACTATGACCAATTCAACAAAAGAAAGTGTTCGTGTTACGTTAACAGGTCCGGTAGCTACACCATCGCAATGGGTTTCGGATAATCCGGGTTATCTACCTAAACCAGTATTACCACAAACTTTCGAGTTAGTCGGTAAAGACAGCAAAGGCAATGCTGTGGTTAAGTATGGTTTCCAGTTAAAGAAGTGGTTTATCACTAAAGGTGATGAATATGATGCAAAAGCTAAGTGTTCTTCAATTAAATCATGGTGTAATAGCATAGGATACCGTATGGTGTTGGTAAATGATGTAACTAACGCGTACTATGAGGAAAATGGTATAAATTTAGGCGCTTTACCTTCCTCACAAAATTATAGTTTACAGCGTAATATTGGCGCAGGACTATTTTCAGAGTGGGGCCTTATGTACCATTATCCAAATGCCCACTATGGTAACGACGAATACGATGAGGTCGATTATTATATGGATCGTTATAAGCCGGGTTCTCGGTCGGAGTGTTATAGAGTGTACCCTTGGGGTTCTATTGACACATCCAATTATGATTTCCCTGCGTATGGACTTTGTGTCTATCCTTAGGAATTATTTCTTAGTTCTTAATTGTTAGGTTTAAGCAACATAGACAAGAAAATAGAGTAAGTTTGCTAGAGACATGGTTGACTCATAGAGTCAACCAAACTGACCAAAAGGATAATAAAAAGTGATTTATAGCCTAGCCTCAACCACCAGCCCCAACTACTCAGGTTTATTTTGAGGCAATTTTTTTATAGCAAAAAATTGAGAAACGCCGTTTTTATCGTTCAATATCTAGTTTCTTAATTTAGCCAATAAGTAACAACTTTGCTAAAAACTCTCCTATCCATATGTTAATTTACCAATTAGAGTTAATGATTATTTATTACTAATAACATCATAATCTATATATGCTGGCATAAACGTCATTGCGTGGTAGTGTTAAGCGTTGAATGGATTTTAAGAAAGTTGCGCAATGCTGTTTTTTGTCATTCAATATCTAGTTTCTTAATTTAGCCAGTAAGTAACAACTTTGCTAAAAACTCTCCTATCCATATGTTAACTTACCAATTGGAGTTAATGATTATTTATTACTAATAACATCATAATCTATATATGCTGGCATAAACGTCATTGCGTGGTAGTGTTAAGCGTTGAATGGATTTTAAGAAAGTTGCGCAATGAGGTTTGTGAAACTAAAAAACTCACTTATTTAAAAAATAAGTGAGTTTTATTAAATTAGTAATGACTATTTAACTGGTCGCATCGTCGGGAATAAAATCACATCACGAATAGTGTGACTATTGGTAAATAACATCACGGTTCGGTCAATCCCAATTCCGAGTCCTGCTGTTGGTGGTAAGCCATGTTCTAATGCAGTGATGTAATCTTCATCATAGAACATTGCTTCGTCATCACCAGCATCTTTTTGCGATACCTGATCGGCAAAACGTTGCGCCTGATCTTCGGCATCATTAAGTTCTGAGAACCCATTTCCAATTTCTCGACCACCGATGAAGAATTCAAAGCGATCTGTGACAAATGGGTTTTCGTCATTACGACGCGCAAGTGGTGATACTTCCGCTGGATATTCGGTAATAAACGTTGGTTGGATAAGATTTGCTTCAGCAACTTCTTCAAAAATTTCGGTTACTACTCGACCAAGTCCCCAGCCTTTTTCAACTTTGATACCGACTGATTTTGCAATTGCACACGCTTTATCAAAATCATCTAAATCGGCGTTATTGGTTTCAGGGCGATAATGGCAGATCGCTTCGCGCATAGTCATTTTGATAAAAGGCTTACCAAAGTCAAAACTGTGTTCGCCATATTGCACTACTGGATTTCCTGTTACGGCAATAGCTAAGCGGCGGAATAATGCTTCGGTTAATACGATCAAATCTTTATAATCGGCATAAGCCATGTACATTTCCATCATTGTGAATTCTGGGTTATGTCTTGGCGATACGCCTTCGTTTCGGAAATTCCGGTTGATTTCAAAAACACGTTCAAATCCACCAACAACTAAACGTTTTAAGTAAAGTTCTGGTGCAATACGTAAGTACATATCTAGATCAAGCGCATTGTGATGAGTGATAAATGGTTTAGCTGATGCCCCACCAGGGATAACTTGCATCATTGGTGTTTCGACTTCCATAAAGTGGTTTTCTAACATGAAGTTACGAATTTCAGTTACCACTTTTGAGCGAGCAATAAAGGTATCGCGTGATTGTTGATTAGTAATTAAATCAAGGTAACGTTGACGATAACGCATTTCTTGGTCAGCTAAGCCGTGGAATTTATCTGGTAATGGGCGTAATGCTTTAGTAAGCAGGCGGATTTCTTCACAATGAATGGATAGCTCACCGGTTTTGGTTTTAAATAAGTAACCTTTAGCGCCAACAATGTCACCAAGATCCCATTTTTTAAATTGTTCATTGTAGTAATTTTCTGGTAGATCATCACGCGTGACATAAAGTTGGATTTGCCCAGTGACATCTTGCAATGATACAAATGAAGCTTTCCCCATAATCCGGCGCATCATCATTCGACCTGCAACGGTTACGATAATTTTATTTTCAATTAACTCTTCGTTAGTTTTATCATCATACAATTTATGAAGATCGCTTGAAATGGCGTCACGACGGAAATCATTCGGGAAAGCAATGCCTTGTTCGCGAATTGCAGCTAGCTTTTCACGACGTATTGTAAGCTCGTTATTTAACTCTTCAATATGGTTTTGTTGCTCTTGCTGTGTTGACATAATTTTACCTTTTATTTTTTACCGGTTATAAACCGGCTTTTAAGCTTTCTTCAATAAATTGATCTAAATCACCGTCTAAAACGGCTTGGGTATTGCGTGTTTCAACGCCAGTGCGTAAATCCTTGATTCGTGAATCATCAAGTACATACGAACGAATTTGGCTGCCCCAACCAATGTCGGATTTGTTTTCTTCCATTTGTTGTTTTTCGGCATTTTTCTTCTGCATTTCAAGCTCGTACAGTTTTGCTTTTAACTGTTTCATCGCCTGATCTTTATTACTATGTTGCGAACGGTTATTTTGACATTGCGTCACAATTCCCGTTGGCACATGGGTAATACGTACAGCAGATTCGGTTTTATTAACATGCTGACCACCGGCTCCCGATGCGCGATAAACATCGATGCGTAGATCAGCAGGATTAATATCGATATCAATATTATCATCAATTTCCGGGTAGACAAATACTGATGCAAATGAGGTATGCCGACGGTTACCTGAATCAAACGGACTTTTACGTACTAGGCGGTGAACACCGGTTTCAGTGCGTAACCAACCGTAAGCATAATCGCCAGAAACCTTAATTGTGGCGGATTTTATACCAGCCACATCACCGTCTGAAACTTCCATTACTTCGGTGCTAAACCCTTTCGATTCAGCCCAACGTAAATACATTCTAAGTAGCATCTCAGCCCAATCTTGTGCTTCAGTGCCGCCTGAGCCTGATTGAATATCTAAATAACAGTCTGCACTATCATAATCACCGGAGAACATGCGGCGGAATTCAAGAGCGGCTAGTTTTTTTTCTAGTTGTTCTAATTCTTGATTGGCCTCGTCAAAAGTATCTTGATCTTCTGCTTCTATGGCAAGTTCAAGTAGACCTTCAACGTCATCTAGACCTTGGTCTAAAGCGTCGATGGTATTGATGATCTCTTCAAGCGTAACGCGTTCTTTACCTAACGCTTGAGCTTTTTCTGGATCGGTCCAAACTTCTGATTGTTCTAATTCGGCATTGACTTCCTCAAGACGCTCTTTCTTGAGATCATAGTCAAAGATACCCCCGAATGACATTCGTGCGTTCGGTAATTTCGGCTATTTTCAATTTGATAGGATTAATTTCAAACATGTTTGGTTAGATTTTAAATTTTTAACTAATCGTATATTGTAACGGATTTAAGTATAACTTAGCAATTATTTTACTTGTGTCATTTAAGTAAAAGTGGGGATTAAGCAGTGCTCAAAAACAAAAATGACGCATTAAGCGTCATTTTGTAGATTAATTTGCGATGATTATTTTTTTGCTACTGCGTATAATTCTGCGACTTTGTCCCAGTTGATGACATTCCAAAATGCACCAATATAATCGGCACGGCGATTTTGGTATTTTAAGTAGTAAGCATGTTCCCAAACATCAAGGGCTAAAATTGGTGTTCCCGAAACCCCAGCAAATTTTTCGCCCATAATTGGCGTATCTTGGTTGGCGGTTGAAACCACTTCAAGTTTATCGTTTTTTAGTACTAACCAAGCCCAACCTGAACCAAAACGCGTTGCAGCCGCCGCTGAGAATTTTTCTTTAAACGCATCAACTGAACCAAAATCTTTTTCAATAGCTGTTTTGAGTTCACCTTTAAGTTCAGTTCCGACTTTTAATAACTCCCAAAATAGCGTGTGATTGACATGACCACCAACATTGTTTTTTACACCGGTCACTTTATCTGCAGGGACTTTATCTAAATTTTTTAATAATGTTTCCGGACAGAACTCGCTCAATTCTGTAGGTAGCGTTTCTAATAGTGCGTTAGCATTATTTACATAAGTTTGATGATGCTTATCATGATGTAGATGCATGGTTTCAGTATCAATATAAGGTTCTAATGCATCATAAGCATAAGGTAGTGGGGGTAGTGTGTAAGCCATGAAATTGCTCCTCTCATCTAATAGGAATTGTTAACTACTTTATGTTACCGAGTATACGAACTATCAATTCATCTCACAAACTATTATTTAGATAGTTGATGACTATCTAAGTTGTAAATTATGGTTTAAATGGCAAGTCTTAATCTTGCTGATTTTTTAAATAAGGGACGTACATCATAATAGCATGATTTTCGCTAATCAGTTTTTCTTCTGTGTGGTTATCGATCATATCAGTTTTTCGTTGCCATATTTTATTATGCCGGGTGTATCCTCCCCACCATTGTTGTTCAATAATATGATCGGTTTCGAATATTTCATAATGGTGCGATAAAGGGGTATCGGCTAGCAGTTCGCCATGTAAATATTCATCATCTAACCATAAATTAAGTCGATATGTCATATTGGTACGATTAACCAATTGTAAATCAATATAGTTGTAAGATAATGTGGCACCACAAGCAAAGGGGATAGTGCGATTAATATCAGGAAACACATCAAAACTATGTCGCCATCGTTCGATAATGGTTAAATCAGAGTGTAATGCAATCCAGTAAATTAAATTGCCCAATTGACATAAACCGCCACCAATATCTTTACCGATTTGCCCGTTATGCAGTGAAAGCCCTTCTAAAAAACCACGTTTTTTCGATGGCCGCCCCACTTTTTGCCAAATTGAAAATTGTTGATTGGGCTTAATTATTGCACCGTTGATCTGTTCAATCGCTAATCTAAGGTTAGTGATTTTGTTATATTGCAAATACATATCAACATCTTTCAGTTGTCTTAACAATATAGATTGATGTTTTTTATGGGAATAGCAGCAAGTATTATTATTCTTATCAATTACGCAATAGGCGTGACGATTGCGCCACCAATCTAATTTACGCTTAAGAATAAAATATTCCTTACCTAGTTTTAATCTTAACTTACTGCGTTTTCTAGGTTTATTTACCATAAGGTTTTGCATACCACAACTATCCTAACCACTAAATTGATTATTTTTTGATTAGTGATAAATAATTAAGGCTTAATTTATCTAAAAAACCAAAAAGCTTTTGATTCATCTCTGAATAGTCGTGGCAGCGGAGTTGATCGGGTGTATCTACAAAACGGAATTTTGCGGCCTCTTTTAGGTCATTTTCAGAGTGAGCAATAAGTTGTTCAACCACCGCATGGGTTAACTCCATATGGCATTGAAAACCATATACTAATGTACCATAAGCAACGATTTGTCGTGGGCAACCTTCACTATAAGCAATAATTTGTGCCTCTTTAGTTAAACCCGGCATATCATTATGCCAATGACCGACGGCTAAACTATTGCCAAAATCGGCAAAGAGGGGATGATTTTGGCCAATTTCAGTTAAGGTGATAGGGAATTTACCGATCTCTTTTTCCGGACTATGGCCATGCGGTGCACCTAATGCTTCACCAATTAATTGCGAACCAAGACAGACGCCGATAACGATTTTTTGCGATTTGATTGCTGATAATATGCTAGCTTGCTCTGCTAGCGAATCAAAATACGGGCACTGTTGTTTGCTGGTAGCTGGTGATTGAGGACCCCCCATGATAATCAACATATCAATTTTATCTATCTTATCGGGAAGTGGTTCCCCAAGATAAACCCGAGAATAGCTGATAGTGTGATGGTGCATTTTTGCCCATTGCTCATAGGCACCAGGTGCTTCGAAATCTTCGTGGATAATAAAATGTATATGCATGGGTTCCTAATTCCTAGTGTGTTAAATTTATTAGATTAATAAACAATAAATTCAGTATTAAATATCTCAAAAACACTTAACAATATAGTAAGCAATAACAGTTATAAAAACAAAATATTACTGTTTCAATCATTGCCATTTGTCATGATAAATTCAATGTATGCCATTATAGTCATCTTCAATCATATTATTTTGAAATAAGCGAAGTAACGTTATCCTTTTTATTAAAAATAATCTGCAACATTATTGTTAATAAATGCTAATTTATAACCTTAAAATTAAATGAATAAATGTTACAGTTAATTGACATTCTGTATCCCTTATTTATCTTGCTAACAGCGTAATTTTAATCATGCTAATAATGGTTATTTGACTATAAATTGATAAAAAAGAACACATAATAAAGTTAAAAAACACAATAACAGCTTGAAAATCATACAAATAAATTATATTCTTTAAACTAAATGTAACTTACTTATATTAAGGATCATATTGGTAAATATTTAATTTTTAAAAATAATAAATAGAATTTAGCTTGTTAGGATATGTAAGGAAGTAATGGAAACATCGTTGTAAAAATAACATTAACCAGTGTTAACGCACTCTCTAAAACGGTTTTAAAAAATCGTTATTCGCTTAGAATTGATATTATAAACAATAGATTGATTGTTATTTATCTAGTTGTAATAGATGAACAATTAAATCAACTTTCCGATTATTCAATTATTTCCACTTTCAGCTACCAAAAGCTATCGTTCAACCCAATGTTAGATCAAAGTAATTCATTTATTAAAATCAACGAAAAGGTCATTGATTAGGGGCATCGTCGATGAAGTCTACTTAAAATGTAATGCTTTGAGAAAACAGGCGTATATTATTGGTATTATTTTTATGGTTGCGGGTGGAATTGCCATTTTATTGAGCAAAAATATGATAAATACACGCCTATTTAGCATTGGTTAAATCGTTGCTATTTTGGCAAACACGCAGAGTTCGAACATTTAGGTTATGACGCTTATCATGAAGATGAACGCCATTCACACAGTGGTTTTGGTTTAGCGCGCAATGACTATACTGTTATCATCTATGGCATCCAAACCTTTACCGTAAGATACTGCTTTATAATGGTGCCCCTATTGGATCACCAATAGATAACTCTGTCCGCGTGTTCCAGAATCATCTCTATTTTTATCTGGATATTCCTGATTTTGCTAAAGCCGATCCTAACGAAGTGCTAACGGCTTCCATTCGTTTATATCTTTATAACTTCTACCATCTTAAAAACCAATCAACTGTAATAACCGATAAATATATCGATTTAAAATGCCGTGTATCAACCAACGGTATTGAAGTTTTAGAGTTAAAAAATGGTCCTGAAACCGACAAAAATATTTGCACTGATAAAAAAATGTTTTTCAATAAATATGAACTGCCGGCAATGAAAAGCAAATTTCCTTCCCAAACTGGCGAGCGTTATATCCATGAGCCAGCTGAATTTCAATTAACACAAACTCTAGAAAATGGAACAAAAGTGATCGAAAGCGAACTAAAATTTAGTGACGTTGAAAATGTTATTGTTAAACAGTATGATAGCATTGACTGAGATGGGTTGATTATTAATAAATGGATTGCAGGCACAATTAACGCTATTGGTATAAAAAAATACCAAATAATCATTGAGTATAATAACCGTGAGGCAGCTCCACTAATCATTACCAAAAAGTCTAATAAAATTAATTAACGAAAAGGAGCAACAATGCCATCACAATATCGCCCACAAATATTAGGCTGGATAGATGATTTAGATAAAGGTGCGAATTACCTTTCAGGTGCTGATGATCGCTTACTGTATGTCAACGATAACTATTGCGCTTTTCTTCGTAAAACCTCATCTGATCAGATTTTTTATTTTTGTATAAGTTTTTTTTGTACAATTGCAAGTATTTTTTCAATACCCTTGTTAAGTTATGCGCTTTCAGATTGTAATAGTAAAACAGTTTACTTTTTTTTATTAACATTTTTATTTTGTTTTATTTTACTTTTATATCTAATGATTCCCGAACTATACCAAAATATTTTTACACGGCGAGGATGTCCAATAATCTTTAATCGTAAAACCAAGAAAGTGTATATTAATGAGAGCTATTTCTTTAATTGTACCACGTTTAAAAATGCGATTTATTTTTTACACCCCAATAAAAAACGGATAAAAGAGTATGATTGGGCCGATTTACATGGGGTTGTGGTGCATAATTTTTTCACTTATTCACTCAATATCACTATTTTAATGGTGTGTGAACCGGGCACGCATAAAACTATTGACCATGTGCTATTAGATCCACTGCGTTCTGGTGTTGGTAGTTATCATGTATGGGGATGGGTCAATAATTTTATGTGCTTTAATGATTTAATTAGTTTAAACGACGGAAAATATACTTGGGAGCAAGAAACAGCCTTTAAAAAGGATATCATTCAAGGTCAAGGTTGGCCGGAATGGATGGTTGAAGCGTTTAACGCCCTATCGCCGGAACATCTGACAGAGATTAAACAAAAATATCATGTGCAATAACCAGATTAGCCAATAAAAACAAAGCAAAAGGAAAAGGAATAATTAGGAGCAACAATGCCATCACAATATCGCCCACAAATATTAGGCTGGATAGATGATTTAGATAAAGGTACGAATTACCTTTCAGGTCCCGATGATCGCTTACTGTATGCTAACGATAACTATTGCGCTTTTCTTCGTAAAACCTCATCTGATCAGATTTTTTATTTATGTGTTTCTACAATTGTCATTATATGTTCATTTCCAGCGATTTATATATCTTTTCTGTTACTTTTTGAGTTTAATCCCGAAACTGAAAGTTTTATATTTATTACTGTTCTCATTTCATTTATTGCAAGTATTTTAGCATTATACATTTGTATTCCTGAGTTATACCAAAATCTTTTTACACGAAAAGGTAGTCCAATAATCCTTAATCGTAAAACCAAGAAAGTGTATATTAATGAAAGCTATTTCTTTAATTTTACCTCGTTTAAAAATCCGATTCATTTTTTACACCCCAATAAAAAACGGATAAAAGAGTATGATTGGGCCGATTTACATGGGGTTGTGGTGCATAATTTTTCCACCTATCCACTCTGTACCACTATTTTAATGGTGTGTGAGCCGGGCACGTATAAAACCATTGACCATGTGCTATTAGATCCACTGCGTTACGGTATTGGTAGTTATCAGGTCTGGGGATGGGTCAATAATTTTATGTGCTTTAACGATTTAATTAGTTTAAACGACGGAAAATATACCTGGGAGCAAGAAACACCTTTTAAAAAGGATATCATTCAAGGTCAAGGTTGGCCGGAATGGATGGTTGAAGCGTTTAACGCCCTATCGCCGGAACATCTGGCAGAGATTAAACAAAAATATCATGTGCAATAACCAGATTAGCCAATAAAAACAAAGCAAATGGAAGAGCAAAAGGAATAATTAGGAGCAACTATGCCATCACAATATCGCCCACAAATATTAGGCTGGATAGATGATTTAGATAAAGGTACGAATTACCTTTCAGGTCCCGATGATCGCTTACTGTATGCTAACGATAACTATTGCGCTTTTCTTCGTAAAACCTCATCTGATCAGATTTTTTATTTATGTGTTAGTGGGATTATTACAATTTTATTGATTTTCGTTATACCAATATCAATATATTTACTTACATTAATAAAAATAGATTCTATTAATCATATGGCTATATTTCTGATTCCGTATATTATTGTTATTTGCTTTGTTATTACTCTATATTTAATGATTCCCGAATTATACCAAAATCTTTTTACACGAAAAGGTAGTCCAATAATCCTTAATCGTAAAACCAAGAAAGTGTATATTAATGAGAGCTATTTCTTTAATTTTACCACGTTTAAAAATCTGATTCATTTTTTACACCCCAATAAAAAACGGATAAAAGAGTATGATTGGGCCGATTTACATGGGGTTGTGGTGCATAACTTTTCCACCTATCCACTCTGTACCACTATTTTAATGGTGTGTGAGCTGGGCACACATAAAACCATTGACCATGTGCTATTAGATCCACTGCGTTACGGTATTGGTAGTTATCAGGTCTGGGGATGGGTCAATAATTTTATGTGCTTTAACGATTTAATTAGTTTAAACGACGGAAAATATACCTGGGAGCAAGAAACACCTTTTAAAAAGGATATCATTCAAGGTCAAGGTTGGCCGGAATGGATGGTTGAAGCGTTTAACGCCCTATCGCCGGAACATCTGGCAGAGATTAAACAAAAATATCATGTGCAATAACCAGATTAGCCAATAAAAACAAAGCAAATGGAATAAGAAAAGGAAAAGGAATAATTAGGAGTAATTATGCCATCACAATATCGCCCACAAATATTAGGCTGGATAGATGATTTAGATAAAGGTAAGAATTATCTTTCAGGTCCTGATGATCGCTTACTATATGCCAACGATAACTATTGCGCTTTTCTTCGTAAAACCTCATCTGATCAGATTTTTTATTTATGTGTTTCTACAATTGTCATTATATGTTCATTTCCAGCGATTTATATATCTTTTCTGTTACTTTTTGAGTTTAATCCCGAAACTGAAAGTTTTATATTTATTACTGTTCTCATTTCATTTATTGCAAGTATTTTAGCATTATACATTTGTATTCCTGAGTTATACCAAAATCTTTTTACACGAAAAGGTAGTCCAATAATCCTTAATCGTAAAACCAAGAAAGTGTATATTAATGAGAGCTATTTCTTTAATTTTACCTCGTTTAAAAATCCGATTCATTTTTTACACCCCAATAAAAAACGGATAAAAGAGTATGATTGGGAAGATTTACATGGGATTGTGGTGCATAATTTTTCCACCTATCCACTCTGTACCACTATTTTAATGGTGTGTGAACCGGGCACACATAAAACCATTGACCATGTGCTATTAGATCCACTGCGTTACGGTATTGGTAGTTATCAGGTCTGGGGATGGGTCAATAATTTTATGTGCTTTAACGATTTAATTAGTTTAAACGACGGAAAATATAGCTGGGAGCAAGAAACACCTTTTAAAAAGGATATCATTCAAGGTCAAGGTTGGCCGGAATGGATGGTTGAAGCGTTTAATGCCCTATCGCCGGAACATCTGATAGAGATTAAACAAAAATATCATGTGCAATAACCAAATTAGCCAATAAAAACAAAGCAAAAGGAAAAGGAATAATTAGGAGCAACAATGCCATCACAATATCGCCCACAAATATTAGGCTGGATAGATGATTTAGATAAAGGTAAGAATTACCTTTCAGGTCCCGATGATCGCTTACTGTATGCTAACGATAACTATTGCGCTTTTCTTGGTAAAACATAATGGTTATAACTAAGATTTGCTCTGTGATCTGAATAAAACAATCAGGGTTAGATTAAGCAAAAGCAAAAGACTGCCGTATTGAACACAAAACTGATAAAAATGATAAATTATGCAGATCCATCTATTTTTAACATATTGAATAAATTTAACTATAGTGTGGAGACAGTAATTTTTATTTACTCGTTTATTTATTATTTTTGAAATATTGATTAATAGTGAAAAGTTATAATAAAAATTGAAAATTAGCGTTTTTATGGCAGATAACATAATGTGAGAAGTTGGCTCCTCCAACAGGACTTGAACCTGTGACATACGGATTAACAGTCCGCCGTTCTACCGACTGAACTATGGAGGAACCGAAATGTAGCGCGCATATTATAGATTTAATGGCGCTGTGTCAATAGTTAATTATCTGAAATTGCTTTTTTTGTTCAATTTTTAACTAATTATCGTCATTTGATATTATTTAAGTGTCAGGATTGTCTTAAATAGTTCTTTTTGTCTTAATAACTGTTGTGGGTGTGAGCCGAGTTCACCTTGAGGGATGGGCACTTTGAGTTTTCGGTAATATTCGATCCAATAAGGAAGAATTTGACCGGTGGCTAAATCGTTAAAATTCATCGGATAGCGTTGAAAATAGTCTTCACCAGATGGGTACTTGAAGGCATAAGTAATTAGTTCACTACAGTAAAAGCCTTCATCATCCTCACGAAAACTATGGTTATAAGGCAACCCTAGACAGGTGTGAACTCGCGTTAATGCGTTTTTGATGACGGTATCATCATAGATGGTTGCTAGCAGATTATATTGAGCGCTAGCTAAAAAGTCGTTGAGCAGCCGTTGGATTACGCCGTACTTTTGAGTGGCTTCAATGACGATATTATTGCCAATATATAACCCAACATGGCTTATCTGATTGATAATGTCATCAGTGTTGGGTTGAGCACCAGAATGGATAATCGCGCTATTGAATTCGCTTACTTCATTCTGGGATTGGAAAATAATATCGCCAATTTGCATTGTTATTGATGTTTTTTCGCGTGATGGCGCCATAATGAGAACATAACGCAAGTTGCAATAATAAACTTAAGTGCATCCACACCGACAAAAGGCAAGTAGCCTACTTGTAGCGCTTCAATAAGTGAAATATGCAAATAACCCATTAGGTAGAGTACACCAAATACAAATAATAGTTGGTGGGCACAGGCGAAGGCGATTAAGCCAAGAATAAAGCGACGATCGTAACCTTTTTCTGCCGCAAATCCGGCTAAATAGGCACTAAATACATAGCCATATAAATAACCAGATGATGGTGAAGCCAATGCCATAATGCCACCGCTACCATTGGCGAATAGTGGTAATCCCATTGCGCCTAAAAAAAGGTATTGCACGATGGCTAATGCACCTAGTTTACGACCTAAAAAAGCGCCAATTAATAACACGGCTAACGATTGAAGGGTAAATGGTACTGGGTAGGTGGGAATGCTGATATTCGCTGCAAGCCCAAGTAGTAGTGCTGCCCCTGTGGTTGCACACAGTTTGCGTTGCCAGGATGTTAAGTTAACTAGTGTGTTGAGATAAGTTGGATAAAAAGTTGTTAATTTCATTATTTTCTACCATTAAAAGATAAACAGTAGTGCCATAATAATACAAAAATTTATAATGTAAACTATTTATAGTTAAAATAGTTTACATAAAAATTTCTTGGTTATCATTTAAATGAATAACTCGTTACACTAAGAAAGGATTGGTCATCCGTTCATTACCAAAGCTCGACATCGGCCCATGACCGGGAACAAAGATAAAATCATCCCCCAAAGGAAAGAGTTTATGGGTAATTGATGAGATGAGATCTGCATGATTACCACGAGGAAAGTCGGTTCGTCCAATACTGCTTTTGAATAATACGTCACCAACAAAAGCAATTTTATCTTTAGCATTAATAAATACGATATGACCGGGAGTGTGGCCGGGACAGAATAGAATATCTAAAGTGATATTGCCGACTTTCACTTGTTCACCTTCCTTTAACCAACGATCCGGTAAAAAGCTGTCAATATATGGAAACCCAAATTGCATGCACTGTTGTGGTAAGCTTGACAATAAAAATTCATCTTCTTGGCTAGGACCAAGGATCTCAACATTATAATGTTTCGCTAATTCAATCGCTGCGCCAACATGATCTAAATGGCCATGAGTTAGGAGTATTTGTTTGATGTTAACACCAAGCTTTTCAACCGCTTTTTTAAGTAGTTCTGCTTCGCCACCCGGATCGATAACTGCGGCTTCCTTTGTTTCATCACACCAAATAATGCTACAGTTTTCCTGAAAATGGGTAACTGGAATGATTTGATACTGAAACATAGTGTTTTCTCCTTGTTGCTTAGTGCCGAGCCGTTAAATTTTGCCCATCTTCTTGGTTTAATTGCGCAAAGATTATGCTTGATAGCATAGTTACGATGCCTAGTATAACAAAGGTTAATTGAAATGCGTGAATGGTAGTTGTTGAATTGCTAAATAATCTTACTAATACTGCACCAAAACCAGTACCAAAACTGATGGCTAATTGTTGATTAACCGCCATCAAACTATTGCCACTGCTGGTGCTTTCACCTTGTAAGTTAGCTAACGTTATACTATTCATTGAGGTAAATTGCATAGAATTAACGCCACCAATACAAAATAACAATACTCCTAATACGGTAAGTGGTGTCGCTAGATTTAATAATGACATGAGAAGGATCAAAATTCCTGCCAAAATAGTATTTGCCACCAGTACAAAACGATAACCTAACCGAGCAAGTACTTTAGTAATAAAGAATCGGGTAAAAATTGAAGCGATTGCCATTGGCATTAACATCATTCCAGCAAACATCGCCGAATAGCCAAAACCAACTTGTAAAAATAGTGGAATTAGAAAAGGTACCCCTGAAATACCCAAGCGACAGACTAAGTTACCGATAATGCCAATTTTAAAGGTGCGGATAGTAAATAATGAGAGTGGAAACAGTGGTGCTTGTCTCTTTTGGGCATAGAGGCGATAAATAAATAGAAATATTAAGCTAATAATAGCCAGTGCCAATGGCAAATAATATTGTTGGCCTTGATTTAAACATTCAATACTCAGCGTCGCGCTGACAAAGGTAATAACAATAAAAATAAATCCAAATGAATCAAAAGGCAGACGTTCACCTTTTAGGTTGGGCATATATTTTAAGCTGACAAGCACGCCTAAAATACCAATTGGCAAATTAATCAAGAACACCCAATGCCAACTTACCATATCAACCAGATAACCGCCTAGTACTGGCCCGAGAACCGGTCCAATTAACCCCGGAATGGTTGCGGTATTTAATGCAGCTAAAAACTCATTACGCTTAAATGCCTTAATCAATACCAAACGTGAAACGGGCACCATCATTGAGCCACCAATACCTTGGATTACCCTAGATATATCTAAGAATATTAGGGAATTGGATAAAGCACACAACAGTGATCCTAATGTAAAAAGCGATACGGCCATGACAAAGATGTTTTTGGTACCAAATTTATCTGATAAATAGCCACTTACCGGAATAAACAGTGCCAAGGTTAACGCATAGCAGATTACCGCTGATTGCATATTTAATGGCGATTCATTAAGATCTTTAGCCATGGTTGGCAGTGCAGTATTTAAAATCGAGGTATCAAGTGATTGCATAAAAAAAGCAAATGCTGCAATCCAAGGTAATATTCGATAGACAAAAGGTGGTAATTCGCTATTCATGTTATTCAGCCTAATATTGATTAATATGCACACACGATGTGCTTAGTGCTAAGTTTATATTCTCTTACCCTTTTATTATGAGGTAAGAGAATTGATGAATGCTAGGTTACGATGACTGATTATTCGCTTTTTGCTTATTTTTAACCGGTTTTCCTTGCCAATAACCGGCCAATAGTGAGCCTGAAATATTGTGCCAAACAGAAAACACGGCTGCCGGCAGTGCAGATAAGGCTGAAAAATAGGTGTTACCAAGTGTCGCAGCTAATGCAGAATTTTGCATTCCAACTTCTAGTGACATGGTTCGGCAAGTCGATTCATCAAATCCGAATAAACGCCCTCCCCAATAACCACCTAGCAAACCAATACCATTATGGATGATTACCGCAAAAATCACCGTTATCCCCACTTGTGCAATGCGATCATGACTACCTGCAACAACAATGCAAATAATTAATAAAATACATAGCATGGATAATAATGGTAAAAAGCGTTCACATTTTTTTACCACTGAATATAAAAAGTGGTGAACCATTAAGCCTAAAACAATTGGAATCAGCACAATTTGGATAATATGCACTAACATCTTCCAGACTGGCACTTCAACAGTGGTACCGACCAGTAAAAGCGTAAGAATTGGGGTTACCACAACGCCAACCAGGGTTGATACCGATGAGATGGTGACCGATAACGCGACATCCCCCTTAGCGAGATAAATCATCACATTTGACGCGGTACCGCTAGCGACGCTGCCGACTAAAACCATGCCGACTAATAATTCTGGTCGCATGGTAAATAATTTAGATAAGATTAAAGCAGTCAGTGGCATAACAATATAATGCAGTAGGGTACAAATTATTACCGCTTTGGGTTTGGTGACGACGCGTTTAAAATCATCAATACTTAACGTTACCCCCATAGTAAACATGACAAACATTAATAATTGTGAGGTATATGGACTAACCGGAAGGAAGATGTTAGGTGAAAAATAGGCGACTATCGCGCAAAGAATTGCCCATAATGGAAATAATCGCGTAAGTGAGATAAGGGATTGCACAAAAAGTTGACTGTAGCGTTGCGACATAAGTACCACCTTGTGGCTTGATAAATTATTAATTATTATATATTTATCTTTTTATTGGATTTGGAATTTCCATTTTATTGATTCTACTAAATAGCGTCAAGGTATTTGTTAGTATTGTGTCGCGTATTAGCAGAGGATCTTCGCTGCGTAATTGACAAAGGATATTAAAAATATCGACAATGTTTTCCGGCCTATTGATTTGTCCTTGCCGGCCACTTAACGGCATGTCAGGTGCATCAGTTTCTAACACTAAACTTTCGAGAGGTAATTTGGCGATGGTATGACGAGTTTTATTGGCTCTGGCATAACTTATTACCCCACCGACACCAATATAATAGCCTAATTTAATAAATTGCATGGCTTGCTCATAGCTACCAGAAAAACCGTGGATCACGCCACGACACGGCAAATTTGCTTGATGTAATTCATGATAGATAACATCGTGAGTTTTGCGTGAATGAATTAAGACCGGTAAATCATGACGTTTGGCGATAGCCAATTGCCCTCGAAAAAACGCAAGTTGTTGTTGCCACTCAACAGATTGGTCATAACGATCTAAACCAATTTCGCCAATAGCAATTAGCTTTGTAGGGTGAGTACTAACTTCACTTACGATTGCCGTTAATTTTTCAAGATCAGCAGGAGAGTGTTGATAAATAGGGTGCAAGCCAAGTGCCGCATACAGTTCATCATATTGCTCTGTGAGTTGTAAAATTTCGCTAAAATGGTCGGCTAATACCGCAGGAATAATTAGACCAGTAATTTTAGCTTGTCGAATAAGGTTGATTGAATTATCTAAATCGGTAACAAAAGCAGGAAAATTAAAATGGCAATGCGTATCAATAAACATAATGCCTCCTATTGTTCGACTTGATGTATTAATATCGGCAGTAAAAAGCGCTGCGCAAAATGGGTTATTTGCTCAATTAATGAATCGTTCAATTCCGGATATAGTCTGGCGTAATAGCTGTCACATTCAGCCAAGTGGAATTGCCCACCTTGCCAAGTATTTAATAATTTGCTGATGGCTTTTTCGCTAGGCTCAATTTCTGCTGTTTTCGGATTATATGTGGTAATTAACCAGCTCCATGCACTTTGTAGTGGGATTAACAGTGGTTGATTAATACCTTGTATATAGCCTTTAACTAAATCGGTCAATATAGTTAAAGCTTGGTTAGCATCAATATGTAAAAAACGCCATTGGTTATCTTCTCGCCCATATAGCCGACTTTGGCTTTCGGTTTTATCCCAATTTAAAATACAGTAAATTAAGTGGTCGATCCATAATGACATACCATCACGAATAGAAAGATTGGCTGGTCGCCAAGTTAAAATTCCATCTTCTTGAATATGGGTTAACCATCCTTGTAATGGATAATGTTGGCCATCTATCGGAATAGTTAAATTCACCTCTAATGTTGACAGATTGGTTCTCTCTTCGAGGATTTTATTGGCTAATGGTTGTAATGATTCGCATAGTTCATCATAAATAATCTCACCAAAAGCACCATCCGGTAATTCACCTGTTAGTGTAAGGCGTTGATAGAAATTATCAGAACCTAGCGACTCTTTGGTGAGCATTTCATTTAAAATCTGTAAATTGAGTTGATAGCGTTTTAAGCTATCCAAACTAAAGTTTTCAGCATCGGGCAAGGTTTCATCTAAATAATTGACATAAAAATTAAAGCGTTTTTGTAAAAAGAATCGAATAGAATGTTGATAAAAACGCTTCAATTCATCCAGATTAATACTATCAATAACTATATTGCTAATATCACTGATAAACGATTGGCTAGCCCCTGATTTTAACGCGGCTGGCAACCATTCATCGGCATAACTTTTTGGTTCATTTAAGAAATTTTGTGGATTAAATGGCGTGCGGGTATGCAATGTTCTTAAGCCATCAATTAGCTGAGTTTGTTTATTGTTGTCTATATCAGTAGCATAATACTGCACAATATAATCCCAAAGTTCATCGACTAATACCGATGGGTAACGTTCGCTATCATCTTTCATATCCCGACCAATATAACTGATATAGAGTTGATTTTGTGCTGATAAGATCGCTTCTAAAAATAGATAACGGTCATCAATACGTCGGCTACGATCGCCTCGTCTTGGATTTTGCGCTATTAAATCAAAATCTAAAGGCAAAGAGGTTCTTGGATAATCACCATCATTCATACCTAACAAGCAAACCAATTTAAACGGAATAGAGCGCATTGGCATCATGGTACAAAAGTTTATTTTACCGACTAAGAATCGATGGGCTAAATGATTTTGTTCCAAGCGTGATTGCATTGCATCATGTAAAATAGTTATCGAGATGTTGTCGGTAAAATTGGCATTTAAACCACTGCTGATCAGCTTTTGCCACTCTTCTTGAATCATTAGCAAAATCGACTCGCGCGAAGTATCGCTAACAAAAAAGTCATTGATAAGCTCAATACAGCAACTTTGCCATTCTGATAACGGTTTGTCTTCACTTAAAATAGTTAGCCATTTACGTACCGATTTTATAAATTCAGCTAATTGACCGATTAATTCGGCATCTAATCCTGTTGCACCATCATAAGGTAAAATCTGCTGCCAACCACCTTGTTCACTATTCATGGTATAACCAAGTAATAATCGTTCAAGGCCAAATAGCCAGCTGTGAGCATTTTCTAGGCCAAAACGAATGCCTGATTCAATAATCCAAGTATGTAATAAAGTTAGTTGTGACTCACTTATGGCAAATTTTTCAGCAATGGCGGGAATTTCTAATAGATTAAATAGCTCTTCAGCGGTAAAGCGGCTTGCAGTAAAGTTTAAAATAGCAAAAAATCCTTGCACGATTGGATCGATGTTGCGGGCTTTTTGATCGGAAATCGTGAACGGTAAATAACGTTGACCTTCGGCATTGCCAAATACCGATCGAATGTAAGGAACATACTTATCAATATCTGAAACCATGACAATGCAATCACGTAGTTCCAGTGTTGGATCGGCATCGAAGGCCGATAAGAGATAATCATAAAGTACTTCAACTTCACGCTGTTCGCTATGGCAGGCATGAAACGTTATTGATCTATCTGTTTTGTCTACTGGTATTTTAGTTACATTGGTTTGGTAGAGTTCTAAGATATCTTGCTGAATAGCCTGTAATAGACACTGGCGCTTATTATCGACAAAGATATCAATGTCTTGTTTATTATTGAACTCTTGTAATAAAAATAGGTTATCTCGCCCCAATTTCCCCCATGATGTTAGCAGTGGGTTGGGAATATTGTCAGGGCTATTTTGCATATCAGATAACTGTTTTTCAACAATATCACCCCAATACCATTTGCAAGGGTTGTTAAACATTAAGTGGACATCAATATGTTGCCCAAGTGCGGATAATAATGACAGATAGATTGGTGGTAATGAGGTAATACCAAAAATGTAAACCCGCTTCGGTAAATGGTTCAACCGCGAGCGATCAAAATCACTATCTAACATAATATCCAACATCTGTTGATAAATATTGGCACGATGATAAGGTTGACTGATTGAGATGAGTTGACGCCATAATTCAGCTTGCCATTTCTCATCGGGATGATTGTTTAATTCCATTACCGTTTGATTAGCTTCCCATTTGGCAAGCCAATCAGGTCGATAGACTAAATATTGGTCAAATAGTCGAGCTATGCGCGTTGCTAATTGATACTGTTTTCGTTCTTCTTTATCAATATTAAGATAATGTTTGATGGTATCAAATTCAGGTCGCTCAATAATTTTCGGCAATAGATAATATAAACGCCAAGTCATTGATTCGACATTATAGCTATTTTCAATCGGTGCTTCAGGCAGCAGAGTTTGATATAACTGCCAAATAAATTGACTGGGAAAGGGAAAATCGACATTAGCTACAATACCCAGATCGTTGGCCAATTCGATTTGTAACCATTGTGCCATGCCTTGGCTTTGCACAATAACCATATCAGGTGTAAACACCTGTTCTAATGGCTCTCTGCGCATTAACTCGCTGACTAATGTTTTGAGTAAATCGACTTGATTTGAATGATAAATAGTAAACATAGTTACATAAATATAGTTACATTAGTATTAATCTAATTGAACTGATTATCGCCGATTGCTATTAATAAATCCAGCTAGCAATCGGTCATGGTTTTTTATAAAGCGACAATTTTCATAAAATCAGCTAGTTTTTATAAAAAAGTTGCGTAACGCTGTTTTAGAGAAGGGAAAAATTGTATTTTTCGCTGGCAACATTTGCTTACTTAATTTGCTTACTTAGTTAAGTAAAGACTAAAAAACAGAAATGTTTGATTAATGATTTACGATGGTAAGCGAGAATAAATCAATTCTTGCAATGTTAATTCCTCCCAAATTCAAGGGAATTAAAAACGGTGTTGGTTGTAAAAGTTTCGATCTGTCAACCAAGAGATGCAGTGATGTTATAGGTGTGATAGCTCTATATGCCCATATGTCACGGTGAATCTATTATTCTCAATTTTTGGTCTTATCGGCAATAAAATCATAAAAAATAGCTTCTATAAAAAGTAGCGGAACGCGGTTAATGAAAATAAAAATGCTGTTTAACAGATATGAATAGATGCAGTTAAGTTGCTAATGAAAAAGGCTACAATTTATTCATTTGTAACCTTTATTGTTTTGTTAAGTGATCAACGTATATTTATTGACCTATACGACGAGTTAACTCGATAACGCGTATTTTTGCTAAGGCTTTTGAAAGTTCAGCAGATGCTTGAGCAAAAGACATATCATCGCTAGGATGATTAATGTGTTCTTGTGCTTGTCTTACTGCTTCTTGCGCCCTTGCTTCATCTAAGTCTTCACCACGAATCGCGGTATCAGCTAAGATTGTTACTATAGTAGGTTGAACCTCTAAAATACCACCAGATAGATAGATAAATTCTTCTTGTCCATCGGCTTTTACAATCCCGACCATTCCCGGCTTAATGGTTGTCAGTAACGGAGTGTGACCAGGATAAATTCCAAGTTCACCTTCTCGTCCTGTGACTCTGATTCGCTGAACATCACCTGAAAAAAGGTGAGATTCAGCACTAACAACTTCTAATTGATAGGAAGTTAGTGCCATAATGCTCTCTCCGTTCTATAAATCTCTTAGAGAGATTTCGCTTTCTCAATCGCTTCGTCGATTGAACCAACCATATAAAATGCCTGTTCAGGAATATGGTCATAATCACCGTTCATAATACCTTTAAATGCACTGATGGTGTCTTTTAATGGTACGTATTTACCCGGTGAACCTGTGAACACTTCCGCAACGAAGAATGGTTGAGATAAGAAACGTTGAATTTTACGTGCGCGAGCAACAGTTAATTTATCGTCTTCTGATAATTCATCCATACCAAGAATCGCAATGATATCTTTTAATTCTTGATAACGTTGAAGAATTGACTGTACGCCACGAGCACAATCGTAATGTTCTTGCCCAACAACAAGTGGATCTAATTGACGACTTGTTGAGTCGAGTGGGTCAACCGCAGGGTAAATACCTAATGATGCGATTTGACGACTTAATACGATTGTTGCATCCAAGTGAGCAAAGGTAGTTGCCGGTGATGGGTCAGTTAAGTCATCGGCAGGTACATATACTGCTTGGATTGAGGTAATTGACCCAGTTTTTGTTGAGGTAATACGTTCTTGTAATAACCCCATTTCTTCTGCTAATGTCGGTTGGTAACCTACCGCAGATGGCATACGACCTAATAGCGCAGATACTTCGGTACCGGCTAAGGTATAACGGTAAATATTATCGATAAATAATAGTACGTCTTTACCTTCATCACGGAATTTTTCTGCCATGGTTAAACCAGTTAACGCTACGCGTAAACGGTTTCCTGGTGGCTCATTCATCTGACCATAAACTAACGATACTTTATCCAGTACGTTTGATTCTTTCATTTCATGATAGAAGTCGTTACCTTCACGCGTACGTTCACCTACACCAGTAAATACTGAGTAACCTGAATGCTCGATCGCGATGTTACGGATTAATTCCATCATGTTTACGGTTTTACCAACACCAGCACCACCAAATAGACCTACTTTACCACCTTTGGCAAATGGACAAATTAAGTCGATAACTTTGATACCAGTTTCAAGTAATTCTGTTGAGTTAGCCAACTCTTCGTATGTTGGTGCTGCACGGTGAATCGCCCAACGCTCTTCTTCACCAATTGGACCTGCTTTATCAACAGGATCACCAAGTACGTTCATAATACGGCCAAGTGTTTTTGTTCCCACAGGAACTTCAATGCCGTGACCTGTATTTACTACTTTAAGTCCACGTCTTAAACCATCAGATGAGCCCATTGCAATACAACATACAACGCCACCACCTAATTGTTGCTGAACTTCCAGAACTAATTTTTCAGTGCCAGTTTCCACTTCTAATGCATCATATACCTTTGGTACTGCATCTTCTGGGAATTCGACATCAACCACCGCACCGATGATCTGGACAATCTTTCCAGTAGCCATTTTTATTCCTCTACGTCTTTTTCTTAACTATAAGCCAATATTTAGCATTAACCTGAAACAGCAGCTGCACCAGATACAATATCAATTAATTCATTTGTGATAGCACCTTGACGGGCTTTGTTATACACAATTTGTAATTCATTAATTAAATTTGCACCATTATCTGTTGCTGCCTTCATGGCCACCATTCTTGCTGCTTGTTCACTCGCTAAATTGTCAACCACCGCTTGATAGACTTGTGATTCAATATAACGACGTAAAATCACATCTAATAATGATTTTGCATCCGGCTCATAAATATAATCCCACGATGAAGCTTTAAGTTCTTTATCTTCTGAAGCTGGTAATGGTAATAATTGCTGTATTGTCGGCTTTTGCGACATGGTATTAATAAATTTATTGGTTACAATATATAATCTATCAATTTTACCGTTGTCATATGCCTCTAGCATTGTTTTTACCGGACCAATTAAATCAGATAAAGTTGGTTCGTCACCTAAATTAGTTACTTGGGTTAAAATATTCGTTTTTACTGAAGAGAAAAACGACACCCCTCGTGAACCAATTAAAGCCACATCGGCTTCAACTCCTTTCTCTTGCCATGCTGACATATCAGCAATAACCGTTTTGAAAAGATTGATATTTAATCCACCACATAAACCACGATCGGTCGAAATGATAAGATAGCCAACTCGTTTTACATCCCTTTCTTCTAAGTAGGGATGTTTGGCGCCTATTTGAGCTAACGCTAAATGTCCAATTACTTCACGAATCATTTCTGCATATGGACGGCTAGCGGCCATTCTGTCCTGCGTTTTACGCATTTTAGAATTGGCTACCATTTCCATCGCTTTAGTGATCTTTTGCGTACTTTGGATACTGGCAATTTTCGTTCTAATCTCTTTTGCATTAGCCATTTGTTACCTCACCCTTACCAAGTTTGAGTTGATTTAAAGCTTTCAAGCATTGCTTTTAACTTACTTTCAATCTCATCGTTGTAATTGCCTGTCTCGTCGATTTGTTTTACAAAATCGGCATATTGACTATGGGCATAAGCAAGAAGTGCTGTTTCAAATGATAATACTTTTGCAAGTTCAACATCTTCTAGATAACCACGTTCAGCGGCATAAAGTACAATTGATTGCTCAGCAACAGTCATAGGAGAATATTGCTTTTGTTTGAGTAATTCAGTTACTTTTTCACCGTGGCTTAATTGGTTTCTTGTTGCTTCGTCTAAGTCAGAGGCAAATTGTGAGAACGCAGCTAATTCACGATATTGGGCAAGTGCGGTACGAATACCACCAGATAATTTTTTCATTATCTTAGTTTGCGCAGCACCACCAACACGAGAAACCGAAATACCAGGGTTTACCGCTGGGCGAATACCTGAGTTAAATAAGCTAGTTTCAAGGAAGATCTGACCATCAGTAATCGAAATTACGTTAGTTGGTACGAACGCCGAAACGTCACCTGCTTGGGTTTCGATAATTGGTAATGCCGTTAATGAACCAGTTTTACCTTTTACTTCACCTTTAGTAAACTCTTCAACATAAGCTTCGTTAACACGAGCTGCACGTTCAAGTAAACGAGAGTGAAGATAGAATACGTCACCCGGGTAAGCCTCACGTCCAGGTGGACGACGAAGTAATAATGAAATTTGACGATAAGCAACGGCTTGTTTTGATAAATCATCATAAACAATAAGCGCGTCTTGTCCACGGTCACGGAAGTATTCGCCCATTGCACAACCAGCGTATGGCGCTAAGTATTGTAACGCTGCTGATTCAGATGCTGATGCTACCACTACAATGGTATTTTTTAGCGCACCGTGCTCTTCAAGTTTACGCACTACGTTAGCAATAGTAGATTGTTTTTGTCCGATTGCCACATAGATACATTTAACACCAGAATTACGCTGATTAATAATAGCGTCAATTGCTAATGCGGTTTTACCGGTTTGACGGTCACCGATGATAAGTTCACGTTGACCACGACCGATTGGAATCATTGAGTCAACCGCTTTATAACCAGTTTGTAATGCTTGGTCAACAGATTGACGGTCGATAACGCCTGGAGCAACAACTTCTACAGGTGAGAACCCATCATGTTGAATCGAACCTTTACCATCAATTGGTTCACCAAGTGTATTGATGACACGGCCTAATAAACCATCACCTACTGGTACCTGTAAAATACGACCAGTACACTGCACTTTCATCCCTTCAGATAAGTCTTCGTATGGTCCCATGACCACTGCACCAACAGAATCTCTTTCAAGGTTTAATGCCATTGCATATCGGTTACCAGGTAATGCAATCATTTCGCCTTGCATTACATCAGTTAATCCGTGGATTCGAAGGATACCATCACTTACTGAGATGATTGTTCCTTCATTGTGAGCGTTACTCACAATATTGAACTGAGCTATCCGCTCTTTAATTAGTTCACTTATTTCAGTTGAATTTAGCTGCATTATCAGTCCCCTTAAGACTGTAGAACGTCATTTAGTCGATTTAGACGTCCTCTGATACTACTATCAATAACCATATCGCCCGTACGAATAATAAAACCAGAAATGAGCGATTTATCAATATGACATTTTAGTTTTACTTTTCGTGATAAACGTTTTTCGACAGCGACAGAAATTTTATTAAGTTGTTCTTCGGTTAGCTCATTGGCAGAAATTACATCAACGTCTGCTTGTGCATCTTTATCTAAACAGTATTGCTCAAACAATGTTAACACTTCAGGAAGAAGCGATAAGCGTTTGTTTTCAGCCATAACCTTAATAAAATTAGTGCTATACTCATCAAGTACATCTTTACAGATATTGATGAGTAAGTTAGCCACTGAATCGGTTTTCATGTCAGATGTTAAAACACTTCTGATTTGGGCATCTTTGCTCACTTCAGCGGTTAACACTAACATTTTATGCCATGATTCGATGCTGTTTTTTTCAACAGCAAAGTCGAAAGCGGCTTTAGCATAAGGGCGAGCAATCGTAATTAAGTCAGCCATTGCTCTATTCTCCTTATAGTTCAGCTACGAGTTTATCAATGATGTCGCTGTTAGCGGCTTCATTAACAGAACGTTCAATAATTTTTTCTGCACCGGCAATAGCGAGTGTAGCGACTTGTTGTTTAAGCTCTTCTCTAGCGCGTTTACGCTCAGCTTCAACTTCAGCAAGCCCTTGAGCAACAATCCTTTCTTTTTCACGAGAAGCTTCTTGTTGTGCTTCTTCAAGAATGGCTGCTTTGCGTTTATTCGCTTGCTCAATAATTGCATTAGCCTCAACCTTAGCCTGTTGCATTATGTCAGATGTATTTGCTTTGGCTAATTCCAAATCTTTTTTTGCTGTTTCTGCTGAAGCTAGTCCTTCCGCTATCTCTTTTTGGCGTTTTTCAATCGCTCGGATAACCGGAGGCCAAACAAACTTCATACAGAACCAAACAAACAATACAAATGTAATTGCTTGGCCGAGGAGAGTTGCGTTCATATTCATGAGACAATTCCTCTTAAGTTATTATTAACCAGCAACAGCAAAAATGACATATAACGCAATACCCACACAAATCATAGGGATCGCATCAACTAAGCCCATAACGATAAAGAATTGTGTACGTAACATAGGCATTAATTCTGGTTGGCGAGCAGCACCTTCTAAGAATTTACCACCTAGTAGACCAATACCAACTGCACCACCGATCGCAGCTAATCCCATCATTATGCCAGCGGCTACAAATAACATACTCATACTATCCATTATATACTCCAGTTTATTATCTAAAGAAAAGTTAAAATTAATGATCTTCGGTTGTTGAGGCCATTGCCAAATAGACAATAGTCAATACCATAAAAATAAATGCTTGTAAGGTGATTATCAAAATATGGAAGATAGCCCATGGTAATGATAGTACCCATTGTGACCACCAAGGCAATAATGCTGCTATTAAGATGAAGATAAGTTCACCAGCATACATATTACCGAAGAGTCGTAATCCTAAAGAAACAGGTTTAGCTAATAAGCTAACAAGTTCAAGGACTAAGTTAATTGGCGCAAATGCCCAATGATTAAATGGATGCAAGGTATATTCTTTAATAAATCCTGAAATACCTTTATATTTGATTGAATAAATGATGATGAGTGCAAAGACACCTAATGACATTGACATGGTAATACTAACATCAGCTGTCGGTACGACTCTTAAATGAGATAGACCTAAATATTGCCCTGCGTAAGGTAGAAAATCGACCGGGATAAGATCCATTAAATTCATTAAGAATACCCAGATAAACACAGTAAGTGCTAAAGGGGCGATGAGTTTATTTTGACCAGTAAACATATCTTTGACAGTATTATTAACAAATTCAAAGATCATCTCTACCGCACATTGAAGTTTACTTGGTACACCACTCGTCGCTTTCCTTGCTACACGATGGAAGATCCATAAGAAAAGCACACCCAGTACAATTGAAAAGAACAACGAATCAAGATTAAAGGTCCAAAAACCAGAACCGACTTGCAAGTTCTCCAGATGGTGTTTTATATAAGCTTGCGGTGAAGCTGGAGAGGAAACTGCCATATAACCCTCTTACCTATTTCTAAAAATGAACACTACAGATTTTGTCTTACTTAAAAGGTACGAACAATCACTGCAATAACCGAAGCTATTATTTTAACCCCAATCACCTATAATAAGTCAACAACTGATTAAAAAAATAAAGAATTTAGACACTTTTTCATAATATTGTGTAAATATTGAAAGTATTACTAAATCAGTCCAATAAAGCTATTATTCCTCAATAGCCGAATGAATGATAAAAAAACAGTCTAATTTGAGGCTTCAACTGCACAGGCAATTTGTTCCGCTAATTTTTGCACCTCAGATCGGTTGCTTCCTTCAACCATCACACGAATAAGTGGTTCGGTGCCTGATTTACGAATTAAAACACGCCCTTCATTACCGAGTTGCTTTTCTGCTTGTTCAATTGTAGATTTTACTGTCGCATTAGTTAATGGGTCATGTTTTCCGGCAAAACGGATATTTATTAATACTTGAGGTAGCATTGTCATGCCACTACATAAATCGGCTAATGACATATCATTGCGTATCATGGCAGCGAGCACCTGTAACCCAGCAACAATTCCATCACCAGTAGTGGTTTTATCCAGTAATAGAACATGACCTGAATTTTCTGCGCCTAATCGCCAATTCTTTGCAACCAACATTTCAAGCACATAGCGGTCGCCAACTTTTGCTCTTACAAACGGAATACCAAGATTTTTAAGGGCGATTTCTAACCCCATGTTACTCATTAAGGTACCGACAACACCACCTTTGAGCTGACCTTGCCTTAAAGCTTCACGGGCAATAATGTAAATAATTAAATCACCGTCAACTTTATTCCCTTGATGATCAACCATAATAATACGATCGCCATCACCATCGAGGGCAAAACCTAAATCGGCTTTCTCTTCAAGAACTCGTTTGGTTAATGCTTTTACATCAGTTGCACCACAATTTTCATTAATATTGACGCCATCAGGATCACAGCCAATTTTAATTACTGTCGCACCGAGCTCACGCAGTACTTTGGGGGCGATGTGGTAGGTGGCACCATTGGCACAATCCACCACGATTTTTAAACCTGCTAAACTTAAATCGTGATCAAAGGTACTTTTGCAAAATTCGATATAGCGACCAGCGGCATCAGTAATTCGGCTAGCCCGACCAAGTTGTTTTGATTCAACACAATCGATCTGTTTTTCGAGTTGTGCTTCGATTTCTAACTCAATAGCATCATCGAGTTTGCGACCTTCAGTTGAGAAAAATTTAATGCCATTGTCATAAAAAGGATTGTGGGATGCAGAAATAACCACACCCGCATCAGCGCGAAAGGTACGAGTTAGATAAGCAATGGCTGGCGTTGGCATTGGACCAGTAAAAGCGGCGGCAACCCCGGCTGAGGCAAATCCGGCTTCTAATGCCGATTCAAGCATATAACCTGAAATACGGGTATCTTTACCAATGAGGACTTTTTTAACACCATCTTTAGCTAGTACTCGCCCAGCGGCCCAACCTAATTTGAGCGCAAAATCAGGAGTAATAGGATACTCGCCAACTTTTCCACGAATACCATCTGTACCAAAATATTTCCGATTAGACATGTTATTTCCTCATACTGAAATTGTTTATTTGACCAATTGCCAGTTTTATAATGTTAAGTTATTTTTTATTTTATAAAAAATGCAAGCTAAGTAAACTTATTCTCGATTGTCGTTAGCAAATTTTAATAGCACTTGGCTCTCTTTAATAAAACGTTCGGCATAACGACCAAACCATTGGGTTACTTGATTGAAATTCTCAATGAATTTGGTTTTATCTCTTTGTTCAATTAGTTTAACCATTTGTCCAAAACATTGGTAATAGCGTTTAATTAATTCAATATTATCATCTGACGCCATAATGATATCTGCATAAAGTACCGGATCTTGAGCAAACAAGCGACCAACCATCATTAATTCCAAGCGATAAATAGGTGAAGAGAGGGTAATTAATTGTTCTAGATCTGCGTGTTCTCGTTGTAAATTTACGCCATAGGAAAACGAAGTAAAATGGCGTAATGCTTGAATAAACGACATACATTTATCATGCTCTTTCGCATCAATAGCACATAAGTTGGCTCCCCAAATCCGCATCTGTTCAATTAACCATTGGTACTGTTCAGGATATCGACCTTGGCAGTAAACAATAACTTGTTTGGCTAAATTTGGCACATCGGGACCAAACATCGGGTGCAAGCCAACCACAGGACCGGTATGTTTAGCCAACATCGCTTGTAAAGGTTTAACTTTGATTGAAGTAAAATCAGTTAAAATACAATCTTTAGGTAATGGAGGTAATTGTTCAATAATTTCACATGTTTTGTTGATAGGTACGGTAACAATAACGGCAGCAGCATCAGCAACGACTTCGGCTGCTTGATGCATGGTTTTTGAACCCAAGGTTTTGACTGTATAACCTGACAGGGTAAATAGTCGGGCAAATAGTCTACCCATTTGTCCATTACCACCAATGATGACAATCGATCCTTTGCCAGTGTAAACCTTTTTAAAACCTTTGTCGTTTTCACTTATATAAGATTCACGCATCAAGCGGCGTAAAATATCTTCAATTAACGCTGATGAAATGCCTAAATTTTCAGCTTCTTGTTTGCGTTTAGCTATCATATCCGCTTCACGTTTAGGATCGTAAATCGGAATTCCATGCTCGCTTTTCACTTCGCCCACTTTGGCGACTAATGCTAATCGTTGATTAATTAAAGATAAAATTGATTGATCAACTTCATCAATTTTATCGCGCAATGCAAGTAATTCCTTTGACATATTCGGTTATCTCTTTATCACAAGTTATAGCTTTTACTGTAATTGCTTAACAGTATAACGTATTTTTGGTAGCATGGGTCAATTGCAAAATTAAATCAAATACAATAAATTTATGATTAAAGTTATCTCATTTAATATTAATAGTCTACGCGCTAGGATCCATCAATTAGCCGCGATAATTGATAAGCATCAACCTGATATAATTGGATTACAAGAGACTAAAGTTCACAATGATCAATTTCCAGTTGAGGAACTTGCACACTTTGGTTATCACTTACATTATCACGGTCAAAAAGGACATTATGGCGTAGCATTATTGACTAAGCAAAAACCATTATCGGTACAATGTGGTTTTCCGACCGATGAGGAAGGCGCACAATGTCGATTAATTTTAGCGGAGTTGCCAACTAGCCAAGGTAATTTAATGGTTATTAATGGCTATTTTCCCCAAGGTGAAAGTTTACATCATGAAATTAAATATCCGGCTAAACGCAAATTTTATCGAGATTTAATCGAATATATACAATCTCAACAACTTAATAGTCAATTATCACTTATTATGGGCGATATGAATATATGCCCAACGGATTTAGATATTGGTATTACTGAAGATAGTCGTAAACGATGGTTAAGAACGGGTAAATGTTCATTTTTGCCGGAAGAGCGTGAATGGATAAATAATTTAATGGCATTGGGTTATACCGATACTTATCGCCATGCTAACCCAGATTCACAAAGATATTCATGGTTTGATTATCGTTCGAAAGGTTTTGCTAGCGAAACTGGATTAAGAATTGATTTAATACTAGCTAGCCAAAAGCTTATGCAATATTGTGGTCAAACCGGTATCGATTACGATATTCGAGGAATGGAAAAACCGTCAGATCATGCGCCAATTTGGGCTCAATTTGATTTAGATTAATTTTTTTACCATAAGGATAATAGTATGCAAAGCAACTCGATTTTATCGGTCAAAGATCTTAACCAAATCGTTAAAGATTTGCTTTCTGATGCTATTGGACAGATTTGGTTAGTCGGTGAAATTTCCAATTTTTCTCGCCCAGCTTCAGGCCATTGGTATTTTACCTTAAAAGATGAAGTTGCCCAAGTGCGTTGTGCTATGTTTCGTAATAGCAATTTTCGTACTGGATTTACCCCACAAAATGGTCAACAAGTGTTAGTTAATGCTTCGGTAACACTTTATGAAGCCCGTGGTGACTATCAATTAGTTATTAATCAATTACAACCAGCTGGCGCAGGCTTGTTACAACAAAAATTTGAACAGTTAAAACAAAAACTGTCAGAAGAAGGGTTATTTGATGCGGTTTATAAAAAGGCGTTACCTGATAATATTCGTACAGTCGGTATTATTACCTCATCAACAGGCGCAGCGCTACATGATATTTGTCAGATATTAAACCGCCGCGATCCAAGTTTACAGGTGATTATCTATCCTACGCAGGTACAAGGTAGCGAAGCGCCAGCCCAAATAGCCAGAATGATCCAAATTGCTAATGTTCGCCAAGAATGTGATGTATTAATTGTCGGTCGCGGTGGTGGCTCAATTGAAGATCTTTGGGCATTTAATGAAGAAGTTGTGGCAAGGGCTATTTTTGCAAGCCAGTTACCGATTGTCAGTGCTGTTGGTCATGAAGTTGATTTTACCATTGCTGATTTTGTTGCGGATGTCCGCGCAGCTACACCATCGGCAGCAGCTGAGTTGGTTAGTCGTGATAAATTAGAACAGATTAAAAGTTTACAAGTTCAAGAGCAATATCTATGTATGGCGATTGATTACTATTTAATGCGTCGACGAGAATTTTTAAATAAGCGTTATCAGCGATTACAGGCACAGCACCCACAAGCAAAATTAGCAAAACAATTAAATCGTTTATTAACTGGTCGTCATGCCTTATTTGAAAATATTCAGCAATACTTATTAAGGCAATCTTATCGCCATAATCTACTTGATAAACGTTTGGTCGCGGTTTCACCACAACATAAAATTGTTTACTATGGCCAACGCCTTGAACAAAAACAGCAACAACTGCTTAATTTAATACAAAAAAGGCTGACAGATGCTAAGCATCAATTTGTACTAAAAACATCTCAGCTCAATAGTGTAAGTCCACTTGCGACTTTAGATCGTGGTTACTCAGTAACCACCGATCAGCAACAAAAAGTAATACGCAGTGTTGAACAGGTATCGATTGGTGATTTTATTTCAACGCAATTGAAAACGGGTAGATTAATTAGTCAAGTTGTTGAGATTGACAAAAAGGCTTATTGATAATAATCGTGTTTAAGTTTTAAAAATTAACTCCTGATAATTTAATCGGAAATTAGCGTTTTATTCAGTTATTTTCTTTTTATTAATAATCTACATTTTTAATAAAATTTAATGTTGGAAATTGGATAAAATTGCACCTTAAATAGTATTAAGGATATAATATCCAAAAAATTTATAAAAAATATTAAGAGAATAAAGTGGTTATGCATCCTCCAATAGGTATTGATTTAGGTACTACCAATAGTTTAATTTGTGTTTGGCAAAATGGTCAATCGACGCTTATTCCCAACGCGATCGGCAAAGTGGTTACACCATCGGTAGTCAGCATTGATGAAGATAATTCTATTTTAGTCGGTCATGCTGCTTTATCCCGTTTAACCACGCATCCAAGTCGTAGTGCTGCGGCATTTAAACGTTTTTTAGGATCGAGTAAAGTATTTACGTTAGGTGATCAAAAATTTACGCCAACCGAGCTTTCAGCATTAGTTTTAAAATCACTAAAAGCGGATGCTGAAGCTTTCTTAAAACAAGAAATTCGAGATGTGGTGATTTCAGTTCCCGCCTATTTTAATGACGAGCAACGTAAACAGACCCGCTTTGCTGCCGAGCTTGCGGGATTAAATGCGGTACGTCTAATTAATGAGCCAACGGCTGCTTCAATGGCGTATGGATTACATGAAGAACAATCAGGTAATACCTTAGTTTTTGACTTAGGTGGTGGTACTTTTGATGTGACCGTATTGGAATATGCTATGCCTATCATTGAGGTACATGCATCAGCTGGTGACAACTACTTAGGCGGTGAAGATTTTACCCATGAAATTGTTAAGGCATGCCTAAGCGAATGGCAACTGAAACAAGAAGATATTCCAGTTGATGACTATGCGCGTTTATTAGATTTGGCTGAACAGTTAAAGTGTAAGCTAAGTGGTGAACAGATGCATAATTTGACTTGGTTCTGGCAAGACAAGCAATGGCAATTTTCATTAAACGAAGTAAGAGCTAAATCAATTTGGTTACCTTTGCTTAATCGATTACGAGCACCTGTTGAACAGGCATTAAGTGATGCTCGCTTAAAAGCTAATGAACTTGAACATATTGTCTTAGTTGGCGGTTCATCACAATTGGGTGTGGTTCGTGAGTTAGTGACAAAGTTATTTGGTAAACTCCCTTATCGTCATATCAATCCAACAACTATCGTGGCACAAGGTGCTGCCGTTCAGGCTGCTTGTCGTTTGCGTGATGCTGATGTTGAAGAAGTTATTTTAACCGATGTCTGTCCATATACACTGGGAATTGCAAGTTGTTCTAACAATATTAATGGCTTGTTTTCACCGATTATTGAACGCAATACGGTTGTACCAACTTCAAAAGTAAAAACGTTTTATACTTCAGGCCCACAGCAAAAAAGCATTATGCTTTCGATTTATCAAGGTGAAAATCCTCTAGTTGAAAATAATGTTCTAATTGATCAGTTTGAAGTGCCATTAACTCCTATGGAAAAAATTCAAGGGATTGATGTTCGCTTTAGTTATGATTTAAATGGGTTGCTTGAAGTCGATGTTGTGTTATTGGAAACCGGTGCATTGCATGGCAAAGTGATTGATCATAGTCCGATTGGATTAACCGATAAACAAAAGCAAGAAAGCCATGACAGATTAGCGGCAATTAAAATTCATCCGCGTGATGAAATGCCTAATCGAACCTTATTAGCGCGATTAGAGCGAGCATGGGCTCAGGCATTGGGTGATGAGAGACTACTCATCCAGTCGTATATTGAAGCTTTTCTGGAAGTCCTAGAACAGCAAAATCAAGAAGAAATCGAAAAAATACGTAACGAAATAGAGAAGGATCTTAACGAGCTTAATCGATAAGTTTTGTAAAATTATCCCCTTTATCAATTAGAAAATAGCGTTGTAAAGGGGATATTGAGATATCTTATCTTTGCTTATTATTCTGTTATTGGTGGTCCATAACGGTTGGTCTCATCGACAGATGAAAGCCAACATGGCGACAATAGAATTGGTAGTGCAAGTGAGGCTGATATAAAATAAAAGATGCCGCTATTATAATAACAGTCATTTAAGCGTCGTTTTATCGCAAAAATAATATTGATTATTGCAACTCCCCATAATATATCAGTAATAGTATTATCTAAATTTGTTTGGCTCGCACTTATTAGTAGTAAAAGAATAAGTAAACAAGAAAAGCTCATCTGTTTTAAGAAGCCAATTAAATTGGTTCGACCATTCCAGCGCCAAATTTGCCACCACTTATTGGCTGGAAACGCTTTAGATTTAAGTTTTTTCTGGTGATCCATATTTTTGGCTAGCAGCAATGTTGAGCATAACTTAAGTGTAATATCACTATTATGTTTAATTTCTATAAGTTTTTCGATATCTTCTTTTTCATATATCGCATCATCTTTATTGAGTTTTTGATTTAAATTTTTTAAGGTGTCTATTTTTTGCAATTCATCATTATCTTTTTTGAGAGATGATGGAATAGATATTTTTAACCTAAATGATTCGACGATTTTTTGTAACTGGGTATTATCACCAGCTAGCTTTTGTAGTATTTCTTTTAGTTTTGTTTTTTGATTGGCTTTGTCAAAAACAATTGAATACAGTAACATTAAACCAGCGACAGATTTGTTTGCTAGTTTATTTGCCCATCTTTGTTCAACTATTTGCTCAATTTCATCCCAATTAATTTCATCTGATGCGTAGATAACTGCTTCAATTGAATTTGGGTAATTAACCAACATAGAGCTAATCTGTCGATTATCACTATCGATAAGATTATATAATTCCGTATCATTTTGCCATTGGCCAGACTTAAAGGTATCTATAAGTGACGCAAGAGGATCATTTTCAGAGAGTAAAAATAAGTTATCTTTCTCTCGAATAAAGTTGGCAGCTTTAATTGGTGAATCTGCAATACTGATGATTAATAAACAGTAACGATACCATTGCCAATAGGCATTGTTATCAGCAGCAATAATTGATTGATTAGGTGATTGGGGTAAGGTGTTGTCTCCTCTAAATTCATAGTAGATAGGCCAATCAAACATCTCCATATTTCGATAAGCTACATTGTCATATAAATGTAATTTAGCGATAAATGGGATATCATCGAATCTATCGAGCCATAACCGAGCATATAAAAATAGCTCCCCCTCTTCAACATTCGGATCAAATTCAGTCGGAATAACTGCATTTTCATCACTTTGATACAACCACTCTGTGAACTCTTGTACTGGTGATAGATTGGTTAGCCACTCAAGGTTTTGTCTAGCTTGACGCTGTAAATTTTGTAAAATAAATTGTTCAAATTTATCTTCACATGATTCAGCTAAGATCTCTTGCAATAGTTTTTTATTACCGTGACGTAACATGATTGCATGTCGGTATAAGCGGTATAATCGGCTATTACCATCATCACATAATAAGGCATATATGACTTGTCGATAATTCCAATTATTATCGACAGCCCAGCTTATAACAGCTGCAATTTCATCACTAAAATCTTGTTTGTTTAGTTCCAGTAATCGAAAAAGGGTAGATGGTGTAAGTTGAGGAATACTAAATATATAGTTTTCAGGATTTTCTTTTTTTAAACAATAAGATTGATTTAATGCAAGAATTAATAATGGCAGATATTCAAACTGATTTTTAGCACACCACAACATTAACCAACCGGTAGCTTTTTCTTGATATTGTGGTAGATGATAGAGTTCTAGCCAAAGTAATAAGGCATTATGTTCGTCTTCAAGCAGTGAATATTGCATTGCGGCGACTGCTTTCCACTCTTCCTGCTTTTGTTGGTCTTGATTAGGATCTGCAATACAACTTAAAGCATAGTCTAATAATCCTCTATTTGGGGTTTTACTAAAATAATGCCAATTGGCTAGTTCTTGCATAAATTCGGAATCATCAGGCAAGTAAACCACGCTATGAATAGATAAATATTCGTTTAATTCCTGAGATGGTTTTTCCCAGAAAAGCCATCTAGCACAACGAGCATAATCGATGGTTACATTTTGTACGGTTTTATTCGTTCTTGGTAAGCTGTCATAATCAAAAAAATCACCACGATCAATATGATCAAAAAAATTGGTATACATCTCAATGTTGGTGGGAGAATGATTAATGATTTGCTGACGCCAGCGTAAATTATCTGCTAATACTTTCACACAAGATAGTGATATCGTTAATGTGTCATAACTGATGTCTAACATCTGCCATTTAGCAATTTCCATTATAGACATTGGGTAATCATAAAATGAAGCAACAAATTTATGCCACTCATTAACATTATGACAGCGAAACGGATCGTCGAGTAACGCCTGATAATTATCACAGATTTCTTTGACTTGTCGCTCTTCTTCGGTAAGTGGTGTAATAACTTCTTCAGTAGGCTGTTCTTGATTTAAATCATCAGCCATTGATTCGGGTGATTTTGCATACTGCATAGCTGATTCATAGGCTTCGCGTAGCGCTTTAAAACCATCAGGATCAGTTTCTGGATGATATTCCGGCAGTTTTGCTCGATAAGCTTGTCGAATCAGCGCGATATCGGTAGTTTTCTCAATTGCTAATAATTGCCAAAAATTGTTATTCATGACCAATCATACTCCATTAATGATTCAGGTTTTTCCAATTCTTCTATCTCAATATACCAAGGCAGGTGATGATGAGGGGAATCTTCATTGTTATATAATTTATTCATGGTCCATACTTGTGATGAGCGGCATAATTCACAACGCAATATTTCTAAATTTTCTTTGTTAGAAAGTGATTTCCAATATTGATAACCAATAAACCAGCCAGAATAATAACTTTGCCAGGACGAATAATAGTATTGTGCGCGCAGTGCAATTCGATAAAAAATCCAGAGGGCTTCTTGTTCAGTAATAAATTTATTAGTGGTGCCGTTACGTAATATATAGCCCATACGAGCATAATCCCAACTACGGATGCCACCAACTCCACATTCTAAATAACTCTTTTCAACAAGTTCTAGTAAGACTTTTTGGTAATTAGTATGTTTCTCGGTGTATTTCAACCAATCGATTGCTGATAGGCGAGGGTACATAAAGTAGTGGTTAGATAAAGCTGGTGCATGACCATTGTCGATCATATTAAAGACCATTGCTAATAGCGTTTCTCGCGAATCAATGTCCCAGTCTTTTTTCAAATCGGTATATTTATCCTCAGGAAAAAAAAAGGGTGATGTATAACTAGCGCCACACTCTTTATTTAATGCAACCATTGGTGCCGATAGACCATATAACCAATCGATATAATCTTGATTCATAGTTTTATTCCATTAAATTTTTATACAACTTCTTATTAAAAGATAACAGATTTTATAAAAAAATAAATATTTGTTCTAACAAATAGCCTTATTATTATATTGATATCTATCAATCAAAATTATCGAAAAATTTTTACATTTGCTAACCATAAAATTATGTTGCAAATCACTATCTACAAGGCATAATGACACGTATTCATCAGTGTTTGAATTTTACTGAGCAGTAAATAAAAGGAGTAATAATGAAAAAATTTGTTTTAGTCGCCGCGTTAGTTTCGGGAGCGTTAATGTTGCAAGGTTGTGTTGCTGCCGTTATTGGTGTTGGTGCAGGAGCTACTGCAAAAGTGGCTACCGATCCGCGTACAGCTGGAACGCAAGTTGATGATACAACCCTCAATACCAGAATGAATACAAAATTAAAAGAAAATGCTCCTTTCTTTATCGGTTCCCGTATTTCTTCGAGCACTTATATGGGTAACATTATTTTAACTGGTCAAGCGAATGCTGAGCAAATCGAAAAGGCTGAACGTCTTGCTTATCGAGTCGAAGGTGTTAAAAAAGTTTATAACCAAATCCGCGCCAGTGAGCCAGTTGGTGCAGCAACTATCAGTAATGATATGTGGATCACCACAAAAGTTAAATCTCAATTGGTGATGAATTCCCAAACCAAAGCCCGCAATATTAAAGTTGTTACTGAAGATGGCGAAGTATTTTTAATCGGTATTGTAAGCAGCGAAGAAGGGCAAGAAGCTGCATCGTTGGCAAGTAAAGTTGCTGGTGTGAGGAAAGTGGTAACATTATTTACCCAACGATAATTATTTAGATTTGTTAATAGGGAGAATTTATCCTCCCTTTTCTATGTCATTGACTCTTAATTCGTTCAATCAATTTATCCAACCCTTGTAGCCTAGATTGGCTCAATTCATCAGTGATTTTTAATTGCTTTAATATTGCATGAAAATCAAGCGCTTTAATCTGTTCCGCTGTCTTATTATTGGCAATAATAATTAAAACTGTGAGTAATCCTTTAACAATTCTACCTTCACTATCACCCTGAAAAATAAAAGTATTATCAGATTGTTTATTGGCTGTTAGCCATACCCGGTTTTCACAACCATAAACCTGATTAGTCTCAATTTTTTTTTCATCAGCAAAATCCGGTAATTGTTTTGCTAAAGCTATCAATTGTCGATAACGATCTTGCCAGTTATATTGCTTGGAAAATAATTCAAATAGTGTTTGTTGTGATAGCATAATTAAAACCAGTTATATGTTGAAGATTGGGTTTAAAGATAGTCATTATTAATAGATAGTAGTTACTAATTACTAATATAGTCGTTATTAAAAGATAATCGTTAGCGACTAACATGTTAAGCTACGTTAATAGCTCAATAGCATTTTGTAGTGCGCTAATAAAACTATCAATATCTTGCTGATTATTATATGGCATTAGTGAAATGCGCATAACCCCATGACAACCAAGTTTATCCATCAGAGGCTTGGCACATAATTCACCGGTACGGATAGCGATATTTTGTTCGCTCAATAAAATAGCGATATCATTATGGTGAATATTTTCTATAGTAAAGCTTATTATTGGACTATTTTTAACCTGGTAGAACTGGATATGCTTTAATTGCGCTAATTTTGATTCGGCATAATTTACCAACTGTTTTAAATAACAATCTAATTGTGCTTCATCCCATTTTTTTAACCATGATAACGTTGCTTGAAAGCCGAGGATTCCGGCGATATTTTGTGTACCGGCTTCGAATTTATAAGGCAGTTCTTCAACTTCAAATCCTAAAAATGAGGCGCTTTTCAACATTTTACCGCCACCTTGCCAAACGTCCATCTGCTCAAGCAAATGTTGTTTTCCGTATAGTACGCCAAGCCCCGTTGGGCCATATAACTTATGGGCAGAAAAAGCGTAAAAGTCGATATTTAATGCGGTAACATCAATTGGCTGATGTACCACGCCTTGTGCACCATCTACCACTAAAATCGCATTATATTGGTGGACTAGCTGACTAATTTTCGCTAAATCAGGACAAAAACCAGTAACATTAGACATTTGGGTGATGGCTACGATTTTGGTTCTGCTTGATAGTAATGATGAAAGCTCATTAACCTCAGCAGACCATTTGATGAGTTTTGCCCCAGTTTGTTTGGCGACGATGAGCCAAGGTAATAGATTACTATGGTGCTCTAATTCACTGACAATAATTTCATCATTAACTTGTAGCAAAGGCCTTGCATAGCTCTGAGCAATTATGTTTATTGATTCAGTGGTTCCTCGTGTCCAAATAATTTCATGGCTTGATTGGCTATGAATAAAATCAGCAACACTCTGCCGCGCTTCATCAATAGCGGCTGTCACCTTTAGCGCATCTTGGTGTAAACTACGCTGAGCAGTTGCGGTGTGATGTGCATAATATTCAACGGTTGCATTGATCATGGTTTGCGGTTTTAACGCGGTAGCGGCCGAATCAAGATAGACGTTGTTATCTAGAGCAGGAAAATCTGCTCTAAAAATTTCAGCTAGCGGATGTTTATTGTGTAAGTTCAAGTCCAGCAATCCCATTCCAATAACCATTACAGTCTCGTTTATGTTCAATATGTAGCGGGTTGGTGCCGTCTTCATTAGCTCTAAATTGTTTAACGATATCAAGCGTCTGAATACCAAGTGGTGAAATACGCACAATATCAACTAAGCCATGCATATCCTTTAAATTGTTCCCTAAATTGTAACAATAACCACTTTGCGTTTGAATGCCGTTTAATACAAATACTTTCTGTTGTTCTTGTGAAAATACTTCTCGTCCAACTGGATATTTAATACAGCAAGTTTCACATTTATCTTTTGGTCTATCTTCTGATCTGGCGGTAAAGCAACGCGCAGAGTAAGCTAAGGGTAAATAGCCATAACTAAATACTTCGACCTCAAAATTACGATCAATTTTCAAAGAATCAAATTGTTTTAGCACATTACTCAGCCAATCTCGAGACAGTTCGACCGGCATACACCAACGCACCATACCTTGCTTTTGTAATAATTTTAGCGTTAATGCGTTATAACAGTTTATAGCTGGGCCGGCGACAAACGGTAAGTTATTGTCATGGGCAATATTAATTGCCGCCAAATCATTCGCTTCAACTAGGAAGTCACCATTATTGACTAACTGTCTTAAATCAGTCAGTTCTGAAGGCGCTTCAAGTAACGCAAGAGTAGAAAGTACCACTTGCTTACCTGACTTAGTAATTTCTTTAGCTAAATCTAGCCAATTAGGTACTTTCATTTCACGGCGTTTGGTACAAACTGTTTCGCCCATATAAATAATATCCGCTTCACTTTCCTTAGCGGCTTGATAAAAGGCTTCGGTTTCGATTTTAGGCCAATAATAAAGTATTGGTCCTAATGCGTATTTCATAGTTTTGCTCACTATATTTAAATTTCTAAATAGTCAATTTTTTATAGCTAATCTCTGATACTAATGTGAAAAATCACCTAGATGAGTATCGAGTTTTATTTTGGTTGTAAATTTTAATATTAAAGCTGGTCAATTATTGCCATTTACGGTGATAAGCACCTAATGTTGTTTGGGTCCCTTCGGAAACAGATCCTAAAGTATCCATCCAATTTTTTTCAGCTTGGAAGGCTTGAGGATTCGCTTTATAGCGATCAATAGCTTGTCGCCATACTTTCGTGACCTGTTCAACATAAGCGGGGCTGCGTTGTCTTCCTTCAATTTTAACCGAAGCAATATTGGCCGCAAATAGGTCTGGTAACAGTTCAATGGTATTTAAACTAGTCGGTTCTTCAATCGGATGATAAAGCGCATCGCCAACAAAATAACGCCCTTTACAAAGTGTTGGGTAGCCAGCATTTTCCCCTTTTTTATGGCAATCAATTAAAACATTATTGAGTCGTGATTCGAGCCCTTTATCGGTCTCTTCCCAACGGACAAACTTTGCTGGCGAGCAAGCGCCAACGGTATTGGGTGATTCGCCGGTTAAGTATGACGATAGATAGCAGCGACCTTCAGCCATAATACATAAACTACCAAATGCAAAAACTTCCAAAGGCACAGGCGAAACCTGTGATAATTGTTTTACTTGATGCATAGATAACACCCGAGGTAACACAATACGATGTACTTGAAAGTTATTATGATAAAACTTAATTGATTCTTCATTAGTTGAAGAAGCTTGTACCGAAACATGACGCTCAAGATTTGGATACTTCTGAGCTGCATAATCAAGCATCGCCAAATCAGCAATGATTAAAGCATCAGCGCCAATGTTGGCAGCAGTATCAACAGCATATTGCCAGCGCTCAAAATTTTCGGGGTGAGCAAATGTATTAATAGCGATATGTAACTTTTTACCGCGTTTATGAACATAATCTGCTGCTTCAACTAATCGTTTTTCATTAAAATTTAAACCAGCAAAATGGCGAGCGTTGGTATCATCTTTCAAACCAATATAAACTGCGTCAGCACCATTATCAATCGCCACTTTGAGCGATGGTAATGAACCAGCAGGGCAAAGAAGTTCCATATTTACACCTTTAAATTCTGCATTTTATTCGTTGTGTATTATGCAATAATTCTTATTTTAAAGCGAATAGAAAGCGGTTTGTTTATCGCAAAAAGCAATTAAAAACTAATGAAAATTTGATTAATTACATAATGACAACAAATTGATCGAAATAATTTAGATAACTGTCAAGAAAATCGTGAATAACTCGATAAAGCAACGTATTAATTTCCTTAATATTGTGGTTTAGGTCAGTAAATAAATTCAATGCGCTTTCGAGTTTACTAAGGTTTTTACTTGATTTTAAGTGACTCATACATGCATTTATCGCTTTGGACATTGCATTTTGTAATAATTGGTAATTATTATTTTCCTAGTCAGTATATGGTTTTGGTTTATCGTCTTCAATATATTGTCAGTTTATTTTTTATCCTCAAAATGACTTAAAATATAGTTAAAGACAAACTGATGCAACCTTGAATAACGCTGTTTTTTAGTATGACAGAGTAAGACTTTCCAATAAATTGGATCATCAAAGCGACGTTCAACAATATTTTGGTTAGAGTAAATATCTAAGATTGGTGATGGTAAAATCGTTATAAATTTGGAATTGGTTGCTAAAAGTAATAAAAAGTCCCAAGATGCAGACATCGTATATTTTTGTGGCTGAATATTATATTCGCTAAATTTTTTCATTAATTTATGATGGATCATAAAACTTGGTTCAAAAATTGCTAACATTTGATCATTTAAATCTGACCATGTTAGCGTCTGTTTTTGTGCAAGGGGATGCTCGTGATTAAAAAAGACAGATAACTCACTTTGTTGTATTAGATGTTCATCAATGATAGTTGAACTAATATTAGTCGGGTCGAGCAAAATAGCAAAATCAAGCTCATCAACCATACACATTTGACTTAATTCATAGGCGCCTTTTTCGATAATTTCAACTTCTATATTGGGATGATTAATAATTAAATCAGCGATCACTGAAGAAAATACCACACCTAAAATTAATGGTGGAATACCTATTCTTACTTTGCCTTTCAATTGACCCGCATCCTCACGAATGGCAGTCAACATATCGTTATATTGAGTAATTAGTTTTTGAACTTGTTCGTAAAAAAGCTCACCGGTAGGAGTCAAACCTTGTAAACGACCTTTATATCTCTCAAACAGTTCTACTTTTTCTGATTCCTCAAAAGATTTAATAAATTGACTTAACGCCGGTTGGGATATGTAAAGTCTTTTTGCTGCCAAAGACAAATTAAAATCGGCTTTGATGATTGCAACAAAATACTGAAAATGTCGAATATCCATACGTTTGTTACCTTTAATAATTCCTATTTAATAAAATCTATAAGATTAACTTATAGATTGTATAATAAATCAGACTTGGACAGAGGTAAATCAATCATCTAGCATAAGTTAAATTTATCATATAAGTAAAAGGATGATCTTATGCAAGATGTTGTCATTGTATCAGCGGTACGCACACCAATTGGCAGTTTTGGTGGGGTTTTTAATAATGTCCCTGTAGTTGATTTAGGTGCTATAGCGTTAAAAGAGGCGATGAAAAGAATAAATCTTGATCCTAAAGAGATAGATGAAGTTATATTAGGAAATGTGTTACAAGCAGGACTCGGTCAAAATGTGGCAAGACAGATTGCAATTAAAAGTAGGATACCTGAAGAAGTCTCAAGTTTTACAGTTAACAAAGTCTGTGGTTCAGGATTAAAAACCGTGCAACTTGCGGCACAAGCCATCGCAACAGGTGAAGCCGATGTTGTAATTGCAGGTGGTGCTGAAAATATGAGTTTATCGCCATATGTGATCCCGAATGCTCGCTTTGGCCTAAAAATGGGTAATGCGCAAATGATCGATACAATGATTTGTGATGGATTAACAGACGCCTTTAATCATTACCACATGGGAATCACTGCCGAAAATGTTGCTGAGCAATATGGTATTTCACGGCAAGCTCAGGATGAATTAGCTTTAGCTAGTCAGAAAAAAGCAGCAATAGCATTACAGACTAACCGTTTTAAAGATGAAATTGTTCCGGTAACCATTGCTAATAAAAAAGGCGAAACGACCGTAATTGAAACTGATGAATATCCAAAACCAAATACCACAATGGAAAAATTAGCCTCTTTACGAACTGCCTTCAAAAAAGATGGTACTGTTACCGCAGGTAATGCATCAGGTATTAATGATGGTGCGGCAATTTTAATTTTAATGAGTCGCAAAAAAGCAGAAAAATTAGAACTAGAACCGTTAGTCACAATTAAAAGCTGTGCAGCGGCGGGGGTAGCTCCAGAAGTGATGGGAATTGGCCCAATTCCAGCTACCCGAAAAGCGTTAGATAAAGCTGGTTTGACTATTAATGATATCGATTTATTTGAAGCTAATGAAGCCTTTGCTGCACAAGCATTAGCAGTTTGTAATACCTTAAATATTCCAACAGAAAAAGTGAACGTTAATGGTGGCGCAATAGCACTTGGCCATCCAATTGGTGCCAGTGGAGCTAGAATTTTAGTGTCACTTATTTATGAAATGAAAAAGCGAAAAGTCAAAAATGGCTTAGCCACGCTCTGTATTGGCGGTGGTCAAGGTATTGCGATGGTGGTTTCTCAATAGGGCAAGTTTTATGGATAAAGTAGTAAGTATTGAGCAAGCACTATCATCAATCAAAGATGAAACCACTATGATGGTCGGTGGCTTTATGGCTAGTGGATCACCAGAAACATTGATTGATTATTTATGCCAAACAGCGGTGAAAAACTTAACGTTAATTTGCAATGATACTGGCTTGATTGATCAAGGCGTCGGTAAGATGGTTATGTTAAAAAAGTTCAGAAAAATTATTGCTTCACACATTGGTTTGAATAAAGAAACCGGAAGGCAAATGAATGCCGGCGAAACGCAAGTCGAATTAATTCCGCAAGGTACTCTTGCCGAGCGTATTCGCTGTGCCGGTTATGGATTAGGCGGTGTTTTAACCCCAACTGGGATAGGAACATTAGTAGAAGAAGGTAAGAAAAAAATTGAAGTTGATGGTAAACAATATTTACTAGAAACACCATTATTTGCTGATGTTGCTTTACTTTATGCGGCAAAAGTCGATCGAGCTGGCAATATTGTTTATAAAGGGGCAATGAATAACTTTAATAACGTTATGGCAAGTGCCGCTAAACTGACTATCGTTGAAGCTGGCCAAATTGTGGATATTGGCGAACTAAATCCACAAGAAATTGCGACACCGGGTATTTTCATTGATTATATCGTCAAAGGAAGAGGCTGCTAATGGATAAGGAACAGTTACAAAATTATATTGCATCCCGTGTTGCTAAAGAGTTATCCGATGGCGATATCGTCAATTTAGGTATTGGACTACCAACGCGAGTAGCTAATTTTATTCCTGAAAATATTGAAGTTATTCTTCAATCTGAAAATGGTTTTTTAGGATTAGGCCCTACACCAACGGCGGACAATTATGACCCAAGCATCATTAATGCCGGCGGTCAACCTGTAACCATTTTACCAGGAGGTTGTTTTTTTGATAGTGCAACATCTTTCGGAATTATCCGTGGTGGTCATATTGATGTATCTGTCCTAGGTGCATTACAAGTTGATGAGAAGGGTAATATTGCCAATTATATGATCCCAGGAAAAATGGTGCCAGGCATGGGTGGCGCAATGGACCTTGTTACAGGAGCCAAAAAAGTCATTGTAGCAATGGAACATACAGCTAAGGGCGCACATAAAATATTAAAAGAGTGCTCTTTACCATTGACTGCTGTTAATGCTGTTGACCTAATTATTACAGAAATGGGCGTTATTAAAGTAACCGCAGAAGGACTAAAATTAATTGAAATTAATCCTGAATATACGGTTGAAGATATCAAGGCGGCTACAGAGGCACCTCTAATTATTGAATTATAGTTGTTGATTGCAATTATTATTAATTTTTTACACATCCTAAAGCAAAAATCATTAGTTTCGGCTAATGATTTTTTTATCTTCTATCAATATAAATAACTTTAGCCTTGCTGATAGCAATCTATTGCATAGCATACTTCTCATAATAATGGGTATTAGCTTTATTGAAGGATTTTTCAAATTGTTATTAGCAAGAGTGATTGAGGGGAGATACTGTTCCATTATTGTTTAAACGCTATGAGGGCAAAGATGTCTAATTTGATAACGCATTTTACTATGTAGATTGCTGGAAATTTTTCAAACCAAGTTAATCAAATGACTTTAGGTTGACGCTTTGATTGTAGGGGGATTAAAGATGAGTGTTATCTTTGAGTTTTGCTAGAAAACTCGATACCTTATATCAAAATTAGTAACGTTATTTTTTAAATATTGGTTAGATCAAGTGAGATCTTGGCCATCTTCGTTAATTTTGGTTTAAAATAATCCTAGTGTTACTGCACAAATAAAACCATTATGATTAAATTCAAAAAGTATCGAATAAGATCCCATATCATATAATATCCAACGTTTAATATAGCCAAGAAAATAATTTGGTTTGTCATCATCTATTATTGATGGTTCTCCCAACAAATTGATAAGCATTTGTTTATTATATTCTGGACCAATACCATCAAGTATTTTCCCTTGGCATATAGAATAACTGTCTGTTTTTTCGAAATAAAAACGAATATAACGTATTACTTCACTGCAACCGATAAGAATCCCGGTGTTAAAAAATTTATAATATTTAGTTCTTTCGGGATCATTCCATTCTGTAAGATTTTCTGAAATTTCAGGTTTCTCTTGCATAGATGATAATAAATTTAAAAACTCTGCAGAAATTTCAGTTTTCCCTATAACGTTGATAAATTCTTGCCATTCAATCATTTAATTCATCCTTATTCTCTATTTCTTAATATGATTTTATCTATCACATCTTCAACTTGTTTGGGATGATATCCGGTTTCTATCCTATTTTTTTGAAGGGTTTTTGTATCGCTTTTAATCGTTGCAGAAAGTTTTCTGCATCTTTCTTGATTTGTTCGCGGTATTTTTACCATTATATGTAGGTTCAGCTTTGCGAACATCGTTAGGAACTTTAATTATAGTTGCCAATTATATTGTTTTTTTGTTTCTTCGGAAGTTAATTTCCATCCTTTATCTAATTTCTGTTATTTCGTTAAAGCACCAAATGATGGGGGCATGCTGATTATTAGGATTCAGACGCTGAGCTAAGAACTACAAGCTAAAATAAAATCCTCACGGCTGAGTGAAGTGACTCCCAATAGTTGGACAACCAATTACTGAGGGTCTTTTTATGTCAAAATATAGTCGAGATTTAAAAATTATCATAGCTAATGAATTCTTATCAGGAGAATCATCGAAAATTCTTTCAAAAAAATATGCGATATCTTCTAGTCAGATTCGGTATTGGTCCCAAGTGGTTGCGATTCATGGTGATAACGCCTTTCAACCAACACCTCATTTACGTCATGCCGAAGCAAGATTACAAGCACTAAAATTAATGTGGACAAATAATTGGTCTCTCGGGCACACTAGTGCTATGCTTAATTTAAGTTCCCCCGGTCTTCTATTTGTTTGGCTTGATAGATATCATAAAAAAGGTTTCCGAGGGCTTGAATATCGTTCCAGAGGAAGACCCTGTATGAAGCGAACCCGTATTGAACCCACTCACAGTGATGATGAAAAAACAATTGAAGAATTAAAAGAGGAAATTGCTTATCTACGAGCAGAAATTGCTGTTCTAAAAAAGTTGGAAGAGCTGAAGCAAGCAAAACGTCAACAAACAAAGAAAAAACGTTAGTTGTTTTAGCTCTTAAATATCAGTATTCCTTAAAACATTTACTATCAGCAACAAAACTGGCAAAAAGTGTTTTTTATTATCATGTTAATAGGTTGAAAACCCCGTCTGCTTATGAAAATGAGTTAAAACGTATTGAATCGATTTACCATGAACATAAAGGGCGTTATGGTTATCGGCGAATTCATTTAGCGTTGATAAATGAAGGAATTAAACTCAATCATAAAATGGTACAACGATTAATGGGTCAACTTAATCTCAAATCGACAGTAAGACCTAAAAAATATCGTTCTTATCGTGGAGAGACTGGTAAAACAGTAGCTAATTATCTTAAAAGAGATTTTGAATCATCGAAACCAAATGAAAAATGGGTAACGGATGTCACAGAATTTAAGGTAAATGAACAGAAAATTTACCTATCGCCCATTATCGATTTATATAATCAAGAAGTAATCGCTTATAAAGTAGCTAAAAATGCACGTTTGACCTTGGTGACAGATATGCTTCAAAAAGGGATATCACGATTAAAACAGTGTGAAAAACCGTTACTACATAGTGACCAAGGCTGGCAATATAGAAATCACCATTATCAGAAACTACTAGCTAATAATGGCATCAAACAAAGTATGTCCAGAAAAGGAAATTGTTTAGATAATGCGGTAGCTGAAAACTTTTTTGGTCTATTAAAATCAGAAATGTACCATGGACAATGCTTTCAAGATGCAGATGAATTGATTGAAAAAATAGAAGAATATATAGAATACTACAACACCAAACGGATTAAAGCCAAATTAAAAGGCCTGACTCCGGTTGAATTTCGAAATCAGGCCTTACAAGCCGCTTAATAAAAGTGTCCAACTTTATGGGGTCACTTCATGAGGTGGGATTTATTCATTAGTAGATGGTTTCACACTGTATGCTTGATAGTTTTATTTTTCTTAAAAAAACACCCATTTTTTTTAAATACCAATTGAAATCTGGAATATCTTCCCCAAATAAATACTGACGATTTATTGACAATGACATAGATAAATAGTAAGGGTAAATTAATAAATTACCCCCTGATTCATTCTCATAAACCATCACTATACCGACTTTATCCATAACATTATGAGAGTTTATAAACTCGTCTAAATTGAACAGACTCATGTCTATATTCAACCAGTTATAATCATCAATATCATTTGGCGATAGATAAGTAACCATATTTTGATAATAAATATTCCAGCCACTATTTATTAGGCATTTTAATATCTCTTTAGGAGAATATTCTTGTGCAAAATTTATATCTATGCTGACTTGCATTCCTATATTAATATTCCTTAAAAGTATGTTCTTTGATGTTAACCAGTCTTTAACATGCTGATAGATTAGTGTGTAAAAATACAGAGCTAAATACGTATCATTTCCATTCAATACAAGTTTGTGCATGATCTTACCAATCACTACTCTATTTCATGAGCAGCATATTTATTATTTAATAAATCTTCCGCTTTAGCGACAAGTTTATTAAAAATAGCTAGGAACAAATGCTATTATTTCGTCTTTACTCGCGCACCATTATCATACAAATTTAGAAGAGCATTTACATTAACAGGAGCTATTGCAGAATCAATAATATTAAGTTTTAGAAGATTAAACTGTATCTCTTCATGACGAAGACCTTCTGCTTTCTAAGTATCAATTGTTTAGTATTAAGGTGTATTGCCCGCTTACTATTTTTTAGTATCACGTTGATTATATTTATTATAGGAGTTACTTTGATTTGATTGTGAGCGATTAAAGACTAACATTACTTTTTTATTTTGATTGAATATTCGATACCCTATCTCAAAACTAATAACGCATGTTTTTCAAGTTTCTGTGTAGATTAAGTTAGAACTAATATACTCACATCTAATTTTTTCTTTTATTGGCATAAAATATTCATTAGTAAAAGCTATTTACGGCTGAATAAACTCGGATTCACTACAGATAAGTCCATCACGATTAACACTAAAAAGATAAGTTAATTTTCTAACTTGCTAAGGAGATCACATAATTGACAAATAACTGATCCAGTTCAGTAATAGAGCACAGTAGAACTGAGGCTTAAAGTGAAATTTTATTCACTTAATTCTATGACATTAATATCATTGCATATTAATTTGATCATGTAATCACCATAAATATTTATGATATGACAGGGGGCTCCAGAATTATAACTATAAGGATAAATTTCCAAATCTTTAGGATCAAGTGCTCTATATTCATGAGAAATATCAATAGTATCTCCAATCTCTTGAAGGTCATTATATTGACTCTCTATTGACATAAACAAAATTACATTAAATTCAATTTGAATAATTTTATCTAAAGCAATTGCTTTAACTTTCAACTGATTATTCGATACATTTAATTCACAAATCCAGCTAATTGATAACTTTCCTATATCTAACATAATTTATTAACCTTATTTAAAATTTGTTGTTTCTGTTGGATGTAACTCATGAGATAAATTTCTTGGAATTTCAGAGCCATTTGAATCAAATTTCTGTCCTTCAAATAGTTTTCTTGCTTCATTTGGTGAGCACCGGTACCACTAACACCTTTTTTATCCCCCTTATTATACGAATCATTTTTATCTTTCTTATCATTATCATCAGGTGGTAAATTTGCACTACTACTTGTAGTTGATAAATTACTAGCTGAAGCATAATTATTGGTATTATTTTTTTATAACAAGCTTTATTCTTCAAATATTGATTGTAGTAAAGTTCACAAGTCCTTAATACAGCATTTACATAATTTTCATTACCACCTAGTTCAATTACCTCTAAATCCATTAATTTTTTATTGATTTATGTTTAAACTCTCTAAAAAGGCTCGTGCTTCTTCAGCATTGTCAAATAAACCTTTTGATATAAGTACTTCTTGAACAGTATTGGTAATTGGTTCACCGCCGAGTTTACTTGGGCAAATTATTTGCCAAGTAACCATAGCAACAGAGCGGATGCTAGTTGGGATAGAATACTGATGGTTTGTTTTTCTGCTTCGGTTAAATCTTTGACTTCTTTGCCATATAGTTGTTTGCGGATAATATCTGCTGCAACTTCACCGACCACTGCACCGGCTCCACCAGATAATGCTGAGTTACCTTGTAGTTCAGCCACTACTGCACCAAGTATTGCATGGGCAACTAACCTCGCGGTTTCGTTATCACCGGCTTGTATTTTTATCTGCTCAGCTAACCATGGTGCACTGGCGCCAGCTAAGCCGCCGGTGATAATGCCGGTAATAATTGATACGGCTGAGTCAACGCCTTTACTAAAGTCATTGCCCATTTTGCCATCTTTTGAGACCGGCATCTTTATGAATAGTGCGTTCGAGCTCTTTTACCTGTTCTCCTAACTCTTTTAAGCTAGTGACAATGTTTAATCTGGTCTGCTCATCCTCTTTATTAAAGATTGGTTGGAGTTTGCTATAGGCATTTTCGGTATCATGACTGAGTTCATTAATATCTTGTGTTTGTTTATCTTGGTCTCGAATGATTAACTCACCGACACTGATTGCCGAATGCGTAATATTCGAGAAGTCATAAATGGGGGGGATAGCTTCAACGGCGCGCAAGTCAACCCCAGACCACAACTGACCATTAAAGGCCGCTGGCTGGAAGCCTTCGGCTTTACTAGGTCAGCCAGTCATCATCGATGCGCAGCAAGGGTTGTTGATTATCAGGAGTAAGATGTTGGTATAGACGCCAAAGTAAGATCCCCACGGGTTAGGTGGCAATTTTTACATATTGCGATTAATCGTGCTCATAGCGTTCATCTTGAATAATATAAGACTCTGCTATTTTGCCTTATACAACCTAAGCCATCTTCTGTTATCCTATAGATAAGTTTCCTGATGGTAAGGCTGAAAATAAGTTAGTTCATTTATAAAAAGTGATTTATAGCATTCATTCTTTCCACATCTTCTTTTAATACTATTTTTGCTCTATCACTCAGTCCCCCTGAATTTTTCTCTGCAAAATGTTTAAGTAATAAAAATGTTTCCTTGGTAATATAACCCTTGACCTCATGACCAACCAATATTCCTAAGGCTTCAATTAAAGATTCTTTAGGTTTTAATTTTAATTCTTTAACTAGTTCTGCCTCTGCTTCAGGGGAGATTCTATTTAAAGCAATACAGGCGGCATAAATATAATCTAGTGCATCAATTTCATCACTAATTTCAATGTGCGAATATTTTATTACATTAAGTAAACCAGAAATCATTAATTGCTTTTCTTCAAATGAAAAATCTCTATTTTTATATGCTTTCCATTCAGCGAAATTAAACGCTGGACATTTTAAATAATGTAATGCACATAGTCCTACTAATATGCTGCCAATATCTTCTCTTTCAGGACATAGGGTAAAAATTTGCCCCAAGGACAAATTTGGCATGTCCTCTATAGAATGGAGAATAAAATCAACTTCAGTAATTGCTCCTGGTTTTGAAAGATCTATTTTTTTTAATTTATTAAGAATAATCAATTGAGAACCTCGTTAGTAGTTATGGTTTTAATATTTATATTTGATAAGTGTAATTCTATTACATTTAAATTTAAAAATAAAAAAATAGACCTGTTTTATACTTTATTGCATTATCAACTTGAGTTAATAATTGAATCAACGCTTCGCTATTATTTGATACTATTGAATTTTGAATAATACTTTTAGCCTTTATAAGCTTATCAAGATCGATTATCTTTTCATCTTCATAATCATCAATGTTTATATCTAATTCATTATTAAGTTGATTAATAACATTACTCTCTAACAGATTTGTATAATTATCTTCATCAGGAATTAACTCAATCAAATCACCATCCACACAATTATCCAAATCTAGGCTTTCCATTGCACTTTTATTTACTGGAACGGATATATATTTCATACTATTTATTCTAAGACAATATTTTTGCACTTTTATTCTCTCTGACTAATGATCGTATATTGTTAGTTGAAGCATTAGGCGGTAGTTTAGTCGTCTGGCAAGTCAAAGAACCACTCGTCCCCTTACCAACTAAAAACCACCTCACGCAAAGCACGTAGCTGTGAATCCTACGAACGTTATTATACCGCAGGGCATTAATGCCACCCCAAGCCCCTAACTGACGATTAAAGGCAGTTGACTTAAACAACTCGACTTCTACACCGGACTGCTATTTATCGTAAAAGTGGAGCAGAATAAACTGATTATTGAGCTGGCTGTTGCGGATTTTGTGAAACAAAAAAGATCCCAGTTTTTACGCGGTGATCTTTTAATTAGCCATGTTTAATTAATTTTTACCATGAGCTCTTCTAAAATACGTTTTACTGGTGGGCTGGCTTTTCCTAATAAAGTTTCTATTTTTGATAATAACCAATCTTTCTTTAAATTATCCAAACTTGATAAATTTAAAAACCTTAATGAATCAACACAAGTAATAAATAAATCGTCATCATCTGTATTAATAAGATCTAAAATTATTTCTAATTCGTAAGGGTTATGCAAATCATCTAAACATTCTACAAGTCTCTTTTGCCAAAAAACAGGCTTAGAATTTAATTGCTTTAGTAATAAATCCCAGTCGTTATTATCAAATTGTTTAAGTATTTCAGTGGACTCTAAAATAGCACAATCATACCAATAATCACCTGGTTCACTTTCATGGCTAAAATCAGATATACAAGTATCAAATTTATTATACATATTTTATCTCTTTCATTTTATAGGACTAAAACCTGGCGTTGGTTTTCCTCCAACAGGATAACCGGCCGTGATATTATTACCACTTTTAATCACATCGATTTCCACCCCATTAACTGTTCCTCGATGAAGAGTCTCTCCAGTTGAAGGTCTTACACCAATAGGTTTAGTATTCCCAATTTAATTAATAGAATCGATTATACTTTTATCTGGCCAATTATCAGGGAATAAAGTACTTGTTTTTATTTTTGACAAATTATTAAAGGAAGCAGGCTTGAGCAGCTCGGCTTTACTACTGGCCAAGTGGTTACGATCACCGCTAAAGAAGCTAAGTTAATTATCGAACTTGCGAACTAGACCTAGAAACGGATAAAAATAAGATCCACACTAATTAGGTGGAGATATTGTAGATCTAGTTTATTCAACTTCTTTTTTATAAAAACTAAATTTATTAGATCGTGGAGATTCTTCAATTAATAATCTTTTACAAGATGGACATTCGTATACTTCAATGCTCTCTTGATTAAAAGAATCCATGAACTTTTCAGAAGTAAATTCTTCCTTTTCTGAGAATATATCGATTATGTCCCATAAAACATTTTGTGAAATGAGATCATAAGCAAAGTCTTCATCAAATGAGCCAATATTCATTACGTGCCCACATTTGCATGCAATTTTCGGCATAACTAATCCTAATTATTTTCTATCATAATGATGTATCGTACCTTTTGAATCTTGGAAAAATAGAGTTTTAATATTTTGAGCATTTGGTTTACCTCATAATCTTGAGGCCATACCCTGCATTTCATTTCCAGATAGATTCATTTGTAAAATAACGCCAGCTAGGCCACCAGTTGATCCTCGCCAAAATATTAGACAGAGCCTACCTCTATCATTTTTTCGTTTTGGTAATATTGTTGTTGATATTGCTGCGGTGATACCCAGCCATTGGCTGAATGACGGCGTATCCGATTATAATAGATTTCAATATATTCAAATAGTGCTTTATTAGCCTGCTTCCTCGTTTTGTAGTAACAGTCATGAATAATATGTGTTTTGAGTGTATGAAAAAAACTCTCAACAACCGCATTATCAAAGCAGTTGCCTCTTCGACTCATGCTTTGCCTTAGCCCATATTGTAACAATAATTGCTTGAAATCAGCACTGCAATATTGGCTTCCTTGGTCACTATGAATGAGTACATTTTTAGGAAAGTGACGCCGAAATAAAGCTTGTTTTAATGTATTACACACTAAATGGCGGTCTATGTAGCGACTGGTTTGCCTAGCAATCACTTTTCGTCCATATAAATCGATAATCACCGACAAATATAACCAACCTTCACCCGTTTTAATATAAGTAATATCGGTTACCCATGTTTTATTAGGCTTATCAGGATTAAATTGCCTATCTAACATGTTGGGCGCAATATTGTGATGAGCCTTGTCTGTTTTATGCTTGAATTTACGTGCTGCTTTACTCCGTAATCCCAATTGTTGCAAAACACGGCTAATTGTCCTTTCTGAAACTTGATAGCCTGCTTCTCTTGCATCATGAAGCAGGCTTGGCGCACCCAAACGGGCTTTATGTTGCCAATACTGCTTTTGGATATACTCGCTGAGTTTAGCTGATTTGTTTGCTCTTTTTAACCAAGCATAATAACCCGATGAACTGACACCAAGTAATGAGCATATCCTAGTAACGGGATAGCAGGTTAAATGATTTTTCATATAAGCGTACTTCATCGACTTGGATTGTTGATGAAGTACACATGCGCCTTTTTTAGTATATCATTAGCCATTTTCAGTTCTTTAATCTCTTTTTCTAACGCCATAATCCGCTGTTGCTCAGCGGTTAACTCTCGACGGCTGGTTTTATTCGGGGAAAGTTGCCTAATCCATTTATCTAGGGTTGATTTACCCACACCTAGATGATTGGCAAGTTCGCTGATAGAAAGGTCTGCATTAGATAACGCATAATCCACTGATTGTTGTTTGAATTCGATATTAAATTTTTTGACCATGATATTTGTCTCCTATGATTTTTGTTTATATCATAGAGGCGACTTTTGTCCACTTTTTTGGCGAGGATCAATCTGCTCATCCTCGTTATTCAAGATAGAGAACATGATGACTTCCTTCTAAACTATTATAGAGATCAACCGCCTCTTGCCCCTCGGCAATAAACTCTACATCTATCGGAGCAGGTGGATTATTAGGATCTCTATAGTTCCCTTCTAAAAAGGCTTTATATTGTTCCAGAACATATAAAAGCTGTTCCCTAGTAAGGATAACCTGTTGCCTTTCAACATATTCAGTACCAATAAAAACGTAATCGCCGGTAATTAATACCCAATGAGCATTACCAACACCAAACATGCCGTCCGGTGCTCGACTATTTGCTAAATCGGTTAGATTATTAATCCAGATATTGACTGAGTTAACTGAGTATTGAATTTCATCTGATAGCAAAGATGCAATCTCACATACACCGTAACCTTGTTTAGGTGTATATCGAATATTTTCCTCAGGCAACATTCCTGATGGACAGAATTCATCATAAAAATCCGACCAATATAAATATATTTTTCTATTTTTCATACATTATTTACCTTTATTATAAATCGGCCACGCCGTTGCGCCAGTACCATTTGGCATTTTATAGAAACCTTGCATTTTTATTCCACTTGAAGATATTCCTATCCACCTCTCTTTATTATTAGGATCTGGTTTTGAATTTTCAAAAGCACTTTTTATTTCCTTTTCAATTTGACGTTTAGACCAATGCTTAGGGAAGAATGTTGTTTCAGCCTGCTTTTCATACCACTTACCTGTAGCAGGATCTCTGACCGATATATATCCTGTCGTGACACCATTTGTATCTGCTTCACCTGTCCACTTATCTACTTTAATATTTGGATCTTTTAAATAATGTCCTCCTGTACCAACCTTTTTGCCACTTTCATAAGTCTTAATCTCACCATTTAAAATGTGATCAATATTGATTATTACCTCAGTATCTTTACCTGCTTGTTGTTGAACTAACTCGGTCGGTGTTGGTTGAAGTCTTCGAGATACTTGGGTTTTATCCCGGATTACCTGTCACCATTAAGATTGAGCAGAATAAGTTAATTATTAAACTTGCGAGCCAGATCTAAGATATTAAAAAAGCCCTCTGATTTATCAAAGGGCTTTTGAGTTATTACTACTCTAATTCGGTTATACTTGCCGATCCGGTTTTTATTTCTTTTGGTAATGTATAAACTATTTCCTTTATATTTTTCGGTAGCTCTCTTAAAGATAATGGACTCAGCGGTTTTGCAACTAAAAAATAACTATTATTTTCATAATTAACATCATAACTAAATAAGCCCCTTGAAGCTGCATCAATATAACTTCTTAAATATTGTTCTCTTTTAATTTGATTGAGAAACTCAGGCAAATTATCCTCAATAATTTCAATACCACATCGTTTTTTTAAATCAAAAAAATAATCATATAGTTCTTCATAATTCTTAATCGAATCAGCTACTTTTTCAGGTACCGCGGTTGTACCACCCGAAGTAAAGTGTGCTAGATTGCCATTATAAAATGCAGCAAACCAGTCAAGATCGGTAGTGCTTATAAACTCATCAGTCATTCTCATTATTTTTCAACTCCAAATACGTTTGCACAATTTTCACAACGAGGCACGGGGTTCCCATTACGAGGACGTACAGCTTGATTAAATTGAATATCTTTTAATTTAAGATTAGGATTATTTAATAACAATTCGTTAGCTGCTCCAAATTCAGCACAAGCACCTAATACGTTACCACATGAAGTTTTAACACCTAACCCACCTAATTTATCAGCATAAGCTTATAGTTCTGGCGCTATTTTAGTGGGATCAGTTCCACTTGATGCAGTAACATCAGGATCGGGGATTAAGTTTTCGAACCCACTTTTTATTTCCCTTTCAGTTTTATACTTAAGTTAGATGATAAAGTTAATAAAGATAATTTTTATATTACCTAAATTTTAGTTCTCTATTCTTAAGACCCGTCACTAGCCCCATCATTTGATGGGTTCCCTTTTATATCAAAAGTCCAACGCGCTTCGTGTTTAGTCCACTAATTTAGTTTATTGAGGTGTATTTGTAAAAATAATTGAGGAGTGTATACGGTCTTATTGATATTTGAATATGAATGAACTGGTCATAATTTGGGGGAATTATGCGTAAAAGAATTGACTATGACTAAGGCACATTCTACCCTAAAAATCACCGTTACTAAAATCCAAACGGTAAAACCACCACTGAAGCACTGCATAACGGTCGGTTACAGCCCCAACGGAGGCAATTCACCCTAGACCGCAACTGACCATTAAAGACCGCTGGCTAGAAGCCTTCGGCTTTACTACCGGTCAGCCAGTCATCATCGATGCGCAACAGGGGTTGTTGATTATTAAACTTGAGATGCTGACTTAGAAGTCAAAATAAGATCCCAGTTTAAAATTGGGATCTTAGGTTTTAGATATTGATTAATTCACCATATTGTTCAGGCGTAACTTGAATTTTGTAGTTTCTTGTATCCAAATCAATAGACTTTCTTAGGTATTCATTAAAAGTCCATTGTGTTGTTTCAACCGTTTCTTCATTTTCATCGTAATGATAAACTAAATTTGGATTATCCGATTTTGTAAGTAAAAAATAAAATTGAGTTTCCCATACAATAGAAATGAAAAATGGCTTTTGTTTAGTTAACTCATAATGTTGTAACTTTTTTAACTGATCAGTGAAACCAGCTTGAAATAAGACATGTCCCCGGACACTCCACTGATCTCGATAAAATAATAAGGGAACATCACCAAATAATCCGCCACTACAACGCCCCATACAACGAAGAAAATCATATAGCTGATCTGTGACTTTGATATCATAAAGTCGTTCAATCTTAGCTAGTTCGTCATCTGAATAGCCTTTAATAAAGTTAGTATCAATAGGTAATTCAGGATACACTGAATGTAAATAGGTTATTAGTTTTTCATTAATCATTGATATTTTCCTGTTGTTCCCTGAAAAATATTTATATTAAAATTTTTATTGGCTTCAGCAAAATGTTGAACTAACTCGGTCGGTGTTGGTGATGGTTTAAAGTCTTCGAGATACTCTCCTACTTTACTTTCTGTACTCGTCGTTCCCTTTCCAGCATTCGATTTCCTGAAAACTGGTTAATCTGATCTATGTGGCGGTACTCTGACCACTTTGTTGATGGTTGATGTATTGGGACAAACATATCTTATGGTGGAAATTATAACTACTGTCACCCATACGTATTATTTTGTCTCCTGCTACGGCTAACTCTCTGCCCACATGAGTAAGACCATCGTCAGAAGTAGATATATCGCCCTTCGTCTGAATGGGTTTGTTCAAGAGGTTTAATGTAGAGCAAATTACTAACTGATTCAATATGGGATTTTTAATTAAAAAAATCATACTTAGCAAAAAGATGACGGATATCATTAATAACATATTATTTTCTTATATCTTCCTCAGTAACCCAGACAAGCTACACACCCAGTTTTGAAACTGGAAACTCATGTTTATTTCTTGTACATTCTAGGAAAATATTAGATCCCAGTAATGTAAAGGGATCTAGTTGCTAGGATTGATATATTACGTCGTAATTATTACCTAATTCTATTTGTAATTTTTCTTGTAAACATTTCCCTTTTTCTTTAAAAGCTATTTCTTCATTAATAGTTTTAAATCCAGATTCTAAGGGGGTATATGAATTCAACGTTTTATCATAGTCATCTGACCACTTATTTAACTCATTTTTGAGAGAATCACTGATTAGTAAGGAATCAGGATCAATATTTCCAACTTCATTATCCGAATCAATCCACAATGGATAACATTCATAATCAGCCATTAATTTTATTTTCTTCATTTACTTACTCCCCGAGGATTTGCTCCAACAATAAATCCATTACTTCCAGTTGTAACAGCTATTCTTTATTTTTGTTCATTAATCGTAATTTCATAAATTGGTCGTCCTGTTCCTTTTCCTTGATAACCAATAATCTTTCCTTTGGATACAGTGTCTATAACTACATTAGGTATTTGTGATTCTGAAACCCCTATTTTTGCAAAATCACAGGCATGACGTTCTACAATATGTTGGAGCCCTGCTGATGAATTACCTGTCTCAAGAAAAACTATTTTACCATCAGCTAATTTTTCAACTTTCAAAATATTTTCAGGTGAGAATTTAACGCCATTCTTAGACATTTCTTCCAGATATTGTTGATTTATCGTCCCCTTTCCAGCATTCCCCAAGCCTTTCTCATTTACTACATGTTCATCAAAATTACTATTTTTATTAACCTGTTGATTTGCTGCATGATTATTATTTATATTATCCTTTGTTTCTTTATAATCACCAAATCCTTGCTCAACATTATTTTTACCATACTGATTTTCAAAATATTCTTTGTCTAATTTGTTAACATCAGATAATGCCTCATCCAATTTACCTGCTTTATTGGCATTTGAAATAACTTTATCTGATTTATTAATAATTTTTTCTGTCTTACGTACATTTCCCAATCCTTTAGGCGGTGTAATTATACCAATTAACAATGCCACTGAATTCTCTAGAGCTATCTAATCACCATTAGCAGCTTTAACAAAATTATCTTTAATTGCATCCCATGCTTGGCCGTTAATGATCGCATTTACTGCGTTTGCTACTGTTTGATCTGCTTTTCTTAGTTGGTTATAGCATCAACGGCGGGCAACCCAACACAACTCACCATTAAAGGCCGCTGGCTGGAAGCCTTCGGCTTTACTACCGGTCAGCCAGTCATCATCGATGCGCAACAGGGGTTATTGATTATTAAACTTGAGATGCTGAATTAGAAGTCAAAATAAGATCCCAGTTTAAAATTGAGATCTTAGGTTTTAGATATTGATTAATTCACCAGAATAATCAAATGTCATATTTTGTATATAATGTCGAGTGTCAATATTTACTGAATGTCTTAAATACTCATAAAAAGTTTTATTTGTCTGTTTTATCGTTTCTTCATTTTCATCATAGTGATAAACCAAATTTGGGTTATCTGAATCAGTTAACAAAAAGAAATACTGGGTTTCAGATTCAAATGAAAATGCAAACGGTTTTTGTTTAACTAATTCCCATTGTTGTAATGCACATAGATCTTCACAAAAAGAATATTGAAAAAGAACATGAGAACGTACAGTGTTATTTGGTCGATAAAACATCAAGGGATCATCACCAAAAAATCCACCACTACAACGCCCCATACAGGATAAAAAATGGTAGAGTTGTCCTCTAATCTTAATATCATAAAGGCGTTCTATCTTATTTATTTCGTCATCTAAATACCCTTTTATGTAGCTAATATCAATAGGTAATTCAGGATAAACTGAATGTAAATAATTGATTAGTTCCCGATTAATCATGGCCTTTTTCCTGTTGTTTCTTGATACATATGTATATTGGCATTTTCGCCCATTTCTTCAGCAAACTTAACTCCTGAACCATTACAACCATTACACATGCCAGGTTTTATTTTTGAAGTATTTTCAACTGATACTTTAATATCCACTTTTTGCCCTGCATAGTTATCTTTAGGGTAACTCATTAATTTATGTTCAGCATGGTTAAGGTTAGTTTGTGTTGCTGATGACGGATAATTACGGATGCTTTGCGAGTCTTCAACAATGACTTTGTAATTTACGCCATTAATATTAACAGAAGTTGGAGCATTCCCTTTACAGGATTTACCACTTACAGCCAATACATATTCAGTTTTACCATTTACAGTAATGGAACCTGTGAGATAGAAATATTATCTACTTTATTCCCTTTTACATATGCCCCTAATTGCCCTCTGATTTCGGAAACATTTAATGGCTTATCATCAATTTTTGATAAATCACTAACTTTGTAATTAGGCAAAATATCATTACCTTTTAACGTGCTCGTCCCCTTTCCGGCATTCCCCAAGCCTTTCTCATTTACTACATGTTCATCAAAATTACTATTTTTATTAGCCTGTTGATTTGCTGCATGATTATTATTTATAAATTGATACGGCTGAGTCAACGCCTTTACTAAAGTCATTGCTCATTTTGCCATCTTTTGAGTCTTTACCGGCATCTTTATGAATAGTGCGTTCGAGCTCTTTGACCTGCTCTCCTAACTCTTTTAAGCTAGTAACAATGTTTTATTTGGTCTGCTCATCCACGTTATTCAAGATAGAAAACTTGATGACTTCCTTCTAAGCTATTATAGAGATCAACCGCCTCTTGCTCCTCAGCAATAAACTCTACATCTATCGGAGCGAGTGGATTATTAGGATCTCTATAGTTCCCTTCTAAAAAGGCTTTATATTGTTCCAGAACATATAAAAGCTGTTCTCTAGTAAGGATCACCTGTTGCTCTTCAACATATTCATTACCAATAAAAACGTAATCGCCGGTAATTAATACCCAATGAGCATTACCAACAGCAAACATGCCGTCCGGTGCTTCACTATTTGCTAAATCGGTTAGATTATTAATCCAGATATTGACTGAGTTAACTGAGTATTGGATTTCATCAAATAGAAAACATGCAATCTCACATACACCGTAACCTTGTTTAGGTGTATATCGAATATTTTCCTCAGGCAACATTCCTGATGGACAGAATCCATCATAAAAATCTATCCAATCAAAATATATTTTTCTATTTTTCATACATTATTTACCCTTATTATAAACCGGCCACGCTGTTGCGCCTGTACCATTAGGTTTTTTGTAATATCCTTCCATTGTTACTCCACTTGAAGACTTTCCTATCCACCTTCCTTTATATTTAGGATGTGGTTTTGAATTTTCAAAAGCACTTTTTATTTCCTTTTCAGTTTGACGTTTAGACCAATGCTTAGGGAAGAATGTTGTTTCCCCCTTCTTTTTATACCACTTACCTGTAGCAGGATCTCCGACCTTTATATATCCTTTCGTGACACCATTTGCATCGGCTTCACCTGTCCATTTATATACTTGAATATTTGGATCCTTTAAATAATGCCCTCCTGTTCCAACCTTCGTGCCGTCTCTATAAGTCTTAATCTCACCATTTAAAATGTGATCGGTATTGATTGTTACCTGAGTATCTTTACCTGCTTGTTGTTGAACTAAGTCGGTCGGTGTTGGTTGAAGTCTTCGAGATACTTGGGTTTTATCCCGGATTACCTGTCACCATTAAGATTGAGCAGAATAAGTTAATTATTGAACTTGCTATGCAGCTCTAAAAGATAATAAGTCAGATCCCCACAGGGTGGGGATCTTTTTAATAGAAGTCGGGCTCGACTAAACCTTCTGATTTTATGATTTCAAGGAAACGGTTATAGGCATTCTCGTCTCTTTCTATCAGATTATCTAGTAAAGCTTCTTTGATCAAAGCCCAGTGGTGAATACTTTTTGCATTATTTTCAAAATATACGGAGTTAAAACTTATATCAGACTCAATAATCGAAATTTCATTTGACTTATATGCAATCAATCCACCATAACCTCTTGGAAGCCCATAAAAATAAGTTTCATCATCAAACCAATAAATTGAAAAAATATCAATAATTGTTCCATCTTGCTCTTTTATTTTCATTTAATCTTATCCTTTATTAAATTAATTACATCATTAGGATCTGCTGTAACTCTTTGAGGTGTAGTAATTTTTATATCATAAGCTTTTTCAGTATTAGAGTTATATTGATAATGTATTGTTATTGATGAACCATTTGATAGTTTATGAGTTACTTGCATTTTCTGGAATCCCACATCTGTAGGAAAACGAGGATCAGTATTCATTCCTTGTAATTTTCCACCACTTGCTGGATTCTCCTGAACCTGTTTCCAAAGCACCTGCTCATTCAAATCTCGTGGTTTTGTGACTTGTGTTCCTAGCTTTGCAGTTGAGATATTTTCAGCATTTTTGATTAATTGTTGCTGCTCTACTGTTAAATGAGAGAGATTATTCCCAATCGTCCCCTTTTCAGCTAACTTACTAGGAGTTAACTATGGCTAAGGCACAGTCTAAGCTAAAATCAGGCACTTGCAAAGCTCTGGCACCGCAACCCACCGAACGATTTTACACCATTGGTTACACGCCCCAAGGCATAAAACCCAACCCCAGACCTCAGCTCACCATTAAAGGACGCTGGCTTGAGCAGCTCGGCTTTACCACTGGCCAAGTGGTTACAATCATCGCTAAAGAAGGCAAGTTAATTATCGAACTTGCGAAGTAGATCTAAGAACAGATAAAAAGAGGATCCTAGTTTAAAGCACTAGGATCTTATTTTGTTCAGACTTTATAAGAACTACTAATTTTTATTTAACAGGTTCTAATGAAACGGCCATTTCTAAAGCAATTTGATTATATTTTTGACCAAAATTGAGCATTGCCTCTGGTTTAAGTTCATCAAGAGCATAGACGATACTTGTTATATGCCCCTCTTTAAAAAAATCTGAGTCTTCTTCTTGATTAGTATAAATACCAATAGATTGGATAGTTCCATCATCAAGTAATAGATCAATAGTATTATTAAAATCCGAAGGATCTTGCCTTGTTACATAAGCTCTTTTTATTATCCCAGACAAGAATAACAAGGGCATTTTCCCTCGGTTGATACTATCCCACCATTCTTGTGATCCAAAAAGGCCATAAGTCCCATTCAATCCGACATAAGGCCTTGATCGATCCAGTGTTAAAGCTTGAGTAAGAGAAACATATTCAGGATCAGCCTTTAACTCTTCGGAAAGAAGATATACTAATTTCATGGGTACTTTTGTGTTTTCTAACTTTAATAGCATAATTCTTTCCTCTTATTGAACCTTTTCAAAATGAACAATATTTTTATTAAAAATCTCGATTCCTTTACCTTGTCCAAGCTGGGTTGTCATTTGTCCACCTTCAACCTTAAATCCGGTATTAGTATCCATCCATTTTCCGGTTTGGGTCGACATGTTAGGTAATTCTTTTGCTGCCGCTGAATTCGCTGCAATACCTATTTTTTCAAGCTCAGAGAATGTGCCTGGTTTAACGGTTATTTTTATGGTTACTCCATCGTATTTTGATGAGTAACCTAATACTGGTGAAACAGAGGTTTCTGTTGTGGCTGGCATTACACCGGTATTTAAAAATTTCTCGTATTGTTTTTGCGACATAGTCCGATAAACAATCTCATTTCCATATGCATCATATTGCTGTACTGGATTGAACGGATTTTTAGACTGCGTTGCAGGAACACCAACAGCTTGTTTTCCTGCCTGAGTCGTTCCACTCGTGCCCTTTCCAGCATTCGATTTGCTGAAAAACGGTTAAGCCTACCTATGCGGTGATACTGTGGTTACTTTGCTTATGGTTGATGAACTGGGATAGAGCTATGTTGCGGTAAACAATATGACAACTGGCACCCACACCCTTTATGTTGCCGCCCACCGTGGTTAAGGAACCGCCCTCATCGAGCACACCATTATTGGCAGCAAAAATATCACTGCCCCCAGTATGAGCGTTTTCAGATAGTTTAATTCGTAGTAGGTTATCAATATATTCACTACAGGAGCTTTTGTTACGCACATAAGGCTTATCAAAAGGGTAACTAATGTTAGCAATATCATATGATTTCCTTATGTTTTCAGAAGCGTTCTGATTGAGTTGAACTCCCAACTTTTAGGCTGGGAGTTGGCTTCATTGCTTACGAATAACGTTCTCTTAGCCTCGACATATAATGTTCTACTGTTGCTTTATCCTTGGGATATGCTTCAACATAACTATCTGAAATCACTTGCATGAGTTTGATGAAGTGCTGAGGGGTAATTGTAGCACTCTCATATTCCCCAAGAAAAAAAATAACTTCTACAAATTCGCTAGGATCATCCCAATCTTTATCTAATGAATAGCCTGTTCCTTCTGAAGGAAAAAAACCCGATCCTTCACTAGCCATTTTTACGAATGAAATATAACTCATTTTATCATTCGATAAAGTTGAATAAATTATATCATATAAGTCTCTTCCTTCGTTTTGATATAAGTAATCTTGATTTTGTATCAACCAACTTAATTGTTCATCCTTCATTTTGAACCTCTTGGTGGTATAGTAAGAAATGCTTTATTAATTTTACCTATTTTAGCATATCGAGTTACTTGGAACCAGTAACCATCAACTTTGACAGAATACTGCCTATTATTTGGATTCTGTTTAAAATAGCTTTCTGCTTATTGGGCTGCTTTATTTGACATATTTGTAACTTTTGTTTCAGATAATATGTTAGTGTCATAAGTTGTTTTCCTTTGTACATCTTTATATCCAGTAACTTTTCCCGCATTTGGACCATTTCCAGCTATAGTTGGGATCTGGTATTGATACTCAACTAACCCTGGATAGCTTTTATCTGTATACTTGGGGCCAACAATCTTAGCACCTGTCATTTCTACCGATTCTAAAAATGCGTCTTGCTTATGCGCCCTGAGATTTGTCCCTTAGGACGGTTTAATATACCTAATTGATTATTATGTTTAGTCACATCTGTAATAAAGCTATCTGGTATTAACTGGTTAGCTGTATTTACAGCCTGAGCTGTGTTGCCTGTCCCCTGTCCCCTTTCCAGTATTCCCCAAGCCTTTCTCATTTACTACATGTTCATCAAAATTACTATTTTTATTAACCTGTTGATTTGCTGCATGATTATTATTTATATTATCCTTTGTTTCTTTATAATCACCAAATCCTTGCTCAACATTATTTTTACCATACTGATTTTCAAAATATTCTTTGTCTAATTTGTTAACATCAGATAATGCCTCATCCAATTTACCTGCTTTATTGGCATTTGAAATAACTTTATCTGATTTATTAATAATTTTTTCTGTCTTACGTACATTTCCCAATCCTTTAGGCGCTGTAATTATACCAATTAACAATGCCGCTAAATTCTCTAGGCTATCTGATCACCATTAGCAGCTTTAACAAAATTATCTTTAATTGCATCCCATGCTTGGCCGTTAATGATCGCATTTACGGCGTTTGCTACTGTTTAATTTGCTTTTCTCAGTTGGTTATAGCCTCAACGGTGGGCAACCCAACCCAACCCAAGACCACAGCTCACCATTAAAGGACGCTGGCTGGAACCCTTCGGCTTTACTACCTGTCAGCCAGTCATCATCGATGCGCAGCAAGGGTTGTTGATTATCAGGATTGAGGGGCTGAGCTAAGAGGTAAAATAAAATCCCCATGGGTTAGGTGGGATTTAGCGATCTTAATCAGTAAAACTGATAGACCAGGAGCCCCGCAAACTGCGGGGTATTCTACTGAATATCAAAATTAAACCTTTCCTCTAGACCAGATTTTATATCTTGCTCCCGAACTAATTCAAAAATTTTCACAATTTGATTAAAAGTATCACCTAAATATTTTTTTGAATAATCCGAGTTCTTCCAAATAATTAGAACAGGGCGCTCTACGTCATAACTTAAGCAGTCCCATAAAGCATCCAGATTCTCACCATAATATTTACTAAAGCTCAGTAAAAAAGCTATTTCTTTATGAAAATCAGATTCCGAATGAATATTTTCTCCATTTAATGTTATTAGTTTCATGATTATTTCCATCGTCCAATTTGTGTTGCGGTTTTATAGTGATCGGTCGTTATATACAGTAAACCGTCATTTGAATACAATAGCCTTGTTCCTTGTTGGTTACTTCTGGACATTGTATTACTTAGACCAATATCAGCTTCATACCAAATACGACCAGGGGCAGTAGGTAATACTCCTGTCGTATTATGAAAAATATCTCCACCAATTTGTCCCCCTGGTACAGTATTGTTTAGCGCCTTTCCAGGTGCCCAACCTTGTTGTACAGCCTGAGTTTTATTTACATAATTTGGAGGTAACTGCCCAGTGTTTCTCAAACTTTCAACAACATTATTAGTTGATTCAGTTGTATTAAGATCTAATTTCAATTTTTCGTAGTTTGCAGCATTATGAGCTGATGAACCTAAATTATTAGTAGTAACTTGCTCCGTCGTCCCCTTTCCAGCATTTGAACTATGGGCTTGTCTAATTACATATCTATCCCCCCCCTTTCCTTAAAATTTTGAGGGAAAGGGGTATTAGAGGTAAGCTAATAAAGTATGTATTACACATATAAACTAATGGTATTTAATAACAATCAATTGATACTAAATGTAAAAACCTGACGTCGATCATTTTCTATCAAGGTTAATTCATCTACTTTACTAAAAAATTGTTGATCATTCACAATAGCAATAATTCCCTTAACAATAGCCTTCATAGCATAATAAGCATATTTTCCTCCAACTAAAATCCCAAAAGTTTCATCTTGTTCTATTACTTTAGGAATAATATCTTTTGGTAAGGTTATTATTTTTCCAAAATCACCATCATTGCTATCACTTAAAAAAGCCATCTCATTTATACCACCTAAAATATAAAAATAAGCTTTTAATTCAATAAAACCATCCATTTTCTTTAAAATGGCATCCTCAATTGACAATAACATGCCCCCTCCCTATTTTCATTTAGAATTTGTAAAAATTGCCTGTCCTGTGAATTTACTTTTAAATTCAGCTATTGGAGTAAAATATTGGCGCCCGCCTGCTGGATCTCTGATTGCTACAACTGGCTGCCCATTTCTGACTGTTATTCCATCAACAACAACAGCGTGATAGCCTCTATCTAATTTCATCGCTACAATAGCAGGATTCCCATTAGAAGTTACGGATGAAAGTGTTTCTATTGATGCCTTTGAAATAAACCTAGCATCATTTAGACCTTGTTTATTTAAAGCTGAAACCAAATCAGTCATTCGTGCGCCATCAGATCCGACTTTTGAATCAATTATAAGCTTATTCAGATCATATTCAATTCCTGCTGTATCTAATACCAACGCCGCCACCGTAGCTTTTTTCATCACGGTCACTGTGCTGGGTATTGACCGCACCAATCACATTGACATCGTGATTAGCGGTCAGGTTGATATCATTGCCAGCTTTAACTTCACTGCCTTTTAAGGTGATATCGCCACCTTGTTGATTTTTATCTCCGCTGGCAATGATATTAATATTACGACCGGCTGAAACCCCACTGCTAATTACATTATGTTGTTCCTGATTAACTTCACGCTCAGTACGTTGCGTACCAACCATCGCACTTATACCGATTGATGCCTGTGATTGTCCTTGCTGATTTTTCAATTGCAAATCTTCAATCGCTTCAATGGCACTTAAGGCTGATTTAATCGATTGCAGGGCGAGTATTTTGTCGTTATCTTGATGTTTCGCGTGTTTAACCGCTTGTGCCGCTTCATACATATCGGCAGCCGTTCCGGTTAATGCTACGGTTAACCCCGATTTTTCGTATTTATACTCTTCTTTATAGGTGGTTTTGGCATCTAACGCTTCGATATTAACATTTTCACCTTGTAACTTAATATCTTGTTTAGCGATAACGTCACTGCCTTTAATCGCAATATCTTTCCCTGCTTGAATATTGACACTACCATCGGTGCTACCCACCACACTACCAACATAGGCTTGCTCAGTATCAGTTTGTTTTAGGTTTTCTTTTTCTTTACCTATCGTAAAGCCAATACCACCACTGCCCATTAGCCCCGATTTTTTCTTAATCGTTTGCTCTTTGCGGTAATAGGACTCTTCCGCCGCATCAATCTTAATATCGTTGCCGGCTTTTAAGTTGACGTCATTGGTGCCCACCACTTGGCTGCCAGTCACTGATAGATTGTTACCGGCATTTATTGTTACGCTATCACCATAAAGTTCACTGCTTTTTTGGGTGGCGTTGTCTATCTCAATATGGCTGGTAGTTGATTCTTTACTCAGTAAGCTTTTGCTAGTTGTTTTATGATGGTCGGTTAATTGAAGCCGCTCTTGATCACTAGTGATAGCTATATCATGTTTAGCTCGTAAGTTTAACGATTTATTACAGGAAATCTCGGCCGATTTAATTCTAATATCGTTACCCACTATTAAGTTTAAATCGTTTAGACATTTTGAAATTTTTCAGCCTAGATTAATAAGATATACTTTATATTTTATTCTTTGGTAGTGGTAGTAAAGATGAGCATTACTTTTTTGTTTTGATTCAATATTTGATATCTTATCTCAAAACTAGTAACGCTTTTTTTAATATTGATCAGATTAAGTCGGAACTTATATACTTATACCTAATTTCTTCATTTATTGGCATAAAATATTCATTAGTAAAAGCTACTTACGGCTGAGTGAAGTCGGATTCATTACAGATAAATTCATCACGATTAACACTAAAATGGTAAGCTAATTTTTCAACTTACTAAGTAGGGCACATAATTGAAAAAAAACTATTCCTGTTCTGCGATGGAGATCGCAGAACTGAGACTTTAAAGAAAAAATTTATTCACTTAATTCTATAACATTAATATCATTGCATATTAATTTGATCATGTAATCACCATAAATATTTAGGATATGACAGGGATCGCCGGAATTATAACTATATGGATAAATTTCCATATCTTTAGAATCAAGTGCTCTATATTCATGTGAAATATCAATAGTATCTCCAATCTCTTGAATTTCATTATATTGACTCTCTATTGACATAAACAAAATTACATTAAATTCAATTTGAATAATTTTATCCAAAGCAATTGCTTTAACTTTCAACTGATTATTCGATACATTTAATTCACAAATCCAGCTAATTGATAACTTTCCTATATCTAACATAATTTATTAACCTTATTTAAAATTTATTGTTTCTGTTGGATGTAACTCATGAGATAAATTTCTTGGAATTTCAGAGCCACTTGAATCCAATCTCTGTCCTTTATTTATAGTGGAACCATTCTGACCATATTTTGGTGCTGCAGTTCTAACTACTCGACCAGTATTCCAGTTAATATCAACTTTTGAGCCATCTTTAGCTTTAAATTTTTGCCAACCATTAGGGCTAATTTTACCACTGCTAAAACCCTGTCCTTCAAGTAGTTTTCTTGCTTCTTCTGGTGATTTGCCATTTAAACTAGGGAGTTCCGAAGCAGCACCGTTACCACCGACACCTTTTTTATCATCCTTGTTAGACGAATTATTTTTATCTTTCTTATCATTATCATCATCTGGCTGTAAATTTGCACCACCACTTGCGGTTGATGAATCACCAGCCGAGGCATAATCACTGGTCTTATTTTTTTTATTACTAGCTTTTTTCTTCAAATACTCATTGTAGTAAGTGTCATAAGTCTTTACTACAGCGTTTTCAAAATTTTCATCACCAGTGGGATCAACTAAAGCTAATTCAATTAATTTTCTTTGTTCTAAGGTTAAACCTCCTAAAAAAGCTTCTGCCTCTTCAGTATCAGCAATTAAACCTCTTGCTATTAACACATCTACAGCAGTAATGGTAACTGGCTCGCCGAGTGCACTTGGGCGAATTACTTGCCAAGCAACCCTAGGAATTAGAAGTAAATTATTATTCTCAACCGCATTTTTACTGCTACTAATAGCCGCACTGGCATCGCCAAAATTACCACCGCCAGCAGCTACTGCCAGACCGGACGCTAGTTGAGATAGTGCGCTGATGGTTTGTTTTTCTTCTTCGGTTAAATCTTTGACCTCTTTGCCATACAGTTGTTTGCGGATGATATCTGCTGCAACTTCACCGGCCACTGCACCGGCTCCACCGGCAAGTCCTGAGTTGCCTTGTAGCTCAGCGACTACTGCACCAAGTATTGCATGGGCAATTAAGTTGCTGGCAATATCATCGGTTTGCCATTTACCATCTTCACCCATATGCCCGGTGTGTAGTTTTATCTGCTCAGCCAACCATGGAGCGCTGGCGCCAGCTAGGCCGCCAGTTATATCGCCGGTGATAATGCCGGTAATAATGGCGGTCGCCGTGTCTATGCCTTTACTGACATCACTGCCCATGGTACCAAGATTTTTTTGTGCGTTATTTATGACAATATTATCAACCTCATCATGATAATATTGAGCATAAATTTCATCATAGCTTTTTGGCTGATAATTAGGGTCTTGCTCTGCTCTTGCCTGCTCTTTTATTGCCTCTTCTTTTGCTGCGGCATCTAACTTATCTAGTTTATCTTTATTGTTGTCTAAGTCTTTTTGCGCTTGTATTCGGTCATACTTTTGTGTGATGCTTTTTGCTTGTTGGGCGATATCTTTTATTAGCTCAACGGTTTCTATTTTATCCAGCTCTTTTTGCTTATCAAAAATCTGTTTTAGTGAATTATTGGCACTTTCGGTATCCCGACTTAAATCAGCAATATTTTGTTGTTGTTCATCTTGATTACGGATGATTAATTGACCTTGCTCTACCGCGGATTTGGTAGTGCTCGATGCTGAATCACTGTTTTGGTAAGCTGTCGGCATGCCCGGACCGCCGGTACCGCCACTGACCGATACATGCGTAACGTTAAAGTCGGCTTTGTTTTCGATATCACTAAAGCTTATTGTGCCGGTATCGAGCCTGTTTTTGCGGGTATCGTCTGCCTCAGAGGCAATCACCGCCCCTTTTAAGTCAGTGTTATTGCCCACCGTGATATCATATCCGCCTTTGCCGGCAACATCCCTAATTGGTAATTATATTTTTTAGATAATAGTTATTTTGAGTTGGTTTATTGAGATGTATTGGTAAAAATAATCGGGGTGTGTATACCGTTTCATGACTATTTGAACGCTATGATGAAAAAGGTGCTCATTTGATAGCACCTCTTTATATGTAGACATTTTGAAATTTTCAGCTCAAGTTAATAAGACAAACTTTATGTCTTATTCTTTGGTAGTGTTAGTAAAGATGACCGTTACTTTTTTATTTTGATTGAATATTCGATACTTTATCTCAAAACTAGTAACGCTTTTTTAAATATTGATCAGATTAAGTCGGAACTTATATACTTATACCTAATTCCTTCATTTATTGGCATAAAATATTCATTAGCAAAAGCTACTTACGGCTGAGTGAAGTCGGATTCATTACAGATAAATTCATCACGATTAACACTAAAAAGGTAAGCTAATTTTTCAACTTACTAAGTAAAGCACATAATTAATAAATAATTGCTCCATTTCTGCGATAAAAATCGCAGAAATGGCAAACAGTAAAAAAAGATATTGAGGAATTAGCGACAACGACTAAATGCTAATCTTAGCCCTGCACCAATTTCTTCTAGTGAACTATTGATAGGCAAAACTACATCATCACTTTTGGGCAAACCTCCTCCCCAACCTTCTAGCTTTTCATGAATAGAAGGAGAAATAGTTAAAACGCCATCTCTAATTTCAATTGAGCATTGCATCATCTTTTTAAATAACGCTCGTTTGGTTTTATAACCATATTTGTCCATTAAATTAGCAACCCAATTATTATAGCGTTGATTGACATTATCTCTATCAAAAAAAGTAGCTATCTCACTTTGTTCTATTTTTCGGCTTTTAGACAAAGATAATAGTGTCGCCTGACCCAATTCTTCGTTAGACGCATTTTTTGATAAGCATAGATTTTCACCATCAGGATCTCTAGCTCGTCGATTATATCCAGAAAAAGTACTAATATTGATAAAATCTTGATTTTCATACGCTTCTGCATAAAACCACTCTTGTTTTGTAAAATCCATTATTTCACCTCTGTTACAATAAGTTTAACACCGCGGCTTTTGCCATAATCAATAACGTTGGATATATATGCCCGGTGTGCAGTTTTATCTGCTCAGCCAGCCATGGAGCGCTGGCGCCAGCTAAGCCGCCGGTTATATCGCCGGTGATAATGCCGGTAATAATGGCGGTCGCCGTGTCTATGCCTTTACTGACATCACTGCCCATGGTACCGATATTGTTACCTTTTTGCTTATTTGCTTCTAACTGTGTATCAACAGCCGCGTAATACCAATAATCCTGATTATCCGTATAAAATTTTTCAAAGGAAATTTTTGCCTTGTCTTCATCGCTTAAATCATTATATTGTTTCAATGCTTCTGCTTTGGATAATGCAAGTGTAAAAACGATAAAAATAATATTCCCATTGGTTAAGACGGGAATTGTTTTTAATCTTTTACCAATGGCTCTAATTGTAAAAGGTGATTTTTAGCTCGCTCAATTAATGCCATTAACTCATCATAATTAAATGTTAAAACACGTTGTGGATCGCTTGGATAAATTACAAATTCTAAATTTTGCTTATCTTCAGATAAACAAAGTTCACCCCAAATATCTCCATCATAGAGAAGCTCAGCATTAAAACTATCGCTTTCAATGGAACTCCCAACGCTATAATCCAACATAATATTCATATTCCTTCTATTTTTTATTAGGCTCTCTAAATCCAATTAATTTAGTGCCATCCTCATTAAATCTTAAAGTCCTACCATCTGGAGACGTTGCATGTATTACTTTAATAATTTGTTTGTTTTCTGTTGCTGTTGTTCGAGTTATTATTGTTTTAGGATTTGACAATATATCATCCACAATATTCTGAGCTTCTTTATTTAAAACAGATGCTTTCTGACTTGAATAAGTATAAAGGCTTCCTTCTCGACCACCGTGTTTTTGTAAAGCTCGTCCTGCATCAGTTAGCCCATTTCTATTAACAGAAGCTGCTGCTTGACTCAATTGGTCTACAATTGGGAGCGTTTCTGTTGCATTTGTTGAGGGGTTTGATTATAACATTATCGGCCTGCTCTGTATTTGTTTTTACACCAGTGCCCTTTCCAGCACTTTTAGCGGAAGATCCTTTGGTGACAATATTTGTTTCAGGTGTTTTATTAAGAAACTCTTTTAGTTTTTTAGCTAGTCCAGGCGTAAGTTCTCCACTTTTTTCCATTGCCATTAACGCTGATAGTTCTTTTAATTGCGCTTTAGATAATGACTTAGCCAATTCAGCCGCACTCATTCCCAACCCGGCAGCAGGCATTGCTTCTGCGCCAATAGTTTCCATCACCCAAATTGCTACTTGATTTGCGCATAATACTGGATTAACGGAACAAGCAGCCATTCCAGCTTCTGCTGCTGCAATAGTGGCTGGAGCTACAATAAGCGTTCCCAAAACTATTACTTGTGGCGTACCACCTTCTATTATCATTTCATTATAACTATCTATTCCTTCCTTGATAACCTGCTGTTCACAAGCCGTATCTCCGTTACATGTCGCTTCTGCGACTTTAACAATAGCTAAACCAAAATTATTATTCTCAACCGCATTTTTACTACTACTAATAGCCGCACTGGCATCACCAATATTACCACCGCCGGCAGCTACGGCAAGGCCGGATGCTAGTTGAGATAGTGCGCTGATGGTTTGTTTTTCTTCTTCGGTTAAATCTTTGACTTCTTTGCCATACAGTTGTTTGCGGATGATATCTGCCGCAACTTCACCCACCACAGCACCGGCTCCACCAGATAATGCTGAGTTGCCTTGTAGTTCAGCCACTACCGCACCAAGTATTGCATGGGCAACTAACCTCGCGGTTTCGTTATCACCGGCTTGTATCTTTATCTACTCAGCTAACCATGGTGCACTGGCGCCAGCAAGGCCGCCGGTCATATCGCCGGTGATAATGCCGGTAATAATTGATACGGCTGAGTCAACGCCTTTACTAAAGTCATTGCCCATTTTGCCATCTTGTGAGTCTTTACCGGCATCTTTATGAATAGTGCGTTCGAGCTCTTTAACCTGTTCGCCTAACTCTTTTAAGCTAGTGACAATGTTTAATCTGGTCTGCTCATCTTCTTTATTAAAGATTGGTTTGAGTTTGCTATGGGCATTTTCGGTATCATGACTGAGTTCATTAATATCTTGTATTTGCTTATCTTGGTCACGAATGATTAACTCACCGTCACTGATTGCCGCATGGGTAATATTCGAGGCTTCATCGTTATGGTCATAAATGGTTGGTTGACCACTGGTTGGTGAAAAACCGCCACTATCCTGTCCTTTACTTACCCCAACAGAGCCAGAGATGCTGCTGACATCATATTCCGCTTTGTTCTCAATATCAGTAAAGCCAATAGTGCCGGTATCTAAGCGATTTTTTGACGGGTCAGCTTTTGAGGCTATCACCGCGCCATTTAATTGGGTATGTTCGCCCACGGTAATATCATAACCACCACTGCCGGCAAATATGCCCGATTGCTCGTTAACCGATTCATAATCACTTTTCATTTTATCTTGGGCAAAGTTAGCACTAGCACTACTTGTTCCATAGCAAAATGGTGGTACGCAGATGCTGGCACTTGCACCAACAGAGGTGTGTTTAGCATCGTATTTTTCTTTATCTTGTTCACTACTGATGGTTAAGTGACGGCCTATATCGGCAATAACTTGCTCACCAGATAACTCCGCGCCCGTTAAAATAACATCACGACCACTCTGGATGTTAAGTGTACTACTGGCGGTGATGGTGCTGTTGTGATTGATATCACTGGTACCGTTTTCTTTACCTTTGGATTGACTGGCGGCTAACTCAATTGAAAAACCATTTTGCCCGCCCACTAATCCAAAGCCAACACCGGCTCCGTAGTGACTGCCTGAATCCGTGCTTTTCAATTTTTCAGTGCTGTGGGCGGCATCAAATTTGATATCATTCCCCGCATTGAGATTGATGTTTTGTCCGGTAATATCAACGCCTTTCCCTTCAATGTTCTCTTCTGCATTGATATTCACATTTTGACCCGCATGGATCACCGTGCCAGTTTGGGCATTGTTGTGATACTCTGTTTTTTGTTTTGAGTTATCTGCCGTTACACTTACATTGACTTTAATTAAAGAGGCAGAACCACCATCACCATCATTAGCATTATTTTCAGCATTTACGGTTGGTCGGTTTATTTCCGCTGAGGAATCAGCCGCCGTTAAATTAGCTTGTGCGGCATTCACCCCAGCTTGTGCCATATAAATCGCCGCTAAACGTTTGTCTTCCTTATTTTCAATTGCTTTGGCGGCCTTTTCAATTGACTGTGCCGCTGTAACCGCATAGCCGGAGGTGGAAACCGTGACACCATATTGTTTATTACTGCTCTGCGTTTTTTGGTGCAGACTGTCTTCACTGGTTTCCATAATGACATTTTTACCCGTGAGGTTGACAGATTTACCGGCACTAATATCAACACCCGCCAGTTTGACATCATCACCTGCAACGACATTAATATTGCCTTTCGTACTGTTAAGTCCACTGCGGATATTACTTTGGGTTGCTTTATCTTCTAACTCTTTATATCGTGAATGTTGGTAACCCACTGTGCCACTATAGCCATCGCCACCAAGCTCACCAATCACTTTATGGTAACCTTTATTTTCACTGTGTGATTGATTGGTGCTGGCGCTAATATCTACATGGCCGTTGGCTGCATGTAAATTAATATCATATTGCGAGTTTAATAGGCTTCCTTTTATGTCGATATTGCCTTCACGGCTATTGATGGCAATGTTATTTGCCGTGAGCGTGGAGGCATTTTGACCCACTACATCACTATTACTTCGATTACCAGAACTTTCACTTCCATATGGTAAGATACCCGCACCATGATTTGGACTGCCGTTGATAAATCGTACCGATGAACCCGCTGTCGGTGCCGCTGTCGTGGCACTCCAATTTTTACTCGTTGTTTTACTGTGCTCCGATTGTTTATCTGCCGAGGTTTCAATAGCAACATGACGATTAGCATCGATAATAATTGCTTCTCCTGCGGTTAAGTCACTTCCTTTAATGACAACATCGCCATGCGTTAGTTGCCCTTGTACATCCCTTTCCTGACTATTACACGGTGGGCTATATCAGAATCCGCCATCAGCACAAAGCAACACCCGCCAAAACCCTCTTCAGCAAACACCCAGCAGGCGATTGGCTGGAGGACGCCGGCTTTACCACCGGGCAACCCGTCACCATCACAGCTAAAAAAGGGAAGTTGATTGTTGAAATTGCGAGGTAGATCCAGAGTTGATAAATAATTAATCCAGCTCTGCGAGCTCTGTCGCAGGACTAGATTAATATTCATTATTTTTAATATTTCATTGATATTTTTTAGGTATATTAGCTAACTGTTCATTTAGAGACCAACTATTTGGTTGGCACTTTTTACAATTCCATTTTGCCCCGCCATCTAACCATTTTTTTCTATAACTTTTAATTCCAATCAAAGTACAATCTTCATAACCAAATTCCACGCCACAACAATCACAAATATTATATGTTGGCGTTTGTTCATCAATTCCCCATTGAGGTTCATTTTGCTTAAGGCCGCAAACACGGCAGATATATGCTTCATTATTATTTTTGTGCATTAAAATACTCCAAATTAGTTTTATATCCATGTTCAGCCGGATTAGGCTTAAACATTGTTTTAGGCGTACCATCTGCATTTTTTACAGCAAAAATATTAGAGCTAGGATTGTAAAAAACTGTATCGCCATTTTTTCTAGTAATAACTAGCGTGCCAGCTGGTGGATTATTAACAAAATTATGTGTCGCATCTACATATTGTTTTGCATTTTGGAATTCTGGAAATTCTAACTTATGTTTATCCCAATGACTATAAGCATTTTCGACAGGATCTTTTTTATTGGTTTCTGTCCAAATTTGATCATCTTTTTGCTTTCCTGTACCAACAGTATCACTAGCTTTGTTATTCAAAGAATCAGTTGGTTTTTCCACTCCACTACCAGCTTTAATTTCGGGAATACTCCCTTTTACAGCAATATCATCAACCTTATTAACAATATTACCGGGTTTACCTATATTGGTATTTGGTTGCGTAAAATTTACTCCTCCATACAAACCAGCCAATGAAGATACAATTCCATGTGCAGCCATAACATATTTATACTGTTGAGCAACATCTTTTACATCTCTACCTGTCTCTTTTGCAATTGCTTCAATTGAAATTAAATGAATAATGCTGTTGGGATCTAAACCGACTAATGCTTCGTTAAGATTTTTTGAGTCTTCTCTATATAAATCAACATTTGTTAAACTTCTAGCAACCTCTTTTTCATATTCATTCTGCATTTCCCATGCTTCTTGCAGCAATCCTTTACAAGCTGAGCTTGAGATGTTACCCAATGAACAATTATCCTGTAAAATTTGATCTCGTTCTTTATCTAGTTTATTGAGATTTTCTAATTCTTTCTTTTCATCTTCTGTTAATTCCTCACCTAGATAGTTTGGCTTTATCCAAGTCAAATAAGCTTTTCGCTTAGCTTCATTTACACTCAAATAATTATTCTCAACCGCATTTTTACTACTACTAATAGCTGCACTGGCATCACCAATATTACCACCGCCAGCAGCAACCGCAAGGCCGGATGCTAGTTGAGATAGTGCGCTGATGGTTTGTTTTTCTTCTTCGGTTAAATCTTTGACTTCTTTGCCATACAGTTGTTTGCGGATGATATCTGCTGCAACTTCACCGGCCACTGCACCAACACCTCCTGATAATGCTGAGTTGCCTTGTAGCTCAGCCACTACCGCACCAAGTATTGCATGAGCAACTAACCTCGCGGTTTCGTTATCACCGGCTTGTATCTTTATCTGCTCAGCTAGCCATGGTGCGCTGGCGCCAGCAAGGCCGCCGGTCATATCGCCGGTGATAATGCCGGTAATAATCGATACGGCGGAGTCAACGCCTTTACTAAAGTCATTGCCCATTTTGCCATCTTGTGAGTCTTTACCGGCATCTTTATGAATAGTACGTTCGAGCTCTTTAACCTGTTCTCCTAACTCTTTTAAGCTAGTGACAATGTTTAATCTGGTCTGTTCATCCTCTTTATTAAAGATTGGTTTGAGTTTGCTATGGGCATTTTCGGTATCATGACTGAGTTCATTAATATATTGTGTTTGTTTATCTTGGTCACGAATGATTAACTCACCGTCACTGATTGCCGCATGGGTAATATTCGAGGCTTCATCGTTATGGTCATAAATGGGGGGTTATAGCCTCAACGGCGGGCAACCCAACCCCAGACAACAACTGACCATTAAAGGCCGCTGGCTGGAAGCATTCGGCTTTACTACCGCTCAGCCAGTCATCATCGATGCGCAGCAGGGGTTGTTGATTATCAGGGTTGAGGGGCTGAGCTAAGAGGTAAAATAAGATCCCCGCGGATTAAGGCGGGGATTAAGGAAAAAATATGAGTAAAAAATTAGATATTCGCCGCTTTATTAATAGCAAATTAATCGAGATAGCTCTAGAAGTCCATGCGTAGCATGATTATTGGTAAACATATACGTTATATTATTCTCTATCCTTCTTAACTCAATACCCATAAGTTACATTACCATCGAAGTTAGAGATATCACACTTCGACTGTTTGATTAGGCTTAGCGTATATCTTTATTTCTTATACATTCTCGGAAAGTATTCGTTTATTTTATCATTATCAAGCAATCTATCATTGGTAAAATCAACCGTGTCAGAAACAGCTATTCCATGGCGGATTTCTTCTGGAAAATCCTCAATTGAGGCATATACAGTTGGCATTAAATACCTAAAATAGTCTCCCATTTTAGTTTTGCCATCATAACCAACAGGGTAATCTTCTCCTTCAACACTACCTTCAATTCCATGATAAACAAAAAAACCTTTTCGTGATGGTAAATTAATTTCACTCAATTCTTTGGGCTGTTTAGCATTTACCCAATCTTCAATTTCTTTTCTAGATTTTGTATTCCTATGAACAAGAGAGGAATACAAATCTAGTATTGTTTGACCTCTTTTATTGGGAGGATAGTTAATGAACTTTTCTGATTCTTCCCATTTATATTCATTAAGCTCATCTAATAAGCTTTCAAAATCATCAATTGATAAAAGCGCATTGGGTAACCAGCCCCAACAATTATTGACCATTACTGCAACTCGACCTAATTTATCCATTGCAAACCAAGTAAAAATAGTTCCAAAACCTGGTTCCCAGATGTCTCTAGATATTTTCATTATTTTGTTCCTTTTGGCCATGTAACTTTACAGTTATTACATGTCTCAACAATTACCTTTTCTGAGTTCATATTACCGTTTTCTTGTCGATAAACTTTAGGACGTATAGCTTGTGTGAACTTAATATTTTCAGGTTTAGCTCCTTGTCGTATTAAGGAATCAGCGGCTGACACTTCAGCGCATGCACCCGCTTTGTTTTTACAAAAGCTTGTAAACTCACCTATCTTCACACCTAATTGTTTTTCAATATAATTTACTGTTGTTGGATGTAATGAGTCTGCTGTTATTGTTTTATTACTGAATCCTACAGCTGTTTTTCCTGTCTTTGGATCAAAAGCACCTATCATTGTAGCAACTTTTTCTGCTTGAGTGTTAGATTTAAACTTATTAATTTCACTAATTAATTCCTGTTGAGCCTTATTGGCAAATACTTGTTCTTCTTGTGTTAAATATTTGCCAAAGTTAGAAGACTCATTACCTTTTTGGCTAGTTGCAACATTATCTTTAATTTTATTGGTATCAACAGAATTCCCCTTTCCGGCAATATCATCAACCTTATTAACAATATTACCGGGTTTACCTATATTGGTATTTGGTTGCGTAAAATTTACTCCTCCATACAAACCAGCCAATGAAGATACAATTCCATGTGCAGCCATAACATATTTATACTGTTGAGCAACATCTTTTACATCTCTACCTGTCTCTTTTGCAATTGCTTCAATTGAAATTAAATGAATAATGCTGTTGGGATCTAAACCGACTAATGCTTCGTTAAGATTTTTTGAGTCTTCTCTATATAAATCAGCATTTGTTAAACTTCTAGCAACCTCTTTTTCATATTCATTCTGCATTTCCCATGCTTCTTGCAGCAATCCTTTACAAGCTGAGCTTGAGATGTTACCCAATGAACAATTATCCTGTAAAATTTGATCTCGTTCTTTATCTAGTTTATTGAGATTTTCTAATTCTTTCTTTTCATCTTCTGTTAATTCCTCACCTAGATAGTTTGGCTTTATCCAAGTCAAATAAGCTTTTCGCTTAGCTTCATTTACACTCAAATAATTATTCTCAACCGCATTTTTACCCCCGGCAATAGCGGTATTTACATCTTGAGTATCGCCACCTAAGGCTGCGGTTGCCAGACCAGTGGCAAGCTGGGTTAAGGCACTGATGGTTTGTCTTTCTTCTTGACTTAATTTATCAATATCTTTATCAGGATAGAGTATACCTGCTATTATCTCGGCACCTCGTTCGCTGCCTGCTGCCCCTAAGCCACCGGCGATAGCCGAATTTCCTTGAAGCTGCGCCACCACAGCCCCCAAGATGGCATGACTGATGGTATTGGCCGCATAATCTATTTCTGTTTTTCCTGTTTCCGGATTGTAGTGTTCGGTCGCTTGTTTTATAGCACTCGCAATTTTTGGCGCTAATGCGCCTGCTGCGGCGCCGGTCATATCACCTGAGATAATGCCATTAATTAAGCTTACCGCCATTTCAACACCTTGACGCATGTCACTACCCATGGCTGACATGCCTTCATTCATGGCTTTGTCATAAGCTTTTTTATAAATTTCTTCTTTCTCTTTCTCGGTAAGAATTCCACCATTTTCGTTATTTTTATCTGCTTTCGCTTCTGCTTCCTCAAGCGCTTTTTTCGCTTTGGCGGTGGCTTGTATCTTATCTATATTATTGAGCATCGTCAGCGTTTGACCACCAATCTCACTGACTAACCGTGTTTGGTCAATAATGCTCTGCTCTTTATCTTTGTTAAAGATGTGTTTGAGTTGATGATTTGCATTTTCAGTATCCCGACTTAAGCTATTAATATCTTGCTGTTGACCCTCTTGGTCACGAACAATAAGCGTTCCTTCTGATACCGCTGAGTGAGTGGTTGATTTTTTGTTACCTTCATTGTTATAACTACTTGGTGGCGTAGGCATACCGCTGGTGTTAATCCCTGCGCTACTACTACTGACTTTGAAGTCGGCTTTGTTTTCGATATCACTAAAACTAATGGTGCCGGTATCGAGCCTGTTTTTGCTGGTATCGTCTGCCTCAGAGGCAATCACCGCACCTTTTAAGTCTGTATTATTACCAACAGTAATATCATATCCGCCTTTACCAGCAATTATGCCCGACTGGTCAGTCACGCTTTTCCATTTGCTGTCCATTTTGGTTGAACTACCCGAAGCATTTACACTGCTGGTACCACCATAGGAAAAGCTTCCACCGACTGACGTCGAACTATTTTTTTGATGGTATTCATCACTATCTTGTTGGGAAGTAATGTTTAAGTCATGTCCGATGTTGGCAACAACAGTATCGCCTTTTACTTGACCTGCACTAATGTTAACGTCATTACCCGAGACAATTGTCAGTTTATTACCTGCTTCAACAATACTTTCCGTCCAATCTGTACCGTTACCTTTTTCTCGGGATTTACTTTGACTTGCATTTGCTGATACATTAAATCCATTCTTTTCGCCTCCAAAGTTGTAGCCAACACTTACTGAGCCACTACTACTTTTTTCTTTACGATCAGTTTTTTCAGTATTTTCTTGGCCTATTATGTTTATATCATGCTTAGCATTCAGTGTGGTATCATGCCCAGCTTGTATTTGGCTACCGATAATATTAATATCACCACTATCTTTTTCTCCATTACCGGTCGCAATAATTGTAGCATTATGACCGGCTGATATTGATGAGCTAACCACGGTATGTTGTTCTTGATTAACTGTTCGCTTTGTTTTCTCACTGCCAATACTAACATTGATACCAACTGAGGCACTAGGTGTATTGTTTTGTAAATTTGAAGCGGTTTCAAGGGCAGCATTGCCAGCCTGTAAGCCGGCTTTAATATCCATCAATGCTTTAGTTTTGCTATTCGTTTGTTGGCTTGCTTGTTGTCGCGTTTGATTAGCTTGGTAGATATCACTTGCGGTACCTGTTATCGCAACAGTTACCCCCGTTTTTTTGTATTTGTATTCTTCGTTATAGGTGGTTTTAGCATCTAACGCTTCGATATTAACATTTTCACCTTGTAACTTAATATCTTGTTTAGCGATAACGTCACTGCCTTTAATCGCAATATCTTTCCCTGCTTGAATATTGACACTACCATCGGTGCTACCCACCACACTACCGACATAGGCTTGCTCAGTATCAGTTTGTTTTAGGCTCTCTTTTTCTTTACCTATCGTAAAGCCAATACCACCACTGCCCATTAGCCCCGATTTTTTCTTAATCGTTTGCTCTTTGCGGTAATAGGACTCTTCCGCCGCATCAATCTTAATATCGTTGCCGGCTTTTAAGTTGACGTCATTGGTGCCCACTACTTGGCTGCCGGTCACTGATAGATTGTTACCGGCATTTATTGTTACGCTATCACCATAAAGTTCACTGCCTTTTTGTTTGTTGTTGTCAATAATCGTTCGGGTTTTTTCACTGCTACTTTTCAAGAAACCTTTCGTTTTGCTTTTATGAAATTCATCTAAATCAAAGTGCTCCTGGGACGCTTCAATGCTGATATCGTTTCCTGCTTGTAAGCCGAGATGACCACCGGCGGTTATCCCAACCGTTTTAGCTTTAATATCATTACCTGCCACCAGCTGAATATTGTTGGCCGCCATAATTTCAGTGCCGACCACGCCTTTTTCATCTGTTCTGCGATAATCTTTTTTGCTAGTAATATCAAATTTTTCTTCAATATCGGCAGTGGTTAATCCAATATCATGCCCAGCCTGTAACCATGTAGTTCCCTCTTTACCGCTGTTAACGATATAACCCGCCTTAGCATTAATATCATGTCCAGCATTAATCACAATATTGCCATTGTTGACTTGAATTGTGCTCGCCTGATCGATATTGGTCAGCAGATTTCGCTCGCGGGTTTGTGTGCGGGTGCTTGATAATAAATTGATATCGTTATCGGCGGATAGGTAAACTAATTTGTCACCGACTAATTTGCCATAGTTAATAATGTCATTTTGGGCATCAATTTCAACACGACCACCATAAATCGTCCCTTTATTGGTCACATTATAGCCATCTAATAGCGCATCTTGTTTGGCCGCGATTAATCCAGTGTTATTGAGTTGTTCACCTTTGACAAAAACATTATCACCGGCAATCACCGCCCCATCAGTACCTAATTGCGGGCGGTTTACGATGTAAACTTGGGGCACTAATACCTCGGTTGGTTGACCGTTAACCATAACGGTTTTTTTCACCAACAAGACGATATCGGTTGTTAATGCGCGCATTTGTTCGCCGGTTAACTCAAGTCCGATGGCAATGCCAAATTCTTGAGCAAAACTGACCCCAGCATCCATTAATGCCTGATACTGTTCAAGGTCAGATTGATAACCTTGTAAATAACGGTGACCGGTTAAACCAACAATTTGTTGTTGAATAAGTTGTTGTTCATAGTAACCATCTCCTAACCGTTTTAATACTGAATCAGGATCAGCCGTTAAACGCTTAAGCATATAATCAGAGCTTAACCATTTTTTACGATTAGTAAAACGCGGATCAGTTTCAACAAGATAATTTTTGTTGGTATCTTTATTCACAATCCATAAACTATTGTCCGGTAAGGTTAAGTTTGGCTCATAGACACTAATGGTTTTGCTCGGCGTGATATCATTACTCACTTGCGGTACCGGCTCATTAGTTGCGGTATGCTGACGCTCTTGATTAGTCAGATCTTCTTCAATATTGGTATCAGGTTTGGACTCAATGGTAGTAATTGAGCCTTGCGGATGGTAAGCATCGGCTTTTATTTTATTTTTATCCGATTGATTTGAATTAATGGCAATGCTTTGCGCTGAAACCACTTTCGCTTGTTGGCTAAGGGTATCATTGACCGTTTTATCCACCACAACGGAGTTGTGGCTGTTTTCCACATTAACTTCACTGCGTGGTTGCTCGGTCAGTTTTGTTTTTTCAAATATTTGATGATCGACAATATTTTTATTTAAGGCATTATCAATAAAAATTTCATCGGGTTTTGTATAGTCACCTTTATCTTGAAATGAATATTTATCTTGCTTTAACCTTTTATGCAGATAGACTTTGCCTGAATAAACATATTTAGTTATCGCTTCTTGAGATTGATTATTCAATTGAGCGGCATTAATATTGACAGTTTTGCCGGCAACTATTTTACTGTCTTGATTATTGATGGTTTGTCCACGAATAATCACATTACCCGCAGCACTGATTTTGCTGGGGTCTGTCTCTAATATAACCGTACGATATGTATGTTTAATGACATTATATTCCCATGAATCTCCCTGACCATTTACACCTTTAGAGGGAACACTCATGCGTTGCAAGCGGCCTGTGTGTCTTAAATGCTCAGGAATATCATTCCACCAATAATAACATCTATGATGATGGCCATTACTTTGGCAAGCTATACCGGGCATATATTTTGTATGGATACGATATGTCACTTCATCAGGTGAATATTTTATTTGACCATCCCCGGCTGAAGTTTGGAAGTAGGTTTCGGTTTCTGGTGGTTCATCACTTTTACGCATTTCAGTGACAATATGGTCATTGATATTGTTAAGTTGATTGGCCGCAATAGATAAATCACCATGCGCTTCAATGGTGGCCGAGTGATTATTGATTTGCTTGGCCATGCCTGTCACATTCCAGTTTTCATCAAGGCCGCCACCAATAATAAAATTCCCTAAACTGAGTAATTGTGCATGAGTATAATTATTTAAGGTCTCCACACCTAAATGGAAGTTTTGCCGGGCGGCAATCACCGGCGCGAGGTTGTTTTTTGCTAAGTTATTTAACCAGTTGGCATGAATGGCTAAGTTATCGGCATAAATCCGACCACCGCCTAAGTTATCGAGTTTATTGGTTCGCATCACGGCGGTGGTTGCATCAATTAACCCGTGATTTGTCACATTTTGGTGTTTTAACGCCAGATATTCAGCACTAATTTCCGCTTGTTGCTCATTGGTTAACTGCTGGCTCTCTAAGGAAACTTGCTTACCTGCGGTGATTTTATTTTTGTTGATGATGTCGTTTTGTGTGCGAATCGACAGATGTCCGTTGGCTGACAATTGCGTTTCATTAACAAACGTCTCTTCTAAATCAAGCGATAAATTGTTTTTACTCTGAATGTTTCCATTACCACGATATGCTTTCGTTTTTAAATAGATATCATTGGCCAGTAACTGCCCTTGCGTGTTATCAAAATGTTGGGCATCAATAATGAGTTTTTCATTAGCGGTGAGTTTGCTATGTTGATTATTCAAATTGGGACTGGTCAGTACGATGTCGTTAGCCAGATATTCCGCTTGTTGATTGTTAAGCGAGCCGGCTTTGACGTCAATTAACCCATTGGTTTTTAATGACGCCAATTGATTATCTACATCGGCTGAATTTAATAAAATAGCCCGATTAGTGAGCAAGTTAGCATGTGAGTTATTGATATGATTGCTCGCTTGCATATCAATTACGCCATTTGCCGTTAGCTGCGCATCACGATTATCTAAACTATCGGTTGCCGTTAGTTTGATATCTTGTTCCGATAAAATGGTCGCTTGCTGATTATTTTGCGCCACTGCCTGAAGCGTAAGATTACCTTTAGCCTGCAATTGAGCCTGCTGGTTATTAATCTGCTGGGCATTAATATTGAGTGCTTTTTCAGTTAGAATATTCGCGTGTTGGTTATCAATATATTGGCTATTAAGGATTAAATCCCCTTTGGAAAAGAGTTGCGCCTGCTGATTATTCAGCTGCCCGCTGGTGATATTAAGCCCTTTTTCCCCCGCCAAAAGTAACGCTGATTCATTATTTAACTGATTGGCTTTTACGGTGATTTGTGACTGAGACTGCAACGATGCTTTGCTATTATTCAGTGTGTCAGCCTGAATATCAATAGCATTTTCAGCAACCAAAATCGCATTATTATTATCCATTTGCTGGCTGTTAATGGTGATGGCCTGGTCGGCTTTGATAGTGCCTTCACGATTATTTAACTCGTCGGCAACCAGCGTGACCGATTGATTACTGAATAATTTTCCCTGGCTGTTATCAAGCTTATCAGCATCAATGGTTATAGTTTCTTTTGCACTAAGCACGGCCTGCTGATTGTCAATTTGCTTAGCATGAATCTTGAGTGATTGATGACTGGCTAATTGAGCGGCAATATTGGCGAACTGCTGCGCATTAATGCTGATGGCTTTTTTAGCTACCCATATGGCTTTATTATTGTTAAGTGTTATGGCGCTGACGTTGATATTCCCCTCTGCGCCTATTTCACTCTCAGTTGTATCTATCGTGTCAGCGTGTATGGAGATGTCTTGGTCACTGATGAGTGAGGCGTTATTATTCTTTACGGTTTGTGCGGTAATATCAATATTCCCTAAACTGTAAATGTCTGATGCTGAGCTATTAAGTGTGTTAGCTTTAAGCTGCATCTGCCCCAGTGATGTTAACTGAGCATCTTGCAATGATAATTGCTGGTCACCGGTAATATTCATTTTGCCTTTGCTGGCAATGGTTGCGTTATTCAGGGCGGCTTGTTGGCTGCTGAAAGTGAAATCCCCTTCAGTCACATAATTGGCCCGGTCACTGTCAGCGGATTGCGTTTGGATATCAATCCCTTGTTTAGCTTTGATTTCACTATCTTCATTATTGAAAATTTGGCTTATGAGGTTTATTTTACCGCCGGAAAAAAAGGCACTATATTGGTTATCAAGACGATGGGCATTGATATCAATAGATTGATTGCCGGAAAACTGGGCATGGGTATTGCTCATCTCATCAGCCTGAATATTGATACCCTGTTCGCTGATAAGCAAAGCATTATCATTGCTTAATTGATGTTGAGCATGAATGTCTATGCCGGCTTTGCTCTGCATCTGCGTAGCGTGATTATCAATGTTAGTAGCATCAATAATCAGCCCACCCTCGGTTAACCATGCTGCGTCACGATTATTGAATTGCTCAGCAGTAATATCGATATTTTGTTTGGCTTCAATGGTTGCGTTTTGGTTATTAAACTGTTTAGCAAACAGCGAAATGGCCCCTTCACTTAACCAACTGCCGTTTTGGTTATTTAGCGCATTAACATGCATGCCCATTCCCAATTTGGCATACATCATCGAGCTTGCGCTTTCAGCCTGCCCCGCCACAACCGTTAATATCTGATTCGTCACCAGTTGAGCCCGGTTAAATGCGGCAAAAGCTAACGCTTGAATAGTTAAATCGTTGGCAGATTTGATAACCGCATCATCGGCTTTAAGATTGGTTGCCGATAGCTGAATTTGGCCGTTAGATAAAATTTCACTATGGTTTAATTGCTGCTGCGCACCTTTTAAGGTAATGTCCCCCTTAGCACCGATAGTGGCATTACTCAGGTCAATGTTGTCACTGTCAATAACCATTTGCTGACCTGAATATAAACTAGCGGCGTGTGCAGCAAGTTGCTCGGCTACGTTTAAATTCAGCCCTTGCTCAGCCTGTAATACCCCGTTATGATTACTCAATTGTTTGCTATCAATGGATAACGTCTGGTCAGAAATTAACTGACCATTATCGTTATTCATCGTTAAGGCACGTATGGCTAATTGGCCTTTGGCGATAAGGGTACTGAATTGATTATCAAATAATCCGTTAATAGTAATATTGGTGTGATTACCGCTTTGCCATGTTGCTTGTTGGTTTTGTAAGTTATCACCGGTAAAGGTTAAATCTCGACCACTAATTAAGTGGGCATAGTTGTTATTTAACGAGGTAAACTGGTAGTTAATTGTACCAACAGCATTGATTTTGCTCGATTGGTTGTCGATGTGATTGGCGGTTACGTTGATATCATTATTCGTTAACCAATTTGATTGCTGACTTTGTAGCGCATCAGCAGTAATATCAATATTATTTAACGCCCTGATTTGTGAATGATTTAACTGTAAATTATTCGCCTTGAGTGATAGTGCACCGGTGGTGATGAGTTTAAGATGTTGTGCATAATAGTTATTGGCATTTATAGCAATTGACTGTTTCGCTTGTAAATCAGCCTGATTTGTCGATAACGTTTGGCCGTTAACCTGTAAGGTTTGCTCGGTAACCAGTGCAAGTTCATCCGCATTTACCTTATCCCCAGACAGCAAAATAGCACCTTTAGCACTCAATGTGGCTTTTTGCAGCGCAATATCATTGGCATCAATGGTTAATTTGCCGTTAGTTAAGAGGTTCGCTTCCTGACTTTGTACCTGGTTTGCCTTGAGGTTAATATCTTCTTGCGCAATAAAGGTACCCTTGTTATTGGTTAATTTATCCGTTACTAAGGTAATGCCTTTTTGGGTTTGCAAGGTGGCATGGGAGGTATCAATTGCGGCGGAGTGATTTAAATTAAGTTGTTGCTCGGTTTGTAATTGCGCCGATTTAAGTGAAAGTTGCTCACTGTTGAGTTTTATCTCGTGTGCGTAAGTTTGGCTATTATCCAGATTAACACTCTGCTTGGCATTTAAAGCTAATTTTTGACTGGCTTTATTTTGTCCATTTAAGGCAATCTTGTTGGCATCAGCTTCAATATTGCCAGCTTGGGTTAGTTTACCTTGCGTATCAACCCCAGCGATGATAGCACTTTTTTGGCTACTATTAATCTGCTTGGCATTAAGTTTTATATCATTTTTCGCCATTAATGTGCCATCATTACTGATGGTTTTACCACTACTTAAGGTGACTTTTTGTTTACTGTAAATCTGTTTTTGATTGTCAATATCATTCCGACTACGCAGCTCGATATCTTGCTGAGCCTGTATGGCACCACGGTTGGTGATTTTACCATCTGCACTAATACTAAGCGTACTTACACTGGCGCCCAATTCACCCGCATTATGCACCCCAACCCCTTTTTCGGTCCCCACCATTCGGATGGCGCCGGCATACATGCCGCCTAGCTGTGATACATCAATTGAGACTTCTGGTTTGTCATGCTCACCACTATCTGCCAATGGGGTGATGGTTTTACCATCCTGACTGACCTGATTTTTACCGGTGACCACATTAAGTTCATTCGCCCAAATCGCTGAATTGACCGATACCGTACGGGAAATCAAGTCTGTATAACTTTGCCCGGTGCTATCAAGCCCTTTACCGGTGACCACTATCTGACCTTGCTCGACCCGATAACCAGTTAATTCGCCATTTTGCATGATAGGCTTACCGGTCGTTAACGTTGAACGACTGGCATTAATAAATCCACAACCATTACAGGTTATCCCCGAGGGGTTAGCGATAACCACCTGCGCCTTTTGCCCGGCCACTTCAATCACCCCATTTAATTGGCTAGGGTTGCGTGAATTAACTTCATTTAAGATGATTTTTGCCGGACCACTACTTTTTAAAAACTCATTACCTTGCACATAACCGGCAATTTGTGTCTGACTTATTTTGCCGTTGTTATTTAATATCGCCCCTCTCTCCGATACATCAAATTGCCGGTATTTATTGTGTGATACCCCTTTACTGTTGGGCGTTTGGATATTGACCTGCGTGATACCATTGGCTGTTGAAATAACCTGTGGCCGTTGGTTTTTAGCCGCCTGATTGTCCGCAACAATATCACTGCCGTATGCCGGTAAGCTAAGCGTGACAAAGCCTAAAGATAATGAAACGAATAAGGTTATGGGTTTAAGCGTGGAAAAGCGCCCTTTAACCGTGAGCGGTTTTTCATCGGTTGCAGCTTTTTGATGACCTTTGCTGGTGGTGGCTATTTCTGCAACCACCATTTGCATACCACGTTTTTTATTAAAAATGACACGATATAAATTCTTATTCATAACCTATTCCTTACTGACTTTATACTTCTTATTTTTACTTGATATTCGGTATAGCTAATTGTTAGGACTTACTTTATTTTTAGAAATCTATTGCTGCAGATTGCTTTGTATATCTTTGTATATCTTTATTATTATTTTAATAGTTCCAGTTAACATTAAAGCCTAATGCTAATGGATTGGTGTGGAAACCTTTGGGTTTGTGAATCGGTTTGCCGGCAAAAAGGTCATAATAAAAACCATAATTATTTCCTCGTATGCCTATTACGCCACCGGTTAGGTGTCGACCTAATAAGTATTCACTTTTGGCACCTGAGACTTCACCTGTATCGATGCCTAAGTACGGCTCATGATTAAAGGGGGCTTGCCAGACTAGTTCATTACGGATATACCAACCATGATCTGCTCTTAAGGTTAGCTCGCCATCAAAACCGCGCACCGACCAACGTCCACCAATGGAAAATTGATCCGGTGAAGTTAAATGATCGCCTCGTGTATATTGACCCTGATAGTCAAAACGATAACGAAACGGTTGTTGTTTGATATTGAAAGGAATATTGGCTGAGAAGTTAATGAGAAAAATATTAGCTAAAGCACTGCTGTCATATTCGCCATTATTCTCTTCTGGCGCTTTTTTAGCATTAAACCATCTAACCCCTTTTTGATAAGTTACCCCAGCATCTAAGGTGATATCGTTAATATAATGTCGATGCTGTAAACCTAATTGCCAGTTGGTGGTTTTACGCTGTTGAAGCTCCATTTCAGTATCATTGATATAGTTATGAGACTCACGAAGCGTAATACCATAACTTAAGGTGGTTTTTTGCGACTCATTACGATGAATGACTCGGCTTAATTGAATATTGGCATTGCGACTGCGACCACTATACTCAAAATTTTCATTTTGCCCGGCAATGGTTTGATGATATTTATTGCCTGATAATGAGGTGCTGAGCAACCAATAACCAAACGGGATTGAATAGGATAATAGAAAGTTACGTGAACCATACTTGCCTTTACCATTAATATCATGGCCACCTGAGGCGTAAAAAGAATCACTTAACGATAATAAGTTATCTAAATATAGGGTAGCGCCACCTTGGTCACGCCCAGTGGTTTTGGTGCCCGAATCATCAACTGATAAGCCTAAGCGCCACATTTTACTTTGTCGGCGGGAGATAACTACATCACTTTCACCCGGTTTGTCTCCCGGTACCAGTTCCATTTGTGTCGATACAGTCGGCAAGCGTTGTAAGTTTTCCAGACCTTGCTCAATATCGCGCAGATTAAGTGTGTGATTTTCTCTTACCGGCATAGCGGTATATAACTGCGCATATTTATCGCTATCATCACTGTAGTAGAGCTTTCTGACCTTACCTTCAACCAATAATAGCTGTAATGTTCCGGATGTCAGGTCTTGTTCTGGCACAACTACGCGAGTGGTAATATAACCATAGCTAACCAATCGGTCCTGAATTTTACTCATCAGTAAACTAATACCTTCTGCTCCTAGGCAATGATGGTCTGCCTGACGTGCTAGTTTATTGATAGGAATAAACCAAGGTAACTTATCTCTTTCCAATAATTGCACTTGCTCGATGTTAAAGCATAAAGGTTCAGTTGGAAAAATGATTTCACCGGTTTCGTTGCTGGGAGCTAATAGATGAATGTCGGGTGATGAAGGGGTTAATGTATCTTGAATGGCTTTATCACGCTCTTGTTGATGGATAAGCTGCTGATCACTAACTTGATTGATAAGCTGTCGATTGTTAAGTTGCTGCGTGGGTGGTGGCTCAGCTAACGTAACCATCGTGGGTAAAACTATGAGACTACATGCCAATAAATACCTTTTCATTAATAAATCCATAAAATTAACAATGAAACATCATTACACACAAATCTATACCAAATAATGTTAACATTGAACCGATTCAATGTCGATGCAAAAAATTGAGATTCATCATTTTATGATGATTTTTAATGTTTTATTTAATAGGATTTGCTTTGCTTATTATTTGATCCGCTTGTATTTTAGGCATTTTTAATGCATTTTATAAGTTATTTTTTATTGTCGATTTATTATTAGTGCGAATTTAAAGATAACCATTAATAACTCTGTATTATCTAATTGTTGTTGTTAATCACAACAAAACATTAAATTGATTCTAAATAGATTTTGCGAAAAAGTTTATGTAAAATTGATTTTGTCATTTCCTTTAAGCAACAATGGCTAGCAAAGCTAATACAAAACCTTTATACTATGCGGCAATTTTTAGCGTAAATTTTAGTAAGATTTACGTTTTACTAAATCAACCCGTTCTTTAACATCATCAATTGGAAAAAAATTATGCATCCGATGCTGAATATCGCTATTCGTGCTGCTCGTAAAGCAGGTAATGTGGCCATTAAGGCTTATGAAAATCCAAGTTCAATCGAAATTGACACTAAAGGTGCTAACGATTTTGCTACTAACGCCGATCGTGCTGCTGAAGCTTTAATTATCGAAACGATCAAGAAAGCGTATCCTGATCATACGATTATTGCTGAAGAAAGCGGATTAGCTAAAGGTAATGATGCTGACACGCAATGGATTATCGACCCAATTGATGGTACCACCAATTTTATTAAGAATATTCCTCATTTTGCGGTTTCTATCGCGGCTCGTGTTAAAGGTAAAACGGAAGTTGCTGTCGTTTATAATCCGATGAGTAATGAACTCTTCACGGCTGCTCGCGGTAAAGGTGCGCAGTTAAATGGTTACCGTATTCGAGTAAGTAATGCGAAAGATTTAGAGGGTAGTGTGCTTGCAACAGCTTTTCCTTTTAAAGCTAAACAACACAGTAATTGTTATTTCGCGGTATTGCAAAAGTTATTTACTAAGTGTGGTGATTTTCGTCGTACAGGTTCAGCCGCGTTAGATCTGGCTTATGTAGCATCAGGACGCTTAGATGGCTTTTTTGAAATCGGCCTAAAACCATGGGATATTGCCGCAGGTGAGCTGATTTTACGTGAAGCTGGTGGTGTGGTTACCGATTTTGCGGGCGGTAATAACTATATGGTTTCTGGTAATATTGTGGCTGGAAATCCAAGAATCGTTAAAGATCTGCTTGTTTCTACTCAAAACGATTGGCCAGAAAATTTGCGTAATTAGTTTTACTTTCTTTATCTAAATGCGGGGCTGTCTTATCCCTGCATTTTGTCTTTATACCGTTTATCAAAAAAAATAAATTTGCCATTGGTCATTGTGGATCAGTTATTGCTGTCATGGAACAATTAACTTGTAAGCCTTGATTGTTTAAATAGTCACTACCCCAAGTATACATTGATTCGAGGACTGGTTTGATACTTTTGCCAAAGTTGGTTAAAGAATATTCTACTTTAGGTGGTACGACGGGATAAACGTGTCGATTAATTAGGCCATTTGCTTCAAGTTCACGTAGCTGTTGGGTTAGCATTTTAGGTGTAGCGGTTGGAATTTCTTTCTGTAATTGTGAAAATCTCAAGGTGATTTCGGTCATTAGTTTCCATAAAATGAGCGATTTATATTTACCACCAATCATATTAATTGTGGCATCAACTGGACAACGGGTGATAGATTGATGCTCTTTTTCACAGCAATTTTTGTTTATTGAATCATTTTGCATTTGGTTATCTCAATAGTATCTTTTTGGGTAGTATATATCAAAAAAGTGCATTCTTGTTAAAAGGATAATTATTATTACAATAGCTATCTAAACCAGACCAAAAATTAAGGGATGTGTTAAATGAAAACTGTCGAATACCATTTTTTTGTTGAAGAGATGAGCTGCGCATCATGCGTTAGTCGTGTAGAAAAAGCATTAAGAAAGATTGATGGCGTGATTGATGTTAGTGTTAACCTAGCAACCGAAAAGGCCACCGTTGAGGCCAATGCCAATGTTAAATTAGACACTTTAATGGCTGCGGTAGATAAAGCCGGTTACCACGCGGTGAAGATTACCGAGCCGGAAATTCACGCCAAAGATATAAATAAGCAAGCGTCACTCTGGCCGATTATTATCTCGGTTATCTTAGCGATTCCTTTTGTGTTGCCGATGTTACTTGAGCCATTTGGCATTCATTGGATGATGCCAGCTTGGTTGCAATTAGTGATTGCCTCGGTTGTGCAATTTGGGCTTGGTGCTAAGTTTTATCGTAGTGGTTTTAATGCTGCTAAGGCGTTGTCCGGTAATATGGATCTGTTAGTGGCTATTGGTACCAGTGCGGCTTATGGATTGTCACTTTATCAGCTTATTATTGGTAATAACGATCATCTCTATTTCGAGTCATCGGTGGTTATTATTACGTTAATCTTGATTGGTAAATGGTTAGAGTCAAGAGCTAAACATCAAACGACCCAAGCGATTGAAGCACTTTCCGCGCTGCGCCCGGAAGTTGCATTAGTTCGACAAGGTGATCAAGAGGTAAGTTTGCCGATAAGTCAGGTTAAGGTTGATGATGTGGTTGTGATCAAACCAGGTGAACGAATTCCAGTAGATGGTGTGGTTATTGACGGCGCATCGAGTTGTGATGAATCTATGTTGACGGGGGAAAGTTTCCCGGTTAGTAAAACCCTCAATAGTATCGTAACCGGTGGTACAATTAATGGCGAAGGGTTATTAATGGTAAAAACCACGGCCGTTCAAGCTGATTCTACGTTGTCGAAAATTATTGCTATGGTCGAGTCTGCCCAAGCGAAAAAAGCGCCAATTCAGCGTATTGTGGATCGGATTAGTGCTATTTTTGTTCCCGTGATTTTATTGATTGCACTGATTACACTGCTTGCTTGGGGCTTTATTTCTCATGATTGGCAACAAGCTTTGCTACATGCGGTCGCCGTGTTAGTGATTGCTTGCCCATGTGCATTAGGATTGGCGACACCAACTGCGATAATGGTTGGTACGGGTGTTGCTGCTCGCCATGGTATTTTGATTAAAGATGCCGAGGCGCTTGAAACCTTACATAACATTAATACGGTAGCATTTGATAAAACTGGCACATTAACCATTGGTAAACCAGAATTAGTTGAACTGGATGTGATGGGCAGAGAAACTGCCGATCAAATTCTCGCACTAGCGGCATCAATGCAAGCTGGAAGTGAGCATCCACTCGCTAAAGCAATTTTAGCGAAAGCTAAATCGTATAATTATGCGCAAAATATTACCTCGGTTGCAGGTTCAGGGGTAATGGCAACCATTGATAATCATGAATATTATTTGGGTAGTTTGCGTTGGATGAAATCGTTAAATGCCTATTTTGTGGATATGCAGGATAAAATTAATGAGCTTACCAAAAAAGGCTATACAATCTCATTTTTAGCTAAACAGCAATCGGAAAATGGTGTTGTGATATTAGCCTTATTTGGTTTTGCCGATGTGATTAAATCGGAAGCGAAAAGCGCCATTGATGCATTACATCAATTAAACGTAAATACGGTTATGTTAACTGGTGATAATCAACAAGCGGCTAATTATGTAGCACAGCAATTACATTTAGATAAAGTTATTGCTGAGGTTTTACCACAAGATAAAGCTAATTATATTTATCAATTACAAAAAGAGAGCCAAAACCTTAGCAATAGCAATCATAAAGTGGCAATGGTGGGTGATGGTATTAATGATGCACCAGCTTTAGCAGCAGCTGATATTGGTATTGCTATGGGAACGGGGACTGATGTCGCGATGCATGCAGCAAGTATAACCTTGATGCGCGGCAATCTATTTTTAATTGCTGATGCTATTGATATCTCAAGAAGAACCTACAATAAAATTAAACAAAACTTATTTTGGGCATTTTTCTACAATTTAATTGGCATTCCACTTGCGGCCTTCGGCTTCTTAAATCCAATGATAGCTGGCGCAGCTATGGCACTTAGCAGTGTAAGTGTGGTGACTAATGCTTTATTGTTAAAACGGTGGCAAGCGCGTTCTGAAGCAAAATAGTTTTCTTTTGAATAAATGCACCATAAATGCTTTATGGTGATAAAACAGATCTTAAAACATGCCATCAATTCAAATATTATCTGCATTGATGGAATGATGGCACATCTTTCTAAATTAAAGATAATGACAATTTGCATCTCTACTTTCTAGAGAGTAAGGTCTTAGCATTCCTTAAATCAGTTTTATCAAATGGAGTACCTCGGTTAAGGAAGAGAATGCACATGGTGATCATACTTACTATACAGCAAATGATTATTTTAGGTGATTTGTTGACTGCTTTGGTTGTAGCCATTATTGGAATTATGATGAATGTAGATGCATAAAATTAAAGCAAATGCACTAGTCAAAGCAAGCATTACCACTATTGAGCAGCCAATCACCTCACTATGATTGCGCCGACGAATGGAAGTTGTTGAGTGTTTACACTACAACATGTTTAATAATTATGAACCAAACTGTGGATGATTAACTAAACTAGAATAGGCTATGATGTATTTACTAATGGGAAACGAGTTCTTTTTGATGTTTTTAAAATTAGGAAAAATAAATAAATTCAACAGAGCAAGCTTAAAAAGTATTAAAACTGTTTTAAACAGAAATGAATAAGTGGGAAAGCTATTGGTGTGAGTTACAGTATGCGAATCCAGAAGTTGATTATACCGAAGAACTAAAAAAGAAATTGATGCCATTTACGAAAAATATGTAACGGTAAGATAAGAATAAGAGGTAATTGTGGAAATTTGGCCTATTTTAGAAAATGAATTAATTAGATATCGTGATTTATCTTCGTCTATTAGAAAAATATTGATGAAATATGAGGTTGAGTGTTCAGAACTTATTTTAAAGATGAAAGAAAAGACTTTTGATGAGAGTCAGGAACTCTTTAATAAATTGTATGATATTCAACAAAAATTATCGATAGCTATGTATAAATATGAATTTAATTTAAACGATCGTTTAAAAGACTTTGTCTATCATTTTGATCGAGATGATATTCATTCAAGAAGATATTGGTATGAAAAATTTAATGATGGATTAATTTGGCCTGATGACTGAAGTCAATTGTGACCTAATTATTAAGGATTTTATTTTTATTTATTCCTAGATCTGCATTACAAGTTTAATAATTAACGGATTATCTTCAATTTTGACGACAACCGCTTTCCCAACATAAAAGCCTATCAGCTCAAATAAGTATCCTTTAATACGGTGATCTGGGGTTGGATTTTATCCCTTAGGGCGTGTAACCAATGATGTAAAATAGTTCGGTGAGTTGCCGTGACTTATTTTTGCAAATACATGATTTTAAATTAAATTGTGACTTAACCGTAATTAATATATAGTATTTTAGGTGAAAAACGCTGCAACTCCATAAAGGAAAAAACTGAAGCAATCGGGATTTGGATGTAGTGCAACATTAATGTCTTAAATAGGACAAATGAAAACGATGCTGAAAAACATATTTTTAACAAGTTATCAAAGAATCCTAATGTTGAGATTTTTCATCTAATTTTATGTAAAAAAACAGGCAAAAATAATAACTATTGAGGTTAAATAGGATTATGCTAACGAAACAAAGACTCAAATATTAAAAGATAAAGTTACTCGCTCTGGAAAAGAAAGATAATAAAAATTGATGGCTCGTCTGTTTCAGAACAATATACAATTGATTATTAGTAAAACACATGTATCGCTATGGAAGTTAGGAAAATGAATAAAACACCAAAAGAGGAAGTTATATCCGATATAGCTAAAGTAATTGGACCTTTGTTTGAACAAAAAGGATTTGTGCAAAAGAAAAACATATTTGAATTTCATGATAGTAACACTAACAATATATATCAATATGAAATACTTCTTTCGAAAAGCAAGGGCTATTTTTCACTACATTTATGCCTAAGTGTATTTAATGAACCATTTATGAAAGAAGTGAATGAAATACTTAAAAAGGTATTGTTAGATAAGGATTATGATTATCCTAAAAGTTGGGATGATAAGATGATAAAACAATCAATCAAGCAAAGAATTAGCGATTTTCGTTTAGGGGCGGTAACGGATTGGCGCGATTTTAAAGAGGAAAATGAATCTTTGGCTGACTTTAATGATCGATTTTCTATTTGGGTTACTGCCTTTAATGATATTAATGAAATCCCTAATTGGAAAGCGCAACTAGTGCAAAGTGTTTTATTTACTGAAAAATGGATTTCGGATATTCAATCTAATCAGGAACAATGGATTATTAATAATACATACTATTCTGCTCTGTACCTTTTGAAAAAACAAAACCGAATTATCGAATTAAATGAAAAATATAATTATTTGTTAAAGGGAGGCTTTTATAAAAATGAGCTTATTTTCTTTTATAAGTATTTAACTGAATTGTAAAAGCTAAGCGAAACAGGGAGTTTCGACTCAAATAAGACAATGAATTATTGGGTGCTTTTCATTGTCGTCAATTATTTAAAAATGCATCTTCTACTATGAAAAATGAATAAAATGAATAAAACACCAAAAGACGAAGTTATATCCGATATAGCAAAAGTAATTGGGCCTTTGTTTGAACAAAAAGGATTTGTGCAAAAGAAAAATATATTTGAATTTCATGATAGTAACACTAACAATATATATCAATATGAAATATGGCTTTCGAAAAGTTCGGGATATTTTTCACTACATTTATGCCTAAGTGTATTTAATGAACCATTTATGAAAGAAGTGAATGAAATACTTAAAAAGGTATTGTTAGATAAGGATTATGATTATCCTAAAAGTTGGGATGATAAGATGGTAAAACAATCAATCAAGCAAAGACTTAGCGATTTTCGTTTAGGGGCGGTAACGGATTGGCGCGATTTTAAAGAGGAAAATGAATCTTTGTCTGACTTTAGGGATCGATTTTCTATTTGGGTTACTGCCTTTAATGATATTAATGAAATCCCTAATTGGAAAGCGCAACTAGTGCAAAGTGCTTTATTTACTGAAAAATGGATTTCGGATATTCAATCTAATCCGGAACAATGGATAATTAACCATACAGCATACCCAGCTCTATACCTTTTGAAAAAACAAAACCGAATTATCGAGTTAAATGAAAAATATAATTATTTGTTAAAGAGAAGCTTTTATAAAAATGAGCTTATTTTCTTTTATAAGTATTTAACTGAATCGTAAAAACTAAGTGAAACAGGGAGTTTCGACTCAAGTAAGACAATGAATTATTGGGTGCTTTTCATTGTCGTCAATTATTTAAAAATGCATCTTCTACTATGAAAAATGAATAAAATGAATAAAACACCGAAAGACGAAGTTATATCCGATATAGCAAAAGTAATTGGGCCTTTGTTTGAACAAAAAGGATTTGTGCAAAAGAAAAACATATTTGAATTTCATGATACTAACACTAACAATATATATCAATATGAAATACTACTTTCGAAAAGGAAGGGCTATTTTTCACTGCATTTACGCCTAAATTTATTGAATAAACCATTTATGAAAGAAGTGAATAAAGTTCTTGAAAAGGTATTATTAGATAAGGATTATGATTATCTTGAAGGTTGGGACGATAAATCAAAAAAAAGTACAATAAAATCAAGACTTAGCAATTTTAGGTTAAGAATGTTAACTGATTGGCGCGATTTTAAAGAGGAAAATGAATCTTTGTCTGACTTTTGGGATCGATTTTCTATTTGGTTTTCTGTTTTTGATGATATTAATGAAATCCCTAATTGGAAAGCGCAACTAGTGCAAAGTGTTTTATTTACTGAAAAATGGATTTCGGATATTCAATCTAATCCGGAACAATGGATTATTAATAATACATACTATTCTGCTCTGTACCTTTTGAAAAAACAAAACCGAATTATTGAGTTAAATGAAAAATATAGTTATTTGTTAGCGAAAAATAGCTCAGATGATGAACTTATTTTATTTTATAAATATTTAACTACCTCATAAAAACTAAGTTAAAAATGGAGTAGCTTCCAGATGATAGATTATCAAAGTACTTTGTGATTAACTTTTACTTTTTAAACCGGTGTTAGCGCAAATATTGTGCCCTATTGAATAAGTGGATGCGCTGGGTAATCATACTTACTATTCGATCTGGAAAGGGTGAATTTGGAAAAAAAGCGCCAACTAAAATTGATGGCACGATTCTTTCAAAAGTATTTACAACTGATGTTACTACTAGCGTAACATATGTACCATTATGGAAGTTATGAAAATGAATAAAACAACAAAAGATGAAGTTATATCCGATATAGCTAAAGTAATTGGGCCCTTGTTTGAACAAAAAGGATTTGTGCAAAAGAAAAATATATTTGAATTTCATGATAGTAACACTAACAATATATATCAATATGAAATACTTCTTTCGAAAAGCAAGGGCTATTTTTCACTACATTTACGCCTAAATTTATTGAATAAACCATTTATGAAAGAAGTGAATAAAGTTCTTGAAAAGGTATTATTAGATAAGGATTATGATTATCTTAAAGGTTGGGATGATAAATCAATAAAAAGTACAATAAAATCAAGACTTAGAGATTTTATTTTAGGGATGGTAACAGATTGGCGTGATTTTAAAGAGAAAAATGAATCATTGTCTGATTTTAATGATCGATTTTTTATCTGGGTTACTGCCTTTAATGATATTAATGAAATCCCTAATTGGAAAGCGCAACTAGTGCAAAGTGTTTTATTTACTGAAAAATGGGTTTCGGATATTCAATCTAATCAGGAACAATGGATAATTAACCATACAGCATACCCAGCGCTGTACCTCTTGAAAAAGCAAAACCGAATTATTGAGTTAAATGAAAAATATAATTATTCTTTAACAAGCTATGACGCTGATGATGAGCTTATTTACTTTTATAAGTATTTAACTGAATTGTAAAAGCTAAGCGAAACAGGGAGTTTCGACTCAAATAAGGCAATGAATTATTGGGTGCTTTTCATTGTCGTCAATTATTTAAAAATGCATCTTCTACTATAAGAAATGACTACACAATGAATAAGACAACAAGAGATGAAGTTATATTAGATATGGCTAAAGTAATTGGGCTTTTGTTTGAACAAAAAGGATTTGTGCAAAAGAAAAACATATTTGAATTTCATGATACTAACACTAACAATATATATCAATATGAAATACGCCTTTCGAAAAGGAAGGGCTATTTTTCACTGCATTTACGCCTAAATTTATTTAATAAACCATTTATGAAAGAAGTAAATGAAGTGCTTAAAAAGGTATTATTAGATAAAGATTATGATTATCTTGAAGGTTGGGACGATAAATCAAAAAAAAGTACAATAAAATCAAGACTTAGCGATTTTAGTTTAGGAATGGTAACTGATTGGCGTGATTTTAAAGAGAAAAATGAATCATTGTCTGACTTTAGGGATCGATTTTCTATTTGGATGTGTGTCTTTGATGATATTAATGAAATCCCTAATTGGAAAGCGCAACTAGTGCAAAGTGTTTTATTTACTGAAAAATGGATTTCGGATATTCAATCTAATCAGGAACAATGGATAATTAACCATACAGCATACCCAGCTCTGTACTTTTTGAAAAAACAAAACCGAATTATCGAATTAAATGAAAAATATAATTATTTGTTAAAGGGAAACAATTATAAAGGTGAGCTTATTTTCTTTTATAAGTATTTAACTGAATTGTAAAAGCTAAGCGAAACAGGGAGTTTCGACTCAAATAAGGCAATGAATTATTGGGTGCTTTTCATTGTCGTCAATTATTTAAAAATGCATCTTCTACTATAAGAAATGACTACACAATGAATAAGACAACAAGAGATGAAGTTATATCCGATATAGCAAAAGTAATTGGACCTTTGTTTGAACAAAAAGGATTTGTGCAAAAGAAAAACATATTTGAATTTCATGATAGTAACACTAACAATATATATCAATATGAAATACGCCTTTCGAAAAGGAAGGGCTATTTTTCACTGCATTTACGCCTAAATTTTTTGAATAAACCATTTATGAAAGAAGTGAATGAAGTATCTAAAAAAGAATGGTTAGATGGGGATTTTATTCGTTGTCTAAAAAAAAATCTCACTGATGAAACGATAAAAGAATTGATGAAGGAAAGACTTAGCAATTTTAGGTTAAGAATGTTAACTGATTGGCGCGATTTTAAAGAGGAAAATGAATCTTTGTCTGACTTTAGGGATCGATTTTCTATTTGGATGTGTTTCTTTGATGATATTAATGAAATCCCTAATTGGAAAGCGCAACTAGTGCAAAGTGTTTTATTTACTGAAAAATGGGTTTTGGATATTCAATCTAATCCAGAACAATGGATAATTAACCATACAGCATACCCTGCTTTGTACCTTTTGAAAAAGCAAAACCGAATTATCGAATTAAATGAAAAATATAATTATTTGTTAAAGAGAAGCAATTATAAAGATGAGCTTATGTACTTTTATAAGCATTTAACAGCATCATAAAAACTAAGTTAAAAATGGAGTAGTTTCCAAAGTCAGATTATAAATTATCAAAGTACTTTGTGATTAACTTTCACTTTTTAAACCGGTGTTAGCGCAAATATTGTGACCACTATTGAAGAAGTGGATGCACTGGATAATCACACTTACCAGTCGCTAATCCTCTCACCATGATTGAGCGGGTGGATGGCAGTTGTCAACAGTACAGTTATAATCAAGCTGTCTTAGTGAAAGCGGTACACGATTTTGATGGCACGGTGACTAGGTATCATTATAACGGACGCGGACTGTTACAAGAAAGATTATCCCCTGACAATTATGAGTTCTTTTTGATATTTTTGAAAATTAGGAAAGGTAAATGAATTCTACAGAGCAAGCATTAAAAGTATTAAAACTTTTTTTAACAGAAATGAAGACATGGGAAGATTATTGGCGTGATTTACAGCTTGAGAATCTAGAAATTGATTATTCAAAAGAACAAAAAAAAGAAATTGATGCAATTTATGAAAAATATGTAACGGTTAGAGAAAGAAAACTAGGATTGCAGGTTGCTTTATCTACACAGTTTCCATCGACATTTACTCCTGATGGTGAAATCATTAGTTGTGAATTAAGTGCTAATAATAAAAAAATAGTAATTGAGGTTCATAAAAAATTTGATACGGGAGTTAGATACCAATATCGATATACGCTAATTTTTAAAAATAAGGAATGGCGAGTTGATAGACGAGAGATGTTTCTTTTTAGTGAAAATAAATGGATCAAGGATACTTTATAAATAATAAAGGGGAAGAGGTTTCCCTGCTCTTTCCGAATAGAACGACTATATTCTATGAGGTATTTGATAATGGGGAAAAAGTTTTTTCTGAAGTTTTTAAAAATTAGGAAAAGTAAATGAGTTCTACAGAGCAAGCATTAAAAGTATTAAAACTTTTTTTAACAGAAATGAATAAATGGGAAAGCTATTGGTACGAGGTACAGTATGAAAATCCAGAAGTTGATTATACAGAAGAACTAAAAAAAGAAATTGATGCAATTTATGAAAAATATGTAACGGTAAGAGAAAGAAAACTAGGAAAGCAGGTTGCTTTATCTACGCGGTATCCATCAACATTTACTCCTGATGGTGAAATCATTAGTTGTGAATTAAGTGCTAATAATAAAAAAATAGTAATTGAGGTTCATAAAAAATTTGATACGGGAGTTGTATACGAATATCGATATACATTAATTTTTAAAAATAAAGAATGGCGAGTGGATAGAAGAGAGATGCTTGATTATGACGGTAGATGGATCAAGGATACTTTATAAATGATATAGAAGAGCGCGTGGCTGCTCTCCCCGTATCAATTTTAGCCTGGGTATTAACACACCATTAACTAAATCATATTACACGAAAAAAATGTGTTGATGTATTAAGGATAATTTAGTCAAATAACCTTATCAGCTGATAATTAATTCTGCATTGTAATTTGTTACTATCAAGTATTCACATTAATGATAATTTATCCAACAAGACCCGATAGGACTGGCGGCGGGATTAATCTATACCAATATGCGCCTAATACACTCTCTTGGATTGACCTGTGGGGATTGAGTTGTTATGTAAAAATGCAGTCTTATAAGAATGATGTCCACACTAAAGGACCTCATGCTGATATATTGTAAAAGACAAAAAAGTTGCCGAGGCTGTATTAGGTAATAATGGGAAATGGTATCGCTGGGGTGATTTAACTAAAAATCCGAAAGTATTAACAGATGCGGATAAAGTAATTAAGGGAATGTCTAAAGATACCAAAATAATGACAGAGGAGAGATTTCAGACAAAAAAAGCTATTGCTGAATTTGAACAAATCTTAACTCATGATAATCCAAGTTCAGGAATATATAAGAAAGCTAAACGTGGCTTAGAAAGATTTTAGAAAATATTAGCGGCAATAGAAGAGGATATAAAATGATTTTTGAAAAATTCTTAAAAGGGGAAACATTCCCTGTTACCTTTGGGGAAGATCTAAATACGGTTATTTCTAAACTTGAATACCCCCAAGTATATTTGATCAGTAAAGAAGATGAGTCATACGGTGTGTATTCACAAGGAATAGAATATCTATTTGATATGAATGAATTATGTTTAATACAATTTGAAATTGATCGTCTTAAACAAGTTTACATAAATAAAAATAAGATTACAGAGAATACTAATTATGATGAGTTCAAAGGCTATCTGAAACAAATTAAAGTTGAATATGAAGAAGAAGAGTATATAGATAATCAAAAAATATTACTTATTAAAAATAATATAACAGTTTATTTTGACGGAGTGTCAAATAAATTCACCACAGCAATGAGAACTAGAACTTGGTGAATTAATAATAAGTTTAACAACTAAGTTGAGGAAAACCAGAATTCAGGTCTTATTTTTTTTGTGATTAATTAAATCTGTATCTCAGGCTGAATAATCAGCTTGCCCTACTCAATGGTGACGGTAATAGCCAGACCGGAAAAAATCATAACTGTTCCAGCCAGCGGCCTTTAATATCAATCTGTGATGAGTTGTAACTTAGAATGTGGCTTAGCCATAATTAACTCCATATTAGTTAGTTGTGGTTAGCGGTTTTAGGTATCAAGGTAAAGTCGCATCTGTTTTAGTGTTAAATTGATATTATTTATCCAGAAATTTAATCTGCTTTTTAGTCAATAAAGCATCTAAAAATATCTTAATCACGGTCTGATTTTAGGCGAGTAGCTGCTCAATCGCTTGAGTGGCAATAAGGGACGCAAAAATGGAAAAAAATAGGGAATATTTAGGAAAAATGAACCAAAAGATAAAGATGGAAATCTACTTGCAACTAAAAAAACAAAAGGTATCATCGTTGAAGTAATACAAGTATTGCCATAAGAGTTAGGAAAAAATGAATAAAACAACAAAAGATGAAGTTATATCCGATATAGCTAAAGTAATTGGGCCCTTGTTTGAACAAAAAGGATTTGTGCAAAAGAAAAATATATTTGAATTTCATGATAGTAACACTAACAATATATATCAATATGAAATACTTCTTTCGAAAAGCAAGGGCTATTTTTCACTACATTTACGCCTAAATTTATTGAATAAACCATTTATGAAAGAAGTGAATAAAGTTCTTGAAAAGGTATTATTAGATAAGGATTATGATTATCTTAAAGGTTGGGATGATAAATCAATAAAAAGTACAATAAAATCAAGACTTAGAGATTTTATTTTAGGGATGGTAACAGATTGGCGTGATTTTAAAGAGAAAAATGAATCATTGTCTGATTTTAATGATCGATTTTTTATCTGGGTTACTGCCTTTAATGATATTAATGAAATCCCTAATTGGAAAGCGCAACTAGTGCAAAGTGTTTTATTTACTGAAAAATGGGTTTCGGATATTCAATCTAATCCGGAACAATGGATAATTAACCATACAGCATACCCAGCTCTATACCTTTTGAAAAAACAAAACCGAATTATCGAATTAAATGAAAAATATAATTATTTGTTAAAGGGAAACAATTATAAAGGTGAGCTTATGTGCTTTTATAAGTATTTAACTGAATTGTAAAAGCTAAGCGAAACAGGGAGTTTCGACTCAAATAAGGCAATGAATTATTGGGTGCTTTTCATTGTCGTCAATTATTTAAAAATGCATCTTCTACTATAAGAAATGACTACACAATGAATAAGACAACAAGAGATGAAGTTATATCCGATATAGCAAAAGTAATTGGCCCTTTGTTTGAACAAAAAGGATTTGTGCAAAAGAAAAATATATTTGAATTTCATGATAGTAACACTAACAATATATATCAATATGAAATACTTCTTTCGAAAAGGAAGGGCTATTTTTCACTACATTTACGCCTAAAATTATTGAATAAACCATTTATGAAAGAAGTGAATAAAGTAGCTAAAAAAGTATGGTTAGATGAGGATTTTATTCGTCTAGATGGACGTAGTGATGAAATGATAAAATACGCAATGAAGATAAGACTTAGCGATTATAATTTAGGAATGGTAACTGATTGGCGTAATTTCAAAGAGGAAAAAGAACCTTTGTCTGACTTTAATGATCGATTTTCTATTTGGTTTTCTGTTTTTGATGATATCAATGAAATTCCTAATTGGAAAGCGCAACTAGTGCAAAGTGTTTTATTTACTGAAAAATGGGTTTCGGATATTCAATCTAATCCGGAACAATGGATAATTGACCATACAATATACCAAGCTTTGTACCTTTTGAAAAAACAAAACCGAATTATTGAGTTAAATGAAAAATATAATTATTCTTTAACACTATATAAATCTAATAATGAGCTTATTTTCTTTTATAAGTATTTAACTGCCTCATGAAAATTAAGTTAAAAATGGAGTAGTTTTCAGATGATCGATTATCAAAGTACTTTGTGATTAACTTTTACTTTTTAAACTGGTGTTAGCACAAATATTGTGACCACTATTGAAGAAGTGGATGCACTGGATAATCACACTTACCAGTCGCTAATCCTCTCACCATGATTGAGCGGGTGGATGGCAGTTGTCAACAGTACATTTATAATCAAGCTGTCTTAGTGAAAGCGGTACACGATTTTGATGGCACGGTGACTAGGTATCATTATAACGGACGCGGACTGTTACAAGAAAGATTATCCCCTGACAATAATGAGTTCTTTTTGATATTTTTGAAAATTAGGAAAGGTAAATGAGTTCTACAGAGCAAGCATTAAAAGTATTAAAACTATTTTTAACAGAAATGAAGAAATGGGAAGATTACTGGTTTGAGTTTAGATGTGCGAATTTAGGAGTTAATTTAAATTATAGAAAAGAGCTAAAACAAGAAATTGATGCCATTTATGAAAAATATGTAACGGTTAGAGAAAGAAAACGAGGATTGCAGGTTGCTTTATCTACGCAGTTTCCATCGACATTTACTCCTGATGGTGAAATCATTAGTTGTGAATTAAGTGCTAATAATAAAAAAATAGTAATTGAGGTTCATAAAAAATTTGATACGGGAGTTGTATACGAATATCGATATACGTTAATTTTTAAAAATAAGGAATGGCGAGTTGACAAACGTGAGGTGCTTGAATATGACGGTAGATGGTGTAAGAGTAGTTTATAAATGATATGGAAGAGCGCGTCGCTGCTCTTCCCGTGCCTGAGTATTAATACACCATTAACTAAATCATATTAAACGAAAAAATTGTGTTGATGTATTTAGGATAACTTAATTAAATAACCTTATCAGCTGATAATTAATTCTGCATTGTAATTTGTTACTATCAAGTATTCACATTAATGATAATTTATCCAACAAGACCCGATAGGTTTAATTGGGGATTAACCTTTACCAATATGCGCCTAATACACTTTCTTGGATTGACCCGTGGGGGTTAATAAGTTGTCGCCTAAAATACATGGGAAAGACTCCTGGTAAAAAGAGTAAAACAGGCCGAGAAGTTATAAGAAGTTATAGATCGATTGCGTAAGAAAGATTTTGTTCGTGGTTTCGACGATGAGACGGTGTTTAAAAGTCCAACTGATGGTAAATGGTATGATATTAAATATGCAGATATGGCTCATATAACTGATGCGGTTGTATGGTGGAATGAAAAAGGTAGATTTTACGGGCCTAAATCTAAGGAAGTTAGAGAGTTTATGACAAATGCAGAAAACTATGTATTGGAATATTATTCGCATAACCGTTCTCAAGGGGCGAAATTAGGAGTTACATATCTGCCCCCTGAGGATTCTATCAGACCACCGATAAAACCAGAAAATTATGATTAAAGGAGGATAAGCATGAAAACACTTATTGATAATAAACTTGAGGATGAAATAATATCTATAGTAGAAAGTGGCAATTTAGATCGTATTAAAAAAGATTTTTCTAGTGCTTTAAATAAATATAATCAAGCTTGGAAATTAATTCCTGAACCAAAGTTAGACTGGGAAATGGCTCGTTGGATTTGCTCATGTATATATAGAGTTTATTTTCAGATGACAGATTTTTCCAATGCTAAAAATTGGGCAGAAATATCACTATTGACAAGCGGATCTGATATTGATGTAGGACCAGCGATTAATCTGGGAATGGTGTGCTATGAATTAGGTCAATACGACGAATCATACAAATATTTTGGTGAGGCATATAATTTAGGTCAAGCTCGACCATTTAAAGAAATACCTAAAAAATATTTAGACTTTTATTTAAATAAGAAAAAGATAAAACATAACTGACAAACTGGAACGGCCATTATCCAATGGTTATCACTACGATTATGATGGTTTTGGTCGACTGATTAAACGGCAACGACCGGCTGAAAACATCACGCAGTGGTTCAGTTATAACCATGAACATCAACTTATAGAAGCGAGGGTTGAGAGTTTACAATACCGCTCAATCACCCGATACCAATATGATGCGCTGGGTCGACGAATTAATAAGACGACGGAGCATTACGATAAATACAGTCAGCGATTTACCACAACAGGCACCGATTTTAGTTGGCAGGGAATGCGGTTAAGTGATGAAGCCAATGCGCAACAACATATATTAGTATTACTAATGACATATAAAGAAGAGTCGATGAACATAGAAAAACTGGAAGATTAGATCCAAGATCGGAAATGGTATCTATAGAGGAAAACTTGACATATGGAAAAGTGAGAGGTGTGGAACAACATAATATAGAAAAATATAAAACTCGAACGGGAAAGATAGGTGAAGCGGTATCTTCAATAAACCAAGGTAATAAATATAACTTTTTTGATCACAATCGAATTGACTCTAAGGCAGCTGTGTTTAAAGATAATTACAATAACAGAATAAAAAGGGACAGTTAATGAATAATTTTAAATTTTGGGGATGGGATAAAAAACCTAGGACAATGTTACGTTTTATAAAACCAGGTGATATATTTTGCGTCAAACTGAATGATAAAAAATATATTTTCGGGAGAATTATTTCAAGAGTATTTGTTGGTCGTGTTGCAGAGATTTTTAACTATGTATCATCAACGCCCGAAATAAAGGTCGAATATATTGATTCATCCAAGAGAATGTTTGCACCCATAGTATTAGATAGTTATACACTATTTGATCGAAAGTTTGAAAAAGAAGCGGATTGGCGGATTATAGGACATCAGAATGATTATATACCTACAAATGTAGATGATGTCTATTTTACCTTCGGTGAAGGAGCATATTGTAAAAAGGTTGATATTTGGGATAATAAAACCCTTATATCAGAAAGCGAGGCTAAAAAATTACCTGAATTAACTGCTATGCGTAATTATGGTGTGAAGCAGCTACTAAAAGAATATATAAAGCTTGAATAGTCAAATATCAAGTGTTCAAACTGATTTAAGGAGATATGTGTTTAAAGGGAATGACAATAATAGAATAAAAAGGGACTGTTAATGAATGATTTTAAATTTTGGGGATGGGATAAAAAACCAAGGACAATGTTACGTTTTATAAAACCAGGTGATATATTTTGCGTCAAATTAAATGATAAAAAATATATTTTCGGCAGAATTATTTCAAAATTATTTTTTGGTCGTGTTGCAGAGATTTTTAACTATGTATCATCAACGCCCGAAATAAAGGTCGAATATATTGATTCATCCAAGAGAATGTTTGCACCAATAGTATTAGATAGTTATACGCTATTTGATCGGAAGTTTGAAAAAGAAGCGGATTGGCGGATTATAGGACATCAGAATGATTATATACCTACAAATGTAGATGATGTTTATTTTACCTTCGGTGAAGGAGCATATTGTAAAAAGGTTGATATTTGGGATAATAAAACCCTTATATCAGAAAGCGAGGCTAAAAAATTACCCGAATTAGCTCCTCAGTGTGATTTTGATGTGAAGCAGCTACTAAAAGAATATATAAATGAATAGTCAAATATCAAGTGTTCAAACTGATTTAAGGAGATATGTGTTTAAAGGGAATGACAATAATAGAATAAAAAGGGACTGTTAATGAATAATTTTAAATTTTGGGGATGGGATAAAAAGCCTAGGACAATGTTACGTTTTATAAAATCAGGTGATATATTTTGCGTCAAACTGAATGATAAAAAATATATTTTCGGCAGAATTATTTCAAAATTATTTTTTGGTCGTGTTGCTGAGATTTTTAACTATGTATCATCAACGCCCGAAATAGAAGTCGAATACATTGATTCATCCAAGAGAATGTTTGCACCAATAGTATTAGATAGTTATACGCTATTTGATCGGAAAACCGAAAAAGAAGGGGATTGGCGGATTATAGGACATCAGAATGATTATATACCAACAGATGTAGATGATGTTTATTTTACCTTCGGTGAAGGAGCATATTGTAAAAAGGTTGATATTTGGGATAATAAAACCCTTATATCAGAAAGCGAGGCTAAAAAATTACCCAGATTAGCTCCTCGGTGTGATTTTGATGTGAAGCAGCTACTAAAAAAATATATAAAGCTTGAATAGCAAAAAATGCGACCAAGTTATCGTGATCATACAACCGAACGAGATGCAGTAAGAAATACAATGGACAATAACCTAACTAAATATGCTTTTGATCCCGAGTAATATTTATATTTTAATGAATAAGAAATAGATATGATCTCAAATCCTTATTTACCCCCTGAAGACAATAGAACTAAAAAAACGATAATCCAACAAATCAGAAAATTTGCAAGTAGGTTTAAATTCGATCACTCAGCTATTTGGAGTTGGCACAATAATGGTTCTGATGAAGTTAATTGTCATACCTTTCTATTTTTATTGTTAGGTGAGCTTAAAGTAGCCGATCCGATTATTGCAAAAAAAGAGGATTATCATTTTATAGCCTATTTTTATTATCTCAAAGAAGACTCTAAGATTGCTAATCAAAAACGTATACAGTCATTAACTGATTTACAAGAATTATCATCACGACTTCCTCCTAAAATATTAATTAATGATAATCGCTAGATTAAGGGTGGCTTATGAAAATAGCATTTTTAAAAAAAATACACTTGTTTATTCTAATAAGTTTATTTTATTCAATTTTTGGAATGGCTATCAACAACGATAATTTAACCGATGATATCATCATCGATCAATTAAAAATACAAGGCATTAAACCGCATGTCACTTATATTCACTCTGGAGATATCTACAGTAAATATAAGAATTTTCCAACAAAACCATTTTTAACATTATCTGAGGCTGAAAAAAAATCTCCCAATGATTCAAATAATATCATTCAATTTATTGAGCTAGATGATAATTATCAATATAAACATATTGTTGAGAAGGAAAGAGATCTAATTGATATATTGTTTCCCATTGCCTTATTTGACGATTATTCAGATGGTGAGCATTTCTTTACTCTTGATGAAAAATACCAACTCCATCATTTAAATTCAGTTGAAGAAGCTTGGAAACAAGACTGCTATCTCAAAATAGTGATTGTAAAAGGGAAAGTTGTCAAAATGCAAAAACGCCCCTTAACATATATTACCAAAACAGTATTTTCATATTGGTCAAATGGTAATAAACAACAAGAAATCAGTGAAAAGCTAGATTTGAATAATAATGTGCTTGTTCATGATGAAATTGAATATGATCAAACAGGACAAAGAATAAAATTATTAGAAGATAACTTTATAACCAACTATAAAGTGGTTATGACTTATTTATACACGCAAGACGTTTATGCATTAATGGATATTTTTAATGAGGAAGGGATTAAGGTTAATCATACAATTTTTTATGATAAATTAGGTAATGTGGAAAGCCAATATTTAGATGAGTCTGGACAAATTATACATACCAGCAATTTTGAGCCAAACTTATCAACAGATGCATATTTACCACAATCTGCGATTTATCAATCTATCCCGATGGATATTTTACGAGTACATCCATCCCATGTAGGCAAACTGATTGAACAAATGGCATCTAAGGACAATTATACCTTAGCTGACCAAGAAGCTGTCACACGAGCCAAATTTCTAGGTATACAATCAAATAGTACTTATTATCATCCAACCCCCTTCCCACAATGGGGAAAAGATCGTTATAAAAATTATCCTCACCAATTAACTATGACATTAGCTCAAGCTGAATATCAACACCCCAAAGAACAATATGTTGACTTAGTCAAAGTAACAGTCGGTGACAATTATCAATATCAAACCATTTCCAGAGAAAAATGGCTACAAGTCCCGTTATCAATACCACACGAACAATTTAAACCATTAGAAAATGGCACCTATTTTTTTACTCTAGATAAGCAAGGTCAATTAATACCATTAGATGATATTGAACAGGCAATTATATTGCCTAGCTACGTGCGAGTCGAAAAAGTAATGGGAAAAATTGCTTCAATACTTCAAAAAACACGAATCCAAAAAACGCAACAGGTTTATGAATACAACAAAAATAACCAAATGCACAAAGAGATTTTAACGGTGCTAGAAAGTCCTAGCATGCCATTAATAACCGTTGAAACAATCTATGATGATATTGGTGTTTTTGTCGTATCACAAACGATCAAAGATAGTCAAAACAAACGAATCGCTGTTTTTTCAAAATTTAATGATAATAATATTTATGGCGTGATTGAGCGATTTAATCGGGAAGAGGAGAAAACCAATCATATTACTATTTATCGTAATACCCTTATTGAAAATCGTCATTTAGACAAAACGGGGAATACGCTATTGATTACAGATGATTTGACTAATGAAAATGATCCACAACTTTATGATGAATTACCACTTTATTCGGATAAATTGATTCAACAAATATTCAAACAATCTTTAGATAAATTCAAAACAAATCAAGTAAATTAGACTTTTAAAATCAATTAATAAATAAATTGTAAAATGTGTAAGAGATATTAAAAAATGAATACTCAATCCGTTAAACAGTCTGATAATTGGCAAGAAAGTATAGCTCTAACCGTATCTAAAGGGGCCAGTTATGAACAAAAAATAGTAACTGGTGTTAAAGAATTAACCCGAATCAGGATATGTCGACTACCGATTTTAATACTTGGCGGTCGTGTTGAAGTGGATACTAAATCACCATCAGGTCATTACTGGATCGAAATTATCAACGATTTAAGCAAAATGGACGGTAGTGAACTGTTTATTGAAAGTTATGGCTGGTATCCTCAAGAGCCAGTAACCTTTTCAAACTCTTTTACTGTATTTGGATGCCTGAATAGTGATTGCGTTTATTTTCGAGATATGGATGATAAGGAAAATGAAGATATTTCAAATGAAGTCGGTAGCGTTATAATCAAAGAAGAAGAAAAAATGATCTTATCTGTTTGAGTATTTTGTAGATAAATATATTTTGTATAATCCTCATTTTACTAAATTCTTTTCATCTGCTTTCATTCACAAAGACAAGTATCGTTATGTTCCAACTGATGGAGCAATTATACTCCAAATAGAAAATGATGAAGAAATCAGAAAACAAGCGGATAAGATTTATAAAAGAATGAAATGTGTTAAAGATAGTGCTGAGAAATTTACTAAAAAATAATAGATAAGGATGATAACAATGAAAAAAAAAGTGACATTAACCTTAATGGTGATGACATTGTTAATATATTTATTAGGAGCTATGATGACAGGTTTAATTAATCCATTTGATGTTGCTAAATGTATTGAAATTCGCATCATGGGTATTAAACCTCATGTTCCCTATTATGGTTCCACCAAAACTATTTTCAATCATTACCGAATTCCTAATAATTATCCTGATTTTTCACCAATTACTCTTGAACAGGCAGAAAATGCACCTTATCGGGTTAATAATCCGTTCAGTACAAGACTTAAAATTAATGAAGTCGGTGACAATTATCAATTTAAAATACGTTGGAGTTATGAACGTAAACCCGAATATATTTTACTTAATAATCAACAACAAGCCAGTTTAAAAGAATTGGGAAATGGTTCACATTTTTTTATTTTAAATGACGATTTACAATTGCAACCTATTACCATTGAAAACGCGATTACCTTACCTAATTATATAAAAGTAACAAAAGAGATGGATAAAATTGTAGCGATTGAAAAAAAACCCTTACTTTCCATCAGCAAATGGGAATATGAATACTGGCCACACAGTGCTAAGCTCCATTATTTACGATATTTTAAGTATGCTATTGATAAGAAAACCATATTGCAATCTTTAAATGTGGAATATGACGAAGAGGGTGAAAAGGATCAGCCATTAATATCGGTAACTAAAAACCAAAATAATAAACCGATAAGTATAAGAAAATCCTATCCCAAAGGAAATGAATATTTTTCTGAAACCACATTATTTAATGAGCAAGGTGACAAAACGGAGATCTTTTATACTCCCAGTGTTGGTAATAGTAAAATTGTTCACCTTGATAAAGAAGGAAATATAATTGAAGTTACATATGGTCATGTTCCATCCCATAGAATTGCTAATTTTGAAGAAGAGGAACGTTATAAAAATCTTGAAATTGACACCAGTAAAAAGTACATAATAGATAGAGATTAATTAAAATCAAAAAATAGTTTTCGAAACCATAGAAAGCCTAATACATATAATTGGGAAAAACCATATTCAATTTGTAAATACAGCGGTTATAGAATTAAAGCGAATTCGGTTCTGTTGACTTCCAATAGTTACGAGTCAAAACAATACTCACCATAGGCATTGAAATATACGAAAGGATATACTATTGAATCCGGACCTCCCTACGGTGCAACGCATAAAATTGAATATAACCAACAAATAATAGAATAAGCCACTAATTTTAATATAGAATGAAAAAGTAAAAGATAATGCGCTTATTTGCTTCTATAAGTATTTAACTACCTCATGAAAACTAAGCTAAAAATGGAGTTCCTTTGTTGAAGAAGTGTATGCATTGGGTGAGCACACTTACCAATCGCCTCACCATGATTGAGGTGGCCGTTGTCAAGAGTTTACATTTTTATATTTCAACATGTTGCGTTATTATGCTCCTAACTGTGGACTATTTACCATACAAGCCACCTAAATTCATTAACCTAGGTAAGCTCCTCTGGATTTGTTTACAGTGTCAAACTAAACAGGTAAAAACCAACTAAATTAACTCACTTCCCTGAAACTAGGGAAAACCAGAGAAAATTGCCTGGTTTTTCAGTGTCTAATTAGTGAGAGAAATTAAATGACAAATAAAGTGACAAATAAAGTGACAAATAAAGTGAATCATATTATTCAGTTAATAAAAAAGGGGTATAGACAGCCGCATGATATTGAAGTGGTAGCTTGCGAAATATATTATTCATCAGAATACAATAAGTTAATATGTAAAAATATAGTTAACGATTTTATCAATAGTGTGGTTACCTCTAAGTACAGTAATATTGTTGAAATTACTTATGACTATATGAGCAGATTAATTTACTCTGATGGAGATTTACTCTATGAAGAGTTTTTAAAAGTTCTCCATTTATTTGACTCAATAAATATTTTCTTTTGTTTGGGGATTAATGAATCTCATGATGTGATAGAAAAGTCTGATGTGGATATGGTATTTTTCCTAAAAAAATATAAAAAATGGGGCAAGAACATTGTAACAAGTCATATCGAAAATAAACAATGGTGGCAGCGGGTTATTAATTTAAAAGACATCTAAATAAAGCCGGAAAGATCTCTTCTGATTATTTTTTTATCTGCTATCAAATAGGAAAGAGAATGGAAAATGAAATTCCCTAAGGTATAGTGAATAAAAAATAAGGAATAGAGAATGAAAAACATGAAAGATTATCTAATTGACATATTTAATGAATACAAAAGCAAATATCCAGAGTTGAAAATTTGGTTAAGCGATAATACTGTCAGCCAATCATGGGGGATGGGAGTATTGTCAGCTTACTCTTTAGAACCATATAACTGTGAATTATTGGGGTATAAACCTGGAAGGATGCTTAAAAAAAAGGACTGCTCTCCAGCAGCTAATAGACATAAATATTTTATGGATATTAATAATAATATTATCGGAGAGATAAGCTACGCTAAATTCTCAAATTTGAAAAAAGAATGGCTTGTATACAGGAAATTTTACTTTAGACAAGACAATGAGATAATTGGATTAATATTTGGAGCTACTCTTGAAAGTAAAGATGATGCCAATCTAAATCATGTGATTTTAGTGAAATTAGATGACGGTATAATAACTGATTCTTATTCTTACTCATATGATAATAGGTTTGCAGCAAAGAAATATCTTTACAAAGATAATGTTATCACGAACATAGAACAACGTATGTGGTTGAGTACATATATTGAACGCTATTATAATATAGAAACTGAACCAACGCTAAAAATCACTGAAAACACGCCGAAAGGTCTTATTCAGATATATCCAAGTAATTGATTTTATCTAAAAAACCGGAAGATCGCCTTTTGCTCCTTCCGGTTTTATTTGCTGCTATCATGACGCAATGTCTGCCTCAGCCAATGCTTTATGAATTTTGTTGACTGCCTATTTAATCTCATAAGCTTTATCATCACTGACCCATAGGCACGCAGTTCAGACCAGCTTAAGCACATAATCATTGGTTAGGAAGGAAAATGGAATGAAATTCCCCAAGGCATAGTGAATGAAAAATAAGGAATAGAGAATGAAAAACATGAAAGATTATCTAATAGACATATTTAATGAATACAAAAGCAAATATCCAGAATTGAAAATTTGGTTAAGCGATAATGCTGTCAGCCAATCATGGGGGATGGGAGTATTGTCAGCTTACTCTTTAGAACCATATCGTAGTGAATTATTGGGGTATAAACCTGGAAGGATGCTTAAAAAAAAGGACTGCTCTCCAGCAGTTAATAGACATAAATATTTTATGGATATTAATAATAATATTTTCGGAGAGATAAGCTACGCTAAATTCTCAAATTTGAAAAAAGAATGGCTTGTATACAGGAAATTTTACTTTAGACAAGACAATGAGATAATTGGATTAATATTTGGAGCTACTCTTGAAAGTAAAGATGATGCCAATCTAAATCATGTGATTTTAGTGAAATTAGATGACGGTATAATAACTGATTCTTATTCTTACTCATATGATAATAGGTTTGCAGCAAAGAAATATCTTTACAAAGATAATGTTATCACGAACATAGAACAACGTATGTGGTTGAGTACATATATTGAACGCTATTATAATATAGAAACTGAACCAACGCTAAAAATCACTGAAAACACGCCGAAAGGTCTTATTCAGATATATCCAAGTAATTGATTTTATATAAAAATCGGAAGATCACCTTTTGCTCCTTCCGGTTTTATTTGCTGCTATCATGACGCAATGTCTGCCTCAGCCAATGCTTTATGAATTTTGTTGACTGCCTATTTAATCTCATAAGCTTTATCATCACTGCCCCATAGGCACGCAGTTCAGACTAACTGAAGCGCTTGACCGTTGGTTAAAAAACAAAATGGGAAAGTTGGATATTGGCACATTAATAGGAAAGAAAATGGAAAATGGAATGAAATTCCCCAAGGCATAGTGAATGAAAAATAAGGAATAGAGAATGAAAAACATAAAAGATTATCTAATTGACATATTTAATGAATACAAAAGCAAATATCCAGAATTGAAAATTTGGTTAAGCGATAATGCTGTCAGCCAATCATGGGGAATGGGAGTAATGCCAGCTTACTCTTTAGAACCATATAACTGTGAATTATTGGGGTATAAACCTGGAAGGATGCTTAAAAAAAAGGACTGCTCTCCAGCAGTTCGTAGACAAAGATATTTTATGGATATTAATAATAATATTATTGGAGAGGTAAGATACGCTGAATTCGTAGATGTGCATAAAGAATGGATTGTATACAGGAAATTTTACTTTAGAAAAGACAATGAGGTAATTGGTTTGATATTTGGAAGCGCATTTGAGAATAAAGATAATGCCAATCTAAATCATGTGATTTTAGTGAAATTAGATGACGGTATAATAACTGATTCTTATTTTTACTCATATGATAATAGGTTTGCAGCAAGGAGATATCTTTACAAGGATAATGTTATCACGAACATAGAAGAACGTCTGTGGTTGAGTACATATATTGAACACTATTATAATATAGAAACTGAACCAACGCTAAAAATCACTGAAAATACACCGGAAGGTCTTGTTCAGATATATCCAAGTAATTAATTTTATCTGAAAGAAACCGAAAGATCACCTTTTGCTCCTTCCGGTTTTATTTGCTGCTATCATGACGCAATGTCTGCCTCAGCCAATGTGTTATGGATTTTATTCACTACCTATTTAATCTCATAAGCTTTATCATCACTGATCCATAGGGCGAGCAGTTCAGACCAGCTTAAGCACAGTGAATAAAAAATAAGGAATAGAGAATGAAAAACGTAAAAGATTATCTAATAGAGATATTTAATGAATACAAAAGCAAATATCCAGAGTTGAAAATTTGGTTGAGCGATAATGCTGTTAGCCAATCATGGGGAATGGGAGTATTACCAGCTTACTCTTTAGAACCATATAACTGTGAATTATTGGGGTATAAACCTGGAAGGATGCTTAAAAAAAGGACTGCTCTCCAGCAGTTAATAGACATAAATATTTTATGGATATTAATAATAATATTATTGGAATGGTAATATACAATGAATTCTCAGTTTGGAGAAGAGAATGGATTGTATCAAGAGAATTTTATGTTATAAAAAACAATGAGATAATTGGTTTGATATTTGGCAGCGCTTTTGAGAGTAAAGATGATGCCAATCTAAATCATGTTATTTTAGTGAAATTAGATGGCGGTATAATAACTGATTCTTATACTTACTCAGATGATAATAACTTTTCAGCAAGGAGATATCTTTACAAAGATAATGTTATCACGAACATAGAAGAACGTCTGTGGTTGAGTACATATATTGAACACTATTATAATATAGAAACTGAACCAACGCTAAAAATCACTGAAAATACACCGGAAGGTCTTGTTCAGATATATCCAAGTAATTAATTTTATCGGGAAAATGACAGAAAAAACGATATTATCTAATAAGGAATCAAATTCAAATCATGCTGCTGATGTTCATATTCCAATAAAGCCAATTAGATCTCCTTATGACTGATGAAATTAAGATGCATACCGATATTTATCAACGTTTTGCTTTGATAAAGCAGTCGGTACATTGAAGAATTTAAGACGATGAGTTAGTTGGTAAATATGAGATATTTGATACAACTAGTTTATTATTAAGTAATAATCCTAGTAATGAGTTTATCAGTTATTTAGAAAAAAATTACTATTTTATAAAAATCAAGATTTGAAAAAGGATCTTTACGAACTAATTAATATGATTAAAATGCATCTTTAAAAAGGAAAACTGAAACGGCCATTATCCAATGGTTACCACTACGATTATGATGATTCATTTGACGAATTATTTACTAAGATAAAACAGGCATTGAAACTTAAGCTATCCTATAAAGATGATAAGGGGTGTTTTGAAAATCATATAAAGGGGATCTTAAGTAATAATGCTATACAATGGAAACAATTAGTTTAGGCACCTAGTAAATTGCCTGACTGAATTATGGTTGCCATATAAATAAAATAGCCGAGTAACAAATTAACTTTTTCCGTCTTTTTATTGTTTAATTGTTAAATTCCCTTTTATTTACACAATTTGTTTTAGATTAAAGCTAATTTGTGAGCCCTTACCTTGTTCAGTAACAAATACCCCGACAGCACTAATCAATTGTTCATTATAGTAAATTAATGGAATACGAGTACGCTGCCAAGGGGGAATATGGTGTTCTTGCCACAATTTTTTTATCGATCGTGATCCTTTGCGCTGCACAATTTGAAATTGACCTTGGGCATGAAAACGCACCGAAACGTTTTCCTCTTTTTGTGGTAAACGACAAGTTAACTTGGTTTGATAATTGGACTGTAATATGCCTAAATTATCCGGCAAGCTTAGCGAAGTATTTAGATCCCAAGGCAAGATTTGCTGTTCAATATCTTGATATAGAGGCAATAAATAAAGTTGGTTTTGATAGCGGCGAATCTGTCGATTATGCAAAATAAATTGTGGATTAGCATCTTCTTTCGCTTGAATAACGGTTTGCCAAATTAGTGAGAGTTGCTTTTGACTTGGCATGCCGATATGTTGTTCTTTAAACCACATCCGCAATATTGCATTACGTTTATAATCTGAATAATCACGTAGTGGTTGGATATTAAGTTGTTTGGCATTGCCAATAATTTGCTTAAACTCTGACGATAAAAGCTCATGGATTAATGCTTCTTGCTGTTGACATAACTCGGCACTACGTGCCACCATTTGCGAGAAATGTGGCCAACGCTGATTAAGTGTTGGTAGTACCTTTAAACGTAAAAAATTACGATCGTAATGGTCATCTTGATTACTTTCATCTTCTATCCAAGTTAATTGGTGTTGATTGGCATACTGTTCAATCTCTTGACGAGATATCGTGAGTAGTGGCCGAAGATGTTGGCCATTTTCAAAAGGCATAGCGGATAACCCTGTTGGGCCACTACCACGCTTCAATGCCAGAAAGAAAGTTTCACATTGATCGTCAAGGTGCTGAGCTGTACATAACAACTCATCACTTTTTAAATGTCGATAAATAGCTTGGTAGCGAGCTTCTCTTGCTTGTTCTTCAATATTGCCCGCCGCTCTATCAAGTTTGACTTTTTCAATAATCAAAGGAATTTGCCAAACATTGCATTGTTGCAGGCAATGTTCCGCCCAACTATCAGCGTTTTTGCTTAAACCATGGTGAATATAAATGGCTCTAAGTTGTAAATTTTGTGACTTTTGTCTCAAGTTGACTAATGCTTGCAGTAAAACAGTCGAATCGACACCACCACTAAAAGCAACCAGTAGCGATTGTCGACCGTTTAGATGTTGTAAAATTGTTTGTTCAATAATACTTTTAGTCTTAGCTTGATTTTGATGACTCATCGGTTATCCATTTATACTAAACTTTGTAATGCATTAACTTTGTTTTTATGTAATTTAATTCTATCTAAGCCAGCAGAAAGATCGGCGATTAAATCATCAGGATCTTCAAGACCAATATGTAATCGAATTAATGTACCAGTGAAATCAATGCCCGATACCGGACGTATTTTTGCTAGATCTTCAGGTTGGTTGGCTAAAATTAATGATTCAAATCCACCCCATGAATACGCCATAGAAAAGTGAGTCATATTATCCAAGAAATCAGATAGTTGCACATCGCTTAAATGATCTTTAAGTACAAACGAGAATAGACCACTAGCACCACTAAAATCACGTTTAAAAAACTCATGTCCCTTACAACTTGCCAAAGCCGGATGATTAACAGTTGCCACTTTAGGATGATTAGCTAACCAGTTTGCCACTTTTAAGCTACTTTCGTGATGTTGTTTTAATCTAACCGCTAAGGTTCGCAATCCTCGTGCTGCCATATAAGCGGTATCGGCATCACACATTTGTCCCATTAGATAAGAACGTTCACGTAATTGATCCCAACAACGTTGATTAGCAACAGCAGTTCCTAACATGGCATCGGAGTGGCCGATTAAGTACTTAGTACCTGCTTGAATGGAGATATCAACATCGTGATCTAATGCTTTGAATAAAACGCCAGCACTCCAAGTGTTGTCCATCATAATGACAATTTCCGGATTTACCTTGCGAATCGCTTTAACAATTGCGGGTACATCATGCAGTTCCATCGTGATTGAGCTTGGTGATTCAAGAAATACCACTTTGGTATTTGGTTTAATATGATTCGTGATATAACGACCAATTAACGGAGAAAAATAATCGGTTTCTACACCAAAATCTTTGAGTATATGTTCACAGAATTCCTGTGTTGGCTCGTAACTGGCTTCTGAAACCAGAATATGATCACCAGTTTTTACAAAAGCTAAAATGGCATTTGCAATGGCTGCCGCACCGCAAGGATAGAGATAGCAACCAGCACCACCTTCAATTTCCACCATGGCATCTTGCAGGGCAAAATGAGTTAATGTGCCGCGACGACCGTAAAATAGTGCTCCTTTAGTGCGATTTTCCATCGCTTCTTTTTTGGCCTCAATTGAATCAAAAACCAGCGATGATGCTCGCTGAATAACTGAGTTAACTGCACTTTGGGTATAGCGTTTTTTTCGACCAGCATGAACTAATTTTGTTTGTAATGACATGATGTATCCTTAGTGATCTAATAATTTCGATAACAGTTAGCATAGCATGCTGTTAAAATAGTAAAAAATAATTTTTGTTTAAACTGACTTACACAACATGTTAATTGTCCAACTTGCCCATTTAGATACGATTGAAGTCAACTATTCGCTATTATCACCACAGGTCATTGATGATGCTGAATTATTAAAGGGTACACGTAAAAAACAGTTTTTAGTTTGCCGTTCAATGTTAGCGAGTTTGCTTAAACAGTATTGTCAAATTGATACTTTACCGAGCATGATAGTTGGCGATAATGGCCGACCTCGCTTTTTAGATAACCATTTTCCTGATTTTAATATTAGTCATAGCCAAGATTGGATGGCGGTTGCAATATCGCTAAATGGTCAAGTCGGCCTTGATATTGAAGTTGCTAGGCCTCGTAAAAATTATTTGAATGTCGCTGAAAGTATTTTTGCTAATGATGAATATCAATGGATGTTAAAACAACGTGATACTTTAACCGCGTTTTGGCAACTTTGGACATTAAAAGAGTCAGCTCTTAAATTATATGCCAAAGGCGTTTGGCAAATGAAATCGGTAAAAGTTGATGTCGCAAACCAGTTGATTACTGCGCCATTTGGACAGGATTTTTATTATCAATATCAGCAAGTGGCATCGGTTCATCTTGCCGTTAATCAGAATAAACCAATCAAAAAATTTATCCTGCAAACTTAATCTATTAATAATCTGCTACTAATGTGGTAGCAGATTAATATCATCAATTTACTCTTCGCTTGAGGTCGTTAGGCCTGATTCACTTAACGTTTTATTGAAGTCTTTATCCATAAAGAATAAATCACGTTTGTTTTCACCCACTAATTCGAGTTTATCAACAATGCTTTTGAAAAGTTTTTCTTCCTCATGTTGTTCAGCTACATACCATTGTAAAAAGTTGAAGGTTGAAAAATCTTTTTGGGTTAAAGCATAGTCAACAAGTTCATTAATTTCTTTGGTAATTTTAAGTTCATGTTGATATGCCGCTTTAAACACATCAAGTAGTGATTTATATTCTGATTCTGGCGCTGCAATTTTGCCAATAAGCGCTAACGAACCGCAATCTAACACATAATCAAATAAGCGTTCCATATGTTGCCGCTCTTCTCCAGCATGATCTCTTAAAAATTTTCCGAAAGATGGAAAATTTTGATCATCACACCATGCGCTCATTTGTAGGTAAAGGTTAGAAGAGTAGAATTCTAGATTTAATTGGTCATTAAGTTTTTTGACCATTTGGTTGGTTAACATTTTATTTGCCTCACATTGTTATTTTATTGTTTTCACTTCTCTGTCTTTAAAGATAATCTGATTATAATAAGAGCATGGAGATGACCCATCCCCTTAGGTTATTTATATCAGATAAATATCTTGAAGAATTTTCCTGTTTTTATCATCCAATTGATACTCTTTAGTTAACCAATCGTCGATGGTGGTATAGCGTTTTTTGATTTCATCAAGAGCTGCGGTTAAAAACTCTTGTTTAGCCGCAAAAATGATTTTCTGTTTCTCAAACTCTTCAGCCGATAATTTACTTTCATTTTGGCTGAGTATGGCTTGACGATAATCATTTAAATGGCGCTCGGTAAGTAAGTAATCTTGCATAACTATGTCTTCACTTACCCCCAATGCAAATAGGGTTAAAGCTACGCCAACACCAGTTCTATCTTTACCTACTGCACAATGTTGCACTAAGGGTTTTCCATTAGCACTAAGTAGTAGTGATGTTAACTTTTTATAAGCAAGATTATTAAAAGGTAATAATTGATAAAGTTTAATCATAAAATCAAACGGTGAATATTTTTTCATAACGAAAATATCATCACTGGTTAGGCTTGCTGTAATTTCATCACTTAATGGGTTTGCTGGCACATTAATATATTGACTGTTATTCCAAAGATTATCGGGATGACGATCAATTTCATGTTGATCACGATAATCTAATACATAATGCAAATTAAGCTCATCAGATAAAAAGTTTTTTTCACTATCATTAAGACGTGAAAATTCACCTGAACGATACAACATTCCTGTTCGAATTTGGCGACCATCACTGGTCTTAATGCCACCTAAGTCACGAAAATTGATGCCATTTGGGATTGGTACAACTGATGTCATTATAGGTCCTTATTTACGCTTAACTTTGCTTGCTATCTTAACATGTTTCTGATTAGAATTGATTTATCGTTTTTGCATTTTTATTGCTTGAGGAATTTATTATGTCGAGTTTATCTATATTACTTTCGGAAAAACCTGCACCATCAAAGTGGGGAAAAGAGGCGTTACTTAGTTTTTCAGATGATGCTGTTACCATTCATTATCAACCGGATCATCGACATGGCGCCATTCAGCGAGCAGCAAGAAAATTAGATAATCAAGGTATTAAGTCGGTTAAACTTAGTGGTGACAATTGGGATCTAGAATCGTGTTGGCATTTTTGGCTCGGTTATCGTAATGCCAAAAATAATAATAAAGTGAGTTGGGCAAAACTTAATAGCCAAGATAAACAAGAACTAAAATATCGCTTAGCAATTATTGATTGGTGTCGAGATATTGTTAATCAACAAGCAGAAACATTAAGTCCTCTAGAATTGGCCACGCAAAGTGCAAACTTAATCAGCAATTATTCCTCAGATATTACCTATAACATTATTTCCGGCGAAGCATTAAAAGAACAGGATTATATGGGAATTTATACGGTTGGCAAAGGATCTGATCGGCCGGCAGCGTTACTTGAGCTTGATTATAATCCGACTAACAACCCCAAAGCGCCAATTGTCGCTTGTTTAGTCGGTAAAGGTATCACTTTTGATTCTGGTGGTTATAGCTTAAAGCCAAGCAGTTTTATGGAATCAATGCGATCGGATATGGGGGGCGCGGCATTAGTAACTGGTGCTCTGGCACTTGCTATTGCCCGAGGAGTCAAACATCGTATTAAACTTTACCTATGTTGCGCTGATAATTTGGTGAGTGGTAAGGCATTTAAACTGGGTGATATTATCCGATATCGTAATGGTAAAACAGTTGAAGTGGATAATACCGATGCGGAAGGACGATTAGTTTTAGCTGACGGGTTAATTAGTGCGGACAGTGATAAGCCTCACTATATTATTGATTGCGCAACCCTTACTGGAGCAGCAAAAATTGCAGTAGGTAACGATTATCAATCATTACTCTCATTTGATGACAAATTTGCTAATCAATTATTGGCAAGTAGCCAAGCGGAACATGAAGCTTTTTGGCGATTACCATTAGCTGATTTTCATCGTAGCCAATTTCCATCATCGTTTGCGGATATAGCCAATTCAGGATTACCCAATACCGCTGGTGCCAGCACTGCCGCGGCATTTTTATCTCATTTTATTAAAAATTATAAACAAAATTGGCTACACATTGACTGTTCAGCGACATTCCGCAAAAGTGCCACCGCTTTATGGGCAACTGGTGCAACAGGTATCGGGGTAAGAACTCTGGCTAATTTGTTAACTATATTAAAATGATTAGTAATGATTTTATGATGCATTAAATAGAATTTTAAAAAAAGTTTATAAATATATAAGGAATATCATGAACATAAAAAAGTTACTATTAGTTATGCCCCTCTTGTTTTCTTTATGTTGTTTATGCGAGTGATTGCAAAACAGAAATTTGGCATAAAAATTATGAAAAGGGCTTTATTGCAATTGTATGTGCCCATGAAGCTGAACAAGGTCATTTTTGCGCACAATATAATTTAGCGCTTATATATGATCAAGGTGATGGTGTTGAGTAAAACAAATTATTAGCTAATGAGTATTTTAAACAGTCCTATGAGCAGGGTTTTGAAAAAGCTTGTAATAAATTAAAAAAATAATTTTATGATTTAATAAAAAACGACCTTAAATCATTAAGGTGGTTGCTTGAAGTGTTTAGTAATTCTAGAACAGCTTATTGTTTATCTTCAATTACTGTTGCTTTTTTTATATAGATTGGTTTAACAAAGACATTTTGACGTGATGCCATATGTTTGGTGACTCGTTAACAATTTTATCAACGATGTCCATTCCTTTAATGACTATACCAAAACAGTATAATCATATTGATCTGTTGATTGGTAATTAAGGAAATCAATAATAACGATTACTTTCGATATATATATTGGCAAATAAAAAATAGTAGTGTCTATTTTAACATGCATAGGAAATATAATGAAAAAACTAGTATCTTTAGGGTTATCAATTCTCCGTTTTTTTTCAAATTATGCTGGTCGATGTAAAACAGATGATGAACAAAAATACTATGAAAAATCCTTTACGCCATGTAAAGATGAAGCTGAAATAGGTTATGCTGAAGGCCTATATATTATAGCACTTATGTGTTATGAAGGTAATGGTGTACCACAAGATAAACAAACCGCTGCATTTTGGTATGAAAAATCAGCAGAGCAAGGTCATTTAGACGCCCAATATAATTTGGCACTTATGTATTATAAAGGTGAAGGCATAGCGCAAGATAAACAGAAGGCGGTATATTGGTTTACAAAAGCAGCAGAGCAAAATGATCCTGAAGCCCAATATGGTTTAGCACTTATGTATTATAACGGTGAAGGCATAGAGCAAGATAAACAGAAGGCGGTTTATTTGTTTACAAAAGCAGCAGAACAAGGACTATCCAGCGCACAACATAATTTAGCAGTTATGTACAAATATGGTGAAGGTATAGAGCAAGATAAACAGCAGGCGGTATATTGGTATACAAAAGCAGCAGAGCAAGGTTATTCAAACGCCCAAAATAATTTAGGGAATATGTATTATAACGGTGAAGGCATAGAGCAAGATAAACAGAAGGCGGTATATTGGTATACAAAAGCAGCAGAGCAAGGTTATTCAAACGCCCAAAATAATTTAGGGAATATGTATTATAACGGTGAAGGCATAGAGCAAGATAAACAGAAGGCGGTATATTGGTATACAAAAGCAGCAGAGCAAGGTTATTCAAACGCCCAAAATAATTTAGGGTTTATGTATGATAAAGGTGAAGGCATAGAGCAAGATAAACAAAAGGCGGTATATTGGTATACAAAAGCGGGGGAGCAAGGTGATTCAGGCGCACAACACAATTTAGGGGTTATGTATAATAAAGGTGATGGCATAGAGCAAGATAAGCAAAAGGCGTTTTATTGGTATGAAAAATCGGCGAAGCAAGGTAACCCTAATGCCCAAAATAATTTAGGGTTTATGTATGATAAAGGTGAAGGCATAGAGCAAGATAAACAGCAGGCGGTATATTGGTATACAAAAGCAGCGGAGCAAGGTGAGTCATACGCACAAAATAATTTAGGATTTATGTATGATGAAGGTGAAGGCATAGAGCAAGATAAACAGCAGGCGATATATTGGTATACAAAAGCAGCAGAGCAAGATTACCCTAATGCACAATACAATTTAGCACATATGTATGATGAAGGTGATGGCATAGAGCAAGATAAACAGAAGGCGGTATATTGGTATACAAAAGCAGCGGAGCAAGGTTATTCAGACGCCCAAAATAATTTAGGAAATAGGTATTATAAAGGTGAAGGCATAGAGCAAGATAAACAGAAGGCGGTATATTGGTATACAAAAGCAGCGGAGCAAGGTGAGTCATACGCACAAAATAATTTAGGATTTATGTATGATGAAGGTGAAGGCATAGAGCAAGATAAACAGAAGGCGATATATTGGTATACAAAAGCAGCGGAGCAAGGTTATTTAGACGCCCAAAATAATTTAGGGAATAGGTATTATAAAGGTGAAGGCATAGAGCAAGATAAACAGAAGGCGGTATATTGGTATACAAAAGCAGCGGAGCAAGGCGATTTATACTCCCAAAATAATTTAGGCAATTGGTATTATAAAGGTGAAGGCATAGAGCAAGATAAACAAAAGGCGGTATATTGGTATACAAAAGCAGCAGAGCAAGGTGATTCATTTGCACAAAACTGTTTAGCGCATATGTATGATAAAGGTGATGGTATCGAGCAAGATAAACAGAAGGCGGTATATTGGTATACAAAAGCAGCGGAGCAAGGTGAGTCATACGCCCAAAATAATTTAGGGAATATGTATTATAACGGTGAAGGCATAGAGCAAAATAAACAGAAGGCGGTATATTGGTATACAAAAGCAGCAGAGCAAGATTACCCTAATGCACAATACAATTTAGCGGTTATGTATGATGAAGGTGAAGGCATAGAGCAAGATAAACAGAAGGCGGTATATTGGTATAAAAAAGCAGCGGAGCAAGGTTGTTCTCAAGCACAAAATAATTTAGGGAATAGGTATTATAACGGTGAGAACATAGAGCAAGATAAACAGAAGGCGGTATATTGGTATACAAAAGCAGCGGAACAAGGTGATTTATACGCACAATATAATTTAGGGAATAGGTATTATAACGGTGAAGGCATAGAGCAAGATAAACAAAAGGCGGTATATTGGTATACAAAAGCAGCGGAGCAAGGTTGTTCTCAAGCACAAAATAATTTAGGGAATTGTTATTATAAAGGTGAAGGCATAGAGCAAGATAAACAGAAAGCGGTATATTGGTATACAAAGGCAGCAGAACAAAATGACCCTGAAGCACAATATAAGTTAGGAATTATGTATGATAAGGGAGATGGTGTTGCGCATGATAAATCTTTAGCTAAAGAGTATTTAAAACAGTCTTGTGATCTAGGTTTTGAACTAGCTTGTGAGGAATTAAGAAAATAATCCTATTATTCGATCAAAAACCACCTAAAATCACTAAGGTGGTTAGCTTTAAGTATTTGTTCATTTTATAACAATTTTTGTTTATCTTTAATCATTGTTACTTTTTTAACATAGATTGGCTCAACAGGCACACTTTGATGTTATCCCACGTGTTTGATTGCTACATTCATAATCCTTATTAACAATGTCTATTCCTTTAATGACTTTGCCAAAAACGGCATAACCATATTTTCTGGTAATCAAGAAAATCAATAACAACGACTATTTTGGATACATATATTTATATATAATAAGTAAAATAAAAAAATATTAATGTTTATTTAACATGTATAGGAAATACAATGAAAAAAATATTATCTTCAATAGTAAAAACGCTAAAAAAAACTTTATCTTCTGGTGAACAAAAAAAATATGAAAAAGCGTTTGATATATGTACACAAGAAGCGATGAATGGTGACTCTGACGCACAATTTAATTTAGGGCATATGTATTATAACGGTGAAGGAATCGAGCAAGATAAACAGAAGGCAGTTTATTGGTTTACAAAAGCAGCGGAGCAAGGTCATTCTAGCGCACAATACAATTTAGCGTTGATATATGATAATGGTGAAGGGGTAGAACAAGATAAAATAAAAGCAATAAATTGGTATACAAAAGCAGCGGAGCAGGGTATCTCCAGCGCTCAGTATAATTTAGGGTTTATGTATAATAACGGTGAAGGAATAGAGCAAGATAAACAAAAGGCGGTATATTGGTATACAAAAGCGGCGGAACAAGATCTTATTAATGCACAATATAATTTAGCACTTATGTATGATGAAGGTGATGGAGTAGAGCGAGATATACAAAAAGCTATTGAGTTATATGCCAAAAGCGCAGAACTGGGGCAATCCAATGCACAATATAATTTAGCTGTTATTTATGATGAGGGTGATGGTGTAGAGCAAGATAAGCAAAAGGCTATATATTGGTATACAAAAGCAGCAGAACAAGGCAATCCCGAAGCACAATATAATTTAGCCGTTATGCACAAATATTGTGAAGGTATAGAGCAAGATAGACAAAAGGCGTTATATTGGTATACAAAAGTGGCGGAGCAAGGTAACCCTAATGCACAATACAATTTAGCGGTTATGTATGATGAAGGTGATGGTATAGAGCAAGATAAACAGAGGGCGGTATATTGGTATACAAAAGCGGCAGAACAAGATAATCCTGATGCCCAAAATAATTTAGGGTTTATTTATGGTCATGGTGAAGGTGTAGAACCAGATAATCAAAAATCGGTATATTGGTATACAAAAGCAGCAGAACAAGGTCTATCCAGCGCACAATTTAATTTAGCACTTATGTATAGTGGTGATCATGGTATAGAGCAAGATAAACAAAAGGCGTTATATTGGTATGCAAAATCGGCGAAGCAAGGTAACTCTAATGCACAATACAATTTAGCGGTTATGTATGATGAAGGTGATGGTATAGAGCAAGATAAACAGAGGGCGGTATATTGGTATACAAAAGCGGCAGAACAAGATAATCCTGGTGCCCAAAATAATTTAGGGTTTATGTATGATAACGGTGAAGGCATAGAACAAGATAAACAGAAGGCGGTATATTGGTTTACAAAAGCAGCCGAGCAAGGAGCATCTGAAGCACAATTCAATTTGGCTATTAGATATCATAAAGGTGAAGGCGTAACACCAGATAATCAAAAAGCGATATATTGGTTTACACAAGCAGCGGAGCAAGGATACTTAAACGCACAATTCCATTTAGCGCTTATGTATTATTATGGGGAAGGTATTAAAATAGATAAGGAAAAAGCAGCTTTTTGGTTCATTAAAGCTTCGGAACAAGATTATCCCGATGCACAATCTATTTTAGCACATATGTACCGTAATGGAGACGGTGTAGAAATGGATAAGAAAAAAGCCGAATATTGGTTTACAAAAGCAGCAGGACGAAGTTGTCTTGATGCCCAATTAAGTTTAGCTAATATGTATAAGTATGGTGATGGCATCGAGCAAGATAAATATAAGGCGTTTTATTGGTATGAAAAATCGGCGAAGCAAGGTAACCCTAATGCACAATACAATTTAGCGGTTATGTATGATGAAGGTGATGGTATAGAGCAAGATAAACAGAAGGCGGTATATTGGTATACAAAAGCAGCAGAGCAAGGTGATTTATATGCACAATACAATTTAGCGGCTATATATGATGAAGGTGAAGGCATAGAGCAAGATAAACAGAAGGCGTTATATTGGTATACTGAAGCAGCAGAGCAAGGTTGTTCTCAAGCTCAATATAATTTAGGGAATAGGTATTATAGCGGTGAAGGCATAGAGCAAGATAAACAGAAGGCGGTATATTGGTTTACAAAAGCAGCAGAACAAGATAATCCTTATGCCCAAAATAATTTAGGGTTTATGTATGATAACGGTGAAGGAATAGAGCAAGATAAACAGAAGGCGGTATATTGGTATACAAAAGCAGCAGAGCAAGGTGATTCAGACGCACAACACAATTTAGGGTTTATGTATGATAACGGTGGAGGCATAGAGCAAGATAAACAGAAGGCGGTATATTGGTATGCAAAAGCGGCAGAACAAGATAATCCTGGTGCTCAATATAATTTAGCGGTTATGTATGATAACGGTGAAGGCATAGAGCAAGATAAGCAGAAGGCGGTATATTGGTATACAAAAGCAGCAGAGCAAGGCCATTCAAACGCACAAAATAATTTAGGGTTTATGTATGATAACGGTGGAGGCATAGAGCAAGATAAACAGAAGGCGGTATATTGGTATACAAAAGCAGCAGAGCAAGGTGATTTATATGCACAATACAATTTAGCGGCTATATATGATGAAGGTGAAGGCATAGAGCAAGATAAACAGAAGGCGTTATATTGGTATACTGAAGCAGCAGAGCAAGGTTGTTCTCAAGCTCAATATAATTTAGGGAATAGGTATTATAGCGGTGAAGGCATAGAGCAAGATAAACAGAAGGCGGTATATTGGTATACAAAGGCAGCAGAACAAAATGACCCTGAAGCACAATATAAGTTAGGAATTATGTATGATAAGGGAGATGGTGTTGCGCAGGATAAATCTTTAGCTAAAGAGTATTTTAAACAGTCTTGTGATCAACGTTTTGAAGCAGCTTGTGAAGAGTTAAAAAAATAATCCTATTATTTGATGAAAAACCACCTTAAATCACTAAGGTGGTTTGCTTGAAGTGTTTATTAATTTTACAACAACTTTTGTTTATCTTTAATTATTGTTACTTTTTTAACATAGATTGGCTCAACAGGCACACTTTGATGTTATCCCATGTGTTTGATTGCTACATTCATAATCCTTATTAACAATGTCTATTTCTTTAATGACTTTGCCAAAAACGGCATAACCATATTTTCTGGTAATCAAGAAAATCAATAACAACGACTATTTTGGATACATATATTTATATATAATAAGTAAAATAAAAAAATATTAATGTTTGTTTTAACATGTATAGGAAATACAATGAAAAAAATATTATCTTCAATAATAAACACGCTAAAAAAAACTTTATCTTCTGGTGACCAAGAAAAATATGAAAAAGCGTTTGATATATGTACACAAGAAGCGATGAATGGTGACTCTGATGCACAATTTAATTTAGGGAATGTGTATTATAACGGTGAAGGTGTAAAACAAAATATAATAAAAGCAGTAGATTGGTTTACAAAAGCAGCGGAGCAAGGTCATTCTAGCGCACAATACAATTTAGCGTTGATATATGATAATGGTGAAGGGATAGAACAAGATAAAATAAAAGCAATAAATTGGTATACAAAAGCAGCGGAGCAGGGTATCTCCAGCGCTCAGTATAATTTAGGGTTTATGTATAATAACGGTGATGGTATCGAGCAAGATAAACAAAAGGCGGTATATTGGTATACAAAAGCAGCGGAACATGATCATATTAATGCACAATATAATTTAGCACTTATGTATGATGAAGGTGATGGAGTAGAGCAAGATATACAAAAAGCTATTGAGTTATATACCAAAAGCGCCGAACTGGGGCAATCCGATGCACAATATAATTTAGCTGTTATTTATGATGAGGGTGATGGCGTAGAGCAAGATAAGCAAAAGGCTATATATTGGTATACAAAAGCAGCAGAACAAGGCAATCCCGAAGCACAATATAATTTAGCGTTTAAGTACGATGAGGGGGATGGTATAAAACAAGATAAGTTGAAAGCTATTTTTTGGTATACAAAATCCGCAGAGCAAGGTTATTTCAGAGCACAAAATAATTTAGGGTTTATTTATGGTCATGGTGAAGGTGTAGAACCAGATAATCAAAAATCGGTATATTGGTATACAAAAGCAGCCGAGCAAGGAGCATCTGAAGCACAATTCAATTTGGCTATTAGATATCATAAAGGTGAAGACGTAAAACCAGATAATCAAAAAGCGGTATATTGGTTTACAAAAGCAGCCGAGCAAGGATACTTAAACGCACAATTCCATTTAGCGCTTATGTATTATTATGGGGAAGGTATTAAAATAGATAAGGAAAAAGCAGCTTTTTGGTTCATTAAAGCATCAGAACAAGATTATTCCGATGCACAATCTATTTTAGCACTTATGTACTTCAATGGAGACGGTGTTGAAATGGATAAGAAAAAAGCCGAATATTGGTATACAAAAGCAGCAGAACAAGGTGATTTAACTGCTCAGCACAATTTAGCCGCTATGTATGATAGTGGAGATGGTGTTGAAATAGATAAGAAAAAAGCTGTATACTGGTTTACAGAAGCTGCAGCACAAGGTAATCCTTATTCCCAATATAATTTAGCGGTTATGTATAATGAGGGTGATGGTGTTGAGCAAAACAAATCATTAGCTAAAGAGTATTTTAAACAGTCTTGTGATCTAGGTTTTGAACTAGCTTGTGAGGAATTAAGAAAATAATCCTATTATTCGGTTAAAAACCACCTTAAATCACTAAGGTGGTTTGCTTGAAGTATTTGTTCATTTTAGAACAACTTTTGTTTATCTTTAATCATTGTTGCTTTTTTTACATAGATTGGCTCAACAGGCACACTTTGATGTTATCCCATGTGTTTGATTGCTACATTCATAATCCTTATTAACAATGTCTATTCCTTTAATGACTTTGCCAAAAACGGCATAACCATATTTTCTGGTAATCAAGAAAATCAATAACAACGACTATTTTGGATACATATATTTATATATAATAAGTAAAATAAAAAAATATTAATGTTTGTTTTAACATGTATAGGAAATACAATGAAAAAAATATCATCTTTAGGGTTATCAATTCGCCGTTCTTTTTCAAATTATGCCTGTCCGTGTAAAACAGATTGCCAATAAAAAATCATAAAAAGCCTTTGTTGGATGTGCACAAGAAACCAAACAAGTAAATGCTAATAGGCAAAATTAAATTATTTCGGAAATCACTTTAACCCCCCGTTTTTTATTAATAACACTCAATAATTGCTTTTTTTATTTGCCAATATTAAGAATAAGTTGATGCATTTATAATCTCAATAAAAATATCCATTCTGTTAATGATTTTTTTCAAAAAAACATAGCTATATTTTTCTATTGATTTATTATGAAAATAATATTAATAATTTTGTATCAATTTACTAAATACATTGATAGTTAATATCACTAAAATAATATCGGTAAAATAAACAAGTATTAATGTCTGCTGCAATAGGTATAAGGAAAACCATGAAAAAATATTTATCTTCTGGATTATTAGTTCTATGTTCTTTTTCAATTTATGCAAGCCAGTGCACTACATATATTGAACAAAAAAATTATGATAAAGCATTTGCTAAATGTACAAGAGAGGCGGCGAAAGGTAGTAATAAAGCTCAATACTACCTTGGGATTATGTATGATATTGGTAAAGGCGTCGTACAAGATCAACAAAAAGCCTTATTTTGGTATACAAAAGCAGCAGAGCAAGGTAATTCTAGCGCCCAATATAATTTAGCACTTAGGTATTATGAAGGTGATGGCATAGAGCAAAATAAACAAAAGGCTGCATATTGGTTTACAAAAGCCGCAGACCAGGGGGATGCTAAAGGTCAATATAATCTAGCGTTTATGTATTATAACGGAGATGGTATAGAGCAAGATAAACAAAAAGCTTTTGTTGTTTATAGCAAAAGTGCCGAACAAGGTATCCTCAAAGCACAATATAATTTAGCGATTATGTATGACGAAGGTGATGGCACCGAACAAGATAAACAAAAGGCGGTATATTGGTATACAAAAGCTGCCGAACAAGATCATCCTGGCGCTCAATATAATTTGGCTCTTAAATATTATAACGGTGAAGGTGTAGAGCAAGATAAACAAATAGCAGTATATTGGTATACAAAAGCTGCCGAACAAGGTGAGTCTAACGCCCAAAATAACTTAGCCTTTATGTATTATAAAGGCGATGGCGTAGAGCAAGATAAACAAATGGCGGTATATTGGTATACAAAAGCCGCCGAGCAAGGTTATGCTAACGCCCAAAATAACTTAGCTTTTATGTATAATAACGGAGATGAAGTCGAGCAAGATAAACCAAATGCGGTATATTGGTATACAAAAGCCGCCGAGCAAGGTCATTCTAGCGCACAATATAATTTAGCGCTTATGTATTACAGCGGTGATGGCATTGAACGAGATAAACAAAAAGCGGTATATTGGTATACAAAAGCCGCCGAAGAAGGTCATTCTAAAGCACAATATAATTTAGCGCTTATGTATTATAACGGTGATGGTATCGATCAAGATAAACAAAAGGCGGTTGATTGGTATACAAAAGCAGCAGAACAAGGATACTTAAGCGCACAATACAATTTGGCAACTATGTATGAGAATGGTGATGGAGTCAAACTAAACAAATCATTAGCTAATAAGTATTTTAAACAGTCTTGTGAGCTAGGTTTTGAAACAGCTTGTGATAAATTAAAACAGTAGTCCTATTATTTAATGCAAAATCACCTTAAATCATTAAGGTGATTTTTTGACGTGTTGATAAATGTTAGAGCAATTCATTGTTTATCTTCAATCACCATTACCTTTTTAATATATACAGGTGCATTTTGATATGAACCACCTAGAAGTTTAGTAGCTAGATTTGTAATTTTATCAATGATGTCCATTCCTTTAACATCTTTTCCTTAAACGGAATAACTATTGCTTCTGATAATTGATAATTAAAAAAAATCAATAACAATGGCTATTTACGATACATACATTTATATATAATGAGTAACAAAAAAATTAATGTCTGTTCTAATCTGTATAAGAAATACATTGAAGATAGTGTTATCTTCTGATTGCTAACTATTTTTTATTTATAAATTTAGTTGGGTGATGGAAAACAAAAGCTGCACGAAAATTATAAAAAAGCTTATGATAAATTAAAGCAATTAAACGAATAATTAAATTATTCTGCAAAATTACTTTAAATCACAGTTTTATCAAAATAGTATTCAATGAGTGATTTTTCTGTTTTTACCAAGATCAAAAATGAATTGATACATTTTTAATCTCAATCAAAATATCAATTCTATTAATGAATTTTTCTGAGAAAAAAAGTTATAGTTTTCTTTGATTTTTTTATACTAAATTCTATTAATAATTTTGTATAAATGATTTTAAATATATTGATAGTTAATATTTCAAAAATAACATTCAAATAATATAAATAAGTTTTCATATTGAATATAAGGAAAATTATGAAGAAAGGATTATTAGTCATCTTATCACTTTTATTTTCTACTATTGTTTATGCTAATCAATGCAGTAAATATTGGTATAAGGAAAATTATGAGAAAGCCTTAACTTTATGTAAAGTGGAAGCAGAGCAAGGTAATACTGAATCTCAATATTTTTTAGCGTATATGTATGATGTAGGTAATGGTACAGAGCCAGATAAACAAAAGGCGTTTTATTGGTATAAAAAAGCCGCGGAACAAGGTAACGTAGATGCACAAAACAATTTAGCGGTTATGTACAATGAAGGTGATGTCACCGAGAAAAATATACAAAAGGCGTTTTATTGGTATACAAAAGCGGCGGAGCAAGGTAATTCCATTGCACAAAAAAATTTAGCGCTTATGTATGATAAAGGTGATGGTATAGGGCCTGATAAGCAAAAGGCGTTATATTGGTATACAAAAGCAGCAAAACAAGATAATGCTGATGCACAATATAATTTAGCGCTTATGTATGATGAAGGTGATGGCATAGTGCCTGATAAACAAAAGGCGTTATATTGGTATACAAAAGCGGCAGAACAAGGTGAGTCTTACGCACAAAACAATTTAGCGATTATGTATGATGAAGGAAATGGCGTAAAGCCTGATAAGCAAAAGGCGTTATATTGGTATACAAAAGCGGCAGAACAAGGTAATGTTGACGCTCAATGTAATTTAGCGGCTATGTATGATGAGGGAGACGGCATAAAGCCAGATAAACAAAAAACGGTATATTGGTATACAAAAGCCGCGGAGCGTGGTGATGCTCAAGCCCAATATCTTTTAGCGTATATGTATGATAAAGGTAATGGTATTGAGCAAAATAAATCTTTAGCTAAAAAGTATTACCAACTAGCTTGCGAGCAACATTATGAAAAGTCTTGTGATAAATTAAATCAATTAACAGAATAATTAAATTATTTCAGAAAACATTTTAAATCACCGTTTTTCACAAAAAGCACTCTACGAGTGCTTTTTCTATTTTCCCTTAAGATCAAAAATGAGTTGATGTATTTTTAATCTTAATCAAAATAGCCATTCTATTAATGATTTTTTCTGAAAAACTAGATATAGTTTTCTCTGATTTTTTATAAAAATCCTATTAATAATTTGTATAAATTTCCTAAATATATTGACAGTTAATATCCATAAAATAACATTTAAAAAGCATAAATAAGTTTTCGTAGTGAATATAAGGAAAATCATGAAAAAAGGATTATTAGTCATATTATCAGTCTTATTTTCTTCTGCAGTTTATGCCAATCCATGCAAACTATATTGGTCTATGGAGAGTTATGAAAAAGCCTTTACTCCGTGTAAAGTAAAAGCAGAACAAGGTGATGCCGAAGCTCAATATAATCTGGCATTCATGTATCACGATGGTAAAGGGGTTAAAGAAGATCTACAAAAAGCTTTATTTTGGTATTTTAAGTCAGCTGAACAAGGTAATACTAATGCACAAAATAATTTAGGGAATATGTATTATTACGGTGAAGGAGAACAACAAGATAAAGTAAAAGCGCTAAATTGGTATACAAAAGCCGCCGAGCAAGGTCACATAGATGCACAATATAATTTAGGGTTTATGTATAAAAACGGTGATGGAGTAGAACAAGATAAACAAAAGGCAGTATATTGGTTTACAAAAGCAGCAGAAGAAGGTGATTCCGACTCACAAAACAATTTAGCGGGTATGTATAAACGAGGTGATGGCGTAGAACAAGATAAAGAAAAAGCTGTAAATTTGTATATAAAAGCGGCGGAGCAAGGTAACTTTGCCGCCCAATATAATTTAGCGTTTATGTATTATGAAGGTAATGGCGTAGAACAAGATAAGCAAAAGGCGGTATATTGGTATACAAAAGCAGCAGAACAAGGTCATCCTAGATCACAATATAATTTAGCGCTTATGTATAGTGAAGGTTATGGTATAGAGCAAGATAAACAAAAGGCTGCATATTGGTATATAAAAGCTGCCGAACAAGGTCATTCTACCGCCCAATATAATTTAGCGATTATGTATAAAGAAGGTACAGGCTTAGAACAAGATGAGCAGAAAGCGTTATATTGGTATACAAGATCGGCAGAACAAGGATTTGCTGACGCCCAAAACAATTTGGGGAACGCGTATTATTACGGTAAAGGTGTAAAGCAGGATAAAATAAAAGCGATAAATTGGTATACAAAAGCGGCGGAACAAGGTAATTCTAGTGCCCAATACAATTTAGCACTTATGTATTATGAAGGTGAAGGCGTAAAACAAGATAAGATAAAAGCGATAAATTGGTATACAAAAGCGGCGGAACAAGGTCATTCTAGTGCCCAATACTATTTAGCGCTTATGTATGATGAAGGCGATGGTGTTAAGCAAAATAGATCCTTAGCACAAAAGTATTACCAACAAGCCTGTGATGGAGATTCTCAAGAGGCTTGTAATAAATTAAAGCAATTAACAGAATAATTAAATTATTTCAGAAAACATTTTAAATCACCGTTTTTCACAAAAAGCACTCTACGAGTGCTTTTTCTATTTTCCCTTAAGATCAAAAATGAGTTGAGGTATTTTTAATCTTAATCAAAACATCCATTCTATTAATGATTTTTTCTAAAAAACTAGTTATAGTTTTCTTTGATTTTTTTATAAAAATCCTACTAATAATTTTGTATAAATTATTCTAAATACATCGATAGTTATTATCACTAAAATAACATTTAAAAAGCATAAATGAGTTTTGGTAGGGAATATAAGGAAAATTATGAAAAAAGGATTATTAATCATATTATCACTCTTATTTTCTACTTTATTTTATGCAACCCAATGAAAAATATATTTTTTATGGGAGTGATTAACAAACCTTTACGCCCAATAAAGTAGAATTAGGGTAAGGTAATGCCGATATCCATATATTTTAGCGCTTATGTATGATGAAGGTGATGGTATGGAGCAAGATAAACCAAAGGCGTTATATTGGTATAAAAAAGACGCTGAACAAGGCAATCCTAACGGCTAATATAATTTAGCGTTATGTATAGTGTGATGGTGTTGAGTAAAACAAATCATTAGCTAATGAGTATTTTAAACAGTCTTGTGAGTAAAGTCTTAAAAAATATTTTAATAAATCAAAAAATTAACCATGATTTTTAATGAAAAATCACTTTAGATTATTAAGGTGATTTTCTTTTAATGTTTATGAACATTAGATTAATTTATCTTCGATCACCATTATCTTTTAAATATAGATTGGCAAAATAGGGGGTATTTTGATCTGCACCAGCCATGCGTTTGGTTGCAAGATTGGTAATTTTATCAACGATATCCATTCCTTTAAATGATTTTTCCTAAAATGGTATAACCATTTTTCTGATAATTAAAAAAACCATAATGATGGCTATTTTATATATATATATTTATATATAATCAATAACATAAAAATATTAATGCTGGTTTTAACCAGTATAGGAAATACAATGAAAAAATATTTATCTGCGGGGTTGTTAGTCGTATGTTCTTTTTCAATTTATGCGAGCGAGTGCATTAGCCATATTGAGCAAAAAAATTTTAAAAAAGCGCTTGATAAATGTACACAAGAGGCGACAAAAGGTGATAATAAAGCTCAATACTATCTAGGCGTTATGTACGATGAAGGTGCTGGCGTAGAACAAGATCAACTAAAAGCAGTATATTGGTATACAAAAGCAGCAGAACAAGGTGAGCCTAATGCCCAATATAATTTAGCACTTATGTATAATAACGGTGATGGCATAGAACAAGATAAACAAAAGGCGGTATATTGGTATACTACAGCTGCGGAGCAAGGTCATACTAAAGCACAATACCAGTTAGCGGTTATGTATTATGAAGGTGATAGCGTAAAGCTAGATAAACAAAACGCAGTATATTGGTACACAAGAGCTGCAAAGCAAGGTGATTCTAGATCACAGTATAATTTAGCATTTATGTATAATAATGGCGATGGCATAAAGCCAGATAAACAAAAAGCTATATATTGGTATACTTTAGCTGCGGAGAATGGTCATTCTAAAGCCCAATATAATTTAGCTCTTATGTATAATAATGGTAATGGCATAGAGCCAGATAAACAAAAGGCGCTATATTGGTATACTATAGCTGCGGAGCAAGGTCAATCTAGCGCGCAATACAATTTAGCCCTTATGTATCATCAAGGAGATGGCATAAAACAAGATACGCCAAAGGCTATATATTGGTATACTAGAGCAGCGGAGGAAGGAGAATCCGATGCCCAATTTAATTTAGCGCTTATGTATAGTAATGGTGATGGCATAGAGCAAGATAAACAAAAGGCGGTATATTGGTATACAAAAGCCGCAGAACAAGGTCTCTCCAGAGCACAATATAATTTAGGGAATATGTATTATAAAGGAGATGGCATAGAGCCAGATAAACAAAAGGCAGTTTATTGGTATATAAAATCGGCAAAACAAGATGAGTCTAACGCCCAATATAATTTAGCGCTTATGTATGATATGGGTGTAGGCATAGAGCTAGATAAACAAAAGGCAGTATATTGGTATACAAAAGCCGCAGAACAAGGCCATTATGGTGCACAATTTAGTTTGGCTATTAAATATTATTACGGTGAAAGCGTAGAACAAGATAAAATAAAATCTGTATATTGGTTTACAAAAGCCGCAAAGCAAGGAAATGCTGAAGCACAATACAATTTAGCGCTTATGTATGCTCAAGGTGATGGCGTTGAGCAAAATAAATTTCTAGCTAAAGAGTATTTTAAACAGTCTTGTGAACAGGGGGTTAAAAAAGCTTGTAATAAATTAAAAAAATAATCCTATTAGTTGATGAAAAATCACCTTACATCATTAAGGTGATTTTCTTATAATGTTTATCAACATTAGATTAATTTATCTTAATTTTCAATCACCGTTGCCTGTTAATATAGATCGTCAAAACAGATATATTTTGATGTCTACCCCCATGCGTTTGGTTGCAAGATTAGCAATTTTTCCAATGACGTCCATTCCTTTAATGTTTTTCATAAAACGGCATAACCGTCTTTTTCTGATGATTAGTTAATAAAAAAACAATAATAATGGCTATTTTCTATACACAATTTTATATATAATTAGTAAGATAAAAAAATATCAATCTCTGTTTTAACCTGTATAGGAAATACTATGAAAAAATATATATCTACTGGGTTATTAGTTCTATGTTCTTTTTCAATTTATGCAAATGACTGCACTTCGTATTATGAGCAAAAAAATTATAAAACAGCATTTGATGAATGTACACAAGAGGCGGCGAAAGGCGATAATAAAGCGGAATACTATTTAGGCGTTATGTATAATAAAGGTGCTGGCGTAGAACAAAATGAAGAAAAAGCAGTTTTTTGGTTTACAAAAGCAGCAGAACAAGGTCATCCCGGCGCACAATTTAATTTAGCGGTTAAATATAATGACGGTAAAGGCATAAAGCAAGATAAGCAAAAAGCGTTATATTGGTATACAAAAGCAGCAGAACAAGGTGATTCTAAGTCACAATATAATTTAGCGAGTATATACTATGAAGGTACTGGCGTGGACCAAGATAAGTTGAAAGCAGTATATTGGTTTACAAAATCGGCAGAACAAGGTGAGTCTAGAGCGCAATTTAATTTAGCTCTTATGTATAGTGGTGGCCATGGTATAGAGCAAGATAAACAAAAGGCGATATATTGGTATACAAAAGCAGCAGAGCAAGGTGAGCCTAACGCGCAAAACAATTTAGGGAGTATATATAAAAACGGTGATGGTGTAGAACAAGATAAACTAAAAGCTATAAATTGGTATACAAAGGCAGCAGAACAAGGGCAGTCTACCGCTCAATATAATTTAGCGGATATGTATAATATCGGTGATGGCATAAAACAAGATAAACAAAAGGCGATATATTGGTATACAAAAGCAGCAGAACAAGGTGATTCTATCGCCCAATATAATTTAGCGCTTAAATATTATGAAGGTAATAGCATAAAAAAAGATAAACAAAAGGCGATAGATTGGTTTACAAAAGCGGCAGAACAAGGGATGCCTAGCGCACAATTTAGTCTAGGTTTTTTGTATAGTCATGGTGATGGTATAAAGCAAGATAAGCAAAAAGCGTTATATTGGTATACAAAATCCGCAGAACAAGGTAATGCTGACGCGCAGAACAATTTAGGCAGTGCGTATTATCAAGGAATAGGCGTAACACAAGATAAAATAAAAGCAATAAATTGGTTTAGCAAAGCCGCGGAGCAAGGTCATTTAGATGCCCAATATAATTTAGGGCATATGTATGAGGTAGGAGACGGCATAAAGTCAGATAAACAAAAAGCGGTATATTGGTATACAAAAGCGGCGGACGGAGGAGATGTCGAGGCACAATATAATTTAGCGCTGATATATGAGAAAGGTAATGATATTGAGCAAAACAAATCTTTAGCTAAAAAGTATTACCAACTAGCTTGTGAAGGGCATTATCAAAAGGCTTGCTATAAATTAAGGTAATTAAAAAAATAATTAAATTATTTTCGACAATCATTTTAAATCAACGTTTTCACAAAAGCACTCAAAGTGAAGTGACCCCATAAAGTTGGACACTTTTATTAAGCGGCTTGTAAGGCCTGATTTCGATATTCAACCGGAGTCAGGCCTTTTAATTTGGCCTTAATCCGTTTGGTGTTGTAGTATTCTATATATTCTTCTATTTTTTCAATCAATTCATCTGCATCTTGAAAGCATTGTCCATGGTACATTTCTGATTTTAATAGACCAAAAAAGTTTTCAGCTACCGCATTATCTAAACAATTTCCTTTTCTGGACATACTTTGTTTGATGCCATTATTAGCTAGTAGCTTCTGATAATGGCAATTTCTATATTGCCAGCCTTGGTCACTATGTAGTAACGGTTTTTCACACTGTTTTAATCGTGATATCCCTTTTTTAAGCATATCTGTCACCAAGGTCAAACGTGCATTTTTAGCCACCATATAAGCGATTACTTCTTGATTATATAAATCGATAATGGGCGATAGGTAAATTTTCTGTTCATTTACCTTAAATTCTGTGACATCCGTTACCCATTTTTCATTTGGTCTCGATGATTCAAAATCTCTTTTAAGATAATTAGCTACTGTTTTACCTGTCTCTCCACGATAAGAACGATATTTTTTAGGTCTTACTGTCGATTTGAGATTAAGTTGACCCATTAAGCGTTGTACCGTTTTATGATTGAGCTTAATTCCTTCATTTATCAACGCTAAATGAATTCGGCGATAACCATAACGCCCTTTATGTTCATGGTAAATCGATTCAATACGTTTTAACTCATTTTCATAAGCAGACGGGGTTTTCAACCTATTAACATGATAATAAAAAACACTTTTTGCCAGTTTTGTTGCTGATAGTAAATGTTTTAAGGAATACTGATATTTAAGAGCTAAAACAACTAACGTTTTTTCTTTGTTTGTTGTCGTTTTGCTTGCTTCAGCTCTTCTAACTTTTTTAGAACAGCATTCTCTGCTCGTAGATAAGCAATTTCTTCTTTTAATGCTTCAATTGTTTTTTCATCATCACTGTGAGTGGATTCAATACCGGGGTGCTTCATACAGGGTCTTCCTCTGGAACGATATTCAAGCCCTCGGAAACCTTTTTTATGATATCTATCAAGCCAAACAAATAGAAGCCCGGGGGAACTTAAATTAAGCATAGCACTAGTGTGCCCGAGAGACCAATTATTTGTCCACATTAATTTTAGTGCTTGTAATCTTGCTTCGGCATGACGTAAATGAGGTGTTGGTTGAAAGGCGTTACCCCCATGAATCGCAACCACTTGGGACCAATATCGAATCTGACTAGAAGATATCGCATATTTTTTTGAAAGAATTACTGATGATTCTCCTGATAAGAATTCATTAGCTATGATAATTTTTAAATCTCGACTATATTTTGACATAAAAAGACCCTCAGTAATTGGTTGTCCAACTATTGGGGGTCACTTCAAAGAGTGCTTTTTTATTTTTTCAATATTAAGAATGAATTGATGTCGTTATAATTTTAATAAAGGGTATTTACTTTATATTGATTTTTTCAGAAGAAAATAGCCATATTGTTATGGCACCATTAGTTTGGTTGGTATATTTACCACTGTTACCCACAATATCTCTTTTTTTAATGACTTTAGTCATAACACAATAGCTTCATTTTATGTGATCGGTAATTAAGAAAATCAATATTAATTATTTTACATACTTTTATGTAAAACGTTGGTAAAATAAACAAGTATTAATGTTTGCTGCAATAGGAATAGGAGAAAATGAAAAAATATTTATCTTTTTGGAGTATTAATTCTATTTCCTTTTTAAATTTATGCAAACGAATGCATTACATATATTAATAAGAAAATTATAAAAGGCATTTAATCAATGCATATAAGAGACGAGCAAAGGTAATAATAAAGCTAAATACGATCTAAAGGGAGGTTGTATGAAAAAAGATGACGAAAAAACAGTATCTTGGTATACAAAAGCAGCACAACAGGGTGATAGTAATGCTCAACTTGAGTTAGCTTTTATGTATTATAATGGCGATAACATAGAACAAAGTAAATCTGAAGCGGCATATTGGTTCGCTAAAGCGGCAGAACAAGGTAACCCAAATGCACAATACAATTTAGCGGTTATGTATGATCAAGGTGATGGCATAGAAAAAGATATATCAAAGGCGGTATATTGGTTTACAAAAGTAGCGAATTTCGGTTACTCCAAGGCACAAAATAATTTAGCGGTTAAATATTATAGAGGTGAAGGCGTAGAACAAGATAAACAAAAGGCGGCATATTGGTTTGCGAAAGCAGCTGAGCAAGGTAATTTCCTTTCACAGTTCCATTTAGCGGTTATGTATGATACAGGTGATGGTGTAGAACAAGATAAAACAAAAGCTGCATATTTGTATACAAAATCCGCAGAGCAAGGAAATTCTTACGCACAAAACAATTTAGCGCTTATGTATGAGAAAGGTGATGGCGTAGAACAAGACAAATTAAAAGCTTTAAATTTGTATACCAAAGCTGCGGAGCAAGCTAACCCCAGTGCATGCTACAATTTAGCCGCTATGTATGATAAAGGTGATGGCATAAAACAAGATAAAAAAAAGGCAGTATATTGGTATATAAAAGCTGCAGAAAAGGGGTATGCTAATGCACAATATAACTTAGCGCATAATTATTTTAATGGTAATGGTGTAGAACAAGATAAACAAAAGGCAGCATATTGGTATACAAAAGCAGCTGAGCAGGGATACTTAAGCGCACAATACAATTTGGCGATTATGTATGAGAAAGGTGATGGCGTTGAACAAAACAAATCATTAGCTAAAAAGTATTTTCAACTGGCTTGTGATGGGGGGCTTAAAATAGCTTGTGATAAATAAAAAACAAGCCTATTTTTTGATGAAAACCACCTTAAATCATTAAGGTGGTTTGCTTGAGGTGTTTATTAATTTTAGAACAACTTATTGTTTATCTTCGATCACTGTTGCCTTTTTAATATAGATTGGTTCAACAGGCACATTTTGATGAGGTCCTACGCGTTTGGTTGGTACATTCACAATGTTATCAACGATGTCCATTCCTTTAATAACTTTGCCAAAAACAGCATAACCATATTTTTCCGGACTTTGGTAGTTAAGAGAATCATTATTTACAACATTGATGAAGAATTGGCTAGTTGCACTATTGATTGCATTAGTTCTTGCCATTGCGATAGTTCCGCGATCGTTTTTCAAACCGTTATCAGCTTCATTTTTGATTGGTTGTTTCGCCTCTTTGAATTTTAATTGATCATCAGCACCACCACCTTGAATCATAAATCCAGGAATGACACGATGGAAGGTTAAGTTTTCATAGTAACCGCTATTGACATACTCAAGAAAGTTTTTTGTGGTAATTGGAGCAAGTTGGCTATCTAATTCAACTTCGATATCCCCTACGCTGGTTTGTATTAATACTTTGGTATCAGCTAAAGAGACGGTAGAAAAAAGGCTTAATAACAGCCCTATAAATAACAGTTTGATTTTTCTCATTTTATAAATCCTTATTATTATATTGTCGGCAAATTATACCGAATATTGGTTTAATTGAAATCATTAATATGAAAAATTATCTAAAATTTTGTTTGGCAGATCGCAATACTTTGCTAAATGAGAAAAAAATAATTTTTATTCGCTATAATTGAAAATGTTAATAAAGTTATATTTTATTTAATGACTATTTTATCTCATTTCTTTGAAAAAATTCTGCTCCTCAACTTTTGATGCTGAATAAAGAATTGTTATGCGATGTATTTTATGTAATATGCCATTAATGTTATCTCACCATGGAATTTGTAGTGAGTGTGTTAAAAATTTGCCAAAGCTTAATAAGGTTTGCCATCGATGTTGTCTTCCTCATTCATTAGCAACCAAAGAGTGCTACCGATGTCGCGAAAATAACCCTTATTGGGACGACATGGTTGCCGTGACAGATTATATTGAACCATTAAAAAAATTAATCCAACATTTAAAATTTCATAAAAAAGTAGAGTTAACTAACGCATTAGCCAGATTGATGTTTTTAGCGTGGTATCAACGTCGATTGATCGATAGTCTCGTTAAACCTGATATAGTGACTTGTGTCCCTCTACACCATTTTCGTTATTGGTTTAGAGGTTTTAATCAAGCGGCATTGTTAGCTAAACCAATAGCCAGGTGGTTAAAGCGAGATTTTCAACCGCATCTGTTATCAAGAAAACTAGCCGCACATGATCAAAAGAATCTATCACTCAAGCAGCGAATGAGTAATGTAAAAACACTTTTTAAGTGTCACTCTGATTTAACTAATCAATCGGTAATGCTTATTGATGATATCGTTACTACCGGAAATACGGTAAATGCCATTAGCCAGCAATTAAAAGAGCGTGGAGCAATCCATGTGCAGGTCGTTTGTTTGTGTCGGACAGTCTTGTAAAATCCAAAACACCCCCTATAATAACCAAGAAAGTTAGTCAACTATTATCGATGACATTAGCCGTAATTAATGTCAGTCGTGTCTAAGTGAGGGATTATGTCTATTATTACCATTTCTGAATCAGCTCAACAACATTTTAAAAAATTACTTGCTAATCAGCCGGATGGTACTCAAATTCGGGTTTTTGTTATTAATCCTGGTACACCATCTGCTGAATGTGGCGTTTCCTATTGTCCGGCTGATACTATTGAAGATAGTGATATTGAAGAACAACAACAAGCCGGTTTTTCTGTTTATATTGACGAGATTAGCGCCCCCTTTTTAGAAGAAACCGTGATTGATTATGTCACTGATGAATTAGGTTCGCAATTAACCTTAAAAGCACCTAATTCAAAAATGAGAAGAGTTGCAGATGATGCTCCGTTAATTGAACGGGTCAATTATGTTATTCAAGCCCAAGTGAATCCTCAATTAGCTAGTCATGGTGGTCATGTTAGCTTGGTAGAATTGACTGAAGATAATTATGCAATATTACAATTTGGCGGTGGTTGTAATGGTTGTTCAATGGTTGATTTTACTCTAAAAGAGGGGATTGAAAAGCAGTTGCTCGCTGAATTCCCTGAACTGGCAGGAGTTAAAGATATTACCGAACATCAAGCAGGAAGCCATTCTTATTGTTAAAAAATTTTCGATTTAAACCTTGCTTATTGCTAGGATTAAGTCATAATCGCATGATGTCTGCCAATTCACTTTATGATGGGGTTTTATGAATCAAGTTAGTATTATTTCAGATCTTATCGTTTGGATTGAAAAAAATTTGGAGCAGCCCTTATCCATTGATAATGTTGCCCAAAAATCAGGTTATTCAAAGTGGCATTTACAACGGATGTTTAAAGAAGTAACAGGACAAGTACTTGGTACTTATATTCGTCACCGCAGGTTAACTTATGCGGCATTATCTTTGCGAATGACAAGTAAACCTATTTTAGATATTGCTATGCAATATCGTTTTGATTCACAACAAACTTTTACCCGATCTTTTAAAAAGCAATTTAATGAAACACCTGCAAGTTATCGTCGTGGGGAATTCTGGGATCCAACTGGCTTAACCCCTGCTATTGAATTAAATAAAAATCGGCTTTCTTTACCTGAACCTAAATTTGTTAATATGCCGAAACAAACCTTTTGGGGAATTTCATATAAGAACAATTGTAATTTGAGCCAAATTTTAGATGAGGAAAATAAGTTAAGATCACAGTTTTTTCATAATTATCTATCTCATTATGAGCACAATAGTAACAGTTTGCCAGACAAAATCTTTGCTTTTAGTCGTATTTTAAAAAGTAGAGATAATGCCAATGAACAAGAACTTTTATATACAATTGCTTTAGAGCACAATAATAATCTTGAGCATATCGAACCAATTGTTAGTGATGGTGGTTTGTATCTGTGCTTTAAATATATTGGTTCACCAGAGGATTTTAGTGATTTTATTTCTCAAGTTCATTTAGCGGCGATGCCAGCTTTAAAAGTGAGATTGCGTAGTTCAAGTTGTTTAATTGAAATTCATCACAATCATCATGATGATACCATTAAATGTTTTAAAGATATCCATAGTATGGAATGTGATTATTGTGTTCCGGTAGTGGCTGATGAAGAAGTCAATATTCAATCAAATTTATCGTTATAATATGTTATAACTAGTCATCATGAATATTGACAAGCTTTTAGTCATTGGTATTCAATAGAATCTTTTCTAACCAGGCTTTAAATTCAGGTGTTGCTTCTTTTAAACTATTTGACCCTCGGGTGACGGTGGCAATACCGATTTTTAGTTGATCTTTAAGTTGGCGCTGATTAATTGAACCGTCAAGTAATGAGCGCACAATTTTTACTCTGGTGATTAAAGCATCGCGTTCATCGGCGGTCATCAGTAGTTTTAATATATCTAATGAATAACCGCTATTAAAAGCTTGGTGTAATATTTCAACCGTTTGGTTCCATTCTTTAGTTTTCATGTAATGTACCATTAGTATTGTCTATTAAATTCGTTTTTTGTCAGTATATGAGGTTTCTTTTCACCTAAAATATGCTGATAAATATGATCATATACTAATACACTTTTGACATAATTTCGGGTTTCATTAAAAGGAATACTTTCAATAAATGCGATAGCATCAAGTTTTCCATTACTGTTATTCAACCATTTTTTTACTCGGTTTGGGCCAGCATTATAGGCAGCAGAAGATAAAATACGATTATTATTATTTTGTAAATAAACGTTGTTTAAATAATAAGTGCCTAAATGTACATTAGTTACCGGCTCTAACAGTTGTTTAGGTGAATAATAGGTAATATTGCTGACCTTTTTGGCTGTGTCTTTAGCGGTTGCTGGCATTAATTGCATTAAACCACTGGCGCCCACTGGTGATTTTACTGTGGCGTCAAATGCACTCTCTTGCCGTGTAATGGCTAAAGCGTAAGATAATGGGATCGCTTTATCCTTTAATGCTTCATTATATAAGTTTTTATACATGATAGGTAGGCGTTCTGTCCAATTATCCCATAATTTGCCAGCTATTGTTGCTTGAATACTAAGATCGCCCCAACCTTTATGATAAGCATATTTGGCTAAATCTAAATATTCGCTTTCTTGTGTTTGGTTATTTAGTATATAGCGCCACTCTTGCTTGGATTCAGCTAATAGACCTAAAAGTCTCAACTCTTCAATTCTAATAACAAATGGTTGTTGGTCATATTTGTTTTTTAAAGAACTTACTTCGGCAGTTGGTAGCTTTTTAGATAAATTATTAATTATGTAAGGTTGATTCAGTGTTTGTGCACTGACCATTCCATAAAAACCACGTTTATTGGCTAACGATTTTAGGATTTTTTTGGCTTCATTGGTTTTCTTGTTATTGAGTAATACCCGTGCATGCCAGTATTGCCACTCTTCTTTTAATTGGTCTGCTGGAGGTAATTGTGTTATCCAATACGCAATGTCTTGATAGTTATTGGCATCAATAGCTATACGAATACGTTTTTCAATTAATGGGGTGTCATGACTTTTGGTTAGATAATTGTCTCGCCATTTGCTTTGTTCTTTCGTCACAGAATCACTAAAATAACTATTCGCTAAACTACTTTGTAATCTATTTTGTTCTTCATCAGTTAAATTCTGTTTTTTTATCAGTTGAGGTAGCAATGCTGCCGCAAGATTTTTGTCTGCTTTGACTAAGCGAGGATAAAATGCTAAGACAATTTTTTTTGTAAAAGTGCTAGTATTTATATTTTGCGAAAATTGTTCAAGTTTGCGCGGATCATTAAAAACAGCTAATAAATAACTTTTGGTGGTTTGATAATTATCATCTAATAAACTGGTTAAATGACGTGCTAGTTTTACATTATTTTTTTCAAGTGCAAGTTCAATACGTAACAATATAAGATGAGAAGTGCGTTTTCCACTTTTTGACCATGCGTCTAATAATGGATCACAGGCTGAAGGTAACTCATTTCCCGTTAACCATAGGGACTCGACACTATCTAATGCCGATTTATCATTATTTTTTTGTAATTTGGCATATTGATATCGACAATCAGCGACAGTGGAATTGTCTTTAGGGAAAGAGATAATCGCGTTCCAATCTTGGCGATTAGTTAGTTCGGTTAAATAAGCTTGAGTTAATGATGAAGTTAATGGAAAGTCATCATATTTTTTTACAAATTCACTCACCGATTGTGGTGATACCTTTTTAATATTAGTTTGAAAAAATTGAACAGCAGCATAAGGATAAAGTGGGTAATGCTTCAATTGCTTTAGTAATGCCTGTTGCTCATCAAAACTTAGTGATTGATAAGTGTTTTGCCATTTTTGATAATTTTGTCGCCAATCATTTTGCGATGGGTCTGCAAATACACTATTTGCTAATAAAGTAGTGCTTAATATCAAACACCAACGTATAACTAAATTCATTGCTTAACTCCTTTATCAAATCTGTTTAATAGATTAGCATATTTGCTTATATTTCGTCGATGACCAACTAATAACTTAATTCCCACTAAAATAGTCAAGTAAATACTTGACTAAAACTGAAGGATATATAAAATATTGATTATTAAATATAGGGGAATGAGTAATGAAATTGACATCAAAAGGGCGTTATGCAGTGACAGCTATGTTAGATGTAGCTTTGCATTCAGAATCAGGCCCTGTATCACTTGCTGATATTTCTGAACGTCAGGAGATCTCACTATCTTATTTAGAACAACTATTTTCTCGATTGCGTAAAAATGGTTTAGTTTCGAGTGTTAGAGGTCCTGGTGGCGGTTATGTACTTGGTCGTAGTATGGATCAAATTGCGATTAGTGCAATTGTTAAAGCGGTTAATGAAACTGTTCACGCAACCAAGTGCCATGGACATACTGGATGTCAAAAAGGTGTAAGATGTCTTACTCATAGTTTATGGAATGACTTAAGTGAACGAATTAATGATTTTTTGACCAGTATCACGTTAAGCGAATTAGTTAATCACCAAGAGGTGAGATCCGTAGCTGAGCGACAAAGTCATCTCCATCACAACAGAATTAATTAAAGAAATAAAAGACAGAATTTGTAATTGGGAGTAATTAATGAAATTGCCTATCTATATGGATTATGCAGCTACCACGCCTGTAGATCCAAGAGTAGCGGAAAAAATGATGCAATATTTAACACCGGATGGTGTTTTTGGTAATCCCGCTTCACGTTCCCATAAATTTGGTTGGCAAGCAGAAGAAGCTGTCGACATAGCACGTAACCAAATCGCTGATTTAATTGGTGCCGATTCACGTGAGATTGTTTTTACATCAGGCGCGACAGAAGCTGATAACTTAGCCATTAAAGGTGCCGCACATTTCAATCAAGCTAAAGGTAAACATATTATTACCTGTAAAACGGAACATAAAGCTGTGCTTGATACTTGCCGTCAATTAGAACGAGAAGGCTATGAAGTAACCTATTTAGCGCCTGAATCTGACGGTATTATTGATCTTGATAAACTTGCCGCAGCGATGCGTAGTGATACTACTGTGGTATCGATTATGCATGTTAATAACGAAACCGGCGTCATTCAAGATATCGAAAAAATTGGTGAGATGTGCCGTGAAAGAGGTATTGTATTTCATGTTGATGCAACCCAAAGCGTCGGTAAATTACCTATTGATCTGTCTAAATTAAAAGTCGATCTTATGTCATTTTCAGGCCATAAAATTTATGGGCCTAAAGGGATTGGTGGGCTTTATGTTCGGCGTAAACCTCGCGTGCGTATTGAAGCGCAAATGCATGGTGGTGGACATGAACGTGGTATGCGTTCAGGAACGCTACCGGTTCATCAAATTGTTGGTATGGGCGAAGCTTATCGCCTAGCTAAAGAAGAAATGGCTACCGAAATGCCGCGTCTTTTGGCATTAAAAAACCGTTTATGGAATGGTTTAAAAGATATCGAAGAAGTTTATCTTAATGGTTCTTTAGAACATAGTGTCCCTAATATATTAAATGTAAGCTTTGCTTATATTGAAGGTGAATCACTTATGATGGCTTTAAAAGATTTAGCTGTATCATCAGGTTCAGCCTGTACATCTGCAAGTTTAGAACCATCTTATGTATTACGAGCATTAGGACTTAACGATGAACTAGCACATAGCTCAATTCGATTCTCATTTGGACGATTTAGTACCGAAGAGGAAGTCGATTATGTGATTAAGTTAATTAAAGATTCTATCGATAAATTAAGAGAGCTTTCACCGCTTTGGGAAATGTTTAAAGATGGTGTTGATTTAACTAAAATTAAGTGGTCAGCCCATTAAAATTAGGAGCAAGTTATGGCATACAGTGAAAAAGTCGTTGATCATTATGAAAATCCGCGCAATGTTGGTTCTTTCGATCAGAATGATCCGAATGTTGGTAGTGGAATGGTTGGAGCACCAGCATGTGGTGATGTAATGCGATTGCAAATCAAAGTTAATGATAGCGGTATTATTGAAGATGCCAAATTCAAAACTTATGGTTGTGGTAGCGCTATTGCTTCTAGCTCGTTAGTTACTGAATGGATTAAAGGTAAATCATTAGATGAAGCCGAAGCGATTAAAAATACCGATATCGCTAAAGAGCTTGCGTTGCCACCAGTTAAAATTCACTGTTCGATTTTAGCCGAAGATGCGATTAAAGCGGCAATCGATGATTATAAAACTAAAAAAGGACAACGCTAATGGCAATCACATTAACTAATAGTGCAGCCAATCGAGTACAGGCCTTTTTAACTAATAGAGGAAAAGGTGTTGGACTTAGACTAGGCGTAAAAACATCTGGCTGCTCAGGTATGGCTTATGTTCTTGAGTTTGCTGATGCTATTAATGACGATGATAGTGTTTTTGAAGATAAAGATGTCAAAGTTATCGTTGATAAAAAGAGCTTAGTTTATATTGATGGCACTGAGCTTGATTTTGTTAAAGAAGGTCTCAACGAAGGCTTTAAATTCAATAATCCCAATTCGCACAATGAATGTGGTTGTGGCGAAAGCTTTAATGTTTAATTGGGATATGAATTGTGACTAATTATTTTGAACTATTTCAATTACCGATTAAATTGCCCATTGATAGTGGTCAGTTAACGGTCAACTATCAACAGCTACAACGGCAATATCATCCTGATAATTTTGCTCAGGCAACAGATAATGAAAAAGTGGCTATCATTCAAAAGTCGGCAATGATCAATGATGGCTATCAAACGCTAAAAAATCCGCTAAAAGCGGCTGAATATTTGTTATCTTTACAAGGTGTTGATGTTGCTACCGAACAAAATATTATTCACGATGCCGATTTTTTAATGGAACAATTTAGCTTACGTGAAAAATTGGATGATATTGAAAGCCAAAATAATATTGAACTTTTAGATGATTTTCATTCGGAAATTTCGCAACGAGAAAAACAGGTCTATCAACAGTTATTGGGTGATATTTCACAACAAAATTGGCAAGCCGCACTTAATCAAATCTATAAAATCCGCTATCTGGCTAGGTTGATTGAACAGATCGAAAAGTTACAAGAAAAGCAATTTGCTTTATAATTCAAGATTAAGTAACACATCAATTAGAGATAGATCAAATGGTATTATTACAGATTAGTGAACCAGGACAAACACCAGAACCTCATCAGCGTCGCGTGGCAATTGGCATCGATCTTGGCACAACTAATTCTTTAGTCGCAACTGTTCGCAGTGGAACATCCGAAGTTTTGCCTGATTTAGAAGGCGATGCTTTATTACCTTCAGTCGTGCATTATGGTGTTGATCATGATGATAATACGATTATAACTGTCGGCAAAAATGCTAAAACCAATGCGGCAAGCGATCCATTAAATACCGTCAGTTCAATAAAACGCTTAATGGGTAGAAGTTTATCGGATATTGATCTTACTCGTTTCCCTTATAGTTTTTCACAGACTGATAATGGTGTACCTTTATTAAATTTACCTAATCAACAGGTTAATCCCATACAAGTTTCATCTGAAATTTTGATTGCTTTAGCCGATCGCGCTAAACAGAGTTTAGAAAGTGAAATTGATGGGGTGGTAATAACTGTACCTGCTTATTTTGATGATGCGCAAAGGCAAGCAACTAAAGATGCGGCTAAATTAGCCGGGCTGTACGTTTTAAGATTATTGAATGAACCAACCGCTGCCGCAATCGCTTATGGTTTAGATTCAGGCAAAGAAGGTGTGATTGCGGTTTATGATTTAGGTGGTGGTACGTTTGATATCTCTATTCTGCGCTTACATAAAGGGGTGTTCGAAGTTTTAGCCACCGGTGGCGATTCAGCGCTTGGCGGTGATGATTTTGACCAGTTGCTTGCAGATTATCTAAAAAAACAGTTAGGTTTAGAAAATAATACTGATCCCCATATAAACCAAAAAATTATCGATGAAGCGGTTAAAATTAAAGTTGTATTAAGCCAGCAAGATTCTGCTTTAGTGAATATAGAAGGGCAGTCTTTAACAATAAGCCGTAAACAATTTGAAGACTTAATTGAGCCTTTAATTAAACGAACTTTGGCTGTTTGTCGCCGAGCATTAAAAGACGCGCAAATTGATTTTGACGAAGTGAGTGAAGTTGTGATGGTCGGTGGTTCAACCCGAGTGCCATTAGTAAGACAATTGGTCGGTCATTATTTTAAAACTGAACCTTTAACCTCGATTGATCCAGATAAAGTTGTTGCCATTGGTGCCGCAATACAGGCAGATATACTGGTTGGCAATAAACCTGATTCAGACATGTTATTGCTAGATGTTATTCCTTTATCTTTAGGTATTGAAACAATGGGGGAATTAGTTGAAAAAATTATTCCTCGTAATAGCACCATTCCATGCGCTAGAGCACAAGAGTTTACCACATTTAAAGATGGGCAAACGGCGATGATGATTCATGTTTTACAAGGTGAACGTGAAAGCGTTGCTGATTGCCGATCATTAGCAAAATTTACTTTAAGAGGTATTCCGCCTATGCCTGCAGGTGGTGCGCATATTCGAGTTACCTTTCAAGTCGATGCTGATGGTTTATTGAGTGTCACGGCGATGGAAAAATCGACCGGGGTTGAGGCTGCAATACAAGTTAAACCATCTTATGGACTAACCGAAAATGAAATTGCAACCATGATTCAAGATTCAATCAATTATGCAAATCAAGATAAACAAATAAGAATGCTTGCTGAGCAGAAGGTGGAAGCGGCTAGAGTACTTGAAACATTGCAAACCGCTTTAGATAAAGATGCCGATTTATTAGATGAAGAGGAACTTAATCTCATTTTAAAAGCTCAACATCAATTACGGCAAGCCACTGAATCTAATGATTGTTATTTGATTGAGCAGCAAATTAAACATGTTGATAATGTAACGCAAACTTTTGCTGCAAAACGTATGAATAGATCAATACGTGATGCCTTAACTGGGCATAGCGTTGATGATATTTAACCAATGAGATTATTATGCCAAAAATTACCTTTTTACCAAATGCCGATCTTTGCCCTGAAGGAAAAACTGTAGAGGCAGAAGAAGGCGAATCCATTTTAGAAGTTGCTTTGCGCAATGATATCGAAATAGAGCACGCTTGTGAGATGTCTTGTGCTTGCTCAACTTGTCACTGTATTGTCCGAAAAGGATTTGATTCGCTAGAAGAAAGCGATGAACAAGAAGATGATATGCTAGATAAAGCTTGGGGAGTTGAACCACATAGTCGTTTGAGTTGCCAAGCTCGAGTAGCCGAGGAAGATCTTGAAGTCGAAATTCCAAGATATAGCCTTAATCACGCCAAAGAAGATCATTAATCAGTCGCCTTTATGGCGACATAATTTTGTTTAAAAACCTCATCTCTCAACTTTTTCTTGTGATAATTATCACATTTCAGCTATCAAGTGTATTTGCTTGCTTTTAACTTGATCATGATTCTGCTATAGTCAAAGACTAAACATGTGCTTAAAAATAAACAGGTGTTTATGAATCAAAGAGAAAAGCAGATCCTTACGATTATTCGCCAAGATCCTTTCATTCAACAACATGTGATTGCTGAAATGTTAGGCATTACCCGTTCAAGTGTAGCAGGTTACATTATGACATTGACTCAAAAAGGTTACATAAAAGGCAAAGGTTATCTTTTATCTGAAAATAATCATGTGGTTGTCGTTGGCTCTTGTAACATGGATGTTACTGGATATTCAGATAAAAAATTGGTTTATGAAGATTCTAACCCCGGTAAAATTCGTTGTACACCTGGTGGTGTGGGGCGAAATATAGCTGAAAATTTAGCGCTTTTAGGACTTGATACCTATCTTGTTTCAATGATTGGTGATGATTTTTATGGTGCTCAGCTTATTGAACATACTCGAAAAGCGGGTGTTAATATGGATCATTGCCATGTGATAAAAGGCGATTCTACTTCAACCTACCTCTCTCTGCTTGATCAATCAGGCGAAATGGTGATTGCTATTAATGATATGGATATTATTAACAAGCTAACGCCAAGTTTATTAAATGAATCCAAACAGCTAATTCAACATGCTAAATTACTGATTATTGACTGTAATTTACAACAAGATGCATTGACGTGGTTGTTTAACAATGCTGGAACAGTACCTATTTTTGTTGATACGGTATCTGCGTTTAAATCTCACAAGATTAAAAATTGGTTGTCATATATTCATACTTTAAAACCTAATCGACTAGAGGCAGAGATTTTAAGTGGGATAAAAATCACGACCAATGGTGATATTCCTAAAGTAGTCGACTGGTTCCATCAGCAAGGCGTGCAGCGGATCGCAATTAGTGCTGGGGCTGATGGTGTTTATTATAGTGAAATCGATGGTGATCGTGGTTGGTCTGCCCCAATTCCAACAGATATTATCAGTGTTACTGGCGCTGGAGATGCTATGCTAGCAGGACTGGTACAAGGTTATTTGGATGGGCTTAGCTTTTATCAAAGTGTGAGATTTGGCCAAGCTTGTTCAGCATTAACATTATCATCTGAATTCACTAATAATCCTAATTTATCAATTAATTGTGTTCAAAATATTTTGGAGTCCCTTTCATGAACAATGTGTCTAAATATAATCAATATCTTGATATTTCGCCTGAAGTTAAACAAGCGCTTGAAAATAATCTACCGGTTGTGGCTTTAGAGTCTACCATTATTTCACATGGTATGCCTTATCCACAAAATGTTGAAACAGCATTAAAAGTAGAAGAAATTGTCAGACAAAATGGCGCGATACCTGCCACTATTGCGGTAATTAATGGTCGTTTAAAAGCGGGTTTGTCAAAAGAAGAGATAACGATTCTGGGTAAAGAAGGATTAAATGTAACCAAAGTGAGTCGTCGAGATTTACCAGTAGTTGTTGCCAATAAACAAAATGGTGCAACTACCGTCGCTGCAACCATGATTATCGCTGAATTAGCTGGTATTCGTGTGTTTGCAACCGGTGGATTAGGTGGTGTTCATCGTGGGGCAGAACATACATTTGATATTTCTGCCGATCTTCAAGAACTTGCCAATACCAGTGTTGCCGTTGTTTGCGCTGGTGCTAAATCAATTTTAGACTTAGGTTTAACGATGGAATATCTAGAAACATTTGGTGTTCCTGTGGTTGGTTATCAAACTGAAAAACTACCGTCATTCTTTAGTCGAACTAGCCCATTTGATGTTAGTGTTAAACTAGATAGTGCCAAACAGATAGCTGAAATGATTAAAGTAAAATGGGATTTAGGCTTAAATGGTGGGGTTGTGGTTGCTAATCCTATTCCAACACAATATGCAATGGATGAAGAGTTAATTTCAGCAGCAATTGAAAAAGCCTTAACAGAATCAGTTGAGCAAGGCATTAAAGGTAAAGAAACTACCCCATTCTTGTTAGCTAAAGTGGTTGAGTTAACCGGTGGTGATAGTTTAGAAGCAAATATTAATCTTGTCTTTAATAATGCAAAATTAGCTTCTGAAATTGCGATGAGTTATTGCAATATTAAATAACAGTAATGTATTGAGTCATATAGTCACTTAAGTGGTTAAACTTAAGTGACTGATGATACTCTCGATATCGAGATTTCGAAAAAATATCTATATTATATATACCAAAGAAGCTCAGTAATCGGTCGCCTTTAATGGCAACATAATCTGATTAAAAAAATCTCCATTTCTTAACTTTTTTGCAACTATCAATTATCGGATTTTCTCTATCTATATGATAATTAATGCTTGATGTTAGTTAACTATCAGGGTATAATCCCGCCACTTTGTTTATTGTATTTATGTAAGCAAATGCGTAAAAAGATATAATCTTTATGTAAAAATATTGAATTATATCAACAATATTCCCGATTTGGGGATTACGAAAAGAACGGATTACACTCTCCTGTCAATCGAAACAGGGCAAGAGGAGTAATCTTTTGTTATAACTTTTAAATAGTGGAGCTCTGGTCTCATGTCGAACCAAAGAATCCGTATCCGGTTAAAAGCGTTTGATCATCGTTTGATTGATCAATCAACTGCTGAAATTGTAGAAACTGCGAAGCGCACAGGCGCACAAGTTCGTGGTCCTATTCCATTACCGACACGCAAAGAGCGTTTCACAGTATTGATTTCTCCGCATGTAAATAAAGATGCGCGTGATCAATATGAGATTCGTACTCATAAACGTCTAGTTGATATTGTTGAGCCAACTGAAAAAACAGTTGATGCTTTAATGCGTCTAGATCTTGCTGCCGGTGTTGATGTGCAGATCAGTTTAGGTTAATCCTAAGCTGAATGATTGAGAGGTCGAAACAATGATTGGTTTAATCGGTCGTAAAGTAGGAATGACACGAATCTTCACCGAAGAGGGTGTTTCTATTCCTGTCACCGTAGTTGAAGTTCAAAGCAACCGCATTACTCAAGTTAAAACACTTGAAAATGACGGTTATCAAGCTATTCAGGTTACTACTGGCAGCAAAAAAGCAAGCCGTGTAAACAAACCTGAAGCAGGTCATTTCGCTAAGGCTGGCGTTGAAGCTGGTCGTGGTCTATGGGAATTCCGTTTTGAAGAAGGCGAATACACTGTAGGTCAAAGCATTAACGTTGATATTTTTACAGACGTTAAAAAAGTTGATGTTACTGGAACATCTAAAGGTAAAGGTTTTGCTGGCGTAACTAAACGTTGGAATTTCCGTACTCAAGATGCTACTCATGGTAACTCTTTGGCACACCGTGGTCATGGCTCAATTGGTCAGAACCAAACTCCAGGTAAAGTGTTCAAAGGTCGTAAAATGGCAGGTCACCTAGGTAATGAACGTGTAACTGTTCAAAACTTAGATATTGTACGTGTTGATGCTGAACGTAACCTTTTATTAATTAAAGGTGCAGTACCAGGCGCAATCAATAGTGACGTAATTGTTAAACCGGCAATCAAGGCTTAACGTCGAGGAGATAGAGATGGAATTAGTAGTAAAAGACGCGCAAGCGCTTTCTGTTTCCGAAACTACCTTCGGACGTGAGTTTAATGAAGCGTTAGTTCACCAAGTAGTTGTTGCTTATGCATCTGCTGCTCGTCAAGGCTCTCGCGCACAAAAAACTCGTGCAGAAATCGCTGGTTCAGGCAAAAAACCATGGCGTCAAAAAGGCACCGGTCGTGCTCGTTCAGGTTCTATTAAGAGCCCAATCTGGCGTAGTGGTGGTGTAACATTTGCAGCAAAACCACAAGATCATAGCCAAAAAGTTAACCGTAAAATGTATCGTGGTGCATTAAAGAGTATTTTCTCTGAATTAGTGCGTCAAGAACGTTTAATCGTGGTTGAAACATTTACTGTTGAAGCACCTAAGACTAAATTATTAACTCAGAAATTAAATGATATGAATCTAAAAGATGTACTAATCATTACTTCTGAAGTTGATGAAAATCTTTTCTTAGCAGCACGTAACTTATATAAAGTTGATGTGCGTGATGTGGCAGGTATTGATCCAGTTAGTTTGATTGCATTTGACAAAGTGGTTATCACTGTTGATGCCGTTAAACAAGTAGAGGAGATGTTAGCATGATTCGTGAAGAGCGTCTGCTTAAAGTCCTGCGAGCACCACATGTTTCTGAAAAAGCATCTATTTCAATGGAAAAAACAAATACATTAGTATTGAAAGTTGCTAAAGATGCTACTAAGAGAGAGATTAAAGCCGCAGTTGAACAACTATTTGAAGTTAAAGTAGATGACGTGAATACTCTTGTTGTTAAAGGCAAAGTAAAACGTCGTGGTCAACAAATCGGTCGCCGTAGCGACTGGAAAAAAGCTTACGTTACTTTAGCAGAAGGTCAAAACTTAGACCTTGCTGGCGTCGCTGAGTAATTCGGAGGAGTAAGAACAATGGCAGTTGTTAAGTGTAAACCTACATCTCCGGGTCGTCGCCACGTTGTTAAAGTGGTTAACCCAGAGTTGCATAAAGGTAAGCCTTATGCACCGTTGCTTGATTCAAAAAGCAAAACTGGTGGTCGCAATAATAATGGTCGTATCACTACCCGTCATATCGGTGGTGGTCATAAACAGCATTATCGTATTGTCGACTTTAAGCGTAATAAAGATGGTATTCCAGCAGTTGTTGAACGTTTGGAATATGATCCGAACCGTAGTGCAAATATTGCATTGGTTCTATATAAAGACGGTGAACGTCGTTATATTTTAGCGCCTAAAGGCTTAAAAGCAGGTGATCAGATCCAATCTGGTGTTGATGCAGCGATTAAAACAGGTAACTGTTTACCGATGCGTAATATTCCAGTAGGTTCTACCGTGCATAATATTGAAATGAAACCAGGTAAAGGCGGACAACTTGCTCGCTCTGCTGGTAGTTATGTTCAAATCGTTGCGCGTGATGGTGCATATGTAACATTACGTCTACGTTCAGGTGAAATGCGTAAAGTATTATCTGATTGCCGCGCCACTATTGGTGAAGTGGGTAATTCAGAACATATGCTTCGCGTACTAGGTAAAGCGGGTGCAACGCGTTGGCGTGGTGTTCGTCCTACTGTTCGTGGTACAGCAATGAACCCGGTAGACCATCCACATGGTGGTGGTGAAGGTCGTAACTTTGGTAAACATCCTGTGTCTCCATGGGGTCAAAAAGCCAAAGGGTTGAAAACGCGTAGCAACAAACGTACTGATAAGTATATTGTTCGCCGTCGCAATAAGAAATAATTAATATAGAGGATTAGCTATGCCACGTTCTCTCAAGAAGGGTCCTTTTATTGACCTACACTTGCTGAAGAAGGTAGAGAAAGCGGTGGAAAGCGGGGACAAGAAACCAATTCGTACTTGGTCCCGTCGTTCAACGATCTTTCCTAACATGATCGGATTGACCATCGCTGTCCATAATGGTCGTCAGCACGTTCCTGTTTATGTTTCCGACGAAATGGTTGGTCATAAATTAGGTGAATTCGCGCCGACTCGTACTTATCGCGGCCACGCTGCGGATAAGAAAGCTAAGAAGAAATAAGTAGGAGAAAGAGATGGAAACAATTGCAAAGTACCGCCACGCTCGTTCTTCTGCACAAAAAGTTCGCTTAGTTGCAGATCTTGTTCGCGGTAAAAAAGTGTCTCAGGCACTTGATATTTTAACGTACACCAATAAAAAAGCGGCTGTACTTGTTAAAAAAGTATTAGAGTCTGCTATTGCTAATGCAGAGCATAACGATGGTGCTGATATTGATGATCTAAAAGTTGCGAAAATTTTCGTAGACGAAGGCCCAACCATGAAGCGTATTATGCCTCGTGCAAAAGGTCGTGCAGATCGAATTTTGAAGCGTACGAGTCACATCACCGTGATCGTCTCAGATCGCTAGGCTGGAGAATAGCAATGGGTCAAAAAGTAAATCCAAATGGTATCCGACTAGGCATCGTCAAGCCTTGGACATCTACATGGTATTCGGGTACAAAGACATTCGCTGATAATTTAGAAAGTGATTTTAGAGTGCGTGAATTCTTAAATAAAGAGTTAGCACAAGCATCAATCTCTAAAATTGTTATCGACCGTTCAGCAGAAACTAACGTTCGCATTACTATTCACACTGCTCGTCCAGGTATTGTGATTGGTAAAAAAGGTGAGGACGTCGAAAAATTACGTAATGCCGTAGCTTCTATTGTCAATAAATACAAAGACAAAAAAGAGAAACGTGATGTTGCAGTACAAATTAATATTGCTGAAGTTCGTAAACCAGAACTAGACGCAAAATTAGTTGCTGACAGTATTACCTCTCAGTTAGAACGCCGTGTTATGTTCCGTCGTGCAATGAAACGTGCGGTACAAAATGCAATGAAGGCGGGTGCTAAAGGTATCAAAGTTGAAGTAAGTGGTCGTTTAGGCGGCGCTGAAATTGCTCGTAGTGAGTGGTATCGTGAAGGTCGCGTACCATTACATACATTAAGAGCAGACATCGACTATGGTTTATCAGAAGCATTGACAACCTATGGTATTATTGGTGTTAAAGTGTGGATCTTCAAAGGTGAGATCCTTGGTGGTATGGCTGCCGTTGAACAAGCAGAAAAACAACCTGCTGCTCAACCGAAAAAGCAGCGCAAAGGCCGAAAACAATAAGGAGCGTCGCTGATGTTACAACCAAAGCGTACAAAATTCCGTAAAGTGCACAAGGGCCGCAATCGTGGTCTTGCTGTGAGTACTGATGTAAGTTTCGGTACATTCGGTCTTAAGGCTGTGGGTCGTGGTCGTTTGACTGCGCGCCAGATCGAAGCAGCACGTCGTGCAATGACTCGTGCAGTTAAGCGTCAAGGTAAAATCTGGATTCGAGTTTTCCCTGATAAACCGATTACTGAAAAACCACTTGAAGTGCGTATGGGTAAAGGTAAGGGTAACGTTGAATACTGGGTTGCTCAGATTCAACCAGGTAAAGTCCTTTATGAAATGGACGGAGTACCGGAAGAAGTTGCTCGTGAAGCATTTGCGTTGGCAGCTGCAAAACTGCCAATTAAAACCACCTTTGTGATTAAGACGGTGATGTAAATGAAAGCAAAAGAGCTACGCGAAAAAAGCGTTGAAGAGTTAAATACTGAACTTCTTAATTTATTACGTGAGCAATTTAACTTACGTATGCAATTAGCTGGGGGGCAGTTGAAACAAACTCATATGTTAAAACAAGTGCGTCGTAATATTGCACGAGTTAAAACGTTATTAACTGAGAAGGCGGGTGCGTAATATGACTACTGAAGTAAAAATTCGTACTCAGCAAGGTCGTGTTATTAGCGACAAAATGGATAAATCTATTACTGTAGCTATTGAACGTAAAGTGAAGCATCCGTTATATGGTAAGTTCATTAAACGTACGACTAAATTGCATGTACATGATGAAAACAACGAGTGTGGTATTGGTGATACTGTAGAAATTAAAGAGTGTCGTCCATTATCAAAAACCAAATCTTGGACTCTTGTTCGAATCGTTGAAAAAGCAGTTAGCTAATCAAATTTGATTAAAAACTGTACATAATATAATAAACGGCTCACCGGCCGTTTATTTTATGCTATCCATTTTATTTGAGTGGTGTTATACTATGCGCCCTCACGTAAGTGGGTTTTTGGTTGTCTATTCTTATCCATGGTAGTTGAGGTGGATGAAGGTAGATTAGACAATAATTAATTTATACGGAGCATTAAAATGATCCAAGAACAGACTAGGCTCGATGTTGCTGACAACTCTGGCGCACGTAGCGTAATGTGTATCAAGGTTCTCGGTGGATCGCATCGTCGTTATGCAGCGGTTGGTGATATCATCAAAGTTACCATTAAAGAAGCTATTCCACGTGGTAAAGTTAAAAAAGGTGATGTACTTAAAGCTGTAGTGGTGCGCACTAGAAAAGGTGTTCGTCGTCCTGATGGATCTGTCATTCGTTTCGATCGCAATGCTTGTGTTATTTTAAATAATAACAGTGAGCAACCGATTGGTACGCGTATTTTTGGACCGGTCACTCGTGAACTTCGTTCTGAGAAGTTCATGAAGATCATTTCATTAGCACCAGAAGTACTGTAAGGAGCGGGTAATGGCAGCTAAAATCCGTCGAGAAGATGAAGTTATCGTGTTAGCCGGTAAAGATAAAGGTAAACGCGGTAAAGTAAAAAGTGTTTTGTCTACTGGTAAAGTGATTGTTGAAGGTATTAACTTGGTGAAAAAACACCAAAAACCAGTACCTGCATTAAATCAAGAAGGTGGAATTGTTGAGAAAGAAGCGCCAATTAACGTTTCTAACGTAGCAATTTTTAACCAAGATACAGGCAAAGCAGATCGCGTAGGCTTTCGTTTTGAAGATGGAAAAAAAGTCCGTTTTTACAAGTCTACTAATAAATTAATCAATTAAGTAATTTGGAGTGTACGATGGCGAAACTGCATGATTACTACAAAGCACAGGTAGTAAATAAACTGCAAGAACAGTTTGGCTACAAATCTGTCATGCAAGTCCCTCGGATCGAAAAGATCACCTTGAATATGGGTGTGGGTGAAGCAATTACTGATAAGAAATTATTAGATAATGCGGTTGCTGATTTAGCAGCAATCAGTGGTCAAAAACCACTAGTCACTAAAGCACGCAAATCAGTTGCTGGTTTTAAAATCCGTCAAGGGTATCCTATTGGTTGTAAAGTCACTTTACGTGGCGAACGTATGTGGGAATTTTTTGAACGTCTAGTTTATATTGCTCTTCCTCGTACTCGAGATTTTCGTGGTTTAAGCGCAAAATCATTCGATGGTCGTGGTAACTATAGCATGGGTGTTCGTGAACAAATCGTTTTCCCTGAAATCGATTATGATAAAGTTGATCGTGTTCGTGGTTTAGATATCACTATCACAACAACAGCACAATCAGATGAAGAAGGCCGAGCTTTATTATCTGCCTTTAACTTCCCATTTCGTAAGTAAGGTAGGGCATAATGGCTAAACAATCAATGATTGAACGCGATAAGAAACGCGTAAAGCTAGCAGAAAAATATTTTGCAAAGCGTCAAGAATTAAAAGCGATTATCTCTGATCTTAATGCATCAGATGAAGATCGTTGGAATGCAGTGCTTAAATTGCAAACGCTTCCTCGTGATTCTAGTCCATCACGTCAACGTCGTCGTTGTCGTCAAACCGGTCGTCCTCATGGCGTCCTTCGTAAATTTGGTTTAAGCCGTATTAAGGTTCGTGAGTCAGCCATGCGTGGTGAGATTCCTGGTCTTAAAAAGGCAAGTTGGTAATCAGGGGAGTGTTATAGATGAGCATGCAAGATCCTATAGCAGATATGTTGACCCGTATTCGTAACGGTCAAGCTGCGAATAAAGTTGCAGTCACCATGCCTTCCTCTAAGCTAAAAGTGGCAATTGCCAATGTGCTAAAAGAAGAAGGTTATATCGGCGACTATAAAGTAGTTGGTGACACTAAACCAGAATTGGAAATCACTTTAAAATATTTCCAAGGTAAGGCTGTAGTAGAAAGTATTAAACGTGTTAGCCGTCCAGGTTTACGTATTTATAAACGTAAAGATGAATTACCAAAAGTAATGGCTGGATTAGGTATTGCAGTTATTTCTACTTCTAAAGGTGTTATGACTGATCGTGCAGCACGCCAAGCAGGTCTTGGTGGTGAAATTATCTGCTACGTAGCGTAAGGGAGAAAAAAATGTCTCGTGTTGCAAAAGCACCTGTCGTTGTTCCTGCTGGCGTAGAGGTAAAACTCAATGGTCAGGTAATTACGATTAAAGGTAAAAATGGCGAGTTATCTCGCACTATAAATAAAGCTGTTGTAATTAATCAAGAAGAAGGTCAAATTAAATTTGCACCTCGTGACGGTTTTGCTGATGCTTGGGCGCAAGCAGGTACAGCTCGTGCATTGATTAATGCAATGGTAATTGGTGTTACTGAAGGTTTTACTAAAAAACTTCAGCTAGTTGGTGTCGGTTATCGTGCACAAGTTAAAGGTAATACAATTGGTTTATCTCTTGGATATTCACATCCAATTGATCATCAATTACCTGCAGGTGTAACAGCTGAATGTCCTTCGCAAACTGAAATCATCCTGAAAAGTGCTGATAAACAGTTAATCGGACAAGTAGCTGCTGATCTCCGTGCTTATCGTCGTCCTGAACCTTATAAAGGTAAAGGTGTTCGTTACGCAGATGAAGTTGTGCGTACTAAAGAAGCTAAGAAAAAGTAAGGTAACACTATGGATAAGAAATCAGCTCGTATCCGTCGTGCAACTAAAGCGCGTCGCAAGATGCATGAACTACTTGCAACTCGCTTAGTAGTTCACCGTACTCCGCGTCATATTTATGCGCAGATTATCGCACCAAACGGATCAGAAGTACTGGCAGCGGCTTCAACATTAGAAAAAGCTATCAGTGAAAGTTTAAAATACACTGGAAACAAAGATGCAGCAGCAGCAGTTGGTAAAGCAATTGCAGAGCGCGCATTAGCGAAAGATATCAAAGAAGTTTCTTTTGATCGTTCAGGTTTCCAATATCATGGTCGAGTTCAGGCGCTAGCAGATGCTGCTCGCGAAGCTGGCCTACAGTTCTAAGGTAGGAGTTAAAGATGTCAAACATCGAAAAACAAGCTGGTGAACTGCAGGAAAAACTAATCGCAGTTAACCGAGTTTCTAAAACCGTAAAAGGTGGTCGTATTTTTAGTTTTTCTGCACTAACAGTGGTTGGTGACGGTAATGGCCGCGTTGGTTTTGGATATGGTAAAGCACGTGAAGTGCCAGCAGCAATCCAAAAAGCAATGGAAAAAGCACGTCGTAATATGATTAACGTTGCATTAAATAACGATACTTTACAGCATCCAGTTAAAGGTGCTCACACAGGTTCTCGTGTCTATATGCAACCAGCATCAGAAGGTACTGGTATTATCGCCGGTGGTGCAATGCGTGCTGTATTAGAAGTTGCTGGTGTTCGTAACGTTCTAGCTAAAGCATATGGTTCTACAAACCCAATTAATGTGGTTCGTGCAACGATTGATGGCTTAGAAAATATGAAATCTCCAGAAATGGTTGCTGCTAAGCGTGGTAAAACCATCGAAGAAATTTTGGGGTAATTAGCCATGGCAAAGACAATTAAAATTACACAAACTCGTAGTTCTATTGGTCGTCTACCGAAGCATAAAGCAACGTTAGTTGGTCTAGGATTACGTCGTATTGGTCATACTGTTGAGCGTGAAGATACACCAGCAATTCGCGGTATGGTAAACCAAGTTTATTACATGGTTAAAGTTGAGGAGTAATAGTAATGCGTTTAAATACTTTATCTCCTGCTGAAGGTTCAAAGCATGCACCTAAACGCGTAGGCCGTGGAATCGGTTCTGGGCTAGGTAAAACAGGTACTCGTGGTATCAAAGGTCAAAAATCTCGTTCAGGTGGCGGCGTTCGTCGTGGCTTTGAAGGTGGTCAAATGCCTTTATATCGTCGTTTACCAAAATTTGGTTTTACCTCACGTAAAGCTATGGTAACAGCGCAAGTTCGTCTTTCAGATTTAATGAAAGTTGAAGGCGATATTGTTGACCTAAATAGCTTAAAAGTTGCTAATGTGATTAATTCACAAATTGAATATGCGAAAATCATGTTATCTGGAGAAGTGACTAAACCAGTAACCGTTCGTGGTATTCGAGTAACTAAAGGTGCTAAAGCTGCAATTGAAGCTGCTGGCGGAAAAATTGAGGAATAATTAGAAAGATGGCAAAGCAACCAGGATTAGATTTTCAAAGCACTCGAGGCGGTAGTGGTGAGCTTAAAAGACGATTATTATTTGTGCTTTTAGCGCTTATTGTTTTCCGTCTTGGTTCTTATGTTCCGGTTCCTGGTATTGATACTAAAGCGTTAGCGAAATTACTACAAGAATCATCTAATGGTATTGTTGGTATGTTCAATATGTTTTCTGGTGGTGCTTTAAGCCGTGCTTCAATTTTTGCTTTAGGGATAATGCCTTATATATCTTCATCTATTATTGTGCAGTTATTAACGGCGATTAATCCTAAATTAGCAGAATTGAAGAAAGAAGGTGAATCTGGTCGTAAAAAAATCAGTCAGTATACTCGTTATGGCACATTAGCTTTAGCGTTGGTACAAGCTGTTGGTATTGCGACAGGTTTACCAAATATTCCTGGTTATAGTCAAGTTGTGATTAATCCAGGTTTTTCTTTCTATTTTATTGCATCGATTAGCTTAGTTACTGGCACTATGTTTCTTATGTGGTTGGGTGAACAGATCACAGAACGCGGTGTAGGTAATGGTATTTCTATCATTATCTTTGCGGGGATTGTGGCAAGTCTTCCTCATGCTATATATGAAACAATTGAACAAGCTCGTTCTGGTTCATTGCATCCGATTTTATTATTAGTAGTCGCAGCATTAGTGGTTGGTGTGACTTACTTTGTCGTTTTTGTTGAACGTGGTCAACGACGTATTGTTGTTAATTACGCACAAAGACAACAAGGTCGTCGTGTGTATGCCGCACAAAGTACACATTTACCATTAAAAATTAATATGGCGGGTGTTATTCCTGCTATATTTGCTTCAACAATCGTTATGTTACCATCAATGATGGCTTCTTGGTTCCAAGGAAATGGTGAAGGTTGGAGATATATCTTTGTTCTTATCGGACAATATTTCTCTCATGATCAACCGTTATACATAATCTTTTTTGCAGCCGCGATTATTTTCTTCTGTTTCTTCTATACGGCATTGGTTTTCAATCCTAGAGAGACAGCGGATCAATTAAAAAAATCTGGCGCATTTATTCCAGGTATCCGTCCAGGTGAACAAACATCGAAGTATATAGACAAAGTAATGACACGTTTAACGCTAATTGGCGCTATTTACATTACTCTTGTATGTTTGGTACCAATGTTTATGACAAGTGCAATGAAAGTTCCAGTCCAATTTGGTGGGACATCATTATTAATTGTAGTTGTTGTAATCATGGATTTTATGGCACAAGTACAGACTTTAATGATGCCAAATCGTTATGAGTCAGTGTTAAAGAAAGCGAATCTTAAAGGCTACGGTCGATAAGTTAGCCAGAAGTTACGGAGAAAAACATGAAAGTTCGTGCTTCAGTCAAGAAATTATGCAGAAATTGTAAAATCATCAAACGCAATGGCATCGTTCGTGTTATTTGCATTGAAGGTAAACACAAACAACGTCAAGGTTAATATTATTTAACTGCGAAATTGAACTTTTGCATATTTTACTTGCCAAAGTATAGTAAAGCTGGCTAGAATAGCCAGCCTAAATTTTTTTTGTAGATCCACCGTTTGAGTATCCTGAAAACGGGCTTTTCAGTATGGTGGATTTGCTGAACATTAACAATAAAGGAGTGCATAGTGGCCCGTATAGCAGGCATTAACATTCCTGATCAACAACATACTGTGATTGCTTTACAAGCAATCTATGGTATCGGTAATACTCGTGCTAAGACAATTTGTGCTGAAGCCGGTATTCCTGAACATGTTAAGATCAGAGAACTATCTGAAGATCAGATTGAGAAGTTACGTGAACAAGTCGCTAAATTCACTGTAGAAGGTGATTTACGTCGTGAAGTAACTATGAGTATCAAGCGTTTATTAGACCTTGGTTGTTATCGTGGTGTGCGTCACCGTCGTGGACTTCCTGTCCGTGGTCAACGCACTAAGACTAACGCTCGTACCCGTAAGGGACCGCGTAAGCCAATCAAGAAATAATTGAGGTGATAATAAATGGCAAAGACACCTGTTCGTACACGTAAACGTGTTAAAAAGCAAGTTTCTGATGGTATAGCTCATATTCATGCATCATTTAACAATACAATCGTAACAATTACCGATCGTCAAGGTAATGCGTTGGGTTGGGCAACCGCTGGTGGTTCTGGTTTCCGCGGCTCTCGTAAGTCAACTCCGTTTGCAGCTCAAGTAGCAGCAGAACGTTGTGCTGAAGCCGTAAAAGATTACGGAATTAAGAATCTGGAAGTTATGGTTAAAGGACCTGGTCCTGGTCGTGAGTCAACAATTCGTGCATTAAATGCAGCGGGTTATCGCATCACTAATATTACTGATGTTACTCCGATTCCTCATAACGGTTGTCGTCCACCAAAGAAACGTCGTGTTTAATTTTTTATTAAACATTGAATGTTTATAGGATTATTGGAGAAAAAAAATGGCAAGATATTTGGGACCAAAGCTCAAATTAAGTCGTCGTGAAGGTACAGATTTATTCCTTAAATCTGGTGTCCGAGCGGTTGATAGTAAATGTAAATTAGATCAAGCTCCTGGACAACATGGTGCGCGCAAACCGCGTTTATCAGATTATGGTGTTCAGTTACGCGAAAAACAAAAAGTTAGACGTATTTATGGAATTCTAGAACGTCAATTCCGTAATTACTACAAAAATGCAGCACGTATTAAAGGTAACACTGGTGAAAACCTACTTGCTCTTTTAGAACGTCGCTTAGATAACGTTGTTTATCGTATGGGATTTGGTGCAACTCGCGCTGAAGCTCGTCAATTAGTTAGTCATAAAGCTGTTCTTGTTAATGGTCACGTAGTGAACATCGCATCTTATCAAGTTTCACCTGAAGATGTGATTAGTGTTCGTGAGAAATCTAAAAAACAAGCACGTATTAAAGCCGCTTTAGAGTTAGCTGAACAACGTGAAAAACCAACATGGTTAGAAGTTGATGCTAGCAAAATGGAAGGTGTATTTAAACGCTTACCAGAACGTTCAGATTTATCTGCTGACATCAACGAACATTTGATCGTCGAACTTTACTCTAAGTAAAGTTTAGCACTTAAGAGAGGACATAATGCAGGGTTCTGTAACAGAGTTTTTAAAACCTCACCTAGTTGACGTTGTTCAATACAGCCCAACTCATGCAAAAGTGACTTTAGAGCCACTAGAGCGTGGTTTTGGACATACTTTAGGTAATGCACTACGCCGCATTTTATTATCATCTATGCCGGGACATGCAGTAACCGAAGTTGAAATTGACGGTGTTCTGCATGAGTACAGTACTAAAGAAGGCGTCCAAGAAGATGTGCTTGATATTCTGCTTAATTTGAAAAAATTAGCAGTACGCGTACATACTAAAGATGATGTTATGCTGACATTAACTAAATCAGGCGTAGGTGCAGTAACCGCATCAGATATCACTCATGATGGTGATGTTGAAATTGTTAATCCTGATTTAGTGATCTGTCATCTTACTGATGCCAATGCTTCAATTAGTATGCGTATTCGTGTACAACGAGGACGTGGTTATGTCCCTGCTTCTGCTCGCGTTAAGTCAGAAGATGAAGAGCGACCAATTGGTCGTCTATTAGTTGATGCATGTTATAGTCCAGTTGAGCGTATCGCCTATTCGGTCGATGCTGCTCGTGTGGAACAACGCACTGACTTAGATAAACTGGTGATTGATATGGAAACCAATGGTACTATCGATCCAGAAGAGTCTATTCGTCGCGCATCAACTATTTTGGCTGAACAACTTGAAGCTTTTGTTGATTTACGTGATGTACGTCAACCAGAAGTCAAAGAAGATAAACCGGAATTTGATCCAATTCTTTTACGTCCAGTAGATGATTTGGAATTAACTGTTCGGTCTGCTAATTGCTTAAAAGCAGAAGCAGTTCATTATATTGGTGATTTAGTGCAACGTACTGAAGTCGAGTTACTTAAAACCCCTAATCTTGGTAAAAAATCTCTTACTGAAATTAAGGACGTGCTCGCCTCTCGTGGTTTATCTTTAGGCATGCGTCTTGAGAACTGGCCACCAGCAAGTATTGTTGAAGACTAAAATAAAATTTATATAAGAAGGATAAAGTTATGCGCCATCGTAAAAGTGGTCGTCAACTGAACCGAAATAGCAGCCATCGTCAAGCAATGTTTCGTAATATGACAAGTTCATTAGTTGAACATGAAATCATCAAAACAACATTGCCTAAAGCTAAAGAGTTGCGTCGTGTTGTTGAGCCGTTAATTACGTTAGCTAAAAGCGATAGTGTAGCTAATCGCCGTCTGGCTTTCGCTCGTATCCGTGATAAAGATACAGTAAAAAAATTATTTTCTGATTTAGGTCCACGTTTTGCTACCCGTCCAGGTGGTTATGTTCGCATTCTAAAATGTGGTTTCCGTGATGGAGATAATGCTCCAATGGCTTATATCGAATTAGTTGATCGCCCTGCAGTTGAAGCAGAAGCAGCAGCTGAATAAATAATTAAAGCTTAAATTGAAACCGGCTAAATAGCCGGTTTTTTTATTATCTTGATATTATCAACCTAAGTATTTTTATATTTAACTACCATATATAAATCATCGTTCATAGAATTTTTAAAACTTAAGATAAGTTATTGTCGATATTTACTCAGTTAAATTATAGTTTTAAAATTAACAGATTAATCCTAAGTAATGTAGTAGTATCAAGATGATAGATGTTAAACGAAATGGTGAATGGATTTTAGTACTAGTAACCATTTTAGCCGCTGTTGGTTGGGTTTCTTCAAAAGAAACCATTTTAGAAATGCCTCCTTTAGCTTTTATGGGATTAAGATTTCTCTCTTCCGCTTTTATTTTATTTACGGTCTGTTTAAGTACTCAACAACGAATCAATATGACAGATGTACCTAAAGCAATAATAACCGGCTGTTTGCAATCAACTAATGTCATTTTATGGATATTAGCAATAAGCATTGGTGGGCAATTAGGTGAAGGTTCATTTATTATGAGTTTATCGGTATTAATGGCACCAATTGTTGGCTGGTTCTTTTTTAAAGAAAAGCCATTGGTAATATTTTGGCTCTCATTACCAATTGCTGTTGTTGGTCTTGCCTTTTTGTCTTTATCAAATGGCTGGCACTTAAGCGTCAATCAACTCTGGTTTTTAATTTCTGCACTAGCTCAAGCAATATTTTTTGTTTTTAATAGTCGATTAGTTCAAAAAATAGCAATTTTGCCGTTAATTTGCATACAAATGTTTTGTACCGGCACAGCAAGCCTAATTATTTCTGTATTTACTGAAAGTTGGCCGTCAAGCATCAGCTTCATCACTTTAATATGGCTTATCGTTAGTATTTTTATTGCTACAATTTTAAGATTTGCTTTACAATTTGTTGGACAGAAATATGTCCCTGTAAGCAATGCAGCAATAATCATGATTTTAGAGCCGGTATTTACAACTTTGGCTGGCGTAATTGTTTATTTGGAACCTATGCCATGGACAAAATGGATCGGTTGCTTCTTGATTTTGATTTCTCTGCTTTCTTATAGAGGGTATAATTTTATTCATAAAAAGTAGAATTTAGAATTCCTCGAATCATTAAACATTTAGTTAATAATGTGGTGGCGGAGTTTCTTCTGATAAATTAGCAATATTTGAGGTTTGGGTAGCCTGTAATTTTTGTGACAATAACATTAATTGTTCTTTAAGTTTGCTGATATCTGCTTGTAGCTTAACCACCATTTGATTTAATTCTTCAATGGTCATCTCTTGAAATGCAACTTTTGTTTCTAATAATTCCAGTTGTTGGTTCATCGTCTGTTTCTTAATGGCTAGTTAATTCTATATTGTAAGTAAAAATTATTATAAAATCCATCCTCGTTCGGCAAAAGAGACATACTCTCCTTTACCAATGACCAGATGATCGACAATGCGGACATCAATGAGCTCACATACTTGCTCGATTTTTTTGGTTAATATCCGATCAGCTTGACTTGGTTCAGCTAAGCCAGAGGGATGATTATGAGCCAAAATTAACGCTGCTGCATTGTATTGTAATGCACGTCTTGCTACTTCTCTTGGATGAACTTCTACGCAGTTATACGTTCCGATAAACATCTCTTCGGAATTAATGACGTGATTTTGATTATCTAGAAATATCACCATAAAAATTTCCCGATCTTTATCCATTAAACGATTGGCGAGATAGTGATGCGTTAAACTTGGTGATGTAAGATAATTTTCATTGGTCATTTTAACTTTTAAATATCGGTGAGAAAGTTCGACTACTGCCTTTAATTGAGTATATTTTGCGGTACCAAGTCCTGGTTTTTGGCAAAACTCATCATAGCTTGCATTTATTATGTGGTAAAAGGAACCGAATTCATTTAATAGTTTTTGAGATAATTTTAATACCGGTAAATTACGCGTACCAGTACGCAAAAAAAGTGCAAGTAACTCAGCGTCGGATAGCGCTTCAACCCCAAATTGTAATAATTTTTCTCGTGGCATTAAGGGCATACTTTGTATTGACATAAATAGAAATTCTCATTAAATAAAAATGAGATTATTGATTAAACTTCATCCATTAATAACTTGAGAGATGAAAAATTGTGAAATGGATCGTAAAGATAAAAGATTTTTTACTAAAAAATAAAAAAGCGCTAATCTGAAGTGACCCCCAATAGTTGGACAACCAATTACAGGGGGTCTTTTTATGTCAAAATATAGTCGAGATTTAAAAATTATCATAGCTAATGAATTCTTATCAGGAGAATCATCGGAAATTCTTTCAAAAAAATATGCGATATCTTCTAGTCAGATTCGATATTGGTCCCAAGTGGTTGCAATTCATGGTGATAACGCCTTTCAACTAACACCTCATTTACGTCATGCCGAAGCAAGATTACAAGCACTAAAATTAATGTGGACAAATAATTGGTCTCTCGGGCACACTAGTGCTATGCTTAATTTAAGTTCCCCCGGGCTTCTATTTGTTTGGCTTGATAGATATCATAAAAAAGGTTTCCGAGGGCTTGAATATCGTTCCAGAGGAAGACCATGTATGAAGCGAACCCGTATTGAACCCACTCACAGTGATGACGAAAAAACAATTGAAGCATTAAAAGAGGAAATTGCTTATTTACGAGCAGAAAATGCTGTTCTAAAAAAGTTCGAAGAGCTGAAGCAAGCAAAACGACAACAAACAAAGAAAAAACGTTAGTTGTTTTAGCTCTTAAATATCAGTATTCTTTAAAACATTTGCTATCAGCAACAAAACTGGCAAAAAGTGTTTTTTATTATCATGTTAATAGGTTGAAAAACCCGTCTGCTTATGAAAATGAGTTAAAACGTATAGAATCGATTTACCATGAACATAAAGGGCGTTATGGTTATCGGCGAATTCATTTAGCGTTGATAAATGAAGGCATTAAGCTCAATCATAAAACGGTACAACGCTTAATGGGTCAGCTTAATCTCAAATCGACAGTAAGACCTAAAAAATATCGTTCTTATCGAGGAGAGACAGGTAAAACAGTAGCTAATTATCTTAAAAGAGATTTTGAATCATCGAGACCAAATGAAAAATGGGTAACGGATGTCACAGAATTTAAGGTAAATGAACAGAAAATTTACCTATCGCCCATTATCGATTTATATAATCAAGAAGTAATCGCTTATAAAGTGGCTAAAAATGCACGCAGATATGCTTCAAAAAGGGATATCACGATTAAAACAGTGTGAAAAACCGTTACTACATAGTGACCAAGGCTGGCAATATAGAAATTGCCATTATCAGAAGCTACTAGCTAATAATGGCATCAAACAAAGTATGTCCAGAAAAGGAAATTGTTTAGATAATGCGGTAGCTGAAAACTTTTTTGGTCTATTAAAATCAGAAATGTATCATGGACAATGTTTTAAAAATGCAGATGAATTGATTGAAAAAATAGAAGAATATATAGAATACTACAACACCAAACGGATTAAAGCCAAATTAAAAGGCCTGACTCCGGTTGAATATCGAAATCAGGCCTTACAAGCCGCTTAATCAAAGTGTCCAACTTTATGGGGTCACTTCAAATTCAGCGCTTTTCAAATTGTGTTATGTAAAAGATTAATGGCATCCGCAACTACCGTGACCACCGCCACAACAACCACTTTCTTCCTCATCTTCATGATCGTGTCCATGACCGCCACAACCACAGCCACCATGTCCATGATCGTGTCCATGGCCATGTGCACCATGAATATGACCATGAGATATTTCCTCAGGTGTTGCTTCACGAATTGCAAGCACTTCAACATTAAAGTTTAAATCTTGACCTGCTAGCATGTGATTACCATCAATAGTAACGGTATCGCCATCAATAGCTGTGATTTCAACCGGTAATGAACCTTGATCGGTATCAGCAAAAAAACGCATACCCACTTCAAGTTCATCCACGCCGACAAAAACGTCACGGGGTACGTTTTGTACAAGGGCATCATTAAAGTCACCATAAGGATTAACTAACTCAACGTCAAATTTATCACCAACTTGATGACCTTCTAAAGCATTTTCTAGGTCTTGTAACAAGTTTCCTGCACCTTGTAAATATTCAAGTGGTGCAACTGCGGTGGCTTCATCAACTAATACGCCATCTTTAGTACGAACTTTATACGCTAAACTTACCACTGTATTTTTTGCTATTTTCATGTTTTCTCCAACAAACTGTTACTGAGCAAATAATGTTAAATTTTAACGGAAAAAAGTCCATCTGTATGCTATTTTCTTCGTAATTTAGAAAGTTTTAATATTGTTTTATTATTTGCTGCAATTTTTGTTTAGAGATAGTTTTTAAATTATAAATAATGGTTGGATAGCTAATTGAAATCAATTAAGCTGATAAGGTGATATATTATACAAAGTTTCGGTATAACTTAAATAACACGTTTACTCTATACAAAATGTCAGGAAAGGAGCTTTTATGTTGAAAATTAATGATTATTTTGATGGCAAAGTTAAGTCAATAGGTTTTGAAAATGGCTCTACCGGTAAAGTTTCTATTGGTGTGATGTTGCCTGGTGAATATGTTTTTAGCACCAATAATCCAGAAGAAATGACGGTCATTACTGGTTCACTTAAAGTCTTATTACCTACGGCTAATGATTGGCAAATTTTCGAAGCAGGGCAAGTTTTTCATGTGGCCAAAGAGAGCCAATTTGATGTGCAGGTTGTCGAACCGACGGCTTATTTATGTCGATATTTAGCAAAATAGCAATGATATTTAAAATTAAACCCAAAAATATTATCGTTGAGATACCTGCATTGATGTAATAAAAAGGGCCAATTTTACAATTAGCCCTTTATAAAAAATGTTCTACTCAATTATTTAAGTTCTAATTCATTCATTGCTGCGATGCTAAATCCACCATCAACATGAATAACTTCACCAGTAATACCTGAAGATAAGTTTGAACATAAAAATGCGGCTGAATTACCCACATCTTCGATGGTTACTGTACGGCGAATAGGAGTGACTGATTCACAGTGTGATAACATCTTTTTGAAATCTTTGATACCTGATGCCGCTAAGGTACGAATAGGACCAGCAGAAATTGCATTTACACGAATACCTTCAGGCCCCATAGCATTTGCCATGTAACGTACATTTGCTTCTAGAGATGCTTTAGCTAGACCCATCACATTATAGTTAGGAATTGCACGCTCAGCACCTAGGTAAGAAAGGGTAACTAATGCTGAATCAGGATTAAGCATTGAACGACAAGCTTTAGCCATCGCAACAAAGCTATAAGAGCTGATATCGTGGGCAATTGCAAAACCTTCACGCGTTACTGCATTAACATAGTCACCATCTAGTTGATCTCCTGGCGCAAAAGCAATAGCGTGTACAAAACCATCAAATTTATCCCATGTTTTTGCTAACTCAGTAAATAACGATGTGATACTGTCATCATGTGCCACATCGCAAGGTAAAACGATTTTAGAATTAAAATCAGCAGCAAACTCTTCAACGCGGCCTTTTAATTTTTCGCTTTGATAAGTAAAAGCTAATTCAGCCCCTTCTCGGTGCATCGCTTTAGCAATACCGTAAGCAATAGAACGATTACTTGCCACGCCGGTAACCAGTATGCGTTTACCCGTTAAAAATCCCATAAATTATTCCTCTAATATTTTTTACTATATATTCTAGAATGTTGATGATTATATGTTGATATAGTTAACTTCGCTACTATAAATTCATTTTTACCTATTTAATTGCCATTTTATTTTTAAAAAAGAAGTTGTTTATTGGGTTAATAGTTGACTATAATACTCAACTATTAAATAGCTTAGTTTGGTAAATAGTGATGAAAGATTTAGTTTGCTATAAAACGCTACCAGTTTGGGATGTAACAACTCTACCGAAAATGTTTTGTGAAAAGCATAATACCCAAGTAGGTACATGGGCAAAATTAAACATTATTAAAGGTCGTGTGAATTTTGATATGTTAACCGAGCAAGGCGAGATCATTTCGCAACATGTTTTTGATGTTGAGCATCAACCGCCTTTTATTGAGCCTCAACAATGGCATCGTATAGCTAATGTATCCGATGATTTACAGTGCCAACTGGCTTTTTATTGCCAACCAGAGGATTATACACATAAAAAATATCAAATGACGCAAACCCATTCTGACGTGTCAGAAATCTGTCAAATGATTCAAGCCGGAAAAGCGTTAGATTTAGGTTGTGGTTCAGGGCGTAATTCACTCTATTTACAGTTACTTGGTTTTGATGTTGATGCCGTTGATAAGTCAGAGATGAGCATTAATAATTTACAGCAAATTATTGCCAACGATCATTTAGCGCATATCAATGCATCTATTTATGATATAAACCAAGCTAATTTAACAGGTAATTACGATTTAATTATTTCAACCGTTGTGATGATGTTTTTACAACCTGATAGAATTCCCGATATTATTCACAATATGCAAACGATAACTAAATCAGGCGGTTATAATTTAATTGTTTGTGCTATGTCAACGGATGATTTTCCTTGTACAGTTGGCTTTTCGTTTACGTTTAAAGAGAATGAACTACGTAATTATTATCAAGATTGGCAGATTATAAAATATAATGAGGATGTTGGCGAATTGCATAAAACGGATATCCATGGCAACCGAATAAAACTCCGTTTTGCGACACTATTCGCCAAGAAACCATAATATTACAGGATACTTCCTGTAATATATTTTTTTACTATTGGTTATTACCCAGTATTTTACCAACTTCAAACCACGCTTTTCGAGAGTTTAATAAATCTTGGGCTGACATTGGTTTTTTACCTGCTGGTTGTAATACTGTCATATTTAACGCCCCATCGCTAGTGGCAATACAGATGCCTTTTTTATCAGCCTGCAAAATGGTACCGTTGGGTTGATTATGTTCAACAGTAATAACTTGAGCTTGCCAAACTTTTACCGGTTCACCATTTACTTCAAAGTAACTAACTGGCCACGGGTTAAATGCCCGCACACATCGTTCCAATTGTTTCGCTGATAAATTCCAATCTAATTTAGCCTCTTGTTTAGATAATTTTTCGGCATAAGTGGCTTGTGATTGTTGTTGCTTTTCTGGTTTAACTTTTCCTTGGTTAATTAGTGTTAGCGTATCAAGTAATGCTTGAGGACCTAATTTAGCCAATTTTTCATATAATGTTGCACTAGTATCATTCGCTTCAATTGGGCAAGCTAATTTATACAGCATATCCCCAGTATCAAGGCCAGCATCCATTTGCATAATGGTGATGCCGGTTTCGCTATCACCAGCCCAACAGGCGCGCTGAATTGGTGCTGCACCTCGCCATCGAGGTAATAAAGAACCGTGAACATTTAAGCATCCTAGTTTTGGCATATCAAGCACAGTTTGAGGTAAAATCAATCCATAAGCAACCACAATCATAATATCAGCATTTAGATCGGCAATAATTTTTTGAATCTCTTCAGTTTTGAGCGTCGCCGGTTGATAAACAGGTAGATTGTGTTCGACTGCTAATTGTTTTACTGGGCTGGCTGTTAACTTATTTCCTCGACCCGCTGGTCTATCGGGTTGACTAAAGACAGCAATGACATTATGGCTGGAATCAATCAAAGCTTTTAAATGAGTAGCTGCAAAATCAGGTGTGCCGGCAAAAATAATATTTAAGGAGTTAGTAGTTTGTGACATGTGCAATTTATCCATAATCAAAAATATTATGGATATTATACTTTAAATTAAATTAAGAATCTTTAATACACAAAAGTGTATCCTTTATTGATATCACTTTTGTATTTTATGAAGGGTATTTGATAGGCTATAGTGGTAGATTTCGTTGAATCATTCCTTCTTTATAAGCATCAAAGGTACAATTTTGAAATTTAATAAACGATTTAAAAAATATTCCACAAATCAAAATAGCTATAATCTTACTATCTTTTGATTTTTTAAATTTATTATAATTACGAATAAGAGCCTTATCGCTCATCTTTCCAGATTGGATTTTTTTTGACACGCGCTTATATGACCATTTACCTAATAAACCCATATATAACGACATTAAAAAGTAAATAAATATTACAAATAAAATTGCACTTATAAGTTGTAATAACATAGACATTTCTTATGTATCCTTTATCTTATATCCCATTGATATTTTTAGTTTTTGAAGGGAAATGATTATAACATTATTTTCAACTATGACAAATATTATATATTTAAAATGGAATAGTATTGCCATTATAGCAACAATGATAATAAAAAAGGTTGATGATAAACTAGACTACTAAAGTTATATCCACCTAGCGCAATAATCATTCTTTTTTGTAAAGTTCAAAACTGTTTGAGAAAAGTTTTTTGTATTGCTTAAAATGGAAAAAAGATTGGAACTAATGCTATATCAACAGCCATTACCAGAAAAGTTAATGGAACGCCAATCTTAACAAAATCACTAAAGCTATATCCCCCAGGCGCGACTACCATTGTTTTAACCGGTGATGAAACAGGAGTAATAAATGAAGCCGATGTTGCAATAGCAACAGTCATTGCAAATGGATAGGGTGAATAACCAAATTTTATCGCTAAATCAATCGCAATAGGGGCAATCAAAATTGCTGTTGCAGTATTGGAAATAAACAATCCTACCGTTGAGCATAACAAAAAGATAAAAGTTAACACGATATAAGGACCAAAGGAGCGTAAATGGATCTCAAGCCATTGTGATATGAGTGAAATCCCTCCCGTTTTATTTAACGCGACCGCGAAAGGCATCATACCAATAATGAGAATTAACGTTGGCCAATGAATCGATTTATAAGCATTAGCCATATCGATACAGCGGGTAGCGCCCATTAATAAACAAGCAATAAGTGCCGCAACGACATTTGGGACAAGCCCGGTTACCATTAAAATAATCATTACCGCCAGATTAAATAGTGCCACGAAAGCTTGTGAGCTTGCTGGTGCAACATCATCAATATCTGATGGATAATCTAATACTACAAAGTCACTAGTACGGGTTTGTAGTTTTTGTATTGATCCCCAATCGCCACACACCAAAAGAGTATCACTCATTTCTAACCGTTCTTGGAATAAGTTATTGGTCTCAACGGGGGCATGATTTCGCCAAATTCCAATAACTGTCAGAAAATATTTTTCCCTAAAATCAATTTCATTGAGTGTTTTTCCACATAATGATGATTCTGGTAGTAGTGCGACTTCAGCCATGCCAACTTCTTTGACTTGCTCTGAAAAATATTCACCACGTAGTACTTTTGGCTCAAGATTATTGGTGGTTAGGAAGGTACGGTAGTCAGCTTCGGAATGCGACATATCCAACAAAAGAATGTCGTTTTCCCGAAATTCGGTACTACCATTAACCGGGATAAGTACTTTGTGAAATTTTCGCCAACGTTCAATACCAATGACATTTACCCCATGTTCACTGCGTAAATGTAATCCATCAATGGTTCGCCCAACAAAAGGTGAACCGGCAAGAATTTGGGCTCGATGCGCTCGGCCAATTAATTTATAATCTCTAATTAAATCGGTAATTTTACGTCGTTGCGGTTGACTATTGTTGGCGGTAACTTGGTCAGCGGTTAGTAACCAATTACGGGTTAATAAGCAATAACCCACCCCTACAATTAATACTCCTAAGCCAATTGGGGTAATTGAAAAGAAACCAAATTCAGTCAAGGACGCTCGGCTAAGTTCACTATTTACTACTAGGTTTGGTGCTGTGGCGACAAGGGTCATCATGCCACTAATCAAGGCGGCAATACACAGTGGCATCATGAGTTTTTTAACATGAATACCTGTATGGTTAGCAATACTGATAGCGACTGGAATAAAGATTGCAACAACTCCGGTTGAACTCATGATGGAACCCAATAAAGCCACCCCTAACATGATGAATGTAATTATCCGTATATCATTTTTACCGGCTGCTTTTAAGATATATTCACTCATTTTATAAGAGATGCCTGTTCTGACTAAGCTTTCTCCTATTACAAATAACAGAGCAATGAGAATAATATTGGGATCACTAAATCCCGAAAGTGCTTCAGCTGGGGTTAATACACCAGTAACGGTGATTGCTGCTATCGTCAGTAGCGCAATAATATCCATTCTCAATTTACTGAATGAAAACAATAAAATAGCAATAAAAAGTAAAAAACAGACAGTAATGAGTGGATAATATTCGATGATATAATTAGGTAAATAAGTAGACATTAATGATAAAAAACTATGCCCAGATGACGAATGTTCCACAAAAGGTAGCTCATGAAGTTGATTGGATTTTCGACATAATACCTTGATTTATTGTAATAGGGAATATTTTGAAATAAAGATTATTGCTTACCACCTCTAGTTAATATGATATTTTTAACATTTTCTGCTGTTTTATTTTTATACTATTCGCATTCACAAAACTTAGGTGTAATTTAGACAACTTAAGCTGTTTAATCTGAAAACCATGTTGAGGAGACAGTATGTCATCAAAAAAGTCAGTTGCACAAATTGTTGTTGATGTTTTATCTCAAGCCGGTGTTAAACATTGTTATGGTATTGTTGGTGATACCTTAAATCAAATCACCTCAGCTATCAAAAAAAGTGATATTGAGTGGGTGCATGTTCGTCATGAAGAAGTTGGTGCCTTTGCCGCAGGCGCTGAAGCCTATCTTACCGATCAAATAACTGCTTGTGCTGGTTCTTGTGGACCCGGTAGCTTACATTTTATCAATGGTATTTATGAAGCCCAACGTAATAAAGTACCACTGATTTTATTGGCTAGTCAGTTAGTTACTTCCCAACAAGGCACTGATTTTCCGCAAGAAGTTGACTTTGAAGCTGTCTATAAAAACTGTTCTGTCTTTTGTCAACAAATTACCGATCCCACTCAAGCAAGACGAATCACCACAGCGGCGGTACAAGCGGCGATAAATGAGCGAGGCGTTGCGGTTTTAGTGATTCCTTACAATATTAGCCTAGCTAAAGTAGAAGATAATAATGGGCATAAAATTTATCACCCCAAACCGGTTATTCGACCATCTGATGAAGAGCTGGCACAAATCTCTGAAATTTTAAATAAAAACAGTAAAGTGGCAATTTTTGCTGGTCATGGGGTATCTGAAGCTCATGATGAGTTAGTTGCCTTAGCCCATAAATTAAAATCACCGGTAGTTCATACTTCAAGAGCTAAGGATTTTGTAGAATATGACAATCCTTATAATGTTGGTATGACCGGTATGTTTGGTATGGCGTCTGGAGAAACCGCCATTAAAGAGTGTGATGTACTTTTGATGTTCGGTGTTGATTTTGCTTGGTCACAATTTTATCCTGATAACGCATTAATTATTCAGGTAGATATTGATGCAACTCATCTTGGTCACCGTCACAATGTAGATATTGGTGTAGTCGGTGCAAGTAAACCAACCTTAGCGGCTTTATTACCATTGGTTGATGAAAAAACAGATAGCGAATTTTTAGACAAATGCCGTGGATTACACACTAAAGCAATCGATAAATTAAATAAAAAAGCGATACCATCAAAAGCCGTTATTCATCCACAATATTTAACCGAATTAATTGATAAACATGCTAATGATGATGCCGTGCTTTGTGCTGATGTTGGCTCCGCCATGGTTTGGGCGTGTCGGCACTTTTCAACTAATGGTAAAAGACGTACCGTCATTAGCTTAAAACACGGCACTATGGCCAATGCAATGCCACAAGCATTAGGCGTACAAAAAGCCTTTCCTCATCGTCAAGTAATTACCTTATCAGGGGATGGTGGTATTAGTATGTTGTTAGGTGATTTATTGACCACTGTCCAAGAGAATTTACCCATCAAAGTTATCGTACTAAATAATAGTTCACTTAACTTTGTCGAATTAGAACAAAAATCAGAAGGGTTGGTTGATCACTATACTGATTTAAAAAATCCTGATTTTGCTAAAGTAGCTAGTGCGATGGGATTATTTGCTATTCGTGTTGAGAGTTCTGATTTACTTGAAGCAGCAGTGCAATCATTTCTAGCTCACTCTGGACCTGCATTATTAGATGTTAAGACGAGCGAATATGAATTGGTTATGCCACCGGAAATTCATACCTCACAAGTAATGGGAATGGCACTTTATAGTGTAAGAGCATCATTGAGTGGCAAAATGAAAGATGTGGTTAATTTGTTGATGGATAATTTCGTAAAGAAATAAATTAACTACTTATATTTTTATCTTAGAAAAAATTGGGGAAGTAGTTTTGCGGGCTGTTTAACCATATCTGCCGCATTTAGCGGCAGATAAATTGGATTAAAAACTAACTGCACCTTCTTCAGCTGATCTAAGATTTTCTCGAATAATGCTATAAAGCTCTCGCCCAAAGCCTTGGTGTGAATTGGTTAAATCAATTGGCTCAACTTTTCGTGCTGCCAGTTCGGCCTCATCAACCAGTAAAGTTATTTCGCCGGTTTGACCGTTGACACGAATCATATCACCTTGTTGAACTTTGCTTAATAACCCACCGGCATAGGCTTCCGGTGTTACATGAATAGCCGCAGGCACTTTACCTGAGGCGCCAGATAGTCGTCCGTCAGTTAATAAAGCAACTTTATAACCACGATCTTGTAAAACGCCCAATGGTGTTATTAATTTATGCAATTCTGGCATCCCGATAGCTTTTGGCCCTTGATAACGCACCACTACAACACAATCTTTGTTAAGATTGCCGGCTTTATATTCTGCATCTAAATCATACTGACTATTAAATACCACGGCTGGTGCTTCAATTATTTGGTGCTCAGCCGTAACCGCTGATGTTTTCATTATGGCGCGACCTAAATTACCCGACATCACCTTTAATCCACCATGCGAGTTGAAAGGTTTGTTAATTGAAGCAATCACATTTTCATCTAAGGATTTGCTTGGGCCTTCACGGAAGATGAGTTTACCGTTTTCCAAAATAGGTTCTTTAGTATAACGGCTTAGTCCACGACCAACTACCGTTTCAACATCTTCATGTAATAAACCACCTGATAATAATTCTCTAACCAATAAAGAAGTACCACCAGCTGCTTGGAAGTAGTTGATATCAGCTGGGCCATTTGGGTATATTCGGCATAATAACGGCACAACAGTGGATAGGTCTGAAATATCATCCCAATTAATAATAATACCGGCCGCTTTAGCCATAGCGACGATATGCATAGTCAGATTGGTTGAACCGCCTGTAGCTAAGAGTGCAACTAAACCATTAACTATCACTTTTTCATCAACCATTTTACCAACTGGCATATAGTTACCGGATTGATTAGTTAACCGAGTGATCTGTTTTGCCGCGGCATTGGTGAGTTCATAACGTAATGTGGTCTCAGGATGAACAAAGGCCGCTCCAGGTAGATGTAATCCCATTAGCTCAATGACCATTTGATTACTATTTGCGGTGCCATAGAAAGTACAAGTTCCACTGGTATGGTATGAGGCTGATTCAGATTCTAATAGATCTTCGCGTGAGGCTTTTCCTTCCGAATAAAGTTGACGAATACGTACCTTTTCTTTATTTGGTAACCCTGAAGGCATCGGTCCAGAAGGAACAAAGATTGCCGGTAAATGGCCAAATGATAAGGCGCCAATAAATAACCCGGGTAAGATTTTATCGCAGACCCCTAAATAAAGTGCGCCATCAAACATATTATGTGATAACCCAACAGCAACTGACATGGCAATCACATCTCGGCTCATTAGCGAAATTTCCATGCCTGGTTCGCCTTGGGTTACTCCATCACACATAGCAGGTACACCACCAGCCATTTGTCCAACAGCACCTATTTCGTGTAATACTTTGCGAATTTGTTCTGGATAAAATTCATAAGGTTTATGTGCTGATAACATATCGTTATAAGAACTGATAATGCCAATATTACTTTTTAATATGTTTTTAAGATCATTTTTTTCATCAAGACAGCAAGCGGCAAACCCATGAGCTAAGTTACTACATGGTAAGCTTGCCCGCGTGACTTTTTTTAACATCGCGTGTTCTATTTTTTGCAGATAAGCTTCACGTGTTGCTTTAGACCGATCAATAATGCGCTGAGTTACAGCTAAAATAGTGGAATTCACATTAACCTCTGGATTATATTTATTATAATTTTAGTTACAATCAATTTATTCACAATGACATATTGAATTAATCACCTTTGTGGCATCGTGAATAACATCGTTTAGCGACTGTTCAATATTGATAGCATAGACATCTTTTTCATCAGCTGATGGTTCTTCTAATGCGTCAAATTGCGACTGTAACATGCCGGTTTTTTGATAATGTCCTTGACGTTTGGCTAAACGCTGGGCAATAACATCAAAACTTCCTTTTAAATAAATAAAGTGCACATTTTCATTTTCGCCACGGATAATATCGCGATACTGTCTTTTTAGTGCCGAACAAATAATGATCGAAATGTTATTCACATTACTCATTGCAAATGCAGCATTACTAATTAAATTTAACCAAGGCATCCTATCCTCATCATTTAGTGGCGTACCACTGCGCATTTTCAATATATTGGCTTTTGGATGTAAAAAGTCACCATCCAAAAAAGCGGCATTTAGGTTATCGGCTATCTGTTTTGCCACAGCCGATTTACCACTACCTGATACTCCCATGAAAACGAAAACATGTTTCTTTTGTTGCGTCATTGCTTCTTTCTCCTAATTATCTGTTACGGGTAACATTTTGTCACTATAATCCTTTATTGCAATATAAAAAAGTTTTTTTTGTGATTTAGATCATATTTTTGTTAATCAGTTAACTAGCGATTTTTTGGATAACTATAAGCTAAAATAAATCTAAAAATAACTAACTTACTAATTTATATATATCTTTTAATAAAGTGTATTTTAGCTATCACCGCCAATTCTTGAAATTAAAAAATAAATTCATTCTTATCTTACAGCACAACCAATCCCTACCTTATTGCATCAACTTTCGCTTTTTAACTTTTTTTTAAAAAATAGATTTCGATCACAAAAACAATATTTGTCATTTGCTTTTAATTTCGAAAGGAAATAATCTTTCGTCATGGTTTTTGATTTCGAAAGATAACGAAAGTCAAATGTAAAGTGATAATGGAGATCAAACATGAATGAATGTCAATTTTTGCTAGAAGACAATATCAAGTTTAAAGATGAGCGTGATGCCTTAACATTTATTAGTGAACAATTACAACAAAAGAATATTGTTAAAAAAAGTCATCTAAAAGCGTTAATAGAGAGAGAAGCTCTATTTCCTACCGGTATTGCACTTGATGGTTATGCCGTGGCTATCCCTCATTGTGAAGCTGAACACGCTATTAGTCCTGCTATTTATATAATTCGTCCTCAATCTCCAGTTGTTTTCAATCGTGCTGATGAAGATAGCACGGTTGAAGTTTCATTAATCATTTCACTGGTTGTTACTTCTCCGGAAGATCAACTGAATCTATTGAAAGCACTTTTTTCAAATTTACAAAATAAAGAGTTTTATCACTTTTTAATTAGTGCTGAAGCGAATGAAGTCGCTGAGCATTTTAAAAAAGTGATTATTAACCAATAAATTGACTAGGAGGCATTATGAAAAAAAAGATTATTGTGGCATGTGGAGGAGCTGTTGCGACTTCAACACTGGCAGCAGAAGAAATAAAAGAGTTGTGCCAAGAAAATAGTATAGATCTCGATCTGGTTCAATGTCGTATTAATGAAATTAATACATTTATTGATGATGTTGATTTGATCTGCACTACAGCAAGGATGGATCAAACCTTTGGGAATATTCCTATCGTTCATGGTATGCCTTTTGTTTCAGGCGTTGGGATTGAGCAGCTAAAAGATAAAATATTATCGATTTTAAAAGGATGAGTATATGTTTACTGAAATTATGCAGTACATTTTGGATCTTGGCCCATCAGTAATGTTGCCGATTGTTATTATTCTATTTTCATTAGTATTAAGAATGAAAATTGGTGATGCATTAAAAGCAGGTATTCATATTGGTATTGGATTTGTTGGTATTGGCTTAGTGGTTGGATTGCTAACTAGTTCGGTAGGACCGGCAGCGCAAGCCATGGCGGAAAGATTTGATATCAGTTTAAAAGTGGTTGATGTTGGTTGGCCGGGCGCAGCGCCAATGACATGGGCTTCGCAAATTGCTTTAGTTGCAATACCGATTGCTATTGCGGTTAATATCCTGATGTTAGTTCTGCGATTAACAAGAGTTGTCAATGTGGATATATGGAATATCTGGCATATGACCTTTACTGGTGCACTTGTCTATATTGCTACCAATTCTTACTACTTAGGTATAGTTGGCGTCATTGTGCACGCGGTTATCGCTTATAAATTGGGAGACTGGTTCGCTAAAGATACTAAAGAATTTTTTGAACTTGATGGTATAGCTGTACCTCATGGTACCTCAGCTTATTGTGGACCTATAGCGGTATTTGTTGATGCAGTTATTGAAAAAATCCCCGGTGTTAACAAAATTAATTTTAACGCTGTCGATATGCAAAAGAAATTTGGTGCTTTTGGTGAGCCGGTAACCGTTGGTTTATTTATGGGGATCTTATTAGGTTTATTGGCAGGGTATGGCGTGAAGGAAACATTACAACTTGCTATTCAAACCGCCGCGGTGATGTTACTCATGCCACGAGTAATCAAACCAATTATGGATGGATTGACACCAATATCCAAACAAGCTCGCAAACATTTACAATCTAAATTTGGCGGACAAGATTTTCTTATTGGTTTAGATCCGGCCTTATTATTAGGCCACTCAACAGTCGTTTCGGCAAGTTTAATCTTTATTCCTTTAAGTATTTTTATTGCCATTATCCTTCCTGGTAATGAGGTTTTACCATTCGGTGACTTAGCAACCATTGGCTTTTTTGTTGCTATGGGGGTGGCTATCCATCAAGGCAACTTATTTAGAATTGTTATATCGGGGGCAATCATTATTGCCATTACATTATGGATTGCGACACAAATGATCCCATTAACCACACAATTGGCAGTTAATGCCGGCACGATTGCGGCAGATAACAATATTTTGGTTGGGGCAATGGATCAAGGCGGGTCACCAATTACTTACCTTATGGTTCAGTTGGTTAATTTAAAACAACCTATAGGTTTTGTTCTTATTGGATTGTTTTATCTATTCTGCTTATTTTTGACATGGAAAAGAGCACGTAGATATCAATTATCAGTTAAAGAATAAATAGATTAAAAATTAACAACAATCAGTAAGTATTTCATTTGCAAGCTTTCACTGGAAAGCCAGTGAAAGCCATAAATAAACATCATTTATTAGCTATAAGGAAAAAAGATGAAAGTAGTTATCGTTAATGATGGGGGTAATTTATCTGTTACAGAAATGGAAAAACCCAAAATAACATCTTCAGATCAAATTTTAGTTAAAGTGGCTTATTCTGGACTATGTGGTTCAGATATTCCAAGAATATTTCATCAAGGCGCTCACTATTATCCAATAACCCTTGGTCATGAGTTTAGTGGTACGGTAACGGAAATTGGCAATGATGTTACAGAATTTGCTATTGGTGATTTAATCTCTTGTGTACCTTTATTACCTTGTTTTAAATGTGATGAGTGCCGAAAACATTACTACTCACTTTGTAAAAATTATACCTTTGTTGGTTCAAGAATCAGTGGTGGCTTTGCTGAATATATAGTATTAAATAAAAAAAATGCCTTCAAATTACCCAAAGGTGTAACTCCTCTTGAGGGGGCCTTCTTTGAACCAATGACTGTTGGGATGCACGCGCTATTATTAGCAGATGGTTGCAGAGATAAAAATGTCATTATAGTCGGCGGCGGAACAATTGGATTACTTGCCATGCAATGTGCCAAAGCCATGGGGGCTAAATCAATAGCTGTTATTGATATTAATGACACGCGTTTAAATCTTGCTAAATCATTAGGTGCCGATCAAGTTTACAACTCTAAAAATCTTAGTCCAGAAGAAATATCTCAGGCGTTATCAATAAATCGATTTGAGCAGATTGTTCTAGAAACAGCGGGCTCACCGGTTACCGTTAAGTTAGCCATTGAGATAGCCGGACCTAGAGCAAAAATTGGTTTAGTTGGTACTTTACATAATGACATTACACTTTCTGAAAAAACTTTCAGCTTAATTTTACGAAAAGAATTACACATTTTGGGTAGTTGGATGAATTATTCTGCACCATGGCCGGGAGAGGAATGGCAACTTGTGAGCCAATTTTTCCTTGAAGGAAAAATAAAACTTGAACCACTTATTACCAGTATTGGTGACTTTCATACATTTATTGCACAAGTTACCGAATTAAATGGTCATCCTATGAATGGGAAGATTTTACTAAATTGCATGTAGTTTTTGATTTAATTTAATCGTTGAAAATGAAAACTTATCTTTTGATTTTGTTTGTTATACACTGCTGAAATAATTTCGAAAAAGGAAATATTATGAATGCAAGTGAAAGACGCCAAGAAATAATAGAGCTTCTTAATATGAACAGTACCGTGTTAGTGTGTGATTTATCCAAGAAATATGATGTTTCTGAAGTCACCATACGGACAGATCTTCGATTATTAGAAAAGCAAGGAGTGCTTACTCGATTTCATGGTGGTGCAACCAAAATTATAGATAACGATGACATTAAATCATTTAAAGAGCTGCAATTAGAAGAACGTTATCAGCGATTTATTGAGGCTAAAAAACGTATTGCTATTGAGGCAGTTAAACAAGTGAAAGAGGGTGATATTATTATTTTAGATAGTGGTAGTACAACTATGTTGATAGCAGAAGAGTTGGTAAAACTTAAACACATTACAGTTATTACCAATAGTCTTACCTCTGCTTTTATCCTATCTGATAATAGTGACATTATGTTATTAATTTGTGGTGGTACACTTAGACACAAAACCCGCTCTTTTCATGGAAAAATTGCCGAGCAATCTTTAGATGGTATCTCTGCTGATATTTTATTTGTTGGTGCTGATGGTATTGATGCACAAAGAGGAATAACAACATTTAATGAAGGTTATACAATTAGCAGTGTAATGGCGAATGTCGCAAAGAAAGTCGTTGCAGTTTTGGATTCATCTAAATTTGGGCGTAATGGTATTAATATTGTATTACCATTGAATAAACTTGATGTCATCATCACAGATACCAATGTAGATAATAAATACAAGCAAGAGTTTGCAAAGCAAGGCATTAATTTAATAGCGGTTTAATCGTGTCACTGTCGATTTTTAAACTTTATTTAATATTGATCTCAAATAGTTGGCGAGATAATAAATTGTAATTCATTGCAATATGAAATTTTTTCATAGTTGTCGATGAATTCAAGCATATTGGCAAATGAAGATCATTTAAGATTGTTATTTCTCACAATGATGTAAATGCATAGGTGAGAAAATGATATTAACAATTACGATGAATCCATCAGTCGATATTTCATACTCTTTAGATAAATTAGTTATTAATGATGTCAATCGGGTATCAAATACAAGAAAAACCGCTGGTGGTAAAGGTCTTAATGTTACGCGAGGAATAAATTTTTCAAATATTCCTGTTTTAGCGACAGGAATTATTGGTGGCACTACCGGTAAATTTATTCAAGAGCAGTTAGATGAAGATAATATAGCTTATAACTTTTATGTAACCCAAAAAGAATCAAGAAATTGCATAGCAATTTTACATCAGGGTAATCAAACCGAGATTCTTGAGGCCGGTCCTCGGTTAAATAATGATGATGTTGAACAATTCTTACAACACTATAAAAAGCTACTCAATCATGTAAAAATTATTACGATTTCCGGATCATTACCTCTTGGTTTTCCCGTCAATTTCTATGTGAATTTAATTGAGCTAGCAGGTGAATATCAAATCCCGGTTTTGCTTGATTCTTCGGGGCAAATGTTACTAACCACCCTCAAATCTCAATATAAACCTTATTTAATAAAGCCCAATCAAGAAGAGTTAAAACAGATTATTCAGATGGATATAGATGTTAATGATAGCCATTCATTAATAAAAGCACTCAAACACGACTCTCTTGATGATATCCCCTTGATTGTTATTTCATTAGGTAAAAATGGTGCTTTTGCTCGTTGTTTTAATCACTATTATCAGGTTTCCATCCCGAAAATCAATGTTGTTAATCCAGTAGGCTCTGGTGATATCACTTTAGCAGGGCTTGCGGTCAGTCTACATGAAAATGAATCAATAGAGGTTATGTTAAAACGTGCCATGACTATGGGAATGTTAAATGCCATGGAGGCTCAAACTGGGTTTGTTAATATGAATAACTATCATGAATATTATCAACAAGTTGAGATTAAAGAAATTATTTAAAATTTTAATTAGGAGTAAATTATGTATCTTATTTCCAGCCAAGAAATGTTAAAAAAAGCTCAACGTGAGCAGTACGCTGTTCCTGCGTTTAATATTCATAATCTTGAAACAATTCAAGTTGTGGTTGATACCGCTAAAGAGTTAGGTTCACCAGTTATACTTGCGGCAACGCCTGCTACCTATAGTTATGCCGGTACACCATATTTAATTAGTATCTGTAAACAAGCCGCTGAGATTCATCATTTCCCATTTGCTTTGCATTTAGATCATCATGAAAATTTGAGCGATATTAAATCTAAGATCGAAGCAGGTATTCGTTCAATTATGATTGATGCTTCTCATTATCCATTTGAAGAAAATATTGATATAGTAAGAGAAATGGTTGTTTTCAGTCATAAATATAATGCAAGTGTTGAAGCTGAACTTGGTCGTCTAGGTGGGCAAGAAGATGATTTGATTGTCGATGATAAACAAAGCGCTTTTACCGATCCTGATGCTGCTAAAGAGTATGTTGAAAGAACCGGCATTGATTCATTAGCGGTAGCGATTGGTTCTGCTCATGGATTATATAAAGGAGAACCTAAACTTGATTTTCAACGATTAGCAAAAATTCGAGATAAAGTTGATATTCCTTTAGTTTTACATGGTGCTTCCGGTATTCCTGCGGAAATGGTCAAAAAATCTATCTCATTAGGAATTTGTAAAGTAAATGTCGCAACAGAATTAAAAATTGCGTTTTCTGATGCTTTAAAACAAGACTTTAATATACATCCAGATGCTAATGATCCAAGACACTATATGCAACCGGCTAAAGCAGCGATGAAGAAAATAGTTGAAGAAAAAATTCGCATTTGTGGCAGTGCAGGTAAATTATAATATGCAAGCAAAGGGTATTCTATTTGATTTAGATGGCACATTAGTTAACTCATTACCAGCAGTTGAACGCTGCTGGTTAGGCTTTGCCGAGCGCCACCAACTTAATCATTCCTATGTATTAAAAACCATTCATGGCCGTAAAGCTATCGATAATATAAAACTATTCTTACCGAATAAGCCAGAAAGTTTTATCGCACAAGAGTATCATTGGCTGGAACAATTAGAGGCTCAAGATATCAAAGATATTGATGAAATATCTGGTGCAAGTCATTTCTTACAACAGTTATCTTCACTTAATATTCCTTGGGGAGTTGTAACCTCTGGTACCAAAAAAGTAGCGGATTCTCGCTTTGCTATTCTCAATGTAGCTAAACCGAAAGTTTTTATTACCGGTGAAATGGTTTTTAAAACAAAGCCTGCGCCTGATGGCTATCTACAAGGTGCAGATTTACTTGGATTACCTGCTGATGAGTGTATTGTTTTTGAAGATTCTAAAGCGGGCATTGAATCAGCATTGAATGCGCATTGTCAAATTATTACAGTTAACACTCCTAACTCACTTGATAATAATCATATGTTAAATATCAATTCTTTTGACGAGTTAGTCATCAATAAATTAAACCAGAACAATTTTGAAATTTTAAAAATTAAGGTATGAAGTATGATTAGTAAATTTATTACTTTATTTAATCACATCTGAATCGGCAAATATCTTATGGAGTAATTGTTGATAATATGTTCAATATCTGCTTGATTTGAACATATTATCAACGGTGTTATCCATTATTAATTTATATTACCGATGATCTGTTTAAAGGTTGAAAATGAACAAAAGGCAGGTATTAATTTGACCGCTTATTAATCCTAATGTTATTTTTAACAAAATATATTCAATAATCATAGATGCTCTATCACTATGATTATAGTACCATTTTGGGGCTCTATTTTTACCATTGGTAGTTTTTCTTTAAACTATATACCATTTTTCTTTTATTCTACTTGGCTATTTTTAATGCGATTAACAAATAGCATCACGATAAAAGCGATAACTGTTAAATAAATAATAAAGATCCCATATGTTGATAGCATATCGACAAATGAGCGTCCGCGTATGCCGATATCACGGAAGAAGCGAAATAGCCAAACTAATGGAAAAGCATGGCTGGCATAAAATGTCCAGATTGGCATAATACCTACCGCCATGGTTGAACCACCCATGATGAATCCTGGTGGCACAAGGAAAATCATTCTGCTCGCCCCTTCTCCTGGATGATGAGTATTCCAAGATAATAAGAAACCTAACCAACCAAAAGCCAGTCCAGTCATAAATATGCTAGGTACGAAAACAAAATAATTACCATCAAAACGTAGTTGTCCAAATAAAACCAGTATTGCGGTAATTAAGGTTAACGCAGTGGTATAAAATAGGGCATAAGGAACGGTTCTAGCTAATAACGGTAGCAAACCACGTTCTATAACGGTATTCCACATTCCCATGGTTTTTAAGCGACCAACTATCATCAAAGAGGTCAATCCATAGGTTAATGACGAAAAAAAGTAAACGAAATAGATAATCGTGGATATTGTTGATGAACTAGCCGGATTAAACATAGTTCTTGTTTTTAATTGCATCGGCGATAGCGTTGCTTCAGTTGCTTCTCTTCCCAGTCCTAATGCTGCTACTTTTCCAGCACTCAATTCGGCACCGGATTCAGGGATAATTTCATTGAGGCTCTGCATCACCTTGGCATTTTGTGCATCATTTGAATCATCAGCAAAATAACCCAATTTAACGGTTTGATCGCCTTTCTTCAATGACTTTTCCAATCCTTTGGGAATATATAACACGCCTAAATTACGATCGTGCGAAACTAAAGTAATTGGATTAACTGGTGACCGAATCACTTCCGTTATTTCGATAAATGGTGAAGTATTTACCTTGCTGATTAATTCAGTTGAATAATTTGAACCATCAAGATCAATAACCGCGATCTTTCCTTCGAAAACCGAACCATGGCTTAGTACTATTGAAAAAACAAGCGATACGATAGCGGCTAAACCTAAGCACACTTTATAATAAGGGATGAAGTGGCCTGATAACATAGCATCAAGCTCTTCAAGCATAGATTTAATGATGTTTTGTCGCATCATTGATCCACCTCAATTGTCATACCGGTTAATAGGTTTGCAATAGGCTCCATATAAATTCTGACTTGGTAAGAGGTTAAATCGGCTTGACCTCGTTCACGAGTCATGCGTAAGTCAGCAAATGAAGGCGCAGCTGTGGCAAAGCGAACTGTACCGTTTACGGTTTTGTCCAGAGCGATGACATTAGCTTTTACTTTGGTACCCGGTTGATAGTCATTAACCATTTTTTCATTAACATAAATATCGACATATTTACGATCAGTTTCTAACAGTACTGCTGGCGCGCCGGCTGGAGCCATTTCACCATCTTCAAACATGAGTTTTAGCACTTTGCCATCTTCGGGGGCAACTAAGGTAAGCCGACTGTAATTCACTTTCAGTTGTTTTAAATCAGCTTCGGCTTGTGCTAGTTGAGCTTTGATTTGAGCTAGTTGATTTTGGCGATTTTGCAGTTTTTGTCTAGCAATCGTGATGGACTGCAATGTCATACCTGTTGCATTTCTTGTTTGTTCGAATTGGGCGATTTGTTCTGGTGTTGCACCAATCATCAAGGTTGAAAGTTGACTTTCAATTTGAACAACGAGCATTTTCGAATTAATGTAGGCATTACGGGCAGCGTCAAGTTGTGATTGTGACGCGCCACCGGTTTTTCTTAATTGAGTATGACGTTGAAATTCAGTATTAGCTAAATCTCGAGAAGAGATTGCTGCTTCTAAATTAGCTTTGACTTCTTCTATTTTGCGCCATGTAGATAATTCATTAAGATTCGTTTCATTTTCAGTGATTTCAATGGCCGCTTGTTCTTGTTTAACGGCGGCGGTTTGACTATCAACTAGCGCTTGTAAGCGATCTATTGATAGCTGAGTATCAATGTCTTCAAGTTGCATTAATGGATCGCCTTTTTTGACAAATTGTGATTCTTGGACAAAGCGTTTAACAACTTTGCCGCCTACATTTTGGAAGGCAACATTGATTTCATCAGCAGTTAATACCCCTGATTTGATACTTTTAGCCACAGATACTGCATCGTTTCTTGAACCAAGACAAATTAACGTTGATCCAACTAAAAGTAGTAACAAGAATATGGCTGGAATTTTAATGTTTTTGGGTAAATTTGAAATTAAGTTTAGTTTATTTTTCATTTATTTAGTCAGCTAAGTATATGGTTAAAACATTATGATGATTGGTGCTTAATGGCAATTATTTGCGCAATAGCTTGCGTAACATTGCAATTAAGGATTCCTGCTCTTGTGGATTTAAAACCTGAGCAAAAGCACGAATCGATTTTAAGTGATTAGGTAATGCTTTTTGGATAAGCGTTACACCGGTTGCGGTAAGGGTGATTAGTCGAGAACGACCATCTTCTCCACTTTTGGTCATGGATATCAAGGGATCTGGTGCGGCTAACATTCGTTTTACCATTACCGAAACGGTTGCAGGCGTCACCCCCACTCTCAATGCTAGCTCGCTAGCGCAGGTCTCACCTTCACTATACAGTGACATGAGTAACGCAAATTTTCCTTCGGATACATCATAATCTTTTGCCAGTTGCGCATAGATATTTGAACGAATTAAATCGGCGGTCGTGATTAAACTTAAGACCAGATCAACGCCTGAAACCTCGATAATTTCATCATTAAGTCTTTGAGCTTTTGCTAAAGTTTCGCGTGAAGGAAGTATTCTTGAATTGTAGTTCAATTGTTATTACCTAATTTATTTAGTCGGCTAATTATACTAGTTTAACCCTAATTGGCAATCCTTTTTTATTAGGGATTTGAGATGTTTATCACATTAATCTACTAATATATTTTTGATATCAAAATGGTGAAAATGGATAACTTATTGTTTTCAAAATTATAATTTTCACTACCACTAAAGTGGTAATCCTTGAGGGTAATTATATTCTGTTTAAAGTTCCTTAAAATATCAAATAGATAAAAATTAAATAATTGAATTAAAAATATATTTGGAGCTTTTTATGAGTAAAACCAATCTCGTCATTATTGGCAATGGGATGGTTGGACATCGTTTTGTCGAAGAAATTATCGACAAAATGCAGGCAGATAAGTTCAACATCACTATTTTTTGCCAAGAACCAAGAGTTGCTTACGATCGTGTTCATCTCTCTTCCTATTTCTCAGGCCACAGCGCAGAAGCATTGTCTTTAGTTCGAGAAGGTTTATATCAAGAAAATGATATAAATATCTTACTTAATGAGCCGGTTACTTTAATTAACCGACAATGTAAAGAAGTGCATTCACAAACAGGGCGTATAGTTCCCTATGATAAGTTGATTATTGCAACTGGATCTTATCCATGGGTACCACCAATTAAAGGTGCCGATGGTGCGAATTGTTTTGTTTATCGTACTATTGAAGATCTTGATGCTATTCGTGATTGTGCTAGCAATTGTAAAACCGGCGCTGTTGTTGGTGGTGGGTTGCTCGGGCTAGAAGCTGCCGGAGCGCTTAAGAATTTAGGTATTGAGACACATGTCGTTGAATTTGCACCAGTACTCATGGCGGAACAACTTGATGCGATGGGTGGTGAGCAGTTACGTCGGAAGATTGAGGCGATGGGGGTTGGTGTTCATACCAGTAAAAATACCCAAGAAATTATTCATACTCCATCAGGTAAAATTATGCAATTTGCTGATGGTTCATCACTTGAAATTGATTTTATTGTTTTTTCAACCGGTATTAGACCTAGCGATCAATTAGCTAAAGCATGTGAGCTCGATATTGGCCCGCGTGGCGGGATTGTTGTTAATGATTATTGCCAAACATCCGATCCGGATATTTATGCTATTGGCGAATGCGCTTGTTGGCAAGGTAAAGTTTATGGCCTTGTAGCCCCAGGATACAAAATGGCACAGGTCGCTTTAGCCCATTTGAATGGCGAAAATGCTAAATTTGAAGGCGCTGATATGAGCGCTAAACTTAAATTATTGGGCGTCGATGTTGGCAGTATTGGTGATGCCAAAGCGAAGACGCTCGGTTGCCGGAGTTATGTTTACTTAGACGAAAATATTCCGGTCTATAAAAAATTAGTGGTTTCAAATGATAATAGTAAATTGCTTGGTGCTGTATTGGTCGGTGATACATCAGACTATAGTAATTTATTACAATTAATGCTTAATAATATGGATCTGCCAGAACATCCAGATAGCTTAATTTTACCTTCTCATGCCGGCGCTAAACCTGCATTAGGCGCAGATGCATTACCGGATAGCGCACAAATTTGTTCATGTTTTGATGTGACGAAAGCGAAAATTGTTCAGGCTATTCATGCTGGTTGTCATACTGTCGCTGCAATTAAAGCTGAAACCAAAGCGGGGACTGGTTGTGGTGGTTGTATTCCATTAGTAACACAAATCCTCAATTTGGAGTTAGCGAAACAAGGAATCGAAGTAAGCCATGCGCTTTGTGAACATTTTAACTATTCTCGCCAAGAACTTTTTCATTTAGTTCGGGTGGAAGGATTAACATCTTTTGATCAAGTGATAAAAAAACATGGTAGCGGTTATGGCTGTGAAGTTTGTAAACCAACAGTCGGTTCCATATTAGCGTCATGTTGGAATAATTATATTCTTAAACCTGATCTTGTGCCGTTACAAGATAGTAATGATATCTTTTTAGGTAATATCCAAAAAAATGGTACTTATTCAGTTATTCCGCGTAGTGCTGGTGGGGAAATTACCCCTGAAGGCTTAATTGCCATAGGGCAAATTGCTAGGAAATACAATCTGTATTCGAAAATTACCGGGTCTCAACGGATTGGTTTATTTGGTGCGCAAAAAGACGATCTTCCGGCGATTTGGAAAGAACTCATTGCCGCTGGTTTTGAAAGTGGTCATGCCTATGCTAAGGCGTTGCGTATGGCTAAAACTTGCGTAGGTAGTACTTGGTGCCGTTTTGGGGTTGGCGATAGTGTTGGTTTAGGTGTTGAATTAGAAAATCGTTATAAAGGTATTCGTTCTCCGCATAAATTTAAACTTGGTGTTTCAGGCTGTACCCGTGAATGTGCAGAAGCACAAGGTAAAGATATTGGGGTTATTGCCACTGAAAAAGGTTGGAATCTCTATGTCTGTGGTAATGGTGGTATGAAGCCTCGTCATGCAGATTTACTTGCTGCCGATTTAGATAAAGAGACACTTATACGCTATTTGGATCGTTTTATCATGTTCTATATTCGTACCGCCGATAAATTACAACGGACTTCGGTCTGGTTTGAAAATCTTGAAGGAGGAATCGATTATTTACGTAGCGTGATTATTGATGACAAGTTAGGTATTAATGCCGAACTAGAAAAAGAGATGGCACGGATTCGCAAATTAGTTGTCTGTGAATGGAAAGAAACCGTAGATAACCCTGAAGCACAAATCCGTTTTGCCCATTTTGTTAATAGTTCTAAACGTGATGATAATGTTCAATTTGTGCCTGAGCGCGATCAACATCGCCCTGCTACTTTTGAAGAACGTCAAGCTATGTTAGGAGAATAGATCATGAGCCAATGGATTACTATCTGTAAATTAGAAGATATTTTGCCGGAAACAGGTATCTGTGCGCTAATCGGTAAAGAGCATGTTGCAGTTTTTCGTCCTTATGATACTAATGAGCTTTATGCCATTAGTAATATTGACCCTTTTGCTAATGCTAGCGTTCTTTCTCGAGGTATTATTGCTGAACATGAAAATGAGTTGTGGGTTGCTAGTCCTTTGAAAAAACAGCGTTTTCGTTTAAAGGATGGTTATTGTCTTGAAAATGAAAATTATTCTGTTGCTCATTATGAGGTCAAAGTAGATAACGAAGATTTTGTACAAATAAAATCTAATTAATTAATTGCCTAAGGAATAGAAAATGTATACAGAAACAATTAACAAATGTGCGGCTAATGCTGCTCGTATCGTTCGACTAGCTAAAACCAACCCAATCGGATTTTGGTTAAGTTCTGCAATGGCAGGAGCTTACGTCGGTCTAGGGATTATCTTAATTTTTACGCTAGGTAATTTACTTGATCCATCGGTTAGGCCTTTAGTTATGGGCGCAACCTTTGGTATTGCATTAACCTTAGTTGTGATTGCCGGCTCAGAGTTATTTACTGGCCATACCATGTTTTTAACTTTTGGCGTTCAGGCAAAAAAAATTACCCATTGCCAAATGTGGTGTGTATTACCACAAACATGGTTAGGCAATTTGCTAGGATCAATTTTTGTCGCTGCGCTATTTTATTGGGGGGCAAGTCCGTTATTGGCAACCGATACTTCTCTGGTGCATGCCGCGGCATTAGCAAAAACATCTGCACCGGCAACGGCACTATTTTTCCGAGGAATCTTATGTAATTGGTTAGTTTGTTTGGCTATTTGGATGGCAAATCGAGTTGAAGGTTCGGCTAAATTTATTGCCATCTGGTGGTGCTTACTGGCATTTATTGCTTGTGGTTATGAACACAGTGTCGCTAATATGACGTTATTTTCACTCTCTTGGTTTGGCAATCATTCTAATGCCTACACGTTAGGCGGAATCGGTCATAACTTATTATGGGTTTCATTAGGTAATTTGGTGTCAGGAGCACTATTTATGGGCTTAGGATATTGGTTTTCAACACCTAAGGCAGAGCGACCTTAATTAGTATAGAATAGGATTTTAATTGCGCAAATTGCTGGTTTTTAATCGTTGTTGGATTGCTAACCGTAAATTTTTTTAGTTCAATAAGATATTAATATGAATGGTTGTTTTAAAAGTCTATGGATTATTTACCTTTATTTTGTAAATTAGAAAACCGTGATTGCTTGTTAGTTGGTGGTGGAGAAATAGCCGAGCGTAAAGCTCGGTTATTACTTGAGGCCGGCGCAAAGTTAACGGTTAATGCACTCGAATTTACTCAGCAGTTTCTCTGTTGGCAGGAACAGAAGCAACTAGTTTTAGTGCAAGGTGAATTTATTACCCAACTGCTTGATAATAAATGGTTAGTTATTGCTGCCACCGATTGCCCACAAACCAATCAACAAGTCAGCACTGAATCAGAAAAACGTCGGATATTTTGTAATGTTGTCGATTCACCTAAAGGCGCTAGTTTTATTATGCCGTCTATTATTGATCGTTCACCTATAATGGTCGCGATATCTTCCGAAGGTCATGCTCCCGTATTAGCACGCTTATTACGCGAAAAATTAGAGGCGATATTGCCGCAAAATATTGGCAAATTAGCCAAATATGCGGGTTATCTACGTAATAAAGTAAAAGCAACTTACCAAAGTATGACTGAACGGCGACGATTTTGGGAAAAGCTATTTACCCATGATAGATTAGCGCAAGCTGTAGCTAATAATGATTCAGAAAATGTTGAAAGGCTAACTAATCAATTATTTGCAGAGCCGGTTGATTATCGCGGTGAAGTGGTTTTGGTTGGTGCCGGTCCTGGTGATCCTGGATTATTGACATTAAAAGGTCTGCAACAAATTCAACAAGCCGATATTATTGTTTATGACCGATTAGTATCCAATGAAATAATGAATCTTGCTCGGCGAGATGCTCAACGCATTTTTGTTGGTAAACGTCCCGGTTTTCACTGCGTGCCCCAAGAACAAATTAACCAAATATTATTAGAGCAAGCGCAGAAAGGGTTGCGAGTAGTCAGACTGAAAGGAGGTGATCCCTTTATTTTTGGTCGGGGAGGAGAGGAGCTAGAAACATTATTTAATGCGAATATTCCTTTTTCAGTAATACCAGGGATCACCGCTGCTTCAGGATGCTCAGCCTATAGTGGTATACCGTTAACTCATCGTGATTATGCCCATAGTGTTCGTTTAATTACCGGTCATTTGAAAGATGGTACTCAGCTAGATTGGCATAGTTTAGCGGCTGAAAAACAGACACTGGTTTTTTACATGGGATTATCACAAGCAGAAAATATTAAAGCAAATTTAATTAAACACGGTATGAATGGTGATACACCGGTTGCTATTGTTGAAGAAGGCACCACAACCAAGCAAAAAGTCATCGATGGTTTATTATCCGAGCTAGATGAGCTAGCTTTACAAGCTTGTAGCCCGAGTTTAATTATTGTTGGTCCGGTAGTGGCATTACGAGAAAAACTCAACTGGTTTTCTCACAATTAGCAGCAATTGGCAAGAAAAGGATAAGGTAAACGATTCTTTATTTTCTTGCCTTTTGTAACCAAGCAATTTGCCTAAATAATATTGTTTAAAAGTATTTTATAACAATATGCACTTTGCCTTTTTTATCAAAAGTTTAGGTTGGAGTATCGACATCATCCCAATCGGCATTTTCAAAATTCGTTAGCCAATTTAAAGCATATTGTCTCTCTTGAATGACGCCTTCCATTATTTTTATCGGTAACGATTTATTGTTAAGACGATAATCTCTTGCTAGCCAATGTAAGCGGTAATTTAAATCTAATGCATCTAGCAGTTCACTTGTTGGTCTTAAGGTTAAGGTAGAGAGTTCGGGATTACTATTTTCTGGTAATATTGATTGCCAATTTAGTGCCCATTGTAGTGGTAATAAGGCTTCATAGCGCCAACTCATATTCATAACATCTTGTTCTTGCGGTTGAGGATCGTGAATAAAATCATATTCAATATTTGATAAAGCGGCAAAACCCAACGGACAACGCGTTTTGAATTCTTCGGGATCTAATGGGTCATTTTCTCGAAAGCTTTCGGCTTGAATGCCGGTTAACATTAGTGCCAAGGCACGTTTTACTACTTCATCAGGGGTTCTAAGTATCACTTCAGATTCAGCCACAACAGGTGGTAAACTTGCAAGTGGCTGTAACCCTAATGTTGCTAAATACTGCTCGGTTTTTGCTTTGCGTTGTAATGCTTCTGACGGATAAGGCATTTTAACATTGATATCAAATTTTCCATCTGGATGTTGTAGTACCTCCATGTTAGGATTGCGAATCGTACCGTCGGGCATAAATAAAATAACATTAGCCTGCTCAGCCCAAATCGTTAGTTCATCAAATTGATTCTCTTCTACCTCAAACGTAAACTGATGTTTAGTTTTTTGAATATGTCGATACAGTTCATAACGGCGGGAATTCATTTCACCGTCACCAGCTTGCATAACATAGCCAATAAAACCATTAAGGTGATCTGTAAAATTTAGTGAGTTCAATCCACGCTGATTTAATTTTTTACAACTAAAATTAATTGCTATTGGATTTGTGAGTGTAGAGTAAGCATTGACTAATAGAGACATTTACAACTTCATCCTATTTTTTCTTAATTTTGGTTAATAAATCAATTCAATTGATTTAAATAATTATAAATATTGTTTTTCAATTGAATCAAGTAAAAGAAAACGGTTTTTATGGAAGATTTTTAATGATTAGGATTAGATATTCTATCCAATTAAAAGCGTAAGCTGATATATGATATAAATCGGCATTAATACATTGCCAAAGTTATTCTTTACTCTGCAAATACCATACCGTCATTTCCATACGTGACTTAAAGTTTAGCTTTTTAAAAATACTTTTTATATGAACTTTAACCGTGCTTTCGACAATATCTAACTCTTTAGCGATTAATTTATTGGATAATCCTTGGACTAATAAATTAAATATTTCATGTTCTCTTGGGGTAAGTAAATTAATATCATGGCTCTGATTGGTAGTCGTGCCGCCACCATGACGCATATAATCAAGAATAATATGTGAAATTGCTTCATCCATGATGATTTTACCTTCGGAAATATCTTTTAATGCTTTAAGAAGATTTTCCGGCTCCATATCTTTTAATAAATAACCATCAGCCCCAGTTTTGAGCGCGGTAACGATATCTTCCTTGGCATCAGATACGGTAAACATAATGATTCGTGCAGAAATATTCTTTTCTCGTAAATAACGTAAAATTTCTAAACCACTGACATCGTTCATATTGATATCTAACAAAATAATGTCAGGGTCAAGCGTTTGTGCAAGCTTAACGCCTTCTATACCAGAGCCTGTCTCGCCAATAACTTCAAAATCATTGATGGTGTTAATCAGCTGTTTTACCCCATTTCTCAACATGGGATGATCATCAATAAGCAATATTGAACTTTTAATGTTTTCCATTTGTTACTCTTCTATCCTTCTAACAGGGATCATTGTCGTTGCTTTAAACGTTACTACAATTTCGGTACCCAAATTAGGTTTACTATTAATGGTTAAATTGCCATTTAATATTTCAACTCTATCACGCATAATGATTAATCCATAATGATTATCTTGATTAGTATTATTTTGTAAACCAACTCCATTATCTTTTATGCTGACAGTAATAATTTGATTCTCATCAATAGTTAAACTTATTTTGACTTGTGTGGCATTGGCATGTTTATAAATATTATTTAGAGATTCGCGAACACACTGCAATAGATGGAATGCATATTTGCTATTAATAAGATTAAGCGGTAATTGATATTCAGTTTGTATGATAAATTTTAATTTTTGATTAAATTCTTCGATCAATTCCATTAAGCTAGCATAAAAACCGGTCTGGTTAAGACGTAAACGAAAAGAGGTTATTAATTCTCTTAATTGAGAGTAGGTAATATTAACCTCTTTACGCATCGTCGCTAGCAAATCAATACTTGTGTGTGAGGTTAAATCGGGTTGCATCTGTAGGCAGCTAAGATGAATTTTTAAACAGGAAAGCGATTGTGCTATCGAGTCATGTAACTCTCTTGCCATGGCTGAACGCTCTTTCATTAATAGATATTGTTTTTGTTGTTCTATTTGTCTATCAAGCATGAGTGCCGTTGTCATTTGCTCAACTAAGGCGGTAATTAAATTTTCTTGTTCTGCACTTAGATGCATTTTTGAGGGTTGTACAGCGAATAAAATACCAAATTTCTCTCCTTTTTCCTGAAGATACCAATAACGCTGAAATCCATTTTCTTGATAGGATTTTGCTGGAATAAGGCAAGCATTACATTCTGAATTTTGGCAATAAGGGAGTTTTTGTTGGTTGGCATAACTGATTTGCTGATAATGTTCAATATTATCTGACTCATAAAACCGAATTTGAAACTGTGTTAATGGCACTAACTCTTCAAGTTTCCGCAGTATTATTAAAAAGCGTTCACACAAGGGATCCGATGTATGCAGCTGTTTGATAGCTTGATACTGAAACGATAAAATTTTATTGATTTGTTGTAATTCAGCGGTTTTTTCTGTGACGCGTTCTTCTAGTAATTGGTACTGTAATTCAATCTGTTCAGCCATTTTATTGAAAGCTTGTCCCAACAGATCAAATTCGTTTTTTTTACTTTTTTTACTGTTGAATCGTTGGCTAAAGTTATGTTGAGAAATCGATTCTGCCATACTAATTAATTTGCGCCATGGCGCAAGAAGATAGCGACGCAAATAGTAAGTTTGCACAAGAAGAAATAGTGCAATGAGAATGATAAAAACAAGTTGTAATTGTGAAATATAATGGATTTGATTTTCTGTTTTTTGATCAATTTGATTAACTAATTTATCGGTCTGAGCAACAAAATCATCAATTTCATTTTTTATTTCATGTATATTGCTTGCCTGTTTAATTTTCGGAGCAATAGCTGTAACCCACAAAGACTGCAATTGGTTAAGCTCAGCAATTAAATGGTAACGTTCAAATAATTTTAATTGCTCAGAAGATGGCATATCATTAAAAATATTAAGTTGGTCATAGTGCTGTTTTTCAATGGGGATCATTGATAAAAGTTGGTAACTTTTCATTCTGATCAAGCCCAATTGATTTATCATATAAGCGCTACCTTTGGTTTCATTCGCGACTTGTATTGATAAAGACAAAGCTAATAACGCCATAGCACCTAAAAAAAACATTAAAAGTGTTAAACGATTAATAATGGATGCACTGTAGCGAAATTTTCTTTTTAACATATTAATACTCAATATTTTGCTATTAAATATTGTTTAAATAAATAATAATTTAGGTCTATTGTAACGTGAAAATTGCTAGCCTAAGATCTTTTTTATGACTTTTTGCGATCTTTTATTAAACAGCGCTTGCAACAAGCATAAATTTTGCGTAAAATTCACGCCCTATAAGATTAATCAATGCAGACATATATTTTTAATCAGGAATCGTCTGCTTTTTATTGCGGAGTTAAGTATGTACGCAGTTTTCCAAAGTGGTGGTAAACAACACCGAGTTAGCGAAGGACAAGTCGTTCGCTTGGAAAAAATTGAAGTCGAAACAGGCGCAGAAGTTGTTTTCGATAAAGTTTTAATGGTAGCAAATGGTGAAGACATCAAAGTTGGTGCTCCGTTTGTTGAAGGTGCAACAATTAAAGCAGAAATTGTTGAGCACGGTCGTGGCGAGAAAGTGAAAATTGTTAAATTCCGTCGTCGTAAACACTATCGTAAACAACAAGGTCACCGTCAGTGGTTTACTGATGTGAAGATCACTGCAATCGCTTAATAGGAGTATCGAACAATGGCACATAAGAAGGCTGGTGGTTCATCACGTAATGGTCGTGATTCCCAGAGTAAACGTTTAGGTGTTAAACGCTATGGTTCTCAAGAAGTTCTTGCGGGTAACATTTTAGTTCGTCAACGTGGAACTCAATTCCACCCAGGCACTAACGTAGGTTGTGGTCGTGATCATACCCTATTCGCTTTAGTTGATGGACAAGTAAAATTCGAAGTTAAAGGACCTAAAAACCGCCGTTATGTTAGTGTAGTTGCTAACAGCTAATAGACTAGCGGTTCATAAGTTATAGAAGCCTCACAGTTATTGTGGGGCTTTTTTCATTTCTTGAAATTTATATAAAGTAATTCATTATGATAAAACAGCAAAATGTCAAATTAGGTTTTGCACTAGCCATGTTAACCGCAGTGATGTGGGGACTGGTGCCAATTGCCATGAAATATGCATTAGTTGTTATTGATCCCTTAACATTAGCTTGGTCTCGTTTAAGTATATCGGCAGTGGGGATCACGCTTTGGCTAGCTTATAAAAAGCAGTTTCCTAATTTAGCCATGTTCAAAAAACGTCGCCGTTTTATTTTATTGATGATTGCTGGATTTGGTTTATTAGGTAATTTTGCACTTTTTGCCACAGCTGTGCAGTATTTATCTGCAACTACTGCGCAAGTTGTTGGCCAAACCGGTATTGTTATATTTATGATTTCAAGTGCTTTTATTTTCAAGGAGAAATTAAGACCCACTCAAATTATTGGTATTACTATATTGTTAATTGGGTTAGGGCTATTTTTCAATGAAAATCTAGCCGATCTCTTTGCTAATATGTCTTCATACGGTAAAGGGGTGTGGTTGGCTTTATTAGCTTCGGTTTCATGGGCATGTTATGCATTAGCACAGAAAGTATTATTAAGAAAATTACGTGCAGAACAGCTACTTTGGTTGATTTATCTTATATGTAGTATCTTTTTATGGCCACTAGCATCACCGACTAAAATTGCTAATGCTGATTTTAGTCAATTGTTTGCAATTATTTTTTGTGGGTTAAATACCATTATTGCCTATGGTGCTTTAGTGATGGCAATGGAACGTTGGCAAGCGGCGCAAGTAAGTGCTATAACAACATTAACCCCACTTTTTGCGCTGATTTTTTCAGATCTATTTGCTCTACTATGGCCAGAAAAGTTTGCAATGCAATATTTAAATATTATAGGTTATATTGGCGCGGTATCGGTGGTGGCAGGTGCTATGTTTGCAACAGTTGGACACCATTTATGGCAACCAAGAAAAGGCTGGCTAATTAACCGCAATAAAGAGGACAAATAATGAAATTTGTAGATGAAGCTTCAATTCGCGTCGAAGCTGGTGACGGTGGTAATGGCTGTGTTGGTTTCCGCCGTGAGAAATATATACCTAAAGGCGGTCCTGATGGTGGTGATGGCGGCGATGGTGGTGATGTATTTTTTATTGCTGATGAAAATCTAAATACACTTGTTGATTTTCAATTTGAAAAAAACTATCGCGCTGAACGTGGTCAAAATGGCCAAGGTTCAGATTGTACCGGTAAAAGAGGTAAAGATATTACCGTTAAAGTACCAGTTGGCACACGTATAACCGATAAATATACCGGCGAAATTATTGGTGATCTCACTCATCATCAACAAAAAGTTCTGGTTGCTAAAGGTGGTTTTCATGGACTGGGTAATGCCCGTTTTAAATCCTCAGTCAACCGTGCGCCAAGACAAAAAACCGATGGTACGCCAGGTGAAAAACGCGATGTTTTATTAGAACTGTTATTACTTGCCGATGTTGGTATGTTAGGTCTACCTAATGCAGGTAAATCAACGTTTATTCGTAGCGTTTCAGCAGCAAAACCAAAAGTAGCTGATTATCCATTCACAACGTTAGTACCGAGTTTAGGTGTGGTAAGAATGGATAATGAACAGAGTTTTGTGGTTGCCGATATCCCCGGGTTGATAGAAGGCGCATCAGATGGTGCAGGGCTTGGAATTCGTTTTTTAAAACACCTTGAACGTTGCCGTGTGTTAGTGCATTTAATTGATATTGCACCAATTGACGGTTCAGATCCGATTGAAAACGCCAAAGTTATCATCCAAGAATTACATCAATATAGTGAAAAGTTAGCCAATAAACCGCGTTGGTTAGTGTTTAATAAGATGGATGTATTAGGCAGCGAAGAGAGTGAAAAACGAGCAGCCGAAATTGCCCAAGCTTTAAATTGGGATGATAAATATTATGTTATTTCGGCAGTTAACCGTGAAGGTGTAAAAGCACTATGCTGGGATTTAATGGAGTATATCAATGCGCATCCTCGGGAGACCGAAGAAGAGAATAATTCCCCTGAAAAAGTAGAATTTATGTGGGATGATTACCATCAACAAGTGATGGATGAGGCTTTGGATGATGATGATTTTGATGATTGGGATGAAAGTGATGAAGAGGGTGTCGAATTTATCTACCAAAAATAAAAATATCATCAATCAGCTTTGAAATTTCATTGATAGCAAACATATCAAAATAGCAGGATGATATTATCCTGCTCCTTTTCTGTCTATTCTTTACATAAAAACAATAAGTTAATATTATAGCGGTTTTAAAATTGCCAAGCTTTTGTGATTATTTTGAAAAAAGTCAAAAAATATCTTGCATTCAAGAATGAGAATGATTATCATTCAATTGTACTTTATTAGAGCTCGAAAGACTTCTGAAAAAGTATGACATTGCTCACATTGCTTCCAATGTTTGCCAGCCTAGTTAAACTAAGCTGGCTTTTTTATTGCTTAATTTAAAGATTATCTTAAATTAACTGCTGGGTTATCGATATCAAATAAAACCAGTAATGCCGCAGTACCACCAAACTCTTTAGGTGCTTGATGAAAGCATATTACATGTGGATGTTGTGCTAGCCACATGGGGGTTTGTTTTTTTAAGATGTTTTTACCATGTCCATACATAATGCACGCGCAATTGGCATTTTCTTTTAAACAAGCAGCAATCAAAGCAGCGATCTCTTTTTTTGCTTCTTGTTGTGTTAAACCATGTAAGTCTAAAAAGAATTCAGGTGTATAAAATCCTCGGCGTAATTTTTTTAATTCATTGGGATCTGAATCTTCACGACTATAACGGATAGGATCTTCTTGTAATAGCGGTTGGTAATCATCAGAAAAGTAAAATTCATTATTTATTTTTTCATGTTGAATTTTTTGCTTTTCTATTAGTTTTTGAGATCGCTTTTGTGGTTTATGAATCACAGTATCTTGTTTAAGTTGTTTGGTTTTACCAATACTACTTTTAAATAAGTCTATGTCTTCATGATCTAATATAAATTTATTCGACATTGATTCTCACTCTGGATAAACTTTTTCTTTGAATTCACACAAATCTTCAATAACGCAAGAACCACAACGTGGCTTTCGAGCAATACAGGTATATCTACCGTGTAAAATTAACCAATGGTGACAATTTATTTTGTACTCTTTAGGTACTACTTTGAGTAATTTTTCTTCAACAGCTTCAACGGTTTTACCTGGAGCAAAACCAGTTCGGTTACTTACCCTAAAGATATGCGTATCGACAGCAATAGTTGGCCAACCAAACGCGGTATTTAAAACAACATTAGCTGTTTTTCTACCTACACCAGGAAGAGCTATTAATGAATCAAAATTTTCAGGCACTTCACCTTGGTATTTATCAACCAAAATCTGACAAGTTTTGATGATATTTTCAGCTTTACTATTATATAAACCGATGGTTCGAATATAATCTTTTAATTTATTGACGCCTAACGCCAAAATTTGTTCAGCCGTGTTGGCAACCGCAAATAACGGTTTAGTTGCTTTATTAACACTAACATCGGTAGCTTGGGCTGAAAGTACAACAGCTATAAGTAACTCAAATGGGGTTTGATATACCAATTCTGTTGTCGGATCCTTAATGTGATCTTTTAACCTTTCTAAAATTTGTATACGAGTTGATTGTTTCACAATATATTATAAACATAAAATGGTTAGTTAATATTATATACTTTATTTAAAATTTAACCGTAGGATATCTTAAGTTTTTATATAGGTTAAAACTATTAAAAATCTATTTATATAAAAAATTATAAAATATTTTTACTAGGTGACTGGAATTATTTTTCTTTCTTTTGCATATTATATTGATCAGCAAAAATCGCCTGCTTTTTAGCATTCGCTTTTTATGATAAGCTAGCCAACTATTTTTTAATTTCATCATTCAAGGTTTATTATTAAAATGTCATTACCAATGATTGTCACCTTCGCTGTTTACATATTAGGAATGATTGCTATCGGTTTCTTTGCATTCCGAGCAACCCGTAATTTTGGTGATTACATATTAGGTGGACGTCGTATTGGCAGTGTGGTGACGGCACTTTCTGCTGGCGCTTCTGATATGAGTGGCTGGTTATTAATGGGATTACCAGGTGCCGTCTTTTTATTTGGTATTTCACAAAGTTGGATCGCAATTGGTTTAATTATAGGTGCTTATTTAAATTGGTTACTGATTGCCGGTAGACTAAGAGTTTTTACTGAAATAAATCATAATTCATTAACTTTACCTGATTATTTCTCTCGTCGATTTGATGATAACAGTTCATTATTAAAAATTATTTCGGCGGTAATAATTTTAATTTTTTTCACCATTTATTGTGCTTCAGGTGTGGTTGCCGGCGCTAAATTATTTGAAAGCACCTTTGGGCTTAGTTATGACTGGGCTATGCTTGCGGGTGCAGGAGCAACTATTGCTTATACGTTTATCGGTGGTTTCTTAGCCGTGAGTTGGACCGATACGATTCAAGCTAGTTTGATGATGTTTGCCCTTATCTTAACGCCAATTATGGTTATGGTGAATGCCGGTGGTTTTACCGATGCACTAGCTAATATTCAATCATTAAACCCTGACTATACAAATATCTTTGCACATATGGATCTGATTGCTATTATCTCTTTATTAGGTTGGGGGCTTGGTTATTTTGGTCAACCGCATATTTTAGCCAGATTTATGGCCGCTGATTCGCATGAAGTCATGAAAAACGCGCGTCGAATTAGTATGACTTGGATGATTTTGTGCTTAGCGGGTGCGATTACAGTTGGTTTCTTTGGTATTGCTTTTTTTGCTAATAATCCTAATTTAGCTTATTTAATTGATAATGGTAAGCATGAACGGATTTTTATTGAGTTATCCAAATTACTGTTTAATCCATGGATCGCAGGTATCTTGCTTGCCGCTATTCTAGCGGCAGTAATGAGCACCTTAAGTTGTCAATTATTGGTTTGTTCAAGTGCATTAACTGAAGATTTTTATCGTGCCTTTATCAGACCAAAGGCTAAGCAGAGAGAATTAGTTTGGGTTGGCCGTATAATGGTTTTACTTGTTTCTGTTATTGCTATTTTGTTAGCGATCAATCCTAATAACAGTGTGCTCGATTTAGTTAGCCATGCATGGGCAGGATTTGGTGCAGCATTTGGTCCTATTGTCGTATTTTCGGTTTTTTGGGCAAGAATGACGCGTAATGGCGCTTTAGCTGGAATGATAACCGGCGCAATTACGGTCTTACTTTGGATTAACTTTAACTGGTTTGAGTTATACTCACTTATTCCTGGTTTTTTATTTGCGTCAATAGCGATAATTATTTTTAGTTTATTAGACAAAAAACCAAATGAAATAATCGAAGACCATTTTAAACAAGCGCATCAAAGATATCATAATAAAACAGAATAAGTTTAATTAAGTAGAATATAAACGTAACAAATTTAATAGGTAAAATATCATGACAAAAAATGTGATCAAACAACTGCAAGAGCGAGGACTGATAGCTCAACTTACTGATGAAAAAGCGTTAATGGAATTAATCGAACAAAATCCTATTGCGCTATATTGTGGGTTTGATCCAACAGCTGACAGTTTGCATCTTGGTCATTTAGTTCCGTTACTTTGTTTAAAACGTTTTCAATTGGCTGGTCATAAACCAATTGCGTTAGTTGGTGGTGCAACAGGACTAATTGGTGATCCAAGTTTCAAAGCGGTTGAGCGTAAACTTAACACCGAAGATACCGTGATAGAGTGGAGTGAGAAAATCAAGCAACAAGTTTCACCGTTCTTGGATTTTACATGTGGTGATAACGCCGCTATTGTTGCCAACAACTATGATTGGTTTGGTGGTATGAATGTTTTATCTTTTTTACGTGATATTGGTAAATATTTTTCTGTTAATGCCATGATTAACAAGGAATCGGTTAAACAACGGATTGACCGCGATGAGTCAGGTATTTCATTTACTGAGTTCTCTTATAGTTTGTTACAGTCTTATGACTTTGCAAGTCTTAATAAAGCACATAATGTTGTATTACAAATTGGTGGTTCTGATCAGTGGGGTAATATTACTGCTGGTATCGATTTAACCCGTCGTTTACATCAGAAACAAGTTTATGGTTTGACTGTACCTTTAATTACCAAATCGGATGGAACCAAATTCGGTAAAACCGAAAGCGGTGCGGTATGGTTAGATCCGAAAAAGACCAGTCCATATAAATTTTACCAATTTTGGATTAATACTGCTGATGCTGATGTTTATCGCTTCCTTAAATTCTTTACTTTTATGTCATTGGAAGAAATTGATGCATTGGAAGAAGAAGATAAGAATAGTGGCGTAGCGCCAAGAGCTCAATATGTGCTAGCTGAGCAAGTGACTCGCCTAGTTCATGGTGAAGAAGGTTTAACCGCGGCCAAACGTATCACTGAAAGTTTATTTTCAGGTAAATTAACTGATTTATCTGAGGCTGATTTAGAGCAACTAGCTCAAGATGGTATGCCAACTTTAACCGTTGAAGAAGATCTCGATTTACAACAAGCAATTGTTAATGCCGAGTTCGCACCGTCAAGAGGTCAGGCAAGAACCATGATCGAATCAAATGCTATTTCCGTTAATGGTGAACGTAACGCAACAACGGATTATCGTTTCTCTGATGGTGATAAACTCTTTAATCGTTATACCTTATTGCGTCGAGGTAAAAAATACTATTGCTTACTTATTTGGAGATGATTTCATGAAAAATATATTATCGATTCAGTCGCATGTTGTCTTCGGTCATGCGGGGAATAGTGCAGCAGTATTCCCTATGCGCCGTTTGGGGGTGAATGTTTGGCCGTTAAATACGGTTCAATTTTCCAATCATACTCAATATCATCAATGGACTGGAACGGTAATGCCAGCATCTCATTTAACCGATATCGCCGATGGGATTAATGCTATTGGCGAATTGCAACGCTGTAATGCCGTATTAAGTGGCTATATGGGCTCAGCAGAACAAGGTAATGCAATTATTGAAATTGTGAAAAAAGTAAAAGCTGAAAATCCAGAAGCAATTTATCTTTGTGATCCAGTAATGGGTCATCCTGAAAAAGGCTGTTTTGTCGCCCCCGGCGTATCAGAGTTTTTATGTAACACTGCTTTGCCTGTTGCAGATATCATGGCGCCTAATGTTTTAGAACTCGAGGAACTCAATGGCAAACAAGCCATTAGTAATGTTAATGAAGCCGTTTTAGCATGCCGTGCAATTTGTCAAAAAGGACCTAAAGCGATTTTAGTTAAACATTTGAGTCGTGCGGGTTATCAAAAAGATCGTTTTGAAATGTTGTTAGTCACTCAAGATGAAGCTTGGCATATTCATCGTCCGTTAGTCGATTTTGGTGTTAAACAACCGGTAGGTGTGGGTGATATGACAAGTGGACTATTCTTAGCGAATATAATGCTTGGTAAATCAATGGTCGAAGCTTTAGAGCACACCACCTCAGCAGTTTATGCGGTCATGCTTGAAACCTTAAAACAAAATGAATATGAATTGCAATTAATTGCGGCACAAAATGAAATCGAAAAACCAAAATTAAGGTTTAATGCAAAAAGAATTGATTAATTTCCAAAATATGTAAAAATGTACGAAAAATATAATAATAAGTAAATGTAATGTAAATTTACGGAATGTGAAGTATAGAGGGAATGATGGAAGATAGTATTTCATTGGGTAAAATGCTTTCCGATTTAAGGGGTAATATGGGGTTGACCCAGAAAGATATTGCCGCTCAAATTCATGTTAGAACAGAAGTTATTTCAGAAATTGAAAACAACAAGTTAGTTCATGCCCCTTTTGTTCTTGTTAAAAGTTATATTCGCAATTATGCAAACATTGTTGGTTTACCTAATGAAGAATGTCAATCCTATCTTAACGAATTAGAAAAAGAATATTTTGCATCACAACCTTTCAAACTCAAATCAATAATCAAACAAAAAAAGCATAGTAAAAAAGGGTTCTATTTTGTTTTATTCATTCTAGTCTGCTTGTTAGGTTTTGGGTTATATTATAATAACTATCAAACTAAAAACAGTTATGTTGAAGTTAGCCATTATATTTCGCCGAGCTCTGCAGATCGCGTTAACGGTTAGCAAATTTTCGAATTCACTTACAGACATTTGCCTCAAATCTTGTTAAGATTGCGACCTAGTTATTTTGTAACATGATTAGGCATCTTATGAGTCATCAAGAATCACCAATTATTAGGCGAGAATCAACCCGAATTTATGTCGGGGATGTGCCTATTGGCGGTGGTGCACCAATTGCTGTCCAATCAATGACGAATACTCGAACAACCGATGTTGAAAAGACAGTAGCACAAATTCAAGCACTTGAACGGGTAGGGGTTGATATTGTACGAGTCTCTATTCCTACGATGGATGCCGCTGAAGCATTTAAATTTATTAAGCAGCAAGTTAAAGTGCCTTTGATTGCCGATATTCATTTTGATTATCGCATAGCCTTAAAAGTTGCTGAATATGGTGTTAATTGTCTAAGAATTAACCCTGGAAATATTGGTAATGAATCGCGGATTCGTTCAGTTGTTGATTGTGCTAAGGATAAGAATATTCCGATACGCATTGGCGTTAATTCTGGTTCACTTGAAAAAGATATTCAAGAAAAGTATGGTGAGCCGACACCTGAAGCGATAGTTGAATCTGCGATGCGCCATGTGGATATCCTTGATCGACTTGATTTTGACCAATTTAAGGTAAGTGTTAAGGCATCAGATGTATTTACTGCGGTTGATTCATATCGATTATTGGCAAAACAAATTAAGCAACCATTGCATTTAGGGATTACCGAAGCTGGTGGCGTTCGAAGTGGTGCAGTAAAATCAGCAATAGGGCTTGGTTTATTATTATCTGAAGGTATCGGCGATACATTAAGAGTTTCATTAGCCGCTGATCCAACTGAAGAAGTCAAAGTCGGATTTGATATTTTGAAATCTTTACGCATCCGAGCCAGAGGGATTAATTTTATTGCTTGCCCAACTTGTTCTAGGCAAGAATTTGATGTAATTAGTACCGTTAACACGCTAGAGCAGCGACTTGAAGATATTATAACACCAATGGATGTCTCAATTATTGGCTGCGTTGTTAATGGTCCCGGCGAAGCCTTAGCTTCCACTATGGGGGTTGCTGGAGGGCACAATAAAAGCGGTTTTTATGAAGATGGTGTGCGCATAGGGCGTATTGATAATGAACAAATGATAGATGAGTTGGAAGCGAAAATACGCGCTAAAGCCTTAATATTGAAAAACAGAATTACAACGATTGAACTATAATTTTATTAGATAGCGAATAAAAAAATGACAGAAAAAAAAATCCAATCAATACGGGGAATGAATGATTTACTCCCGAGTGATAGTGCAACATGGCAACAAATTGAAAAAATTGTTAAAAATGTACTAAATAGTTACGGTTATAATGAAATTAGAACACCGATTGTTGAAGAAACGGCATTATTTAAACGCGCAGTTGGTGAGGTTACCGATATTGTTGAAAAAGAGATGTATACTTTCAACAATCGTAGTGATGAAAGTCTTACACTGCGACCAGAAATTACAGCTGGTTGTGCGCGCGCTGGTATTGAACATGGTCTGTTTTATAATCAAGAACAACGTTTATGGTATTTAGGACCAGCATTTCGTTATGAAAAACCGCAAAAAGGTCGTTATCGCCAATTCCATCAATTTGGTGTTGAAGTATTTGGGCTTGAAGGTCCTAATATCGATGCAGAGCTTATATTACTAACCGCTCGTTTTTGGAAAGCACTTGGTATTGAAAAACATACTACCCTTGAGCTCAACTCAATAGGCTCAGTTGAAGCCCGCGGCAATTATCGTAATGCTTTAGTTAGCTTCTTAGAACAACATAAAGATAAATTAGATGAAGACTGTTTACGTAGAATGTATACTAATCCATTACGGGTGTTAGATTCCAAAAATCCTGTTGTTCAAGAATTACTTAATCAGGCACCAAAATTATTTGATTATTTAGATGAAGAGTCTAAAAATCATTTTGATGGGTTGTGTCATTTATTGGATAAAGCAGGGATTAAATATAGCATTAATCAACGATTAGTCCGTGGTTTAGATTATTATAATCGAACCGTTTTTGAATGGGTTACTACAAGCTTAGGCGCTCAAGGTACTGTTTGTGGTGGTGGACGTTATGATGGACTTGTCAGTCAGCTGGGCGGGCAACCCACTCCTGCGGTTGGTTTTGCCATGGGCGTTGAACGTTTAGTATTACTGGTACAAGCGGTTAATCCTTCATTAAATCGTGATAGTTCAATTGATATTTATATGATATCTTCCGGCAATGAGCAGACAATATCTGCCGCCCAACTTATGGCGGAAACATTACGTGATGGTTTACCTAACAGACGAATTGTGACCAATTACGGCAGTAGCAATTTTAAGAAACAATTTGCCAAAGCTGACAAATTAGGTGCTAAAATAGCTGTAATCATTGGTGAAAATGAAATAGCTAATCAATCAGTAACGATTAAAAATTTACAAACAGGCGAACAAGTCGAAGTTGCCCAAAAAGAGATTGTGCAAACTTGTTTGGCAATATTGTAAATTAAGGAAAATAGGAGAAAAACGTGAGTCATCAATTATCTGGCGAAGAACAATTTTCAGAGATAAAAGAATTTCTTGCTAAAAAGTGGAAAATCATTGTTGCGGTTATTGTAATTGGGTTACTGGCTTTTTATGGCTGGCGTTATTGGCAATCTCATAAATTAGCAAAAACAATAGAATCTTCAGAACGATATGAACAATTAATTGCTAATTTAGACAAAAATAATCCAGATTCAGTAAATGAGTTAGTCTCTTTCGCGGAAAGTGATGATACTATTTATAGTGTTTTCGCTAATTTAAAAGCTGCTAAATTTTATGTTGAGGAAATAAAAGATTATCCTAAAGCTGAAAAGTTACTTACTGATACATTAAGTAAAACCGATTCAGACATTATTAAATCAATCAGCTATATTCGTATTGCAAAAATACAATATCAACTTGAACGTTATCAAGACACTTTAGCAACATTAAACAAAGTTACTGAAAAAAGTTGGACGCCGGTAGTTAATGATATTCGTGGTGACGTCTATATGAAAATGAATAACTACACGCAAGCCGTTGCTGCTTATACTGTTGCATTGACACCTACTCCTATTGATGGTTCAGATGAAAATATTGTTAAAGCTTCATTACCAACTGAACAGTTAGATGAAAATATCAAAATGAAGTTAAATCAGGCTCAATATCTTAAAGATAAGCAACAAGCTGAACAAGAAGCTGAAGCCGCCAAAGAAAAAGCTAAGCAAGAAGCTGAAGCTAAGAAAAACGCCGCACAAGAAAATAAAAATTAATTTATCCTGATATAAGGGTCTATACAATGAAGTTATCAAAAAGTCTTTTTATTAGTGTTTTTATGTTTTCACTTGTTGGATGTTCATTGTTTGGTAAAGAGGAAGAAATCGTACAAGTTTCACCTTCACCAACCGTAAACAACCAATTTTCAATACAACAAGTATGGCGAAATAGTACAGCAGGCAATACACATATTTATTCATTATTAGGGCCTATTAATTATGATAATGCCGTTTATGTTGCTAGCCGTAGCGGACAAGTTAAAGCTGTTGATTTATCTAATGGTCATACAATCTGGGATAAAAATTTATCACAAAGTACATTATTCAGTAGTAAAACAGCGCTATTTTCCGGTGGTGTAAGCGCTGATGATAAATATGTTTATATTGGTAGTGAACGTGCTGTGGTATATGCGCTAGATCGTAACGATGGTAATGTTATCTGGGAAAAACCGGTAAGAGGTGAAGTTCTTGCTCGTCCAGTATCATCTGCCGATAAACTCATTATCCATACCGCTAATGGTAATTTACAAGCCTTGAACCGTAACAATGGTGCTGATGAATGGGATGTCATGCTTGAAGTTCCTCCTCTTTCACTAAGAGGTAATTCAACTCCAACAATTGCACATGGTGCGGCAATATTTGGTGATGATACCGGGCATGTAAATGCTTACTACATCAATAATGGCCAATTGATTTGGCAACAACGTGTTTCGCAACCAAGTGGATCGACAGAAATTGCAAAATTGAATGATGTAGATTCAACGCCGGTAATAGAAGGTAATTTAGCTTATGCTATCGGCTATAATGGTAATGTTGTAGCGCTTGATTTAAGTAATGGTCAGATTGTCTGGCGTAAAGAGATGGGTTCAACACATAGCTTTGTGGTTGACTCACAACAATTATTTGTTGTAGACCAAAATGACAATGTACGAGCAGTAAGCAAAAATGGCGGAACAATTCTCTGGACTCAAGCTGGTTTGTTACATCGTCAATTAACCGATCCGGTTATCTACGAAAACTATATTGTGGTTGGCGATTTCGAAGGTTATCTTTATTGGTTAGACAAAGATAAGGGTGAAATCGTTGCTAAAACCCAAGTTAGTAGCAGTGGATTAATTTCGAAACCATTAGTTGTCGACAATAAAATTGTTGTCCAAGCTAAAAATGGTGATATTTACGCTTTCACAAAAAAATAAGGTAATTAGAGAATAAATATGGTACCTGTTGTCGCACTAGTTGGTCGTCCGAATGTAGGAAAGTCGACTTTATTTAATCGATTAACTCGAACACGAGACGCCTTAGTAGCTGATTTTCCGGGATTAACTCGTGACCGTAAGTACGGGCGAGCCGAAATCAAAGGGCATGAATATATTGTCATTGATACTGGTGGTATTGATGGCACTGAAGATGGGGTTGAAAGCTTTATGGCGGAACAATCCCTACAAGCAATAGAAGAAGCAGACATTGTCCTTTTTTTAGTTGATGCCAGAGCAGGTGCCATGCCTGCTGATCATGCTATTGCTAAGCATCTCCGATCTCGCCAAAAAGCAACATTTTTAGTTGCTAACAAAATTGATGGTATTGATGCCGATAGCGCAATCTCTGATTTTTACAGTTTAGGATTAGGTAACATTCACCCGATTGCCGCCAGTCATGGTCGTGGGGTAAATGTATTAATCGAAACGGTGCTCGATCCTATTTTTCATTTTGCCAATGATCAAAATGAGGCCTTATCAGAGGATGAGCCAGATGACGTTCTTCCTGAATCTTATGATGATATTGAAGATGAAGCCGAGTCACTTATCAACCAACCAATCAAAGTTGCTATTGTTGGCAGACCAAATGTTGGTAAGTCAACACTAACTAATCGAATATTAGGCGAAGAAAGGGTTGTGGTTTATGATATGCCCGGTACAACACGTGACAGTATTTATATACCAATGACACGCGATGATCGTGAATATATCATGATTGATACTGCAGGTGTACGTAAACGAGGCAAAGTAACCGAAACAGTTGAAAAATTTTCGGTTATCAAAACGCTGCAAGCAATTGAAGATGCTAATGTGGTGATTTTAGTGATAGATGCCCGAGAAGGTATATCCGATCAAGATTTGTCCTTACTTGGTTTTATCATTAATAGTGGGCGCTCACTGGTTATCGCAGTTAATAAATGGGATGGATTATCACAAGATATCAAAGAACAAGTGAAAACCACGTTAGATGATCGACTTGATTTTATCGATTTTGCCCGTTTACATTTTATTTCGGCACTTCATGGTAGTGGCGTAGGTAACTTATTTGATTCAATTCAAGAAGCATACGATTGTGCAACTCGTCGGGTTAATACGGCACTGTTGACCAAGATAATGCAAATGGCGCAAGATGATCATCAACCACCATTGGTGAGAGGACGTCGCGTAAAATTAAAATATGCTCATGCAGGTGGATATAACCCGCCAATTGTGGTTATTCATGGTAATCAAGTTGAGGATTTACCAGATTCTTACAAACGTTATCTAATGAACTATTTTAGACGCTCATTAAAAATTATGGGTTCACCAATACGGATTCAATTTAAAGAAGGCGCTAATCCATTTGAAGGTCGAAAAAATAGTTTAACGGCTTCGCAACAACGTAAGCGTCGTCGGTTAATGAAACATGTACGAGGTCGTAAATAACTTATGACAAACCAAAAGATGATCGCCGGTGGACAAGAGGGTATTTGTCCTAAATGCCATAATAAAATGAGTATTGTAGCACCACAACATTATGACTGTCCTCATTGCCAACAACATTATTTAGAGCAGTATATCTGTCCAATTTGTCAGCAGAGCGCTCAAATGGTTAAAGGTTGCGGGGCTATAAACTATATTTGTCCGACTGATGGCTTAATATCCAGCAGTAAAGTGATATTTCAGTATTTATCAGAGTAGAAAATTGTATCTATATTCAAAGCCATAAGAGGTTATTTTATGCGAATTATTTTATTAGGCGCACCAGGAGCAGGAAAAGGAACTCAAGCACAATTCATTATGCAAAAATATGGTATTCCGCAAATTTCAACGGGGGATATGTTACGTGCAGCAGTAAAAGCAGGAAGTCCATTAGGTCTACAAGCAAAAGAGCTTATGGATCATGGTAAGCTTGTTACTGATGAATTAGTTATCGCTTTAGTTAAAGAGCGTATTGCGCAAAGCGATTGTAAAAATGGCTTTTTACTAGATGGTTTTCCACGTACCGTTCCACAAGCGGATGCAATGAAAGAAGCAGAAATCAATGTTGATTATGTCCTTGAGTTTGATGTACCCGATGAAGTTATTATTGATCGCATGAGTGGTCGCCGTATTCATGCAGGTTCAGGTCGTGTATACCATATTCGCCATAATCCACCAAAAGTGGAAAATATTGATGATGTAACAGGTGAACCATTAACTATTCGTAAAGATGATAATGAAGAGATTGTTCGTAAACGTCTTATTGAATATCATGATTTAACCAAACCATTAATCAACTATTATCAACATGAAGCCAAAGAAGGTCGTACTCAATATTTCCGTATTGACGGAACACAGGCTGTTTCAGCTGTAACCAATGAATTGACTAAAATTTTAGGCTAATTGCAAAAAAGAGGGATGATAGACTTTTCATCCCTCATCTTATTCAATCTATTATTTTGCTAAATTAAGTGATTGTTCTAAATCAGCAATAATATCATCAATATGTTCAATGCCAATTGATAGGCGTATCATTTCTTGGCTAACTCCAGCTTTTTGCAACTCTTCATCATTAAGTTGTCGATGGGTAGTTGATGCCGGATGACAAGCTAATGAGCGGGTATCACCAATATTGACTAAACGAATAATCAATTTCAGGGCATCGATAAATTTAGCTCCAGCTTGTTTACCGCCTTTGATACCAAAGGATAAAATGCCAGCAGGTAGACCATTGTCCATCTGTTTTATTGCTAAATAATGTTCTGGATGATTAGCCAATCCAGCATAATTGACCCATTCAACTTGAGGGTGTGATGCCAAATAATTGGCAACCTTAATGGTATTTTGGCAATGTCGCTCAATGCGTAAAGAGAGTGTTTCGAGACCTTGTAATAATAAAAAGGTATTAAATGGTGATAAAGCTGCTCCCATGTTACGCAGTGGTATTACTCGGCAACGAGCAATATAGGCTGCCTCTCCAAAGCTTTGAGTATATGAAACACCATGATAAGAAGGATCGGGTAGATTGAGCATAGGAAATTTATCGGCGTGCTCTTTCCAAGGAAATTTACCAGAATCAACTATCATTCCACCTAAACTATTACCATGTCCACCAATATATTTAGTTAATGAATGCACCACTATATCAGCACCAAATTCAAATGGTCGGCAAAGCGCTGGACTAGCAACGGTATTATCAACAATTAAGGGGATACCATGTCGATGGGCAATATCAGCCAGTGCTGCTAAATCAACAATATTGCCAGCTGGATTACCGATACTTTCACAGTAGATGGCTTTAGTTTTATCATCAATTTGTTTTTCGATAGTGTGCAGATCATTATGTGGCGCAAATTTAGTTGTGATACCAAAATTAGGTAATGTATGAGCCAGTAAATTATAAGTTCCACCATAGAGTTTGGAGACGGAAACAATATTCTCACCAGCAAATGTGATGGCTTGTATTGCATAAGTAATTGCCGCCATTCCAGAAGCTACCGCTAATGCTCCTATACCGCCTTCAAGTGCAGCAATACGCGCTTCAAGTACCGCATTAGTTGGATTGGTTATTCGAGTATAGATGTTTCCAGCAACTTTTAAATCAAATAAATCAGCGCCATGTTGGGTGTCATCAAAGGCATAAGAAGTGGTTTGGTAGATCGGAACCGCCACAGCATGGGTTGTTGGTTCAGGCGTATAGCCAGTGTGCAGAGCAATTGTCTCTGGTTTCATATTAGAGCCTCATATTTACAACGATAAGGCTCTTATTTTGTGCAAAAAATTATCAAAAAGTAAAGAGTTATAAAACCATTCGTACTATATCGATTTCACCTAACTCTTTGTATAAACTTTCAACTTGATCAATATGTGTTGCATTAATCGTAATTGAAACGGAATGATAATTACCCTTGCTACTTGGTTTGATCGACGGCGTATAATCCCCCGGGGCATGGCGCTGGATAACTGATACTACTTTATCAACCAACTCCGGTTTTGCTTCCCCCATTACTTTATAGGTAAAAGAACAAGGGAAATCTAATAATTCATTTAATTTTGTTTGTTGCATAACGGTTTTTTCTCGTTTTATCAATGAATCCACTAACATGATCTAGTATATATAGTCAATTTATTATTCTTCAAGCCTTAAAACAATAAACATTACTTTTTAAAGCTTATAATTTGATCTATGATAAACAAATTCTAACATAGCTTAGTAAAACCTACCTGACTATTATTCTAAAAGGCTAAAATAACATGTTATCCCAATCTGCTAGTAAAGAACCTTTTGGTACATTACTTGGTTATGCACCAGGTGGTGTAGCAATTTATTCATCTGATTATGAAAATTTAGATCCTGAACAATTTCCTAATGATGCTTCATTTCGCAGCTATTCCGGTCATGAATATATGGGCTATAAGTGGCAATGTGTTGAATTTGCTAGAAGATTTCTATTTTTAAATTATGGGATTGTGTTTACCGATGTCGGTATGGCGCATGAGATTTTTTCGTTAAGATTTCTTCGCCAAGTGATCAATGAGGCCATTTTACCATTACAAGCTTTTGCTAACGGTAGCAAAAGAAAGCCAGAGGCAGGTGCCTTGTTGATATGGGATGACGGCGGTATGTTTGATAGAACTGGTCATGTGGCTATTATCACCGAAGTTTTTGACAACAAAATTCGAATTGCCGAACAAAATGTTATTCATACGCGACTTCCTATTGGTCAACAATGGACGCGCGAGTTAGCTATGACGGTATCTGATGAGGGTTATTATTTACATGATACTTTTGATGATACTAAAATTTTAGGTTGGATGATTCAAACAGACGATACACTTCACAGTTTACCGCAACCTAATGCAGATAAGCACTTACTTGATATCCATAGCGTACATATTAAAAACCATGGTCAATTTGATGGTAAATGGCTAGATGAAAACGATCCTTTAGAAAGTGCTTATGTGTCAGCAACTGGTCATGCCATTAGTCATGATGATCAGTATCGCTATTTCACTATTTCTGAAAGTGCGGAACAAGAGCTTATTCGTGCCACAAACGAGCTCCATTTAATGTATTTGCATGCGACAGATAAAGTGTTAAAAGATGATAATTTGTTATGTAATTTCAATATACCGGAAATCCTTTGGCCAAGACTTAGATTATCTTGGCAACAACGTCGTTATCAAATGATCACCGGCCGATTAGATTTTTGTATGGATGAACGAGGTTTTAAAGTTTATGAGTATAATGCTGATTCGGCATCATGTCATACCGAAGCCGGCAAAATTTTGGAAAATTGGGCCATACAAGCTGAATTAAATGTTGGCGTAAACCCGAGTGCAGGATTGCTTAATGCATTGGCTAACTGTTGGAAGCATAGCGACGCCAAAGCGTTTATCCACATTATGCAAGATAATGACAGCGAGGAAAATTATCACGCATTATTTATGCAAAAAGCCCTAACGCAAGCTGGATTTAAAAGCAAAATCTTACGCGGACTAACAGGACTTAGATGGGATAAAAGAGGGCGTTTAGTTGATGATGAAGATCGTCAAGTTACCTGTGTTTGGAAAACTTGGGCATGGGAAACTGTACTTGAACAACTACGCCAAGAAAGTGAGGCGCAAACCGCTGGATTACCGATCCGAACATGGCATCCTGAAAATGCGGTTAGATTAATTGATGTATTACTGCGACCTGAAGTTTCGGTTTTTGAGCCTTTATGGACGGTCATCCCAAGTAACAAAGCTATTTTACCTGTATTATGGTCGCTATTTCCAAACCATCGTTATTTGCTGGAATCTACATTTGAACTCAATGACAACTTAATCAAAAAAGGTTATGCCATTAAGCCGATTGCCGGGCGTCGTGGTAGTGATATTGAGTTAGTTGGTAGTCATGAACAAGTTTTGGATAAAACGGTTGGTCGATTCGCAAAACAAGAAAATATTTATCAAGAACTGTGGTGTTTACCCAAAGTTGATGATCGTTATTTGCAACTTTGTACTTTTACTGTTGGAGGTCATTATGGTGGCGCATGTTTACGTTCAGATCCCTCTTTGGTTATAAAAGGCGAAAGTGATATGCAACCACTCCGTGTGCTAACTGATGAAGAATTTTTAAAAGAAATATCGAAAAAAAAATGAAGAACAGGGGCTTTGAGGTCTAGTTTGACAAATCTATCATTAAATTTCATGATGATAAATGTTTTGCAACTGATTTAACAATTTGATTAATTGTCACTTAAATGATTTTTTTTGAATTATAAATGACAAAAAAATCATTTTATCTTTAGGGACGCAATGACAACTGGTTAATATTTCTGATAGAATTGATTTTATTAAAAAATAATTATAAAAAATATAAGTAATTTCAAGGAATATCAGGAAATATATGGCAAACACATTACTTCGAAGTGGTGATATAAAAGATTTTAAAATGCTCGGGCATGATGGCAAAGTGGCTTATCTGGTCGCTTCGCAAATTCGTGAAATGTTCCGAGTCAAATTAGGCCGTCAATACTCTGATTGTTTAGCTATCCCACAACGTAATGATCAGGGCAATCTTGTTGATTGGTATATTCCTTTCGATTCAGACTTACCTGATGGGGAATATGATATTATTCCATGGACATCGGCAAGTGAATCAGAACAAGAATCCGCTCTAATTTTGCTCAAGGAATTTGAAAACAAAGTTATCGAATTAGGCAAAAAATTATCCCAAAATCCTAATCTAGAAGGTGATCAACTGCTTTTTAGTCGCCTCATTTACGATCCAAAACAGAGTTCAGATAGTCTTGAACCTAATTTAATGACATTACGTTTTCCTAGTAATCAGTTTGTCTATATTGTTAATGGTAAACCGGTTATTACTTTTTGGGGATTTATTAATCCCCAAACACCACAAGCGACCTCGCCATTTTATTGTTTAGAACCAGTTAGAAATCCAACGCCACAACCAGAAGTAGTTGCTCCACCTCCTGTTCAAGAGGTGCCCGCTGTCGTTAGCAAACCTTGGTGGAAGCGATGGTGGATCTGGTTATTAGGATTATTACCACTATTATTATTACTGCTAGCTATATTCTGGTTGAAAGGTTGTTGGTTTAAACCAAGTTTGTCTTTTAATCCAAATCTATCATTAGATGGTAATGTTAATCTTCCTGTAGCAACTGATAACCAAGATGATAAGTTAGATATCAACGCTCCAGAGCTGAAACCTAAAGAGGTTATTATAGATAATAAACCTGTGGGTGTGGTTAATGGCGTTGCGCCTAATGGAACAGTTGCCGGCGATGATACCCCAACTAATTCGGCTCAAGTTGACACTCCAGCTATACCATCAACACCGGATGAAGGCGTGGAAAATAGTGCCAATCCGCAAGATGATCAACTTAGCCCTCCAGAGGTAAATACTCCCGATGATAAAGGTAATAACGGCGATCAAGGGGATAAGAAAGATAACGGTGATAACCCAAATAATCTTAGTACACCTGAGGATAAAGACAAACAAAACGTGCAGAATACAGATGACAAAAATAGTCAAATGGTACCTCCTACACCTGATTTAGCCAGTAATCCTGACGCTAACAATACAGATCAAGGCAATGGTGCTAATACCGCCCAATCCAACCATTTAACTTTACCGGCGGATGTATTAAAACAAGGCTCAACAAACTTCTTAAACGGTCAATGGTCTGTTGGTGCAGGTATTCAAGATAAAGCAACGGGGAAACCATTACAATTAAGTTATAACTTTAATCAAGGTAATGGTGACGTGACGCTTACTCGCAGTGATGGCGTTAAATGTACTGGTAATGTCGGTAGCGGCATCCAAAATGGCAATTTAAATATTGCCGGTAATAACGAAGCTATCTGCAGTGATAATACTAAATATAAATTACCAAGTATTCAGTGCAAACCAGGCAAAAATAATCAAGCTGATTGTCAGGGAATGTATGATAACGGGACTTCGTTCCCAATTACGATGAAAAAACAATAGGGTTGTATATGCTTCCAGAAATACGCAACTATGGTCAAGAAGTTACTCTTATCATGAATAGTGGTATTCAATTTCTTGATTTTGCATTAAAAATAGATTGGAAAGATAATCAATGGCGTAGTAAAGTTAATGGTTGTTTTATTAATCCATCAGAAAGCGGAGCACTAGTTAGGCTAATTGAAGATGTCGATAGTGGTAAATTTTTTGCGCCGGATAATCTCTCTTTTGCGGTCACACCAACTCAAGAGATTGGTGTCGACCAATCATTAAAACTATTTGATGGTATTTGGTTGCCGGTGCCAGTTTTAAGATCCATACCGCCTGAGCGCTTTGATAAAGGTCCACATAACTGGAGTCGTGTTCGAATTGTAAGTATTCCCGAGGGTGAAGATCCAGATGGCAATACACATCGTATTACCTTTGCCTTTGATACCAAAATTTTCACCAATATGCAGGATGTGGCTTATTTGGCTCCGACTGATAATGATGTTAAAACTGGGGCTGTATTTAGCTTAGCTCATCGTTCAGATCACGTTTCCTGGTATTTAGAGCAAAAGTGGATCACCAGTTGGTTAATTGATCTATTTCAGGAGTTAGCGCCGCAACCAGAACGATTAAAAATTCATAAAGATGATATAGATCTAGAAATAGGTAATAAAGCTTATTATGGTCATTATTTAAATGTTCTTAATTTGCTTGCCGATTCATTGCAGTTACCAAAAATTAAAATTGTCTCTAATAATCGCGATGATGTGGTTAAATCCATTCCGGTTGATATGATTTTAGATGTTGGTAATTCAAGAACATGTGGCATCTTAATTGAAGACCATGTACAAGATAAAGATAGCTTGAATCGTCGTTATGAACTTGAAATTCGTGATTTAACTCAACCTGAACATATCTATAATGAACCGTTTGAAAGTCGAGTAGAATTTGCACAAACCTTTTTTGGTAAAGAGCACTTTTCTCTGCAAAGTGGGCGACGTGATACTTTCCGCTGGCCAAGTATTGTTCGTGTTGGCAAAGAAGCGAGTCGCTTAGCGAGTCGTCGTGAAGGAAATGAAGGCGCAACTGGTCTTTCAAGCCCGAAACGCTATTTGTGGGATCAGGAGAAGTATGAGCAAGGTTGGCGATTTAATTCTCATTATGTCAAGAGTGACCATGAACCCTTCGCAACGGCTGAACCCTTTTCTAGTTTAATCAATGAGTATGGTGAAGCTTTGCATATCCTCAGGAATGACATTGAGGAGGAATATGATCGAAAAATGCCAGTTTTCCATCCCAAATATTCACGTAGCTCATTAATGACATTTATGCTATGTGAAGTATTAATGCATGCATTGATGCAAATTAATAGTGTTGCTCAACGTAATAAACTTGAACATGCAAGAACACCGCGTAATTTACGTTCAATTATTCTTACCATCCCTCCAGCAATGCCAAAACCAGAACAAGCTATTTTTAAAAGCTGTGTTTATCAAGCTATTGGCTTGGTTTGGAAAAGCTTAGGTTGGGATAGTTCTGATGACGATATCGATTTTGATAACCCTAATCAGTTAAAAAGTATTTGGCCAAATATTCCTGAAGTTTATATCCAGTGGGATGAAGCAACCTGTGGTCAAGTAGTTTATCTCTTTAATGAGACGCAAAACAATTACAATGGCCGATCAGAAGAGTTTATTGCTTCAATGGTACGACCAGATAAAAATAATAAACAAAAACTAACGATTGCTACCGTCGATATTGGCGGAGGTACCACTGATTTAGTCATTAATGATTATGAACTTGATTATGGCACCAATAAACAACTTAGTGGTAGTAATGCTTATCTTGTGCCTACACAACGTTTTCGCGATGGGTTTAAAGTCGCTGGTGATGATATTCTACTTGATATTATTCAAGATACCGTTTTATCTTCATTAATTAATGGACTAAAACAAGCGGGGCTTGCCGATCCTAATCCGATTTTATCCACCATTATTGGTTCGCAACAGGTATCAATACAAGATGCGGTATTGCGTCAACAATTAACTTTACAGCTGTTTACACCAGTAGGCTTGCATGTATTAAAACTCTATGAGCTTTATGATCCATTACATGCAGAGCAACATGTTTATAATCTGACTTTTGGTGAATTACTACAGAATAATATGATGACAGCTAATGTCCTCAATTTTATCAATGAACCTATTAGTCGGACATTAAATAATCCTGAATTTTCGGTTCTTGATTTAAATGTTGAGATTAACCTTAAACGTATTCACTACTTATTTATCCGTGGAGATTATTACAATATTTGCAAAACGTTTGATGCGTTATCTGAAATTATTAGCTGTTATCAATGTGATGTACTGTTATTAACTGGTCGTCCTTCGCGATTACCTGGAGTACAAAGCTACTTCCGTTCACGATTATCAATACCTGCAGGACGTATTTTACCATTGCATGGTTATTATACAGGGGGATGGTATCCATTCCATAAACAAGAACGTATTGATGATCCAAAAACAACGGCGGCTGTAGGTGCGATGTTATGTTTTCTAAGTAAAAACTTAAGATTAGCCAATTTCTATTTTAGATCAGCCAATATGGATTTGTATTCAACGGTCAAATACATTGGTTTGCTAGATAATCTAAATATGATAAAGCAAGAAAATATTTATTATCGAGACATTGATTTAGATGATCCTGACTATGATTTTCCTGATCTCTCTTTTGAAATCCGAGGCACAACGAGGCTTGGTTTTAAACAGCTAGAGATCGATCGTTGGCCGGCATCACCAATTTATATTTTAACGATTGAAAATAGTGAAGTAGCTAAAAGGTTGAGTGCCGATGGGGCGGTTTTAGAGGTAACTTTAGGCATCAAAAATCGCCAAAAAACGGTTGAGAATTTCTATATTAAAGATGTCAAAGCTTCAGATGGACGTACTTGCGATAAAACCAAAGATATAAAGCTTAATTTAAACACAATGGTAAATTCAGGTTTAATTAGCACACAATATTGGCTTGATAGTGGAATGATAAAACGATGAAAAATTTAAACGAACAACTTCCTCAATCTTGGGAACAGGTTTATCAGGCATCAGAACAGGCAATTGATTGGGTGCAACAAACCCGAGATTCATCAAAGCGTTTGAATAGTGAGGCTGATAATTTAATTCTTGATCTACGCCGGTTGCGTAATAGCGCTAAACGATTGGGAGATGTGGCAACTAAATCGGTTGCAGTAGGCTTTTTTGGATTATCGCAAGCTGGTAAATCCTATCTTATCTCAGCGTTAGCCGCAGGTGAGAATGGTAAACTTGAAACCGTGGTTGATAATCAAACCTTAGATTTTATTGATCACGTTAACCCGGTTGGCGGTGGTAAAGAAGCAACAGGACTCGTTACCCGATTTAGCCGAACTGCTAAAGGAGGCATTGCTAACTACCCACTCGAACTAAAACTCTTTCAAGAAATCGAAATTGTTAAAATTCTAATTAATGCCTATTTTAAAGATTTTGATCAACAAAAAGTGGTGAATAAGATTGAGTTTTCGGAATTAAATCAACTTATTGCCCGTGCTGAAAGTAAAAAACAAGTCGATTATACTGGAGGTATAACTGAAGATGATATCGTGGATCTTTATGATTATTTATCGGAAAACTTTGGTAATTCACTGGAAGGATTAAAAGGCGGGTACTGGGAAAAAGCAGTATCTTTACTACCTTATCTTGCTACTGTTGATCGCGGTATATTATTTTCTGTTTTGTGGGGAGGTATTAATGAACTCACCGCAATTTATGTGCAATTAGCCACAACCTTGTCAAGCTTAAATCATGTTAATACGGTTTATGCACCACTTTCAGTATTAGTGAAGGAAAATGATGGTAAAAAGTCACAAATTGATAGCATCATGAATGTGGATATGCTTGAAAGGTTAAATACTGAAAAGGATTCATCGGTATCGGTTACCCCCGTAAACGGTGTACCAACCTCAATATCATTAGCTCAATTGGCTTTTTTAACAGCAGAATTAATCTTCCCATTAGTAAATCAAACTCGTGTTCCTACTTTTGAGAAGGTCGATCTGCTTGATTTTCCGGGATATCGTGGTCGATTAAATTTAATTTCTATCTCTGATGTTAAAGAAGGTAATCCGATTGCTCAGCTGTTATTGCGAGGAAAAGTCGCTTATCTATTTGAAAAATACACCGATAGCCAAGAGATGAATGTTCTTGTTGTTTGTACTCCATCCGATAAACAATCTGATGTGAATGACGTTGGCCCAGTGTTAGAACGTTGGATTGATAAAACACAAGGTGAAACTGCCGAAAAGAGAGCAACCAAAAAAGCGGGATTGCTGTGGGCGATTACCATGTTTGATAAACGAATCGGAGCATCGTTGCATCAATCAGAAGATAACCTGAGCAATACTTGGGGTAAAGGTGGTTTATTACAGCAAACTATTTTAGAGCGATTTGGTAGTTATGATTGGTTATCCAATTGGTCAAATAATGGTAAATTTAATAACGTATTTTTGGTGCGTAAACCAGGATTTGATGTGCCGTTTTTAAATGTCGATGCTAAGGCAAACCTTGAATTATCTTACAATGATAATTATCAACAAGAAATGTCAGTGTTGAAAAAGACATTTGTTGAAAATTCTGATATCAAAGAGTATGTCAATACTCCAGATCAAGCTTGGGATGCGATGTTGAAATTAAATGATGGTGGGATAGGTCGAATAAGCCACTATTTAGAACAAGTCGCGATAACGGAAGTTAAGCAACAACGGATTGTTGAGCAACTTAATGAGAAAATCGATTATATTATCAATATGCGTTTTGATACATGGTATCAAGCCGGTAGTGATGAAGAACTTGGTAAGAAAAAACAAGTTATTAGTGGCGTTGTTAAAGAACTACAAGGAAAAGCGTTATTATTAGGTGAATTACTGAAAGTTTTAGAGTTACCAGATCAAACTATTCGGGCGCTTTATCATTCTAGCCATTTGAGTAATGATGCTAGCAATAGTGATGAGGTAGTAGATAACTCATCAAACGATTTTGGTTTAAATACTGAATTTGAACTTTTTCCTGATTCAAGCTCACCTTTAGAACCTAAAGTGGTAGCAACCTTACCTACTGAATCAAAATTTGCCAAAAATATATTTAGCGCATGGCTGGAACATTTAAGAAATATTGTATTAGATAAGCATATTTTACAATTTTTTGGACTTGAACAAAAATCACTCTCTTTCATCGTTGAAGAGTTGATTACTGCCGCCAATCGTTTAAAAATTGAAGCAAGTTTAACTCAGAAAATTTTAGATAATGAAAATACCGGTAGTAAACGTGATGATCTTGAGTCTCGACAAATTAGCTCAATTCATCTGTTGTTGACCGACTTTATTGCATGGCTTGGTTTTATCTCTGGGCAAGCAAGTGAAATACCTGCAAGCCGAGTTAATCAAGGTAAGCCTATATTTTCTTCACCTGTGAGTGATTTCTCAAATCAATTATCACATCCACTCCCGGTGCTTGATGATAAGACTAAAAGTTATTCTCAATTTGCAATATTTGATTGGTTTATTGCATTTGCTATGCTTGCTCAAGAAAATGTTGGTCATCATGCTGGTCGTGAAATAAGTCAAGAACAAAACGCTCGACTTGGTGAGGTTTTAACGGTATTTAAGCAATCAAAAATAGAATAATGGCTTGTCAATAGAGTAAATGGACAATCATTAATAGTATTAATAAAAATAAGGTAGCCATAACGCTACCTTACATTATGCAACGTTTATCAACACATATTGGTAAAATCACAATGGTGAAATAGAGGATATCATGGCATTAAGAATCGAATTAGAAGGCTATAAACCTGGTATTGCTAAATTTTTAGCGCAAAAATGGAGTGGTAGTGCTGATATTGATATACTTATTCAACGTAATCAGGATGGTTATTATTTATTAGGTCTCAATCAATGGGGACCGGAAAAGCATTGGCATACATTAACTAATCTGTCAGTAGATAATCAACAATTAAGTGGTCTAGTTGAGGAATGGTTAGTTGATTCCTTAATAATTCAAGGAACACAGGTTAGATTCCTTATTGAAATTCGCGATAGACAGAATGACAACAATAAAGACCGAGGTGTGGTAAATATTGCGGATAATGTATTCCCTTCAGCTGCTTTAAATACCGAAACTGTACCTGATGAAATTGAACAAAATAGATCACAGCCAGCTCAAGAGGCTGCTAATCTTAATAAACCTGATGACTCTAAATCTCCAGAACCAGAAGAAGCGACAATTGAAGCAGAAAATCAGCCTGAAATTGACAGAGAAGCTGCGCCAGAACCAGCAATTGTCCAAGAAGTGGTTTCGACTCCAGAACCAACTAAATCAAAAAGCAAATTGGGGACATTTATCCTAATTTTGATAATATTGCTGATTTTAGCTGGAATTGGTGGCGCTGTATGGTACTTCTTATTCTCTAAAGATAACAATCCACTTATTGCGACCACACAAACCAATAGCCAATGTAATGTAAGCAATGCAACCAGTGATGATTTATCCTTTATTCAACAATGTTTACAGTCGAAACCTGACACGGATGCGTTAATTGAGGTAATAAATCAAGCAAAACAGGCTAATAAATGTGATATTGCTCAGCGTTTATATGCAAATCAATCTATGTTGAATGCTAAAATAGCCTTGCTTTATGCTAAAGAGTACGATGAAAAATTTTATCAAGATAATCGGTGTTTTAAGGTTGATAAAGGAACCGCTATTTATTGGTATGAAACATCATTAAACAATGACCCTAATAATGCTTTAGCTAAAGAACGTTTGGTTGAATTGCAAAAATAAAAAGGTGTGGGTATGAAAAAAACAGTACTGTCAACATTGCTTATCGGATTTAGCCTTACTTGCTTACCTTTGGTTAGTTCGGCTTTAGAGCCATTAAAGCAAGCGGGAAAAACAACACTTTACCAACGAGTTCTTAGCACGCCGACTTGTGAGCTGAAAAAGAATATTAATGACGCCACTGGTCAACCTGTACCAGCTTTTTCTCGTTATTATGTTTATGAACGTAAAAATGAAAGTAATCAAGAGTGGTTGAATGTGGGGCCGGATTCTTATGGTAAAACGGTTGGTTGGATTAACAATTCATGTGCGATTGCTTGGAATATGCAGTTGACTTTAGTGTTCACTAATCCCGTTGATCGTGATCCTCTGTTATTTTTTAAAGATAAAGCCTCATTATCTTCAATTGTTGATGCAGACAAACCGGAAACTTTATTAAAACCGATTCGAGATGCGTTAAAAGAGAATAAACCTTCTGCGCAAATTTTGGCACAAGAACCGAAGGAATTTGTTGATTTCAAAAGTAATTTTTATTTATTACCGATTTTACAAGGTGAAGAGGTAATGAATGGTCAAGGTTTTTACGAACGAATTCTCGAGGTTGCTTCGGTTAGTAAACAACAGACTATCATTAACAAAAATAACCAACCATCAACTTCAACTTCATCTTCATCTTCTGATGACAATACTAATCAAGTCGCTCCGTTTAAGGCGGCAATTGTATTTGTTATTGATTCAACTATCTCTATGGATCCTTATATTTCCAGAACAAAAGAGGCGATTGAACGAGTTTATCAGCGTATTGAAAAAGAGCATTTACAAGATCAAGTTAAATTTGGTTTGGTCTCCTTTCGCTCAAGCTTAAAAGCGTCGGATAAATTGGAATTCGTCAGTAAGGTGTTTGCTGATCCTAATCAAGTCAAAAATAAAGATGAGTTCAAAAAACTTAGTGCCTCGCTAAAACAAGCCTCTGTCTCAACCGCTTATTATGCTGAAGATTCTTATGCGGGCGTTGCACAAGCATTGAATGATATTAATTGGAATAGTTTCGGTGCTCGTTATATGATTTTAATCACTGATGCCAGCGCTATTCCTGGTGATGATAAACTCTCAAGCACTGGTATGGATGCGGCCCAATTGCGACTGGAAGCACAACATAAAGGTGTGGCAATTTATGCGCTACATTTAAAAACACCTAGTGGAGAAAAAGATCATCAGGTGGCTGCAAGCCAATATTCTGATCTGACTTATAACGATTTTATTCATAAATCACTCTATTATCCTGTTGATGCTGGTGATGTGAATGAATTTGGTAAAAAAGTCGATTTATTAGCCCAAGCATTATCTGAGCAGGTTAAATTAGCCTATAAAGGCGAATCTTCTGTTGGCAATGCGCTTAATGCTAAAGATGATAATAACTCTAATATGTTAAATGATGCTTTGCTACTAAGTAAAGCAATGCAGCTGGCTTATTTAGGTGATACCAAAGGAACTAAAGCGCCGTCAGTGTTTAAAGCATGGATTGCGGATAAAGACTTTATCAAACCGACTATACCAACCGCAGAACCGCGAATTTTATTAACTAAATCACAATTAAGTGATTTAAGCGATATTGTGACTAAAATCGCTAATGCCGCTAACGATGGCTTGATTTCTGCTGATGATATGTTTTCACAATTACGTTCAGTTGCTGCCGCGATGGGGCAAGATCCAAGCAAATTAAAATCCGATTCTGTCACCAAAATTGCTGATTTAGGTTTACTGGGTGAATATTTAAATAATATTCCCTATAAAAGTGATGTAACTGGTCTGGATCAAGAAACATGGAAAAGCATGAGTGGAATTGAACAAGAAAAATTCATTCGTAATTTAAATAGTAAAGTACGATATTATCAAAAATGTAACGCTGATGTTGATCGTTGGATCTCATTATCTGAAGGTAGTGATCCTCGAGAAAATGTTTATCCTATACCATTAGAAATGTTGCCATAAGATATGTTAACTATAAATAATTTGGTGATTTCTAGACCGATAGGTAAATCTTTTTTTAGAGTTTGTTTACCAGAACTTTTGGTGAAAGCCGGGCAAGTGGTTGTTATTAAGGGTGATAGTGGTTGCGGTAAAAGTACTTTACTTGAAATGATAGGCTTGATTCTTAAGCCAGATGAAGTCGCTCGTTATGATCTGATGGTTGATAATCAAACTTATGATATTGCTAATGTGATTAATCAAAACAATATCAACCAATTGGCCAATATTCGAGCGCAATATTTGGGGTTTATGTTACAAACGGGTGGATTGTTGCCGTTTTTAAATATTAAGAATAATATTTTATTATCAGCTAAATTATTACAAAAAAATATTGATTCCCAACGATTTGATTATTTAGTCAATAAACTTAATATTGCTCATTTATTAAATAAATACCCAAAACAGCTCTCAATAGGGGAAAGACAACGAGCATCTTTCATACGCTCGATTATTCATAAACCTGCGTTACTGTTAGCCGACGAACCAACCTCTGCGCTTGATCCTTATAATGCTAATTTGTTATTTGATTTAATCATAGAACAAGCTCAACAAGATAATATTGCCGCGATGATTGTCACTCATGATTGGCAACGCATTGAAAGTAAAGGGTTGTTCACGTTATCGGCAAAATTAACTTCAACCCAGTCATCAGAATTTCTACCGTTATAGAGTAAGGTATAAGAGATGGATAAAGTAACAGCAAAATGGGGATTCATTACTCGATTATCATTGGCCGATTTATGCTATGACAAGAAAGTATCATTTTGTATAATTGCCGCGGTAATATCGGTTATTACCCCTTTGTTACTATTGTTTAGTTTAAAATATGGTGTTGTTGCTCAACTGCGTCATCAATTACTTAATGATCCACAAAATTTAGAAATAAAAATTGTCGGTAATTTACAATTTGATCAACAAATGTTGGATTGGATTAAAAATCAGCCGGAAACCGCATTTGTTATTCCTCTTACTCGTTCTTTAAACACCCAAGCGGATATGCTTAAAGATTCAGGACATTTTGTTAATAATGCTGAAGTTATTCCCACTTCAAAAGGTGATCCTATAACCAAGGATATGCCATTAATAAACCAAAAAAATCAAGTTTTATTGAGTTCATTAGCCGCTGAAAAAATGCAAATAAAAACCGGTAGCCGCATCAAGATGGTTATGACTAGGCAATTAGATGGCAAGCTGGAAAAAGGGATAACAGAATTAGAGGTTATTGGCATTATTCCTGAAGTTTATTATAGTCGAGCCGCTGGTTTTATCAGTTTAGACCTTTTGATTGAAATGGAACATTTCTATGATGGTTATCAAAGTGAAACTTTTCCAACTGGAACTGGTTTAGCTAATTCTACCTATCCTGATTCATTTGCTAGAGCGCGAATTTATGCTAAATCTCTGGATGATGTTGCCCCCTTAGCCTTAAAGTTACGAGAGAAAAATATTGAAACTCGCACACAAGCAATGGCGATTGAAAATATGCAAGCTATTGATAGAGTACTGAGCTTTATTTTCGGTGTGATCGCCATTACAGCAATTTTTGGTTGTATATTATCCTTTAGTGGTTCATTCTTATCTAATATTGAACGAAAACGCAAAGATATTGCTTTTATGCGGCTTATTGGATTTAAGTCTAAGGAAGTGATGGTTTATTTGCTTACTCAGGCGATGGCATTAAGTTGTTTGGCTTTTCTCGTGTCATGCCTACTTTTTTTATTAGGTAATTGTGCATTTAATCTGGTTTTAGGTAAAAATTTAGTTTCACAACCGATTGTTAGTCAATTACAATTTTATCATTTTATTATCGCATTTATATTAACCTTATTTATATCATTTGTTGTTGTTGCGATAGGAGGACGAGGTGCAGTCAAAATTCAACCCGCAGAAAGCTTACGTGAAGCGTAATAGTCGATCTGCTCTCTGGCTAATTGTACTTGGTTTAATTCCTGGCTTAAGTCATGCTGAGCCATGGGATAGTAAATTTTATAATCCAAAACCGGCAAATGATGACGTTATTCTACCCATGCCATGCGAAGGCAGTTTGGTGATGAAAAAAGTCTTTACTCCAACACGTAAACCACTTGATGATGTTAAGATTGTTTTAGGTAGTAATAATAAAGAACTTGGTTTCGCCGAGTATGCTACCCCTAATTATATATCGGGCAGTTTTTCAGATGCTGGGAAAGAGAGATATTATCTGATTGGTAAATATGAAATTACTCTACTTCAATATCAAGCCGTTATGAATGATAAGTGCCCAACGGCTAAAGCAAATCTGGCTTTTCCAATCACTGATATTAGTTGGTTTGATGCTGTCGCTTTCACTGACAAATATAATCAATGGTTACTCAAGCAAGCAAAAGTTAAACCAAATGATTTACCTAAAGGCTATGTTCGCTTACCGAATAATAATGAGTGGGAATATGCTGCCCGAGGTGGCTCGAAAGTTACCGAATCAGAATTTCGTGAATTAAGATTTCCTATGAAAAATAATTTAGAAAATTATGCTTGGTTTTCTGGCGCAAAATCTGCAAATGGTAAATTACAGCTAATTGGACGATTAGAAGCAAATCCTCTTGATATTTATGATATTTTAGGAAATGCTAGTGAAATGATGTTTGATTCATTTAGAATGAATAAGCTTGATCGCTATCATGGTCAACAAGGCGGTATAATTGTTCGTGGCGGTAGTTATTTAACACCTGAATCATCAATGACAACAGCATTTAGAACCGAAAAACCCTATTATGATGGGCAAAGTGTTTATAAAAGCAAAGATGTTGGTTTTCGCTTAGTTTATACCAGTGAAGTTATCCGGTCGAATGATCTGGTAAAACAGTTGGATAAAGAGTGGCAGGAGTTAGGTAATGAAGCCGGTGTGTCAAAAAACGATAATGTTGTTAGTGAACTTGAGAAAATCACCCAACAAGTAGATGATGAAAAAACCAAGAAAGAATTGAACCAACTTAATGCGCTTTTACGCAGTGCTAATCAAGCCCGAGATGAGCAAAGAGATCGTTCCATCCAATCTGCTTTACAATTAGGTGCTTTTTTATGTGCTAATGTATCCGATTTGAATGGTAAATTTGAATACAATAATAATTTGTATCAAACCATGAGCGAAGAAATCTGTGATCCAAATGAAACAGATTCTTTAGATGATGAAAATATGTGTTCTAAAGCAAAACTCACTAATTTAAAAAATGTTCTCGATGAATCTAAATCGGCGCGTGATTTTATATTAAAATACTATTCGGATACGATTGTAAATACGGCAACAAATTATGAAAAGGAAACGATTAATCAGCAATCTAAACCTACCCTATTTATATTAGAAAATAGTGGTAAAGCAAATATGAGTGATTATTTAAAACTCTATTTTAAACATATAAATCAATATATTGAATCAGGAAAGATAGAACGTAATCTATGGCTTGAAACATGTAATGAAATAAAAGGAAGAAAATAATGAATAAAATTATAGTAACGATAACCCTATGTATCTCGATGATTTTAACTGGTTGTCAAAATTCTGGTGGCGCAAGTTCTAAGGATGTCGATCCTACCTTAACTAAAAGTAATAGTGCCAAATTTTTTAGTAAATCAGCATGGCAATCTTGTGCTGTAGGTGCTGGAATAGGCGGTATTGGCTGTGTATTATTGGGGGGTAAAACTGGCACATGTCTTGCTTCTGCCGCTGTCGGTTGTGGCGTATTGATGGGAGCAAATTACTATCTTGATACTAAACGTGCTGAATTTGCCGATGCTGAAATGCGACTTGACGCTTATATTCAAGATGTTCAGCAAAATACCTATGAGGTTCAAGCGGTAACCGAAACAGCTAAAGCAGTATTAGATAAAAATTTAGCGACACTTAAGACTTTAAATAAACAGATTAAGTCGCAAACGGTGAATCAAACGCAAGCTAAGAATGAGTTAACCCAAATTGATGCCAATATTGCTTATTTGAAAGATAAATTATCCCGTATGCAAAAAGTCGAAAAAGATTGGGTTTCAATTGCGGCTCAAGAAAAACAATCAGGGGTAAATGTTTCAAAACTTGATAAACAAATTAACCAATTACACAAACAAATTGCCGTGCTTGAAAAGCAAGTCAATCTTGTTTCTCAACAACGTTCAGCAGTGAAGGTAAGCTAATATGAAGAAGATATCCCTTATTTTGTTACTCAGCCCACTGGTTTTATTAACCGGTTGTACAACAACGCCAGAACAATGTGATCCAACCAATACCAATATCGGTATTATGGATAAAATTAGCTGTAACTATTCTGGAAATTATCAAGCGCGTATTGATAAAAAAGAACAGATATTAGCGGACGAAAAACGAGCTAATGCACAGTTCCGAGAAATTTATGCAACCATTGAGAAACAGAAAAACTCAACGTCACTGAGTGTAAAACAAAAACAAGCTCAGTTGCAAAAATTAAAAACTGAATTAACCAAGCTCACCAAAGAAGTCAAAGATAAAGCAAAAAATCGTGATGATTTACAAGCTCAAGTTAAAGACATTGAACAGCAGATGAATAAAGTTAACAATTCAAATGCGTCTGACATGGAAAAACAAGTTGAGTTAGATAAGTTAAATAAAAAACTTCAACAGCTACAGAAAGCTTTGAATATTTAAAGATAATCTGATTGTTGAATTAAATAACAGATTTAGTTAAACATAGGGAAATACAGAAACAATGCAGCGAATAGCAAGAATTATATTTGATAATGGAGATTCTAATAAGCTCTCTTTATTAGAACAATATAATTCTTTGTTAGCATTGCTAAGAAAAAATTTAACAGAACGAACCTTTTCAATTTTAGGACAACCTAAGTTAATTGATAATAATCAATATATTGGTTGGTATAGTCACCTTGAAGGGCAACCTATTTTACTTAATAATATTGAAAACGAAGAGCATAAACAGCAGATAGAAAAAACCTTGCATACTCGCATTAATGATATTGAATTAGCGATTAAATCGATGTCTTTAACCAACGAGGAACAGGCTTTAATATCCAGTTGGTTACCAAGAATTAAAAGTTTAGGTAATAGCATTTATGTGATCAATGATGAACCTGTTATTGTAAATACTTTAGAAGAACCTATTTTACCTAAATCTCCTGTAACACCGCCGCCACCGCCAAAATCATTCTGGCGATGGTGGTATTGGCTACTACTTGCATTATTTATAATTGGATTGCTTGCTTTACTTTGGTATTTCTTCTACCCATACGGAAAAGAAAAAACGCCAGAACCAATAGTAGTTCAAAATATTGAAGAGCCTCAAACTGTAGCAAATCCACTAGTTGAACTACCGAAAGAGCCAGAAATAAAGCCGGTACCGCAAGAGGTTGAACCCGTTGTTGAACCTAAATCTGAACCTGCGCCGGCACCCGTTGAGGAAGTTAAAAATTGTATACCTAAAGAAAATGTCACCAATAATAAAGACGCGCCTAAAATGGTAATGATATTTGATAATTCAGCTTCAATGACGATAACATTAATGGAGTCTCAGGCAAGTATTAATAAGTATTTAAATGCTAATTTTGATGCGATGAGTGAAGAAGAAGCGGATGCTTATGAAAGAAGGATGACACGTTTACCTAATCGTTTATCAAAGAGTAAAGAAGTGGCATTATCTAGCATTGATAAAATACAACAAAACATAGATATTTCACTTGTGACCTTAACCAGTTGTCCTGCAGCACAAACAACGCCATTTTACGGTTATCAAAATAGAAATAAACTAAAAAATAAAATTAAACGATTAAGTCCGTTGGAGTATAACAGTGCGACCCCATTATACAATGGGATTAAACAGGCAAGTAAACTACTTGATGGCGTCAATCGAGATGATTATATTTTAATTATTAGTGATGGCGAGGATAATTGTACTCGTGCCAATATTTGTACTCTTGCTAATAAAATTGCTAAAGAAAAACCACGTCTTAAAATCAATATTGTTGATATTGCAGGTGAACATAAAATAGATTGCGTTGCCAAAAGTACAGGTGGAAATGTTTACATCGCTAAAAACCCAACACAGCTTATTAATCAAATGAATAGTGCAGTTTCAAATATGGATATTAGTAAGCCTATTTGTGAATAAAATATTATAGTAATTTTTTCAAACTACCGGTTTAGTAATAAGGAATAAGTTTAAAGATGCAAAGAATAACGCGCATTGCTTTTGATCATAATAGCTTAAATAAGATACAGTTATTAGAACAGTATGGTTCTTTGCTTTCAATACTTAAACCCCACCTGACTGCACGGACTTATTCAATTTTTGCTGTGCCAAAGTTAATTGAAAACAACCAGTACCTAGGTTGGTACACCAATCTTGAAGGACAACCTGTCTTACTCAATGATATAAGCAATGCATCTCATAAAGTTAAAATTGAACAAATTTTAACGACTCGGATTAATGATATTGAAACTACAGTAAAATTAATTCCTTTAACTGATGAACAAAAAACGGTAGTTTCTTCTTGGTTAACAAGGATCAAACATTCCAAGGATCATGTCTATGTGATTAATGATGAGCCCGTCATTGTCGATACCTTTGAGCCGGTAATATTACCTCAAACTCCTGTTGCACCAGCAATAGTGCCAAAACCTTTTTGGAAATGGTGGTATACCTTAATTTTAGCTCTACTTTTATTAGCCGTGTTAGGATTAGTATGGTACTTTTTTAATCCTTTTAAAGAGCCTAAAAAAGTAGAACCGCTAATTGTACCGGCTGTTACAAAGCCAGTGGAAGAGATACAACCTGTTGAAGAAAAAAAACCGGAACCGATTGTTGAGTTACCAAAAGAACCTGAACCGGTTGCTCAGCCACAACCAGAGCCTGAAGTAAAACCACAGCCGCAGGTTCCTGAACCTCAACCACCTGCGGTTACCCCTGAACCGAAACCAAAAGTAAAAAATCCAGCGAATTGTATTACTAAAGAAGAATTAGTAAAAAATAGTAATCCATCTAAAATGGCCTTAATATTCGATAATTCATTATCGATGACGGTAACTTTAGCCGAATCGCCATTAGAAGTTGGGAAATATTTCAATTATTTAACTTATGGTTATCCAAGAAGTATGTCTCAGCTAGAAAAAATTAATTATGACAAACGAATGACGCGCTTGCCAACTCGTTTATCAACTAGCAAAAAAGTTGCACTTTCAAGTATTGATAAAATACAGCAAAATATTAATATTTCACTGGTTGCGCTTAATGGTTGCCCAGCAGCCGATACAACCCCTTTTTATAGTTATTCAAATAGATCGGCTTTAAAAAGTAAAATTAATCGATTAACGCCAAGTGGAGCTGGTGGTGGCGGAACACCGCTTTACAGCGGGTTACAAAAAGCCAGCCAGATGCTTGATGGGGTAAAACGTAATGATTACATTCTTATAATTAGTGATGGGGATGATAACTGTACTCGAGCAAATATTTGTACCCTTGCTAATCATATAGCAGCTAAACAACCTCGTTTAAAGATCAATATTGTAGATATTGCTGGAGAGCACAAAATAGATTGTATCGCTAATGCTACAGGAGGCAAAGTGTATATTGCTCAAAGCCCTAACGATATGATTAAACAAATGAATAAAGCTGTTGCTGATCTCAAGATTAATCGACCGGTTTGCCAATAACTAACTGTCACTTATGAAATCAAAGTATAATCAGTAGTGGCTCGGTCTTAATCAGGCAAAAAGTTGGTCAAAAAGTCATTCAGGCTAAAATAGTAGTCGGTATTTATGGCATTTATCTATTTAAACAGCCGAGTTAATAACCTTACGGTATTATGGCCTATATTGTTATCGTTTTTCTTATTAACGTCTAACTGTAATCAATTGCTGATTTAAACCGATAATGTCTTGTTTTAGGTCAGGATGATTTTAGATTGCCGATAACCTTTACTTTGTTTTTGATTATTGGGATTTGGCGGTAAAAATAATTGAGAAGTCTATATCGTCTCACGGCTATTTGAAGTGACCCCCAATAGTTGGACAACCAATTACAGGGGGTCTTTTTATGTCAAAATATAGTCGAGAATTAAAAATTATCATAGCTAATGAATTCTTATCAGGAGAATCATCGAAAATTCTTTCAAAAAAATATGCGATATCTGCTCGTCAGATTCGATATTGGTCCCAAGTGGTTGCGATTCATGGTGATAACGCCTTTTAACCAACACCTCATTTACGTCATGCCGAAGCAAGATTACAAGCACTAAAATTAATGTGGACAAATAATTGGTCTCTCGGGCACACTAGTGCTATGCTTAATTTAAGTTCCCCCGGTCTTCTATTTGTTTGGCTTGATAGATATCATAAAAAAGGTTTCCGAGGGCTTGAATATCGTTCCAGAGGAAGACCCTGTATGAAGCACCCCCGTATTGAACCCACTCACAGTGATGATGAAAAAACAATTGAAGAATTAAAAGAGGAAATTGCTTATCTACGAGCAGAAAATGCTGTTCTAAAAAAGTTCGAAGAGCTGAAGCAAGCAAAACGTCAACAAACAAAGAAAAAACGTTAGTTGTTTTAGCTCTTAAATATCAGTATTCTTTAAAACATTTGCTATCAGCAACAAAACTGGCAAAAAGTGTTTTTTATTATCATGTTAATAGGTTGAAAATGCCGTCTGCTTATGAAAATGAGTTAAAACGTATAGAATCGATTTACCATGAACATAAAGGGCGTTATGGTTATCGGCGAATTCATTTAACGTTGATAAATGAAGGCATTAAGCTCAATCATAAAACGGTACAACGCTTAATGGGTCAGCTTAATCTCAAATCGACAGTAAGACCTAAAAAATATCGTTCTTATCGTGGAGAGACAGGTAAAACAGTAGCTAATTATCTTAAAAGAGATTTTGAATCATCGAGACCAAATGAAAAATGGGTAACGGATGTCACAGAATTTAAGGTAAATGAACAGAAAATTTACCTATCGCCCATTATCGATTTATATAATCAAGAAGTAATCGCTTATAAAGTGGCTAAAAATGCACGTTTGACCTTGGTGACAGATATGCTTCAAAAAGGGATATCACGATTAAAACAGTATGAAAAACCGTTACTACATAGTGACCAAGGCTGGCAATATAGAAATTGCCATTATCAGAAGCTACTAGCTAATAATGGCATCAAACAAAGTATGTCCAGAAAAGGAAATTGTTTAGATAATGCGATAGCTGAAAACTTTTTTTGTCTATTAAAATCAGAAATGTATCATGGACAATGCTTTCAAGATGCAGATGAATTGATTGAAAAAATAGAAGAATATATAGAATACTACAACACCAAACGGATTAAAGCCAAATTAAAAGGCCTGACTCCGGTTGAATATCGAAATCAGGCCTTACAAGCCGCTTAATCAAAGTGTCCAACTTTATGGGGTCACTTCATGTGTCTGGTTTTTTTGTTTAATTTACTAGAAGTCTAAGTTGGCTGCTTTTAAGGCATTTTCTTCAATAAATAACCTACGAGGTTCAACTTCGTCACCCATTAAGGTAGTAAACAATTGATCTGCTTCAATAGCATCTTTAATGGTAACTTGTAACATCCTTCGACTAGTTGGATCCATGGTGGTTTCCCATAATTGTTCTGGGTTCATTTCACCTAAACCTTTATAACGTTGGATAGTTAGTCCTCGGCGAGATTCACGAATTAACCAATCAACCGCATCCTCGAATGAATTAACTGGCTGTTTTCTCTCACCACGTTGTATAAATGCGCCTTCCTCAAGTAAATCTTTCAATTGTGCACCTAAATGGCAGATATTTCGATATTCATTACTATGAATAAATACTTGATCTAGCGCGTAATTGGTATCAACACCGTGTGTTCTTACTTTAATAACCGGTATGTATAACGCTGCTTTCTCGTTGTAATCGGCACTATAAAGATAGGTACTACCATGCTGTTCTTTATTAGATAATTTTTCAACAATTGATTTAGCCCAGTTTTCAGCTTTTTGTTGATCTTTTAAGATATTTTCATCCAATACATCTTGATAGACTAATTCAGATAATAACGCTTTTGGATAGCGGCGTTCCATTTTAGAAATTAATTTTTCGACTTTCTGATATTCGGCAATTAATTTTTCTAAAGCTTCACCAGCTAAAGCAGGAGCATGATCATTGACATGTAATGAAGCATCTTCTAATGCCAAAGCAATTTGGAACTGCGTCATGGCATCATCATCTTTGATATATTGCTCTTGTTTGCCTTTTTTAACTTTATAAAGCGGAGGTTGGGCAATATAGACATAACCTCGTTCAATGATCTCAGGCATTTGACGATAAAAGAAAGTTAACAATAACGTTCTAATATGCGAACCATCAACATCCGCATCGGTCATGATGATAATGCTATGATAACGCATTTTATCTGGATTATATTCATCTCGACCAATACCACAACCTAGAGCAGTAATTAGTGTCGCCACTTCTTGAGAGGAGAGCATTTTGTCAAAACGGGCTTTTTCAACATTTAGGATCTTACCTTTTAACGGTAAAATTGCTTGGTTTCTACGGTTACGCCCTTGTTTTGCCGAGCCACCCGCAGAGTCCCCTTCCACTAAGTAAAGTTCCGATAATGCCGGATCTTTTTCTTGGCAATCAGCAAGTTTACCCGGTAAACCACCTAGATCCAATGCACCTTTACGACGAGTCATTTCACGCGCTTTTCTCGCTGCCTCACGCGCTCTGGCTGCATCAATAATTTTACCCACCACAATTTTGGCATCAGATGGATTTTCTAATAAATATTCAGCTAATTTTTCACCCATCACTGATTCAACTGCAGATTTAACTTCAGATGAAACTAATTTATCTTTGGTTTGTGAGGAAAACTTAGGGTCTGGTACTTTGACTGATACTACCGCAATTAATCCTTCTCGTGCATCATCGCCCGTGGCACTGATTTTCGCTTTTTTGCTATAGCCTTCGGTTTCCATGTAGTTATTTAATGTACGAGTCATCGCTCCACGGAAGCCAGCTAAGTGGGTTCCGCCATCGCGTTGAGGAATATTATTGGTAAAACAGTAGATATTTTCTTGGTAACCGTCGTTCCATTGTAAAGCAACTTCGACGCCAATATTATCTTTCTCAGTACTAAAATAAAAAATCTTTGGATGGATTGGGTTTTTATTTTTATTTAAATATTCAACAAAAGCTTGAATACCACCTTCGTAGTGGTAGTGTTCACTTTTACCAGTACGTTCATCATTAAGTTTAATAGAGACGCCAGAATTTAAGAATGATAGTTCGCGCAATCTTTTGGCTAAATGCTCATAGACAAATTCGATGTTAGAGAATGTTTCTGGGCTTGGCCAGAAGCGCACATAAGTTCCAGATTCAGTTGTTTCACCAATGATTTTTAGTGGCTCTTCAGGTACGCCTAAATGATAAATTTGCTTATGAATTTTACCTTCACGATAGATAACTAATTCTAATTTATCTGATAATGCATTGACCACGGAAACACCAACGCCATGTAAACCACCAGATACTTTGTAAGAATTATCATCAAATTTACCACCAGCATGCAAAACGGTCATAATAACTTCGGCAGCAGAAATACCTTCTTCTTGGTGAATTCCAGTAGGTATACCGCGACCATCATCTCGTACCGAAACGGAATTATCAGGATGGATGGTAACTTCAATATGGTGACAATAACCTGCTAATGCTTCATCAATGGCATTATCTACCACTTCAAAAACCATATGGTGAAGTCCTGTTCCATCATCAGTATCACCAATATACATACCTGGACGTTTTCGGACAGCATCAAGCCCTTTAAGCACTTTAATGCTGGAAGAATCATAAGAGTTAGACATGGATTTCTCGACTTATTTGGTTATTTATAGCATTTTTTTATTTAAGAAATTATACCAGAATTTATGTGGAAAATCTTATCATTTTCATCGATCATATGGGTAATTTGCGCCTGATTAACCGCGGTAATAAAAACTTGAGAATTGGCTGATTTTAATCGTTTAGCTAATAAGTTTCGTTTATTTTGATCGAGCTCAGAAGCAAAGTCATCAATTAAATAAATACAGGATTGCCCCGTTTTTTCTGAAAAGTATTCACCTTGAGACAATCGTAATGCGCACATAACTAATTTTAACTGTCCTCGAGATAATAAATCTTCTACTGGAATATTATCTACTCGTAATTTTAGATCTGCTTTGTGGGGACCTAACGAGGTATAATTAATAAACTTATCTCTTTCAAATTGTCTATATAATATATCTGCATAAGGGGTACCATATTCCCAACCTTGATAATATTGGCAGTTTAGTTGATATTCAGGGAGAAAATCATGGCAAGTCTCTATAATTTGAGGAAATATATTTTGGCAATAATTGGCTCTAAGATCGCCGATCTTTTCGGCTATTGGAGCCAACTCTTTGTCCCAAGGTAATAATTGGTTATAGTTTGATGACTGTTTTAATAAGGCATTACGCTGTTTAAAAAGACGCTTTAAATTATTCCAAAGTGATACAAATTCAGGATAATGATGAAAACAGCCCCAATCTATAAAAGAACGACGATATTTTGGCCCACCAGTAAGTAAATCAAATCCTTCTGGCGTAATTAGTTGAATCGGTAATAACTTCGCTAAGTCTGTTAAGCGAAATCCTTCATCTCCATCAATTTTTATCGTATTCTCGTTATGGCGTGTTTTTGATAAACCAATTGTTCGCGTTTGTTGTGAAGATTCAATTTGGCTAAACAATACTAACTCTGGTTTTTCATGTTGTATAATTCGATTAGATTGTATATGTCTAAAAGCTCGACCATGGCCAAGCATATAAATTGCCTCAAGCAGGCTGGTTTTTCCACTACCATTATCGCCAACTATATAATTAAAGTGATTGGATAATGATAATTCAGCATAATCAATATTTCGAAAGTGATGAATTTTGATTTGAGAAAGTGTCATGTTGCTAAAGTTTCCGGCCTAAGCCGGAAGTTTTAAATGGTTAGTAATTATAAGCGCATTGGCATAACAACATAAGTTGCCGATTGATTGTTAATATCTTCAATTTGCACACTTGATGTGGCGTCGGTTAACAATAATTGAACACAATCACATTTTAAAGTGTTTAATATATCCAACAAATAAGTTACATTAAAACCAATTTCCAACTCTTGCGATTCATATTTTACATCAATCACTTCTTCAGCTTCTTCTTGCTCAGGGTTGTTAGCCGTAATCTTTATCTGATTGCTATGTACATATAATCTTATGCCTCGAAATTTTTCATTTGAAAGAATGGCAACTCGGGATAATGCATTTCTCAGTTCTTCACATGATACTTCCAGTGGTTTATCCGGATTTCGTGGCATTACACGTTTATAATCAGGAAATTTGCCATCAATGAGTTTTGAGGTAAAAGTGAAATCGCCAAGACTAACGCGTAAATTATTATTACCAATTTGCATGTTAACGAGTTCATCATTATCAGCCACAAGTTTGGCAAGCTCAATTACCCCTTTTCTTGGTAAAATCACTGAACAGGTTTCAGATATGTCTTGACCAACTGGTTGAGCACATACCGCTAATCGATGCCCATCGGTGGCAACTGTTTTTAATAAACCATCTTCAATCTCGAATAGCATACCATTTAAATAATATCTTACATCCTGATTAGCCATTGAGAATTGCACTGCATCAATAAGTCGTTTGATGGTTTTTTGCGGTATAGAAAGTTCAACATCACTTTGCCAATTTTCTAAATTAGGAAAATCAGAAGCCGGTAATGTGGCTAATGAAAATTTACTTCGACCAGATTGAATAATTAATCGATTATCATCAACACTTATCGATATTTGCGCATCATTAGGAAGATTTCGACAGATATCAAGAAACTTTCTCGCGGGAACAGTCGTTGCACCCGCTTCACAAGGTTCGGTTAAAAGAATGTGAGATATCATTTCAATTTCTAGATCTGTCCCCGTCATGGATAGCGTGTTTTCACTCACTTGTAGTAATAAATTACCTAAAATGGGCAAAGTAGGGCGACTACCTAATGGTGCACTAACCAGTTGCAATGGTTTGATAAGTTTTTCACGATCTATAATAAATTTCATAGTGTTAATTCTTTTTTAGGTTGATAATGTTCGAATTAAATTGGAATAATCCTCTTTAATATCATTGCTTTCTTCTTTTAACTCTGCGATCTTCCGGCATGCATGTAATACTGTTGTATGATCTCTTCCACCAAAACCGTCGCCAATTTCTGGAAGGCTTTTATTGGTTAGCTCTTTGGCTAACGCCATCGCAACTTGCCTTGGTCTTGCCACAGAACGAGAACGACGTTTAGATAGTAAGTCAGAAACTTTAATTTTATAATATTCAGCTACTGTTTTTTGGATATTTTCAATAGTAATCAATTTTTCTTGTAAGGCAAGCAAATCTTTCAAGGCATCTTTGACAAAATCAATAGTGATAGATTTACCGGTAAAATTGGCATTGGCAATAACCCGATTAAGCGCACCTTCTAATTCTCGGACGTTTGATCGTAATCGTTTAGCGATGAAAAAAGCGACCTCTTCAGGTAGTTTTATTTTATTTCCCTCTGCTTTTTTCATTAAAATCGCAACACGAGTTTCAAGCTCTGGTGGTTCAATAGCAATGGTTAATCCCCAGCCGAATCTTGACTTCAAACGATCTTCAACTCCATCAATTTCTTTCGGATAACGATCAGAGGTTAAGATAATTTGTTGGTTACCTTCTAATAAAGCGTTAAATGTATGAAAAAACTCTTCTTGTGAACGCTCTTTATTTGCAAAAAATTGGATATCATCAATAAGTAGAGCATCAACGGAGCGATAATAATTTTTAAATTCTTCAATAGCATTATTTTGTAAAGCTTTTACCATATCTTGAACGAAACGTTCGGAATGCATATAAACCACTTTAGCATTAGCTTTAACCGCCATAATTTCATTGCCAACGGCATGTAATAAATGTGTTTTACCTAAACCAGTGGAACCATATAAAAAAAGAGGATTATAAGCTTTACCTGGATTTTCGGCGACTTGTTTAGCTGCTGCCACTGCTAGTTGATTGGATTTACCCTCAACAAAACTATCGAATGTATGTTTATGATTAATACCTGAATAATAAGTGTGATTATTACTCTCTTTGGTTGTCTTCCAAGAAGGTACAATATCGGATTTAGATTGGTTAATTTCGGATTTATTTTCTTCAGATAAAGTTGAACCGACTTCCAATGATAACTTTAATGAATCATTATCTAACAGTTTATTTAACAATTGAGAAATTGTAGTTAGATATTTATTTTTAACCCAATCTAATACGAATCTGTTTGGCGCATAAATATAGAGTTTGTTCTCAACCATCTCCACTTGCAACGGTCGAATCCACAGATTGAATTCCGTTGTAGGTAGTACTTCTTGTAATTGAGAAATACAATCTTGCCAAATAGCGTTAGGCAC